>CAWEKT010000001.1:0-1102500 GCA_963809765.1 uncultured Thermoleophilia bacterium
GTTCCTGAGCGAGCGGCGTGCCAGGGGCTCCGGCGCTCGCCTGCCGGCTGCGAAAGAGGCGTGTTAGCGGACAGTTCGCAACTGCAGGAACACCCAGGTCGCTGCGGCCGCCGCGACCGCGAAGATCACCCCGAGGATCCAGTGGCCCGTGAGCAAGAGGATGAGGGCGATCAGCCCGAGCGCCCCCGCGACCAGCGCCCCGCGGCGCAGAAAGCGTTCGCGTGTGCGTGCTCTGCCGCCCACGCTCAGCGAGTGGTTTCAGTGTCCGACTTCACCGGGGCGTCAGCCTACCCTCGAGCGGATGGGCTGCCCGGTCGTAGCGGGACTGCTCAAGCGGCCGCCGGCTGCTCCAGCGTGCGGAGGATGCGCAGCGCCCGCAACGTGTTCCACCTGCTCTCCTGGCCGGGTTTCTCCATCTCGACGAGCAGCGTGCCGGGGATCCGCTTCTGCAGCGGCCAGCGCCCGTTGGCCTTGCGCTTCTCGCGGAGCAACGCGATTGCGTCTGCTGCGCGCTCGTCGTGGAGCGCCGCGGTGACGCGCATGTAGTCCAGACCGCGCAAGACCGTGTAGTGCCAGTGCCACGGGTAGGTGAGGTGGGTGAACCGTTCCGAGATGATCTCGCCGGTTCGGTCGGAGCGGTAGAGGCGGTGGGCGAGCATGAACTCGAGGGCGCGAGCCTCGGCGCCGGCGACCGCCTCCTCCGGTACCACCCCGCGCGCAACGGCAATGCGGAGGCCCTCGAGCACGTTGAAGGTCGTGTGGAAGGAGCTGTGGCTGATGGTGGGCCGGCGCCGAACGTGGCAATTCCAGCCACCGTCATCGAGCTGGGCGCTCAGCACCGTTCGAGCGAGCGCCGGCGGACGCGCATCTCCCGGCAGGAAGTACGCGCCGAGCCCCACCCAGAAGCCGAGGTGGCAGAGATCCATCCGCTTCAGCAGGAACGCTCCGTCCACCTCCTTCCCCGGCGGTATCCAGCTCAGCACCCGGTCGGCGTCGGCGCGTGCTTCCGGGTGATCTTCTGGGAGCCCGCACGCGACGAGCAGCAGGAGCGCCCAGACGTCGTCGGTCCAGCGGCCCTTCGGCCACTCACCGCCCCGGCGGTGAGCGAGCATCCCCGGGACCCAACCCGTCTCGGCCGTCCGTCGCCGCTCGCTCTCCCAGACGTCGGCCGGCTCGTCGAGCAGGTCGCGCATCACCTGCCAGCGGATGACCGGGTCACCGGCCAGCAGCCAGTCGATCACGGCGCCGTCGATCGCCAATCTCCGGGCAACAGTAGTCCCACACGAAGCGAGGCTCAAAGTCAACTAGCGTCTCAGCGCATGAGACGAGTGATCGTGCAGGAGTTCGTGACGATCGACGGGCTCGCAGCCGGCCCGGAGGGAAGCGTGGACTTCATTCCCGCGAACGCGCAGGGAGACACCAAGCTCGCCGAGCACCAGCTGCGGTTCATCGACACGGTCGACACGATCGTGCTCGGGCGGAGGACGTACGAGATGTTCGCCGGCTACTGGCCGACGGCGACTGGGGACGACAAGCCGTTCGCGGACAAGATCAACGCCACCCCGAAGCTCGTGTTCTCGGGCACGCTCGAGCGTGCTCCGTGGGGCTCCTACGAAGACGCGACGATCAGCAGAGACGACCCTGGCGAGGAGCTGGGGCGCCTGCGCGAGCGCGAGGGCAAGGACCTGCTCGTCTGGGGAAGCCTGACGCTCGTGCGGTCACTTGGAGAAGCGGGGCTCGTCGACGAGTACCAGCTGTGGCTCCTGCCCGTCGTCCTGGGCGCCGGCCGGCCACTCTTCACCGAGGGCCTCGGCGAGATCGCCATGGAGCTCCTCGAGGCGAAGACGTCCGACAGAGGTGCCACGTTGCTGCGCTATCAGCCCCGCTGAGCGCAGCCGAGACCGACGGCAGCCGCTCACTCGATTGCCGGGCGAATCACGGCGCGCGGCTCGCGGCCGGCCAGAAGCCAGCCCGCCGCCGCGGCAACCAGCGGGACGCCGAGGACGAGCATGAGCAGCGGGAGCACCGGGATCCGGCCGAGATAGTCGAGGTCGTCGAGGTAGGTGGCTCCGAGCATGACGTAGGCACCGGCGACACCGAGAGTCCCGCCGAGTAGGGCGAGCGCGCCGGCGGTGGACGCGGTCAGGGTGCGGCGAATCCTCCTCGTGGCTCCGGTGGCGGTCAGAGTGCGGAGGTCACCGGCGCTCTCGCTGCGGATGAGGCCGACCGTCATTGCGAGAATGGCGAGCGCCAGAAGGGCGCCCGCGCCGGTCGTAATCGCCATCGCCGTCGCGTAGGACGGCTTATCCCGGCGGGTCTCGATCGTGAGGTCGGTGTCCGCGACGATCTCGCGCGCGTCCGCGATCTGGTCGCTCGTCAGCGGCCCGCTCGACTCGACCAGCCACCCGCCCGGGATCTGCTGCCAGCCGTGACGGCGCAGACCGTTGAGGGTGATGAGCGTCGGCGGCTCTTGCGCACTGTCCGAGCCGAACAAGTGGTGCCGCATTTCCACCTTCTGGACGTTTGTGACGGCGATCTCGCGCTGCGGTGTCATGCTCGGGATGACGAGGTCGTCGGTCCGGGCGCTGCGGTCGGCGAGGAAGTCCGTGCCCGCGGCCACCGCGCGTGGATCGATACCGAGGTAGTCGAGCATCGCGGGCGTGGCGACGTAGAGCCTCGATTCGGCGAGGTATTGCTTTCCGCCCTCGGGAGTGTCGAATCGCCTCGTGAGCTCGACCGGGGCGAACACTCGGGTGTCGCTTTCGACGATGGGAGTCTCCCCGGATCGGGACACTTTGCGCAACGAAATGACGGTGGCCCCGTCGAGTTGGGCGGCAACCCGTCGCACGCGGGCGGCCAGGCCCTGAAGCCGAGCAGGTGTGTCAATCGGGGTTAGCTCTCGAGCGTCGGGCGGACCCAGGTGCACCCGGATCTGCCGGTCGGACAGGTTGGCCGGCTCAGTCGCCTGCTTCTCTGCCTCGGCAGCGGCGATGATGACGATCGTCGCGGCGATACCGAGGGCGACGGTGATCGCGGCGAGCGCAGCTCCGGAACGGGCCTGATACCGAACGAGGTCTCGGAGTGCCAAGCGGGGCGCGATCGAGACTCGTCCCGCTACGCCGGAGAAGACCCGGATCGCCAGGGGTCCGAGCAGCAGGCAGCCGACGATCGTCGCCACGATCCCGGCGACGATGAGCGGCGCTGTGTCTCGGTTCGATAGGGCGAGACAGCCGACGCCGACCGTAATGAGCGCGGCGGCCGCGATCGCCGAGTGACGTGCGGGCCGCGGCCTGGGAGGACGCCCCGAGAGCGCGAGCGTGACGGGCAGGCGAGCGACGGCTCGCGCCGGCCACCAGGCAGCGGCAGTGGCTCCGAAGATCGCGAGCAGGCCGGTAAGCGCGATCACCGCCCACGGCAGGCTGAGCCGATCCACGCGATGGTCGACGGCAGATTCGAGCGTCGGGGCGGCCGCGCACCAGAGGGCGATGCCGAGGGCTGCTCCGCAGAGTGCGGCGACCGCCCCGACGATGCCGCCGTTGGCCAGGAGCACGAGTCGCAGGTGCTTCTGCGTGGCGCCGATCGCGGCGAGCATGCCGAGGTGGCGGAGCCGTCGCTGCGCGATGACTGCGAAGCCTGCGGCGGCGATCAGCGAGGCCAGCAGCAGGAAGACGGTGGCCACCGAGAACATCAGCAGCGTGTCCGGCGGCCGGTCGTTGCCGATGATCATCATGCCCACGAAGGCGGAGCGGCCCTCACCCACGGCGTCGAAGAAGGCGCCGAGCGACGCTTCGTTCGCGTCGGCAAGAACCGAGACGTGGTCGGGCGGGCTCCCCGAAGAGGGGGAGAGAAGGGCGAACTCGTCGCTGAGCTCGCGTGGGTTCTCGACGATGCCGACCACGGTCCGCCCAACACCGTCGAGCGCCAGCGACGATCCGAGCGCGAGCCGAAGCAGGTTCGCCACCCCGTCCGTGACGGCGACCTCGCCGCGTGCGGTCGGGTACCGGCCCCGGCGGAGCGCAAGCAGCTCGCCTCCGAGAGCGCCTTCCGGATCCTGCGTTCGGTAGTCGACCTTGTCGACGCTGCCGGGGATGGCAACCGATCGATGGCCGATGGCGTCCGTCGTCCCGAGCGACTTCTCGGCAGAGGCGAGCCCGGCCTCGAGCAATCGCGGATCGGTGCCGTCGAACCTGACCACCGTATTGGCCGAGCCGAACTCGGAGTTGACGGCCGGGCCCGTGTTGTAGACGAGCGTGATGCTGCCGACCGCCGCGGCGACGGCGACGGTCAGGAGCGTCACAACCAGGGCCTGCTGCCGCCACTCACGCCGGAACATGCGTCCGGCCCAGCGGATCAAGGCAAGGCGAGCTGCGACACCGCCGTTTCCCGCCCGCCCAGGCCGAACTGATGTGCGAGCGCACTCATCGCCGGCTGCCTGCCACGAGCAGAGATTCGGGGCCGGGGGGCGAGACCGTCTGATCGACCACGTGGCCGTCGCGCAGGAACACGACGCGGTCGGCCCAGGACGCCAGGTGCGCCTCATGGGTGACGACGACCCCCGCGACGCCCCGCTGCGTGGCCGTGCGCAGCAGGCGCATGACCGCCTCGCCGTTCACGGAGTCGAGCGCGCCGGTCGGTTCGTCGGCGAGCAGGAGTCGGCGTTCGCCCACGATCGCCCGGGCAATCGCGACCCGTTGCCGTTCGCCGCCCGACAGCTCGTCCGGGAAGCGCCCGGCGCGGTCGGCGACCCCAAGCTCCTCGAGTGCCGCGAGCCCGCTCGTGCGGGCGGCTTTCGCCCGGGTGCCGTCGAGCTCGAGTGGCAGGGTGACGTTCTCCATCGCCGTCAGCCCCGCGAGCAGGTTGAAATCCTGGAAGACGTAGCCGATCGAGCGGCGGCGCATCTTCGCCTGGTCGGCGCGCGAGACGCCCGAGAGCTCGACGCCGTCCACCAGCACCTGGCCGCTGGAAGGCTGCTCGAGGCTGCCGGCGATCGTCAAGAGCGTGCTCTTGCCGGAGCCGCTCGGACCCATGATCGCGACGAGCTCGCCGCGCTCGACCACGAGGTCGACGTCGCTGAGTGCGTGCACCTCGGTCGGCCCTGAGCCGTAGAGCTTCGATACCTGGCGTAGTTCGAGCGCAGCCGTCATGGCGAGACCTCCAGAGAGGGAATTGGTGCGAGAGGAACTTCGGGCACCGCGGTGGGCGGCCGCTGCTTCAGGCGGACGTCTGCGGCGTCGAGCCAGCGGATGATTGCCTCGAGGCGGAAGAGCTCCGCGTCGGCGACGAGCGCCAAGGCCGTATCGTCTTCCGCTGCGGCTGCCTTCACCTGTGTGTAGCGCTGCATGACCTCGATCACGTGGCGGCGATGCACCTGCAGGATCTCGTGGACGTCGGTCCCGGGGACCTGCAGCGCCACCAGCACTTTGATCACGAGCTCGTCGCGCGGAGGGGGGACGAGGTCGGGCGGCGTGCGAAGCCACTCGGCGAGCTCGCGAGCGCCGGCCGCCGTGATCCTGAACTGCTTCCGCGACCGCTCGCGTTCCCCGTCGTCCGTCTCGACGAGGTCGTCGCGCTCGAGGCGTTGGAGGGTCGTGTAGACCTGCCCGACGTTGAGCGGCCAGACCTCGCCCGTGCGCGCCTCGAACTCGTTCTGCAGCCGCAGGCCGTACTTCGGCCCGTCGCTCAGGAGCGCTAGGAGCGCGTGGGGGACGCTCACGAGCTTGCCCGTTCAATCATACTGGGTACTATACCGAGTATACAGAGGCGAACGCAAGTCATCTGAGCTCGATCCGTGCCGACCGCGTTCAGCCGGCCCGCTCGCGGTTGAATGTGGTCCTCCGCGGCACCCCGGCGGACGGCGCGCGATGATGGTGCTCGCGGTGCCCATCGAACAGATGAAGGCGTACCTGATGGACATGGACGGCGTCCTCGTCCGCGAGGAGCAGTTGATCCCGGGCGCCGACGCGTTCGTCCGCCAGCTGCAGGAGGCGGGCATCCCCTTCCTCGTGCTGACCAACAACTCGATCTACACGGCGCGCGACCTGGCGGCCCGGCTGCGCCTGACGGGGCTGGAGGTGCCGGAGGAGGCGATCTGGACGTCGGCACTGGCGACCGCGCGCTTCCTCGACCACCAGCGGCCGAACGGGTCGGCGTTCGTGATCGGCGAGTCCGGGCTGACGACGGCCCTGCACGAGGTCGGCTACGTCCTCGTCGACCGAGACCCCGACTACGTCGTGCTCGGCGAGACGCGCTCGTACAGCCTCGGGCGCATCACCCAGGCGATCCGGCTGATCGGGGCGGGCGCACGTTTCATCGCCACCAATCCCGATCCGACCGGCCCGTCGCCGGAGGGACCGCTGCCCGCCACCGGCGCGGTCGCGGCGCTCATCTCGCGGGCGACCGGCGTCGAGCCCTACTTCGTCGGCAAGCCGAACCCGCTGATGATGCGCGAGGCGCTGCGGGCAATCGATGCCCACTCGGAGAGCACGGTCATGATCGGGGATCGCATGGACACGGACATCGTCGCCGGCATGGAGGCGGGGATGCGGACGGTGCTCGTGCTCACCGGGATCACGACGCGCGAGCTGGCGGAGCGTTTCCCGTACCGGCCGTCGCGGATCGTCGACTCGATCGCCGACCTTCTCGACGCGCGGCTGCCGGCTGCGCAGGAGTGACCGAGGTCGCCGGCTGCGCGCCTACGCCGCCGCTCGGGCCCGCGCAGACAGGCTCAACACCCGAAAGCAGCGCTCCAGTGTTGCGGCGTCGCCCTCGACCTGCGCCCGGCCGCTCGCAGCGGCCTCGGCCGGCGGCAGGGTGCCGCTCGCCATCCGGAAGAACGTGTCGACGTCGGTTCGAACGGTGAGATCTGCATCGTCCGCGGCGCCGGCGAGCGCCTCCAGCTGCCCCTCCACGATCCGTGCGCTGAAGGCGCAGCCGTCCACGTCCAGCACGTACGTCTCGGTCAGGCCGCGAGCCTCCTCGGCCACGAAGAGCGCAGGCAGCGCATTGACCCCCCACTCGGGATAGAGCTCGTCGTCGCGAGGCGGGCCGAGCGAGCGAGCACCCCAACGCGCCAGTGCGCGCATCACCTCGTCGAGCTCTGCCCCGTAGTCGGTCAGCTCGTAGACCGTCGCCGGCGTCGGCGGCGGGAGCTTCCGCTTCCGGACGACTTCCGCTAGCTCGAGCTCACGTAAGCGAGTCGCGAGGATGTTGGTGCCGATGCCCGGCAGGCCGTGTGCGAGGTCGGTGTAGCGCTTCGGGCCGTGCATCAGCTCGCGCACGATCAGAAGCGACCAGCGTTCGCCGACGAGCGAGAGCGCGTGCGCGGTCGGGCAGTACTGGTCGTAGGTCTTGGCCACTCGCTTGCGATTCTAGCGCACGAACTGGCCGTTCAGAAGCAAGTACTTGCGAAAAAGAAGTAGTAACTGTATTCTCGCAAGTCTCAACTGCACTTCTGAATGAAGGGATCAACGATGATCGGTTCAGCTCGACGCAAATGGTGGGCCCTGGCGCTCATCCTGCTCGTGCAGTTCATGGTCGTGCTCGACATCGCGATCGTGAACGTCGCACTGCCCTCGATCCAGACGGACCTCGGCTTCTCGCAGGAGAACCTGCAATGGGTCGTCAGCGCTTATGCCCTCATGTTCGGCGGCTTCCTGCTGCTCGGCGGTCGCGTCGCCGACATCGTCGGCCGCAGGCGCGTCTTCATCGCCGGCCTCATCGTCTTCACGGCGGCATCGCTCCTCTCGGGGCTCGCCTGGAGCGAAGGCTCACTGATCGCCGCGCGGGCGGTGCAGGGGCTCGGTGCGGCGGCGATCACGCCTGCCGCGCTGTCCATCCTGAGCACCACGTTCGCCGAAGGCAAGGAGCGCAACGCCGCGCTTGGCGCCTGGGGTGCGGTCGGAGCGTTCGGTGCGGTCGCCGGGGTGCTGCTCGGCGGGATCCTCACCGACTGGCTCAGCTGGGAGTGGATCTTCTACGTGAACGTGCCGGTCGGTTTGGTCGGCCTTGCACTGGCGCCGGTGCTGCTCGCCGAGAGCCGTGACGCACGCGTGAAGAGCTTCGACGTCCCCGGCGCGACCCTCGTCACCGCCGGCCTCGTCGCGCTCGTCTACGGGATCACGCAGGCCAACGACTACGGCTGGGCCTCGTTCGAGACCGTCGCGGTCTTCACGCTCGCGGCGGCGCTCCTGGGGGCCTTCGTCGGCTGGGAGCTCCGGGTGCAGGAACCGCTGATGCGCTTCGGCATCTTCCGGCTGAGGACGCTCAGCGGCGCCAACGCGGCCGGCCTGATCATGGGCACCGCGATGTTCTCGATGTTCCTGATGCTGACCCTCTACATGCAGCAGGTGCTCGGCTACTCGGCGATGAAGACCGGCGTGGCCTACCTCGCCGTCGCGGGTACCGCGATCCTCTGGTCGGCGGTCGCCGCCCAGCTGGTCACCCGTGTCGGCGTCAAGCCGGTACTCGTGGCGGGCATGGCTTTCCTCACCGCCGGGCTCCTCTACTTCACGCAGGTGTCGGTCGACGGCTCCTACCTCGACGATCTCCTGCCCGGGCTCCTGCTCATCGCCGTCGGCATCGGCTTCTCGTTTGTGCCGATCTCGATCGCGGCGCTTGCGGGTGTGGAGCCGTCCGAGGCGGGGCTCGCCTCCGGCCTGATCAACACGTCGCAGCAGATCGGCGGGGCGCTCGGGATCGCCGCGCTCTCGGCGATCGCGACCTCGACCAGCGAGGACGCAGTGGCGACCGGCTCCGCGGTTCCGGCGGCACTCACGGATGGCTTCCAGGCGGCCTTCGCGGTCGCAGCCGTCATCGCGTTCGCCGGTGTGCTCGTCTCGCTCTTCCTCGTGCGACGCGGCGACCTCGAGGAGGCGGCACCCGTCTCCGTCGAGTCTCTCGCGCTCGCAAAGGCCTAGGCGTGACTGGACCAGGCCCGGGAACTCTCCCGGGCCTGGTTCCGCCCGCGCGCGAGCTGCCCCGCCTCCCCCGATCGGGGGATCTCACACGGGTGCCCGTTGCACGACCTAATAGGAGAGATGAGCGAGACCGAGCGCACCGCCCACACCATCCTCGTGGTCGACGACGACCGCTGGTTCCGCGAGATGCTCGCGGCGCGCCTCGCCCAGGAAGGCTGGCAGGTCGTCGAGGCGGCCACCGTCGCCGAGCTCTTCCCGCTGCTGGAGGAAACGCCCCCTGACGTGCTCGTCCTCGACCACTCGATGCCGGGTATCACCGGCCTCGATGCCGCACGCGTGCTCGATTCGCAACGACTTCGAGCAGCCGATCGTGCTCTTCTCGGCCTACCTGACGCCGGAGCTCAAGGCGACCTGTCGCGAGCTCGGCATCCATCCGGTCGACAAGCTGAACGGCGAAGAGCTCGTGGTCACGTGCTGGGATTTGCTGGAGGAGAAGGCGCCGGTCGTTGCCGGCTCCCGTCCGGCGGGCGACTGGAGCTGGGCTCAGGTCGAGCACGGCCCCTTCCCGGCCGGCGCCTGATCCTCACCCGCCGCGCGGGCACCGCGACGCGCCTTGGGTGCGCGCTCGGAGTAACGTCCGCTCGTGCGCCGGCGCCCGCAGCGCCTCGAGCGGCTGCCAGACCAGTACTTCACCGCGCTGCTCGGCCGTGTCCAGGCAGCCGCCGCGCGCGACGGCGAGCCGCTCGTCGACCTCGGCCGTGGGAACCCCGAGGTCGGGCCGCCGCCACACGTCGTCGAGGCGCTGGCGGAGGCGGCACGCGGTGCGGGCGCCCATGGGTACGCCCCGTTCCGCGGCCTGCCCGAGCTCCGCGAGGCGATTGCCGCCCGCTACCGGGACGTGTACGGGGTCGAGGTCGACTCCGAGCGCGAGGTCGCCGTCGTGCCGGGCACGAAGACCGCGCTCGTCGAGCTGCCGCTCGTGCTCGCCGAGCGGGGCTCGACCATCCTGCTGCCGGACCCGGGGTACCCCGACTACCCGTCGGGCGTCGCTCTCGCCGGTGCACGCCTGGTGCCGTTGCCGCTCGACGAGGCGGCGGGCTGGGCGCCGGACTTCGCTTCGACGCCGCCGGCCGAGGTCGTCTTCCTCAACTACCCCTCGAATCCGTGCGCTGCCGCAGTGCCTGACGGCGCCTTCGCGGCGGCGGTCGACTACGCCGCGCGAACCGGAGCCGCCGTCGTCCACGACTTCGCGTACGGCGACCTCGTGTTCGACGGTCGGCGGCCGGTCAGCTTCCTGGCCACTCCCGGC
Source organism: uncultured Thermoleophilia bacterium (assembly GCA_963809765.1). Classification (GTDB taxonomy): domain Bacteria; phylum Actinomycetota; class Thermoleophilia; order Gaiellales; family Gaiellaceae; genus JACVRM01. The sequence continues at coordinate 10,225 of CAWEKT010000001.1, forward strand.
GCGCGCGAGCACGGCGTCGAGATGTTCTCGATGTCGAAGTCGTACGGGATGGCCGGCTGGCGACTCGGCTTCGTCGTCGGCAACGCCGAGATCGTCGAGCGCATCAACCTGCTCAACGACCACGCCCGCGCGGGTGTCTTCTCCGCGCAGCAACACGCCGCGGTGGCGGCGCTCACGGGCCCGCAGGAGTCGGTCGAGGAGCGGCGGGCGGCCTACGAGCGCCGCCGCGACCGGGTGCTCGGGGCGCTCGGCGGCTTCTCGGAGGGCACCTTCTTCGTCTGGCTGCGACTCCCGGGCGACCTGACCGCCGACGAGCTCCTGACCGAGCACCGCGTTGCGGTAGCGCCCGGCGAGGGGTTCGGCGCCCGCGGCGCCGGCTGGGTGCGGATCTCGCTCGCGGTCACCGACGAGACCCTGGAGCTGGGCCTCGAGCGGCTTCGCGCCGCCCTTTAGCTAGCTCTCCCGTCGGCGCGTGGCGAGCGCAGCGAGCTGCTCCGAGTCGGCGTGCTCGACGTCGAAGACGGCAACGCGCGCCGTCGTCAATGCGACGAGGGTGGCCGTGCGCACGCCGCCCTCGAACGCCGCCCGCTCGCCGACGATCGCCCCTGGGCCGAGCTCCGCGACCTGCTCACCGTCGATCTCGACGGAGAAGATGCCGTCGAGGATCAGGAAGACGTCGTGGCCCTCCTCGCCCTGGCGGACGAGCGTCTCGCCCTGCGAGAGGGACTGCCGCTTCGCCTTGCCGCTGGCTGCCATGAGGCCGGCTCCGATCTCGCGCTCCAGGTCCGACTCCACCTGCGTGACGAGCGCCGGCGAGTCCTCCTCGCCCCACGGCGTGTTGCCGCCGTGCGACTCGCGGTACCAGGTCTTGAAGTCGATGACGCCCGACTTCTCGACAAGCGCGCCGTCGGCGTCGTAGATCCAGTGGCGCGGAAACGGACTGGCCCCGACGAGCTCCCGCTCGGTCTGCCCGTCGGCATGGATCGTCAACGCGAGCGTCGTCCACGCGGACGACGACGTGATGCGGAAGAACGGCTTGCCGCGAACCAGCCGCGGGGCGGGCAGCCCCATGTGGCCGCCGGCGGTCTGCATGAAGCGCACCCAGCCGTCCCCCTGCTCCGGCTCGGGCCGCAGCACCGGGTACTGGACGGCCTTGAAGGGCACCTCGCGCCCGGCGAGCTTCAAGCGGGTGACCCCGATCAACCCGCGGCCGTCCTGGCCGAAGTCCGTGATGCGCCCGTCCTCGACCTCGACCCACGCGCGGAGCTCGTTCGCCTCGCGGAACGCGTCGCGGCCGTGCAGCTCGTCGAGGTCGACGAGCCGGTCCGGCGGCGGGTCGTCGTAGTGGGCGATCCCCGCCTCGAACGGCAGCTTCGGCATCCCGCTGATCGCCTCCGACGGAATCCAGGTGATGCTGGTGACGGCAGACTCGATACGCATGGCAGCTCCTCCCGGTCGCTGAGCCGAGACGATACGCCGTCGCCGCAGGAGGGTGGGCTCTCGGCGGCCGCGAGTCCCGACATGTGCCGCGCGCCGGGGTGACCCTCGGCCGCACGGCTCGCGGTCACTTCACTTCGCGCGGGTCGGGAAGCGTTCCTTGACCGCCTCGCGCAGGCGCGCGGCGATCTCGGGGTACTGCTGCTCGACGGTGCGGAACTTCGAGTCGAAGATCGTCACGAGCGTCATCGGCGACACCGACGTCACCGTGGCCGTCCGGCGCCCGGTGAGGAGGAGGCCGATCTCGCCGAAGAAGTCGCCGGGGCCGAGCGTACGGACCGGCTCGCCCTCGACGGAGACTTCCGCCTGGCCGTGCTCGACGACGAAGAACTGGTACGCCTGCTCGCCCTCGGCGATCAGGGTCTCGCCGCCCGGCACGTCGACGGCGTCGACGAACTCGGAGATCTTGTCGCGGTCGGCCTCCGGCAGCTGGCTGAAGAGCGGGAGCGAGCGGAGCTTGTCGGTCTCGATCACGGGATCGGAGCCTACGGAGGGCCCTCGGCGATGGCAAGCGCGGTCACCGGACCGACACAATCTGGCAGCCTGCGCGACGGCGCGCCCCGATAACCGCCAGGCGCCAATGCCGAAGGGCAGCTTGCCTGCGCGGGAGGCACCCGCGGGACGCGCGTCAGATCAGACGATGTAACACCAGGGCGCAGCTTCCAGCTGCCGGCTCCTGAAACGCTGGTACCACGCCCCCGCCCGCAAGGAGGGGCCCACGGGGAGCCCCGGTGACCCCATCCCCATGGTTCCCCCGGAAAGCGAGCGAAGCGAAGCGGCTAGCCGTGGCCGCCGCCGGCCGGCGGGTTACCGACCTTGAGTAGCCCGACCTGGCCGAGGTCGACGTGCGCGAAGGCATGCGAGACGAATGGGTAGGTGCCCTCGTCGTCGATCTTGACGTCGAAGACGGCGCCGCCTCCCGCGGGGACGCCGACGGTCTGGACGTCGCGCTGGAACTGCGTCATGTCGCCGTTCACCCATGCGCGGTCGAGGATCGTGCCGACGACGTGGAAGTTGGTGTCGAGCGTCGGCCCGGCGGCGACGACCCAGAAGCGCGTGGTCTCGCCCGGGTCGGCGGTCAGCGGGTGCGTGACGTACTGGTTTGCGTAGCCGTTGAACGTCGTCCAGTCCGGCCGCGTGCCACGAGCCTTGTCCATGTCGAGGCTGGCCGCTTCGTCGATGCCGTCGCCGTTCAGGTACCACTCGCTCGCGACGAGCACGTATTCGTTGTCGGCCGGCGGCAGTGCCTTCCGCGGCTGGACGACGATCGCGCCGTACATGCCGTTGGCGATGTGCGCCAGCACGGGCTTGGTGCCGCAGTGGTACATGTAGACACCCGGGTCGTTGGCCTGGAAGCGGAACGTGAACGATTCGCCCGGCGCCACGTCCCGGAAGGCGACGTTGGGTGCGATCCGGGCGGCGTGGAAGTCCATCGAGTGCGGGATGTCGCCGCCGTTCACCAGCGTGAACTCGACGGTCTGGCCCTCCCTGACGTGAACCACTGGTCCGGGGGCCGAGTACCTGCCGTCAAATGCCCAGACGTTGTACTTCACGCCCGGTGCGACCTCGACGACCTTGTGCTTCATCACCATGCGGACGCGCACGACGTTGCCGGCGGGAATCGGCGGCAGCGTCGCGTCGTACGCCTTGTGCGCCATCGCGCGCTCGCCGCGCTCTCGGGCAGACGCCGGCGGCGTGTCCGAGGGACTGTCCCAGCGCGAAGCGGAGCAGCGGCTCCGCGCCAGGGGGCCGCGCCTCCCGGTGGCGTCGAGCCGTTCCTACCGCAGCATCGTCCGCGCCAACGTGCTCACGGTCTTCAACCTCGTCCTGCTCGTCTTCGGGGTGATCACGCTTGCCTTCGGCGAGTGGCAGGACGCGATCTTCCTGGTCATCCTCGTCGCCAACTCGGGCATCGGCATCGCCCAGGAGATCCGCGCGAAGAACGCGCTCGACCGGCTGGCCGCGCTCGTGGAGCCGACCGCCCGGGTCGTCCGCGACGGCGAGGTCCGCTCGGTGGCCGTCGACGAGCTCGTCGTCGACGACGTGGTCCGCCTGGCCGCCAGGCGACCAGGTCGTGGCCGACGGGCGGCTCGTGTCGGCCGGGGGGCTGCGAGTCGACGAGTCGATCCTGACCGGGGAGGCAGAGCCCGTGCGCCGCGGAACCGGGGACGAGGTGCGGTCGGGCTCGTTCGCGACGGAAGGCGACGGCGCGTACGTCGTCACGGCGGTCGGGCCGGAGAGCTACGCGGAGCAAGTGGCCGGGGAGGCGCGTGAGTTCCGGCACCCGCGCTCGCCGCTCGAGCGCTCCCTCGACCGGCTGCTGTTCACGACCGTGGGCGTGCTCGTCCCGCTCGCGGTCATCCTCGGCTACGCGCTCTGGGAGCGCGACGAGCCGCTCGACGAGGCGGCGGCCACCGCGGTCGCGGCGGGCGTCACGCTCGTCCCCGAGGGGCTGATCCTGCTCACGAGCCTCACCTTCGCCGTCGCTGCGCTCGCGATGGCGCGCAAAGGGGCGCTCGCCCAGCAGCTGAACGCGATCGAGTCGCTTGCATCCGTCGATGTGCTCTGCCTCGACAAGACCGGCACCCTCACGGAGCCGCGGCTTCGCGTCACCGACGTCGTGGCGGCACCCGGCGCGGATGACGCCGAGCTGACGAGCGCGCTCGCGCGCTTCGCAGCCTCGTTCCCCGCGTCGAACGTCGACGCTCGAGGCACTGGGCGAGAGCTTCGCGGCGCCGGCCGAGGAGCCCGAGGAGCGCGTGCCGTTCTCGTCGCGCTACCGCTGGAGCGGCGCCCGCCTGGACGGGACGACCTACGTGCTCGCCGCCCCCGAGCGGCTACCGCTCGGCACGCTCGCAGGGCGCGTCGACGACGAGGCCGCTCGCGGCCGGCGCGTCGTCGGGCTGGCGACGACGGCCGCACCGCTCGACGGCGCCGACCCGGCCGACGGCCCGCCTCCGGGACTCCGCCTGCACGGGCTCGTCGTGCTCGCCGAGCGCCTGCGCGCCGACGCCGAGGACACGGTGCGCTTCTTCCTCGACCAGGGCGTCGAGCTCAAGGTGCTCTCCGGAGACCGGCCCGCGACGGTTGCCGCGATCGCAGCGGACGCCGGCGTCCCCATGACCGGGGAGCCACTCGAGGGCGACGCGCTGCCCACGAACCCCGTCGAGCTGCGGGACGTCGCGCGTGGAGCCGCCGTCATCGGCCGCATCACGCCCGACGGCAAGCGGCGGGTCATCGAGGCCCTGCGCGACGGCGGCCACTACGTGGCCATGGTCGGCGACGGAGTCAACGACGTGCCGGCGCTGAAGGCGGCACGCCTCGCGATCGCTCAGGGAAGCGGAACCCAGATGGCGCGGAGCGTCGCCGACGTCGTGCTCGTGCGCAGCGAGTTCGCGGCGGTGCCGGCCATGGTCGAGCAGGGGCGACTGGTGTTCCGGAACCTGCAGCGGGTCGCGAAGCTCTTCGTGACCAAGTCGGTGTTCGCGGTCGTGCTCATCCTGTCCGTGGGCCTGACGCCGATCGCCTATCCGCTGCTGCCGCGCCACCTGACGCTCGCGGCCGGGATCACGATCGGGATACCGGCGTTCTTCCTCGCGCTCGCCCCGAGCGGCGGCACGTTCCGCGTGGACGGCTTCCTCCGCGACGTCGCCCGCTTCGCCGTGCCCGCCGGGCGCGGCTGCCGGGCTCGGCGTCCTCGCCAGCTACCTGTTCGCCCTGAACGTGGTCAACCTCGACCTGGTCGAGTCGCGCACGGTCGCCACCACCGTGCTCGTCATCGTGGGGCTCTACCTGATCCTGGCGCTGGAGGCGTCCGGGCTGCGCCGCGGGGCCGCGGTGTCCGTGATGTGCCTCGGCCTCGCCGTGCTCTACATCGTGGTGCTCACGTTTCCGACGACGCGCGACTTCTTCGAGCTCTCGCCGCCGACGTTCGCGGTGGTCACGATCGCGGTTGCCGGCGCGGCGCTCTCGATCGTGGGACTTGCGCTGACGGACGAGCGGTTCGTGCCGCCGCTCGCGCGCGAGGTGGGCGAGTCGCACCGGGCGCTAGACGACCCGAATCGGTAGCGCGCCGGCGCCGCAGGTCGTGCTCGTGGCAGTCGATCCTGGGCTTCGCCGCGCCCAGTGGCGACCGGCCTGAGGGAAGCCGCGGGGCCACGGGACTCCCCGTGGCCCCGCGAAGGTCCGCCGGTGCCTTTGCGATGCTGGCGGCCCGGTGGGGACGATTCAGGTCGGACTGCAGCTGGTGTTGGGCGGCCTGCTCGTGGCGGCGGGAGCGGTCAAGCTCGCGCGCCTCGAGGAGTCGGTGTCGGCCCTGCCCGGGGTCATCGCCGCGCCCGTCCGGTTGCGGCTTCCGCTCATCCTTGCGGCTGCCGCCGTCGAGCTTCTGCTCGGGCTCGGCGTCATCGCCGGGTCGGCAACGGCGAGCCTCGCCGCGGCGGCGGTCCTTGCCGGCTTCGCGCTGCTCGTCGCCGCCGCCGTTCTGCGCGGCAACACCGGCGCGCCCTGCCCCTGCTTCGGCGGGCGCGGGCGGATCGGCTGGGGTCCGGTCGTGCGCAACTCCGCGCTGGCGGTGGCACTCGCCGTCCTGCCGTTCGCCGCGGAGGTGTCGCTCTCGACGGACGCCTGGCTCGCGCTCGGGCTCGCTGTCGCGCTCGCCGGTCTCGCGGCGCTCACGCTGCTCGTGCTCGCGCTCGCGCGGGAGATCGGGGTGCTGCGGCTGCAGTTGCCGCCGCAGTCGGCGCTGGAGATCGCCTCCGAGGGGCCGCCGCTGGGCGAGCGTACGAGCGTGATCGACCGTTTCAGGCCGCTGCCGGCGCTCGCTTCGCCCTCGCGGTGTTCTCCTCGGAGGGTTGCCACCTCTGCCGCTCGCTCGCGCCCGCGGTGCGTGCCTTCGCCAGTGACCCGCTCGTTGCCGTCGAGGTCTTCGACGAGGCCCGCGACCGCGAGGTCTGGGACGCGCTCTCGGTACCCGGCAGCCCGTACGCCGTCGCGCTCGGCCTGGAGGGCACCGTTCGGGCAAAGGGCACGTTCAACAGCCTCGCCCAGCTCGAGAGCGTGGTCGCAGCCGCTGAGCGTCGGGAGGTCGCAATGGCCGGTGCCTGACGGCGACGGGCTCACCGACCTGCTCGCACGCAACACCTCTCGCCGGGGCTTTCTCGACCGCGTCGGCCGCGCCCTCGTCGCCGTCGCCGGCGGCGGTCTCGTCGCCGCGGCGGTGAAGCCCGGCGACGCCGACGCGTTCCACTTCTGCGGGCACATCTACACCACCGACTCGTGCCCGCACCCGACAGGCCTGCCGCGGGTGGACGCCCGCGGGATGCCGTTGCGCGCCAAGGACGGACGGCCGGTCGACAACCTCGGCCGCCCGGTCGACGCCGAGGGGCGGCCTGTTGACGAGTCCGGGCGCGTGCTCCTCGACCCCGACGGTCGCCCGCTACCGCCGGCGCCGCGGACGAACGTCTGCCTCCACGGCGTGCAGGAGCGCTTCCGCATCAAGACGTGGATCGACGGCGCCTGGTACCGCTGCTGCGGCGGCCGGGTGCGCAAGCTCGTCGACTGCTGCTCGTACAGCCGGCGGCGGGTCAACGGCGACGGCTCGCTGACCGGCTACTGCTACGCCGGCCGGCGCGTCTTTTGCGTCCTCTACTACGACACGAAGGTGCCCTGCTAGTGGACGGCGGGGTCGCCCTAGCGCTGGTCGTGACCGCCGCACTCGCCGGGCTGACCGGGGCCTGGTCGCCGTGCGGGTTCTCCATGGTCGAGACGATCGCGGCCGCGCGCGGTCGAGCCCGGCTCGCGTTGACGGTCGCGCTGTTCGCCGCCGGCGCGATCGCCGGCGGGGTGTTGACGTTCGGTGGGCTGGCGCTCGTCGGGGGAGCCGTCCCCGAGCCCGGCCTGCCGGTCGGGGCGGTCGTGCTCGCGGCACTTGCCGCCGCGGCGGCGCTCGGCGAGCTCCGCGGCGTCCGCGTCGTCCCCCAGATCCGACGGCAGGTGCCCGAGTCGTGGCGGCGACTCTGGCCGCTGCCGCTCGCCGCCGGCGCTTACGGGGTCCTGCTCGGGCTCGGCTTCGCAACCTTCGTGCTGACGCTCGCGCTCTGGGCGCTCGCGCTTGCGTGCTTCGCGCTGGGCGACGTCGCCCTCGGCGTCGCCGTCGGAGCGGTCTTCGGTCTGGCGCGCGCCCTGCCGATCGCGCTCCTCGCCCCAGGCGCGGCGGCGCAGGGGAGTCGCGGCCTCGAGCTCATGGCCGAGCGGCCCGGGATCCTGCGCGGCTTTCGCGCGGCCGACGGGCTCGCGCTCGTCGGCTGCGCGGCCGTTCTGCTCGCCGCCGATGCGGGTGCGGCCTCGGTGACCGAGCGGGGCGCGAACGACCCGAGCGCGGTCGAGGGAGCGCTCGCGTGGGACGGGCCCGGGTACGGCGTGCTGCGGACCGACCGGGCGCTGCGGACCGGGCAGACCGCTCATCACCTCGGCGTCGTCCGCTCGCCACTGCCGGGCCGCGACCCTGCGCTCGGCGGCGGCCTGCTGGCCTGGCGCGAGGACGGCGTGATCCGGATCGTCCGCCGGGCCGACCTCGTCGAGGTGCAGCAAATCGAGATCGAGGGAGCCGATGCGCTCGCCATCTCGGATCGCTGGCTCGCCGTCCGTACGCGCGGGCCGGCGGGCGACCAGATCGTGGTGCGCTCGCTCGCCGACGGCGAGGAACGGGTCGTCGTCGCACCCGGCCCGCTGGCCGAGCTCAGCCGGCCCGCCCTCGACGGCGACCGGCTTGCGTACTCGGTGACGTCCGCCCGCCAGAGCCGCATCGACGTGGTCGGTCTGCCCGCGGGCACGCCGCAGACGATCCGCCGCAGCCGCTTCGACGAGCTCTCGAACCCGTCACTGCTCGGCGGCCGGCTCGTCTACGTCCGGCGGACGAAGGAGGTGCAGCAGCTGGTCATCGGGACCCTCGCGGCGGACGAGCGCGCGCTCGCGGAGCTGCCGTCCACCGCGCACCGCGATCTCGGCTACGAGCGCGGACGCCTGCGTGGCCACGGCAAGCCGCTGCCGACGCGGCTGCCGCCACGCTCCGACGAGTACCTGTGGTCGACCGCCCTTGTTGCCCGGGCCGCCTACGTCTCCGTCGTGCCGGTGGCCGGCGGCGCGGTGCGCACGAGGCTGCTGCGGGTGAAGCGGTGAGGCTCGCGGCGCTGGCGCTCGCGGTCGCCGCCGCTCTGGCCGGCGCGGCGGGTGCGTCGCGGCCCGCGGCGGACGGGGCTCCGTTCACGCTCGTCTTCTCCACCGGCTTCGCGGACGCCGACCGGCTTGGAGCCGTGGTCTCGGATGGAACGGGCGAGCGCGACCTGGTGTCGGGCCCGGTGGCTGCCGACCCCGCGCCGTCGCCCGACGGCACGCGGCTCGCCTACACAGGGCCGCAGGGGATCGTCGTGAGCGCGGTCGACGGGAGTAGCCCGGTCTCCCTCACCGCAGTAGCCGGTGACGCCGACCCCGCCTGGTCGCCGGACGGCTTGTCGGTGGCCTTCACGCGAACGGCCGACGGCAACCAGGATCTCTACTCGGTTCGCCTCGATGGGTCGGGGGTGGCCCGCTTGACGGACGCGCCCCGCGCCGACCAGGAGGCGGCCTGGTCTGCCGACGGGGCGCATTGCGTTCGCGTCCGTCCGCGACGGCAACTGGGAGCTCTACGTGATGAACGCCGACGGCTCGGCCCAGCAGCGGCTGACGCGGACCCGCGCGCCCGAGGGCCACCCGAGCTGGTCGCCGAACGGTGCAGCGCTCGCCTTCTACCGCACGGGGTCTGGAGGCGCCCGCGTCTACATGCTTCGGCTTGCGGACGGCAACGTCAGCCGGGTGAGCAGCGGGCCGTGGAACGACTACCACCCGTCCTGGTCGCCGGACAGCACGCGGATCGCCTACGTGGGCGACCGCACGGGCACGCCGCAGATCTACGTCACGGTCCTGGAGACGTCCGCGACGGCGCCCATCACCGCCGCCCCTGGTCTGCACGACACGCCCGCCTGGGTGCCGGTCCCGTAACTCAGGCCTCCGGGCGCCCCAGTCCGGCACACATTCGGCGCGTTTCCGGCACTGACACGTGTGCGGCTCGCCGGTACCGTCCGCCCCGGGCGGGAGGTGGAGGCAGCTCTCCCCTCTGGGAGGGTGGGGCTCGCGTGCTGGACATGGCCGTGTCGGACATGTCCTTGGCGGACGGGTCGTGTGGCTTCGAGCAGCCCGGCTAGCCGGGCTCGGCCAGGCCTTGCGGGTCCGGCCGCAGCAGGCGGAGCGTCGTCGCTACCGCGAGCAGCGCCATGATCACGTCGCTCGCGAGGCACCACTGGCAGAACGCCTCGATCAGCGCCGCCTGGACGTAGACGAGGTAGAGGCTGAAGACGAGCCCGCCGAGCGCGATCGCGGCACCCACGGCTCGCGCCATCTCAGACGTGCCGAGCGCCGTCGCGAAGATCGCCGCGTAGGCGAGCAGGCCGAGGAGCGCGACCGGGACGCCGGCGAGCGTCGCGTACTCCGACTCCTGCACGGTCTCGCAGCCGCCGGTGGCGCAGGCGATCGTGCCGCCCGTCCAGCGCTCGTAGAGCAGGTAGCCGGCGATCGCGGCTCCCGCGGCCGAGAGCACGGCGACGGCCATCCGCAGCCGGCGGTCGGTCATTCCTCGAGGAGGCGATCGAGCGTCGGCCGCAGTGCGTCGGCGTCGAGGCTCTCGATCTCGACCCGCTCGAGCGTGCCGCCGGTCGGCCCGGCGAGGAAGGACGGCGTCGAGGTGATGCCGTCTCGTCCGCCGACTGCGCGTCGTCCTCGCGAGCCTGGGAGATGGCGTCGCTGTCGGCATCCGCGAACGTCCGGTCGACGTCCAGCCCAGGCGTGGCCGCGCCGATCGACGCGAGCAGGTCGTCCGTGACCCAGCCGCTGTTCTCGGCGCCCTGGTTCTCGTAGAGCAGGTGCAGCACGTGGAAGAGGCGGTCCTGCTCCCCCGCGGCGAGCGTGAAGCGGAGGCCCTTGACCGAGTCCTCGCCCAGGAAGTCCATGCCGCGGAACTCGAGGCGCACCTTGCCCGGGCGAACGTAGTCGCGGACGAGCGCGGGGAAGCGACGTGGGTCGCGAACTTGCGCAGAACGGGCACTGGATGTCCGCCCACTCGACGAGCGTCACCGGCGCGTCCGGCCAGCCGAGCGAACGGCCGTCCTGCGGGATGCCCTGGCAGCAGCGGTCGTGGCGGTTGCGCCCGAGACGGTGCCCGACGGCTTCGGCGCGGTCTACTCCGGAGCCGAGGCAGGCTCACCCCGACGAGGATGGTCGCGATGAGCGCCGCGGCCGCCGCGACGCCGGCATAGAGCAGCGTCCGTGACGGGCCGCCGCCACCGACGGGCGGCACGCCCGGGCGGCGCCTGCCGCGGCGAGTCTGCGGCGGCTGCACGCGGCGCTGCTCGCGAAGACGCGCTCCCTTGCTCATGCCTCCCACCGTAGTGGCTCGTTTCGGAAGTGCACGTTGAGGATTGCGGAGATCGTTGCGGACGAGCCGCCACCGCGCCGGGAGCCGTCAGCGGGCGGCCCGGCGGACGTCCCCCAGGTCGTCCGCACTCGCGCGGCGTCGCTCAGAGTTGTTTCGCAACCTGTTCCGGAGTCCGTGAACACCGGTTTGCCTTGCGCGGGGCGACGGTATGCACCTCTTGTGATGCTCAAACGTGCGGTTTTTCCAGTGCTTTTGGTCGCCCTGGCGGCGACCCTCGCTCGCCGCGGCCGCGGCCGGCGGCGAGACGCAAGGAGAAGCCCAAGCACGGCCGTTCCCGGCGACGATCGCAGCTGCCCAACGGGTTCCAGCCCGAGGGGATCGACATTCGAGGCCGGAACCCTTCTACGTCGGCTCGATTCCCGACGGGGGCCGTCTACCAGCGGCTCGCTGCGTCACCGGGCAAGGGCGACGTGCTCGTGGCCTGCGACAGGCGGGCCGCGCGGCGATCGGACGTGGAGGTCGACCACCGCGGGCGGCATGTTCGTCGCCGGCGGGCCGCACCGGCCGCGCGTTCGTCTACGACGCGCGGACCGGCGCGGATCATGGCCGCGTTCGCAGCTGGCGACCGCCGCGGCCGAGCTTCGTCAACGACGTCGTCGTCACGCGGCAGGCGGCCTGGTTCACCGACTCCGTTCAACCAGGTGCTCTACCAGCTGCCGCTCGGGCCGCGTGGACGGCTGCCGGCGCCGACAGCCGTTCAGACCGTGCCGCTCACCGGCGACATCACAGTACATCGCCGGGCTTCAACGTGAACGGGATCGACGCGACGCGGAACGGCAAGACGCTCGTCATCGTGCAGAGGCAACACGGGGCTGCTCTTCACCGTGGAACGCTGCCACCGGCGTCGCTCGAAGTGATCGATCTGGGCGGCATGCTGCTCCGCAACGGCGACGGCATCCTGCTGCACGGCAAGCGTCTCTACGTTGTGCAGAACTTCGACAACCAGATCGCCGTCGTCCGGCTGGCGGCGAACTGGCGCAGCGGCGTTGTGGTGCGGCGCATCACCGATCCGCGCTTCCACGTGCCGACGACGATCGACCGCTTCGGCCCGTTCCTCTACGCGGTCAACGCCCGCTTCCCGCCTCCGCCGCAGACGCCCGACCACGACCTACACGGTCGTTCGCGTCCGCGGCTGACGCGCGCACGCTGCCCGCACGGCCTGCGCACGCCGCGGGTCGTGCGGGCGCGTCCCTGACGTGTGCTTCGCGGCGGGGGCGCTAGCCGGCGGCTGCGCGGCGGACGGCGTGGAGCAGGATGCCGCCGTGGCGGTAGTAGTCCCACTCGTGGGGCGTGTCATCCGGACGCGGGCCGGGAATGAGATACGGGGCGCCGCCGTCGGCGTCGCGTCGACCGGTACGCTCCCGCCGGTCTCCGCAGGAGCCTCGACGTGTAGGGCTCCGGCCGGTGAGGCCGAGCGAGTCGCCGTTCTCCCCTGCGGGGAACTGGAGCGGCAGGACGCCCATCATCAGCAGGTTGGTGCGGTGGATGCGTTCGTACGTCTCGGCGAGGCGGCTCGTACGCCGAGCAGGAGCGGCCCCTTGGCGGCCCAGTCGCGTGACGAGCCCGAGCCGTACTCGTTGCCGGCGATCAGGATCAGCGGGGTGCCCTCCGCGAGGTATCGCTGCGGACGCGTCGTAGATCGTCATCACCTCGCCGGAGGGGATGTGGACCGTCCACCACCCTTCGCTCCGGCACGAGCAGGTTGCGCAGGCGGACGTTCGCGAAGGTGCCGCGCACCATCACCTCGTGGTTGCCGCGCCGCGAGCCGTAGGAGTTGAAGTCGCGCCGCTCGACGCCGTGCTCGATCAGGTAGCGGCCGGCCGGGCTGTCCGGCCGGATCGCGCCCGCCGGCGAGATGTGATCGGTCGTGACCGAGTCGCCGAGCCAGACGAGGCAGCGGGCGCCCTGACCGGCTCGACCGCGGCGGGCTCGCGCGCCAGGCCCTCGAAGTAGGGCGGCCGGCGCACGTACGTCGAGGCCGCGTCCCAGGCGTAGAGGTCGCCCGCGGGGATCGCCAGCGCCCGCCACGCTCGTCCCCCGCGTAGACGTCGGCGTATGTGCGGCTGAACATCTCGCCCTTGACCGAGCCGGCGATGGCCGCGGATCTCCTCGGACGACGGCCAGATGTCGCGCAGGTAGACGTCGGCGCCGCTCTCGTCCTGGCCGAGCGGCTCCGTGAGCAGGTCGACGTCCATGCGGCCGGCGAGCGCGTACGCGACGACGAGCGGCGGCGAGGCGAGGTAGTTCGCCTTCACCTCGGGGTGGATGCGCGCCTCGAAGTTGCGGTTGCCGGAGAGCACGGAGCAGACCACGAGGCTCGCCTCCTCGACGGCCTGCGAGATCGGCTCGGGCAGCGGGCCCGAGTTTCCGATGCACGTCGTGCAGCCGTAGCCGACGGTGTGGAAGCCGAGCTGCTCGAGGTACTGCGTCAGGCCGGCGCGCTCGTAGTACTCGGTGACCACCTTCGAGCCCGGGGCCAGGCTCGACTTGACCCACGGCTTGCGGGTCAGGCCGCGCTCGACCGCCTTCTTGGCGAGGAGGCCCGCGCCGAGCATGACCTGGGGTTCGAGGTGTTCGTGCAGCTCGTGATCGCGGCGATCACGACCGAGCCGTGCTCGAGCTCGAAGGTCTCGCCGTCGAGCGTGACCTCGACGTGCGAGCGCGGCACCTCTGCCGTGGCGACCGGGGCGGCGCTCACGGGCTCCTCCTCTTCCTCGAGCTCGGTCGGCCCCGGCTGCTGGCCCGTCGTCGGGTCGCTGGCGGGGAACGTGTCGGCGATCGCCCGGTCCTGCGTGCCGTTGCCGTAGCTGGCGCCGAAGGTCTCGAGCGAGGCGAAGAACGACTCCTTCGCCTCGGAGAGCGGCACCCGGTCCTGCGGCCGGCGTGGGCCGGCGAGGCTCGGCTCGACGTCCGCCAGGTCGAGCTCGACGACCTCGGAGTAGGTCGGGTGCTCGTCGGGCTCGTGCCAGAGCAGGTTCTCGCGGCAGTAGCGTCTCGACCAGGGCGATCCGCTCGGCGGGGCGGCCCGTGAGCCGCAGGTAGTCGAGCGTGATCTCGTCGACCGGGAAGAAGCCGCACGTCGCTCCGTACTCGGGCGACATGTTCCCGATGGTCGCGCGGTCGGCGAGCGCCAGCCCGACGAGGCCCGGGCCGAAGTACTCGACGAACTTTCCGACCACGCCGAGGCTGCGCAGGATCTGGGTGACGGTGAGAACGAGGTCGGTTGCCGTCGAGCCCTCGGGGAGCCGGCCGGTCAGCTTGAAGCCGACGACCTGCGGGACGAGCATCGAGACCGGCTCGCCGAGCATCGCCGCCTCGGCCTCGATCCCGCCGACGCCCCAGCCGAGGACGCCGAGGCCGTTGACCATCGTGGTGTGCGAGTCGGTGCCGAGCAGCGTGTCCGGGAAGGCGCGGCCCTCGCGGTCCTCGACGACGCGCGCGAGGTACTCGATGTTGACCTGGTGGCAGATGCCGGTGTTCGGCGGCACCACCTTGAGCGCACCGAACGCCTGCTGGCCCCAGCGCAGGAAGGCATAGCGCTCGCGGTTCCGCTCGAACTCCAGCTCCGCGTTGCGGCGGATCGCGAACCGCGTGCCGAACTCGTCGACCTGTACCGAGTGGTCGATGACCAGCTCGGCCGGCACGAGCGGGTCGATGCGGGCCGGGTCGCCGCCCAGCTCGCGCACCGCGTCGCGCATCGCGGCAAGGTCGACGATGGCAGGGACGCCCGTGAAGTCCTGCAGCAGCACCCGCGAGGGGGTGAAGGTGATCTCGTTGCTGGGCTCATCCGTCGCCGACCAGCGGGCCACCGCCTCGACGGCGTCGCGCGTGACCGTCTCGCCGTCCTCGTGGCGGAGCAGGTTCTCGAGCAGGATGCGCAGGGTGTACGGAAGGCGCGCGACGTCGTACTGCTCTTGCAGCGCGCCGATCTGGAAGACCTCGTAGGCGCTCCCGCCGACCTCGAGCGTCGACCGCGCGCCGAAGCTGTTCGCGCTGGTCACGCCTCCATCCTAGGTGGCTGCGGTGCCCGCTCGCCGTCCGTTGGAGGCAGCTCCCGGTGAGCGACGCGCGCGGGGCCACGATCTTCGGCCCCGGGCCCCGGCGGGACCCGGGGCCGGCGATCAGTCGTTCTCGGCAGCCCGTCGCATCAGCTCCTCGCGTGGATCACCGACACGACTCTTGGTGCCCGACTTCGCGATCCCACGGCTCAGGAGATAGGCGGCGACGATTCCCGTCGTCAGCGCCCAGAAGAGCGGCGCGTCGAAGTTGTCCGCCGACGCCGACGCAATCGCCATCGCGACGATCGCGAAGAGGGCTCCGAAGAACTCGCTCGTCAGGAAGAACGGCTTCGTCTCCACCGGGTGGGGTCGGAACAGGCTCCGGCCGTAGCCGTAGCCCCCGTAGGGACTCCACGGCGGCGGCCCATGTTGCCCCTCGTAGCCGTACGCAGGAGTGCGCCCGGCAGGGGTGGTAGTCGCTCCCTGGTCGTGGTGCTCTTGCATCGTCTACCTCCCGTTCACGCTCGCTTGCCGGGTCGTCATTCCTTCGCAATCGACGGTAAAACGTGCGCTACGCCAACGAGCCGAGCACCACGCCGAGCACCGGGACGGCGATCGTGAGCGCGAAGGCGAGCCAGCCGACGGCGACCAGGCGCGGGCGGAGCGTCGGAGGCTGACCGGAGCGGATCTGGGCCGCCAGCCGCGGCCCGAGCACGAAGTCGTGGAGGAGCGAGGCGGCGACGAGCAGCGCCACCGCGGCCATCTTCACCGACAGCACCTCGGCGAACGCGCTCTCCGCGTCGTCGAGCTCGATCGCCGCGAGCGCGAGGCCGGTGACGATCGCCACGGCCATCGCGCTCCAGCCGATCGGGCGCCAGCGCCGGCCGAGCGAGCGCATCGCGCGCGCGCGCGTCTCGCCCTCGAGCATCCGCACCACCGGCACGCCGACGAAGACGAGCGCCACCGTGCCGCCGACCCAGACCGCGGCCGCGAGCAGGTGGACGGCGACGAGCGCGGTCTGCATGGCCGTATTCCAGCAATGCGCGGGAGGGACGGCGCAGGAAGCCGGGCTTTCGCCGTGTCCGCGAAGCGTCCTGGCCGGTTTGCTGTCCCGCGTGACGGGTGGGACAATCCAGGACTCGGATGGTGGAGCGGCCACTGAAGGAGGCGGCGAGGGCGCTCCCCGCGGGCACCGTCACGTTTCTGTTCACGGACATCGAAGGCTCGACACGCCTGCTGCGCGAGCTCGGAGACGACTACGCAACGGTGCACGCTCGGCACCAACGGCTGCTGCGGGAGGCGTTCGGCCGTCACGGCGGTGTCGAGGTCGACACGCAGGGCGACAGCTTCTTCGTCGCCTTCGGGGACGCCCGCGCGGCGCTGGCAGCAGCCGAGCAGGCTCAGACGGCGCTCGCCGGCGAGCACTGGCCCAGGCAGACGTCCGTGCGCGTACGCATGGGCCTGCACTCGGGCCGTCCGCTCCTCGCCGGCGACCACTACGTGGGCATCGACGTCGTGCGCGGCGCCAGGATCGCGGCCGCCGCCCACGGCGGCCAGGTGCTCGTCTCGCAGGACACGAGGAACCTCGTCAACGGCGACGGCGAGCTGCCTCTGGCTCTGCGCGAGTTGGGCGCGCACCGTCTCAAGGATCTGCCCGAGCGGGAGCGGATCTTCCAGCTCGTCATCGCTGGCCTCCCAGCGAGCTTCCCACCCCCGCGCGTGCAGGAGGACGCTGTCGCCTCGGCGCGCCTGCCGGACTACTCGCTGCCTCCTGCAGACGTGCCCTGTCCGTACAAAGGCCTCGAGCCCTTCCAGCTGGAGGACACCGCCCTCTTCTTCGGCCGCGAGGAGCTCGTCGCAGAGCTCGCTGCCCGCCTCGAACGGACGCCGATTCTCGCCGTCGTGGGCCCCTCCGGTAGCGGCAAGTCCTCGCTTGTTCGGGCCGGCCTGCTGCCGGAGCTGACCCGGCAGGCGACGATCATCACCCCAGGCACCGATCCGCTCGCCGAGCTGGCGGCCGCCGGAGACACGGATCTCCTCGTCTGCGACCAGTTCGAGGAGCTCTTCACGCTCTGCCGCGACGAGGGTGAGAGGAGGTCGTTCATCGACGCTCTGCTCGAGCACGGCGAGGACGGCAGGCAGGTGATCGTCGCCATGCGGGCCGACTTCTATGGCTACTGCGCCGCCTACCCCGCGCTCGCCGCCGCGCTGCAAGAGCACCACGTACTCGTCGGGCCCATGTCCGAGGAAGAGGTGCGGCGGGCGATCGAGCGCCCCGCCGAGCAGGCGGGCTTGCTGCTCGAGCCGGGGCTGGCTGAGGCCATTCTGCGCGACGTCGTCGGCGAGCCGGGAGCGCTGCCCTTGCTCTCGCACAGCCTGCTCGAAACCTGGAAGCGGCGTAGCGACCGGATGCTGAGCCTGATCGGCTACCTGCAGGCGGGGGGCGTTCACGGGGCCATCGCCAAGACGGCGCAGACGGTCTACGCGGAGGCCCTGTCTGCGGAACAGCGGGCGCTCGCCCGCGGCATCTTCCTCCGCCTGACCGAGGTGGGCGAGCACACCGAGCCAACCCGCCGCCGCGCTTCCATCGCCGAGCTGACGCCACGCGCCGGGGAGGCGGCCGCAGTCGAGGAGGTGTTGCGCCTGCTCGCGGAGGCCCGCCTGATCACGATCGGTGAGGAGACGGTGGAGCTGGCCCACGAGGCGCTGATCGGCCACTGGCCGACTTTGCGCGGTTGGCTGGACGAGGATCGCGAGGGCAGGGTCCTGCATCGCGGCCTCACTCAGGCGGCGCAGGAGTGGCAGAAGTTGAGCCAGGATCCGGGTGCCCTGTATCGCGGGGCGCGCCTGGCCGGCGTCTCCGACTGGGCGGCGGGACACGACGACGAGCTGAACGAGCTCGAGCGCGCGTTTCTCGCTGCCAGCCGCCAGGCGGAACTCAACGAGATCGAGACGACGCGACGGCGCAATAGCCGCCTGCGCGTGTTGGTCGCTGCGCTGGCCATCCTGCTCGTCGCTGCGGTGGGCGCCGGCGCAGTCGCGCTCGTGCTGCGCGAGCAGGCGAAGGAGGAGGCACGCATCGCCAAGGCACGCGAGCTCGCGGCCGCCGCACAGGCCAACCTGGACGTCGACCCCGAGCGCAGCATCCTGCTTGCGATCGAGGCCGTCCAGACAGCTCGACAGCACGGCGCTGGCGGTATTCGCGAAGCCGAACAGATCCTGCATGAGGCGCTTGCGGAGTCGCGTGTGCTGCTCTCCGTGCCGGGAGTCGGACACGACGTCGACTTTTCGCCCGACGGCAGGAGGTTCGTCGCGGCCGATGCGGACGGCAAGACGGCCTCGGTTCGCGATGCCGAGAGCGGAGAAGCGCTCCTCAGGCTCACGGGCCATTCCGGCGAGGTTCTCTCCGTCGAGTACAGCCGCGACGGGAAGCTGATCGCGACGGCAAGTGACGACGGTGTAGCGATGCTCTGGGACGCCGGCACAGGCAGGGCGATCAGGACGATCGACGCGCGTGTGCGCCGCGTGTTCACCGCCCGATTCAGCCCGGAAGGCGACAAGCTGGTCACGCTCGGTGGCGACTCCGCGTCGGTGTGGGATGTCGAGAGCGGTCGTCGCCTTGCCAGGATCGGGCGGGTCCTCGGTGGTGCTGCCAGGAGCTCGACCGGCAACGCCGAGGGAGTCGCGTTCCTTCCCGGGAGCCGCCTGGCAGTGGCACGCGGACCTGAGCGCGCCGACGGAGTCGCGTTGCGTGTGCTCGACGCGTTGTCGGCCGAGGAGCAACTCGTCGTCGAGTCGGATGGCTCGCTCATCGACGACCTCGATGCGAGCTCGGATGGGTCACTAGTCGCGGTCGGCGAGAACAGCGGCGAGGTCACGCTATGGCGGCTGCCCGCGGCCCACGCTTTCGACAGAGTCGGTACTCGGCAGGAAGTCTCTGACTTCGCCTTCAGCGCCGACGGCAGGCTCCTGGCTACGGCGGGACGCGACGGCAGCATCAGGATCTGGGACGTCACGCCCACGGGAGCGCTCGAGCGACACAGCCTGTACGGCCACGTGGGCCCCGTGTCTCGAGTCGCGTTCAGTGGGGACGGAACGCTGCTCGTCTCAAGTGGTGTGGACGGGTACGCGCGCGTGTGGGACGTTTCGCCCTCCGGTCGTGGGGAGGCACTGACGCTTCCGGGCGCCACGGGTTCGCGCGGGCCGGGGGGCGTCGAGTTCGCGTCGAACGAGCGGATCGTCGCGACGTCGCGCGTCGAGGGCGATGTTCGGACCTGGGACCTTTCGACACGACAGCTGCTTGCTGCGCGTCCTGGCCTCGCTTGTTCCTCGGCCGAAGTGATGGACACGGACCTGAGCCCCGATGGCTCCAACCTTGCTACCGGCTGCGCGGACGGCTACGCCTACATCTTCGACCTCGAGACGGGAGAACAGCTCGCATCGCTCTTCGTCGGTGGCTGGGTGCTAGGCGTCGCCTTCAGCCCCGACGGATCGCGGCTCGCGGCAGCGGGGGATGACGGGAGCGCCCTCATCTTCGACGTCAAGAGCGGTGGTGAGCTTCGCCAGCTTGCAAGCAAGAGCGCGGGAACATACGAGGGAGAGGACGTCATCCGTGTACACGGCGTCGCGTGGAGTCCCGACGGCGATCGCGTGCTGGCGATGGGGCTACGCACAACGAGCGTTTGGGACACGCGCACGGGCCGCCTCGTACACGAGTTGCCGGCCGGGGCCGGCGTGTGGGGATCGCGGGCGGCCTGGACTCGCGACGGCACGAACCTCCTGCTGGGCGGAACGTCCGGAGTCGACATTTGGGATGCCGAAGCCGGAGAGAGAGCTGGCCAACTGGTGACAGGCGAGACTGGGCCTCTCGCCATAAGCCCCGACGGGCTACTCGTTGCGCTCCTTCTCAATGACAACACCACGAGGATCTGGGACTGGCGAACCGGTGACGAGGTGCTGACGCTCCCGAGCGGCGGCCAACGGCTCGCCTTCAGTCCCGACGGACGCCTGCTCGCCGTACAGCGGGGGAGCGGGGTTCACGTCTATGCACTCGACGTCGATCGGCTGCTCGAGATCGCGCGTAGCCGCGTCACCCGCGCGCTGACCGCCGAGGAGTGCCACGAGTACCTGCACGTCGAGACCTGCCCGCGACGCGACTGATTCGCAATGCGAGCGGCGCTGGAGAAGTGCGCGGATGCGAGGAGAAGCCCGAGCTCGCCCAGCTACGATTTGAGGTCGCGTGGACGTCACGGAAGACAGCTTCGGGACAGCCGTAATCGACCGCTCCGCCGAGGTGCCGGTCGTCGTCGACTTCTGGGCGGACTGGTGCGGCCCGTGCCGGATGCTGACGCCCGTGCTGGAGAAGGAGGTCGAGGCCCGCGCGCCCGCCGTCGAGCTGGCCAAGATCGACGTGGACGCCAACCCGACGCTCGCCAACGAATACGACGTGCGGGGCATCCCGGCGGTGAAGGCGTTCCGCAACGGCCGGGTCGTGAGCGAGTTCGTGGGCGTGCAGTCGCCGCAGTCGGTCGGCGCCTTCCTGGACGCGCTGACGCAGCCGAGCGAGGGCGAGCAGCTGCTCGCGCACCTGCGCGAGAGCGGGGAGGAGCCGGAGCTCGTGGCGGCGATCGACGCGGGCGACTACGGGCGCGCGCTCGAGAGCGTGCTGGCAGAGATCGCCGACGCGCCGCCGGAGCGTCGCGACCAGCTCCGGCAGGTGTCGCTGGCGATCTTCGACGAGCTCGGCCCCGAGCACGAGACGACGCTCGCCTACCGGCGCCGGCTGGCAGTCGCTGCTCTTCTAGGCAAGGGTTAGCAAAGCCGGCCAGCGGAAATCACCCAGGCGATGCCTCGCGCACTCTGGACCGGCAACGTCTCCTTCGGCCTCGTCAACGTGCCCGTGCGGCTCTACGGCGCCACGCGCGATCACGACCTGCACTTCCACTACGTCCACGAGAAGGACGGGAGCCGCATCGGCTACGAGAAGGTGTGCAAGAAGGAGGGCAAGCCCGTCCCGGACGACGAGATCGTCAAGGCCTTCGAGTGGGAAAAGGGCGAGTGGGTCTACATGACCGACGCAGACTTCGCGGCGGTCGAGGTCGAGGGCACCCGCTCGATCGACATCACCGACTTCGTGCCGCAGGAGGAGATCGACCCGATCTACTTCGAGCAGTCCTATTACCTGGGCCCCGACCAGGGCGGCGAGCGCGTCTACGCGCTGCTGGTCAAGGCGCTCGAGACCTCGGGGCTCGTCGCGATCGCCAAGTTCGTCATGCGCGACCGCCAGCATCTCGCCTGCCTCCGCATCCGTGACCGGGCGATCACGCTCGAGCGGATGCACTTCGCGGACGAGGTGCTCCCCGCAGACGACTTCGCTCCGAGCGGCGTGCGGGTGAGCTCGCAGGAGCTCGAGATGGCGACCGAGCTGGTCGAGCGCTTCCGCGGCTCCTGGAAGCCGGAGAAGTACAAGGACACGTACCGCGAGCAGCTCTGCGCGCTGATCAAGGCGAAGCGCAAGGGCGAGGAGATCCACGTCGAGCGCGAGCCCGAGCCGGAGGAGCCGCGTGATCTGATGGAGGCGCTGCGGGCAAGCCTCGAGGCGGCCGGCGGCAGCAAGAGCACGGCCAAGAGCGGCAACCGCTCGCGTCGCTCGAACGGCGCCTCGAGCGCAAAGCGCAAGACGACGACGAAGCGTCGCACGAAGAGCTCGACCAAGCGCTGAGGCGTTGTTCAACTGCCGAATCCGGGCTACTTTCGGGCAGGGATGCGGGGAATGATGCAAGGTGTGCGCTCGTTGCGGGCAGCGTCGGTTCGACGTTGCGCTCGCTGCTCCTGCGGCCGCCGATTCGAGCCAGCGCCTCGGCGACGTCAACGACAAGAACGCCACGCTCACGGTCAACAGCCGGGTGAGGCGCTCGTCTCGTACACGACGGAAGCGGGCGCAGCGCCGCCACGTTCTCGTTTGGGGTGCGATTAACGCACGCGAGCCGAATCCTACGATCCCGCAGTCTCGAGTTCCAGGTCGACAACTCGGGCGGCTGGAAGAAGTACCGCCGGCTCGTCTGGAAGACGTTCCGGAACCGCTGCCGGCGCTATGAAGGCCCGAGGCTCGTGCTACATCATTGCCGCGTGCACGGCGCCCGACGGCTCCTACTGGGCACTCCAGAGCTGGCAACGGATCCAGCCGATGCGAGGCTTCGCAGCCTTCCGCCCCGCTCACATGAAGTACGAGCTGCACCTGTCGCACTGGTCCGGGCGCGCTCGGCCGAGCTCGAGGTCTCGCCGAACTGGAGCTTCTCCGGGCGCTGGCAGGGAGTCTTCGGGCGGCTGCGCTACCGCGGAACGCCCGTGTACGGCTTCCAAGACGCCCCGAGCACCAAGGCGGTACGACCCGTACGCCCGGTTCTTCTACATCGACACGTTCGACTCCGCAGCCGGCCCGGGCTGGAAGCGGGCATCGCCGTCGTCACGCGCGTGCCGCAACGGCGCGTTCTGCTACACCTTCGTGCCGCCGACCCGCCGCCACCGGGCTACCCGAGCCCGCCCGGAAGGTGCTACCCGCGGCATCGGCAAGCCGGCACCGAGTGACGGTCATGGGACCCGGTGTGACGCCGGACTTGCAGTGGGAGGGCGCGGCGCTTGGCCGCTACGACCGCGCCGGACAGCATGTACAACCGCCTCTTGGACTCGTACATCGACAGCGACAAGGCTGCGCGCCTGAGCGGTAGGCGCGCTGCCGGCGGCGCCATGGAAACGGCGCGGACCGTCGCGACGCCTCGAACTAACTGCGCCGCTGCAGCCGCGTCCGAACGGATGTGCGGCTCGTCGTCGCGATCGGCGTTGCGCTGGCCCTGACGCTGGGGATCGCCGCGGCAGTCGCGCTGCGAGACGCGACTCGGCCCTGGCGGTCACATGCGAACGGCGAGCAGCGGCTTCCGAGTCATGGGTCTCGAGCAGGACTTCCCGGTGGGAACGGTCGCCGGATACCGCTCGGCGCGGGACGGCGGCCCCTTCGCACGCGGTTTCCACCTGGTCCGGACCTCCGACGGTTTCCGCTCGCTCCTCGATCCCTTCGAGTGTGCGCTCCGGTTCGACGCGAACACCCGCACCTTCTGGTGCCCGGCCGTCAAGACACGGTGGTCGCTGAACGGAATGCAGGTCGGCTTCCCACGGCGAGCCCACCTCCTGACCTTTCCGACGAGGTTGACGTCCGACGGCGGGCGACGTGCCGCTTCGGCGTATCTACGGCTGAGGCCGCGCATCCGAGCCGCGGTACCGAGTCCGTGCGCCCGGGATTCAGCCGCAGGCGCAGTGTCGACGAAGGACGGGTCAGTCCCCTGCGGGGACAGACCCCGCAGTGACGACGAGCGTCATTGCCAGCCGTTGGCGGCGGGCAGTAAGTCCACTTCGCGCCGGCGCAGCTCGGTCTGGAGCTGGCCGACGTAGGCCTCGAGCTGGCTCTCCTTCGAGCCCAGCCGCTGCTCGAGCTCCGCGACGAACGCCTCGCGGCGCTCCAGCTTCTCGAGGCGAATGTCGTAGTCCACCTCGGCTTTCGCCTCGCGCAGCTCCAGCGCCTGCTCGCGCTCGTCGAGCTCGTGGACGCGGGCGATCATGTCCGACTCGGCCGACGACGCGCGCGTCTCCAGCTTCTCGACGCGCTGTCGCTGCGACTCGAGCAGCTGCTCCAGCTCGACCGTGCGCTTCTCGCGCGCCGCGAGCTCCTGCTCACGCGCCTCGAGCGTCCGGCTCGCTTCCTCGAGCTCCGAGGCCCTCGCCTCGTCTCTGGCGATCTCAGCCACGGCCGACTCGCGGTTCGTCAGCTCGCCCTCACGGCTCGCCAGCTCCGCCTCGCGGCGCTCGACCTCGGCCAGGCGTGCGTCGACGTTCTGCACGCGCTCGTCGCCCGCAAACGACTGCTCGCGGAGCTCGTCCTCACGCCGGCGCAGCTCGGCCTCACGGCCGGCGAGCGCCTCCTCGCGTTCCGCGAAGCGTGACTGGTCGTCGCCGAGCTTCCGCTGCTCGCCTGCAATCTCGGAGCGCCGTGCGGTGAGCTCGCGCTCCGTCTGGGCGATCGCGCCCTCACGGTTGCGCAGGTCCTGCTCGCGCTGATCGGTGCGCTCGCGCGCCTGCCGTTCGCGGCTCTCCAACTCCTGCTCCCGGCGGACGAGCTTCTCCTCGCGCCGCTTCGCCCGCTCGAGCTGGTCGGTGAGCTCGCCGCGGCTCTTGCCCGTGCTCCGCTCGCGCTGCTGGAGCTCGCGCTCGCGGGCCTCGATTTCCTCGCGCCCGCGCGCCAGCTCCTGCTCTCTCGTCGCGAGCTCGCCGGCGAGCTGCGCGGTCCGCTTGCGCTCGGCGGCGACTTCCTCCGAGCTGCGCACGACGCGGCGTTCGCGCTCGGCCAGCTCCCGCTCGGCCGTCTCGAAACGGGCCGACCGCTCGCCCAGCTCTGATGCCATGCGGGCGCTGTTCTGCTCCTCGCCGAGACGCCGCTCGTAGGCCTCGACCTGCTCGGCGAGCGCGGCCCGGAGCTCGCGCTCCTGGTCGCGCGCCTTGGCGAGCGACTCGCGCAGCTGCTCCACCTCGTCGGACTCGACGGGCTGGGCGGGAACCAACCGGACGTCGACGTTGAATGCGACGTCTGCCCGCTCCTCGGGCGCGAGCGACGGCAGCGGCTGGAACGAGGGCTCCGACCCCTGACGGCGCCGCAGCTGGGCGCGCAGGCCGGTCCCGAAACCGCGCTCGGTTTCGGTGGCCTCCTCGGGGGTGGGCGTGGGCTCGTCCGCCATTCGTCCGCTCACGTCATCCATCGGGCTCCGAGGAGGAGGGGCGTATCCCTCGGATGGTGGCCGAACGGGCTCACCACGCGGGTCTAGGGGGAGAGCGGGCCGCCGCCGCGCGCGGCGGCGGCGGCCCGAGGTGCGGCTAGGAGGTGGTGATGCTCAGCAGGTCGGCCCTCGTCCAGAAGAGGGCCGAATCCGCCCGCGTGCACGCGACCCGTACACGCACCTCACCGGCGCCGGAGCTCCCGGAGACGTAGTCGGCGACGGACGGTGCCGCAGCCGTCACGCTCACCCGGTAGCTCGTCGCGGCCCGTGTGTTCAACGTCAGCCACGACGCGGACGTCCAGTTGTAGATGGCGAGCGTCTGCGTACAGCTCGCCGAGGCGCTGCCGACGTAGCGCACAGAGAGGGCAGCTGCCGCGTTCGACGCAGACAGCGAGCCGTACCACTCGGCCCTGCCGGCGGCCGTCGACGCGTAGACGTCGAAGGTGTAGCCGTCGGCGACCGCCAGACGCGACACGGTGCCGCTCCGGAGCGAGCCCGACGTGATCGTCACCGACGTGGGGAACACGGTCGAGCCGGACGGCGGCGGGGGCGGCGGCGTGGGAGAGCCCGACTGCGTCGTCACGGTCACGCTCGACGGCCCGCCGAGGTTGCCTGCCGCGTCGTAGGCGCGGACGCTGTAGGTGTACGCAGTCCCGGCGGCGAGGCCCGAGTCGTTGTAGGTCCGAGAGGTCGCCGACGTGGTGGCGACCTGGATCGAGCCGCGGTAGACGCGGTAGCCGGTCACGCCGACGTTGTCCGTTGCCGCGCCCCAGGAGAGCGACAGCTGCGAGGTCGACGTGGCGGTTCCGGTGAGCGCGGGCGGCGCGCCCGGCGCCGTCGTGTCCGGCGCGGGTGCCGACGACTGCGTCGTGGCGGAGGCCGAGTTCGATGCCCCGCTGAGGTTGCCCGCGGCGTCATAGGCGCGCACGGTGTACGTGTACGTCGTCGAGGGGCTCAGGCCCGAGTTGCCGAACGAGGTCGACGCCGTCGTTGCGATCTGCGCGCCGTTGCGGTAGATGCGGTAGCCGGTCACCGCGACGTTGTCCGAGCTCGCCGACCAGGCGAGGTTGATCTGGCTGGTCGACGCGGCCGTGGCGGTCAGTCCCGTCGGGGAGCTCGGCGCGCTGGTGTCGCCACTCGGTGGCGGCGGGGGCGGCGGCGGGGGCGACGGGGTGCCCGAATCGTCGTAGGTGCCGAAGTTCTGGGCCCAGTAGATCGTGGACGGGCCTGCGGCGCCGACGCCGATCACGCGGTAGCTCGGGCTCTCGATGTTCGCGCGATGGCCCGACGAGTTCAGCCACGCGGACATGACGGCCTCGGGCGTCGGATAGCCGTAGGCGATGTTCTCGCCCGCACCGCTCGTGTAGCCGCACGCCTGGACGCGCTGGTACCAGGTGCGCGCGATCGGCGGCGCCGGGTCGTCGTGCTGCATGTAGCGGTAGTGCGCCATGTGGCGCGCCTTCCACACCGCGGCGCCGGTCATGGTCGGCGAGACCTTGAGCGCAACCAGGCCGAGGCTCGCGCGGTGCTGGTTGACGAGTGTGACGACGCGGTCGGCGTCGGCCTGCCGCTGCGCCGGCCAGGCACTGTCGGGTAGGCAGTCGCCGACTCCGGCGGCGGTTGCCACCGTGTCGCCGCCGATGGCCGGAGTGAGCGCGAGCGCTCCCACCAGGACGGCTGCCGCGGCGGTCGTCCGCCACGCCCAGCGCGCTACGAGCTTCTTCATCAGGAGACCCCTCTCTGTGTCGGGCCGCGGGCTCCCCATGCCCGTGACACGGGCAAGGTAGGCGAGATCCGGCGGCGTGGCAATAGGCCGGGTAGACCCCGACTTTCGGGCGGGCCGCAGAGGGTTCTCTCCCCCGTGCAGGAGGAGGACGGACTGGACCGGCTTACCGTTCAAGAGCTGCGACGAGCGAGCGCCGCAGCTGCTCCATCCGGGTCGAGAGACCGGTGTTCGAGTAGACGGGCCACGTGTAACCGGCCCCAGTGACCACCTGCACCTTGCCGAACACGGCGGCGAAGGCTCGCCGTGTCGCCGCGTCGCCGTAGCGCTCGCGGTAGAGCGTCACCAGGTTGACGTCCTCGATCCCGTCCCGGAGCTCCTCCAGGCGGATCGACGTCACGGGCGGGGCGGTCGGGTCCGAGAGCCCGTACTGGGCTGACACCGGCGGGTAGATCAGGCTGACGTCGCCGTTGGCGAGCTCGCCCTTCGGTGTCTTCGATGCGATCGGGTCGTTGTACGGGTTCCGGGGCCCTGCCTTCGACGCGTCGAGCACGCGGCCGTCCACCCAGCGATTGAGATGCCAGGTGAGCCAGCCGGTGTTGCGCTCGTACGCGTTCCAGAGCATCAGCAGACGGCGGTCGGTCGGGGGGCTGTCGATCGTGAGCTGCGGGATCGACTGGGTAGGCATGAAGTACGTGTAGCTCCAGACCTCTTTGCCGCGCGCGCGCAGCTTCTGCTGCAGGCGGTAGGCGTCGAGCGAGCGGTCGATCCTGTACTGGCGCTCGAGCCCGGAGGTCCACTTGCCGTAGTAGCGGTGGGCGGCGATCAGCCAGGCGTCGAGGTCGTCGTCGCCGCCGTCCCAGAGGTTCTTGTTCGTGTTCTTGACGCCGGGGAAGACGTGGCAGGCGCGGTTGCCGAAGCGCTTGCACAGGCGCCGCGGCTTCGTCCGTTCGTACGGAAACGCGGTCGCAAATGCCTTGACGCCCGGAGCGTGCTTGTGCACGAGCCGGTTGATCGCCGGGATCGCGGTGGTCTCGTGGACGTTGCCGGGCTCGTCCCAGACCCACAGGTAGCTGTTGGCGCCGATCCAGTTCTTGCCCCGCCAGTACTGGCCGACGTTGCGCAGGAACGCGTCGCCGGACGCCTTCCAGTTGCGCTCCAGGACGAACTTGTCGCCGCGGCTCGGCATCACCTTCGCCGGCCAGGCCTGGTCGTGGTAGGCGGCCGGGAAGTCGGGGGAGCGCCACCAGCAGGTCGTGCACGAGCCGTCGGCGTAGTTGCCGGCGCTGTCGGGCCGGCCGTAGTCCCAGCCGGTCGGCGAGATGTGATGCTCGGAGAGGAACGACGTCAGGCTGCGGTAGACGCGCAGCAGGGTCGCCCCGTTGTCCCGCTGCGGGTCGCCGATGGGCGCCTCGCGCAGGTACCAGCCGGTCAGGAAGCCGCCGATCGCCTTGAACGCCCGGCGGTCGTCGCGGTCGATCGCCTGGACGGCCGAGACGCGGAGCTCGAACGGATGCGTGGCATACGGCCGGCCGGCCTCGTCGTCCACGACGATCTCGCCCTTGTAGGTGCCGGGCGCCGCGTCGCGCGGGACGTCGATCAGGATCACGAAGCCGGCCCACTCGCCGGGCGTCGTCGCGAGCCCGCGAGGCGGTGAGCGGCGGCAGCGGGTCGGCGTACCGGCCCGCGCCGAGGCTGACCTTGGCGGACGGAGTGCGGACATCCACGAAGCCGACTCGTAGGACGCGCACGCGGCCGAAGAAGAACGGATCGGACGCCCGGCCGAGCGCAGCCGAGAGACGGTTGCCCGGCGCCTGGATCGCGAGCTGGAAGCCCTCGGTCTCGCCGCGGAGCGCGACGAGGCTGGCCGCCAGCGGGTTCGAGGCCGCGGGCGCCCCCGTCGGGGTGAACCGCTCGGTCAGGAGCAGCGCGCGCAGCTCGACAGCCTGCGGCGCAGCAGCGACGTTGCTCGCCGCCACCGCCAGCACGAGCACGGCGACGAGGCCGATGAGCGTGCGAGCGGGCGGGCGGACTGGGGACATGGCAGGGCGCATCCGCGACCTTCTTTTCGGCTCGGCGTGACGGGCGTCTGAAGGAAGGGTCACTCGTTCGGGGGGCAGACAGCTCCGCGTGTGCGGGTCGCGGATGGGTGACCGCGAGCTCTGCCGCCGGCGACTTGGTGCGGAGACGATTGGCGGCGGCAAAGCTCGCTCTCATTCGAAGGGGGAGCTACGTCCCCCCTCGAGCTCCCCCCTTCCTCGAAGCGGTCGGGACGCCTGGGCCGTCTAGTCAGACGCGCTTCCCGCGTGGTGGCTCTCGCCGAGCGAGCTCGGCTTCGCCGGTACTGCGCGACCTGGTCTGTCGGATGCTCGTCGCGACTTCGTCGCGACATCGGGGAAGGGGTGGGAGAGAAAGAGACAGAGGGGGAGAGGGGGAGAGAGGGGAGAGGGAGGGAGAGGGAGAGGGAGAGGGAGGGGAGGGAGAGGGAGAGAG
The DNA here is from genome assembly GCA_963809765.1 of uncultured Thermoleophilia bacterium. Classification (GTDB taxonomy): domain Bacteria; phylum Actinomycetota; class Thermoleophilia; order Gaiellales; family Gaiellaceae; genus JACVRM01. Next base: position 39,283 of record CAWEKT010000001.1, read on the forward strand.
AGGGAGAGGGAGAGGGAGAGGAGGGAGAGGGAGAGAGAGGACGGGGACTGACCCGAGCCGTTCAGCAAGGACGACGCGACGCAGCTCGGTGACATGCTTGCGGGGCAGGCGCGGGGGCCGCCAGTCGCGGTCGCGCTCGCGCGGTGGAGAAGGCCGACGAGCTGGATCTGCCTAGACTCGAGATCCAGCCGTCGATGCAAGGTGCGAGCAAAGCCGTGCGTCGACTTGATCTCGGCCTAGGTACCAGCGTGAACGTGATCGAGACCGAGCGCCTCCTCCTCGAGCCCTTGGACGGATCCCGGCTCGAAGACTTCGTCGCCCTCACAGCCGATCCGGCCACCATGCGGTACTGGTCGCCCGACGGGCCGTTCACTCGTGCCGTCGCCGAGCAAGACTTCGCGGCGGCACTCGCCCGCTTGCGGGAGCACGGCTTCGGCAGACGCTGGATCGTGGCGAAGGAGGGTGCGGCCGGGCTGGGCTTCGTCGAGACGAAGTACTTCGGCCCAAGCTGCGACGACGTCTCGCCGGACGAGGTCGAGATCGGCTGGATGATCACGCCCTCAGCGTGGGGCCAGGGGTATGCGACCGAGGCCGGCGGCGCTGTCCGCGACGAGGCGTTCGACCGCCTCGAGCTCGAGAGCATCGTCGCTGTGCATCATCCCGAGAACGCCGCGTCCGAACGGATCATGGAGAAGCTCGGCTTGGCGTTCGAGCGGGACGTCGTGGACAGGGACGGTTGGCCATATTGCCTCCATCGCCTCACGCGGCAGCAATGGCCGTCGACGCGATGAGGCCGCTCGGATCCCTGCTGACGCCGACGCTCTGAAGCAGCAGCAACAGCGCTGGCCGGCGGGCGTCTCTCAGTCCCAGTACAGCGTCACGACCCGGTGCCCGTCGGGCACGGGCGGGGCGCCGGGCGGCGGTGCGTCGTGCAGCCAGCCGCCTGCCTCGTCGGCGGGCGCGTCCGGCTCGAGCGAGCTCGTCCACGCGTGGATGCGCTCCGGCGTCGCCGTCGTGATCACGTAGGCCGCCTCGACGAAGGGCCACTCGCCCTCCCCGTCCAGCACTTCGCCGACCTGCAGGACGACGTCGGCGACCTCGGGAAGCGTCCGCAGCTCCGTCAGGACGCGTGCGAACGTCTCCACGCCCGGGTGGGGAACTAGGTTCGGGCCGATCGACGCCTCGTCCTCGTTGTCCGCGAAGAAGAGCTCCAGCGGCACGACCGGGTGGGCGTCGCCGCCGCCCAGCTCGTCGATGTGGGCGCGCAGCTGTTCGAGCGACGCGCTCGCCGTCGGCCGGATCACGACCCGAAGATCGTGGCCAGGTTCATGAACGCCGGCCCGAGGATGACGAGGAACATCGACGGGAAGATGAAGATCACCGTCGGGAAGAGCATCTTGATCGGCGCCTTCATCGCCTTCTCCTCGGCGGCCGCCTGACGCCGCAGGCGCGTGTCCGCGGCCTGCACGCGGAGGATGCGGCCGAGCGAGGTGCCGAGCTGGTCTGCCTGGACGATCGCCCGCGCGAACGACGAGATCTCGGGCGTGTCGACGCGCTCGGCGAGCCGCTTCAGCGCGTCGGCGCGGCTCTCGCCGATGCGCATCTCGTTGAGCGTGAGCGCGAACTCCTCGCCGAGCGGGCCCTCGAGGTGCTCCTGCATCTTCGCGATCGCCGCGTCGAAGCCGAGGCCGGCCTCGACGCTGACGGCGAGCAGGTCGAGCGCGTCGGGCAGCGATGCCGGCGGATCCTCTCTCGGCGGCCGCGGACCATCATGTTGAGGACGAAGTCGGGACCGCGGAAGCCGACGAAGGCGAGCGCGAACCGAGCAGCAGCGCCGAATCCCATGCGCCGGCCGCCGGGCCGATGAGCAGCCGACGACGAGGCCGGCGATGGCGCCGCCTCCCTTGAGCGCGAGGAACGTCGTCGGCGAAAGCCGGCGGCCGAGCCCGGCCGCGAGCAGCTTCAGCTGCGATCGCCTCGCGGCTCGCCTTCGGGTTCAGCCTCAAGGCCCACGCAGGCCAGCTGCTCGGTCATCGGCGCGAGTCGCGCGCTCGCGGAACGGCCGCCGCTCGGAGCTGCCGGCCTTGACGTCGGACGCTTGCCGTAGGTGGCCGCGCGGCGGAACGAGAGCACGCGCTCGCGCGACGGGAGGGTGATGACCTCGGCGACGAGGTACGCCGCTCCGGCGAGACAGGCGATTCCGAGCAGCAGGATCAGCGTCACCCCTTGAACGAGACGATCTTCTTGAGGAGCAGGGATCCGAACGCCATCATCACGAGGCCGATGCAGATCATCTTGTGGCCGGCGGACGTGTGGAAGAGCGGCGCCATGTAGCCCGGGTTGATGACGGTGAGGGCGCAGGGCGAGGAAGAACGGCAGGCCCATCGAGCACGTACGCGCCGACGCGGCCCATCGCCGTCAGCCCCTTGATCTTGCGCGCGAACTGCTGGCGGTGGCGCACGGTGTCGGCGACCATGTCGAACAGCCCGGCGAGCGAGCCGCCGACCTGGCTCTGGATCGATGACGGCGGTGATGACGAACTCGAAGTTCTTCGAGCCGACGCGCTCGGCCATGTCCGCGAGCGCCTCGTCCATCGGCCGGCCGAGCCGCGCCTCGGTGAGCACGCGGTGGAACTCCTTGCTCGCGGGCGGCCGCCCTCGTCGACGATGGCCTGGAGCGCCTGCTTGAAGCTGTGGCCCGCCTTGAGCGACGCCGCCACGGCGATCAGCAGGTCGGGCAGCTGGTTCTCGAACGCGGCCAGCCGCCGCTTGCCCTTGACCCAGACGAAGGCGATCGGCAGAGCGCCGCCGCCGACGATGCCGGCGAGGATCATCGACGACGGCCGCGCCGTCACGGCAGGCGATCCCGAGGAGGAACCCGACGCCGACGCTCATGTAGACGAGCTCCACCGTCTTCAGCGGCAGGTCCGCGCGCTCGATCAGGCGGCCGAGCCGACGCCAGAGTCGCAGGTGGGCGAAGGCGCGTTCTCCGTGACGCGGAACAGCCCGGACGCGAGCGCGAGCCGCTCCCGGTCCCGCTTCGTCTTCGCCTTCGGCGCGTCCGCCAGGTGCGGCGCGAGCCGGCGGCGGAGCCGCGCCCCGCGTGCAGCGGTCAGACCCAGGGTCGCCGCCGCGAGCACGAGCAGCCCCACGATCAGGCCTGCGATCAGGCTGCCGGCCGCGCTGCCGTAGAAGAGGCCCGGCAGCAGGCCGGTGCGGCCTCGACGGTCACCGACTCGCCCGGGAGCGCCAGGGTGGACTGCGCGGCGCCGTGACCGCGGAACCTCGCGCCCGAGCGCGATCGTGTCGCCGGGCCGCGCAGCGGTCACGTACTCGAGCAGCCACGTGCGGGCGAGCTCGGCGCCGAGAGCTGCGTAGAGCGACCTGCAGGTCCGCGGTGAACCGCGTCGCGCGGTAGCTGCCGCCGGTGCCTCGCGCCAGCTGCTGCAGCGGGCCGGGCTCGAACTGCGTGCCGGCGATGCCGATCGAGTGGACGGCGACGCCTGTCCGCCGGGCGGCCGCGAGCGCAGCGTTCAGGGATGTCGTCCCGGACTGGTTGCTCCCGTCGGTGAGGAGGACGATCACGCGCGCGCGTGAGGCCTCCGCGCCGAGCATCCGTGAGGCGGTCCCGATCGCGTCGTACAGCGCCGTGCCCGGCTGGTCGTCGATGGCGACCGAGCGCAGCGCGAGGTCGGCGTCGATGCCGGACGTCGAGAGGCGCGCCAGGCGGATCGCTCGCGAGCCGAAGATGACGACGCCGATGCTGTCGCCCGGCCGCCGTGCGGCGACGAACGAGCGCGCGGCGGCGAGCGCGTCGGCGAGCGGCTTGCCCTTCATCGACTGCGAGCGGTCGATGACGAGCACGAGCGACTTCTGCGCCCCGAGGTTCTGCGCGCTCAGTCCCGCGACCGGCAGACCGCCCTCGAGCAGCCGTGGCGTCGCGCGCGAGGGCGCGCGGTGGTGATCCCGACCTTCACGGTCGGGTACTCGCTCGACGTCGACGTTGCGGACGGTGACGGCGGCCCCAGCGGGCGCTGCGAGCGCCGCCGTCGCCAGCACTGCCCCGAGGATCAAGCGCGCGCGCCTCATCAGAACGGCGTGCCGGTGAAGGTCGGGCCGGTAGAGGCTCTCCTCCTGCTCGAAGAACGTCGGGCGGCAGCGCGACGCCCTGGGTGGCCATCTTCTCCAGGAAGTGCGGCTTGAGGCCGGTGCAGGCGAGCGGCGAGAGCAGCCGCAGCGCCCCGCGCGAGGCGGTCGCGGTCTCCTCGTCCGGCGGACGCGCGACGAAGATGTCCTGCAACGTCACCACGTCCGACTCCATCCGCAGCACCTCGGTGATGTGCGTGATGCGGCGCGAGCCGTCGACGAGGCGGGCGATCTGCACGAGCAGGTCGAACGCGCTCGAGATCTGCTCGCGGATGGCGCGGAGCGGCAGGTCGACGCCGGCGGTGAGGACGAGCGTCTCGAGCCTCGAGAGCGCGTCGCGCGGGGTGTTGGCGTGGATCGTCGTCAGCGAGCCCTCGTGGCCCGTGTTCATCGCCTGGAGCATGTCCAGCGTCTCGGCGCCGCGGACCTCGCCGACGATGATCCGGTCGGGCCGCATGCGCAGGGCGTTCCGGACGAGCTCGCGGATGCGGATCTCGCCCTCGCCCTCGATGTTGGGCGGGCGCGACTCGAGCGTGATCACGTGCTCCTGCTGCAGCTGGAGCTCGGCGGCGTCCTCGATCGTGACGATGCGCTCGTCTCCGGGCACGAACGCCGACATCGCGTTCAGCGTCGTCGTCTTCCCGGTGCCCGTACCGCCGGAGACGAGGACGTTGAGCTTGCCCTTGACGCACGCGGCGAGAAACTGCGCCGCCTTCGGCGTCAGCGACCCGAAGGCGATCAGGTCGTCCATCGTGTACGGGTCGCGCGAGAACTTCCGGATCGTCAGCGTCGGGCCGGTGAGCGCCAGCGGCGGGATGATGGCGTTGACGCGGCTGCCGTCCGGGAGCCGTGCGTCGACCATCGGCGACGACTCGTCGACGCGCCGGCCGACCTGCGAGACGATCTTGTCGATGATCCGCAGCAGGTGGGCGTCGTCGGCGAACGTCGCCTTCGCCCGCTCGATCTTGCCCTGGCGCTCGACGTAGATCCGGTCGAAGCCGTTGACCATCACCTCGGTCACGGAGTCGTCCTGGAGCAGCGGCTCGAGCGGGCCGTAGCCGAGGATGTCGTTCGAGATGTCGCGGACGAGCGCCTTGCGCTCCTCGCGCGTCAGCGGCGTCGAGTCGAGCGTCAGCTCCTCGGTGACCACGCGGAGCACCTGCTCGGAGATGTCGGTCGCGCCCTCGAACAGCTGCGGCCCGAGCTTCGCGATGCAGGCGTGGTGAACCCGCGTCTTGAGCTCGCGCGTACGGGTCGGTGCTCCTCGTCGGGCGCACCTCGCGCGCCTGCTCGCGCGGAGCAACGGCGACGCCGCCGTTCTCCGACGGCTCGGGCGGCGGCGGCGCCGCCGGTCTTGAGACGATCGTGGAGCGACATGGCCGGCTACGCCTTCGCGAGCGTCGGGAGCCAGCGCCGCTTCGCGGACTCCGGCGTCGCCGGCAAGAGCGCCTCGGCGACCTGGCGGAGCGCGCGGGCATAGTCCGACTGCCCCTCGGAGATCACCGCCGGCGCCCCGCGGTTCACCGACAGCGGTACGGCACGGTCGGAGGGCACTTCGTAGGCGATCTTGATCTCGAGCGCCGCCTCGACCTCGGCCCGCTTCAGGCCGACCTGCGAGTTGGCGCGGTTGAGCAGCACCCGCACGCGGTTCGGCGGGAACGACAGCAGCTCGAGCGTCTGCAGGCTCAGCCGGACGTTCTTGATCGACGGCACGTCGAGGCCGCAGACGAGGACCAGCATGTCCGTGCGGTCGAGCGTCGCCAGCATCGGCCCGTGGAAGAAGGGCGACGTGTCGACGACGATGACGTCGTACGACTGGCGTGCGACTTCGAGCAGCCGTGTCAGCTTCGCCTCGGTGACGAGCTCGGCGTCCTCGGGCCGCACCGGGGCAGGGAGCACCTCGATGCCGGACGAATGGCGGGTCGTGTAGCCCGAGAGCTTCTCCGGATCGAGCTCTCCGGGTGCCGAGACCAGATCCTGGATTGTCTTGTCCGGCTCGATCGAGAGCATGATCGCCGCGTCTCCGAACTGGAGGTCGAGGTCGAGCAGGAGCGTCCGCTTGCGCCCGAACTTGGCGAAGCTGGCCGCGAGGTTGGTCGCCGTCACCGTCTTGCCCGTGCCGCCCTTCGGCGAGAACACGGTGATGACGCGGCCCGCGGTCGACCCTGGCTGACGCCGGCGCCCGGCCTTCGACGCCTTGCGGATCGCGAAGGCGGCGTTCTCCGAGAGCTGCGGCAGCAGCAGCACGTCGGCGACGTCTGCAGCGAGCGCCTCGTCGAGCAGCGCCGAGGCCTCGCCGGACGCGACGAGCACGATCGGCGCAATCGTGTACTCGCGGATCGAGGCGAGCTCGTCGGTGGGTAGCGAGGCCGCCCGGGTGGCGTGCACGACGACGTCGAGGTGACCGCCGGTCAGCGGCGCAGCGCCGTCGACGACCCGGTCGCTCTGGCCGACCAGCTCGAGCTCTGGGTGCCGCGAGAGCGCCTCCGCGAGCTCCGGGAAGCCCTCGCACGTGCCCGTCAGGTAGATGCGAGTGGCCTCGCGCCCGTCGTGGTTTTGGTTGTCGCTCACCGGATCCTCCTTCCGTACACGAGCTGCTCGAGCTGGTTGCGCTTGAGACCGTCACCCATCACCGATTCGACCGTCTCGACGCTGTTCGGGCTGTCCGCGGGCTGGCGCACCGGGCGCAGCTGCAGCGACCACTCGGCGTTCTCGGTGACGAAGAAGAGCTTCTGCGCCTGGGCGTCGGTGACGGCGAGCATGACGTTGAACGACTCGTCGTTCGTCGTGTTCAGCCGCCCCGAGATGTCGGGCTCGCGCGGCGCATGCAGCACGAGCAGGTCGCGGAGCACTACGCGGCTGGCGACACGCTCGGTGTCCGTGCTCGGTGAGGCCCCGGGGACGACGTCGTTCAGCTTGAACTTGATCGACGCCACTACGTCCACGCGGTCTCCCTGGGTCAGCGTTCCTGCCATCAGCTGGTTCTGGTTGCCGGCGACCTGGATCGCGCGGGTGTTGCCCGCGATCCGCGCGCGGATGCCGCGCTCCTCGAGCGGGCGGAAGCGGCGCGTCGTGATCTGCTCGCCTGCGTACACGGCGTCGGCGGCGATCAGCTCCTCGACCTGCTCCGGACCGGAGATGGCACCCGGCGCGACACTGCGGCGCGGGACGTCGTCCGTCTGCACCCAGGCGTCGCCTTTCAGCTGCGAGCCCGACGTGCCGGCCGGGATGTCGCGCTTCGCCACGTACACGGTCACGAGCTCCTCGCCGTGCTGGACGTTGCGCTTGTAGTTGGTGACGTAGAAGACCGTGAACACGCCGGCAATCACGGCCAGCGCGATCGCGATCCCGATGTTCCGGATGCGGTACGTCATGGGGCGTGGGGCCTTTCTGGTCTGGGTATTGGCAGGACGGGGGTGTTACTCGACTAGCTGCACGACGCGAACGCCGAAGTCGTTCTCTTCATCGGCCGCTGAGGTCTCGATCCCCTCCCAAATCACTCGTTCGAACCACCCCGTCACCGTGCCGCTGTTGCCGTGGGCGGTGAAGCCGGTGACGTGGAAGGCGACCCAGCCGATGACGAAGTACTCGAAGTTGGCGCCCTCGGCGCGCGTGTCGTCGTAGACCGGGAAGAGGAGCTCGTCGCCGATCCGCGCCTGCATCGCGTTCTTGATCTGCGACGAGCTGAACTTGGCGCCGGGATCCGAGAAGTACCAGTTGAGCGGCATGTAGCCGTCGAAGCCGCGCAGGATCCAGTCGGCGAGCTCGCTGGGGCCGGTCCCGCCGTGGGAGTCGTCGAGGTTGACCAGCCGGAACGCGCCGGGGCCGACCTTCTCGAGGTCGAGGGTCGTCGACGTCCCGAAGCAGGGGCAGCCGTTGCCGCTCAGCAGCGGGTGGAGGTGGTCGACGGCAATCGGGGCGGCGTAGCGTGCCTTGCCGGGAACGGCGACGCGTGCGGTGGCCTTCGCGCGGATGTTGACCGAGTCGATCCCGAAGAGCTTGGTGAAGACCCCTGGCGTCGGCTTTTTCGCCTCGACGGTGATCTCGGTCGCCACGGGGTCGCCGACCAGGCTCACGCCGCCGGAAGCGACGCCGCCGCCGTTCTTGTTGCCGTACTCGACGGCGAGTGCTACGGCCGTGCCGGGGTCATGGGGAAGTGCCTGCGCGCCTGCGAGGGCTGCCGCGTCGGCCGTCAGCTGGACCTGGCGGTGCTGCCGGTACCAGGCGCCGACGTCGAGCACGGCGGCGGCCATGGCAAGCAGCACGCCGAGGAACAGGATGGTGACGACGAATGCCTGGCCGCGTTCGCTGCGGGCGCGGGTCACTCGACGCGCTCCTGGGCCCTTGCGTTCATCCGGCCGCTCTTGACGACGAGGCCGAGCAGGCTGATCGAGTAGGGGTACGAAGCGGTGACCGTCACGTCCTCGCCGTGCTGCCAGGTCGAGGTGACGGAGATCTGCAGGTCGGCCGGCTTCAGGTCGGTGGCCGCGTTCTTGACCTGCTGAACCGTCCCCGCGGCGGGGTTCGTGGTGTGACGCGAGACGGCGCCTTTGCGAGCGCCGGCACGGACCGCGTCCGTGAGCGTGATGTAGTTGTTGAAGGCGATTCCGAACTGGATGACGCCAAACAGGAGCATCACGAGCAGCGGCAGCACAAGCGCGAACTCGGTCATCGTCTGACCGCGCTGGTCCTGCAGGTATGTGCGTGTGCGCATCGGGGGCGGCCGTTCGTTCGGTGGTGAGGTGGAACGGGCGGGCCCGGCGTCGCCGGGCCCGCCCACGACTGCAGAGAGGGCTAGGTGATGTAGCCGGCGACGCGGTTGACCGCGCCGACGATGTTGCCGGAGAGGAGCGCGAGCGCGCCGAAAACGGCGACCGTGATCACAGCCAGAACGACACCGTACTCGGCCATCGTCTGTCCGTCCTCACGCTTCTGGAGCTTCTCGAGGGCGTCGAAGAGCTTCAGCACCTGGTTCACCTCCCTTCGGGGAAAGAGGGCGCGCTGGGGGGCGCGCCGACGGCGGGCTTGGGGCGTACTGAGAAGCGGCTGATGCAGTCGGGCTGTGGCTACGGTCACGCGGGTCATTCGGGGTCTGGTGTTCTCTGCGTGGCCGAGCTGCTCGGCCCGGACGCTCTATCGGCCTCCGAACGAGCCCCTGGTGATCCCTCGCCGGAGTGAACCGCCCCGCGCTTCACCCCATCGGGTGAGGGTGAACGGCCTCGGCGGCTCCGATCACCAGCCCAGACTCCGCAGCGGCCGCGGGGAAGACGCCCCTTACACCCCGACGGCCGGGGTGCCGACCGAACGGAGCCCGCCCGAATGAAGTCAACCGCCCCCCAGTCCCTCGTCCTCCGGCTGCTGCTCGTCGGTGCCGGCGCCGTCGTCGGCGTGCTCCGGCATGCGGCCGGCCCGCCGTCCTGGACGGCCGGCGACCGGCAGCCCGGGCCGGCCTCGGCGCCGACGCCCGTGGCGCGCCCGCGCGCGACGCCGCCCGCGCCGAGCCCCGAGCCCGCAGGCAGCCGCTGGCTCACCGCTTTGCGCGAGACCTCCGAGCGGACTCCGCGCGTGGGCCTGCTGCCGCCGCGCGACCATCCCGCGCGCCGGCGGGTCACCAGCCTCGCGTTCGTGGCCATCTTCGCGCTCGGTGCCTCGCTGACCGCGGTGGCGGGCGACCAGGTGGCGGGCTTCACCGACCAGTCGCAGCCGGCGGCGCTCGAGTCGACGGCGGAGGCGAGCGGCACCGAGGCGGCAGCGGCCGACGGCGCCGAGATCGACCCGATCTACGGCGAGGACACGGCCGCGGCCGACGCGCCGTCTAGCGAGACCACGCCCACGGAGACGCCGGCGGCCGAAACGCCGCCGGCGCAGTCGCCCGCGGCCGAGGCGCCTCCGGCCACGGACCCGGCGGCCACTGCCGGCTCCGCCGCGCCGACGAGCGACGCACCTGCCGCGCCAGCTCCCGCTTCCTCGCCGACCCTGGCCGGTGACGACATCGTCCTGGCCAGGCCCCAGGGCACCGACGCCGCGGCGACCGCCGCACCGGCTCCTCGCGCGCCCGCGCGCGCGAAGCCGTCGCGGCGCACGCCGTCCCCGCTGTTCGCGCCGACGAGGAAGGCGTCGCCGGCTCGTGGGCTCGAGGTCGAGACGGAGGATCCGGGGGCCGCGACCATCTGGCTCGACCGCACGCTTCCCGACCCGACCCCGCCGTCGCGGCGCCTGACGAAGGCCTTCGCCAGGCAGCTGACGACGACGGCACGTGCCCACGGCGTCGACTGGGCCGTGCTGCTCGGTCTGCTCCGGGCCCGCGGCGAGCTCGGCTCGGTGCCGGCCACGCGCGGCGAGCTGACGAAGCTCGCCCGCTCTCTCTCGCGCGCGCGCGACGGCGGCTCACGTCCGCTGCTCGCCGTCAGCGGCGACACGGCCGTCGCCGATACCGCGCAGGCGCTCGCGCATCTGCACCGCGCACTCGGCCTGGCTGCACTCGTGCACGGCCTCGAGTGGGCGGAGACCCGGCTCGGCGAGCGGCTGCTCGCCAATCAACGGATCTCGATCTACCCGTCGGGTCGCGACGACATCGCGGCCGGCCGCATCGACGTGCGCGTGCTCGCGCTCATCGCGTACCTGGCCGAGACGTACGGCGGCGCGACCGTGTCGTCCCTCGACAGCGGCCACCGGCTGTACTCGCGGCCAGGCGTGATCTCGGCGCACAAGTACGGGCTTGCGGTGGACATCGCCGCCGTCGGCTCGACCTCGATCCTCGGTAGCCAGCAGCCGGGCGGCACCACCGAGCACGCTGTGCGCAGCATCCTCCTGCTTCCCGCCGAGCTTCGCCCCCGGCAGGTCATCTCCCTGCTCGGGCTCGGCGGCCCGTCATTCCCGATGGCCGACCACGCGGATCACATCCACGCTGGCTTCTAAGCTCGGGGGCGTGGACACGTTCACGCTCTCCACGGCGGAGGGGCGCACCGTGTGCGGACGGTGCGTCCCCGCCGACTCGCCGCTACGGCGCATGCGCGGGCTGCTCGGCCGGCGCTCGCTCGACGCCGACGAGGGGCTGCTCCTCCGCCCGGCCGGGTCGATCCACACGGCCTTCATGCGGTTCCCGATCGACGCGGTCTTCATGGACGCCGACGGGCGCGTCCTGCGCGTCGAGGCGAAGCTGCCGGCCTGGCGAACGGCCGCCTGCCGAGGGGCGAAGGCGGTGCTCGAGCTGCCCGCCGGCGCGGCCGCCGCGGCGGGGCTGGCCGCCGGCGACGAGCTGAGCCTGCCGCCGCGCGGCCGGCGCGCGGCGAACGCCGCCGCCTGAGCCCGTTCTGCGGGCCGGCTGCCCGTCTTGGTGATGCGGCAGACCTCTGCTAGCGTGGCCCGCTGACTCCGGGACGAGGAAGGTGGTGCGCATGAGCACCGAGCAAGCAGTCGCAGCCGAGGCAGTCGAGCCGGCAACCCAGACGAACGCCGTCGTCACAGCGCACGAGGTCACGCGCCGCTACGGCGAGGGCGACGCGACTGTGGACGCGCTGCGCGGCATCGACCTCACGGTCGAGCGAGGCGATCTCACGGCGATCATGGGCCCGTCGGGCTCGGGCAAGTCGACGCTCATGCACATCCTGGCGGCGCTCGACAAGCCGACGTCGGGCTACGTGACGATCGACGGAAACCGGCTCGGCCAGCTCAGCGACAACGAGATCACGAAGCTACGCCGCAAGCACATCGGCTTCGTCTTCCAGTTCTTCAACCTGCTGCCGATGCTCACGGCCGAGGAGAACATCCTGCTGCCGCTGTCGATCTGCGGGCGAGAAGCCCGACAAGGCGTTCTTCGAGGACCTGCTGAAGCGCGTCGGTCTCGCCGATCGCCGCAAGCACCGCCCCTCCGAGCTCTCGGGCGGCCAGCAGCAGCGCGTGGCGATCGCCCGCGCGCTCGTCTCGCGGCCCACCGTCGTCTTCGCCGACGAGCCGACCGGCAACCTCGACTCGAAGACGAGCGGCGAGATCCTCGAGCTGCTCCAGCAGTCCGTCCGCGGACTTCGGGCAGACGCTAGTGATGGTCACGCACGACGCGCGTGCCGCCGCAATCGCAGAGCGCGTGCTCTTCCTCGCCGACGGTCTGATCGTCAAGGACCTCGGCTGCGCCACGGAGCACGACGTGCTCCAGGCGATGGAAGAGCTCGTCGCTCACTAATCGCGTGCAGCGCCGCCGATGATTCGCGTCGCCCTCCGCGGTCTCCTCGGGCGCAAGTTGCGCGCGGTGCTGACGGCGCTCGCGATCGTCCTCGGCGTCGCCATGATCAGCGGCACGCTCGTGCTCACCGATGCGATCGACCGCGCCTTCGACCAGATCTTCGTCCAGTCGTACGCCGGCACCGACGCCGTCGTGACGGCGGCCGAGTCGAACATCAGCTTCGAGGGCGAGAGTGCCACGGTGCCTCCGTTCCCCGAGGGCGTCCTCAACGAGGTACGGGGTGTCGACTCGGTCGATGCGGCCGCGGGCAGCGTCTTCGAGGAGACGGCCGTCAAGATCCTCGATCGCGAGGGCGAGCCGATCGTCAAGAACGCGCCGACCTTCGGGTTCGGTCTCGACACGACCTACGCGCGCTTCAATCCGCTCGAGCTCAAGGAGGGACGCTGGGCGAACGGGCCGGACGAGGTCGTGATCGACTCCGGCACCGCAGAGGACGAGAGCTACGGGGTCGGCGACCGTGTCGGCATCGCGACCTACGCGCCTCTGCGGGACTTCGAAGTCGTGGGGGTCGCCCAGTACCCCGGGGTTGAGTCGATCGGCGGGGCGACCTTCGCCGTCTTCGACGTGCGGACTGCTCAGCAGCTGCTCGACAAGGTAGGGCAAGCTCGACGCCGTCTCCGTGGCGGCCGCGAGCACCGCGACCCCCGACCAGCTCGTGCGCGACCTGGAGCAGGCGCTCCCCGACACGGTGCAGGTGCGCACCGGGTCCGAGCAGGCGGAGGAGGAGTCGTCTGAGATCGCGACGTTCACCACGATCATTCGCTACTTCCTGCTCAGCTTCGGCTTCGTCGCGCTGTTCGTCGGGCGCGTTCGTCATCTTCAACACGCTCTCGATGACCGTCGCGCAGCGCACGCGCGAGCTGGCAACGTTGCGGACGCTCGGCGCGTCGCGACGCCAGGTGCTCGGCTCCGTGCTGCTCGAAGCGCTCGTGATCGGTGCGCTGGCCTCGATCACGGCCTCTTCCTGGGCCTGGCGCTCGCGGTGGGGCTGAACGAGCTCTTCAAGGCCGCTCGACGTCGAGCTGCCGACGACGTCGATGCGACTGACGATCGGCACGGTGATCGCCGCCCTCGGTGTCGGCATGGGCATCACGCTGCTCGCGAGCCTGGCGCCTGCGCTTCGGGCGACTCGTGTGCCGCCGATCTCGGCAGTACGCGAGGGGGCGACGCTGCCTCCGGGCCGCCTCGCACGGTACTGGCCCTACGTGGGGATCTTCCTGCTCGCCACGGCCGCGCTCTCGCTCGGCTACTCGCTGTTCGCGGACGACGTCGACGTCATCCAGCGACTTCTGGCCATCGCCTACGGCGTGCTCGCGCTCTTCGTGGGGGTGGCGCTCCTGTCCTCGCGGCTCGTGCGGCCGCTCGCGACGCTCGTCGGGTGGCCGGCGACGCGCATCGGCGGCTCTGCGGGCCGGCTCGCCCGGGCGAACTCGTTGCGGAACCCAGGGCGCACCGCCGCGACGGCTGCAGCACTCATGATCGGCATCGCCCTCGTCACGTTCGTGGCCACGCTCGGCCAGGGGCTCCGCGAATCGAACCGCGAGGCGATCGAGGAGCAGATCCAAGCCGATCTGATCATCACCTCCGAGGACGGGTACAGCCCCTTCGCCGCGGGCGCCACCGACGCCGCTCGGATGGCCGAGCCGGTCGAGGCCGCCACGGACGTGCGTGAGGAAGTCGCGCGCGTGGCCGGCTCCGGCAAGGACGTCTCGGGCATCGACCCGGAGCTGATCACGGCGGGCTACGCGTTCGACTGGAAGGAGGGTTCGGACGCCACGCTCTCCCAGCTCGGCGCGAACGGCGCGATCCTCTCGGAGGACTTTGCCGAGGACAAGAGCCTTGCTGTCGGGGACACGTTCACGATCGAGGCGCCGGGCGGAAACAGCGGCGAGCTCGTCGTCAAGGGCATCGCCGACCCGCCGCCCTTCTACCCGCTGCTGGGAGTGGTCACGATCCCGAACGCGGCGTTCGACTTCGCTCTTCGACCTCGAGCGCAACCAGTTCACGTTCATCAGCGTCGACCGGTGAGCCCGCCGCCGCCAAGGAGGCCGTGGAGGAGGCCGTCGCCTCGTACCCGGATGCGCGCGTCCAGACCAGGGCGGAGTGGATCGACAAGGAGGACAACGAGTTCCAGCAGTTCCTGAGCATGCTGTACATCCTGCTCGCGCTCTCGGTGATCGTGAGCATCGCCGGGATCGTGAACACGCTGGTGCTGTCCGTCTTCGAGCGCACGCGGGAGCTCGGGATGCTGCGGGCCGTGGGCATGACGCGCCGGCAGACCCGGCGCATGGTTCGCCACGAGAGCATCATCACCGCACTCATCGGCGCCGCGCTCGGACTCCCGCTCGGGCATCCTGCTCGCCGCTCTGATCACGCAGTCGCTCGGCCAGTACGAGGTCCAGTTCAGGCTCCCGATGGGGCAGCTCGTCCTGCTCGCCGTCGTCGTCGATCCTGGTGGGCATCATCGCCGCGGTGTTCCCGGCCCGCCGCGCGGCGCGGCTGAACGTGCTGCGCGCGCTGCAGTACGAGTAGCGCCCCGCCGGCACTCCGCAGCGCGTCGCGGGGTCGAGTCAGCCTGCTAGTGGCACTCTGCCACTTGGGTGTTCCGCATGGGCAAGCCGAAAGGCCGAGTTAGTGGCTGTCAGCCACTAACTCTTCGGACGCGCCGCGCCGAGGAGCTCGCGCAGGCGCTCCGCGTACCGCGGCGCGGTCGGCTCGTCCTCGTGCCGGAAGTAGGCGTAGACCGTCTCGCCGCGGGCGAGCGCCGGGCGCAGGCGGTCGGCCGCTGCGGCGAGCGCGGCCTCGTCGTAGGGCGGGTCGCGGAAGCGGACGTAGCGGAAGGGAGCCGGGGACTCGAGGTCGTCGACGCGGACTGCGCCCTCGCCGGCCAGCTGCGCCTCCACGCCGTCCCACGAGGGGTGCTGGAGGTCGAAGGCCAGCGGCAGCTCCGGGTCGAGGGAGCCGAGCAGGAGCGTCAGCAGGCCCTCGTCGCGCTCACCCTTCAGCGTCACGCGGATCGGCCCCAGCCGGTCGGCGAGCAGCCGGACGCGATCCGCGAACTCCCCGGCGACGGCGGGCCGGTGGCCGTTCAGCTTCGGCGCGAACGCGAAGCCGTCGGGCACCTGCCCCGCCCACTTGGCGAACTGCTCCGCCGCCGGCAGCCGGTAGCCCGTCGTGTTCAGCTCGACCGTGTCGAAGCGCTCGGCGTAGATCCCGAGGAAGTCCGGGCCCTGCGTCCCGGCGGGGTAGAAACCGGGCCGCCACGACGGGTACGACCAGCCAGAGGTGCCGACGTGGAGGCTCATCGCCGCAGTCATAGCGAGATGCGGCGCCGACCGGCGTCGGCTCTACACTCGTCTGCGTGGCCATCGCCGCAGCCCCAGTGATCCCCGAAGGCGGGATTCCCGTGCTCGACCACGGCTTCGTCCGGCTGGACGGCGCCCTGGCCGACGACCTCTCGGTCGCGAACAGCGCCAGGGTCAGCTTCGGCCGCCGCAAGGAGGAGCTCGACGACTCCGACCGCGGCCTGATCCGGTTCCTGATGCGCGAGCGGCACGGGACGCCGTTCGAGCACAACGCGTTCCGCTTCCACATCCGCTGCCCGATCTTCGTGGCGCGCGAGTGGTTCCGACACCGCGTCGGGTCGTTCAACGAGTTCAGCATGCGCTACGCGCGTGCCACCGACGACTTCTACGTGCCCGAGCCGGAGGACGTTCGCACCCAGGTCGGCAAGCCGGGTGCCTACAGCTTCGAGCAGGTCCCCGACGACGTCGCCGAGGAGACCCGCGAGGAGCTCCGCGCCGTCTACGAGCAGGCGTACGCGGTCTACGAGCGCCTGGTCGAGCAGGGCGTGGCCCGCGAGCTCGCGCGCGCCGTGCTCCCCGTCGGCGCCTACACCGAGTTCTACTGGACGGTCAACGCGCGCTCGCTCATGAACTTCATCTCGCTCCGCGCGGCCGAGACCGCGCAGCGCGAGATCCGCCGCTACGCCGAGGCGTGCGAGCGCTACCTGGCCGAGCAGATGCCGGTCACGTACGAGGCCTTCCTCGCGAACGACCGCACCGCGCCGTAACTCGGGCTATGTCGTCAGCACCACCGGCTCGCCGGCCACGCCGGGCAGCTGCCTGACCACGATCCACCCGGGTGAGTCCTGCAGCCGGTACGGCGCGTTGAGGCGCACCTCGGTACGGTCGCCGTGGACGGTGAAGGTGCCGCAGGAGGCGACGCGCACCTGGCGCCGGCCGACTTCGCGTGTCAGCCAGAGCTCGTAGTAGCCGAGCTCGGGCAGCGGCGCGAGCCCGGTGACGACGAGTCGCAGCGGGATGTTCCCGCCCTCCTCGCCCTCGCCGACCTCCAGCAGCGACACCGCCTCGGGAGCGGCCGGCGTCGCATGCATCTCGATCGATCGCACCGGCACGAAGCCCGCGCCGCCGTCGCCGTCGCCGCCGATCCCGAGCCCGACCGCGAGCCCGACGCCGAGCGCGACGACCGCCGCCAGTGCGAGCGCCGGGGCAAGGCGCGTGCCGCGAAGCGACTCGAGGCCGCCCCGCGCGCGGCGGCCCGTCGCCGGCGGTTCGACAGCGCCGGGCAGGTCCGGGGGAGGCCCGGCCGCGAGCAGCAGGTCGTGCGCGCGTCGCAGCCGGGCCTGTTCGCCGGCGTCCGCCCCGTCCGCCACCTCGTCGACCCAGTTCTCGCTCACAGCTCCCCTCGAGCTCGCCCGCGAGGCGCGCCAGCGCCGCGCGGGTGCGCGTCTTCACGGTTCCCAGCGGGATGTCGAGCTCGGACGCGATCTCGCTCTGCGAGAGGCCGCTCCAGTACGCGAGCTCGAGCAGGCGCCGCTCATGGTCGGGCAGATGCGCCAGCGCGGCCCACACGCGCCAGGCGATCCAGCTCGACTCGACGCGCTCCGCGGGGCCGGGGTCGGGCGACGGCTCCTCGGGCACCTCCGCCGTCGGCTCGACTCGTGCCCGCCCCGCGTCTGCGATCGCGTTGCGCGCGATCGCGAAGAGCCACGTCGCACCCGAGCCGCGTTCGCTGCGATAGGTCCGCGCCGACCGCCACACGCGCGTGAAGGTGTCCTGCAGCGCGTCCTCGGCGCGCCCCTGGTCACCGAGGCGGCGCAGCGCCAGCCCGTACACCGGTCGCGAGTAGCGGTGGAAGAGCTCCTCGAAGGCGTTGCGGTCGCCCGCGCCGACGCGCCCGATGAGGTCGCCGTCGCCGTGTCCGCTCTGAACCGTCACCGCGAGACTGAGTGCAGCTGCCGCCACACCATCGGTTACGGCTCCCGGCCTTGCGCGGATTGCAGCAAGCGTCCGCCGTCGACGACGAGCGAGGTGCCCGTCACGAAGCTCGCGCGAGTGAGGTAGAGGACGGCCTCGGCGACATCGTCGGGCTCGCCGACGCGGCCGAGCAGCGTCTCGGCGGCTCGCCGCTGGCCGTTGCTCCTCGTCGACCGCGACCGGCCCGGGCGCCACGCCGCAGACCCGCACCTCGGGCGCAAGCGCACGGGCGAGCACACGGGTGAGCATCGCCTCGGCCGCCTTGGCCGCGCAGTGCGGGGCGAAGAGCGGCCAGGGCTGGTAGGCGGCGACGTCCTCGATGAGCACGACGAGGCCGCGGCTCGTGCGGAGGTGCGGAGCGGCCGCCTGCGCGCTGAAGAAGGCGCCCTTGGCCGTGGCACCGAGCGCGCGGTCCCAGTCGTCCTCGCCGACGTCTTCGAGCGCGCGTGGCTCGAATCCCTCCGAGGCGGCGTGCACCAGCAGGTCGAGGCCGCCGAGCTCCTCCACCGCTGCCGTGACCAGGCGGTGCGCCCCGTCCGCGCGCGCGAGATCGCCCCGGTCCCGGCCTGCGGCGACGACGTCCCAGCCGGCGCTGCGCAGCCGCTCCGCCACCGCGGAGCCGACCCGGCCGGTTCCCCCGGTGACCAGCGCGCGCACCCGCGGCAGTCTAGGACGGACGGCGCCCGGACGGATCTCCCTGCAAGCGCGGAGTTTCGGTGGCGTAAAGCTTCTGTCAAGAGGGGCTGCGCGAGGTTGTCGTGTTCGTCTCAATGGGAAAGACCCGTGCGTCCAACCGCCAGGAGGTTCCGAAGGATGCGCACGCTCACATTGCTTGGCACCGTCGCCGCCGCGCTCGCCGTCGCCGCGCCGACACAGGCGGCCGTAACGAAGACGGTGACGATCAAGACGGGGGGCTTCACGCCGAAGAACGTGACCATCGCGACCGGCGACAGCATCAAGTGGGTCAACAGCGACACGGTCAACCGCCAGGTCGTTGCCACCGGCGGCCAGTTCGCCTCGCCTGTCATCGCCCCGAAGGGCAGCTGGACACGCCGGTTCGACATCGCCGGCACGTTCAACTACCGCGACGTGTTCAAGTCGGCGCAGACCGGCAGGATCACCGTCACGGGGCCGCCGCCGTCGGTCTCGCTGGCGGCCACGGCTCCGATCGTCGCCTACGGCGACACCGCGACGCTCGGCGGCAAGGTGTCCGAGCGGCAAGGCGGGAGAGCAGGTGACGATCTGGGGGAAGCCGTACGGCTCCGTCAGCTACGTCCAGCTCGGCGTCGTGCTCACCGGTGACACCGGTCTCTGGAGCTACGCGGTCAAGCCCGAGCTGCTCACCAACTACCAGGTGCAGTGGAAGAACCTGAGGAGCGCCGAGATCCAGCTCGGCGTCGAGCCGAAGCTCGTCCTCAAGCGGGTCGGCGCCTGGTTCGTCGCCAGGATCTACGCGAACCGCTCGTTCAAGAACCGCTGGGTGTACGTCCAGCGCCGCTCGGCGCTCGGCCAGTGGGTGAACGTCAAGAAGGTCGTCTTCGGGACCGCCTCCGCGCAGCGCTTCAAGGTGAGCGCCCTGCCCGACGGGCTGTCGCGGCGTGCGCCTGTTCATGACGGTCAACCAGGCCGGCGTCGGCTACCTCGCGACGGACAGCAACACGCTCCTCGTGCGCCGCGGCTGAGCTTTGCTCCGGGCCATAGACGGGGGCCGGCGGCAGTAGACTCCGCCGGCCCCCGTCACGAAAGGAGTCGGCCTTGGCGACGCTCGCGTTCAACCAGGAGGAGATCACTGCCCGGCAGCTGAAGCCGGGCCTGCTCGAGCTCGACGGCATCTCGCGCGCGTCCGTCGAGGCCCACTACAAGCTCTACCAGGGCTACGTGGCGAAGCGGAACGAGATCCTCGGCAAGCTCGCCGACGTCGATCTGTCGACCGCGAACCAGGTCTACTCGGAGATCCGGGCGCTCAAGGTCGACCTCACCTTCGCGATCGGCGGGATCAAGAACCACGAGATCTACTTCGAGCACCTCGGCGGCGAGGGCGGCGAGCCCGACGGCCCGATGGCGAAGCTGATCGCCCGCGACTTCGGCTCGACCGATGCCTGGCGAGCAGACCTGAAGGCGACCGGGATGGGCGGGCGAGGCTGGGCCTGGACCGCGTACGACTGGGACGAGGGGCGCCTCTTCAACTACATCGGCGACGCCCAGAACACGTTCGCGATCTGGAACGCCACGCCGCTGGTCGCGCTCGACGTCTACGAGCACGCCTACTTCCTCGACTACCAGACCGACCGCGCCTCGTACATCGACGCGTTCTTCAAGAATCTCGACTGGGGCGTCGTGAACGACTGGGTGTCCCGGTACCAGATTCCCGGCTGACGGTCAGGCGCGCCCGCCGGCCTGGTCGCCCGGCTCGTCCGCGAGCCACTGCTGCAGCGTGGTGTGCGGACGGGGCGCCGCCGCGCCGCCGTTCCGCAGCTCGCCACGGATCTCACCGACGGTGCCCCAGCGCTCGGCGACCACGTCGTGCGCGTGGATCGTCTCGAAGTTGAGCTGCCGCGAGAGCAGGAAGTCGCCGTCGGCGAGCGCGGGGTAGGTGTCGACCACCTCGAGGAGCGCGTGGCGGACGGAGTCTTCGACGAATCGCGGCTGAAGGTGCGCATGCTCGACGACGAAGACCTCGTCGGGCCGCTTGAGCAGCTCGTAGACCGGAGCGCTCATCGAGCGCTCGACGATCTCGACGAGGCGCTCGGCGTTCACCTGCTCAGCCGTGCCGACGTAGAGCGTGCCGCGGCCGCGCTGGTTGTGGGTGGCGAGCGGGACGAGCTCGAGGATGCGCTCGACATCGAGCTCGCCGAACCCGGCCGTCCGGAGCCGCTCCGACGCCTGCCCGCGGATCAGCCCCTGAGCGCAGGGGCAGGCGTTGATGCCGTTCGCCTCGACCCCGACCAGGCTCCGTGCGCCCCGCTCGGAGACCGCCGAGATGCCTATCAGGCCGACGAGCTCCTGGGTCGGCAGCGCCGTCACGGGCGTCTCGCGCGCCACGGGGTAGCGGGCATGGATGGTCACCTCGGCACGCGCGGCGTCCTGCCGCTCGACGATCTGCCGGGCGATGTGCTCGGCCAGCTCCTCGACGAGCGAGGCCTCCTCGAGGACGACCGTCTCGATTGCCTCGGCGAAGAGCTCGGGGAAGCGCGACATGTGCACGCCCTTCCGCCGCGACTCCAGATCGACGGCACAGTCGATCGTCGCCGCGATCAGCTGCTCCCGTCCGGCGTGCCGAATGCGGATCGCCTTCTCGACACCCCGGACTCCGGCGCGCGACAGGCCGAGACGGACCTCCGGCTCCGAGGCTTGCAGGTCGACGTCGCCGGCGTCTCGAGTGCGGTGGGGCACTAAACTCGCGCGGACCGTAGCACCGAGGACGATGCCGACCGACCAGCGCTTCCCCGACTTCGTCGCGCTCGCGTGCCACGACCTGCGCACGCCGCTCGCGACCGTCTCGGGGTTCGCCGCCACGCTCATCCGCCTGGACCGTCTCGACGAGCAGAGCAGCCGCTACGTCGGCCTGATCGAGGCCGCGTCCCAGCAGCTCGGTCAGATCGTGGACGACCTCAACGTCGTGGCGCGAATCCAGGCAGGCCGCCTGGAGCCGGCCGTCGAGATCGTCGACACGCTTACGCTCGCCGGCGAGGCGGCCCAGCAGCTGCCCGACGGCAAGGTCACCGCGCAGGGCAGCGGCGCGCCCGCGGCGGTCGACCCGCGACTGACGACGCGTGCTCTCGCCGCCCTCGCGAACGCCGCGCTGCGCCACGGTGCGCTCGAGCGGGTCGAGCTCCAGGTCGACGGCCGCACCGTGCTGCTGCCGCCCGTGAACCACGAAGCGACCGAAGTGGTGCTCGGCACGTCCCCCCGCGACCTCGGCGCGCTCGCCGGCAACGAGCTGATCGCGGTGCTCGGCGGACGGGTCGAGCGGCGCGGCGAGGCTGTGGCGGTCATCCTGCCCGCTCCGGGGTAGCCTCGAAGCGTGACCATCGCCGAGCTCGCCGTCACCGTCTCGGTCCTCGGCGTTCTCGGACTCTTCGCGAGCCGGTTCGGGCTCTCAGCCATCCCGGCGTACCTTCTGGCCGGGATTCTGCTCGGGCCGAACGAGCCGAAGATCTTCACGCTCATCGAGCCCTCGGAGGTCACCGACTTCCTCGCCGAGATCGGGTTGATCTTCCTGCTCTTCTTCCTCGGCCTCGAGTTCACACTCGGCCGGCTGGCGAGCCTCCGCCGGCACGCGGTCGTCGGGGGTGTGATCGACGGAGTCCTGAACGGGGCGCTCGGCCTCATCGTCGGTATCGCCGCGTTCGGCTTCTCTTTCGCGGCCGTGATCCTCGGGGCGGCGATCTACGTCTCGTCGAGCGCGATCACGGTCAAAGGGTTGATCGACTTCCGCCGCCTCGCCGACGACGAGACGGACCTGGTGCTGGCGATCCTCGTGGCAGAGGACATCGCCATCGCCTTCGTGCTCGGCTTTGCGGTCGAAGGCGGGGGCACGCTCGAGACCACCCTCGCGATCGTGGGGAAGGCGCTCCTCTTCATCACCGTGACGCTCGCCGTCTCGAAGTACGGGACGCCGCTGCTCGAACGGTTTCTCGACTGGCTGCCGCGCGAGTTCTTCCTGCTCGCCGTCGTGGGTTTCGTCTTCGGTGCTGCGGCGGCCGCCGAAGAGCTCGGGCTTTCGGAGGCGATCGGGGCGCTCATGGCGGGGGTCGCGCTGTCCGAGACCTCGGTGCGCGGCGAGATCGAGGAGCGCTTCTTCAGCTTCCGCGACGTGTTCGCAGCCCTGTTCTTCTTCGCGTTCGGGCTCTCGATCGACATTGCCCAGCTGGACGAGCTCGCATGGCTCTTGGCGCTCGCGCTGGTCGTGACTCTGGTCGGCAAGGTCGGGCTCGGCCTGCTCGCAGGCCCGGCGGGCGGGTTCACCAGGCGGCAGAGCTTCAACGCCGGCGTCGCCCTGATCGCACATGGCGAGTTCACGATCGTCCTCGCGGAGCTCGCGTCCCGCAACCCGGCCATCACGGCGGACGATGCGGCGCTGTTCGGGGCCTTCGCAGGGCTCTACGTCCTTGTCTCGGCCACCGTCGGCGTGACGCTGATGAAGGAGTCGAAGCTGATCGGCAGGCGGCTGTTCCAGCCGGCGGCCCCGCCGGCGCTCCCTCCGTAGCCGCGCTCGGAATCGGCCACCCGCGCCGGTAAACTCTTGTCGTAGGAGTCGTCGTGCCCGTCAATCTCCAGGAGACCCGTCTACCCGGCATCGGCGCGAAGTTCGCCTTTGCGCTCGATGGCGGTGGGCGCATCACGGTCATCCTCCACAACGACGGCAAGCGCGAGATCTACTGGTTCCGCCGCGGCGACGAGGAACCGTCGGCGGTCATCTCGCTCGACGACGACGAGGCGCGCCAGCTCGGAGCCGTCCTCGGCGGCGCCTACGAGCGGCCGAAGATCGTCGAGGAGCTCGAGATGGCCCTCGGCCAGCTGCAGATCGAGTGGATCCCTGTGCCGGAATCCAGTCCGTGGATCGGCCGGACGCTCGCCGACTGCGCGTTCCGCGCAAAGGTCGGCGTCACCGTGATCGCGATCCTGCGCGACCCTGAGCCGATCGTCGGCGCCCGTCCGGACGACATCGTCGAGCGGGGTGACACCCTCGTGACGGTGGCGAAGGCCGGCCAGTACGCGGCCTTCCGACGCATGCTGGAGTCGGGCGAGCCGTAGAGCCCGCGCGCGACGAAGTCGGCGCACGTTCGGCACAGACACGCACGTCCTTCGTCGGTACCGTCGGAGACGGGCGGGTGGTGGAGGTCGTCTCCCTTGGGAGGGTGGGGCATGCTTGTTGCCGACGGTGTCCCGCGGAGACATGGCCGCGCTGGACGTGTCCTGGTCCGCGTCCTCGGCGACTAGCGCAGCAGCCGCGAGAGGCGGCGATCCTTGAGCACCCGGCCTCCGGTCTGGCAGGTGGGGCAGTAGAAGATCGTGTGCTGGTCGAAGTCGATCTGGGCGATCTTCGTGCCGCAGACGTGGCAGGGCTCGTCGAGGCGGCGGTGGACGCGGTACGTGCGGGTGTCGCTCGCGCCGCGCTCGCGGAGCTCGAGCCCGCGGCGCAGCTCGGCCTGGATGGCGGCGGCAAGACGCTCGATCTCCTCGTCGTCCAGCTGGTTGGAGAGCGCGTACGGCGAGAGCTGAGCGGTGTGGAGGATCTCGTTCGACCAGGCGCGGCCGATGCCGGCGATGGCCCGCTGGTCGCGAAGCAGCGGGTGCAGCCTGCGCGAGTCGGCGCGCACGACCTCGGCGAGCCGGGTGGCGTCGAGCTCCAGAGCATCGGGGCCGAGGTGGTCGACCTCGGCCTCCGCGGCCGCCGGCGTCAGGAGCCAGACCCCCGCGCGCTTCTTCGCGCCACCCTCGGTCATTGCGAGCTGCGTGCCGTTCTCGAAGCGGAGCCGGAAGGCTGGGGTCTTCGGGCCCTGGTCGCCCGAGGCGAGCCACTTCAGCCGACCGGCCGACATCAGGTGCAGCACCAGTACCAGCTCGCCATCGTCCGTTGGAAAGAGGAGGCGCTTGCCGCGGCGCTTCGTTCCCGCCAGCCGCCGCCCCGTGAGCGCCGAGAGCGGCGGGTCGAACGTCTTCAGCGTGGCCACGTGCGCAGGCCCGGCCTGGGCGATGTCCGACGCCCGCACCGGCTCGTCGAGCCTCCGGCGCCACGCCTCCATCTCCGGTAGCTCGGGCATCAGCGCGTCCGCGGGCTGGTGACGCTCACCAGAGAAGAGTGCCCGACCGCGCACCCCCGCAGTGGGCTCGGCGACGCGGTGGGTCAGCGACCGTCGGCCGGCAGCGGGTCCCCGACGTGCGGTGCCGAGGCCCCGAGCTCGGCAGCAGGCGTCACGTCCTCGATCGGCTCCGGCATCTCGCGCAGGTGCCGCTGCGGGGAGAAGATGATCCAGAGGACGGACAGCCCGCCGCCGACGGCGGCGACGACGATCGTCTCGCGCAGGCCGACCCACGTCGCCAGCGCACCGCCCGCGAGGGTGCCGAGCGGGATCGTGCCCCAGACGAGGAAACGCATCACGGAGTTCATGCGGCCCTGCAGACGCGGCGGGCAGATCGACTGCCGGTAGCTGACCTGCACGATGTTGTAGGTCACCCCTGCGAAGCCGAACAGGATCTCCGCGACGATGAGGAACGGGACTGCGGCATTGCCCGTCGGCGCGAACGCGATCAGCAGGAAGGTTGGCCCGAACGCGGCCGCCGTCGCGATCGTCACCGGGCCGATACCGAATCGCGCCGAGAGCCGCATCGCGGTCAGCGCAGCGAGCAGCGCGCCCAGGCTCGCGATCGAGAAGACGACGCCGATGAGCCCCGCAGAGAGCCCGAGCTCGCGGACCGCAAAGACGAGCACCACCGCGAACGCCATGCTGCCGAAGAGGTTCGAGGTCGCCGTGCAACCCGCCTGGGCGCGGAGGTTCGGGTTCCCGAGCACGAACCGCAGCCCCTCCTTTAGCTCGGTCCAGAGGCTCGTGCGGCTGCCGTCCGCGGCGACGCGCGCTGGCTGCTCCTCCACCTTGCGGATCCCGAGCACGAAGAGTCCCGAGACGAAGAAGCTGACCGCGTCCGCCAGCACGGCGTAGGGCGCGGTCAGCAGCTCGACGAGGCCGCCGCCCAGGCCGGGGCCGCCGACGGCGGCCGCCGACCGGCTGATCTCGAGCTTCGAGTTCCCCTCGATGATCTGGCTGCGGTCGACCAGCGACGGGAGGTACGACTGGTAGGCGATGTCGAAAAAGACCGTGAAAGTGCCGACGGCGAACCCGACGACGAAAAGTTGCTCGAGCGTGAGCGAGTCCGCGACGTACGCCAGCGGAATGGTCGCCAGCACGGCAGCGCGCCCCATGTCGCCGAAGACAAGGATCGGCCGGCGGGGCAGCCGGTCGACCCAGACTCCGGCCGGCAG
Organism: uncultured Thermoleophilia bacterium; assembly: GCA_963809765.1. Lineage (GTDB taxonomy): Bacteria > Actinomycetota > Thermoleophilia > Gaiellales > Gaiellaceae > JACVRM01. The sequence continues at coordinate 64,930 of CAWEKT010000001.1, forward strand.
CGTGAAGAGAATGAACGGCAGGAACTGCACCGTGGCCAGGGAGGCCACCTCGAAGGCGCTCGCGTCGAGCACGAGGATCGCCACGAGCGGCAGTGCGAGCTGACCAACCTGCGTCCCGAACTGGCTGATCGTCTCTGCCGACCAGAGCTTGAGGAAGTCGCGGTGGCGCCAGAGGACGCCACTGGGCCAGCGGATCGGGAGACGCATCGGCGGCGATGCTAGACATGAATTGAGATTTGTCAACCGATAGAGTTGTCGCAATGGCATCGCCCGAGATCGAGCCCAGGGTCGGCGGCCGCCGACCTGCGACGCTGGCCGAGGCCCGTGCCCTAGCGCACCCGCTGCGGCTGCGCATCCTGCGGCTCTGCCTGGACGAGGAGCTGACGAACAAGCAGCTGGCCGATCGCCTCGGCGCCGACCCGGGAACGGTGATCCACCACGTGCGCACGCTCGTCTCCACCGGCTTCCTCGCAGCCACGGCGGTACGGCAGGGTGAGCGCGGCGCCCTCGAGAAGCCCTACCGCGCGACCGGCAAGTCCTGGACGCTGAACGTCGAGGAGACAGGCGAGAGCATGAACGTCAACCTCGCGAGTGTCGACGCGTTCCGCAGCGAGCTGGTCGAGGCGGGGAACGAGTCGGTGGAGACGTTCGCCCGCCTCGGGCTGATGCTCACCGACGACGCTCGTGACGAGCTCGTCGAGCGGATCGAGAAGATCGTCCGGAGCTACTCCGAGCGGCCGCCTGACGAGGGTGGCAGCCCGTATGCACTGCTCGTGGCGGTTCACCGGCGGGCGTGGCCCGCGCGGCAGTAGCGTCCGCCGCATGGAACCGTTCGTTGTGACCGTGCGCCGCGGCGGCGTCACCGAGTCGACCCACCGTGTGCATGCCGTGGCGCTTCGCGACGGGCAGGTCGTGGCCGCCGCGGGCGATGCGGGGCTGGTCACTTTCATGCGCTCGGCCGCGAAGCCACTGCAGGCGCTGCTCCTCGCGCGGCTGCCGGCGGTGCCGTCCGAGCAGCTGGCGATCGCCTGCGCCTCGCACCTCGCTCGGCCGGAGCAGCTCGCGGCTGTGCGCGGCTTGCTCGCCCGTGCGGATGCGAGCGAGGACGACCTCGAGTGCGGCACCGAGGGCCGGCCGCCCTCACGACTGCAGCACAACTGCTCCGGCAAGCACGCCGGCATGCTCGCCGTGTGCCACGAGCACGGCTGGCCGCGAGCCGGCTACCGGCTGCCGGATCACCCACTGCAGCAACAACTGCACGAGGAGCTCGCCGGCGCGGCAGGCCTCGCTCCAGCCGACATCGCGACGGGAACCGACGGGTGTGGAGTCGTCTCCTTCGCCCTGCCGCTCGAGCGGATGGCCGCCGCCTTCGCCGCCCTCTCCGGCCGGCCGGGCGGCGGGGAGGTCGCCGCTGCCATGCAGGCTCACCCGGAGCTGATTCGCGGACCTGGGGCACCGGACACCGAGCTGATGCGCTCGCTCCCGGGCTGGATCGCCAAGGGTGGGGCGGAGGGCGTCTTCTGCGCTTCGGGGCCCGACGGCGAGGCGCTCGCGCTCAAGGTCGAGGACGGCGCCGGCCGGGCCATTCGCCCGGCGCTCGCGGCCTTGCTGGAGCGGCTCGGTCTCGGTCTTCCACAGGCTCCGTCCGTACCGGTGGAAAACAGTCGCGGCGAGGTCGTCGGCGAGCTGGTCGCGCGGCTCTGATGAGCCTCATCTGCGGCGCAATCATCTGCGCTCAACCTCGCAAACAAAGTGTTCACATTTTGTGGATTGCGTAGTACCATCGGTCGCTGCGAGGGGGAGCCGGTCTTGAGTCCGGCTCTCTTCGTGCTCAGGTAGATACGCCCCAGTCCACCGCAGCGCGAGGAAAGCCGAGGCCGCCGCAGATGCTGACCGTCGATATCTCCCTGCCGGACGTAGAGGAGCTCCACAAGCTCGTCCAGGAAGGCCAGGAAAAAGGGTTTCTGACGTACGACGAGATCGTCGCCGGGCTCGACGAGGTCGAGCTCACCAAGGAGCAGGTCGAGGACTTCTACACCTACCTCATCGATCACGGGATCGAGCTCATGGAGGGCGAGCAGCACAAGCATCCGCCCCACGAGCAGCCGGAGCCCGAGGAGGAGAAGGCTCCGAAGATCGACCTGACCGTTGAGCCATCGCTCGACTCGCTTCGGCTCTACCTACGCGAGATCGGCAAGGTGCCGCTGCTGACCGCCGACCAAGAGGTGTACCTGGCGAAGCGGATCGAGCGCGGCGACATGGCAGCCAAGACCCACATGATCGAGGCCAACCTCCGTCTCGTCGTCTCGATCGCGAAGGGCTACCTCGGCCGCGGCCTCTCCTTTCTCGACCTGATCCAGGAGGGCTCGCTCGGCCTGATCCGCGCCGTCGAGAAGTTCGACTACCGCAAGGGCTTCAAGTTCTCGACCTACGCGACCTGGTGGATTCGCCAGGCGGTGACGCGGGCGATCGCCGACAAGGCGCGGACGATCCGGATCCCGGTGCACATGGTCGAGAAGCTGAACAAGGTCGTGCACATCGAGCGTCAGCTCGTCCAGCGCCTCGGCCGCGAGCCGCTGCCCGAGGAGATCGCCGAGGAGCTCGACATGACCGCCGACGAGGTTCGCGAGATCCTCCGCATGGCGCAGCTGCCCGTGTCGCTCGAGAAGCCGATCGGCGAGGAGGAGGAGTCCGAGCTCGGCGACTTCGTGCAGGACGAGCAGGCCGAGTCCCCGTTCGACTCCGCGTCGTTGTCGCTTCGCCAGCAGGACATCAGGCGGGCACTTGACTCCCTGCCCGAGCGCGAGCGCAAGGTGATCGAGCTTCGGTTCGGGCTCCTGGGCGACCGCCCGCGCACGCTCGAGGAGGTGGGTCGCGCGTTCAACGTCACCCGCGAGCGCATCCGCCAGATCGAGAACAACACGCTGAAGAAGCTCGAGACGCTGCCCGAAGCGCAGTCTCTGTTCGACTGCGTCTAGCTCGACAGGCGAGGCGCCTGGATCAACAGAAGTGCGGTCTGTCCCTGTGCAGTGTCGTCTTCGTCGCGGCACAGGGACTGACCCGTGCCGTTCTTGCCGCTCCAGCCGCGTTCGGCCGCCACCTGCGGCACGTCTTCGTCGCGAGAAACCTCGTAAAACCGCCTGCTAGCTGCCCACTTTTCTAGGGCCGCAGGGCTTGCAACCCTCGCTGGGCTCCACTAAGACGAGAAGTGTCGGTTGTGCTGCGGCAGCCGGCCTCGCCGTATTGGGGGAGACCGCAGCGGCAACGAGGGGGAGAAACACATGCGGTTACGCACCGGGGTGATCCTGGTAGCGATCGTGTTGGGCGCGGCCTTCGCCGTGTCGCCTGCGCTTGCGTCGACCTGTCCGTGGCTGCCCTCGTGGGGCCATGACGACAAGTACTCGAAGACGACGACGACGGACGAGGAGATCGTGCGCAACTGCGACGCCGTGTACAGCCCCGACGTCGAGGAGCCGATCTGGCCGGAGTGCCAGACGGTGACCACGACCGTGGCGGCTCCGACGACGTCGACGACGACCACGACGACGCCGACGACCACCACGACGCCGACGACCACGACCACGCCAACGACCACCACGACGCCGACGAGCACGACGCTGCCCGCTACGACGACCACGCCGCCGGCTGTGGTGGGGCCGGTCGCGCCGCCCGTGACGACGACGGTGACCGCGACTCAGACGACGACGGTCGTCACGACGACCACAAGGACCGTCACTGTCGCGAAGCCGAAGCCGAAGCCGGACGTCTGCCCGAACCTGAAGGGGGCTCAGGCGAAGGTGCCGAAGGGCAAGATCAAGCGCGGCGGCCGCTGCATCGCCAAGCCGAAGATCAAGCCGCGGGTGCTCGGCAAGTCAGCCGTCAAGGGCAAGCAGTCGGTCTGCATCGTCAACGGACGCGCAGTTCGCCCGTGCGTCCGCGGCAAGGGCTAGAGCCCGGCCGGATCAGTCTTGCGGCGCCCGCCCCGGACCCCGGGGCGGGCGCCGACTCGTGTCAGCGTGAGCCGACCGCGCGAGCGACCGACGCTCTTCGCTGTTCGCGCGACCTTCCAGGTGGCCAATGCCGGCACCCGCCTTCCACCGCAGCGCTTCCCCACCCAGCGGCACCACGGCCCCGCCGAAGGGCGGCTTGCCCGCCCGGGAGGCACCTCGCGGGACGCGCGTCAGATCAGACGCCGTAAGACCTCTGAACAGCGCCCACAGCCGCCGGCTCCTGGAACACATGAACCGCGCGCCCGCCCGCAAGGAGGGGGCACACGGGGGAACCAGGTAACCCCATCCTCCTGGTTCCCCCGTGAGAGCGAGCGAAGCGAAGCGGCAAGGTTCACCCGCTGGGGGTGACAGATGCCGCTTGTCGTAGAGGCTCGCGTAACAGAGAATCCCCCCGTGGGGGACGAGGCGGAGACACTTGCCGCCCGTTTGGCGGAGGTAGCTCGGAGCGCAGCAGAGGGGGGGAAGCCGTTGGCAGACGGCTTGCCCGGCCGCCGCGCGATCGTGCTCGACCAGTATCCGCTCTGGCACGAGGCGGTCGAGCTCGTGCTGGGCCGGCTCGAGATCGAGGTTCTCGGACGTCTCGCCACCGCGGAGGACGCGCTCGACGCGATCGTGAACGAGTCGGCGGATCTGCTCGTGACCGAGATCGAGCTGCCCGGCCGCATCGACGGCCCGACGCTGATTCGGCTCGCGCGCGGGCGACGGCCCACGATCCGTGTCGTGGTGCTCACGCTCTCCGACGAGCCGGCGCACATCAACGCCGCGCTGGCGGCCGGGGCTGACGCGTACGTGCTGAAGGCGGCTCACCCGGACGACCTGGCCACCGCCGTCCGCCAGTGCTTCTCGCACTCGGTCTACCTGGCCGCCCCGCCTGCGGTGTCGGCCATGCCGGAATCGAGCCCGCTGACGGCGCGCGAGATCGAAATCCTGCGCCTGGTCGCCGAGGGCTACTCGAACCGGCGGCTCGCGGAGCTGCTCTCGGTCAGCGAGCCGACCGTGAAGTTCCACCTCACGAACGTGTACCGCAAGCTCGGGGTGCGGAATCGCACCGAGGCGAGCCGCTGGGCGCAGCGGCACGGCGCGCTCGCGACCGGCGGAAGGTCGGGCGCCAGCGGGCTCGAGCTCGTCCCCGACTGAGGCGGCTGGGCGGGCCACCGCTCGCGGCGGCGGGTAGGAGCTAAGCCTCGCGCACGCGGTCGATCGCGACGAACAACCGGCAGTGCGGGCACTTGTAGCCCTGCGGTTCGTCGCCGGGCCCGACGATCAGTTTCGCGTCGAACTCACGCTTGCAGTGCGGGCACGCGATCGGCTGGTCGGACGGCGCGGGGACGGCGTTCGTCACGCAGCCACGCTACCAACAGCCCGCAGGCTCACCGGCTGCGTCGGCTATTCGCTGCGGATCTCGGCGAGCTGGGGTGCCGGGCCTGGCACGAGCACCGGCCGGCCGTTCGCAACAGCGCGTGCAGCCCCTGCGTCGGCGGTCGCTGCCTCGGCCGCCGCAGCGGCGTCCCGTCGCTGGTGCAGCCACGCCGTGAGCTGGTCGGCCGGCAGCGGGCGGCTGACGAGGTAGCCCTGCGCAAGGTCGCAGCCGAGATCACGGAGCTCGGTCCAGATCTGGCTCGTCTCGACGCCCTCGGCGATGACGTGCAGGCCGAGGTTGCGCGCGAGGTCGATCGTCGAGCGGACGATGGCGCCGTCGTTCGTGTCCTCGGTCATGCCGAGCACGAATGACTTGTCGATCTTGACCGCGTCGACCGGCAGGCGCTTGAGGTAGGCGAGCGACGAATAGCCCGTCCCGAAGTCGTCGATCGAGAGCTTGACGCCCATCTCGTTCAGGCGGCCGAGCACCGTCATCGCGCGGAAGGGGTCGGCCATGATCGTGTTCTCGGTGATCTCGAACTCGAGCGTGGTCGGCGAGAGGCGCCACTTGGTGAGCAGCTCCGAGACGTGGTCGGGGAAGCTGATGTCGAGCATGTTGCGCATCGCCAGGTTGACGGCCACGCTCAGGTTCATGCCGTCGTCGCGCCAGGCCCGGCACTGGCCGAGGGCGCGGTCGAGCACGTACATCGTGAGTGGGCCGATCAGGCCCGTGTGCTCGGCGAGCGGGATGAACTCGTCCGGCGCGAGCAGGCCCCGCTCGGGGTGCTCCCAGCGCACGAGCGCCTCGACGCCGTCGACGTCCCCGTTCCCGAGGATCGCCTTCGGCTGGTAGTAGACCTTGAGCTCGCCCTCCTCGATCCCGCGCCGCAGCTCGCTGACGAGCGTCAGCCGGCCCGGGTCGTACTCGTCGCGACTCTCGTCGTAGACCTCGAAGAGCGAGTTGGTCGCCTTCGCCTGATACATGGCGACGTCCGCACGCTGAATCAGCGTGTCGACGTCCTCGCCGTGCTCGGGGTAGATGCTGACGCCGATCGACGTCTCGATCGCGAGCGGCAGTCCCTGCAGGTTGACCGGCGCCTCGACAGCGGCGCGGATCCGCTCGACGACCTCGTTGACCACGCGCCGGTCGGGAAGCGACGGCAGCAGCACGCCGAACTCGTCGCCGCCGAGGCGCGCGACGGTGTCGCTCTCGCGCAGCGCGGTCGTCAGCCGGGCGCTCAGCTCCTGAAGCAGCAGGTCGCCGCAGTGATGGCCGAGCGTGTCGTTGATCTCCTTGAAGCGGTCGAGGTCCATGAGCAGCACGGCCACCTCGCGCCCTTCCTGGTGGGCGTCGTAGAGGGCGTAGTGGATCCGCTCCGCGAAGAGCGCGCGGTTCGGCAGCTCCGTGAGCGGGTCGTGCAGCGCCTGGTACTCACTCTCGGCCGCGTGGCGCTCGAGCTCGTCGGCCTGCTGCCGCAGGCGGCGCGACGCGCCGGCGACAATCCGGAAGAGCACGGCGTAGAGCAGGCCGATCCCGCAGACCAGCAGCAGGTACATCGTCCGCGTCTCGTGCCGGATCTCGCGTGCGATCGGCTCGTAGGGGAGGAAGAAGTTGATCGCGCCGACCGGCTGTGCGCCCGACACCAGCTCGAGCGGCACGTACACCTCGAGCACCTTCCCGAGTTCCCGGTCGCTGGCCGACGCGCTCCGGCCGAACGTGGACACCGAGGACACCGTCCGCCCCGCCAGCGCCTGGCGCAGCGGGCCGAACAGCTGGTAGCGCTTGCCGATCAGCTTGCTGTCGTCGGAGTAGACAACCAGACCCTGCTTGTTCCAGATCTTGATGCGGGCGAGCCCGTCCTCGAGCCGCTTCGAGTTGAGCGCCTCGTTCAGCACTCGCTCGCGGCTCTCCGAAAGCTCACCTCGAATGAGGTCGTGCGGCTTCAGCTGCGACTGGAAGCCGACCCGCGCGATCAGCTCCGCCGAACGCTCCGCCTGCGTGAGCGTCCGCTCGTGGATCCGGTGGGAGAGGTACTTGCCCAGCACGAGGCCGAGCGCCAGCAGCGGAATCGCGCTGGCAAGCGCGAATTTCCCAAGTAGCCCGAGCCGAAACGGACGCCGCATGCTCAGCCTCCATCGGCCGGGGGAGTCCAGTCCTAGAGCGCGCGCTAGCTCGATCGGGGGATCGAAACCACGCGTATCGCTCGATCGAGTTAGGCCGACCGGGTCCCGCTCAGTGCAGCCGGTCGCCCGTCACCCGGCGGACCTCCTCCAGGGAGGTGATGCCGGCCAGCGAGAGGCGCAGCCCGTCCTCGCGCAGCGTGCGCATGCCCTGCTCGACCGCGGCGGCGAAGATCTGCTCCGTCGACCCTTCCACGAGGCTGCGCAGCTTGCCCTGGAACGGCATGACTTCGTAGAGCGCGACGCGGCCGCGGAAGCCGGTGTCTGCACAGCGCGCGCAGCCCACGGCCTGGAAGAGCTGGCCCGCGCCGATGGTGTCGAGCTCCTGCAGCTCCTCGTCGTTCGCCTCATACGGCTCCTTGCAGTCCTGGCACAACCGGCGGGCGAGGCGCTGGGCGACGATGCAGTTGATCGAGGTGGCGAGCAGGTTCGGCTCGACGCCCATGTCCTTGAGCCGCGCGATCGAGCTGGCGGCGTTGTGAGCGTGCAGCGTGGTCAGCACGAGGTGGCCGGTCAGCGCTGCCTGGACGGCGATCCGCGCCGTCTCGTCATCGCGCACCTCGCCGACCAGGAGCACGTCGGGGTCGGCGCGCAGGATTGTGCGCAGCCCGCGGCCGAAGGTCAGTCCGCTCTTGGTGTTCACCTCGACCTGGCTGATGCCCGGGAACTGGAACTCGACGGGATCTTCGATCGTGGTCAGCACGCGGCCCGGGTCGTTGAGCAGCTGGAGAGCCGCGTAGAGCGTCGTCGTCTTCCCGCTTCCCGTCGGTCCGCAGGTCATGACGGCGCCGTACGGCTGCTCGATCGCGCGACGGAACGCCTTCTCCGAGTCGGGGCTCATGCCGAGCTCACTCAGGTCGAGCGCCTTGGCAGCGCTGCCGGCGATCCGGAGGATGACCTTCTCGCCGTACGTCGTGGGCAGGACCGCCATGCGCAGGTCCATGGGCTGCTGCGCGAAGCGGATCGAGACGCGGCCGTCCTGCGGCAGCCGGCGCTCGGCAATGTCGAGCTCGCCCATGATCTTCAGGCGGCTGATGACGGCGGCCTGCATCGACTTCGGAATGGTGGTCAGCTCGCGGGTGACGCCGTCGATCCGGGCCCGGACGGCGAGCTCCTTGGGGCCGGGCTCGAAGTGGACGTCGGACGCCTCCTCCTCGATCGCGCGCGACACGACGGAGTGGACGAGCTTGATCGCGGGGGCGCTCGTGGCGGCGACCTCGCGGACGTCCATGACGTCGTCGTCGTCGTCGTCGAACGTCGTGTCGGTGCCGATGTCGAACTCGACCCGGTACATCTTCCCGAGCGTCCGCTCGATGTCGCTCTGGTCCGCGACGGCGAACTCGACGTTCATCCCCAGCGCCAGCCGGAGATCGTCCGACGCGAGCACGTCCGTCGGGTCGGCGACGGCGACGAGCACCTGGTCCTCGCCGAGGAACTTGATCGGAACGGCGCGGTAGCGCCGGGCGAGGCGCTCGGGCAGCAGGCTTGCGGCCGCGTCCTCGATCTCGGTCTCGACCAGGTCGATGAACGCGACGTGGTGCTGCTCGGCGAGTGCCTTCGCGAGGTCGCGGCTCACGACCCAGCCGTGGTCGACGACGATCTCGCCGAGCCGGCGGCCGGTCTCGGCCTTCTCGGCGAGCGCCTCCTCGAGCTGCTCGGCCGTCAGCACGCCCTCGCGCACGAGCATGGTGCCGAGGCGGATGCGGCTCTGAACCGGCGGCTGCGCCTCGGCCGTGCCGGCGGCGCTCGCGGGAACTCGCAGGGGCTTTATCGACTCCACGCGGGCCTTATCGGCCGAACGAGGGATATTCATAAGAGCGAGAGGAGACCGCGACCTGTGCCGCCGCCCTCGGTGTGCGGAGCGATTGACGGCGGCAGAGCTCGCTCTATTCGAGGGGGGCCTGCGTCCCCCCTCGAGCTCCCCCTGTCCACTCGGCGTTCGAGGCGACAAGGCCAACCTGGTCACACGCGCTTCCCGCGTTGTGGCTCTCGCCGAGCTAGCTCGGCTTCGCCGGTACTGCGCGACCTGGTCTGTCGGGTGCTCGTCGCGACTTCGTCGCGACATCGGGGAGGGGCGAGAGGAGAAAGGAGAGAGGAGAGAACGGAGAGAACGGAGAGGACAGAGGACGAGGAGAGAGGACAGAGGAGAGAAAAGAAAGGAAGGGTCTGTCACCGGCGGCGGTGTTGCCGTTGGCCGCCGAGGACTGACCCGAGCATGTGTGCGCAAGGCAGTGGCTAGCACGTCCATCGAACCGCTACGATAGTCCGGTGCGGACTAACGAGCAGTCGACGGGAACGCTGACCGCTACCGAGGCCGCCGTGCTCGGGTGCCTCGCCAACGGGGAGGCGTCGGGGTACGACCTCCGCAAGCAGATCGAACGCAGCGTCGGCTACTTCTGGGCGCCGGCAAAGACACAGATCTACGCGGTCCTGCCGCGGCTCGTGGAGACGGGCCTCGCGACCAGGCGCGACGTGCAGCAGCGCACGCGGCCGAGCAAGCAGGTGTACCGCATCACACCGGCCGGGAAGGCCGCTCTCGAGCGTTGGGTCAACACCGGGCCGGTCGACGTCGCCCCCGAGCGGAGCCCGATCCTGCTGAAGCTCTTCTTCGGGCAGCACGGCGACGCCGACCTGCTCGTCGAGCAGGTGCGCGAGCGGCGGGCTGCAGCCGAGCAGCTTCTGGACGAGCTCGACGAGATCGAGCAGACCGTCGGCCAGTTGCGTGCGACGGAGGACGACTTCTACCCGGCACTCACGCGCGCGTGGGGTCGCGCCTATGCAAGCGCGTACGTCGCCTGGGCGCGAGAAGTCGAGCGCACGATCGCCGACCAGCGCGGGTAATGCGTCGCCTGACGACGCTCACGCTGGCGCTGGCGCTCGTCATCGGTCTGGCCGCCGGTTGTGCCGGCGATGACGACGACCCTGAACCGCCCGCGGCGGCCCCGCCCGTAACGGCCACCGAAGCGACCGCGTGGCAGCGAGTCGAGCCGGGCGGCAAGACCCGCTGCGCGCGCGGGGGCGAAGTACGCGTTCTGGGTGCGCCGGGGCGACCCGAGCAAGCTGGTCGTGTTCTTCCAGGGCGGCGGAGGGTGCTTCGACCCCACGACCTGCGCGGAGGGCAGTCCCTGGTTCGACGACCGCGTCGACCTGGAGGACGACCCGGCCTACTCCGGAGGCATGCTCGACCTCGCCGACGAGCGCAATCCGTTCGCGGACTGGTCCTGGGTCTACATCCCCTCCTGCACCGGCGACGTCCACACGGGCGACGCCCGCGTCGACTACGGCAACGTCGTCGTCGAGCAGCGCGGCTGGCAGAACGCGCACGCGGCGCTCGAGCGCGGCTACCGCGACTTCCCGGACGCGGAGACGATCCTCGTCGCCGGCTGCAGCGCCGGCAGCGTCGGCTCCGCCTGGCACGTCGGCGACGTCATCGACAAGCTACCCGGACGCGCAGGTCAGCCAGCTCGGCGACTCGCTCGCCTACCTCTTCCATCGCCCCATTCGCCTGACCGGCTGGGGCACCAACAAGCACTTCCCGGAGGAGTTCGATCCGGGCGACGCGGCGCTGGACGATGGAGCAGTACCTGGGCAGCCTGCTGCGCGCTCACCCGGACGTCACCTTCGCGCGCTTCAACCACGCCTCCGACAACGTGCAAGAGGCCTTCTACCGGGCCGTCGGAGGCGACGCGGCGGACTTCGCGGGGCGGCTGCGCGCGGTCGAGGAGCGCCTCAAGGAGCTGCCCAACTACCGCTCGTACCTCGCCTGCGGCGGCGACCACTGCGCCCTGCCGCGCGAGGAGTTCTACTCCCTGACGGTCGCCGGGACACCGCTGCGCGACTGGGTCAGCGACCTGGCCGCCGGCAAAGACGTGGACTGCCCCACCTGTAAGTAGCGGAGGCGTTGACCGCACGTCGTGGTTTGCGAGCACGACCCACGAGTCGAACGGCTCGGGTCAGTCCCCGCAGCGACCGCAAGAGCCGCCGCTGCAGTGACAGACCCGTCTTTTCTTCGACCCTCTCCCCAATGTCGCGACGAGCGACTCGACCGCGACGCTGTGGTTTACCGGCGAAGCCGAGCTTGCTCGGCGAAAGCCACACCGCGCGAAGCCGCGTCTGACGTGGCGGCCCAAGGCGCCCTGACCGTTCGAGGACAGGGGGGAGCTCGAGGGGGGACTCGCTCCCCCTTCGAATGAAGCCCGCCATGCGGCCGAAGTGCTGGCCCGCGGACCTAAGCGCTCCGTGGCCGCACGGCGAGCGGTCTCCACGGCGAGAGCCACCACGCGGGAAGTGCGTCTGACTTGACGGCCTACGCGTCCCGAGCGCTTCGAAGAAGGGGGAGCTCGAGGGGGACGCAGTCCCCTTCGAATAGAGCGAGCCCTGCGGCCGTAGGACTGCGTCAACCGCGCAGCCGCTCCTCGGCCGCACGGCTCGCGGTCTCCGCTCGCGGTCACCTCACCCCACCCCGTTTGGGCCTCCGGCGCTCGTCGTTCGCGTGCCGGGCACCAGGACGGCGCGCGGGCGACGACCGCTCGGAGGCCCCCTGACTACTTCACCAGCACCCGCCTGGAGGCGAGCGGGCCGCGGTTGCCGGCGCGGTCGGTGGCGAACACGCCGACCGTGTGCCGGCCCCGGGTCAGCCGGAGGGACGTGCTCCAGCCGGCGAGCGGCTGTTCCGTGAGCACGGCGACCCGGCGGCCGTCGGCACGCACGGTGTACGCGGCGACACCGCTGCCGCGCTCCCGCGCCGGCGCCCAGTCCAGCCGGACGCGGCCCCGTCCGGCCGGGCGGGCATCGAGGCCGGGCTTGCCCGGCCTGGTGCGGTCGAGCCACTGCAGGCGCAGTGCGGCGCGCGCGGGCTCGTGGCTCTCGACGGTCACGCGGACGACGCCCGGGCGGACATACGTCTCGCCCGCGACATACGCGAAGCGGCCGGTGGCGATCTGATTGGCGAGAAGCAGGTTGGGACGGACGTAGGGCGACGGCTCGCCGTCCGGCAGCGGGGCGGCGGTGACGACGATGCCCGCGGGCTGGGCCGACGCGCCGGTAAACGACGGGGTCGGCACGCCGCGCGACTCGAACCAGAGCTCGCTGCCTGCGACGGAAACCACGAGCGCCTGCGGCAGCGTCGTCGGCCCCTCGATCGGCCCGAGCTCGTAGACGCCGGGGGCCGCACCGCGGACGATGCTCGTTAGCCATTCGAGCTGCGCCTTCTCGGGGGCGTTGAGGTCTCCGTCGCCGCCGCCCATGACGCTGAACGAGTTGCCGTACTCCTCGAGTGCGCAGCTCTGGCAGCGCCAGCGGCTCGCGTGTCCGAGGCCGAGCGTGTGGCCGAGCTCGTGCACCGCCAGCGCCCGGAAGACCTGGCCGTTGAGCAGCACCTCGGTCGGGTTGGCCTCGCCGGCGAAGGGGCAGCCCGCCTGGGGCGTGATGAAGGCGATCCGGTTGTAGCCGGTGAACATCGATGCGGGAGCGGCGTTGCGGATCGCGGTGGCGTCGCAGCTGTCGAACACTGCGCGCGGCAGCACGAGCGGGGCGGGGGCGACCGTGCCCGGGACTTTCAGCCGGCCGGACGACGACGCCTGGAAGAAGGCGTCCGTCTCGTCCGCGACACGCTGGGTCTCGGCCACGGTGAACGGCATCGGGCCCCAGGTCGCGAGCACGTAGAGCGTCTTCAGCTCACCCGCGAAGGGCGCGGCCGGAGCGGCCGGGACGAGCGCGAGGCAGGCGCCGCACGCGGCCGCACTCATCAGGAGGAGCGGCGAGCGGCTGGCTATAGTTCGCACCGGAATACGAACGATCCTGCACGCCCCGACCGGGCGCGCACCGGCCCTTAACAGTCTCTTAAAAGGTCTCTACCGTCCGTACACGATGCGGCCGTCGGCCTCGTCGCGGTCGAGCTCGCCCCGGCGCGCGAGGTACTCCAGGTGGGCCGCTGACTCGGCGAGCGCGAAGCGGCGGCCGACCGGGTTCAGCGGCTCGGGGAAGAGGTCGAGGGAGATCTCGTAGGCAGTTCGCGCCTCGCCCCGGGCGGCCGCGGCCGTGTGCTCGAGGCGCTCGCCGTGGTGGGCCACGAGCTCTCGCGCGCGCCCGGCCGGATCGTCGATGGGCTCGCCGTGCCCGGCGTACGCCTGCTCGGGTGCGAGCTGCTCGATGCGCGCGAGCGACTCGAGGAAGTCTGAGAGCGGGTCGGGCCGCGAGTCGGGATAGAGGCCGACGGTGGGCGAGATGGTGCCGAGGATGGTGTCGCCGGCCACGAGGACGCCGTCCCGGAGGAGGGCGATGTGCCCGTCCGCGTGGCCGGGCAGGGACACGGTTGTCCAGCCGTCGAGCAGGTCGCCCTCTTCGAGTGGCAGGGGATCCGGGGCGTACCGGACGAGCCCGGCGAGCGCCTCGCTGTCGCGACGCAGGGACTCGACCGCCTCCTCCGGAAGCCCGTGCGAGCGCACGTGGTCCGGAAAGCGCTCGGCGCGGCGACCGCCGCCCCAGGCGCCGACGCACTGGGTGTAGTCGAGCGGGTGCTGGTGCACCGGCGCGCCCGTGAGGCCGGCGAGGTCCGCGGCCGCGCCGACGTGATCGGGGTGGAAGTGGGTGACGACGATGCTCGACACCGGAGCGTCGAGCTCGTCCAGCACCCCGCGCCAGCGATCGGCCGCGTCGGGCAGGCCGAGGCCGGCGTCCACCGCCGTCCAGGTGCCGTCGGAGGCCCGCAGGAGGTAGCAGTGCACATGATCGATTCCGAGCGGCAGCCGGAAGGTGACGCGACGGAGGCCCTCGGCGAGCTCGAGCACGTCGGCAGTGTGACCGAATCACACCTCCCGTCCTGTGAGGGACGGGATGAATCCTGTCCCTCGGTCTCGCGGGTCTGCCGAGAGCGGCCGCTGCGTCCGCTTATGATCGCCCCTCTCGCGATGGCCCTGCTCAGCGTCGAAAACGTCAGCCGCCGCTTCGGCGGCATCGTCGCCCTCGACGACGTCTCCCTCGCGCAGGACGAGGGGACGATCGTCGGGCTGATCGGGCCGAACGGCGCCGGCAAGACGACGCTGTTCAACGTCATCACCGGCCTGTACCGGCCGGACTCGGGGGGCGTCCGCTTCGACGGGCAGGACCTGATCGCCCTGCGGGCCCACCAGATCGTCGGCGCAGGCATTGCCCGCACGTTCCAGAACGTCGCGCTCTTCCAGCTGATGAGCGTGCTCGACAACGTGCTGATCGGAGCGCACACGCGCATCGGCCTCGGCAAGGAGACCGAGGCGCGCGCAGAAGCGCTCGCGCTGCTCGAGTACCTCGGTCTCGAGCAGCTCGCCCGCCGCCCGGCCGCCGGACTGCCCTTCGGGACGCTCAAGCGGATCGAGCTCGCCCGCGCGCTCGTCGCCAAGCCGCGGCTGCTCCTGCTCGACGAGCCCGCCGGCGGCCTCAACCACGAGGAGGTGGGGGAGCTCGGCGGCCTGATCGGCCGGATGCGGACCGACTACGACCTGACCATCCTGCTCGTCGAGCACCACATGAACCTGGTCATGTCGGTCTCCGAGCGGGTGCACGTGCTCAACTTCGGCCGCAAGATCGCGGAGGGGACGCCGGCCGAGGTGCAGTCGAATCCCGAGGTGATCGAGGCGTACCTCGGCGCCGGCGACGAGGAGGCCCCGCCGGTGGCGACTGGAGGCGATGGCCCCGCTGCTTGAGGTGCGCGACGTGGAGGCCCGGTACGGCCCGATCGTCGCCCTGCACGACGTCTCGCTCTCGGTCGAGGAGGGCGAGATCGTCGCGCTGCTCGGGGCCAACGGCGCCGGCAAGACCACGACGCTGCGCGCCATCTCCGGCAGCGTCCGGAAGTCGGGCCAGGTCGTCTATGCCGGCAAGGACGTGAGCAAGAGCTCGCCCGAGCGGCTCGCAAAGCTCGGCGTCGCCCACGTGCCCGAGGGGCGCGGCCTCTTCCCGGAGCTGAGCGTCTGGGAGAACCTGCGCATGGGCGCATACACCCGCCGCGACCGGCGGGCGATCAAGAGCGACCTCGAGCAGGTCGCCGGGGTATTCCCCTGGATGGGACGGCGCCGGGGCCAGCAGGCTGGGACGCTCTCGGGCGGCGAGCAGCAGATGCTGGCCCTCGCCCGCGCGCTCGTCTCGAAGCCGAGGCTGCTCCTGCTCGACGAGCCGTCGCTCGGGCTCGCGCCGATCGTCGTCCAGGAGCTGTTCCGCGTCGTGCGCGAGCGAAACGAGCAGGACGGGCTCACCGTGCTCGTGGTCGAGCAGAACGCGAACATCGCGCTCGCCGCCTCGCACCGCGCCTACGTGCTCGAGGTCGGCAGGGTCGCGGTCGAGGGCGCGAGCGACGAGCTGCGCCGGCACGAGGGAGTCCGACGCTCGTACCTGGGCTACTGATGAGCGTCGCGCTCGGCTTCGTCTGGTCCGAGTTCTTCCAGCAGGTCGTGTTCGGGCTGGCGATCGGCGTCGGTCTACGGCAGCCTCGGGCTCGCGATCGTCCTGATCTACCGAACGACCCACGTCGTCAACTTCGCCCAGGGCGAGATGGCGATGTTCACGACCTACATCTGCTGGACGCTGACGACGAACCACGACGTCTCCTTCTGGCCGGCGTTCCTGATCACCGTCGTCTTCGCGTTCGTGCTCGGCGCCGCGATCGAGCGGGTCGTCATCCGCCCCTTCGAGCACTCGTCGCCGCTCGCCGTCATCCTCGCGACGATCGCGCTCTTCGTCATCTTCAACGGCCTCGCCGCAGTGGATCTGGTCGCCGGAGCCCCAGGCGTTCCTGGGGCCGGATGCGTTCCGCGGCGACCCCTTCGATGTCGGCGGAGTGGCGATCGCGCGGCAGGACGTCGGCGTCATCGTGGTCACGCTCGGCACGGTCGTGCTGCTGTGGGCGTTCTTCCGCTTCACCAAGCTCGGGCTCGCGATGCGGGCCGCGGCGATCGCGCCGGAGCCGAGCCGGCTGATGGGCGTGCGCGTGGGCTGGATGTACGCGATGGGCTGGGGCTTCGCCGCCAGCCTCGGCGCGGTCTCCGGGATGATGGTCGCCCCGATCCTCTTCCTGAGCCCGACGATGATGCAGGCGACGCTGATCTACGCGTTCGCCGCCGCCGTGCTCGGCGGCATCGAGAGCCCCGTCGGGGCGCTCCTCGGCGGGCTGCTGCTCGGGCTCTTCACGACGTTGCTGGGGGCCTACGTCGACTTCGTCAGCGGCGACCTCGAGCTGCCGATCGCGTTCACGGTGCTCGATCCTCGTCCTCCTCTTCCGGCCCGTCCGGCCTGCTCGGGCGCGTCGTGGTGAGGAGGGTCTAGTGGCCGCTCGCCTTCCGCGCTTGCCGGCTACGCCGTTCTCGCTGCGGCGATCGTCGCGCTGCCGCACGTCCTCGGCACGTTCCGCGTCACCCAGTTCACCTACGTCGGCGTCTTCGCGATCGTGCTGCTCGGCCTCGTCATCCTCACCGGCCTCACCGGCCAGATCTCGCTCGGGCACGGAGGCTTCATGGCCATCGGCGGCTACGTCACGGCGATCCTCTCGGTGGACCACGGCGTTCCCGAGCTCGCGACGATCCCCATCGCCGGGCTCGTGGCCGGGCCTGGCGGGGTTCCTCTTCGGCTTCCCGGCGCTCCGGCTGTCCGGCGTCTACCTCGCGCTTGCGACCTTCGCGCTCGCGGTGATCGTCCCGTCGGTGGCGACGGCGCTCGGCAGCTTCACCGGCGGCACCGCCGGCATCCTGCTCGACCTGCCGACGAGCCCCGTCTCGGCGCTGACCGCCGGACGAGTGGCTCTACTACGTCACCTGGGCGATCTTCGCGCTCCTCTTCGTGGCGGCGATGGTGCTCGTGCGCGGCAAACGCGGCCGTGCGCTGCAGGCCATTCGCGAGAACGAGATCGCGGCCGTCTCGTCCGGGATCAGCCTGACGCGGTACAAGACCTTCGCGTTCGGCGTGTCGGCCTTCTACGCGGGGGTGGCCGGCTCGCTCTACGTGATCCTCAACTTCATCGTCACGCCCGGCAGCTTCCCGATCACGCTGTCGATCCTGCTCCTCGTCGGCCTCGTCGTCGGCGGTGCCACGTCGCTCCTCGGCGTGCTGGTCGGCGCGATCTTCGTCGAGTTCATTCCCCTGTACTCCGGCGACGTCGCCAGGCCGGTGGTCAACCTCGCTCCAGGCGGTCGCGTTTCCGATCGACGACATCGACCCGACGACGCCCGGCGTCCCGTCGGTCGTCTACGGCCTCCTCCTGCTGCTCGTCCTGTTTCCTGATGCCCCACGGCGTCGCGGGGCTGATGCACCGACTTGGCCGTCTAACCAGGCGGGTTTATAGTCGTCTGAACCTGTCGGAACCTGGGGTCAACTCCTAAAAGGAGAAGCTAGATGAAGAAGTTCGTTCTCGTCCTTGGATTGGTCGCGTGCCTGCGGCCTCCTCGCGGCGATTCCGGGGGCGCTCGGGAAGTCCGAGGCGGATCCGGGGATCACGAAGAGGTCGGTCACGATCGGCACCACGCTGCCGCTCAGTGGCCCGGCTGCTCTCTACGCGCGCATCGGCACCGGCATGCGCACCTACTTCAGCTACATCAACGCGCGTCGTGCCAAGGACGGCACGCGCGGCGTCTACGGGCGGCAGATCTCCCTGAAGGTCTACGACGACCAGTACAGCGAGGCGCAGACGGTGCAGCAGACGCGGCGCGCGGTCGAGCAGGACCGCGTCTTCGCGATGCTCGGCGGCCTCGGCACCGAGAACCAGCAGGCCGTCCGCGGGTACCTGAACGAGCGCAAGGTGCCGCAGCTCTACGTCTCGACCGGGCTGAGCGAGTTCGGGAAGAAGCTACGGCGAATTCCCGTGGACGATCGGCTGGCAGCCGGACTACATCCAGGAGGGCATCCTCATGGGCCGGTACGTCCGGCAGAACCTGCCGACACCGCGCGCGTGGCAGTGCTCCACCAGAACGACGACTACGGCCGCGAGTGGCTGTACGGCTTCCGCACCGCGGCCGGCGCCGGCAGGGTCATCGCGACGGAGACCTATCCGCGCGACGGCGGCGCGGCGGTCATTCCGGCGCCCACCGCCCGGCTCCGCGCCTCCGGCGCGGACACGTTCCTGATCATCGCCACGCCGACGGAGTCGATCACGGCGCTCGTGACCGCCTACCGGCTCGGCTGGCGGCCGACCAAGCTGCGTCAACTCGGTCGGCGCGACGAACACGCTTCATGACGGCCGCCCGGGCCTCGGCCGGCTCGCCGGATGCGGTCGAACGGCGTCGTCACGACCACGTACCTGAAGGATCCCGATCACGCCGCAGTACGCGAACGATCCGCAGGTGCGGCTCTACAAGCGGCTCATGGCGAAGTACGCTCCGCAGTTCCCCGAGCCGCGCGACGACAACCTGTTCTTCTACGGCATGGCGAAGGCCGACACGTTCGTGCAGGCGCTCTACCGCGCAGGCAAGAACCCGTCGCGCGCCTCGCTGATGCGGGCGGTCGCCAACCTCGACATCAGCCAGCTTCGGCTGGCTCCTCCCGGGGGCCAAGCTCGAGACCCGGCCTGGTAGCGCGTTCCCGATCCGCTACCAGAGGCTGACCCGCTACAACGTCGACGGCGGCTTCACGGAGTTCGGAGCCCTCGTCAAGACGCGGAAGTAGCCAGACCGAGCTGAGCTGCGAGAAGGGCCGGCCGGCGCGCCGGCCCTCCTCGTCCCGCCTCTGTCGAAACCGCCTGTGGACCTGGCGCTGACCCCGAGCAGGAGCTCGTGCGCGAGACCGCGCGCGAGTTCGTCGACCGCGAGATCGTCCCCTACGCGCGCGACTGGGACCGGGCCGAGGAGATCGACCGCGCCATCGTCGGCAAGCTGGCGGAGGTCGGCTTCCTGGCGGCGAAGCTGCCGGAGGAGCACGGGGGCGGCGGACTCGACACGGTGTCGTACACGCTGATCTGCGAGGAGCTCGGCCGCGCCGACTCGAACGTGCGCGGCATCGTCTCGGTCTCGAACGGGCTCTTCGGCAGCTCGATGGCGAAGTGGGCCTCGGACGGAGCAGCAGGCGGAGTGGCTGCCGAGGCTCGCCGCGGGTGAGGCGCTCGGCTGCTACGCGCTCACCGAGCCGGGCGTCGGCTCCGACCCGGCGTCGCTCGAGACCCGCGCCGTGCGCGACGGCGGCGACTGGGTGCTGTCCGGCTCGAAGGTGTTCATCACGCTCGGGACGTGGGCGTCCGTCGCGCTCGTCTTCGCACGCACCGGCGAGGACGGGGCGCGCGGCATCACCTGCTTCCTCGTGCCGACGGACGCGCCAGGCTTCACGGCGCGGAAGGTCGAGGGGAAGCTCGGGCTGCGCGCCCAGGACACTGCCGAGCTGACGCTCGAAGGCGTCCGCGTCCCCGACTCGGCGCGGGTCGGCGACGAGGGCGCCGGCTTCAAGGTGGCGATGTCGGCACTCGACGCGGGCCGCGTGTCCCTGGCCGCCGGCTGCGTCGGCATCGCGCAGGGATGTCTCGAGGCGTGCATCCGCTACGCGCGCGAGCGGGAGCAGTTCGGCAGGCCGATCGGCCGCTTCCAGCTCGTCCAGGAGCTGATCGCGGACATGGCCGTCGACACCGAGGCTGCCCGCCTGCTGACGTGGCGCGCGGCCGCGCTCGCCGACGCCGGCGAGCGCTACACGACCGAGGCGTCCGTCGCCAAGTACTTCGCCTCCGAGGCGGCCGTCCGCGCGGCGAACGCCGCCGTCCAGGTGCACGGCGGCTACGGCTACGTCGACGAGTACCCCGTCGGCAAGTACCTGCGCGACGCGCGGGTCACGACCCTCTACGAGGGCACGAGCCAGATCCAGAAGCTGATCATCGGCCGTGCCCTCACCGGCGAGAGCGCCTTCACCTGAGCCGAAGTTCAGCCGGCAGGAGCCGGCCGCTGCAGCCACTCGTAGAAGGCGGCCCGGCTGCCGTTGAACGAGTACACCGCTCGCTTCACCGTCGGAAACTGCGTCGCAGTCCGGTCGAGCTGCGCCAGCAGCAGCCTGCTCCCGCAGGAGCTCGACGCGTTGGGGATCACGCGCGAGAAATCACGGAAGTCCACGTAGGCGACGCCGCCGGCGACCCGGACGCTTCTGAGCATCCCGGCCGTGCGGGCTGAGAACCAACCGCCGTAGCCGCGGCTGCGCTCCGCGGCTGTCGGGCCGCGCAGGAGGTGGCGCAACGCTCCCGTCAAGACCGCCGGCGCGGAGACCGCGCGGTTGAGCGGGAGGACGCGAGCGCACGAGATCCCGGTGTTGCCGCGAGGGGCAAAGATCGTGATGCGAGCAGTCGCGCCGTCAGGGTCGAGCGCCTGCGCCGATCCCGGCAGCGCCAAGAGCAGCACTGCGATGGCGAGCGGTACGAACAACGGTCCCAGACGGGGGAAGCTCGAAGACGCCCTTATCACGATCAGCCCCCTTTCGACGCTTCGGTCGTCGATCCGCCTTCACTCCGCCGTGGGCGCGGTTCAGCGTCCGGGCACCCGCGGCTCTGCGTTCAGTACGTCGCCGGCGCCCGAGCCGGCACGTAGACCCGATCCTGCGGACTACAGTCTCGGCGTGCCCGACGCTGTCATCGTCGCCGCCGCCCGCACGCCGATCGGACGGGCGCGCAAGGGTGCGCTCGTCGACGCGCGACCCGACGATCTGGTCGCATTCGCCATCGACGCGGCGCTGAAGCACGTCCCGGAGCTGCCGCACGAGGAGATCGTGGACGTCATGGTCGGCTGCGGCTTCCCGCAGGAGCGTCAGGGGATGAACCTCGGCCGCCGCGCCGCGCTGCTGGCCGGGCTCCCCGACACCGTGCCGGGCACGACGGTGAACCGCTTCTGCGCTTCCTCGCTGCAGACGATCCGCATGGCCTTCCACGCGATCAAGGCGGGCGAGGGCGACGCCTACGTCGCCGCCGGCGTCGAGTCGATCTCGCAGGTCGACGGTTACCCGAAAGACGCCGAGGAGCTGCACCCGAAGCTCTTCGGCGACGACGCGCCGATTGCCAACGTCTACATCCCGATGGGCATGACCGCGGAGAACGTCGCCGAGCGCTGGGACGTCTCGCGGGAGGACATGGACCGCTTCGCGCAGCGCTCGCAGGAGCGCGCCGTGGCGGCGCAGGACTCCGGCTTCTTCGCGCGCGAGATCACACCGTGGGACGGCGTGGCGGCCGACGATGGGCCGCGGCGGGGGTCGACGCTCGAGGCGCTCGGCTCGCTCGAGCCGGCCTTCAAGCCGGGCGGCAAGGTCACGGCGGGCAACGCCTGCCCGCTGAACGACGGCGCGGCGGCCGTCGTCGTCATGAGCGACACGCGGGCCGCCGAGCTCGGCGCGACGCCGTGGGCGCGCATCGTCGCTTCGTCGGTTTCCGGCGTCGAGCCGGAGATCATGGGTGTCGGGCCGATCGAGGCCGTGCGCAAGGTGCTGCGCCAGGCGGGCATGAGCATCGAGGACGTCGACGTGGTCGAACTGAACGAGGCGTTCGCTGCGCAGGTGCTCCCGGTCTGCCGGGAGCTCGGCATCGACCCGTTCGGCGACAAGCTCAACCCGCACGGCGGCGCCATCGCCCTCGGGCACCCCTACGGCATGACGGGCGCGCGGATCATGTGCACGCTCCTCAACGACCTCGAGTCGCTCGACAAGACGATCGGCCTCGAGACCATGTGCGTCGGCGGCGGCCAGGGCATGGCGATGATCGTCGAGCGCCTGAACTGACCCGCCTCGAGGTCGACGAGCACACGCTCCGGGAGGCGCGGGCGTTCAACGCCGAGCTCGAGCGCGAGCTCGCCGCGGCGCCCTCCGCGCACACGCTGCCGCCGGAGGTGACGCGGCGGCTGCGCCGCACAAGCGGCGGCATCTGGGGCGGGCTCGTGCTCGCCGACCACGCGGAAGAAGTCGCCATCCCGACCCGGACCGGGCAGGTGCGCGGCCGCGTCCTTCGTCCGGCCGAGCCGCGAGCCGGTCGGCCTGTATCTGCACTTCCACGGCGGCGGCTGGACGATCGGCGGCTGCGACGAGCAGGATCCGCGCCTGGCCGCGCTCGCCGAGGCGACCGGGCTGGCGGCGCTGAGCATCGAGTACCGGCTCGCTCCCGAGCATCCGTACCCGGCCGCCGCCGACGACTGCGAGGACGCTGCGCTCTGGCTGCTCGACCGCGGCCTGACGGAGCTCGGGCGTGCCCGCGCGGCTCGCGATCGGCGGCGAGTCGGCCGGCGCCCACCTCAGCGTCCTGACGCTGCTGCGGCTGCGCGACCTGCACGGCGTCACCGGCGCCTTCGCGGCCGCGAACCTGGTCTACGGCTGCTTCGACCTCTCGCAGACGCCGAGCGTGCGGGGCTGGGGCGACCGCAACCTCGTCCTCTCCCGGCCGATCATGGACTGGTTCGGCGACCTCTTCCTGCCCGGCACGACGCTCGAGGAGCGGCGCGATCCGGCCGTTTCACCGCTGTACGCCGACCTTGCCTCCCTGCCGCCGGCCCTCTTCTCGGTCGGCGAGCTCGACCCGCTGCTCGACGACTCGCTCTTCATGCACGCCCGCTGGCGGGCCGCCGGGAACGACGCCGAGCTGCAGGTCTGGCCGGAGGGCGCCCACGCCTTCAACGCCTTTCCGCTCGCGCTCGCGCGGCAGGCGCTCGCCGCGCAGTACGACTTCCTCAGCCGCGCGGCTGCAGCACCGCCTGTGTCTGGGTGACCTGGGCGACGTGACGGCCCTCGTCGTCGCGGACGTCTGTCTGGACGACGACGAAGGAACGGCCGACGTGGAGCGGCCGTGTCGTGCCGTGGACCTGGCCCGCGCGCACGCCGCGGAAGAAGTTCGTCTTCGACTCCACGGTGGCCGTCGTCTCGCCCGGTTGCAGGTTCAGGAAGGCACAGAGCCCGCCGAGCGTGTCGGCGAAGGCCATGATCGCCCCGCCGTGAAGCAGGCCGCCCGCGGTGCAGCGCTCCTCGGCCCACGCCATGCGGCCTCTGACCTCGCCGGGCTCGGCGGCGTCGACCTCGAGGCCGAGCAGGCCCGCCAGCGGGGCGACGGCGGCGAGCTGTGCGCTGGGCGAGTCGGTCACGGTTAGCGTTCGTACCATGGCCGCCGCGGCGCCGTCAAAGCTCTGGAGCCGGGAGAAGGGTGAGGGCCCGCCGCTGCTGCTGATCACCGGGCTCGGTGGTTGGAGCTGGATTTGGCGCGACCTCACCGCCCTGCTTGGCGGGCGCCGCCGCGTGATCGAGTTCGACAACCGTGGCACCGGCCGCACGCCGGGGCCTGCGCGCGCGACCGTCGGCGAGCTCGCCGAGGATGCAAGCGCGGTGCTACGGGAGCACGACGCCGCGCCCGCCGACCTGCTCGGGTTCTCGATGGGCGGATACGTGGCGCTGACCCTTGCCCTCGCTGACCCGGCGCTCGTGCGCTCGCTCGTGCTCGTCGGCACGGGCGGCGGCGGCCCGGGCCGGGTGCCGCGTCCTCGCCACGTCGCCGACAGGTTCACAGCGGCGCTCGGGCTGCCGCACGAGGAGTTCGCCCGGAGGACGATGCCGTACACGCTCGCGCCCGGCTGGAGCGAGGCGCAGGCGGAGCGCTATGAGAAGTTCCTCGCCACGCGCCTCGAGCTGCCGACGCCGTACGAGACGCTCGAGGCGCACGCGGCCGCGTGCTACGGCTTCTACGCCGCGGACTGCGCCGCCGAGCAGCTCGACCTGCCGGCGCTGGTCGTCCACGGCGACGAAGACCTCATCGTGCCGGTCGAGAACGGCCGGCGCCTCGCGGAGCGGCTGCCGCGGGCGGAGTACGTGGAGCTCGCAGGGCGTGGCCACCACGTCATGCTCGAGGCACCGGACGAGCTCGCGGCGCTCGTCGACGGGTTCCTCGAGCGGCTCGCGTAGGGTCGCCAGCGGTGGAGGTGTACCGCACGCCCGACGAGCGCTTCGAGAGTCTTCAGGGGTACCCGTGGGCGCCGAACTACCTCGACCACGACGGCCTGCGGCTCCACTATCTCGACGAGGGCGAGGGCGACCCGGTGCTGCTCCTGCACGGGGAGCCGACCTGGTCGTACCTCTACCGCAAGGTCATCCCGCCGCTGGCCGGGGTCGCGCGGATCGTGGCGCCGGACTTCTTCGGCTTCGGCCGCTCGGACAAGCCCGTCGATCCAAGCTGGTACTCGTACGAGCGTCACTACCGGTCGATGGAGTGGCTCGTCGAGCAGCTCGACCTGCGTGGCGCGACCGTCGTCGTCCACGACTGGGGCGGACCGGTCGGGCTGCGGCTGGCGGTCGAGCACCCGGAGCGTTTCGAGCGGCTGGTCGTGCTCAACACCGGGCTCTATGGCGGACGGCCCCCAAACGACGAGTGGCTCCGCTTTCGGGCGTTCGTTCGCCGCGTCGGCACGGAGCTGCGGCCCGGCCGGCTCGTCGGTGTCTCGTGCGTGACCGAGCTGAGCGACGAGGTCGTCGCCGGCTACGACGCGCCTCACCCTGTGCCCGAGTCGCTGACGGGCCCGGTGGTGTTCCCGGAGCTCGTGCCGACCGAGCCCGATCACCCGTCGGCGGCGCCAATGCTCACGGTGCGCGAGGCGCTGCACAGCTGGCCGGGGCGCGCACTGGTGCTCTTCAGCGACTCCGACCCGATCTTCTCGCCACGCGTCGGCGAGCGCTTCGCCGAGCGCATCCCCGGCGCCGACCCGGCCGAGACGATCCCGGGCGCAGGCCACTTCCTGCAGGAAGACCAGGGCGAGCTGGTCGGCGAGCGGATCGCCAGCTGGCTCCGGGCCGAGTCCGCGGCCGGGGCGCGAACCAGTTAGTGGCAGAGTGCCACTAGCTCCGGCGTGCCACGGCGCCCCGAACCAGTTAGTGGCTGTCAGCCACTAGCTCATGCGGCTCGGCTACGCGCTTCGGATCGAGTTAGTGGCTCTCAGCCACTAACTCGCCGAGCCGGCCCGGATCGCCATGTCCATGGCGGCGTCGGTGTAGACCTTCTCGCCCTTGAAGAGGCGGCGTTCGGAATCCCAGGGGAAGAAGATGGCGACGTTCCAGGTCAGCTGCTCGCCGGTCGGCTCGTACTCGAGCCACCGCGCGCGGTGCGTGCCGGTGACGCGCGCCTCTTCGCAGACCCCCTGCGGGCCGATGATGATGTCGGTCAGGTCGAAGTGGATGTCGGGGAAAGCGGTGAGCAGCTCGGCGTAGAAGCGCGCCGCCCCATCGTGGCCCTCCCAGCGGTGACCGCCGGGCCGCACCTCGTAGACGCAGTCGTCGGTCAGCGTGGCAATGAGCCCGGGCAGGTCACGGTCGTCTTCGGCTTTCGAGTGCGCCTTCCAGAGCTCGCGAATCGCCTCGTGCTCCGCCGGGTCGGGGTCGAGCCGCAGCAGCTCGACGACGGTGTCGTGCTCGACGTGCTCCTGCATCGCGCCCACATGTCCTCCCTCGTCGCTGTCGCAGACATCCTCGCAGGGCGACCGCCGGGTGCGGGCGAGGAGGCTCGTCAGGCCGCGAGCGACCGCGGCTCCGCGGCCGCGGTGCGGCCGGCGCGGAAGACCGCCTCGATCGCGTTGCCGTCCGGGTCGAGCACGCGGGCGGCGTAGCAGTCGCTGGTTCGCGCGGCGTCGATGCCGGGCGAGAGCTCGGTGCGTGCGCCGGCTGCCACCGCGGCGGCATGGAACGCGTCGACCGCAGCCGGGCTGCCGGCCCGCAGCGAGAGCTCGAGGCTGCCTGCGGCCGCGGACTCGGTCACCCAGAGCGACGACGGATCGCCGGGGAGGCCGAGGTACCCGCGCCGGCGGTCGGGCCAGTCGAGGCGGAGCGAGAAGCCGAGGGCGCCGAGGACGCGCTCGTAGAACGGCTTGGCGGCCGGGTAGCTCGAGACGGGGATGGTTACGTGGTCGATCTGCACGACCGCAGAATAGAACGATCGTACTTTTCTGTCAAACTGCATGCATGAACAGCAGCCGGAATAAGCGATAGAATCGAACGATCGTGCTGGCAACCAAAGGAGCGCGCACGCGGCACGCCATCCTCGACGTGGCGGCATCGCTGGCGACGGAGGAGGGCCTCGAGCCGCTCTCGATCGGCCGGCTGGCCGACGCGACCGGCATGAGCAAGAGTGGGCTTTTCGCCCACTTCGGCTCCAAGGAGCAGCTCCAGATCGCCACCGTCGAGCATGCGGGCCGGGTCTTCGCCGCCGCGGTGATCGCACCGGCGCGCGAGGCTCCGAAGGGCGTGGCGCGCGTCTGGGCGCTCTGCGACCACATGATCGGCTACATGGAGCGCCGGGTCTTCCCGGGCGGCTGCTTCTTCGCCAACGCGTCGTTCGAGTTCAACCGGCGCCCGGGGCCGGTGCGTGACCGTATCCAGGAGCTGCTGCGGTCGTGGCGCTCGTACCTCGAGCACGCGATCGAGCAGGCCCAGGAGCGCGGCGAGCTGGCCGCGGGCGTGCCCGCCCGCCAGATCGCCTTCGAGCTCGACGCACTCGCACAGGCGGCCAACGCCCAGTTCGGCCTCTTCGGCGACGAGGCCGTCTTCGACGCCGCGCGCCGCTCGATCCGCGAGCGCATCGACAGCCTCCGCCCGTAGGGCGAACTACTCCCAACGACGGTGACCGTCCCAGCCGATGGCTGCCGCGCGCTGTCCAGGGGTCAGACCCCGGTACCACTGCTCCGGTCACGGAACAGGGCTGAATCTGTGCCGACTGTGTGACGGGCGCACTGCTCGCGTGGCGGGTGTCCACGCGCGCTCGGTTACGGTGGCCGCCTGACCGAGATCGTCGCCACCGCCGCTGCCGCCGAGGGCGAGACGCTCGCCCCGCTGCTGGTGCTCGACCGCGTCGAGTCCTTCCTCGACGAGCACGGGCTCGGCGAGGGCCCGGTGCGCGCGCAGCGGATCGGCATCGCCGGCGGGTCGAACTTCAGCTTCCTCGTCGAGCGCGACCGCGGCCGGTTCGTGCTCCGCCGCCCGCCGCGGCCGCCGCTGCCGCCCTCCGCGCACGACATGGTCCGCGAGGCGCGGCTGCAGCTCGCGCTCGCCCGCCAGGGGATCCGTGTGCCGCCGATCCTCGCCGTCTGCGACGACGACTCGGTGCTCGGCGTGCCCTTCTACGTCATGGAGTTCGTCGAGGGCACGGTCATCCTGGACGAGCTGCCACCGCACCTGCAGGAGTCGGCCGACGATCGCCGCGCCCTCGGCTTCGACCTGGTCGACACACTGGCCGAGATCCACGCCGTCGACGTCGGTGCAGCGGATCTGCAGCCCTTCGTGCGGCCGGGCAGCTACGTCGAGCGCCAGGTGCGCCGCTGGCAGCAGCTCTGGGGCGTGAACCAGACGCGCGAGCTGCCCGTGCCTGAGCTCGGCCGGCGCATGGAGGCGGGGATGCCCGAGCCGCTGGCCAACACCATCGTCCACGGCGACTATCGGATCGGCAACACGCTCGTCGGCGACGGCGGGCCGACGATCGTCGCCGTGCTGGACTGGGAGATGGGCGCGATCGGGGACCCGCGCGCAGACGTCGGCTATCTCGTGGCCACCTACGCGGAGCCCGGCGGCTCGCCGACCGCGCTCGGGAGCTCGCCGGCGACGGCGACGCCGGGATTCCCGTCGCGGGCCGAGCTGGTCGCCCGCTACGAGCAGGCCACCGGGCGGCAGCTCGAGCGTCTGGGCTGGTTCGAGGCGCTCGCGATGTGGAAGGCGGCCGTCTTCTGCGAGGCGATCTACGGCCGCTACGCCCGCGGCGAGCTCGGCGAGGCGCCGCAGGCG
Source organism: uncultured Thermoleophilia bacterium (assembly GCA_963809765.1). Classification (GTDB taxonomy): domain Bacteria; phylum Actinomycetota; class Thermoleophilia; order Gaiellales; family Gaiellaceae; genus JACVRM01. Next base: position 93,180 of record CAWEKT010000001.1, read on the forward strand.
GCCCGGTTCGAGCAGGGCGTTCCGCTCATGGTCGAGGCCGCGTTCGCGGCGCTCGAGCGGGACAGCTCCTAGGGGCCCGTTCCCGACCTAGTGGCGATGGGGGCGGTGCCCGGCGACGGGACGTAAGCTCCTCGACCCACCGACGAGACCTGGAGGAGCAATGCCTGTCTACCTGATGCGCTTCAGCTACACGCCCGAGACGTGGTCTCGGATGATCCAGAACCCGGAAGATCGCCGCGACGCGGCCCGCGCATACATCGAGCAGGTCGGCGGCAGCCTGCAGGGGTTCTGGTACGGCTTCGGCGAGTACGACGGCTACGCGATCCTCGAGGCGCCCGACAACGTCTCGATGGCCGGGGTCGTGCTCGCGATCGCCGGCGGCGGCGCTCTGGCGTCGGTGGACACGACGGTCCTGATGTCGGTCGAAGACACGCTCGAGGCGCTCAAGAAGAGCCAGGGCATCTCGTATCGGCGACCCGGCGACTGAGCCTGCCGGCGCGCGGACGCGATTCTCCCGAGCGTCCGCAGAAGGGAGGCTTGCCCGCCCGAGAGACACCCCGCGAAGCGAGCGAGCGGAGCGAGCTAAGCGGATTGGCCGCCGTCGACGACGAGCGTGTGGCCGGTGACGTACGCGCTCGCGTCGGAGGCGAGGAACCCGACCGCGCCCTTGAGGTCCTCGGGGCCGCCGAAGCGGGCGAGCGGGATCCGGCGTGTCAGATGCTCGCCGTGGCTGTCGAGCACGAAGCTCGACATGTCGGAGGGGAACCAGCCGGGGGCGATCGCGTTGACGCGGATGCCGCGCCGGCCCCATTTCCACGCCAGGTCGCGGGTGAAAGCGATCACGCCGCCCTTGGTCGCGCTGTAGGGAAGCGCATTCATGAAGTCGGGATCGCCGCCGTGCAGCCCGGCCACCGAGGCGATGTTCACGATCGAGCCGCTGCCCTGCTCGAGCATCACCTGGCCGGCCGTCTGCGAGCAGAGGAAGACGCCGGTCAGGTTCACGTCCACGACCTTCTGCCAGCCCTCGAGCGGGATGTCCTCCGGCGCGGCGCCCCAGACCGTGCCCGCGTTGTTGACGAGCACGTCGATGCGGCCCAGCTCCGCGCGGGCGCGCTCGACGATCGCCGCGACCTCGACCGGGGTCTGCGACGTCACAGCGCATGCCGAGCGCGCGGACGCCGTGCGTCGGAGGAGAGTCGCTCCGCCGCCTCCTCGCAGCGCTCCGGCTTGCGCGCGCACAGCACCAGGTCGGCACCGAGCTCGGCGAGCGCCTCGGCCATCTGCAGTCCGATGCCCTTGCCGCCGCCGGTCACGATGGCGACGCGGCCCGAGAGGTCGAAGAGGTCGCGGACGGTCACGCGCCCAGCTCCGCGATCGCGCGCAGCGTGCTCGATCGTCGCGCGTCGAGACGAGCAGCTCGGTGGCACCGGACTCCTTCCAGGCCGTCGAGCCGCTCGCCGATCCGCTCCGCGGGCCGACCAGCGCCATCTCGTCCACGAGCGCGTCGGGCACCGCCGCCGCCGCGTCGCGCTGCTTGCCGTCGAGGTAGAGATCCTGGATCCGCTTCGCCTCGGCCTCGAAGCCGTACTCGCAGGCGAGGTCGTTGTAGAAGTTCGAGCCCCGCGCGCCCATGCCGCCGATGTAGAGCGCGTAGTACGGCTTGAGCATGTCGCGGGCCAGCTCGACGTCGTCGGCGACGATCGCCGGGCACGGCCGGCGCGATCTCGAGCCCGTCGCGCGCGAAGGGCTCCGGGAACGTCTTCCGCGCGCGCTCCGGCGAGAAGAAGATCGGCAGCCAGCCGTCGGCGATCTCCGCGGCGAGCGCGACCGAGCGCGGCTTGAGCGACGCGAGGTAGATCGGGATCGAGTCGCGGAGCGGGCGGGCCATCAGCTTGAGCGGCTTGCCGAGACCGGTCGCGCCGTTGCCCCGGTAGGGCACCTGGTAGTGCTCGCCGTCGAACTCGAGCACCTGCGCGCCGCGATCGCGGCGCGCACGATCTCGACGTACTCGCGCGTCTTGCCGAGCGGCTTGCCCCACGGCTCGCCGTGCCAGCCCTCGACGACCTGCGGCCCGGACGTGCCGAGGCCGAGCAGGACGCGGCCGCCCGAGAGGAGCGTCGAGCGTCATCGCCGTCATCGCGGTGTTCGCCGGCGTGCGCGCCGGGATCTGCAGGATCGCCGAGCCGAGCTTGATCCGCTCGGTCGTCGCGCCGAGCCACGCGAGCACGCTGACCGCGTCGGTGCCCCAGGCCTCCGCGGCCCACGCCGAGTTGTAGCCGAGCCGCTCGGCCTCCTGGGCGAGCTCGATCGAGCTCGAGTCGGGCTCGTCCCGGGTGGTGCATAGCCCATGTAGAAGCCGAGGCGCACTGCGTGCGATGCTAACCCGGTGACGGTCACCGAACTGGCCCCACCGCCGGGGCTCGAGGAGCTGCCGGGCTCGCTACCGCGAGTTCATGGAGGAGCACGTCGTCCCGGCCGAGCCGGCGCTCGCCCTCGAGGACGAGGCACGCCGACGCGCTGCTGGCGGGGATGCGCGCGCGGGCGCGCGAGCGAGGGCCTGTGGGCGCCGCACCTGCCGCCGGAGGCCGGCGGTACCGGCCAGGGCTTCCTCGCCTACGCGTACCTGAACGAGGAGATCGGCCGCTCGGTCTGGGCGCAGCTCGTCTTCGGCTGCCAGGCGCCCGACGCCGGCAACGGGGAGATCCTGCACCTGTTCGGCACCGAGGAGCAGAAGCAGCCGCTTCCTGGAGCCGCTGGTCGCGGGCGAGGTGCGCTCGTTCTTCTCGATGACGGAGCCGGACGTGTCGGGCTCGGATCCGACGACGCTCCGCACGCGCGCCGTTCGCGACGGCGACGAGTGGGTCATCGACGGGCACAAGTGGTTCTCGAGCGGGGCTGAGGGCGCAGGCTTCGGCGATCGTCATGGCGGTCACCGACCCGGAGGCGCCGCCGCACAAGCGCGCCACGCAGATCATCGTCCCGGCGGACACGCCCGGCGTCGAGATCGCCCCCGTCACGGTGTCCGGCCATCGCGGCCGCGGCTGGTCGACCCACTGCGAGGTCATTACCGCGGCGTGCGCGTCCCCGTCGCGAACACGCTCGGCGAGCCCGGCGGAGGGCTTCACGATCGCGCAGAAGCGGCTCGGGCCGGGCCGGATCCACCACGTCATGCGCTGGCTCGGGCAGATGCAGCGCGCGTTCGAGCTGATGTGCGCGCGCGCTCTGGAGCGCGAGGCGTTCGGCTCGCGCCTCGCCGACAAGCAGACCATTCAGAACTGGATCGCGGACTCGGCGGCCGAGATCCAGGCCTGCCGGCTGATGACGCTCGACGCCGCGCACCGGATCGACGGCGGCGACGAGGCGCGCGTCGAGATCTCGCTGATCAAGTTCTACGCCGCGCGAGTGCTCAACGAGGTGATCGATCGCGCAGTCCAGGTGCACGGGGCGCTCGGGTTGACCGACCGCACGCCGCTGGCCGCCATGCAGGCGATGGCGCGCGGCGCTCGCATCTACGACGGCCCGGACGAGGTGCACCGAATGGTCGTCAGCCGGCGGATCCTGAAGGAGTTCGAAAAGGGGGGCACATGGCGGTTTCGGTAGCCACGGGGCGTGCAGTCACGATGGCAGCGCGGCCGGCCGGGATGCCGAGCGAGTCGGACTTCACGCTCGTCGAGCAGCCGGTGCCCGAGCCGCGGCCGGGCGAGGTGCTCGTGCGCGTGCTCTGGACGTCGGTCGACCCGTACCAGCGGGGGCGCATGAGCACCGCGCGCTCGTACGCGCGCGGGCTCGAGGTCGGCGACGTCATGACGGCGCAGTCGGTCGCCGAGGTGGTCGAGTCCCAGGACTCCCGCTTCGAGCCGGGCAACCTCGTCGTCGGGCAGCTCGGCTGGCAGGACTACGCGGTCGCCCGCGCCGGCTCCGTCCGGCTCGTGCCGCCGATCCTGCAGCCGCCCTCGCTCGCACTCCATGCGGTGGGTGCCACTGGGTTCACGGCCTACTTCGGCGTGCTCGATGTGATCCAGCCGAAGCCCGGCGACACGGTTGTGGTCTCGGGTGCCGGCGGGGCCGTCGGGTCGATCGCCGGACAGATCGCCAAGCTCGCCGGCTGCCGGGCGGTCGGCATCGCGGGCGGCCCGGAGAAGTGCCAGGACCTGCTCGACCTCTACGGCTTCGACGCCGCGGTGGACTACAAGTCGGACGGGTACCGCGACGCACTCAAGGCGGCCTGCTCCGACGGCGTCGACGCGTACTTCGACAACTGCGGCGGCGACATCTCGGCGGCCGTGTACTCACGGCTCAACGTCGGCGCACGCATCGCCATCTGCGGCCAGATCTCGCAGTACAACGCGGAGCGGCCGCAGCCGACGTTCCATCCCGGCGCCCTCATCGTCTTCCGCGCCCGCATGGAGGGTTTCCTCGTCTCGGACTACGCCCACCGCTTCGACGAGGCGGCCATGCGCCTGGTGCGCTGGGTCGCCGAGGGCAAGATCCGCTGGCGCGAGCACGTCACCGACGGCCTCGAGAACGCCCCGCGCGCCTTCATCGGCATGCTCAACGGCGAGAACCGCGGCAAGGCGCTCGTCAAGGTCGCAGAACCGAGTTAGTGGCTGAGAGCCACTAACTGATTTGGCGTCACGCCGCGGTTTGCGCCCACCTAGTCGCAGGGAGCCACTAACTCTCGGAACGAAGCACCTGGGTGCAGCGGGCGCTCGCGAGGTGCGTGCCCTCGGCGTCGTGGAGCTCCGCGGCGCAGAACATCAGGCGCTTCGTACGCTGGACGACGCGGCCGTCGGCGCGCAGCAGGCCCGGGCGCGCCGCGCGGTGGAACTCGGTGCGCAGCTCGGCGGTCAGGAACGACTCGCCGTCGGCGAGCAGCGTCCAGCACGCCCCGCCCATCGCCGTGTCGAGGACGGTCGCGACGAGGCCGCCGTGGACGATGTGGCCGCCGGGCGCGGGGAACGCGAACTCGGCCGGAGCGTCCCACTCGACGACGACGTGGCCCGGCTCCGCGACCGGCTGGCGATAGCCGAGCGTCCGCCAGACGTGCGGGACGTCGGGCGCGACGTCCTCCCAGGGTCGACGGCCCTCGAGCGGCTCGGTCTCCGTCACAGCGGCGGCGCCACCGAAGTGCGCCCCTCGACCCGGGGCCCCGGGATGCCGCCGAAGCGGAACGGCACCGGCTCGCGGCCCGGCTGGACGATCCACGCCTCGCCGGTCCGGCCGCTCGTCGCCGCGGCCAGGATCGCGTCGACCACGTCCTCGGGCGGCAACAGCGGGAAGTCGGCCTCCGCGAACCGCTCCCTTAGGCCGTCCACCATCGGCGTGTCGGCGAACCCGGGGCAGACACAGTTGATGCGCAGGCCGAGCTCTTCCAGCTGCGCCGCGACGCTGCGGACGAACCCGACGACGAAGTGCTTCGTGCCCGCGTAGATCGGGTCGTCGGGCACTGCGGTCAGCCCGGCGAGCGACGCCGTGGCGACGATCGACCCGCCCTGCGGCATGACCTGCGCCAGCCGCCGGACGCCGTAGACGACGCCGTCGATGTTCGCGCGGACGATGCGTCGGTACGCCTCGACCGTCAGCTCGCGGACGTCGTCGACGCCGGTCGTGACGCCGGCGTTCAGGCACGCGAGCTCGACGGGACCGACTGCCTCCCACGCGTCGGGATCGGCGACGTCGAAGCCGTCGCGGAGGTCCTGGCTGACGACCTCGGTGCCGTCGCGCTCGAGCCGTTCGACGAGGGCGCGGCCGATCCCGGAGGCGCTGCCCGTGACGAGCGCACTACGGAACAAGGACGACCTTGCCGACGCTGCGGCGCTCCTCGACGAGCCGGTGTGCCTCGGCCGCCTGGTCGAGACCGAACGTCGAGCGGACGAGCGGCCGGATCGCCCCGCTCTTCCAGAGCTCGAGCAGCTCGCCGACCGCCTCCTGGACGACCTCGGGCCGGTGGCGGAGCAGGCGGCCGAGGTAGAAGCCCTGCAGCCCGGTGTTGCGGCCGACGAGCGGCGCCGGATCGAGCGGCTCCCACCAGCCGCCGGCGAAGCCGAGCGCGACCACGGTCCCGAGCGGCCGCAGCGTCGCGAAGCTGCGCGCGAAGACGTCGCCCTCCGACCGAGTCGAGGACGACGTCGGCGCGGACGTTGTCGGCGAAGTCGTCGTAGCCGAACGCCTCCTCGGCGCCGAGCTCCAGCGCCACCTGCCGCTTCTCCTCGGTGCTCGCTGTTGCAACCACGCGGGCGCCGAGGTGGAACGCCAGCTGGACCGATGCCGAGCCGACGCCGCCGGCTGCCGCGTGCACGAGCACGACCGAGCCGGGGCCGACGCGGACCTGGCGGGTGAGCGGGATCCAGGCGGTGAGGAACGTGAGCAGGAACGCTGCGCCCTCCTCGAACGAAGCCCCGTCGGGCAGCGGCACGAGGCGCTCCTCGTCGACCGCCACCGCCTCGGCGTAGCCACCCTCGGAGGGAAGCGCCATCACGCGACGGCCGTCGACCTCGCCGGCGACCTCGGCGCCGAGCACGGTCGGCAGCGGCGGCGCCTGCGGGTAGCGCCCCTGGCGGATCAGCAGGTCGGCGAAGTTGACGCCGGCTGCGCGGACGCGCAGCAGCACCTGGCCGTCCCCCGGCTCGGGGTCGTCGACCTCGGTCAGCCGCAGCTGCTCCGGGCCGCCCGGCTCCTCGAGGACGACGGCGCGCACCTAGGACGCGACGGGCTCGGTGTCGATCGGTTCCTGCGCGAACTGGTCGCGGAGCGCGGTCTTCTTGAACTTGCCGACCGCTGTCTTCGGGATCTCGTCCACGAACTCGAAGCGGTCGGGCAGCCACCACTTCGCGCACTTGCCGCCAAGGAAGTCGCGGAGCTGGTCGTCGCTGGCCGATTCGCCGGGCTTGAAGACGACGACCGCGAGCGGACGCTCCTGCCACTTCTCGTGCGGCACGGCGATGACCGCGGCCTCCGCCACGGCCGGGTGGCCCATCAGCATGTTCTCGAGGTCGACCGAGGAGATCCACTCGCCGCCGGACTTGATCACGTCCTTGGAACGGTCCTTGATCTGGATGAAGCCGCGCGCGTCCATGGTGACGATGTCGCCCGTCCTGAACCAGCCGTCGGCCGTCCAGCGGTCGGCGAGCTCGTCGTCGTCGAAGTACGAGGAGGCGACCCACGGCCCACGTACCTCGAGTTCGCCCATGCTCTCGCCGTCCCAGGGCAGCTCGCGGTCGCCGTCCATCACCCTGACCTCCACGAACGGCAGCGCGATGCCCGCCATGGCGACGTGATCGAGCTTGGTGTCCTCGTCGGCCTGGCGGAGATCGCCGATGAAGTCGGTCACGGACGCGACCGGCGACGTCTCCGTCATCCCCCAGCCCTGCACGACCTTGAGGCCGTGCCGCTCCTTGTACGCGGCGATCATCGAGCGCGGCACGGCGGAGCCGCCGACGAGCATCCCCTTCATGTTCGACAGGTCCCACTTGCCGGGATTGGCGTCGAGCAGCTGCAGGATCCCCATCCAGATCGTCGGCACACCGGCCGTCCACGTCACCTTCTCGGTCACGAACGCGTCCAGCAGGCTCTCGGGATCGAGGTGCGGGCCCGGGAAGACCAGCTTGTTGCCGAGCATCGCCGCCAGGTAGGGGTAGCCCCAGGCGTTCGCGTGGAACATCGGCACCACCGGGAGCAGCGCGTCCGCCTCGGACACGCGCTCGCCGAGCGGTGACAGGCTCGCTACCCCAAGCGCGTGCAGGATCGTCGAGCGGTGCGAGTAGACGACGCCCTTCGGCCGGCCGGTCGTGCCGCTCGTGTAGCACATGGCTGCCGCCGCGTTCTCGTCGAGCTCGGGGTCCCGCCACTCGTCGGCGTCGGCCGAGCCGAGCAGCTCCTCGTAGCCGTCCTCGACCACGAGCACGTGCTCGATGTCCGTGTCGCCCTTGATCGCGTCCCAGAGCGGCAGCAGGCTCTGGTCGACGATCAGCGCCTTGTCGCCGCCGTGCTTGGCGATGTAGGCGACGTCCGTCGGGTGCAGGCGCAGGTTGAGCGTGTGCAGGACGTAGCCCCCGCACGGGATCCCGAAGTAGGCCTCCAGGTGCTGATAGTGGTTCCAGCAGAGCGTGGCGACGCGGTCGCCGGGCTCCAGACCGAGCTTGCCCAGGCCGACGGCGAGCTGCTTCGCCCGCCTGGTCATGTCGCCATACGTGTAGCGGTGGAAGCTCTTGTCCGGCATCCGCGTGACGATCTCGCGCGTACCGAAGTAGGTCTCTGCGCGCCGCAGCAGGGGCGGCAGCGTCAGCTGGAAGTCCATCATCAGGCCGTTCATCGAGCGCTCCTCCTCAGACGGTTCGGGCCGCACTATCGTGGCGGTTTCGCCGCCGCCCGGCAAGCGAGAGCGGGAGCTAGTCGAGCAGGTGGGCGGCCACGGCCGCGCGATGCGTGCGCGGGTAGCCGCCGAATGCCTGGATCGCGAGCGCCCGCTTGTAGTAGCGGTGGAGGTCGTGCTCCCAGGTGAAGCCGATGCCGCCGTGCACCTGGATCGACCGCTCGCAGGCGGCGACGGCTGCCTCGCTGCAGTAGGCCTTGGCCGCCGCGACGGCGACGCCCGTCTGCTCGTCGCCCTCTGACACGCACCAGGCCGCCCAGTAGGCGAGCGAGCGCGCCAGCTCGGTCTCGATGTAGGTGTCCGCGAGCTGGTGTGACACGGCCTGGTAGACGCCGATCGGGCGACCGAACTGCTGCCGGTTCTTGGCGTGCTCGATGGCAAGCTCGAGCGCCTTCGCGGCGATGCCGACGGCCTCGAGCGACAGCGCCGCCAGCTGCTCCTCACGCGGCCGCTCCTCGTCGAAGAGCGACTCGCCGACGTTGGCGCGGCCGGCCTCCTCGAACAGCACGGCCTGGTCGACGAAGGAGAGGTCGGCGTCGCGGATCTCGGCCTTCGACCAGCCCCCGTTGCCGAGCGCTTCGCGCGCCTCGCGCCGCAGCAGCTCCTGCTCTTCGGTGAACGAGAACTGCATCAGCGCGACCTCGGCAGGCCGAGCACGCGCTCGGCGATGATGTTGCGCAGGATCTCGGAGGTGCCGGCCTCGATGGTGTTGCCGCGGCTGCGCAGCTGCTGGTGGCCCCAGTAGCCGTCGTCCTCGCCCTCGAGCACCTCCATCGCCAGCTTTGTCAGTCGCTGGTTCTGCTCCGACCAGTGGAGCTTCGAGCCCGAGCCCTCGGGGCCCGGGATACCGGTCTGCATCAGGGTCGTCAGCGAGCGCTGGTTCGTCAGCTTGAGCGCCTGGAGCTCGATCCACTCCTGGGCCACGCGGTCGCGGATGAGCGGGTCGGCCTGCGCCTCGCTGCGGGCTCGGACCATCGCGACCAGCTTGGTCACCTGCGTCTCGAGCGCCCCGGTGAGCGCGAAGCCGAGCGTGCCGCGCTCGTGCAGCAGCGTCGTCATCGCCACCTGCCAGCCGCCGCCGATCTCGCCCAGCAGGTTTTCGGCCGGCACCTGGACGTCGTTGAAGAAGATCTCGTTGAACTCGGCCTCGCCGGTGATCTGGACGAGCGGCCGCACCTCGACGCCCGGCGCCTTCATGTCGGCGATCACGTAGCTGAGCCCGGCGTGGCGCTCCGAGTCCGGGTCGCTGCGGCCGACGAGGATGCAGAAGTCGGCTATGTGCGCGAACGACGACCACACCTTCTGGCCGTTGACGACGAAGCCGCCGTCCACCGGTGCAATCGACGTGCGCACCGAGGAGAGGTCGGAGCCCGCGCCCGGCTCCGAGAAGCCCTGGCACCAGATGTCCTCCGCCGAGAGGATCTTCTCGAGGTGGCGCTGCTTCTGCTCCTCGGTGCCGTGGGCCATGATCGTCGGCCCGGCCATGCCGAGCCCGATGACGCCGATGTGCCCGGGCGCCTCGGCCCGCGCGAACTCCTCGAACAGGATCGCCTGGTGGGTGTACGGGGCGCCCTTGCCGCCGTACTCCTGCGGCCAGGTCAGCCCGGCGAAGCCGGCGTCGTGCAGCTTGCGGCTCCAGACGCGGCGATCCTCGTCCGCGGGGAGGTTGTCGCGCAGCCAGGCGCGAACCTGCTCGCGGAAGGCGGCCTCGTCCGGAGAATCACGCAGCTCCACGCCGCAAGCCTACGCACGGTGGGCTCCGGAGTACAGTCGGCAGATGGACGCGCGCGTCGCGGTTCGTTCGTGGGGTAACGAACACTCCCGGCGCGTCAGAAGCCTGGTTTCCGCGTCCTGAGTGAAGGTGGCGATCCCATCCGGGGCCGCCGGTCGAACGGCTCGTCGCCAGATGAGTTCCGTCCCCGAGCGCAGTCTCAACACCGAAGGCCGATCCACAACCAGCGATCTGGAGGACCAAATTGCCCAACCGGGGTGACACTGGCGTTCCCAAGCTCCCCGCCAATGCGATCACGGCTCACCTCGCGGCGACCTTCGCGGGCTTCCCCGTCTACGTGCACACGATCGAACACGCCGACGGCGTCGTCCTCGTCGACACCGGCATGCTCGACTCGACGCCGGAACTGGACGAGGAAGGCGCGCCGGTGCCGATGCCGGAGAACATCCCCCGAGACGTCGTGTGCGTCATCAACACCCACCTTCACTTCGACCACTGCGGCGGCAACCGCCTGTTTCCCGGTGTGCCGATCCACGTCCAGCGACTCGAGCTGCAAGGGCCTCATGACCCACATGAATGGGTCGACTTCCCGGGTGCGACCTACGTCGAGCACGACGGCGAGGCGGAGGTGCTCCCCGGCATCCGGCTGCTGCCGACGCCCGGCCACACAAACGGCCACCAGAGCGTCCTTGTCGACACGCCCGACGGGCTCGTCGTCATCGGCGGCGACGTCGCGTACACGTACAAGGAACTCGGGAGCGGCGCGACCGAGGGACAGCGGCGCGTGCTCGCCCTGGCCGCTCCAACGTGGCTCACGCACGCGGAGCGTGGGCCGAAAGTTCCCCGTCCGAACTAGGGCAACGCGAGGCGGAGCGGTCCTCGGGGCTTGCTTCCCCGGCTCCCCTGGAGCCGACCTCTACGATCGGTCGCGTGGCCGAGTTCGTCCCACCCGACTTCGACGTTCCGCTCGGTCTCGAGACTTCCGAGTTCGTCCTCGAGCCGCTCGGTCCTGAGCACAACGAGCAGGACTACGACGCCTGGACGTCGTCGATGGAACACATCGCGGCGACTCCCGGGTATCCCGACGGCTCCTGGCCGCGAGAGATGACGCGGGACGAGAACCGCGCGGACCTGCAGCGCCACGCCGACGACTTCCGCACCCGGAAGGGGTTCACGTACACGGTGCTCGATCCGGCCAGCCGCGACGTGATCGGGTGCGTCTACATCTACCCGCTGCCCGACAGCGACTACGACGCCTGCACGCTCTCCTGGGTGCGGGTGAGCCACGCGCACCTGGACACCCCGCTTTGGCGCGCCGTGAGTGAGTGGCTCGAATCGGACTGGCCATTCGCGACCGTCCAGTACGCGTCACGCGCCTAGGCGTCCTCGAGCAACCGTCGCTCGAATTCGCTCGGGGGACAGTCGCGAACGCTCGTGCAGACCACTAGTCGACGTGCCGATCAGTTCCCGACGGCCGAGTCAGGCATGAACTCCCGGACTTCTTGCGCGCAGCGGCAGGCGACGGCGATCTTGGCCGCCCACTCCAGTGCCTGCTCGCGTGAGGGCACGTCGACGACAGAGAATCCGCCGATGGCCTCCGGGTACGGGCCGTCGGCGGCGGTTCCGTCGGTGGACACGACAGTCGCTCTCTGGTGTTCCAGTCCGCCGCCGAAGACCCACACGCCCGCGTTCAGGGCCTCATCGACTACCTCGTGCGAGGCCTTGGCCACTGCGGGCATGTCCTCGTCGGGGATGTGGTCCATCGCGTGGGCATCGAACGAGATCAGGTACCGCGGCATCCCATACCTCCCTTGTCCCGGCGGCCTCCTCCGGCCGCACGTCGATGTTGCTCAACGAGGTAGACCGCTCGGCGACCCGTAACTCATCGGCCTCTGGCCAGGCTGCGTCAGGGGACACTCCCGAACACTGGCCAAAGGGGCGGTCTTGTAGCCCGGCTGCACCCGGGTCACCGCGGCAGCGGGTTCGGGCCGGTGGCGGTGACCAGCCGCTGCGGCACCCAGTCGTCGACGTGGCTGAAGCCGTCGAAGCGCGCTCCCTGGAGGATGACGCCGTCGTACAGCGAGCAGCGGTAGAACTTCACGTGGGTGAAGTCCTCGAACAGGACGTAGTACGGCTCGACGTCGGGACTCTGGAACTGCTGGCCAGTGAGCGCGGCCCGATGCACTCGTGAGAAGTCGTCGACGTCCTCACCGACGACGACGCCGAGGTGCTCGAGCCCCATCCGGTAAACGCGCTGGTGAACGGGCGGGATGAGCTCGATGAGCGAGACCGAAGTCCCGTCGAGGACCTCGAGCGGCTCGGCGAGCACGATCAAGGAGATCGGACGTCCGTTCCAGACGTTCTCGGTGTTCGCGCTCGCATGGCGCTCGAGCAGCGTGCGCTGGTGGACGTAGAGGTCCCAGTCGGCGACGCGGACGGCGAGGTGGCTGAGCGAGTAGGGGGCGATGTCGATGCTGCGGGCTCGAAGACGGTCGCGCTGCATCTCCGCGAAGGCTCGATAGTCCCCGATGATCTCGGCGATTGGGTCAGACGTCGCCACGCGGCAATCCTCCTCCACCGTGGTACGACCTGCACGGTCGAACACACGGTTCTGGGTGGCTTCGGGCGGCGCCGGTTTCAGTGCGGCCACGGCGCAGCGGCCATGACTGCTTGCGCGTACTCGCCCAACCTCGAGTCCTCATGGCCACGGATCTGCGCGAGAAACGGAAAATCTCCCGGCGTGACTCGAAGGCGCGCGAACGGCGTCACCGCGATCGGGCTCGCGAGCTGAGGGATGCGGGCGGCGAGACCCGCGTATGTTCCCGCCGGCTGGGCGACGAAGGTCTCCGCCGGCAGGAAGTAGACGTAGCCCGTTCGCCACGGCTGCTCGCGGAGCGCATCGCCCGTGATCGAGAAGTAGTAGTGAGGCAGACCAGGGCGACCTTCGGCGTCCTTGAACAGGATGCAACCGTTGTTGAGGGTCAGGCGGTAGCGATCGCGATCGACGACCGCGTAGAACATCGCCCAGATCGGGTCGGTTGTGGCGAAGACCGCCTTCTGGTGGCCGAACGGTGCGAAGTCGATCGGTTCTCGCGGCTCGAAGGACTCGATGTTCGGGTCGCCGGTCCCGTGAAAGGCGATTTCGCGGCGCTCAGCGACTGTGGACAGGAACTGCCACGGCGTGACGCCGTCTCTGGCGTGGACGAACGGGTCCACGTCCAGCAGGCCGTCCCCGGCTTGCGGCTGCCCGAGCGAGAGAAAGTCCTCGATCGCTGCGTGCGTGGAGGTGTTCAAGCGGAGCGGCGGCCGCTCCATCCAATAGTCAGGGAGCACTCGGGACCCTCCTAGCGCCCCTCGGCGAGCTCGCCGCGCAGCGTCATCTGTGTGCACGACGCCCGCGCGATCAGGCGGTCCTGGTCGTCGACGACGTCGCACTCCGCCATGCCGACCGTGCGGCCGCGGCTGACGACGCGGCCATGCGCGATCAGCTTCCCGCGCCAGAACGGCCGGAGGAAGTTGATCTTCAGCTCGAGCGTGGTGAAGGACTCCCCGGGCTCGAGTGTGGAGAAGTACGCCGTCCCCATGGCCGCGTCGGCCAGGTCGCAGAGGATGCCGCCGTGCACCGTCCCCATCGGGTTGGAGTGGCGCTCCTCGGCGACCATCTCCGCGCGCGACTTGCCGCCCTCCGCCGAGATCACCTCGACGCCGATCAGCTCCGCGACCGGAGGCGGGAACTTCACTGAACCACCACCGAACGGATGACCTCGCCGGCCTCCATGTCGGCGAAGGCGCGCTCGACGTCATCGAGCCCGATGCGCTTCGTGACCATCCCGGCGAGGTCGAGCTCGCCCGACCGCGCGAGCCCGGCGAGCATGGGGAAGTCCTCCGCCGGTACGTGGTCGCCGCCGTGGGAGACGAGGATGCGGAGGCGCCGGTCGAACAGGTGCTTGAGCGAGATCGCCGCCTCGGCGCCCGGCTGGGGGAGTCCGATGTAGACGAGCGTGCCGGCGTGGCCGAGCATCCCGAGCCCGCGGGCGACGGTCTCCGGCCGGCCGACGACGTCGAAGACGAAGTCGAGTCGCGAGCCCTCCTCCTCGGTGTGCGTGGCGCCGAAGCGGCGTGCCGCCTCGAGCTTGCGCCCGTCGAGGTCGGTCGCGTAGATCTCGGCAGCGCCTGCGATGCGCGCACCCTGGATGACCGACAGCCCGACGGCGCCGCAGCCGATGACGCCGACGCGCGCCCCCTCCCAGACCTGGGCGGTCTTGAGCACGGAGCAGACGCCGGTCGCGATCGAGCAGCCGATCAGGCACGCCTGCTCCGGCGGCAGCCCGCCGTCGAGCTGCACGACGGCGGCGCCGTGGACGATTGCCCGCGTCGCCAGCGTCCCGGTCCCAAGCGTCCCGGCGAGCTCGGTGCCGTCGGCGAGCCGCGGGCGGGTTGCGGCCACGGGCGGCGTCCGGCAAAGGTGTGCTGCGCCCCGCCGACACCAGAGGCACCTGCCGCACGGCGAGCGCCAGCCGACCACGACCCCGTCACCCGGCGCGACGTGGACGACGCCCTCGCCGGCGGCCTCGACCGTCCCCGCCCCCTCGTGACCGAGCAGGACCGGCAGCGGGTGGTTGAACCCGGTGCGGACGACGTGCAGGTCGGTGTGGCAGACGCCGCTCGCCTCGATCCGGACGAGGACTTCCTCGGGGCCGGGCGGCGGCAACTCGATGTCCTCGAGCGCATAGCGCCCGAGCTCGCTCAGGACGACGCCGCGATCCACGACTCGTCGAACGTGCGGGCGGCGGTGCCGCCGCTCAGGGCCAGCGTCAGGTCGGTCTCGGCCAGCAGCTGGTGGACGACCGCCTCGACACCCTCCTGCCCGCCGACGGCCAGGCCGTACGCGTAGGGGCGGCCGAGCAGGACGGCGTCGGCGCCGAGTGCCAGCGCCTTGAGGACGTCGGCGCCGGTGCGGACGCCGCTGTCCATCAGGACGACCGGGTCGCGGCCGAGTCGCTCTCGAACCTCGACGAGCGCGTCGAGCGCGGCCACGGCGCCGTCGACCTGGCGGCCGCCGTGATTCGAAACGACGATGCCGTCGGCCCCGTGCGCGAGCGCGCGCTCGGCGTCCTCGGCGGTGAGCACGCCCTTGACCAGGATCGGCAGCTGCGTCTGCTCGCGCAGCCACTCGAGGTCGGTCCAGGTCAGCCCGAGGTTGGGAAAAGTGCCGAGCATGGTCACGGCGGCCGCGAGCAGGTCCTCCTCCGGCGGCTGTGCGAGGCGGCTGCGGAACACGGGATCGGTGAAGAACTGCGCGCAGCCCTCGCCGGTCACGAAGGGGAGGTAGGCCTTGCTCAGGTCGCGTGGCCGCCAGCCGAGCACGAGCGTATCGACCGTGACCACGATCGCACCGAAGCCGGCGTCCGCTGCCCGGCCGACCAGGCTCGCCGTGACCTCGCGGTCGTTGACCCAGTAGAGCTGGAACCAGCGCGGGCCATCGCCCATCGCGCCCGCGACGTCCTCCATCGAGTTCGACGCCGCGCTCGAGAGCACCAGCGGGACCCCGGTGGCGGCCGCGGCCCGCGCGACGGCGAGCTCGCCGTCCGGATGCGCGATCGAAAGGACGCCGACCGGCGCGAGGAAGAACGGGCCCGCAGACCGCGTCCCGAGCACCTCGACCGAGAGGTCGCGCTCGGTGTTGCCGGTGAGCATCCGCGGGCGGAGGCGGTAGCGGTCGAACGCGGCCCGGTTGGCGCGCATGGTCGCCTCGGAGCCGGCGCCGCCGGCGATGTAGTCGAAGGGCCCCGGCTCGAGCACCTCTGCCGCCCGCGTTTCCCACGCCTCGTGCCCGACCGGCCAGGGCGACTCGCCCGAGGCGTAGATGGCGTTCTGAACCTGGCTGCCCTCGAAGGAGCTCACCACGCGATCCTACGCAGGCTCCGGCGAACCGAGGCCGGCGGGACGGGCCCGTGTGCGCGCGGGACATGTCCCGATCCGACATGGCCCCGCGAGCCACGCTGAACAGCGCACCCCACCCTCCCTAAGGGGAGAGCTGCCTCCACCTCCCGCCCGGGTTCGACGGTACCGCCGAACCCGCGACCTGTCAGTGCCGGTTCTGTGCCGGAACTGCGCCTGAGCGCGAGGCCGTTGCGGCGGCGGTGTGGTATGAGAGTCGGCCATGCCGTCGCTCGAGGGGAAGGTCGCGATCGTCACCGGCGCCGGACGCGGGATCGGCCGCGCAGCACGCGCTCGCGCTCGCCGAGGCAGGCGCGCGGGTGGTCGTCAACGACCTCGGCGGCTCGCTCGCCGGCGAGGGCGCCGACACGCGACCTGCGCAGTCGGTTGTCCAGGAGATCCGCGACCTCGGCGGCGAGGCGATCGCCGACGATGAGAACGTCGCCGACTTCACGGGTGCCGAGCGCATGGTTCAGAGCGCCGTCGAGACCTGGGGCCGGCTCGACATCCTGGTCAACAACGCCGGCATCCTGCGCGACCGCATGCTGGTCAACATGTCCGAGGCGGAGTGGGACGCGGTCATCGCGGTCCACCTCAAGGGTCATTTCGCGCCCACGCGTCACGCGGCCGCGCACTGGCGCGAGCGCTCCAAGGCGGGCGAGGAGGTTCGCGGCCGGGTCATCAACACCTCGAGCCCGTCGGGAGTCTTCGGCAACGTCGGCCAGGCCAACTACGGGGCGGCCAAGGCGGGCATCGCCGGTCTCACGCTGATCGCAGCGCAGGAGCTCGGCCGCTACGGCGTCACCGTCAACTGTCTCGCCCCCAACGCCCGCACACGCATGACCGAGCAGGCATTCGGCGAGCTCGCGACCCCGGAGGAGGGGTTCGATCCGCTCGACCCGGCGAACATGGCGCCCGTGGTCGTCGCCCTGGCCGCCGACGAGGCGCAGGCGATCACCGGCCAGGTGTTCTTCGTCTGGGGCGGCGCGGTGAACGCGCTGCGCCCGTGGGAGGCCGGTGAGCTGTTCGCCGCCGAGGAGCGCTGGGACGCCGATGCGCTGCTCGCGCAGCTGCTCGAGCGCTACCCGGACGGCAGCGAGCCGGCCGGGATGGTCGCGTCGATGGCGAAGGCCGGCGGCCAGTCGATGAGGACTGTCTCGTGAGCACGACCGAGCTGACGCTCCAGGAGCTCGAGGCCGCCGAGGAGCGCGACCTCGGCGCCACCGACTGGGTGCGCATCGACCAGCGCGCCATCGAGCTCTTCGCCGAGGCGACCGGCGACCGGCAGTGGATCCACGTCGACCCCGAGAAGGCAGCGCAGGGGCCGTTCGGGACGACCGTCGCGCACGGCTACCTCACGCTCTCGCTCCTACCCGACCTGTTGTCGCGCCTGATCCGGGTCAGCGACGGCCGTATGGGCATCAACTACGGGATCGAGAAGATCCGCTTCACGGCACCGGTGCCGTCGGGCTCCGAGGTACGCCTCAAGGCCACCCTCCGCTCGAGCGAGCGCCGCGGCGAGGGCGTCCTCTACCGCGTCGGAGTCGAGGTCGAGATCCGGGACGCCGTCAAGCCCGCGCTCGTCGGCGAAGTCCTCTACCTGGCGTTCTGAATCGTTCTCCTGCCTCGGTGTTGCTGGCGCAACGCGGCGGTGGTCGAACTGCTCGCGTCAGTCCCCTGCGGCGACGGCAGGCCGTCGCCTCCGGGGACAGACCCGTCGGTGACGACGGAGCGTCACCGACAGTCGCCGCAGGCGCCGCGGAGCACGACCTCGTGGCCGGCGACCGCGTAGCCGACCCGACCGGCGGCTGACGAGATCGCGCGCTCCAGGCCGGCGTCGGAGAAGGGCTCGACCCGGCCGCAGTCGTCGCAGACGACGTGGTGGTGATGGTCGCCGCCGGGCTGCACCGGCTCGTAGCGCGCCGTCCCGCTGCCGAGGTCGACCCGCTGGGTGAGGTTGAGCGCGGTCAGCAGCTCGAGCGTGCGGTAGACGCTCGCGATGCCGACGGGCCGCCCGCCGGCGCGAATGCCCTCGTGCAGCTCCTGGGCGGAGCGGCAGCAGCTCTGCCCGGCGAGCGCCTCGACCACCGCGCGGCGCGCACCGCCGGCGCGATGGCCCGCGTCCTGGAGGGTCGAAAGGGCGTGCTCGCTCCAGCTCATGACGGAACAGTATCGAGAATCGTTCTCAACAAGCCGTATACTCGCCCGCGTGCCCCTGGCGAGAATGGTTCTCGTTTTCTTGGTGTTCTTGTCCTCCGCCGTCGCCTGCGGCGGCGACAGCGGAGACGAGGATGGCGGGCGGACGAGCGTGGTCGCGGCCTTCTACCCCCTCGCCTTCGCAGCCGAGCGCATCGGCGGGGCGGCCGTGGACGTGACCAACGCGACGCCGCCCGGAGCCGAGCCCCACGACGTGGAGCTCTCGCCGCGCGACGTCGAGGAGATCCGCGACGCCGACGTCGTCCTCTACCTCGGCGGCGGCTTCCAGCCCGCCTTCGAGGATGCGGTCGAGGGGGCTGACGGCGCGCTGGTCGACGTCCTCGCAGGCCTTCCCCTGCTCGGGCGGCCAGAAGCCGGCACGGAAGACGCCGACGCCCGGGTGCGCGACCCGCACGTCTGGCTCGACCCGAGTCGATACGCCCGCATTGCCCGGCGGATCGGCGGCGCGCTCGACCGGCCGGCCGCAGCCGAGCGGTTCGCGAGCCGGCTGCAGGCGCTGGACGCCGAGTTCGAGCATGGGCTCGCCGGCTGCGAGCGGCGCACGCTGGTGACGAGCCACGCCGCCTTCGCCTACCTGGCCGGCCGCTACGGACTCGAAGAGGTGGCGCTCTCCGGGCTCGCCCCGGAGGCGGAGCCGACGCCGCAGGATCTCGAGCGCACGATCGACCGAGTCCGTGACACCGGCGCGACGACCGTGTTCGTCGAGCCGCTCGTCTCGCCCCGGCTCGCCGAGACGGTGGCGCGGGAGGCGGGCGTCGAGACGGCGACCCTCGATCCGGTCGAGGGGCTGACCTCCGACCAGCTCGACAAGGGCGAGGACTACTTCAGCGTCATGCGCGACAACCTGGCAGCGCTCCGGAAGGCCCTCGGGTGCAGGTAGCGCCTCCCGCGGTCGAGCTCCGAGGCGTCGAGTTCGCCTACCCCGGCGGCCCACCGGCCCTCGCCGGCGTCGACCTGTCCATCTCCCGCGGCGAGTTCGTCGCCGTGGCGGGGCCGAACGGCGGCGGCAAGACGACGCTGCTCCGCCTCGTGCTCGGCCTCGAGCGGCCCCGGCACGGCGAGGTGCTCCTGTTCGGCGAGCCGGCACACCGGTTCTCGAGACGAGCGGCCCTCGGCTACCTCGCCCAGCGCGCCCACCTCCTCATCGACGCGCCCGCGACCGTGCGCGAGGTGGTCGCCGCCGGCACGGTCGCCCGCGCAGGCCTCCTCGGCCGTGGTGATGCACTCGCGCCAGGGCGCATCGACGCGGCCATCGCGCGCGTCGGTCTGGCGGACCTCGCCGAGCGGCCGCTCGCGCAGCTCTCCGGAGGACAGCAGCAGCGCGCGTTCGTCGCCAAGGCGCTGGTGAGCGGCCCTGAGCTGCTCGTCCTGGATGAGCCGACCACGGGCGTGGACGCTGCTTCGCAGGAGGCGCTCGCGGAGCTGCTCGACCTGCTGCACCGCGACCTCGCGGTCACCGTGATCTACGTCTCCCACGAGTTCGGCGCGGTCGAGCGCTACGTCGACCGGCTGGTGCTCGTGCGCAGCGGCATCGTCTTCGACGGCCCGCCCCGCGACCTGCCCGGCCTCTGGCACGACCCCTCCCACGTCCATGCTTGAGTCGGAGTTCATGCGGCTCGCCTTCGCCGCCGGCGCGGTGGTGGGCGTGCTCGCACCGGCCGTCGGCTTCTTCCTGGTGCAGCGACGCCTGAGCCTGATCGGCGACGGCATCGGCCACGTCGCGTTCGCCGGCGTCGCCGCCGGCCTGCTGCTCGGCATCGACCCGGTGCTGACCGCCCTCGTGGCGGCAGTGCTCGGCGCGGTCGCCGTCGAGTGGCTGCGGACTCGGCGCCGGGCGGCCGGCGACCAGGCGCTCGCGCTCCTCTTCTACACGGGCATCGCCGCCGGGGTCGTGCTCGTGTCGGCGGCGGGCGCGCTCGACGTCGACCTCTTCTCCTACCTGTTCGGCTCGATCCTGACGGTGACGCGGGGGGACGTCGTGCTCGTCGCCGTGCTCGGCGGCGTCGCGCTGGGGGTGGTCGCCGCTCTCTACCGGGCGCTGGCGGCGGTCGTCCTCGACGAGGAGGGAGCCAGGGTGACCGGCGTCCCGGTCGGGCTGCTCAACGTCGTGCTGGCAGCGCTTGCGGCGGTCACGATCGCGCTCTCGATGCGCGTCGTCGGGATTCTGCTGATCGCCGCGCTGATGGTGCTGCCGGTCGTCGCTGCCACGCCGCTCGCCTGGAGCATGCGCTCGACGCTGCTGCTCGCGATGGCGATCGGCCTGGTCTCCGTTCTCAGCGGGTTGACGGTCTCGTACTACGCCGACGTGCCGCCGGGCGGCACGATCGTGCTCCTGGCCGCCGGGGCCTTCGGCCTCACGAGCGCCGCCGGTGCACTACGGGGGCGGCTCACGTGACCCGCGCGCGCTCGGCAGGCAGCGAGAGGTAGGCCCCGGAGGCGACCAGCCGCTCGAGGCGATCGACCGCGTCCCAGACGTCGACGAAGCGCGAGTAGAGCGGCGAGAAGCCGAGCCGGACGACGTCAGGAGCGCGAAAGTCGGGCACGACGCCCGCCTGCTCGATCAGACCGCGGCAGAGCCGCCACGCCTCCGGATGCGCGACGCCGACGTGCCCTCCGCGTGCCTCCGGGTCGCGGGGGCTCGCAATCGTGAAGCCATGCGCCGCCAGCCGCTCGTCTGCCAGCGCCGCCGTCAGCTCGGTCAGCGCGACCGACTTGCGCCGGATCGGCTCCACACCAGCCTCGAGCACGAGCTCGACGCCCGCTCGCGCGGCGACCAGCCCGAGGATGGGCGGCGTCCCGGCCGCGAACCGCTCGATGCCCGCCGCCGGGACGTAGGCCGGCCCCATCTCGAACTGGTCGCGCTGGCCGAACCAGCCCTGGATCGGCGAGCGCATGCGCTCCTGCAGCTCGTGGGCGACGTAGAGGAAGGCGGGCGCGCCAGGACCGGCGTTGAGGTACTTGTAGGTGCAGCCCACCGCCAGGCCGGCACCGGCGGCCGGCAGGTCGATCGGCACGGCGCCGACCGAGTGGCTCAGATCCCAGATGACGAGCGCCCCGCAGGCGGCGGCCGCCTCCTCGATCGCGCCCAGGTCGGCCAGTGCGCCCGAGCGGTAGGCGACGTGCGAGAGCGAGACGAGGCCGACGTCTCCCGCGGAGCACGCGGCTGCGACGTCGGCGGGGGTCGGGCCGGCGACCGCGTCGCAGTCGATCAGCCGCAGCTCGAGCCCGCGCCGCTCGGCGACGCCTGCGAGCACGTACCGGTCGGTGGGGAAGTTCTCCCGGTCGGTGACGATCGCCCGTGCGCCCGGCCGCAGGTCGAGCGCCGCGTGGGCGAGCTTGTAGAGGTTGACGGTCGTCGAGTCGCAGGCGAGCACCTCGCCCGCCTGTGCGCCCACCAGGGCGGCGAGCTGGTCGCCGACCGCGACCGGCAGCTCGATCCACTCCGCCCAGCCCGAGACGAGCCGCTCGCCCCACGTCTCGACCAGCTCCCCGAGCGCGCCCGCCGTCGCTCGCGGCAGGCGGCCGAGCGAGTTGCCGTCGGCGTAGATGCGCTCCTCGTCGGCGATGACGAAGCGCTCGCGGAACGGCGCGAGCGCGTCCTCGCGGTCGAGTCGCTGCGCGTCGGCGCGCGTGAGCGTCACGCGTCGATCCAGTCGCGAACCGCGCGCCAGCAGGACGAGCGGGGCTCGAGGTGCTCGAAGTGCGCCTCGCCGCTGATCAGCTCGAGCTCGACCCGGTCGCCGGCGGCGCGCGGCCGCCTCCGCGTACGCCTCCGAGACCCGCGGCGGCACGATCTCGTCGCGCTCGCCGTGGACGAGCAGCTGCGGCACCCCGAGCGGCACCAGCTCGGCGGGCGAGGCGGCGGCGTAGCGCTCGGGCATCTCCTCCGGACTGCCGCCGAGCAGCTCGGTCACGACGCCGCCGCCGAGCGAGAGCCGGGCTCCGAGCGCGAGGTCGACGACGCCGGACTGCGCGACGGCGGCGGCGACGCGCACAACGGGCCCGGAGCCGGGAGCACCCGCCGGCAGGCCCGGGCGCGCCGCCGTCCAGAGCGCGAGGTGGCCGCCCGCCGAGTGGCCGATCGCGGTCACCCGGGTCGCATCGGCTTCGGGAATGGAGGCGAGCAGGTCGACCGCCGCTGCCACGTCCACGAAGAGCTCCGGCCAGCCGGCGTCCGGGCAGGCGCCGGTACTCGATGTTCCAGGTCGCCCAGCCTGCACGGACGAGATCGTCACAGAGCGGCTCCATCAGGCTGCGCTCGTACCGGTTGCGCCAGAAGCCACCGTGGATGAGCACCGCCACGCGATGCGGCCCGGCGCCGTCCGGCAGGCGCAGCTCGGCGTGCTGGTCGGGGTGCGCGCCGTATGCGTGCAGGGCTGTGTCCACGGCGCGCAGCACGTTACGTAACCTGGCCTGCAGCCATGTCTGCCGCTGCCATCCAGCCGGCGCTCGAGCATCTGCTCGCCGGCCGCGACCTGGGGCACGCGGAGGCGTACGAGGTGATGGGCGAGGTGATGCGCGGCGAGGCGACGCCGGCCCAGATCGGCGGCTTCCTCGTGGCGCTGCGTGCGAAGGGTGAGACGGCCGAGGAGATCGCCGGCTGCGCCGCGGCGATGCGGGAGCACGTCGTCCCCGTTCACGCCACGCGCGACGACCTGGTCGACACCGCCGGAACCGGCGGCGACGGAGCCGGCACGCTCAACATCTCGACCGCGGCCGGCATCGTCGCCGCGGCCGCTGGCGCCGGGGTGGCCAAGCACGGCAACCGCGCCGTTTCGTCCGCCTCGGGCTCGGCCGACGTGCTCGAGGCGCTCGGCTTCCGGCTCGAGCTCCCGCCGGTGCGGATCGCCGAGTCGATCGACCGTCTCGGCTTCGGCTTCATGTTCGCGCCGCTGCACCATCCGGCGATGCGCCACGCAGCGCCGGTGCGCCGCGAGCTCGCGACTCGCACCGTCTTCAACGTGCTCGGCCCGCTCACGAACCCGGCCTCCGCCCGCGCGCAGGTGATCGGCGTCTACGCGCCGGGGCTCGTGCGCACGATCGCCGAGGTGGCGCTTCAGCTCGGCGCAACGCGCGCCTACGTCGTCCACGGCCACGGCGGCATCGACGAGCTCTCGCCGGCCGGGCCCTCGCTGGTGGCAGAGGTGGCCGACGGCAGCGTGCGCGAGTGGACGCTCGAGCCGGAGCAGCTCGGCCTCGAGCGAGTACACGCGGAGAGCCTGCGCGGCGGCTCGCCCGACGACAACGCGCGCGCCATCCGCGACGTCTTCGCAGGCGGGGACGGCGGGCATCGCGCGGCCGTGCTGCTGAATGCCGCCGGAGCGATCGCCGCCGCGGGCCACGCGGGCGACCTGCGCGAGGGGCTCGAGCTCGCCCGGGAGGCGATCGACTCCGGCGCCGCCTCCTCCCGGCTCGACGGAGCTGGCGCAGTTCACACAGGAGGCCCATGCCGCGGTTTAGGGACGCGCTTGCAGGCGCCGGTCTGGCGTGCATCGCGGAGTTCAAGCGCCGCTCGCCGTCGGCCGGCGACATCCGCGCCGACGCGGCCACCGCAGACCGTGGCGCCGGCTTACGAGCGGGGTGGAGCGGCCGCGATGTCCGTCCTCGTCGACGAGCGCTTCGGCGGCTCGTGGGACGACCTGCGCGAGGCGCGGGCGGCCACCGGCCTGCCGCTGCTCGCGAAAGGCTTCTTCGGCGAGGAAGCCGACCTGCGCACGGCCCGAGAGGCGGGCGCGGACGCCGTCCTGCTGCTCCTCCGCGACCTGGACGACGCCCGTGCCGCCGAGCTGATGGCAGTCGCGAAGCGGCTCGGGCTCGACGCGCTCGTCGAGGCCCACGATGAGCCGAGCTCGAGCGCGCCGTCCGTCTCGGCGCCGACCCGATCGGCCTCAATGCCCGTGACCTGACCACCTTCAACGTCGACCGGCGGGCGCAGCTCCGCCTCGTCGCCGGCGCTCCGGTGGGCCCGGTCGTGGTCGCCGAGAGCGGGATCTCGAGTCGCGCACAGGCGGCCGCGGCCGAGCTGGCCGGGGCCGCGGCTGTGCTCGTCGGCACAGCGCTCATGCGCGCCGGCGACCCCGAAGCTGCGCTCCGCGCACTGCTCGCGCGGCCGCTCGTCAAGGTCTGCGGGCTCACGAGACAGGAGGACGTTGACGTCGCCGTGGAGGCGGGCGCCGACCTGCTCGGCTTCGTGCTCGTCCCCGAGAGCCCCAGGTGCGCGCCGGGCGTTCTCGACGTCCCCGACGACCGGCTCTGCGGTCGCGGTCTCGGTCGGCGAGCCGGCAGACGGCGAGGCCGACCTGTCCCAGCTCTACGAGCACGAGCCCGGCCGCGTCCGCGGTCGCGACGGCGTGCTGCTCCAGCACGGGCGGCAGGTGGCGCGCGTCCTCGACTTGCCGTGGGGCGAGAGCGACGACGGCCACCTCGCGCGCGCGGCCGCGGCTGAGGGGCGGGTCGTGCTCGCGGGCGGCCTCGACGCGGACAACGTCGCCGCCGCGATCGCCGCCGTCCGGCCTTGGGCGGTCGACGCGAGCTCGCGCCTCGAGTCGGCGCCGGGCATCAAGGATCACGCGCGCGTGCGCGCGTACGTGCAGGCGGCCCGGTGACCGTGGAGCTCGACTACGGGCCCTACGGGGGCCGCTTCGTGCCGGAGACCCTCATCCCGGCGCTGGACGAGCTCGAGGCGGGCTGGGCGGAGGCCGCGCGCGGACGCCGCCTTCGCCGCCGAGCTGCGACGACCTGCTGACCACCTACGCCGGCCGGCCGACGCCGCTCACCCGCGCGTCCCGCTTCGCCCCGGCGAAGCGGCTCTACCTCAAGCGCGAGGACCTGCTCCACACGGGCGCCCACAAGCTCAACAACGCGCTCGGGCAGGCGCTCCTCGCGCGGCGGCTCGGCAAGCGCCGGATCGTCGCCGAGACCGGCGCCGGCCAGCACGGCGTCGCGACCGCGACGGCGTGCGCTCGCTTCGACCTCGACTGCTGCGTGTACATGGGCGCCGAGGACATGCGCCGGCAGCGCCCCAACGTCGAGCGCATGCACCTGCTCGGCGCGGAGGTACGCCCGGTCGAGCACCGGGACGCAGACGCTCAAGGAGGCGACGAGCGAGGCCATCCGCGACTGGCTCGCGAGCGTCGAGGACACCTACTACCTGATCGGCTCCTGCGTCGGACCCCGTCCGTATCCGGCGATCGTCCGTGAGCTCCAGTCCGTCATCGGCCGCGAGGCGCGCGAGCAGGTGCTGGCGGCCGAGGGGCGCCTGCCCGACGCCGTGGTCGCCTGCGTGGGCGGCGGCTCGAACGCGATCGGCATCTTCGCGCCGTTCATCGACGACGAGGACGTTCGCCTGATCGGCGTCGAGGCGGCCGGCGCGGCCAGCCTCGGCACGGGGCGGCCGGCGATCCTGCACGGCTCGCGCTCCTCCGTGCTCGCGAACGAGGACGGCCAGGTGCTCCACGCCCACTCGATCTCGGCCGGACTGGACTACCCAGGTGTCGGGCCCGAGCATGCGGCGCTGCGGGATGCCGGCCGGGCCGCGTACGTGTCCGCAACCGACGACGAGGCGCTCGAGGCGTTCCGGCGGCTCGCACACACCGAGGGGATCCTGCCCGCGCTCGAGCCGGCGCACGCGCTCGCCCGGGTCGACGGCCTCGACGCCGAGCTGGTGCTCGTCTGCCTCTCGGGCCGGGGCGACAAGGATCTCGGCCACCTGACCGGCGCGTGAGCGGCAAGCGGCTCGCCGTCTACCTGATGGCCGGCGCGGAGACGCCCGAGCTGGCTGAGGCGGCCGTCGAGGGCGGCGCCGACCTGCTCGAGCTCGGGTTTCCCTTCTCCGACCCGCTCGCCGACGGGCCGGTGATCCGCCGCGCCGCCGAGCGCGCACTCGCCGCGGGGATGGGCACGGCGCGCTGCCTGGAGTGCCTGGCCGAGATTCGCGGGCGCGTCGACGTCCCGCTCGTGCCGATGACGTACGCCTCGCTGCTCGAGGCGTACGGCCCCGAGCGGTTCGCCGAGGCCGCGGAGGCGGCCGGGGCGGCGAGCCTGATCGTCGCCGACCTGCCGTCGGACGTGCTGCCCGGGCTCCGCCGCGTGCATCTCGTCGCGCCGACCTCGACGGACGAGCGGCTGGCGCTCGCAGCGTCACGGAGCGACGGGTGGCTCTACCTCGTCACCGTGACCGGCACGACCGGCGTGCGCGACGAGCTCTCGCCCGCGCTCGCGGGGCTCGTGCAGCGGGCGCGGCAGGCGACCGACCTGCCGCTCCTGGCCGGCTTCGGCATCGGCACGCCTGCGCAGGCCCGCGCCGCCGCCGAGCTCGCCGACGGCGTCGTCGTCGGCTCGGCCGCGCTCCAGGCGGCGGAGAGCGGGTCGGCGGCGCTGCGCTCGCTCGTCCGCTCGCTCCGCGACGCGCTCGACGACCTCGCCTGACCGGCTGCGGGTTCTCCGCGAGGCGGATGGGCGTCGGCACCGATGGCGCGGCCCGCAGTGTGTCCGACACTCGGCGTGGACTTCGAGACCGAAGGAGACGCCATGCCATCCCGCCAGACCCACGTCCTGATCGCCGGCGGCGGCGTCGCCGCCCTGGAGGCCGCGCTCGCCCTGCAGGCGACCGCGAGCGAGCTCGTCACCGTCGAGCTGATCGCGCCCGAGCTGCACTTCTGGTACCGGCCGCTCTCGGTCGCCGAGCCGTTCGGGCTCGGCGAGTCGACTCGCTACGAGCTGGGCACGCTCGCAGAGCGGGCCGGCGCCACGTACACCCCCGGCTCGCTCGAGGGCGTCGACGCGGGCGCGCATATGGCGCGCACGTCGGTCGGCGACATTCCCTACGACGTGCTGCTGGTCGCGACCGGTGCCCGCTCCGAGCAGGCAGTCGACGGCGCCACGCTCACGTTCCGCGGGCCGGCCGACGTCGAGCCGCTCACCCGGCTGCTGCGACAGATCGAGTCGGGCGCCGTGCGCCGCACCGCGTTCGTCGTCCCGTGGGGCGCCACCTGGGCGCTCCCTGCCTACGAGCTCGCGTTGATGACAGCCGCCCGGCTGGAACCGCTCGACCTCGAGGGCACCGAGGTGGTTCTGGTCACGACCGAGGACGAGCCGCTCGAGCTGTTCGGCCCGGCGGCCAGCGAGGCCGTCAACGGTCTCCTGGAGGCGTACGGGATCGAGCTGCACACAGGCGTCTACCCCCGTTCGGTCGTCGACGACGAGCTCTGGGTTGTGCCCGCCGGCAAGATCCAGGCCGACGCCGTGGTCGCGCTGCCGCGCCTGCGTGGCCCACGGATCGACGGGCTGCCGCAGAACGTCGTCCGGCTTCATCCCGGTCGACGGGTTCGCACGGGTCATCGGCCTGGACGATGTCTACGCGGCCGGCGACTGCACCAACTTCCCGCTCAAGCAGGGCGGCATCGCGGCGCAGCAGGCGCTGACCGCGGCACAGGCCATCGCGGCAGCAGCCGGAGCCCGGCGTGGAGCCGCGGCCGTTCACGCCCATGCTGCGAGGGCTGCTCCTCACCGGCAGGCAGCCGCAGTTCCTCCGCCGCGACCTCTCGACAGGCGTCGCCGAGTCCTCCGCGGCGAGCACCGACGCGCTCTGGTGGCCCCCGGCGAAGATCGTCGGCCGCTACGTCGGGCCGTTCCTGGCAGAGCTCGCCGGCACCGAGGCGTCCGACACCGCGACCGCGCCCGAGGGGAGCGTCGAGGTGGAGGTCGAGCTCGAGCCGGACGAGGTCGAGCGGCTCGGGCGGCCCAGGGTCCCCGCGGGCGTCGAGGACGGCGAGAGCCTCAGGGTGCGCGCGCTGATGGCGACCGACGTCGTGACGGTCGAGCCGGAGGACACGCTCGGCCTGGTCGCCGAGCTGATGCGCGACCACGACACCGGCTCCGCCGCGGTGACGATGTCCGGCCGGCTGGTCGGGATCCTCACCTCGCGCGACCTCCTGCGTGCATTCGCCGGCCGCGCGCACCCGAGCGAGGCCCGCGCGCGCGAATGGATGACCGCGGAGCCGATCGTCGTCGGGCCGGACGCCACCCTCGACGGCGGCGGTGATGCTGATGACCGAGTACGGCATCCACCACCTGCCCGTCGTCGAGGACGACCGCCCGATCGGCATGCTCGGCCTCCGCCAGGCCGCCCGGCACCAGCAGCGGCCGACGAAGGTCGGGCTCGGTCTCTAGCGCGGCGACGGTCGGTCAGCCCCGCACGGTGCGTCGCAGCTCTAGGTAGTTCTCCGCATGCACGTTCAGCGTCCCCGCCGATGGACGCGCCGCTCGCCGCCGGTCAGTCTCCGTGCAACGAAACGACGAACCAAACGGAGGGACGAGATGCGCAAGTGGTTTGCATACGGAGGGATCGCAGCCAGTGTGATGCTCATGGCCGTAGGCATCGGCGCCATCGCGATCGGCGCGATCGGCCTCAACGACGTGCGCGACGAGATCGCCGTGCAGAACATCACCGCCGGCGACGACGCGGCCGAGCTGACGAACGGCAAGCTGCGAGCCCGGCCAGCAGATCACGACCGGCGCCGAGGCGCGGGCGTTCGCCGACATCATGGAGCACCACACGCTCGCCGCCACCGACGGCCAGCGCTATGCCGAGATGGGCCGCTTCCTCACACCGAGCGGCGACGACACGAGCGACGAGGCCCTGGCGGCCAAGACGCCGGACGGCCGGCCGGTCGAGAACGGGCTCCGCAACATGTGGGTCACCGAGACGGCGCTGACGACGGCGCTCAACACCGCCTTCTTCGCAGAGCGGGTCGCGTTCTTCTCGATCGTGATGGGCGTCGCGCTCTTGCTCACCGGGATCGGCTTCCTGGTGCTGACGCTGGGCGGCGCGCTCGGCTACGTGGCGCTGCCGCGCCGCAAGCAGGCGACCGACACGGCGCCGCTTCCCGCGTAACCGCCGGCGGCGGGCCACTGCCCGCCGCCCAGGCGACGACGACCCGGGCCAGCCCCGGGTCGTCGCGCGCTGGGGGGTCGTGCGGAAATGCCGCAGGGCGATCGGTGCTCGTCCCGATGACGCCGCCGCAGCCGCCCGCGAGCCTTTGGACAACAGTCGCCGTCGAGAGGAGAGACATCATGGAGGCCCAGACCTCGAACGCACCGCCAGCAGCACCCGCTCCCCCGGTGTTCTCCCGCGTCCTGGTCGGCGTCGACGGTTCGCCGGAGGCGCTCGAGGCCGCCCGCCAGGCCGGGCGCTGCTCGACTCGGCCGGCGATCTGCGGCTCCTCGCCGCCTTCGACATCGCGCCGGCGATGGTCGGCGGCACCGGCCCGGGCGTTCCCGCCTACTTCGACGAGGAGGCGCAGCGCACGGTGGCCGAGGCCGCGCTCGCCGCCGCTCGCACGCAGGTCGGAGAGCGCATCTCCACCTCGCTCGTCGCCCGCGGCAATCCCTGGCAGGAGCTTCTCCACGAGGCCACGAGCGAGCCGACGACGCTGGTGGCCGTCGGCTCGCACGGCACCGGCCGGGCGCCGCGGCATCCTGGTCGGCTCGACCGCGACGCGAGCTCGTGCACAAGGCGCCGTGCTCGGTGCTGGTCGCGCGCAAGGCAGGGCCGGACTTCCCGCAGCCGCATCGTCGTCGGCATCGACGGCTCGGAGCAGTCCGCGGCGGCGTTTTCCGTCGCCCGTGAGCTGGCCGAGCGCTTCGGCGCCGAGCTGTGGCCGGTGGTCGCCCATGGCGGCAAGGGGGTCGACGACGAGGCGATCGCTGCCATGGTCGACTACCACCGTGAGGATCAGGAGGGAGAGCCGGTGCCGGCGCTCGTCGCCGCTGCGGCCGACGCCGACCTGCTCGTCGTCGGCAGCCGCGGCCTGCACGGGCTGCGCTCGCTAGGCTCGGTCTCCGAGCGGGTCGCGCACCAGGCTCGGTCGTCGGTCCTGATCGTGCGCCGCGGCGACGATGCAGACACTCCCGGCTGAAGCAGTCGACGTCATCCTCCGGGACGGGCGCACGCTCCGGCTGCGCCCGCCCCGGAGGGACGACCTCCAGGCACTCGTCGCGTTCTACTCCGGCTCTCTCCGACCGGAGCCGGTACCTCCGCTTCCACGGGATCCGGAACGTGGACGAGCGCCTCGTCGAGCCGCTGCTCGACCCCGACTGGACGGAGCGCGGCGCGCTGATCGGCGCGCTCGCCGACGACGGTGGGGAGCGGGTGGTCGCGGTCGCGAACTACGTTCGCCTGCGCGACCCCGCCGTGGCGGAGGCCGCCTTCGCCGTGGCCGACTCGGAGCAGCGCCGCGGCATCGGCACGAGGCTGCTCGAGCAGCTCGCCGCCCGTGCCGCGCGAGGCCGGGATCGACCGCTTCGTCGCCGAGGTGCTGCCGGACAACCACGCGATGGTCTCGGTCTTCGAGCGCGTCGGCTTCGAGCTGACACGAGCGCTCGAGGGCGGCGAGCTCGAGGTCGAGTTCCCGATCGCACCGACGGAGCGGTACCTGGGGCGGGTCGAGGAGCGCGACCACGCAGCGGTGACGGCCTCGCTGCGGCCCTTCTTCGAGCCGAAGTCCGTCGCCGTCATCGGGGCGTCCCGGCGCCGGGGGTCGATCGGCGGCGAGCTCTTCCGCAACATCGTCGCCGGCGACTTCACCGGCTCCGCCTACCCGGTCAACCGCGACGGCGAGCCCGTCGCCGGCGTGCACGGCTACCGCGTCCGTGGCCGAGATCTCCGGACCCGGTCGATCTCGCCGGTCATCGCCCTCCCCGGCGCGGCCGTGGCGGCGGCCGCCGAGGAGGCGCTCGCGCAGGGAGTTCGCGCACTCGTCGTCATCTCGGCCGGCTTCGCGGAGGTGGGCAGCGAGGGGGCCGAGCGGCAGGAGCGCCTGCTCGCGCTCGTGCGCGCGCACGGCGCGCGCCTGATCGGGCCCAACTGCCTGGGCATCGCCGCCGCACGCTCCAGCCTCAACGCGACCTTCGCCGCGCGCTCGGCCCCCGCGGGCTCGATCGGCTTCTCCTCCCAGAGCGGCGCGCTCGGCCTCGCGCTGCTGGAAGCCGCCGAGACGCGTGGACTCGGTCTCTCCGCCTTCGTCTCGATCGGCAACAAGGCCGACGTCTCCTCCAACGACCTGCTCGAGTGGTGGGAGGACGACCCGGACACGCACGTCGTGCTCCTCTACGTCGAGTCGTTCGGCAACCCGCGGCGGTTCGCCCAGCTCGCGCGCCGCGTCGCCCGGCGCAAGCCGGTGCTGGCGATGAAGAGCGGCGTCTCCGCGACGGGCCGGCGGGCGGCGAGCTCGCACACGGCCGCGCTCGCCGGCTCCGACGCCGCGGTCGACGCGCTCTTCCACCAGGCCGGCGTCATCCGCGCCGAGTCGCTGGAGGAGCTGGTCGACGTCGCCGCGCTGCTCTCGAGCCAGCCCGAGCCGAAGGGGCCGCGGGTGGCGGTGCTCACCAACGCCGGCGGGCTGGGCATCCTCTGCGCCGATGCTGCCGAGGCGGCCGGACTCGAGCTCCCGGAGCTCGCCGAGGAGACGCGCGCGTCGCTCGCGCAGCTGCTCGCGGCCGAGGCGAGCGTCGCCAACCCGGTCGACATGCTCGGCGGCGCCACCGCGGCGACCTACGCGGCCGCGCTGCCGATCGTCCTGGGCGACCCCGGCGTGGACGCCGTCATCGTCCTCTTCGTCCCGACCGTGACCGCGTCCGCCGACGAGGTGGCGGCCGCGCTCGACGGCGCCCTCGCCGGCAACCCGAGCGGCAAGCCCGTCCTGGCGGCGATCACGAGCGCCAGCGGGCTGCCGGAGCCGCTCCGCCGTCGCGGCGCGCGCGATCGCGGCGTTCACGTATCCCGAGTCCGCCGCCCGTGCGCTCGGCCGCGCGGCGGCGCGGGCAGTCTGGCTGCGGCAGCCGCACGGGACGCGAGCCCGAGCTCGACGGCATCGACCGGCAGGCCGCGGAGCAGGTCGTCGGAGAGGCGCTCGCCGACGCGGACGACGCCTGGCTGACGCCGCACGAGGTGCGCGCGCTGCTCGACGCGTACGGCATCACGACCGTGCCCGAGCGGCTGGCCGACGACCCTGAGCAGGCGGTCGCCGCCGCCCGCGAGCTCGGGCTTCCCGGTCGTCGTCAAGACGGCCGAGGCCGGCGCGCACAAGACCGAGAGCGGCGGCGTGGCGCTCGACCTCGCGCGACGAGGCGGCCGTCGCCGAGGCGGCGGCGCGGATCGGCGGCCCCGTGATCGTCCAGCCGATGATTCGCGGCGGCGCCGAGCTGCTCGCCGGCCTCGTCCAGGATCCCGTCTTCGGGCCGCTCGTCGCGTTCGGACCCGGGCGGCGTCTTCGCCGAGCTGATCGGCGAGGCCGGCTTCCGCATCGCGCCGCTGACCGACGTCGACGCCGCGCGAGCTCGTCAACGAGGGCAAGGCCGGCCGGCTCGTCGCCGGCTTCCGCGGCGCACCTCCGGCGGACGCCGGCGCGCTCGAGGAGCTCGTGCTCCGGCTCGGCCGGCTCGGCGACGACCTGCCCGGCCGTCGCCGAGCTCGACCTCAACCCCGTCCTGGCCCGCCCGGACGGCTACGTCGCCGTCGACGCGCGCGTGCGCGTGCGCCGGCCCGAGCGGGCGGTCAGAACGAAGACCTGGTGAGCGGCGACCCAGGCGTTGCCGCGGTCTTCGTGGTCGCGGCCGCCACCGCCGCGGCCACCGGCCTCGGCGCGCTGCCGCTCGCTCGTCTCGCCGCGCCCGAGCGCGACCTGGCTCGCGCTCGCCAATGCGCTCGCGGCCGGCGCGATGGGCGGTGCCAGCATCGGCCTGCTCTGGGAGGCCGTCGACCGACTCCGCTGGACGCGCCGCGCTCGGCGCCGTGCTCGGCGTCACGGCCATGGCCGTGACGAAGCGTGTGCTCGGGCGCGACCACGACGTCCACGTCGGCAGCTTCAGCGGGGTGGCCGCGCGAGCGATGGTGCTGATCGTCGTCGTCATGACCGTGCACTCGTTCGCCGAGGGGATCGGCGTCGGTGTGTCGTTCGGCGGCGGGGAGACGTTCGGCCTGGTGATCGCCTTCGCGATCGCGGTTCACAACATCCCCGAGGGCCTGGCGATCAGCCTGGTGCTCGTGCCGCGCGGGGTTACCGTCGGGCGGGCGGCCGCGTGGAGCGTCTTCTCGAGCCTGCCCCAGCCGCTGATGGCGGTGCCGGCCTTCCTCTTCGTGGAGGCCTTCGAGCAGCTGCTGCCGGTCGGGCTCGCCTTCGCGGCCGGCGCGATGCTCTGGATGGTTGCGTCGGAGCTCCTGCCGGAAGCGCTGCGCGGCGCGAGCTTCGGGCTGCGGTCGTCTGCCTCGCCGTGCTTGCGGCCGGCGCGATGGTCGCGCTCCAGGCGCTGCTGGCCTAGTCGGCCTGCGGCTTTCCCGAGGGGCCTCCTCCGGGCTCCTCCCGCTTCGCGGACGCCCGCGCTCGGGCAGCATGCCTCTGACGGCCGGGCGCATTCGGCGGCCGGCCGGTGGGAGACGCCCGACGAGGAGGGAGTGCCGTGACCGCCACCGCCGAGAGCAGCACGCTCACCGAGACGCCGCTCGCCGAGGAGGAGCTGCGGCTGATCGACGCCTACTGGCGCGCCGCGAACTACCTCTCGGTCGGCCAGATCTACCTGCTCGACAACCCGCTGCTGCGCGAGCCGCTGCGCCCCGAGCACGTCAAGCCGCGCCTGCTCGGCCACTGCGGCACGACGCCCGGGCTCAACCTCGTCTACGCGCACCTGAACCGGGCGATCCGCGCGCGCGACCTCGACGCGATCTTCGTCACCGGCCCCGGCCACGGCGGCCCGGCGATCGTCGCCAACGCCTACCTCGAGGGCACGTACAGCGAGCTCTACCCGCACATCGGCGCGGGACGAGGAGGGCCTGCGCCGGCTCTTCCGCCAGTTCTCGTTCCCCGGCGGCATCCCGAGCCACGCCGCGCCGGAGACGCCCGGCTCGATCCACGAGGGCGGCGAGCTCGGCTACGCGCTCGCGCACGCGTTCGGCGCCGCGTTCGACAACCCCGACCTGCTCGTCGCCTGCGTCGTCGGCGACGGCGAGGCCGAGACCGGGCCGCTCGCGGCGAGCTGGCACTCGAACAAGTTCCTGAACCCGCGCACGCGACGGCGCGGTGCTGCCGATCCTGCACCTGAACGGCTACAAGATCGCGAACCCGACGGTGCTCGCCCGCATCCCCGAGGACGAGCTGCTCGCGCTCTTCCGCGGCTACGGCTGGACGCCGTCATCGTCGTCGCCGGCGACGAGCCGCGAGCCGGTGCACCAGGCGCTTCGCGGCCGCGCTCGACGCGGTCGCTCGACCGCATCGCGGCGATCCAGCGCGCGGCGCGGAGCGGCGGCGCGCCGACCGGCCGAGCGCTGGCCGATGATCGTCCTGCGGACGCCGAAGGGCTGGACCGGGCCCGAAGGAGGTCGACGGCATCCCGGTCGAGGGCACCTGGCGCTCGCACCAGGTGCCGCTCGCCGACGTGCGCGAGAACCCGGAGCACCTGCGCCAGCTCGAGGAGTGGCTGCGGAGCTACCGGCCGGAGGAGCTCTTCGACGACGACGGGCGCGCTCGTCCCCGAGCTCGCCGCGCTCGCGCCGCACGGCGACGCGGCGGATGAGCGCGAACCCGCACGCGAACGGCGGCGAGCTGCTGCGCGACCTCGGCTGCCCGACTTCCGCGACTACGCGGTCGACGTGCCGGCGCCGGGCGACGACGTCGCGCGAGGCGACGCGCGTGCTCGGCACGTTCCTCCGCGACGTGATCGCGCGGAACCCGGACAACTTCCGCCTCTTCGGCCCCGACGAGACCGCGTCCAACCGGCTCGGCGCCGTCTTCGAGGCGACCGACCAAGGCCTGGGACGGCGAGCGATCGAGCCGACCGACGAGCACCTCGCGCCCGACGGCCGCGTGATGGAGGTGCTCTCCGAGCACCTCTGCCAGGGCTGGCTCGAGGGCTACCTGCTGACCGGCCGGCACGGGCTCTTCAACTGCTACGAGGCCTTCATCCACATCGTCGACTCGATGTTCAACCAGCACGCGAAGTGGCTGAAGGTGACGCGCGAGATCCCGTGGCGGCGGCCGATCGCCTCGCTCAACTACCTGCTCTCGCTCGCACGTCTGGCGCCAGGACCACAACGGCTTCTCGCACCAGGACCCCGGCTTCATCGACCACGTCGTGAACAAGAAGGCCGAGGTCATCCGCGTCTACCTGCCGCCGGACGCGAACACCCTGCTCTCGGTCGCCGACCACTGCCTGCGCAGTCGCGGCACTACGTCAACGTGATCGTGGCCGGCAAGCAGCCGGCGCTCGACTACCTGTCGATGGACGACGCGATCGTCCACTGCACGCGCGGCGCTCGGCATCTGGGAGTGGGCCTCGACCGACGAGGGCGACGAGCCCGACGTCGTGCTCGGCTGCTGCGGCGACGTCCCGACGCTCGAGACGCTCGCCGCCGCGGCGATCCTGCGCGAGCAGCTGCCCGAGCTGAAGGTGCGCGTCGTCAACGTCGTCGACCTGATGCGGCTGCAGCCCGAGACCGAGCATCCGCACGGGCTGTCCGACACGCGAGTTCGACGCGCTCTTCACGACCGACCGGCCGATCGTCTTCGCCTACCACGGCTACCCGTGGCTGATCCACCGGCTCACCTACCGGCGCACGAACCACGCGCAACCTGCACGTGCGCGGCTACAAGGAGGAGGGCACGACGACGACGCCGTTCGACATGGTCATGCTCAACGACCTCGACCGCTTCCACCTCGTCATGGACGTGATCGACCGCGTGCCGGGGCTCGGCCGCGCCGGCCGCGCACCTGCGCCAGGAGATGGTCGACCGGCGGCTCGCGGCCCGCGCCTGGACGCGCGAGCACGGCGAGGACCACCCCGACGTCCGCGACTGGACCTGGCCGTTCTGAGCCGCATCCTCGTCGTCAACGCGGGCTCGACGAGCCTCAAGCTCTCGCCTCGTCGACGACGACGAGCGCTCGCGAGCCGCGTCGACGGCTTCGCCGCCGGCGCGACGCGGTCGGCCACCGCGTCGTCCACGGCGGCCCGCGCTTCCGCGAGCCGGTGCGTGATCGACGACGAGGTCGAAGCAGGCGATCGAGGAGCTCTCGGCGCTCGCGCCGCTCCACAACCGCGCCGCGCTCGACGGCGATCGAGCAGGCGCGAGCGGCGCTGCCCGGACGTGCCGCACGTGGCCGTCTTCGACACGGCCTTCCACGCGACGATCCCGCGCGCGAGGCGGCCACGTACGCCGTCCCGCGCCGCTGGCGCGAGGAGTGGGGCATCCGCCGCTACGGCTTCCACGGCCTCTCCGTCGCCTCGGTCGCGGAGCAGGTGCGGCGCCGGCGCCTCGTCGTCTGCCACCTCGGCGGCGGCTGCTCGGTCACCGCCGTGCTCGACGGCCGCTCGCGTCGACACGACGATGGGCTTCAGCCCGCTCGAGGGCGTGCCGATGGCGACCCGCTCGGGCTCGGTCGACCCGGGCGCGCTGCTCTACCTGCTCCGCGAGCACGGGCTCTCGCGCCGACGAGCTCGACCACGCGCTCGAGCACGAGTCGGGCCTCGCCGCGCTCGGCGGCCTCGACGACGCCGCTCGGCTTCGCCGTCTACACCTACCGCGTCGCCCAGGCGGTCGCCGCGATGGCCGTCGGCGCTCGGCGGCCTCGACGTGCTCGCCTTCTCCGGCGGGGTCGGCGAGAACCGGCCGGACGTCCGCGACGCGGTCGCCGGAGCGGCTCGCGCCACCTCGGCGACTTCCGCGTCGAGGTCGTCCCGGCGCGCGAGGATCTCGTGATCGCCCGCGCCGTGCGCGCGCTGCTCGGCGCCGACCAGTAGTTCACCACAGCCGACGATGCGGGCGCACGCCGATGGCCCGCCTGCGCCGCGGATGCACCCTCCGCAGTGAGCGACGCAAGGAGGAGCCAGGTGGCAGTCGACGTTCAGACACGGCCGCGGGTATCCGCGGCGCCCCTGCATGCGCGAGCCGCCCGGCGAGGCGCGAGAGCCCATCGTCGAGGCGCGCTCGGTCGTGAAGACGTACGACACCGGCAAGGTGAAGGTGCACGCGCTCCGCGGGGTCGACCTCGCGGTCGAGCGCGGCGAGATGGTCGCGATCATGGGCCCGAGCGGCTGCGGCAAGACCACGCTGCTCAACTGCCTCTCCGGTCTCGACGCGATCGACGGCGGCGAGGTCCTGATCGAGGGCACGCCGCTCGAGCTCGATGTCCGACCGGGCGCGCACGGACTACCGCGCGCGGCGCATGGGCTTCGTCTTCCAGTTCTACAACCTCATGCCCGTGCTCACGAGCGTGGAGAACGTCGAGCTGCCGTTGCTCGTCGCCCGCGTTCCGGCGCGAGAGGCGCGCCGGCGGGCGCTCGAGGCGCTCGAGCATGGTCGGCCTCGCCGACTGGGCCGAGCACGTGCCCGACGAGCTCTCGGGCGGCCAGCGCCAGCGCGTCACGATCGCCCGCTCGCTCGTCAACGACCCCGCGATCGTCTGGGCCGACGAGCCGACCGGCGACCTCGACAGCGAGAACGCGGACGAGATCATCGCCCTGATGCGCACGCTCAACCGCGAGCGCGGGCCTCACGTTCCTGATCGTCACCCACGACATCGGCGTCGGCCGCCAGACCGACCGCATCGTCCGGATGCTCGACGGCCGCATCGTCGAGGACAACCGACTGGAGGTTCCCCATGTACGCACGCGTGACGCTGCTCGAGCTTGACCCGGTCCGCACCAGCGTCGAGGGGCAGTCACGCTGTTCGCGGACGAGGTCCTGCCGCTGCTGCGCGAGCAGGAGGGCTACGAGGGCGTCTACGTCCTCACGACGCCGCAGGGGCAGTGCGCTCCTGTTGACGCTCTGGGACACCGAGGAGGATGCCGACGCCTCGGCGGGCTTCTCGAGCGAGTCGCTCGCCCGGTACGTGACGCTCTTCGCGGCAGCCGCCGGGGCGGGAGCTCTACGCCGTCTCGCTCGCCGATCAGCCGGCGCCGGTCTGAGGCGGTCGACGATGACTGAGCTCTTCGGCATCCCGACCGGCACCCTGGCGGTCGTCCTTGCGGTGGCGCTCGCCGCCAGCATCGGCGCGCTCGTCGTCCTGGCGGTTCGCAACCCCGTCTTCGTGCGGCTCGGCCTGCGGAACGTGCCGCGACGGCGCGGCCGCACCGCCCTGATCGTGACCGGCCTGATGCTGGCCACGACGATCATCGCCGCGGCGATGGCCACCGGCGACACGATGAGCAAGACCGTCCGCGCCTACGTCGTCACCTCACTCGGCCACACCGACGAGCTGGTGTCCGTGCGTGGCACCGACGTGGAGTCGATCGCCGTCGGCGAGTCGACGCAGGTCGCCTACTTCCCCGAGGACGTCTACTACGTCCTCCGTGACCAGGTGCTCGCCGTCCCGGACGTGGACGGCGTGGCGCCGGCGATCGTCGAGACGGTCGCAGTCTCCGACCCGGTCTCGCGGCAGAACGAGCCGCGCGTGACGCTGTTCGCCACCGACGCGGCCGCGATCGAGGACTTCGCGCCGATCACGTCCGACGGCGGCCGGGTCTCGCTCGCGGATCTCCGCGCAGGCGAGATCTACGTCAACGGGGACGCCGCCGAGCGAGCTGGGTGCGGAGCCGGGGCACGTCGTCAGCGTCCTGACGGGCCACGGCCGCAGACAGCTTCGCGTCCGCGCCGTCGTCGAGTTCGACGGCGCCGGGCACGGCAGAGGCGGCAGTGCTCGCCCCGCTTCGGACCGGCCAGCGGCTGCTCGGCGTCCCGGGCCAGATCGAGCACCTGCTCGTCTCCAACGACGGAGGCTCGACGTCCGGCGCCGGCCTGAGCGACGAGGTCGTCCGCGCGCTGACGCCCGCAGCTCAGCCCGCTTCGGGCTGGAGGTCGACGCCGAGAAGCAGGACGGACTCGAGCAGGCCGACCGTGAAGGCGCGGCGATCATGTCGATCTTCACCACCTTCGGCAGCTTCTCGATCGCCGCCGGCATCCTGCTGATCTTCCTGATCTTCGTGATGCTCGCGGCCGAGCGCCGCGGCGAGCTCGGCATCGCCCGGGCGATCGGCACGCGGCGCGGGCACCTCGTCCAGATGTTCGTCTACGAGGGCGTCGCGTACGACCTGGCCGCGGCCGTCATCGGCGCGGCGCTCGGCGTCGCGATCTCGTTCGGGATGGTCTTCGCCATCTCGGGGGCGCTGGCCGCCTTCGACATCGAGATCCTGTTCGGCGTCACGAGCCGCAGCATCGTGGTCTCGTACACGCTCGGCGTGCTTCTGACGCTCCTGGTCGTCGCACTCTCCGCCTGGCGTGTGAGCCGGCTGGGCATCGCCACCGCAGTCCGCAACCTGCCCGAGCCGCCCGCGCCGCGCCGCAAGCGGCGCTTGATCCTGCCCGCGGTCGGACTCGTGCTCGCGCTGCTGATGGTGATCTCCGGCATCTCGAGCGCCGAGGGCGCTGCCGTTCATGGTCGGCGTCTCGCTGGCAGTGATCAGCCTGGCACCCGTCGCCCGGACGCTCGGCCTGCGGGATCGGGTTGTGTACACGGCGGCCGGGCTCGTGATCGTCGCCTTCTGGCTCGCTCCCGCCGACACGTGGGACTTCATCGCCGACTTCTCGACGGGCTACGGCGTGTTCCTCGCCGGCGGTCTGCTCGTCGTCGTCGGCGCCACCTGGGTGGTCGTCTACAACGCGCCCTTGCTCCTCGGCGGCTTGAGCTGGCTGTTCGGCCGCGTCCGCGCCGTCGCCCCGATCGTGCGCCTCTCGGTCGCGTACCCGCTGCGCAGCCTCTTTCGCACGGGCGTGATGCTCGCCATGTTCACCCTCGTCGTCTTCACGCTGGTCGTGGGCGTCACGGTCTCGAGCTCGTTCACCAACGCGATGGACGACGCCGAGCAATTCGGCGGCGGCTTCGACCTGCGCGCGGTGGCGGCGCCGGCGAGCCCGCTCCCGGACGTGGCCGCCGCCGTCGCACGAGCGCCCGGGGTCGCCGCCGGAGACGTCCGCGTGGCGGCCTCGCAGGCGATCGTGCCGCTCGAGGCCAAGCAGGCGGGAACGGACAGCTCGTTCGAGAGCTACCCGGTCACCGGGCTCGACGACGCCTTCCTCGCCCGGACGACGTACGACCTGGCGGCCGTCGCGCACGGGTATCGCTCGCCGCCGACGTCTGGCGGGCGCTTCGCCGCGAGCCCGGTCTGGCGGTGGTCGACCCGGATGTCGTGCCGCGGCGGGACAACTACAACATGGAGGTCCTCCCCGACTTCCAGCTCTCGGGCTTCTACCTCGAGGACGAGCGCTTCGCGCCCGTGCCGGTCACCGTCCGCGACCGCCAGACCGGCCAGACCATGCGACTGAAGGTCATCGGCGTGCTCGCCGACACGGCGCCGTTGATGATGGCGGGCATCTCGACCTCGCAGCGGACGCTCGCCGACGCTCTCGGAGCCCGAGCGACGCCGACCGTCTACTGGTTCGACCTCGCTCCGGGCGTCGAGCCGCGCGGGTTCGCGCGGGAGCTCGAGGGGGCGTTCCTGGCCAACGGTCTCGAGGTCGAGTCGCTCGAGGAGACGCTCGAGGACATGCTCGCCTACTCGAGGACGTTCAACTACCTCGTCGAGGGCTTCATGGGGCTCGGCCTGCTGGTCGGGGTCGCGGCGCTCGGCGTCATCTCCGCGCGCTCGGTGGTCGAGCGGCGGCAGCAGATCGGCGTGCTGCGCTCGCTCGGCTTCCAGCAGCGGCTGATCCAGGCGTCGTTTCTCGCCGAGACGGCGTTCATCGCCTTGACCTCGATCGTGCTCGGCACCCTCCTCGGGCTCGCGATCTCCTACAGCGTCATCGCCGACACCGCGAAGCAGCCGAGCTGGACGGGACTGGCCATGGACGTGCCCTGGGGCGGGCTGACGGTCGTCTTCGTCGCAGTCATGACCGTGGCCCTCGCCACCACGTACCTGCCCGCGCGCCGGGCGGCCCGCGTCGCTCCGGCCGAGGCGCTGCGGTACCAATGAGCAGGGTCGCTGTCGTTGCCCGGCTCAAGCCCGGCGCCGAGTCGGAGGCGGCGGCGCTGCTGACAGAGGGCCCGCCCTTCGAGCCGGCCGAGCAGCGCTTCAAGCGCCATGCCGTCTACCTGTCGGCGAGCGAGGTGGTGTTCGTCTTCGAAGGGGAAGAGGTGGAATGGGCTGTCGACGACCTGATGGACGCTCAGTTCTCGCCCGCATTCCAGGCAGCGTTGGCGGCCTGGCGACCCCTCGTGGAGGAACCGCCGCGGATTGCCCGGCTCGTCTACGCCTGGGAGCGCGGCGGGGGCTAGCCGCCGCCGCCGCGTGCCTCGTCCAGGAGGCCCTGGGCGAGCGCGTGGCGTACCAGCTCGGCCCG
This sequence comes from uncultured Thermoleophilia bacterium, assembly GCA_963809765.1. GTDB lineage: Bacteria > Actinomycetota > Thermoleophilia > Gaiellales > Gaiellaceae > JACVRM01. Next base: position 134,761 of record CAWEKT010000001.1, read on the forward strand.
GCTCTCGAGCCCCAGCTTGCGCATGATGTGCGCGCGGTGCGTCTCGGCCGTCCGCACCGAGATGAAGAGCATCGTCGCGATCTCCTGGTTCGTGTGCCCGAGGGCGAGCAGCCGCAGCACCTCCCGCTCGCGGTCGGTGAGCGGGTCCTCTGCCGCTCGCCGTCGCTCCTCGGCCTCGGCGGCGACCAGCCGTGCGCCGAGCGTGGGGTGGACGTAGCGCCCGCCGGAGGCGATCTCGCGCACTGCGGTGACGAGCTCGGTGTCCGCCGCCTCCTTGAGCACGTAGCCGCTCGCGCCGCCGGCGAACGCCTCGCGCACGTAGCTCGGATCGTCCTGCATCGAGAGCACGAGCACCTTCGCCTCGGGCGCCTCCCTGAGCACGTCGGGAATCGCCTCGATGCCGCTCCTGCCCGGCATGACGACGTCCATGACGATCACGTCGGGCCTGTGGGCGCGCGCCTCGAAGACGGCGTTGCGCGTGTCGCCCGCCTCGGCCACGACCTCGAAGTCGTCCTCGGCCTCGAGCACCCGGCGCAGGCCGGAACGGACGACCGCGTGGTCGTCGACGATCACCAGGCGCAGGCTCATCGCAGGGGCACCTCGGCGACGATGGTAGTGCCGCCGCCGGGACTGGACTCGACCTGCAGCCGCCCGTCGAGGAGCCCGATGCGCTCGCGCATGCCCGTGAGCCCGAGCCCGCCGCCGCTCGACCTGGCCGGATCGAACCCCCGCCCGTCGTCCTCGATGACCGCGACCGCCGCCTCGGCCTGCCGGGTGACGACCACGCTGACGCTGCTCGCCTGGGCATGCTTGACCACGTTCGTGAGCGCCTCCTGGATGATCCGGTAGAGCGCCGTCTCGACCTCCGCGGGCAGGCGCTCCTGCCCGAGGTGCGCCTCGACGTCGAAGCGGATGCCGGTCTGCTCGCTGAAAGTCTGGCCCAGCCGCTGGACGGCCGGCTCCAGGCCGAAGTCGTCCAGCGCCGATGGGCGTAGCTCGACGGCGAGACGGCGTACATCGCGCAAGGTCGCCGACACGAGCTCCCGGAGGGATGCGAGCGCCTCGCGTCGCGCCTCGGGATCCTCGGTCTCCTCGAGTCCCTTCAGCCCGAGCAGGATCGAGGTCAGTGCCTGGCCCGTCTCGTCGTGCAGCTCGCGGGCGAGCCGGCGGCGCTCGAGCTCCTGCGCGGCGACCACGCGGGTGAGCGACTCCCGCGTGACACGCGTTGAGAGCTCGACAGCGATCGCGGCCCGGGAGGCGAAGGTCTCCGCCAGCCGGCGGTCCTCCTCGGTGAAACGCCGGTCGGCGCCCTGCTTGTCGGACGCGAGCATCACGCCGATGGCCGCGTCACGCACCACGAGCGGGACGAAGAGCGCGGCCCGCGTCCCCAGCCGGCGCGCCATCTCCTGGTCTACCTCCGGATCGTCGAGCACCGAGTCGACCCGCTCGCTGTGGCGCCGCTCGAACACCCGTTGCACCTTGGAATCTGCGGGGGCGCGGAGGCCGACGACTTCGGAGGTATCCGTACCGACCGCGACCTCAAAGCGGAGCGAGTCACCGACAGGGAGCGCGATCGCCACGAAGCGGGCGTCGACCAGGTCACGGAGACGCTCGGCGATCAGCTCGAGCAGGCGCGGCAGCTCGAGCTCGCCGGCCAGGGCGTTCCCGACCTCGGAGAGTGACTCGAGCTGGCGCAGCCAGCGGGTGGCCGATTCGTAGAGCCTCGTGTTTTCGATCGCCGCCGCAGCCTGCGCGGCGAGCACGGTGACGGCGTCTTCGTCTTCCTGGCTGAAGTCGCCGCTCGCTTTCTCGGTCAGGTACAGATTGCCGAAGGCGACGCCGCGGAGCACCACCGGTACGCCGAGGAACGAATGCATCGGGGGATGATTCGACGGGAATCCGACTGATCGCGGATCGTCGCCGATCTCGCGCAGGCGGAGCGGCGTGGCGTCGCGAATGAGCACGCCGAGGATGCCGCGGCCCCGCGGCAGGTCGCCGATGGCCGCGTGGGTCTCCGCGTCGACACCGTGTGTCACGAAGCGTTCGAGCTCGTTGCCGGTGCGGTCGATCACGCCGAGCGCGGCATACCGTGCGCCCGTGAGCTCCGCCGCGATCTCGACGAGCCGCTGCAGCAGCGAGTCGAGCGACAGCTCCGAGGTGAGTGCGATGCCGGCGTCGAGCAGCGCTCTGAGGCGATCTTGCTCTGTCTGCACGACTCCGATTATCCCCGCTGGCCTGCGGCTTTCCCGCACCGGTTCGGCGGCTGCTTCGGACGCCGCCGCGTCGCCGACGTCGCATGCTCCGGCAGATGACTTCCTATGCCGTTGTCTGGCAGCAGGCCGCGCGGTCGTTCGCCGGCAAGCTCGAGCTTCGCGCGCGCGTCCTGCGCTTCGAGGCGCGAGCGAGCCGGGAGCCCGGCAGGAGCGTCGTCACGGAAGTGCCGTACACCGCCCTGGCCGCGGTGCGCGTCGACCGCAATGGCGGCGACCAGCTGTTCGGTCTGCCGACGCTGATCCTCGAGCGGCACACGGGGGAGCCGATCCGCGTGGCCGGAGTCGTCCAGCCCGGTGTCGTCGCCGACGTGGCCGAGCGTCTCGTCGAGCGTCTGCACGGGGCCGAGGACGTCGCGCTCGCAAGCTAGGCGCCGCTGAAGCTTCCAGTCTCGGCGGCGTATGCTCGCCGCAAGCAGCACAAGGAGGGAGCTGTGGCAGTCGTCGCCGTCTTCGAAGGCATCACCCGGGAGCAGTACGAGGAGTCCGTCCGCCGGCTCACCGGCAAGGACACGCTGGGCTCGACCGCAGACTGGCCGGTGGAGGGCATCATCTCCCACGCCGCCGGCGAGGGCCCGAACGGGTTCCGCGTGGTGGACGTGTGGGAGTCGGAGGAGGCCTTCGGCCGCTTCGGCCAGCACCTGATGCCGATCCTGCAGGACATGGGCGTCGCCGGCGAGCCGGAGATCTACCCGGCCCACACCTACGTGAGCTAGGCGCGGCGCTCCGTTCGGCCAACCAGTTCAACGGCTCGGGTCAGTCCCCGTGCGGCGACGGCGTCGCCGCACGGCGACAGACCCGGCTCGCCTCTCCTCACTCCCCGATGTCGCCACGAAGTCACGCGCCACTCGGCCACGCGACCGGTAATACGGTCGCGGCCGATGCGGAAGCTCCAGAGCCAGGGCGTCCATCACATCACCCTCGTCGGAGCCGACCGGCAGACGTCGCTCGACTTCTGGGAGGGCGTGCTCGGCATGCCCTTCATCTTCGAGCAGCCGAACCTCGACAACGAGAACGAGAGCCATCTCTACTTCGACCCGGGCGACGGGCGCCTGATCACGGTCTTCACCAACGAGGAGCGGCAGCCGGATCCGACGCGCACCTCGACCGCGATCGGGTCGGTGCACCACGTCGCCTTCGCGCTTTCGCAGGCGACCTTCCACCAGGTCGTCGAGCGGCTCGAGGAGCGTGGGATCGGCCACAGCGGCGTCAAGGACCGGGGCTTCATGGACTCGATCTACTTCGAGGATCCGCTCGGCCTGCTGATCGAGCTCGCCTCCTACCGGTTCGAGCCGCCGTGGGGCCACACGCACGCCGACGTGCTGCTCGAGGCGCACAACCTGCGCGTCGAGCGCGGCGACTACAACATCGACCGCGTCCACCTCGCGGACGCGATCGAGCGACTCGTCGAGCGCTCGCGCACCTCGCTGTCGGACGACCGCTCGCCCAAGGACCCGTACGCCGGATCCTCAGACGGGTCTTAGGTTCGCGTGCGAGCATTCGCGCCGGCGAACTCCCTGAAAGGAGCTGATGCCCGTGGAGAACACGCGCACGATCGACCTGCGCCTCGTCCTCGTTGCGCTGGCCGTCGTCGCCGCCGTCGCAGTGGTCTGGGCGGCCACAGCGCTGGCCGGTGGGTCGTCCTCCCAGTCCAACCCACCGCAGGCCGATGAGCCTGCAGCCGGGATGGTCCAGGAGAACCAGCAGCAGCGCGGTCACACCGACCGCGGTGACTGCCCCGAACGCGACCGCGCAGGAATGGCGACGTCCGACATCTAGGCGTCGTCCAGGCATCGCGGCCCGGGGCCCCAAGGCGCCCCGGGCCGCTCGCTAGTTCCGCGACTTAGTGGCAGACTGCCACTAAGTCTTGGTTCCGGACGCAGGCCTCGGCGCCGAGGCGCGAGGGGCCACAATGGTGACGTGACCGAGGCGCACACTCTCCTCGGCGAGCCGCCCCCCGACGACCAGGTCGACGCGGCGTTCCGCGCGGTTCGCGAGTCGGAGGGCTACGTCATGAACCTCACTCGGCTGTGGGTCTGGCGGCCCGACCTGCTTCGCGACTTCGCCGCCCTGCGCGCGACGCTGATGGCGGAGTCGACGCTCGGCGACCGTGACTTCGCCGTGCTCGTCGCGGCGACCGCCTCGGAGCTCGGCGACTCCTACTGCTCGCTCGCCTGGGGCGCGCGCCTCGCCCGGCTGAGCGATCCGGCGACCGCGGCTGCCGTCCTCACCGGCTCGGAGGCGACGGCGCTGTCCGAGCGCGAGCGTGCGCTCGCGGCGTGGGCGCGAGCCGTCGTGCGCGACCCGAATGCGACGACCGCCGCCGATGTTGAACGGCTCAAGCAGGCGGGCCTCGACGAGCGCGAGATCTTCGAGGCGACCGCGTTCGTCGCCTTCCGGCTCGCGTTCTCGACCGTCAACGACGCGCTCGGCGCCCACCCCGACCACGAGCTCGCTACGTCCGTTCCGGACGAGGTCCGGGCGGCGGTCACGTTCGGACGGGCGCCCGCCGTTCGGCCCTCCGCGTAGCGCCATGACGCTCCTCGCCGACGTGGTTACCGCCTCCGCGGAGGTCACGGCGACGAGCTCCCGCTCGGCCAAGGTGGCGACGCTGGCCGGGCTCTTGCGCCGGCTTGGGCCGGAGGAGATCCCGGCCGTTGTCGGCTTCCTGACCGGCGTCCCCCGGCAGGGCAGGGTCGGGATCGGCTACGCGAGCGTCTACGCCCTGGAGAGCGAGCCCGCGGCCGAGCCCTCGCTCACCGTCGAGGATCTCGACGACCTCGTCGCCGACGTCGAGAGGCTGACCGGTCCCGGCTCGACGGGCGCACGCCGCGAGCGGCTCGCCGCTCTGCTCGCCCGTGCAACCGAGCAGGAGGCGTCCTTCATCCGGGCACTGTTCACCGGCGGGCTGCGGCAGGGCGCCCTGGCCGGGCTCATGGTCGACGCCGTGGCGAAGGCAGCGAGCGTGCCCGCCGGCCTCGCACGCCGCGCCTACATGCTCTCCGGCGATCTCACCGAGACGGCGGCGGTGGCGCTCGCCGACGGGGAGGCGGGTCTGCGCGGGATCGGGTTCGAGCTCTTCCGGCCGGTGCTGCCGATGCTCGCCTCGACGGCCGAGAGCGTCTCCGACGCGGTGGCCGGGTTCGAGACCGCCTCGGTCGAGTGGAAGCTCGACGGGATCCGCATCCAGATCCACCGGCGCGGCGACGAGGTGCGCATCTACACGCGCAACCTGAACGACATCACGGCGGCGCTGCCCGGCGTGGTCACTGCCGTCCGCGCCCTGCCGCTCGAGCAGGCGGTGCTCGACGGAGAGGCGCTCTGGATGGGCGACGGCGGCCCGGCGCCGTTCCAGGAGACGGTCTCGCGCATCGACGGCGACGCACCGCCCGAGGGCGTCGTCACCTTCCTCTTCGACCTGCTCCACCTGAACGGCGAGAGCCTGCTCGACACGCCGCTGCGAGAGCGGGCGGCGCAGCTCGATGCACTCGCGCCGACTCTCCGGATTCCGCGGGCGCTGACCAGCGACGCGGCCGAGGGCGAGCAGGTGCTGGCAGAGGCGCTCGCCGCCGGTCACGAGGGCGTCGTCGTCAAGGACGCTGCGTCGACCTACGTCGCCGGCCGGCGTGGCAAGGCGTGGCGGAAGGTGAAGCCGGTCCGGACGTACGACCTCGTCGTCCTCGGCGCCGAGTGGGGCCACGGCAGGCGGCAGGGGTGGCTGTCCAACCTGCACCTCGGAGCGCGCGACCCGGACGGCGGCTTCGTCATGGTCGGCAAGACGTTCAAGGGCATGACCGACGAGCTCCTCACCTGGCAGACCGAAGCGCTGCTCGAGCGTGAGGTCGAGCGGCGCGGCATCGCTGTGTTCGTCCGACCGGAGCTCGTCGTCGAGATCGCGCTCGACGGCGTCCAGGCCTCGACCCGCTACCCCGGCGGCGTCGCCCTCCGCTTCGCGCGCGTGAAGGGATACCGGCCGGACAAGGACGCCTCGGAGGCGGACACGATCGGGTCGCTGCGCGAGCTGCTGTCGCGAAACACCGCCGCGTCGTAGCGCTGCCGGCGGCTCCGCGGGAGCCGCACGCAGGCAGAGCCGTGAGTCACTGCCGCGCGAGGTGCGGCGCGGTCACGCCGCGGCCTACCGGCGCGGCGGTCAGTCCTCCTGCTCGCCGGCGTCCTCGGCCTCGGAGCCGACGACCGCGAAGCTCGCGTCGAGCTGCACGTCCACCTGGTCGCCGCCCGGAAGCGTGACCTCGACCTCGTACATGCTCTCCTCGTCGCCGACCTCGGTGTCGCTCACCCGGCCGCCCCCGGTGTGCGCGAGGGCCGCCGCCTCGGCGCGCGCGAGGGCGGTGCCGGTGATCGGCCGCTCGGTCTCGTCGTCGTCGCCGTCCCCGGCGGCCGCGAGGCCGCCTCCGCCGCCGATCGCCGCGACCGCCGCAAGGACGCCCACCACGATCACCGTCTTGCGCGTCAGAAACCGTCGCATGTGCTTCCCGCCTTCCGGTCGTTCGCCGGGTCGGTCACGCAGGGACTGACCCGAGCCGTTCGCCAACGGAAACCAGGCTACGCCCTCTCGATGAGACGGCGATGAGCGTTCAGGACGCCGTTCTGGCCGAGTCTTTGCCCTCTCTTCACCTCGTTTTGCCCGCCCTTGAGGCGAGGCCGAGCACGCTGCCGGCATGTCCGAACGAACGAAGGGAGAGGCAATGACACGGCTGATCGCAGCCATCGGCGGCGCCGGCCTGGCCGCCCTCGCGATCGTCGCGGCCGTCGCGCTCGGCGGGGGCTCGAGCTCCACCGGCACGACGACCGACCTGACGACGCCGGCAGGTACGACCACGACGGCCGGCGACATCTCCGGCCCGTGTGACGAGGCCGAGCACCGCAACGACCCGCGCTGTGCGGGGACTGCGGCGAGCACGACGCCGACAGGTACGACCACGACGGCGGGCGACATCTCCGGCCCATGTGACGAGGCCGAGCACCGCAACGACCCGCGCTGTGCGGGCGGGACGCTCGCTGATGACCGCAGCGGCTCACGCCGCGGCGATGACGACGATGACGACCGCAGTGGCAGCGGCCACGGCGGCGACGACGACCACGACGACGACCGCAGCGGCTCGAACTCGGGCCGCGGCTGACAAGGAGGAAAACCGATGCGCAAGACCCTGACCACGATCGCCCTGGCCGCTGCGGCCGCCGTGCTCGCCCTGCCGGTGCAGGCGGCGCCGGCGGCTACCCAGACCGTCAAGGTGTCGGAAGTCGACTACAAGATCGTGCTCGGCGCGAAGCCCCGCGCCGGCAAGGTCACCTTCGCGATCCGCAACAGCGGCGATCACGACCACGACTTCTGGCTCAGCGGCGGCGGCGTCAAGAAGAAGACCCCGCTCCTCGAGCCGGGGCAGTCGGCCCGGCTGACCGTGACCCTCAAGCGCGGCGTGAAGTACTCGCTCTGGTGCGCCCCGCACGCCGGCAGGGGGATGCGGACCAGCTTCGTGGCCCGGTAGCGGGTCACTCCGTGGAGCGGGCGGCGAGTCGAGTCCCTGCCGCCCGCTCCCGACCGGCCCGATCGGGGGCACACTGACGTGATGCGTCCCAGGAAACGCTCGGTGCTGCTCGTCGAGGACGAGCAGTCGATCGTGGAGCCGCTCGCCGCCGCCCTGGCGCGCGAGGGCTTCGAGACGTCCGTCGCCGCCACGGCGGCGGACGCGCTCGAGCTCGCGGAGCGCACCAGCCCGGACGTCGTGCTGCTCGACCTGATGCTCCCCGACGGCTCCGGCTACGACGTGTGCCGCGAGCTTCGCCGCACGTCGAAGGTCCCGATCATCATGCTCACCGCCCGCGGCGAGGAGGCCGACCGGATCGTCGGCCTCGAGCTCGGCGCCGACGACTATGTCGTCAAGCCCTTCAGTGCCCGTGAGCTCGTCGCCAGGATGCGCGCCGTGCTGCGGCGCACGGAGGACGCGCCGGAGCCTCCTGACAGCGACGAGCTGCAGGCGGGGGCGATCACGGTCGATCTCGCCCGGCGGCACGCAACCGTCGAGGGACGCTCACGTCGAGCTCTCGCGCAAGGAGTTCGACCTGCTGGAGCTGCTTGCCCGCGAGGCGGGCCGCGTGGTGACGCGCGAGCGGCTGATCGAGGAGGTCTGGGACACGACCTGGTTCGGCTCCACGAAGACCCTCGACGTGCACGTGAGCGCGCTCCGACGGAAGCTCGGTGACGACCCCGCATCGCCCCGTTATCTCCACACCGTGCGCGGCGTCGGCTTCCGCCTCGCCGGCGACGACGACCCGGATGGAGGCACGTCGTGAGCCTGAGGGTTCGGCTCGTCGCCGCCTTCGCGTACGTGCTGCTGCTCGTGCTGGCGGCGATCGAGATCCCGTTCGCGCTTTCTCTGCGGAGCCGCGTCGAGGCCGAGGTGCGGGCGCAGGCGGTGAACGAGGCGTTCCTGATCGCGGCCAGCGCCTCCGGCGCCATGGACCGGCCGCAGGAGCTCCGGCGCCTCTCCCGCCGGGCGGCGGACGATCTCGAGGGCCGCGTCATCGTCGTCGACTCGACCGGCGATCTGCTCGCCGATTCGGCGGGCCAGGGCTTGCTGAACGCGCCGTACGGCGACCGAGAAGAGGTCGCCGCAGTGCTGGAGTCGGGTCGGGCAGTCCAGGGCGAGCGCTTCAGCGAGACGCTCTCGCAGGATCTCCTCTTCACGGCCGTACCGGTCGTCGACCAGGGAGTCCGCGTCGGCGCGGTCCGAGTGACGCAGAGCGCCGAGCCGGTCGACGACCGCGTCTGGCGCGACGTGGCTGCACTGGCCGCGATCGGCGCTGCGGCGCTCGGCTTCGGGCTCGTGCTCGCGTGGGTGCTGGCCGGCTCGCTCTCGCGGCCGCAGCGCGCGCTCGCGCAGACGGCGCGGCGCCTCGGCGCCGGCGACCTGGAGGCGAGAGCCGAGGAGACCGGACCTGCGGAGCAGCGCGAGGTCGCGCACGCGTTCAACGGCATGGCCGACCGCCTCGGTCGCGTGCTCGCCGCCCAGCGGGAGTTCGTCGCCAACGCCTCGCACCAGCTGCGAACGCCGCTCACCGGGCTCCGCCTGCGCCTCGAGGCTGCGACGTACCGGGCAACCGACCCCGACCTCGAGCGCGACCTGGCCGAGGCGGAGCGGGAAGTCGACCGGCTCGCGAACCTGCTCGGCGCGCTGCTCACGCTCGCCCAGGACGGAGGCGCACGCCCCGCCCCGAATCCCGTCTCGGTTCGAGCGGCGGCCACCGCCGCGCTCGACCGTTGGGCGCCGCAGGCGGCCAACGAGGGCCGCGAGCTCACCCTCGCCGGCAGCGACGACGTCTGGGTCGCCGCGTCGGAGGACGACGTCGCGACCATCCTGGATGCGCTGCTCGAGAACGCCCTCCGCTACTCGCCGCCCGACGGCACTGTGACGCTCGAGTGGGGACACGGCGAGCTCGCCGTGACGGATGACGGGCCCGGGCTCGAGTCGGGCGAGGAGGAGCTCGTCTTCGAGCGCTTCCGCCGTGGCGCCGCCGGCACCGCGGGGCCCAAGGGCACCGGCCTCGGTCTGGCGATCGTGCGGGCGCTGGTTGAGCGGTGGGGAGGCTCGGTGTCGATCGCGAACCGCGCAGAGGGTGGCGCCCGCGCCGTGGTGCGGTTGCCGGCGTCGCCTGCCGTGTCGGGTGAGGCGCCGACGGAGGTGCTCGCCCGATGAGATCCACCCTGCTGCTCTTGCTCGTCGGCGTGCTCTTCGCGGGCGGCCTCGGCTTTGCGGCCCACGTCGTCGCCCAGGACACCGTCGGCACCCCGGCGGTCGACCTCGACCAGGGCGAGCCGCTTGCTCCCGAGGAGGCTCGTGACGACGACCGGACGGAGTCGACGACGACGACCACCACCGAGACGGAACCGCAGACGACGACCGAGGCGGAGGATCCCGACGACGAAACGGGGGCGACGACGACAACTCGGGCTCCGGCAGTGGCAGCAGCGGCTCCGGGTCGGGCGGAGACGATGACTCGGCGGGCCGAGGTCGCGGGCGCGGCCGCGGCGGCGACGACTAGGCCGCAGCGGTCGCCGTCATTGCCCGTCTGTCCCGACAGTGACGCTCGTCGTCACTGTGGGGTCTGTCCCACGCCGGCGACGCCTCACTCGCCGGCGGAGGACTGACCCGTCACATCACGCCGACCGAGCGGAGCGAGCTCCACTGCGGCCGGCCTCGGTCTGACGAACGCCAAGACCAGTGCGCCCGCAGCTACCTGCGCGAGCCGACCTCGGCCCCTTCGTACGCCTCCTCGAGCGCGGCGATGTCGAACTTGACCATCTCCAGCATGGCCTTCATCGCGCGGTTCGCCTTCTCCCGGTCGGGATCGCCGAGCATGTCGCTCAGCACGGTCGGAATGACCTGCCACGAGACGCCGTAGCGGTCCTTGAGCCAGCCGCACTGCACCTCTTTTCCGCCCTTGGTGAGCTTGGCCCAGTAGTCGTCGATCTCCTCCTGCGTGTCGCAGTGCACCTGGAACGAGATCGCCTCGTTGAAGGTGAAGTCCGGGCCGCCGTTGATCGCCACGAACTTCTCGCCGTTCAGCTCGAAGGCGACGGCCAGCACCGAGCCGGGCTCACCCGGGCCGGCCTCGGTGTACCGGTCGATCCGGCCGACCTTCGACTTCGGGAAGATCGAGGCGTAGAAGTTGGCCGCCTCCTCGGCCTGCCCGTCGAACCACAGGCAGGTGGTGAAGCCATCGGTGGTCATCGCATCCTCCTCAGGTCGCGAGCTTCAGTCTCCACCATACGACTTCATGTCGAACCCGGAGTCATCGGTTGGATCAGACGGCGGCGAGCAGCCCGGCGAGCGGTGGCGGGACACGATCGAGATCGAGCGCCTCGACGAGCACGCGTGCGTAGCGCGCCTTCCGCCCCGAGCGCGTGCCGATGAACCGCCGCAGCTGAGCCTCGACGCTTCGCGTCCGCTGTGCGGGCTGCTGCTGGAGGATCCGGAGCGAGGCGAGCTCGCCCTGGTCGTCGATCACCCGTTCCACGGCCGCGGTGCCGAGCGCGCGGATGAGCTCGTCCTCGAGATCGCGCTCGCAGACGAAGAAGCCGAGCCGCTCGAGCTCCTCCCGGGTCTGCCCGACGTCGAGCCCCGCCCGCTGGAGCGCACGCCGGTAGTCGCCTTCCTCACCTGCATCGCAGAGCCCCGCCAGCCTGACCCGATGCCGGCCTTCGCCGAGCAGCGCGAGAAACGGGCCGATCCCCTGCGCGCCTCCGAGCTGCACGATCTCCACGCCTTGCTCGTGGAGGTCGCGGCTCAGCCGTCGTGCCAGCGTCTCGATCGCAACCCGGTCGCTCTCACCCTCGACGAGTACGAGCGTGCCAGGGGCGGGCACGCCGAGACCATGCGGCAGCGCGTGCTCAGCCACCGCAGCCACCACGCCCACGGCAATCATGTCCAGGGCCGCAGGCACAGTTCACGGCGGGAGGCCGACATGACCATGACCCAGTACTACACGGCGACGAGCCTCGACGGCTTCATCGCCGACGAGCACCATTCGCTCGACTGGCTCTTCAAGTGCAAGCAGGACCGCGCCGGGCCGCTGAACTACGCCGAGTTCATCGCCGGCGTCGGCGCGCTCGCGATGGGATCGACCACCTACGAGTGGATCCTCGAGCACGAGTTCGCGGGCAAGGATCCGGCCGACTGGCGCTGGCCGTACGACCAGCCCACCTGGGTCTTCACCCACAGAGACCTCGCGGTGGTCCCGGACGCGCGGATCGAGTTCACGAGCGACGACGTCGCCGAGATGCACCGCCGTCTGGTCGAGGCAGCGGGCGGCCGGAACGTCTGGATCGTCGGCGGAGGCGACCTCGTCGGGCAGTTCGCCGACGCCGGGCTCCTCGACGAGGTGATCGTCTACATCGCGCCGGTGACGCTCGGCGCAGGCGCGCCGCTGCTACCCCGCCGGCTCGACCTGCGGCTCGACGTGCTGGCGCAGAACGAGGACTTCGCCTGCGCCCGCTACGGGGTGGTGCGGGGCGAGGTGACAGGGCAGGATTGACGGATGGCGAGCGATCTCGCGGACGACGCACAGCCGGGCGACGAGGCCGACGTCGCGGCCGCTGATCGTCGCCGTCGACGAGGACCGGGGTGCGCTGCGGCGGCTCACCGGCGAGCTCGACCGCTACCGGCGCGACTACCGCGTCGTCTGCAGTGCCTCCGCGGAGGGCGCCCTCGACCTGCTGCGCGGGATTCGCGAGGAAGGCGGCGAGGTCGCGATCGTCTTCTCCGCCCGGCTCGCCGGCGGGCTGCCGGGCGAGGAGCTCCTCCAGCAGGTGCACACGCTGCACCCGCACGCGAAGCGAGGGCTGCTCATCGAGTGGGGCGCCTGGATGGATCCCGACACCGCCGACTGCATCCGGCGCTCGATGGCCCGCGGCTACATCGACTACTACGTGCTCAAGCCGTGGGCCGAGCCCGACGAGCTCTTCCATCGCACGGTCTCCGAGTTCCTCTTCGAGTGGCGGCGCACGAGCTCGATGGGGCGGCGCGAGCTCACCGTCGTCGCCGACCCGCAGACGCAGCGCGGCTACGAGGTCCGCGACCTGCTGGCGCGAAACGGCGTCCCGCACGCCTTCTACTCGTGCGACTCCGCCGAGGGCAAGGACGTCCTGGGCTCCGTCGAGCGCACCGGCTGCCGGGTGCCGGTCGTCGTGCTGCCGGACGACACCGTGCTGGACGACCCCTCCGACGACCTGCTCGCGCGCGAGGGCTACGGCGTGCCGACCGAGCCGCGCGACGCGGGGCCGTTCGACGTGGTGATCGTGGGCGCCGGCCCTGCCGGTCTCGCCGCAGCCGTCTACGCGTCCTCCGAGGGACTGCGGGCGCTGGTCGTCGAGCAGCGCTCGATCGGCGGCCAGTGCACGGCGAGCGCGCGGATCCGCAACTACCTGGGCTTCTCCCGCGGCATCACCGGCGCCGAGCTCGCCCAGCGCGCCTACCAGCAGGCATGGGTCTTCGGCACCGAGTTCCTGCTCCTCCACGAGGCGGCCGGCCTGCGTCCCGCGCCGAATGGCCACGTGGTGACGATCGCCGATCTCGAGGGGAGCGAGCTCGAGCTGGAGACCAGGAGCGTCGTCCTCGCCTCCGGCGTGCGCTACCGCCGGTTGAGCGTCCCCGGCATCGAGCGGTTCGAGGGCAACGGGGTCTTCTACGGCGCCTCGCGCTCCGACGCGCAGCAGCACGCGGGCAAGGACGTCTTTCTCGTCGGCGGGGCGAACTCCGCCGGCCAGGCGGCGGTGCTGCTCAGCCGCTACGCGCGCTCCGTGACCATGCTCGTGCGCCGGCCGACACTCGCGGAGACCATGTCGCAGTACCTCCAGGACGAGATCGCGGCCGCGGACACGATCCGCGTCCTGACCTCGACCGAGGTGGCCGCCGTCGAGGGCGAGACCGGGCTCGAGCGTCTGAGCCTGCAGGGCCCGGACGGCGAGACGACCCACGATGCGGACGCGCTCTTCCTCTTCCTCGGCGGCCAGCCGGAGACGGAGTGGCTCCCGGCCGAGGTCGAGCGCGACCGCCACGGGTTCGTGGTCACGGGCGCGGGGGGCCGCGCCTACGAGACGTCGCAGCCCGGCGTGTTCGCGGTCGGGGACGTACGGGCGGGGTCGACCAAGCGCGTCGCGGCCGGGGTCGGCGAGGGCTCGGTCGTCATCGCCCAGGTGCACGCGTACCTGGAGGAGCAGGTTGGGCTCGCGGCGGAGGGTGCGGTCGGGGCGACGGCGGGCGCCTGACGTCAGCGGCCGCTACGCGAGCGGCGGGACTCGGCTGCCCGCTGCCGAGCACTCGATCAGGGTCGCGAGCCGCCGTGCGCGCGTCTCGGGGCGCTTGGCGCTCACGACCCAGAAGGTCGCGAGGGAGCGGTAGGAGTCCGACTGGGCGCCGAACCAGCTCCACGCGGCCTCGTCGGCCCGGAAGGCCGCCTCCTGCTCGGCGTCGAACGCGGCCTCGTGGCGGCGCTCGTAGGAGTAGACGGCGGAGCGGTCCTCGCGGCGTACGGCGAACGCGGCCTCGCCGGCCGGCGTCATCCGTCCCTGCTCCCGTAGCTGCGGGATCTTCGCGATGTTCACCGCGCTCCAGTTGCTGCCGGGTCGCCGCGGCGTGAAGCGCTGGCGATGACGCTCGTCGTCGATCCGCTGCACCTTGCCGTCGATCCAGCCGAAGCACAGCGCTTCCTCGACGGCCTGGGCCCACGTCAGCGTCGGCTTGCCGGTGGCCTTCTTGTAGTAGCCGACCCACAGCTCGGCGGCCGAGTCGTGGTGCTCCTCGAGCCACGCACGGAACTGGTGAGGGGTCGCGAAGTAGGTCGCCTCGGCTTGCCCTCCCGCCGCAGCCTCCTCCCTCATGAAGCGAGCGTAACGAACGCTCAATAGTCCGGACTGGACTAATCCGGAGCGAACAACTAGATTGGAGTGCGTGAGGCGATCGACGTTCGTCGCCGGCGGGGTCGGCGCCGCTGCTTCCCTGGCGGCGGGCAGGCTTGGACTCGAGACGCTCGCTGCCGACGCACTCGCCGCGTCGCCTCGTCGGCCCCTGCCGCTGCCCCCAAGCGGACGGGTCCGGGTGGCGTTCCTGGTCGGCGACTACGTCAACGTCATCGACACCGCCGGGCCATGGGAGACCTTCCAGGACGCCGGTGCGGGGACGGGCTCGTCCTCTCCCTTCGAGCTGTTCACGGTGGCGCGGAGCAAGCGCACCGTGCGTGCCACGGGAGGGCTGAGGCTGGTCCCCGACCACACGTATGCGAGCGCGCCGCAGCCCCACGTGATCGTCGTTCCCGCCCACCAGGCGACGCCCGCGACCCACGCCTACCTGCGGCGTGCGGCTCCGAAGGCCCAGCTCGTGATGTCCGTGTGTACCGGGGCCTTCGTGGTCGCAGAGGCGGGCTTGCTCGACGGGCTGACGGCGACGACGCACCACGAGTTCTTCGACGAGTTCCAGGCCTCGTTCCCGCGGGTGCGGCTCGTGCGCGGCCGGCGCTTCGTCGAGCACGACCGGGTCGCGACCGCGGCCGGGCTCACCTCGGGGATCGACCTCGCGCTGCGCGTGGTCGACCGCTACCTCGGCCGCACGGCGGCGGCGGCCACGGCGCGCTACATGGAGCACGAGAGCACGCGCTGGCGGACGACCTGAGCCGCTCCTGCGCGGCCGGGCGCGGCGTCAGCGCTCGAAGTCGAGCCGGACGTCCTCGAGCGCGATGTCGCGCAGGACTCGGTGCATGACGCCGTCCGAGATGACGCCGTCGCGGCGCAGCTGAAGCGCGGCGTCGCGCTCGGCGTCCAGCAGCGCGCGGCGAAGCCGCTGGTACGAGGCCGACTGCGCCTCGTGCGAGCCGTCGGCATCCTCGTCGAAGCGCTCGCCGAAGCGCCGCACGCGGAACTCGTAGAGGTTTCGCAGGCGACCGGCGGTGCCCTCGTGCACCCAGTCCTCGCCCTCCAGCTCGTCGAGCCTCGCGATCGCCGCCAGCGCGGCGGCCTTGCGTGCTTTGGCGTCCTCGCGCAGCTCGGCGCCGTCGTCCTCGATCCGGAGCGCGCCGATCAGCATGGGCAGCGTCAGCCCTTGCCCGACGAGCGTCGCCAGGATCACGCAGAAGGCGAGGAAGATGATCAGCTCGCGCCCGGGAAAGGGGGCGCCGGCGTCGGTCTCGAGCGGGATCGCCAGCGCGGCCGCGAGCGAGACCGCGCCCCGCATGCCCGCCCAGGAGACGACCGCGGCCTCGCGCGGTGCGAGGCCGCCGCGCACCCGCGAGAGGCCCATGACCCACGCCACCCGCACCGCGATCACGGTCGCGCACACGGCCACGGCCCCGGCGACGACCTCGCCGGTGGACCAGGCGTCGAGCCCGTCGAGGACGGAGGGAAGCTGCAGCCCGACGAGCGTGAAGAGCACCGCGTTCAGGGAGAAGACGACGACCGACCAGAAGGCGAACCCCTGCAGCCGCGTCTCGGCGTTGGTCAGCTCGGGGGTGTGCCAGCCCATGTAGACCCCGGTCGTGACGGCCGCCAGGACGGCCGAGACCCCCAGCGCCTCTGCCGGGAGGTACGCGAGGTAGCCGGACAGGAACGAGATCGCGATCTCGCTCGGCGCGTCGTTCATGCGCTTGCGTACCTCGCGCAGCAGGAATCCCACGGCCAGCCCGATGGCGACGCCCGCGGCCGCGCTCAGCAGCAGGCGCCCACCGGAGCTCCACAGCGAGAACGCGCCGGTGAGCGTGGCCGCGACGGCGACGCGGTAGAGGACGAGCGCGGTCGCGTCGTTGACGAGGCTCTCGCCCTCGACGATGGCCGCCACCTGGCGCGGGGCGCCGAGCCGGCGTGCGATCGAGGTCGCCGCGAGCGGGTCGGTGGGCGAGACGACGGCGCCCAGCACGAACGCCGCCGGCCACGGCAGGTCGACGAGCGCGTGCGCGACGACAGCGACCGCGAGCGTGGTCGCACCCACGAGGCCGATCGCAAGCAGTGATATCTGCGCGACGTTCGTCCGCAGGTCGCGGAGCGAGGTGAAGAACGCGGCCGAGTAGAGGAGCGGCGGCAGGAACGCCACCAGGACGAGCTCGGGCGGCAGGTCGAACTCGGGGAGGCCCGGCACGAAGCTCAGCAGCAGCCCGCCGAGCACCATCGGGATCGGGTAGGGCACGCGAAAGGCCGGCGCGAGGACCAGCAGCGCGCCGACGCCGGTCAGGAGCCCGAGCAGCTGCAGCAGCTCTCGCTCGTGCAACTCCACGAGGGCAGGCTACGGCCTGGCCGTCGCGCGACTTCTGCTCTGCGTCGCCGCCGCAGCGCGGCCCGGGTCAGGTTTGGTTCGGCGGGCTGTCGGCGAAGCTAATGAGCGAACCGGGCGTCGCGGCGTGCGCGGCGACGGCGGTACCGGCGCAGAGGAGGACCGACATGGGGGAGTACACGCTCGCAACCGATCAGGCGGGCGGCGGCATGCCGGCCGGGCTTCCGGATGCGCTGCGTCTCGGTCCCGTTCACCTGACTGTCACGGATCTGAACCGAGCCGTGGCGTGGTACGAGCGTGCGCTCGGGCTGCGGCTTCGCCGTCGCGAGCCGGGCGAGGCCGAGCTCGGCGACGGCGACGCGACCGTCGTCGTGCTCCATGAGAACGGGGAGGCGCGCCCGCCCGGGCGCCACGCGGGTCTGTACCACTACGCCCTGCTCTATCCGAGCCGCGAGGAGCTCGCTCGCGCGGCCATGCGCCTCGGCGCCACTCGCACGCGCATCAGCGGCGCCTCCGACCATCGCACGCACGAGGCGATCTACCTCTCCGACGCCGACGGCAACGGGATCGAGCTCGCGGCCGATCGCCCGCGAGAGGAGTGGCCGGCTGACCTCGGCTACCAGAACGGGCCTGCGCCGCTCGCCTTCAGCGACCTGCTGTCGAGGACGGCCGGCGAGCAACCGACCGCTACGGTCGGCGACGGTCTCAGCGTCGGTCACCTCCATCTGCACGTCGGCGACGTCGACGACGGGCTCGCCTTCTACCGCGACGTGCTCGGCTTCGAGGAGCAGGCGAACCTCGGCACCGCCGCGTTCGTCTCGGCGGGCGGCTACCACCACCATGTCGGCTTCAACATCTGGCGTGGGCCAGGCGTCGGGCCCGTCCCACCGGGGACGGTCGGGCTCCGCCGGTGGACGATCGTGCTCCCGAGCCACGACGACGTGGCGGACGTGCGGGCGCGCACCCGGACCGCGGGCCTGCTGACCGAGTCCGTGAACGGCGGCTTTCTCACGCGCGACCCGTGGGACAACGCCGTGCTCTTCACCCACGAACCCACCTAGGAGGGCTTGGCGAAACGACGACTGAGCCGCAGGAGCCGCGCCGTCCGTTCGAACGACTGCGTTGTCCTCAGTCGCACAGATAGGGCGAACGGCTCTGCGCTCCCTGCGTCCTAGCCTCGGAACGACCATCGCACTCCTGCGACGAGCGAGGTTCGGCCAAACCCTCCTAGACGAGGGCCCGCCCGGCATGACCGGGCGACGGCGAAGTCGTAAGTTTCGGCGCATGCGGCTGCGATGCGTCAAGCGCCCCGTCCAGCTCAAGGGCGCGTGGGTGCTCACGCTGAAGGACAACGGCACCTTCACGGTCAACTGGAAGGGAAAGATCGTGAGTGGCGGCCGCTACACGGCGACGCCGACCACGATCACGTTCGGCCGGGAGAGCGGCAGCGGATGCAACGGCTCCGGGACGTATGCCTGGAAGAAGACGGCCACCACGATGCGCTTCGTGCGCAAGCGCGAGGCGCCGTCGTGCGACGGGAGGGCCGCTGTCCTCGCCCACCCGTTCACCGTGCGCTGACCCCGCGCGAACGCGCCGAGAGCGGCTGGCCGGCGAGGCATCAGCCTCGCCGGCCGTTGCGCGCTGGAAGCGGGAAAGCCGAACCTCGATCGGGGAGCGCACCGATGCCGCCGAGCCTCCCGCAGACGACGCTCAGAGCACCAGACGTGTGCCCATCGGTTCCGCAGAGAACCGCACATGAGAGGAGGCTCCGATGGCTGCAACGCAGATGCAGATCGCGCGGGCGAAGGAGCGCGTGAGCGAGTACCGCGCCGCGGTCGTTCACGACTTCACCGAGCCGCTGGTGGTGGAGGAGGTGGTGAAGCCCGACCTGGACGCCGGTCAGATCCTGGTGAAGGTCGAGGCGACGGGCCTCTGCCACACCGACATCCATGCGGCTCACGGCGACTGGCCCGTGAAGCCCACGCCACCCTTCGTTCCCGGCCACGAGGGCGTCGGCATCGTCGTCGAGACCGGCCCCGGCGTGACCGAGGTCGCGCTGGGCGACCGTGTGGCCATGCCGTGGCTCGCCTACGCCTGCGGCACCTGCGACTACTGCGTGTCCGGCTGGGAGACGCTCTGCCTCGAGCAGAAGAACATGGGCTACTCGATCGACGGTGGCTTCGGCGAGTACGCGCGCGCCTACGCCCGCTACGTCGTCCAGGTGCCCGAGGGGGTTGACCCGGTCGACGCCGCCCCGCTCACCTGCGCGGGCGTCACGACCTACAAGGCGATCAAGGTGGCCGGCACACGGTCGTCCGACCTCGTCGCAGTGTTCGGTGTGGGCGGCCTGGGCCACCTGGCGATCCAGTACGCCAGGATCGCCGGCGGCCGCGTGATCGCCGTCGACCTCTTCGACGAGAAGCTCCAGCTCGCCCGCGAGCTGGGCGCCGAGTTCACGGTCAACGCGACCGAGGAGGATCCGATCGCCGCCATCCAGCAGCTCGGCGGCGCCGACCAGGCGATCGCGCTCGCCGTCTCGCCACGCTCGTTCGAGCAGGCGTACGGCTCGCTGCGCCGGGGCGGCACGCTCGTCTTCGTCGCGCTTCCGGCCGAGAACGCGATGACCGTGCCGATCTTCGAGACCGTCCTCAACGGGATTACGATCGTCGGCTCAATCGTCGGCACCCGGACCGACTTGCGCGAGGTCTTCGAGCTGCACGCCGCCGGCCTGACCACCGTGATCCGCGAGGTGCGGCCGCTCGAGGCCGTCAACGAGGCGATCGACGACGTCGAGGCCGGTCGCGTCGCCGCGCGAGGTGGTGTTCGAGCCCTGACGTCGCTGGCCGGCAGGCGGCGGGCCGCGCTCAGGCCCGTCGCCCCGCCGGCCGGGCGGCGGCGAAGAGCTTCCGCTCGCCGGCGAGGTGCGCGGGCCACTCGAGGCGGCTCGCGTCCGCGAAGCCCAGATAGTCCTCGAGCGCCGACCTCATCGCGTCGACGAAGCCGTCGGCACGGCGTGGGTCGAAGCCCTCCTCCCACCAGAGACCGAGAATCTCGACGCGGCCCTCGGTGCGGTCGATCTTCGGCTCGATCCGGCCGACGAACGCGTCGCCGAAGAGGAGCGGCAGGACGTACCAGCCGAAGCGGCGCTTCTCGTGGGGGTGGAACAGATCCCAGACGTAGTCGAAGCCGAAGAGGCTGCCGAGGAACTTCCGGTCCCAGACCAGCGCATCGAACGGCGACAGGAAGGCGACCGACGGCGGCGGCTCCGGCGGGTCGGCGAGGAGCTCGACCTCCTCGCGGAGCACGAACCGCTTGCCGCGCACGCCCTCGACGTCGACCGGCACGAGCGCGCCCTCCTCCAGGAGCTGCTCGCGGACGGTCGTCCGCCCTGGATACTCGGGATAGCGTGGGTCGGGCTTCGCCGGGCCGAGGCCGTCGAAGACGCCCCCGCCGCTCGACGCACCGAGCAGGCCGTGCGCCTGGTAGCGGGACAGCATCTTGTGCCGAAGCTGCTCGTGCAGTGACACCTCGCGCTCGAGAACCTCGGCCGGAAGCAGGCGCTCGCTCACGTCGTAGTAGCGCCAGCTGCCGTCGCGGCGGGCAAGGCCCAGCTCGCCGGTGATCGAGTACGCCTCGAGCACAGCGCGCACGGCGTTGGTCGGCAGCCCGAACCAGTCGGTCGTCGCGCCGTGCTCGCGCTCGAAGTCACGCGACGACAGCGGCCCGTCCGCGCGCACGCGCTCGAGGACGCGGCCGGCGACGTCGGCGTTGTCGTCGAGGACGCGGCGCGCGTGGCGGCTCCAGGTGCCGCGGAACCACGGGAAGTCCGGCGTCGGCACGAACGACAGACCCTTGTTGTGCGCCTCGAAGATCACGCGCTGCTCGTACAAGGCGTCGCACCAAGCGGGGTCGTAGCCGGCCACCCGCGCGTGCAGCACGAGATCGTGGCTACGGCCTGCGACGGCGATCGGGTCGTACTGCAGCGAGCCGAGGCGGCGGAACACCTCGAGCACGGCGTCAGGCCCGCCCTCCAGCGACCGCGCGGGCGCCAGGAGGTGCCGCGCGACGAGGAAGCGGCGCGCGGTTTCTGCAGAGACCTTCACAGGCGGACGCTATCCGGCCGGCGACGAGGTCCGAACGCGGAACCGCCCCGTTCCGGGACCGACTTCCGCTGGAGTGGCAGGTCGTGGCACCTGAGAGGGTTCCAGGCCGGAAGGGCGAATCTCGGTGCAGCGACCAAGGAGCGAGCCGGATGACCAGCACGATGTTCGAGGGGCGCGAGGTAGCGGACGACTACGGCCGTTGGTGGTGGGTCTTCCTGCTGGGAGGAATCGCCTGGCTCGTCCTGTCGCTCGTCATCTTCCGGTTCGACATCACGAGCGCACGCACGGTCGGAGTGCTCTTCGGTTTCATTGCCATCGCCGCCGGCGTCAGCGAGTTCGTGGCGATCGCGGTCTCGAGCACCGGCTGGAAGATTGCGCACGGCATCCTCGGCGTGATCTTCGTCGTCGCCGGGATCTTCGCGTTCATCGAGCCGGGCGAGACCTTCGCCGCGCTCGCCTCGGTGATCGGCTTCTTCTTCCTCTTCAAGGGGATCTTCGACATCATGGTCGCGTTCGCGACCAAGGGGACGTTCGAGCTCTGGTGGCTGCAGCTCGTCACCGGGATCATCGAAATCGGCCTTGCCTTCTGGGTGAACGGCAGCTTCCGCGAGAAGGCCGTGCTCCTGCTCGTCTACACGGGGCTCGTCGCCCTCTCCAAGGGGATCACCGAGATCTTCCTCGCGTTCAAGCTGCGCTCCGTGCGGCGCGACCTGCGGCCGGCCTGACGGGCCGGGTTGAGCGAACTGAATCGGGATCGCGTGCGAATTGGTCGGCAAGCAATTTTCGACCAAAGGGAGTGCTCATGCGTTTCATCCCGACGAAGTTCCATGCGCCGCTCGACTACATCGTCGGTGCGGCCCTCATCGCGGCACCGTGGATCTTCCAGTTCTCGGAGCACACGGCCGCGACCGTCGTCCCTGTCGTGCTCGGCATCGGCCTGATCGCCTACAGCCTCTTCACCGACTACGAGCTCGGTGTCTGGAAGGTCGCGCCGATGGCCGTGCATAACCTGATCGACATCGCCGCGGGCGCGCTGCTCGTCGCGTCGCCGTGGCTCTTCGGCTTCGCCGACGAGAGTGCCAACGTGTGGATGCCGCACGTCGTTGTCGGCCTCGCCGCGATCTTCCTCGGTCTGACGACCAAGCAGGAGGGTGGCTACAGCTACGGGCGCGCCGACAAGGCCGGCCCGGCCGTCGGCTAGCCGCTTCTGCACGCGCGCGGCGGGCGTCCTTTGCCCGCCCGCGCGCAGTCGCGTCGTCAGGACAACAGCTTCTCGTAGCGAGCGCGCCGGTGAGTCACACGCATGCCGGCGCGCTCGTAGAGGCGGTCGGCGCCGGTGGGGCTCGCAGCTTCTGCGCCGAGAATGACCGCGGGGTAGCCGCGCTCCGTGAACTCGGCGAAGGAGTGCTCGAGCAGTGCGAGCCCGAGCCCGCGGCCGCGCCAGGGCGCGCGGACGCCGAGCACGGCGACGTGGCCTACGCCCGACGGATGCGGGTCGCAGAGCGAGATCCCCGCGAGCTGGTCGTCCTCCTCGGCCAGGAACCACAGGTCCGGGTGGAAGAACGATGGCCCGAGCAGCAGGTGCGACCAGTTCTCGAACGTGACGCGCGTGGGCTCCGAGACGTCCTGGAAGGTTTCGAAGTGCGTGCGGTAGACGCGCTCCTCGTCGCCCTCGCGAAACGTCCGCACGGAGATCCCGTCGGGGAACCGCGGCGAGAACTCGCGGCCGGCGACATCGATCCGCATCCGCAGCGCGAAGCCGATCGGCGACCAGCCGCTCGACTCGAGCAGCTGCGCTGTCGCCTCGCGCACGTCCCACACGGCCGTCAGCAGCCGCCGGACGCCGGTCTCGCGACCGCGGGTCTCGGCCCACGCCAGGAGCTCGGGCGTGACCTCGCCGGCGAGGTCGAGCCGCGCGCGCTCTTCCATCCGCGTGAGCATCGCGGCGGCGGTGTCGGTCATCCGCGCATCGCGCTCGCGGTCGAGCCACGGAGACCCCAGCACGCCGCGGATCCGCTCGACGGAGACCGCCTCGGGCGAGTCGCGCGAGGAGAGCTCCGCGATCAGTGCGGCGTCCTCGTCACGCGGCGGCCTCACGGGTGCAGCATCTCAGCTTCGTCGAGCACGCCGGCGAGGCGCATGTCTGTGGCTTACAGGTCGCGGTTGGCCGTCGATGTCCGGCCTGCTAGTTTTCCGAACGATCGGTAGGAAACTGCTCCAGGAGGGAAGCTGAGGGCTCGGGCCAGTGAGACCAGCGCTGCCGACGTGGCGCGCCTCATCGATCGGGATCGCCTTGCGGAGACGCTCGTTTCGCTGGTCGGCGCGCCCAGCGTGAACCCATTCGGGCGTCCGCCTGCCGACGACTCCGAAGGCGAGACCGAGGCAGCGGCCTACGTGGCCGGGCGGCTCGAAGCGCTGGGCTGGGCGAGCGAGACGGTCGAGTTCGAGCCCGGACGCCCCAGCGTGGTCGCTTCTCCGCCCGGAGCTGCCAGGTCCCCCGCGGCGGTCGTGCTCGCCGGGCACCTCGACACGGTCGCGGTCGACGGGTACGAGGAGCCGTTCACGAGCCGGCGCATCGGGTCGCGGATCAGCGGCCGCGGCGCCTGCGACATGAAGGGGGCCGTCGCCTGCTACATCGAGGTGGCGGAGGTCCTCGCGGCAGCGGGCCGGGCGGACGTCGGTCGCCGGCTCGCGATCGCCGCCGTCGCGGACGAGGAGCACGAGCAGCAAGGCGCGAAGTCGGTGCGGCCGTTGCTTGCCGGCGCCGAGCTCGTCGTCATCGGCGAGCCGACCGAGCTGCGGATCTGCACGGCCTCGCGGGGGCTCGCCGCGTTCACGGTGGCGGTGGACGGCCTCGCGACGCACGGCAGCATCCCGGCCGCGGGCGTGAACGCGATCGAGCGGGCCGCCGAGCTGGTCGGCGGGCTGCGGGCGCACGCGGCCGAGCTCGAAGGCACCGTGCACCCGCTGCTCGGGCACGGCGTCCTCAACGTGGGCGTGATCCGCGGCGGCGTCCGGGCGAACGTCGTCCCGCCGCGCTGCGAGCTCGACGTCAGCCGCCGCCTGCTGCCGGGCGAGACGGCCGAGAGCGCACGAGCCGCGCTCGAGCAGACGCTCCGGGAGCGGTGCGGCGACCACCAGTGGTCGCTGTCAGCGAGCTGGTGGACGGTCGACGCGTACGAGAACGACGATCCGGTCGTCGGCGCCGTCCAGGCCGCGGCGCGCCGCTGCGGCCTGGCGGATGTGGCCCCGATCGGCTTTCCCGGCAGCTCGGACGCGCCCTACTTCGGTGCCCCGGTGGTCATCTGCGGCCCGGGCTCGCTCACCCAGGCGCACAGCCTCGACGAGTGGGTCGAGCTCGACGAGCTGGAGGCCGCCACCCGGCTCTACCTCGAGCTGGTGCTCGACCGCCTCGACGCCCCGGAGGCGAAGAAGGGTGCCTGAGAGCGCAGTTGCCGCTGCCCCGCAGGTGTCGAACGCCCGGGTCTCCCTGCCCGACGGGAAGAGTCTCGCCACTCGGGTCTTCCTCCCCGAGGGCCCCGGCCCGTTTCCGGCGCTCGTCACCTTCTACCCGTATCGCAAGGACGACTTCATCGGCGCCGGCTCGGCCGCACCAGCCGCGTACTACGCCGCGTCCGGCTACGCCACTGTCCTGATCGACACCCGCGGCTACGGGAGCTCGACCGGACGTGCGTACCAGGCCTGGGATCCGCGCGAGTTCGAGGACGGGGCCGTTGCGCTGGGCTGGGTGACGGATCAGCCCTGGAGCGACGGGACGATTGGGCTGGTCGGCAGCTCGTACGGCGGCGCGATGGCCTTCGGGGTCGCGTCCCTGAGCCCACCCGGGCTGAAGGCGATCGCGAGCGTCTACGGGGCGGCGGACATCTACCACGACTTCGTCTATCCGGGCGGCTGCCCGAACGCGCTTGGTGCCTCGGCGTGGTCGGCGCTCATGGTTGCGCTCGAGCTCGCGCCTCCGACGCTCCAGGATCCGGAGGGCGCCTGGCTCGAGGCGTGGCGGGACCGGCTCGACCGCCTCGACGACGGCGACATCTCCAATCTCGTCTGGCCGAGTCACGCCGACTACGACGAGTACTGGCAGCGGCGCCAGATCCCGGTCGAGCAGATCGCCGTGCCTGCGTTCTTCCTCTCGGGCTGGCGCGACCTGCTCTGCCAGGGAATGCTCCACGCGTACGAGCGCTGCCGGTCACCGAAGCGCCTCCTCGTCGGCCCGTGGTCGCACGCGGCGCCCGATCTCGTCCCGGAGGCGCCGTACGACTGGCTGCTCGAGCTGCGCCTCTGGTGGGACCGCTGGCTCAAGGGCCAGGAGACGGAGACCGCGCGGCCCGACGTCGTCTACTGGGTCCAGGGCGAGGGCGCCTGGCACAGCGCGCCCCAGTGGCCGCCGCGGACCGCCGCCGCGCAGGCGTACCACCCGAGCGACGAGGGGCTCGCCGAGACGGCGTCGGCCCACTCGGCCGAGTACCGCTGCGCGGCCGCGGTCGGCGCCGATGCCGGCCTCTGGTATCCGATGGCCCTCCAGGTCGGGTCGTTCGACCAGGCGCGCGACGACGCGCGCTCACTCGGCTACACCGCGGACCCGTTCGCCGACGACCGCGTCGTCGCCGGGGCTTCGACGGCACGCATCCGGCTCTCCGTTCCCGAGGGCGAGAGCGTCCACCTGACCGTCAAGCTCTGCGACGTCGCGCCCGACGGCGCGTCGACGCTGATCACCTCCGGCTGGCGGCGCATCGACGCCGGGCCCGCGCGCGAGGTCGTGTGCGAGGTCGAGCTGTACCCCACTGCGTACCGGATCCCGGCGGGGAACCGGCTCAGGTGCACGATCGCCGGGAGCGACTTCCCGCGCATCTGGCCGAGCCCGACCGAGCCGGACGTGGTCGTCCTGTCCTCGGCAGACGACCCATCGGTCGTCCACGTTCCCATGGTTTCAGCCGCCGAGCTCGGCGATCCGGTGTTCGAGCCGCCCCTCCCCGAGGAAGGACCGCCGGTCGAGTCGCCGATCCTGCGTGCTGAGCCGATCTGCCGCGTCGTCCGTGACGAGGCGAAGCAGTCGTTCAGCGTCACCGTCGGGCTGGGCATGAAGGTCTCGCTCCACCAGGGGGGAACCTTCGCGCTCGAGAACTCGCTGACCGCGTCGATCCGGGAAGGCCGGCCGCTGTCGGCGACCGTCGAGACATCAGCCGCCGTGGTCGCCGAGCTGGCCTCGGGCGAGACGGTGCGCGCCGAGGCCGAGGGCCTGTCCACCCGCGGGCGCCGCCACCTCTCCGGCCGGGTGACGTCAGGCGAGCAGACGCTCTACGAGCGGCGCTGGTCGGCAATCACGCCCGGCTAGCGGGCGAGAGCTTCGCAACGGCGTCGAGCAGCAGATCTGGATCCAGGCCGTGCGCCGTCACGCCGTCGCGGCCGACCATCGTCTCGGCGGCGACGAGCGCGTTCCAGATCGCCTCCTCGGTCGCCTCGACGACGGCGTCGAAGATCGGCGTCAGCCAGTGATTCGGGACCATCGAGATCTGCGTCCGCAGCGGGTGGTCGATTGGGTCGTGTGAGGGGACGTCGTTGCCGGTCGCGAAGGCGATCGCGATGTCGCCGCTGTAGTTCTCGCCGACACCGCCGACGCGGGCGATGCCGAGCGCCGCGCGCTGGGCGAGCCGGTCGCATTGCGTCGGGATGAGCGGTGCGTTCGTTGCGACCACGACGATGATCGACCCGCTTCCCGCCGGGATGTCGACGCCGGGGCTGGCGAAGCTCGTCGGCCGCGCCGGCACGGGGACGACCCCCTCCGTGACCACCGACCCGATCGGCAAGCCGTTCAGGCTGAGGCGGCTCCGGCGGCCGTGGTTCGCCTGCACGAGCACGCCGACCACCCAGCCGCCGTTGCTCTCGGCAAGCACCCGCGACGACGTCCCGATGCCGCCCTTGAGCTGGTGGCAGACCATGCCGGTGCCGCCGCCGACCGCTCCTTCCTGGACCGCTCCCGGCGCAGCCGCATCGACCGCCGCGAAGACGTGCTCGGCCGTCACGTGCGCTCCGTAGATGTCGTTGAGGAAGCCGTCCCAGGTCTCGCCGACGACCGGAAGGGCCCAGAAGTCCGCTCCGGGAGCGCGCTGGCGCCGGTCGAGCTGCACGAGTGTGTCGCGGACGACGCCGACGCTGTGCGTGTTGGTCAGGCCGACCGCGGACGTGAGCGTCCCGGACTCCCGCACCCAGTGGGACCCCGTCAGCTCGCCGTTGCCGTTCAGGCAGTGGATGCCGGCGAACACCGGCGCGGCCCACGGCGGCTCCGCGCGCGGGAACACCACCGACACGCCGGTCCGGATCGGGCCGCGCCCGACCTCGAGGGGGCCGTCTCCCTCGATGATGGTCGCGTGGCCGACGCGGACGCCCGGGACGTCCGTGATCGCGTTCTCGCGGCCGGGCTCGAGCTCGCCGACGGCGAGGCCGAGGTCACGGAGCCGCGTCACGGCGTGGTCGGGGAGTGCTGTGGAGGGATGGGCATTGGTGACCCGAGCGTGCATACTACCGTTCGTCCGGTAAGTAATTACGGACTCCGACGATGTCCGTGCGAGACGAAGCAGCCGTTCCCCGGCGCCGCCGCGGCAGGCCGCCGCTCGTCGAGAACCAGCGCGAGCGCATCCTCGAGCGGGCCGCCGTTCTGTTCGGCACCTACGGGTTCCAGGGCGTGGGCATCGCCGCTCTGGCAGACGACCTCGGCGTGTCGAAGGCGGCGCTCTTCCACTATTTCCCGTCGAAGCGCGATATCTACGACTCGATCGTGCTCGACGCGCTTCGCGGGCTGGCCGCCTCGGTGCGCGAGGCCCTGTCCGACGACGACGACCCACGCACGCAGCTGCTCGCCTTCATGCGCGCACACGCCCGCTACTTCGAGGACAACTACTGGAAGTTCACCGTCATGCTCGTGGGGTTCGGAGGGATCTCGCCTCCGCGCGTCACCGAGGCGGTGGAGATCCGCGACGAGCACGAGGCGCGTCTGCGCCGGATCGTCGCCGACGGCGTCGCGGACGGAACCTTCAAGGACGTCGACGTCGCCACGACCGGCCGCGCCGTGCTGTCGATGCTCAACTGGATGGCACGCTGGTTCAAGCCGGGTGGCCCACAGCGTGCGGCGGACATCGCGGAGGACTACGGCGAGCTGCTGCTCGCCGGCCTCGGCGGCAAGCCCGCGCGACGCCGCCGTTAGCCGCCGGCCGAGAGGCCGCACGCGCGCACGACCGCGAGCGCCGAGGGGTTCTCGAGCGCCGACGTGTCGCCGAGCGGCTCGGCCGCGAGGTACGCGTTCCGTGCCAGCCTCCGCATGACCTTGCCTGTGCGCGTGCGCGGCAGCTCCGCGACGAGGTGGACGCGGTGCGGGACGAAGGGTCGCCCGAGCTTGTCTCCGATCAGCTGCTTGAGCTCCTCCGCCAGGCCGTCGCCCGCCTCCGCGTCCGGCCGCGGAGCCGGCACCGCGAGGAGGACGAGGGCCTGGCCCCGGATCGGGTCGGGGACGCCGATCGCGGCCGCCTCGAAGATGGCGCCATGCTCGAGGGCGACGCCCTCGATCTCCGCGGGGCCGGCGCGCTTGCCGGCGATCTTCAGCGTGTCGTCGGCGCGCCCGAGGATGCGGAAGGAGCCGGCCTCGTCGGATTCGACCAGGTCGCCGTGCGCCCACACCCCCGGGAAGCGCTCCCAGTAGGTCTCGACGAACTGCTCCGGCGCCGACCAGAAGCCGTCCGCCATGCCGACGCACGGTCGCAGGACGACGAGCTCGCCCGGCTGGTCGCGGATCGCGCGCCCCGCCTCGTCGAAGACGGCGAGCTCGACGCCGGGAACCGCCGAGTTGAAACGCGACGCCGAGATCGGACGGTGGAGGACGTTCGCGACCAGGCCACCCGAGACCTCGGTGCCGCCCGAGTAGTTGACGAGCGGGAGCCGCCCGTCACCGAAGGCTCGCTGAAACCAGAGGAAATGCTCCGGGTCGAGCACCTCGCCGGCGGCCATCAGCACTCGCAGCTGCGGCCAGCTGGCGCGTGTCGCAGGGGAATCGGCCGCCAGCGTCCGGATCAGCGTGGGGGAGGCGCCGAGGTGGGTCACCTCGTGGCTGCCCGCCACCGACGCATAGCGCTCCCAGCTCGGGACGTCGAGCGCCCCGTCGTAGAGCACGAGCGTGCCGCCGAGGCCGAGGACGCCGTAGATCGTGATCGCCCCGAGGACCCAGCCGAGGTCGCTCGGCCAGAACAGCCTGTCGCCCGCACGGAGGTCGAAGACGTGGGCGGAGTCCTGGATCACCTTGAGCGGAAAGCCGCCGTGGGTGTGGACGACGCCCTTCGGCCTGCCGGTGGTGCCTGACGTGAAGAGCACCATCAGCGGCGCCTCGGCCGGCAGCGAGACGGGCTCGGCGCGCGCGTCGTCCAGCAGCTCGTGCCAGTCGAGCGCCCACCCGGGCAGCGGGCGCGGCGACGTCCGCCGGACGACGACGGTGCGCAGCGTGGTCACGTCGCGACGGAGCTCGGCAACCACGGAGAGCACGTCGACCTCCCGGCCCCGCCGGACGAACGATTCGACCGCGACCAGGCACGCGGCGCCGGCGAGGGACAGCCGCGAGGCGGCCGCCTCGGCGCCGAAGCCGGAGAAGAGCGGGACGGCGACGCCGCCGAGTGAGGCGACCGCAAGCAGTGCGACGACCGCGTCGGCGTTCATCGTCAGCAGGAGCCCGACCCGGTCGCCTTCCTGAACTCCATGCGCGCGTAGACCCGCGGCGAGGCTCGCCACCGAGTCGCTCAGCTCCCCGTATGTCAGCCGGTTCACTGCCCCCGCCTCGTCCTCGCAGACGAGCGCGACGTCCGCCGCCGTCGCCGGCTCGCGCCCGCGACGCAGCGCCAGGCTCGCCGCGTTCAGCCGGCCGCCGACGAACCAGCGCGGCCGCTCCGGCCCGTGGTCGAGGTTGACGAACTCGGCGTAGGGCGTGTCCCAGCGCAGGTCGAGCTCGTCGAGGGTCGCCGACCAGAACCGTTCGGGATCGGCGATCGAGAGCCGGTAGAGCTCGTCGTAGCCGCCGACGCCCAGGCGCTCGATGATTCGTGTGAGCTGCGAACCGGCCAGGACGTCCGGCGTCGGCTCCCACACAGTCGGCGACGGTCCGCTCACGGCTCCGATCGCCGGGAGCGGAAGCTGCCGAAGTCCGGCGCACGCTTCTCGACGAGGCCGGCGTGGCCCTCGGCCGACTCGGGCGTGCCGTAGTAGAGCGAGAGCGCGGCGAACGCGAGGTTGCCGATGCCGCCGATGTGGTCGGAGTCGGCGTTGAACGAGGCCTTGACCACCTTGAGCGCGGTCGGGCCGAGCGCGAGGATCTCGTTCGCCCAGGCGCGGGCCTCGGGCAGAAGCTGCTCCGGTGGGACGACGGCGTTCACGAGCCCCATCTCGAGCGCCTGCTCCGCCGTGTAGCGGCGGCAGAGCATCCAGATCTCGCGCGCGCGGCGCTCGCCCACGAGGCGCGACAGGTACGCAGTCCCGAAACCGGCGTCGAAGCTGCCGACGCGCGGGCCGACCTGTCCGAACACGGCGGTGCTGGAGGCGATCGACAGGTCGCAGACCACCTGCAGCACGTTCCCGCCGCCGATGGCGTAGCCGTTGACGGCGGCGATGACCGGCTTCGGGAGGGCGCGGATGAGGGCGTGGAGCCGCTCGACCTGCAGGCCGATCCCGGTCCAGGAGGCGTCGGCGTAGCCGCCCCGTGCGTTCCAGGCGTTCAGGTCGCCGCCGGTGCAGAACGCACGCTCGCCCGCGCCCGTGAGGATCACGACGCCGATCTCGGGGTCGTCCCCGGCTGCGCTGAGCGCGTCGAGCAGCTCGGTGACGGTGTGCGGCGCGAGGGCGTTCATCACTTCCGGGCGGTCGATCGTGATCGTGGCGATCCCGTCGGAGAGCACCACCTGGATGTCGGTGTACGAGGCGGGGCTCACGCGAGCTCTCCGAGCGCCTGGTCGAGCACCTCGAGCCCCTCGGCGAGCTCGTCCTCGGTCACCGTGAGCGGCGGCGCGATCAGGACGATGTTGTAGCGCCCGTAGGCGTGCACGCCGGCCTCGAGCAGGCGGTCGTAGAACCTGCGCATCGAGGTCAGGCCGAAGCCGTCGTGCCAGGCGACCAGCGGCTCGCGCGTCTCGCGGTCGCGGACGAGCTCGAGGCCGAAGAGCGCGCCGAGGCCGCGCACCTCGCCGATCACCTCGTGCCGCTGCTGCAGCTCCGAGAGACCGTTTCGCAGCCACGACTCGATCTCGTACGCCCGCTGGAAGAGCCCTTCGTCGAGGTAGGCGCGGAGGGCGGCGCGACCCGTGGCGACGGCGAGCACGTGGCCCGCGTGGGTGTGGCCGACGTCGAAGAGCCGCCGGTCGAACGTCGCCGCAAGCTCCTCGCGCACGAGCACGCCGCCGAGCGGCGCGTAGCCAGAGCTGGCGCCCTTCGCGAAGACGATCAGGTCGGGCTCGACGCCGAGGCGGACGGCGGCGAACGCGTCGCCGACCCGTCCGAACCCGGACATGACCTCGTCGAAGACGAGCACGATCCCGTGCTGCGTGGCGAGCTCGCGGACACCGGCGAGGTAGTCGCGCGGTAGGGCGGTGATGGCCGACGAACCGACAAAGGGCTCGAGGACGATCGCCGCGACGGTCTCGGCGCCCTCGTGCAGCAGCACGCGGGTGAGGTGGTCCAGCGCGCGCTCGACCTCCTCCGCCTCGTTCGTGGCGTGGAAGGGGCTCCGGTAGAGGTACGGGCTGAAGAAGTGCAGGAAGCCGGTGACGCCCGGCAGCGGGTCACGGTGGCGGTCGACGCCGGTGAGGCTGCTGGCGCCGATCGTCCCCCCGTGGTAGGAGCGGTACGCGCTCAGCACCTTGGTTCTGCCGGTCGCGAGCCGGGCGATCTTGACGGCGTCGTCGTTCGCCTCGGCGCCGCCGCTCGTGAAGTGCACGCGCCCGCCCCCGGCCCAGGGCGCGATCCGCACGAGCTCGCTCGCGTACTCGGCCCGCACGTCGTTGACGTACATCGGCGGTGCCCAGCAGAGCCGCTGCGCCTGCTCCTGGATCGCCGCCACGACCGCCGGATGACCGTGCCCGAGGTTGACCGTGACGTAGCCGCTCGTCAGGTCGAGGTAGCGCTTGCCCGTGCTGTCGAACAGATAGCTGCCGCGGCCCTCGACCATCACCGGCGGCGGCGCGGAGCCCTGGATAGTCCACGGCATCAGCACCGACCGGTGCTGCTCCGACCACAGCTCGGCGGTGGTCGCGGTTCCCGAGCTCGTCGGCCCGGTGTCCAAGATGTCCTTCATGCCAGCCCCCGCATCTATTTACCGACCAATCGGTAGCATATCAACGAGGCTCAGGCGCTCTTCGCGTCCAGCCGCTGGAGCAGCTCGTGCGCGGCGAGCTCGACCTCCTTGTGCCGCCACTCGGCCGCCCGGTAGACGCAGGCGATCAGGCCGGTGCGGTGCACGCGCCGGAAGTCGCCGTAGACGAACGCGTACCGCGCCTTCGTCTCGTCCGACGCGCCTTCCGTCAGTCCCAGGTGCCACGCCCCGTACTCCTCCCAGGAGTGCTGCTCCAGGAAGGTGTTCTCCTGCTCGGCGCGCGGCTGCGCGTCGCCCCAGTCGCTGTCGAGGACGTACTGGCGGGCGTCGATCAGCTGCTGCGCGTGACGCACCGCGGCGTCGTTGACGGTGTACGAGGCGATCGCGCCATTGTGCTGCAACGGGGCCCTGGGCCGGCACGCCGGAGACAGTCACAGCGCTTTCGGGTCGCAGCTAGCGTGACGGTGTCGAGCCGTCAGGAGGAGGTACGTCGCAATGGCTGAGAGGAAATCTGCAACGAAAGGCACGCAGAAGGCGGCGAAGAGAACCGCCGCGTCCAAGGGATTCACGGCGGACGAGCGCGCTGCGATGAAGGAGCGCGCACAAGAGCTGAAGGCGGAAGCGCGCCGCGCCAAGGGCGCAGACGGGGAGAGCGACCTGCTCGCGAAGGTCGCCGAGATGCCGCCGGCGGACCGCGCGAAGGCGAAGCGGCTCCACGCGATCGTCAAGGCCAACGCGCCGACCCTCTCGCCAAAGACCTGGTACGGGATGCCGGCCTACGCCAAGGACGGCAAGGTCGTCTGCTTCTTCCAGAGCGCGCACAAGTTCAAGTCGAGGTATGCGACCGTCGGCTTCAGCGACGAGGCGAACCTCGACGACGGCGCCATGTGGCCGACCTCGTTCGCGCTGAAGGACCTGACGGCCACCGAGGAGAAGAAGATCGTCGCGCTCCTGAAGAAGGCGGTGCGCTGAGGCGGTCCGGTCTCTTCCGGGACGGACCGCGCGCGAGGGCCAGACGGCGACGACCGGATACGCATGTCCGCAGTCCTGGCTCGCTGTGCCGATCGCTCCAGCGGTGGGACGTGCCGCAGAGCACCGCACCCGAGGAGTGGCGCTGACCGGTCGTTCATCCCGTTTGGGTGATGTCTCTCCACGGGCGATCCGGCGAGAGTTTTCCGCGTCGACGCCCTCTCTCAGGATCTCGACGGCAGCGCTGCCCACCTGGGCGAACCACAGCAGGCGGAGTAGTCGGCCCGACCGGCGGAGGAGGAAGGGAAATGGCGACTGAGGTGTCGGTACTTTCCGGACTTGAGCCCCGCGCGTTCTGGGCACACTTCGAGGCACTGACGCAGATCGCGCGCCCTTCGCGGGCGGAGGAGCCTGCGATCGAGCACGTGCGCGCGTGGGCCGACCGGCACGGATTCGAGTTGCAGCAGGACGCCGGCCGGAACCTCGTCGTCCGCGTCCCGGCGACCTCTGGGCGCGAGAACGCGCCGACCCTGGTGCTCCAGGGGCACCTGGATATCGTCTGTGAGCGCGATCCTTCGAGTCCCAACGACCCTGCGGAGGGCCGCATCGAGCTCGTCCGCGACGGCGAGTGGCTGACCGCGGACGGGACGACGCTCGGGGCCGACGACGGGGTCGCGATCGCGGCGATGATGGCGCTGGTCGAGGACGAGTCGCTGCCCCACGGCCCGCTGGAGCTGCTGATGACGGTCGCCGAGGAAGTCGGGCTCGAGGGCGCGAACGCGCTCGATCCCTCGCTCATCACCGGCTCGATCCTGATCAACCTCGACAGCGAGGAGGACGGGCGGCTGACGGTGGGCTGCGCCGGCAGCACCGACACGTGGATCCGGATCGCGACCCCGCGGGAGCAGGCAGCCGACGACGCGGTGACCCTTGGCGTCACGGTGAGCGGCGGGCAGGGTGGGCACTCCGGGACGGGGATCGCACTGGGGCGCTCGAACGCGGTCAAGGTGCTCGGGCGGGCGCTCCGCGAGACCTTGGAGACGGTGCCCTTCCGGCTCGTCTCCCTCAACGGCGGCAAGAGTCGCAACGCGATCCCGCGCGACGCGATCGCGGTCTGCTCGGTTCCGCGCGACCACGAGAAGGCGTTTCGTGCGGCGGTCGAGACCGCAGGAGCGACGATCCGGGACGCGTTCGCGAAAACGGACGCCGGCGTGTCGATCGACGTCGCCGCCGCCGAGGGCTCCGCTGACCCGTGGACCGACGCTGGTACCGCCTCGCTGCTCGATGCCGTCGCTCTCGTGCCGACGGGGCCGCTCGCGCTGAGCCCTGACTTCGACGATCTCGTCGAGACGAGCACGTCGCTCGGGGAGGCGATCACCGAGGGTGACCAGCTGACGCTGCACAGCCTCTCGCGGTCCTCGAACGACTCCGCGCTTCCAGACGTGATCGCCACCCTCGATGCTGCGGCACGCTCGGCCGGCGGCAAGCTGGAGGTCAAGTCCAATTACCGTGGCTGGCGTCCAGACCTGAACTCGCGCGCGCTCGCCTCCGCAAAGACCGCGTACGAACGCCAATTCGGAGCGGCTCCGATCGTGACGGCGGTGCACGCCGGGCTTGAGACCGCGGTCATCGGCACCAAGGTGCCCGGCCTGGACATGCTCTCGTTCGGCCCTCAGATCGAGTTTCCGCATTCGCCGGACGAGCGGGTTAGCATCCCGACGGTGGAGCGCTTCTGGCAGTTGCTGGTCGCGGTCGTCGATGAGCTGTCCGATCCGGAGAAGAGGTAGGACGTGCGGCGCGGACCACTCACCTGGATCATCGGCGCCGCGGTCGGTGTCCTGCTGGTGCTCGGCGTCACCGCTCTGATCGGCAACCGTGACGAGCGCGGTGAGACCGTCACCGCCGGCGAGTGGGCGCAGAACGTGTGCGGCTCCG
Organism: uncultured Thermoleophilia bacterium; assembly: GCA_963809765.1. Classification (GTDB taxonomy): domain Bacteria; phylum Actinomycetota; class Thermoleophilia; order Gaiellales; family Gaiellaceae; genus JACVRM01. Next base: position 170,162 of record CAWEKT010000001.1, read on the forward strand.
TCGGGGCCTGGCGAGGCGAGCTCGAGTCGATCGTCGACGACCTGCGAACGCCCAACGCCAATGCGGCCGGCGGCGAGGAGCCGCAATCGGAGACGCCGCAGGGCCGGACGGGCTACATCCGCAAGGGCCTCGAGCGGGGCGTGCAGGCCACCGAGACGATGGTCGAGGGTGTCGACAATGCAGGCATCCCCGACACCGCGGAGGGCGAGGAGGCGGCCGAGCGGGTGTCCGACTGGTCCGACTCGGCCTTGAGCGCGCTCGAGGAGTCGCAGGACTCGCTCGACGACGAAGCGGAGACGATCGAGGAATCGATCGAGCAGCTCGCCGGAGCGGCGCGAGCGATGGCGGAGGTGCTCGCCAGCGGCGCGCAGACGATCGTCGAGGTCGGTCGCCTCGACCCCGAGCTGGCCGCTGCGCTCCGCGACTCAAGCACGTGTCAGCAGGTTCGAGAGGAGACGGCTAGATGAGCACGACCGACTGGATCCTGATCGCGCTCCAGGGCGTCGTCGTGATCGGCTTCATCGCTCTCGGCGTGCGCTTCGGCGGGATGGGGCTCGGCCTCTGGGGTGGCGTCGGCACGCTCGTCCTCGTCTTCCTGTTCGGGCTCGATCCGGGCGAGCCGCCGATCAGCGCGATGCTGATCATCGTCGCCGTGATCTCTGCAGCAGCCGCGATGCAGGCGGCGGGCGGCATCGACTACATGGTCCAGATCGCGAGCAAGGCGCTACGCGCGCGGCCGAAGGCCCTCAACTTCGTGGCGCCGTACATCTCGTACGTCCTGACAATCCTCACGGGCACCGGCAACACGTTCTTCTCCCTGATCCCGGTCATCAACGAGCTCGCCTACGCGAACAAGATCAGGCCGGAGCGCGCACTCGCCGGCTCGACCGTCGCCTCGACCTTCGGGATCACCGCGAGTCCGGTCGCGGCCGCGATGGCGACCATGTTGCCGCTCGTCGAGATCTACAACTACGACATCGTCGACGTGATGCTCATCACCTTGCCGGCCAGCGTCATCGGCATCTTCGTGATGTCGCTGTTCATGAACAGCTACGGCAAGGATCTGGACGACGACGTCGAGTACCAGCGCCGCCTTGCCGCCGGTGAGATCGAGCCGCCGGCGCCGGCCGGTGAGATCGTCCTGCTGCCGTACGCGAAGCGCAGCGTCCTCATCTTCCTGGCCGGGGTCGCCGCGATCTGCGTCTTCGGCGTCTTCGAGGCTCTGCGACCGACGGTCGCCGCAGAGGGCGGCGGCGTCGAGCCGATGTCGGTGACGCCGCTGATCCAGATGTTCATGCTCACCGCGGCCGCGCTGATCCTGCTGCTCGCGCACGTGCAGGCCGGCGACGTCGCGAACACGCCGATCTTCAAGTCGGGGATGGTCGCGATGATCGCGCTGTTCGGGATCGCCTGGATGGCGGACACCTTCATCGCCAACAACGAGGACGCGATCGTCAGCGCCCTCGGCACCCTCGCCGAGAACTGGCCGTTCACGATCGCGATTGCAATCTTCCTCGTCGCTGCTCTGACCACGAGCCAATCGGCGGCGACGCGAACGATGATTCCGCTCGGGCTGGCGCTCGGGATCGGGGCCGGATACATGATCGCGATGTGGACCGCCGTCGCCGGCGTCATCTTCCTGCCGGCCAACGGAACACAGATCGCGGCTGCCGAGGCAGACAAGACGGGCACGACCACGCTCGGCAAGCGTGTGATCGACCACTCCTTCCAGGTACCGCTTCAGATCTGCTGGATCGTCACCCTGCTCGCGGGTTGCGCGATCGTCTACCTCTTCTTCGGCGATCACACGCCCGCCCCGCCAGTTCCGGCGCCCGTGCCTTGATGTGAGCACCCGCGAGACGGTGGACCGGGCGGCCGCGGGCGGAGTCCTGGCGGCCGCGTGCGTGTCGACCTTCGTCGTCAACGCGAACACCTCTGCGGTAACCATCCTGTTGCCGACGATGAGCGAGGACGTCGGCGCTCCCGTCGCGCAGCTGCAATGGGCGGTGACCGGCTACATGCTCGTCGGCGCGGCCGTGATCGTGACCTCAGGGGCCCTCGGAGACGTCTTCGGCCGCAGACGCATTTTCCTCGGCGGGCTCGCGCTCTTCATCGCCTCGTGTGTCCTCATCGCGCTGTCGACAGGCGGGGCCGGGATCATCGTCGGTCGGCTGATTCAGGGTGCGGCCGGCGCCACGATCCTGGCCTGCGGGATGAGCCTTCTGTCGGTCGCCTCCTCGGGCAAGGGCCAGATGCGCGCGATCACGCTCTGGGGCGCCGCTTCGGCGGCGGGGGCGGCCATGGGCCCACTCCTCGGCGGTGTGCTCGTGGAACTGAGCGGCTGGCAGGGTCTGTTCTGGATCGACGCCGCGATCGCCGCCGCGTGCATCCCGCTGACGCTCGCCAGGGTGCAGGAGTCACGCGACCCCGAGCGGGCCCGCTCGATCGACTACGCCGGGACGGTCCTGATCGCCGTCGCGCTCGTGCCGCTCGTGCTCGCGTTCAGCAAAGGTGGGGACTGGGGCTGGACGTCGGCGGCCACACTCGGGTGCTTCGTCGCCTCCGCTGTCGGCGCCGTTCTCTTCGTGGTCGTTGAGAAGCGGGTAGCCGCCCCACTCGTCGATCTCGGCCTGCTCCGCAACCAGGTGCTCGTTGGGGCGACACTCGCGATCTTGATCGTCGCGGGCACGATCAACGGCCTGATGTACGTCCTGAGCCTCTACCTCCAGGATTCGGCGACCTTCGGGTATAGCCCGCTGAAGACGGGCGTGGCGACGCTGCCGGCGGCTGCCGCCATGATCGCCGTCACACCGCTCATCACGCCGATCGCAGCCCGCATCGGCACGAGGTTCGCCATCGTCGCCGGCTTCGGCCTTGCCGCTGCCGGCTTCGGAGCGTTGGCGCTCATCGAGTCGTCATGGGCATACGCGAGCCTCGTCCTTCCCGCTTGTGCTGCTCTCCGTCGGGCTCGGGCTGGCGAACGGACCCGCGTCGTCGGCGTCGACCGCAGCGGTCTCGCAGGACCAGGTCGGGCAGGCATCCGGGATCTCCAACATGGCGCGGTACATCGGTGGGTCGGTCGTGGTGGCCCTGGTCGCGACCATCTTCAACTCCGTCACGGTCGAGGAGGCCGCTGCGGGCGCGTCGGCCTCGGAGGCGCTTGCCGCGGGCGTCTCGCGGGCCGCGCTGCTGATGGCGATCCTGTCCGGCCTGGGCATCGCGCTCGCGCTCCTCATGGCGCGTCATCAGCAGGCGCGACCAGGTGCAGTCGACCTCGCCGCTGCGGCGGCGGCTGCCACCTCGCACACGATCCCGACACGACCCGTGAACCTCTCGAACGCGCGCTCGGACGGTCGGCAAGAGGCGAGTGGAGTCCCAGCGCTCTCCGCGCCGTCCACGCCGCCCGACCAGGCATAGGGCGGCATAGGCGCCGTGCCCGGGCGGCGGATCGTGGACCCGCCGTACCGCGGCGATGCGCACAGCGAGCCGGCGACGGCCGACGAGACCGCCGCCGAGTTCCTGTTGCGCTTCACGCGTGTCGCACACCGGGCCGGCTACCCGACCGCGGAGCTGGAGGAGCGCATTCTCGCGCTCGCGTCCTCGCTCGGACTTGGAGAGGCGCAGGTCTTCGCGACCCCAACCGTCGTCGAGGTCTCTCTCGGGTCGCTTCCGCAGCAGCGAACCCACACGCTACGTGTCCAGCCGACGACCGTCGACCTGGACGCGATCGCCCGCCTGGACGATCTCGTCCAGGCCGTGCTCGACGATCCACTCGGTCCCGAGCAGGCGCTCGCGGCGCTCGCGGACATCCAGGCCACGCCGCTCGCCCGGAAGTGGCCGACGATGCTCGCCGCCTACGCAATCGCGGGAGCGGCGCTGACGCCGGTGCTCGGCGGCGGGTGGCATGAGGCCGCCGCCGCAGCTGGGGTAGGACTCGTCGTCGGGGCGATCGCGCTGCCGGCTGCACGAACGGCTCGCCTCGAGCCGATGGTCGCTCCGCTCGCGGCGATTGCGGCCAGCTTCTGCGCCGCAGCGCTCAGCCGGCTGGGCGTCGACGCGGCGCCGGACGTCGTCACGCTCGCGGCCATCGTCACCTTCCTGCCCGGGATGACGCTGACGACCGGTATGCGCGAGCTCGCGGCGCAGCATCTCCAGTCCGGCGTCGCGAACACCGCCAGCGCGCTCGTCCAGCTCCTCGGGCTCGCCTTCGGCGTCGGGATCGGTCGATCGGTCGCCGCGAGCTGGTTCGGCGAGGTAGGCGCCGCGACCACCCCGCAGGAGGTCTTCGTCGGCGTCCAGCTCCTGGCCGCCGTCGCGGCCGGGTTCGCATTCTCGCTCACGCTACGGGCTCGTTCTCAAGATGCGTTCTACATGTGTTGCGCGACCGTCCTTGCGCTCGGCGCGAACGAGCTCGCAGCCGCAGTCTTCGGCCGTCAGGCTGGCGTGTTCGTCGCCACGCTCACGGTCGGCGTCGCCGGCGGATTCGCCGGCTGGTTGCTTCGGCGCTCGCCCCTCGTCTTCATCGTTCCCGGCGTGCTCATGCTCGTGCCGGGCAGCGCGGGCTTCAATAGCGTCGTTCAGCTACTGACCGACCAGGCGGTCAGCGGCATCAATGCGGGGTTCGACACCTTTTTGACTGCGATGTCGATCGCATACGGCCTGATGGTCTCGACGGTCGTCCTGCCGCGCCGGTTCACGCAGGTGGCGCCGCGCACTGCAGGAGCAGCCGACGCCTCGTCCTCGTGAGTACTGTCGAGTTCACCATGCAGACAATCCCGCCGAGACCCCCCGTCGCGGCGGAGAGGAGGTAAGGGCGATGTGCCGTTGGCTTGCGTACTCGGGATCTCCGATCCGGCTCGAGGAGCTGCTGCTCAAGCGCGACCGCTCGCTGATCGACCAGAGCCTGCACTCCAGGCTGGGCGCGACGACGACGAACGGGGACGGCTTCGGCGTCGGCTGGTACGACGACGGCGACACCCCACGGCTCTACCGCAGCGTCCACCCGGCCTGGAACGACCGGAACCTGCGCGAGCTCGCCGCCGGGATCTCGTCGCACCTCTTCCTCGCCCACATCCGCGCCTCGACGGGAACGGCGATCCAGGAGACCAACGCGCACCCGTTCCGCTACGGGCGCTGGTTGTGGATGCACAACGGGCTGATCCGTGAGTTCCCACGGATGAAGCGTGAGCTCGTGCTCGCGATCGACGACTCGCTCTTTCCCTCGATTGAAGGCACGACCGACTCGGAGGCGATGTTCTACCTCGCCCTCACCTTCGGACTCGAGAGCGACCCCGTCGGCGCCGTCGAGAAGATGGTCGGCTTCGTCGAGGAGACCGGGCGCCGCCACGGCGTCGAACACCCGATCCAGATGACGATCGCGACCGCCGACGGGCGCAGCATCTACGCCTTCCGCTACTCGAGCGAAGGAGACTCGCGGTCGCTCTACTTCAGCACCCGGATGGATGCGCTCAAGTCCCTCCATCCCGATATCGAGGAGCTCGCCGGGCTGTCAGACGAGACGCGTGTCGTCGTCTCCGAGCCTCTCGGCGACCTCGAGGGCGCCTGGAACCAGGTGCCCGAGTCCCACGTCGGCATCATCCAGCCGGGCGACGACGAGCTGCGACCGTTCACGCCGCTTCTTTGAAGACAAAGCCCGCGGGCAGGCGTTTTGCAAGCCCTATGGCGTGCTCGAACGGCCCGGGCTAGGGCAGCTTCTTCAGGGCACGTCCGAGTGCCTGGCCGCCCGCGAGCACGGGCTCGAAGAGGTCGCCGTGCTCCTCGACCCGCTCGAGCGCCTCGCGCATCCCGAAGCGGCGCGGCGTCACCTCCTCTGTCAGCTCGTCCCAGCGGAGCGGTGTCGAGACCGGTGCGCCGGGCTTCGGCCGCACCGAGTAGACCGAGGCGATCGTCTTCCCCCGCGCGTTCTGACGGTGGTCGACGAGCACGCCCTCGCGCTTGCGCTTCAGCCACGCGGTCGTGACCAGCCCCGGGTGTCGCTCCTCGAGCCTGCGCGACACGCCCTCCGCGAACGCGTAGGTCTGCTCGTAGGTTGCACGGCGCGCGATCGGAACGAGCACGTGGATCCCGTCGGCACCGCTCGTCTTGACGTATGACTCGAGCTCGAGCCGCTCGAGCTCCTCGCGGATCAGGTGGGCGACGCGGATCGCGAGCGCGAAGCCGCTGTCGGGCGGGTCGAGGTCGAACAGCACGAAGTCCGGGCGGTCCGGCTTGTCGACGCGCGAGTACCACGCGTTCATGTCGATGCAGTTCATCTGCACCATCCAGAGCACCGCTTCGGGCGAGTTGAGGAGCGGGAAGTCGACGAGCCGCGATCCGCCCCCGCGCGGGTGGGTGGTGAAAGTGCGGGTCGGAATCCAGGAGGGGATCCCCTTCGGCGCCTGCTTCTGGAAGTACACGTCCCCGGTCGCGCCGTAGGGCATGCGCTTCATGGTGAACGGACGGTTGCGCAGGTGCGGGACGAGCACGGGCGCGATCGCGCGGTAGTACTCGAACAGGTCTGCCTTCGTGATCCCGTCGTCAGGGAACAGAACGCGATCGGGGCTCGAGAGGCGGATGGAGTGCGGCGGCACGCAGCAGGTTGTACCCGCCCAGGAGTCGGCGGCCGCCTTCGCAGAGCCCGTTAAACGCGGCGAGCCCGACCTCGAGGTCGGGCTCGCCGCATCGCTACGCGGGGCGGCTGCTCAGCCGAGCGCCCCCTTCTTCTTGGGCGGGTAGTCCAGGGGGTTCCGCTCGTCGGTCCCGTACTTCCGCTCCTTGTCGTTGGAGTGCCCGTCGCCGTCCATGTCGGAGTCACAGACGTCGCCCTTGCCGTCGCGATCGATGTCGGACTGGTTTGCGTTGGCGACCTTCGTGCAGTTGTCGGACGCGTCGTTCACGCCGTCGCCGTCGGTATCCGGCCCGACGCTCACCGTCCGAGAGCTGGTCGCGAGGACCGCGCCCTCGTCCTCCCATTCGATGCGCAGCGCGTGCGTGCCCTGCGGGACCTGCACGGGGATGTCGAAGGAGTCCGAACCGTTGGCCGTGTCGACATCCTGGCTCGCAGCAGCGCACCCCGTCGACGTAGACGTGGACGTGTTCGGTCGCGCCGATCGGGCAGCCGTCGGCGCCGTTGCCGGGCTCGTCGGCGCAGACGTCGTCGCGGTCGAGCACGCCGTCGCGGTCCCGGTCGGGGCAACCCGTCGGCGGCGAGCCGACCGCGTCAGGGCACTGGTCGCTGTCGTCGGTCATGCCGTCCCCGTCGCGGTCGCCGTGATGATCGCGGTCAGCGTGTACTCGAGGCCGGTCGCGTCCGTGATCAGGTACGGCTCTACCCGGATCTCGAGGCGGCCCTGAGCGGCGTAGACCAACGCGCGCTCCCTCGTGCCAGTGGTCGCACTGGCACCGTCGGCCGCGCCGGTCACGTAGAGGTCGAGGTCGCTTCCGCCGACGTCGTCGGCCCAGGTCAGATGGAACTCGACCGTGCTCCTGGCGGCCACGTCCAGGGTGAAGCGGTGGCTCGAGTCCACCGGCGTACCCGACCTGCCGACCCCCGTCAGCGGCACCGCGCCGAAGCTCGTGTCCTGCGGGTAGAACGTGTTTCCGCCGGCGCGCTCGAGCGTGATGGGCTCCGACGCGTAGGGCTGGGGCGCCGGCACCCCCGCCGCGCTGAGGACGTGGGAGTTGGCGACGCCCACGGTGTTGCCGGGCTCAGGCGCCGTGTCGTCGACCACTCCCGTCGTGAGCGCTCCGTAGGCCGTCTGGCTGCTGACGAAGTACGGAGAGACGATGCTGGGAGCGAGCGTGCTCCGTGGGATGTGGAAGCTCACCGTCTTCGCCGCGAGGTCCCAGCTCGAGCTGCCGGCGGGCATGTAGCCGCCGCCGCTGTCCCAGGTCATCGGGTTGCTGTCGATCGGGTAGCGCACGAACGAGTCGAACTTCCGACCGTCGATGATCAGGCTGTAGATCGTCGGGCTCAGCACGCTGGTCGTCGGCCAGATGTCCGCGAGCCGCATCGTCGCGTCGACGTGCGTCGCGCGTGACGGCAACGCGGAGGTCGAGGATCTCGGTGACGGGCGTGGTGGCGTCGTCGTCCGCGTCGTCGTAGGAGCCCGTCGGCTCCGTGGGATCCGGCGGTGCCTGATTGACGGGGATCCGGGCCACCGTTCCGGTGACGTTGAACGCACCGCTCGTCGACTTGGCGCCGTCCTCCGGCCCCGTGACCGTCAGCTCCGGCCGCGTGGAGGCCTGACCGGCCTCGGGCGTCCAGTCCGTGCGCGCGTCCCGGAACCGGCCCGAGGTCCGGCTGCGGGCAGTCGAGCGGCGACCCGGTGCCGGACGCGTAGAGGTGGTCGCTCGGGTGCTGGACCTGGAACGGGTTGCCGCCCTCGCCGATCTGGTCGTTGACGAGCAGCCGGTCGGCGGCGTTCACCGTGCCGTCGCCGTTCACGTCGAGGTACTGGCTCATGCGGGTGGCGAAGCCCTCGACGTCGAGGGTCGACACGCACTTGTTCAGTCCGGGCGGGTCGGAGCTGTACGCCATGATGTCGTTCGTCGGCACCGGCGCCCCAGGCGCCTTCGGCGCCGTCACCGACGTGACCGAGGGTGAGGCAGTGCCCGAACTCGTGGGAGACGAGGTCGAAGAGGTTGAAGACGTCGATCGTGCTCGGGCGCGGGGTCGATCGCGCCGTTGATCGCGAAGCAGATGTTGCCGCCGCGCGCCGCCGCAGTCCTCGACGTAGGTGCCGGTGCGCTGCCTGGTGGTGGTTGTTGAAGCCCGGGAGGTTCTCCCAGTACTCGAAGTCGAACGGGTTCTGCGACGTTGTGGCACGGCACGCCGTTCTCGTCGGTGAACACGAAGTCCACCGGGTCGATGCCGATGCCGACGCCGCCGACCGGGTTGGTGGCGATCACGACGATCTCCGGGTCGACGATCGGGTAGGTGGTGAACTCGCCGCCGTCGTCGCCCTGGAGGTCGACGTAGTCGACGGTGATGTGGAAGTCCACGCCCGACTCGAGCCAGTCGAGGCCCATCTGGCCGGCGAGGTAGTCGATGCCGCCTTCCCACATCTCGACCGACTGGCGCATGATCCGCATGTCGCGCTCGGCGGTCGGTGAGACCGGGCACCATCACCAGCACGTCGACCTGCGGTGAGTCGAGCGCGTTGAGGCCGGTCCGCATGTGGTAGCAGATGTTGTTCGGGTTGCGCGGGGACATGTCCCGGATGCAGCCGGGCGGGAAGTTGTCCTCGCCGAAGTACGGCCCCGAGTAGTACTCGTCAGGGCTGGCGTCGGCCGTGCCGCTCGCGAAGCCGACCGCCAGCGGGCAGTGCCAGCGCCAGCGCGAGCACGCCGCGCGGCAACGCCCACAGGAAGACTGATCTGAACCGGCGCCGCTCGTTCATCTCCCTACCTCCACTCGCGATGGTGTCAGGGCAGTATGCCACGACGTGCGCCCTGTTGTAAACACTGCCAGTGGTGTCTGATCCCCAACCACCGTGAGCGAGTCAGCGCCGCCCCCGCCAAGGGCCGCGGGAGGACGACACCGGCTTCGTCGTGCTCGGGCTTCGACGGTGCGCGGAGAGACGCATTTCGCTTCCTCGCAGACACAGTGATCGGCGCCGTCCCGAGTCCGGCGATCTCCACGGTGGTGCGGGTCTCTCGATTACCTTCGGCGGTGAGCGATGCGGAGTAGGCGTACCAGCGAGATCGCGGTCGTCGGCGCCGGCATCACGGGCCTCTCCATTGCGTTTCAGCTCGCGGAACGCGAGGCGGGCCGCATCGTCGTCTACGAACGCGACGGGATCGGCGCGGGAGCTTCAGGTGTGCAGCCAGGCGGTGTCCGCCAGCAGTGGAGTACCCGGCTCAACTGCTTGCTCGTCCGCGACTCCCTGGCCTTCTACTCGGAGGTCCAGGGGCGACTGAATCCGCGGGTCGACCCCGGTTTCCGTTCCTGCGGCTACGTCTTCGTCGCTCATGATGCGGCGACGTTCGAGCGGCTTCGCGCAGATGTCGCCACCCAGAACGCGGCCGAGGTGCCGTCGCGCGTCGTCACTGCGGCCGACCTGCCTGAGCTCGTCCCTGAGCTCCGACTGGAGGGAGTCGCAGGCGCGAGCTTTTGCCCGGCGGACGGGTTCTTCGACCGTCCGCAGTCCGTCATCGAGGCGCTTGCGGAAGCAGCGGGTCGCGCGGGCGTCGTGGTCGTGCATGCGGAGGTCAGCCGAATCGAGGCGGTGGGCGCCGGCTGGCGACTGTGCTTGGCGGATGGTGGCCACGCCGAGGCCGGCAACGTAGTCGTCGCGGCAGCCGTCGACACTCCACCGCTCCTCCGGCCGCTTGGAGCCGACCTCCCGATCGTCGCGGAATCCAGGTGGCTCTTCTACAGCGATCCGATCTCGGAGCGGCTGCTAGAACCTCTCGTCGTGGCCGTCGATCGACGGTTCGCGGTAAAACAGCTGTCCGACGGGCGCGTGCTGGCGAGCGATCTCAGCGCAATCGACCCAGAGGGCAGCGAAGAGAGCATGCGGCGCCGCGTCAGGGAGGCCGTGCTCGAGCTCTTCCCCCGCCTCCAATACGTCGCGTTCCCGTCGCTGGTGCACGGCGTGTACGACGTGACGCCGGATCGTCAGGCGATTGTCGGCCCGGTTCCCGGCCACGAGGGCCTGTACGTCGCAGCCGGCTTCAGCGGCCACGGCTTCATGATTGCGCCCGAGATCGGGCGTGGTGTGGCCGCGATGGTCTTGGGCGAACAGGCCGGAGAGCCCTTCGGCCACCTGCGACCCGAGCGTTTCGAAAAGGGAGACCTGGCGCTCGAGTCGGCTGTCATCTGAGCAGGTCTAGGACCGAAGCTCGGGCACAACGCGCTCGGCGAGGAGCTCGACCCCGAGGCGGGGCATGAGGCCGTGCGGGGTTCCGAACTCGACACGGGCGGCTCCCGCGTCGTAGAGCGCGGCGGCCTGTCGCGCGACATCTGCGGGAGTGCCCGCGAACGCGAACTTGTCGAGGAGGCTGTCAGGGATGAGCCTGCCCGCTGCGGCCTGCTCTCGCGCATCGACCAGGCGGCGCACCTCGTCGACCAGGCCGACGGGCACGTCGAGGGTCGGGTCAAGGCGGGCGACGACTGGAAAGTAGAGCGCCGCTTCCTCTCTCGCCCGCCGGCGGGCAGCTTCCGCATCGTCGTCCACGACGGTGACCGCGCCCACCACGATGCGCACCCGCTCGTTTCCGATCCGGGAGCGCATCACCGGCAGGAGGTCGGGGTTCGCGGTGCCGCCGATCTTCACCTCTGTCGCCACCTCGCCCGCATAGGCGGCGGTGCGCACGCCCCACGTGCCGATCAAGAGCGGCACCTCTGTCCGAACGGGCTCGTACCGGAGTCGAACGCCGGGTGCGAGCGAGAACTGCTCGCCTTCGAAGCCGGACTCGTCGCCTGCGAGGAGCCGGCGCACCACTCCGATCGCCTCGCGGAGCGCGGTGAGCGGACGGCGCGGCTTGATCCGGAGCAGGTCCAGCCAGCTGCCCTGGACCAGCCCGAGGTAGGCACGGCCGGACGAGAGCGCATCCAGGGCAGCGATCTGACCGGCGATCTCGATCGGGTGGAGCGTGAACGGGTTCAGCGCAGCCGGCCCCAGCCGGACGCGTTCCGTCACCTCCGCCATGAGCAGGAGCGGGTAGATCGCGGGTTGGAACAAGAGGTCGTTGTAGACGGACACGACGTCGAATCCGGCTCGCTCCGCGAGTCGGGCCAGCTCTCGGTACTCGTCGGGGTGCTTGTCGGACTGGAAGGCGATCGACACCTCCCGGAGTCCGCCCCTCGCACCGCCGAGCGTCAGGTCAGATCCTCGGAGCGCATCGTGCGCTCTCCCATCCGCTCGATCCTCATGATCAGCCGCTCCTCCGCATCCGGGCAAGCGACGAGCGTCTCCTGTTCGAGCCAGTCCTCGTCAGGGAGCTTGCGCTGCTTCGCGGGGAGCAGCGGAAGAACGGCTGACAGCGCGTACAGGCAGAAGTGACGCCCCGCAGGAATCTGCAGGCGGCTCGACTCGGTGACCTCGAAGTAGTCCCCCGGCTCGAGGCCGCAGACGGAGCGGCCTTCGATCCGCTCGACGGTCACGCGCAGGTCGTAGAGCGTCATCTCGGCCACGGCGGAAAGTCTCGCACCTCGCTGCGCGGCCCTGAGCCTGTAGAGCCTCTGGCGGGCTAGAACCGCCTGCCCGCTCAGCAGGTGGCGCGAGCGAGTGACGCTTTGCCCTGGGCGGTAATCCCCGCAGGGTCGAGGAGGGCTTCCCGCGCGGTGGCGCGGATGCGCCGCAGGCTCGGCAATGGATAGTTGTCGCTCTTTCGGCGCTCACGGATGTACTCCGGTCCGAAGGTGACGGTCAGCGTCCTGCGCGGGTCCACTCTCGTCGCGAGCCTGACGAGCCGGGGCAGCCGATCGAGCGGGATGTCGGTGCGCAGGTTCCGTTCCACGGCTCGTGCGACGGACTCGAAGTTGCGAAGCACGTGCAGCGGGTCGACCTGGTCGGCGAGCGGCGCTGAGGAAGCAACGCTGGCGTGCCATGCGCGCGTAGTCGTTCGAGTCCTTGCGCGAGCGCACGTAGGCCAAGGCCTCATGTCCATCGAAGTGGTAGGTGCGGCCGGGGTAGACGTCGATCCTCGGCTTCGGCTCGCCCCATGCAGCCCGGGTCACCGAATCCTTCAGGCGATCTTTGACGTGGATCGTGACGCCGCCGAGCGCATCGACGAGGCTGGCGAAGCCGCGCAGGTTCGCGAGCGCGTAGTAGTCGACGCGCACGCCGAGCAGCTGCGACACCGCGAGCTTGAGCGCGCTCGCGCCGGGGTCACGCGCGGGCGGGAGGATCTCCGGGTGTGCGCGCGCGTACGAGTAGAGCGCGTTGAGCGGTTCACGAAAGACCGGCAGCTTGCCGCCGACCCGGACGTCGACCAGGTTGCGCGGGATCCCGAAGGCGACCGCGCGCCGCGTCCCGTGCTCGAACGCCACGACGATGATCGTGTCCGTTCGCGCGCCCCAGTTGCCGGGGCCTTCGTCGGTCCCGAGGAGCAGGATCGTCGTCCAGGGGCGCTCCGCGGGGTCGGCGGCTTCCAGCACCTGCGGGGAGGCGACGAGGGGCCGGCCTTTCGGCAGGCGCGGCTCGGGCGCGGGGGCGGGCGTGTCGATCACGAAGACCCCGCGCGACGGCAGCACGTCGTGCCGGCTCTGCCTCCGCGAAGACCCGGTCGAGGACCCTGTAGCCGCGGACCGCCAGGTAGCCCGCGGCTACGTGGGGCACCACGGTGAGGGCGACGAGCAGGGTGACGAGGGCCGGCGCCGCCGAGCGGCCGGTGTCGAAGACCGCGAAGGCACGAAGTCCCAGCAGCGCCAGGTTCAGTACCAGCAGCGCGACGAGCAGGCGGAGCCCGAGCGCCGGCTCCGCGAGCACGAGCGCGCCCGCAGCCAAGAATGAACGCGAGCGTGAGCGCGAGCAGCACGGCCGCCCGCCGGTACGCACCGACCAGCAAGTGGCCCAACCCCGGGACCAGCATCGACAGCGTCGCCGCCGCCACCGGATCAGTCTAGGACGCCCTCTGGTCGCCATCCGTGACGACGTCGCCGGCGTTCGACGCTGTCGCGGGCAGCGCAGCGAGTGCGCGCCCTCCACTGGCGTGCGCCCAATGCAAACCGCGGGTTTTGGCAGTTGTGGCAGCCGGGTAGGCCTTCCAGCGCAATGCGCTCGTCGCGCCTCTGGCCTGGACTGCATCGAGATCACCGAGGAGAAGGGGGACCTATGAAGACACGGACACCTACGCGGCGCCGCACGAAGGCGGCGATGATCGTCGGCGCCCTCGTTGCACTCGTCACGCTGGCGCTACCCGCCTCCGGCGCGGGCGGGCACGACAGGGGGAAAGGCAAATCAAGGGATTGGGGTAACCCCTTGACTGCCGGTTTCCTGACGAGCGTGCCCTCCATGCTCACTCCGATGGCCCCCGGCTCGAGCGTGAAGCCGCTGATCAGCGTCGGTGACAGGCTCGAGAGCGGCTACATGTTCGAGTCGATCCCCGACGGGATCGCGCTCACGCGACTCAACAGAGGGTCGTGGGGACACAACATGACGGCATTCGTCAACCACGAAACGTCGCTTGTGCCGTTCCCGATTCGCACGCCGCCGGCGCTGAGCGAGAGTGACATGAAGAACTCCGAGCTGAGCGAGCTGACCCTCGACCGGCGAACTGGCGCGGTGCTTGCGGGTCGGTACGCGATCCCGTCGTCGGCGAACTACCAGCGTTTCTGCTCGAACTTCCTTGCCACTCGCGTCCATGGATTCGAGCGGCCGCTGCTCTTCACGAACGAAGAGGCGAGCGACTTCGTCAACCGCACCGGTACGGCCTGGCCGCCGGGGCCTGGGGCCGAGCAGGCCGGCGTGGTCGTCGCCTACGACGTTCGTAGCGGCGCCTACCGCTCGATCTACGGCATGGGCCGGCACAACCACGAGAACTCGGTCGCCCTGCCCCACTACGGTCATCCGGTTGTCCTGAGCGGCGACGACACGTTCAGCGCCCCGTCGTCGCAGCTCTACCTGTACCGCGCCGACAGCGCCCAGTCGGTCTGGGAGGACCGGGGCACGCTCTACGCGTTCAAGTCGGACGACACCGCCGTCAACGACTACGGGGATCTCTCCGGGTCGAAGAGCGTCTCCGGAACGTTCATCCCGGTGCCGCGCGAGGTCGCTGTCGGCGACCAGACGGCCCTCGAGAACTGGTCCAACGCCATGGGCGTCTTCCAGTTCATCCGGGTCGAGGACATCGCCTACGACCGAAAGACGTCCCGGAAGGGCGACAAGGTCGTCTACATCGCCGACACCGGCGAGCCGCGGGCCCTGCCGAATCCCGCCACGGGCCGGCTGGTGCGGGGACCGGCGTTGACGGACGGCCGACCGACGATCGGGCCGTGGCCGAACGGGCGGGTGTTCCGAATGGTCTTCGATCGAGAGAATCCGCTGCGCGTCAAGAGCCTGTCGATCCTGATCGACGGCGACGTGAAGGGCGCGGCCGGAGCCGGGGACGTCTCGCTCATCCACAACCCCGACAACCTCGAAACGACGAAGAAGAGCCTGCTGATCCAGGAGGATCCGGGCACGCACAACCAGTACGCGGCGTCGAATCCGAACGGGACGACGGCGCGGGTCTGGCGTTACGACCTGAAGCGTGGGACGCTCGAAGTGGTCGCGAGGGTGAATCAGGGGCTCGACCCGGCGGCTGCGCAGGGCACCTGGGAGTCGAGCGGGATCGTGGACGCTTCCGCCTACTTCGGGCCGGGCTCGTTCCTGACAAATGTGCAGGCGCACTCTCTCTGGATCGAGCGGCAGCAGGTCGGTTTCACCGTCTTCAAGCGCGAAGGCGGCCAGCTCTTGCTGCTCCGGATCAAGGGCGCATAGCGCGTCGGCTGCGGGGGCGCTGCTCGGCGGCGCCCCCGCAGCTGCACCCAGCGAACCCCGGCAGGTGTGATCGAGCGGCCCGCGCGATCTACGAACCTGACCGTAGAGATGCGCAGCGCTCGTCAGGAGACGTGCGCGTTGATGTCCACGAACGACGTTCGGTGTCGAGGAGCCGGGGGGTGCTCGCCGACGGGCGTACTCGCTGCACGCCGGGCACCCAACATGCTCGCTTTCCTGGCGGATCGCGATGGACGCGGACAAGAAGTGGCCGCTCTGCGTCGGCACTCTTCGAAGCCCTCTGGCGGACTCGAACCGCCGACCCCCTCCTTACCATGGAGGTGCTCTACCAACTGAGCTAAGAGGGCGCGCGTCGCATCGTAGCCCGCCGTCTCGGCGGGCAGGGCCTAGGCTCGCCTCGGAGATCGATTCGCGTCGCCGGGTCAGGCGCGACCTCGCGGACGTCGGCCAGCGGCGCTTCAGCTCGTGCACTCGCGGACAGTTTGGTGTCGCGGAGCGGCATTACCATGCGCTATCAGGGATGATATGGCGAAACCGCCATATATCTGTTAGCGTGCCCGACCATGTCGCGGCTCGCAGCGATCGCAGCCCTCGCGGCTCTGACGGCCGTCGCGTCGTCGGCCGCGCCGCCGCGGGTGGCGCTCACCTCACGGCTGCCGTCCTCGCCCGCGGTCGGGAAGGCGTTTCCGGTTCGCTTTGCAGCTTCGGGGGCGCAGCGGGCGGCCGTCGTCGCCCGTGGACGCACAAGCCGCGTGTTTGCCGCCCGGCGTCTCGCCAAGAGCCGCTTCGGCGCCACCGTGACGCTCCGCGCCCCCGGCCGCTGGACGATCTTCGCGCGGGTCGGAGGGCGGCTCTTCCGCCTCGGATTCGTCGTCGTAGCCGCACCGCGACCACAGCCGGTCCTCTTCTCGACCCCGGCGCAACTCGTCGGCCGGCCCGACGGCTCGCTGCTGCTCGCCGAGGGCGCGCGCAACCGGATCGTCCGGATCGACCCGGCACGCGGCTCGGTCACGGCCGTCGCCGGGAGCGGGGGCACGGGCACGAGCGGGGACGGCGGCCCGGCGCTGCAGGCGAGCATCGGCAACCCGTTCGGCGTTGCCGCCGCGCCGGCGGGCGACGTCTATGTGACGAGCGATCGGCGGCTGCGCCGCATCGACCCCGGCGGCCTGATCACGACCGTCGGGACGACGCCGACGGAGGCGGGCCCTGTGACCCTCGACGCACAGGGCAACGTCTTCTTCGCCTCCGAGGCGTGGATCTGGCGCCTGGACGCCGCGACCAGAGCGGTCGAGTCGTACGCTGGAACGGGGACGCTCGGCGGTGCCGGTGACGGAGGGCCTGCGGTCACGGCGCAGGTCAACCGCCCACACGGGCTGCTCGTCGCAGCGGACGGCGCGCTGCTCGTCGCCGACACCGAGAACCGCCGGGTGCGCCGGATCGATCCGGTGACGCGCATCATCACGACCGCCTGGACGGGCATGGTCGCGACGGGGCTGTGCCTCGGCCCCGCCGGTGAGCCGCTCGTGACCGACTTCCTCAACCACACCGTGAGCCGCCTCGGCGTGGGAGGCCCGGTCGTAGTCGCGGGCAACGGCACCAAGGCGTCGAACGGCGACGGCCGGCAGGCCACCGCAGCGAGCCTGGACACGCCGCTCGCGTGCGCCACGGCCGCGGGGAAGACGTACGTGGTCGAGGCTGGTGGGACCGGGACGATCCGGGTCCTCGGCGCCGACGGCACGATCTCGACCCTGTCGCGCACCTCGTAACCACAGCCCGTCGCCGTGCGGCGATGACTTTCCCGTGCGCCCGGAGTCTGATAGGAGGGACCGATCTCGACTCGGAGGTGCGACGACATGTCACGGACGCTGCTGCTGGTCGGAACACGGAAGGGATGCTTCCTCGTGGAGAGCGACGCGGACCGCGCGAAGTGGGAGGTGCGGGGGCCGTTCTGCGAGGGCTGGCCCGTCTATCACGCGATCCACGATCCTGGCACCGACGCGATCTACGCGGCCGCGGCGAGCGAGTGGCACGGGTCGGCGGTGTGGCGCAGCGCGGACCGCGGCGAGACGTGGACGCATTCGAGCGAGGGCCTCGCCTACGACGCGGACGGCGCGTCGCAAGCTGTCGAAGGTCTCGAACCTGGCCGTGAACGACGGCCGGATTCTCGCGGGCGTCGAGGCGCCCGGGATCTTCGAGAGCCGGGACGACGGCTCGACCTGGTCGCTGCTCTCGACGCTCGAAGGGCAACCGGGCAGCGAAGGCTGGGACGACCCGGCGAATCAGCCGCCGGGCCACCTCGGCATCTCGGCGCTCATGTTCGACGAGGGCAGCGACTCACACTTCTGGGCGATCGTCCAGGGCATCGGCATCTTCGAGACCGAGGACGGAGGCTCCTCGTGGACGCCTCGCAACAAGGGCCTGCGCGCCGACTGGCCGCGACCCCACGACGAGGTCGGGTTCTGCGTGCACAAGCTGGTGCGCTCGCCTGCCGACCCCGACCGCATGTACCAGCAGAACCATGTCGGCATGTGGCGGAGCGACGACCTCGCGCACTCGTGGACAGAGATCACCGAGGGGCTGCCGACCGAGTTCGGCTTCGCCGCCGCCACGCATCCCCACGACCGCGACACGTTCTACGTCGTGCCGCTCGACCCCGACCACACCCGCACGATGCCGGGCGGCGAGGCGGCCGTCTGGCGGACGCGCGACGCCGGCTCGAGCTGGCAGCGGCTCGACAGTGGGCTGCCGCAGCGTGACGCGCACGTGGGCGTGCTGCGAGAAGGGATGGCCATGGACGGTCACGACGCGCCCGGCCTCTACTTCGGCACGAGCACCGGCCAGCTGTTCGCGAGCACCGACGACGGGGACAGCTGGATGCGAGATCGCCAGCTATCTGCCGAGCATCTCGTCGGTCGAGGTCGCGATCGTCGACTGATGGCCGAGCTGCATCTGCCGCGGACGCTGATGCCGCTCTTCGAGGGCCTGCCCGGCACCTCGGTGTGGAGGCGGCCACGGTGGCGGAGGCGATCGATCGGCTCGAGGCCGACTATCCGGGGTTCCGCGACCGCCTGTGCGAGCCGGGGCCGAAGCTCCGCCCGCACATCCACGTCTACGTCGACGGCGAGCGGGCCGCCCTCGACACGCCGCTCGAGAACGGCTCGCGCGTGGATGTGGTGGCGGCCATCAGCGGCGGCTGACCTCGAAGTCCGGCCCGCGTTCCACGGACTTTCGAGGTGACGTGGGTGGAGAGTGGGGGCGGGAGGATTCGAACCTCCGAAGGCTGAGCCAACGGGTTTACAGCCCGTCCCCTTTGGCCACTCGGGAACACCCCCGGGAGAGCGCATCGTAGCCGCATGCCGGGTCAGATCCGACGTGGGGGCCACGACGGCGAGCGCCTAGGCGCGCGGACGGACGAGAGACGACATGCCGGTGGAGACGGTTGCGCTGCCGGCGCCGTTCGAGGCCGTTACGAGCGCCTGTACCCGCCGGCCGCGCAGGCGGCGGGTCAGCACCAAACGGGAGCCGCGCGCGCCCGCCACCACGACGCAGCGTCTGCCGCTCGGCGCGCAGTGACGCCAGCGGTAGGCGAGCAGGACCGGGCCGAACTGCCAGCTCCCTGCGGTGACGCGGAGGCTCCGGCCGATGCGGGCGAGACCGCGCAGTCGAGGCCTCGAGGCGCTCGCAGGCACTGCCGCGTCCGGGACGGCCGGCTGCGAGGGATCGACGCTCGGGGGCGCGGCTGAAGGCGCCTCGGTGGGCGCCGGCGTGGTGGCCGGCTGCGCCGGTGGGAGGGGGGTCGAGTTCCCCGCGGGCACGGCGCCGACGGTGTCGATCGCACTCACGCGGCCGTAACGCACCCCCGAGCCAATCTGCGCCGCGCCGTCCGTGATCGCCTGCTCGAGCTCCCGCCTTGACAGAGCCGGCTTCTGCGACAGCGCGAGCGCGGCGATGCCGGAGACGAGCGGCGCCGCCGACGACGTGCCGCAGAACTGCACGTAGCCGTCGTCGCGGCCGGGCGCCGTGTTACAGCCGGGCGCCGCAAACTTGACCCACGGCCCGAAGCTCGACCAGCCGTAGAGCGCGTCGGACTCCGTCGTCGCGGCGACGCTGATCGTCTGCTCGTACGCCGCGGGGTAGAAACGCGTGTCCGTGCCGCTGTTCCCGGCGGCCGCTACGAGGACGGCGCCCTTGCCCGACGCGTACTGCACCGCTCCCTCGAGTGCGCTCGTCGTCCCGGGGCCGCCCAGGCTCAGGTTGACGACGCGGGCGCCCCGGTCGACCGCCCAGACGATCCCGGCGGCGATTGTCGAGGTCTTGCCGGCCCCGTTCTCGTCGAGCACTTTCACCGGCATGACTCGGCAGTGCCAGCAGACGCCCGCCAGACCGAGCCCGTTGTCGCCCCTCGCGGCGATCACACCCGCCGCGCTCGTGCCGTGACCCTCGTCGTCCGCCGGGTCCGGGTCGCCGTTCACGAAGTCGTAGCCGGGCGTCGTCGCACCGACCAGATCGGGATGGTGGGCGTCGACACCCGAGTCGACCACGGCGACGACCACGTCAGGGGAGCCGCGCGTCGCGTCCCAGGCGCGCGGGGCACCGACGACCCGCCAGCCCCACTGCGTCGGCCACAGCGGATCGCCAGGCGTCGTGTCGACTGCTTCGACGTAGACGTCCTGCTCCACCTCCGCGACGGCGGCGGAGTGGCGCAGCGACTCTCGAGCTTCATGCGTGCGCGACGGAGCGACCGCGACCACGTGGAGCCCGAGCGCCGTCAGGCTCTCGGTGAGTACCCCGCCGGCTCGCTCCACGGCTTCCTGCCGCTCCGCCTCCGTGGCGGTCGGGTGGAAGCGGACCAGCAGCTCACCCGGGACATACTCGACCGTCGTCGAGCTCGCCCTGACCCCGGCGTCGCCGCGGCATCGGCCCTTGCCGGGATGGTCCGCATGGTGGGGGTGGTCGTCTGTCCGGGGGCACTGGTGACCACGGGTTCCGCGGGCGTCGTCAGCCATGCCCGGCAGCGCTGCGAGCGCGAGCGCGGCCAGCGTCGTCGCGAGGACGAGACCGGCAGGCCCCCGTCTGGATGCGCTCGTTCGCACCGTTCCCGGAGTACTCCTGCCGGCCGGTCTTCTGAGCCCTCTGTCCTGGAAGTCACTCATCGGGGGAGGCGGGCGCCGGCCGGAGCCGCGGCGGCCGAATCGCGGCTCCGGCAGGCCCGAACATCGTTGGCTACCGGCGGGCTCGCGCCGTCGCGCGTGGCAGCCGGACCGAGGTCGTCTTGCGGACGCTTGCGGTCGGGCTCTTCGCGAAGCTCACCATGTAGACGCGGCGGCCGAGCGCCTTGCGGGTGAGGCGGACGAAGAAGTCCGCGCGCCCGACCCGGGTCGTGTACTTGACCTGCTGTCCACCCCGGACGAGCTGGCGGCGGACCTGGTGGTCGGCGACTCGCACCCGCACGATGGCGTCGCGCACGAGCCGACCCTGCCGGTCCTTCACGGTCACCGTCATGCGGATCCGCTTCGTACGCTTCACGCCCTTGGTCGTGTAACGGACGGAGGCGATACGGAGGCCGTTCGCGCCGGCGGCCGAGACCGACGGGCCCGCGGGGGTGGCGATCACGGTCGAGGTGTGTCGGACGTCGTAGGCGCTGGTCTGCGATACGCCCTGGCGGTCGGTGGCCGTGACCGTCACGCGTTCGCTCGTCCCGGGAATCGCTAGCGAGAACGTTCGGTCGGAGCGCAGGTCGTCGAGCACGTCGGCGCCGTTGACGCTCAGCCCGACCAGCTGGTCGCGATCTCCGACCGCGCCGCCGACGGTGAGCGGTCTGCCGTCGAGGATCTCGAAGCCGTCGGCCGGCTTCAGGATCGAGACGGCCGCCTGCTCGAGCGCGTCGAGGACGCTGGCCGGAATGACGCCGCCGGGGCCGATCACGTTGGAGCTCAGCGGGATCCTGGTGGTGACCGACTCGCCCGACCGCGGGTCGCGGACGGCGAGGGCCAGCTCGCTCGCGCCGCCGAGGTCGACGGTGGCACTGAATGTCCCATCGGTGTTGACGGCGACCGGCGTGCCGTTCACCGTCAGTGCCGCCGACGAGCGGGTGGCCCCGACGGAGCCCGTCAGACTGACGGCGCCGTTCGCAACGGTGACCGGGCCAAGGTTGACCCCGGCATCGAGGACGACTGCCTGGGCGGCGGTGCCGGAGATGGCGAGCATGGTGGCTGCGACTCCGGCGGCGGCGACCCCGAACAGCCCTCGACGCAGGTGGGGACTGGGTCTCATTTCTCCTCCTTGGATTTGCTGCCAGTGGGCAACTGGTGTGGCCGCGACGCTCGCTCCCCAAACGGGAAACGCCTGCAAATCACTCGGAGGAGGGACGGAAATGACCCAAGGCGGGTGGGTAAGGCGCGCCGGAGCGGGAAGGCGGCCGTAAGCCAGCGCCCCAGCTCAGACCGAGCTCCGCGACCCACGCTGGAGTCCTCATGAAGGCCGGCTCGTCGGCTCCACCTAGAGTTACCGGCGGGATGTCCGCGGCGGGGAGCGAGCGGTTCGACGTCATCGTCGTCGGTGCTGGGCCGGCCGGGTCGACGACCGCGTACCGCCTCGCGCGCGCGGGCGCGCGCGTGGTCCTGCTCGACCGGGCGCGACTTCCCGCGCGACAAGCCGTGCGGCGGCGGCCTGACCGAGCGGGCGCTGCGTGAGCTGCCGGTCGACGTCGCGCCGGTGGTCGAGCACGAGGTCGACCGGCTGGAGCTCTCGCTCCGCTACCGCAGCCGCATCGAGCGGCGGTCGAGTGGGCGCCTGGTCGCGATGACACAGCGCCGGCGGCTCGATGCGTTCCTGGCCGAGCAGGCGGCCGCTGCCGGCGCCGACTTTCGCGACGGCGTGCGCGCGAAGAGCCATTCGCGACGAGGGGGATCACGTCGTTGCCGAGACCTCGGCCGGCGAGCTCGTCGCAGCCGCGCTCGTCGGCGCAGACGGCGTCAACGGCGTCACCGCCCGGTCGGCAGGGCTGGCGCAGGAGACCGTCTACGGCGTCGCCTACGAGGGGAACGTCGCCCACGGGGCAGTCGACCCGGCGCGGTACGAGGGGCGCGCGGTCATCGAGCTCGGCGTGGTCAGCGGCGGCTACGCGTGGGTCTTTCCCAAGGGCGACCACGTCAACGTCGGGGTCGGCGGCTGGGAGCACGAGGGGCCGCGGCTCCGCGAGCACCTCCGGCGGCTGTGTGAGGAGCACCGAATCGATCCGGCGGACGTCGAGAGCCTGCGCGGCTTTCGGCTGCCCCTGCGCCGCCCCGGCTCGGTCGCGGCGCGAGGTCGGATCGCCCTCGTGGGCGACGCGGCCGGGCTCGTCGATCCGCTGTCCGGGGACGGCATGTACGAGGCGTTCGTCAGCGGCCGGCTCGCCGCCGCCGCCGCGCTCGACGTCCTGGAGGGCCGGACGGCGTCTCTGGACCCGTACGCCTCCGCGCTCGACCGGGCGGTCGGCGCGCACGCCTCCGCCTCGTGGAAGGCCAAGCTCGCGCTCGACCGCTTCCCGCGGCTGACGTTCGGCGTGCTCCGGCTGCCGCCCGTCTGGCGCGCCGTCGACGCGCTCATCCGCGGCGACCTCGCGCACCCGGGCCAGGCGCGCGGCCTCGCCCGTGCGCCGCTCCGCGCCGTCGACGCGCTCGGCCGCGGCGGCAAGGCCTAGGCAGTCGGCTCGCGGGGGAGCGCTGCTCCCCCGTGGCGGGTGGCGGGTCCTGACCCTGCGCAGATGCACGGCGCCCGCAGAAGCTGCCGAAAGCTTCGCTTGACTCCCTCATTCGAGGTAAACCGATCCGAGGCTCATGCCGATGCTCGCTGCGCGGCATGGATCTCGACGCCCTCCTCCTGCACGCCGTCGAACTCGGCGCGAGCGATGTCCACCTGAAGGTCGGCCGTCCGCCGGTCCTTCGGCGCGACGGCACCCTCAAGCCTCTCGACGGCTGGCCCGACCTCACCGACCACGCCCTCGAGGGCGTGCTCGCCCAGGTGTCCGCCGCGGCGCCGAAGCGGCTGGCCGAGTTCCAGGAGACCGGCGAGCTCGACATCGCCTACGCCGGCAGCGGCCTGCCGCGCTTCCGCGTCAACGGCTACCGACAGCGGGGCGCGATCTCGTTCGCGTTCCGCGCGATCCCGGCGAAGGTGCCGACCTTCGAGCAGCTCGACCTGCCCAGCGGCGTCAAGCGCCTGGCCGACGAGGAGCGCGGACTCGTGCTCGTCACAGGCGCGACCGGGTCGGGGAAGACGACGACGCTCGCGGCGATGCTCGACTTCATCAACCGCTCGCGCCACTGCCACATCGTCACGATCGAGGACCCGATCGAGATCCTGCATCCCGACCAGAGCTCGATCGTCAACCAGCGCGAGGTCGGGCTCGACACGCAGTCGTTCGGACAGGCGCTCCGGCGCGTGCTGCGCCAGGACCCCGACGTGATCCTGATCGGCGAGCTCCGCGACGCCGAGACCGCGCAGACGGCGCTCCAGGCGGCCGAGTCCGGTCACCTGGTCTTCTCGACCATGCACACGATCGACTCGGCCGAGACGGTCAGCCGCCTCGTCGAGTTCTTCCCGCCGGTCAAGCAGCAGCAGGTTCGCTCGATCCTCGCCGGCGTCCTGCGCGGCGTCGTCAGCCAGCGGCTGCTGCCGCGTGCCGGCGGCGGCCGCGTCCCGGCGGTCGAGGTCATGGTCAACAACGCGCGCATCGCCGACCTGCTGCGCGAGGGCCACTCGGAGGAGATTCATGACGCGATCGCCGACGGCTCCTTCGCCGACATGCAGACGTTCGAGCAGGCGCTGATCGCGCTCGTGCTCGACGACAAGGTCGAGGACGAGGTCGCCGCCAACGCGGCGACCAACAAGCACGACTTCCTGGTCGCGCTCGAGCGAGAGCGCAAGCAGCTCGTCGCCGACCGGGCCGCGCTCGAGAGCGGGAACGAGCCAGAGTCCGAGCCGGAGCCGGAGCCGATCCCCGCCCTCAACATCGTGGGCAACGGAAACGGCGGCGGCTTCCACGAGCCAGAGCAGCCCTCACCTGCGTTCCTGCGGGCGCCGGAGGTGCACTGATGCGGCGCGCGCTGCTCCTGCTCGTCCTTGTCGCGCTGGCTGCGCCCGCGGCTGCGTCGGCCGCCGGCACCTTCGTCGTCGTCTCCGAGCCGGGGACGCTCCCGGGCTACCAGCTGCCCAACGATCCGGGCCAGATCGCGGTGAACGCCGACTTCCGCTCGCGCCCGGCCTGGGTCGAGCAGCGCTCGGTCGAGGAGCTCGTGCCGCTGTGGCAGCAGGCGGGAGAGGCGTACGACATCCCCTGGGAGCTGCTCGCGGCCATCAACAAGATCGAGACCAACTTCGGCCTGAACATGGGCCCGAGCTCGGCCGGGGCGGTGGGCTGGATGCAGTTCATGCCCGAGACCTGGCTCCGCTGGGGCACCGACGCGGACTTCGACGGCGTCGCCGACCCCTGGGATCCGGAGGACGGGATCTACTCGGCCGCCCGCTACCTCGCCGCCGCGGGCGGGCAGTACGACATCCCGCGCGCCGTCTTCGCCTACAACCACGCTGACTGGTACGTGAACGACGTCCTGTCGCTCGCGAGCGTCTACGCCGGCGGCTCCGAGATCGTGCCGGCGTTCGCAGCCGAGCCGGGCGTCGACCTCGCGGCCGCCGAGCGTGCCGTCGCCGAGGCTTCCTCGGCCCTCGCGCGCGCGCTCGCGCGTGAGAAGGTCCTGCTGCGCCGCGAGCGGGCGGTGCTGCGCTTCCGCAACCAGGCCCGCCTGCTGTCCGACCGGCTGCTGCGGGAGAAGCGGCTGACGCAGGCCGGCATCCGCGTCTACCGGGCCGCAGGAGACGACCGCCCGCCTGCGCGAGCAGCTCGCCGAGGCGGAGGCCACGCTGGCGGCCGCTCGCGCGGGCTACCTGGCCACTCCCTTCGGCTTCGGCACGGGCTATTCCGCGCCCGCCAACAGCAACGGCTACGTCTTCCCGGTCGGCGGCGGCCCGACGCAGGTCTCGACCGCCGCCACGCACCACGACTATCCGGCAGCCGACATCGCCGCGCCGATGGGCGCGCCCGTGTACGCGCACGAGGACGCCGTCGTCATCCGCGGCTGGAGCGAGCCCGAGGGCCGCTGCGGCATCGGCTTCGTCATGCGCGCCAGCGACGGCCGCGAATGGGTCTACTGCCACCTGTCCTACATCGAGCCGGCGGTGACGACCGGCGCGATCCTGACGGCCGGGACGCCGGTGGGGCTCGTCGGCTCGACGGGAACCTACTCGTCCGGCCCGCACCTGCACCTGCAGCTGACACCGGCTGTCACCTACCCCCAGATCGAGCCCTGGTTCCGCGGCTTCGCCGGCACCGCCTTCAGCTGGATCGGCAGCCCGCCGCCCGGCGCCACGCGCGCCCCAGTTCGCCGTCGTCCCCGACGACACCGGGGAGAGCACGGACACCGGCGTCGTCCTCTTCACGACCGGTTCGTAACTCGCTCTAAACCCACACCCACCTCCTGCCGAAAAGACACCCATGGCGGCCAAGCTGACTCCGACTGCACTCAGGCTCGCGGCGCTCGCGCTGGTGGCGCTGCTCTCGACCGCGACGATCACGTTCGCGGCCGGCGGCGGTAGCCCGACCGGCGCGCCCGCACAGCCCACCCCTGCTGCGAAGCCGATGCTCCGCGTCCCGGACGTGCGCGGGCAGGTCTTCGTCTTCGCCAAGGGCATGCTCGCCGACGCCGGCTTCGCCTGGCGCGTGACGGGCAGCACCCAGGGCTTCGCCGTCAACGTCGTCGAGGCGCAGTCGCCCGCAGCGGGCACGCGGGTCGTCGACAACGGCATGCCGACGATCAAGCTGATGCTGACGCGCAACCCCCGCTACGCCGAGGAGGGCGAGCCGGAGAACCGCTCGCCCTATTCCGGCTCGGCCGTCGTGCTCGAAGGCCTGACGCCCGTCGCGAAGCCGAAGCCTGTCGCCAAGCCGAAGCCAGTCGCGAAGCCGAAGCCTGTCGCGAAGCCGAAGCCTGTCGCGAAGCCGAAGCCTGTCGTCAAGCCGAAGCCTGTCGCCAAGCCGAAGCCCGTCGTCAAGCCGAAGCCTGCAGCGCGGCCCGCAGCGTTCACGGTCCCCGGCGCCCCGAAGGAGCCGCAGGACGAGATTCCGCTGACGGAGCGCGCCAAGCAGCTCGACGCCTGGATCGCGACCAAGCCGGCGAAGACCGACGCCAACGTCGCCCGCTGGCTCTACCAGCACGAGTGGATCACCACCGGCGCACGGTTCGGCTGGTGGCACGGCGCCGAGGCGCTGGAGATCCTCATGCGTGTCGACGAGCGTGTAATCGACCTCTGGGGCATCGGCTCGCTCAGCCGCGACGTCGCCGCCCGCGCCCTCAGGGAGGTCGAGGCGAAGAGCGGGTGAGCCGGGTGACCACGAGACTGCGGCGCCGCCTGCGCGTTCCAACGAGCCAGGGCGGGTACACCCTCGCTGAGCTGATCGTCACGATGGCGATCCTCAGCATCGTTCTGGCCGGCCTCACCGGCCTGTTCTCCGCGGGTCTGCGCGCCGAGACCGACGTGGCCTTCCGTCACGTCGCCCAGGCGAACGCACGCAACGCGCTCAGCTACCTCCGGCAGGAGTCGCACTGTGCGAGCGCTGCGGCCTGGACCGCGGCCAGCGGCTCGCCGCCCGTGCAGTCGCTCACCCTCACGCTGCCGACCGGCTGCTTCCGCCCTGTCGGCGAGACGGCGGGCACGCCGGTGACCTGGTGCACGGTGTACGTGTCGACGAACCGCTTCCAGCTCTATCGCAAGTCCGGCTCGACGTGCGACACCGCCGGCAAGCAATACGCCGACTACCTCACCACCGGTGTCGCCTTCCCCGCGTACACGGCCCCGTCGGCCACGAGCCTGGGCACGCTCACCGTCAACTTCACGGTCGATCCGAACAGCCAGGCGGTCAGCCCGAACGCCTACCGCCTCAGCGGCGACATCGTCCTGCGAAACACGGTCAGGAGCTGAGCATGCGCCGACTGAGAGACCAGCGCGGCCTCGCCATGCCCATGGTCATCGGGATGATGATGGTGTTCACGCTCGCGGTCGCCTCCGTGGTCGTCTACGGCTCGAACTCGCAGCAGGCGGCCAACACGGAGCGGAAGGGCGGGCACCTTCGCGGGGCAGCAGAAGCGGGTCTCGCGACCGCGATCTCTGTCCTGGCGACCGCGGCCGACCCGACCGATCCAGCCGCACTGCCGTTGTGCAGCACGCCGACTGCGTTCAGCGTCAACGGCGCGACCGGCGACTACTGCGGCGAACTGGTCGGCATGAACTGGACGATCACCGCGCGGGGCATTCCGCCGGCGCTTCCCGCCGGTGCTTCGCCGGAGGACTACGCCCGGCTGCAGACCGAGGTGATCACTCAGGTGGCCTCGATCCTGCCCGTCAACTCGGGCGGCCTCGGCCAGCTCTGGAACCGCCTCTACCAGTACGACACGTCCAAGTGCGTGGAGATCAAGAAGATGATCGTCAGCGTTCCACTGGTCGCCCGCGGCTGCGTCAAGCTCAAGGGCAACCCGTCCAATCCGTCCGCAGCTGCTCGGCAGCTACGTCACGGTCGCCGGCGACCTCGAGCTCGAGGGCGACGACGACAGCGTCGGCACGATGGCGCTGCCGATCGAGCGCGCCGACATCGGCGGCACCTGCGACCTCAAGCACGGTTCCGGCCCGCACACGCCGTGCGGGCCGATCGACCAGGTGTACGCGGGGATCGTGACGAACGTCCCGACCGATCTGGCGCGCCCGGCCGTCAACTTCCCCTACTGGTATGCGAACGCGAAGCCGGGGCCGCTGCACTCGTGCACGGTCGGCTCGCTGCCCACCGGGAGCGAGTTCGACAAGGACACGACCTACGACGGCGACGCCAAGAAGTTCGACCTGACGCCGAACTCGTCGTACACGTGCCAGGTCTGGTCAGTGCCTCCGGCCGGCGGCGAGCTCCTCGGCGAGCTCTCGTGGAACGAGCCGGCGGGCCTGCTGACGATCAGGGGCGCGATCTTCTTCGACGGCGAGCTCGTCGCCAAGGACAAGCACGGCGTCACCAACTACCAGGGCCGCGGAACGATCTACACGTCGAAGAAGGTCGACATCGAGGAACCCCTCTGCGCCGGCGGCAACGGCACGCACGACTGCGAGGCCGACATCACGAACTGGGACCCGACGCAGAACACGCTCGTCTTCATCACGGGCGGGCTCGAGGCGGTCAACGAGGACACCTTCACGATGAACAAGGACGAGGCCGTCTTCCAGGGCGCCGTGTGGTCGCAGGGCAAGTGCAAGCTCGGCAAGAAGGCGTCGATCTCGGCCCCGCTGATCTGCGGACAGCTCGGGATCAAGGAGGACGACTCGGTCGACGACCCGACCGTCACGCCCTGGCCGCTGAGCCTGATCGGCTCGAGCACGGGCCAGGTGTACCCCAACCCCGCCGGGGACTTCCAGATCATGCTGCGGGAGCAGATCGGCGGATGAGCCGGCAGCCGGGCAACCGGGTGTCGTCGCGTCCGGCCGGGGACGCCGGCCAGGTGCTCGTGCTCGTGATCGTGATCATGCTGGCGCTCACGGTCGCCGTGGTCGCCGTGATCGCGTTCACGGGCAATGCCGAACGCGAGGCCGACCGCCAGAGCGGCAAGGACGGCGCGCTGTCCGCGGCAGAGTCCGGGGTGGCGAACGCCCTCTCGCGGCTCGCCAGCGCTCCGCGCCCCCTCGACCCGGCGGCCCTGCCTCCGGCGGGCAGCCCGCAGGTCGACGCGGTCGAGCGCGGGACGGTCTCCTGGTACGGCGCGCTCAGCGGCGACCGCTGGACCATCACCTCGACCTCGTCGCTCGCCAACCCGACTGGTGGCGGGGCCATCTCCGAGACCGTCTCCGTCCAGGCTCGTGTCGGCTCGACGGTGACCGATCCCGCGTGGCGCTACGCGTATGCGGACGACTCCGGCGCCTGCACGACGCTCAGCGGGTCGGTGCAGCTCGTCGAGCCGCTGTACACGCGGGGCAGCCTCTGCCTGGCCGACTCGGCGCTCGTCGCCGGCTCGCCGCTTCAGGTGGGCGGGACGATCGAGACGAACGGCACCGCCTCGGTGGGCACGGCCGGCACGCCGATCGCCGAGCTCCATGTCGCGGGCGGCTGCCGCGCCGGGTCGAGTGGCCCGTTCGTGTCGCCGTGCACGCCCGCCGAGGCCGTCTTCGCCTCGATCCAGGACGCTGCCCCGACCGCGGTTTCGAAGCCCCCGCTCGACCTCGACTTCTGGTACGCCAACGCGCGGCCCGGCCCCAGCCACTCCTGCACGCTCGGCACCTTCCCCGGCGGGTTCGACACCGACGGCAGCCTCAACCGCAGCCGCGCGCCCGTCGACCTCTTCCCCGACACCAGCTACGACTGCACGGTCGTCTCCGGCGGCTCCCAGGTCGGCCGCATCGCCTGGACGGACGGCACTCCTGGCACGTTCGTGATCGACGGCGCCGTCTTCTTCGACGGAGACATCGCGACCAACTCGGCCAAGCAGGTGCTCTATTCGGGGCGCGGCACCGTCTACGCCTCCGGCACGGTCGCGCTCGCAGGCTCGGTGCAGGTTTGCGGCGCCTGGGCGGGAGGTTGCAACCTTGCCGGCTGGGCTCCGGCGACGAGCATGCTCGTTCTCGTCGCGGGCGCCGACGGCAGCTCGCCCGGCTTCTCGGTGTCGGGAAGCGCGCAGTTCCAGGGTGGCGCCTACGCGGCGACCGACTTCGCGCAGACCGACTCCGCGGTCGTCCAGGGCCCGAAGATCGCCGACGCTCTGACGCTGGCCACAGCGGCCACAACTCCCTTTGCCCCGTTCACCTTCCTGCCCATCGGCGCTCCGATGGAGAAGCCGGTCGTCGTCACCGCAGGATGGAGAGGATGACCATGAAACGGCTCCGCAGCCAGCGCGGACAGGCGCTGCCGCTCGCGCTCGGATGCATCTTCGTGCTGTGCGACTTCCAGGTTCTGCTGACGGGGCGGAACGGGTGAGCACCACTCACACTCATGCGCCCGGTCGGGAAGGCCGATAGGGGAGAGGTGGAGCTCGCTCTCGCAGCAGTTGCGCTCGCCCCCGGGGCGGCGATCGGCAGCTTCCTGAACGTCGTCGCGGGCCGTCTGCCCGAGCGGCGGTCGCTGTTCCGGCCGCGCTCGGCCTGCAACTCGTGCGGGCACCAGATCGCGTGGTACGACAACGTCCCGCTCGTTTCGTACGCCGTCCTGCGCGGCCGCTGCCGCTCGTGCGGCGACGCGATCGGCTGGCGCTATCCCGCGGTCGAGCTCGCGACCGCGGTCCTGATCGCGGCCTGCATCCTTCATTTCGGCCTCACCGCGGACGGCGTCATCGCCGCCGCCTTCTGCGCGGTGCTCGTCGTGCTCTCGGCGATCGACCTCGAACACCGGATCCTGCCCGACCGCATCGTGCTGCCGGCCACCTTCGTGGCGCTCGTCGCGCAGACGGCTCTGCATCCCAGCATCGAGTGGATCGCCGCCGCGCTCGGAGCCTCGCTCTTCCTCTTCCTGGCCGTGCTCGCCTACCCGCGCGGCATGGGCATGGGAGACGTGAAGCTCGCGCTGCTCATGGGCGCCGTGCTCGGCTGGACAGTGTCGGTCGCGCTGATGGTCGGCATGCTCGCCGCGCTCGTCCCGGCGGTCGTGCTCCTGGCCCGGCACGGCTCCGCTGCCCGCAAGATGGGCATTCCGTTCGGCCCGTTCCTCGCCCTCGGCTCGGTCGTCGCGCTCTTCGCCGGCGACCGCCTGCTCGAGGCCTACCTGGGGCTGATGTGAGCACCGGCTGGATGGGCGACGTCCGGGGCGGCTCGTACGCTGGCCCAGTGACCGAGAACGCGACGGTTACCCGACCCGACGCAGGCGACAACGAGGACGTTCGCTTCGTCGTCGTCCTTCGCCTGGTCGACGGTGACCGGATCGAGGCCGAGAGCTTCGCGGGCGAGAGCGACGCGCACGGCTGTGCCGAGGGGTACGTCTCCGAGCTCGGTAAGGGCATCTGGCCGAAGGTCGGCCAGCGCTGGGTTCGGCCCGACGCGGTGGTCTCCGTCGACGTCGTGTTCGACGAGCAGCCGCGGTGGACAGGCTCGACCGGCCGTGCCAACAGCTGGACCGGCCGCTCCGCCTCCACCGGCTCCGAGTAGCTTCAGCCCTCGCGGCGCTCCCGGCCCTCGAGCCGGGTCTGTGTACGATCGCCGCACGGTGACGGGCCAGTCCGGACCGACACGGGAGGCGAGCGAGGGAGGTTCGACGTGAGCGCGATTCAGACCATGCACGGACAGCGGAGGGCCGGCTGATGGCCGTCGCCACGAGAACCGCCGGCAGCCTCGAGTCGCTGCTGTCGGCCCGCCTCTTCCTCAACCCGCAACTCGCGGGCGACCGCCTCTACTTCGTCAGCGACCTGGCCGGCCGGCTCGGCCTCTACGTCATGGATGTGGGCGGCAGCGTGCCGAGGCCGCTGCTACCGCCGCGGATCGCGCTTCAGAATCCGGAGCTCCTCGGCGGCCTGCCCTTCATCGTCCTGCCGGAGCACGAGCGCATCGTCCTCATGCTCGACAGCGACGGAGACGAGAACTACGAGCCGGTCGTGATCGGCATCGAGGGCGGCTACCCCGAGCCTCTGAACGCCGACGTCTTCGGCGGCAAGCGCTCGCACTTCCTCGACGCCGACCCGGCCTCGGCAATCGGGTACTTCATGTCGGAGTCGCGCGAGCAGGCGGTCATGTACGGCATCCGGGTCGATCTCGCCACCGGCGAGGCGGAGGTGCTCGGGGAGAGCCCGTACGGCGCGTTCCCCATCGCCTGGACGCACGACCACTCGCGTACGGTCCTCGCCGACGGCTACACGGCGGGCGACATCGTCCTCTACGAGCGGGACGGCGGCGAGCGGCGCATGCTCTGGGGCACACCGATCGACGAGCGCAAGGAGGGTGAGCCCCATCCGCTGCTCGGCCTGCAGGGCTCGCAGTTCACGGCGAGCAACCGCGGCGTCCTCATGGCGACGAGCCTCTTTGACGACGCGTACGGCCCCGGCTATCTCGACCTCTCCAAGCCCGGCGACGTGCAGGCCGTGGAGCTCACCGGGGTCGTGCACGAGGGCAAGGGTGAGCTCGAGGAGCTGCACCATCTCGAGGGCGACCGCTTCCTCCTGCGCTTCAACATCGACGGCAGCTCCTGGGTCTACGACGCGGAGTTCGACGAGGACGCCCGGCGGCTGGCGCTCGGCCGCGTGCTCTGCGGGCAGGGCGAGCTCGCCGACGGGGTCGTCCACGGCGTCAACTACGAGCCCGAGAGCGGCCGCTACGCCATGTCGTTCTGCACCGCGACGATGCCGACCCAGCTCTACGTCATCGAGCCCGACGGCGCCGCGACCCGCCAGACGAACGAGCAACCGCTCGGCCTCGACCCCGAGGTGCTGTCGCGCGGGGAGGACGCCTCGTTCGTGTCGCACGACGGCCTGCGCGTGTCCGCACGGCTCTATCTCCCGTCACCGGCGCTCGGCTACGAGGGCGCGCGGCCAGTCGTCCTCTACGTGCACGGCGGGCCGCAGGGCCAGGAGCGCCCCAACTTCGCCTGGTTCTCGATGCCGCTGATCCAGACGCTCACCTTCGAGGGGTTCGCTGTCTTCGTCCCGAACGTCCGCGGCTCGACGGGCTACGGGCAGGACTACATGAAGCGAGTCGACCGCGACTGGGGCGGCCAGGACCGGCTTGACCACGTGCACGCGCTCACCGAGGTGCTGCCGCAGGACGACCGGTTGGACGTCTCGCGTGCCGGCGTCGTCGGCCGCTCGTACGGCGGCTACATGACGCTGACCCTCGCGGGCCGGCACCCCGACCTCTGGTCGGCAGCGGTCGACATGTTCGGCCCGTACGACCTGCTCACGTTTACCGAGCGGATCCCGCCGACGTGGAAGCCGTACTTCGAGCTCGCGATCGGCAACCCGGAGAAGGACCGCGACTTCCTGGTCGAGCGCTCGCCACGCACCTACGTCGGCGACATCTCCGCCCCGTTGCTCGTCATCCAGGGTCGCAACGACCCGAGGGTCGTCGAGCAGGAGTCCGCCGACGTGGTCGAGCGGATGCGAGCGGACGGCAAGGAGGTCGACTACCTGGTCTTCGAGGACGAGGGCCACGACGTGCTCAAGCTCCCGAACCGCATCACCTGCTACGAGCGCATCGTCGGCTTCTTCAAGGAGCACCTCCGCCCGTAGGAGCAGCTGTCACCTCGGCGATGGGCGGGCCGGCCAGAACCTGGGCGGCCCGCCTCGCCGCGGTCGTCGCCTGCGCAGCGGCTGGTGTTCCCGCGTCGGCCGTGCCGCTGGCTGATCGCGTCCCGGCCTGGCTCCCGCGGGCAGAGCGATCGCTGCTGCAGGTGAAGTTCGGCGGGGCGCGTCCGGTCGATCGGGACTACGTGCCGTACCGGCGGAAGATCGCCGTCGTCTGGACCTTCGACGCCCCGGTGTACTGCCAGACCTGTCACGGCCCGCCCGGCTCGCGCGTCGGCGGACGTGTCATCCGAGTCGGTTTCTGAGCGGGCAACTCGGCACTGGAACGGCACGATCCGGGTGTGCAAGACCAGGCGCGCCTGCCTCGTGCGGTAGTGCAGTTCAAACTGCTCGGGTCAGTCCCAGCAGCGACGGCGAAGCCGCTGCTGCAGTGACAGACCCTTCATCTCTCGCCCCTCTCGCGATGTCGCACGCAGTCGCGACGAGCATTCGACAACTGGCGCTGTGGTTCACCGGCGGAGCCGAGCTTGCTCGGCGAGAGCCACCCCGCGGGCAGCGCGTGTGACCAACTGGCCTAGTTGCCTCGACCGTTGAGAGACAAGGGGGAGCTCGAGGGGGGACGTAGTCCCCCTTCGAATGAAGCTCGCCATGCGGCCGCAGAACCGACTCGCGCGAAGCAGCCGCTCCTCGCGGCCGCACGGCGAGCGGTCTCCTAGCGACGAGCCGCTGCGGCGGCCTGCGCGACCGTGTCGCGGTCGGCGAAGCCGTCGATGCGGACGCTCAGGTTGCCCGGGCGCTTCAAGACGATGACCGCCGGGTTCGACCGGATGCCGAACTTGGAGGCGAGCGGGGCCATCTCGATCTGGCGGAAGGCGTTCACCTGGGCGAAGCCGGCTCCGCCGAGGGCGGCTCCGGCGCGCGCCTCGGCGAGGGCGAGGGCGTCCACGCGGCCGCGCGGGGCCACGACTGCGACCACGACGACCGGATTGCGCGTGAGCGCTACGGCGACCACGCGCGGGAGACCGTTGGCGGTGACCAGCGGCAGAGTCGGGGTGCGGCGCGGCCTGGCCGCCGGCTTCGGCTTCGTGCGCGTCGGCTTGGTCTTGGCGCCGACGCCCTTGGCGGTCGTCCGCAGCAGGGCGGGCTGCGGCGAGGCGGTCTCGCCGCTGCCCTGGGTCGTCTTCAGCACGAGCATGCCGCCGCCCAGCAGGGCAGCGACGCCGAGCACGGCGACGAGGCGAACGGGGTTGCCGGCAGTGATCTGCATCCGCTCCATCCCTATCGGCAGGCGAGGTAGGTCACTTGAGCGGGGAAGGCGCTAGATCGAAGCGGGGCAGGAGGCGGGGACGACCTGTCCGTCCGGGCCCTCGTAGGAGTGCGGGTTCTTCCCGGGCTCGGACGGTGCGCTCGGAGCGTTGCCGTTGTGCGTGCTCTCCAGGCAGTAACGCCTGCCGTCGGCCGAGATGACCGGCTCGCGGCTCAGCTTGACGCCGCCGTCGATGGCGACGAGCGCGGCGCGGGTCATGCCGTCGTACGTCTCGTTGTCCGCGTAGTACGTGTGGGCTGCGCCGACCGCCTCGCGCACGTTGAGCTCGGCTGCGGTGGTGTTGCCCTCCTCCCGCATCCCGACGTAGACGCTTGCCCCGACCGTCGCGAGGATGCCGATGATCATCAGCACGACGAGGAGCTCCATCAAGCTGTAGCCGGCCTCGTCGCTGAGACGAAGCCGCCGGCGGTGTTCGCGCAGGGAGATCTCAGGTGCCACGAGGTGGGTATCGGCACGAGTGCCCCGGAGGGTGAGTGCTTCCCTCACATCGAGGGACTGCACGTAAACGGCTCAGGTCAGTCCCCGGCAGCGACGGAAAGCCGCCGCTACCGGTGACAGACCCGTCATCTCGACCTCCTCCCGCGCGAGTCGCGACGAGCATCCGACATGAGCTGGGTCGGCGCAGTCTCGGCGAGAGCCACCCCGCGCGAAGTCGCGTCTGACCAGTCGGCCCGGTCGTCTCGAACGCCACGTGGAAGGGGGAGCTCGAGGGGGACGCAGTCCCCTTCGAATAGAGCGAGCCTCCGCCGCTAGAACTGTCCCGCCGCCGAAGCGTCGCGGCGGCGGCACGGCGAGCGGTCTCTGCGAGCGGGCTCCGGTCGCGGTTCTCAAGTAACACGAAGGGCGCGGTCTCCCGCGCCCTTCGTGCACACCATTCTGCGTCCGGACTACTAGCCGGCCGCGTTGCAGTTGGTGGTTGCGCCGGTGGCATCCCGCGTGATGGCTCCCGCGGGGCTGTCCTTGAACCAGGTCGGGCCCGAGCCGCCGTTCTCGTACGAGTAGATGCAGTACGTGGTCGCGGTCGGTGCCGGGCTCGTCGAGACGAGCACCTTCGGCGGCGCTCGCCGGATCGTAGAACGCGATCCCGGGCGGCGTGCCCGTGCGACGTGTTCTGGATGCCGACGTAGGTGCCGTTGTCCGAGTAGAACGCCTCGACGGCCGGGACGGCTGCGCGGACGTTCGCCTTGCGCGGCCGACTGCTCGGCCTTGGCTCTTGAAGCCGATGTACGACGGCACTGCTACGGCGAGCAGGATGCCGAGGATGATGATCACGACGAGGAGCTCGATAAGGGTGAAACCACCCTCACCCTGCGCCTGAGTGATCCTGTTCCTGAGCCTATTCATTGAAGTCCTCCAGTCGTGGTAGGCGTGGCTGGCTCAGGCGGAGGTATCGGCGCTCGCCGGGTGGGAGGTCCTCCCCCGTCCGGGTGAACCGCACCCGCAACGCGAGTGATTCAAAGAGACCCTCAAGGCGGGCTCACCGGCTGCCGATAGCTCCCGTCGAGGTAGCCATGACCGAGACCGCGCTCAACATCGACGACCTGCTCGCAGAGCTAGTCGAGCAGAAGGGTTCCGACCTCCACGTCACCGTGGGCTCGCACCCGGTCGCACGCGTGCGCGGGGAGCTCGTCCGCCTGGAGCAGTTCCCCAAGCTGACGGCAGAGATCACCCTGCACCTGCTCTACCGGATCATGTCCACCGAGCAGCAGAAGCAGCTCGAGATCAAGCGCCAGCTCGACCTCTCCTACTCGATCCCGGGCCTCGCGCGCTTCCGCGTGAACGTGTACTCGCAGCGCGAGAGCCTCGCCGCCGCCTTCCGGCTCATCCCCATGGAGCTGAAGACGCTGGAGGAGCTGAACCTCAGCGCCAGCCTGCACGATCTGACGACGAAGCCGCGCGGGCTCGTGCTCGTGACCGGGCCGACCGGCTCGGGCAAGTCGACGACCCTGGCTGCGCTGATCGACGAGATCAACCGCACCCGGCCCGATCACATCATCACGATCGAGGACCCGATCGAGTTCCTGCACCGGCACAAGATGTGCATCGTCAACCAGCGCGAGATCGGCGCAGACGCGCCGAGCTTCAGCGAGGCGCTGCGCGCCGCCCTGCGTCAGGACCCCGACGTGATCCTGCTCGGCGAGATGCGCGACCTCGAGACGATCTCGACCGCGCTCACCGCGGCCGAGACCGGCCACCTCGTCTTCGGGACGCTGCACACGCAGAGCGCGCCCGGGACGATCGACCGGATCATCGACGTCTTCCCGGCCGAGCAGCAGGAGCAGATCCGCATGCAGCTCGCCGGCACCCTCCAGGGGATCGTCACCCAGGCGCTGCTGCCGACCGCTGACGGCGCAGGGCGCGTTCCGGTGCTCGAGATCCTCTTCCCCGACGACGCCGTGCGGAACCTGATCCGCCAGGCGCGCGTGGAGCAGATTTACAGCGTCATCCAGACCGGTACCCAGCGCGGCATGCAGACCCTGGAGCAGGGGCTGGCCGAGCTGGCACTCCGCGGGACGGTCACGAAGGAGGCAGCGCTCAGCTGCTCCAGCCGCCCCGACCAGCTGCTCGGACTGCTCGAGCGCGCGGGGTTCAAGGACGACGTTCTCGCCCCGTTCGCAAGCGGCCTACGAATCGCGGAGAGCTAAATGGACTGGAAGAAGGAGATCAAGCTCGGCGACCTCGTCGGGCGAAAGTCCGACGCTGCCGAAGGTGCGACCGCGACGGTCGCGCCGCCCGACGACGCCGACGAGGCTGCGCCCGAGGCGCAGAAGACGCCGTTCTGGAAGAAGGAGCTCCGGATCGGCAAGGCGTCGGACCAGGCAGCGACCCCAAGCGCACCCGGTGGCCCGCCGGCGCCGACCAAGCAGCCGAGCCGCTACGCGCGGCCCGGCACGGCGCCGCCTGAGCGGATGGTGAAGGGCGAGGGGCGCCGGAGCCGCTTCACGCGTCCCGGCTCGAGCAAGCCCGACCCGGCCGAGAAGAAGCAGGGCAAGAGCTTCTTCAGTCGCTCGAAGTCCGACGCCCCGGAGGAGACCGACGGTAAGGCCGGCAAGCGCAGCCTCTTCGCGCGGCGCTCGGCGGATCCGTCGACCAAGGAGCGCAAGAGCCGCTTCAGCCGTCCGGGAGCCGCGAAGTCCGAGACCGGCTCGGCGACGGCAGAGCCGCGCACTCGCGGGCGCTCGCCGCTCGCGCGCGAGATCTCGTTCAGCTTCAAGCGCCGCCCGAAGGAGGCCTCGGCCGATGAGGGCGCGCCGCCGGCGGCCGCGAAGCAGCAGCGTGGCAAGAAGGGCGAGATCGTCGGCCTCAAGGTCGGCGCCTCCCACGTTTCGGCCGCACACGTTTCGAACAACGGCGACGTCGAGCTGCTCCAGCTCGTCCGCGAGCCGATCGAGCGCGGGATCGTGGTCGGCGGGGAGCTGCGCGATGCCAACGCGCTCGGTGCGGCGCTCGGCGACTTCTTCCGCCGGAACAAGCTGCCGCAGAAGTCTGTCCGGCTCGGCATCGGCACCAACCGAATCGGCGTCCGCCGTCTGGAGATCACCGGGCTGCAGGACCGTGCCCACCTCGAGAACGCGATCAGGTTCCGGGCGCAGGAAGTCCTGCCGATCCCGCTCGAGGAGGCCGTGCTCGACTATCAGGTCGTCGGTGAGACCACCGACGACAAGGGCAACACCACCTGGCGCGTCCTGCTGGTCGTCGCCTACCGCGATCTCGTCCAGCGCTACGTCCAGGCGTGCCGCGCCGCGGGCCTGAAGCTCGTCGGCATCGACCTGGAGGCGTTCGCGCTGCTCCGGGCCCTCGGCCCCGAGCCGGTCGAGAACCCCGACGACGCTGCCGTCGTCATCGTCTCGATCGGTCACGACCGCTCCACCTTCGTCGTCGCCGACGGCAGCACCTGCGAGTTCGCGCGCGTGCTCGACTGGGGCGGCGGCTCGCTCGACGTTGCGCTCGCCCGTGCTCTCGACCGCACTCCCTCGCAGGTCGAGGCGATCAAGCACTCGCTGACCCTGAACGCAACGGCCGAGCGGCTCGACGGCTTCACGCCCGAGGAGGCAACGACTGTCTACGAGGCCGTGCGCAACGAGCTGCAGTCGTTCGTCCGCGAGCTGGTCTCCTCGCTCCACTTTTACCAGAACCAGCCCGGCTCGCTGGGCATCGGCGAGATCACGATCACCGGCGGGACAGCACAGCTGCCGGGGCTCGCTGCAGAGCTGCAGCGGCTGATCGGCGTGACCGTCCGTGTGGGCAACCCGCTCGCGCGCGTGAGCACGTCCAAGCGCGTCGACACGGGCGCCGAGCTCGGTTCGCTGGCCGTCGCAATCGGACTCGGACTCGAGGGGTAACCGTGATGCGTCCCGCAAATCTTCTTCCTTCCGATCTCGCCGGCAGCCGCCGTGCGCTCCCCAAGAGTGCCCTCGGCGCCATGGCCGCCGGCACCGCGGTCGGCGTTCTCGTCGCCGGTGTGTTCGTGATCCAGCACGGCAAGGTCTCCGACCGCGAGCAGCAGCTGGCTGCGCTCCAGGCGGAGCTCGCTGCTGT
The DNA here is from genome assembly GCA_963809765.1 of uncultured Thermoleophilia bacterium. Taxonomy (GTDB): domain Bacteria; phylum Actinomycetota; class Thermoleophilia; order Gaiellales; family Gaiellaceae; genus JACVRM01. Next base: position 209,758 of record CAWEKT010000001.1, read on the forward strand.
CCCCGTCCCCGTGACGAAGCCCCGTACGACGGACGTCGCACCCGAGCTGAAGGCCGAGGAGGACGCCCGCGCGGCCGCCCTCGACCAGGCGCTGGCCCAGCGCGTCTCCTGGGACGGCGTGCTCCGCGAGCTCTCGCTGGTGCTGCCCGAGGACGTCTGGCTCAGCACGCTCAGCGCCAAGTCGAACGCGGGCGCTGACCCGGCCGCAGCCGTGGCTGCGGGCCAGGGGATCGTCCTGAACGGCTTCACCTATACGCAGGAGGGCGTCGCCCGCCTGCTCACCCGGCTCGAGGTCGTGCCCCAGCTCACGAACGTGGTGCTGCAGTCCAGCACCTCGTCCGAGGGCGAGGGCCGGCGAATCGTCTCCTTCACGATCTCGGCCGACGTCCAGATGAGCGGAGGTGCAACGCAATGAAGTCACTGCGAGGACTCGCAGCGAAGGGCACCTCCGGCGGCTTCGGGGGTGCGAACACAAAGGTGCTCGCGATCGCCGGGGCGGGCCTGCTCGCCCTGCTAGCGGTCGGCTACCTCGGGCTGATCGGCCCACAGCGCTCGCGTGCCGCGAAGCTGGACACCGAGATCGTGGCTATTCAGCAGCAGATCGACGCCGCCCGCGCCGCGAGCCTGGCGCGGCCGCCCGCGCCGACCAGGATCGACCGGCTCTTCCGCCTGACGAAGGCGATGCCCGATCGCACCGACATGCCGGGCATGCTGCTCGAGCTCAGCCGCCTGGCCTCCGAGACCGGCATCGAGTTCGACTCGATCACGCCGACCGCTCCCATGGCCGCCGGCGGGACGCTGCAGACCGTCCCGGTGCAGCTCGCCTTCCGTGGGAACTTCTACGAGCTCTCCGACTTCCTCTTCCGCCTGCGCACCCTCGTCGCGAAGTCCGAGACCGGCCTCGACGTCTCCGGCCGGCTCTACTCCGTCGACGGCGTCGACTTCGCCGAGGGGGCGACGAGCTCACAGCTGAGCGCACGCGTCACCGCCAAGGCGTTCATCTACGGCACCGGTGCAGGCTCGACGACGGCGGCTGCTCCGCCGCCGGCCGCGACGCCGCCTGCCACCGGGACCACGCCGACCGCGGCCACGCCCGCCAGAGGGGACGGGCTGATGGCCACCGCGACCATCGGTAGGACGAGCGCCGCCGGGGCCAAGGCGGCGCGCCAGAAGAAGATCGTCATCGTCGGCGCGGTGCTACTCGGCATCGTCATGGTGATCCAGGTCCCGCGGACAATGAAGATGATGGGCGGCAGCGAGAGCGCGGCACCCGCCGCGGTTCCCGCGCCGGTCGCACCCGCGCCCGGCACGCCCGTCACGGGTACGCCGGTCGTGCCGGCCGCGCCCGAGGTAGCCGCGGGCAAGCTCATCTCCTTCGAGCGCTTCAAGGCCAAGGATCCGTTCATTCCGCAGGTCAGCGCCGGCGGTGAGACCCAGGCTCCGACCGCGACGGGCTCTGCCGCGACGCAGCCCGCAGCCGAGAGCACCACGGGCGGAACCGCAACCGGCACGACAGCGACGAGCTCCTCGCCGGCAACGGCCACGTTCTCGACCACCTCGTCCGGAAAGCAGGCCGCCGCCGGTGGCACCAAGGCGACGATCTCGGTCAACGGCCGCGAGTACACGGTCGCGGAGTCGAAGACCTTCCCGGCCGCCGATCCGGTCTTCCGGCTCGTCGCGATCCACGACGGCCACGTCGAGCTTGCGATCGCCGACGGGTCGCTGAAGAACGGCGGCAAGACGGTCGAGCTCGAGGCGGGTACCCCGCTGACACTGCTCAACACCGCCGACAACAAGCGCTACCGGCTGGTGCTCATCTCGCCCAGCGGCTGAGAGCCGACGTGATCCAGCGCCTGCGGAACGACGAGAGCGGCTTCGGGCTGGTCGAGCTGACGATCTCGATGGCGATCCTCGCCATTGCGTTGCTCGCCCTCGTCGCCGCGCTCACCTCCGGGGTGATCACGCTGCAGCGCGCGAGCGCGACCGGCACGGGGGCGACGCTCGCCGACACGCAGATGGAGAAGTTCCGCGCCCTGAAGTACACGTCCATCCTGCTCGACTCGACCGCCCAGACGGCCGCCAACGCGGACGGCACCTACGCCGGCGAGTCCGGCGTCGGCACGGGCACGCAGGTGACGGGAACGTGCACGCTCACCGCCTGGCCGGATCCCTGCAACCCGCGCCAGACGATCACGGGGCCTGACAACCGCAGCTACCGGGTCGACACCTACATCCGGTACGAGACGCCGCCGGGAGGCCGGCAGCTCAAGCTGATCACGGTCGTCGTCAGGGATCCGAACAAGCTGACCGGACCGGCCTTCGCGAAGGTGCAGTCCAGGTTCGACGAGGCCACCGGCCGGTGAGTCTCAAGCGCCCTCAGACGACTGCCGATAGCGAGGGCAGATGACGACCTTCGCCTACGAAGCCATCAACGCCCAGGGCCTCGAGCTGACGGGCGAGATCGAAGCACCCGACGTGAGCTCGGCGCGCGAGCAGCTGCGGAACCGCGGCCTGCTGCCTTCGGCCCTACGTCAGGTCGGCGCCACCGTCACGGCCAGCGAGGCGGCCGCGCCGTCCACCGGCAGCCGCAAGAGGGTGAAGCCGAAGCCACTCCAGATCTTCTCGCGCCAGTTCGCGACCATGATCGAGGCCGGCATCAGCATCGTCGGCGCGCTCGTCGTGCTCGAGGAGCAGACGGAGGATGCGTACCTCGCGGAGGTCATCAGCGCGGTGCGTGCGGATGTCGAGGCCGGGATGCTGCTGTCGCAGGCCATGGCCAAGTACCCAGGCATCTTCAACCGGCTCTACATCGCCATGGTGGAGACGGGCGAGGCGGCCGGGATCCTCGACCAGGTGCTCGACCGGGTTGCCTACCAGATCGAGAAGGACACCAAGATCAAGCGCCGCGTCAAGAGCGCGATGCTCTACCCGACGATGGTGCTCGGGTTCGCCGGCCTCGTGCTGACCGGGATGCTCATGTTCCTCGTCCCGGTGTTCGTCAAGATCTTCGCCCAGCTCCAGGGCGACCTGCCGACGCTGACCGCGTACGTGCTCGTCGCGTCGAACGGCCTGCGGAACTACTGGTTCATCATCTTCCCCGCTGTCGCAGCCGCGTTCTTCGGCTTCAGGACCTGGAAGCGGACGGAGAACGGCCGCCGCAACTGGGATGCCTTCAAGCTGAAGGTGCCGGCCGGCGTGGGCAAGGTCGTCCACAAGGTCACGCTCGCCCGCTTCTCCCGGACGCTCGCGACGCTGGTGGCAGCGGGCGTGGACATCATCAAGGCGCTCGAGATCACCGCCTCGACCGCGGGCAACTGGGTCGTCGAAAGCGCGCTCCACGACGTGCGTGAGCGGGTGCACGAGGGCGTCCCGATCTCCACGCCGCTCACCGAGAACCCCATCTTCCCGCCGATGGTCGCGCACATGGTCAAAGTGGGCGAGGAGACGGGAGAGCTGGACAAGATGCTCGGCAAGGTGGCCGACTTCTACGAGGACGAGGTCGACACCTCGATTGCGACCCTCACCTCGATCATCGAGCCGGTGATGATGATCGGCGTCGGCCTCGTCGTCGGCGTGATCATCATCTCGATGTACCTGCCGATGTTCAAGATGCTCTCGCTGATCCAGTAGGAGCTCCCCACACCAAAGAGCGATTGAGCTTGACCAGTGGTCTGCGCACGGGAGTTTCGGGGAGTGCCGTACGCGCACCTGAGCTGTCGGCAGCGCGCGTCATGTGCGCGCGGCAGACCTGAACGGTTGCGCCCGTGCAGGTGCCGCGTTCGCCTACTCGTCGAACCCGTCGCAATGGCCCACGCCCGGGACCCCGCTTGAGCACCGACTAGACCGGGGCTTGAAAGGCCTTGCAAGCTTGGGCGTGGCAGTTCCTTCAGGTGTCAGCGGCGCGTTTGGAGGGTAGGACGAGCACGACCTCCATGCGGCGCGAAAGGCTCTTCATCCACCTCAAGTCGAGCCTCTGGTTCGTGCCGGTGCTGTGCGTACTCGCGGGGGCGGCTCTCTCGTTCGGGACGATCGCCGTCGACCGCTACTTCGACTACGAGGCGCTTCCCACCCGCCTCGTCGCGGGTCCCGATGCCGCGGCCTACATCCTTTCGACCGTCGCAGCCTCGATGGTGAGCCTGACCGCGCTCGTCCTCACGATCACGATGGTCGTCGTCCAACTCGCGATGGGCCAGTTTTCTCCCCGCATCGTGCAGCGCATTCTGCGGGACAAGCCGAGCCAGCTCGCGATCGGCCTCTTCGTCGCGACTTTCGTCCACGCCATCCTCGCGCTCCGCGAGGTGACAATCAACGGCGACGGCACGGGCAACGTGCCGGGCATTGCGGTCGTGACGGCGTTCGTCCTCGTTCTCCTGAGCATCGCGGTCCTCGTCGTGTACGTACACCACATCGGCCAGGCACTCCGCGTTTCGGCGCTGATCGAGCTCGTCGGCGACGAGACGCGCACGCTTCTCGATCGGCGATATCCGGACAAGGGGCCGGCTCTCGAGACTCAGCCGGACTCTCTTCCCGTCGTGAGAGCGAAGGAGTCCGGGGTGATCACGGGGATCGGCTACGAGCAGCTCGTCGAGGAAGGACGACGTGCGGACTGCCTGCTGGAGCTCGTTCCCGCCCTCGGTGAGTTCGTTCCCGCGGACGGCCTCCTTTTCCGCGTGCACGGCGAGTCCGCCGCTGTGGACGAGGATCGATTGCACGATGCTCTGATCCTTAGCCTGGAGCCGACGCTCGATGAGGACGTCGCCTACGGCGTTCGACTCCTCGTCGACATCGCGGAACGCTCGCTCGCCGACTCGCCGTTCCAAGACCCCACCACCGCTGTGCAAGCGATCGACCGACTGCACGACATCCTGAGGCAGCTCGCCCGCAGGCCCTTTCCTGACGGCCGGCATCTCGACGAGGCGGGAGAGGTCAGACTCACCGTGCGAACCATGAGCTGGGAGGCGTACGTCCATCTCGCCTTCGACGAGATCCGCCTAGCAGGGGCAGGCTCGCCTCAGGTGACGCGTCGGCTGAAGGCGGCACTCACCGACCTCAGGTCGATCGCACCTCCCGAGCGAGTCGGGATCATCGACCTCCAGCTCGACCTACTCTCGACGACCACGGAGGCGTCGCTCAGCGACGAGCGAGACGTCGAGCTCGCGCTTCACGAAGATCGAGAAGGAATCGGAGCCGCGGCCAGCTCGATCGACGGTACGGCGCTCCTCTCGTCACCTAGAGAACCTCCTCGGCACGGGTAGCGCATACGTCTTCACGCTCTCTCCTTGGCGTGTCGGTGGTGCCAGCCGCCGTCAGCCGCGGAGCCGCCCCACCGCGCGCTCGAGCTCGTCCTCGGTCGCGCCGGCGGCCAGCAGGTAGCCGCGTGCTCCGCCCCAGCGGCGGTCGAGCTCTTCCAGGACGCCGCGCATCGCCTCGGGCGGGGAGGCCCCGATCTGCCGGCGCCGGGCACGCTCATCGTCCGAGTCGGCCGCAGCCTCCCATTCGGCCTGCGCCTCGGCGAGGTTCCGCTCGCTGACGGCGTAGTCGGCGGCGATCTCGTTGCTCGGCACGCCGGCCAGCGACAGGAGCAGCGCCACCACCAGCCCCGTGCGGTCCTTGCCGCCCTGGCAGTGGACGAGCACACCGCCGGCCGGCGCGTCGGCGACCGCGCGGACGACCGCGACGAAGTTGGCCGGGAAGCGCTCGAGAAACTCCAGGTACACCGCCCGGGTGCCCGGGGCGCCCTCGCCCGCCGCCCGCGACAGGGCGTCCAGCTCGGTGCCGAACGTCGGGTCGACCGGCCCGAGCAGCGGGATGTGCACCACCTCGACGGGCGCGTCGGAGGGCGGGTCGGCCTCGAGCTCCTCGTGGAAGCGCAGGTCGATGACGGTCTCGATGCCGTGGTCGAACCAGGCGCCGCCACCCCTCGTCGCTGAGCTTGCGGACGCTGTCCGCGCGCACGACGGCGCCGAAGCGCGTCTGGCCTCCGGCCGCGGTCGGGTGGCCGCCGAGGTCGCGGACGTTGAGGCAGCCCTCCCAGACCAGGTCGCGGGTCATCTGCACGGCCGCGCATCGTAGATGCGCGCAGGCGCGCGTAGCATCGGCTCGATGCAGGAGCTCGCCTCCGGACTCTGGCGCTGGACGGCCTGGCACCCCGACTGGAAGGAGGAGGTCGGCTCGGTCGCCGTCCGGACCGACGACGGGCTCGTCTTCATCGACCCGCTCGATCCGCCCGCGGAGCTCGGTACGCCCGACCATGTGCTCCTGACCCTCTACTTCCACGCGCGCGCGAGCAGCGGGCTCGGCGCGCCGCGCGTCTGGGCGCCCGCCGGCGCTTCGCGATCGCTGGCCAGCCGCGGTGTGACGGTGACCGACCCGATCCGTGCGGACACCGAGCTTCCGGGCGGCCTCGGCGCGGTCGAGGCCGACCGGCGGCCCGTCGAGGTCGTCTACGTGCTGCCGGAGCAGCGCGCCGCCGTGGTGGGCGATGTGCTCCTCGGCGCGGGCGCGAAGCCGAAGGCGACCGACGATCCGCTCCGCCTCTGCCCCGAGCGCTGGCTCGGCGGCGGCCGGACGCACGAGCAACTGCGCGAGTCGCTGCGCCCGCTCCTCGACGAGCGGCTCGACCGGGTGCTCGTCTCCCACGGCGCCCCGGTGCTCGAACGCGGCGGAGAGCAACTGGCGGCCGTGCTCGCCGGCTAGGCCGAGCCGTAGCCGCCGCCGCCCGGCGTCTCGATCCTGAGCACGTCGCCGGCGGCGAGGTCGACGTCGGTCTTCGCGGGCAGCGGTTCGCCGTTCAGCAGGTTGCGGCCGGGCGCGCCCGGCTCGCCCCCGCCGACTCCTGCAGGCGCATGCGCGCGGCGCTCGCTCACGAGCGAGAGCCGGCACGGCTCGAGCACGCGCAGCTCGCGGACGATGCCGTCGCCGCCCCGCCGCGCCCCACGACCGCCGGATCCCTCCCGCAGGGCCCACCGCTCAACACGCAAGGGATATGCCAGCTCGAGCGCCTCCACCGGGGTCGAGAGCGTGTTCGACATGGTCACGTGGACGCCGCTCGGCCCGTCGGCGTCGGGGCAGGCGCCCTGGCCGCCGCCGATGGTCTCGTAGTAGGTGAACCGGTCGTTGCCGAGGGTGACGTTGTTCATCGTCCCCTGGCCTTGTGCGGGGACGGCCACCGCCTGCCCGAAGGCGCGGAAGACGACGTCGACGATGCGGCCCGAGGTCTCCACGTTGCCGGCCGCCACTGCGGCGGGCGGGCGCGCGTTCACCAGCGAGCCGGCCGGCGCCAGGACGGTCATGGGGGCGAAGGCCCCGCCCGAGGCAGGCAGGTCGGGCGCGGTCAGGCAGCGCACGACGAACGCGCACGCCGAGCGCGTGACCGCGAGCGGGCAGTTGAGGTTGCCCCGGTGCTGCGGCGTCGTGCCGTCGAAGTCGATCACCACCTCGTCGCCCTCGACTGCGACCGTGCAGCGGAGCGCCAGGTCGCCCTCACGCCCCTCCAGGACGTCCTCGGCCTGCCAGCGCCCGTCGGGCAGCCCGCCAAGCGCCGTCCGCACGAGCCGTTCGGAGTAGTCGTGGAGCGCCTCCATCGCGGCGCGCACCCGCGCCGTGCCGTGGCGCTCGCAGAGCTCGGCGACGCGCCGCTCGGCCAGCCGGTTCGCGGCCAGCTGCGCGCGCAGGTCGCCGCGGCGCTCGTCGGGGTTCCGCATGCGGGCGACGAGCTCGGCGAGTGTGGCTTCGTCGAGACGGGTGGGTGGTACGACGACGCCCTCCTCGGCGAGCGTGACCGACCCGGCGGGCATGCTTCCGGGCTCGCGGGCGCCGACGTCGGCATGGTGCGCGCGGGTGGCAGCGAACCCGAGCTCGGTCCGGGAGACGGTGGTCACGTCCGGCAGATGCGTGCCGCCGGCGTAGGGGTCGTTGACGATCCAGGTCTCGCCCGGCTTCGGGTCGTGCGCCAGCACCGCCGCGACCGCGTCGGGCAGCGCACCCAGGTGGACCGGGATGTGCTCGACCTGGGCGATCAGGCGGGCGCGCTCGTCCAGGAGCGCGGTTGAGCAGTCGCGGCGCTCCTTGATGTTGGCCGAGAAGGCCGAGCGGACAAGGACGGCGCCCATCTCCTCGGCGACGGCGCGCAGCGCACTGCCGAGGACCTGCAGCTCGACGTTCACCGGCGAAGCACCAGCGTTCCGGTCGGGTCGGTGGCGCCCGACCAGCCGTCGGGGACCCAGCAGGTCGCGCCTGAAAGCTCGACGAGCGCGGGGCCTTGCACCTCCCGGCGCGGGCGCTCGGCGGCCGCGAGCGCCGGGCCGGGTGTCACGTCCGCCGTCCGCACGGCCACGAGCTCGACCGGCCTCGCGCGGTCGGCGTAGCCGTAGCGCTCCTCGTGGGCCCGGTGGAAGTCCGCCGCCACGTCGCCGCCCAGCCCGACCGTCAGCTCGTGCGACTGGCCGGCGTAGCGGAGGTCGGCCTCGCCGTCGGCCGGCAGCTCGCCCGCGTCCGCCAGCGGCACCAGCAGCGACCGGACGCGCTCGCGCCGCTCGTCCCCGACGGCGAGACCGAGCGCAGACAGGACGCCGGCCGCCTCGGGCACGAGCACCACGCTCGAGCCGAGCTCCTCGGCGAGCTCGCACGCGTGGAGGGGTCCGGCGCCGCCGAAGGCGACCAGCGCCAGCTCGCGCGGGTCGTGGCCCCGCTCGACGCTCACCACGCGCAGCGCACGCAGCATCTCGGCGTTCACGACCGCCACCACGTCCGCCGGGTCGAGACCGCCGAGCGCCTGCTCCGCGGCGGCGCGGTCGAGGCGGATGCCGGCGGCGAGCTCGCCGGGCAGCCGTCCGAGGAGCAGGTTCGCGTCGGTGACCGTGGGCTCGTTGCCGCCGCGGCCGTAGCACGCCGGGCCCGGGTGTGCGCCGGCGCTCCGGGGCCCGACGGCGAGGGCCCCACCGGCATCGACCGAGGCGATCGAGCCGCCGCCGGCACCGACGGTGTGGACGTCGACGGTCGGCAGCCTGAGCGGCGCGCCGGCCACATCGCGCTCGCCGGCGCGCCGCGCCTCACCTGCGGTGACGACTGCGACGTCGGTGGACGTGCCGCCCATGTCGAAGGAGATCGCGTCCGGAAACCCGGCCGCCGCGGCGGCGCGCGCCGCGCCGACGACCCCGGCGGCCGGTCCGGAGACGACCACATGCGCAGGGTGGGCCGCGGCCTCCGCGAGCGAGATCGCCCCGCCGGACGACGCCATCACCAGCGGCTCGGGCAGGGCGGCGCGGCTGCACGCCCGGCCGAGCTCCGTCAGGTACCGGGACACGACGGGGCCCAGGTACGCGTCGACCACCGTCGTCGAGGCGCGCTCGTACTCACGGAACTCCGGGGCGACCTCGTGCGAGGCGACGACGCGCGCGCCGGGCAGCCGTCGGCGCAGCTCCTGCGCGACCTGGTGCTCATGCTCGGGGTGGCGGAACGCGAACAGCAGGCAGACGGCCACTGCCTCTGCCTCCGGCGTCGCGAGCGAGTCGAGCGCGAGCGGCCGGAGCACGCCCTCGGGGCCCATGCGCTCGTCGACGCCGAAGCACCGCTCGAGCGGCACCAGCGGCTCGGGGTGGGCAGCGCACAGCCGGTAGAGGTGCGCGCGGGTCTGCCGCCGCAGGTGCAGCAGATGCTCGAAGCCGGCAGTCGTCACCAGTGCGGTTCGCGCGCCCGTGCGTTCGAGCAGCGCGTTCGTGGCGACCGTCGTGCCGTGCGTGAAGCGGAGGACGCCCTCCGCCCCGACCGCGTGCGCCGCGGCGACCACCGCCTCCTCCTGGCGCGGTGACGTCGGCACCTTTGCGGTCCAGGACCTCGCCGCCCGCGACGAGCACGACGTCGGTGAACGTGCCGCCGACGTCGATGCCGAGGGCCGCGCTCACGCGAGATCCAGCGGCACCGCCCGCCCGAGCCGGCCGGTCACGACCGCGCCTGCTGCGTCCAGCGATGCCGGGTCGTCGCTGACCGCGTTCAGGAAGTCGTCGCGGTGGATCGCCCAGAGCTCGAGCGCCTCGCGTGCCGTGACCGTTGCCGTGCGCGGAACATCGCGGATGAGCGCAATCTCGCCGAAGAAGTCGCCCGGGCCCGCGACCGCCGCCTCCTGCTCGTCGACAGCGATGGACGCCGAGCCGGCGACGACGACGTAGAAGCGGTCGCCCTCGTCGCCCTGCGAGAAGACTCGCTCGCCCGCGGCCACGCTCACATGCTCCGCCCGTCCGGCGAGCGGTTCGAGGACGTCGGCCGGCAACACGGACAGGAACTCGACGCGGCGGAGTGCCGCGAGCGCCTCATGCGCGGTGCGCGGCTCGAGGGCGCGCAATGCCGGCATCGTGACCAGCGCAGCAGGGAAGAGCACGGCGCCCGTCACGAGCAGCGCCCCTTTGGTGCCGAGCAGCTCGTCGAGTGCCGGCGCGACCAGCGCGCCGAGCGCGGCGACGGTGAAGAGCACGGCGGCGAGCGCCCCGAACGCGCGGGCCAGGACCTCGTCCGGGACGGCCTGCTGGAAGAGCGTGATGCCTGACGTCTTGACGACGGCATCCGCCAGGCCGATCACGCCGAAGAGGAGGAAGGCGAAGACCGGTTCCTGCCACGCTGCCAGCAGCACGACGGCGAGGCTCCAGAGGATGGTGCCGCCGACGACGCCGCGCCAGAGCCCCTGGCCGCCGACGACGACAAGGGTCGCGGCGGCACCGACCAGCCCACCGATGCTCATGACGGCACTCGCATAGCCGACGCCCGACTCGCCGAGGTCGAGCAGCTCGATCACGGCGACAACGAGCAGCGTCGCCAGCATGCCGGTGGCGAGGTTCTGGACGATGTAGAGCCCGGCGAGCGAGCGAATGCCGGGAGTCGCGGCGAGGAGATGGAAGCCGCCGGACGCTGCGCGCCAGAGGCTCGTCCGCGGACGCACGGCGATGTCGGCGTCTCCGGGGACGCGAATGCCGCTGACGAGGAGGGCCGACACGAGGCAGGCAGCGGCAGCGACCAGCAACGCCGCCTCGGTTCCGGCCCATGCGAGCAACAGCCCCCCGAGCGCCGGGCCGGCCAGGGCGGCGATGCCCTCGCTCGTCGTCCCGACCACGTTGGCAGCCGCGAGCTGGTCCGGCGAGCGAACGAGTGCCGGGATGAGCGCCGCACGCGCCGGAGCCGAGGCGGTTCCCGCGACGGCCGTCAGCGCGCCGAGGACGAACACGAGCAGTGCGGGCGGATCCGAGGCGGCGGCCACGGCCGCGACCCCGACCACGGCGGCGCGGAAGAGGTCGGCGAGGTACATGACGCGGGGCCGCGGGAAGCGATCTCCCAGCAGGGCTCCGAACGGCGCCGCGGTGGCCGTCGTCAGGAGGCGCACGACGGAGAGCACCCCGACTGCGGCGATCCCGCCCGCGCGGTAGGCGAGGATGATGAAGACGATCCCGTAGACGCCGAGCCCGATCGCGATCGTGCCGCGCGCTATCTCGACTCGCAGAAGCTGGCGGTTGGCAACGACTGCGCTCAGGGCCTGCCCGGACTCCCGCAGACGCTCGCGCATCCGGCCTAGCATCTCAGCCGGTCGAAATTCGCGCGGCCGCGTGGGAAGATGTCGCCGGCGCCCAGCGTCTGGTTGGGTGTCCGCCGCTCACCGAAAGGAGCGATATGCCACCGAAACCCGCGCCGAACCCCGGTTACGGGGACGAGCTCACCAAGGACCAGGGGGAGGACGTCGAGGGTCACGGTATGGGAGGGACAGCACCCGCGCCCGGATACGGGGACGAGCTCGCCAAGAGCGAGGACGACGACGTCGAGGCGCACGGCCTCGGCGGCACCGCTCCCGCCCCGGGATTTGGAGACGAACTGACCTAGTCGGCAGCGCTGCCGGGGCCGGGTCTCCGACGACCCGGCTCCGGAGGTCTCGACACGCAGTACCCGGCCGTCGGCAGGCTTTCTGCATGGCGACCGTGTTGACGCTGCCGCTGCGGGGGCCGGGCGGGGAGCCCGTCGATCTCCGGCGCACGCTCATGTCGCACGGCGTAGCCGACCTGGCGCCGGGGTCGGTCGCCGAGTCGGGTCGCAGCTACAGAAGCACGCTCGCTCTCGCGCGCGGGCGACCTCGCACGATCCGGATCCGCCCAAGCAGAGGGCGTGCGTCGGTCGAAGTCCTCGGCCCGCCACTCGGCCGGGCCGCAGCGGCAGAGCTCCGCGCCACGGTGCACGCAATGCTGAACCTGGACGAGGATCTGGCTCCGTTCTACGCGCGCGCGGCCGAGGACCCCGAGCTGGCGTGGGCCACCGCCGGCGGAGGTCGCATGCTGCGCGGCCCGACCGTCTTCGAGGACGTCGTCAAGACGATCTGCACCACGAACTGCGCCTGGTCGGCAACCGTGCGCATGACGACCGCACTCGTCGAGCACCTCGGCGAGGCGTCCGCGGGCAGCCACGGGCGGGCCTTCCCGGCGCCCGCGGCAATGGCGGAGGCGCCGGAGAGCTTCTACCGCGACACGGTCCGGGCGGGCTATCGCGGCTCCTACCTCCGGTCGCTCGCCGCGTCGGTCGCCGAGGGCACGACGGAGCTCGAGAGCCTGCGGACCACGCCTCGCGAGGAGCTGCCCGACGAGGAGGTCGAGCAGCGCCTGCTCGCACTGCCGGGCGTGGGGCCCTACGCGGCCGCGCACGTGATGATGCTGCTCGGCCGCTACTCGCGGCTGATCCTCGACTCGTGGACGCGGCCGACGTACGCGCGCCTCGCGGGCGTGCGGACGGCGAAGGACACGACGATCGTCCGCCGCTTCGCGCGTTACGGGCCGTTCGCCGGGCTCGCCTTCTGGCTCTTCCTGACCCGCGACTGGGTCGCGGACTGAAGGATGACAATTCCCCTGCAGAGCGCGAAGTTCTCTCGTACGATCCGGTCCGCGTGAAGTACGCCGTCGTCATCCTCGCCGCGCTGGTCGCGGTCGGCGCCGCAGCACCGACCGCCGCCCGGTCGCCGGCAGTGCTGGCGGCAGGCGTGAGCGTCGCCGGCGTGGACGGTCGGCGGGCGCAGCTCGGAGTCGGCACGCGCGCTCGTCCGGCAGTCGTTCTCGCAGCCGATCCGGATCCGCTACGGAACCGAGAGCTGGCAGGTCAGCCCGCATTCGCTCGGCGTCCAGTCGAGCGTGGACGAGGCGCTCGCGCGGGCACTGGGCGCAACGCCGGGGGAGGCGGTCACGCTGCGCGTGGCGCTCTCGGGCCGCACGATCCGCGCCTACGTTCGCTACCTGAACGGGCGCTACTCGGAGCAGCCCAAGGACGCGCGCCTCGTGGGTACGAACGGCCTCCGCCCGGTGATCGCCGAGGGGACGCCGGGCCGCAGGGTCGCCCGCTGGCTGATGGAGGCCCGGATCAAGCGGGCGCTGCGCTCTGGCGGGAAACGGACGATCGCGCTGGCGACGAAGCCGGTCGCCCCCGAGGTGACGAGGAAGGGCTACGGCCCGGTGGTCCTCGTCGGCCGGTCCTCACACCGTCTGCGCCTCTTCAAGGGGCCGAAGCTCGTGCGCGAGTTCGGCGTCGCCACCGGCCAGGCGCAGTACCCGACCCCGCTCGGCACGTTCACGGTGGCCACGAAGCAGCGCAACCCCTGGTGGATCCCGCCGCCCGACTCGGAGTGGGCGGCGGACTCGAAGCCGATCCCGCCCGGCCCGGGCAACCCGCTCGGCACCCGCTGGATGGGCCTCGACCGCTTCCTGATCGGCATCCATGCCACGCCGGATGCCGCCTCGATCGGCTACTCGGCCTCCCACGGCTGCGTGCGCATGCGGATTCCCGACGCCGAGTGGCTCTTCGACAAGGTCGAAGTCGGCACGCCGGTGCTGATCGTCGAAGCCTGAGGCTCTCCTTCACAGCAGCCGAGCTTCAGCCGGCAGCTCCCGCACTGCCAGGTCGAATGCCGCCATTCCATCTCGGCTCCACAGCGCCAGCACTGCTCTCGCATCGTTCGAACGTACGTGAGGCACCGGCTACCATCCCTCGGCCACGGCGGCGTAGCTCAGCGGTTAGAGCGGCGGACTCATAACCCGCAGGTCGGTGGTTCGAATCCACCCGCCGCTATCGCCCGACGGCGGCGCTTCGCGCCGCCGTTTCAGCTCGGCGAGGCGACCCGACCGAGGTAGCGCTCGAGCTCTGCAGCGAGCCGTCTGGAGTCGCGGTTCGCCTCGAAGAGGTGGCCGCGGACGGTCTCGTCGAAGCCGACGAAGTAGAGGCCTGGGGCCGGCGTTGGCCGTGCCGAGCGAAACCGTGGCTGCCCGGTCTTGTCCAGGAGCCCCGGCACCTGCAGGATCCGCTCCAGCCCCGTGCGGAAGCCGGTCGCTGCCACGACCACGTCGACTGCCTCCTGCGAGCCGTCCGCGAAGCGCGCCGCGTCGTTCTCGAACCCGGTGAGCGCCGGGCGAACGGTGATGTGGCCCGCCTTCAGCTCGGCGAGAAAGCCGACGTCAATGACCGCCGGCTTGCGAGCGGTGAACGGGCCCCAGGCCGCCTTGCCCAGTCCGTACGCGGTCAGGTCGCCGACTGCCACGCGCCGGAGCGCGGTTCCCACACGGTCGACGACCCGTGGCGCGGGCATGGGCGTGAGCCCGATGCCGAGCAGCTGGACGGGGACGACGCCGAGCAGCTCCCGCGTCACGATCGGCGGGGTCGTCCGGACGGCGATCGACACGGACGTGGCGCCGTGCTTCGCCAGGTCGGCGGCGATCTCGGCGCCGCTGTTCCCGAGGCCGACGACGAGCGCCCGGCGGGCCTGGAAGCTCGCACCGGAGCGGTACCCGGACGAGTGCAGCAGCTCGCCCGGGAACGTCTCGCTGCCAGGCAACTCGGGCAGGTACGGCTCGGCGTAGTGGCCGGTCGCGATCACGACCGCGCGGGCCTGGCGAGCGCCGCTGCTCGTCTCGACCATCCACCCGCCGTCGCCGTCCGGCCGCACCGCCTCGACACGCTCGCCGAGCGCGACGTCGAGCGCGAGCGCCTGGGCGTACTCGCGCAGGTAGGCGGCGTAGTCGTCCTTCGCCAGGTAGCGGGGCCGGTCTTTCGGGATCGGGTGGTGGGCAAGGCCCGAGAAACGGCGGATCGTGTGGAGATGCAGGGAGTCGTACCGACGCTCCCACGAGCCGCCCACGGCCTCGTCCTGCTCGAGCACCGTGGCCCGCACGCCCCGCCTGGCGAGCGCGGCGGCGGACGAGAGGCCGGCCGCCCCGCCGCCGACGATCAGCACCATCTGGCCATCCTCAGCCGGCGGCATGAAAGCTCCCGATCGCGAAGAGATAGGTCGCCAGCACGAGGTGGAAGACGATCGGGATCGTCCCTCCGAACCACCGCTGGTCGGGCCGGCGGCGCATCCGCACTGCATAGCGGACGAGCATGGCCGCCGCGTAGACCGCGCTCACCACGATCACGAACAGGCCGAAGGCGCCGCTGCGCTCGACCGGGAGCCCCTCGCCGAGGCTGAAGCAGACGTCGATCCAGCACATCACGCCCACGAAGAGGATCTGGACCGGCAGCAGGATCGAGTAGCGCAGGAGGTTCCACTGCTCCATCGGCGGGAGCCAGGCAGGCGCACGGAGTTTGACGACGATCTGGCCGGCGACCCGCAGGACGAAGAGGCCGGTCAGCAACCAGAGGACCGGGGCGACAGCCTCGGCCGTTCCCGCGTCCGCCGGCCCCAGCAGGACGTACCCGAGCGACGAGACCGTGAGCGCCAGGGTCGCGAGCAGCAGGACGCGGGTCGCTGGCGGCGTGGCGTCGCTCGCGGCACTCGCCGCCTGCGCCTCCTGAGCGGGCCGGCGGGCGTCCGCGCCTGCTGCTCCGGAAGGGCTCGCCACGCGACGCGATCGTACGCCGCGAGGCGTCGAGCAGTTTGAGTCGTCGCGAGTGGTGTAGGAGTACCCGCGTGAGGACGGTCCTTGCCTGTGTGGTCGCGCTTGCCGCCGCCCCGGCGGCGCTCGCCGGACCGAACCTGATCGTGGGCGTGACCGAGGACGGCCTGCGCTTCGAGCCCCAGGACGTGCAGCGCGACGCTCGGGCGCTCGGCCTCGACGCCGTCCGCATCACGCTGCGGTGGCGCAGCGGCCAGGCTGCGCCGACGAGTACGCAGCGGCGCGAGCTCGCCAATGCGACGAGCGCCGAGGGCCTGCGGGTCGTCCTGTCCGTCTTCGGCGAGCGCGCCGTCGACGCGCCCCGGACGCCCGCCGCACGCACGCGGTACTGCGGCTTCGTGCGGTCGATCCTCGACGAGTTCCCGGCGGTTCGCGACGTCGTCGTCTGGAACGAGCCGAACAAGACCTTCTTCTGGCGGCCGCAGTTCGATGCAGGCGGCCGCAGCCTCGCCCCGCGCGAGTACGCCGCCCTGCTCGGGCGCTGCTGGGACGTCCTGCACGCAGCGCACGACGACGTGACCGTGCTCGGCCCCTCGACAGCCCCGCGCGGCAACGACAACCCGGACGCCCGCAGCAATGTCTCCCACTCGCCCGTCCGCTTCCTGCAAGAGCTCGGACGCGTCCACCGCGCCTCGGGGAGGACCGACCCGCTCTTCGACGCGGTCGCACACCACGTCCACGGCTTCGCGCCGGGTGAGCGGCCCTGGCGGCCACGTCGCGGCACCGGCATCACCCAGGGCGACTACGGGCGGCTTGTCTCCACGCTCCAGGATGCGTTCGCCGGCACGACGCAGCCGGTGCCGGGACGCTGCGTCGAGGAGCGGTGCGCCGGCATCTGGTACCTCGAGGCCGGTTTCCAGACCACGCCGGACGCAGCGAAGAGCGGCGCCTACACGGGCTCCGGCGTCGCCGACCGCGGCATCCCCGACGCGACCGGGCCCGTCGAGCTCGACCCGCTCCCGCCCGCCGACTCGTCCGCGCCGGACCAGGCGAGCCAGCTGGTGGCCGCCGTGCGACTCGCCTACTGCCAGCCCTACGTCGACGCCATCTTCAACTTCCTGCTCTGGGACGAGGCACGGCTCGAGGGGTGGCAGTCCGGCCTCTACTGGATCGACCGCACGCCCAAGGGCTCGGTTGCCGCCTTTCGGGCCGCGGTCGCAGAGGGGAGATCTGGGCGGACGCCCTGCGCGCGGCTGCGGGCCCAGCTGCCGGACTCGGCCGCCGTGCTGGGCCGCCGTGGCTCCGCGGCGCCGCCACGGCCGACCGCGACTGCAGAACCGGTGACGACGTCGACGACCGGCACTTCGACCGGCACCGAGGCCCCGTCGGCCTCCGGTGACGCCGGTGAGGCGGACGACGGCGTCCTCAGTGCGCCGCTCATCGCCGCCGGCGCGGCCGCGTTCCTGGCCGGCGCGGTCGGCGCTGCGCTGCTGGCAAGGAGACGGGCCCGGCCGCGCCGAATCTCCCGCTAGACTCAGTTGGAACGCGGTCGGGGGCTCAGTCCTCAGCCGCCCTTTCGTTACGTTCTCGCGCCGATCGAACCGAAGGACGACCTCACGTGGCTACAGGAGTACGAGTCGCAATCACGCTCGCCTGCGTTGACTGCAAGCGACGCAACTACCAGACGAACAAGTCGAAGCGGAACACCCCCGACCGGGTCGAGTTGAAGAAGTACTGCCGCTGGTGCGGCCGTCACACGGCACACCGGGAGACCCGCTAAGTGAACACGACCATCGCCGACCCGCGAGACCGCGGGACAGGATTGATCCTGTCCCGTACGTTCTAGATGGCCCGTCCGACGCGTCAGGCGCGGCGCGAGCGCCGCGCGCAGCAGCGCGAAGATCGCGCGGCCAGCGAGCAGCGCGGCCGGGCGGCGGCCCAGCAGGTGGCGCCGGTGACCGAAGCTGAGGAGCGGCCCGACGCGCAGACGTCGCGGCGCCGCGGCGGGGTGATCGGCTTCATCGGCGAGTGCTGGGGCGAGCTCAAGAAGGTCGAGTGGCCCAACCAGCGCCAGGTGATGACCGGTACCGTCGTGGTCATCGTCGCATGCACCATCGTCGGCTCGTACCTCTGGGGCGTCGACTTCGTGCTCGAGCCGTTCGTCGAGCGCGTCCTGCTCGGTCAGTGAACACTTCTCCGCAAACCCAAGAGTGGCCGCCCGCCAGCGTGAGCTGGCGACCAGCGGCGCTCGTGACCCCGTGCCTGGCTTCAGCCTGGCACGCACGTGGTGACTGAATGTTTCGCTGGTACGTCATCAACACCTACTCGGGGCACGAGAACAAGGTCAAGGCCAATCTCGAGCACCGGATCGACTCGATGGGCCAGACCCATCGCTTCCGCCGCGTCGTCGTCCCGACCGAGCAGGTCATCGAGACGAAGGACGGGCAGAAGGTGCAGATTGAGAAGCGCGTCCTGCCGGGCTACGTGCTCGTCAACATGGACCTCGACGACGACGCCTGGACGGTGGTGAAGAACACGCCCGGCGTGACGGGCTTCGTCGGCGCCGGCAACAAGCCGATCGCGCTGTCACAGCCGGAGGTCGACCGCATCCTTCGCACCGGCGCGTCCACCGCCGAGCGCCCGCGGGCGCAGGTCGAGTTCACGCTGGGCGAGTCGGTGAAGGTCACTTCGGGCCCGCTCTCCGACTTCGACGGGGAGATCGTCGACGTCAACCCCGACGCGCAGAAGCTCAAGGTGCTGGTGGACATCTTCGAGCGCCAGGTCCCCGTCGAGCTGGCCTTCGACCAGGTCAAGAAGCTCGATTAGGTAGCACCGCACCCCGCACGCGACGGACGGCTACCCTGTCTCGCCGCCGGTTCGGCGGGACGCGCGGAATCACGTCCCGCGACGGCGCTGACGGAGTCGCGAACCACACAGACGCATGGCCAAGAAAGTTCTGACGATGATCAAGCTGCAGATCCCGGGAGGGCAGGCGAACCCTGCGCCGCCCGTCGGGCCTGCGCTCGGCCAGCACGGCGTCAACATCATGGAGTTCTGCAAGGCCTTCAACGCCCAGACGCAGCAGGCGAACGGGCGAATCACGCCGGTCGAGATCACGGTCTTCGAGGACCGGTCGTTCACGTTCATCACGAAGACGCCGCCGGCCGCCGTCCTGATCAAGGAGGCACTGAGGACGGAGAAGGGCTCGGCCGAGCCGAATCGGAACAAGATCGGCCGCCTGACCCAGGCCCAGGTGCGTCAGATCGCCGAGACCAAGCTCGAAGACCTGAACGCCCGCGACGTCGAGCAGGCGATGAAGGTCGTCGCCGGCACTGCCCGCTCGATGGGTGTGGAGGTGGACCTGTAGTGAACAACGCTGTCGTCAACCCGCGGGAGCGCGGGACAGGATTCGTCCTGTCCCGCACGTGCTGATGGCGCAGCACGGAAAGCGCTACCGGGAGTCGCGCGCGGCGATCGACCGCGAGCACGCCTACTCGCCGCTCGAGGCGATCCGCATGCTCAAGTCCGCGCCCGCGACGAAGTTCGACGAGACGGTCGAGGTGCACTTCAACCTCGGTCTGAACGTACGCCACGCCGACCAGCAGCTGCGCGGCACGCTCATGCTCCCACACGGAACGGGCCGAACCATGCGCGTGGCCGTGTTCGCGGAGGGCGAGAAGGCTCGCGAGGCCGAGTCGGCGGGAGCCGATGTCGTCGGAACAGCCGATCTGGCGCAGCGAATCGAGGAGGGCTTCGACGAGTTCGACGTCGCAATCGCGACGCCCGACCAGATGGGCGTGGTCGGCCGGCTCGGCCGCATTCTCGGCCCGCGCGGGAAGATGCCGAACCCGAAGACCGGCACCGTGACGATGGACGTCGCCAAGGCCGTGCAGGACTCGAAGGGCGGCAAGCTCGAGTACCGGACGGACCGGGGCGCGAACGTGCACATGTCGATCGGCAAGCGGAGCTTCGACGAGCGCCAGCTGCTCGAGAACTACGCGACGCTCATCGACGAGATCGTGCGCGCAAAGCCCGCTTCGGCGAAGGGCCGCTACATCCGCGGCATCACGCTGACGAGCACGATGGGGCCGGGCATCCACATCGACCCGGCGCGGACGCGCGGGATCGTCGAGGAGCTCGACGGAGCGCCCGTCGGAGACGACGCGCTGGAGGCAGTACCGGCGTAACACGCGACCAGTGTTCGTCGCCCGAGACGGCCGGCAGCCCCTTCGCGGGGCGGAAGTCCAGCCCAGGCGGCTCGCAGGGAGGCAGTTCGCGCTCCCGGTCCGGGCTCGCCGCGGCGAGCCCGAGTCATTTCCGGAGGAGAAGGCATGGACAAAGGGAGAAAAGAGCAGGTCGTCGCAGAGCTCACCGAGCGCCTGAAGCAGGCGCAGACCCTCCTGGTCGCCGACTACCGCGGCCTCTCGGTGACCGAGCTCGACGGCCTGCGCACCAAGATGCTGGAGCACGGTGCGCGTTTCAGCGTCGTGAAGAACACCTTGACCCGCCGAGCGGCGGAGGAAGCCGGGATGGACGCACTGCTCGCGCTGCTCGAGGGCCCGACCGCGATCGCCTTCCTCGACGCCGACGGCGACCCGGCCGCGGTGTCGAAGGCGCTCATGGACGCGGTCCGCGACACGCGCGTGCTCGAGATCCGGGGCGGCCTCCTCGAGGGGCGGCCGATCGGGGAGTCCGAGATCAGCGACCTGTCGAAGCTGCCGCCCGTCGAGGTGCTGCGCGGCCAGGTGCTCGGCGCGATCCTCGCTCCGCTGCACGCGATTGCCGGCCTCGTGAACGCGCCGCTGCAGAACCTGTACGGGCTCGTCGACGCGCGCATCGAGCAGCTGAGGGAGCAGGGCGACACGAGCGATGCTCCCGCGGTCGAGGAAGTAGCAGCGGCGGAGCCCGCTGAGGAGACTCCGGCCGCCGCAGAGCCGGTCGCCGAGGCAGCGCAGGACGAGCCCGCCGCCGAGGAGACCGAGGCCGCCGCAGAACCCGTGGCCGAGGCGGCGCAGGACGAGGCATCCGCCGGCGAGGCGGAGGCTGCGCCCGAGGAGCCCGAGGCAGCAGCGGCCGAGGAGCCGCCGCAGGTAGCAGCCGCAGAGGAGCCCACCGAGGACGCTCCCGGCGAACCCGACGAGAACGACGAGTAGGAGGAAGGACGATGGCGAATTCGGTCGACACGATCTTCGAGGAGCTCGGCAAGATGAGCGTCCTCGACCTGGTCGAGCTGAAGAAGAAGATCGAGGACGAGTGGGGCATCACGGCGGCAGCGCCCATGGCGGTTGCGGCCGGAGTGGCGGCGCCTGCGGGCGGCGACGGTGCCGGCGGGGCCGAGGAGGAGCAGTCGGAGTTCGACGTCATCCTCAAGGCCGCGGGCGGTCAGAAGATCCAGGTGATCAAGGTCGTGCGCGCGGTCACCGGCCTCGGCCTGAAGGAGGCCAAGGATCTCGTCGACGGCGCCCCGAACGCCGTCAAGGAGGCAGTGGCCCGCGAGGAGGCCGACTCGATCAAGTCGCAGCTCGAGGACGCCGGCGCAGAGGTCGAGATCAAGTAGCGAGCTCGGTGACGCTCGTCGTCACTGAAGGGTCTGTCCCCGCCGCGGAATAGTTCGTCACTCCGTGGCATCCCACGGCGGGGGCTGACCCGGCGCCCTTCTAGGGCGACCCCGGAGCTATCCGCACGCCTCACCTTGGAGAGCGCCGCATGCGACTGCGCCGCCCCTCGATAGGCAACGGCTCGGGTCAGTCCCCGGCGGCAACGGCAAGGCAGCCGCCGGTGACAGACCCATCTCTTTGGTCGTCGCCGCTTCGCGCCAGGGTCGACCTGGCGGACGAGAACGACGACTCGAGCGGGCTCGGCTAGCTACGAGCCGCAGGCGCCGGGATCCGGCTTCCAGACCGGGCGCGTGGAGCGGACGCTGAGGACGCGGTCGGCGCCGAAGACGACTCTCGACGAGGTGACGGTCGCCTGCCAGGGCCCACGGCCGCAGCTCGTCACCTCGACCGTCCTCGACTCGCCGGCCCGCAGGCCGATCGAGCGGCTCTCACCACTCGCGCTGACGGTGAGCGTCGAGTCACCGCTGGCCCGCGGGGCGGTCGCGCGGAAGCGGAGGCGGCCTTCGACCCGCGGGCCCCAGACGGTGAAGACGCCCTGCGAGCTGAGCCAGCCGTCGCGGTACCAGCCGAGCGCCGCCGTCGCGAGCCGCGGCGTCCCCGTCGGCCGCCAGAGGTCGTAGGCGGGGGACGACCCGGCAACCTCGGCTCCGCGGAGGGTGATCGCCGCTGCCCGGCTGTCCACCAGGAGCGGCGCTCGTACTGCCCGGCCGCCGGCGAGCAAACGGCCGTCGGGTGCGATCGAGACCCGGTCGGCTCGGAACGAGTCCAGCGGCTCGGCGCCCGGCAGCAGCAGCACGTCACGGACGGAGCGGTTCCAGAACAGCTGCTCGAGGCCGTCCTTGTAGTGGCCCGGCGCGTAGACGAGCGCCACATCGCCGACGGCCGCGTCGTCCACCCACGAGGGGTTGGCGGGCAGGTAGGCCCGCCGGATGGCGTCGTTCTTGCGCAGGTCATAGGCATTCGCCGCGACGCTGACCGCCACGCCGGCAGCGACCGCGAGCGCGCCGGCGACGACGGCGGGGCGTGACGAGAAGCCGCCGACCGCTGCGAGGACGGCGAAGGCGCCTGCGGCCGCCGCGACCACGAGCGCTCCTGCGCCGACGCCCGCGAGCTGCTCGACGTAGGCGACCGCGAACAGGAAGGGGGAGTGGCGGTTCCCGAACTGGGTGACGTAACCGGAGAGCGGTACGAGGGCGGCCAGCAGGAGCAGCGCCACACAGCCGGCCGCGTACGCACGCGGCCAGGGCCAGCCGCGGGCGGCGAAGAGCGCGAACGCCGTGGCCGCGACCGGCACCGCGTAGAAGAGGTAGCGCTCCTGCATGAGCGAGGTGTCGCCCCACAGGCTCGCCTGGAGGAGGAGCGCGGTTACGAGCGTCGCCCCGAGCGAGCCGAACGCGAGCTCGGCGCGTGAGCGGGGCCGCCAGACCGCGAGCGTGAGCCCGAGGAGCGACGCCGGCACGACCACCCAGCCCGCCGCGTAGAGGAGGTTGAGCGACTGCGTCCCGAGCCGGCCGAGCACCGCGCCTGGGCCGGCCTCGAGCTCGAACAGGCCCTGATACGCCCCCAGCCGCCCGCGCGACAGAAGCGCAGCGGCCGCGAGCGCAAGCACCCCCACGATCAGCGTCTGCTCGCGCAGGGCGCGGACGAGCCGCCGCTCCCGGGCGCCGGCGAGCACGGCCGCCGCGACGAAGCAGGCGGGCAGCACGAGCAACTGCGCCCTGGTGAAGCCGGCGAGGCCCGCAACTGCCAGGAAGGCGAGCGACGAGCGCGCTCCGGGGCTGTTCCAGCGCGCGGACTCCGAGCAGCACCGCCGTCGTCACGAGCGGATACGCGAAGGGCTCGCTGATGACCCAGCCGGCATAGAGCATCGTGGGCGGGAGCAGCGACAGGGCGACTGCGAGCAGTGCCGCACCGTCGCCGATCTCGAGCCGGCGGGCGAGCAGGTAGACGGGGACGGCAGCCAGTGAGATCGCGAGGCTGTTGGCGAGCTGGATCGCGTGGTACGCCGTGGCGACGTCGTCGAGCAACCAGGCGGGCGCCGTCAGCAGCGGCTGGAGCAGCGCCGGAAAGCCGGAGTCGAGGCCGCGCACGAGCGGCCGGCCGGACTCGGCGAGCGACCGCCCGAGCTCCGAGTAGAGGTACTCGTCGGGGAAGTAGGCGGGCGTCTGGCGGCGAAAGCCCACCGCAGCGCGCACGAACACCGAGAGCGCGACCAGACACCAAACGCCCGGCCAGCCGAGCAGGCGGGTGAACGCGAGCCCGCGCCCGGCGGGCGCGCGCGGGAGGGCGATCGTGCGCTGCATGCCCCACCTATCGGCAGCCCGCGGGCGCCGGTGAAGCCGCACAGGCGGCCATCAGCGGCGTGCTAGACTCACTCTCTCCTTCCCTCGCGGGGCGTCATGCCTTGCGCGAGGGCCTGTTCGTCCGCTAAGCTGCACGGTTCGCCACGCCTAGCCGGCTTTCGCCTGTCCGCACCCAGTCCGTACACCAGTTTCTGAGGGAGGTCGCTCCTTTTGGCCACTAAGGTCGCTGCGCCGCGCGCGCGCAAGAGCTTCTCGCGTCTGAAGCACGTTCTCGAGCTCCCGAACCTGATCGACATCCAGAAGGCGTCGTTCAAATGGTTCCTCGAGGAGGGTCTTCGCGAGACCATCGACGACATCTCGCCGATCGAGGATTACACCGGCACGCTCGCAGTCGAGTTCGCCGAGTACCGCTTCGGCGATCCACCCGTCTCGATCCAGGAGTGCCGGGAGAAGGACCTGACCTACCAGGCTCCGCTCTCGATGACGGTCCGCTTCGTCAACAAGGAGACGGGCGAGATCCGCGAGCAGAACGTCTTCATGGGCGACTTCCCCATGATGACCGAGCACGGCACGTTCATCATCAACGGCACCGAGCGCGTCATCGTCACGCAGCTCGTCCGTTCGCCGGGCGCCTACCTGATGGAGGCGAAGGACCCGACGAAGCAGGTCTTCACGGCCAACCTGATGCCGTCGCGCGGCTCGTGGCTCGAGCTCGAGATCGACAAGAAGGGGATCGTCTACGCGCGGATCGACCGCAAGCGCAAGCTGCCGATCACCACGCTGCTGCGGGCGCTGCCGGCCGAGGACCCGTCCACCGGGTTCGCGCTCGACACCTCGTCGAACGAGGCGATCCTCGCGCTCTTCGACAACTCGCCGTTCATCCAGCTGACGCTCGAGAAGGACCCGACCACGCGCGAGGAAGAGGCGCTCGTCGAGGTCTTCAAGAAGCAGCGCCCGGGCGAGCCGCCGACGATCGAGAACGCGCGCAACCTGCTCAACTCGCTGTTCTTCGACGCCAAGCGCTACGACCTGACCAAGGTCGGCCGCTACAAGCTCAACCAGCGGCTGGGCGTCGACGTGCCCGACGACACGCGCGTTCTCACGACCGCCGACATCCTGTCGCTCGTCCGCAGGCTGGTCGACCTGCCGCGCAAGCTCGGCCTGCCCGAGGACTCGAAGGACTTCGCCGCCGACGCGCTCGCCTTCCCGCGCGAGCCCGTCCGCAACGAGCTCGACGAGTACGAGCACTTCGGCAACCGCCGCCTACGCACGGTCGGCGAGCTGATCCAGGAGGCGTTCCGGGTCGGCCTCTACCGCATGGAGCGGGTCGTGCGCGAGCGCATGACGACCGAGGACGTCGACACGATCACGCCGCAGACGATCATCAACATCCGGCCGGTGGTCGCGGCGCTGAAGGAGTTCTTCGGCTCCTCGCAGCTGTCGCAGTTCATGGATCAGACGAACTCGCTCGCCGGGCTGACCCATCGCCGCCGCCTGTCGGCGCTCGGCGCAGGTGGTCTCACGCGCGAGCGCGCGCCGATCGAGGTGCGCGACGTGCACCCGACCCACTACGGCCGCATGTGCCCGATCGAGACGCCTGAGGGTCCGAACATCGGCCTGATCGGCTCGCTCGCCTCGATGGCGACCGTCTCCGAGTTCGGCTTCATCCAGACGCCGTACCGGGTGGTCAAGAACGGCAAGGTGACCGACGAGATCATCTACCTGGACGCCGCCGAGGAGGCGCAGTTCACGATCGCGCAGGCGTCCGAGCCCGTCGACGAGAAGACCGGCAAGTTCCTGCACGAGCAGGTGCTCTGCCGCTCGGCCGCCGGCGAGGCCGTCATGGCCGAGCCGAAGCAGATCGACTACATGGACGTCGCGCCGGCGCAGATCGTCTCGGTCGGCACGGCGCTGATCCCGTTCCTCGAGCACAACGACGCGAACCGCGCGCTCATGGGCGCGAACATGCAGCGGCAGGCAGTGCCGCTGATGATCGCCCAGGCGCCGCTCGTCGGCACGGGTGTCGAGTACCGCGCCGCCATCGACACCGGCGACGTCGTGCTCGCGCAGACGCCGGCACCGTGGCCCACGTCGACGCGGAGAAGATCGTCGTCGAGACGCGGGGCGCGCAGGCCGGTCGGGACGAGTACGACCTGACCAAGTTCATGCGCTCCAACCAGGGCACGCTCATCCACCAGAAGCCGATCGTGACCCTGGGCGAGAAGGTCAGCGCCGGCGACGTGCTCGCCGACGGCTCCTCGACCGAAGGACGGCGAGCTCGCGCTCGGCGCCAACCTGCTCGTCGCCTTCATGCCGTTCGAGGGCTACAACTTCGAGGACGCGATCGTCATCTCGGAGCGGCTGGTCAAGGAGGACGTCCTCTCCTCGATCCACATCCACGAGTACGAGATCGACGCGCGCGCGACGAAGCTCGGCGACGAGGAGATCACGCGCGACATCCCGAACCGCTCCGAGGAGTCGCTGAAGGACCTCGACGAGCGCGGCATCGTGCGCATCGGCGCCGAGGTCGGCTCGGGCGACCTGCTCGTCGGCAAGGTCACGCCGAAGGGCGAGACCGAGCTGACGGCCGAGGAGAAGCTGATCCGCGCCATCTTCAAGGAGAAGGCGCGCGAGGTCCGCGACACCTCGCTGAAGGTCCCGCACGGCGAGGGCGGCAAGGTCATCGACGTCAAGACGTTCTCCCGCGACGCCGGCGACGACCTGTCGCCGGGCGTCAACGAGCTGGTGCGCGTCTACGTGGCCAAGAAGCGCAAGATCGCCGAGGGCGACAAGCTCGCCGGGCGCCACGGCAACAAGGGCGTCATCGCCAAGATCGTCTCCGAGGAGGACATGCCGTTCCTCGAGGACGGCCGCCCGGTGGACGTCGTGCTGAACCCGCTCGGCGTGCCGAGCCGGATGAACATCGGCCAGATCCTCGAGACGCACCTCGGCTGGGCGGCCGCACACGGCGTCTTCGCCGAGAGACGGCGAGCGCAACGGGCCGACGCCCGGTGGCGACGCCGGTCTTCGACGGCGCGTCGGTCGAGGACGTCGACCGGGCGCTGGTCGCGTGGACGAAGCAGAACCCCGACTCGCCGATCACGCTCATGGTCGACGAGAAGCGGCCTGCGGGCCGCTTCACGCTCGGGCAAGGTGCGCCTCTTCAGCGGGCGCACGGGCGAGCCGTTCGACCAGAAGGTCACGGTCGGCTTCATGTACATCCTGAAGCTGCTCCACCTCGTCGACGACAAGATCCACGCGCGCTCGACCGGCCCCTACTCGCTCGTCACCCAGCAGCCGCTGGGCGGCAAGGCGCAGTTCGGCGGCCAGCGCTTCGGCGAGATGGAGGTCTGGGCGCTGGAGGCCTACGGCGCCGCCTACACGCTCCAGGAGATGCTCACGATCAAGTCCGACGACACCGTCGGGCGCGTCAAGGCCTACGAGGCGATCGTCAAGGGCGAGAACATCGCCGAGCCCTCGATCCCCGAGTCCTTCAAGGTGCTGCTCAAGGAGATGCAGTCCCTGGCGCTCGACGTCGACGTGCTCTCCGAGGAGGGCGCCGAGGTCGAGGTGCGCGAGGAGGAGGACGAGCTCCTGCGCGCGGCCGAGGAGCTGGGCATCGACCTCTCGCCGGGCTCGCTGCGGGCGCAGGCCCGCGAGCCGCAGGCGCAGGAGGTCGAGGCCGGACAGGAGCGCAGCGACGACTCGGGCGAGCTGGTCCTCCCCGCCGACGAGGTGCTCGGCGACCTCGAGGACGTCGAGCTCTCTCCGAGCGCGGCCGCGACCGAGGAGAGTCGAGGAGCAGGTGGGCCCGCTCGCCTCGGGCGAGATCGATCTGGAGCTGGACGAATGACCACGAGAACTGACAGGACGAGATACGACGGCGTGAAGGGAAGGGAAGACTTGAATCAGCCTCAGGGCTCTCCGGACCGTCTCCTCACGGGGGGTGAGCGGTCTTGATCGACATCAACGACTTCGACGCGATCCGCATCGGACTCGCCTCGAGCAAGCAGATCCGCGACTGGTCGTCCGGGCGAGGTCACCAAGCCGGAGACCATCAACTACCGCACGCTCAAGCCCGAGCGCGACGGCCTCTTCTGCGAGCGCATCTTCGGTCCGACCAAGGACTGGGAGTGCTACTGCGGCAAGTACAAGCGCGTCCGCTACAAGGGGATCATCTGCGAGCGCTGCGGCGTCGAGGTGACGCGGCAGAAGGTGCGCCGCGAGCGCATGGGCCACATCGACCTGGCCGCGCCCGTCTCGCACATCTGGTTCTTCAAGGGCGTCCCCAGCCGGATCGGCTACCTGCTCGACATCGCCCCGCGCGAGCTCGAGAAGGTCCTGTACTTCGCCGCCTCGATCGTCACCTACGTGGACCACGAGGCCCGGGCGAAGGACCTGAACGACCTCGAGGACAAGGTCAAGGCGGAGTACGAGCGCATCTACGTCGACCGCGACGAGGCGCTCGCCGCGCTCGAGGACCGGCTGAAGCGGCGCCGCGCCTACTTCGCGAAGGGCCAGGAGCGCAACTTCGACGAGGACGACGAGTTCTGGGGCCGCGGCCTCTCGAACTGGGCCGAGGAGCAGGGCCTGCCGACGCTCGAGGAGGTCCGCGACCTGATGGCCGGCCTCTTCGTCGAGGTCTCCGGCTCGATCACGACCGAGGACTCGAAGAAGATCCGCGAGCTCGTCCGCAACGCGGCCATCCGCGACGACCGCCGGCTCTCGCCGCGCGAGCTCGAGAACGTCGGCACGGCGGCGCAGCAGATCGCCGAGGCGCTCGACGCTGCTCCGGGCCGAGGCCGAGAAGGCGTCGGGCTCGAAGAAGGGCGCGCTGACGAAGCGCATCAACAAGGTGCTCGACGCGCTGATGGCCGGCGAGCAGCTCGAGGGCGACGACGCCGAGCTCGTCTCGGGCGTCGACCTCAAGAATCTCGAGAAGTCGCGCGAGGTCGGCAACGGCTTGCTCCGCGAGGTGATCGAGACCGCCGAGCTGGGCGCCGACGCGGCCACGCTGCGCGACCTGGCGAACGATCTCTGCCTGCGGACAGACGGCCGCATGAGCCGCGAGGACCTGGACGCGGTCATCCAGTGGTCGCTGAAGGTGCGCGAGATGTACCTCGACATCGAGTCTCGCCGGGCGGACACCCGCGAGGCCGCCGAGGACTCACAGCGGCGGCTCGAGCAGACCTGGGAGAAGTTCCGGGAGCTCGAGGTCAAGCACATCGAGCCGGACGAGCAGATCTTCCGCGAGATGAAGGACCGCTTCGGCTCGCCGTACGGATTCGGCGTGTACTTCCGCGGCGGCATGGGCGCCGAGGCGATCCGCGACCTGCTCAAGGACCTCGACCTCGTCGCCGAGGCGGACTCGCTCCGCGAGACGATCCGCACCTCGAAGGGACAGCGGCAGCAGCGCGCGATCAAGCGCCTGAAGGTCGTCAACGCCTTCATCAAGTCCGAGAACCGCCCCGAGTGGATGGTCCTCGAGGCCGTGCCGGTGATCCCGCCGGAGCTGCGCCCGATGGTGCAGCTGGACGGCGGCCGCTTCGCCACCAGCGACCTCAACGACCTCTACCGGCGCGTCATCAACCGGAACAACCGCCTCAAGCGGCTGCTCGACCTCGGCGCGCCCGAGATCATCGTCAACAACGAGAAGCGCATGCTCCAGGAGGCCGTCGACGCCCTGTTCGACAACGGGCGCCGCGGCCGCGCGGTCACCGGCCCGGGCAACCGGCCGCTGAAGTCGCTGTCCGACATGCTCAAGGGCAAGCAGGGGCGCTTCCGCCAGAACCTGCTGGGCAAGCGCGTCGACTACTCGGGCCGCTCGGTCATCGTGTCCGGGCCGAACCTCAGGCTGCACCAGTGCGGGCTGCCGAAGCTGATGGCCCTCGAGCTCTTCAAGCCGTTCATCATGAGCCGGCTCGTCGAGCGCAAGGCCGCGCAGAACATCAAGGCGGCGAAGAAGTACGTCGACTCGATGGTGCCGGAGGTGTGGGACGTGCTCGAGGAGGTCATCGCCGAGCACCCGGTGCTCCTGAACCGGGCGCCGACCCTCCACCGCCTCGGCATCCAGGCGTTCGAGCCGGTGCTGGTCGAGGGCAAGGCGATCCAGGTGCACCCGCTCGTCTGCCATGCCTTCAACGCCGACTTCGACGGCGACCAGATGGCCGTCCATCTGCCGCTGTCGGCGGAGGCGCAGGCCGAGGCGCGCATCCTGATGCTGTCGTCGAACAACATCCTCTCGCCGGCCTCGGGCCGCCCGCTCGCGACCCCGACCCAGGACATGGTCCTGGGCGGCTACTTCCTCACCTACTCGACCCGTGACTTCGACTCGGTCACGGCCGCGGAGGTCGCCAAGGAGCTGAGGCCTCGACGGGATCAAGCGGTTCCGCTCGGAGGAGGAGGTCGAGTTCGCCATCGAGGCGAAGCAGGTCGGTCTCCAGGATCCGGTCGAGTATCGCCACGAGGGCGAGCTGATCGTCACCACGCCGGGCCGGATCATCTTCAACGTCGAGGTCTCACGGGCGCTCGCCGAGGCCGCCGAGGCCGATGGGCACGAGCCGGACCCGTACAGGTTCCTCAACCGGACGCTGTCGAAGCGCGAGATG
Organism: uncultured Thermoleophilia bacterium; assembly: GCA_963809765.1. Lineage (GTDB taxonomy): Bacteria > Actinomycetota > Thermoleophilia > Gaiellales > Gaiellaceae > JACVRM01. The sequence continues at coordinate 240,126 of CAWEKT010000001.1, forward strand.
GACGACTTCATCTCGAGCCTGGCCCGCCAGTACGGCGCGCCGGTGATCGCCGGCGTGCTCGACCGGATCAAGGCGCTCGGCTTCCGCTACGCCACCCAGGCGGGCGTGACCGTGTCGAAGAACGACATCGTCGTCCCGCCCGAGAAGGAGGCGATTCTCGGCGAGCACGAGGAGCGGGTGCAGCGCGTCGAGCAGCAGTACGAGCGCGGCCTCATCACGGACGAGGAGCGCCACGAGATCATCACGACGATCTGGACGGAGGCAACCGACGCCGTCGCCGCCGCGATGGAGAAGAACCTCCGCGAGCTGAACCCGATCTTCATGATGGCCAACTCGGGCGCGCGAGGCTCGTTCACGCAGATCCGCCAGCTGGCGGCGATGCGCGGCCTCGTCGCCAACCCGAAGGGCGAGATCATCGAGCGCCCGATCAAGGCGAACTTCATGGAGGGCCTGCCGGTGCTCGAGTACTTCATCTCGACGCACGGTGCACGCAAGGGTCTCGCCGACACCGCGCTCCGCACCGCCGACTCCGGCTACCTCACGAGGCGGCTCGTGGACGTGGCGCAGGACGTGATCATCCGCGAGGACGACTGCAAGACCGAGGACCACATCGCGCTGCCCCTCCAGGTTCCGGAGGGCATCAACAAGAGCCTGCTCGGGCGGATGTTCGCGATTGACGTCTTCAAGCCGCTCAAGTCGGGCGAGCCCGGCAAGACGAAGTTCGCCGACAAGGGGCAGATGATCACCGCGCCGTTCCTGCGCCAGCTGATCGAGGAGGTCGGCGACGAGCACATCGAGACGTTCCGCGCGCCGGTGCGTTCGGTTCTGAAGTGCCGCAGCGAGTTCGGCCTCTGCCGCGCCTGCTACGGCATCTTCCTGGCCACCGGCGACCTGTCGACCATCGGCGACGCGGTCGGCATCATCGCCGCGCAGTCGATCGGCGAGCCCGGCACGCAGCTGACCATGCGGACGTTCCACACGGGCGGCGTCGCCGGCGCCGACATCACGCACGGTCTCCCGCGCGTCGACGGAGATCTTCGAGGCGCGGAACCCGAAGGGCGCCGCGAAGCTGACGGAGGTCGCCGGCCGCGTCGAGATCGAGCAGTCGGACCGCGGGCCCAAGGTGACCATCCACCAGGACGGCCTCGACGAGAACGGGGAGCCGCTCGAGCCGGTGGCGTACGCGCTGCCGCGGCGTACGCGGCTGCTCGTCGAGAACGGCCAGATGGTCGAGCCCGGCGATCCGCTGCACGAGGGCTCGCAGACACCGGCCGACCTCCTGCGCCTGAAGGGCTCGACGGCGACGGAGCTGTACCTCGTCGACGAGGTGCAGAAGGTCTACAAGTCGCAGGGCGTCGATCTCCACGACAAGCACATCGAGGTGATCGTCCGGCAGATGCTCAAGAAGGTCCGCGTCGAGAACGCCGGCGACACCGAGCTCCTGCCCGGCCAGCTGGTCGACCGCGTCGTCTACGAGCGGGAGAACGTCCGCGTGAAGAAGGCGAAGGGCGAGCAGGCGACACACGAGCCGTTGATCCTCGGTATCACCAAGGCATCGCTGGCGACGGAGTCGTTCCTCTCGGCCGCCTCCTTCCAGGAGACGACGAAGGTGCTCACGGATGCCGCGATCGAGGGCAAGGTCGACAACCTGCTCGGCCTGAAGGAGAACGTGATCATCGGCAAGCTGATCCCGGCCGCGACCGGGCTCAAGCGCTACCGGCTGATCGACATTTCCCCGACCGAGACCGTCATCCGCGAGACGCCGGCCGCCGAGCGCGAGGCGCTCCTGGCCGCGCTCCAGGAGATCGGCTCGGACGGCGGCACCCTCGCCCTGGACGGCGTCGACCTGACGTTCGGCGGCTCGCCGCAGCACGACTCGAACGGCGACGGCATGCCGACCGACGGCGGCGAGGCGGTCGAGATCCCCGAGGTCGACTCGCCGCTCGACGAGTAGTCGCAACGGCGACAAGCAGTCAGCGAGGCCCGGCATCTGCCGGGCCTCACTGCTTTCAGGGTCTGACACGCCGACGGGTCTGTCCCCGCGGGGGACTGACCCGAGCCCATCGAGAAAGGGGCGTCGGCCACGGCGCCGGCCGCGCGGACGTTCCCAAACAGAACGCTGTGATGTTCCGCACACGGAGCGGCGTATCGTTTTCGTGATGCGCCTTGCTGCTGTCCTCGGCACCGTCCTGGTGCTGGCGGCCCTAGGCGGCGGAGCGGGTGCCGCTGCCGGTCCGGCCACGCTCACCCGCACGTGCGGAGTCATCTGCGGCGACCGCCTGCCGGCGTGGTCGCCGGACGGGCGCACGATTGCGTTCGTCCACTACGTGCGAGTGTCGACCGGAACCAGCTCGAATCCGCGGCAGACGATCTACACGGTCGGCGCGAAAGGCGGCGCACCCCGAGCCGTGGTCGGCGTCGCGCAGCTGTGGCCCAGCACTCCCGGCGGCCCCAGCGGCCCGTTCGGCGAGCTGTCCTGGTCACCCGATTCGCGGCAGCTCGCGGTCGCCTCCGCGTGGGGCGGCGGGAGCATCGTCGTCCCCGCGGCGGGCGGGCCCGCACAGCCGCTGAGCGGCGACGACCCCAGTTGGTCGCCCGATAGCCAGGCGCTCGCGCTCGCATTTAGCTCGCCGGTCTTCTGCGTGCGCCGGTGCAGCCTCGTGCCGGCAGGCGTGGCCGTCGTCCGACCGGACGGCTCCGGACGGACGGTGCTCGCCGGCACCCATGTCTCCGTGAAGGGCGGCGTCTGGGCTTCCAGCCCGCTCTGGTCATCGGCGGGCGAGATCGCGTATGTGACCGGCTCGCGCATGTCTGACGGGATCTGGCCCAACAACCGAACGGCGGAGATCTGGTCGGTCCGGCCCGACGGGACCGGGGCTCGGCGACTCGTCTTGTCGGCCGCCGACGACTTCGGATACCGGCCGCTCGCGTGGTCGGGCGACGGGCAGAGGCTCTTCTTCCTATCCGGACGGTCGGCGCTCGAGGCTGTCAACCGCGACGGCAGCGACCGCACGGTTCTCCACGTCGAGTGGCATGGGGACATCGTCAGTCTCTCGCCCGAAGGCCGCTTTCTCGCCGTGCAGCGTCTGCGGCCGGACGGCGGGGCCGACCTCCATCTCGTCGACCTGCCGGCGCGCCGAGACCGCCGCCTGGTCCTCGCCAGCAACGGGTCGTCCCTGGCCGCGACGCTTGGCCGGGTGACGTGGTCACCGGACGGCGAGCGCCTTGCCTTTGCAGCTGACGGCGAGTGCTTCGGCTGGCCGGGCTTGCATACGGTCGGCCACGACGGCGCGGAGCTTCGCCGTCTGACGAGCACCTGCCGCCGCAACGGCCGCGCGGGGCGCGACCTGCTTCGTGGCGGCAACGGGCCGGATGCGCTGTACGGCCATGCCGGACGCGACGACCTGGACGGGCGTGGAGGGCCCGACTTCGTCCAGGGCGGTGACGGGGACGACGTGGTCAGGGGCTCGGCCGGGGACGACCGCCTCTACGGCGGCAAGGGCACCGACCGGCTCCTGGGCGGCGGCCACGACGACCTGATCGTCTCGCGTGACCGGGTCGCCGACGAGGTCCGCTGCGGCACCGGCCGCGACCGGGTGCAGGCCGACCGTCTCGACGACGTTGCTGTCGACTGCGAGCTCGTCGAGCGCCGCTGAAGCTCTCAGGCCCCGGCCGAACCGGTCGCGACGACGTTCTCGAGCGGCTCGCCGCGTCCGAGCCGCCCGAGCTGCTCGGCCACGAACTCCCAGCGCTGCTCGCGCGCCCGCCGTGAGCGTCCGCTCGCATGCGGGCTCATCAGCACGTTGTCGAGCTCGTGGAAGGGGTGCTCGGAGGGCCGCACGACCTCTCCCTCCTCGCGCGGGTAGTGGTACCAGACGTCGATGGCGGCGCCCTTGATGCGGCGGTCGCGTAGCGCCTCGTAGAGCGCATCCTCGTCGATGACCTTGCCGCGGCCAACGTTGACGAGGAAGCCCTCAGGACCAAGAGCGTCGAGCTCGGCCGGCCCGATCACGCTGCCCGCCTGGCGTGGCAGCGAGACGACTGCGAAGTCCGCGTCGGTCAGCGCATCCGCAAGCTCGTTCAGGGAGCGGGCGCCGTCGCGCGGCCGCCGCGTCACCGCGACCGTGCGCGCGCCGAGCGGCGTGACGAGCCGCTCGACCTCCCGGCCGATCTGCCCGTAGCCGACGAGCGCCACCGTCCTGCCCTCCAGCTCGGGCTCGCCGAGGTCCAGGTGGTCGCCGCCGTGGCGGTGCCAGAGCCCCTGGCGCAGGTCGCGATCAAGCAGCACCACCTGTCGAGGCAGGGCCAGGAGCGCCATCAGCACCCACTCGGCCATCGTGCGCTCGTGCCCGCGCACGATGCACAGGCTCGCGCCGTCCGGCAGGGCGGCCGGCTCGATCCAGTCCGCGCCTGCCGACAGCGACTGCACCAGGCGAAGGCGCGAGGCGCGGGTCGTCTCTTCGGGGCGCAGCCGGTAGCAGACGACCGCGTCGGCGTCCGCCAGCTCGTCCGCCAGCTGATCACGGTCGTCGACCTCGACCAAGTCGACGCCAGGGAGCTGCTCTCTGAGCTGCGCCACCTGGTCCGGCGCCTCGGTTCCCACGAAGACGACTCGCACGAGGCGGAGTCTGCCGTGACGCGGCCGCGAATGAATTAGTGGCAGAGTGCCACTAGCTCGATCCGGGCTCGGGTGCAGCGTCTGCTACACAGAGTCGGCCGTGAAGAAGCTCCTGCTCATCGGCTGTCTCGTCGCGGCCGCGCTCGGCGCGTCTCCCGCGGCGGCGACCGCGGCTCCGGGCTGCAACCTGCCGAGCTCGCGTCCGCTGTGGATCGACTTCGGCGACGGCTCGGTGCCGTTCTGGGACCGCATCTTCGCGCGCCCCGGCGTCGTGGCCGCGGCCTCGAACTTCATCGCGCCCCCGCGCCTGCGGGCCGCGGGCGCGAAGACCGTCTACTGGGACATGTACCTCAAGAACCGCGTCGGCACCCCGACCGCTCCGGCCGACCCGGCCGTGATCGTCGATCGCGCCGACCGCCTTTTCCTGCGCGCGGTCGCCTCGTCCGGCTGCGCGACGCCGGTGATCGCCCTCAACGAGCTCTTCGGAGCCGGGACGGCGACGCCGTGGTCGGACTCGAACGCGCGCTACCGGTCCAACGTCCTCACCTTCCTGCGCCGGCTGGCGGCGCTCGGTGCGCGGCCGCAGCTCCTGATCTCGAGCACGCCCTACACCGCCGGCGAGGCGGCGCAGTGGTGGCGCGACACGTCCGACGTGGCCGACCTCGTCCGGGAGGTCTACTTCTCCGGACCGCGGATCCACAAGCAGGGGCCGCTGGTCGGCAGCCGCACGATGCGGGTCGCGCTCCGGAAGGGGATCGAGGACTTCACCGAGGTGGGCATCCCGCCGAGCCGGCTCGGCCTCATGCTCGGCTTCCACACGACCAAGGGAGTCGGCAGCGGCCGCGAGGGCCTCGCGCCCTCGAGCGCGTGGTTCGACGTGGTCAAGCTCGAGGCGCTGGCCGCCAAGCAGGTCGCCGCCGAGACCCGCATCACCAGCGTCTGGTCGTGGGGGTGGGGTGTCTGGAGCGTGGGGGAGAGCGATCCCGACAAGGAGGCCGCGGCGTGCGTCTGGCTCTGGGCTCGCGACGCCTCGCTCTGCGATGCGGCGAAGGTCGCCGGGCCGTCGTTCGAGGGCTCGCGCAGCGAGGCGCGCCTGCCGCCCGGCGTGCAGTGCTCGCTCGGCGAGCTCACAGTGACCCGAGGCCAGCTCGCAGAGCTCGCGCGCGTCACCGGAGACGCCGACTCTGCGCTCAGCGCGCTGCACGCGCGGCTGGTCCTTTCGAAGTGGGTCGGCCTCACCGCCGCAGAGCTCGACGCCGCCGAGGCGGCTGTCGTGGCGCAGGAGTTCCGAGGCAGCTGGCCTGCCTATCGGGCCGCACTGACGCGGGCGCGCACGTCGCGCTCGCTCGCCAGGGCGATCATCGGGTTCGAGACCCGCGAGAGCAAGCTGCGCAGCCGCATGCGCGTCACGGGCCCGTCGAGCGCCGCGATCGCCGACTACCAGCTGACCTTCGCCGAGTCGCGAGCCCGGCCGGTCGCCGCCAAGCGCCGCCTCTCCTGGCTCGGCGGGCGGCGCAGCGGGCTCGCCCTAGAGCCCGTGGCGCCGGCCGCGGTGTTCTCGTTGCCCGAGGGCAAGCCGAAGGTGCTGCGGACCGCGGAGGGCCGGATCCAGCTTCGGGCCACGGGGCCGACTATGGAGCTCGGTGCCTATCCGCTCGCGCTCGCGCGGCCGGCGATCACTGCTGCGCTGATCGAGAGCGCGCGGCTCGCGAAGTTCCAGGCCTGGCTCCTGGCCCGCCGCTCCGAGGCGCTGCAGCAGACGGTCTGCGCCCGTGACGAGCTACCGGTCGTGGAACCGGTGGAGCTGACGGACTTCCTGCCCTTCCTCGCTCTGGACTGACGAGCTCTCCGACGCCCGGCGGTCGGCCCGCTCGCGTACCGTCACCGCCACTGGTGTCGCGGCAGCGTCCCACTCGAGCACGCGAGCCAGCGCAGGCGCCAGCCGGTTCACGATCTCCTCGAGCAGCTCGACCTGGGAGGCGCCGAGCTCGACGTCGTGCGAGCGCGTGAGGATCATGACCAGCCCAGCCGTTGGTAGTCCGGTGATCGGCACGGCAATGCCGTGCTGCAGCCGCCCCGGGGCAGCGCCCGCGGCGTCGTCGTACTCGTACTCGATCGAGATCGACCGTGTCCGGGCGCCCGCGGCCGGCAAGGTGCTCGCCAGCCGGTCGGCCTCGTGGCGGGCCAGGCCGAGCGTGCCCAGGAGTGGCTCATGCCAGGCCGGGAGCGCCACCGCCGCGGCGTCCGCGCCGGGGATCGCCTGCGCCGTGGCGAGCGTCTGGCCGAGCAGCTCCTGCAGCCGGCCGTCCTCCGCCAGCGCGGTCGGAGCAGCTGCCGCCGCCGGCGCGTCGGTCGCCGCCGGCAAGGGCCGGGGTGGAGGTGCGGGGGCGCCTGTCCGCTCGCGCACCGGCTCGGGAGAGGGCGGGCGTCGCGGGGGAGCCTCTCGCCGGGGTGAGACCACCTGCGACGGTCGCGACGGCTTCGGCAGCTCGTGCATCTGGGCCTCCTCCCGGTACTGGGCGAGCGCTCCCTGCAGGTCGCGGGCGAGCTGCTCCGCCTCCGGCGTCGGAGCCGCCTCGGGCGCGACGGACGGGCGCGCTCGCCGTACACGTGGCCGGATGAGTAGGACGGCCAGGACTCCGGCCAGGACGGCGAGCACACCGCAGGCGATGGCAAGGGCAATGGTCACGATCGCGTTATCGGCTCCTTCGTCGAGGCTCACACCTCGAGTGCGGTTCCCCCGGGACGCTGCAGCTTGCTTCTCCCCCAAGGCTGCGGTTTGATTCTCCCCCTGTTCCGAGCATAAAGCGATCGGGGCACGAATCGGCTTCTGCGGCTTCACCGGTTGCGTCCCGCTGTGGCAATCCCAGACAGCCTGACCCGAAGGGGAGGGAGGGCACCAAATGAGCAGTGGTCGCAGGGGTCGGGCGCGGAGCGTGAGCTCACCCCGCCAGCGGCGATGGAGTCGCGCGCCGCTCGTCGTCGTCGGTGCGGTCGGGGCAGTCGGCCTCGCCGTCGTCTACTTCCTCGACCCGCTCGAGGGCCCGCGGCGACGCCGCGAGGTCGTCGACTGGGTGGAGTCCACCTGGCGTCGCTCACACGAGCTCGTCGCACGCGTCCTCGTCGCCACCGAACCCCAGCCGGCCGCAACGGCGGGAGCCGGGGCGGCGGAGCAGCAGGAGACCGCCGACCTCGAGTCCGCGCTGCGGGACGAGGTCACGTTCGTGACGATGAAGGCTCCGGAACAGCCGGAGCCGCGCTTCCACTCGACCGACGCCGAGCGCGAGGTCGAACGCGTTCCCGTGGCCGTCGCGGCCCCGCTGGCCGTGGAGGCCTACGACGAGACGGCGGAGCTGTCGGGTCCGGCCGTCAGCTACCTCTCGGACCGGATGCCGAGGCCGACGATCATCGCCTACGACCGGCCCGGCGTCACACCCGCCGCCGAAGAGCCGGCCGTCGAGGACCGTGAGCCTGAGGCTGCGCCCCGGCGTGGCCGCTTCGGCCGCGGCTGGCTTGCGGCGGCCGCGGCGGTCGCGCTGGCGGTCGCGGCGGCGGCGCTCGGCGCCTGGGCACTCGTCGCCGCCGACGACGACCCGACAGTCGTGTCGGCCGTTCCGTCCGGCGCCGCCGAGGCGATCGAACTGATCTCCAACGGAGCGCGGTCGCTGCCCGTGCAGGGGTCGCAGGGCACGATGGTGCTCGTGGCGGCCCCGGACGGCCGGGCTGCGCTCGTGATCTCCGGGCTGGAGGCCGCGCCTCCGGGCAAGGAGTACCAGGCGTGGGTGGTCACCGGGAAGTCGCCCACGTCCGCCGGACTGTTCAAGGGCGGCGTGACGCGTCTGGTCGTGCCGCTCACCGTCCGCGTGCCGAAGGGCGCGATCGTAGCCGTGACCGTGGAGGTGTCGGGCGGAGCCCCGGCGCCCACGCAGCAGCCGCGCTACACCGTCCAGCGCGTCTGATCGACCTGGGGTGCTCGGGGTTGCGTCCTGCGCAGCCCCGAGCGCCGCTTACTGGACGTGGCCCTTGCCGCTCTGCTTGGCGCGGTAGAGGTTCTCGTCGGCGCGCCGGTAGAGCGACACGGCGTCGTCCTCGCGGCCGAGCTGAGCGACTCCGCCGGAAGTGTTGATCCGCTCCGACCCGGCGAACGGGCGTGCCGTGATCGCATCCTGGAGTCGGTCGTACAGCTGCTTCGCGTCCTCGGCAGTCGACTCGGGCAGGACGACCGCGAACTCGTCGCCGCCGATGCGGCACGCGATGTCGGCCGAGCGGAGTGCCTCACGCACGCGCTCCCCCAGCTCGGTGAGGACGGCGTCGCCGCCGAGGTGGCCGAGCCGGTCGTTGATCTCCCTGAGGCCGTCGAGATCGAGCACCAGCAGCGTCAGCGGCCGGCCGTAGCGCTGCGCACGGGCGACCTCACGGTCGAGCACCTCGTCGAAGTAGCGCCGGTTGTGCAGACCCGTGAGCGAGTCGAGCTCGGCGAGCTGGCGGGCCTCGTGGAAGCGTCGCGCGTTCTCGATCGACGGGCCGGCGCTGGCGGCGAGATCCTCGATCAGCGCCAGCTCGTCCGGCGAGGCGTCGCGCTCGCGCCCGCGCCAGAACACGGCGAGCGTGCCCACGATCTCGTCGCGCCCCCCGGCGAGCGGCACGATCAGCCCGCCGCGGATGAGGTTGCCGTCGCGGCCGGCGTCACCGTCGCGGAAGCGGTAGTTGATCGCGACCGCGCGCGGCTGGCGCCCCTCGAGCGGCGGCGCGATCGGCTGGTTCGAGGCTTCGTCACGGCTCATCCCGTTCGTGGCGATCAGGGGGCCACCCTCGGCCTGCGGCAGGACGACCATGGCCGCGTCCACGCCCGGAAGCAGGCTGGCCGCCTCGAGCGTCCGTGCCAGCACCTCGTCGAGCTCGATCGCCCCTGCGAGCTGGGCCAGGAAGCGTCCGCGGCGGTTCTCCTCGCGCGCGCGCTCGAGCGCCTCGGAGAGCTCGCGCACGGTCGTCTCGAGCTGCCCCTGTGACCCGGGCGGAAGCTCAGCCGCGGCCTGCTCCGGCTCCTCGGCGCGCGACCGCCTCGTCACGAGCAGCACGACGAGGACCACCACCAGGGTGGCCAGTGCCGCTGTCAACGAGAAGAGCGCCGTCGTCACGCCGGCGCGCCCCGTCGTTCGACGCCCGCATACCGCAGTTGCATCCTGCCCCTCGATTCTCCCCCAGGGCCGGTCCCTCACCGGCCACTGTCTCACTGTAATCGGGAGTAAGGCAGCTTTCACGGCCTCCGGCGACGTTTCACCCAGAGGCCCGTCGAGCGCCTTCCGGCCGGAAACCACCTTCTCGGCACGCTCTCACCACGGTTTGCGGCTGAGAGCCACAAAGTAGGGCCGCCGAGCGGCCTCGATTCGTAGGAAAGGCACCTTGTGGCTCTCTGCCACAAAGTGGTGCCCAGACGCGCTCCAGGGCCCTGCGAACACGGCTTCGAACGTGTTCCAGCGGCCTCCGGGGCTGCCGGCCGACGCCTCGAGAACCTTGCTACCATGCGCGCCGGTGGTTGGCAGGGGGAAAGCCCTGCCGACCTTCTTTGTGTGTGCCCCCCGACCTTTGGAGTTCAGTGCCGACCGTTAACCAGCTCGTGCGCAAGGGCCGCAAGGCCATCAAGGAGAAGACCAGCACGCCCCACCTGCAGGGGTCCCCGCAGCGGCGGGGCGTCTGCACGCGCGTCTTCACCCGCACGCCCAAGAAGCCGAACTCGGCGCTGCGCAAGGCCGCGCGCATCCGGCTCACGAACGGCATGGAGATCACCGCGTACATCCCGGGCGAGGGCCACAACCTCCAGGAGCACTCGGTCGTCCTCGTCCGCGGCGGCCGCGTCAAGGACCTGCCCGGCATCCGCTACAAGGTCATCCGCGCTGCGCTCGACGCTGCCGGCGTGAGCGACCGCCGCCAGGGCCGCTCCAAGTACGGGGCCAAGCGGCCCGCCTGAGGCTTCGTATGCCGCGTCGCGCAGAGATCGAGCCGAGGGAGCTGGCGCCGGATCCGGTGCACACCTCCGTGCTCGTCAGCCAGGTCGTCAACAGCGTCATGCTGGACGGCAAGAAGAGCATCGCCGAGCAGCTCGTCTACTCGGCGCTCGACCGGTCTGGGCGAGCGCACCGGCAAGCCGCCGGTCGAGGTGCTCGAGCAGGCGATCAAGACCGTCACGCCCGTCCTGGAGGTCCGCTCCCGCCGTGTCGGCGGCGCCAACTACCAGGTGCCCGTCGAGGTGCCGCAGCGCCGCGCCCGGACGCTCGCCATCCGCTGGGTGGTCGAGAACGCCCGCAAGCGCCGCGAGAAGGGCATGGACGAGAAGCTCGCGGGCGAGCTCCTCGACGCGCTGAACCAGCAGGGCGGCGCGTTCAAGCAGAAGGACGACCAGTACCGGATGGCGCAGGCCAACAAGGCCTTCGCGCACTACCGCTGGTAACGACATGTCGAACGTCGCCACACAGACAGAGGTCGGGCTCGACCGCGTCCGGAACATCGGGATCATGGCCCACATCGACGCGGGCAAGACCACGACGACGGAGCGGATCCTCTACTACACCGGCCGCACCCACAAGATGGGCGAGGTCCACGAGGGCGCCGCGACGATGGACTGGATGGCGCAGGAGCAGGAGCGCGGCATCACGATCACGTCTGCTGCGACGACGGCGTTCTGGCGGGACTTCCGCATCAACATCATTGATACGCCCGGGCACGTGGACTTCACGGTCGAGGTCGAGCGCAGCCTGCGAGTGCTGGACGGCGCGATCGCCGTCTTCGACTCCGTCGCCGGCGTCGAGCCGCAGTCCGAGACCGTCTGGCGCCAGGCGGACCGCTACCGCGTGCCGCGCATCGCCTTCATCAACAAGATGGACCGCACCGGCGCGGATTACTTCGCCGCCGTGCAGTCGATGGTCGACCGTCTCGGTGCCCACCCGGTGCCCGTGCAGCTGCCGCTCGGTCAGGAGGAGCACTTCCGCGGCGTCATCGACCTGGTCGAGATGCGGGCGATCGTCTACAAGGACGCGCTCGGCATGGACTACGTCACGGAGGAGATCCCCGAGGAGCTCCGCGAGCAGGCGGAGGAGTACCACCACCAGCTCATCGACTCGGTCGCCGACCACGACGACGAGCTGATGGAGACGTACCTGCAGGACGAGTCGAAGGTCAGCCCCGAGATGCTTCGGCGCGCGCTGCGGGCGGCCACGCTCGACATCACGGTGACGCCGGTCCTGGCCGGCTCGGCGTTCAAGAACAAGGGCATCCAGCCGCTGCTCGACGCGGTTGTCGACTTCCTGCCGAGCCCGCTGGACGTCCCGCCCGTGCACGGCATCGACCCGCGCACCGAGCACGAGCTCTCTCGGCGCCCGGCCGCGGACGAGCCGTTCGCCGCGCTCGCCTTCAAGGTGATGACCGATCCCTACGTCGGCAAGCTGACGTACTTCCGGGTCTACTCGGGCAAGATCAAGGCCGGCGACCGCGTCGTCAACACGACGAACGGCAAGACCGAGCGGATCGGGCGCATCCTCCAGATGCACGCCAACCACCGCGAGGAGCGGGCCGAGATCGCCGCCGGCGAGATCGCCGCCGCGGTCGGTCTCAAGCAGACGACCACCGGCGACACGCTCGCCATCGACACGGCGCCGATCGTGCTCGAGTCGATGACGTTCCCCGATCCGGTCATCGCCGTCGCGATCGAGCCGAAGACGAAGGGCGACCAGGACAAGCTCGGGGCCGCGCTGCAGCGCCTGTCGGAGGAGGATCCGACCTTCCGCGTGCAGTCAGACGAGGAGACGGGGCAGACGCTCATCTCGGGGATGGGCGAGCTGCACCTGGAGATCATCGTCGACCGGCTCATGCGCGAGTTCAAGGTCGACGCGAACGTCGGCCGGCCGCAGGTCGCCTACCGCGAGACCGTCGGCAAGCGCGTGGAGAAGATCCAGGGGCGCTTCGTGCGCCAGACCGGTGGTCGCGGCCAGTACGGCCACGCCGTCATCAACCTGGAACCGGCCGAGCCGGGGGAGGGCTACGAGTTCATCGACCGCATCGTCGGCGGCGCCATCCCGAAGGAGTACATCCCATCGGTCGACCTCGGCATCCAGGAGGCGATGGAGTCGGGCATCCTGGCCGGCTTCCCCGTCGTCGACATCCGCATCGAGCTCGTCGAGGGCTCCTACCACGAGGTCGACTCGAGCGAGATGGCCTTCAAGGTCGCGGGCTCGATGGCCTTCAAGGAGGGAATGAAGCGCGCAGACCCGAAGCTGCTCGAGCCGATGATGGCCGTCGAGGTCGTCACGCCGGACGAGTACCTCGGCGACGTCATGGGCGACCTCAACTCCCGGCGCGGACGCGTCGAGGGGCTGGAGCCGCGAGGCAACGCACAGGCGATCCGGGCGCGCGTCCCGCTCGCCACGATGTTCGGGTACGCAACCGACCTGCGCTCGACGACGCAGGGCCGGGCGACGTTCACCATGCAGTTCGATCGCTACGAGGAGGCGCCGAAGGACCTCCTCGCCAAGCTGACCGACTCAGAGACCGGGCCGGGCAAGTCCTAGGCCAGAGAGGAATTCGGAGGGATCAATGGGCAAGCAGAAGTTCGAGCGCAACAAGCCGCACGTCAACGTCGGCACGATCGGTCACATCGACCACGGCAAGACGACCCTGACCGCCGCGATCACCAAGGTGCTCGCCGAGCAGGGCACCAACACCGAGGTCAAGAGCTTCGACGAGATCGACAAGGCGCCCGAGGAGCGGCAGCGCGGCATCACCATCAACACCACCCACGTCGAGTACGAGACGGCCAACCGTCACTACGCGCACGTGGACTGCCCGGGGCACGCTGACTACATCAAGAACATGATCACCGGCGCCGCCCAGATGGACGGCGCGATCCTGGTCGTCTCCGCCGCCGACGGGCCGATGCCGCAGACGCGCGAGCACATCCTGCTCGCCCGCCAGGTCGAGGTGCCGGCGATCGTCGTTGCCCTCAACAAGGCCGACATGGTCGACGACCCCGAGCTGCTCGAGCTGGTCGAGCTGGAGGTCCGCGAGCTGCTGACCAAGTACGAGTTCCCCGGCGACGACATCCCTGTCGTGCAGGTCTCGGCGCTGAAGGCGCTCGAGGGCGACGCGGAGTGGACGCCCAAGATCCTAGAGCTGATGGAGGCCGTCGACTCGTACATCCCCGAGCCTCAGCGCGACGTCGACAAGCCGTTCCTGATGCCGATCGAGGACGTGTTCACGATCACCGGCCGCGGCACGGTCGTCACCGGCCGCGTCGAGCAGGGTCAGATCACGGTTGGCGAGGAGATCGAGATCGTCGGCATCCACCCGGAGGTCGCCAAGACCGTAGTCACCGGTGTCGAGATGTTCAACAAGACGCTCGACTTCGCCCAGGCCGGCGACAACGCCGGCGCGCTCCTGCGTGGCACCAAGCGCGAGGAGGTCGAGCGCGGCCAGGTGCTCGCCAAGCCCGGCTCGATCACGCCGCACACGCACTTCAACGCCGAGGTGTACGTCCTCTCGAAGGACGAGGGCGGCCGCCACTCGCCGTTCTTCACCGGCTACCGGCCGCAGTTCTACTTCCGGACGACGGACGTGACCGGCTCGATCAAGCTGCCCGAGGGGCAGGAGATGGTCATGCCCGGCGACAACACGAACATGGAGATCGAGCTCATTCAGCCGATCGCCATGGACGAGGGTCTGCGCTTCGCCGTCCGCGAGGGCGGCCGCACGGTCGGCGCCGGCGTCGTCACGAAGATCGCCAAATAGCGACTCGACTCGGGAAGGGGCACGGTGCCGCAACAGAAGATCCGCATCCGGTTGAAGGGCTACGACCACACGCAGCTCGACCGCTCGGCGACCCAGATCGTCGACACGGCGCAGCGCACCGGTGCGACCATCACCGGCCCCGTGCCCCTACCCACCGAGAAGAACGTGTACTGCGTGATCCGCAGCCCGTTCAAGGACAAGGACTCGCGTGAGCACTTCGAGGTGCGCACGCACAAGCGCCTGATCGACATCCACAACCCGACGCCGAAGACGGTCGACTCGCTGATGCGGCTCGACCTGCCGGCCGGCGTCGACATCGAGATCAAGCTCTAGGACAGCGCATGAAGGGGATCGTTGGCAGGAAGCTCGGTATGACCCAGATCTTCGACCCGGAGAGCGGGCAGCTCACCCCCGTCACCGTGATCGAGGCTGGACCGTGCCCGGTGACCTATGTGCGCACGAACGATGCGGACGGCTACGAGGCCGTGCAGCTGGCGTTCGACCCCGTCGCCGAGCGCAAGCTCTCGAAGGCCGAGGTCGGGCACCTGAAGAAGGGGCGCACGACTCCGCACCGACACCTCGTCGAGTTCCGCGGCGGCTCCGAGCTGACGGTCGGCGAGACGGTCACGGTCGAGGCCTTCGAGCCCGGTGACAAGGTGAAGGTCGCCGGAATCGGCATCGGCAAGGGCTTCGCCGGGACGATCAAGCGACACAACTTCCACCGTGGGCCGGTCACGCACGGCTCGCACAACATCCGCAAGCCGGGCTCGATCGGCGCCTCCGCCACGCCGTCCCGTGTCTTCAAGGGGATGAAGATGGCCGGCCGCATGGGCGGCAAGCGCGTGACCCAGGTCGGCCTGACGGTGCACTCCGTCGAGCCGGAGCAGAACCTGCTGCTGGTGCGCGGCGCCGTGCCCGGGCCCAAGAACGGCATCGTCGAGATCCGGGAGCAGAAGTAGTGGCCGCGCCGAAGGCACCGGTCCTCGACGCCTCGGGCGGGGCGGCCAAGCAGGTGACGCTCGCCGAGAGCGTGTTCGCGACCGAGGGGAAGGCTCACCTCGTGCACGAGGCCGTCCGCGCCGAGCTGAACGCCCGCCGCGCCGGCACCCGAGCCGCCAAAACCCGCGGGCTCGTCTCGGGCGGCCGCGGCAAGCCGTGGCGCCAGAAGGGCACCGGTCGCGCTCGCGCGGGAACCATTCGCGCGCCGCAGTTCACCGGCGGCGGCGTCGCGTTCCCGCCCACCGCGCACACGTTCGACGTCAAGGTCAACCGCAAGGCATGGCGCAGCGCGCTCTGCACCGCGCTCACCGACCATGCGCAGCGCGACACGCTCGCGATCGTCGACGCCGGCGTCTTCGACGCCCCCTCGACGAAGCAGGCGCTGGCTGTCCTCGACGGGTTCGGCAAGGAGCTCCCGGCCGTGGTCGTCGTGACCGCGGAGGAGGAGAACGTCATCAAGTCGTTCCGCAACCTCGACCGCGTGCTCGTGCTCGAGCCGGCCGAGCTCGAAGTGGCGACGGTCGTCTGGGCGCGCACCCTGCTCGTGACCGAGCGCGGGCTCGAGGGCCTGCAGCGGCGGGCCGGCCTCAAGCCGGCCGACGGGGAGGGCGCATGAGCCTGCATCCGAACGAAGTGCTGCTGGCCCCGGTGCTCTCGGAGAAGAGCTACCACGGCATCGACACCGGCCGGTACTCCTTCCGCATCCACCGCGACGCGCACAAGACGCAGGTGCGCCAGGCCGTCGAGGAGCTCTTCGGCGTCAAGGTCGATCGCGTGAACATCATCAAGGTGCCGCCCAAGCCCAAGCGCCGCGGCCTGACCACGGGCATCCGCCCGGGTTGGAAGAAGGCCGTCGTGCAGCTGAAGCCGGGCGAGAGCATCGAAATCTTCCAGGACCCGGGGGTCTAGAGCCGATGCCAGTTCGCAAGTTCAAGCCGACGAGC
The DNA here is from genome assembly GCA_963809765.1 of uncultured Thermoleophilia bacterium. Classification (GTDB taxonomy): domain Bacteria; phylum Actinomycetota; class Thermoleophilia; order Gaiellales; family Gaiellaceae; genus JACVRM01. Next base: position 256,464 of record CAWEKT010000001.1, read on the forward strand.
CCTGGCCGCAGGTTCATGTCCGTCTCGACCTTCGAGGAGGTCACGAAGAAGGAGCCGGAGAAGAGCCTGCTGGAGCCGGTCAAGAAGACGGGCGGCCGCAACAACAACGGCCGGATCACGACCCGGCACCGCGGCGGCGGCCACAAGCGCCGCTACCGCGTCGTCGACTTCAAGCGGCTGAAGGACGGTGTGCCGGCCAAGGTTGCAGCGATCGAGTACGACCCGAACCGCTCGGCCCGGATCGCGCTGCTCCACTACGCCGACGGCGCCAAGGCCTACATCCTCGCCCCGGCGCGGCTGCGGGTCGGCGCCATGGTCGAGTCCGGCCCTGGGGCTGACATCAAGCCCGGCAACGCCCTGCCGCTGGCCAACATCCCCACCGGCACGCTGATCCACAACGTGGAGCTGAAGCCGGGCCAGGGCGGCAAGATGGCGCGCTCGGCGGGCGCCGGCGTCCAGTTGGTCGCGAAGGACGACGGCTACGGGGTACTGCGCCTCGCCTCCGGCGAGATGCGCCGCGTGCCGCTGACCTGCCGCGCCACCGTCGGGCAAGTCGGAAACGTCGACCACCAGAACATCTCGGGCGGGAAGGCCGGCCGCAGCCGCTGGCGCGGCAAGCGCCCGACCGTGCGCGGCTCGGCCATGAACCCGGTCGACCATCCGCACGGCGGCGGCGAGGGCAAGTCGAAGGGCGGCCGGCACCCGGTGACGCCGTGGGGCGTGCCGACGCTCGGCAAACCGACCCGTCGCAAGCACAAGGCGTCCGACAAGCTGATCGTCCGGCGCCGCCGGCGCGGAAAGGAAGGTAGGCGGTGAGCCGCTCGTCCAAGAAGGGCCCGTTCGTCGAGGAGCGGCTGATGAGCCGCATCGAGGCCATGAACGCCTCGAACGAGAAGCGCATGGTGCGCACCTGGTCGCGCTCCTCCACCGTCTTCCCGGACATGGTCGGGCACACGATCGCCGTCCACGACGGCCGCAAGCACGTGCCGGTGTTCGTCACCGAGCAGATGGTGGGGCACAAGCTCGGCGAGTTCGCGCCCACGCGCACGTTCCGCGGCCATGCTGGTGACCGCCAGGCACAGGTGAAGAAGCGCTAGCCATGGCCGCGACCCAGACATCCGACGGCACGCGCGAGGTCCGCGCCGTCGCCAAGTGGCTCCGGATCACGCCCCGCAAGGCGCGGCTGACCGTCGAGCACATCCGCGGCCGCACGGTGCCCGAGGCCCGCACGGTGCTCGCATTCACGCAGCGCGCCGCCGCGCGTGAGGTGGAGAAGATTCTCCGCTCCGCGGTCGCGAACGCCGAGGCGAACCACGACCTGATCGGCGACGAGCTCGTGATCTCGAGCGTCGTCGTCGACGAGGGGCCCGTGATCAAGCGCTGGCGCGCCCGCGCGCGCGGCCGCGCGTCTCGGATCGGCAAGCGCACCTGCCACATCACGCTCACGCTGGCACCGCTCGACGGCGCTACTGTGTCGCCGAAGCGCGCGAGGCCGCCGGCCGTCCCCGAGCAGGACGCCGAGGCCGAGCCGCAGGCCGCAGGTGCGTCGAAGGAGAAGGCGTCGGCGCGCCGCGAGCAGAAGGCTGCCGACGCGCAGGCAGGCGACGTGTCGCCTGCTGAGGAGGCCGAGGGCGCCGCCAGCGAGGAGAAGCCGAAGCGGAGCCGCCGCAAGCCGAAGGCGGCGGATGAAGGGAGCGACAGCTAGTGGGCCAGAAGATTCACCCCGGCGGCCTTCGGGTCGGCGTCATCCACGACTGGAAGTCGAACTGGTACGCAGGCCGGAAGGAGTACGCCGCGATGCTGCTCGAGGACGTGAAGATCCGCGAGCACATCTACCGCAAGCTTTCGCACGCGGGCCTCTCGGACATCCTGATCCGCAAGGACAACCAGCGGATCACGATCGACATCTACACCGCCCGGCCCGGCATCGTCATCGGCAAGTCCGGCGCCGAGGTGGACGCCCTGCGCCGTGAGATCCACGGCATGACGCAGAAGAACGTCCACATCAACATCAACGAGATCAAGCGGCCCGAGCTCGACGCCAAGCTCGTCGCGCAGTCGATCGCCGAGCAGCTCGAGAACCGGGTCAGCTTCCGGCGTGCGATGAAGCGCTCGCTCGCCTCCGCGATCCGCTCGGGCGCGCACGGGGTCAAGATCACCTGCGGCGGCCGGCTCGGCGGCGGCGAGATGAGCCGCTCGGAGACCTACTCCGAGGGCCGCGTGCCGCTGCACACGATCCGCGCCGACATCGACTACGGGCAGACCGAGGCGAAGACGACCTTCGGCCGCATCGGCGTCAAGGTCTGGATCAACAAGGGCGAGATCATGCCGGAGGGCTACGAGAGCATGACCAGCCGCGACACGCGGCTCGGCGACCAGGACCAGGCGCGTCGCCGAGGCGGCGCCGCCACCGGGCTCGCCGCCTCCCGCGAGGGCGGCCGCGGGCGCAGCGCCGACCGCGAAGGCCTCGGCCCGGTGCGCCAGCGGCGCCGTGGCGAGCGCCCAGGCGCCGGTCGCGGGCCGGGCGGGCGAGGCGCCCGCGGACGCGGCAGCGGCGGCGGCCAGGCCAACGTCGAGCGCCCGCGCACCGACGACGCCGGCGTGACGGCCGAGGGCCGCGAAGTGCCGGCGGTGGAGCCGGAGGTCACGACGACGCCGGCCCCGGTGGCCGAGGCGCCGGACACCACGACGCCGAAGCAGATGCAGGAGGACCCGCCCAAGCTCGACCAGGCCGGTGACCCGCCGGCCGAGAGCCCGGCAGGCGAGGGCTCCGGCTCGAAGGGCACGAAGAAGGGCAAGAGCTAACCGATGCTGCTCCCCAAGAAGACCAAGTACCGCAAGACCCATCGCGGGCGCCGCAGGGGCATGGCCAAGGGGCAGACGGAGGTGCAGTTCGGCGACTTCGGCATCAAGGCGCTCGAGAACGGCTGGTTGACCAACCGGCAGATCGAGGCCGCCCGAATCGCGATGACGCGCAAGATCAAGCGCGGCGGCAAGGTCTGGATCAACCTCTTCCCCGACAAGCCGGTGACCCAGAAGCCCGCCGAGACCCGGATGGGATCCGGCAAGGGCTCGCCCGAGCACTGGGTCGCCGTCGTCAAGCCCGGCCGCGTGATGTTCGAGCTCGCCGGCGTGCCGGAGCCGCTCGCCAAGGAGGCGCTCAGGCTGGCCGGCCAGAAGCTGCCGGTGAAGACCAAGTTCGTGAAGCGGGAGGCAGCGCTCTTCGAGTAGCGCCGCCCGGCATGGAGAGGACGAGATGAAGACGAGAGAGCTACACGAGATGAGCGACAAGGAGCTGGCCGAGCGGCTGGCGGACACCCGGAAGGAGCTGTTCAACCTCCGCTTCCAGTCGGCGACCGGCGCGCTCGAGAACCCGGCCCGCATCAAGCTGGCCAAGCGCGAGATCGCCCGCATCCTGACCGTGCGTCACGAGCGCGAGCTCTCACTGGAGAGTCACTGATGGCAGACAAGAAGAAGAAGAACGAGCAGCCAGAGCAGACGGAGGAGACGACCGACGTGGTCGAGGAGACCTCGGTGGAGCCGTCTGCCCCTGCTGCAATGGCGGCCGAGGCCGACGCTGCCGCCGAGGAGGCCGCTGCGGCCGAGGAGCCGCCGGTGAACGACCCGGACCCGGCCCCCGACGCCGAGCCGGTCGTTGCCGCTGAGGAGGCGCCGGCGGACGAGACGCCGGCCGAGGAGCCTGCGCCAGAGCCCGTCGCCGAGGCTGAGGAGACGCCCGCCGAGGAGCCCGTCGCCGAGGCCGCGGAGGCACCTGCCGAGGCTGCTGCAGACGAGCCGGTCGCCGAGGCCGAGGAGGCGCCCGCCGAGGCTGCCGCCGACCGAGCCCGTCGTCGAGGCGGAGGCTGCGACTGCCCAGCCGACGGCGAAGAAGAAGCGCAAGCACGTGCCCCGATCGGAGCGGCGCCAGCGCTCGAAACCGGAGCGCGAGCGCCCGGCGGAGCGCAAGCCCATCGTCCGGCTGCCGAAGCCGGACGGCGACCGCGGCCGGCGCCAGGAGCGCCGCGGCGTGGTCGTGTCCGACGCGATGGACAAGACGATCGTCGTCCTCGTCGAGACCGTGAAGGCGCACCCGCGCTACAAGAAGGTCGTCCGGCGCTCGACGAAGTTCCATGCCCACGACGAGGCCAACACCGCCGGCGTCGGCGACACCGTCCGCATCATCGAGACTCGCCCGCTGTCCAAGACCAAGAACTGGCGCCTCGCCGAGGTGCTGGAGAAGGCGCGCTGAGGCCAGCATGATCCAGCAGGAGTCCAGGGTCCGTGTCGCCGACAACACCGGCGCCCGCGAGCTGCTCTGCATCCGCGTGATGGGCGGGTCGAAGCGCCGCTACGCGCGCGTGGGCGATGTCATCGTCGGTACGGTCAAGAGCGCCACGCCGCAGGGCGCAGTGAAGAAGGGCGAGGTCGTCCGCGCCGTGGTCGTCCGCACCAAGAAGCCCTTCGGCCGCGACGACGGTACCCAGATCGCATTCGACGAGAACGCGGCGGTGATCATCGACGCGGCGCAGAACCCGCGCGGCACCCGCATCTTCGGCCCCGTCGCGCGCGAGCTCCGTGACCGCAACTTCATGAAGATCGTCTCGCTGGCACCGGAGGTGCTCTGACCATGGCAGCCGCCAAGATGCGCATTCGCAAGGGTGACCTCGTCCAGGTCCTGAGCGGCAAGGACCGCGGCAAGCAAGGCCGCGTGCTCGAGGCACGCCCGGCCGACCGGAAGGTCGTCGTCGAGAACCTCAACGTGGTCAAGCGGCACATGAAGCCGCGGCCGATGCGCGACCCCAGCCGCATGGGCGCCGCGCAGATCATTCCCGGCGGTGTCATCGACCTGCCCGCGCCGCTGCAGATCTCGAACGTGATGCTCGTCTGCCCGGTCTGCCACCGGCCGACGCGCGTCGGGCACGAGCTCAAGGAGGTGAAGGGCGAGCGCATCGTCACCCGCGTCTGCAAGCGGGCCGACTGCAAGCAGCCCGTCGACTGATGAGCGCCACGGCCACCGACTATCAGCCGCGCCTGAAGCGCGCGTACGTCGACGAGCTGCGGCCGCGGCTCCAGGACGAGCTCGGCAAGAGCACGCTCATGGACGTGCCCCGCATCGAGAAGATCACGCTCAACATGGGCGTCGGCGAGGCGAAGACCGACTCCAAGACGCTCGACGCGGCGATGGACGAGCTGACGATCATCGCCGGGCAGCGCGCGCAGCTGCGCCGCGCCCGCCGCTCGATCGCCGGCTTCAAGCTCCGCGAGGGCATGCCGGTCGGCACCAAGGTGACGCTGCGCGGAGACCGCATGTACGAGTTCCTCGACCGCCTGGTCTCGATCGCGCTCCCGCGCATCCGCGACTTCCGCGGCCTCGACCCGGAGTCTTTCGACGGGCGCGGCAACTACTCGCTCGGCATCCGCGAGCAGATCATCTTCCCGGAGATCGACTACGACAGCGTCGCGTCGATCCGGGGCCTGGACGTCACGATCACGACCACCGCGAAGACGGACGACGACGGCCGCGCACTGTTGCGCGGCCTCGGCCTGCCGTTCGCCGCCTCGCGGGACGGAGGAGAGAACCAGTAATGGCCAAGAAGTCCCTCGTCGTCAAGGCTGCGCGCACGCCGAAGTACAAGGTGCGCGGCTACCGCCGCTGCAACCGCTGCGGGCGCCCGCGCGCGGTCTTCAAGAAGTTCGGCATGTGCCGCATCTGTCTGCGCGAGCTCGCGCACCAGGGCGCCATCCCCGGCATGACGAAGTCGTCCTGGTAGGAGCGAGAAATGCTGACTGATCCGATCGCCGACATGCTCACCCGCATCCGCAACGCCAACAAGGCGATGCACGAGACCGCCTCGATGCCCACCTCGCGGCTCAAGGAGCAGATCGCCCGCATCCTCAAGGAGGAGGGCTACATCTCCGACTTCCGCGTCGACAAGGGCGAGGCGTTCGACACGCTCGTGATCGAGCTGAAGTACGGACGCAACCGTGAGCGCGTGATCTCGAACCTGCGGCGTGTGTCGACGCCAGGCCGCCGCGTGTACGCCGGCAAGGACCGTCTGCCGCGGGTGCTGGGCGGCATGGGCACGGCTATCCTGTCGACCTCGCAGGGCCTGGTGACGAGCAAGACGGCCGCCGAGCGGGGAGTCGGCGGCGAGGTGATCTGCTTCGTCTGGTGACGCTCTGCGTCGCCCGCGAGAGACGGTGAGCTGAATGAGTCGAATCGGCCGCAGACCAATCGAGTTGCCCGACGGCGTCAACGTCGCGATCGACCCTGGCCGCGTCATGGTCTCGGGGCCGCTCGGGGAGCTCCAGCAGCAGGTGCCGCTCCGCATGCAGATCGAGCGCGAGGACGGCCAGCTGGTCGTCACGCGACCGACGGAGCGCGGCGAGGACCGTGCGCTGCACGGGCTGACGCGCACGCTCGTGGCGAACATGGTCGAGGGCGTCACCAAAGGCTTCGAGAAGCGCCTCGAGATCCAGGGCGTCGGCTACCGCGCTGCCCTGCGCGGGACGTCGCTCGAGCTGAACGTGGGCTACTCGCACCCGGTCGTCATGGAGGCGCCGAGGGGCATCACCTTCGAGGTGCCGACGCCGACCCAGGTGTTCGTCAAGGGCATCGACAAGCAGCAGGTGGGCCAGACGGCCGCCGAGGTGCGCAAGGTGCGCCCGCCGGAGCCCTACAAGGGCAAGGGAATTCGCTACGAGGGCGAGTACGTACGCCGCAAGGTGGGTAAGCGCGCATGAGCCAGCTGACAGTGCTCCAGGCTCGCCGGCGGCGCCACCGCCGTGTGCGCGGCAAGGTGGCCGGCACTGCCGAGCGCCCCCGCCTCGTCGTCTTCCGCTCGAACCGCGGCATCGAGGCGCAGCTCGTCGACGACGACGAGGGCCGCACGATCGCCGCCGCCAGCTGGCTGCAGCTCGGCAAGGCGGCAGGCTCGAAGAGCGACCAGGCAAACGCCGTCGGCAAGCTGCTTGCCGAGCGGGCCAAGGCCGCAGGGGTCGAGACGGCAGTCTTCGATCGCGCCGGCTACCTGTACCACGGCCGCGTCAAGGCCCTCGCCGAGGGCGCGCGGGAGGGAGGACTCCAGATTTGAGCACCATGGCCCAGGGACGCGACCGCGTCATCAGCGATCCGTCAGGCGACGGACGCGAGCTGAAGGAGCGCGTCGTCGAGATCAACCGTGTCGCCAAGGTCGTCAAGGGTGGCCGCCGCTTCTCGTTCACGGCGCTCGTCGTCATCGGCGACGAGGTCGACCGGGTCGGCGTCGGCTACGGGAAGGCGCGCGAGGTCCCGCTTGCCATCTCGAAGGCGGTCGACGACGCGAAGAAGAACCTCTTCACCGTCCCCCGTCACGGCACAACCATCACGCACGAGATCCTCGGCGCGTTCGGGGCGGCCAGGGTGCTGCTGCGCCCCGCGAGCGAGGGCACCGGCGTCATCGCCGGCGGCGGCGTCCGTGCCGTCCTCGAGCTGGCCGGGATCCGCGACATCCTCGCGAAGAGCCTCGGCACGACGAACCCGATCAACATGCTCAAGGCGACCGTCAACGGCCTGCAGAGCCTGCGCCGTCCCGAGGAGGTCGCCAAGACGCGCGGCGTGAAGATCTCCGACGTGCTGCCGCCGCGACGGGAGCCCGTCGAGGAGCCCGGTGCGCCCGCCGAGGACGAGTCCGTGCTCGAGAAGGTGAAGGACGCCGCCGAGGAAGTCGTCGACCGGGCGCGCCCGGTCGTCGAGGAGGTCGTCGAGAAGGCCGAGGAGCTCGTCGACGAGGTGCGCTCGATCCCGGTCGTGATCCAGGCCGAGGAGAAGGCCGAGGAGCTGATCGACAAGGTGAAGGACGCGGTCAGCGGCGACGACGAGCCGAAGAAGAAGCGCGGGAAGAAGAGCTGATGGCCACGGTGCGGGTGACCCAGGTTCGCAGCTCGATCGGCCAGAGCGAGCGCCATCGCGGCACGCTGCGGGCGCTCGGGCTCGGCCGCATCGGCCGCTCCGCGGAGCACCAGGAGAGCCCGCAGCTCGACGGTATGCTGCGGAAGGTGCGGCATCTCGTCCAGATCGAAGCCGCCGCCGACTGACCATGACCGAGGAGCTCTCCCTTTCGACGTTGAAGCCCGCCGAGCCGCGGCGCGACCGCAAGCGCGTCGGGCGCGGCCTGGGCTCCGGCAAGGGCCGGTATTCCGGCCGCGGCATCAAGGGTCAGAAGTCGCGCTCGGGCTCGCACAAGATGCGGCCCGGCTTCGAGGGCGGCCAGAACCCACTGCAGATGCGGCTCGGCAAGCGGCGCGGCCCCTACTCCAAGGACGCCATGCCCATGGGCCCGCACCGCACCTCCACGCAGCCGGTCAATGTCCGTGACCTCGAGGCGCGCTTCGAAAGCGGCGCCGACGTCACGCTCGAGGCGCTGGTCGACTCTGGCCTGATCAAGAACACCCGTACCGACGTCAAGATTCTCGGCCACGGCGAGCTGACGAAGAAGCTCACCGTGACGGCTCATCGGTTCTCCGCCAAGGCGCGCGAGCTGATCGAGGGCGCCGGCGGCACCGCCGTCGCGCTCCGGGAGCCGGCGCCGCCCAAGCGCAGGCGCCGAAAGAGCTCCCCGCCGGCCGCGGCCGCTGCTGCGCAGCCGGCCGAGCAGGCCGAGCAGGCCGAAGAATCACCCGCCGCGGGCAAGGACTCCGGGGCGGAGAGCGAAGACACTTAGACGACCATGTTCTCCTGGCTCGCGAACGCCTGGCGTGTCCCGGATCTCCGGCGCCGCGTCCTCTTCACGGCACTGATCCTGGCGATCTACCGCTTCGGCTCCTGGGTGCCGGCGCCCGGCATCGACTCGGAGCAGATCCAGGGGTACTTCGACCAGCAGAGCGGCACCGTCCTCAGCCTGCTCAACCTCTTCTCGGGTGGTGCGCTTTCCCAGTTCGCGGTCTTCGCGCTCGGGATCATGCCGTACGTCACGGCCTCGATCATCCTGCAGCTGATGACGGTGGTCGTGCCCAAGCTCGAGGCGCTCCAGAAGGAGGGCGAGTCGGGTTACGCCAAGATCAACCAGTACACGCGCTACCTGACCATCGTGCTGGCGGCGCTCCAGGCCATCGGCTACGCGTACCTGTTCCAGCGCCAGGGCATCCTCGACGCCAGCTTCGGGAACCTCGTCCTCATCGTCGTCACGCTCACCGCGGGCACGGCGCTGCTGATGTGGATGGGTGAGCTGATCACGAAGCGCGGCATCGGCAACGGCATCTCGCTGCTGATCTTCGCGTCGATCCTGACCGGCCTGCCCCTCGGGATCAGCGCCTGGTACAACGGCGGCATCACCGAGCGGCTGTTCCTGCCGCTCATGGCCGTCTCGATCGTCGTGGCGATCGTCTTCATCCAGGAGGGCCAGCGGCGGATCCCGATCCAGTACGCGAAGCGCATGGTGGGCCGGCGCCTCACCTCCGGCGGCTCGACCTACATGCCGCTCCGCGTCAACATGGCGGGCGTCATCCCGGTCATCTTCGCGGCCGCGATCATGGCCTTCCCGCCGACGGTCGGCCAGTACTTCCCGTCCACGCAGTCCTTCGTCAACACGTACTTCTCGTACACGGACTGGCCGTTCCTGATCTCGCAGGGCGTGATGATCGTGATCTTCACCTACTTCTACACGGCGGTTCAGTTCAACCCGGTCGACCAGGCGGACAACCTGCGCAAGCACGGCGGCTACATCCCGGGCATCCGGCCGGGCGCGCCGACGGCGCACTACCTCGACCGCGTGCTGACGCGCCTGACCCTGCCCGGTGCGCTGTACCTGGCCACCGTGGCGACGCTGCCGAGCCTGGCGATCATCTACTTCGGCTTCTCACAGGCGACCGCGGGCGCGATCGGCGGCACCTCGGTGCTGATCGCGGTCGGCGTGGCGCTCGACACCATGCGGCAGATGGAGTCGCAGATGATGATGCGCTCCTACGAAGGCTTCCTCAGATAGCCGTTGCGTCGCAACGGCTTCGGTGCGTGAGATCGTGACAGCGACGTGGGATTGCCGGAATCGGCTTCGGCAACGCGTACCCATGCCGGCGCCTCGTGCGCAGGCAACCTGAACCACCCATGAACATCCTGCTCCTAGGCCCACAGGGCGCCGGCAAGGGAACACAGGCGAAGCGGATCGCCGCCGAGTACGGCATCCCGCACATCGCCACCGGCGACATGCTGCGCGAGGCGATAGCGGCGGGCACCGACCTCGGGCTGCGCGTGAAGCCGATCCTCGACAACGGCGGGCTCGTCCCCGACGAGCTCATGATCGAGCTCATCCGCGACCGGCTCTCGCACCCCGACGCGGACACCGGCTTCGTGCTCGACGGCTTCCCGCGCACGATGGGCCAGGCGGACGCCCTCGATGCCATGCTCTCCGAGATCGAGCGAGACCTCGACATCGTCTTCGCGCTCCAGCTCGACGACGAGGCCGCCCTCGACCGGCTGCTGCGCCGGGCGCAGGAGGAGGGGCGCTCCGACGACACGCCCGAGGTGATCCGGACGCGCCTGCGCAACTACCACGAGAACACCGAGCCGCTGATCGGCCACTACCGCCTGCAGGGGAACCTGGTCGGCATCCACGCCGACCGTTCGATCAACGAGGTCTTCGCCGAGATCCAGGCGGCGCTCGAGCAGGTCGCCGCCCGATGATCGTCCGCAAGTCGCCGGCCGAGATCGAGCGCATGGCCCGCGCCGGCCGCGTCGTCTCGGAGACGCTCGCGCTGCTCGGCGAGCACATCCGCCCGGGCGTCACGACCGGGGAGCTCGACGCGATCGCCGACGAGTACATCGCCTCCCGCGGCGGCCATCCGACCTTCAAGGGCTACCGCGGCTACCCGGCCGCCATCTGCGCCTCGCCGAACGACATGATCGTGCACGGGATTCCGGGCGGCTACGCGCTTGCGGAGGGCGACACGCTGTCGGTCGACGTCGGCGTGACGCTCGACGGCTTCATCGGCGACGCCGCCTTCACGTTCCCGGTGGGCGACATCGACGCCGAGACGGCACGGCTCTTGCAGACGTGCCGCGAGGCGCTCGCCGCGGGCATCGAGCAGTGCCTGGCCGGCCGACGGCTCGGCGACGTCTCACACGCCATCCAGGAGGCGACGGAGCGCGCCGGCTTCACCGTCGTGCGCGCGCTCGTCGGGCACGGCGTCGGCCGCTCGATGCACGAGGAGCCGCAGATCCCGAACTACGGCCCGCCCGGGCGCGGGCCGGAGCTCAAGCCTGGCATCGTGCTGGCGATCGAGCCGATGATCACCGCCGGCACGCACCAGATCGTCCTGCACGACGACGACTGGTCGATCTCCACCGCCGACGGCTCCCAGGCCGCCCACTTCGAGCACACGGTGGCGATCACCGAGGGCGAGCCGCGGATCCTCACCTGGCCGCATCCAGCGGTCGGAATCGCGGCCCTCGAGCGCGCCGCGGCCACCGGCTGACGCGGCCGCGACCGGAACGCGCCGTTTGCTACAGTGCCCGCACGGCGCAGCGGGCTGCGCCGATTTGTTGTGTCCGCGCGCTCGGGCCGAGTGCGCCCGTCCGAGCGAGGTTCGATGAAGGTCAGACCGTCCGTGAAGCCCATGTGCGAGCGGTGTCGCGTGATCAAGCGGCACGGGCGCACCATGGTCATCTGCACGAACCCGCGTCACAAGCAGCGGCAAGGGTAGGAGGAGTTCTTGGCACGAATCGCAGGCGTCAACCTCCCGCGCGAGAAGCGGCTCGAGGTTGGCCTGACGTACATCTTCGGCATCGGCCGCTCGACGGCGAACAGCGTGCTCGCCGAGCTCGGCCTCTCGCCGGACACCAAGGTGCGCGACCTCACCGACGAGGAGATCACGCGGCTGCGCGAGCACATCGACGGCAACCTGCAGGTCGAGGGCGACCTGCGCCGCGAGCGCTCGCAGTCGATCAAGCGGCTCGGCGAGATCGGCGCGTATCGCGGAATCCGCCACCGCCGCAACCTGCCCGTGAACGGGCAGCGGACGAAGACGAACGCGCGCACCCGCAAGGGCCCGAAGCGCAGCGTCGGTCGCGGCAAGAAGGCGAAGTAGCCCATGGCACCTCCTCGCAAGCAGGCGGCCCGGGGCCGCACCCGCCGCCGCGTCAAGAAGAACATCGCCATCGGCCAGGCGCACATCAAGACGTCGTTCAACAACACGATCGTCGCGCTGACCGACAAGGAGGGCAACGTCATCGTCTGGGAGTCGGCCGGCTCGGCGGGCTTCAAGGGCTCGCGCAAGTCGACGCCGTTCGCGGCCCAGGTGACCGCCGACGCCTGCGCCCGCAAGGGCATGGAGCACGGCCTCCAGAAGGTCGAGGTCTTCGTCAAGGGCCCCGGCTCGGGGCGTGAGACCGCGATCCGCTCGCTGCAGGCCGCCGGGCTCGAGATCCTGGGCGTCCGCGACGTGACTCCGCAGGCGCACAACGGCGTCCGCCCCAAGAAGCGGAGGCGCGTTTGATGGCGACCCCATCCGCGTATCTCGCACTCACCGGGGCGCTGCAAAGCTGCGCCATGCGTCGTCCTCGGTTGCGCCCGTAGCCTCCGGCACGAACGCGCCCTGCGTCCTAGCCTGGCTTGCTTTTCGCGGCCGGTGAGCACGAGCTCCACGGACGGTGGTCGCTAGTGGCCCGCACGCTCGGCCCCAAGTGCCGTTTCTGCCGCCGCGAGGGCATGAAGCTCTTCCTGAAGGGCGAGCGCTGCCTGACCGAGAAGTGCTCGGTCGAGCGCCGCTCGTACCCGCCGGGCGAGCACGGCCGCGGCCGCATCAAGCAGTCGGAGTACCTGATCCAGCTGCGCGAGAAGCAGAAGGCGCGCCGGTACTACGGGCTGCTCGAGAAGCAGTTCCGCACCTACTACGAGAAGGCTGCGCGCGGCTCGGGCATCACGGGCGAGAACCTGCTGCGCATGCTGGAGACGCGGCTCGACAACGTCGTCTACCGCCTGGGCTTCGCCTCTTCGCGGGCGCAGGCACGGCAGCTCGTGCGCCATGGCCACTTCCACGTGAACGGCCGGCGCGTCAACGTGCCGAGCTTTCAGGTGCGCCCGGACGACGTCGTCACCATCGCGCCCAACTCGGCTGCAGAGCCGACCGTGCGCGACGCCACCGACCTCACAGCGTCGGTGGCCCCCTGGCTCCAGGCAGACCACGAAGGATTGACGGGCAAGGTGCTCAAGTGGCCCGAGCGTGCCGAGATCGACACGCCGGTCTCCGAGCAGCTGATCGTCGAGCTCTACTCGAAGTAGCCCCAGAAGGTTTCGACATAGGCAGGAAGTCCGCCGGCCGGCCGGGCCGGGCGGAAGACGGAAAGGATTGACTTGGCTACCAGAACCAGCCTGATGGATTTCCAGATTCCCCGCATCGTCCACGAGGAGGTCGAGGAGCAGCGGGGCGTCTTCGTCATCGAGCCGCTCGACCGCGGCTTCGGTTACACGTTCGGCAACTCGCTGCGCCGTGTGCTGCTCTCCTCACTCGAGGGCGCCGCGGTCACGTCGGTGAAGATCGAGGGCGTCGCGCACGAGTTCACGACCCTGCCGGGCGTCCGCGAGGACGTCACGGACATCATCCTCCAGCTCAAGAACCTGATCTGCCTGCTCCATGGCGCGTCGCCCGAGATCGAGGTGCGGCTCACCAAGCGCGGCTCCGGCATCGTCACCGCCGGTGACATCGAGGCGCCCGCCGACCTCGAGATCCTCAACCCGGAGCTCGAGATCGCGCACCTCTCCGACAACGGCAAGCTCGAGCTGACGATCACCATCGGCCGCGGCCGGGGCTATGTGCCGGCCGAGATGAACCGCGGTCCCGAGCACACGATCGGCGTGATCCCGATCGACTCGATCTTCTCGCCGGTCCGGCGCGTCTCGTACGACGTCGAGGCTGCCCGCGTCGGGCAGCGCACCGACTACGACAAGCTGCGCCTGGATGTGACCACCGACGGCTCGATGGACCCGCGTGAGGCGATCGGCCAGGCGGCCGAGATCCTGATCCGTCAGCTGGCGATCTTCACGGACATCGAGAAGATGGAGGGCTTCGGCGACGGCGCAGCGCCCACCGAGGTGGCCGAGCCGTCACTGGCGCACGGGATGGAGAACTTCCCGATCGAGGAGCTGGAGCTCGGCGTCCGCTCGTACAACTGCCTCAAGCGCGTCGGCATCGAGACCATCGGCGACCTCGTCTCGAAGAACGAGAACGAGCTGGCCGCGATCCCGAACTTCGGCAAGAAGTCGATCGAGGAGGTCAAGGAGACGCTCGCCGCCCACGGCCTCAAGCTGCGCGGAGACGAGTAGTTGCGCCATCGCCGCTCCGGCAGGAAGCTGGGCCGCGACTCGGCCCATCGCCGCGCGCTCTACGCCAATCTGGCGGGAGCGCTGATCGAGCACGGCCGCATCCGCACGACCGAGGCCAAGGCCAAGGAGGTGCGGCCGATCGCCGAGCAGATGATCACGCTCGGCCGGCGCGGCGACCTGGCGGCCCGGCGGCGCGCTCTCGCCTACCTGCGCTCGCAGGAGATCGTCCACAAGCTCTTCGCCGAGGTCGGGCCGCGCTTCGCAGAGCGGCCGGGCGGCTACTCGCGGATCGTCAAGCTCGGCCCGCGCGCGGGTGACGCCGCCCCGATGGCGTACCTCGAGCTCGTCGACTACGTGCCCCAGGGGCCGACCGAGGAAGTGCAGCGCCGGCGGCTCCTGCGCCTCCGCCAGCGCGAGGAAGCGGCCGCGGGCTAGCGCCGCGGCGCCGGACGCGACGGCTCACGCCGCGCGCCTGCGCTACCACGAGCCCGGCTCACATCCGGCCCAGACGCGTGCGGGGTTCCTCGCTACCGTCGCCCAGGCGAGCGCTCTGTCCGCGAGCGCGTGCTTGGCTGTGCTCCCCCAGCGCGATGAGTTTTCCGGCGCGGACGGGTCAAGGCACTGAGACGGAACCTGCGGCCACAGCGCCCGCCTACTGAGGAGGCACGATGAGCAAGCTTCGGTGCCACATCTCGATCTCGCTGGACGGCTTCGTCGCCGGCCCGAACCAGAGCGAGGAGAACCCGCTCGGCGAGGGCGGCGAGCGGCTCCACGATTGGGTGGTTCGGCTGGCAGCCTGGCGCCAACCGCACGGCAAGCAAGGCGGCGAGGTGAACGAGAGCACACGGGTCCTCGAGGAATCGCTCGAGAACATCGGAGCCGGCGTGATGGGGCGAAACATGTTCGGCCCGATCGGCGGCGGGGCCTGGGGCGACGAGCAGTGGACGGGCTGGTGGGGCGATGAGCCTCCATACCACTACCCCGTGTTCATCCTCACCCATCACCCGCGTGATCCCGTGGTGATGGAGGGCGGGACCACGTTCCACTTCGTCACCGACGGAATCGAGTCCGCGCTCGACCAGGCAAGGGAGGCCGCCGGCGGCAAAGACGTCATGCTCTGGGGCGGCGGCCAGGTCGCGCAGCAGTATCTGGCAGCCGGACTGCTGGACGAGCTCGAGCTCCACGTCGTTCCGGTGGTGCTCGGCGGCGGTGCTCGCATCTTCGACAACCTTGGGGACGCAGGGGTGCAGCTCGAGCAGGTCCGGGCAGTCGAGGCGCCCGGCGTCACCCACCTCAAGTACAGGAGCGTGAACTGAAGCCGGTCTGAGCGGCCGCGCTAGCCCCAGGCGACGGGCAGCGCCGCGAGGCTCCTGAAGAGCGGGACGGCCCGCCAGCGCAGCTCGTCCTTCGGTATGGCGAGGCGGAGGACGGGAAGCCGGCGCAGCAGCGTCGCCAGCGCGATCTCCGCCTCGAGCCGGGCGAGCGGCGCGCCGAGGCAGTAGTGGCTGCCGCGGCCGAAGGCGATGTGCTTGTTGTCGGCCCGCTCGAGGTCGAGCTCATCCGGCCGTGAGAAGCGACCCTCGTCGTGGTTGGCGGAGTTGAGGATCGCGATGATCCCGTCGCCCTTGCGGATGAGCGCGCCGCCGAGCTCCACGTCGTCGGCGGCCCATCGGTTCAGCGTGCGCTCGACCGGGCCGTCGTAGCGGAGCAGCTCCTCGACCGCGGCCGGGATCTGCGCCGGGTCCTCGCGCAGCGCCTCGAGCGCCGGTGGGTGGTTGAGGAGCGCGAGCACGGCGTTGCCGATCAGGCTGACGGTGGTCTCGTGCCCGGCGACGATCAGCAGGACGACCATGGCGTAGAGCTCGTCCTCGGCGAGCGTGTCCCCGCCGTCCTCAGCCTGGATCAGGGCGCTGACGAGGTCGTCGCGCGGCGCCTCCCGCCGCGCCGCAAAGAGCTCCCGCAGGTAGGCGATGAACTCCATCAGGAGCATGACTGTCTGCTGCAGCGCCTCCGGCGTCAGCGCCGGCGAGACGATCGCGTCCGACCATGCCCGGAAGCGGTCGCGGTCGGCTGCGGGGATCCCGAGCAGCTCGGCGATGACCGTGATCGGCAGGGGAAAGGCGAACGACTCGACGAGATCCGTCGAGCCCTGCGCCTCGACGGCGTCGATCAGCTCGTCGGCGATCTCCTGGATGCGTGGTCGCAGCTGCTCGACCGTCCGCGGCGTGAACGCCTTGGTGACCAGCCGGCGCAGCCGCCGGTGATCTGCGCCGTCCTTGTTGAGCATGTGGTTCTCGATGAAGCGGAAGTCGTCGGGGAGCTCGGCGCGCATCTCGGCCAGCTGCTCGTCGTCGAGCGCGAGCTCGGGATCGCGCACGAAGCGCTCGTCGTCCAGCAACATCGCCACCACATCGTCGTAGCGGGTGACGAACCAGAGCTTCGTCTCGCCGTCGAGGCCGATCTGGTACAGCACGGGGTCGTGCTCCCGCATGGCCGCGAAGGTCTCGTACGTCGCGGCCCGGAAGGCGTCGCTGTAGAGGTCGTAGGTGCGCGTGGTGGCGATGCGCGCATCCTCGCACGGCGAAGCGGTGGGATCATCGCGGCGTGCGGCTCAAGCTGACGCTCGAGTACGACGGGACGGCCTTTCGCGGCTGGGCGGCGCAGCCGGGGCTGCGCACCGTCGAGAACGAGCTCCGGACCGCTCTGGGTGACCTCTACACGAGCTGCGACCGGCTCGCAGTGGCCGGCCGGACCGACGCCGGCGTCCATGCCCGCGGCAACGTCGTCAGCGTGGACGTCGAGGGCGGCCCGCCCATCGCGCGAGCCGCCGAGGCACTGAACGCCGAGCTCCCCGACGACATCGCCGCCGTGGGTGTGGAGGAGGCGCCGTCCGACTTCCACGCCCGCCACTCGGCCCGATCGCGCTCCTACCGGTACCGCATCTGGCGCCGGCGCACGCCGTCGCCGCTCGAGCACCGGCGCAGCTGGTGGCTGCCGCATCCACCGGACGAGAGCACACTGGCTGCCTGCGCCGCCCTGCTGCTCGGCAAGCACGACTTCCGTGCGTTCACGCCCACCGAGACGCGTCACGAGGTGTTCACCCGCACGGTGCTGGCGGCGTCGTGGCAGCAGGAGGGCGACGTGCTCGAGTTCACCGTGACCGCCGACAGCTTCCTCCGTCGCATGGTGCGGGCGCTCGTGGGGACCATGGTCGAGCAGCCGCCCGAGCAGTTCCAGCAGCTCCTCTCCGGGCGGCAGCGCGCCGAGGCGGGCACGACGGCGCCGCCGTGGGGCCTGTACCTGGAACGCGTCGACTACTGAGTCGGGTTCCCTATGCGACCGCGGGTGCCTTCACGGAGGCGACGTAGCCGCGCACGTCGGCCACGGGCTCCGAGTAAGCGTCGCCGAGCGTCTCCTCCATCCGGCTCAGGTAGTCCTCGGCCCAGGTCGGGAAGTCGTAGTCGATCGACCGCAGGAACTCGAGCGTGGCGGCGAGGCGGATGTCGGCGATCGACGGCTGAGCGCCGCCGATGAACGGCCTTCCGGCCAGGAAGAAGGTGTTGAAGACCTCGAGCGGCTCCGCTAGCGCCGCCTGCGCGTCCTGCTGTGCCTTCGCCTTCATGGTTTCGTCGGCGCCAGAGGTTGCGACCTCGCCGGCGTACTGCGGAAAGCCGAGCGTCGGGTAGGTCGCTCGCGCCAGCAGCGGGTAGAACGTGCCGATCAAGTAGAACATCGCGTTGTCGACCATGGCCCGCTCGCCGGGGTCCCGCGGATAGAAGCGGTCGAGGCCGTGCTTGTTGCAGAGGTAGGCCATGATCGCGCAGCTCTCGCCAAGCGCACCTCTCGGCAGTCCCTCCTCCTCGAGCATCGGCGTCAGGTGCGCCGGGTACTTGTTCACGAACTCCGGGCTCGTCGACTTGCCCCAGACGTCGACCTCCTCGACGTCGAGGCCGGCGGCGCGGACGAAGATGCGGACGGTCAGGTTGTTGACGCTGGGCCTGAGGATGTTGAGCGTGGTCGCCATGGACTCCTCCTGCTCGTTTGGGCGCGAGCCTACCGCGCGATCAGCGTCGACTTGTACTCGCTTCGGCCAAGGCTCCCCCAGGGCAGGAGCTCGACGCGTGCCTGCACGAGCAGGACGCTCCTGAGCCTGGCGCCGATCGCATCCGCGAGGCGCTCGTCGGGCGTCGCGTCACGGGCGAGCTCGACGGCAACGGGCAGCGGCGGGTCCTGCTTGACCCCCGGACGCGCCGGCCGGACGACCACGTTCCCCGAGACCGCGGGCGCGAACGAGGTCACGACCTCGCGGACTGCGGACGGGAACACGTTGACCCCGCGGACGATCAGCATGTCGTCGGTCCGGCCGACGCAGCGGACCCGCGGGGCGGTTCGGCCGCACGCGCACGGGCTCGTCCGTACGACCACGTGGTCGCGCGTACGAAAGCGCAGCAGCGGCGCGGCGCGGTGGCGGAGGTGCGTGAGCACCAACTCGCCGCCGGCGCCGTCGACGAGCTCGACGGCGGCGCCCGTCTCCGGGTCGACGAGCTCCGCGTGCACGAAGCCGCGCGCGCCCAGGTGCATGCCCTCCTGCTCCTCGCACTCGCCCCACAGTGAGATGCCGATGTCGCCGATGCCCATCGCCTCCGTGACCCTGGCGCCCCAGCCGTGCTCCAGCCGCTCGCGAAACGAGGGCTCGCCGCCGCCGGGCTCGCCGGCGACGAGCACCCGCTCGACGCTCGACGCAGCCAGATCGACTCCGCGGTCGGTCGCCCACTCGACCAGGTAGGCGGCGTAGGAGGGAGTCAGCACGGCCGCCTCCGGCCGCAGCTGCTCGATCGCCCGCACGAGCCGCTCGCTGTTGCCGGTGCCGACGGGGATGTGGCAGAGGCCGATGCGGTCGAAGCTCGCGAGTGCTGCTCCGGCGACGAACGGCCCTGCGTTGTAGGTGGAGATGATCGCCTGGCCCGTGCGGAGGCCGGACGCCGCGTAGCTCCGCGCCGAGCCCGTGACCCAGTTTTCGAGGTCTCCAGCGGTCAGGGGGATGTAGCTGGGCGTCCCCGTCGTGCCGCTCGTCGAGTAGACGCGTGCGAGCTCGCTCCGGCTGACGCAGAAGTGGTCTCCGAACGGCTGCTCCTGCGTGACAGTCGCACGCAGCTCGTCCTTGCCGGTGAGCGGCAGCGTCGCGATGTCGGCCAGGCTGCCGGCCGAAGCCGCCGTGCCGAAGCCGGCTGCGGCGAGCTTGCTGCGGTAGAAGGCAGAGCGCTCGAACAGGTAGGCGAGCTGCTCGCGATAGCTCCGGTCGTCGACCTCCAGCTGCTCGGACCACGGCAGGGCCTCGACGGCAGGATCGAGCATCAGTTCGGGTCGTAGGCCGCTGCCTGCTCGGCCGCCCGTGCCAGCTCGAGCCCGATCGGCGTGTCGCGCTCCTCGGCGAGGTGGGCGAGCAGGCTGGCGGTGCGCGCGAGGATGGGGACCGCCTTGACCATGGACGCCGGGTAGCCGAGGTCGAGCATCACCGCCGCGATCGGCAGCGACACGTTCATCGGCAACGGCTTGCCCCAGGCATCCGCCACCGCACCGCGCAGCTCCCGAGCCAGGGCGACGTGGGCGCTGGCGACGCCGCGCTCGTCGGCGAGCTCGAGCAGGCGTTCGGCGCGAGGATCCACGGGACTGTGCACCGGGTGCCCGAAGCCAGGCATCTTGCCGCCCCCGGCACGCACCTCGGCGACGACCTCGCGCGCAGACCGCCCGGACGCGACCGCACCCTCGAGCAGGCGGGCGCACTCCTCGGCCGTCCCCAGCACCACCGGCCCCGCGCCGAGGATCCCGGCCGCGACGGCGCCCTGGAGCGAACCAGGGTCGGCCGCGAGCGTCATCCGCGCCGCCACGTTCGTCGGCATGAGCCCGTGCTCGGCGATCGAGACCAGCAGCGCGTCGAGGAAGAAGCGCTGCTCCTCGGTCGGCTCCTCTCCCGTGACGAGCAGGTGGAAGAGCTCGGTGAAGCTCAGCCTGCCCACCAGGTCGGCCGTGAGGTCGCGGCCCCGCACCTCGACCCGGTCCGGGTATGCCTGCGCGATGCGGGACGTCGGCGTCACAGCTCGTCCCGCACGATGCGCGCCCCCGTCACCATCGCAACCAGCTTCTCGTACGCACGCTCCCGCGGCAGGTACTTCATGCCGCAGTCCGGCGCGACAACGAGCCGGTCGGGCTCGATCACCTCGAGTGCGCGGCGGATGCGTGCGGCCACCGTCTCCGGTGTCTCGGCAGCCTCGGCGCCGAGGTCGAGGACGCCGAGCACGATCGTCTTGTCGGGCAGCTCGCCCAGGACGGCCGGGTCCAGGTCCGGTTGAGCAGCCTCGAGCGAGACGTGCGTGGCCGAGCACCCGTTGAGCTCACGCAGGAACGGATACCCGGTGAGCCGGCCCTCGCGGACGACGTGCGCGTACCCGAAGCACGTGTGCAGGACCGTGTCGCCGGCGATGCCCCCGAGCGCACGGTCGATCGCCTCGACGGCGTACTCGCGCGCCGCCTCCGGACGGGCCTGCAGGTAGGGCTCATCGATCTGGACGACGTCGGCGCCGGCCGCCTTGAGGTCGTGGAGCTCCTCGTTCACGGCTTCGGCGTAGGCGAGCGCCACGCTCCGCTCGTCCGCGTAGTGGTCGTCCTGCGCCTGCTGGGTCATGGTGAACGGTCCGGGCACCGTGATCTTGATCGGCCGGCCTGTGAGCGCACGGAGGAACTCGACGTCACGAACCTCGACCGGCCGCGTCCGCTGGATGGGGCCGACGATGCGCGGCACCGGGTTCTCGTGCCCGGTGCGGTCGAGCGCCACGCCCGGAGTGTCGAGATCGACGCCTTCCAGGGCGGTCGCGAAGCGGTTCGAGTAGCTCTCGCGCCGCATCTCGCCGTCGGTGACGATGTCGACGCCCGCGCGTTCCTGGTCCTGGACGGCCAGGCGCGTGGCGTCGTCCTGTGCCTCCTCCAGGAACGGCTCCGGCACGCGCCAGAGCTCCTTGGCGCGCACCCGCGGGGGCAGCCGCTCGCCCAGACGTCCGCGGTCGATCAGCCAGCCAGGTTGCGGGTAGCTGCCGACGACGGTCGTCACGAGCGGAGCCACGGCAGCCAGGCTAACGGGCGCCCGACCGCCGACGCATACGATGACCCCGGTGCGCTACCGGACGGTGCTCTTCGACCTCGACGGCACGCTCATCGACTCGGGAGCGGCCATCCTCGCCTCGTTCCACCATGCGACGGAGACCGTGCTCGGGCGGCGGTTCGAGGACGAGGTGGTCATGGCCAGCGTCGGCGGGCACGGCATCCACCGGCAGATGGCCGCGTTCGATCCCGGGCGGGTGGACGAGCTCGTCGCCGCCTACCGCGCCCACAACCTCGACCTGTACGGGCAGATCAGGCTGTTCGCCGGCGTCGACTCGGTGCTGGAGCGGCTGCGTGAGGACGGGCGCCGCCTCGGCATCGTCACGGTCAAGAGCCGCGCGACCGTCGAGCTGACGCTCGAGCTGCTGCCGCTCGGCTCGTACTTCGCCACCGTGGTCACCGGCGACGACGTGGAGGCGCACAAGCCGGAGCCCGACGGGCTGCTGCTCGCGCTCGAGCAGCTCGGGCGAGGACCCTGCGTCGGCTGCCTACGTCGGGGACTCGCCGTTCGACGTCCAGGCGGCGAAGTCCGCGGGCGTGGGCGCGGTCGCTGTCACCTGGGGCGGGATCCACGGCCGCGACCGGCTCGAGCCCGAGCAGCCCGACGCCCTCGTCGACCATCCAGGAGAGCTCGTTGGCGTCCTCTAAGACCCAGGCGCCGGCCGAGCGCGCAGCCGAGCTGCGCCGCGTTCTCGACCACCACCTCTACCGCTACCACGTCCTGGACGACCCGGAGATCTCCGACGCCGAGTACGACCGCCTCTACGACGAGCTCGTCGCCCTGGAGCAGGAGCACCCGGAGCTCAAGACCCCGACCTCGCCGACCCAGCGCGTCGGCGCGCCGCCGTCGGACCGCTTCGAGAAGGTGCGGCACCTGTCGCCGATGGGCTCGCTCGAGAAGGTGACCACCGACGAGGCGCTGACCAAATTCGCAGAGGACGTGCGCAAGCGTCTGGACAGCGACGAGCCGGTCGCCTGGGTGATCGAGCCGAAGATCGACGGCTCGGCGATCAACCTCGTCTACGAGGACGGCGTCTTCACGCGGGGGCGACTCGCGGCGACGGCGTCCAGGGCGAGCTCGTCACCACCAACCTGCGCACGATCGCCTCGATCCCGCTGGCGATGCGGCTCACGGACGACGAGCTGGCGCCGCCGGTTATGGAGGTGCGCGGCGAGGTCTACATGCCGCTGTCCGGCTTCCGGGCGTTCAACGAGCGGCTCGCCGAGCAGGGCAAGCAGCCCGCGCCGAATCCGCGAAACGCGGCGGCGGGATCGCTGCGCCAGAAGGACTCGTCGATCACGGCGGAGCGGCCGCTCTCGATCTGGGTGTACGGCACCGGCCACCGCGAGGGGCTGGAGCAGATCACGACCCACTGGGAGACGCTCGAGTGGCTGCGCGAGCGCGGCTTCCGCACGAATCCGTTCGCCGAGCGCGTCGAGTCGATCGAAGAGGTCGCCGAGCGCTGCAGGGAGTGGGAGAGCCGCAGGCTCGAGCTCGACTACGAGATCGACGGCATCGTCATCAAGGTCGACTCCTTCGAGCAGCAGGGCCGCCTGGGCTCGCTGCACGAGCGGCCCCGTTGGGCGCGTGCCTTCAAGTGGGCGCCGATGACGGCGCAGACGCGCCTGCTCCAGATCGCGATCAGGGTCGGCCGCACAGGAGCGCTGAACCCGTGGGCGGTGCTGGAGCCGGTCGAGGTCGGCGGCGTCACCGTCTCGCGGGCGACGCTCCACAACGAGGAGGACATCAACCGCAAGGACATCCGCGAGGGCGACATCGTGGTCGTCCAGCGTGCCGGCGACGTCATCCCGCAGATCGTCGGGCCGGCGGGGCCGCACGAGCCGGGCACGAAGCCGTTCCGCATGCCGAAGCGCTGCCCCCTGTGCGACGCCGAGATCGTCAAGCCGGAGGGCGTGGCCATGCACCGCTGCCCGAATCCGGCCTGCGAGTCACGCGGCCTCGAGGCACTCATCAACTGGGTGCAGGCGGCGGCCGACATCGAGGGCGTCGGCGAGCAGCTCGTGCGACGGCTCTGGACGCTCGGGCTCGTCCGCTCGCTGCCGGACCTCTACCGGCTCTCCAAGCAGCAGCTGCTCGAGCTCGACGGCTTCCAGGAGCGCTCCGCGACCAAGGTCGTCGAGTCGATCGCGACGTCGAAGGCGATCCCGTTTCGCCGCGTGCTCTTCGGCCTCAACATCCCGGAGGTCGGCTGGGTGACGGCGCAGAACATCGCGCGCCACTTCGGCTCGGTCGACCGGTTGACCGAGGCGACGCCCGAGCAGGTCATGGAGGTCGAGGGCATCGGCCCGGAGCGAGCCCAGGCGATCGTCGAGTGGTTCGCGGAGGACGGCAACCGGGCGCTCGTCGCGGAGCTCCGCGAGCTCGGGCTGCGCTTCGAAGCGGATGCCGAGGACCGGCCCGTCGAGGGTCCGCTCACCGGTCAGACCTACGTGATCACGGGCACGCTCGAGTCGTTCACGCGGGACGAGGCGAAGGCCGCGCTCGAGGCGCTCGGAGCGAAGGTGGTCGATTCGGTGTCGAAGAAGACGACGGGGCTGATCGCCGGCGAGAGCCCGGGCGGCTCGAAGGTCAAGGGCGCCGAGAAGCACGGGGCACGCCCGTCCTGCGGGCGAGGCTCCGAGCTCGCGAAGGCGCTGCTCGCGACAGGCTAGCACGCGCTGCGGACGAAGCCGTCCGGCGAGGCAGCCGCCTGCGAACCTGTCCTGCGCCTGGCGGGCGCGGTACTGGTTCACCGGACGGCCGTTGCTGAGCACGGCGAAGGCGATCCGGCCACGAACGTAGCCGGCGAGCGTCGAGGCCGACGCCGTCGTCCCCGTCTTGGCTGCAACCCGGCCGCGCGCCGGCGGCGTGCGCATGCGCGCGGCCAGCGTGCCCGTCCGCCCGGCGACGGGCAGGCTCTCGACGAACGCCCTGCGGATGACCGGATCGCTCCACGCCACCTGCAGCAGCGCGGCCAGCGACGTCGGCGGTGACGCGGTTGTAGGGCGACAGGCCGCTGCCGTCGACGATCCGCACGCCGGCGAGCGGAATCCCGGCCGCGGCGAGGCTCGCACGGACGACCGAGGCGCCGCGCGCGGTCGTGCCCGGCGTGCCGTTGATCGTGCCGAGCTGCTTCAGCAGCAGCTCGGCGATGAAGTTGTCGCTCTCCTGGTTCATCCAGCGGACGAGCGTCGACATGGGCGGCGACGCGATGGCGCCCAGCGCGAACGCGTCGCCGGGCGCCTCGCCAGCGGCCGCCACCGCCGGGGACCGCGATGCCGGCCCGGCGCAGCGCGTCACGAAACGCGGCTGCGGCGCTGCGCGCCGGCTCCGTCGTGACGACACCGCGGTAGCGGGCCCGGTCGACCGTCAGCGCCGACAGCGGCGGCGACTCGTCGATGTAGTACGACGCCTTCCAACCGGGCCCGGTACGGCGGGCGTCGAAGAAGGACTCGTCGCCGAGGACGCGGCCGGTCACGTGGCGGAGGCCGCCGGCGTGCAGCTGCACCGCGAGCCGGCGCAGGTCGCCGGAGGTGAGCGTCGGGTCGCCGTAGCCCTTGAGGATCAGGTCGCCGTGCCAGACGCCGTCGATCAGCTCGCCGTCGCCGAGCACGGTCGTCTCGATCCGGTAGGACGGCCCGAGCGCGACCAGGGCGGCGTAGCTGACGGCGAGCTTCTCGTTCGAGGCCGGCGCGAGTGCCAGCGACCGGCGCCGCTCGAACAGGCGCTCGCCGGTACGCAGGTCGACGGCGATCGCGGCGGTCAGGCCGGGTCTCGGTGCGGTCAGCGCGCGCTCGAGCCGCGCGGTGAGCTCCCGCGAGACCGATGTGAGCGTGAAGCCGGTCGACGACCACGCGGCGCCTGCGGGCCAGGCGGCCGCAGGACGGCCGGCGGTCGCCAGGTTGGCGAGTGCGGCAGCGCAGAGCGCGACAGCCGCGAGGAGCAGCACGCGGTGCACCGCGCCATTCTTCGAAGGCCGCCGGCGGCCGTCAATAGGCCTCGAAGCACCGGAAAATGGGCCGGTCGGCCCATGTGAGCGCCGCTCGCATCCGTCACATAATCGGCGGAGTGCTGGACGACACGCCCACACTGCTTGCGCGCGTGACGTCGCTGATCGAGCAAAGCGACGACGGCTCCGTCCCGCTCCGGGAGGTCGACGAGACGTTGACCGACGGGTACGCGGTCGCGCTCGCACTCGAGGCTGAGCAGCGCCGCCTCCGCGCCGACCTCCTTCGGCTCGCCGAGGAAGGCGCCGCAGACGAGCGCCGGCTCGAGGAGCTCGCAAACCGCCAGTCGCGCGCCAGCCGGGAGCTGGCCACGCTGCGGGAGACGCTCGCACGTCTGCGCGAGCGGCGCACGGCGATCCGGATGGCGACCGCGCATCCGGCGCCGGCCGGCGGCGGCTGACGGCCTCAGACGATGCCGCTGCGCACGGCGTAGACCGCCGCCTGGATCCGGTTCTGGATCCCGAGCTTCATGAGGATGTTCGAGATGTGGTTCTTGACCGTCTTCGGGCTGATGAAGAGCGCCCGGGCGATCTCGGCGTTGTCCTTGCCGTTCGCGATCAGCTTGAGGACGTCCAGCTCGCGGGCCGAGAGCTCGGCGCGGGGGAGTGGATGCGTGTCGGGCGCGCTCGTGGCACGCACGCGCTGCAGCAGCCGCCCCGTCACCTGAGGCGACATCAGTGAGTCTCCGGCTGCCGCGGCGTCGATGCCGCGGAGCAGCTCGTCGATCGATGCATCCTTGAGCAGGTAGCCGCAGGCGCCTGCCAGGACGGCGTCGATCACGTCGCCGTCGGAGTCCGAGATCGTGAGCACGACGACCCGCGTCAGCGGCCGCTCACGCGTGATCTCGCGCGTCGCCTCGACGCCGTTCATGCCCGGCATGTTGATGTCCATGAGGACGATCTCAGGCGAAAGCTCGCGCGCCTTGATGACCGCGTCGAACCCGTCGGACGCCTCGGCCACGATCGTCACGCCCTGATCCTCCAGCAGGCTACGGAGCCCGGTCCGGAAGAGATCGTGGTCGTCGACGAGGAGTACTCGTGGCTGAGTGGTCGGTTCCGTTGCCTGCATGCCGCCTGTGGTGTCGCGGGCGAGCCCTCGGCTCGCCTGACTCATGATCGGAAGATCATTACCTCCACCGTCCGTGTTCCCCACGCGTGCGCTCTCTCAATCGTCGGGAACCAGACGTCGATCCGCGCGCCGCGGATCGAGGGGCCGGTGTCGGCGGCGACGGCGATGCCGTATCCGGGGATGCTCAGCGTGCTGCCGAGCGGGATTACCGCCGGATCGACGGCGACCGTGCCGGGGCCGACCGGCGAGCCGGTCGCGGTGAATCCCGGTAGGGCGTACGCCGTCGCCACGACGACGAGCGTCCCGGACCCGTGCGGTGCAGCCGGTGCCGGCGCCGCGCGCTGGGCAGGCGCGGCCTCGGCCTCGCCCGAGGGCGCAGCGTCGTTCGCGGGCGCGGCGGCGAGCGTCCGGCTCGCTGCTCGGGCTTTGCGCTCGTGTGCCATGCGTGTCTGTTCAGCGGCGATCGCCACGAGTGCCCGCTCGGCCACCTCGGCCGAGCGGCGCAGCCGCCGCACCTCCGCCGCACGCGCGGCGAGCCGGCCCGCGAGCCCCGCGAGCTCACTGCGGAGCGAGCGAGAGCGCTCGATCCAGGCGCGGTCGTGGCGTGCGGTTCGCTCGAGGCTCTCGAGCTCCGTCACCGCCGCACTGAACGAGGTGGCGCCGAGCACGATCTCCAGCGGGTGCGCACTGCCCTCGACGTAGAGCGTCCGCAGCCGCTGCGCGAGGCGCCGCTGCGCCACCGCGAGCGAACGACGCGCGGCGTCGGCACGCATTCGCGTCAGCGAACGCTCGGAGCGGAGCGCTGCCTCCCGTGCGCGAAGCTCCGCGAGGGTCGTCCGAACGCGCGCCAGGCGGTCCTGGGTGCTGAGCTGGCCAAACGCCACCTGCGGCGCCGCACCGGGGTGCCGCGGCGACCCATCGGCCGTCGAGGCTGCAGCCGCCAGCACGGCGACCGAGGCGAGCACGAGCAGGGCGCGGAAGGTCGATCCTTCCCCCCTCACGAGGCCAGGACGCTAGCAGAGCTTCACGGGGGTGGCGTCGACTGCCGCGACAACATGTCCCAAACGACACAAATTTGGGTGCCTTGGCGCTGCGAGCATCCGTGCACGTTGCTAGGGTGCGCCGCTTGTGACGCTGTTGCCCCTCGCGGCGTCGCCCAGTTCGGCGACGCAGACAGGTTTTGCAGCGCGGGTGAAGCAGTGCGTCGGCCTTTCCGTCGCCCTCTTCTCCGTGTTCCTGGTCGCCGCCCCCGCGGCGCTGGCCGAGCCTGCCTCGGTGGTGTACAAGCAGCGCCAGGCGAGCGAGGTGCTCACGGAGGTCCAGGCACTGGATGCCAACCTCTCGCACGCGATCGAGTCGTACAACGCCGCGAGCGAGCGCCTCGGCGTCATCCAGGTCGATCTGAAGCTGAACACGCGCGAGCTCGGCATCGCCCGCTCGAACCTGAAGGCGGCGCGTCACATCCTCGCCAGGCGTCTCGTGGCCCTGTACACGAGCGCGGGGGCGAGGTCGACGCTCGACGTGGTGCTGGGGTCGTCGTCCCTCGGTCAGGCGATCGACGGCATCGAGTCCGCGTCGCGGGTCTCGAACCAGGATGCAACCGTCTTGCGGCGCGTGACGACCTACCGGACGGAGGTCGCGAACCGGCGGCACCGTCTGAAGCGCGCGCGCGCCGAGCAGGCCGACCTGGTCGCCCAGCGGGCGGCGCAGCGGGCGTCGATCGAGTCGCGGCTGACCGTCCGCCGGCAGCTGCTCGCCAGCATCCAGGACGAGATCGAGCAGCTGCGCGCGCAGGAGGCGGCCCGCCAGCGGCGAGCTCGAGGCGCAGGCGCGCGCCCGGCTCCAGGCGGCGAACCAGGCACCGACGCCGGTGGTGGAGACGAGTCCCATCACCGCCGCCGTGACGAGCACGGTCGACGGGGCCGAGAGCACGGGCTACGGGGCTCCCGCCGCCCGCTATGGCGGCGCCGTGGGCATCGCAATGCAGTACCTGGGCACGCCGTACGTCTGGGGCGGGGCGTCGCCGGGCGGCTTCGACTGCTCGGGCTTCGTGATGTACGTGTACGGCAAGCTCGGTCTCTCGCTACCGCATTACACGGGTTCGCTCTACGGCATGGGCTCGCCGGTCTCGCGGAGCGAGCTCCAGCCGGGCGACCTCGTCTTCTTCAACGGCCTCGGCCACGTGGGCATCTACATGGGCGGCAACCAGATGATCCACGCGCCGCATACGGGAGACGTGGTCAAGATCTCGTCGCTCACCGGCTGGTACGCGTCCACCTACGTGGGCGCGCGGCGCCTCTAGCGGCGCGGCTCCACATCGGGACGCGGGCGCGGCTTCGCGCGCGTGAAACCTGATCCCCCGCCCTTGGGTGGGGTGTGTTGGTCCCGCCGCCCTCGCGGCTGACGCTACCGGCTCAGGTGTGCCGTGTCAGTGCGCGGTTTGCGCCGGCTGTGGTGCAGGTAGCGCGCTTGTCAGCCGCTGCGCAATGAGGCGCGCGCCCACGTGACGCGCCGGTTAGCCGCCGGTCGTGTCCCCGGCCGGGCCCGCCGCACCGGCCGGCTCGCGCGGCGCGGCGTAGAGCGCCTCGATGTCGGCGGCGAAATGCTCCTCGACGGCGCGCCGGCGCAGCTTCAGAGTCGGCGTGATCTCGTCCGCCTCGGCCGTGAAGTCGCGCCCGAGGATGACGAACCGCTTGATCTGGTCGTAGTTCGAGCGGCCCTCGTTGGTGGCGTCGACAGCCTCCTGGACCAGCTCGCGCACGGCCGGGTGCTCGGCGAGCTCGGCGAGGCTGCCGCCGATGCCCCGCTGTTCGGCCCACGGCCGCAGCTCGGTCTCCTCGAGCGTGATCAGGGCGGCGACGTACGGGCGCCGGTCGCCGACGACGAGAGCCTGCGAGACGAACCGCGAGCGCTTGAGGTCGTTCTCGAGGTTCTGCGGAGCGACGTTCTTGCCGCCGGCGGTGACGAGGATGTCCTTCTTGCGGTCGGTGATCGTGAGGAAGCCGTCGTCATCGATTGCGCCGATGTCGCCGGAGCGCAGCCAGCCGTCCTCGCCGAGCACCGCCCGGGTGGCGTCCGGCTCCTTGAGGTAGCCGGCGAAGACCGTCGGGCTCTTGATCAGGATCTCGCCGTCCTCGGCGATCCGGACCTCCGCGCCCGGCATGATCGGGCCGACGGTGCCGAAGCGGAACCGGTCCGGCCGGTTGACCGCGCAGGCGGTCGTGCACTCGGTCAGGCCGTACCCCTCCAGGATGAGGATGTCCAGCGTGTGGAAGAACTGCGCGATATCCGCCGCGAGCGGGGCGCCGCCCGAGAACGCCAGCCTCAGCTGCCCGCCCAGGCGCTCCTTCACCTTGCTGTAGACGAGCCGGTCGGCCAGGCGGTGCTGGAACGCGAGCCCGCGTGGCAGCTCCCCGCCGCCCTGGCGGACCTCGCTCGCGCGCGCGCCGACGCCGAGCGCCCAGTCGATCAGCTTGCGGCGGACGCCGGTCGCCTCGTCGAACTTGCCGCTGACCGCCGTGTGCACCTTCTCGTAGATGCGCGGCACGCTCGGGAACACCGTCGGGCGCACGGCAGGCAGGGCCTCGCTGACTCGCAGCGGATCCCGGCAGTAGGCGATGGTGAAGCCGAGATACGGGCCGAGCAGGTGGACGAGCCGGCCGAAGTTGTGCGCGAGCGGCAGGAAGAGGAGCAGCGTGTCGTCCGCGATGAAGTTCTGCATTCGCCCCGAGATCGCGCACATCTCGTAGTAGTTGCGGTGGCGGATCATGCAGCCCTTCGGCGCGCCGGTCGTGCCCGAGGTGTAGATGTAGGTGAAGATGTCCTCCTCGCCGACGGCCGCCTCCGCGGCCGCCAGGGCGCCGGGACGCTCCTGAGCAAAGGAGCGGCCGCGCTCCCGTAGCGAGTCGAGGTCGCCGAAGGCCAGATGGTGGTCGAGCCGCAGGTCGCGCACCTTGTCCAGCTGCTCGGCGTCCTCAGCGAAGACACCCACCGACTCGCTGTGCGCGACGATGTACTGCGTCTCGCGCTCGGAGCTCGACGGGTAGACCGGCGCCGAAATCGCTCCCACCCGTCCGAGCGCGAAGTCGAACAACGACCACTCGAGCGCGGTACGGCCGATGATCGCGAACACGTCGCCGCGGCCGACGCCGAGCGCGAGCAGGCCGTTGGCAATCTCCTCGACGGCCGTGTCGGCGTCTGACCAGGTCACCGGCTGCCAGCCGTCGCCCGTTTCCTGCAGGTAGGCGGGCGACTCCCTTCCCGCGCCGACCGCGTCGGCCCAGAGACGCCCGATCGTGCGCGCCCCGCCTGCGGACTGCCCGGTGGGTGCGCTCGGCGACGGCGTCTCGACGGCCATGAGGAGAGCTTAATCGCCCGACCGCCGCAGGATCGGCGGATCTTCGGGCTCGGAGGATCGCGCCGACGCGACTAGAATTGGGTCCTCCCTATGCGGACGATCTGGAACGGTTCCATCAGCTTCGGGCTGGTCAACATCCCCATCGGGCTCGCGCTCGCGACGCAGCGATCCGACGTGGCCTTCCGCACCCTGCATCGCGAGTGCGGCACGCCGATCAAGCAGAAGCGCTGGTGCCCCGTCCACGAGCGCGATGTCGAGGCCGACGAGCTCGTCAAGGGCTGGGAGTTCGTGAAGGGCGAGTACGTCATGGTCGAGGACTCGGACCTCGAGGCGGTGGCGCTGCAGCGCTCGCAGTCGATCGAGATCGTGCGGTTCGTCAAGCTGGCCGAGGTCGACCCGGTCTACTTCGACCGCACCTACTACCTCGCGCCCGCGTCCGCCCCGGCGGCGCGGCGGCCCTACGTGCTGCTGCTCCGGGCGCTGACCGACACCGGCATGGCCGCGATCGGACGCTTCGTGCTGTGGGGCAAGGAGAACCTGTGCCTTATCCGTCCGCACGGCGACTCACTCGCCCTGGAGACACTCTTCCTCGCCGAGGACGTGCGCTCTCGCGCGGAGATCGAGGAAGCGGTCGCCGACACCGACGTTCAGGCGGCCGAGCTCGACCTGGCCCAGCAGGTGATCCAGAGCCTCGTTGGCGAGTTCGTGCCGGAGGACTTCGAGAACCAGCACCGGCGCGAAATCCGGGAGATGCTCGAGGCGAAGCTGGCCGGCAAGGAGATCACCCGGCCGGAGCCCGTCGAGGAGACGCCGGTCGTCGACCTCATGGAAGCGCTGCGGCGAAGCGTGGAGCAGGCGCAGGACGAGGAGAAGCCTCGCCGGGTACGCAAGACCTCGTCGAAGCCGCGCGCGAAGACCGCCGCCAAAAAGTGAGCGCGGCTTCCGCCGCGCTCAGCTAGAACCGGCTGGGCGCGCGGTCAGGCTGCGCGCACCTCGCTCGGCGAGCCTCCCGTCGCCTGGAGCTGTGCCTGGAACAGGGTCTTGTCGATCTTGCCTTGGTAGATCGGCACTCCCTCCTCGATGCAGACCCGGATGATTTCCTGCCTGTCGATCCCGATCTCCTTCGACAGCTCCTCGGGCGTGAGGTGGTTCGCCATAAATGCCTCCCGTTAGAACGAAAAAACCCGCCGGCACGCTCGCCGGACGGGCTCTGACTTCCGTCGCTTGTCGATTGTGGCGGGAATCAGCGGTCCCGCCTCCGCGATCGATGCATGGCTTCAAGAATATCGTCCCGGCATGACGCTGGCAAAGGGGGTGCCGGGACTCGAGGAGCACCGGGCCGAGGTGCGCGGCGTCGCCCTCCGCTACTGGATCGGTGGGACGGGCCCGCCCGTGGTGCTCGTTCACGGACTCAGCGGCTCAGCGGCCAACTGGGCCGCCATCGCTCCGTTGCTGGTCGAGCGGTTTCGAGTGCTCGTACCCGACCTGCCCGGCCATGCGGGGTCGGCGGCGCTGCCGGCCGCGCCTGACCTGTCGCCCTACGCGGACGTCGTCCACGAGCTCGCCGGGCGGCACGGGATGCTTCCCGCCGCCGTGGCCGGGCACTCCTTCGGCGGCAGCGTGGCCGTTCGCTTCGCGTCCCGGTACGCGGCCGACACGACAGGCCTGCTGCTCGCGGGCTCGTCGGGGCTGTCGTCGGCCACGACGCTCGGCGAGCTCGTGCTTGGC
Organism: uncultured Thermoleophilia bacterium; assembly: GCA_963809765.1. GTDB lineage: Bacteria > Actinomycetota > Thermoleophilia > Gaiellales > Gaiellaceae > JACVRM01. The sequence continues at coordinate 289,074 of CAWEKT010000001.1, forward strand.
GCGCTCGCGTCGGTCAAGCCAGGGCGGCGCATCGCGCGGTTCCAGCGCCAGATCGCGTCCAGCCCGCTCCTGCGACAGCTCGTCTTCGGGCTCTGGGGGACACCCGACGCGGCTTCGCTGTCACCGCAAGCCGTTGCCTGGTTGCTCGGCGACCTCCGTCTGCACACCGACGTCTGGGGCGCCGCCCGCGCGCTGCTCGGGGAGGACACGCGGGCGCTGCTCGCTGGAGTGCGCTCTCCGACCCTGGTGCTCTGGGGCGCTGACGACCGCCTGACCCCCGTAGCCGACGGGCTCGAGTTCGCGCGGCTGCTGCGCGCGGAGCTGCGCGTCATCGCGGGCTGCGGCCACCTCCTCGTCTTCGAGCGGCCGGCAGCGTGCGCCGACGCTGTTGCGGCGCTGGCGACGGCCTAGACCGGGTTCGGCAGCTCGATGAACTGCCAGGGAAGCCCGAACCGCTCGCCGATGCGGGCGGCGAGGGCCTGGACCCCGAGCCGCTCGGTGGCGTAGTGGCCGGCGGCGACGAAGTGGATCCCGAGCTCCTGGGCGAGGTGCAGTGAGGGCTCGGCCGGCTCGCCGGTGATGAACGCGTCGTACCCTTCGCGCGCGGCGTCGACGGTGTAGCGGGCCGCTCCGCCTGAGATGACGGCGACGCGCCCGACGCGCTCCGGCCCGCCGGGGAAGACCAGCGGCTCGCGGTCGAGGCACTCGGCGATCCGCTGCGCCAGCTCCTCGATCGCGAGCGGAGGGTCGAAGCGACCACCGACGCCGAGTCCGGCGAAGGGGCCGTCGACGCTCAGGCCGAGCTCGCGTGCCAGCAGTGCGTTGTTGCCGATCTCCGGGTGGGCATCGAGCGCGAGGTGGTAGGCGGCGAGCGAGATGCCGGTGTCGAACAGCACCTCGAGCTTGCGGCGCATCTGGTCGTCGATCGCGCGCGGCTGGTTGTCCCAGAGAAGGCCGTGGTGAACAAGCAGGAGGTCCGCGCCCGCCTCGGCGGTGCGCTCGAAGAGCTCGAGTGAGGCCGAGACTCCGCACGCAATCGAGGTCACCTCGGTGGTGCCTGCGACCTGCAAGCCCATCGGCCCGTAGTCCGGATGCTCCTCGATCGCGAGCAGGTCGTTCGCGTAGGCGATCACGTCGTCGCGCCGCGCCACGGCGGCGACTGTAGCGGGCGCCGGTCATGCGGCCGCTGCCTCCTCCGCGTCGAACGGCGTCGCACCCTCCGCGGCCCGCTCGCTGCGGTCGAGGAAGCTCACGCGGCCGGCGGTGACCTCGACCATCCATCGCCGATTGCCCTCCTGGTCAGTCCAGGAGCTGCTCCGGAGCCGCCCCTCCACGCCGACCTTGCGGCCCTTGGAGAGGTGCTCGGTGCAGACCTCGGCCTGGCGGTCCCAGGTGCAGATGCGGATGAAGTCCGCCTGGTCGTCCCGGCCGCGCCTGTCGACCGCGAGCAGGAACGACGCAACCTTCTTGCCCTCTCCGACCTCGCGTAGGTCCACGTCCGTGGCGAGGTTTCCCACGAGTGCGACGCTGTTCACGTTGCCTCCTTCGTTCTCTTTCGAGGCAACGTAGCCGGGACGGTGTGCCGGGTCTGCGACGGAGGTGTGCCGAGTCCGAATCGGCTCCGGAACGCGGCCAGACGGGGGGCAGGAAGCGCGGGGAACCCTGCGCTACGCTGTGACTCCTCGGGGTGTGGCGCAGCCTGGTAGCGCGCTCCGTTCGGGTCGGAGAGGTCCCCAGTTCAAATCTGGGCACCCCGACTGCAGCGGCGGGGAACGCCGGTTCCCCGCCGCGCAGGGCTATCCTCGGCCGCAATGTCAGACCGCCTTCGCGTGGCCTGCGTGCAGCTCACGAGCCGCGCCGACAAGGCGGCGAACCTCGAGCGGGCCGAAGCGCTCGTCTCCGAGGCGGCCGCGGCCGGCGCCGACCTGATCGTCCTGCCCGAGAAGTGGAACACGATCGGCACGACCGAGCAGCTGCACGCGGCCGCGGAGCCGCTCGACGGCGGCGTGTCCGTCGCTGGCGATGGCTGACTGGGCCCGCCGTCACGGCGTCGTGCTCGTGGGCGGTTCGATCACGGAACGCCGCGAAGGCAGGGAGAAGCTCTCCAACACGTCGCTCGTCTTCGACCGCGACGGGTCCCTGAGCGCCGTCTACCGAAAGATCCACCTGTTCGACGTCGACGTCGGCGGCCACGTCTACCGCGAGTCGGACGCCGAGGAGCCCGGAGACGTCGTCGTCACTGCAGACGCGGCCGGCTGGAAGCTCGGCCTCTCCGTCTGTTACGACGTCCGCTTCCCCGAGCTCTACCGGATCCTCGCGCTCGAGGGTGCGGAGCTCGTCACCGTGCCGGCGCACTTCACGCTCTACACGGGCAAGGATCACTGGCACCTGCTGCTGCGCGCCCGAGCCGTCGAGAACCAGCTCTACGTCGCCGCCGCGGCACAGATCGGCGAGACGATGCCCGGCAAGCTGAGCTACGGCCGCTCGCTGATCGCGGACCCATGGGGCATCGTCCTGGCTGAGGCGCCGGACGAGGAGACGGTCATCGTCGCCGAGGTCGATCGCTCCCGCCTGCTGGACGTGCGCGCCACGCTGCCGTCGTTCGCGAACCGACAGGCGGCCGCGTACCGTTGGCCCATCCCGGCCTAGCCTGGCTCGAGCGACTCGGAGGAAGGCCGCACGTGGCTCGGGCGGCTGCCGCGACTCGTCGACGAGGCGCTCGAGCACTGGGCGCTTGGACAGGGCGGGGGAGCCGTTCGCGTACGCCTACGCCTCGCTGGCGCTCCCGGTGACTCGGGCGGACGGGTCTCCGGCGGTGCTCAAGGTCCAGTTTCCCGACCGGGAGAGCGAGCACGAGGCCGACGCACTCGCGCTCTGGGACGGCGCAGGCGCCGTCCGGCTGCTCGAGCACGACCGCGAGCGGGCCACGCTCCTGCTCGAGCGCTGCCTGCCGGGGACGCCGCTCGCCGCAGCAGGCCCCCAGGCAGCGCTCGAGGTGCTGGTCGAGCTGCTGCCTCGGCTCTGGAAGCCGGCGGGCGCGCCGATCCACACGCTGGCCGACGAGGCGGCGTGGTGGGTCGTCCTCATTGCCGGACGCGTGGGAGCGCGCCGGCCGTCCGTGCGACCGCACGGTTGCTCGACGCCGCGCTGGAGGCCTTGAGGGAGCTGCCGCGAACCCAGGGCGAGCTCGTGCTGCTCCACCAGGACCTCCACGGGGACAATGTGCTGGCCGCCGAGCGGGAGCCGTGGCTCGTCATCGATCCGAAGCCGCTCGTCGGCGAGCGGGAGTTCGCGGTCGCGCCGATCGTTCGCTCGCTTCGAGCTCGGCCACAGCCGTGCCCAGGTCCTCGCGCGCTTCGATCGCCTGACCGGCGCAGCTCGAGCTCGACCGCGAGCGCGCACGCGGGTGGACGATCGGCCAGACGCTCGCCTGGGCATTCGACAGCGGCTACTCGCCAGAGCCACCTCGAGACGGCGCAGTGGCTGCTGGAGGCCGCGTGACGATCGAGGCGGTTCTCTTCGACGTCGACTTCACGCTCGCTCGGCCGGGCCCGGAGCTCGGCCCGGAGGGCTACCGGCGGCTGGGCGAGCGCTTCGGGCTGACGCTCGACCCCGCGCGATACGACGACGCCCGGGCGGCCGCGCGGGAATCGCTGCAGCACCATCCCGAGCTCCGCCACGACGAGGAGATCTGGGTGGCGTTCACGGCCGAGATCGTCCGCGGCATGGGGGGTAGCGACCCGGCCGCCGGCGAGGCCGCGGTCGAGATGACGCAGGCCTGGGCCGTCCACCACAACTTCGAGCTCTACGAAGACGCTTTGCCCGTGCTCGAGGAGCTCCGCCGCCACGGCCTCAAGATCGGGCTCGTCTCGAACACGGGCCGCGACCTCGATGAGTTCCTGGCGCACCACGCAGTCCCCTGCGACGCGAGCCTGGCGTCCGGCGCGCACGGCTTCGTCAAGCCGCACCGGAGCATCTTCGAAGCGGTGCTCGAGCGGCTCGGGGTCGGGGCTGACGCCGCCGCGATGGTCGGCGACTCCCCGCAGGACGACATCGAGGGTGCGCGGGCGCTCGGCATGCGCGCGTTCCTGCTCGACCGCGACGGCCGCTATCCGGAGTGGGAGGGGCGGATCCCCGACCTGTTCTCCCTGCCGGCGGCGCTGGGGCTGAGCCGGCCGCGCTAGAGAGCGCCGGCCTGGAGCTCGGCTCGGCAGGCGTCAGTGTGCTCGCCGAGCCGGGGCGCTTCGCCGGGCGCTTCCAGGCCGAGCGCCGCCGCTGCCTCCTCGAGCGTCGCGACCGGCCCGGCGCAGACGTCCTCACCGTCGAAGCGCTCGAGCCACTCCGCGAGCGGACGCGTCTGGATGACCGCCGCCAGCTCCGCAGCCAGCGACTCCTGATCTTCGTCGAAGTGACGGGCCGCGAGCTCCGGCCGGCCGAGCAGCTCGCAGAGGCGGGCGAAGAACTTGGGCTCGAGCGCGCCGACAGTGAGGTAGCGCCTGTCCGCGGCCGGGTAGATGCGGTAGCAGGCGAGCCCGCCTGTCAGCAGCCGGCCGGTCGGCTCGCCGCCGAGGCGGTGGGCGACGAGCCGGTGCGCGTTGTGGGTCATCGAGACGACGAGCCTCGACCCGCGGCCGCTGCGCTCGCGTTCGAGCAGCGCGGCCAGGACCTCGGTGACGGCGCCGAGGGCACCTGCGGCCAGGTCGGCGATGGGGAGTGGGGGGTACGCCGGCGCCGTGTCCGCGAGCGCGCCTGCCCAGCCGAGGTAGTTGAGGTCGTGGCCCGCGCGCAGGTCGTCGGGGCCGAACCCGGTGATCGAGCAGTAGACGGCGGTCTCGGCTGCTGCCTCCGGGCCCACGCCGAGCCGCTCCGCGACCCCCGGCCGGAAGCCCTCGAGCACGACGTCGGCCCGGGCCAGCAGCGCGCGTGCGAGCTCCGGCTCGCGCTTGAGGTCGCAGACGACCGACTCCTTGCCGGCGTTGATCGCCGCGTGCCAGGCGGGGGCGGTCGCCCGCAGCGGGTCGCCCTCCGGCGGCTCGACGTGGACGACGCGGGCGCCTAGGCGCAGCAGCTCGCGGCTCGCGAAGGGTCCGGGCAGGTAGCGCGTGAGGTCGACGACGAGCCGGCCCTGCAAGGGAAGCATCGGCGGAACGTACCGCTAGACTCGGCTCGTTGGCGTCCTTGACTGATCGGTCAATCGGCGCCGAGGAGAAGCGGCGCACGATCCTCGACGCAGCCGTCGCGGTGTTCGCCCGCAACGGCTACCACACCTCGCGGGTCGCCGACGTCGCCGCGGAGGCGGGCGTTGCGCACGGTCTGGTCTACCACTACTTCTCGTCGAAGGAGGCGCTGCTCGACGCCGTGTTCGAGCGCACCTGGAGCGACCTGCTCGAGGCCTGGCGCGCGGTCGAGCAGTCGCCCCAGCCGGCACGCGAGCAACTGCGCCAGGTGGCGGCGATCGTGCTTCGCTTCTGGCGCCACGACCCGAACCTGGTTCGACTCCTCGTCCGCGAGGTTGCTCGGAGCCCCCAGGTCGAGCAGCAGGCGGACGCGATCAACGAGGCACTCGCAGTCATCCAGCGGATCGTCGAGCGAGGACAGGAGCGCGGCGAGTTTCGCCGGGAGCTCGACGGGCGGCTGGCCGCGTGGGTCGTGTACGGCGCGCTCGAGGAGATCCTGACCGGCTGGGTCCTCGGCCGGCTGCCGGACGCCGACGAGGACGTTGCGCGCGCAGAGGCGACGGTCATCGACCTGCTCACGCACGGGTTGCAGGCCGCCGGATCCGGGTGAGCGAACGTGGGCCGGTGGCTTCGCTGCCGTGGGGCTCGTACACCGACCCGGCGGCGCTACGCCTGGAGGAGGAGCGGGTCTTCCGGCGCTCGTGGCAGTACGCCGCGCGCGCCGACCAGGTCGCCGAGCCGGGGTCGTATGTGGCGACGAGCGCGGGCGGGCTGCCGGTCGTGGTCGTCCGCGACCGCGAGCGGGTGCTGCGAGCGTTCGTCAACGTCTGTCGCCACCGCGGCTCGATCGTCTGCGAGGGCGAAGGCCAGCGCGAGACGCTCCAGTGCCCCTACCACGCCTGGACGTACGACCTCGACGGATCGCTGCGGGTGGCCCCTCGCGCCGACCGCGAGCACGGCTTCGACCGTGCGGCGCTGGGGCTGTTGCCGGTCGCGGTCGATGCCTGGGGGCCGTTCGTGTTCGTCAACCCGGACGTCGACGCAGCGCCCCTTCGCGACTGGCTGGGCGGCGTGCCCGGGCTGCTCGCGCGCGACGGGGTCGACGTCGAGTCACTCGTCTTCCGCCGGCGTGACGAGAGCGAGCTCGAGGCGAACTGGAAGATCTGCGTCGAGAACTACCTCGAGTGCTACCACTGCCCGACCGCGCACCGCGGCTTCTCGCGCGTGATCGACGTCGCGGAGGACAGGTATCAGCTCGAGGTTGGGCCGCAGCGCGCCAGCCAGTTCTGCAGCCCGTCGCGAAACGGGGGCGCCTTTGCAGGCGGCCCAGTCGCCGGCGGCCAGTTCCACCTGCTCTTCCCTAACACGGTGGTCAACGTGATGCCGGGGGCGCCGAACCTTTCGATCGGACCGATCGTGCCGGTCTCACCCGAGCGGACGTCGCGTTGGCTCGACTACTTCTTCGCCGCCGACGCCGACGAGCAGTGGGTCGCCGAGTTCCTCGAGCTCGACGAGCAGGTCGGCGCCGAGGACCGCGCGCTCGTCGAGCGCGTGCACCGCGGCGTGCGAACAGGTGCGATCGGCGAAGGCGTGCTGCTCGCCGAGTCGGAGCAGCTCGTCGTGCACTTCGACCATTTGCTGCGCGAAGCACTCGCTCGCTCCTAGTCCGGCAGCAGTGGAACGGTGAACCCCTGGTCGCGGCCGAGCAGCAGGCCGCGCGTGACCGCGTTCACCCCGAAACGGTCACGCAGCTCGTCGAGGGCCGCGTCGAGCGCCGCGCCGCCGCGGAAGTCGAGGGGGAGCACGAGCTGATCGTCGTCGTCGAGGTTCGCCACCGTGACGCCGACGAGCGTCAGGCCGTCGCGCTCGATCAGCGGCATCGCCGTCGCCAGCAGTCCCCTCGCCGTCGTCAGGACGGTGCGCGTCTCGTTGGTCGCCGCCGGCAGCGTGCACGAGCGGGTCGCCCGCGAGAAATCGTCGAACCGCAGGCGGAGGACGACGGTCCGCCCCATGCGGCGGGCGGCGCGCAGGCGGCGCGTGACACGGTCGACGAGTGCGACCAGGGTCGTATCGATCGCGGCCGTCGTCCAGGGGCCGCGGCCCATAGCGCGCTGGGAGCCGATCGAGCGGCGGCGCGGCCGTGTGCGCACGCGCCTCGGGTCACGGTTGTGCGCGAGCGCGTGCAGCTTGCGCCCGGCCGCCAGCCCGAGGATCGCGACGAGGGACCCTTCGTTCATGCGCGCGACATCGCGCACCCGCGTGATGCCGAGCTGGTGGAGTCGCCTGGCCGTCGCCGGACCCACGCCCCACAGCAGCTCGACCGGGAGCGCGTGCAGGAATGCCAGCTCGCGGTCCGGGCGGACCTCGAGCAGGCCGTCAGGCTTCGCGACCGTGCTGGCCACCTTGGCGAGGAACTTCGTCCGCGCGATGCCCACCGTCAGCGGTAGCCCGACCTCGTCGAGCACCCGGCGCCGCAGGCGCTCGGCCATCTCGACGGGGGTGCCTGCCATGCGCCGCATCCCGCGCACGTCGAGAAAGGCCTCGTCGATCGAAAGCGCCTCGACGAGGGGCGTCGTGTCCTCGAAGACGCGGTAGACGGCCTTACTCGCCTCCGCGTAGGCGTCCATGCGCGGCGAAACGACGATCGCGTGCGGGCACAGGCGGCGAGCCTGGCGGCCGCCCATCGCGGTCGCGATGCCGAAGGCCTTCGCCTCGTAGCTCGCCGCGAGCACGACGCCGCCGCCCACGATGACGGGGCGGCCCCGGAGCCGCGGATCGTCGCGCTGCTCGACCGACGCGTAGAAGGCGTCGAGGTCGGCGTGCAGGATGGTCGCCTCCCGCAACACGAACATATGTTCGCACACCGTGCGCGATGGCTGACGAAAGAGAGACCTTTGGGCGGCGGCGCCGCTAGCTGCGCGCCGTGGCCGCCGGCGGCGCCAGCGCCGGCCCCCAGGCGACGAGCGGCGACAGCTCGCCCGTGTGCCCGTTGAGGCGCCGGAAGCCGAGTGCGTGCTCGGCCTGCATCATCTTGTGGATCTGCGTCGTGCCCTCGTAGATGATCGGGGCGCGCGCGTTGCGGAAGTAGCGCTCGATGCCGTACTCGGCCGAGTAGCCGTAGGAGCCGAAGATCTGGATCGCCAGGTGCGACGCCTCGAAGGCGGACTCCGTGGCGTGCCACTTGGCGAGCGAGGTCTCGCGGGTGTTCCGCAGGCCTTCGTTCTTCATCCAGGCGGCCTGCATGACGAGGAGCTTCGAGGTCTCGTAGCCCAGCACCATCTTCGCGATCATGTCCTGGACGAACTGGTATTTGCCGATCGGCTGCCCGAACGTCTCACGCTCGCGGGCGTACTCGACCGAGCGCTCGAGGCAGGCCCGGACGACGCCGACCGCTCCGGCCGCGACCGTGAACCGTCCCTGGTCGAGGCCGTACATGGCGATCTCGAAGCCTTGCCCCTCCTCGCCGACGAGGTTCTCGGCCGGCACCTCCACGTTCTCGAAGAAGAGCTCGCCCGTCGAGCCCGCCCAGACGCCGAGCTTGTGCTCGGTCTCGCGGGTCGTCACGCCGGGCCACTCGCGCTCGACGACGAACGCCGAGATGCCCTTGTGCTTCGCCGCCGGGTCGGTCTTGGCGAAGACGAGCTGGTGGTCGGCGACGGTCGCGTACGAGATCCAGTTCTTCTGGCCGTTGAGGACGTAGGTGTCGCCCTCGCGCCGCGCGGTCGTGCGCATGGCGGCGACGTCGGAGCCCTGCGGCCGGCTCGGTCAGGCCGAAGCACGCGAGCTTCTCGCCGCGCGCCTGCGGCACCAGGTAGCGCTGCTTCTGCTCCTCGCTCCCGTAGCGAAGCAACGAGAGCGAGTTCAGGCCGACGTGGACGGAGATCAGCGTCCGGAACGCCGCCTCGCCACGCTCGATCTCCTCGCAGGCGAGCGCCTCCGAGACGAAGTCGAGGCCGGCGCCGCCGTACTCCTCGGGGACGACGATGCCGAGGAGGCCGAGCTCGGCCATGCCCTCGATCGCGCCCATGTCGAGGCGGTGGTTGATGTCGTTCTCGATCGCGTTCGGCAGCACGCGCTCGTCCACGAAGGCGCGGACGGTGTCCTGAATCAGGCGCTGTTCGTCGCTGAGCTCGAAGTCCACGGCGGGAGTCTATGGTCAGCGCGCCGTGCCGCTGGACCTACCCGAGCTCGCGATCCTCGGCGCGGCGGAGCGCGCCTGTCTGGCGCGCTACCTCGAGCTCCTGGCCGCCGTCGAGGGGGTGGCGGAGGTCTGGCTGTTCGGCTCGGTCGCCCGCGGCGAGGCCTGGCCGGCCGGGATGCCGATCCGCTCCGACATCGACCTGCTCGTCGTCACACGTGATCCCTTGTCCAGCGCGGAGGTTCAGCGCCTCGTCGACGCGACCATGCCGCTCTTCCTGGAGTGCGGCCGCCAGATCGCGCCGCAGTTCCGGACGTCGGCGGCGCTCGAGGGCGCGGATGGCGCACTGATGGAGGAGGTCCGCCGGGACGGGATCCGGCTCGTCGCCTAGCGCGCCACGGCGGCGTGCTGGTCGCTCACCCACGCGCCGAGCAGGCCGCGGTAGTGCGCGACGAAATGCTCGTGCTCATGCTCGGGGAAGGTGCTCTGCACCGTCTGCACGAGGAGGCGGTCGAAGTCCGGCCCCTCGACGTACTCGACCATCGCCTCGTCGAGGTGGGCCAGGTGGTCGGCGCAGAACTCGGTGTAGCGCTCGACGCCGAAGTACTCCTGCGCCAGCTCGTGGTAGCGGGCGAGCTTCTCCTCGTAGGTCAGGTCAGCCCGGTCGCCGATGTCGAAGTAGCTGCGCGTGTCCTGGTTGATGCGCATCCGCCGGCGCGTGACGGTGCAGAAGGCGCTCCACCTCACGAGGGCCTTGATCGCCCATGGGAAGTAGTAGTGGAGCGAGGTCAGCGCCACGTCGGGCGAGGCATTGGCGTAGTCGATCGGGTAGACGACGCCGTCTTTCACGAGCGTCTCGCACGAGTTGAACTCCCAGCGGAAGAACGCGTTCACGAGCCGCGAGATGGCGACCACCTCCGACCCGAGCTCAGGGGTGAGGAAGTCGTGGGCGACGCTGTAGCGGTCGTGCAACGGGCGTGACGGGTCGTAGCGCATGACCATCGTCTCGGCGCCGATCGAGAGGCTGCGCACGAAGACGTCGAAATCCTCGACGGCCGCCTGCAGGTGCATCAGCCGCTCGCCCGACTCGTCGTAGACGGTGTGGAGCTCTCCGGGAGAGGACACCCGTGTGACGCCGACCCACTGGCCGCCGTCGAACGGCTTCATGAAGAGCGGGTAGCCGATGCCTGCAGCGATCGCGTCGAGGTCGAACGGGAGGTTGTAGCGCGAGGCCATGTCCTCGAACTTCGCGGTGGCCGTCTCGAAGCGCACCGAGCGCGGCGGCTCCTTGTGCGGGATCAGCCACGTCTCGGGGACGTGCAGCCCGAGCCGCATCATCGCGCAGTACGCCGAGTGCTTCTCCATCGCCTGGAACGTGAAGGGGTTGTTGAGGAGGTACACGTCGTCCATGAGCGAGATCTTCTTGAGCCACTCGCGCGGGACGAAGTACCACCACGCGAGCCGGTCGATGACGAGCGCGTGGCGAGGCGAGTAGCGCAGGTCGAAGGGCTCGTTGGCGACGCGCTCACAGCTCAGCTCGTGGCGGTCGCCGTCCCGCTCGATCGGCCCGACCCGCTCGAGCAGGTACTCGAATGCGGTCGGCCAGTCTTCCTCGGTGCCGAGGAGAAGGCCGATCAGGTGCGTGGGCACACGGCGTTTCTACCCGATTCGGCGCGCCACGGCACCTCAGGCGCTGACGAGGAAGCAGGCGTCGTGGGACGACGATGCGAGCCGGCGCTGCCAGCGGATGCCGGCGCCCTGGCCGAGTACGCAGAGCGTGCCGCGGTCGAGCGACGGCGTGAACACGACACCCCACGCCGAGCTGACGTTGTACGAGCCGACGGGGATGCGGGCGCTCCGTACGACGCGCGTGTCGCTGAGCGAGTGCACCCGCAGCGTTCCGTCCGCGCCGCTCGTCACGTAGGCCCGGCCGGCCGCGAACGCGAGATGCTGGGGCGGGGCGTCGGCGTCGAGGCGCCGCAGAAGACGGCCGGTGCGGGTCTCGTAGATCGCGAGCTCGTTGCGGTCGCCGCCGGTGAGCCAGGCGCGCTCATTGCCCGGGAAGCCGACGTCGTGGACGAGAAACGGCGGCTCGATCGTGCGCACCAGCCGCGGGCGCGTCGGTCGGGACAGGTCGAGCACGGCCACCTCGCTCGCCTGGCTGCCGAGCACGACCCAGAGCTCGCGCCGGTGGCGCGCAACCGCGAGGTGGCGGGCCGGCCCGCCCACGGGTGCACGCCCGACGATGCGCGCAGCCGCGACGTCGACGACGACGACCTCGCCGCGGGCGGAGTCCGACACGTAGGCGTACGGCAGGCCGAGCCGCGTGGCGGTGTAGCGCGGCTCCTCCACTCGTCCGCGGACGCGCCGCGTCTGCAGCGTGCGCCCGTCCACGAGCGTGAGGGCGCCTTCCGTCGTGTGCGCGACGATCGCCCCCGACGTCCAGCCGACCGTCTCGATGCTGCGGGGGCCGGGGGCGGTCGGCAGGCGCCGGTAGACCCTGCCCGTGCCGAGATGGACGGCGAGCACCTCGGACTGCTCGTCGGCCGTCACGAGCGCGAGCGGCGTCCCGCCCAGGCGCGCGGCGAACGCCTCCGGGTCCGTACGCAGCAGGATCGGGGCTGCAGCGAGCGTGGCCAGGAACGAGCGACGATCCACGCTCGGGAATACGGGCTGCGCCGGGCCGGAGGTCCGCGTCAGCAGAAGCGCGGCAGGTGGTGGGCGAGCTGTGAGCGCCACGACGGCCAGTCGTGCGGCACGTCGTGGCCCCAGAGGTCGACTTCGTGCGGGATGCCCTTCTCGGCGAGCTGCGCGCCGAACGCCTTCGTGCTCTCGAGTGCGCCGGTCGTGTCCTCCCACTGGCCCTGGCCGCAGACGAGCAGCAGGTTCGCGTGGCCACGGAGCCAGTCGAGGTGGTCGCCGTGCAAGTGGGCGACGTAATCGGCGGGATTGTGGAAGTAGACGCTGTCGCCGCGCTCGCCCCAGCCCACGCGGGAGACGTCGTAGACGCCGCTGAAGCAGATGGCGAGCGGGAAGAGATCTGCGCGGCGCAGACCGAAGTTGGCGGCGTGGTAGGCGCCGAAGCTCGGTCCGTTGACGATCAGGTCGGTGCGCCCGCCCGAGTCCTCGTGGATGAACGGCACGACCTGGTTGACGATCCAGTCCTCGTAGGCGTCGTGCCGGCGGGCGCGATCCTCGAGCGGCAGGTGCTGTGCCTGCCAGCTCTCCGAGTCGAAACTGGCGACGCAGTAGAGCTTGACGCGCCCAGCCTCGAGCAGGTCCGCGATCGCGCCGACCATGCCACGCTCCTCGTACTGCCATGCGGGCCCCTGCTCCGAGGGGAAGGCGAGCACGGGTCGGCCGAAGTGCCCAAAGGCGAGCACCGTGCCCTCGGCGCCGATCGCCGGCGAGAAGAGCCGGACTTCGCGCCGGCTCATGGGCGGGGCACGCGCGCCGCGCGCCGGTGTGCGCACAGGTCCTTGACGCGCGCGCGTCTGATCTCGGGCCCCGACCCGCCCCCCTGCTCGGCGTCGAGCCTACGTCCGCGGAGCGCACGCATGTGTGCCGGACTGTGACGGATGCGTGCCGAGGTCGTCGCGGCTTCCGTCCCGGGCGGGCACGGCGCGGGCGCCGACGCAGTGCAGCTCAGGTCCAGGCGCGGAGCAGCAGGTCGGGCAGGTGCGGCTCGAAGGTGTCCCGCCAGCAGACCCAGTTGTGGGCGTCGCGCTGCTCGACGAAGCGCACGTCCCAGCCCGCGTCTGCGAGCGCTCGGCCGACGGCGCGGTTGTTCTCGAGGTTCTCCTCGGCCGTGCCGACGGTGATCGTCACCGGCACCGGGGGCGGCGCCGCCCTCCCACGCAGGACGTAGCCGACGAAGCGCGTGATCCGGCCGAACCGCTCGAAGCCCGCCTCGTGCTTGTCCCAGCGCTCCCGGAAGAAGCTGCCGGACTGCAGGAAGAGCCCGCCGAGCAGGCGCGGGTGCTGCCAGTGGGCGTGCAGCGCCGCCAGGGCGCCGAGGCTGGCACCCATCGCGACCGGGCGCGTGCCGTCCGTCGGGAGCGCCTCGACCAGCTCCGGCACCAGCTCGCCGGCGAAGGCGCGTGCGTACCGCGCGGAGGCCGAGTAGGTCTCGTTCCGCGCCACGGGCTGCAGGAGCGCGGCACGGAGCGGCGGAAGATCGCCGAAGGCGACCGCGTGGTCGAGCAGGCGCAGCAGTTGCGAGTACTCGGCGTACTCGGGCCCGTCGTGAGCGATCAGGAGCGGGAGCGGCTCACCCGGGTCGCTGTCCGCCGGTGCCCACACGAGCACGTCGACACTCGCCCGCAGCCCGCGGACCGGGATCGAGAGCTGGCCGACCTCACCCGGGGGCGACTCGTCGTCCGAGACCCACGCGGGCTCGAGGTAGGTCGGGAGCTCGACGACCGACTTCTCGCCGAACGGTCCGCGGAGCCCGCAGCGGGTTCGCCGGGTCGGGCACCAGCCTGGCCCGGTCGCCGCGCCGCAGCTCCAGCAGGTACTCCATGCGGTCGGCCGCGCGCACGCGCCACTCGAGCGACCACGAGCCACGCCGCCGTCCACGCGCGAACTCGACCCTGCGTGGGCGCCGCAGCTCGTGCGCGAGCGCGACGGACGTCAGCGTCCGCGTCGGGTCGACGTATCTGAACGTGACCTCGTCGCTGCCGACGAGGGGCCCTCTGTCCCGGACGGACGCCACGGCGGGCGAGCATAGATGCGCCCGGTTGACGAGCGCCGCCTACTGCGCCTACGATTGACTGACGAGTCAATCGACACGCAGGAGGAGCCGTTGGCTGCGACGGAAGAAGCGGTTGCGAGCGGGATCTCGTTCGCGCTGACCGACGAGCAGAAGAGCCTCCGCGCCCTGGCGCGGGAGTTCGCCGAGCGTGAGATCCGGCCCCGCGCCGCGGAGTACGACGTCAACTCGACCCATCCGGCCGACGTGATCGAGAAGGCTCACGAGGTTGGCCTGATGAACCCGCACATCCCCGAGGAGTACGGCGGGCTCGGCCTGCCCGGCTTCGACGGGATGCTGATCGGCGAGGAGCTCTCCTGGGGCTGCGCCGGCATGGCGGTCTCGGTGATCGCGAACACGCTCGGCGCCGGCCCGGTCCTCATCGCGGGCACCGACGAGCAGAAGCGCGAATGGCTGTCGCCGCTGATCGACACTCCACTCCTCTGTGCGTTCGGCCTCACCGAGCCGGACGCCGGCTCCGACGTCGCGCGCATCAAGACGACCGCCGTTCAGCGCGGCGACGAGTACGTCCTGAACGGCTCGAAGACGTTCATCTCGAATGCGGGGCACGCGGCCTGGACGGTCGTCTTCGCGAAGACGGACCCGACCAGGGGGCACCGCGGGCTGACGGCGTTCATCGTCCCGATGGATGCGCCGGGCGTGACGATCGACGAGCACCTCGACAAGATGGGCCAGCGCTCGACCGACACGTCTGCGTTCTCGCTCAACGACGTCGTCGTGCCCGTGGCGAACCGGCTCGGGGAGGAGGGCGACGGCTTCAAGATCGCCATGCAGACGCTCGACCTGACGCGCCCCGGCACTGCGGCGGGAGCGGTCGGCGTCGCGCAGGCCGCGTACGAGCATGCGGTCGACTACGCGCGCGAGCGCACCACCTTCGACGTGCCGATCGCCATGCACCAGGGCGTCAACTTCCTCATCGCCGACATGGCGACCGAGATCGAGGCCGCCCGCCTGCTGACCTGGCAGGCCGCGTGGATGCTGGACGCGGGCTACGGGCGCCGGGCGACCCTGTACTCGTCCTTCGCGAAGCGCTTCGCGGCCGACACGGCGATGAAGGTGACGACGGACGCAGTCCAGGTGCTCGGCGGCTACGGCTACATGAAGGAGTACCCGGTCGAGAAGCTCATGCGCGACGCCAAGCTCTTCCAGATCTACGAGGGCACCTCGCAGATCCAGCGACTCGTGATCGCGCGGGAGATCTTCATGCCGTCCGGCGACTGACGCCGCGTTACGCTCGCTCCCATGGCGCTCGAGATCGACCTCTCGGGCCGGGTCGCGCTCGTCACCGGCGGATCGCGCGGCCTCGGCCGTGCCGACGCGCTGACGCTCGCGCGCGCGGGCGCGGACGTCGTCATCGCCGACATCCAGGTCGAGTCCGACAGCGGCGACGAAGCCGCGCGCTACGGCGTGCTCGCGCAGGCTGCGCGGGCGCAGGGCTTCGTCTACGCCGAGTCGACCGCCGACGAGATCCGGTCGCTGGGGCGCAGCGCGCTGGCGCTCAAGTGCGACGTCACCGACCGCGAGCAGGTCGCGGCCGTGGTCGAGCGTGCGGTCGGCGAGCTGGGCTCGCTCGACATCCTCGTCAACAACGCGGGCACTCTCGACCACGTCGGCCAGCTGCCCGACCAGCAGCCGGAGCTGTGGGAGCGCGACCTCCGCGTCAACCTGACGGGCGCGTTCAACTGCGCCCAGGCCGCCTGGCCGCACATGCGCGAGCGCGGCTGGGGCCGGATCGTGAACATGGCCTCCGTCGCCGGCACGCTCGGCGGCTTCGGCCAGGCGAGCTACTCGACCACGAAGGCCGGGCTGCTCGGGCTCACGCGCTCGCTCGCGCTCGAGGGCGCGCGGCACGGCATCACGGTCAACGCCATCGTCCCCGGCATCATCGGCACCGAGGCCTTCAACTTCGGCAACGCCGGCCATGAACGAGCGGATGGTCGCGCGCACCGCCTTCCGCCGCCCGGGCGAGCCCCAGGACGTCGCCAACGCCATCGCCTTCCTCTGCTCGGACCTCGCCGCCTACGTCACCGGCGTCGGTCTCAACGTGTCCGGCGGCATCGAGCTCTTCACCTTCTGACGCACGTTCCGCACGAGCGCTGACCGGCGACGGAGGAAGGGCGGGGCCCGTGGCTAAACTCGCCCCGTGGATGCCGAGGCCAGGCTCCGTCCTCTTCCCGTGCGCCGGCGCAGCGTCGGCCTGCGTGCGCTGCTCTGGACCGTCGCCGGGCTGCTGGCGGTCGCGATCGCGGTAACCGTGCTCGGGCTGGCCTTCGCGGGCTCCTCGGAGCGCCTGCCCGAAGGCACCCTCATCGCCGGTGTCGACGTCGGCGGGATGGGAACGACCGAGGCGGTGCGCGTGCTCGAGGAGCGCGCGGCCCGCGTGTACGACGTCCCCGTGACCTTCGTCGCCGGCGAGCGGCGCTGGCAGCTCTCGGCGAAGCAGCTCGAGCTGCAGGTGGACTGGCGCGGTGCAGTGGCGGTGGCGCAGGAGCGCGGCGACGGGTTCGGCCCCGTGCAGGGGCTGCGCCGCCTCGGCGTGCGCATCTTCGGCGCCGAGGTCACGCCGCCCACGCGCGTGTACGAGCCGGCGCTGATCTTCTACGTCGACAAGCTGGAGCGGGGCGTCGAGGTCCGGCCGCGCGATGCACGGCTCAGGCTTCAGGGCCTCAAGCCGGTCGTCGTGCCCGACCGCCAGGGCGTCACGCTCAACCGCAACGTCGCAGACAAGGCCATCGTCGCCGCGCTCGCCCGCTTCGCCCGGCGCGGCGCCGTCACGCTCCCGGTCAAGCTCGACCGGCCCTCCGTCACCGCAGCCGCCCTGGTCCCGGCGCTGGCGCAGGCCCGGGTCGCGGTCTCCGAGCCGGTGCGGCTCGCGCTCGGCGAGCGGCGCTGGAAGCTGCCGCGCTGGCGCATCGCGCAGCTGCTCGAGCTGCCGTCCGAGGGCGCACGGCGCCTGTCTGTCGGCGGCCCGCGGGCGGAGCGGTACTTCACGCAGCTGGGCAGGCGAGTCGGAAAGCCGGCCGTCGACGCGGGGTTCGCCGTGCGCCCGAACGGCACCGTGGGCGTCGTACCGAGCCGGCCCGGACGCGAACTCGACGTAAAGGCGACGTCGGCCTCGCTGCTCGCGGCCGCGCTGTCGCCGACCGCCAGGCTCGCGACGGTCAGCCTGGCTGCCGCCCTGCCGGCGCGGACGACGGCCGAGGCCAAGGCGATGGGCGTCCGCGAGCTCGTCTCGGGCTACGAGACGATCTACGGCGGCGACTCGAACCGCATCCACAACGTCCGGCTGGTCGCGTCGATGGTCGACGGCGCGTTGATCGCGCCGGGCGCGACGTTCTCGTTCAACGGCACGACCGGCGAGCGCTCGGCGGACAAGGGCTTCCTCGAGGCGCCCGTGATCATCAACGGCGAGCTGCAGACCGGGCTCGGCGGCGGCGTCTGCCAGGTCTCCACGACGGTGTTCAACGCTGCGTACGAGGCCGGCCTCCCGATCGCGACGCGGACGAATCACTCGCTCTACATCAGCCACTACCCGCAGGGGCGTGACGCGACCGTCAACTACCCGGACATCGACCTCAAGTTCGTGAACGACACGGGCGCCTGGCTCCTGCTCCGGACGTTCGTCGGCTCGTCGTCCCTCGTCGTCAACCTCTACGGCACGTCGCCCGGCAGGCGGGTGGAGAGCTCGACGGCTCCGCTCGTGGTCACCGGCTCGCCGCCCGTCAAGAAGATCCAGGATCCGTCGCTCGAGAAGGGCCGGACCGTCGTCGAGGAGTACGGCCAGCCTTCGCGCTCGACCAACGTCACAAGGCGCGTCTACGACCGCGGCGACACGCTCATCGCCGAGTCGACGTGGTACTCCGCCTACCGCGGCGAGTACCGCGTCGTCCGCGTTGGCACCAAGCCTCCGGCCAAGCCGAAGGAGCCGCCGAAGAAGGACGGCACAGTGCCCGCCGACGGCGAGGTGCCGCCGGCCGGCGACGCTACGACGACGACCGGGCCGTAGGCCAGGTCTCGGCGGCGGCGATCGCCTCCGCAAGATAGGCAGGGACGCGCGTCGGCCGGAAGGTGGCCGCGTCCACGCAGGCGTGGCCGGTCCAACCTTCTGCCGCCGGCTCCCCGTCGAGCTGCACGAGATACTCGAAGCGGAAGCGGGCGCCGCGGAGCTGGCCGCACCGCACGCCGATCGAGAGAACGTCGTCGAAGCGGGCCGGGCGGTCGTAGCGCACGTGCGCCTCGATCGTGAGCGCCTCGACCCCGCGCTGCTGGAGGCCCGGGTAGCCAGCGTCGAACCGGCCGAGGTACTCCACGCGAGCCACTTCGAACCAGACCAGGTAGTTCGCGTGGTGCGCGATGCCCTGGGCGTCCGTCTCGGCGAAGCGCACGCGAACGTCGGTCCAGAACCGGAACTGGTCGGTCATGGGCTGCGCCATGCACGAGGCATTCCCTGCGAGACACGGCCGTATGCCGGCGAGCAGGGCACGCAGAGCCAGCCGTCGTCAGAATCCACGCGCGTATGAGACAGGACTTCGAACGGCTGTTCAAGCCCGAGACCGAGCCCCGCTCGGGCTTTCCGCGGCTCCCGACGATCGCCGCCGAGGCGATCGTCGCGACGAGCCACCCGCTCGCGACGCAGGCCGGGATGCGCGCCTTCGCCGCCGGCGGCAACGCCGTCGACGCCGCGCTCGCCGCCGCGGCGGTGCTGCCGGTGGTGGAGCCGAACCTCAACGGCGTCGGCGGAGACGCCTTCGCCATCGTCTGGAACGACGGCGAAGCGCAGGGCCTGAACGGCTCGGGGCGCTCGCCGCAGAGCCTCGACGCCCCGCGCGTCGACCGCTACGGCCCCCGCTCGGTCACCGTGCCGGGCGCGGTCGCCGCCTGGTTCGACCTCGCCGAACGCTTCGGACGACTGGGCTTCGACCAGGCGCTCGGCCACGCTGCCGATCTGGCGCTCGCCGGGGTGGCCGCGACGCCGCGCGTGGGCGCGCTCTGGGAGCGGGCCGAGGCGCTCGGACGCGCGCCCTTCCCGGCGCCCGGAATCGGCCGCCGCTACCGCCTGCCCGAGCTGGGGCACACGCTCAGGCGGCTCGCGGCGGAGGGGCCGGCGGCGTTCTACACGGGAGAGGTCGCCCGCGCGATCGCCGAGGTTACGTGGCTGGATGAGTCCGACCTGGGGGCGCACCGATCGGAGTGGGTGGAGCCGCTCCGCCTGCCGTTCCGCGGCTTCGACGTCTACGAGCTGCCGCCGAACACCCAGGGTGCGGCAGCGCTGGCCGCGCTGCGCCTGATCGAGCAGGACGACTCGGCCGACCCGCTCGAGCGGCTCGACCTGCGCATCAGGGCGACGGCGGTCGCCCTCGCCGAGGCGCACGCAGCGGTCGGAGACGCTCCGCTGCCGCCCGACTTCCTCGACTACGCCCGCCTGCATGCGGTGCTCGGGACCGGAGCGGCGGTCACAGCGCCTCTGAGTGCGGGCGACACCACGTACCTCTGCGCGGTCGACGCGGACCGCCTGGCGATCTCGCTGATCCAGAGCAACTACGAGGGCTTCGGCTCCGGCCTCGTCGCCCCCGGCACCGGTGTGCCTCTCCAGAACCGCGGTGCCGGCTTTGTCGAGCAGGAGGGCCACCCGAATCAGCTGCAGCCGGGCAAGCGGCCGTTCCACACGATCATCCCGGGCCTCATCGTCGACGACGGGCGCCCCGGCCCCTTCGGGATCATGGGCGGCCACATGCAGGCGCAGGCGCACATGCAGGTCGTCGATGTCGTGACCGGCCTCGCGTTCGACCCGCAGTCGGCGCTTGATCGCGCACGCTTCCGGATCGACCAGGACGGGACGGTTGCGCTCGAGCCTGGCCTGTGGGAGCTCGCGGAGGGGCTCGAGCGGCGCGGGCATCGCATCGTGCGCGCGGACCAGCCGGGCGGGTTCGGCGTGGGGCAGATGATCCTCGACCTGGGCGAGTCGCTCATCGCCGGATCGGACAGCCGCGCGGACGGGCACGCCGCAGGCATGTGAGCACGGGCGACCGGCTCGTCGCAGCGCTCGCCGAGCTCCTCGCTGCGTCCCAGCCGTGCGTCGTCCTCACCGGCGCGGGCGTTTCGACCGAGAGCGGCATCCCTGACTTCCGCTCGCCGGGTGGGCTGTGGGAGCAGTTCGACCCGTACGACTACGGCTCGCTCGAGTCGTTCCGGCGCGACCCGGAGCGGACGTGGCGCTTCTACGGCCCCCGTTTCGCGATGCTGACCCAGGCAGAGCCGAACCCGGCCCACCGGGCCCTCGCCGAGCTCGAGCGGCGCGGCCTCGTGCAGGCCGTCGTGACCCAGAACATCGACCGGCTCCACGAGCGCGCCGGCAGCCGGGAGGTGATCGAGGTGCACGGCTCGATCCGGACCTCCTCATGTCCTGCCTGCGGCGGCGTCTACGAGCTGGAGGCCGTTCTGCGGGCGGTCGAGCGCGAGGGCGCGCCCCGCTGTGAGCGCTGCGGCACCGTGCTCAAGCCGGACGTCGTCTTCTTCGGGGAGCTGCTGCCCGAACGGGCCATTGCCCGTGCCTCAGAGCTCGCGGCCGCGCGCCGCGCTGCTGCTCGTGGTCGGGTCCTCGCTCGAGGTGTATCCGGTGGCCGAGCTGCCGCTGACAACGCTCCGCAACGGTGGTCGGCTAGCAATCGTGAACAGGGGGCCGACGGCGTGGGACGGGCAGGCGGCCCTGCGCGTCGACGGCAGCGCAGGCGAGGTGCTGGACGCGGTCGCGAGCGCGCTCGCATAGGCGCGTCTGCAGCGGGAATACGCGAAGATACGCGCACTCGAGAAGGAGGACGGATGAGCCAGCTCAACGAGATTGCGCGCGCGCTCGTGGCGCCGGGGAAGGGGATCCTGGCTGCGGACGAGAGCGACGGGACGATCAAGAAGCGTTTCGACTCGATCGGCGTCGAGTCGACCGAGGAGAGGCGGCGCGCCTACCGCGACCTGCTCTTCAGCACCGAGGGCGCGGAGGAGTTCATCAGCGGCGTCATCCTCTTCGACGAGACGATCCGGCAGAGCGCTCCGGGCGGGACGCCGTTCCCGCAGCTGCTCGAGGGCAAAGGGCGTCATCCCCGGGATCAAGGTCGACATGGGCGCCAAGCCGCTCGCCCGCGCCGAGGGCGAGACGGTCACCGAGGGGCTCGACGGGCTCCGCGGCCGGCTCGAGGAGTACCGCGAGCTCGGCGCCAAGTTCACGAAGTGGCGCGCGGTGATTGCGATCGGCCCCGGCATCCCGAGCGAGTACTGCATCTGGGTCAACGCCCACGCGCTGGCACGGTACGCGGCGCTCTCGCAGGAGGCCGGGCTCGTCCCGATCGTCGAGCCCGAGGTGCTCATGGACGGCGACCACACGATCGAGCGCAGCTTCGAGGTCACGTCGCGCACGCTGCACGCCGTCTTCACCGAGCTGCGCGACCAGCGGGTCCACCCGGAGGAGATGCTGCTGAAGCCGAACATGGTGCTCTCCGGCTACGAGTGTCCTGAGCAGGCACCTCATGACGAGGTCGCCGAGCACACGCTCCGCTGCTTCGAGCGCCACGTTCCGGCAGCCGTGCCGGGCATCGTCTTCCTCTCCGGCGGCCAGTCCGACGAGCACGCGACCGCGAACCTGAGTGCGATGAACGCGCGCGGCCCGCACCCGTGGCAGCTGTCCTTCTCGTACGGTCGCGCCCTGCAGGCGCCGGCGCTCAAGGCGTGGGGCGGAGACGACGCGAAGGTGCCGGCGGCGCAGCAGGCGTACCTGCCACCGCGCCCGGCTGAACGGCGCGGCTCGGTCCGGTGAGTACCGCGCGGAGATGGAGAAGGAAGCAGTACCCGCGTGAAGCCTGCGCGCTCAGCGCCAAGGCACGGCTGAGCTATCGAGAAAAGGGTCGACCACACCGCGCGAGGCGGCGGAGTCGGCCACGCGCCGGGCTAGGCCGCGGCGCGGCGGAGCTGTCGCTCGGCCAGGATCGCCCTGCAGGCGGCGCACAGCGTGCGCTCGACCTCGTAGGGGACGCCCTGGCGCTGGCGAAGCAGGTGCTCCTTGACCTCCGTGTGACGGTGCGTGGTCACAGGTGCCTTGTCCACATCTCTCACGATAGATATGACGTCGGCTCATGCAAGGAGTTGCATGAGGACAAATCGCTGCTATCAAGTGAATTTCTTGAAAAGGATCGTCACCTGGGGAGGGGCGTTTCTGGCGGCAGCGACTCTGGTCTCGCCGGCCGGGGCGCCGTTGCTCGCGCAGCCTGCGCCCGCGGCTGCTCGGCCCGCGGCTGCGCCGGTTCGCCCGGCGGAGCGCAGGTGCGCGCCCGGCGCGGTCGAGCGCGTCGGCACGAAGGCGAGGTCCTGGGTCGCCCTCGCGGCCGGGCCACTCGTGGCCCGCGCGCGGCCGCGTGGCCCCGTCGTGGCGCGCTTCGGGCGCGTGAACGTCAACGACTACCGGACGCTCTTTGCCGTCCGCAGCCGCGTCCGCGACGCCTCCTGCAGCGTCACCTGGTACGAGGTTCAGCTCCCCGTGAAGCCCGAACGGGCGTACGGGCTGGGTGTCGGCGCGCGCCGTCCGGCTCGCGCAGGTCGACACACGCATCGTCGTCGACCTCTCGGGCCGCAGCCTCCGGTTCTTCGAGGAAGGCAAGCTGCGGCTCCGTATCACGGTCGGCATCGGCAAGCGCGCGACCCCGACGCCGGTCGGGCGCTTCTACGTCAACCAGCGGCTCGTGCCCACGGAGGCAGGAGGGCCGTTCGGTCCCGCCGCTCTCGGCGTCTCCGCGTTCTCCGAGGTGCTCACCAACTGGGTCCAGGGCGGGCCGATAGCGATCCACGGGACGGACGAGCCGGCGTCCGTCGGCCTCGCCGCCTCCAACGGCTGTATCCGCGTCGAGAACGAGACTCTGCGCTGGCTCTTCGAGGCCACACCAGCGGGGACGCCAGTGACGATCCACCCCTGAGGCTGCGGCGCGTTAAGGTGCGGCCCCATGGCGGAGCGCAAGGACCTGCTGGGGCGCCTCTCCGACGCCGGCGAGGACGCGATCTCGAAGGTGGGCGAGATGCCAGGTGCGTCGCGGATCACGGGCGCATTCAGCGCGATGCGCGACCGGATGGACGAGCTGCAGCGGCGGCTGCGCGGCCTCGAGGACGTCGAGAAGCGCCTGGCCGCGCTCGAGCGGAAGGTGGAGGAGCTCGCCAGGGCCAAGCCGAAGCCCCGCTCGGCCCCGCGGAAGCCGCCGGCCAAGAAGACAGCTCCGAGCTAGCTTCTACGGCGCGGTCGCGACCGGCACGCGCACGCGGAGGGTCGCCGGCACCACCTCGAAGGTCACCGGCGTCGTACCGGGCTGCTCGCCGTCCAGCTCGATGGGCAGCGGCTCGGCCGAGTCCACCGTCACCGTCGCGCCCGCGCAGCAGCTCCGCCTTCGGGTGCGGCAGGTGTGTGCCGTTGTAGAGCTTGCGCAGGGTGCGCACGAGGTCGAGCTTGGTGACGTCGCCGAGCAGCAGCACGTCGAACAGCCCATCCTCGGGGTCGGCATCCGGGCAGAGGCGCATGCCGCCGTTGTGGTAGGCGGTGTTGCGCGACGAGCACGTCCTCCATCAGGCCCTCGCGCCGCTCGTCGTCCACGCGCACCTGCAACGGCACGTTCGTCCACCGCGCGAAGACGGCGAAGGTCGACACCAGCCCGGCCACGCGGCCGCCCAGGCGCTTGGAGGAGCGGTTCAGCCGGGCTGCCACGGCGCCGCTCATGCCGACGCCGGCCATGCTCACGAAGTACGAGTGCGCCGTCTCCCCCTCGGCGTCGCGATAGGTCACCCGGCCGGCATCGAGCGCGCGCACGTCGCCGTCACGCAGGACGGCCACTGCGTCTCGCTCGGTCGCTGGGATGCCGAGCGCTCGTGCGAAGTCGTCGCCGGTTCCGCGTGCGAGCAGTCCGAGCTCGGGGAGCGGCCGCCGCTCGGCGCTCAGCAGGCCGTTGGCCACCTCGTGCACGGTCCCGTCGCCGCCGACGGCGACGACCAGGCCCGCCCCGTCCTCCGCTGCTCGGCGTGCGAGCCGCGCGAGGTCGCCCGGTGCTGCGCTGAGTGCGACCTCCGGCTCCAGTCCGGCGTCTCGTGCCAGCGCCTCGAGCGCCGGCCACCGTTTCGCGGTGGCGCCGTTACCCGAGGCCGGGTTGATCAGGAACAGCACGCGGGTCGCGTGCGCGGCGGATCCTGCCTCTGCGCCGTCGGGCGCCGGGATCACGGCCCCGGCGGGCGACGCAGCTCCGGGCTCGGCTGTCGAGGACGGGACGTCGCCGCCGGCGGCCATGGCTCAGTGGGCGTGCTTCGGCTCCGCCGTGGCGGTGGCGAGCGCGAGCTCGGTCATCTCGTCGACGGCACGGCGCATCTCTTCGTCGGAGATGCGCACGAACTCGCCCTCGACGACCACATCGCTGACGATCAACAGGCAGCCGGCCTGGATCTTCTTCAGTGCGCCGAGCGTGAAGAGCATCGCTGCCTCCATCTCGACCGCGAGGACGCCGCGCTCCGACCAGCGCCCGTACTGCCCGCGGTCGGGGTTGTAGAAGACGTCGCTCGAGGCGATCGGGCCGACGCGTACCTTCTTGCCGAGCTCCTTCGCCTCGTGGACGGCCCCGTGGACGAGCTCCCAGTCGGCCGTCGGCGCATGGGGCTCGCCGCCGATCAGGTGGGTCGCAGTCGAGTCGGCCGGCACGGCCGAGATGGCGACGATCAGGTCGCCGATTGCGAGATCTGCCTGGAGCCCGCCGCAGGTGCCCACGCGCAGGATGCGCTTGACGCCGAGCTGGACGAGCTCCTCGATGACGATGCCCGCTGAGGGGCAGCCCATGCCCGAGGCCTGCACCGACACGGGGCGGCCCCGGTACTCACCGGTGTAGCCGAGCAGGGCCCGCTCGCCGTTCACCTCGCGAGCGTTCTCCAGGAAGGTCTCGGCGATGTACTTGGACCGCAGCGGGTCGCCCGGCAGCAGGCAGGCTTCGGCGTAGTCTCCCGGCTCGGCGCGGAGGTGAATCGGCACGGCGGCACCCTACGTCTTCGCGCCCGCGGCACGCGCTGGAAACGGCAGAGCCGCCCCGTCAGGCGTCTACGATCGCGCGGTGACGGCGCTCGTCGAGCCCACCCTCGACCAGGTGCTGGAGTACTGCGCGCTGGACCCGATCGAGCGCGTCTTCCTCGAAGATGCTGCGCGGCGGCACGTCGGCCGCTTCCGGGCGCTCGAGCGCCGGGGGCGGCTGACCGCCCTCTGCCACCTCGGCGCGAACCTCGTCCCCTCCGGTGAGGGCTGCGGCGGCTTTGCGGCCGCCCTCGGCGGGAACGCCGTGCGCATGCTGATCGGCGACGAGGGTGCGGTCACGGATCTCTGGGCGACGGCGCGCTCGGCGCTGCCCGAGCCGCGCGAGGACCGTCCCGGCCAGCCGGTCTTCGTCATCGAGGAGGCGCCGGAGCCCGGAGACACCGTGCCTCCGTCCGGCGACCATGGCCGACTTCGGCCGGCTCGTGACGGCCTGCGCCGCGGCTCACGAGCTCGAGCTCGGCATCGACCCGCTCGCACGCGACGCCGATGCCTTCCGCTGGCGCACGCAGGCCCAGATCGAGGAGGGCCGCTCGTGGCTGTGGGAGGACGGCGGCACCATCCTGTTCAAGGCGGAGGCGTCGGCGTGGACGCCGCGGGCGGTGCAGATCCAGCAGGTGTGGGTCGACCCCGAGGTGCGGGGCCGCGGCTACGGCCGCCGGGGCATGCAGGACCTCTGCCGCTTCCTGCTCCAGCGGGTGCCGACGGTCTGCCTGTTCGTGCGCGCCGAGAACGACCCGGCGATCCGGCTCTACGAGACGATCGGCATGCGCCGCGCCGGCTCGTACCGCTCGATCCTTTTCTAGTCAGTGACGCTCGTCGTCACTGAGGCGTCTGTCCCCGCGCGGCGACGCGCAGCGTTGCCGCCGAGCGGACTGACCCCAGCTTTGCCGTGGTGATGCAGTAGCCGTTTCGAAGCGGAACTGCTGGGTCAGTCCCCAACTGCGGGCACAGACCGGGTTGCACGTCCGCGTCCCGGGGCCGCTGCCGTGGCGGCCAGCTCGGCGCCGGTGCGGCGGACGAGCTCCGGGATCGCCTCGACGTCCGCCGTGGTCGTGCGGAAGTTGACGATGCAGGTGCGGAGCCAGTAGCGGCCGTCGACGACGGCGTTCGAGATGAAGGCCTCGCCCCGGTGCTGCAGGGCGACCACGATCTCCTCGTTCAACCGGTTCAGCTCCTCCTCGTCCTCCACGCCCGCGGGGACGTAGCGGAAGGTCGAGATGCTGAGCCCGCCGGGGCCGCGCTCGAGCTCGGGGTCAGCGTCCACGCGCGCGTCGAGGTGGCGGGCGAGCTCGATGTCCTGGCGGATCAGGTCGACGTAGCCGGCACGGCCGAGGTGCCGCAGCCCGAGCCAGACCTTCAGCGCACGGAACCCGCGCGTGTTCTGCGGGCCGTACTTGTAGTAGTGCAGCTCGTCCTCCTGAAGCTGGTAGTAGCGCGGCGAGTAGTCGAACGTGGCGAGGAGGTCGCCGGGAGTGCGGACGAGCGCGCACCCGGCCTCCGCCGGCATGTACAGCCATTTGTGTGGGTCGAGCGCAACCGAGTCTGCTTCCGCGAGCGCCTTCAGGTCGGGGTGCGCCTCCGGCAGCACGGCCGCCGGCGCGCCGTAGGCCCCGTCGACGTGCAGCCAGAGCTCCTCGGCCCGGCAGATGTCCGCGATCTCGCGAATCGGATCGATCGCGCCCGTGCTGACCGAGCCGGCGGCGGCGATGACCAGGAAGGGCTGCTCCCCTGCGTCACGATCGGCGCGGATCGCCTCGCGCAGCGCCGCCGGATCGAGCCGGAGCTGGGCGTCCGTGGGCACCCAGTGGATGGCGTCCGTCCCCAGCCCGAACATGTCCGCAGCCTTGTGCACCCAGGTGTGGGTCTCGCCGGTGCAGTAGAGGCGCAGGCTCCGGCGGGCCGAGCCCTCCACCCGAACGTCCCAGTCCGCCTGCGCGCGCCGGGCTGCGAGGAAGCCGATGAAGTTGGCCATGTTGCCCCCGCTGACGAGCAGGCCGCCGCAGTCCGGCCGGTAGCCGATCAACTCGGCCAGCCAGCGGACTGTCTGGCGCTCGATCTCTGTGGCGACGGGCGAGAGCGGGAAGCCGCCGAGGTTCGGGTTGACGGCGCTCGCGAGCAGGTCGGCCAGCGCGGCCAGCGGCGACGGCGCCCCGATGACGTAGGCGAGGAAGCGCGGGTGCCCGGTGAAGAGCGAGTGCTCGAAGAGCAGCTCGGTCGCTTCGCGCAGCAGCTCGCCTGCATCGACGCCGTCGTCCGGCAGCACGGCATCCGCCCCGAGCACGGCCTGGATCTCGGGTGTCGTCTCGCCGGTCGTGACCGGGAGCTCGCTGGGGCTCTGGAGACGCTCGAGCAGCTCGGCGAGGTCGTCCACCAGCCGGTGGCCGAGCTCGCGGAACTCGGTGGGGTCGAGCTCGGCGCGTGTGCGCCCATCGCGGGGGCCGGCCATGCCTCGACTCTAGTCTTGCGCCGTGGTTCGCGGAATCCTCGTCCGCCACGGCGAGACCGAGCACAACGTGCGCGGCTCCGTCAACGGCGACCCGGCGGCGCCCGGCCCGCTCTCGCAGGCGGGAGAGGAGCAGGCGCGCGGCCTCGGCCTGCAAATCGCCTCCGAGCCGATCGACCTCTGCGTCACCTCCGAGTTCGAGCGCGCCCGGCGGACAGCGGAGCTCGCGCTGGCGGGCCGCGACGTGCCGCATGAGGTCTGGCCGGAGCTGAACGACCCCCGCTTCGGCAGCTTCGAGGGGGGCGCGCTGGACGAGTACCGGGCCTGGGCCGCCGCCAACGGATCCGGGGACGCACCACCCGGCGGCGGCGAGAGCCGCCAGGCGATCGTCGCGCGGTACGCGCGCGCGCTCCGGCGGCTGCTCGACCGCGACGAGGACACCGTGCTGGTCGTCGCCCATTCGCTACCGGTCGCGTACGTGCTTGCCGCCGTGAGCGGCGTCGATCCGGCGCCGCGCGCCGAGCTGGCGCTCCACGCGCATCCGTACGTGCTCCCCGCCGAGGAGCTCCGGACTGCGCTCGACCGCCTCGAGTCCTGGTGCGCCGCTCCCACCTGGTAGCGCTCGCCTCGCTCGCCGCGGCCCTCTGGGTCGGGCGTTGGCTCGCGCTCGAGGTCGCGTCGTACCTCCACCGCCACCGCGTTCCGCGCGGGCCCTTGCCCCGCGAATCGCCACACCCGCCCGGGCGCATGCCGAGCCCGCTCGACTCGTAGCGGCCGGACGGGCGACAATGTCCGGAATGGACGACGGGCGCACGCTCGTCTCGGTGCTCTACGCCGACCTCGTCGG
The DNA here is from genome assembly GCA_963809765.1 of uncultured Thermoleophilia bacterium. Classification (GTDB taxonomy): domain Bacteria; phylum Actinomycetota; class Thermoleophilia; order Gaiellales; family Gaiellaceae; genus JACVRM01. The sequence goes on from CAWEKT010000001.1 coordinate 317,539, forward strand.
CTTCACGTCGCGGTCGCATGCAGCCGACCCGGCGCTCATCCGCGCGATCCAGCGGCCGTTCCACGCCCGGGTCAAGCGGGAGGTCGAGCGTCGCGGCGGGCGCGTCGAGAAGTACATCGGCGATGCGGTCGTCGCGGTGTTCGGGATCGGGGACTCCGACGGTAAGGACACGGAGCGGGCCGTGCGCGTCGCACTGCGCATCCCGGAGCTCGTGCAGGAGCTGAATGCGGCGCAGGGGCTCGACCTGGCCGTGCGGGTCGGGGTCAACTCCGACCTCGTCGTGGTCGACGCCGACGCGAGCACGGTGACCGGTGACGTCGTCAACGTCGCGGGCAAGCTCCAGAGCGCCGCTGCGCCGGACCGCGTTGCCGTCTGCCAGACGACCTACGAGCGCACCTGCTCACGCTTCCGCTACGAGGCTCTTCCGCCGGTCGAGCTGCCTGGCCAGGTTGACCCGGCGCCAGCGTGGCAGCCGGCCGCGCGCCGCCGGCGCGGGTCGACGACGCCCGAGCTGCTGCCCGACGAGGCCGAGCCGCAGGGGGCCGAGGACGTCCGGCCCGTCTCGATCTTGTTCGCCGATCTCGTCGACTTTTCGCTGCGCTCGCACAGCGCCGACTCGGAGGACATGCGACGGCTGCTGCGCCCCTACTTCGTCGCGATGAAACGAGAGATCGAGCGCTACGGCGGCAGCGTCGAGAAGTTCGTCGGCGACGCCGTCATGGCCGTGTTCGGCGCTCCGGTCGCCCGCGAGGACGACGCCGAGCGCGCCGTCCGCGCGGCGCTGCGCCTGCCCGAGGTCGTGGTCGAGCTCAACGAGGACGACGCCTTTCGCGAGGTCGCCGTGCGCGCTGCGGTCAACTCCGGCGAGGCGGCTGTCGCGCTCGAGGCCCGCTACGAGGAGGGGGAGGGGCTCGTGACCGGCGACGCGGTCAACACGGCGGCGCGCCTGCTCGGGGCCGCTCCGGTTGGCATGGTCGTGGTCGGGGAGGCGACGCACGCGGCGACCGAGACGCTGGTCGAGTACGAGTCGATGCCGCCGCTCCAGGCGAAGGGCAAGCCGGAGCCGCTCGCCGTGTACCGCGCGGTCACCGCCCACGAGGCGCCGGCCGCCGCCACCGTGCGCCGGCCCGAGTTCGTTGGTCGGGGGCAGGAGCTGGCGCTGCTGAAAGGCACCTTCACCCGCGTGCTCTTCGAGCGCACGCCGCAGGTCGTCGTGCTCTGCGGCCCGCCGGGGATCGGCAAGGGCAGGCTCGTCGCCGAGTTCCACGCGTATGCCGCCGAGAGCGGCGAGACGGTGTCGTGGTATCGCGGGCTCTCGCTTCCGTACGGCGGGATCGCATTCTCGGCGCTCGGCGACCTGGTCAAGAACGCGGCCGCGATCCTGAAGTCGGACGGTGTCGAGGACTCCGAGGAGAAGCTGTCAGCCGTCGTCCGTGCGGTCACGCCCGACGAGGCCGAGCGGGAGCGACTGCTCGGCGCGCTGGCACCGCTGGCGGGCACGAGGCCGGAGGGCGAGCCGCAGCTCGCGGGCTGGCTGCGCTTCCTCGCGCTTGCGGCGCAGCAGCGGCCGGTGGTCTGCGTGCTCGAGGACCTCCACTGGGCGGCGCCGGCGCTCGTGAGCTTCGTCGAGCACCTCGCCGACTTCGCGAGCGGCCCGCTGCTCGTGGTCGCGACCTCGCGCGAGGCGGTCGAGTGGGGGCGCGGCCGGCCGAACGTGACCCACGTCGAGCTAGGCCCGCTCGACGACGACGAGATCGCCCGCGTCCTGGCCGGCATGGAGGCGGCCGAGGTGGACGCCGTTCGTGCCGGCGGCAGCCCGCTGCTCGCGGTCGAGCTCGGGCGCCTGGCCCGCGACCGGCCTGGCGCGTCGGCAGCCGCCGACCTCGCAGAGGTGGTCGCCGCGCGGCTCGAGGTGCTCGACGAAGGGCAGCGGCGGGCGCTCACGGCCGGGGCCGTCGTCGGTCGCAGCTTCTGGGCGGGCGCGGTCGGCGAGGTCCTCGGAATCGGCGTCCAGGAGGCGTGTCGGGTGCTGGACCAGCTCGTCGCGCGCGAGCTGCTCAGCGGAGCGCGGGTCTCGTCGGTGGCGCGTGAGGCCGAGTACGCCTTCCTGCACCCGTCGGTGCGGGAGGCCGTCTACGCGCAGTCCGAGCCCGGGGAGCGGGCGGCTGCACACGACGCCGTCGCCGACTGGTTCGACCGCGCGCTCGGCGGCCGGCCGGACCACGACGTGCTGGCCGAGTACCACCGCACGGCCGCGTCGTGAGCACTCCATCCGGCGAGCTGCAGGCCCGGATCGAGGCCTTCGTCCGCGAGCACGACCTCATCCGCGCGGGCGGCGAGGTCACCTGCCTCGTCTCGGGCGGCCAGGACTCGACCTGCCTCTGGCACGCGCTCGGCCGGCTCGGCTACCGGGTCCGCGCCGTCCACGTCGCGCACGGACTGCGCGGGGCCGAATCCGAGGCGGACGCCGCCTTCTGCCGCGACGTGCTCGGCGCAGAGGTGCTCGACGGCTCCGCCGGAGCGACGGCGACCGAGGCGGAGCTCCGCGAACGTCCGGTACCGCCTGACCGAGCCGTACGGGCTGCGCGCGACCGGTCACACGGCCTCCGACGATGTCGAGACGGTGCTGTTCCGGCTCGTCGCGAGGGCCGAGCTGACGCGGATCGAGCCGCGGCGTGCGGACGGCGTCGTCCGCCCGCTGCTCGGTCTGTGGCGCGACGAGACTGCCGGGTACTGCCGCGCCGAGGGGCTCGAGTACCGCGAGGACTCCTCCAATCCGGCCACCGTGCGCGGGCGCATCCGCGACCAGGTCGTGCCGCTCCTGCGCGGGCTGCATCCGGCCGCCGAGCAGAATGTGCTGGCCGCGGCCAGGTCGGGTCGCCGACTGCCGAGACGTGTCGAGGAGGCCCTGTTACAGTTGCTCGCCTCTCGTGAGGGGTCGCAGCGTATTGACCTTGGGGCCGGAGCTCAGGCCGTTCGTGAGTACGACCGCGTCTGGCTCGAACGAGGTCCCATCGCACTCGACCGGCCGGTGCGCTGGGGGCCCTGGAAGATCACGTCCGACGAGCCCGGCCTCCATGTACGCGGCTGGCGCGCAGGCGATCGTCTCAGCGGGCGCTCGAAGAAGGTGCAGGACGTCTTCGTCGACGCCAAGGTGCCGCGTTCCGAGCGTGACGCCTGGCCGCTGGTCGTTCGCGGCGACGAGGTCGTGGCGGTGCCGGGCATTGTGGACGCACCCGGGGTCACGGCCGTCCTCGACCAGGGGTGAGGGATGAGCCAGGCCGAGCAGCTCGAGCGGGCGGTCGCCGAGATCCTCATCGACGAGGACGTGCTCGCGAATCGGATCGCCGAGCTGGGCGACGAGATCTCCTCCGACTACCACGGCTCCGACCTGCTCCTCATCGGCGTGCTCAAGGGCGCGGTCTTCTTCATGGCCGACCTCATGCGTCACATCCGCGTGCCCTGCGAGATCGACTTCATGGCCATATCGAGCTACGGCGCCGCCACCGACTCCTCGGGCGTGGTGCGGATTCTCAAGGACCTCGACATCAACATCCGCGGGCGCCACGTGCTGGTCGTCGAGGACATCATCGACTCGGGCCTCACGCTCTCGTACCTGATGCGGAACCTGAGCGCCCGCGAGCCGGCGTCGCTCGAGGTGTGCGCGCTGATGACCAAGCCCGAGCGGCGCGAGATCGAGGTCCCGGTTCGCTACGTCGGCTTCGAGATCCCCAACCGCTTCGTGATCGGCTACGGGCTCGACTTCGCCGAGCGCTACCGCAACCTGCCCTACGTGGGCGTCCTCGACGAGAGCCTGATTCCGGAGCTCGTCTAGAGACGCCGCCAGAGGCGGCGTTTTTCGTGCCTGCGCCGGACCACCCGAACGAGGGAACAATCGGGCGCTCTCGCGGGGATTCCGTGGGCCTGAGCAGGCGTTTCCCCTCGCGCACCCCAGGTCGCCGACCACCTCGGACGCGTGCGGGCGACACAGCCCCTAATACGGTCGGGGATGGAGTCCGATGTACCTGCTGTTAAGCACCTTTCGGGCGAACCGCCCCACCCTTTCGGCCGAACCCACACTGCTACCCTGCAACGGAGGCTTCTCTTGAATCGCTTCTTCCGCAGCGCGCTCTTCCCGCTCATCGTGATCGTGCTGCTCGTCTACCTGGCGAGCCAGACATTCATGGGCGGGGACGAGCAGAAGGAGGAGCTGACCACCTCCCAGCTGATCGACAAGGTCGAGGACGAGCCGCGCTCGATCAAGCAGGTCGTCTTCGTCCCGAACAAGCAGCGCGCGGACGTGACCTACGCGGACGACAAGAAGGCGTCCGTGCACTACGCGACCCCGCAGGCCCAGGTCAAGCTCCAGACGGCGCTCGAGGAGCAGGAGATCCTGTTCGACTCGAAGGGGGTCGGCTCGTCCGCGTGGTGGGGCATCCTGGGCACGCTGCTGCCGTTCATCATCCTGATCGCCTTCTGGATCTTCCTCATGAACCAGATGCAGGGCGGCGGCTCCAAGGTCATGAGCTTCGGCAAGTCGCGCGCGAAGCGGATGACGCCCGACTCGCCGAAGATCGGCTTCAAGGACGTGGCCGGCGTCGAGGAGGCGGTCGAGGAGCTGCACGAGATCAAGGAGTTCCTCGAGAACCCGAAGAAGTTCCAGGCGCTCGGCGCCCGCATCCCGAAGGGCGTGCTCCTCTACGGGCCGCCCGGCACCGGTAAGACGCTGCTCGCCCGCGCGGTCGCCGGCGAGGCCGGCGTGCCGTTCTTCTCGATTTCGGGCTCCGACTTCGTCGAGATGTTCGTCGGCGTCGGCGCCTCGCGTGTGCGCGACCTGTTCGAGCAGGCGAAGCAGAACTCGCCGTGCATCGTCTTCATGGACGAGATCGACGCCGTCGGCCGTCACCGCGGCGCCGGGCTCGGCGGCGGCCACGACGAGCGCGAGCAGACGCTCAACCAGCTCCTCGTCGAGATGGACGGGTTCGAGCTGAAGGACAACATCATCTTGATCGCCGCCACGAACCGGCCCGACATCCTCGACCCGGCGCTGCTCCGCCCGGGCCGCTTCGACCGGCAGATCGTCGTCGACCGGCCCGACCGAAACGGCCGCCGCCAGATTCTCGAGGTGCACTCCAAGGGCAAGCCCCTCGACGCCTCGATCGAGCTCGACACGCTGGCTGCCGGCACGCCGGGCTTCACCGGCGCCGACCTTGCGAACCTCGTGAACGAGGCCGCGCTGCTCGCCGCCCGCCGCGGCAAGAAGACGATCGGCCAGGAGGAGCTCGAGGAGGGGATCATGCGCGTCATCGCCGGCCCGGAGAAGAAGACGCGGCTCTTCTCGGAGCACGAGCGCAAGGTCACCGCGTACCACGAGATGGGCCACGCTCTCGTCGGCCACTACCTCTCGCACACCGACGACGTGCACAAGATCTCCATCATCAGCCGCGGCCAGGCGCTCGGCTACACAATCTCGCTGCCGCGCGAGGACCGCTACCTGACCACGAAGACGGCGCTCATGGAGCAGCTCGCCATGACGCTCGGCGGCCGCGCAGCCGAGGAGATGGTCTTCAACGAGGTGACGACCGGCGCCGCCAACGACCTCGAGAAGGTCACGTCGACCGCGAAGCAGATGGTCATGCGCTTCGGCATGAGCGAGAAGCTCGGCCCGCGCGTGCTCGGCCGGAACCACGACATGCCGTTCCTCGGCCGTGAGATGCACGCCGAACCGGACTACTCCGAGGAGATCGCGCGCGAGATCGACGACGAGATCCGCCGCATCATCGAGGAGGGCCACGACCTCGCCCGCCGCGTGCTCGAGGAGCACATGGACGAGCTGCACCGGATCTCGGCGATCCTCATCGAGCGCGAGACGATCGACAAGGACGAGTTCGTCCAGCTGCTGGCCGGCGTGTCCGAGGAGGAAGTCTTCGGCGAGGCCGAGCAGCCTGCCGAGGCGGAGACGCCGAAGGAGCGCGAGCGCCGGCGGGTGCCGAAGCCGAAGCCGTTCCCGCTGCCCGGGGCGACCATGCAGCCGCCCCCGCCCGAGCCGACGCAAACCTGAGCGACTTCCCGGTCGAGGAGCAGCCGCTCCGGATCGAGGCGTCGCTCGAGGCTGGGCGTCGCGTCCGCGAGCGCGGCGGGGAGCTCTTCGTCTGGCTGAAGTCCGTCGGGCGGGTGTGGGGGATGTTGCGGGTGGCGACAGAGCGTCCGCAGGGCCTCGAGTTCGATCAGCTCGATGCGGGCGGCTTCCAGCTCTTCCTCGACCGTGAGCTGCCGAGGCCCGAGCGAATCGAGGTGACGCTCGGCCGCTGGCCGCGCCGGAAGCTCCGCGTGACGGGCTTCGGTGGAGAAGCCGCCGGCGGCTTCGGAGGTGTCGCCTGGGACTCCGGGGGAGACGGCGACGGAGGAGGCGGCGGCAACGGGGGGGGGAACGGCGGGGGAGGCTAGAACGCCGTCCGTCCATTGCAGCGCCGCGCACTGTCCGCTCTTCCCCCGTTAGCGCGCGACGGAGTCGGGTAGAACCCGTCGATGCGCTGGAAGCGGGCACGCGGTTCCGGGACGATCGAGGACCGCCGCGGCATGGGCGGCGCCGGGCTGCCGGTCGGCGTCGGCGGCGGCGCAGTCGGGGTCATCGTGCTCCTGATCTACCTCTTCCTCGGCGGCGGTGGCGGAGGGGGCGGCGGGTTCGAGATCCCGTCTCCAGGCGCGTTCCCGAGCTCACCGCCAGCGCAGGGAGACGAGAGCGTTGCCGAGACGGAGACGAAGGTCGACGACTTCGTCCAGGCCGTGCTGGGCGACGTGGAGGCGACCTGGCGCGACATCTTCGACCGCGCTGGAAAGACGTACGAGCGCGCGCCGCTCGTGCTTTTCACGAGTCTGACGCAGACCGGCTGCGGCACCGGCTCCGCGCAGACCGGGCCGTTCTACTGCCCCGCGGACGGGCGGGTGTACATCGACCTCTCGTTCTTCCAGGAGCTGCGCGGCCGCTTCGGCGCGCCGGGCGACTTCGCCCAGGCGTACGTGATCGCGCACGAGGTCGGACACCACGTGCAGAACCAGCTCGGCATCTCCGACCAGGTGCGGCAGGCGCAGAGCCGCAACCCCGACGACGCCAACGAGCTCTCGATCCGGCTGGAGCTGCAGGCGGACTGCTACGCCGGCGTCTGGGCGCACAGCGCCTACGAGGCCGACCTGCTCGAGCAGGGCGACCTGGAAGAGGGGCTCCAGGCAGCGTCGGCGGTCGGCGACGACCGCATCCAGCGCGAGACAACCGGCCGCATCGACCGCGAGAGCTGGACGCACGGGTCGTCAGAGCAGCGGCAGGAATGGTTCCGCCGCGGCTTCGACAGCGGCGACCCGAACGACTGCGACACGTTCGCAGGCGATGTCTGAGTCCGAAGCACCAACCAGTTAGTGGCTGTCAGCCACTAACTCAGCCCGGACCGCGTCGCCGAGCCGAATCAGCTAGTGGCACTCTGCCACTAACTCTGAACCGCCCTCCCGGGAACGAAGTGTTGGCCACCAAGGCGCCCGCTTGTGGCTGACAGCCACTAGCTCGGCTTGGGCCGCCGCCTCGAGACGAACGAGTTAGTGGCTGTCAGCCACTAACTCGCTGTCTCGTTCGGAGGGTCACGCTGCGGTGCCGGTGGCGGCCTTGCTCTCCCAGTAGCGGTTGAGCGCGCCCTGCACCTTGAAGAACCAGATGAAGGTTCCGACGATGAGCAGCAGGTTCCAGAGCCCGGTCACGCCTCGGACCGGCGGCTCACGGCCGTCCTGCTCGTACATCTGGCGGATCTCGGAGGGGATCACGAACACGGTCACGATGCCGACCACGATGTAGATGACGAGGCCGACCACGCCGCCGACGCCCTGGCCCGAGTGCTTCTTGACCTCCTCCTGGGTCTTGTAGACCCAGTAGAGGCCGTAGATCCCGAAGGTGATGATGAAGAACAGGATCGAGAGGCCGATCGAGCGAGGCTGGCCGAGCGGGCCCGTGTTGCCGCTTGACTGAACTGTTGCAGTTGCGTCCATGGCGCTGAAGTTCGGTGCGGCGTCCGACTAGCCTTCAACGCTGTGCGGGCCCTGTTCGCGGAGCGATTCCCGCGCCCGTCGGTGATGGGGATCGTCAACGTGACGCCGGACTCCTTCTTCGACGGCGGGCGCAACTTCGACCCGGTCGACGCGGTCGACACCGCCCGCCGGCAGGTCGCCGAGGGCGCCGCGATCGTCGACGTCGGCGGCGTGTCGACGAGACCGGGCTCCGAGGGTGTCTCGCTCGACGAGGAGCTCCGCCGGGTCGTTCCCGTCCTCGAGGCGATCGCGAGCGAGCTGCCCGTGTCGATCGACACGGCGAGCGCCGAGGTCGCGCGGCAGGCGATCGCCCTGGGTGCGCAGCTCGTCAACGACGTCACCGCCCTGCGCGCCGACCCTGAGCTCGCGGGCGTGGTCGCCGACGCCGGCGTCGACCTCTGCCTCATGCACATGCGGGGCGAGCCGCGCACGATGCAGGCGCACCCGACCTACGAGGACGTCGTCGCCGACGTCAAGGCCTTCCTGGAAGAGCGTTTGCGCCTTGCGGTCGATGCCGGCATCCGCGAGGAGCGCGTCGTCCTCGACCCCGGCATCGGCTTCGGCAAGACCGTCGAGCACAACTTCGAGCTGGTGCGCCGGCTCGGCGAGCTGGCCGAGCTCGGACGGCCGCTGCTCGTCGGTTTCTCCCGCAAGAGCTCGCTCGGCCGGATCCTCGGCGACCCCGAAGCGCGGACCGGCCCGCTCTCCGCCAGCATCGCCGTGGCGGTGGCGGCGTACGAGCGAGGTGCAACGATGCTGCGCGTGCACGACGTTCGCGAGCACGTCGAGGCCCTGACCGTCGCCAGGGCGGTGGTCGCATGACGCTGACGCTCGAGCTGCACGGGCTCGAAGTGCCGGGGCGCCACGGCGTCGGTGACGCCGAGCGCCAGCTCCTGCGCGTGTTCCGGTACGACGTCGAGCTGGCCGTCCCCGATGCCGCCCTCTCCGACCGCATCGAGGACGCGGTCGACTACCGGGAGGTCGCCGCGTGCATCAAGGAGGTGTCCGACGGCCGTTCGTACCACCTGGTCGAGGCACTGGCGGCCGCCGTCGCCGACGCGATCGTCGCGCGCTTCGGCGTCGAGTGGGTGCGCGTGCGCGTGCGCAAGCCGTCACTCGTCGTCTCGGGCCTGCAGCTCGCCGAGTCCGCGGCCGTCGTCGAGCGCGCGAGCTAGCGCGCAGCCAGCGTGAGCGTGTAGTCCGCGTGCCGGGCGGCGCCGCGTGCGGGCCAGACGTCGACGAAGAGCGTCCGGGACGTGCGCGTGCGATTGCGGTAGACGATCCGCTCGGCCTGCGTGCCCGGCTTGTTGCTGACCGCGAGGCGGTCGCGGACGAGCGCCGCGCCCTTTGCAAGGACAGTCTTCGTCGTCGGCGCCCAGAGGCTCGTCGCCAGGTTGGTGGCTGCGCGTAGCGTCACGGTCAGCGCGCGTCCGGGCGGGAGCACGACCCGATAGACGTCCGACGGGTCCTCCCAGGCGTCGATGGCCGCCTGGATCTGCGCTGTCCGCTTCGAGCGCGTGAGCAGCGGCGTGGTTCCGGCGAAGGCTCGGCCGGGCACGACCTGCGCGACGTCGTCGTTCGGCTCCTGGAGATCGCGCGGAGGCGTCGGCGCCGCAAGCGCGGCCGGGATGTCGAGGATGCCGAAGCCGCTCCGCTCGTCGAAGCCCGCCGCATCCACGTCGCGGGCCGACCGGCGCAACACCTCGGCGACCTGGCCGGCGTCGAGCGTCGGCCGGAGCGTCCAGATCAGCGCGGCCGCCGCTGCGACCGTCGGCGCCGCGAAGCTCGTGCCGCTGACGGTGTCCCAGACGAGCGGATCCGTCGGATGCTGCACCGGGATGCCCTCGCCGGGGGCGGCGAGGTCGACCGCCGGGCCCGTGCTCGAGAAGGGCAGCACGGTGTCCGTGAGGCCGGTGGCGCCGACGGTCAGCACATGTGGCAGCGACGCCGGGTACTGACGCGGATTGCCCCGGGTACCCTCGTTCCCCGCGGCTACGACTACCAGGGCGCCGCGCCTCGTGGCCGCCAGGATCGCCTCGTACTCGGCCCGCGAGTACTCGGATCCCGAAAGGCTGATGTTGATCACGGTGCGACCGGACGACGACGCCGCGACGAGCCCGCGCACCACGTCGCTCGAAAGTGGACCGCCGAACGTCTGCGGCAGCGCGAACGAGCGAAGCGACGCCTGCGGGTAGACGCCGACGCCGCCGATCGCGTCCGCCGGTGCCGCCGCGACGAGGGCGACGTAGGTGCCGTGGTAGTTCGGCGTGTCCCAGGTCACCGGTGAGTGCGCGTTCAGGTACGTCGTGTCGGGCCGTGACCGGAGCTCGACGTGGGTCGTATCCAGGCCCGAGTCGAGGATCGCGAGGGGCACGCCTGCGGCGGGGAGCGTGATGCGGTCGACCCCGACGCGGTAGAGGTGCCAGCCGGCGTCCGGTGTTGCTCGTGGGTCACCTGCGCCGAGTGTGGCCCGCGGCTGGTGCCGGTCGCGCTCGACCCAGCGGAGGAGGCCGGCGCGCCGGAGCGCCGCAGCGACGCTGACCGACCGCCCGGATGCGATGCGCCAGATGCCCAGCTCGGCAGCAACCGGCCGCGCTCCGGCGGCGCGCAGGCGCTCGCGGGCCTCCGGGCCGTCACGGACGCCGAGCAGAGCGGCTGCCGGCCCGGCCGGCGCGCTCGTGGCCCTGGCGGTGGTCGGCGAGGTCGAGGCGACGGCGCCGACGGTCACCAGCACGCCTGCACACGCCGCGACGAGGAGTGATGGTCCCCGTCGCATACGCTCCTCACTGTAGCCCGTGCGAGCAGTCGCCTTCATCGGCCTGGGCTCGAACCTGGGGGAGCGCGAGCGATACCTCGAGGCGGCGCTCGACCGGCTTCGCGCCAGCCCCGGCGTGCGAGTGCTCGCGGTCTCGTCCGTCCGTGAGACCGAGCCGGTCGGGTACGCGGAGCAGGGCCGCTTCCTCAACGCCGCCGCCAAGCTCGAGACGACGCTGCGGCCGTCAGAGCTGCTCCAGCTCCTGCTCGCGATCGAGGGCGAGCTCGGCCGTGTCCGAGACGGGCCGCGCTTCGGACCGCGAACCCTGGACCTCGACCTGCTGCTCTACGGCGACGAGCAGCTCGAGGAGCCGGAGCTGACGATCCCGCATCCCCGGCTCGCCGAGCGCTCGTTCGTCCTCGAGCCGCTCGCCGAGCTCGAGCCGGGCCTCGAGATCCCCGGGCGCGGCCCGGTGGAGAGCCTGCTGGCGGCTCTACAATGAAGGAGTGACCGCGGCCACGACAACGTTCTCTGCGGAGGGCCGGTAGATGTCCCACCTCGACGAGCTCGACGAGTTCGAGGCCGAGCTCGAGCTTCAGCTCAAGAAGGAGTACACGGCCGTCTTCGGCCTGTTCCGCTACTGCGTCCTCACGCAGGACTCCACCTATCTGTGCAACAAGCTCGACCTCAACTACGTGCCCCAGCCGAGCTACCCGTTCTTCCACCTGCGCATGGAGGACGTCTGGGTCTGGGACAAGAACCGCCCGACCCGCATGATCCCTCGCGCCGAGATCTACACGTCGAGCGACGTGACGGTCGAAGAGCTGCGCGGGGAGGGCGAGGAGCCGAAGCTGACCGCCGAGGCGCTGGCCGAGAAGATCGGCGAGTCGCTCTCGAGCGACGACGACTGACGGAGTACTAGTCCGACAGCAGGTCGCGTACGGGGCCCTCGGCAGCCAGGTCGAGCGGGCTCTGGCCGCTATCCGTCGTCAACGAGGCGTCGGCGCCCCGCTCGAGTAACAGGCGTGAGAGCGGCTCGTCGCCCGACTGCGCCGCGCTGTGCAGCGCCGTGAACCCACCCTCGGAGCGGCCGTTGACGTCCGCGCCTGCGTCCAGCAGCAGCGCCGCCAGCTCGGTCGAGCCGACGAACGCGGCCGTCGCCAGCGGCCGGACGCGGGCGATCGGCCCCGTGGAGAGCGCCTCGATGTCGGCGCCGTGCTCCAACAGGGCGCGCGCCGCCTCCGGCTCGCGCCCGAAGACGGCCAGGTGGAGGGGGGTGAAGCCGTCCGTCGCGAACCTGTCGGCGCTCGCGCGATCGTCGGCCAGGAGCGCGCGCAGACGCTCGACGCGTCCGAACGCGGCCGCATCCCAGACGGACAAGTCCTCGTCGGGCCCGAGCAGCTGCCGAGCCTCCTCCGCCTCGCCCCGGTAGAGGGCCTGAAGTGCCTCGCTCACAGTGCATCCTTTCCATCGTGAACTTATTTAGGTAGCCTACCTATCAGAATGGGCGACGATGTGCAAGCGGTCTCCGACCGGCTCCACTCGGCCGCGATCCACCTGCTCCGCCGTGCGCGCGCTGCCGACGCGGCCAGCGGGATCGGCCCGGCGCGACTCTCGGCGCTGTCCGTGGTCGTCTTCCGTGGGCCGCTCATGCTGGGCGAGCTGGCCGCTGCCGAGGGCGTGCGCTCCGCGACGATGACGGGCATCGTCAACGGCCTCGAGCGCGAGGGCCTGGTGAGCCGGCGGCCGCATGAGCGCGACGGACGGGCCGTGCAGGTCGAGGCGTCAGCGGCCGGCCGGCGCGTGCTGGCCGACGCTCGCGCGCAACGCATCGACCGGATCTCCGAGCGGCTCGACGGACTGACGCCCGACGAGCTGGTGCTCCTCCGCGAGGCCGCGGAGCTGCTCGAGGGCCGCTTCGCCCTGCGCCCATGGCAACCGGTCGAGCGGGATTAGAGCCGTGATGTGAAATTCACGGCGTGCGGATGACGCCCTGGGCAAGGCGCGAGGCCTCCCCGTCGCACTTGCACAGGCTGACGGCTTTCCCTGCGGACGCCGCGACGCCCTCGCTTGGCCCAGAACGCCCCCGCAGGAGCCGCCAATTTCACCTCCAGCCTCTAGCCTGCGCCCGTGCTCCTCGCAGTCGACGTCGGCAACACCCAGACCGCGTTCGGGCTGTTCGAGGGCGATCGGCTGACTGCCAAGCGCCGGATCGCCACCGAGGCTCACCGCACCGGCGACGAGCTCGGCGCGCTCCTGACCGACCTGATCCCGCTCGACTCGATCGTGGGCATCTGCCTCTCCTCGACGGTGCCGCCGCTGGTCGCCTCGTACGAGGAGCTCGCAGGCTCGTGGGCCCGTACGCCGATCCTCGTCGTCGGCCCCGGGACGCGGACCGGCATTCCCATCCGCTACGACGACCCGCGCGAGGTCGGGCCCGACCGGATCGCCAATGCCGTCGCTGCACGCGAGCGTCACGGCGCGCCCTGCGTGGTGGTCGACTTCGGCACGTCGACGAACTTCGACGTGGTCTCGGCGGCCGGGGAGTACGTCGGCGGCGTGCTGGCACCCGGCGTCGAGGTCTCTATGGACGCGCTCTTCGCCCGGGCGGCCCGCCTCTTCACCGTGGAGTTCGTCGAGCCGCCGGCCGTGATCGGCAAGACGACCGCCGCGGCCCTCCAGTCCGGGCTGGTGTACGGCTTTGCCGGACAGGTGGACGCCATCGTCGGGCGCATCCGCAGGGAGCTCGGAGACGAGGCACCCGCGATCGGAACAGGGGGGCTCGTCGATCTGATTTCCCCGCATACGGCCACAATCGGGGCCGTCGACCACGACCTGACGCTCCACGGCCTGCGGCTGATCTGGGACCAGAATCAGCCCGGCTCAGACGAGCGTTGACGCCCGTCCGGAACCGGGGCTACGATTCGCGGCCGCGGCGACGCCGCGATTCTCATTTTTGGGCTTTGGAGGCCACGTGAAGGAAGTTGTTCTCACCCCCGAGGGCTACGAGAAGCTGAAGCAGGAGATCGAACACCTCTCCGGGCAGAAGCGCCGGGAGGTCGCGGAGCGCATCCGCATCGCCCGCGAGTTCGGCGACATCGCCGAGAACGCCGAGTACGACGACGCCAAGAACGAGCAGATGATGCTCGAGCACCGCCTGGCCACGCTCGAGGAGCGCCTGCGCTCAGCCCGCGTGATCGAGGCGTCCGAGATCACCGCCGACGTCGTTTCGATCGGCTCCACCGTCCGCCTCAGAGACGTCGACGCCAACAAGACGTTCGAGTACCAGATCGTCGGCTCGGCGGAGGCGAACCCGGCCGAGAGCAAGCTCTCGAACGAGTCGCCGGTCGGCAAGGCGATCATGGGCCGCAAGAAGGGCGAGACGGTCGAGGTCGCGGCCCCGCGCGGCGCGCTCAAGTTCAAGATCCTGGACATCAAGGCCGCGTAGCGAGCACCGGCGCGGCCGCGTCGGACACGCCACTCGGCCCGTGGCGCCACTGCACGACCTCTCGCACCGGGCGGCTGGGTGACGGCGCGCCGCCTGCGGGGGTGCGCGACGGCGGGATACTGCGCCGGGAGGTAGCGGTTTGGAGTTCCTGATCCTCGGCCCGCTGGACGTCCGCGACGGAGCGTCGCCCGTCGCCCTCGGCCGCGGAATCCAGCGCTCACTGCTGGTGCTCCTGGTCGTCAATGCCAACGAGCCGGTTGCGAGCGATCGCATCGTCGACGCGCTGTGGAACGAGCGTCCGCCTGCGACAGCGCACAAGGCCGTGCAGAACCACGTCTCGGCGCTGCGCCGGCTGCTCGGTGAGGCACGTCTGTCGACGTCGCCCGCGGGCTACACCCTCCACGTCGCGGACGGCGAGCTCGACGTCGACCGCTTCGAGGCGCTGGTCGCCCGCGGGAGGCAGCACAGCGTTCGTGGTGAGCACGAGCCTGCCGGCGAGCTGCTGCGCGAGGCTCTGTCGCTCTGGCGTGGCCCCGCACTCGCGGACGTTGCCTACGAGGGCTTCGCACAGACCGAGATCGCCCGGCTCGAGGAGCGCAGGCTCGCTGCTCTCGAGGCGCGGATCGAGGCCGACCTGGCGCTCGGGCGGTACGCAGAGGCGACGCCCGAGCTGGAGGCGCTTGCCGCCCGCTACCCCACGCGCGAGCGGATGCAGGGCCAGCTGATGCGAGCTCTCTACGGCACGGGGCGCCAGGCCGACGCGCTCGAGACGTATGCACGCGCGAGGCGGGCGCTCGTGGACACGCTCGGGATCGAGCCCGGCCCTGCGCTCCAGGAGCTCCAGGGAGCGATCCTCCGCCAGGACCCCGCGCTCGCCTCGCAGTCACCGCCGCTCGCCGACCCGACGGCTCCAGCGCCGGCACAGACGCCCGCCGTCGCGCCGCTCGCTGGGCGCGAGCGGGAGCTTGGCGCGCTCGAGGCCGGGCTCGAGACGACCTTCGCCGGCGCGGGACGCGTCTTCCTGCTCGCCGGAGAGCCGGGCATCGGCAAGAGCCGGCTGGCCGACGAGATCGCCGCGTCCGCGCAGGCTCGTGGCGCGTCCGTCCTCGTCGGCAGAGCCTGGGAAGCGGGCGGCGCACCCGCGTTCTGGCCGTGGGTGCAGGCGCTGCGCGCGCTCGCGCGAGGCCGCAGCGCAGATGCGCTGCGGGCCCAGGCGGGCGAGTGGGGGGCCGATCTCGCGCAGGTGCTCCCCGAGCTGGCTGAGCTGTATCCGGAGCGCTCGCCCGCGGCGCCGGCCGAGGCGGAGGGTGCTCGCTTTCGGCTGTTCGAGGGCGTGGCCACATTTCTCCGGGCGGCGGCGGACGATGCACCGCTCGTGCTCGTGCTCGACGATCTCCATGCGGCCGACACCCCGTCGCTCCTGTTGTTCGAGTTCGTCGGGCAGCAGCTCGGGGCTGCGCGGGTGCTCCTGCTCGGCACCTACAGGGACACCGAGGTCGGCGCGGACCACCCGCTCTCCGCAACGCTCGCCCAGCTCGCCCGCTCCTCCGCAACGGTGCTGCGGCTCGGCCCGCTCGGGGAGAGCGACGTGGCGCAGATGATCTCCGCCGCGCTCGGCGAGGCCCGACCCGAGCTCGTGCGTGCTGTGCACGGGCAGACCGAGGGCAACCCGCTCTTCGTCGGCGAGGTCGTGCGGCTGCTCGCTGCCGATCCCAGCGTGGACGGCCCGGTGCTCGCGCTCTCCGCAGGCATTCGCGAGATCATCGGGCAGCGGCTGCGCATGCTCTCCGGGCCGTGCCTCGAGACGCTGGAGCTCGCCTCCGTGCTGGGGCGGGAGTTCGAGGTCGACGCGCTACTCGGGCTCGGGGAGCGCACGACCGACTCGCTGCTCGACCTGCTGGACGAGGCGATCACGCAGCGCGTGGTCGCTGAGATTCCCGGGCAGCGTGGCCGGCTGCGCTTCACGCACGTGTTGATCCGTGACGTGCTCTACGACGAGCTGCCGGCCATGCGTCGGTGCCGCCTGCACCTGCGCGCGGGGCAGGCGCTCGAGGCCCTCTACTCGTCCGATCCCGAGCCGCATCTGTCCGAGCTCGCCTACCACTTCCTCGAGGCGATCCCCGTGGGCGATCGGGCGCAGGCGAGCACTTACGCGAGCCGGGCCGGGCAGAGCGCGGCTCGTCTGCTCGGCTTCGAGGAGGCGGCCGAGCAGTACGTGCGCGCGCTCGAGGCGCTCCCCGCAGGCTCCGATGAGCGACGGTGCGAGCTGCTCCTGCTGCTCGGCGACACACGGGCGCGCTCCGGCGAAGGCCGTTCCTCACAGCAGTCCTACCGGGAGGCGGCCGACCTCGCCGAGTCGGCCGGCCTGCCCGAGCACTATGCGCGCGCTGCGCTTGGCTACGGCGGCCGGGTGGCGTGGGACGTCTTTCGCGACGATCCGAGCTTTCGGTCGATGCTCGAGCGCGCACTCGAGCTGCTGCCGGCAGAGGACAGCGTCCAACGCGTGCGCGTGCTGGCGCGGCTCGCCGGAGGACCGCTCCGCGATGCCCGTCACGGCCTCGAGCCGAAGCAGGCCCGCGCGGCGGAGGCGCTGGCGATGGCTCGTCGACTCGACGACCAGTCGGCCCTCGCGTTCGCGCTCGCCGCTCACCTCACCTGCCACTACACGCCCGACGCACCCGAGCAGACGCTCGCCGCCGCGACCGAGCTCACGGAGCTCGGCCGGGCCACGGGGGACGGTGAGCGCGAGTTCGAGGGCCGGGTGACGCGCCATGACATCTTCTTCGAGCTCGGTGACCTCGACGGCGCCCGCGCCGAGCTGGGGCTGCTGATCGCGCTCGCGGACGAGCTGCGGCAGCCCTCGCAGCGCTGGTACGTCGCCGTGTACGCCGCCCTGCACGCGCTCTACGAGGGCCGGCTGACCGATGCCGAGAGCTTGGTCCCGGCCGCACTCGAGGTCGGCCGGGGTCCGAACGAGTGGAGCGCGAACGTGACGTACCGCCTGCAGCTGTTTCTCCTCCGGAGAGAGCAAGGGCGACAGGCCGAGGTCGCGGAGCTCGTCGCCGCGTCGGCGCAGGAGTACCCGACGTATCCGGTCTGGGGCGGCGTCCGGGCGAACCTGCACCACTCGCTCGGAGACGAGGCCGGCGCCCGGGCTGCCCTGTCGGAGCTCGCTGCCGACGGCCTCGAACGAATCCCGCGCGACGAGGAGTGGCTCGTGGGCACCACGCTCCTGGCCGAAGTTGCCGCCGCGCTGGGGGAACAGGTCTCTGCTCTCGCGGCTGCACTGGGCCCGTACGCCGAGCGGGTTGCGATCAGCTGGCCGGAGATCAGCACGGGTCCCGTCGCCCGCTATCTCGGCCTGCTCGCGGCCGCGGCCGAGCGCTGGGACGACGCGGCGGCGCACTACGAGGCCGCGATCGAGGTTGCCCGCCGTACCCGCGGAGAGCTCTGGCTCGCGCATGCGAGCCACGACCATGCCGCGATGCTGCTGCGCCGGCGGGCGGGCGGCGACCGAGGCGTGGCGGCGCAGCTGCTCGGTCAGGCGGCTGCAGCTGCCGGGCGCCTTGGGCTCGTGGCGCTCGGGCGGCGCGTGCATGAGCTGCAGCGGACCACATAGCCGCGGGCCGGGGCGTCGACGCCCCGGCCCGCGGGTGCCACGGTGTCCTTGGTTAGACCGAGCCGACGGTCGGGCTCGTGCCGTGCTCCTGGCGGCGAAGTGAACGGCCGAGCAGCGCGGCGCCGGTGAGCAGCGCGGCGATGCCGAGCGCGCCCGCCGCGCCGATGACGGCGTCGCCCCAGTCGAAGCCGCGGGGCTCTACCACGACCTCGACCGGCGGAGGCGTCTGAATCGGGTCGACCGAGCGGACGAACGGCCGGTCGTCCGGGCTCACGCGCGTCGTCGCGGCGACCTCGAGGCCGGGAGAGCGTGAGAACGTGCGGTCGTCGGCCCCGGGTCCTGCGGTGAGGGCCGGCGCTGTCGCCCGCGAGTAGTCGCGATCGTCAGGGCCGGTCGCGAACGCAGCGGGAACGGCGAGGGCCGCGAGGGCGAGCACCGCGCCGAGAGAGCTGAGGATCCGTGTCGCGTACACCGTGACTCCTTTCGTGCCGACCGCCCCGTGCGGTCGTCTGCAGCCACCATGCGCGGCGCCGGTCACGGCCCGCCCACGAAGTGGTCATGGTCCGGTAACGCGCGGTGGGATGTGCGCCAGACCGCTGTTAGCGTCGGCCGGGAGAAGCGATGGAGTTCCGCATCCTCGGCCCACTTGACGTACTCGCCGGCGACGGCCCCGTGCCGGTCGGCGGCGGCCGCCAGAAGGCGCTCCTGGCCCTGCTGGTGCTGCACCGCAACGAGACCGTGGCCACCGACCGGATCATCGAGGCGCTCTGGCCGGGTGCCGCGCCGACGACGGCCAACAAGGTCGTCCAGAACCACGTCTCGCAGCTCCGCCGGGTCTTCGACGAGGGCCGCCTCCAGACGACCGCCGCGGGGTACGCCCTCCGCATCGACGACGGCGAGCTCGACCTCGACCGCTTCGAGGCGCTGCTCGCCGAGGGACGAACCCGGCTGGGGCGGGGGGAGCTGCAGGAAGCCGCCGAGAGCCTGCGCGAGGCGCTCGACCTCTGGCGTGGGCCGCCGCTCGCCGATCTCAGCTACGAGCCCTTTGCGCAGGCGGATATCGCCCGGCTCGAGGAACGCCGCCTGACGGCCCTGGAGGAGCGCATCGAGGCGGATCTCGCACTCGGCTCGCAGAGCGATCTCGTCGCAGAGCTCGAGGCGCTCGTCGCGCGTCACCCGCTGCGTGAGCGCCTGCGCGGCCAGCTGATGCTCGCGCTCTATCGCACCGGCCGGCAGGGCGAGGCGCTGCAGGCGTACCAGGACGCACGCCGGACGCTCGTCGACGAGCTCGGCATCGAGCCGGGGCAGGCGCTCCAGCGCCTGCACTCGGCCATGCTGCAGCAGGACCCGGCGCTGGACGGGCCGCCGCGGCCGGAGGACGACTCGCCGTCTGCGGCCAGTGCGCGTCGGGACAGGTTGACCGGGGCTCGGCTGCTCGCTGCCGGCGGCCTCCTCCTGGCCGTCGCCGCCGCCACGGCGCTGGCGGTCGAGCTCACGGACGGCGGCAGCGAGGCGTCGCTGGCGGCGATCGCGGGCAACGCCGTCGGGGTCATCGACCCCGAGACCAACGCCGTCACCGGGCAGGTACCCGTGGGCGGGACGCCGACGAGCATCTCCGTGGGCGAGGGCGCGGTCTGGGTGCTGAACGCGGACGACCAGACGATCTCGCGCATCGAGCCCGAGACCCGCGCGGTCGAGACTTTCGCGACCGGCTCGTCGCCGAGCGACCTGGTCGCGGGCGAAGGCGCGCTCTGGGTCGGCAAGGCCGGACGCGCCACGAGCCTCGTCGCGCCCCCGGTGGCGGTGGCCGTGGCGAAGATCGACCCTGAGCTGCGTGGCGCGCGCGGGTCTGTCGCCCTGCCGGCTGCGCGCGGCTCGGTTCACAACCTCGCGGAGGACCACCTCGCAGTCGGCGCCGGCTCCGTGTGGGCGGTCAACCCCGATTTCAGCGTCTCGCGGATCGATCCCCGGTCGCGGCGCCTGACCGTGATTCGCGGTGTCCGCGCGCTGGCGATCACCGCCTCCGCGCAGGCCGCCTGGGTCCTCAACGACGACAACTCCGTCTCGCGCATCGATCCACGGACGAACCGGCCCGGGCGGCGCGTACCCGTAGCGGCCACCAGCCTCACGGACCTGGCCGCCGGCGCGGGCGCGCTCTGGCTGGCTGCCCCCTTCGACGGTGTCGTCTGGCGTGTTCAGACCGTTCCGCGCGTCGTCATGCGCACCATCGACACCGGAGCGGGGGTGGACCACGTGGCCTTCGGCGACGGCGCGGTCTGGGCGACGAACAGCCTCGCGGGCACCGTGCTCCGCATCGACCCTGCGACGAACCGCGTGACGGCCCGAATCGCGATCGGCAACACGCCGCGGAACCTGGCGGTCGGCGAGGGAGCCGTCTGGGTGACGGTTGCGGGCGGCCCGGGCGAGGCGGTCCCCGCGGCGTCGTCGCCGCCCGCCGGGAGCGTCGAGGCCCTGCCGCGCTCGTTCTGCGAGCCGGTCTTCTACGGCGGCGAGGGCGCGCCCGACCACCTGATCGTGTCTGACCTACCCCTCCAAGGCGGCGATGCCTTCCCGACGCTGCAGATGGGCGAGGCGGTCGCCTACGTGCTGCGCCAGCACCGCTTCCGCGCCGGCCGCTTCCGGGTGGGCTACCAGTCGTGCGACGACTCCACGCCGCAGGGCCCCGATCCGGTCAAGTGCACTGCCAATGCGAAGGCGTACGCGGCCAACCCGGACGTGATCGGCGTCGTCGGGCCGTACAACTCGGGCTGCGCGTTCCAGCAGCTGCCGTTCACGAATCGGGCGTCGCTCGCGACCGTGGCGCCGCTGGTCAGCGCCCAGGACCTGACTCGACCGGGGCCGAGCGCGCCGCCGGGCACGTTCAAGCTGCTCTACCCGACCGGCCGGCGCCACTTCGCGCGTGTGGTGGCCGACGACGGCGCCCAGGGGGCGGCGAACGCGCTGCTCGCCAGGGATCTGGGGCTCGAATCCGTCTTTGTCCTGCACGACGGCGACCTGCTCTTTGCCCTGCCGCGCGCGGGCGCGTTCCGGCGGGCCGCGCGAAGCCTGAGCGTCCGCATCGCCGGCTTCCGGCAGTGGCGGCCGGATGCGCGCTCGTATGCCGATCTCGCACGGGCGGTGCACGCGTCCGGCGCCGACGGAGTGTTCCTCGCCGGCGGTCTCTACTCGAGAGGCGGCCCGCTCGTGCGCGAGCTGAGGCTCCGTCTCGGCCCACAGGCGGTGCTCATGGCCCCGGAGTTCCTGCCCGTGGCCTCCTTCTTCGACGAGGCGGGGCAAGCGGCGCGGGGCGTGTACATCAGCCTGCCCGGCCGCGTCAGCGAGGGACTGCCGGCGCGGGGCCGGGCGTTCATGCGCGAGTTCGCCGGCACGCAGCCTGCCACCGTCCGCCGGGCGGCCGTCTACGCCGCTCAGGCGACGGAGGCACTGCTCGCCGCCGTCGCACGTTCCGACGGCACTAGGGCGTCGGTGGCGCGTGAGCTCTTCGGCCTGCGCCTCCGCGACGGCCTCCTGGGTGATCTGCGGATCGACGAGACGGGGGACGTGAGCCCGGCCGCGATCACCGTGCTGCGGGCCCGAGCGCCGGGCGGGTCCCGCGTGATCGAGGCCTACGAGGGGGCCGACGTCGTACGGGTGATCCAGCCGCCCGCCCGGCTCTACCGCTGACCGCGGCGGGGCAGCCCCTACACTCGCCTGCCTATGTCCGGGCTGCCGAAGCGCTTCCCCGACCGCATCGACGTGGCATCCGCGCGCGCGGAGGCGGACGCGCTCGAGCCGGGCGCGGAGGGCGACGAGAGCCGCCGGCTGGCGGGCCGCGTGATGGCTCGCCGGGACATGGGCAAGCTCGTCTTCCTCGACCTGGTCGACCGCTCGGGCCGCATTCAGCTCTTCTGCCAGCCCGCTGAGCTCGGCGAGCTCGACGTCTCGCTCGGCGACGTCGTCGGCGTCGAGGGCCCCGCCATGCGCACCCGCCGCGGCGAGCCGTCGCTCCGCGTCCACAGCCTGGACGTGCTCGCCCGCAACACCCGCCCCCTGCCCGACACCTTCCACGGGCTGCAGGACGTCGAGCTCCGCTACCGCAAGCGGTACCTCGACCTGCTCATGAGCGAGGAGACCCGCGCCGACTTCCAGCTGCGCGCCCGCATGGTCACGGCCATCAGGCGCTACCTGGACGACCACGGCTTCGTCGAGGTGGAGACCCCGGTGCTCCAGCCGCGCTACGGCGGCGCCTTCGCCGAGCCGTTCGTCACTCACCACAACGAGCTCGACCAGGACATCTACCTGCGCATCGCGACCGAGCTCTACCTCAAGCGGCTGATCGTGGGCGGCCTCGAGCGCGTGTACGAGATCGGCAAGGACTTCCGCAACGAGAGCGTCTCGTACAAGCACCAGCCCGAGTTCACGATGCTCGAGTGGTACGAGGCGTACGCGGACTACCGCGACACCATGGCTCGGATCGAGGAGTTGATCCCGTACGTCGCGCGGGAGACGATCGGGACGACGCAGGCGACCTTCCGCGGACAGGACGTCGAGCTGGCCGCTCCCTGGCGGCGGCTGAAGCTCGTCGACGCGCTCGAGGAGCAGGGGCTGTGGACGCGCGACCCGGACGAGCTCCGGGGGCGGCTGGAGGAGCGCGGCACCGACACCGGCGCCGACCGCACCTGGGCGCAGCTCGTCGACCACGCGCTCAGCGCCTACGTCGAGCCGGCGCTCATCCAACCGACGATCCTGCACGACTACCCGGTCGAGCTGTCGCCGTTCGCCCGGACGACCGACGACGACCCGTCGATCGTGGAGCGCTTCGAGTACTTCGTCGGCGGCATGGAGCTCGGCAATGCGTTCTCGGAGCTCAACGAGGCGGAGGAGCAGGCCGCCCGCTTCTCGCTGCAGCAGGAGGAGGGTGCGGTCGGCAACGTCGAGGCCGAGCAGGGCGACCCGGACTACGTCGAGGCGCTCTCCTACGGCATGCCGCCGACCGGCGGGCTGGGCCTCGGCATCGACCGCCTGGCGATGGTGCTGTCTGGCCGCGACACGATCCGCGACGTGATCCTCTTCCCGGCGCTGCGCGAGCGACGCTAGGCGGTCTGGCTAGGCGCTGTCGGCGAGGCGGGGCCGCGACGACAGCAGGCGGCGCCGCTGCGGCTGCGGCTCCGGCGCAAGCGGTTGCAGCGGGTGAACGGCGTCGGAGCCGAAGAGGCCGGTCGCGAGGCGCTCGGAGAGGTCGCGAACGCGGCGGAGCGTCGAGCGGTAGAGCTCGGCCGGCCCGCCCAGCGGGTCGGCGAGCTCGGCGGGCGGCTCGTCGCTCCCACTGCGGAGGGCGTCGGCGGCAGCGACCGCCTGCCGCGCCCGCTCGATCGGGTCACCGGCCGTGGGTGCCGGCAGCTGCTCCAGGAGCGCCACGAGCTCGCCCAGGGTGAAGGTCCGGTCCCGGCGTGCATGCGCGTCGACGACCGCGGTGGCCACGTGCCGCCGCTCGAAGCCGATCACCAGGTCGGCGTCGCGCAGGTCGCGGTCGAGCACGCACTGCGCTCGGTGGCCGGTGAGGTCGAGCCCGAGGGCGTGAGCCGTCTCGATCGCCTCGGGCAGCGCGGGCACGTCCTCGCCGAGGTCAAGCATGCCGGCCGAGGTGATGCGGACGGGCAGCGTGCCCACGAGCGCCTGCAGGAAGCCCTCGGCGGCGGGACTGCGCACGCGGTTGCCGGTGCACATGACGACGAGCTCGAAATGACGCTCCGCGACCGGATCGGGCTCGGGCACCGGACCGAAGCGCTCGGTGATGTCACGCGCGATCGACTCGAGCTCGTCCAGGCGGCGGAAGAACTCGCCGATGAAGACCTCCGGCTCACCCGTCACTCGACTCACATTACTCTCGTTCTCGCGCGGCGCAGGAGTCACCGCACGTGCTCCTCGCGCATGCCCAGCAGGCGCTCGAGCCGGAGCTGGCGAGCCCGCACGAGCGGGCCCACGATGCGCGGCGCAGGCGCCGAGCACGCGCGCCTTCCAGCGCAGCATTCGCTCGCTCGGGACGAGTGTGGCAGCGGCGCGATAGGCCTTGGCGGCGTCCCGGTAGCGCGCATCCCGCAGGGCGCGGTCGCCCTCCCGGGCAAGCTCGCGGGGGCTCGGGCCGTCGAGGCGGCGCCGGACGTAGGCGAGCTCGTCCGGCAGCAGGTCGTCGCGCTCGGCGAGCTCGTGATAGACCGCCTCGACGTCGGCGTCCATGGCGTCGCGGCCCGACGACAGGCTCTGGGTGCCCCAGCGGTACAGGGAGAGTGGGCGCGGCTGCAGCCGAACCCGGTGGCCGGCGAGGATCGCCCGGATCCAGAAGTGCCAGTCCTCCGCCCGGCGCCGCTCGACCGGGAAGAGCCCGATCTCGTCGGCGAGCGAGCGCGGGAACAGCGACAGCGGCGAGACGAAATTCTGCTCGAGGATGGCACGGCGCTGCTCGTCCGGCTTGGGGAAGCCGCCCTTGTAGCGCGTGCGCGACGGGTGGATGCCGCCGGGCAGGAGCCAGTACGAGTTCGAGGTGACGATGCCGCCGTGGGCGTCCCAGAGCCGCACGAGCTCCTCGACGTGCTCGGGGAAGAGCACGTCGTCGGCGTCGCAGAAGGCGATCAGCTCGCCCTGGGCCTCCTGCAGCCCCCGGTTCCGCGCCCCGGCGACGCCCGTGTTCTCCTGGCGGACGACACGCACGCGGTCGCCGTGCGCCGCGGCGATCGCCGCCGTCGCGTCGGTCGAGCCGTCGTCCACGACGACCAGCTCGAGATCCGCGTACGTCTGGGAGAGCGCCGAGGAGACGGCGCCGCCGACGGTCGCCGCGGCCTGGTAGGCGGGCATCACGACGGATACCCGTGGGCTCATCGCTGCAGCGCTCCGTAGGTGCGGAAGTACGCCTCCACCATGGCATCTTCGGTATGGCGGGCCGCTTCCTCAAGCCCGCGGGCGGCGAGCGAGCGCGCCAGCTCGGCGTCGTCGAGCAGGCGCCGGGCGGCCGCAGCCAGCGCCTCCACGTCCCCGGGAGGTACGAGCAGCGCCGTCTCCTCGTGCCGCAGCAGCTCCCGCACGCCGCGGACTGCGGTGGCGGCGAGCGGCGTGCCGGCGGCCAGCGCCTCGAGCGCCGCGAGCGGCAGCCCCTCCGAGGATGAGGCCAGGAGGGCGGCGTCGGCGGCGCCGATCAGCGCTCGGGCGTCCGTGCGCTCGCCGGCGAGGACGACGCGCTCGCCGACTCCAGCCTCGGCTGCGGCGGCCTCGACGTCGCGTCGCAGGGGCCCTTCCCCGACGAGGAGGAGTGTCGCGTCGGGCACTCCGGCCAGCGCCCGCACGGCGAGCACCGGATCCTTGGGCGGTCTCAGCCGGCCGACCCACACGAGCAGCGGCCTGTCGGCTGGCACGCCCAGCTCGTGCTCGAGCGGCAGCCCGGTCGGCCGGCGGTGGCGCGGGCGCGATGCCGTTCGTGATCGTCTCGGTGTCGAGGCCCGCCTCCGCCAGGCCGGCCGCGATCGCGGGCCCGCACGCGACGACCCGGAGCCCGGCCAGACGCAGGAGCCGCGCGGCGGCGGCGTAGTCCGCGTCGGGGACGCCGTGGACGCTCGCGAGCCCGGGCACGCGCCGCCCCCGGAGTGTGGCGACGCCGGCGGCGAAGGCCGACGGCCGGGTTGTGCGCGTGCACGACCTCTGGCTTGAAGCTGCGCACCGCGCGTGTCGACCGCGAGCACCGCGGCCGGCAGCCGGCTCACGCGCCGTTCCACGAGGGGCAGCTCGTACCGGGCGGTCGCGGGCGGCAGCTCGGCTGCAAGCGGCCCGTCTGCGGCGCAGACTGCCACCTCGTCGCCGCGCGCTGCCAGCGCGCGGGCCAGGGCGACCGCGACCCGCTCGGCGCCGCCGACGCCGAGCGCCTGGATCACATGCAGGACTCGCACACCTAGCCGAGAGCTTCGCGGTAGAGCTCGACCATGCGGCGGCCGAGCGACCCCGCCTCGAACTCCTGAGCGACTCGCCGGGCCGCCTCACGCGCGAGCCGCTCGCGCCGGCCGGGGTCGCGGGCGAGCCCGTCGAGGGCCTGCGCCAGCCCGTCGACGTCGTCGACGGCGACCAGCAGCCCGGACTCGCCGTCGACGACGAGCTCCGGCACGCCGCCCACGCGGGTCGCGACCGGGGGTACGGCGGCAGCCATGGCCTCGAGCAGCGCCATGGGCAGGTTCTCGTCCCGCGACGGGAGCACGAAGACGTCGAGCTCCTCGAGGCGTTCGCGGACGTTGGCGACGCGGCCGTGGAAGCGGGCGTCGAGGCCCGCACCGCGGGCGAACGCCTCGAGCTCGCCGCGGAGCGAGCCGTCGCCGAAGATCTCCAGCCGCAGCGGCTGCTCCGCTCGCACCGCCGCCTCGAGCAGCACGTCGACGCCCTTACGGTGCTCGAGGATGGCGGCCGTGCCGACCACGAGCGGATCGTGCGCGGGCGCCGGCTCCCGCCGCCTGATGTCGATGCCGTTGGGGACGACGCGCAGCCGGCCGGCCGGGAAGCGGTGGGCGGCGAGGAAGCGGGCGACAGCCCGGGAGGGCACGACGACGGTGCCGAGCAGCGCCAGGGCCGACTCGATCGCGAGGTAGCCGTGCAGCAGCCAGGCGGCGTGGGTGCGAGAGGTCTCGGCCGGGCGTCCGTCGACGAGGCCGGCGATCTGGTGCGGGAGCCCGTGGTAGGTGTGGAAGACCGCCGCGCCTCGCGCCCTGGCGGCCGGGCGCACGAGCAGTCCCGAGCGGCGGTCGTGCGTGTGCACGATGTCTGCCGCGCCGAGGAGCGGCCAGATCCGTGAGGCGGAGGCGACGTCGGCCTTGTGGCGGAGCGGGATCACCGTGGCTTCCGCACCCTGCTCGCGGAACCAGCCGGCGACCTCCTCCGTCGCGCAGACGACGTGCGGCTCGACCCCGGCGCCGGTGACGGCCGGCACGAGCGTCCGCAGGTGCGTCACCGGACCGGCCTCGGGGATCGAGGTGACGTACAGGACCTTCATGGCCGCGGACTCAGGCCGCTTCCGGCTGCGGGTCCCGCTCGCCCTCTCGCCAGAGCGCGGTCGCGAGCGCGCCGAGCAGCCAGAAGGGCGCGTAGTACTGCTCCGAGAGGAAGACGGCGGAGACACAGGCGACGACGAGCGCGGTTCGGACCGCGGAGGCGTAGCCGGGTGGGCCGTTCCCGCGGCGCCGGGCGATGCCGGCCCGCAGGAAGACGGTGCCGAGGTAGAGCAGGAAGACGACCATCGCAGCCAGGCCGAGCTCCGCGGCGACGTCGAGGTAGGCGTTGTGGACGACGCCGATGTTGCTCGTGCCCGGCGGGCGGCCGGTCTCCTCGAGGTAGCGGAAGCGGAAGTTGCCGGGACCGACGCCGAGCACGTGACTGGTGCTGAGCCGCGCCGCGGCCTGCCAGGCGTCGATGCGCGTCTCGACGTTCGCGGCGGCGACCTTCTGCTTGGCCTGGAACCCGGTCTCGACCTGCTCCGGGTTCGCACGCACGAGCAGCGTCGTGCCGACGACCGTGGCGAGCACCACGGCGGCGGTCACGAGCAGCCGCCCGCGCCGCTCGGTCAGGACGTACCAGACCAGGGCCGCGGCGAGGCCGACGAGGGCGCCGCGCGAGAAGGAGAGCAGGATGGCGGCGCTCATCGTCGCGGCCAGCACGAGCACGATCAGCCGCGTGCGCGGCCGGTGCAGGAGCCAGAGCGTCAGCGGCAGCGTGGTCGCGAACATGTAGGCCATGTCGTTCGGGTCGCCGTACGGCAGCCGCGCCTGAGTCGAGCGCCCGGAGATGAACTCGTCGACGGCCAGCGCCGCGGCGAGCCCACCTGCGAGCGACAGCGTCCACGCGATCCGCGTCTGCAACCGGTGGTTGCCGGCGAACTGGCTGATGACGAAGTACATCGCCGCGAAGCTCGCGTAGCGGATCGTCGTCGTCTGGGCGGCGCCGAACTCGTCCGCGAAGAGCGTCGAGAGGAGCGCGAACCCGAGCAGGCCCATGACCATCACGTGGGTGCGGTCGAAGAACAGGCGTCGGCCGGACGTGACCGCGTGGATCGCGAAGCTCGTGAAGCAGAGCGCGCCCGCCAGCTTCGTCATGGTCAGCTGCGGGTTGGCGCTCAGCTGGAAGGCGTCCTCGAGCGGCGCAGCCGCGACGAGCAGGAGGACGGCCACCTCCACACGCACGAGCGCCAGGCCCGCGACGGTGAAGAAGACAGCGGCGAGTGCGAGCTTGCGCGGCTCCTGCGCCGCCACGAGTGCCATCGGCGCGGCGAGGACGGCGAGTGCGAGGGTGGCCGCCGTGGCGAGACGGGGACGATCCTCGGCCATCCGCTGGGCCGCGCTGAGCCCTGTCGCCGCCATGGAGCTCAGGCCCGCGTGAGGCGGCGCGACTTCTTGTCGGTCTGGTGAGAGCCGTTCGACGAGTCGGGCGGCCCGTAGTACGAGGACCGGATCGGCGAGCGGTAGTTGTTGAGCACGAGCGCGGTCGGCTGGATGCCGATGATCGAGAGCCGCTCGACCGCGGTCTTCAGCTGCCGCCTCGTCGTCGACTCGGCGCTGGCGACGATCAGGGTCGCCTTGCCGAAGCGGGCGGCGATGCGGGCGTCGGAGATCGGCACGAGCGGGGTCGAGTCGAGCACGACCATGTCGTAGGTGCGCTCGAGCTGGTGGAGCAGGCCCGGCAGCTCGGACATCAGCAGCTCACCCGGATCCTCGCCGAGCCGGCCGCCGGTGAGGAAGTCGAGGTTGTCCATCGACGTGTGGCGGATCGCGGTCTCGAGCGGGTGGCCGCGGAGGACCTCTGAGAGCCCGGGCGTGCGCTGCACGTTGAGCAGCTCGGAGACGCGGCCCTTGCGCAGGTCGGCGTCGATCAGGAGCGTCCGTGCGCCGGCGCGGGCGAACGAGACGGCGAGGCCGAAGGAGACGGTCGTCTTGCCGTGGCTTCCCTCGGGGCTCGTGACGACGATCGAGCGCAGGTTCCCCTTCGTGAAGAGCAGGTTCGTGCGCAGGTCGCGGAGCGCCTCCGACACGACCCGGAACTGCGGGTCGGCGAGGTCCTGCGCGGAGTGCACGCGGACCAGGGCGGGCTCGTTCGGGATCTCGGCGAAGGACGGCACGCCGGCGATCCGGGCAGCCGCCTCGGGCGTCTCCACCTTCGTCGTCAGGTTCTCGCGCACGAGCGCGGCTCCGATGCCGAGCGCGAGGCCGAGGAGCAGCGCGACGGCGATCGTCATCGCGGGACGCGGGAAGACGGCCGCGGTCGGAGTGCGCGGGCGGCTGTACTGCGCGAGCCGTACCTGCGGCACCTCGAGGTCGCCGGCAGTCTGGCGGGCAAGGAGTGCGCTCGCTGACCGCCTGGGCAGAGGCGCGAGCGGTCTCGGCATTCGCGTCGCGCGCCGTGATCTTGATCGTCGGGGTCCCCTCGAACGTGCGGACCGTGATCGGGGACAGGGCCTTGCCCGCGGGCATCTCGTCCTGCGCCTCGTCGAGGGTCTCCGGCGCCGTCGCCGCGTCCGCGAAGACAGGTGTGATCGTGTCGACGACGTTGAGGATGAAGATGTCGTTCTCGCCGCCGGTCGGCAGCACGGCGAGCGTCGAGGTCGACTCGTACTCCTCGGTGACGAGGCGCAGGCCGCCGATCGCTGCAGCTACTGCGATGACCGTCACCGCAAGCACGATCAGCTTGCGCCGCCAGAGGACTTCCAGGAATTCGTTCAGCGTCATCGAGGAGGCCACACCCGCAAGATCGTCCGCCAGCCGGGTGAGCTTGAGCAGAATAGCCGCCCATGGCCGCGAGCAGGCGAATCCTCCTGGCCTCGCAGCCCCTGTCTGCAGGCGTCCCGCAGCACGTGCTCGACCTGGTCGGGGGGCTCGACCGCCACGCCTGGGACGTCGACGTCTGCTGCCCGCCGGCCTCGACGCTCTGGCGTGCGCTCGCCGACCGCCCCGACGTGACCCTGCACCCGCTCGGCGCGGCCCGGCGCCCCTCCCCTGGGGACCTCGCGTCGCTCGCACGCCTGCAACGCCTCGTCCGGCGCGCCGACGTCGTCCACGTGCACTCGGCGAAGGCCGGCTTCCTCGGCCGGCTGGCTGCGCTCGCGGCGCGGCGGACCGGCGCCTGCGCGTACACGCCGCATGCCTGGTCGTTCTGGGCCGCGTCGGGGGCCGAGTCCGCCCTGTACCGCAGGCTCGAGCGCGTGGCAGCCCGCTGGTGCAGGGCGATCGTGGCCGTCTCCGGCGACGAGCGCGACGCCGGCCTCGAGGCTGGGGTCGGCCGTCCGGAGCAGTACCGGGTGATCCGGAACGGCGTCGACGTGGATCGGTTCGCGCTCGCGCGCGAGCCTGTGCCAGGCCGGATCCTGTTCCTCGGCCGGCTCGCAGCCCAGAAGCGCCCCGAGCTGGCACTGCGGGCGCTCGTGCTGCTCGCCCGGCCGGAGGCCGAGCTCGTCTTCGCCAGCGACGGGCCCGACCGGGAGGCGCTGGAACGGCTCGCCGTCGAGCTCGGAGTCGGCGATCGCGTCCGCTTCCTCGGCTACCGCGACGACGTGCCGGAGCAGCTCGCCCGCGCCGCGTGCGTGTTGCTGACGAGCGACTACGAGGGGTTGCCGCTGACGGTGCTCGAGGCGATGGCTGCGGGTGCGCCGGTGGTGGCGACAAACGTCGGCGGCGTCGAGGAGGCGCTCGGCGAGACCGGGCTCATCGTCGAGCCGGGCGACGCGGACGCCGTCGCCGCCGCGCTCGAGCGCGTGCTCGCCGATCGGGACGCCGCCGAGGCGCTCGGCGAGGCGGCCCAACGGCGTGCGCGCGAGCAGTTCACCCGCGAACGCATGGTCGCCGAGACGGTCGCGCTCTACGAGGAGCTCGCGCGCGGATGACCCGTCGACCCTGTGGAAGAACTGTCACACATTCGGTTCGAAGCACATGTCCGCGCGAGACACTTCTCGGGGACGGTCCCTGGGATCTGTCCCGAGCGGGCATGTCCGGTTGGGACAGGAGGGATGCCTCGTGAGCGAGGCGCCGACGCTCTGGCTCGTGGGCTGGTCGGACAGCGAGGACGAGGACTTCCGCGCCGCCGCGGAGGAGGCAGGGGTGGAGGCGGTCGTCGCGCGCGTCGCACCGCTCGGGCCGACCGTCGGCACGCGGCGGCACCGGCTGCGGAGCTGGCCCGCCTACTTGCGCCAGGCCGTCCGCGCCGCGCGCTGGCGGGGGCCGGTCGTCGCCTGGGACCCCGTGGCCGGTGCACTCGGCGCGCGCCTGCGCCGGCGGGCCGGCCTGGTCGTGCTGAATCCACTGCTCGACCCCGCCTCATCCTCGCGCCGTCAGCGGGTCGTGCTCGCCGGCGCCTCGCGCGCCGAGCGGACGCTCTTCTTCAGCCGCCGCGCCGCGGCCGACGGGGTCGCGCTTGGGATCCCCCGCGATCGGGTGGGCTTCGTCCCGCTGGGCGTGCGCGCGCGCCGCGAGGCGCCCGCGCCCCCGGGGCGCACCTGCTCGCCGTCGGCCGCGACCACCGCGACTGGGACACGCTCGCGCTCGCCGCGCAGGCCCTGGACGTCGAGGTGCGCGTCATCGGGCCGGCTCGGGTGCCCGAGCCGCTGCGACTGCTCGAGCCGGTGCCGCGTACGGAGCTGTTCGGGCTGATGGACGGGGCGGCCGCCGTGGTCGTGCCCCTCGCCGACGACCGGCGGACGGCCGGCCAGCTCGCCGTGCTGGACGCGTTCGCGACCGGCCGCGGGGTCGTCTCGACCCGCAACCCGGGCACCGAGGACTACGTGGACGAGCGCACGGGGCTGCTCGTCCAGGCCGGCGACGTCGAGGCACTCAGGGACGCGCTCGAGCGCGCGCGCGACCCGGCGACCGCCGCCGCCTGGGCGGGCGCCGCGCTCGCGGCCGCACGCGAGCGCCTGAGCCTTGCGCGTTTCGTCGCCGACGTGGAGGCCGAGGCCCGCGGCGAGCGTCGCGCCGAGGAGCCGGCCGCCCGCCTCGAGCCGCACGCCGAATAGCCGTCCCTCGATCGAGCGTCCCTCCCCTCAGGGATCGAGGCGCCTTCGGTGGTGCCGACCACACACCTGAATGCTGCTGCGGCGTCTTGGCGTGCTCGTTTTCCTGGTCGTTGCCCTCGGCGCGGGACTTCCGGGAACCGCGGAGGCGGCGCCCGTGTCGAACGTCGGCACGACGCGCATCTGCACCAACTGCGCCGACGGTGCGGGCGACCTTTCCCGCTACGGCTACGTGACGCTCCACGCCTGGGAGCACCAGCGCATCGCCGCGATCAAGCGCGCGAATCCCGCGGTCAAGGTGCTCGTCTACAAGGACATGGCTGCCACGCAGGAGTACGCGTGCTCGGGCGGCCGCGACGAGCCGCTGCTGTCGAGCGGCATGGGCTACTGCTGGACGCTGGCCAACAACCCGGACTGGTTCTCGGTGGACGAGGCGGGCCGGCGCGCCGAGTGGCACACGTGGCGGGGCAACTTCCAGATGGACGTCGGCTCGCCCGGCTACCAGGCCCAGTGGGGCGCAAACGTCCTCGCCGAGCTTCGCCGCTACGGCTGGGACGGCGTGGTGGTGGACGACGTCAACGTCGACTACCGCCAGCACACCGGCCGCACGCTGCGCGAGTACCCGACGCAGCGCTCCTACCAGGCGGCCACGCGGTCGTTCCTCGCCGCCGTCGGCCCGCGGCTGATGGGCGCGGGCTACCTGGTCATCCCGAACATCCAGGCCGACCCCGTCGGGGCCGACGCCGCGCTCTGGGCCGACTGGATCCAGTTCACCTCGGGCGGCACCCGCGAGTACTGGATGAAGTGGGGCTCGGGCCGCGACGGCCACTACGGCGCCGGCGGCTGGAGCGACCTGATGGCGGTCTTCGAGACCGTCCAGCGCGCCGGGAAGATCTTCCTGACGACGACCACTGCGCCGGCGAGCGACGTGCGCTCGATGCGCTGGGGTCGCGCGAGCTTCCTGGTCGGCTGGAGCGGCGGCCCGTCCGCGTTCATCTTCGATCCCGATGCGGCCACCGATCCGTGGGCCGCCGAGTGGACGGTCGACATCGGCCGCCCGCTCTCGGCGCGCACGAGGGTGGGCGCGAACGTCTGGCGCCGCAACTACTCCGGGGGCGCCGCGCTCGTCAACATCTCCGAGCGGTCGTCACAGACCGTCGAGCTCGGTGCGTCGTACCTGACGCCGGAGGGCCTCCCCGTCACCCAGGTGACGCTTGGCCCGATGTCCGGCATCGTGCTCCGCTTCGCGCCGGGTGCGTCGCTGCCGACTGTTCAGCCCCAGAAGGCCGTCACGCCCGCCAAGGCCCGGAAGGCTCGCCGGTCGCCCGGCCGCATGGCCGCCGCAGCGCCGTCGCTGCGCAAGGCCGTGGTCGTCGCCACCCGCGCCTGGCGTGCGGGTCTGTTCTAGTCCGGCAGCGACCGGGTCAGCCGTGACCCGCCGATCGCGGCCTCGGGGCGCGCGATCAGCCGCCGGTCATTGCCACTGCACCCACTCGCCGCCGCGAGCCACCTCGTAGCGGAGCGTCCGCCACACCGGACGCTGGCCCTCTGCCAGCAGCGGGAGTTGCGACGCGTAGGCGCGAAAGGCGCGGACCTTGGCCAGACGATCCCGCAGGCTCGCCGCAAGCGGCTGCCAGGACCCATCGTCCGGTGGGCCGGCCGTCCAGAGCGCGGCGTACGGCTGCTCGACGAAGCGGCCGACGCGCTGCGCCTCTAGCCGGCCGTCGAGGAGCTCGGCCAGCCACACGTGGTCAGGGTGCAGCAACGGGAAGCCGGGCACGAGGACGATGTCGGCGCCGGCGCTCGCCTTGATGACCGCTTCAAGAACGGCCTCCGCGGACGCGCCGCGGCCGTATGTCTTGTCGCCATAGGGAAGCCAGCTGCAGCGGACGCCGAGCCTCGCGCAGGCGGTGAGGTCCTCGCGCCGGCGTCCCTCGGCGGCATCGCGGGCACTGGCGAAGCCCGCCCGGGCATCCCACTCGCCTACGGAGTCCTCACGCTCCGGATCGTTGGCGAGCACGGTGAGGATGGTCACGTCGGCTCCGCGGCGAGCGGCGTGCGCGAGCCCGGCGCCGAGCGAGAAGACGGCGTCGTCGAGGTGCACGGAGACGGCGATGACGCGGCCGTCGAGCTCGTCCCCCGTCCCCAGCAGCCAGCCGGCCAGCCGCCTTGGGCGCACCCTCACTTTGCGCGAGCCTCCGCGTCGGCCACCGCGTGATTATCGGCAAAGGGTCGCGACAGTCCGAGTCCAGCGGACGGCCGCGGTGCCGATACTTCACGCTGTGACCGAGGCCACTCTCGCCGTCGCCACCCGTGACCGGCCCGCTCTCGTCGAGCGGTTCCTCGTGCCGCTGGCGCGAACCGCACGGGAGCGCGGCTGGGACGTCGTCGTCGTCGACCAGAGCCTGAACGGCCGCACGGAGGAGCTGCTGCGGACCGTCGAAGGCCTCCGCTACCTGCGCAGCGAGCCAGGCCTCTCGCGTGCGCGCAACGTCGCCGCGCGCGACTCGCAGACGTCGGTGATCGCGTTCTGCGACGACGACGTCGAGGTGCCCGCCGACTGGTTCACCGAGGTGCTGCGCCTCTTCGAGGAGCATCCCGACGCAGGCGTCGTCTGCGGCCCCGTCTGGACGCAGCACGGACAGGCGTTGCCGGGCGTGCCGCCGGCCGTGTACCGCTGGCCCAGCCACCCGTTCCGCCTCGGCACAGGCGCCAACATCGCCGTCCGGCGCGAAGCGCTGGAGGCAGCCGGCCTGTTCGACGAGGAGCTCGGCGCCGGCGCGCGCTTCCACGCCGCAGAGGAGACTGACCTGCTCTACCGCATCCAGCGAGCCGGGTTCGCGATCGTCTACTCCGACCGGCTCGGCATCGTCCACCACGAGTGGCGGACGGTCCGCGACGAGCTGCGGCTGCACTATCGCTACGGCTACGGCGCGGGCGCGCAGACCGCGAAGCATCATGGCGCCGACGACCACGCGCTTCGCTTCGGCCTGAGCGAGGTCGGCCACCACCTGCACTGGCTCGCCCGCTCGCTCGCTCGCGGCCGCTGGCGGGCCGCCTCGCACCAGCTGCCGTTCCTCGCCGGCTTCGCAACGGGCTTCGTCCGGCGGCGGCTGCGGCGCCCGTGAAGCGGAGCAAGCCATGACGGACGTCGAGCACCGCGCCGACGCGCTCTTCGCGCTCCCCCGGCTGCCACGCACGGCCACGCTCCTCGGCGAGCTGCCCGGCTGGGAGGCGGATCTCGAGCAGCGCAGCATCGAGCAGGTCCGGGTCGGCGCCGACGTCGCTGTGGCGAGCGGCGACCGCGTCGGGGAGGCGCTCGAGCTGGGTGCGCCGGTGGTGGTCGTCGACGGCCCGCGCACGGCTGCCCGCGACCTGCGCTCGGCCGGGCTGGCGACCACCCGCCTGCTGCCGATCCCCGTCAGCGGCAGCCCGGTCGTCTATGCCGACCTCGCGCGCAGGCGGGCGGCGCGCTACGCCATCGAGCGGATCATCGTTCACCCCGAGCGGTGGCGGACCGTACGCAACAGCATCGCCGGGTACGCGCTGCTCGCGGGGCTTCCACTCCCGGCCGAGCGGCTCGTCACCCTGGGCACACGCGAGCCCGGGCCGCCGGCGCTGCTCGCTGCCGCGGCTCAGGTCGGTCTCGAGGCTGACGCTCCGTGGGCCATGCTGATCTCGAAAGGCAGCATCGTCCGGCGCAACGCGCTCTTCGTCTTCCCCCGGCGAAGCGGCGAGCCCTCCCACGTGGTCAAGTTCGCGCGGGCGCCCGGCCTCGAGGCCGCATTCGACCGGGAGCAGCGGGGGTTCGAGCTCGCCCGCGCCGCCGGCGACGTCGTCACGCGGCACGCGACCGAGTACCTCGGCCGGTTCCGTTCCGACGGGCTGCATGCATCCGCCGAGACTGCGGCTGTCGGAACCAAGCTCGCGACCCTGCTGCGCCGGCCGGGATCCACGCAGGACAAGCTCGCCGCCGTCGAGCCCGTGGCCCGCTGGCTGATCGACGTCGCGCGTGCCACCGCGACGCCGCCGGAGGGGCTCGCCCGTCAGCGCCAGCTGCTGGCGCGCGAGGTGGTGCCGTTCTGGGCCGACCACGGCGCCCCCGCGGGGCTGGTCGATTCCCTGCCGCCGGTGCCCGCCTCCTTCCAGCACAACGACATGGCCGAGGAGAACCTCGTCCTGCAGGGTGGCGACTTCCGCGCGCTCGACTGGGAGTGGGTCAACGACCGCGGGCTCCCGCTCGGCGACCTCGTGTACTTCGCCGTCCACGTCCTGCGCCTCGTCGACGGCGTCGTCTCGGACGAGCCGGCCGAGCGCGACGGCCACTTCGCGTCCCTGCTCGCCGGCGAGGCGCCGAGCTCGTCCGTGCTCTTCGGCTGGGTGCGCGACGCCGTCGCCGCGCTCGGCTTGCCCGCGGAGGCCGTCGGCCCGCTCGTCATGCTCTCCTGGCTGGAGCGCGGCTGGATCAGCAAGGTGGAGCGGTTCCGCGCCGAGCAGGTCGGGGGCGAGCCGCTGGGACTGCCGTTCGGCGAGCGCGCGGCCGTTGCCTGGCTTCGAGGATCCGGCCCTCGGGCCGGCCTGGGACGCCTGGCGGCGCTAACTCTCGGTTACGCCCAGGGCAGGCGGTCCCAGTAGGAGGGTCGCTCGCGCCGCGAAGGCTCGAAGCCCGTGTACGCCTCGTCCGGGTTGTTCGTCTCGACCTCGGCGCCCGCGCCGTGGCGCAGCGCCACCTCCGATACCGGGTAGACGATCTGCCCGTCCTCCGCTCGCGTGCCGACCATGAGGATCGCGCAGGGCCCGTCGCCAGCACCGACGAAGATGTGCTCGGTCCAGGGTGGGCAGTGGACGAAGTCCCAGGCGCGCAGGCGGCGCTCCTCGCCCTCGACGAGCAGCAGGCACTCGCCGGAGAGAACGAGGAAGTCCTCCTGGGCGCTCTCGCGGTGGTAGAGCCCGTTGGGCTCGCCGGGCGCGAGCACGTGAATCCGGAACCCGTACTCCCGGAACCAGATGTCGCCGCTCTCGAACGCGCACTCCGAGCCGGAGGGCTTCTTGTCGCCTCGCTCTGACGTCAGCCACTGGGCGTCGCGGACGTTGACGACGAACCAGCCCTCGCCGACGGGCGCGAGGCCGGAGCCCTTGTCCTTCAAGGGCGCTTCGGGGATGGAGCGCGTCTCAGGCATGGCGCGAGTCTAAGCCGGGGCAGACCCGAGCCGTCGCCTTTCGCGGCTAGAGCGGGGAGTGACGCTGTGGAGGTGGTCGGCCCGCCGGCGTGACGGGTCAGTCGACGAGCGTCATTGCCCACGCAACATGCGCCAGACGTCGAGCGCGATCTCGGTGCAGAGCTCCTCGCGCGGCCGCGTGCCGTCGACCGCCCGGACGCCCAGGCCGTCGCGCTCCTCGCGGTAGAGGCGCGCCTGGCGCTCGAGCTCGTCGAGCGAGTACTGCTCGGCCTTGCGGGCGTGCGCGACGGCGGCCGGGACGTCGACGTGGTAGGCGCGCAGCGGGCCGGGGGAGAGGCGCGCGAGCAGCCGGATCTGGCGGCGGAAGCGGACGCTCCTCGCCGTAGCGGAAGCGTAGGAAGGCGGCGGCGTCGAGCGTGTAGCGGTCGCAGATCACCGCCCGGCCGGCCTTGATGTGGGCGGCCGTCGCCTGTCGCTGCGCTCGCGCGTGGGTGACCGCCACCGCCGTCACCCAGGCCGCGTTCACGAACGGAACGCGCCGGCGCAGCCTCGATGCCGGCGAGTCGACCACGTCGGTGTACCAGTCGGTCTTCGGCGCCTCGCCGCCGTCGGCCTTGCTCGTGCCGGACGCAGGCGGCCGCCGCCGCAGACGTCGTATGCGCTCGGCCAGGGCGATCGCCTTCGTCGCCGGCCAGGCGAGCTTGCCCAGCGTCGAGCCGCCTTCCCAGAGCGTCGTCCACTCGAGCCGCGTCCACTCCATGCGCACGTCGTAGCCGAGCCGCTCGAGCGCCTTCCGCAGCGCCTCGGCCTGCGAGCTCTTGCCGGCGCCGTCGAGGCCGGAGAACGCGACGAGGAAGCCGCCGCGCTCGGGCGGCGGCCGCAGCACGCGCCGCCAGCCCTCGGCGCGGGCGCGCTGCGGGTTCATGCCGAGCGCGGCCAGCCGCTCGGCATGCGCAGCCGCGCGCTCGCCCTGCGACATTCGCTGGCTCTGCTCGTAGGCCGCGCGGAGGCCGTTCAGGCCCCGCTGCATGCCCCAGGCCGCCGCGCGCGCCGGCAGCGGCTGCCCACGCCTCGGCGTCCTCGGCGAGCGCAGCCTCGAGTCGTGCGCGCCGCTTGTCGTCGAGGGCACCGTCGCCGGCCGACGAGCCGCCGCGCCAGCATGAGCACGAGGTGGTGCGGCGCCGGACGCGCAAGCCGCTCGAACCCCTCCAGCGGGATCGCGTCGGCGAAGAGTGCGTCGACCTCGGACGGCGGCAGCTCCCAGTCGGCCGCCGGGATGAGGTCGAGCGCCTCCGCGCTGCAAGCCGCGAACCGCACCCACTCGCCGCAGTGGCTCGTGAACCCCTCGGCTCGAAGCGCCGCGGCGATCGTCGCCTCCTCCTCGGGCCTGACGACGAGATCGAGATCACGGCCGTGCGGTGGCAGCGACCCCGAGACGACGACGCGTCCGCGGGCGGCATGCGTCCGCGAGCCGGGCCAGCTCCAGCATCGGGCGAGACGCTACTGGTCGCTACCGACAGACGGTCGTGCCCGTGTCCGTGAACGTGCGCCCGGCCTCGGGCAGGAACTGCCATCCGTATGAGGCTGGCGCGCAGTCTCGAGCTTCAGCACGCCGAAGGTGTCGTTGTTCCGGACTTCGCTCGCGGCGTGCACCGTGAAGAACGGGTGGTGGCTGAAGCCGCCGGTGCCGACGACGAACTGGCGGAGGCCCCGCGCGTCGTCGCGGACGCCCGCGGGATTGACGGGCGCGAGCCGCTCGTAGAGGTGGTCGTGGCCCGAGAGGACGAGGTCTGCCCGGGCGTCGTACAGAGCCTGCCACAGTGGCTGGAGGGCCCGTGAGGTTCGCGCTGTAGCTCGACGAGATGCGCGGGTGATGAAGCAGCGCGAGCGTGCAGGACGCCTTCGACGCCGCCAGATCGGTGCGCAGCCACTGCTCCTGAAGGCGAGCCGGCGGCGCAGCCGCCCGGAACGCGCGTGCAGTTCGAGTTGAGCGCGACCAGGTGCCAGGCTCCGAGGTCGAAGCGAGTAGTAGCCCCCCGGTGAGGGGCCGGCGGCCGCCCCGAAGTACGCGAAGTACCCGCTGGGCTGCTGGTGACGTCGCACTCGGTGCCGGGCAGCGGGCTCGCGTACTCGTGGTTGCCGAGGATCGGCCGGATCAGCTGCTTGACGCGGCCCCAGGTCGGCTCGAAGACGGCGTGGTACGCGCTGAGCGAGCCGCACTCATACTGGTTGTCGCCGAGCGCGAGCACCGCGTCCAGGTACGGTCTGGCGGCGAGCAGGTCGGAGGTCGCGCGCGTGTGGCAGCACATCGGGGTCGTGCCGGCCCCGCCGTTGTAGCCGGGCGTGAGCGGGTCGCACGCGATGTTGCCGGCGGCTGCGACGGTCACCGTCGGCGCGGGCGGGTCGGCCCTGCGCAGCACGAGCTGCGGGCCGCGGGCCCGTTCTCTCGGCTCAGGAAGACGACGGGGCGCGTACCGGACATGGTCAGTACCAGGCCGACGCTGCTCCGCGCGCGCCAGGGCCGTCAGCGTCGACGGTCACCCAGCCGCCGCGCCGGACTCGCAGTCGCACGGAAGCACGTGCCCGGCCTTGGCGCCCGCGCGTAGCGTGAGCGTTCGCTTCCTGCCACGCTGCGGCGGCGCTGCGGACGGTCACCGTCGCCGGGTGCGACGTCGCCGCGTACAGGCGCAAGCGTGCGCGCGGTTGACACTCGTGCCCGTCGGGACGGTGAAGCGGAGGTAGGAACGCAGGTCCGGGTCACGCGAGACGAGCAGCGTCTTCTCGCGGCCGAAGCGGCCCGTCGGCGCCGTCGCGCTGACGGTTGCGTCCGCCGGCGACGCGCACCGTGCTGCGTCACGTCCGCAGTGGAGCGCGTGTGCGGCAGCCGGCGACGCGCAGAGACAAGCGAGCGGCGAGCGCGACCGCGAGAGCCAGCGAGACCCCATTGGTCTCAGAGTAGTCGTGAGTAGCGGGCAATCACGTTCGGCGTCACGTTCACGAGGCGGCCCGATCGTCCTCCTGCCGCGACGAGCGCGGCCAGCTCGTAGAGCCGCGACCCGTGTTCGAGCAGCTCGCCCGGCAGCAGGAAGAGCGGCGAGTCGACCGTGCTCGCCAGCCAGGCCGGCCCGCCTGCCTTGAGCAGCCGCCGCTCGGCCCGCTCGACGTCGGTGGCGCTGCCGACGGTGTAGAAGGGCGACCAGCCGTCCCAGTTCCCGGCGGTGAACGGCAGCGCTACGAAGTCACCGTTGCTGAGCGCCGGCCGGCTCTCGCCGAACCTCGCCTTCGTCCACATGTACTCGAAGCCGGCGCCGCGCACGGCCTCCACCACGCGCGGCTCGACGGCGCCGGGGCGGCGGTCGTCGAACGGCCGCCGCTCCTCGAAGAGGCGCTCGAGCCGCAGCCGCCGGACGGCCCGCCCGGCGAGCCCGCGCACGTCCCGCGCTCGCTCGGCAGGCCCCTGGCCGGTCTCGGCCTCGGCGGCTGGGGGCGGTGCGCCACGCGGGGTGAAGCGGATCACCGGCCGCAGGCCGCGCCGCTCGACACGCGGGGCGTCGTACGGCACGAGCGCGGTGTCGAGGAGAGGCCACCAGCCCCTGCACTGCGAGCCCGCCCGAACGGGCGTCCGCGAGCGTCCGGTCGAGGACGCCTTCCGGCAGCAGCTCCTCGGCGGCGACGCCGTAGCCAGTCGAGCCGGCCAGCGGCTCGAGCAGGCCGGCGACGCCGCCGCGCTCCGGCTCGACCCCGAGGAGCGCGAGCACGGCCGGGTCGGCCGCCTCGAGCGCCGGGACGGTCAGCACGATGCCCGCGCGCAGGCCGGTGGCGGCGACCAGGTCGACGATGGGCGCGAGGCAGTGCGCCTCCCGCACCATCCCCGCCCAGAAGACGAGCGTCGTGAGGATCCGGCCCTCGGACGCCCAGCGTTGCAGGGTCGCGTCGTCCGGTTCGGCCGCAGTGCTCTCCGGGAGGGCGGCTCCGGCTGCCGCGTCGAACGGCGGGCCCGGGTCGAGCACCT
The DNA here is from genome assembly GCA_963809765.1 of uncultured Thermoleophilia bacterium. Lineage (GTDB taxonomy): Bacteria > Actinomycetota > Thermoleophilia > Gaiellales > Gaiellaceae > JACVRM01. The sequence goes on from CAWEKT010000001.1 coordinate 358,640, forward strand.
GCAGCCCGTGGCCCAGGCGCGCCAGCTCGAGGAAGTCGCGATCGTCGTACTGCCTGCCCCACACCGGCTCCGCGGCCGCCGCACGAGCGACTCGGCCCGGCCGATGCACGTCGACCTGCGGGCGGCCGTAGAGCGGGACGAGGCGACGGCGGCGCGCGCGCGGAAGCTGGGCGGCGACGAGCTCGGGGTCGCCGATGAGGATGCCCTCGCCCCAGGCGGCGTGCCGCTGGGCGAGATCGGCGGTCAGCTCCGCGTACGTTGCGGCTCCCACCTCGCCGAGGCGCTCGTCCACCCACTCGGCGCGACCGGGCGCCAGGAGCACGCCTCGGTGGCGGCGGCCCTCGAGCGGCCCGGCGGCCGACGCCTCGAGGCCGAGGCAGGCGACCCCGGCGAAGAACGCCGGGTACAGGTAGGGCGCCGCCACGACACCGTCAGGCCCCTGCGGCGAGGCGTCTACCACGAGCACGTCTGCGGGCAGTGGCTCGGAAGCGTGCTCCCAGGCCGCCGCATAGAGTTCGGCCGGATCCGCCGATCGCACCAGCGCCTCGACGCCCGCCGCATCGAGGACCGGCCAGAGCGACGAGGCGGGGTCGCCCACCGCGATCACCGCGTACCCGCGGGCGAGCGCGTGGACGTGCTCCGCGTGCCGTCCTCCGGCGACCAGGCTGCCGGCGGCCCAGCCCGGCCGCGCGTGCTCGGGCGGGCCGCCCCCGAAGTGCCGGCCCGCGCGCAGGTCGTCGTAGTGGAGCTCGAACTCCCAGCCGGTCCGCTCGGCCAGCGCGGCGAGCGCGGGCGCGACCGCGAACCGCTGCGGGTCGTGCGCGGAGGCGAGGTAGAGGAGGAGCGTGCGCTTCACGCGCGCTCGGTCCACCAGAGATGCCACTTGGCCGACCACGGCGGGCCGAACGACTGGCGCCGCACGCAGGCGCAGGCCCGCCGCTTCGAGCGCCCGGCGCATCTCGGCCGGCTCGTGGTGGCGGACCAGCTTGCGCCACTCGGGCAGGACGCCGCCGCTTCGCATCGTCAGCAACAGCCGCTTGGGACGCCAGTCGACGTAGCGCGGGTAGGCGGGCACCCACCAGGGCGAGCGGTTCGACGTGTCGACGACGACCTCGCCGCCCGGACGGACGACGCGGGCGAGCTCCCGCAGCCCCGCCTCTAGGTCGGGCAGGTGCGGCGTCAGGTCGAGCGCGAGCACGGCGTCGAGCTCGCCGTCGGCGAACGGGAGTGAGCGCGCGTCCGCCTCGAGCAGCGACAGGCCGGGCCAGCGCCGCCGCGCCTCCTCGAGCATCTCCGGCGAGACGTCGACGAGCGTCACGTCGTGCCGTGCCGAGAGCGGGCCGGCGAGACGGCCGTAGCCGCCGCCGACGTCCGCGATCCGCCGCGGCGGCCCGGCGGCGAAGTGGTCCAGCACGGCGGCGCGCTTGCGCTCGTAGAGCTTCTGGAACGGCCCGGGGTCGTCCGGGCGGAAGTGGCGCCGGTAGCCGCGCCGGTAGATCGAGCCGGACAGCCCGCCGGCGACCCGCTCGAGCAGCTCCTCGACTCGCGGGACAATTGCCTCGGCGGCGTACTGGTCCGCCCGCGCCGGCGCCGCGCTCGCTCAGCGACTCGCGCAGGCGCTCGTCGCCGAGCAGCGCGTCGAGCTCGCGGCCGAGCGCGCGGGCGTCACCCGGCGGCACCAGCCGGCCGACGCCCTGCGCGATCTCCGCCAGCCCGCCCGCCTCGGAGGCCACGACCGGCCTGCCGAGCGCCAGCGCCTCGACGCAGACGTAGCCGAAGCTCTCCCAGAGCGACGGGAGCGCGACGATCTCGGCCCGCGCGACGATCGCGAGCGCCTGCTCGCGCGGCAGCTCACCGGTCAGGAGCACGCGGTCCTCGACCGGCGCGAGCACGTCCTCGACGCGTGCCATCAGGGCGCCGTCCTCGTCGTGCGGGTCACGGCCGATCAGCACGGCGTGCACGTCGGGGTGCCGCGGCAGCACCTCGGCGAGCGCGGTCGCGAGGGGCTCGATGCCCTTGCGGCGCTCGAGCCGGCCGAAGAAGCAGACGAATCTGCCCGGCAGGGGCGGCGGGGTGGTGCGGGCGGCGTCCTCGCGGACGGCGTCGACGTCGGTCGGGTTGGGGATGATCTCGACGGAGGGCAGGCCCCACTCGCCGCCGACGCGGTCGGCGATCGCCCGGGTCGGCGCATAGACCGCTGCGCTTCGCTGCGCCTGCTCGCGCTCGAGCCGGCGGACGAGCGACGTCTCCTCGAGCAGGCGTCCGTGGTTGAGCTCCTCGAGCACGTAGGTCGGGGTGGCCAGGCGGGTGACGACCGGGATGCGCCCGAAGCGGGTCGCCCACCACGCCTCGGCATCCCACTCGGCCGCGTGCACCACCTCGGCGCCCACGCGGCGCGCGGCAGCCGCGATTCGCCGCAGCGAGAGCAGCCGCTCGGCCGTCGCGTGGGGCACCCAGCGATGGCGGAGCTCGTGCACCACCACCCCGTCACGCTCGGCCGTGGCGCCCTCGCCCCGCGTGAAGACGTGCACCTCGTGGCCGCGCCCGGCGAGACCCGGCGGCGAGCACCGACGTGTTGGTGCCGATGCCACCCCCGCGCGCGGCCGGCGGGTACTCACGGGAGACGAGAGCGATGCGCACCCGGGCGCCTACCGTAATCCCGCGCGCCGACGGTAGAGCTCGACCAGCGGCGCGGTCGCGGGCAGCGGGGCATAGCGCTCGTCGAAAGCCCGGCGGGCGGCGCTCCCGCGCTCGCGGCGCTCCGCCTCGTCGGCGAGCACCGATGCCGCGGCGCGGGCGAGCTCAGCGTCGGTCTCAGCGACGACAACGCCGTCGCCGGCGTCGATCCCCTCGGCGCCGTGGCGCGTGGTCACGACCGGCACGCCGGTGGCGATCGCCTCGAGCGTCTTCACCTTCATGCCGCTGCCGCGGTCGAGCGGGAAGAGCAGGACAGAGAGGCCAGACAGAAAGTCCGCAGCCGAAGGCACCTCTCCCACTACTTCGACACCCTCGGCACCGGACACGAGCGACTCCATCCCCCGGCCCGCCACCCGCAGGCGCGCTGCGGGAACCGCGCGCACGACGAGCGGCCAGACGTCGCGGACGAGCCGCTCGGTGGCGGCGGCGGTCGTGGGCCACGCGGCCGTGCCGATGAGGCCTGCCACCGGCTCAGCGAGCGGCGCGGGCGCGTAGTGCGCAGGGTCGAGCGTCAGGGGGGCGAGCGCCACCTCGGCGCGGGGCGCGCGCCGCCGCAGCTCCGCCGCCACGACGGGCGAGCTCGCGACGAGGCAGCGCTGCCGGCGCAGCACGGCGCGTTCGAGCAGCGCCAGCTCCAGGCGGTCGCGGCCCTCTCGGCGCCAGGGCCCGGCGAGTGGCCGGTCGAGGCTGACGAGGTAGTGGACGTGCAGGCAGGAGCCGGCGCCGGGGCTCGTCCAGAGCGTCTCGGCCTCCTCCAGATGCACGACGTCCGCCTCGTGCGCCGCCTCGCGCACCCGCTCGCCGAAGGCGCCGCGCGCGAGGTCGCCGCGCGGCCGCAGCAGGCGCTCGAGCTGGCGGCGCAGGGACGGCCGGTGACGGCGTCACCGGCACGACCTCGACCGGCAGGCCGGCCGGAGGGTTGCCGGGCGGAGAGAAGGGTTGGCGGGCGGCGACGGCGCGGACGTCGAGGCCGTGTGCCAGCAGGCCCTGCAGCAGCCCGACGGACGTCTTCGCCGGGGCGCTGCCTTCGTGCAGGGGGACGTCCTTGAGGACGACGAGCACCTTCACGACTGCTTGCCCATCAGCCGGACGAACGCCTGCGCCCGGCCGCCTGCAAACCGGCCGAGCGGCGCCGCCGAGCCAGGCAGCGTCGTCGGCGGGCAGGATCTTCACCGTGGTCGCGGCGGCGACGAAGACGGCCGTGCCCGCGCCGAGCCCGAGGATCAGCCCGGTGATGCCGCCGAGCAGCACGACCGGGGCCAGCGCGACGACGCCGGCGACCGCCGAGGACGCCACGGTGCGGCCGAGGGAGCCGAGGCGCCAGTCGATCGGGCCGAAGGCGCGGCGGGCAGCCCAGATCACCGGCACGCCGGCCGCGACCTGCGCGCCCGCGTTGGCGAGGGCCGCGCCGGCGGCATCGAGCGAAGGGATCAGCAGCAGCGCCAGCCCGATGTTGACGGCGGCCGCGATGGCGCTCGCCGCGATCAGGACTCCCTGCCGGCCGATGCCGACCAGCGCCCCGCGGGCCAGGTACGTGAGCGGGAGCAGCGGAAACGTGGACAGCATGATCAGAAGCAGCGGGCCCGCCTCCTCGTAGGCGTCTCCCCAGACGACCGTGATCGCGGCCGGGCCGAGCACGGCGCCGGCGACCGTGAGCGGCAGCGCGAGGACGAGCGAGAGCCGCGCCGCCCGGCCGTAGCCAACGCGGATGCGGTCGTGCTGGCGGGCGCCGAACAGGGTCGCGATCGCCGGCGAGCTCACCTCGGCGAGGGCCTCCGGCAGCCGCATCATCGCGACGATGACCGAGAACGCGATCGAGTAGACAGCGATCTCGGTGTTCGTGGAGAAGGCGTTCAGGAAGAAGAGCTCGGAGCGCCTCCAGACGACGAAGTTGAGCAGGACGCCCACAGAGGCGACGAGCGTCCAGCGGGTGACCCGTCGCCGCAGCTCGCCCGCCGGCGCCACGCTCGGGCTCAGGCGTTTGCCGGCCCTGGTTGCGAGCAGTGTCGTCCACACGAGGATGAGCGCGGACGTGGCCGCCTCGACGGCGAACATGCCGGTGATCCCGCCGCCGGCGGCCAGCACCGTGATCGTCGCGGCGCTCCCGACGAGGCCGCTGACCAGGCCGGCGATGGTCGCGGAGCGCCAGAGCTGCGCTCCGATCAGGAGCGCGCTCGGGACGGTGTGCAGGATCGCCAGCGCGGCCGCGACCCCGGCGAAGACCCACGCTCCCGCAGGCTCTGAACCGGCTGCTGCGACCGCGATCAGCAGACTGGCCCCGATCGCGGCGGCGACCATCTCGACGCCCCACGCCCAGCGGATCAGGCCGCGGACCCTGTCGGGCTGCTCGCGGCCGAGCGTCTCGCCGATGAAGCGCATCAGCCCGACCGGCAGGCCTGCGGTGAGGAGCATGACGAGCGAGAGCTCGACGAAGGCGATGAAGCTCTGGCGGCCGAACTCGCCCGGCTCGAGGAAGCGGGCGGCGGCGACCGAGACGACCAGCACGTACAGCTGCGGCAGCAGCTTGCCGGCGATGCTCCAGACGCCGCCCCCGAGAACGCGGGCCGCCGTCGTGGCCGCCGCCGCGCCCGTCCCCGCCCCGGCAGGCCCGGGCGCGCCCGCGGCGCCCTCGCTCACGAGGCCGGCGCGGAGCCGCCCACGGCGGCGCGGCCGCTCTGCGCGCGCAGGTGCTCGACCAGCTCGGCCAGGATGTCGTCGAGGCTCACGGTCGGGCCCCAGCCGATCGCCCCCTGGATCTTGTCGATGGCGGGGATGCGCTGGAACATCTCCTCGATCCCCTGGCCGTAGACCTCGGCGTAGGGCACGTAGGTCAGCTCGGACGCGCTGCCGGTCAGTGTCAGCACGCGCTCGGCCAGCTCGTTGATGGTGATCGGCGACGTCGAGCCGACGTTGTAGATGCCGCCGTTCGTCTCCGGCGCCTCGAGCAGGCCGTGGAGTGCGCGCACGGTGTCCCGCACGTGGCAGAAGCACCGCGTCTGGTTGCCGTCGCCGTGGAGCTCGAGCGGGCCGCCCGCGAGCGCCGCCTCGACGAACCGCGGGATGACGTTGCCGTAGCGGCCGCTCTGGCGCGGGCCGACGGTGTTGAAGAGCCTCGCGATCACCATGCGCAGCCCGCGCTCCTCGTGCAGCGCGAGCGCCAGGAACTCGTCGAGCGCCTTCGAGTCCGCGTAGGCCCAGCGCTTGGCCGTCGTCGGGCCGTAGATGCGCCTGCCGTCCTCCCGCAGCGGCTGCTGCTCCTCGGGGTGGTCGCCGCAGACCTCGGAGCTCGAGGCGACGAGCACCGGCTTCTCGAAGCGTGCGCAGTACTCGAGCACCGTCTCCGTCCCCTGGATGTTCGTCAGCAGCGTGCGCCCGGGCTGCTCGACGATCAGGCGGACACCGACGGCCGCCGCGAGATGCCAGACGGCGTCGCACTTGAAGACGAGCTCGCTGACGACCGAGGACGAGAGCACGGACTCGACGACGAGGTGGAAGCGGGGGTTCTCGCGTAACGCGGCGACGTTCTCGACCGAGCCGGTCGAGAGGTCGTCGAGCGCGTACACCTCCCAGCCGTGCTCGAGCAGCCGCTCGCAGAGGTGCGAGCCGATGAACCCGGCGCCGCCGGTCACGAGCGCCTGCCGACTGCCGGGAGCCGTCACGGCGCCAGAGCCTACTCCTCGGCCCTGCCGACCCTGCAGCCAGCAGGGACGCTCGGCCGGGAGGGCCGGCGCCACGACCGTAGGCTTGCGCCGAGCCCCGATGGCGCACCGGCGAGCTGCAGATCGACCCCCTTCCGGGCCTCGAGTCGGTGCGAGACGACTGGGCGGTGCTCGCACGCCGCCAGGGCAACCCGTTCGCCTCGGTCGAGTGGTGTGAGGCCTGGCTCGCGAACGTCGGGGATCAGTACCGGCTCGAGCCGCGACTCTTTGCGGCCCGCCGCGCCGACGGGTCGCTGGCGGCGCTCCTGCCGCTCGTCCTCGTGCAGGGCCGCTACGTGCGCAAGCTGCGGCTGCTCGGCTTCGGCCCTGCGAACGAGCTCGGTCCGGTGGCGGCGCCGGACGACCGGCGGGGCGGCAACTCGCAGCGCTGCGCGCCGCGCTCGCGGTGACCCGGCACGAATGGGACATCTTCCTCGGCGAGAACCTGCCGGGGCTGCGGCTGGAGCGCGAAGCTCGGCGGCACGGTCGTCCGTCAGGAAGGCAGTCCCGTCGTCGCAGGCCGGTGGGAGAGCTGGGACGACTACCTGGCAACGCGCACGCCGGACTTCCGCCAGGAGCTGCGCCGCAAGGAGCGCCGCCTCGCCGAGCAGGGGCTCGCGTACCGCCTGGTCACGGAGGAGGACCAGCTCGAGCCGGCGCTCGACCTGCTCTTCCGGCTGCACCGCGCGCGGTGGGGAGACGACGCGGCCGTCTGGTTCGCCGGCCAGGAGCCCTTTCACCGTGCGTTCGCGCGGGTCGCGCTCGAGCGCGGGTGGCTGCGGCTCCGCCTGCTCGAGCTCGACGGCGAGCCCGTCGCCGCGTACTACGGCCTCCGCTTCGAGGGGGCAGAGTGGTCGTACCAGTACGGACGAGATCCGGCCGCCAGGCGCGGCTCGGTCGGGTTGATCCTCATCGCCCACGCCCTCCGCGAGGCGCTGGCGCAGGGTGTGGAGGAGTTCCGCTTCGGGCCTGGCGCGCAGGAGTACAAGCTGCGCTTCTCGACCGGCGACCCCGGCCTCGAGACGGTCGGCGCAGCCGGGAGCCTGCGCGGCCGCCTGGCGCTGCTGGCGGCGCGCCGGCGCGCCTAACGACCTAGGGCTGCGACATGCCCGCCGCCCTGCCGGCGACCTGGAGCGCGTCGGCGATGCGCTCGTCGCGCGGTGCCAGCAGGCGCGCCGCGGACAGCTCCACCTGGGCCTCTCTGGGCCGGCCGGCCTCGAGCAGCGTGCGGCCGAGCTGGTAGCGGATCGCCGCGTTCCGCGGCTCTTTCTCCGCTGCGTCCCTGAGCGGCGCGATCGCGTCGGCGGGGCGCTCGGCGAGCGTCGCCTCGGTCAGCAGCGGCTCGGTCGAGAGCGGGTCGAGGCGCCGGGCCCACTCGAGCTCGGCGTGCGGGTCGGCGGGTGAGCGCGAGAGGACGTCGCTGCTGATGCGCGCGGAGAGCCAGGGCGGCACGAGCAGCAGCAGGCCCGCGGCGGCGACTGCGCCTGCAGCCGGCAGCCCGACGCGCGTGGGGAGCGCCGGAGCGTAGTCGCGGGCGAGGCCGACGCCCAGGAGCAGGAAGAGCGGGATGCCGACGGCGGGGAAGGTCCACGTCCAGTCGCCGGCCGCATGGACGAGCCAGTACAGCGCCGCCCCGAGAATGCCGGCCGCGACCAGGTCGCGCCGGGCCGGGCCGGCCAGCGCGGCCAGTGCGGGCAGCAGCGCCGCCGCGAGCAGCGCCAGCCCGATGATGCCCAGCTCGCTGACCACGTCGAGCTCGAGCGAGTGCGCGCGCCGCGGCGTCTCGTCGCTGCGGCCGTGCTGGAGGTAGGCCGCATACCAGCCGCGCGCTCCGATGCCGGCGACCGGATGATCCCGGAACTCGTCGAGCGCGACGCGCCAGAAGTCGTAGCGGTTCGAGCCGAGGTTGACCAGGTGGCTCGAGCCCTCCTCCCGCTCGGGCATCGTCTTGAAGTCGCGCCAGCGGTCGCCGGCCCAGTCGCCGGGTGAGTCGACGCGGGCCACGAAGAGCACGGCGCCGGCCACGAGGCCGGCCGCGAGCGCCGCTGCGGCTGCGACCGAGGCGGCGCGGCGCACCCGCCCGGGGAGCTCGAGCCGGCCGTCGACGACCGCGTAGACCGCTCCGAGCACGAGCGCGGCGAGCACGAGCAGGAGGACGCGCTCTCCCGCGGCCTCGCCTGCCGCCCGCAGCGGCTCGCCCTCGCCGCGCTGCCTGAAGGGCTCGGTGAGCGGTCGAGTAGGAGGTGGCGACGAGCAGGACCGCTCCGAGCGCCGGCACGAGCAGCCGCAGCCGCTCCTGCGAGATCGCGAGCACGGCGACTGCCGAGGCGGCCAGCGCCACCGCGCCGCCCTTGCTCTGCGTCAGCAGCCCGACAGCCAGGAGCGCCGTGGCGGCGGCGGCAGCCAGCGCCCGCAGCGGGACGGCGAGGCGCCTCGAGGCGGCGAGCGCGACGGCGGGCCAGAACGCGAGCAGGACGAACGCCGCCTGGGCGTTGACGTAGCCGATCGGCGAGGCGAGCCGGCCGAAGTCGAACCGGTCGTCAGGACTGGCCCCGAAGGCGAGCGCTGCGCCCACGGCGACGGCGACGGTGGCCGCGACGCCGGCGACCGCGCCGGTCACGAGCGCCCGCCCGGCCGGCGCTGCGCACGGTCAGCGCGGGGAGCGCGAGCGCGAGCGCGTACGTGAGCACGAGCAGCGCCTCGTCACGGGCGAGTCGCGGGCAGCGGCGACCAGGCGGCCGAGAGCGCAGTCCAGGCGCCCAGGCCGAGCAGCCCGCGCGAGCGAGACGAGCAGGGCTCTGCCGGGGCGGACACAGAGGCCGGCGGCGAGCACGACGGCGACGAGAGCGGCGAGCAGGATCGCGTAGAGCAGCCAGTGCTCGGCCAGGATGCTGCCCTGCTCGCGCCAGGCCAGACCGGCGGCGAGCGGGGCGGCGAGCGCCGCCGGCAGGGCGAGCGCAAGCTCGCGCAAGGGCTCGCCGGTGGTTAGCTCGCGGGCCTGGCGGGGGAACACGTGTTTCAAGCCGTTCGTTCCGCCTGCCGATTCTTCCTGCAAATCGCTAGAGGGTGACAAAGGCGAACGGTCCACTACGATGCGACAGGGGCAACTGCGGGAAAGGAGTTTCATATGAGGAGGACCGCGCGGGGGGTGATCGTCCTCGTGGTAACGGTGCTGGTCGTCGTCTCGTCGGCGACCGCAGCGACACCAAACACGATCTATCGCGATTACGAAGACAACGGCCGGCTCGATGGTCGCTACTCGGTGGCAGACCTGCGAGCAGCGCTACAGAACCCGTCGATCCAGGGGTACGGCAAGCCGACGCTCGAGCCGGAGATGCGGCACGAGATCGAGGAAGAGCTTGGCGAGCAGGAGAGCCTGGGCAACGTTGGCGAGACGTCCAACCTGCCGTTCACGGGCTTCGACCTTGCTCTGCTGACCGTCGGGGGCGCGATGCTCCTGGCAGTCGGGCTCGGGCTGCGCCGGGTCGCACGGGCGAAGCGCTAGCCGGCGGGCGGTAACCTGATGAGGTTCGACCGCTCGCCTGGGGGTGGGGGCGTCTGACGACGCTGCAGACCACGTCGAGCGACGCGCAAGTCGCTCAACTGCAGACGCTGCGCGAGCGCGCAGCGGCCCCCGCACGCCTTCAGTCGACCGCGCTCTGGGGGAGGCTGAGCCTCGCCCTGGACGCCGCGATGATCGTCGCCGCCGTCGCCGCAACCGTCGTCGGCGCGCGGCAGGGCCACCTGCCGACGGCGCCGCTCGCCTGGCTCGCCGGCTTCGGCGTGCTCGTGCTGCTGTTCGCGCGCCTGCGCGGCATGTACGCGACGCGCCTGCGGCTCGACCTGCTCGACGACCTGCGCGGCGTCGTCACCATCACCGCGCTCGCTGCCATGGTCGTCCTCTCGCTGCGGGTGGTCTTCGCCGACACCGTCGACCTCGCTGCCGAGACGTTCAGGCCGTGGGTCTTCGCGACCGTGTACCTCGCCGCAGGCCGGATCGCGCTCGGCTGGTCGCAGTCGCGCGCCCGGGCCACCGGTGAGACCGCCGTGCCGACGCTGGTCGTCGGCGCCGGCAAGGTCGGACGCCTGACCGCGCGCCGCCTGCTCGAGCATCCGGAGCTCGGCCTCAAGCCGATCGGGTACATGGACAAGGAGCCGATGGACGCCCCCGACGGTCCGACGCTCCCGGTCCTCGGCGCCAGCTGGGATCTCGATCGCCTCGTCGCCGACTACGGCGTCGGGCACGTCGTCGTCGACCTTCTCGACCGCGCCCCACCACGTGCTTCTGCGGCTCGTGCGGCGGTGCGAGGAGCTCGGCGTTCAGGTGACCTTCGTGCCGCGCCTCTTCGAGCAGGTCGGCCAGCGCGTCTCGATCGACCATCTCGGCGGGCTGCCGCTGGTCTCCGTCGACCACGCCGACCCGCGAGGCTGGCAGTTCGCGGTCAAGTACGCGATCGACCGCATGGTCGCCGGGCTGGCGCTGCTGGTGCTCAGCCCGATCCTGCTCAGCGCGATCCTGGCCGTGCGCCTCTCGCTCGGCCGGCCGATCTTCTTCCGGCAGACGCGTGTCGGCCGCGACGGCCGTCCGTTCGAGATGCTGAAGCTCCGCACCATGCGGCCGCAGCAGGACGGCTCGAACGTCGTCGAGCCCGAATGGCTGCCGGCGGACGTCGCGCCCGGCGGTGTCGAGGGCGTGGACCGGCGCACGCGCGTCGGGGCGTTCCTGCGCCGCACGTGCATCGACGAGCTGCCGCAGCTGATCAACGTCGTGCGCGGCGAGATGAGCCTGATCGGCCCGAGGCCGGAGCGTCCGGAGTACGTCGCGCTCTTCGCCGAGCGGATCTACCGCTACGGCGACCGCCACCGCGTCAAGGCCGGGATCACCGGCTGGGCGCAGGTGCAACGGCCTGCGCGGCAAGACGTCCCTCTCCGACCGGGTCGAGTGGGACAACCACTACATCGAGAACTGGTCGCTCTGGCTCGACGTGAAGATCGCGCTGCTGACGTTCCTGTCGGTCTTCCGCATGTACCGCACGACCGAGTAGCGGTCACAGTCAGCCAGGCCTGAGCGGCTGCCGTAGAGGCGCGCCACGCAGCCCCTGCGCGGCCCTGTGGACATGTCCTGGCCGGCCACTGGCCCGAACGGCCAGGGACGGCCGGGCATACCCCACCCACCCGAGGGGATTCGTCCTCCACCACCCGCCCGTCTTCGACGGTATCGATCAAGCTGAGACGTGTCTGTGACTGGAACGACTCAGTTGTGTGACATTCGCCGCGGGGCTCGCTCGACTCGTCCTCGTGCACGTTGGGTCTGGAGGAACCGGCCCTTCGCGCCGAAAAGTGACATGAACCCCGCGAGCTACACTGAGACCACCTTCGACCGGGACCGAGAGTCGGCCTCGAATATCCAAGGAAAGGGGGCTCGAGGGTTTTGTTCGAACGCTTCACAGAACGGGCTCGGCAGGTAGTCGTCCTCGCGCAAGACGAGGCGCGCGCGCTCAAGCACAACTACATCGGCACGGAGCACATCCTGCTCGGCCTCCTGCGTGAGGAGGAGGGCCTTGCCGCGCGCGTCCTCGAGTCGCTCGACATCACGGTCGAGGAGGTGCGCGCCCAGGTGGCGCGGATCGTCGGCCAGGGCGACGAGGTCACGACCGGCCAGATTCCGTTCACGCCGCGCGCGAAGAAGGTGCTCGAGCTCGCGCTGCGCGAAGCGCTCTCCCTCGGCCACAACTACATCGGCACGGAGCACATCCTGCTCGGCCTCGTGCGCGAGAACGAAGGCGTGGCCGCCCGGATCCTGCTCGACTTCGACGCGGACGCGGAGAAGATCCGCAACGAGATCATCCGCATGCTGTCCGGCCCCGGCCGGCGGCAGCAGGGTGGCGGCGGCTCGGGCGAGGGCAAGTCGAAGAGCTCCAAGCTGCTCGACCAGTTCGGCCGCAACCTGACCAAGCTCGCGGCCGAGGCGAAGCTCGACCCGGTGGTCGGGCGCCAGACCGAGATCGAGCGCGTCATGCAGATCCTCTCGCGCCGGACGAAGAACAACCCGGTGCTGATCGGCGAGCCCGGCGTCGGCAAGACCGCCGTGGTCGAGGGGCTGGCCGCGCGCATCTCGTCCAACCAGGTGCCCGAGCTCCTGAAGGGCAAGCAGATCTACACGCTCGACCTCGCGGCGCTGGTCGCGGGCTCGAAGTACCGCGGCGAGTTCGAGGAGCGCCTGAAGAAGGTGATGAAGGAGATCACCCAGCGCGGCGACATCATCCTGTTCATCGACGAGCTCCACAATCTCGTCGGTGCCGGCGCCGCCGAGGGCGCGATCGACGCGGCCTCGATCCTGAAGCCGGCGCTCGCCCGCGGCGAGCTGCAGACGATCGGCGCCACGACGCTCGACGAGTACCGCAAGTACCTCGAGCGCGACGCTGCGCTCGAGCGGCGCTTCCAGCAGATCCGCGTCGACGAGCCGTCGACCGACGACACCGTCCAGATCCTGCGCGGCCTGCGCGACCGCTACGAGGCGCACCACCGCTGCAAGATCACCGACGACGCGCTGTCGGCCGCGGCCGTGCTCGCCGAGCGCTACATCCAGGACCGCCACCTGCCCGACAAGGCGATCGACCTGATCGACGAGGCCGCGTCGCGCATGCGCATCAAGACGATGAGCGCGCCGCCGCGCTACCGGGAGCTGGAGGAGGAGATCGAGCGCGTCCGCAAGGACAAGGAATCCTCGATCGAGGCCCAGGAGTTCGAGAAGGCCGCCTCGCTGCGCGACAAGGAGCGCAAGCTGACGCAGAAGAAGCGCGAGCTCGAGGAGTCCTGGCGCGCCGAGGAGGCGACCGATCAGCCGGAGATCGGCGAGGAGGAGATCGCCGACATCGTCTCGATGTGGACGGGCATCCCGGTCTTCAAGCTGACCGAGGCCGAGTCCGAGCGCCTCATCCGCATGGAGGAGGAGCTGCACAAGCGGGTCATCGGCCAGGAGGAAGCGATCGTCGCCGTCGCCAAGTCGATCCGCCGCGCACGGGCCGGCATCAAGGACCGAAGCGGCCGACCGGCTCCTTCATCTTCCTCGGGCCCGTCAGGCGTGGGGAAGACGGAGCTGGCGCGCACGCTCGCCGAGTTCCTGTTCGGCGACGAGGACGCGATGATCCAGGTCGACATGTCGGAGTACATGGAGAAGCACTCCGTGTCCCGGCTCGTCGGCTCGCCGCCCGGCTACATCGGCTACGACGAGGGCGGCCAGCTCACCGAGGCAGTCCGCCGCAAGCCGTACTCGGTCGTCCTGCTCGACGAGATCGAGAAGGCGCACCCGGACGTCTTCAACATCCTGCTCCAGATCCTCGAGGACGGGAAGCTGACCGACGCTCAGGGCCGCCGGGTCGACTTCCGGAACACGATCGTGATCATGACGTCGAACATCGGCGCCGCTCAGATCTCGAAGAACCAGTCGCTCGGCTTCACGCTCGGCGACGAGTCCGGCCTGCAGCTACGAGGACATGAAGGACCGGGTCATGAGCGAGCTCAAGAAGGTCTTCCGGCCCGAGCTGATCAACCGCATCGACGAGACGATCGTCTTCCACAAGCTGTCCAAGGAAGAGATCATGGCCATCGTCGACCTCATGCTCCGCCGCCTGCGCGAGCAGATGGGCATTCACGAGGTCACGATCGAGCTGACCGACGAGGCCAAGGAGCTGCTGGTCGAGAAGGGCTACGACCCGGCGATGGGCGCCAGGCCGCTGCGCCGCGCGATCCAACGGCACATCGAGGACCCGCTGGCCGACTTCGTGCTCGGCCGCGAGCTCTCGCCCGGCTCGACGATCGTGGTCGCGCGCAAGCCGGAGGCCGAGGAGGTCGAGATCGAGGTCATCCCCGGCGCGCCGCCGGCGCCCGAGGAGAAGGTCACCGTGCCGGCCGACGAGCCGCAGGCCTCGGTCGACGACGAGTCCGAGGACTAGAAAAGCTCGCAGGAACTGACCGCGGACGGCGGCCGGAAGGCCGCCGTTCGTGCGTCTGGGGCCGGTAGGTGAGCAGCTGTTCGAGCCGGCGCATTCACGCTGCGACTCCGGCCGGGTGGGCGTAACTAGCCTGGCCCGATGCGCGCGAGGGGCCTCGAGCACCGTCCGGAGCTGGCCGCGCTCACCGGCGCGGTCGCGATCGCGTTCTCGGGGATCCTCTTCCGCTACGCCGACGTGTCGGCGTCGACGGGCGCCTTCTTCCGCTGCCTCTACGCCCTGCCGCCGCTGCTCGTGCTCGCGGTGCTCGAGGACCGCCGCCTCGGACCGCGCCGGCGCCGGGCCCGCTGGCTGGCGGTGATCGCCGGCGCGTTCTTCGCCGCCGACCTGATCCTCTGGCACCACTCGATCGAGTACGTGGGCGCGGGCCTCGCCACGGTGCTCGGCAACACGCAGGTGCTGATGGTCGGGCTGCTTGCGTGGATGCTGCTCGACGAGCGGCCCTCCAACCGCGCGCTCGCCGCAATCCCGATCGCGTTCGGCGGGGTGGTGCTGATCTCGGGCGTGCTCGAGGACGGCGCCTACGGCGACGACCCCACCCTCGGCGTCATCTACGGCGTTCTCACCGGCGTCGCGTACTCCGGCTTCCTGCTGGCGCTGCGCCAGGGCAGCACGGACGGCCGTTTCGCGGGGCCGCTCTTCGACGCGACGGCGGCGGCGGCCGCGGGAACGCTGCTCGCCGGCCTCGTCATCGGCGACCTCGACTTCATGCCGTCCTGGGAGGCTCACTTCTGGCTCGTTGTGCTGGCGCTCAGCGCGCAGGTGCTCGGCTGGCTGCTGATCGCCGTCTCGCTGCCGCGCCTGCCGGCCGTGGGCAGCTCGCTGCTGCTGATGCTGCAGCCGCTGCTGGCCGTCATCCTGGCGGCGCTGCTCGTCAGCGAGTCGCCCTCGTGGCTGCAGCTCGCCGGCGCGGCCTCGATCCTTGCTGCCGTCGTGCTGGCCTCGGCGCGGCGCCGCACGGCGCCCGCCGCCGCCGTCGCCGCAGCCGGCGCTCAGCCGACGGCGACGCGCCGGTAGACGAGCCAGCCGGCCTCGACACGGGCGAACAGCCCGAGCCGGCCCAGCTGGAAACGGAAGCCCGGGGGGCGGGGCAGCGTCGCGATCGCGTCGGCACGCTGTGCGGCCGTCAGCCCGATCGCGAGCGTGGCGTGCGGGTGGTACGGCACCGGCTCGCCGCTCTCGAAGCGGCCCGGCTCGATGCCGAGGTCAGCGATCACCCGCCGCTGCAGCGCGAGCACCGCGTCCGCGCCCGCGCCGACGTCGAGGAAGACGACGCCCTCCTCCTCGAACTGGCCGTAGCCGCCGAGGGCGAGGTCGAAGGGCTCGAGCGAGGTGGCCAGCTCGTCCAGGTACGCGGCAACGGGCTCGAGCTCGCCGTCGAACGGCTGCTTGATCGTCACGTGGGGCTCGAGCACCGTCGAGGTCGCCGTCGCCCCGTAGCGGCGGTGGAGCTCGACGCCGGCCTGACGCATGAAGTTGTGCGCGTCGTCGGGGACGAGGGCTGCGATCCCGAGCCACACGTTCCGGAGCCTACGCCTGCCTGCACGCGCAGCCATGGGCCGGCGCGTTTCGCCACGTTGCTCGCGGGCAGGAAGGCCCGACGAACTCGATCACGAGGAGGACTGATGGCGGAGTTGACCGTTCTGGAAAGCAAGCTCGGCGAGGTGACCGGCCTCGCGATGGCGGCGCAGGACCTGACGAAGAAGGTCTCGACGCTCGTCGAGCGCGAGGGAAACAACCGGGAGCTCGTGCAGGCCCTGAGACAGATGGAGAAGGAGGCCGCGGAGACGGAGCGCCGGTGCACGAAGGTCGCGGGCTCGATGACCGGCAAGAAGAGCGCGGTCCTGCAGAAGGCCCGCGAAACGAAGAAGGAAGCGGCCGAGATGGCGAAGACCTACCTCGGCAAGGATGCGGACGCGCTCGACGGCTTCGAGTTCATGACCATGGCCGAGGCGGGCGAGGTCGGGCACTGGGCGGTCGTCCAGGAGCTGGCGAAGAAGGCGCGCGACCGTGACCTGCAGGAGCTGGCCAAATGGGCGCGGCCGATTCAGAAGCGGCACTTCGACCAGACGCTGAGCGGGTCGCTGAAGCTCGCTCAGGCGGAGGATCCAGAAGCGGTCGCGTAGGCCCTGAACCGCCGGGAAGCGTTGCCCCTTTGGACGCGTAGGGATCCGTGCGGCCCTGCCGAAAGAGGCAGAGTTCACGAACTCCCGGAGGGGACATCATGGCTCAGGAAAAGAAGCGTGCGACCCGCGCCCGAGCGCGCAAGAGTGCGGCTCCCGCGTCCCCGCGGCAGCCGACGTCGCGCGCGAAGGCTCCCAAGGCCGCGAAGGGCGGGACGACCGGGAAGAGCCCGGCCCGCGCGACTACGCGGAAAGCGACGACTCCGGCGACACCGGGCAAGGCCGCGACGCGCAAGACGACGGCAAAGGCGGCGACGAAGCAACGGGCCACACCCAAGCCGAAGCCGGCTCAGGCGAGGACGCGCACCGCGGCCGCAGACCAGGTCGCCGCGATCACGCCGGGGCTCAGGGCACGGATCCGGCTGGCTGCAAGGCGCTGGTGGCGCGGGCTCTGGCAGACCCAGCCTGCGCGGAGCCCGGCCGCTGCGGTCGCGCCCGCCAAGCTGCCCAGCGCGGAACGCAAGGCCGCGTAGTCCCGATCTGTTCCGGTCTACCGAGCGGCGCGAGGCGCCGCTCGGCCCACGTGCGCGGCGCGTCACGGCCTCGGGCGTGGCGCAGCCGAGCAGGGCGAGCCCGAGCGCGATCTCGTCGCGGAGCAGCTCGAGCACGTGGCGCACGCCGCCTTCGCCGCCGGCCGGCGAGCCCGTACAGCACCGCACGTCCCGCAAACACCGCCCGGGCTCCGAGCGCGAGCGCCTTGAGCACGTCGCTGCCGCGCCGGATCCCGCCGTCGAGCAGCACCTCGACGCGGCCGTCGACCGCCTCGACGACCTCGGGAAGGGCATCGAGCGACGCCGCGACACCGTCGAGCTGGCGGCCGCCGTGGTTCGACACGACGACGGCGTCGGCGCCGTGCTCGCACGCGAGCCGGGCATCCTCGGCGGTCAGGATCCCCTTCACCAGCAGCGGCAGCGGGCAGGCGTCGCGCAGCCACTCGAGGTCGCGCCAGGTCAGGGTCCGGTCGACAACGGCGCCCAGGCCAGGCCCGGAGTCGGTCGGCCGTGTCAGGCGAGGCGAGAGGTTCGGTAGCGGAAGCTCGGCCGGGATCTCGAAGCCGGTGCGGAAGTCGCGCTCGCGCCGCCCCGCGTGGGGAAGGTCGACGGTGAGCATGACGGCGCCGTAGCCGCAGTCCTTCACCTCGGCCACTAGGTCGCGGGTGAACTCACGATCCTCGGACCAGTAGAGCTGGAACCAGCGCGTCGCGGCGGGTGCGGCGGCGGCGAGCTCGGCCGGACGCAGAGAGGTGAGCGTGGAGTGGCAGAAGACGGTCGCGACGGCTGCCGCTGCTCGGGCCGTCGCGGCCTCGCCGTCGGCGTGCATCAGCCGCTGGAAGCCGGTCGGCGCCACGAGCAGCGGCATGGAGACCGGCGTCCCGAGCACGGTCGTGCCCGTGTCGACCCGCTCGACATCGACCAGCATTCGCGGTCGCAGCACCCAGCGTCCGAACGCAGCCACGTTCTCGCGCAACGTCCACTCGTCGTTCGCGCCGCCGGCGATGTACCCGAAGATGCTCGGCTCGAGCGCCTCCTCGGCCAGGCGCTCGTAGTCGGTGACGTTGACCGGCGCAGACACGGCGCGACTCTGGCACGAACCCGCGACGCGTCGGCGTCGGACCCCCTTCCTAGACTGGCTCGGCCATGGCAAGGACAGACGACTGATGGCCAAGGCGGCGACCCAGTTCGCCTGCACGGACTGCGGCTACTCGACCGGCCGCTGGTTCGGCAAGTGCCCGAGCTGCGGCAGCTTCGGCACGCTCGTCGGAGGAGGTGCAGGCGAAGGCCGGCAACGGCGCGGCCGCACGCCCGCTGCTGCGGCTCGCGGACGTCGCGACCGAGGAGGCCGACCGCATCTCGCACGGGCGTGGCCGAGCTCGACCGCGTCCTCGGCGGCGGCCTCGTGCCCGCGTCGCTCGTCCTCGTCGGCGGCGAGCCGGGCGTCGGCAAGTCGACGCTGCTGCTGTCGGCCCTGGCACACGTCTCGCAGACGCGCAGGGCGCTGCTCGTCACGGGCGAGGAGTCGGCCGCGCAGGTGAGCACGCGGGCCGCGCGGCTCGGCGGCGCCGAGCGGGTCGAGATCCTGGCGGAGACCGACCTCGACGCCATCTGCGCGACGCTCGAGCGCGAGCGGCCCGACGTCTGCGTGATCGACTCCGTGCAGACCCTCTACTCCGGCGACGTCGGCTCCGCTCCCGGCTCGGTTGGACAGGTGCGCGAGGCGGCAGCCCGCCTGATGCGCGTCGGCAAGACCTCAGGCGTCGCGCTCTTCCTGGTCGGCCACGTCACGAAGGACGGCTCGGTCGCCGGCCCGCGGGTGCTGGAGCACCTGGTCGACTGCGTCCTCCACTTCGAGGGCGACCGCTACCGCGCCCACCGCGTGCTGCGGGCCGTGAAGAACCGCTTCGGCTCCACCAACGAGCTCGGCGTGTTCGAGATGACCGGCACGGGGCTCCGCGGCGTGCCCGACCCGTCCGAGCTCTTCGGCCGCACGATCGACGGGCGAGATCGGCGCCGCCGTGGCCTGCGTGCTCGAGGGCACGCGGCCGCTGCTGCTCGAGATCCAGGCGCTCGTCGCGCCGACCGATCTAGCGATGCCGCGGCGGGTCGCCACCGGTGTCGACCCCAAGCGCCTGGCCATGATCGTCGCCGTCCTCGGGCGGCACGCGCGGCTCGCCCTCGGCTCGGCCGACGTCTTCGTCAACGTCGCCGGCGGGGTGCGCATCGACGAGCCGGGCGCCGACCTCGGCGTCGCGCTCGCGATCGCCTCGGCCGCGCGCGGCGCACCTGTGCGCGCCGCCACGGCCGCCTTCGGCGAGCTCGGGCTGACCGGGCGCCTGCGGCCGGCGACGCAGGCCGAGCGGCGTCTCGGCGAGTGCGCAGAAGCTGGGTCTCGAGACGGTGCTCGCGCCCGTGGGGACGCGATGCGCTCGAGGGGATCGCCGTCGTGCACGGCGGAGACGGCGGCGCAGGCGCTCGCCGCGGGCCTCGAGCGGGAGCGCCGGGATGCGGCCTGAGCAGGGATTTTTCGCCTCAGCAGCGCTGAAAATCCCTGGAAACCGTCGCATTTTCGACCCATCTTCGCTATACTTTTTGCCACTTCGCCGGCGGGGCTCGTTCCGCCGGCGTCTTGGTGGAGAGACCGAAAGGGAGGCAGCTTGTTCGACGTCGGTGAGAAGGTGGTCTACCCGCACCACGGGGCCGGGACGATCGTCAAGAAGGAGAAGCGGACGGTCCTGGGCGAGGAGCGGGAGTACCTGACGATTCAGATTCTTCATAACGACATGACGGTCAACGTGCCGACCGAGAACGCGGAGAAGGTCGGCCTTCGCGGCGTGATCGACGAGGAGACCGTCGGCCAGGTCCTGAAGGCGCTGACCGGAGGCGGCACCGTCATGCCGAAGAACTGGAACCGGCGCTTCAAGCACAACCGCGAGAAGATGAAGACCGGCGACATCTTCGAGCTCGCCGAGGTCGTCCGGAACCTGTCGCTGCGCGACCAGGACAAGGGCCTCTCCACCGGCGAGAAGCAGATGTTCGTCAAGGCGAAGAAGATCCTCGTGTCCGAGCTCATGTACGCGAAGGGCATGGACGAGGAGGAGACCGCCGACTGGCTCGACGGCGTTCTCGCCGACGCCGACAAGTCGAAGAAGCGCGTCAAGACGCCTGCCTGACCTGTCTCGCGCCTGAGGGCGTCGATGCGCTGCGCTCCCGGCGTGGCGTCCGCGCGCCCCGAGGCGTGGGTGGAGCCTAAGCTCCCCGCGATGACGTCAGGTCTCCGTCCGGCCGGTCGGCGCCACGTGGCGCCGAGGCCCACCACCTAGGCGATTTCCGTCCCCGGCGGGAACGTCTGGGCGGTGATCGCGGCGGCCGGCGAAGGCAGGCGGCTCGGCCTCGACCGCCCCAAGGCGTTCGCGCCGCTCGGCAGCCGCGTGCTGCTGGCCGAGAGCCTGGAGCGGCTCGAGGCATCGGACTGGGTCGACTCGATCGTGCTCGTCGTCCCCGCCGGCTGGGAAGAGCCGGCCATCCTGCTGGCGGAGGAGCTCGGCGCCGGCAAGGTGGCGGCGGCCGTCGCGGGAGGGGAGACGCGGACGGCCTCGGTCCGCGCGGGCGTGGCCGAGATCCCCGACGCCGCACCCGTCATCCTCGTCCACGACGCGGCCAGGCCGCTGGTCTCGGACGACGTGGTCGGGCGTGTGCTCACGGCGCTCGGCGAGGGCTGGGAGGGAGCGGTGCCCGGCATCGTCCCGCCGGACACGGTGAAGCGCGTCGCCCGCGGCGGCGCGGAGGAGACGCTCGACCGCGACCGGCTCCGGCTCGTGCAGACGCCGCAGGCCTTCCTGGCCGAGTCCGCTGCGCCGCGCGCTCGGAGCCGGCGCAGACGCGAGCGACTGCGCGGCCCTGATCGAGGCCCAGGGCGGCACGGTGGCCGTGGTCGAGGGTGACCGCAGGCTGCTGAAGGTGACCGACGCCGAGGATCTGGCCCTCGTCGCCACCTGGCTGGGCGTGCAGCCGGCGGTGCCGATCGCCGAGGACGAGCTCGAGCTCGAGGAAGACGACGAGTGACGTGATCGTCGACTACCACCTGCACCTGCGCGACGCGCGCGGCGAGATCGACCACACGCCCACGGCCGTCGAGCGCTTCGTCGAGGCCGCCGCCCGGGCCGGCGTCGACGAGGTCGGGTTCACGGAGCACGTCTACTACTTCACCCAGACCCGGGAGCTCTGGGACGTCCCGTACCAGAAGGAGCGATGCGCGTACGACCTCGAGACGTACGTCGGCGCGGTGCTCGCCGCCCGGGAGCGCGGCCTGCCCGTGAAGCTCGGCCTGGAGGTCGACTACGTGCGTGGCCGGGAGGACCGGACACGGGAGCTGCTCGCGCCGTATCCGTGGGACTACCTGCTCGGCTCCGTCCACTTCATCGACGGCTGGGGCGTCGACGGGCCTCCACGCCTGATCGACGAGGCCGGCGTCGACGAGACGTGGCGCCGGTACTTCGACGAGCTCGCGGCGGCGGCGCGTAGCGGCTTGTTCGACGTGCTCGCGCATCCCGACCTCGTGAAGATCTGGGGCCTGCGCGCCGAGAGCCCCGACTACGAGCCATTGCTGGAGGCCCTCGACGGCGTCTGCCTCGAGATCTCGAGCGCCGGTCTGCGCAAGCCGGTCGGCGAGCTCTACCCGGCGCCGGCGCTCCTGCGCGAAGCGCGGGGGCGGGGCGTCGAGATCACCTTCGCCTCCGACGCGCACGAGCCCGGCCTCGTCGGCGACCGCTTCGACCAGGTGCGCGCGCTTGCGACGGACGCGGGTTACGAGACGATCACGGTCTTCGACTCCCGCCGCCGGCGGCAGGAGCCCTTCGCATGAGCGAGTCCCGCGTCGGCATCGGCCTCGACGCGCATGCCTTCGGCGGGGACGGGCCGCTCGTTCTCGCGGGCCTCGAGTTCGCGGGCGAGCGAGGCCTCGCCGGGCACTCGGACGGCGACGTCGTCACGCATGCGCTGATCGACGCCGTTCTCGGCGCCGCCAACCTCGGTGACATCGGCACCCTCTTCCCGCCGAGCGCCGAGTGGGCGGGCGCGGTGTCGCTCGACCTGCTCGCGCGCGCGTACGCGAACGTCCGCGACGCGGGCTGGCGGCTGGTGAACGCCGACTGCGTCCTGGTCGGAGAGCGGCCTCGGATATCCGACCGGCGGCAGGAGATGGCTCGCTCGCTGGCGAGCGCGCTCGCCGAGGTGGACGCGACACGCATCGCCGTACGGGCGACGACGACCGACAGGCTCGGGTTCACGGGCCGCGGCGAGGGTCTGGCCGCTCAGGCGGTCGCGCTGCTGGAGCGGCCGTGAAGCTCGTCCGCTACGCCGATCGTCCGGATCTGCGCGAGCGGCGCTTCGCCGAGCTGGCGGGCGTCACGTTTCCGGAGTACATGCACCACAACGTGCCGGGGAACCTCTACTGGGGCCGTCTGTACGAGGACCACCCCGACTTCCAGCTCGGCCTGCTCGACGGCGACAGCCTCGTCGCCGAGCTGCATTCGGTTCCCACGGCCTGGGACGGCTCGGAGGACGATCTGCCCTCGGGCTGGGACGAGGCGTTCCTGCGCGCCTTCGAGAGCGGGCGGTCCGCGGACGTGCTCTGCGCGCTTGCGATCTCGGTGCTGCCGACGCGTCAGGGCGAGGGCCTCTCTGCGCGCATGCTCAACGCCATGCGCGAGGCTGCGGGCGCAGCCGGCCTCCGGGAGCTGATCGCGCCCGTGCGCCCGACGGCGAAGGCGCGCTATCCGCTGATCCCGATCGAGCAGTACGTCGGCTGGCGCCGGCCGGACGGCTCGCACTTCGATCCCTGGGTCCGCGTGCACGAGCGCGTCGGCGGCCGCATCATCGGCGGCGCTCCCGAGTCGATGCACATGGAGGCGTCGCGCGAGGACTGGGAGACCTGGCTCGAGTTCACCCTGCCGGAGGACGGCACCTACGTGGTCGACGGCATGCTGGCGCCGCTGGAAGTACGAGACGGCCGCGGCCTCCACCTCGAGCCGAACATCTGGATCCGGCACGAACCCCTCGTCTGACGGCCGGCTCGTAGGCTGCGCACCAGCTCCGCGCCATGTCGCGAGGAGACATGTCCGCTCCGGACCGGTCCACACCCCCACCCAGGGTGGGGAAGCAGGGCCACCCGCTTCCCGCTGCCGAGGCTACCGCGCAGGGGCGCGCGTGTCTGTGACGCGGGCGTCTCGAAGGTGTGCCCGTGTACCCACACGCGCGGCACCGGCAGGCTGGGGCGGGCTAGGCGGGCTCGGCGTGAACCGCGGTCGCGCGGCCGAGTGTCTCGGACGAGCCGACGCCGTCGCCGTCTCCACCCGCCGCGCCGGCGGGCGCCGCGGCATCCGTCGAGACCGTGAGCTGGAGCACGTCGGGGCGGTGATAGTGCCCGGCCGCGTGGAAGCGCTGGCGCTCCTCCCAGAGCCGGCCCGGGTCGAGGTCGGCGTAGAGGATCCCCTCCTCGCCGAACAGCGGCCCGGCGAGATACGACCCGTCGGGCGAGAGGATCGCGCTCCCGCCGCGACCGAGCAGGTCACGGTCCTTGAGCAGGTCGGCGAGGGGGAAGTCGGCGGGATAGCTCGACGCGCGCTGGAAGTGGCAGGGCGCCACGACGAAGCTCCGTGACTCGCGGGCGATGTGGATGAGCGTCGCCTGCCAGGCATCGTCGTCGTCCGCGGTCGAGGCGATGTAGATCTCGACGCCCGACTCGTAGAGGGCGAAGCGGGCCAGCGGCATGTAGTTCTCCCAGCAGATCAGCCCGCCGAGGCGACCGATCTCGGTGGGCAGTGCGCGCAGTCCACCGCCGTCGCCCGGCCCCCAGACGAGGCGCTCGTGGTTCGTCGGTACGAGCTTGCGATGCCGGAGCGCCAGACGACCGTCGGGGGCGTGGTAGAGGAGCGTGTTGTAGAGCGTTCCCGGGCGCTCCGGGTCGATCTCGGTGACACCCGTGACGACCCACAGACCGTGGCGCCGTGCCGCCTCGCCGATGCGGTCGGCCGCCTCGCCCGGCACCGCGACGGACTCGCGCGCGAGCAGGGCGAAGGCTTCCTTGGCGCGGCTGTCGCTCCAGCCCGCCAGCGCGCGCGACCAGGCGGAGGTCGGATAGGCAGGCACGAAAGCCTCCGGGAAGACCGCCAGCTTGGCCCCGGACGCCGCGACCTCGGCGCACAGCTGCTCGAGCTTCGCCACCGTCGCATCGCGGTCGAGGATGACCGGCTCGGCCTGGATGCAGGCAACCTTCACCGTCTCGTCCATGTGGCGATTCTGCCCGAACCGTGCCGAGTGGCTCAGCCGGGCAGCCGCACGACGCCGGCGTCCACCTCGACGAGGCCGTCCTGCTCCAGAGCGGCGACTGCCTCAGCGTCCAGGTCGGCGAGCCGCTCGCGGCCGCCGGCGACCTCCCGGAGCGCTCGAGACCGTCGCTGGCGGAAGGAGCCTTCCCAGCGCGACTGCCTGCGCAGCGGCTCGAAGCGACGGCCCCGCGACGGGCAGCCCGCGGCCAGGGGACACGAGCCGCAGCGCGGGATGCGGGCGAGACAGATCGTCGCGCCGAGATCGAACAGGGCCTGACCGCAGGCAGGGCCGAAGTAGGCGCCGGTTCGCTCCTGGACGCGCCGGACGTTCGTATCCACCGGCAGCACCGGCTCGCCGAATGCGAAGGCGCGGACGGCATCGGCCGTGTAGCGGCCGACGCCCGGAAGCTCGGTGAGCTCGGCCGGCCAGCCGTGCTCGGCGACGTGGCGCGCGGCCCGGTGCAGGTTGAGGGCCCGCCGGTTGTAGCCGAGCCCCTGCCAGGCACGGATGACCTCGGCGGCCGGCTCCGCGGCGAGCGACTCGACTGTGGGCCAGCGGAGCAGCCACTCCTCGAAGCGGGGCAGCACACGCGTCACCTGGGTCTGCTGGAGCATGACCTCGCTGACGAGGATCGCGTACGGGTCACGCGTCCGCCGCCAGGGCAGGTCGCGGCCGTGCTCCTCGAACCACGCCAGCAGCTCGCGTTCCATTACGCGCCGACGCTAGCTGGCGCGCCGGCCCGAGCCGCCACCTGCCCGCACACGCGGCGTAGCATCGAGGCCATCGTTCGCGTCCGCTTCGCTCCGAGCCCGACCGGGTCGCTTCACGTCGGCGGCGCGCTGTCCGCGGTCGCGAACCGCCGGTTCGCGGACGAGCACGAGGGCGTCCTCCTGCTCCGCATCGACGACACCGACCGGGAGCGCAACGTCGCGGGCGGGGAGGAGGGGATCCTCGGCGACCTCGGCTGGCTGGGGATCGGCTGGGACGAGGGCCCCGTTCGCCAGAGCGAGCGGGCGGCCGCACACGTGGCGGCGGCCGGGCGGTTGGAAGAGGCGGGTGCGGCGGTGCGCGACCCCGACGGCTCGTTGCGCTTCACCCGCGAGCGGTGCCCGACGCTGTTGCGTCCCGACGGGACGCCGACCTACCACCTCGCCTCTGTCGTCGACGACGCCGAGCTCGGCGTCACGCACGTCCTGCGCGGCAAGGATCACCTGCCGAACACGGCTCTCCACGTCGGTCTGGCCGAGGCCCTCGGCGTCGAGCCGCCCGACGTTCCTCCACCACGGCCTGATCGTCGGCGACGACGGGCGCAAGCTCTCGAAGCGGGCTCCGCTCTCCTCGCTCGGCGAGCTGCGCGAGGCCGGGATTCCGCCGGAGGCGGTGCGCCGCTACCTCGACGAGCTCGGCCTGCCTCGCGGCGACGTGCACTACGACGAGCGGCGACTGCGCCGGCTTGCGATCGACGCGCTGGCAGCGCTCGACGACGCCGAGCTCGCGCACAGGAGCGACGCGGATCCGCGCTTCGCCCCGGCTCTGCGCGGAGCCCGCGACCTCAACGAGGCCCGCCGGATCGCCCGCTCGCTGGCCGAGGCGCCGGCGTCGGATCCCGGTGCCGACGGGGCACCCACGCTGGAACGGTTCGCGGAGCTGCGCGCCGGTGCGGGGGACGACATCGACCGGGACGAGGCGAAGGCGATCGTGCGCGAGCTGAAGGCGGTCGGGGGCGACCTGCGAGTCCTGCGCCGCGCTTTGACCGGGGTCGACCGCGGTCCCGAGCTCTGGGCCGTCCTCGTCGCGCTGCCGCGGGACGAGGCGCTTCGCCGCGCCAGGCCCCGGCCGAGCCACGCCCGCCCGCGGCGACTAACTTCCAGCCATGCGCCTCTACAACACGCTCACCCGCCGCAAGGACGAGCTGCCGGCCGCGCCCGGGCCGGTGCGGATGTACTTCTGCGGACCGACCGTGTACGCCCGCGCCCACGTCGGCAACGCGCGCCCCTTCATCCTCGGCATGTGGCTGCGCTCCTGGCTGCGTGAGAGCGGGTACGAGGCGACGCTCGTGCACAACATCACCGACATCAACGACCGGATCTACGAGGCCGCGCCGGGCGCGAGCGCCGAGCTCGCAGCGCGCGCCGCTCAGTGGTACCTCGAGGACACGGGCGACCTGGGCCTCGGCATGCCGGACCACCTGCCGCGCGCCACCGAGATGGTTCCGGAGATCGTCGCCATGATCGAGGCGCTGATCGAGCGCGAGTTTGCGTATGCCGTCGACGGCGACGTCTACTTCCGCGTCGCGCGCTTCCCGGAGTACGGGGCGCTGAGCGGCCAGCGGCCCGACCAGGTCGAGGAGCAGGAGCCGAATCCGCTCAAGGAGGATCCGCGCGACTTCGCGCTGTGGAAGGCGAACAAGCCGGACGAGGACACGTCGTGGGACTCGCCGTGGGGGCTCGGCCGCCCCGGCTGGCACATCGAGTGCTCGGTCATGGCCGAGGAGCTCCTCGGGCCGGCGTTCGAGATCCACGGTGGCGGGCTCGACCTCGTCTTTCCGCATCACGAGAACGAGGTTGCGCAGTCGCGCGCGCTCGGTCACGACTTCGCCCAGGTGTGGATGCACAACGGGATGCTCCGCTTCACCGACGAGAAGATGTCGAAGTCGCTCGGGAACGTGATCACGCTGCGCGACGCGCTCGACAAGTGGGGGAATGAGGCTCTGCTCGTCTACTTCCTGACCGGTCATTGGCGCAAGCCGATCGACTTCTCGGAGGAGACAATCGCGTCGGCCGAGGCTCGCGCAGAGCGGCTTCCGCGACGTCTTTCGCGGCGAGTCCGAGCCTGCGCCCGACGACGCCTGGGACCGTTTCGCCGCCGCGCTCGGCGATGACTTCAACACGCCGGAGGCTCTCGCCGAGATGCACGACTGGCGCGACCACGACCTGCTGCGGCGGGCGCTCGCCCTCTTCGGCCTCGAGACGCTGGCCGAGCGGGCGGACGCCCCCGAGGACGTGCGCGCGCTCGCTCGCGAGCGAGCCGACGCGCGTGAGGCGGGCGACTGGGCGGAGGCAGACCGCCTGCGCGGGGAGATCGAGTCGCGCGGCTGGGTCGTCCGTGACGTCCAGGGCGACGGGGGCTTCCAGCTCGTGCCCCGGACGTGACCCCGGTCCTCGAGCTCGTCTACGGGCGGCGCGCGGTCCTGGAGCTCCTGCGCGGGCCCCGCGAGGTGATGGAGGTGCACGCCACCGAGCGGGCACTCGCGTCCGAGCCCTGGCTGCAGGAGGCGCCGACCCGCGTCCAGGTGCGCCCCGAGCGCGACCTGACGGCCGCCGCCGGCACGCGCGACCACCAGGGCGTCGTCGCCTGGGCCGAGGCGTACCGCTACGCGGACGCGTGGGAGCTGGCAGCGGTGGAGCGGCCGCTGCTCGTCTGTCTCGACCGCGTCAGCGACCCGCGCAACCTGGGCGCCGTCTGCCGGAGCGCCGAGGGCGCCGGCGCGACCGGCGTCGTGCTGCCCGAGCACGGGGCGGCCCGCGTCACGGCTGCCGTCTGCAAGTCGTCCGCCGGCGCCGTCGAGCACCTGCCGGTGGCGGTCGTCACCAACCTCGCCCGCTACCTGACCGAGGTGAAGGGGCCCGGCCTCTGGGTGTACGCGGCCACCGCCGAGGCCTCGACGCCGCTCTGGAGCGCAGACCTCGACGGCGGCGTCGCCTTCGTCCTCGGCGCCGAGGGGCGCGGCCTGCGCCCGCTCGTGCGGCGTGCGTGCGACGACGAGGTCGCGATCCCGCTCGCCGGGCAGGTCGACTCGCTCAACGTCAGCGTGGCGGCCGCCCTGCTCCTGTTCGAGGCCCGCCGACGCCGGGCGGCGGCAGGAGCGGGAGCCGGCGCGGCTCCGTCGGCCACGTGAGCCCGGAGCCGAGCCTCTACCTCTTCGACGGATTCAACGTCCTGCGTGCCGGCGCCTTCGCCGATCCCGGCGAGCTGGTCGATCGCCTGGCTTCCTTCGTCGCGCTCCACGGCGCGCGCGGCATCGTGGTCTTCGACGGCACGGGCACCGACCGGACGATCGGCCCGCTCGAGATCCGCTTCGCGGAGCACGCCGACGCGCTGCTGGAGCGTCTGGCCGCCGAGCACCGCGAGCCGCGAGCGGGTTTGCCTGGTCTCATCGGACGCCGCCGTCCGCGGGACGTCCGGGCAGGAGGTGACGAAGCTGACGTCGAAGACGTTCGTGGCCGACCTCGGAGAGGTGCGCGTTGCCGAGGAGCCGGGGCCCCGCCTGGGCGACCGGCTCGACGAGGAGACCCGCCGGCGGCTCGAGCGCCTCAGGCGCGGGCAGTAGGGCTTTCAACCGGGACCTTTGCAAAAGACTTGTAACTTGGTCCGCATCTTGCTAACTTGCGGCTCAACCTGAGGGTGAGGTTCGGGAGGACGGCCGCGTGCCGGCCTCGCAGCCCACCGGAGCGCGGACTTCCATATGGCCCCCCGAGCAGCCACGAGCCCCCGTCAGATCAGCCCGCGGACGCCGCAGCGCATCCAGCGTGAGCTGGAGGACCTGCAGCTCGCGATCAAGGCGCGCAACGGCGACGGCGCGGCGCTCGATGCGCTCATCCGCCGCTACACCGGCTTCGTCCGGCTGAAGGCCAGCTCGTACTTCCTCGCCGGCGGCGACGGCGACGATCTCATCCAGGAGGGCCTGATCGGCCTCTACAAGGCCGTGCGCGACTTTCGCCCCGACAAGGAGACGTCGTTCCGCTCGTTCGCGGAGCTCTGCGTCACCCGGCAGATCATCACGGCGATCAAGACGGCGACCCGCTTCAAGCACTCGCCGCTCAACACCTACGTCTCGTTCAGCCAGACCCCTGCCGGCCAGGAGTCCGACAGCGACTGCACGCTCGGCGACGCGCTGCCCGGGCCCGGCGTCGACGACCCGTCGATCTGCGTCATCTCGACCGAGGAGCTCCAGAGCCTCGTCTTCACCCTCGGCACCGGGCTCTCACGCCTGGAGGCGGACGCGCTGAAGCTGTATCTCGAGGGCTCCTCCTACGAGGAGATGGCCGAGCTCCTCGCCTGCGACACGAAGACGATCGACAACGCGCTGCAGCGGGTGAAGCGGAAGATCATCTCGCACCAGCAGAGCCGGCAAGTCCTGCTCTAGCGCTCCAGGCGCCGCTAGCGCACCAGCTCGGCTGCGCTCAGGGGATCGCCGGCGAGGTACCGGGCCCCGATCGTCTCGGCAGTGTCAGCGTCGGCGCCGGGACCGGCGAGGAAGAGCGCCGTCGTCCGCCCGAGGTCGCGTAGGCGGTCGAGGCCGGCCAGGCGCTCTGGCAGGGTGCTTGAGATCACCACGGCGTTCGGGCGCAGCGCCGGGCAGGCGTCCGCGAGCGTCTCGAACGGCGTGTCCGGCCCGAGGAAGCTGATCCGCCAGCCACGCGCGCTCAGCGCGAGGCCGAACATGATCAGCGGCAGGTCGTGGAGCTCGCCCGGGGCGCAGGCGAGCAGCGCGCGGGGGCCTGGGCCGCGGTCCCACTCGCGCGCCAGGGCGAGCAGGCGGCCGCGAATGAGGTTGCTGGCGAAGTGCTCCTGGGCGACCGTCGCCTCTCCTCGCTGCCACCGCTCGCCGAGCTCGGCGAAGTACGGAAGCACCACCTGCGAGAGCACGGTCTCGCGGGTGAAGCCCGCGAGCAGCGCGTCGAGCGCACCGTGCGCGCCGGTCTCGTCCAGTGCGTCGAGCGCGGCCTGGAGCCTGCCACGGCCGGCCGCGAGCGCCGACGTCGACAGCGCCGGGGCGCCCGGAGCGACCTCCGAGCGCACCATGCGAGCCGCTTCGGCGGCTGCGAGGCCGCCGGCGATGTGGTCGCGCATCAGCCGGACACGCCGCTCGTCTTCCTCGGAGTAGAGCCGGAAGCCACCGCTCGATCGCGACGGATCGAGCAAGCCGTAGCGGCGCTCCCACGCGCGCAACAGCTCGACGGCGACGCCGGTGCGGCGGCTGAGCTCGCCGATTCGGAGGGTTGCAGCCGCGTGCATCCATCGATTGTACAGAACTTGTACGAACACTTGACAAAGGCGACCCTAAAGCTGTACAAATGCTGGACACAACGACCTGAAGGAGGACGTCATGAAGGCAATCGACCTGCTCGCCGCGACACTTGTGATCGTCGGTGGGCTCAACTGGGGCCTCGTCGCCGTGGCGGAGTTCGACCTCGTCGCCGCGCTCGTGGGCCTGGAGTTCGGCGAGACCAACGCGCTCAGCCGGATCGTCTACGGCCTCGTCGGCCTGTCGGCCGCCTACGCGACGGTGCGGCTGGTCGGTTCACGCGAGCGTGCGTTCGAGCCCGTGACCGATTCGCGATGACGCTCACGAGGAACACCGGCGCCCACCTGCTGTTCGGCCTCGCCGCCGTCACCTCGTTCGCGCTGTCCGTGACCCTCTGGTTCACGGGCAGCGAGGAGCAGGGGATCTTCGTGGGCCTGTGGGTTCCGTCCATCCTCGCCGCCGGCGCCTATGCGGCGTCGGCGGCCAGGTCGGCGTCATGAGCAACGTCGCGCTCTTCGCCCTGGGAGCGGGCGTGACGCTCCTCACGATGGCGGCACTTGCCCTCCTCGTGGTGGGCGCTGTGCTCGACGGGAGAGAGCAGCGCAGGAGCCTGGCGGCCGCACGTGGTCCGGCGGCCGCGCCTCCCATGGAAACACCCGGCCTCGTCGTCCCCCTGCCGGCCCTGGCCGTCGCCAGCGGTTGGCGCATCGACAGCAGTTCCCCGCATGACAACCCGAAAGGAGAACAAGCAGCATGAGCACACGTCGTTTCAGTTATGTCCTGGCGGCCGCCGCCGCCGCGGTCGCCGCCGTCGGTGGTGCGGCTTCAGCTTCGTCCACCGCCGGACGTCGACTGCGAGCGCGCACTCTCCCGCGGGCCGAGTGAGCCGAACCTGCGCGTTGCGTCGCCGGCGCACGCGGAGGGCAGCCTTTGCCCTGAGCGGAACGTCCTCGATCGGCACCAGGTCGCGTCCCGCTCCACCGCACCAGACGCCGAAGTACTCCACGTCGTCGGCATAGGTACGGTCGTCATCTTCGGATTCGGATGGTGCGCGTAGCTGCTGCAGGTTGCGGAAGCGGACTGGCGCCACCACGAGGCGGCCCGGTCTTGCATTGAACGCGGGCGTAGCGGCGGCCGTCGTAGATGACGAGGTCGTAGCGCGTGTTCTCGCCGAAGGGCAGGCAGGACGTCGTACCCGGCGTGCTGCAACGCGAGCATGACCGCGAGGGTCGTCCGGTCACCGATGTCTTCGGATGCGTCACGTTAGCCTGAACTGTAAACACGCGTTCGGATAGAGCCAGCGCGCCGATGCCGCGATACCGCCTACCAGATCGAACCGCCGGAGTAGCTCAGTTGGCAGAGCAACGCTCTTGTAAAGCGTAGGCCGTCGGTTCGAATCCGACCTCCGGCTTCGACTGTCAGGCGGCGGCGAACGCCTGCTGCGAGGTCGGCCCAGAGCACGTCCACGTCCTCGAGCCCGACGCTGAGACGCAGCAGGCCCGGGGGTACGCGGTCGCCCTCCCAGCGGTGCCGTGACTCGATCGAGGAGTGGATGCCGCCGAGGCTGGTTGCGTTGACGATCACCTGCGTCGACGTCTCGACCGACCGCGCGGCTTCCTCGCCGCCGCGCACGTCGAACGAGAGCAGGCCGCCGAAGCCGCCGCGCATGAGCGCTGCGGCACGCTCGTCGCCGAGACCCGGGTAGCGAACCCGCTCGACCTGCGGATGCTCGGCGAGCCGTCGGGCGAGCTCGAGCGCCGTCTCGGACTGCCGGCGGACGCGCAGCTCGAGCGTGCCGAGGCTCCGCAGCAGGAGCCACACGGCGTCGGGGCCGGCCGCCATCCCCGTCCGGCTGCGGACGGCCGCCAGGCGACCGCGGTCCTCCTCGCGCCGGCAGACGACGGCGCCGAGCAGGATGTCCGAGTGACCGCCCAGGTACTTCGTCGCGCTGTGCACGACGAGGTCGGCGCCGTGCTCGAGCGGCCGCAGCAGGACCGGCGAAGAGACGGTCGCGTCCACGACGACCGGGGCGGGGTGGGCGGCGGCGGCCTCGAAGTCGGGGAGGGTGAGCATCGGGTTGGAGGGCGCCTCCAACCAGACGAGGTCGGCGGGTGGCGGTGCGGCCGTCTGGTCGAACTCGACAGTTCTGAGCCCCCAGCGGCTCAGAAACTCGAACAGGAGCGGCGTGCCGAAGTAGCAGCCCTCCGCCACCGCGACCGTCGCGCCCGGTGCCAGCAGGCCCAGGATCACGGCGGTCGTCGCCGCCGAGCCCGACGAGAGCAGCAGTGCATGCCCGCCGTCGAGCTCGCCGAGACGTCGCTCGGCCTCCGCTCCGACCGGGTGCCCGTAGCGCGAGTAGTAGAACTCGCCGGGCTCTCCGGCCTCGAAGGGCCAGACCGAAGACCGGTCGAGCGGTTCCGGGCTCACGGGGCGATACTAGGCCGATGGCGACCACCGAAGACCGGCCGGGCGTGTCCGAGGAGACCACGAGCGGGAAGCTCGACCAACTGCGGCAGCTGCGTGACGAGGCGTCGCACGCGGGCAGCGAGAAGGCGGTCGCGCGCCAGCGCGAGGCCGGCAAGCTCCTCGCGCGCGAGCGGATCGAGCGCCTGCTCGACCCGGGTTCGCTTCGTCGAGCTCGACCGCTACGTCCGCCACCGTGAGGCGAACTTCGGAATGCTCGAGCGGCGCCCGTACGGCGATGCCGTCGTCACCGGCCACGGCACCATCTTCGGCCGCCGCGTCTTCGTCTTCTCGCAGGACTTCACCGTCTTCGGCGGCTCGCTGTCCGAGGTCTTCGCCGAGAAGGTCTGCAAGGTCATGGACATGGCGCTCAAGTACGGCTGCCCGGTGATCGGCATCAACGACTCGGGCGGCGCGCGGATCCAGGAGGGCGTCGTGTCGCTGGCGGGCTACGCCGAGATCTTCTGGCGCAACGTGCAGGCTTCGGGCGTGATCCCGCAGATCAGCCTGATCATGGGCCCCTGCGCGGGCGGCGCCGTGTACTCCCCGGTCATGACCGACTTCGTGGCCATGGTCGAGGCGACCTCGTACATGTTCATCACCGGCCCCGACGTGGTGAAGACGGTGACCGGCGAGGAGGTGAGCTTCGAGGAGCTCGGCGGCGCGGCCACGCACGCGACCAAGTCGGGCGTCGCGCACTTCAGCGCGCCGGACGAGGAGGCGTGCCTCGACGACGCGCGCTACCTGCTCTCGTTCCTGCCGCAGAACAACCTCGAGTCGCCGCCGTTCTTCGAGCCGAGCGACCCGCTCGGGCGCGAGGACGAGGAGCTCGACACGATCGTCCCGGACAACCCGAACAAGCCGTACGACATCAAGGACGTGGTTGCGCGCGTCGTCGACGACGGCGAGTTCCTCGAGGTGCACGAGCGCTGGGCCGAGAACCTCGTGTGCGGCTTCGCGCGGCTCGGCGGCCACGTCGTCGGGATCGTCGGCAACCAGCCGAAGGCGCTCGCCGGCGTGCTGGACATCGAACTCGTCCGTGAAGGGCGCTCGCTTCGTCCGCACCTGCGACGCCTTCAACATCCCGCTCGTCACCTTCGTGGACGTGCCGGGGTTCCTGCCCGGCACGGCGCAGGAGTGGGGCGGGATCATCCGCCACGGGGCCAAGCTGCTCTACGCGTACTGCGAGGCGACCGTGCCCAAGCTCGCCGTCATCACGCGCAAGGCCTACGGCGGCGCCTACGACGTCATGAGCTCCAAGCACATCCGCGCCGACTTCAACTTCGCTTGGCCGACCGCGGAGGTGGCGGTGATGGGGCCCGAGGGCGCCGTCAACATCGTCTTCCGCAGCGAGCTCGGCGAGTCCGACGACCCCGAGGAGCGGCGGGCCGAGTTGATCGAGGACTACCGCGAGCGCTTCGCCAACCCGTACGTCGCCGCCGAGCGCGGCTACGTCGACGACGTCATCGAGCCGCGCAGGACGCGCCCGGTCCTGATCGAGGCGCTCGAGACGACGCTGACGAAGCGCGAGCCGCGGCCGCCGCGTAAGCACGGCAACATCCCGCTTTAGCCCGCCTCAGGAGAGGCCGGCTTCGCCCAGGGGGCGCCGGCCCCAGGCGAGGCGCTCCTGGTACCAGCCGCGCTCGACCGAGACGAGCGCGACGCCGTAGCGGGAGGAGTGGATCATCCAGCCGCCGCCGAGGTAGATGCCGGCGTGGTCGACCGTCGCCGGCCGCGAGCGTGGCCCTTTGGGGCCGAAGAAGAGCACGTCGCCGGGCTGGAGCCGGGCGGCCGAGATGCGGCGCGCGGCCGGCACCTCGCCGGCCATCGCGGCGGCCGTGCGGCCGCGCAGCGTTGTCGCGAGGCGCTCGCCGCCGGGGTACGCCTGCAGCTTGTAGACGCGCCAGAGGAAGCCGGAGCAGTCGAAGCCGCCCTTCACCGGCCGGCCGAGCGGCGCCTGCGGCCGTTCGCTGGTGCCCGCCCACACGTACGGATAGCCGATCAGTCCGACTGCGGTGTTGAGCACCCGCACCTGCCACGGAGTCAGCGTCGGCAGCACGAATGCCAGCGCGTCCGACTCGACCGTGTCGACCTCCCACTCGCCAAGACGCAGCGCCTTCGCCGCCGAGTACGCCGCCTCAGCCCTCGTCGCCGGCTCGTTCGGGCCGAGCTCGAGCTCGTCCTGGCCGTCGGGGTGGTTGACGCGCAGCGCGAGCAGGCGCGCGACGACCTCGGTGCCGAAGCGGCCCGGCACCTTCAGCCCTGCGGCGCGAGCGCCCTGGGCGTAGAGCGAGGCGGAGCCGGACAGCCCGAGCGCCGCCACGAGCCGGGCATCGAGCTGCGCGAGCGAGACCGTGGCCGCGTCGTTCGCGGTTGGCGCCGCCGCGGGCCGACCGCGCAGGGCGGCGACGAGCGCGTTCATCTCGGCGACCGTCAGCGGATCGTCGGGGCGAAAGGACGCGGTGTCCGTTGCCATCAGCCCGCGGCCGACGACGTAGCGGATCTCCTGCTGGGCCCAGGAGACCTTGCCGGCTGCGGGCGTCGACCGAGGCTGCGCACGCCAGCGCGACGGCCGCGCACGCCAATGCCAGGAGGGGGCGCCTCACACAACGGGCATCGACGCGGTGCCGCAGGCCGCTCTACCCTAGGACGAGTGATGGAGGTGCGGCCGGAGCCGGACGAGGGCGAGCGCCTCGCCCTCGAGCAAGCGCTGCGCGGCTCGCGCACCGAGTCGAGAGGCGCCTCGCTCTACGGCAGCGCGTGGCGCAACGCCGCCATCGACGAGAACGCGCGGCGCGGGCTCGGGCGGGCGGAGCTCCCGCGTCCCCCAGTGCCACCGCGCTGAGCACCCCGAGAGGCGCCCGCGAGGGGCACATCGCGGCGGCCGGGGCCGGCCAAGAGCGAGAATGCCGCCCGATGCCGCCCTTTTCCAAGGTGCTCGTCGCCAACCGCGGCGAGATCGCCGTCCGGATCTTCCGGACGCTGCGCGAGCTCGAGATCGGGGCCGTTGCCGTCTACTCGGAGGCCGACGCTGACGCACTCCACGTCCGCGTCGCGGACGAGGCCTTCCTGCTCGGTCCGGGGCCGGCGGCCGAGAGCTACCTCCACGTCGAACGGATCCTCGCCGCGGCCGAGCGTGCCGGCGCGGAGGCGATCCACCCCGGCTACGGGTTCCTGGCCGAGAACGCCGGCTTCGCGCGGGCGGTCGAGGGCGCCGGGCTCACCTGGATCGGCCCGCCCGCCGCGTCGATCGAGCTGATGGGCGAGAAGACAGCGGCCAGGACGCGGATGCGCGACGCCGGCGTGCCGATCATTCCCGGCACGACCGAGGCGATCGCAGGCCCCGACGACATCGCCCGTCTTGGCGACGAGATCGGCTTCCCGCTCCTGATCAAGGCGGCCGCCGGGGGTGGAGGCAAGGGGATGCGCGTCGTCTGGAACGCGGCGGAGGCGGCCGACGCGTTCGCCTCCGCGCAGCGCGAGGGCCTCAAGTACTTCGCCGACGAGTCGGTCTACGTCGAGCGCTACCTCGAGGATCCGAGGCACGTGGAGGTCCAGGTGCTGGCGGACGCGCACGGCAACGTCATCCACCTCGGCGAGCGCGACTGCACCATCCAGCGCCGCCACCAGAAGCTCGTGGAGGAGACGCCCTCGCCCGCCGTCGACGCCGAGCTCCGCGCCCGGATCGGCCAGATCGCCGTCGACGCCGCCCGGGCGGCCGACTACCGCTCGGCCGGGACGATCGAGGGCCTGCTGACTCCGGACGGCGAGTACTTCTTCATGGAGATGAACACGCGCATCCAGGTCGAGCACACGGTGACCGAGGAGGTGGCAGGCGTCGACCTCGTCCGCGAGCAGGTGCTGATCGCGGCCGGGGAGCCGCTATCGCTGTCCCAGGACGACGTTCTCCTGCGCGGGCACGCCATCGAGTGCCGGATCAACGCCGAGGATCCGTCCCGGGGCTTCCTGCCCGCGCCGGGGAGGATCTCGGGCTACCGGGAGCCGGCGGGGCCGGGCGTGCGCGTCGACTCCGGGGTCGCGGACGGGTCCGAGGTCGCCGGCCTGTACGACCCGATGATCGCCAAGCTGATCGTCCACGGCGTCGACCGCGAGCACGCTCGCAGGCGCATGTTGCGGGCACTCGACGAGTACCACGTCGGCGGCATCAGCACGCTGCTCGGGTTTCACCGGGCGCTCCTGCGGCATCCGTGCTTCGTGGAGGCGGCCACGTGCCACGGTGTCGTCGAGTCGGAGCAGCTCGCGCAGGAAGCGGAGAAGTTGTCTCATGAGACAACGAGCGTACCGGTGGAGTCGGACGGAGCGAGCAGCGTCCGGGCGACCACGGTCGAGCTGAACGGACGGCGGTTCGACGTGCGCGTGCGCGTACCCGAGCCGCCGCACGCGGAGGTTGCGCGACGCCGCCGCGAGCGGGAACGGGGCCGTGGCGGCACGGGCGGGCGTGACGCGATCGTCAGCCCGATGCAGGGCACCGTGCTGAGCGTGCGCGTCTCCGAGGGCGACCAGGTGGACGCAGGTCAGGTGCTCTGCATCGTCGAGGCGATGAAGATGGAGAACGAGGTCACCGCGCACCTCGCGGGACGCGTGTCAGGGCTCTCGGTCGCCGAGGGCGAAGCCGTGACGACCGGCCAGGTGATCTGCGTCGTCTCGCCGGAGGCGGATGGCGGAGCAGAGTAGGCCGCTCTGTGCGGATCTCTCGCGGGAGGCGGGCGAGCCGCTCTCCGCGACGGCGAGCCGGATCGACCACTGGCTGCTGATCGAGTACCCAGGGCTCTGGAGTCGAGACGTGCTCGGCGGCAGCGGGCTCACGCCGGCGGTGAAGGCTCACCTGCGCGGCCAGCTGGCCGCGCTCCCGCACGCGCGCCTGCTCTTCATCCGCCGGCCCGACCGCCGCGGTGCGGAGGCGAGGTGCGTCTATGTCGCTCGGACGTCCGAGACGGGCGGCGAGGTCTGGGCCCTCGAGGTCGCCGACTACGGCGAGCTGACCGGCACGGACTTCGGTGCGGTGGTGAATGGCGCGGGCTTGGCGACGCTCCTCGACGCCCCGCTCTTCGTGGTGTGCACGCACGGCAAGCGCGACCGGTGCTGCGCCCGCTACGGACGTCCCGTGTACGAGCGCCTGCGGGAGGCGATCCCGGAGGGCTCACTCTGGCAGTCGACGCACCTCGGCGGCGATCGCTTCGCGGGCAACCTCGTCTGTCTGCCGCACGGGCTCTACTTCGGCCGCGTCGGGCCGGACGCCGCCTGGGGCATCGTCGACGACTACCTGGCCGGGGCGATCTCCTTGGATCACTACCGCGGGCGCTCCTCCTACTCCTTCCCCCAGCAGGCCGCAGAGCGGGCGGTTCGGGAGGCGACCGGCCTCACCGGGCTCGACGACCTGAGGCTCCTCAGTTGCGACGAGCAGGGCCCGGGACGCTGGGCGGTGCGCTTCGAAGCCGGCGGGGCGGCGTACGACGTTGTGGTCAGGCGCGAGGAGGGCGAGCTCACCTACCTGACGTGCGACGCAGTGACCCTGCGCCACCCGCGCCGGTTTGTCGGCGAGGTCGGAAAGCCGGCTTAGAGCTGGCGCAGGACGCCTTCGCGAACGAGGCGGCGGACCAGCACGAGCCGCCCCGGCTCGTCCAGCGACCCGGGCAGCTCGGCGGCCGTGAACGGCTCCTCGGCGGACAGAATCGCCGTGACCTCGGCCTCCACGTGTCCCGGTAGGTCGAACTCGCCGCCGTCGACCTGGAGCCGCAGCCGCCCGTCGGCCCGGTCGAGTCGCGCATGCACCGGATTGAGCAGGAGCGGTGTCTCCGGCGAAAGGTCGTCGAGTCGGCGCAGCTGCTCGAAACCGTCCGCCAGCAGCGGCCGGGTGCGCCGCACGAGTCGCTCCTCCCGGCGGCGCTCCACGTCTGCTCGCTCGAGCCGGTCGGCGAGCGCCTCGAGCAGCTCGTCGCTGCCGCCGGCGTCGATCGACCGGCGCACCCGCACGTCGGCCGCGGCCTCCTCGAGCGCCGCCCTGGCCGCGTCGAGCCAGGTGATCACGTTGACGCCCACGGTCAGGTGCAAGGAGTCGTCGGACGAGGTCAGCGCCTCGTGGAGCCAGCCGCGCGGGAGGTAGAGCGTGTCGCCGGCGTGCAGCGTGACGTCCATGACGGTCGGGCCCGGCTCGCCGAGCGCGGCCGTGTACCGCTGTGTCCGCAGCGGGAGCTCCAGGGCCGGCTCGTACACGAGCCAGCGCTTGCTGCCCGACACCTGCAGCACGAAGACGTCATGGGTGTCGTGGTGCACCGGCAGGCCCTGAGCCTCTCTGGGCGTGTAGTACGCGTTCACCTGCACCGGATGCCTGAGCTCGTGCTCGAGGGCGCGGGCGAACGCGGCCAGCGGCGAGTGGGTGATGTGGAGCGCCTGCAGCACGATGGTCGCGCCGCGGCGCCACTCGTCGAGCACGCGTCGTACGTCAGCCGTGCCCGTTAGCGGTTGTGGCCGCCAGGGGATGTCCTGCGCATACGAGCCGACCGGCTCGCCGGCGCGGACGAGCCTGAAGGAGGGCGTGCGGATTCCGGTCGAGGTGACGAGCCGCTCGGCCTCCTCCCGTGTGAGCAGGTCGTCGTAGCGGCGCGGATCCTCCCGCGCGACGTGGAGCGGCCGCTGCTCCCAGACGTCGCGCAGGAAGTCGTCGGGATCCGCCGGCTGGAGGCAGCGCGCGAGCGCCGCTCCGCCCGTAGGGGGCCTTGGCGAAACGACGACTGAGCCGCCGGAGCGCGCTGCTCGTCCCGAGGACGTCGTCCTCAGTCGCACCGATAGGACACCGCTATCGGTGCTCCCTGCGTCCTAGCCTCGGAACGAGCATCGCACTCCTGCGACGAGCGACGTTCCACCAAGGCCCCCTAGCTGTCGCTGTCGTCGGCGTCGGCGTCGGCTCGTCGTCGGCGTCGGAGTCGTCGGCGTCCGAGTCGGTCGAGTCGGCGTCCGGGTCGTCCTGATCGGCATCGGCGACCTGGGCGTACGTCCCGCCGAGACCACTCTTGATCTCGTCGTCGGAGAGTGTCGTCCGCTCGTCGTCCATCGATCCTCCTCGGGTTCGGGAACCGGCGAGTGTACTCAGCCGACCGTGGTCTCGCCGCGGCGCTAGAGCGTCCGTTGATACGACCGGAAGGCCCAGGTGGCGAACGCCGTCGTCGCGACCGTGAAGGCCACGAGCAGCGCCAGCGAGAGGGCCACCAGATCCCACGCAGGCGCGGTCAGCACCGGCTCCCGGGCGGCGTCCACGGCCCACTGCACGGGATTCGCCCGCGCGGCGTACTGCATCCACGGCGGGATGAGGCTGAACGCGATCAGCATCGAGGAGAAGAACATCAGCGGCAGCCCGATGAAGTTCGCGACGGCGATCATCGTCGCCTCGCGGCGGGTGAGGAGTGCCACCCCCTGGGAGATGCCCGAGAAACCGGCGGCGACGAGCGCGCCCGCCGTCAGGATGGCCAGCCACCCGAGCGGGCCGCCGTTATCGGCGCCGAGGACGAGCGCGACCACGAGGATGATGACGCCCTGGATCGCGGCCGTCGTCGCGGCACGGAGCACCTGCGAGAAAACGATGGCGCTGCGCCGCGCCGGGGTCGCCAGGAAGCGCTCCACGACACCGCGGTCGAGGTCGGTGATCATCGCCATCCCGCTCCAGGTGCCACCGAAGAACGCCGTCATGATCACGACCGCCGGAGCGAGGAAGTCGATGTACGACTCGGTGCCGAACCCGGGGAGATCGACGATCCGCCGGAACAGCTGGCTGTAGAGAACCAGCCAGATCATCGGCTGGATCAGCATCATCACGATCCAGATCGGCTCGCGCGCGAGGTTTCGCGCCTGGCGGCCGACCATCCACCAGCTGTGCGCCAGCGTGTCGGTCATGAGCCGCCGGCGGCGTCGTCGGAGCGGAAGTCGCGACCGGTGTAGTGGAGGTACACGTCGTCGAGCGACGGCCGTGCGACGGTGACCGACGCGACCGGGATCCCGTTCGACTCGAGCGCCGAGAGGATCGCCGGGACCGCCTGCGGGCCGTGATCCGCGCGCGCCCGCAAGTGGCTGCCGTCCACGACGGCCTCGTACACCGACGCCAGCGTGGCCACGATTCGCTGCGCGTCGTCGCCGCGGCCGTTCGCGAGCTCCACGCTGACCGCATCGCCGCGCAGCGCTCGCTTGAGCTCCTCGGGCGTCCCCTCGACCACGATTCGCCCCCGCGAGACGATGGCCAGCCGGTCGGCCAGCTCGTCCGCCTCCTCGAGATAGTGCGTGGTGAGCAGGATCGTCAGCCGCTCGGCCTCGGCCAGCCTGGCGAGCTCCTCCCACATCGCCGCCCGGGCCTCGGGGTCGAGTCCCGTGGTCGGCTCGTCGAGGAAGAGGACGGTCGGCCGGTGAACGAGCCCAAGGGCGACGTCGAGGCGCCGCTTCATCCCGCCGGAGTACCCGCGCACGACCCGATTGGCCGCGTCCGCCAGGCCGAAGAGGTCGAGCAGCTCCTCGACCCGGCCCGCGAGCTGCCTGCCGCCGAGGCCCTGGATCCGTCCCTGCAGCATCAGGTTCTCGCGGCCGG
The DNA here is from genome assembly GCA_963809765.1 of uncultured Thermoleophilia bacterium. Taxonomy (GTDB): domain Bacteria; phylum Actinomycetota; class Thermoleophilia; order Gaiellales; family Gaiellaceae; genus JACVRM01. Next base: position 400,134 of record CAWEKT010000001.1, read on the forward strand.
TGGCGTACGTGTCCACTCCGGATGCCTGCGCCACGTAGCCGATCGAGCGGCGGACGCGGTTGGCCTCGCGAATCACGTCGTGGCCTGCCACCGTCGCGCGCCCGCCGTCGGGCTTCGTGAGCGTGACAAGGATGCGGACGGTCGTCGACTTGCCGGCGCCGTTCGGGCCAAGGAGGCCGAAGACCTCCCCGGCGCGCACCTGGAAGGAGACGCCGTCGAGCGCGACGACGTCCGCCCCGTACCGCTTCTGCAGCCCGTCGACGACGATTGCGTCCATCGCCGGCGAGTGTAGTCCCGCCGCTCTCCGGCACTTCGGAGCCGTTCACGGGCCCGCGTGCCCGGTCCAATTCACGCGCGCGCCCCACCCGAGGGTGGGGGGACGACCTCCCGCGTACCCGCGGCCGACGCTACCGGCGCGGCGGTCACGTGTCTGTGCCGGGACTGCGCCGAATCGGTCGACACGGGGATCGCACCCGCGCCGGTTGGGTACCGGCGGCGCGTGGGCGAGTGACGCTGCCGTGCCGGTTGCCGCCCGGCCGCCAGTAGACTCGCCCGCCGGTGGATCTCTACGAGTACCAGGGCAAGGAGCTCTTCGCGCAGTACGGCATTCCGGTCTCCGAGGGGCGCCTCGCGACCACCCCGGCGGAGGCGCGAGCCGCCGCCGACGAGCTCGGCGGCCAGGTGGTCGTCAAGGCGCAGGTGCTGATCGGCGGCCGCGGCAAGGCGGGCGGCATCAAGCTCGCCGACGGCCCCGACGAGGCGGAGGCGCGCGCCGGCGACATCCTGGGCATGGACATCCGCGGGCACGTCGTCCGGCGCGCTCTGGATCGAGCGCGCCTCCGACATCGCCAAGGAGTACTACCTCTCGGTCACGTTCGACCGTGGCGAGAAGAAGCCGCTCTTCATGCTGACGACGGAGGGTGGCGTCGACATCGAGGAGGTCGCGGAGACGAAGCCGGACGCGCTCGCCCGGCTGCACGTCGACCCGCTCGAGGGCTTCCAGCCCTACCAGGCCCGCCGCTTGATCTACGGGGCGGGGATCGACGATCCTGACGAGCAGAAGCAGCTCCTGCGGATCATCGAGCGCCTCTACGCCGCCTTCGTCGGCGCGGACGCGATGCTCTGCGAGGTCAACCCGCTGATCGTCACTCCCGACGGCGAGGTGAAGGCGCTCGACTCGAAGTTCTCGGTCGACGACAACGCGCTCTACAAGCACCCGCAGATCGCTGCCATGCACGACCCGGAGTCCGTCCCGCCCGAGGAGCGCGCGGCGCGGGAAAAGGACGTCACCTACGTCAAGCTCGACGGCGAAGTCGGGATCCTCGGCAACGGGGCCGGGCTGGTCATGTCGACGCTCGACGTGATCGCGCTCGCCGGCGGGCGGCCGGCGAACTTCTGCGACCTGGGCGGCGGCGGCGACGCGCAGGGCGTGGTCGACGCGCTCGAGATCATCACCGGCGACCCGCAGGTGCGCTCGATCTTCTTCAACATCTTCGGCGGCATCACGCGCTGCGACGTGGTGGCCCGCGGGATCCTGCAGGCCCTCGGCCAGATGGAGATCGCGCATCACATCGTCGTCCGGCTCGATGGCACGAACGCGGAGGAGGGGCGCGCGCTACTCGCCGAGTCAGGAGCGGAGCGGCTCCATGTCGAGCCGACGATGCTCGACGCCGCTCGCCGCGCGGTGGAGCTGGCGGCATGACCGACGTCTGGACCCCGCGCGCCGATGCATACCGCCGTTCGGCCGAGCACAGCTCGGGGCCGGATCTCGACCTGATCGAGAGCTGGTCGAACGGGGCACGAACCGTGCTCGACGTGGGCAGCGGCGGCGGCCACGTCGCGCGCCGGCTCCGCAACCTCGGCCTCGACGTCGTCACGAGCGACCCCTCGCCCGGGATGCGCGCCGACGTGCTCGCCTCGGCCGAGCACCTGCCCTTCTCCGACTCGAGCTTCGACATCGTCGTCACGCGCATCGCCGCGCACCACTTCGCCGACATCCAGGCTGCGGTCGCCGAGCTGGCCCGCATCGCCCGCGGCGCGGTGATCGTGGAGGACACGCTCTACACGAGCGAGGCCGTCGAGGAGGCTGAGCGCCTCAGGGATCCCACGCACGTGCGCTCCTACTCCGAGGACGAGTGGCGCGGCTTCCTCACCGGTGCCGGCCTCCAGGTCGAGGACGTCCGGTTCGTCAACAAGGTGCACGTCTTCGCTGACTGGCTTGCGCGCACGGGCTGCGGTGGCTCCGAGGCGAGGCGCGTCCGGCAGCTCCTGGCCGACATGACCGACGACGACGGCACTGCCTGGACCGACACCAAGATCCTCCTGCGCGCGAGGAAGGAGAGCGCCTGATGGCGATCATCGTCGACCGCGACACGCGGCTCGTCGTCCAGGGCCTCACCGGCCGCGAGGGCTCTTTCCACGGGCTGCGGAACCGGGCCTACGGCACGCAGGTGGTCGCAGGCGTCACGCCGGGCAAGGGCGGGTCGGACGTCGGAGGGCATCCCCGTCTTCGACACCGTCGCCGACGCCGTGGCCGAGACCGGCGCGAACACGACCATGGTGTTCGTCCCGGCGCGCTTTGCCGCCGACGCGATCTACGAGGCGGTCGACGCCGGCATCGGCACGGTCATCTGCATCGCCGAGGGGCTGCCGGCCCACGACATGCTGCGCGTCTACAACTACATCCGCCCGCGCGGCATCACGATGATCGGGCCCAACTGCCCTGGGGCGCTCTCGCCCGGGAAGGCGAACGTCGGGATCATCCCAGCCGAGATCTTCAGCGAGGGCGGGGTCGGGCTCGTCTCGCGGAGCGGCACGCTGACGTACCAGATCGGCCACGAGCTCACCCAGCTCGGGCTCGGCAACTCGACGATCGTCGGCATCGGCGGCGATCCGGTCGTCGGCTCGTCCTTCATCGACGTGCTCGGGCGGTTCGAGGCCGACCCGGAGACGGAGATGGTCGTCATGGTGGGAGAGATCGGCGGCAACGAGGAGGAGAAGGCGGCCCGGTTCATCGAGGCGGAGATGTCGAAGCCGGTGCTCGCCTACATCGCCGGGTTCACCGCGCCGCCGGGCAAGACCATGGGCCACGCGGGCGCGATCATCTCCGGCAGCTCCGGCACCGCGCAGGCGAAGAAGGAAGCGCTCGAGGCCTGCGGCGTCCGGGTCGGCACGACGCCGACTGAGGTCGCACAGCTGGTGGCCGACGCCGCCGGCGTTCGGTCTTAGTAACCGCCTTTCCATCGCCGAAGGGCGGCTCGCCCGCCCGAGAGGCACACCGCGGGACGCGCGTCAGGCCAGACGGCGTAAACATCAGAACCCTCGCCTCGAGCCGCCGGCTCCTGGAACGCATGACCGACGCCTCCGCGCCGCAAGGAGGGGGCACACGGGGGAACCAGGTAACCCCATCCCCATGGTTCACCCGTGAAGCGAGCGAAGCGAAGCGGCAGCCACCGGGGCACCTACACTCGCGGGACGTGACGATCTCGCTCGCCCGCGGTGTGCCGCCGCCCGAACTGCTTCCCGTCGACGAGCTCGCCGACTGCGCGCGGGCGGCCTTGCTCGCCGAGGGCGGGACGCTCCTCAACTACGGCCACGTAGCCGGCTACCTGCCCCTGCGGGAGTGGGTCGCCGAGCGGCACGGGGTCGAGCCGGGGCGGGTCGTGCTGACGCCGGGCTCGCTTCCCGGGCTCGCGGTGCTGGCACACGAGCTGCTGGCGGCGGGCAGGCGTGCGCTCGTCGAGGCGCCGTCCTACGACCGCCCGCTGCGCATCCTCGAGCAGCTCGGCGCCGACATCACCGCCCTGCCGCTGCTTGACGACGGGCTCGACCTCGATGCGCTCGAGGCGGAGCTGGCGGCGGGCGGGCCGGCCTTCCTCTATGCGATTCCGACGTTCCAGAATCCGAGCGGGAGGACGTACGGCGAGGAGACGCGCCGCGAGCTGCTGGCGCTGGCGCGCAGCCACGACCTGCTGATCCTCGAGGACGACCCGTACCGCCTCGTCCGCTTCGGCGCGGAGCCGCCACCGACCCTGTTCGACCTCGCCCGGGGTGAAGGCGTGGTCTACGCAGCCTCCTTCTCCAAGATCGTCGCCCCCGGCCTGCGGGTCGGCTACGTGATCCTTCCGCCCGACCTCGTGCCGGCCGTCGAGGCGCGCGCGGTCGGCACCTACCTCTCGCCGGCGCTCGTCACTCAGGCGATGCTGCACGAGTTCATCCGCCGCGGCCTCCTCGACGCGAACGTCGAGCGTGCGCGGGTCGTGTTGCGCGAGCGGCGCGACGCGTTGCTCGACGCCCTCGCCGACGAGCTCGGACCGCGAGGCGCGCGCTGGAGCGAGCCGGACGGCGGCTACTTCGTCTGGCTCGACCTGCCGGCCGGCACGGAGGCGGGCGACGTCGCGCGGCGCGCAGCCGACAACGGCGTCGCCGTCGTCAAGGGCACCGACTTCTTCCCGCACGGGCGCGGCGGCGAGTCCTCGCTCCGGCTCGCGTACAGCTTCGAGAGCCCGGAGGCGATCGCCGAGGCCGTCGCCCGCCTAGCCGCCGCGGTCCCTGCGGCGGCGGCGGCGGTAGAGCTGGGATAGCAGCAAGCCGGCCGCGACGCCGGCGCCCACGCCGATCAACAACAGCCAGATCAGCCCTGCATGGGCGGAGAAGAAGACGAAGTCGATCTCGACCTCGTCGTCATTCTTGGCAACGAAAGCGACCAGGTAGAGGAATACAGCGGTCAGACCGCCCACCGTGAGCCAGAGGCGCGGCTGCCACTGTGCGGCGCGGTCTCGGAGCGGCGGCGAGTCCCGTCCCACCGGGACCGGATCCTACGCCGTGGAGTGCGCTGCGAGCTGTTCCGCGGGCCGCGGCACGAGTGGCGGTTGCTGCGGCCGGGCGATCCGGCCTCGCGTCACCGCGCGGAAGGTGGGGCAGGGCTGATCGACCAGGAGGGCGCAGAGGCCCGTCTGGCGGAAATAGCAATCTTCACAAGTTGCTCTGCCCCGTTTGCTCAATGTCTTTTTCGCTCCCCCTGTTGTGGCCGTTTGGACAGCGGGATCCTAGAGGCCGCGGCGCCGAGCACAAGGGGTGTCCGAAGCCTTCCTCCCGCAAAGAGCGAGGACTTTGGAATGCCCGGAAATCGAGCCTTTTTCAGCTCGGCTCGGGCAGGGTTGCCAGTGCCCGCAACGCCTGTCGAAAAGTCCTCACAGGGATGACCCGCATGTCTCCCGCATAGCGACTGGCCTCTTCGGCGTTTTCCCCAGCCGGGACGAGCAAGACGTCAACATCGGAACGCCTCGCTCCGATCGTCTTCTGCTTGATTCCGCCGACAGGCCCCACCCGGCCGTCGAGGGCGAGCTCGCCGGTCGCGGCCAGGCGGCGGCCGTGGTCGACGTCGTGGCCGAGCTCCTCGAGGATGTCGAGTGCGAACGCGAGGCCGGCGGAAGGGCCGCCGACGCTGCCGAGGTCGATGTCGACGTCGACGGGGAGAGTGATCCGCACGGCGGGCTCGATGCCGATGCCGACGATCGGCCTCGACATGTCGTCCGGGCTGCCGATGGTGCGCAGGCGGACGTTCTCGAGCTTCGAGCCGCGCCGCGCCCTGAGCACGACCTCCCTGCCAACGGGCTTGGCGCGGATCCTGCGTCCGAGCTGCTCTGGCGTCCGCACGCGTACGCCGTCCACCGCCTCGACCACGTCGCCGGGCCGGAGCTTGCCGACCGCCGGCGTGTCGCGGAAGACCGCGGTGACGAGCACGCCGGTCGGCGTCGCCTTGACGTCGTACCCGGCCTCGCGCAGCGCCACCGAGGCGGCGACGCGCTGTGAGCGGCGCATGGCGGCGAGCTCAGACTCGCGCCGTGACTCCTCGTCCAGCCCCGGCGGGATCAGATCCTTCCCCGGCACCAGGGTCGAGCCCTCGTAGATGCCCGGGAAGAAGCGCTCGAGCAGCGTCGCCTTGCGGACGTCGACCGCGACGTAGTAGACGCCGCCGTCGTCCGCCGGCTTCTCGCCCTCGACCTCGACCTTGGGTGCGAGCGGCTGGGCACGGGCCGGCAGGAAGATGTAGTCGTCCGACGGGGTGACGTAGAGGACGGCGAGAGCCGCGATCGCGACGAGCCCGACCACGGCAATGCGGGCCGGCGTGACCAGGCGTCGCACACGCCGAGCATAGAGGCGCCTGCGCCGCGGCCGCCGGGGCGGTTCTAGAGCAGGCCGCGGGTGAGGCCGCCGTCGACCGGGATGACGGTGCCGGTGACGTATGCGGCCCGGTCGGAGGCGAGGAAACACGCGACATCGCCGATCTCACGCGGCGTCCCGAGCCGCCGCAGCGGAATCGTCTTGAGATCGTCGGCGCTCGGCCCGGTCGGATAGACCTCGGCCAGGCGCGGCGTGTCGAATCGTCCCGGCGCGAGCGTGTTGACGGTGACCCCCTCGGGGCCGAGCTCCCGGGCCAGCGTCTTCGCCCAGCCGACGACGCCGGGGCGAACGAGGTTCGAGAGTGCGAGGTTCTCGATCGGGTCGCGCACCGAGCTCGACTCGACGTTGATCACGCGGGCGGCGGGGCTCTGCCGGAGGTGGGGGAGGGCAAGCTCCGTCAGCCGGACCGCCGAGACGAGCAGCAGCGCCACGGCCGCCTCGATCTCCTCCGCCCGTAGTCCGACCGCGGGCCCGCGCGGCGGGCCGCCGCCGTTGTTGACGAGGATGTCGATGCCGCCGAAGGCCTCGACCGTCCGCGCGACGAGCCGCTCGACGTCGCGGGGGTCGGTCACGTCGCCGCGAACGGCCAGGCCGCCCATGCGCTCGGCCTCGCGTTCGAGCGCCTCGCGCCCGCGCGCGAACATGACGACGTTCGCGCCCTCCTCGGCGAGCGACTCGGCGATCGCGAGCCCGATCCCCGAGGACGCGCCGCACACGATCGCGGTGCGGCCGCTCAGGCCGAGATCCACGCGATCTCCTTCACCAGCTCCATGCCACCAGCACGGCCGCGACGGCGAAGACCGGCCACGCGAGGCAGCCGAGCGCGACGTCCTCGAGCCACCTGCCGCCGCCCTCGCCCGGCGGCTGCTTGCGCCAGCCCATCGGGCGGCCGCCCTTCGGCGCCCAGCAGTCGGCGCAGACCCCTTGCACCGTCTTCGATGTCCGGCCGCAGCCGGGACACAGCGAGGGCGGAGCGCGGACGAGCGCGTCTACGGCGCGAGAGCGTCGGGGCGGCGTCCTGGTAGCGGGCGAGCGTCGCGGCCCGCCGTGCCCCGAGCCGCGCCCCGTGCCACGCCGATGGCTCAGCTGGTGAGCACGCCGACGACCTCGCGCACGGCCTCGGCGGAGGTCTCGAGCGCCTGCTGCTCGTCGGCGGTCAGGTCGAGCTGGACGATCTGCTCGATGCCGCCCGCGCCGAGCTTCACCGGCACGCCCATGTAGAGGTCGGAGATGCCGTACTCGCCCTCGAGGTACGCCGTGCAGGGGAGCACGCGCTTCTCGTCGAGCATGATCGCGTCCACCATCTGGGCCGCTGCGGCGCCCGGCGCGTACCAGGCGGACGTCCCGAGCAGGTTGACGAGCTCGCCACCGCCCTTGGCGGTGCGCTCGACCATCGCCTGGATCGCGGACTCGCTCGCGAGCTTGCGGAGCGGCACGCCGCCCACGGTCGTCGCGGACACGACCGGCACCATCTGGTCGCCGTGGCCGCCGAGCACCGTGGCGGTCACGTCCTTCACCGACGCGCCCGTCTCCCAGGCGATGAACGTCGAGAAGCGGGCCGTGTCGAGGATGCCGGCCATGCCGAAGACGCGGTTCTTCGGCCAGCCGGACACGTTCTTGGCCACGTGGCACATCGCGTCGAGCGGGTTCGAGACGATGATCAGCGTCGCGTCGGGGGACTGCGCGATCGCCTCGCGCGTCGACCGAGCCGACGATCTTCTCGTTGGTCGTGACGAGGTCGTCGCGGCTCATGCCCGGCTGCCGCGGCAGCCCGGCGGTGATCACGACCACGTCCGACCCGGCGGTCTCGTCGTACCCGTTCGTGCCGACGACGTTCGGCTCGTAGCCGAGGACGGCGCCCATCTGGTTGATGTCGAGCGCCTTGCCCTGCGGCAGGCCCTCCTTGATGTCGACGAGCACGACGTCGCAGTAGTCACGCTGCGCGAGCACCTGCGCGCAGGTCGCGCCGACGTTGCCGGCGCCGACGACCGTGACCTTGCGGCGCCCCTTGAACGGCGTGAACTCGTGGCGACCTACCTCGGCTCATACCCGCACCCCCAGCTTGTCGATGATCGCGTCGGCGACCTCGCTCGTGCCGACGGCGGTCGGGTCGTCGCGCGTCGGCTTCATGTCGTAGGTGACGCTCGTGCCCTCGCGGATGACCTCGGCGATCGCAGTCTCGAGCCGGTCGGCCGCCTCGGTCTCGCCGAGGTGGCGCAGCATCAGCATCCCCGAGAGCAGCTGCGCCATCGGGTTGACCTTGTTCTGGCCGGCGTACTTCGGCGCCGAGCCGTGCGTGGGCTCGAACACCGCCACGTCGTCGCCGAAGTTCGCGCCGGGCGCGAGGCCGAGCCCGCCGATCATCCCGGCGCAGAGGTCGGAGAGGACGTCGCCGTAGAGGTTCGGCAGCACGAGCACGTCGTACTCCTCGGGCCGCTGGACGAGCTGCATGCACATGTTGTCCACGATCCGGTCGTCGAACTCGATGTCGGAGTTCTCGGCCGCCACCTCGCGCGCGACCTGGAGCCAGAGCCCGTCCGAGAACTTCATGATGTTCGCCTTGTGCACCGCCGTGATCTTCTTGCGGCGGTTGCGGCGCGCGTAGTCGAACGCGAACTCGAAGATCCGTCGCGTGCCGGTGATGGAGATCGGCTTGATCGAGATGCCGGCGTCGCGGTGGCGGAGCTTGCCGCCCTTCGACTCGATCCAGCCGATCAGCTCCTCGGCGTCGGGCGTGCCCTGCTCGTACTCGATGCCCGCGTAGAGGTCCTCGGTGTTCTCGCGAATGATGATCAGGTCGACGTCCTCGAAGCGGGTGCGCACGCCGGGGTAGGTCTTGCACGGGCGGACCTGCGCATAGAGGTCGAGACCCTTGCGCAAGCCGACGTTGACGGAGCGGAAGCCGCCGCCGACCGGAGTCGTGATCGGGCCCTTGAGGGCGACCTTGGTCTCGCGGATCGCGTCGAGCGTCTCGTCCGGGAGCGGATTGCCGCCGAACTTGTCCATCACCTCTTCGCCGGCCTGGCGCACGTCCCAGTCGAATTCGACGCCGGTCGCCTCGAGCACGCGCCGAGTCGCCTCGGTCAGCTCCGGGCCCGTTCCGTCGCCGGGAATCAGGGTTACCTGGTGCGCCACGGCCGCGACTCTAGCGGCCCGTCCGTGCGATTCGTCTCGGTAGGTGGGCACCGGCCATTCGGCGTGCAAAGCGTGCTGTCGGGGTACAGTCTCGGCGATGAGCGAGTTCAAGCCAGGCCTCGAGGGGATCGTCGCCGTCGAGACGGAGATTGCCGAGCCGGACAAGGAAGGCGGCGTCCTGCGCTACCGCGGCGTGGACATCACCGAGCTGGTCGGGCAGCACCCTTACGAGAACGTGTGGGGTCTGCTCGTCGACAATGATCTCGACTCGGTCATGCCTGAGCCGGAGCCGTTCCAGCTGGTGGGGCTGACGGGGAATGCGCCCGCCGACCTGCAGGCCGAGACCGCGCGTCTCGCCGGGACCTGGGATCTCGGCAAGCTGAACGAGATCTCTGACAAACAGGCGCGCCAGGACCTCGGCCGGCTCTCCGCGCAGATGATGGGCATCGTCGCCCGCTCAGCGCGCGGTTGCCGATGGGAAGACGAACGACGTCCCGGACGAGGTCGTCGCGCAGGGCAAGACCGCGGCCGAGCGGTTTCTGCTCCAGTGGCGCGGCGAGGCGGATCCGAAGGCGGCCCAGGCAATCGACACCTACTGGATCTGCACCGCAGAGCACGGCCTGAACGCCTCGACCTTCACGGCGCGCGTGGTTGCGTCGACCGGCGCTGATTGTGGTGCCGCGCTCTCGGCTGCCGTCGGGGCCCTCTCCGGCCCGCTGCACGGCGGCGCGCCCGCATACGTCAAGCCCATGCTCGAGGAGGTCGCCGCCTCCGGCGACCCGGATGGCTGGGTGAAGGCTCGCCTTGACGCTGGCAACCGGATCATGGGCTTCGGTCACCGCATCTACCGCGCCGAGGATCCTCGCTCGCGGATACTCAAGGAGACTGCCCGCGAGCTCGGCTCCCCGCAAATCGAGGTGGCGGAAGAGCTCGAGGCGGTGGCGCTCGAGGAGCTGGAGCGGCGCCATCCGGAGCGTCCGCTGAAGACGAACGTGGAGTACTACTCCGCGATCGTCCTCGACATCGCCGAGATCCCGCCGCGGCTGGTGCCGGCGATGTTCGCGTGCTCCCGAGTGGCCGGCTGGTCTGCGCACATCCTCGAGCAGAAGCGGACGGGGCGACTGTTCCGTCCGAACGCCCGCTACGTCGGGCCGGCGCCGCGCTCGCTCGAGCCGGTTTCTTGACGCTCGCCGAGGCTGCGGCACAGGCAGCGGACCTCGCCGAGCGCGGGGAAGAGCGCGAGCTCTCGGATCTGCGCCGAAAGTGGGACGACGAGCTCGAAGGAGCCGCGCGGAGCCCCGACTTCAGGGAGCGGGCCGTCGCCTACCGGGCAATCGGTCAGTTCCGCTGGCGCCAGAAGACGGAGCTCATCCGGCGCGGGCTCGAGGACGACAGTCCGGCGTGCCGAGGCTCGGCGCTCGTCTCGCTCGAGCTCCTCTCCCGGGACCACCCGAGCCTCGTCAACACGCTGCGCGCGATGCTGCACCGCCTCCTGAACGGCGACGGCAACGAGGCTGTACGCCGGCTCGCCGTCATGTGCCTGGCGCACGGCTCGAGTGACCGGGACACGATCGTCCTGCTCGATCACGTGGGGGAGGACGACGAGCAGACGAAGGAGCTGCGGGCCGTCTCCAAGCGGGTCGCGAACGTGCTGAAGCAGAAGCAGCGGGCGCGCTAGGAGCCGCAGCCGCAGCGTCCGCGAACGGGCGGGCGGCCGCAGCCGGGACACGCGCGACGGCGGCGCCACTCCAGCAGTCCCTTCTGAACGCCGGAGAGGGACATCAGCACCCCGATGCCCGCCGCGGCGGCGAGCAGGGTGGTGAGCTGCGGGTCAAGCGGCGTCATCCTCTTCGGTCTTCGCCCGGCCCGCCGGACCGGAAACCTGGCGGCGCGCATGGGGGTGCGCGCTGAAATAGGCGTCTCGGCGCCTCGCATCGCTGACGTGCGTGTAGAGCTCGGTGGTGCCGAGGTCGGCGTGGCCGAGGAGCTCCTGCAGCGTCCGCAGGTCTGCCCCGCCGTCGAGGAGGTGTGTCGCGAACGAGTGCCGGAGCAGGTGCGGGTGGACGCGGCCCGGCTCGAGCCCGGCCCGGGCGGCGAGGCGGCGGAGGATCAGGAACGCGCCCGCGCGGGTGAGCGCTCCACCCTGCGCGTTGAGGAAGAGCTCCGGCCGGTGGCGGCGCTCGAGATGTGGTCGCCCGCGCGCGAGGTAGCGCCTGAGCGCCTCGGTCGCTTCCCGTCCGATCGGGACGACGCGCTCCTTGTCGCCCTTGCCGAGGGCACGGACGAGCCGCGCGTCGAGATCGACGCTGGCGCGCTCGAGGCCGACGGCCTCGCTGACGCGGAGCCCGGCGCCGTACAGGAGCTCGACGAGCGCCCGGTCGCGCAGCTCCCGCGGCGAGGTGCCGGCGGCCGCCTCGATCAGGCGCTCGGCCTCTGCCGGTGACAGAGTCTTCGGGAGGCGGCGCGGACGGCGGGGCGAGGCCAGCGTCGCTGCCGGGTTCTCGTCACTCCGCCCGACGAGCTGCTGGTGACGGAAGAAGGAGCGCAGCGCCGCCGCCCGCCTGGCGATGGTCGCCGGGGCGAGGCCGGCCTCGCGGCTCTCGCCGAGATAGCGCTCGAGCTCGTCGGTCGTCGCCGTACCGGCGGGGCGGCCGAGCCAGCCGGCGAACCCCGCCAGGTCACGACGGTACGCCTCGACCGTCCGCGGCGCCCGGCGCGCCGCCAGGAGGGCCAGGAAGGACTCGACGTCGGCGTCGCGCGGGGTCGTCATTGCCCCGCAAGAGGTTCGGCACGCACATCGTTTCGCCTGCCACGACCTTCCTCAATCGATGTCGCGACGAAGTCGCGTCGAGCACTCGACAGACCAGGGTGCGGTTTACCGGCGGAGCCGAGCTTGCTCGGCGAGAGCCACAGCGCGCGAAGTCGCGTCTGACTTGACGGCCTATGCGTCACAGTCGCTTGAGGAAAGGGGGGAGCTCGAGGGGGGACTTGCTCCCCCTTCGAATAGAGCGAGCCCACGACGCCGGCAGTTATGGCGTCATGGGCCCGCGGTCTCCACGCCGAAAGCCACACCGCGCGAAGCCGCGTGTGACCAGATGGCGTGGTCGCTCCCCTCGAATGAAGCAAGCCCTGCCGCCGTCCAATCGTCCCGGCTAGCGAGGGCGGCGGCACGGCTTGCGGCTACGACCTCGGGTGCGACCGGTCGTAGACCCGGCGCAGGCGGCGAGCATCGACGTGGCTGTACACCTGCGTGGTCGAGAGCGAGCTGTGGCCGAGCAGCTCCTGGATCACCCGCAGGTCGGCGCCGCCCTCGAGCAGGTGCGTTGCGAAGGCGTGGCGGAGGCGGTGCGGGATGGGGCACCAGCCGGCGCAGGGTGCTCGTGTCGAGCCGCCGGCCCCGGGCCGAGAGGAACAGCGCGTCGTTCGCCCCGCGGGCGAGGTGCGGCCGGGCGTCGCGCAGATAGCGGCCGAGCCAGTAGGCGGCCTCCTCGCCGAGCGGGACTGCCCTCTCCTTGCCGCCCTTGCCGCGGACGCGGACGAGCTCCTCGTCGAACCGAACGTCGGCGAGGTCGAGGTCGACCGCCTCGCGGCTGCGCAGGCCGGCCGAGTAGACGAGCTCGACGAGGGCGCGGTTGCGCAGCCCGATCGCGTCGCCCGGCTCGAGCGCGGCGAGGGTCTCGTCGACCTCGGGGAGCTTGGGCGCCTGCGGCAGGCGGCGGCCGCGTCTGGGCGCGAACGAGACTTCGGGGGCACGAGACGGGCCGAGTGCGTGGCGGAGGAAGCCGCGGACGGCGGCGAGCTTGCGGGCCACCGTGGTGGGGGCGAGCTTGTTCGGGTCGCGGCCGGGCCGCGAGGCGCCCAGGGCCGCCGTGTAGTCGGCGAGCGTCCCGGCGTCGACTGCGTCGAGCGTCTCGCCCCGCGCGCGCAGCCAGCTGCCGAACTCGGCCAGGTCGACGGCGTAGGCCCTGCGCGTTGCCTCCGCGAGCGGGGCGACCCGCAGGTAGCGGTCGATGGCGGCTGACGTCTCCAGCACAGGGCACGATTCGCGTCCGGTGACCGCTCGCCTCCCGCTGACTCTCGCACTCGCCTTCGCCCTCGTCCTCGTTGCCGCCGCCTCGGGAGGCTCGACGCGGCCGCACGCAGCCATCGCGCTGCCTTCGGCGCCGGCCATCCGTGTCCCAGCCGGGTTCCGCGCCGAGGTGTACGCGACCGGCCTCGTGCGGCCGACGGCGATGGCCTGGAGCCCGCGCGGCCGGCTCTACCTGGCGCAGGAGACCGGCAGCGTCGTCTCAGTCACGCCCGGGTCGCGGCGGCCGCGGGTGGAGGTCGGCGGGTTCCGTACGCCGCTCGGGCTCGCCTGGCACCGCGGCGCCCTCTACGTCTCGGCGCAGGGGACGCTGTGGCGGGTCGCGGGCGGCCGCAAGCGGGCGATCGTGCGCAACCTCCCCTACGGCCTCCACCAGCAGGACAACGTCGTGCCCGGGCCCGACGGGCGCCTCTACTTGGGCAGCGGCTCGACCTGCGACGCCTGCCGTGAGCGCAGCCGGTACAGCGCCGCCGTCCTGTCGGTGCGTTCGGACGGCAGCGACCTGCGCGTCGTGGCCCGCGGGCTGCGCAACCCGTTCGGGCTCGCCTTCGACCCGACGACGAGGCGGCTCTACGCCACGGACAACGGCCGCGACGAGGTGCGGAGCCCGGCCGAGACCCTCGTGCACGTGCGGCCCGGGCGCTTCTACGGCTGGCCGCGCTGCTGGGCCGACGCCGCCCGGCGGCGGCTCGTCGGGAGCTGCGCCGGCGTCGAGCCGCCGCTCGCCTTCCTCGAGCAGCACTCGTCCGCCGACGGGCTCGTCGTCTACCGGGGCCGAAGCTTCCCGGCGGCGTACCAGGGGAACGTGTTCGTCGCGCTCTGGGGCGAGTACCTGAGCAAGTCGCACGGGCGGCGCGTCGACCGCGTGGTCGTTCACACGAGCGGCGACCCCCGCCGGGCGCGGGTGACGCCGTTCGCGCGCGGCTTCGAGCATCCGCTCGCCGTCGCCGTCGATGCAGATGGCGCGCTGCTCGTGGCCGATCACGGCCGCGGGGTCGTGTACCGCATCCAGGCCGACGGCCGGCCCTGAGGCCTCCATAGACTCGGGTCGTGCCCGATCTCGCGCGCTCTGCGGTCCTGCACCTCAAGTCGGCTCGCCGGCTCGCCCGGCCGCGGCCGCTGCGGGACGCACTCGGCGGTGCCGAGGAGCGGCTCGTCTTCGTCGTCGGCAGCCCCCGCTCGGGCACCTCGTTCCTGGCGGGCGCCATCGGCAAGACGCCCGGATTCGTCGACCTCGGCGAGGTCGCAGCGGTAAAGGCGGCCGTGCCCGACCTCGCGCCGCTGCCGGCCAACGAGGCGGCCGAGCGCCTGCGCAAGCTGCTGCAGGTGACCCGGACGGTCGGGCTCGTGCGCGGCCTGCGCGGCGTCGAGCAGACGCCCGAATGCGCCTTCCTGCTCGTGGCGATCCGTCACGCCTACCCGCAGGCGACCGTCGTGCACGCGCTGCGTGACGGGCGCGACGTCGTCTGCTCGCTGCTCGAGCGCGGCTGGCTGCGGGACGACCGCCGCGACGCCGACGACGCCGGGCAGCCGTACGGCGGCCACGCGCGCTTCTGGGTCGAGCCCGCGCGCCGGGACGAGTTCGCCGCGGCGAGCGAGGCGCGCCGGGCGGCGTGGGTGTGGCGTGTCCACGTCTCCGCGATCCGGGCCGCCGGCGTCCCCGCGCACGAGGTGCGCTACGAGCAGATGGCGGCCGACCCGGCCGCGACCGGGGAGGCGCTGGGTGTCGCCCTCGGGGCGCCGGGAGACCCACTGAGCGCGGCCCTGCTCGAGGCTCACAGCGGCTCGATCGGCCGCTGGCAGCGCGACCTGACGACGGAGCAGGTGGCCGACGTCGAGGCCGAGGCGGGCGAGCTGCTCGCCGAGCTCGGCTACCGCTGAGCTGCACGGAAAGCAGGGCCCGTGCAGGCAGAAACGGCGACGGTTGGCCAGGCGCGCCGTCGGGCGGGCGCATAGCATTCTCGGCTCCGCGCCCCGCGCGCGCACGTTTCTGCCCGACGACGACCCGGGAAGGAGGGGTTGGTGGCGACGACGCTCGAACCACATGCCGGCACCGGCCTCGACGCCCACGGCCTGGTCGCGGGCGGGCAGGTCCACTGGCAGCCGACGACGGCGCTGCTGTACGAGCACGCGCTCGAGCGCGGCGACGCCCGTCTCGCCGAGGGCGGCCCGATCGTCGTCGACACCGGCGTCCACACAGGCCGTTCCCCCAAGGACAAGTTCATCGTCCGCGAGCCGGGCTCCGAGGACCGCATCTGGTGGGGCGACGTCAACGCCGACCTCAGCGAGGAGCACTTCGACGGGTTGCGCCGCAAGGTCGTCTCCCACCTGAGCGGCCAGGATCTCTACGTCGTCGACCTCTTCGCCGGCGCCGACCCGGCCCACCGGCTCAACGTCAGGGTGATCACCGCCAGCCCGTGGCATGCGCTCTTCGCGAAGACCCTTTTCATCGAGCCGACCGAGAGCGAGCTCGCAAAGCACGAGCCCGAGGCGCTCGTCCTCCACGCCCCGCCGGTCGAGTCCGTGCCCGAGGAGGACGGCACCAGGTCGTCGACCTTCGTGGTGTTGCACCCGAGCCGCGCGGAGGTGCTGATCGGCGGCACCTGGTACGCGGGCGAGATCAAGAAGTCGATCTTCACGCTCATGAACGACCGGCTGCCGCTCGCGGGCGTCATGCCGATGCACTGCTCGGCGAACGTCGGCGACGAGGGCGACGTCGCGCTCTTCTTCGGCCTCTCGGGCACGGGCAAGACGACGCTCTCGGCCGATCCCGAGCGCCATCTGATCGGTGACGACGAGCACGGCTGGGGGCCCGACGGCGTCTTCAACTTCGAGGGCGGCTGCTACGCGAAGGTCATCCGACTCTCCGAGGACGCGGAGCCCGAGATCTACAAGACCACGCGCAGCTGGGGCACCGTGCTCGAGAACGTCATCGTCGACGAGCGCGGCGTGCTCGATCTGGACGACGACTCGAAGACCGAGAACACCCGCGCCGCGTACAAGCTGGAGCAGATCGCGAACGCGCTGCCGGCCAAGCGCGCCGGCCACCCGAGCAGGGTCGTCTTCCTGACCGCGGACGCCTTCGGCATCCTGCCGCCGATCGCGCGCCTGACCCGCGAGCAGGCGCTGTTCTACTTCCTCTCAGGGTTCACGGCGAAGCTCGCGGGCACCGAGATCGGAGTCACCGAGCCGCAGCCGACGTTCTCGGCCTGCTTCGGCGCGCCCTTCTGGCCGCAGCCGCCTTCGGTCTACGCCGAGCTGCTCGGCCGCAAGCTCACGGAGCGCCCCCAGATCAGCGTCTGGCTCGTCAACACGGGCTGGACGGGCGGGCCCTTCGGCGAGGGCTCCCGGATGCCGATCGCAGCGACCCGGGCGATGCTTCGCGCGGCGCTCGGCGGCGAGCTCGACCAGGCCGAGCTCCGCACCGACCCGATCTTCGGCTTCGAGGTGCCGGTGCAGGTTCCGGGCGTCGACGCCAAGCTGCTCGACCCGCGCTCGACGTGGAGCGACCCCGAGCGCTACGACCGGAAGGCGCGCGAGCTCGCGCGGATGTTCCGCGACAACTTCGAGCGCTTCGACGTCGCGCCCGAGATCGCCGCCGCAGGGCCCCGCGTCTAGCTTGCTCGCCCGCTTTGTGACGAAGCGCAGCCCGCTGCGCATCCGATAGCGTCCTCGGGCAGTGGAGGCGAAGCACGACGTCCTCGTCGTTGGCGCCGGCTGCGCAGGCATGCGCGCCGCCATCGAGGCGTTCGACGCCGGTGCGGACGTGGCCATGATCTCCAAGATCCACCCGACGCGCAGCCACTCGGGCGCGGCCGAGGGCGGGATCAACGCGGCGCTCGGCAACGCGTCCGAGGACGACCCCGAGAAGCACGCCTTCGACACGGTCAAGGGGTCCGACTACCTCGGCGACCAGGACGCGATCGAGATCCTCTGCGAGGAGGCGCCCGAGGACGTCTACCAGCTCGAGCGCTGGGGCGCCGTCTTCTCGCGCACGGAGGACGGCCGGATCGCCCAGCGGCCGTTCGGCGCCGCGGGCGAGCCGCGCACGGCGTACGCGGCGGACATCACCGGCCACGTGCTCGTCCACGTCCTCTACGAGCAGGTGATGAAGCGCGACATCCGGACGTACGAGGAGTGGTTCGCCTGGAAGCTGGTCGTGGACGACGACCGCTGCCAGGGCGTCGTCTGCTGGGACATCATGAACGGGGGCCTCAAGACCGTCGGCGCGAAGACGGTGATCATCGCGACGGGCGGGGCGGGACGGCTCTACACCGGCACGACGAACGCCTACGCCTGCACCGGCGACGGCATCTCGATGGCCCTGCGCGCGGGCGTCGGGCTCGAGGACATGGAGATGATGCAGTTCCACCCGACGACGCTCGCGCCGACCGGCGTGCTCATCACCGAAGGCTGCCGCGGCGAGGGTGCATACCTGCTGAACTCCGAGGGCGAGCGCTTCCTCACGCGCTATGCGCCGAACGCGATGGAGCTCGCCAGCCGCGACGTCATCTCACGCGCGGAGCAGGTCGAGATCGACGAAGGGCGCGGCGTCAACGGCAACGTGCTGCTCGACCTTCGCCATCTCGGCGCGGAGAAGATCCTGGAGCGTCTCCACGGGACGCGCGAGCTCTCCATGGTCTTCGCCGGCGTCGACCCGATCCACGAGCCGATCCCCGTCCGCCCGGGTGCGCACTACCACATGGGCGGCGTCGACACCGACGTCTGGGGGCGGACGACGCTCGAAGGGCTGTACGCCGCGGGCGAGGCGGCCTGCGTCTCGGTTCACGGCGCCAACCGGCTCGGCGGGAACGCGCTCATGGAGACGATCACCTACGGGAAGCGCGCCGGGCAGCACGCCGCCGACTGGGCGCTCACACACACGACCGTGGCCGTGCCTGCGTCGTTCGAGGCCGACTGCGAACAGGAGATCGCCGACCTGCTCGACCGCACCGACGGCGAGCGGCCCTGGCAGATCCGCGAGGAGCTCGCGAGCTCGATGCACGAGAACTTCGGCGTCTTCCGGCGCGAGCACGAGATGCAGGAGCAGGGGCGTCTCATCGAGGAGCTCCGCGAGCGCTACGAGCGCGTGGTCGTCGACGACAAGGGGACGCTCTTCAACAACGACGTCACCCAGACGCTCGAGCTCGGCTTCCTGCTCGACCTGGCCGAGTGCATGATTGTCTCAGGGCTGGCCCGAAAGGAGAGTCGCGGCGCTCACGCAAGGCCCTACGACTACCCCGAGCGGGACGACGAGAACTTCCTCCGGCACACGATCACGCGGCTCGACGAGTTCGGCCGCGCGAAGCTCTCGTGGAAGCCGGTGACGATGACGAAATGGCAACCGATGGAGAGGACGTACTAGGTGCCGACAGCCGGCCTGAACAGCTCCGCGCACGTCAGCGACGCCACCATCGACGTCGCGCTGAAGATCTGGCGCTACGACTCCCGCACCGGCGAGCGCGAGCTCAAGACGTACGAGGTCGAGGCGCCTGAGTGGGTGACACTCCTCGATGTCCTCGACATCATCAAGGACCGCGTCGACGGCACGCTCGCCTACCGCAAGAGCTGCCGGATGATGATCTGCGGGTCGTGCGGCATGCGCATGGACGGCGGCGCCGTTCTCGCCTGCAAGACGCGCATGTACGACATCGCCAAGTCCGGCCACGTGCCGGTGATCTCGGCCATGGGCAACCTGCCGATCGTCAAGGACCTCGTCGTCGACATGGAGCCGTTCTGGTCGAAGGTCCGCGCCATGAAGCCGTGGCTGCAGCCGGGTTACGAGGAGCCGCCGGAGAAGGAGTGGCGGCACTCGCAGGAGTCGATGAACGTGATCCACAAGGAGGCGCTCTGCATCATGTGCGGCTGCTGCGTCTCCGAGTGCAACTCGATGGAGTCCGATCCGGACTTCATGGGGCCGGCCGCGCTGGCGAAGGGCATGCGCTTCGTCGGCGACCCGCGCGACCGGGCCGAGATCGAGCGGCTCAACGACTACAACGACGAGCACGGCATCTGGGACTGCACCCGGTGCTACTTCTGCAACGAGCGCTGCCCGAAGGGTGTCGACCCGCGTGACGCGATCGCCAAGCTCGGCGCCGAGTCGATCAAGCACGGGATCGACCACGACATGGGCGCCAAGCACGCGAAGTGGTTCGTCACCTCGACGAAGACGACGGGCTGGCTGCGCGAGACCGAGCTCGTCCCCAAGACCCAGGGCGTCGTCTCGGCGATCGGCCAGATGGGCTTCGCGATGAAGCTGCTGCGCCACGGCAAGGTGCCGCTGCCCTTCCCGCCGCACGTGGCGGAGGAGGTCAACGAGGCGAGGCGGCTCTACAACGTCGTCAAGGACCAGGGCCGTGACGGCGCGCTCGGCATCGTCCAGGGCGAGCGGGCGCTGGCGCGCCTCGAGCACGAGCAGAGCGGAGCGGGCACCGCCGGTGGCCGCCGCGACGCCCCCGAGGTCACACCCGGCGAGGAACCGCCGCACGCGGAGGGTTGATGAAGAGGCTTGCGTACTACCGAGGCTGCCTGGCGTCGCTCTCCGCGAAGGAGCTCGACATCTCGACCCGAGCGCTCGCGCCGCGCGTGGGGCTCGAGCTCGTCGACCTGGAGACGGTCACCTGCTGCGGCGCCGGCGATATCCACGAGGCCGAGCCCGACTACTACCTGCACCTGAACGCCCGCATCCTCGCCTACGCCGAGGAGACCGGCGCCGACACGCTGATGACGGTCTGCAACGTCTGCACGCTCAACCTGCGGCAGGCGAACTTCACGCTCCAGCACGACGACGAGCTGAGGGAACGGGTGAACGCCAACCTCGAGACGGTGGGCGTGCCGCCCTACTCGGGCGGCGTCGAGGTCAAGCACCTGCTCTGGCTGATCGCCGAGGGCGAGGGCTTCGAGCTGCTGAAGGTGGCCGCGCACAAGGGGCTCAAGGGCCTGAAGGTGGCGCCGTTCTACGGCTGCCAGATCCTGCGGCCGTCGAAGCTGCTCGGCTTCGAGGACCCGGACCGGCCCTGGTCGCTCGAGGCGATCATCGAGGCCTGCGGCGGCGAGCCCGTCGACTACCCGGCGAAGATCAAGTGCTGCGGCTTCCCGATCATCCAGGCCCGCGAGGAGACGGCGCTCGGCGAGCTGATCCAGCCGATCGAGCAGGCGCTCGAGCGCGGCGCCGACGCGATGGTCACCCCCTGTCCGCTCTGCCACCTGTCGCTCGACGCCTGGCAATCGAAGCTCGAGGCAGCGACCGGCCGCGAGTTCAAGCTCCCGATTCTGCACCTGGCACAGCTGATCGGCGTGGCCGCGGGCTTCGAGGACTCCGAGCTGAAGTTCCGCCGGCACGTCGTCTCGATCGACCCGGTCGTCGAGAAGCTGCGCGTCTAGTCATTGACGCTCGTCGTCACTGAGGGGTCTGTCCCCGTCGCTCTCCGTGTCGCTCCTGAGGCGGAGTAGGGGACTGACCCAAGCCGTTCGGGGCCGCGCCGGCAGCGATGGAAGGAGGATGCGGCACGGCGGTCGGTGCGTGCCTAGGTGCTGGCGCCGGCCATCGCGGGCTGCGGCGCCAGGCCGAGCTGGGTCATGAGCGACCCGGTGTCGAAGTACGTCCGGAGCGTCTTGACGGTCCCGTCGGCGGCGAACGTGGACACGTCGCACAGCTTGAGCTCGATGGTGCGCCCGGTGGCCGGGATCTCGCCCATCGGCGTCACGAGCGGGCCGGTGTGCGTGCCCCGTCCCGTGAACTCGACGACGACCGTGTCGCCACTTTCGACCACGCTGTCGATCGTCACCCGGCCGTCGGGGAAGCCGTTCGCCCAGCGATGCGCGAACTCCATCGCGCCCTCGCGACCGGCCAGGCGCTCACCGCTTCCCATGATGAGGAACTCGCCGTTCGCCAACGCGTCGGCGAAGCCGTCGAAGTCGCGCTGGTTCCAGGCCTCGTAGATCCTGCGTGCCGTCTCTGCGTTCTGCGTCACATGGACTCCTCTCTGCCACGCCGTGCCGCATCCTCCGCGGCGATCGTATGACCCCGTCTCGGCCCGTACAACTAGCCACGACCTAGACTGCAGGCGTGGTCAAGACGAGGGTCGCAGGGCTCGACGGGATCACGATCGAGCATGCGCCGAGCGTGTGCCAGCGCTGCGTCTGGTGGCAGACCAGGCCGGGACGCGAGGTGAACAAGGGCGAGTGGATCCGCGACGTCGAGGAGACCTGGGGGAGCTGGGGGGCCGTCTACTGGGACGACGACGGTCGTCCGCTCGGCACGATGCAGTTCGGGCCCTCCTCGCTCTTTCCGCGCGCCCGTGAACTGCCCGCCGGCCCTCCGTCGGACGACGCCGTGCTCGTGACGTGTGCCTACGTGCTCGACCGTTCCTCGCCGTGGGTGCTGCAGTCGCTCTTCCTGACCGCGATCGGTGAGGCGAAGGACCGCGGCGCAGCGGCCATCGAGACCTTCGCCTACCGCTACGCGGAGGGCGAGTCGGCACACAGCCGCTTCCTCGTGCACAAGACCGTGTTCCCGACCGACTTCCTGGCCGACTTCGGCTTCAGCACGGTGCGCGCCTTCGGCCGCGTCGAGCTCGCCAGGCTGGAGCTCGGCGGGCTGGTGCCGGTCGCGGAGGGTCGGCGTGCGAGCGTGATCGAGCTCGTCAAGGAGGCGTTCAAGCCGGCGCCCGTGCCGCAGCGCCCGTGACCGAGCTGCTGGTTCTCCCCGGCGGCGGGACGAGAGTCGGCGTCGTGCTCTCCGCCGACGACACTGACGGCGCGTTGACGCTGCTCGAGGTCGAGCTGGACCCGAGCAGCGGCGCCGGGCCTCACCGGCACACGAAGGAGGACGAGACGATCTACGTGCTCTCCGGCACGCTTCGGGTCGGCGAGCGCGCGCTGGCCGTCGGCGAGGCGATCCACCTGCCGCGCGGCGTCACCCACAGCTTCGTCAATGACAGCGACGAGGTCGCCCGCGCCCTCTTCGTTTGCGTCCCGGGCGGGCTGGAGCGGTTCTTCCGGGCGGTCGTCACCGGCGACGACGCGGCGATCGCCGCAGCGGTCGCCGAGGCCGGGCTCGAGTTCGACTAGAGGCTTGATGTGAAATTGGCGGCCCTGCGGGGGCGGCCTCGCGCCGTGCCCAGGGCGTCATCCGTTACCCCGTGAATTTCACCTCAGGCCGCTAGCTCGCTACGCCGCGAGCGGCTCGCGCGCGAGCAGCGTCTCGGCGATCTGCACCGCGTTCAGCGCTGCGCCCTTGCGCAGGTTGTCGGCCGCGAGGAACAGCGAGATCCCGGACTCGGCCGCCCGGTCGTCCCTGATCCGTCCGACGAGGACGTCGTCGATGCCGGCCGACCTGCCCGGAGTGGGGAAGTCCTCGACCCGGACCCCAGGGGCTGCAGCGAGCAGCTCCCGTGCCTGCGCGCCCGACAGGGGCTCGTCGGTCTCGACCCAGACAGCCTCCGCGTGGCCCACCATCACTGGCACGCGGACGCAGGTCGCGCTGACCGGCAGCTCCGGCAGCTCGAGGATCTTGCGGGTCTCCTCGCGGAGCTTCGTCTCCTCGTCGAACTCCTCGCCGTCGAAGTCCCAGTCCATGGCGAGGTCGTGCTCGTCGGGCCGCTCGGCACTGAGGCGCTCCATCCGGCTCGCGCCTGCGCCCGAGGCCGACTGGTAGGTGGCGACTCGCACCCGGCGGAGCCCGGCCGCATCGTGCAGCGGCTTGAGCACGCAGGCGAGCGGAATCGTGCAGCAGTTCGGCACGGCGATCACGCCGCGGTGGTCGAACGCCCGGTCGCCGTTCACCTCGGGCACGACGAGGGGCACGTCGGCGTCCATGCGGAAGGCAGACGACTTGTCGAGGCAGACCGCCCCGCCGCGAACGGCGTGCGGCACGAGCTGCCGTGACGCGGTCGCGCCGATGGCGAAGAAGGCGAACTGGGCGTCGAGCGCCTCGAGCGCCTCGGGAGTCGCCTCGTCGACCGCGCGCCCGTCGAGCTGGCTCCCGGCCGAGCGCGCGGATGCGAACAGCCGCACGTCCTCGTAGCCGCGCTCGGCGAGGATGCCCCGCAGCACGCCGCCGACCGCGCCGGTCGCGCCGACCACAGCCACGCTCGCACGCTCAGCCACCGGCACGCTCCGGTGCGGCGGCGTCGAGCTCGAACGCGGCGTGCAGCGCCTCCACGGCGCGCTCGACCTCGCCGCTCGGGATGTGACAGGCGATCTTGATCGGCGACGTGGTGATCACCTCCGGCGCGATGCCGAGGTCGTCGAGCGTCGCGAACGCTTTCGCCGCGACGCCGGGGTGGCTCTTCATTCCCGCTCCGACCACGGACACCTTGCCGAGGTCGTCGCGCGACGACCACGGCGCGTCGCAGCGCTCGAGCACGGCCGCAACGTCGGCGTGGTCGCCGTCGGGCGCCGAGAAGACGATCTCGTCGCCGGTCTGGAGGATGGTGTCGACGTTCACGCCCGCCTCCGCCAGCTCGCTGAACAGCTTCGCCGCCCGCACGCCCGTCACTCGGTAGAGCGTCTCGTCGAGAGCATGGGTGACGCCGGAGATCATCGCTCGCTCGAGCATTGGATCGTCCTCCTCGACCACCCACGTCCCCTCGGTGCTGCTGAAGGCCGAGCGGACGTGGAGCCTGACCGCGTGGTTGCGCGCGAACTCGACTGAGCGTAGCTGGAGCACCTTCGCGCCAGAGGCGGCGAGCTCGAGCATCTCGTCGTAGGAGAGCGCGTGCAGCTTCCGCGCCGAGGCGACGATGCGCGGGTCGGCGGTGAACACGCCCTCGACGTCCGTGTAGATCTCGCAGCGGTCGGCGCCGAGCGCGGCCGCGAGCACCACCGCCGTCATGTCGGAGCCGCCACGCCCGAGCGTCGTGACCTCGTGCGCTGTGGAGACGCCCTGGAAGCCGGCGACGAGCACGATCCGCTCCTCGTCGAGCGCCTCGTGGATCCGTGCGCGCGCGGACGTCCACGATCTTGGCCTTGCCGTGGGCGGTGTCGGTGACGATTCCGGCCTGCGAGCCGGTCAGCGAGATCGCCTGGTGGCCGAGATCCTCGATCGCCATCTCCGCCAGCGCGCAGGAGATCCGCTCGCCCACCGAGATCAGCATGTCGAGCGCGCGCGGCTTCGGGCGTGGCGAGACCCGGCTGGCCAGCTCCACCAGCTCGTCGGTCGTATGTCCCATCGCCGAGAGAACGCCGACGACGCGGTTGCCCTGCTCGCGCGCTGCGACCAGCCTGCGCACGACCCGGAGCAGGCGGTCGACGTCGCCGACGGACGTGCCGCCGAACTTCATCACCACCGTCCCCGTGCGGGCGTGCGGCTCGTCGCCGGCGAGCGCCGGAACGGCCTCGAACTCGGTCGCCGCCACGGCGACAGTGTAGGGAGGCGCCCCGGCGGTCCCGGCTAGATGTCCAGCACGAAGTCGAACTGCGCCAGCCGGCGGCCGCCGGAGCGGCGCCAGCGCGAGACGAGGCAGTCCGGCGTGTAGATGCCGTCGGCGCGGTTCTGCGAGACGCCCGGGAAGAACAGCTGTGTGGTGAGCACCGGCTTGCGGGGCGCCTGCACCTTGACGTGGATGTGCTTGGTGCGGCCGGGGTAGAGGCCGGGCACCACGGTCAGCAGCTGGTAGCGGCCGCGCGCGTCGGTGAACTGGTGGCCGCGGAAGCGGTAGCCCTGGTTGTCGTACGCACCCCGCGCGTCGCACTGCCAGAAGTCCACCAGCGCCCGCTTGACCGGCTTCCCGGCGGTGGTCAGGACGCGCCCGGTCAAGAGCAGGCGCGTGCCGGCCGCCCCGGAGGCGAGGATCGTCGTCCGCTTTGGCGAGTTCGGCGTGAAGTAGGGGCCCTCGGTCAGCTCGGGTGTCGGGTCGTCGTCGGCGTCGGCCAGCTCGGGGGTGGCGGCGAGCGGCAGGGCGGCGGCCGGCTCGGTCTCGAACAGGTCGGCGTAACGGAGCGCAACGGCCGCGGCGGGGAGCGCCAGGCCGGCGGCGAGTAGTCGGCGGCGGGTGAGGTCGTCCATCGCCGGCACCTTCGCACACCAACCTGAGGATCTTCTGAAAGTTCAGACTGAGCCCGTGCGGGCGATGGTG
Source organism: uncultured Thermoleophilia bacterium (assembly GCA_963809765.1). Taxonomy (GTDB): domain Bacteria; phylum Actinomycetota; class Thermoleophilia; order Gaiellales; family Gaiellaceae; genus JACVRM01. The sequence goes on from CAWEKT010000001.1 coordinate 425,622, forward strand.
CTCGACGCGCCGGGCCGGCCGCTCGCGGAGCGCGAGCTGCCCGCTGCCCGAGCCGGCCGCCGGCCAGCTGCTCGTCACCGTGCACGCCTGCGGCGTCTGCCGTACCGACCTTCACGTCGTCGACGGCGAGCTGCCCGGGGTCAGGCACCCGCTCGTCCCCGGCCACCAGGTGGTCGGCACGACCGCGGACGGGCGCCGCGTGGGCGTGCCCTGGCTCGGCTGGACGTGCGGCGAGTGCCGGTTCTGCCGCAGCGGGCGCGAGAACCTCTGCGACCGTGCGCGCTTCACGGGCTACACGCTCGACGGCGGCTACGCCGAGTACCTGGTCGCGGACGAGCGCTACTGCCTGCCCGTGCCGGAGGGCTTCGGCGATCTCGAGGCGGCGCCGCTCCTGTGTGCCGGTCTGATCGGCTTCCGTGCGCTGCGGCTGGCGGGCGACGCCGAGCGACTCGGCCTCTACGGTTTCGGCGCCTCTGCGCACATCGTCGCCCAGATCGCGCGCTGGCAGGGACGCCGGGTCTTCGCGTTCACACGCGGCGACGATGCGGCGGCGCAGGAGCTGGCACTCGAGCTCGGCGCCGAGTGGGCGGGCGACTCGCTCGGCCCGGCGCCCGAGGAGCTCGACGCCGCGATCATCTTCGCGCCGGCCGGCCCGCTCGTGCCCGCCGCGCTGCGGGCAGTCGCGAAGGGCGGCTCGGTGGTCTGCGCCGGCATCCACATGTCGGACATCCCCGCGTTCCCGTACGAGCTGCTCTGGGGCGAGCGGGTGCTGCGCTCGGTCGCCAACCTCACGCGCGCGGACGGCGAGGAGCTGCTGCGGCTGGCGCCCGAGGTCCCGATCCGCACCGAGATCGAGACCTTCGAGCTGGGGGAGGCGAACGAGGCCCTCGACCGGCTGCGCGCGGGCCGCGTGCGCGGCGCGGCGGTGCTGCGCGTCAGCTGAGCGACTCGGCGACCTGCAGCAGCTCGTCCCGGCTGAGGTCGCCCGTCACGGTCACGACCAGATCGTCGGTCAGCGCCCAGACGTGGGGAGTCGCGCCGGGGTCGACGACCAGCTCGCCGGTGATCCCGTCGAGCGCGCCGCCTGTGAAGGTCACCTGCTCGGGCCGGCCGGCGAGGATGCCGACCGTCACCGGGTCGATCCAGGCCGAGCGGTCGGAGCCGATCTCGCGCGTCGTCACGGTGATCCGGTCGAGGCCGCGGCGGAAGGAGAGCGAGACGACGTTGCGGGACTCCGGGTTCTGCCGCTGCTCGCTGCCGGTCGGGCGCGAGCGGAGGGCGACTGCAACCGCGGCCAGTTCGAAGCCCCTCGGAAGTGCGGTCGGGACGAGCGGCTCGTAGCCGGCGACTCCGGCGACCTCGCCCAGCCGGACGCGGCGGAAGCCCATGTCGTAGCGCACCGCGGCGTCCTGTCCGGCGCTGCGCCGGAGCCGGAACCGGTTCGCGGGGGCGCTCTCGCCCACCCGCAGCCCTTCGACGCGCCACTCGTCGAGGACGCGGTCGCCGCGCGAGCGGACGGAGCGAACGGGCACGCCGGTCTCGCGGTCGACGGTGATCGCCCGCTCCTCGCCTGGATTGCCGGTCGGCGTGCGCAGGAGCCAGGCCGGCCGGCCCTCGTACTCGACCTCTTCGACGTCGGCGTTGCCGGCGGTCGCGAGCGTGCCGACGACCGAGCCCAGGCCGCGATCGACGACCCACGGCGACGCATCTGCGTCGGGCGGGCCGGGCGCGATGCCGACGCGCTCGACGAAGCTGGGCCCGTCCGAGTACGACTCGACGTTCGTGAGCGTGTCGTACGCCAGGTCGCCGGCGCCCGCGAGGCTGGTGATGCGGAAGTTGCCCTGTTCGTCGACGACGAAGCGCCAGCGGGACTCGCCGCCGCCCTCGCGGTTGACGAAGACGCCCTGGAGCGTGCCAACGGACGACAGCGCTTTCGTCACCGTGGCCCGGATCTCGGCCGCGGTCGCCACGTCCGACTGACCGGGCAGCCCGACCGCGAGCGTGGCTGCGACGACCAGCAGCGCCGCCAGGCCGCCGGCCAGCGCCAGCCGTCCGCCGCGGCCGCGCAGCCAGCCGAGCCGCGCCGGCCGGGGCTGCTCGAGCCGCGCGCGCAGCCTCAGCTCGAAGCCGGGGAGGTGCTCGGGCACGGGCAGCGCGCGCAGCGCCTCGCCGAGCTCGTGGTCGCGTTCGGGTGTCTCGATCACCGTTGCTCCAGCTCCTCTCTGTCGCCGGCCAGCGCAGCCCTGAGCGCCCGGTGGGCGCGGGTCAGGCGCGAGCCGACGGTGCCGGCGGGGATGCCGAGCACCTCGCCGGCCTCGGTGTAGTCGAATCCCTGGGCGTCGACGAGCAGCACGGTGGCGCGCAGGTCGGGCGGCAGGGCTGCCAGGGCGGCCGCGAGGTCGAGCCGCGAAATCTCCGCCAGCTCCACGTCGGCGCCCGCCACCGCGTCCGCCTCTCGCAGCGGCAGCGTCGGGCGGCGTCGGCGGAGCTCGTCGAGGCACGTGTTGTAGACGATGCGGTACAGCCAGGTGCGCAGCGACGAGCGGCCTCGAAACGAGCCGAGCGCGCGGAAGGCCTTCGCGAGCGCCTCCTGCAGCACGTCATCCATCGCCTCGCGGTCGCCGAGCAGCCGAAATGTGAGCGCGCGCAGCTCGCGGTCGTGCTCGGCGACGAGCGCGAGGAACGCATCGACGTCGCCGGCGCGGGCACGCGCCGGCTCGGGGTGGGACGGATGCTCGGCCGGCCGGTTCGCCACTGCTTGCACACCCCGTTAGACGCGGGCTCGGGGCGAATCCTTCACGACCGGGGAGACGGCGCTCGCCGTCGGTTGCTACATCTCGCGGCGCCCGGAGAGTGCGCGGCCGAGGGTCACCTCGTCCGCGTACTCGAGGTCGCCGCCCACGGGCAGGCCGCTCGCGAGCCGGGTGACGCGGACGCGGTCGCGCAGCCGGTCGGCAAGGTAGGCGGCCGTCGCCTCGCCCGTCATGTTCGGGTTGGTGGCGAGCACCACCTCGGCGACGCCGTTTCGCTCGACGCGCTGCAGCAGCTCGTCGATGCGCAGGTCTCCCGGGTCGACGCCGTCGAGCGGCGAGAGCGCGCCGCCGAGCACGTGGTAGAGGCCCCGGTACTCGGCCGTTCGCTCGAGCGAGATGACGTCGACCGGCTGCTCGACGACGCAGATGACCGTGTGGTCACGGCGCGCGTCCTGGCAGATCGCGCACAGCTCCTCCTCGGTCAGGTTGCCGCACTCGCCGCAGAAGCGAACGCGCTCCTTGACGTCCGAGATCGCAGAGGCGAGCGCGCCGGCCTCATCACCTGATGTGCGCAGGATGTGGAAGGCGAGCCGCTGTGCCGTTCGCGAGCCGATGCCCGGGAGCCGGGTGAGCTGCGCCACGAGGTTGTCCACTGCCGGCGAGATCACGCCAGGAGCGTAACCGTCCCCGACGGACGTGCCGCCTCCGGCTCAGGCTTCGCGCACCTGTCCCGATCGGCGACGTCCGGCCGGACACGGGCGGCGGCGCAGCGCCTCGAACCAACGCCAGGGACTGTCCCTCAGAAGTGTCCCGAACGGCCATGGCGTTCGTCACGAAGGTGTCACAAGTTGTCCACAGCGAGGGTCAGAAGCGGCTCGGCTGCGTACGGTGGGGCCCACTGAGGCCTGGCCGGGCAGGTGGAACACGCCGCGGAACGGGGGAGTCGCCCCTGCGCTCGGACGCCGAAGTACAGTCCGCCGGATGCCGACCCGCGAGCAGATCGACCAGTACGCCCGGCTCCTCGTCGAGGTCGGGGCGAACGTTCGCTCCGGACAGGACGTCGTCGTCTACGGCTGGGTCGAGCATGCGCCGTTCGTGCGAGCGGTCGTCCAGGCGGCGTGGCGGGCGGGCGCCCGCTTCGTCGAGACCCAGTACGTGGACGACCACACCCGCCGCGCGCTCGCCGAGCACGGCGCCGAGGACGTGCTGGACTGGACGCCGCCGCATGCGCTCGCGCGCCTCCAGGACTGGGCGGATCGTGGCGTGGCCATGATCCAGCTGATCGGCGACCCCGACCCGACGCTGATGCAGGGCCTCGACCCGGGGCGCGTCGGCCGGGCGCAGCCGCGTGAGCAGTACCGGCTGCTGCGACAGCTCGGGAACCAGGGCAGGTTCGCCACCGCCATCGGCGCCTGCCCGACCGAGGGCTGGGCCCAGCGTGTGTTCGGTGAGCCGGACGTCGAGCGGCTGTGGCAGGAGATCGCGCACGCAGTACGGCTCGACGAGCCCGACCCGGCCGCCGCCTGGCGCGCCCACATCGCAGAGCTCAAGCAGCGCGCCGGCTCGCTGACGGCCCGACGCTTCGACGCCGTCCGCTTCCACGGAGCCGGCACCGACCTGACCATCGGGCTGCTGCAGCGCTCGCGCTGGATCGCCGGTACGGCGACGACCGCCTGGGGCCAGGAGCACGCTCCGAACCTGCCTACCGAGGAGGTGTTCACGACGCCCGACCGCAGCCGCGCGGAGGGTGTCGTCCGGGCGACGCGGCCGCTCGTCTGGTTCGGGTCGATGATCAGCGGCCTCGAGGTCGAGTTCAGCGACGGGCGGGCGACGCGGGTGACGGCGAGCGAGGGCGAGGAGTTCGTCCGTGCCCAGATGGACGCGGACGACGGCGCCTCGCGGCTCGGTGAGGTCGCCCTCGTGGACGGCTCGTCGCGCCTCGCCGACTCGGACGTCGTCTTCTTCAACGGCCTGTTCGACGAGAACGTCACCTCCCACGTCGCCTACGGGTCCGCCTACCTCGACGCGGTCGAGGGTGCGAGCGGGCTCGAGAGCGCCGAGCTGTCCGCCCTCAACGTCAACCAGTCGGGCATCCATGTCGACTTCATGGTCGGCGGCCCCGAGGTGGACGCGGACGGCCTCGATGCGGACGGCCGCGCCGTTCCGATCATCCGCGAGAATCGCTGGGTGCTCGCCGAGCGCTGATCAGCCGGCCGTGAGCAGGAAGGCGAGCGCGAAGCCGAGCACCGTCACCAGGCCGACCGCGCGCCCGCCCTCCTCGAAGGCCTCCGGCATCATCGTGTCCGCGAGCATGACCAGGATCGCCCCCCCGGCGAACGCCTGGATGACGGCGATCGTGTCGCCCGACGCGCCGTCGAGGGCCACGTAGCCGACTGCGGCCGCCAGCGCGGAGACGGCCGCCACCGCACCCCAGATCCCGAGGATGTGGGCGCCTGTCGCCCCGCGGCGGCGCATGCCAACTGAGGCCGAGAGCGACTCGGGGATGTTGGAGAGAAAGACCGCCGCGACGAAGGCCAGCCCGACCTCGCTGCCCTCGAGCAGGCTGACGCCGATCGCGACCGACTCCGGGATCCCGTCGAGGAGAGCGCCGAGAACGAGCGCTGCCGGCATCAGGGTGTCGCCCGGCGGCGTGCTGCGCTTCCGATCCTCACCCCCGGTGCGGTCGATCAGCCAGTCACCGACGTAGAAGGTGAGTGCACCGGCGGCGAGGCCGAGTGCGACCGCATCGCGGCCGCCCTGGCTGAACGACTCGAGCGTGAGCTCGAAGGCGAGGGCGCTGATCAGGACGCCTGCGCCGAAGCCCATGATCAGCCCGAGCGTGCGCTTCGACGGCGTCGCCACAAGGCCGATCACCGCGCCGACGAGAAGGGCTCCGCCTCCGACGAAGCCCCAGAACGCAGCCTCGAGCACGTACGGAGACTACGACCGCGGTCGCGCCGAGCGCGGCACTGGTGGACGGCGGTCTAGAGCCCGGGCAGGCCGAGGCCGGGCGGGAGGTCGAGACCGCCCATGGCGCCGCCGAGCTTCGACTGCGCGAGGCTCTCGGCGGAGCGAAGCGCCTCGTTCACGGCGGCGAGGACGGTGTCCTCGAGCAGCTCGGCGTCGTCGGGGTCGATGGCCTCGCGGGCGATCTTGACCTCGAGGATCTCGCCCGCGCCGGTCGCCTTGACGGTGACCATGCCGCCGCCGGCCGTGGCCTCGACGGTCTCCTTGGCGAGCTCCTCGCGCGCCTTCTCCATCTGCTCCTGCATCTGCGCGGCCTGGCGCATGAGCTGATTGAGATCCATGACTGGCGGAGCTTAGCGGGCGCCTCGAAGGTGCCTAGCCGGCCGGCTCTTCGACCTCGCGCGCCCCGAGCGTCTCCTTCATCAGCTCGAGGATCCGTTCCTCTCCGGCGGGCTCCTCGTCGTCCTCCGCGACGCCGGCCGGCGCGTCTCCCTCCGTCAGCTTCACCGTGATCCGCCGACCGGTGACCTGGTGCAGGGCCTCCTGGAGGAGCGCGATGTTCTTCTCGTCCTCGGCGAGCTGGCGGTGGAAGGCGGCCGCCGCAGGGAACTCGATCGTCAGCGTCTCTCCGTCGAGGCCGGCGGGGCGGCCCTCGCGGTAGACGGAGGCTGCGGGGATCGACCTCTGCTCGACGGCCGGCAGCACCCCGCGGTGCCAGGCGTCGCGGAGCTGGTCGAGCTCGAGCGGCGGGCCGGCCGAAGCGGGCGGGGGTTCCGCGGCCGCCGGTGCCTGCGGCTCGCCGGCGACCGCCGCGGGCGGCGGAGCGGCGGGTGGCGCCGGTGGCGGGCCGCCGCGCGTCTCCAGCTGCTCGATCCGGTACGCGAGCGACTCCCGCTCGAGGTCGGCGCCGGGCCGGGTGACCTTCACCACGGCGAGCTCGAGCGGCAGACGAGGGTCACCACCCTGGCGCAGGTCGTCCACGGCGAGCGTGAGCAGGTCGCACAGGCGCAGCACCGTCGGCTCGCCGAGCTGGTTGGCCTGGGCGTGGAGCCGCTCCCTGGTCTCGCCGGTCAGCGGCAGCGAGTCGGGCACCTCGCCCATGTGCTGCACGAGCAGCAGCTGGCGAAGGTGCTCGAGCAGGTCGATCACGAACCGGCCGAGGTCCTGCCCCTGGTCGGCGAGCTCCTCGATGAAGGTCAGCGCGCCGGCGGTGTCGCGGTCGACGACGAAGTCGCAGAGCCGGAAGAGCGCCTCCTCCTCGACGGCGCCGAGCAGCTGCAGGACGTCCTGCACGCTGATCGCGCCCGAGGTCGCCGAGGCGAGCTGATCCAGCGTCGAGACGGCGTCGCGGAAAGAGCCGCGCGCCGAGCGGGCAACGAGCGAAAGGGCTGCGTCGGGCGCGTCGATGCCCTCGCCGTCGGCGATCCGCCGCAGCAGGCGGACGAGCTCGGGCAGGCGCGGCCGGGCGAAGACGAACGTCTGGCAGCGGGAGCGAACCGTCGGCAGCACCTTGGCGAGCTCCGTGGTGCAGAAGACGAAGACGAGGTGCGGCGGCGGCTCCTCGATCAGCTTCAGCAGCGCGTTCCAGGCGGCATCCGTGAGCTGGTGCGCCTCGTCGAGGATGTAGACCTTCGAACGGCCCTCGACCGGCTGCAGCACGACGCGCTCGCGGATGTCGCGAATGTCGTCGATGCCGCGCTGCGAGGCGGCGTCCATCTCGATCACGTCGAGCGACGTGCCGCTTGCGATGGTGACGCAGGAGTTGCAGCTGTTGTCGGGCGAGTCCGTGGGGCCCTGTGCGCAGTTGAGCGCCTTCGCGAGGATCCGGGCGAGCGAGGTCTTGCCCGTCCCGCGGGGGCCGGCGAAGAGGTAGGCCTGCCGGACGCTGCCGGCGTTGATGGCGTTCCGCAGGGTCCGGACGACCGGCTCCTGCCCCACGACGTCGTCGAAGTCCTGCGGCCGGTACTTGCGATAGAGGGCAGTCGACACCTCGCGCCAAGCCTACGCGAGTGATTCCGCTCCACCGGGGCGGCGGAGAATCGAAGCTCGCAAATTGCGAAAGCCCGGTCGCGCACCCTCCGTTGTCGGCGCGTACCGCGGTGGTGCCTGTGGGCGCTCGCTCGGGCCAGGCCGACCCGCGGCACCTGGGAGAGACTCCTTAGCGCTGCTTCCTCCCGGACCTGACGCGGTTCGGAGGCTCCCAGTGCGCGGAACCTGACCGTCAACGCTTGCGCCCGCGAGCCCGTTCCGCAGACGCCACCCCCTCGAGAGGGGATTCAGCCTCGCTAGAGCGGATTGCGAGTACAGGGAACCGCTAGCTCCCCGCCTAGCGCGACCGGGCACGGCGATCGTAGCCGAGGCATGTGCTCGGGCGACTGACGCAAAGAGGGGGGAGCGTCGGGCGGCTCGGCAAACTTCACCGTCATCCCCCGATAGCCGCCCGACAGCTAGGGAGTGCCATCCGGTCTTACCCGGGTGGCGTGGGTTGCAAACCGGCCGCAAACCGGGCTGTGCTGCGTGGTTTCGCATCTCGTGACGATGGGAACTAGGATCGCCACATGCGGGTAGGAGACGTGATGGACGTCCGGCTAGTGTCAGTCGAGCCCACGGCGACGGTGCAGCTCGCGGTGGCGCGCATGCTCGAGGCGGAGGTCGGCGGTGTGGTCGTCTGCGAGGACGGCGGCCGACTGGTCGGGATCTTCACCGAGCGCGACGTCCTGCGGCTTGCCGGCGAGGGGCCGCACTTCGGCGAGTCTCTCGTCCGCGACGTCATGACGCCCCGCCCGGTGACGCTGCAGGCGGATGACGACCTCCTCGCCGCCGCCGGGCTGATGGGCGAGCGGCGCATCCGCCACGTGCCGGTCGTCCAGGGTGAGCACGTGCTCGGGATGATCGGCATCCGCGACCTGCTCTCGGCTCTCGTCGGGCAGGTGTGGCGTACGCACGACGAGCGCGCGCACGACACCGTGCGCGACCTGCTGGCCAGGCGTTAGCGCCCGCGCACCCGGCGGTACAGCTTCCGGGCCGCGTCTGCGACCCGGCCGATCGCGATCGGCCGCTGGTGCCCGGTGCGCCAGCCGGCGCTGACGAGGTACAGGTAGCGCCCGTTGGTGAAGCCGACGTTCGTTCCGACGAGGTCGGCGGACCGGAGCACGAAGCCGCGGGCGCCGGGGATGCCGACGATGCGGAACCGCTCGCCGTCGACGATCGCCGCCAGCTGGCGGCCGGCCGCTTTGTTCGAACGGAAGCGGGCGACGACGCTGAGCGCGTCGAGGTCACGCGCCTGCCAGCGCATGCGTGAGCGGACGCCGCCCGAGAATCCGTCGCGGCGAAGCGCGATGACCGAGCCGGAGCGACCGGCCCACGTGCGCGCCTTGCGCACGACGGTCGGCTTGCGCACGGGCTTGAAGCCGAGGAACTCGCCTTTGCGGAGGACGCGTGCGGTCAGCGGCAGCGGCTCGGCCTGCGCGCCGGCGCCCGCGTCTCCCGTTGTGGCCCCCAGCGGGACGGCAAGCATCGCCGCCGCTGCGAGCGTGATCGTCCACCGTCGCTGCATGCCCCTCCTCGAACTCGCCATCAACGATGGCGGGAGCTCTTCAGCGTGTCAACGTGGTCTTGTAACCACACGCACGACCCAATACGCTCGAGCGGTTGCGGCGACTCGGGGTCATCGTTGTAATCGGGCTGAGCCTGGCTGCTTCGACGGCCAGCTCCGCGCCCGAGGACTGGGACACGCTCCCGTACTACAACAAGTCCGTCGGCACGCTCTTCTACGCCACCGACGGCACGTGGACCGGCGGCGATCCGATCAAGAACCTGCCGCTCTACGAGTGGGACAAGCACCCGAACTTCCCGAAGGTGGTCCGGAAGTACATCTGGGGGCCGACCTGCAGCAAGGGCCGTGAACGGCGGACGTTCAGCAAGAAGATCATGGTTCCCGGCGCGCCGCTGAACGCCACGTTCTTCTTCTCCTACGCCGTCTCGACACTCCAGTTCCGCCCCTGGGAGGGCGCATCGCTGCGCGTGAACGGTGTCGAGATCGCCAAGCTGCCGAGGACCGCCGGCGTGCCGGTGAGCAAGGCGGGAGCGAGCTCTCGCACCGGGACGCTGTCGGAGCGGCTGCGCAAGGCGTTCCGCTACGGCGAGAACACGCTCACCATCACCGCGACCAAGTCACCTCTGAAGCGGGGCATGACGCGCTGCAACGACCCGCGCGTACCGCGGCTCGTCGGTGTCTACGCCGAGCTGTACCTCGAGTTCGGCGCCGACATGAAGGTCGCGCCACCGCAGCTTCCGGTGGAGATCGTCCGCAACGTCGTCAAAGACCAGGCCGTCGGTCTCAACGCCACGTTGCGGCTGACGAATGCCGGCCCCTCCGCGGCGATGGCCGGCACGCTGACCGTGAATTACAGCGGGCCGGGCATCAGCACGGTCCAGCTTCCCGGCGGGAGCAGCGGCGTCGGCCCGTTCCAGGAGTGCGAGGGCGGCCTGAACCTGCCCCTGGTCTGCCAGATCCAGGAGTTCCGGCCGGGCACGACCGTCGAGGTGCCGATCCTGGCCGCGCTGCGCGTGGACACGGCCCAGTTCCGCAGCGGCGCCGGCCGGATCAACGTCCAGGTCGTGCTCGGCGCCCGCGGGCTGCGGTCGGTCGGGCTCGGCGACGAGGTCCAGAACAAGGTCATCGTCCTGTGCGCCGCCGGCGCGACCGACCCGGCTTGCGCGTAGGGCTCGGCTAGACTCGGTCTCCACCCGGGAGAGCGCGCAGGGCGTGTAGCTCAGCGGGAGAGCGCCCGCTTCACACGCGGGAGGTCCCTGGTTCGATCCCAGGCACGCCCACCTCTTGACCCGCTCTCCCAGCTAGGTCGCTTCGGTGTCGCCGCGTCCGGCCAGGAAGCCGAGCAGGTAGGTGGCTCGCAGCACGGCGAGCGGATCGACCCCGCCCCACAAGGCCGCGACGACCTCGGCTATCTCGAGGTCGACGCGGTCGACCGCCTCCGGTTCCGCCTCCACCATCTGAAGGTGCCCGGCGGCGTCCTCCGTTACATCACCCTGCGCGGGCGGAATGTGTGTGACCCGGCCGCCGGCTACGCGCCCGAGGGCTCGACCGACGGGTCGTAGCAGACGAACTCGACCGTGTTCCCGTCCGGGTCGCGGGTGAACAGGGCCCGCCACTGGAAGGCCGGGAACTCCTTCGCCGAGACCGGCAGGCCGAGCGCTTCCAGCTGCCGCCTGCGCGGCTCGTAGTCGTCGAGCTCGATGACGAAGGCGAGGTGGTCGAGGGTCGACGCCGCCGTAGCGACCTCGACGCCGCGGTCGAAGAGGACGAGCGCCTGCGGGTGCCCTTCAGCGCCGGGGGCGACCTTGAAGAAGATGAACCCCTCGCCCTCGCGCCACTCCTCGAGGCCGACGACGTCGCGGTAGAACGCGCGGGCGCCGGGCAGGTCGTTCACTCGCAGCGCGAGCTCCCCGAGCATCGCGACCCGGGGCGGGCTGTCGACGTGCTCCGGCGCGCGGCTCACCGGCCCTCGCGTCTTGAGCTCGTGCCACAGCAGTCCGCCGGTCGCGGTTCGCTTCACTCGCGGCCAGCGGTCCTTGTGCCCACCGTCGTACGTCGCGACCTCCGTCAGGGGCGAGGCGTCGACGGCATCCTGCCACCGGGACGGCGTCCAGGCCGTCATCTCGTGCACCTCCTCGATGAGGTCGCCGGCCCGCGGTCCGCGCACGACCTCGATTCGCGAGCGCTGCCGGGAGCGGCCATGAGCGACATCCAGCTCCTCGTCCGTCCAGTCGATCCGCAGCTCGGTGTCGCCGCGGCTCGCCTCCCAGTGCGAGCTCGCGAACGGTTCACTCCCATCCGGGTCGACAAGGCCGACCTGGACGAGGTAGCGCGCACCCGGCTCGAGGTGTAGCGCCATTGCCTCGAGGTGGAGCCCGAGCTCGTGCCGGCGTCAGGTGGAGGAGGGTGTTGATGGGCGAGACGGCGCCTCCGAATGTGCGGCCGAGGTCGAAGTCGGTCATGTCGGCCAGGTGCACGATCGCCCGCGCGCCAAGCCGCTCGCGCGCGAGTGCGAGCATGGCGTCCGAGACGTCCAGGCCCACGGCCTCGATGCCTCGGGATGCAAGCGCTTCGAGCATGCGCCCGCTTCCGCAGCCAGGCTCGAGCACGCTCGTGCAGTCGGGCCCGAGTCGCGCGAGCAGCCAGTCGACCTCCGGTCCGAGATCCCAGTCGAACGCGATGTCGTACAGCTCGGCGTCTTCGGCGTAGAGCCTCGTCATGTGCCCGTCAGCGAGAAGTGCTGGTAGTCCTTCGGCGAGCGCCAGTAGCCGCCCCACGACCAGCCGATCGAGCGGAACGCCCGCACGACCGCGTCGTCGGCGTGGATCATCCCCTTGCGCCAGCGGGTGCGATCGAGATACGCGCGCCCGGCGGGCGGCGAGACGCCGCTGCTCGTCACGAAGGGGTTCTCGAGCGGGTTGACGTCGATCGCGAGGCCGTACGCGTGCTGCGACCAGGGCCCGCCGGGATAGACGCGCCGGCAGTTGAACGCGGACGTGTTGTCTGCCGCCATCGAGCGGTCGTCGTCGGATCCGTAGGCCTCCACGAGGCGCATCCTGCGGATCGGGTAGCGGGCCCCGTAGAGCGCCCGCATGACCCGCACCATCGGCTCGGCGGCGCTTGCCGCAACGACGAGCTTGCCCTGCCGGACGCGCCCGTCGAAGCCCCAGTGGCTGACCGTGAGGAGCGCGCAGTCCGCTCGGCGAGACGGGGCAGCCGGCGCGCCACGAGGTCATCGTCGACCGCAGTGAGGCAGGGATCGGGCCGACGGTCGCGCGGAAGGCGGGCGGGCCGGCGGCCCCACCGCCGGCGGCGAGCATGAGCGCGACGGCCGTCGCGGCGAGTCCGAGGCGTGCCACCGCCGGCGAGTATGCCGCGCGGGAAGAAACGGAGGCCTGCCCCCGTCCTGATGAGTACGCCATCCCTCCCCGCGTGAGAGAGCCCGTCCGACCTCGGCGAGACGCGGACATCGTGGGGGTGAGACCAGCAGCAAGCCGGGACGGCCGCGCGGCGCGGCCGTCCCGCTTTCGTTCCGGCGACCGCTCTATGAGGCCCCTGCTAGGTTCCGCGCCGTGCTGCTGGCGCTCTCGACGACGAACAAAGTCGGGCTCCTCTCGGTCGCGCTCGTCTTCATGGCCTTCGCGCTGGCGTCGTCGTTTCTCTTCCCGCGCTGGAACCCCAATTTCCCCGGCCGCGGGCTGCGCCTCTTCGTCGTCATCACGGTCGTGCTGACGTTCGCGATGCTCGGCGCGGTCGAGGTCTTCGCCGTCGAGGATGAGGAGGAGGGGCACGAGGCGGTGCCCACCGAGACGCACGGCACGACAACGGAGGCCGAGACGACAACCGAGGCGGAGACGACCACCGAGGCCGAGACCACGACCGAGGCTGAGACCACGACCGAGGCCGAGCCGCCCGCCGGATCGGCGGAGGAAGGCGAGGCGGTCTTCGAGGCCCAGGGCTGCGGGAGCTGCCACGCGCTCGAGGCGGCCGGCGCGAGCGGTGCGGTCGGCCCGAACCTCGACGAGGCGCTCGCCGGCAAGGACGACGCGTTCATCCGCGAGTCGATCGTCGACCCGAACGCCGTCATCGCCGAGGGCTTCCAGGAAGGCGTGATGCCGACCAACTACGGCGAGCAGCTGAGCGCCGACCAGCTCGACGACCTCGTCGCCCTGCTGTCTCAGTAACGCGTCGCCAGAGACGCGTTCGCCCGCCCCGGACGAACCGGGAGCGGGCGACGCGGATGCCGGATGAGGGGGGAGACCGGCTCCTTGAGCATCGACCCGAGCACGCCAGCGCGACGATCCCTGAGAAGGGGGATCGGGCGCCTCGGCGAAACCTGGCATCGCCCAGGCCTGCGGTATTCTGGGGCCCAGGGAGAAGTGGCCGAGTGGCTGAAGGCGGCGCCCTGCTAAGGCGTTAGGTGGGGAAATCCCTGCCTCGAGGGTTCGAATCCCTCCTTCTCCGTTGTAATAAATGCAACTAGCCGCGGGTAGCCCGTCACGCGACCGGCTCGAGGGCACCCGTGACGAGGTCTTCGATGCGTGCCGCCGCTGCTGCGATCCGGGCGGAGGAGAGCTGATCCGGCGGCAGCTCCGCCTCGAGCCGATCGAGCGCTGGGCGCGCGGCGACGGAGTACGACGCGGGCAGCTGCTCGTGACCGAGCGCGAACGTGAGGATCACGGCGGCCCGCTCCCGCTCGGCGGGATCCTCCGCGAGGCACGCGCCGATCCCGCTCAGGGCAAGGAGCTCGAGCGAGACGGCCTGCGCGGCGTGCGCACGCTCGAGCGCCTCGCCGAAGCGCTCGTGCGCCTCGGCGCCGTCTCCGAGCGCGAGCGCCGCGAAGCCGATGCGGCAGAGCGCGGCGATCATCCCCCAGCGGTGGTTGACCTCGGAGAAGGCCTCGTAGCCGGCGCGCCCGAGCCGCAAGGCCTCGGAGTAGTCACCCAGCCCGAACGCGCTCAGGCTCGCGCGGCTGAGCGCGTAGCCCGTTCCGCCGGGGTCACCGACGGACGCGAACAGGTCGTTTGCCTCCGTGTGCAGCCGAAGCGCGTCGCCGTAGCGCTCCTCGGCATCGGCGAGCAGGCCGAGCTTGCTCGTGGCGTACGCGCGCAGAAGCGGGTTGCCCAGCTCCTCCGAGAGGGCGTGCGCAGCCTCGAACGCCTCGCGCGCCGCTTCGAGGTCGTCCAGGAAGAGTCGGACGAAACCGAGATCCATCCGAGCTCCGCTCTCGGTGAGCGCGTCGCCGATCTGCCTTCGCGATCTCCGCCGCCTCTTCGAGGAACGCCACCCCCTCCGGGAAGACGTCCCGATACACCGCCATGATGCCCAGCGCGCACAGGCAGCGTGCGAGCTCTCCCTCCAGGTTCCGCGCCCGCAGGACCGGCAGGCAGCGCGCGGCGACCTCCTCCTCTGCCGGGTCGTACCCAAGTCGGGCCATGATGGCGACGCGGTAGATCGCCGCCGCCAGCGCGACGGCGCTCGCACTGCCGGGGTCGTCGGCGTCGAAGCCGGCCGCGCGAGCGAGCCGCTCGAGCGTCTCGGCCCCTTCGAACCAGCTGTGCATCCAGAGGAACGTGTAGAAGGCCTCGAGGACCGGCAGCGCCACGTGCTCGTCGTCCTCGGCCAGGGTCCACTCGGCGGCAGCGCGCAGGTTGTCCAGCTCGCCCCGCAGCTCGTCCCGCGCGACCGCGAGCTCCGGGCCCATGAGTGCCGCCTGCCGCTCCAGGAGCATCGCCGCGTAGTGACGCGCGTGCCGCTCGCGGGCGTTCGCCTCCTCGCCCGGTGACGCCGCGAGCTGCTCGGCCGCGTACTGGCGCAGCAGCTCGTGCAGCTCGAAGCGGCCGAAGTCCGGACGGCGCAGGAGCGACTTCGCAACGAGCTCGGAGAGGAGGCGCAGGTCGGCGCCCGTCACGGCGACCGCGGCCGCGCGATCGAAGCTGCCGCGGAACACGGACAGCCGCGAGAACGCGCTGCGCTGCTCGTCGGTGAGCAGGCGCCACGACTGGTCGATTACCGCTCGCAGGCTGCGGTGCCGTTCCGGCACGTCGCGCATCGACGTGGCGAGGAAGTCGATGCTGCCCTCGATCTCGTCCGCGATCTCGGCGCAGGAGAGGACGGAGACCCACGAGGCCGCGAGCTCGATGCCGAGCGGCATGCCGTCGACGAGCCGGCAGATGCGGAGCGCGTCCGCTGCGTCGTCGACAGCGAAGCCCGGCACGGCCTGCCTGGCCCGCTCGACGAACAGTCGCACTGCCGAGGCGCTTCCGTTCCCGCTCTCCGCGAGACCGAGGCCCTCGACGTCGAACACCCATTCGCTCTGGACGTTGAGTCGCTCCCGCGAGGTCGTCAGGAGCTCGACGTGCGGTGCGCGCTCGATGATCTCCCCCAAGAGGTCAGCGCCGTCGACGAGATGCTCGAAGTTGTCGAGCACGAGCAACGTGGAGCGCTCGCTGAGGTAGTCCACCAGCTGGTCCTGCGCCGAGAAGTCGCTGTGCGCGCCGTCGAGCGGCGAACTGGATCGACTCGGCGAGGGCGGGCGCGAGGAAGTCCGGCGAGGCGACGGACGCGAGCGGGACGAAGTGGACGCCGTGCGGGTAGCGGGCGACGCGGCGGGCGGCAGCCTCGAGGGCGAGCCTGGTCTTGCCCGCGCCGCCCGGCCCGACGAGCGTGAGCAGGCGGCAGTCTGGATCCGCGAGCAGCCGGTCGATCTCGTCGAGCTCGGCCGTGCGGCCGACGAACGAGGTGCGCGGGGCCGGCAGGTTCTTCATGCCCGCCTCGATGGTCTTCAGCAGCGGAAAGTCGCCCGGCAGTCCGTCGATGTCGAGCTGGTAGATGCGCTCCGGGGCGCTGAGATCCTTGAGGCGGTGCGCGCCCAGATCGCGGACGTCCGCGTCGACGAGCACACGGGTGGTCTGCGACAGCAGCACCTGACCTCCGTGGCCGACGGCAGCGATCCGCGCGCCCTTGTGCACGTCGAGGCCGACGTACCCCTCATCCGTCAGGCGCGGCTCCCCTGTATGCAGCGCCATCCGGACGCGGATGGGTCCGTCGGCCAGTGCGCGCTGGCCGTCAGAGGCCGCGGCGACGGCATCGGAGGCGCGGCCAAAGGCGACAAAGAACGCGTCACCCTGGGTGTCGACCTCGATGCCTTCGTGGCCGGCAAAGGCGGCGCGGAGTCGCCGCCGATGCTCATGGAGCGCCTCCGCGTAATCGTCGCCGAGCTCGTGCAACAGTCGAGTCGACCCCTCGACGTCCGTGAACAGCAACGTCACGACGCCAGTCGGGAGTTCGCTCACCATCCGCACGATCATGGAGCGACGCCGCTTCGCTGTCCACCCGGTCGTTCAACGCCACCGGCCCGAAGCGACCCTCGGCGCGCTCAGTATTGAAGGAGTTCGGCGAGCTCCCACCACTCCAACCCGAGCTTGAGGGTTCGAACGTTTCTCATCAGGGCCGTTTTTCGAACTTCGTCTCACGTACCCGGGGAAATCGGTCAGGTTCGACCCCAGGGCAGGCGCGGCGCGAGTTGCGGGCTTCGAAGGTCGTCCACATCCCCGGCGCTGAGGCGCCGCGTACGAACCGTGCCTCCGGCGCGACGAGGATGGGGCGCCACCCCCTGTGGCCTTTGGGACTTGGTTCAGGGACGGGACGCTCCACTTGCCACGGCTACCTGGCGCGCAGCACAGAGAGTTGCTCGCGCACCTGTCGCGACCTGGCGAGATTGCGCTTGCGTTCGTAGCGTTCGAGTGCCTGCTCGAGGGCGGCGACAGCTTCGTCGATGCGGCCGCTGGCGGTGAGAACCTCGGCGAGGTCACAGTGCGCGTCGCCCCGTAAGTTCAGCCCGTCGGTCCGCTCGATGATCACGACTGCCTCGCGCGCGAGGGTCTCGGCCTCGGTGTGCTGCCCGCGATCGGCGAGCACACGGGCCTGCACCTGGCGCCAGAGCGCCTGTGTGGCCGAGTCATCCTCGTGGCCGAGCTCGCGGCCTTGCTGCGCAAGCTGCTCCGCCTCGCTGTAGCGGCCGAGCGCGCACAACGAGCGGCCCAGCATCGGCGCGTACGTCGAGAGATTGTTGAAACGGTGCTGTGCCTCGAGCAGGTCACAGTGCCGGCGCAGATAGGCGGCGGCGGTCTCGAAGTCGCCGGCGAGAGTGGCGATGTCCGCGACGTGCTCGCCGCCTTCGCCCCCGGTGAGCTCGCGCAGACGTTGGCTCTCATCCAGCGCCAGCGGCCAAGCTTCCTCATGGCGGTCAAGCATCGCCAGGACGTGCGCACGGCGGAGCACGAGAGCGGGATGAGACCATTCCGACAGGAGTTGGTCGAGTTTCGGCAGCACCTCGTCCGTAGGTTCAGAACCCAGGATGTAGGCGGCGCCCAGGCCCAACGGGGGCGGCGGCTGCTGGCCCGCGAGCCGCGCGTGGTGGAAGGCCCGTTCTTGGCTCTTCCCGCGCTCGTCCCAGTGGCCGCGGGAACCCGCAACCTCGCTGGCGGCGTTCCAGACATGGACGAGGCCGGCGTGATCGCCCGCCTCTTCAAGTAGTGGCATTGCGCGGCGCACGACCCGGTCGAGGTCATCACCCGTGTCTTCGAACTCAAACCGGTGGCGGGCGGAGACGAGACGGGCGAGAGCCTCACTCGCGGCGTCCGCGTCAGCCGCCGCTCGGGCGGCAGCGTGCTCGGCGATCGCGACAGCACGGCGTGGGTCGCCTGCGACTGCCTGTGCGAGGTCGACCTCGAGGTGGACGTCGAAGCGCAGCGGACGCGTCAGCACGAGGGAGCGATCCAGGAGAGACGCGGCAGCATGGTCGTCGCCGCGTGCGAGCGCGCGACGCCCGCCGGCGGCGAGCCGTTCGGCAGCACGTTGGGCGAGGACAACGTCCGCCTGCTCGAGCTCGGCCTTGTAGCGCGCGGCCTGCTCGAGGTGGTGACCGATGATCTCGTCCAGCTCGACCAGGTCGGCACCTCGCTCTTCGAGCCAGTCTGCGAAGCGCGCGTGCAGGTCGGCGCGCACTGCCTTTGGCAGCGCGTCGTACGCGGCATCGCGGATCAGGAGATGGCGGAAGCGAAAGGCCTCCTCGCCGGCGAATTGCGGCGTGTCGGGCCGGACGAGCTGCTTGCGCACGAGCGCGAGCAGGCGTGGAGCCTGGGGTTCGCCGTTCCCGAGCGCCTCGACCGCGCTCTGGTGGAAGACACGCCCTTCGACCGAGCCTCGCTCGAGTGCGGCTCGTTCGGCCGGGTCGAGCTGATCGAGGCGCGCCGCCAGGAGCGCCTGAATCGTCGGTGGCACAGTGATCTCGCCGTCACCGGAGGCGCGCACGAGCGCGAGCATCTCTTCGACGAAGAGCGGATTTCCCTCGGCGGCAGTGGCGATCCGGTCACGTAAACCCGGCTCGACGCCGCCGAGCGTGTCGAGCAGTCGCTTGGTCTCGTCGGCGTCGAGCGGCTCGAGCAGCACGGTGGTCGAATTCCACTTGCCGCCACCCCAGGTCGGCCGCTTTTCGAGCAGCTCGGGGCGGGCCATGCAGAGCAGCAGGAGCGGGGCGTCGCGGGACAGGTCCGCGACGTGCTCGACCAGATCGAGCAGGGTCTCCTCTGCCCAGTGCAGGTCGTCGAGCACACAGACCAGCGGATGCTCCTGCGCCTCCTGCTCGAGCAGCTTGCGGAAGCCCCAGGCAATCTCCTCGGCCGAGGTCGCGGCCTGGGTCTCGCCGAGCAGCGAGCGCAGCGGCCCGGCCGCATCGCCCTCCGGCAGCGTCTGGAGCTGCTTGACGATCTCGACCACGGGCCAGTACGTGATCCCTTCGCCGTAGGACAGGCAGAGGCCTCGTACCACCCGGGCGTCGATGCCCGAGAGGAACTCCGCCGCCAGTCGGGACTTGCCCACGCCGGCCGAACCGAGCACCGTGAAGAGCTGGCAAGAGCGGTCGTGACCAGCCTGGGCAAACGCATCCCGGAGCCGCCTCACCTCGGTTACGCGCCCGACCATCGCGGTCGCGACTCGTTTGGGTAGCTCGCCCGCCGTCGAGATCAGCCGGAACGCCGGCACCGGCTCGCTCTTGCCCTTCAGGGTCAACGACTCCACCGGCTCCACAGCCACCGCGCCGCCCGTGAGGGCCAGCGTCTCGGCAGCGATCAGTACCTCGCCCGGCGCAGCGGCCTGCTCGAGACGGGCGGCGACGTTGACCGCATCCCCGGTCGCAAGCCGCTCGGCGGTGCCGGTGACGACTTCGCCCGTGCTGGCGCCGATCCGGCCGCTGATTCCAAGCTCGCTGAAGGCGTCGCGCATCTCAACTGCCGCCCGACAGGCGCGGAGCGCGTCGTCCTCGTGCAGCACCGGTACCCCGAAGACCGCCATCACGGCGTCGCCGATGAACTTCTCGACCGTTCCGCCGTGTGCCTCGACGATCCCTTTCATCCGCTCGAAGTACTGCGCCAACAGCGCCCTCAGCGCCTCCGGATCCTTGGACTCGCCCAGTGCGGTCGAACCAGTCACGTCGCAGAACAGCACCGTCACCGTCTTTCGCTGCTCCCGCGCGGGCGCCGCAGCCGCTAGCGGCGCGCCGCAGTACGGGCAGAACTGGAAGTCGCTCTCGCGGCCGCAGCTTGCACACAGTGGCACGAGATTCGACGCTAGATCATTCGCCGTCGTTCAGGAAGTCGTGCGGTGCGCAGTGGGCGGAAGTCGGCCTGCTCAATGGCTCACGGTCTGCAAGACCCCCGCTAGCTCCCACCACTCAACCCGGGCTTGAGGGTTCGAACGTTGTCCCATCAGGGCCGTTGTAACTAGCCGCCGGCCGGCCGAATGCGGGGGGCCAGTGCCGTATTGCCACGAGGTAGCCTCAAGCGCCGTGGCTCATGTTCTCCGTGACGTCGCCGAGAGCGACCTCGATGCCTTCTACGAGCACCAATGTGAGCCCGAAGCGACGGAGATGGCGCTCTTCTCGGCGCGCGACCGCGAGGCCTTCGACGCCCACTGGCAACGCCTCCTCGCGGACGACTCCTTGATCAAGAAGACGATCGTCCACGACGGGCAGGTCGCCGGAAACATCGGTTGCTGGGAGCAGGACGGGCGGCGCCTGATCGGCTACTGGGTCGGCAAGGAGTTCTGGGGCCGCGGCCTGGCCACACGCGCCCTGGCCGAGTTCGTCGAGGATCTCCCGCGGCCCCTCCACGCGTGGGTGGCAGGAAGCAACGTCGGCTCGATCCGCGTGCTCGAGAAGTGCGGCTTCGTCGCCGTGGGCTCACACACCGAGCACAACGAGAACTTCGGCCGGCCGGTCGAGGAGGTCCTCTACGAGCTCGACTAGCGAAGCTCGCGATAGCGGAAGCAGGTCGTCGTGCGGTCGTTCTGAGGGTTATCGACGGTCACTCCGTTAGAGAAGATCAGCAAGCTTCCACCACTCAACTTCGCCTGAGGGTTCGAACGTCGTCCCACTAAGGCGGTCTCCGAACTTCGTCCCGCCGTTCACGTGCCGAACGTCACGAGCAAGGTAGAATCGGTAGCGGGTGACTCTGTGATCGTCCCGAGATCGGCCGGCGCCGGGCATTGGCTGCTCGGCTCGACGGTACTGTTGCTCGCGTTGGCCGCGGCGTCCCCGACATCCGCACGCCTGCAGGCGAACAGCGCGGCATTTACGGACTCTCGCAGCGACGCGGTCGTCTTCTTCCCGCAGAACAATCCTGACCCGGCCGACATCACGCGGGTCGTCGTCTCCAACGACCACGAAGGCCTGCTCACGCTCCGGATCCACCTGTTCGAGCGCCCCGCGCTGAGAGAGGACTTCCGCTTCCGCATCCTCTTCAACGACGGCAACCCGAAGACCGGGCCGAACGACGGGCGCTTCGACTACTCGCTCATCTGGGAGTCGCGCTGCGGAGGGTTGTGCGTCGCGACGACCGATGACGTGACCTTCTCGTACCACCCCAACGTCGCCGTTTTCACCATCAGCGCCAAGGCGCTCGACCTGCGTAGGTTCGGCTTCGTCGTCGTATTCGAGACTGGCATCGCCTACGACCCGATCACGCGCAGATACGACTTCAGCAAGTCGACCAGGGACGTCGCCCCTGACCAGATCGGCGACTGCCAGAACACGTTCGGCTACTCGGCGTGCCGTTTCTGGAACTACGGCGTCCGCTACGGCCCGGCTCGACTCGCGGCGAAGTCGTTCGTCGTCTCACCGCCGGCCGCCGGACGGCCGCTCACTGTGGGCGTGGCTGCGACCCGAACGGACACAGGCGAACCCGTCACGGCCGGCCGGGTGGGCTGCCGAGCGCGAATCGGCACAGCATCGCTGCGGGTCGCCCAGAACCGTTTCGTCCGCGGACGCGCCACCTGCGTCTTCCGCGTCCCTCAGAACGCGACCGGGCAGCGCGTGCGAGGCTCGATCACGGTGGGCGCGGGCGGTCTGACGCTGACGAGGTCGTTCACGCGGCGAGTCGCCTGACGCCGCCAGAGTGCGCGGCTCCTTCGCCTCCCATCCCCGGCGGACGCGGCTCAGGCTTGGAATCTAGGTTTCCGCGTGATGCTCACAGCGATACATCTCCTCATTTACTCAGACGATCCGGTAGCCACTCGATCGTTCCTCCGCGATGTCCTCGACTGGCCGTGCGTCGAGGATCCCGAGTCCGCGCCGGGCTGGCTCATCTTCAAGACGGGCCCCAGTGAGCTCGGAGTGCACCCGACCAAACAGACCTACAAGGGCGTGGCCCACTCGTATCCTCGGCATCACACGATCTCGCTGATGTGCGATGACATCGCGGCGACAAAAGCTGCACTGGAGAAGAGAGGAGCGACGTTCGCGGGTGCAATCGAGGAGATGGAGTTCGGCCTCACTGTGATGCTCAATCTCCCCGGTGCGGACGACATTCTGCTCTACGAGCCGCGGCACCCGAAGGCGTACGACCTCTAACCGTTCAGCTCCTGAGAAGACGTGCTCGTCGTTCGGTACGACGATGAATCGCGTTGCACCGGCGCTCGCGGCGCTGCTCGTCTTCGGCAGCATGGAGCCGCCGAGCACCTTGGCGCGCGGCGCCGCGCGCGTATACGTCACGCCGCGCCGGCGCGCTGTTCTGGTGCCGCTCAGGCCTTCGCGGCTGGCGCTGACGGGGTTGCGCCAGGAAGCCGGGAGCATGAGGAGGCGCTCCGCGCGGCGTCGGGAGGCGGGACGATCCGTGCTAGCCTGGCCTTGTTCTAGAGCGAGTTCGGGCGCTAAACGCCTCCTTACCCGTTCGTGAGTTCGGGAAGGAGGTGTTTTTTATGGCAACCGGAACCGTCAAGTGGTTCAACGACGCGAAGGGCTTCGGATTCATTACGCCTGAGTCAGGCGGCAAGGATCTCTTCGTGCACTTCAGCAACGTCGCTGGCGAGGGTGGCTTCAAGTCGCTCCGCGAGGGCGCCAATGTCGAGTTCGAAGTCGAGGACTCCGACAAGGGTCCCGTCGCGACCAACGTCGTGCAGACCGGCTAAGAGCGTCGTCGAGGGCGCGCGCCGCGAGGCGCGCGCCCTCACACCTATTCCCGGTCGGGGATGCTCCGGCCGGCCGACTGAAAGGGCGCATATGAGCGCAGGGAAGAGGCGACAGACGATGGCCAAGCAGCAGCGCGAGCGTGCCGTGAGGGAGCGCCGCGAGCGGAAGGCGGAACGCAAGCGGGAGCAGGCTCATCTCAAACTTGCGGGCACGTCCGACGAGCACTCGCCCGAAACGACCGACGACGACACCGAGCCGGGCCTCAGGCTCGTTGCATCGGGCGAGGACGCCGAGCAAGGGCCGGCGACCGCATCCTCGGTTGACTCAGCTGCGGCCGCGGAGAACACCGTCGAGGATGAGCAGAACCCCGTCCCTGGTGAGGTCTCCATGAGGGGCGTCAGTGCCCCCGACGCCTGAGCAGCGCAACTACGAGGAGATCGAGCGGCTCGGGACGCTCCTGGCGTCTCTCCGGGCGAACTCGTCTACGGCGCGCGAGACCGAGGCTATTCGCGAGATCGGTCTCGAGATCGCAATCGCGGTTCGTGAAGTCGGCGCGATGCTCATCAACGTCGGGTGGGAGCAGGCTTTCGCGTCTGATCGCGAGGGCGTGAGCAACCCCGAGGAGTCCCGGGCCTGAGCCCATGCCGGGCGCGCGTGCGCCCGGCACCGCACCCGTTGCGCGTTCAGCGACCGCGTGACATGGGGTGCGATCGCGCCCGACCAACAGCGGCGCTATCGCAGTGAATCTCGACGATCCGTTGTGCCGCGAGACGCTTGACTCCGTTCCGGAGCAGCAGGCTCAGCAGGTCGTGTCGATCCAGAGTACTGAGCTGCGTCGAGGTCACCTCGCAGCTGCCGAATTGCATCACCGTTTCGGCGGCCATGGTCGTCGTTACCGCCGCTGCCGGGGCGTAGTCCAGGTCATGCCTCATCCGAGCTCCTCTGTCCGTCGTGCGAGAGCACTGCGCGGATACGCGGCCTCTCCGGTCAAGCCCGGCCGGTGATGGGAGTCGAAGAGAGGAGGTGAAGAGCCTCTGCGGCTACCCGCTGGGTCGATCTAAGTCTAGCGCACCTCCGTTCGGCCGACTCGATCCGCCGCGTCAGCCCGGGTCATCGCGGTCGCCTCGGAGAACCGCGTCTGCGTGCTCGTGGGGACGTTCGCGTGAGACGTATGCGTCTTCTTGGCGCATCCACTCCTGCCACTGGGCGAGCGCACCGACGCCGTCTCGGGCCAGGCCCCGCTCGAGCCGCACGTGAGGCGGCGTCTCGATCCAGATCGAGTACGTGAGGAACGGGCGGAACGTCGCCCGAGACGAGCTCACGCCCTCGAACACGACGTACGCCGCCGGCAGCACCTCGCGCCAGAGCTCCCGGTCGCCCTCCCAGTCGGTGCGGCGGAAGCGGGCGGGCTCGCCGCGCGCGAGCGGCTCGAGCGCCTCCGCGATCAGGCGCGGCCACCAGTCGAGGGGGTCGTCCCAGCTGGCGAAGTCGTCTGTCTGCAGGATCGGTACGTCACCGAGTGCCGCGGCCAGCCGCGCGGCGAGCGTGGACTTCCCGGCGCCGCCGAGGCCGTCCACCGCCACGATCTTGGTCGCGACGTTCGGCGGCGGCGTCGCGCCGGCGATCGCGGCGACCAGTTCATCCACCGACGCGTCGCCCGGTTCCCGATCGTTCATGCGCAGAGTCTGGCTGGCGCGGGCCGTGCCCCATGAAGGCAACGACACAGCCGGCCCGGTCTGTGCGACCCGGCTACCCTGTCCCGGCCTCGGAGGGGTGCCGGAGCGGCCGAACGGGGCGGTCTCGAAAACCGTTAAGGGCGCAAGTCCTTCGAGGGTTCAAATCCCTCCCCCTCCGTTAGCTGTAGAGCCGGATTCGGCTGCTGGAGAACAGGCTGACCCGCAAGGGCGACGCACGGACGTCGTGAAGCTCCGCCTCCAGGCCTCGCGCCGGTTGCAGAGTGGTTGACGGCCTATGGGATGACGCCCAAGGGCAGGGCGGAGTTCGTCTCCCTAATGACTGAGGTCAGAGAGCTCGACGGCTCGGAAGGTGTTTGGCTTAGCGTCGTCTCGGCTAAGGCCGAACTAGTCCGCGAAGGAGGTGCGATGGACGACCAGAGGCACGCTCGGATCTTCGGAGTGCTGTTCATCATCACGTTCCTCACGTCGATTCCGGCGTACCTGATCTTCGAGTCGGTTCTCGACGACCCGGCCGGATTCATCGGCGGCGACGGGCGGATGGGCTGGCTCTACTTCGCGATCCTGCTCGAGTTCTTCCTCGTTCTCTCGAACGTCGGGACGGGCGTCGTCCTCTATCCGATCGCGAGGCGGCAGAACGAAGGGCTCGCGATCGGCTACGTCGCGGCTCGAATCATCGAGTCCGTCTTCATCGCGGTGGGGATCGTCTTCGTGCTCGGGCTTGTGACTATGCGCCTTGAGGGTCTCGGCACGGCCGACATGGCCACCTTGCTGTACGAACTCAAGGACTGGACGTTCCTATTGGGTCCAGGACTCATCGTCCCGTTTGGAAACGGGCTGATCCTCGGCTATCTCATGTACAGGTCGGGCCTCGTCCCACGGCGCATGGCTTGGCTAGGGCTGATCGGAGGCCCGATCGTCTTCTTCTCGAACCTCGGCGTCATGTTCGACTGGTGGGATCGGAGCACGGTCATGATCCTCGTGCTCCCCGAGGCCATCTGGGAGTTGTTCATCGGCTTCTACTGCGCGATCTTCGGCTTCAAGCGGGATTCGCCAATCGTCCGCCCGAACTGGCGCGGTGATGCAGCCGCCTGACGCTCTCCCAGCTACATGGCAGCGACTGCTGGCCCTGTCTGGCGTCGTCTTCGCGATTCTCTTTCTGATCGGGTGGTTCGCGAGCGGCGGCGACGCGCCCGACTACGGCGCGACAGACCAGGAGTGGACCGAGTGGGCCGATGACAACCAGTGGAGGAGCCGCATCGGTGCGTTCGCGATGCTGCTCGCAGGCTTCGTCTTCCTGCACTTCGTGGGGACGATCCGAAGCGTGCTCGGAAGTGCGGAAACCACGGTTCGCGGCTCTGCACAACTCGCGCGCATCGCGTTCGCCGGTGCCATTAGCGGCATCGCGGGGATGAGCATGGCGATCGTCATTATCGCGTCCGCGACATCTGAGGGAGCCGACGCGGATCCAGTCGTGAGTAGAGCGGTAGCAACCGCGTCAGCGGGACCATTTCTAGTCTCGGCAATGGGGTTTGCCGCGTTGCTCCTTCCCGCTGGGCTGCTAACGCTCCGCACGGGCGTCTTTGCGCGCTGGACCGGTTTCGTCGCGCTGATCGGTGCGCTTTCCTTCCTCATCGCATTCCTTACGCTCATCGCAGGTCTGGGCCAAGACAGCGTGTTCGGCTTCGGCTTCTTCCCCGGCGTCCTGGCGCTCGTGATCTGGTCGATCGCAACGAGCATCGCGAGATACCGCGCGGTGGCGACCACTGCCCGCTAGTAGGTGGTCCCCACCGGGCCGACCAGAGCAGCACACGAGATGACTGACGAGCGCCGGCCCCGCTCGCCACGATCGTGAGGTGACGACCGGGGGCCAGACGAGCGCCGCGCTCGCGCTGCGCGCGCGGCCCGTGCCGGCGGTCGATCTGTCACCGCCCGTCGCGCCCACGCTGCCCCGGCGGGAGATTCCGGGCGCCAGGAAGGTCGCTCGCAACACCGTCGAGACACTGCTCTTCCGCGGGCTCTCGACGCCCGTCGCGCTGCTGCTCGTCGTCCTGCAGAGCCGCTTCCTGCACGCGGACGGCCGTGGTGCGTTCGTGGTCGCCGTGCTCGGCGTGACGATCTTCTCGCGCCTGCTCGGGCAGCTGGGCGTCGCGGTCACCAACCGGCTGGCCCACGACCACGACGTCCGAGGCCTGATGCACCGGGCACTGGCGCTCGGGCTGGTGCTCGGGTCGGTCGCGACGGCGCTGGTGTACGTCATCGGAGCGTTCAACGACGACCTCGGCTCTCGCGTCGCGCTCCTCGCCGCGCTGGCGCTCGTGCCGAACGTCCTCTGGCAGACCGTGTCCGGCGTCTTGCTGGGCCAGGCGCGGATCCGGCTCTGGAACTACGTCCAGATGCTCCCGCCGCTGCTCACGCTCGTCGGCATGCTCGTGCTCGTCGTCGGACTCGACCACGACCTCACGGGCGCGGTCGGCGCGTGGACGGCGGCGAACGTCGCCACCGCGCTAATCGCCCTCATCGCCGCCCGCGACACGTGGCTGCCGCTCGCGACGCCGGCGGCGTTCGATCGCACCGGCCGGCTGCTGCTCCGGCTCGCGCTCGCGCTGGGCGCGATCCAGGTGGTCAATCTGATCAGCTACCGCGTCGAGCTCTTCATCCTCCGGCGCTTCGAGTCGCTCGGCGAGCTCGGCATCTACTCGATCGCGATGCAGGCGGCCGAGGCGATCTGGCTCGTTGCCGCCGCCCTTGCGACGGCGGTGACGGCGCCCGCCGTCCACGAATCTGAGCCCCGCGCAGTGCGGCTCATCGTCCGTGCGACTCGGCGCGCTCTGCTCCTGACCGCAGGCGTCGCGGCGGTGGTCGGCGTGTCGGCGCCGTTCCTCGTGCCACTGCTCTTCGGCGAGGACTTCGAGGGCGCCGGCGTGCCGCTGGCGTTGCTGCTCCCCGGCGTGGTGCTCTACGCACCCGTCACGGTGCTGGTCGTCTACCTCTCCGTCCGGCGCGGCCGGCCGCGGCTCAGCCTCGCAGTCTCCGTCGTCGCACTGGTCGTCACCGCGCTGGCGTCGCTTGCGCTGATCCCTCCCTTCGGGACGGCGGGCGCTGCGGCGGCAAGCGCGCTCGGCTACGTCGCCGGCGGGGCGCTCGCCTGGATCCTCTTCACACGCCTCGCGGGCGTGTCCGTGACGGGTCGGCTCCCGGCCGCCTAGACGGCGCTGTCGAAGAAGTCGACCTCGCCGCGCTCAGGCGGCCCACCGTGGATATAGACGAGCAGCTCGTCGGGACCCTCGTTGACCACCTGTCGCGGTGTGCCGGGCGCGACGTTGATCAGCCCGCCGGTTGCGACCTGGTGCCGTACAGGAGGCTCGCCGATGTACATCGTCAGCGTGCCGGCGACCGGCACGTAGGTCTCCTCCTGCACGTGGTCGCTGTGCCGGCGGCCGACGGGCCTCCGGCTCGAAGCGGAAGAAGGCCGCGCGCGACTGCCGCAGGTCCGCGGCCTCGGTCACTCCTGCGGCGTGGCGCGGTGCCTCGCCGGGCTCGTGCGGACGCGTCTCGAACGCCAGATTCTCGGGCTGCACGACTCTGAACCCCACGGCGGCGACTCTATCGGCGCCCGCCGCCGGGGCTAAGATGGCGCGGCTCGGAGAGGTGTCCGAGTGGCCTAAGGAGCGCGACTGGAAATCGCGTACCTGCCGAAAGGTGGGTCGCGGGTTCAAATCCCGCCCTCTCCGCTAACACGCATCGCTTCGCTCGCTCTCACGGGGGAACCATGGGGATGGGGCTACCTGGTTCCCCCGTGGGCCCCTCCTTGCGGGCGGGGGCGTGGTGCGGGAGGCGGGCGGAGCCGGCGGCTGGAGGTGTGACGCCGGCGCGTACATCGTCTGGTCTGACGCGCTGCCCGCGGTGTGCCTTTCGGCGGGCGAGCCGCCCTTCGGCGATTGGCGTGGACACGCGTGTAGTGGGGGCCTAGGCGCGGAGTGAAGGGGTCCAGGCTCTAGTCCTGGATGCGGGCGATCAGCTCGCTGCGCTTCAGGACTTTGACGGCTGCGCCGCCCAGGCGGACGTCGTAGCCCGCGCCCTTGGGAAAGAGCACCTTGTCGCCGGGCTCGACGCCGCCCGCGTCGGAGCCGACCGCGGTGACGATGCCGCTGCTGGCAGCCCGCCTCTGTCGACGCCGGGATGATCAGCCCCGTGCGCGTCTCGGTCTCCTCGTCGACCGGCTCGATCACGACGTAGTCGTCCAGCGGCTCGAGCGAGATCGACACCGGCTGTGGCTCGTCGAGCACTGCGCCGAGGATACTTCGCGCCATGGCCGCGCCCTTCGTCGAGCTCGAGGTCGGCGAGCATCTCGTTCGCGTCACCAATCCGGACAAGATCTACTTCCGCACGGCCGGCCACACCAAGCTCGACCACGTGCAGTACTACCTCGCCGTCGAGGACGGGATCGTGCGCGCGCTGTACGAGCGGCCGACCCAGCTCAAGCGGCACCCCGACGGGGCCGAGGGCGAGGCGATCTACCAGAAGCGCGTGCCGAAGCACGCGCCCGAGTGGATCGAGACGGCGCGGGTCACCTTTCCCGTCCGGCCGGCATGCGGACGAGCTGTGCGTGACCGAGGTCGCGCAGGTCGCGTGGGCGGCCAACCTCGGCACCATCGACTTCCATCCCTGGCCGTCGCGTCGCGCCGACGTCGAGCACCCTGACGAGCTGCGCATCGACGTCGACCCTCAACCCGGCACCGAGTTCGGCGACGGCAAGCAGGTCGCGGCCGTCGTGCGCGAGGTGCTCGACGAGATCGGCTACACGGGCTGGCCGAAGACGTCGGGCAACCGCGGCATCCACATCGCCTGCCGGATCGAGCCGGAGTGGGGGTTTCGCGTCGTCCGCCGGTGCGCGCTCGCGTTCGCGCGTGAGGTGGAGCGGCGCCTGCCGAAGCTCGTGACGACGGCGTGGTGGAAGGAGGAGCGGGGCGAGCGCGTCTTCATCGACTACAACCAGAACGCGCGCGACCGCACGATCGCCTCCGCGTACTCGGTGCGCGCGCGGCCGGACGCGACCGTCTCGGCGCCCGTCACCTGGGACGAGCTGCCCGGACGTCGACACCGAGGACTTCACCATCCCGACGATGCGCGAGCGGTTCGCGCGGCTCGGCGACGTGCAGGCCGGCATCGACGATGCGGTCTGCGACCTGCGCGTGCTGCTCGAGTGGGTCGAGCGCGAGGAGTCGAAGGGGGTCGGAGAGGCTCCGTACCCGCCGAACTTCCCGAAGATGCCCGGGGAGCCGCCGCGCGTCCAGCCGTCGCGGGCGCAAGAAGCCGCCGGCCGCGGGCGCCTAGCCCCGGAGCACGGATCGAGCCGCGAGCGCAGACTCGGCACAGAGTCGGCACAGACGCGTGCGGACTTCTCCGGTAGCGTCGGCTTCGAGGGAGGCGGGACGGCACCCCACCCAAGAAGGGCGGGGGCGCGCGCGTGTATTTGAAGTGGCGCGCGGCCACGCCGCCGCCGCCTGCGTGGCCGCCTGCGCTTCTAGGTCTTCTCGAGCACGTGGCGAACAGGCCCGCCTCGCCCTCGATCAGTCGGGCGACCTGCCAGCCCGTGCCGTCGACCAGGTCGCGCAGCTCGTCCGGGGAGACGATCAGGTAGTCGAACCACGGCGTGGTCTTGTCGCGATGGCGCACGCGGAGCCGGAGCTGGCCGGCCATGCGTCCGCGCTGCCGGTTGTGCTCGTGGTAGGCGAGGTGCGAGGGGTCGTCGGTCGCATACGTGTCGCGGCTCTCGGCGACGATCCGCCCTCGCTCCGAGGTGAGGCGGTGGAGCCGGCGCAGCATCGTTCCCGCTCGTCGCCGGCCCGCCGAAGAGGCCGAAGTTGTTCCCCCACATCACGACGGTGTCGAAGACTCCGAGCTCCGGCCCGACGTCCTCGAACCGGCAGAGCCGCGCGTCCCGCACGCCGCGCCGGCGGCACACCTCGACGGCGCCCGGAGAGATGTCGATCGCGACGACCTCGTGGCCGCGCTCCTGCAGGTGCAGCGACACCCGGCCTGCGCCCGCGCCGACGTCGAGTACCCGCCCGCGCACGAACCGCATCGCGCGCCGCTCGTGCGCGGCCCAGCGGCGGAACGGCTTGAAGTACACGCCCGGCCCCGCGTTCGTCTCGATGAAGCCGTCGTCGCGCTCGACGATCTCGCACGCCCTCGTGTCGTCCGCCAGGTGCGCGAGCAGGAGCGCGCCGTACGCGTCCTCGCTCTCCTTCATCCGGCCATGAGCGACTCGAAGGTCGGGTCGTTCGGGTTGCGCGGCGGTCGCACCTCGCGCCAGGTGCAGTCGCGGGGCTCCTTGTCCTCGCGGAAGCGGAGCAGGCGCGTGCCGTGGCGGAAGCGGTTGCCCTGCACCTTGTCGTAGCGCACCTCGGCGACGAGCTCCGGGCGGACGGCCGACTGCTCGAGCTCGCCCGTCCCCCAGCGGTTCGGCTCCGAGAAGCGGCGCTCCGGCGCGTCCTTCAGCAGCGGCTTGATGCGCGCGAGGATCTCGTCGTGGCGCTTCGCTCCGACAGCCGCCGAGCCGACGTAGTCGATCTCGCCGTCGTCGCGGTAGAGGCCGAGGAGCAGCGTCGCGAGGTGGGACGGCTTCGACTTCCAGCGCACGCCGACGACGACACAGTCCGCGCTCTTGTGCGGCTTGACCTTGACGACGGCGTCCCGGGAGCCTGGCCGGTACGGATGGTCGCGGCGCTTCGCGATCACGCCGTCGAGGCCGGCCGCCTCGAACGTGTCGAGCCAGTCGCGCGGCGCGGTCCGGGGTCGAGCGAGAATGGCGACAGGCTGAACCCCTTGGCCAGGCGCTCGAGCTCAGCCCGGCGCTCCTCGAGCGGGCGCTCGTGCACGGGCTCGCCGTCCCAGAGCAGCACGTCGAAGGCGATGAACTCGGCCGGGATCTCGGCGGCCAGCTTGTTGACGCGGCTCTCGGCCGGGTGCAGGCGCGTCTGCATCGAGTCGAAGTCGAGGACGCCGTCGCGCGCGATCACGATCTCGCCGTCCAGCGCCGAGTGCGGCGGCAGCAGCTCGCCGAGCGGCCGCAGCTCGGGGAAGTAGCGCAGCAGCGGGCGCTCCTTCCGCGACCAGAGCGCGAGCTCGCCGCCGTCGTTCTCGAGCACGCCGCGGAACCCGTCCCACTTCGGCTCGTACTGCCAGCCGTCACCGACCGGGAGCTCGGAGACGAGCTCGGCCTCCATGGGCGGGAACGGGACGTTCGGGCCGGGCATCAGCTGCGCAGGTTTGGCTCCGCCATGACGCGAAAGGCTAGTCCCCGATGAGCATGAGCTCGACGGCACCTGGACCGTGCGCATGACCGCGCGGCGCGCTGCGGGCGCTGCCCCCGCTGACGAAGCGGATCGAGGGCGAGCGCGGCTGGACGCAGCTGCGGTCCGCTCCGCGCGTCCTTCACCGTGGAGGGCAACCGCCTGCGCTACCGCTGGCTGCTGCGCGGTCTCGTCGACGAGCTCGAGCCGGCCCCGACGGGCTACGAGGGCCGCGCGACCCTGGCCGGCCGCGAGTACGGGCGATTCCGGCTGTACCGGCCGGAGCAACGAGAGGAGGCCGAGGTGGCAATGCAGTTCGACGAGCAGCTGGTTCGCTACCTGGACGAAGCCCTGGCGATGGAGCAGAGCGTGGTGCGCATGCTCGACTCGGTGATCTACAGCTTCGACGACGACGACGTGAAGGAGGCGCTCCGCGGGCACAAGCTCGAGACCGAGCGCCACATCGACCGGTTGCGGCAGCGGCTGGAGGCACATGGCCAGACGCCGTCGCTCGTCCGTGAGGCGGGCGGCATCCTCGGCGCGATGATGAAGAGCGTCATCGACCTGACTCGTTCCGAGAAGGCCGCGCGGGGCATTCGCGACGCCTACGCGACCGAGCACCTCGAGATCGCCGCCTACCAGCTGCTCGAGCGGGTGGCCGTTCGGGTCGGCGACGAGGAGACCGCGGAGGTGGCCCGCGAGAACCGTCTCGACGAGGAGCGGATGGCCGCCTGGATCGACGGCAAGTGGGAGCTGTTCACGGAGCTGGCGCTCGCCGAGGCCCGTCTGCGCGCCTGACCCGCCGCCGGGCGGCCGCGCATCGCCACAATCCCGGCATGCGTCGCGTCGCCGTCACCGGCCTCGGTGCCGTCACCCCGATCGGGAACGACGCGCCCTCGACCTGGCGCGCCGCCGTCGCGGGCGAGAGCGGCATCGACTTCATCCGCTCCTTCGACGCCTCGGAGTTCCCCGTGCGGGTCGCCGCGGAGGTCAAGGACTTCGACCCGACGGGCGTCGCCCCGCCCAAAGAGGCGCGCCGCATCGACCGCAACGTCCTGCTCGCGCTCTCGGCCGGGAAGGAGGCGATCGCCGACGCCGGCCTGAACGGCTTCGACCCTGCCCGCGTCGGGATCGTCCTCGGCTCGGCGATCGGCGGCTTCCTCGGGATCATGGAGCAGGAGACGGTGCTCCGTGAGCGCGGCCCGGACCGCGTCTCGCCGCACTTCCTGCCCAACGTCCTCGTCGACTCGGCGAGCGGGCAGCTCGCCATCTCGCTCGGCATCCGCGGGCCCAACTACGCCGTCGTCTCCGCCTGCGCGACCGGCTCGCACGCGGTCGGCGAGGCGGCGGAGCTGATCCGCCGCGGCGACGCGGACGCGGTGCTCGCAGGCGGCACCGAGGCCTGCATGCACCCGCTGATCCTCGCCGGGTTCTGCGCCATGCGCGGGCTCGCCGCCGAGGAGGAGCACCCGCCCCGCGCGTCGCGTCCGTTCGACGCCACCCGCGCCGGCTTCGTCATGGGCGAGGGTGCCTGCGTGCTCGTGCTGGAGGACCTCGAGGCGGCGCAGGCCCGCGGCGCCCGTGTCTACGCCGAGGTGCTCGGCTACGGCGCATCGAACGACGCGTACCACATGGCCGCCCCCGATCCCGACTCCGTCGGGGTCGGCGAGATGATGCGGGCGGCGATCACCGCGCGCCGGCGTCGAGCCCGAGCAGGTCGACTACATCAACGCGCACGGCACCTCGACGCCGCTCGGCGACGCGGCCGAGACGCGGGCGATCAAGGACGTCTTCGGCGACCACGCCTACCGGCTCGCGGTGTCCTCCACCAAGTCGGTGACCGGCCACTGCTTCGGGGCCGCCGGCGCCATCGAGGCGATGATGTGCGTGCTCGCGATCCACGACGGCGTCATCCCGCCGACGATGAACTACCGCGAGCCGGATCCCGAGTGCGACCTGGACTACGTCCCGAACGAGGCGCGGCAGGCGCGCGTGGACGTCGCGCTCTCGAACGCCATGGGCCTCGGCGGCCACAACGGCTGCGTGCTCCTCGGCCGCGTCGACTCCTGAAGCAGTCCCTGGGCGAAAGGCTCGGGTCAGTCCCCGCGGAAAAGGCCTCCGCGGGGACAGATCTGTCCCTGGTGCGTGCGCTGCCCGCAAGCGGACGGCTCGGGTCAGTCCGCCGCGGGTACAGACCCTGCGAGCGCAGCGGCGGCGCGCTCGACCGCGGCCGCGTCCAGCTCGGCGAGCGAGTCGAGCACGACCTGCGCGTCTGCCGAGCGCCTCGTCTCCCGGCGGGAAGTGACGGTTCGGCACCGCCAGGACGGGCATCCCCGCTGCCCGGGCGGCACGGATGCCGTTGTGGGAGTCCTCGACCGCGACCGTCGAATGCGGATCGACGCCGAGCCGCAGCGCCGCCTCCAGGTAGACGTCCGGCGCGGGCTTGCCGCGAGGAACCTCCTCCGAGGAGACCGTGACTCCGAACGACCGACCGAGCCCCGAGCCCGCGAGCGCCGCCTCGATCAGCGGCCGGTTCGACGAGGACGCGAGCCCGAGCGGCCAGCGCGCGGCCAGCGCGCTCGACGGCCTCGCGTGCGCCGTCGATGAGCGGTAGCTCCTCGCGGTAGCGCTCGAGCATGCGCTCGACGACCAGCCGGTTGATCTCCTCGGGCGGCTCGCTCAGGCCGATCACGTCGTGCATGTACCGCGACCACTCCGGCGAGCTCATGCCCATCATGTCCCGCTGGGCGCGCTCGTGCCAGCGCCCGCCCCGCTCGTCCGCGAGCCGCTCGCGCACCTCGTCCCACACCTGCTCGCTGTCGATCAGCAGGCCGTCGAGGTCGAAGACGACGGCGTCGACCGTCATGCAGGCACGTAGGCGCCGCGGACGTAGATGAGGCCCGCCTCGTCGCGTCCCAGCTCGATCGAGCGGACGCTGCCCACGAAGATCGAGTGGTTGCCCGCAGGGTGGGAGCCCATCGTCTCGCAAGCGAGCCAGGCCAGCGCGCCGTCGATGAGCTGCTCCTCCAGCTCGGCGTGCTCGCGGACTGCGATCCCCGTCCACGCGACGAGCGGCGGCAGTCCGCTGCGGGCGAAGTGCTGGGCGACCTGCGCCTGGTCGTGCGCAAGGACGTTCACGACCCAGCTGCCCTGCCCGGCGGAGCGGCTCGTAGATCGACGACTGGAGCCCGACGGAGATGCCGACGAGCGGCGGCTCGAGCGAGAGCGAGACCAGCGAGCCGACCGTGATCGCGAAGTGCTGGTCGTCGTGCCTGACCGTGACGACGGCGACGCCGCACGGGAAGCGGCGCATGGCGCTGCGAAGCTCGTCGCCGCCGACCACCCCGCGATGATAGGGGCGGCCTGTCCGCTACCCGCAGCTGGGCGAGTTGAGCGACTGCAGCTTGGCCTTCTGCTCCTGGTCGAAGACGCGGTCGTACCCCGCAGGCGGCACGCCTTCCCAGTAGAGGTCGGGGAAGACACCGGGGCCCTGCACGGTGACCCGGTAGCGCTTGCCCATGCCGGACGGGTAGCGGCCGTGCGGCCAGAAGCCGTAGCAGAAGGCGCCCGAGCCCCTGTGCGTGACGAAGCTGTTCTCGCGCCGCCAGCCCGAGCCGAGCGGCGAGTCGAGCGTGTCCACGTAGATGACGCGGCCGTAGCTGTCGGTCGGGCGGCCGTTGACGCCCGGTGCCGAAGCCGTAGACGGGCTTCCCGAGGTAGGTGAGGCGGCCGAACAGCGAGTGCACGCGCCTCTGGGCCCAGCCCATGTTGACCTCGAAGGCGGGCAGCGGTCCGCGCCAGTGCGAGAGCCAGAGCTCCGGCTCCGCCTGGAACGCGCTCGGTGTCACGCCGTAGTTCGGCCAGGCCCGGTACCAGTTCTGCAGCGCCCAGTAGGAGCCGTCGGGTGCCTTGCAGGCGGCAACGAGCCAGGCGAGCCGGGGGCCGTCGTAGCGGCCGCAGCGGTTGCCGAACTGCGCCGGCTTCAGCCGGAAGCTCTTCCAGCCGCCGGAGTAGTCGAGCCGTAGCGCGACTTGCGGCCGCGACGTGGTCGGGGCGATCGCGTTGATCGCGCCCCAGGCCAGCGTGCGGTGCTGGCGGCCGCGGCGGACGTAGGTGACGAGCGCCTTACCGTCTGCGGAGACGGCGAGCTTCACCTGGGTGGCGCTGCGGCTGATCAGCTCGGCGCCGGCCGCCGGCCCGGCGAGGGAGCCGGCGACAACGGCGGCTGCGATCCCGACGATCGACCGCGGACGAACCCGCATGCGGCGCACGCTACGAACATTCGGCAGAAAAGGGAAGGGACCTGAAGCTTTTTAGAACTCGCCGCCCGCGAGCTCCTCGACGAGGAGCGAGCAGGCGAACGAACGCCAGGCGAGGTCGCTGTCGGCGAGCAGCTCGTCGATGGTCGCGTGGAGCATCCGGAGCTCGGGCGCGGCCTCGGCGACGGCCGTCAGGCCTGTGCTCAGCGCAGTCCGCCTGGGCTCGGAGTCGAGGTCCTCGGCGAGCGCTCGGACGGCCCGTCCGTCCAGATCGAGGTCGCGGTGCGGGTCGCCGCCCGCGGCCAGCAGCAGGACCGCTCGCCGACGGGCGCCGCGGAGCTCGTCGTCGGGGATGGTGACGTCGGCTCCTGCCAGGAAGGCGACGGCGACGAGCGCCTGGCCCTCGTCCCCGAGAGCAGCGTCGACCTGCTCCAGCACGCCGCGGTCGGTGGGCGTGGCCGGCGCTTTGGAGCCGTTGCGGCCCTCGGTTCCCGCGCTCACGCGGTGACCGCCGACCCTTCCTCGCGCCCGAGGACATAGCCGATGCCGACCATCGTCACTCCGAGTGCCACGTGCAGCCAGTGGTCGGCCGTGTTCGACGGCAGCCAGTCGAGGCCGCCGACGATGCCGAGCAGGAACAGGGCGAGGTAGATGACACCGCCGCCGATCATGTAGACGCGCGAGCTGTCGAACGCGCGCGAGGCAACGATGCCCACGAGCCCGAACAGGATGTGGACCAGGTTGTGCAGGACGCTCACCTGGAAGATCCCGAGCAGCTCGGCGGTGGAGTCCGACCCGGCGAACGCGAGGTCGTCGTAGAGTCCCGTCGTGATCCCCGGGATGAAGCCGAGCACGCCCACGGCCGCAAAGACCACGCCGAAGGCGAGCGTCAGCAACTGCAACGGCGAACGGTCTGTCATCGCTCCTCCCAGCGGGCTCGTGCCGGTTCCGGCGTGGCGCAACGGTAACGCATGCGTCGGGCGATCGGGGCCTGCATGGGCCGGCGATTCGTTCACAGGACGGCGGGGAAAGGCACGCTCATGACCCAGATCGACATCACCAGCCTGCTCGAGCGGGGGGAAGAGGAGGGCTGCGTCGACCTGAGCGAGTTCAATGAGCTCGTTGCGGCCGAAAACCTCGACGAGGACGAGGTCGATGCGCTCTACGGGACGCTGCACGAGCACGGCGTCGAGGTTCGCGACGACTGCGGCCGCCGGCTCGAACGTCCCACCTACGTGAACGGCGACCTCGCCGTCGCGACGACCGACGCGCTCCAGCTCTTCCTGAACGAGGCCGGCCGCTATCCGCTGCTGACGGCCGAGGAGGAGGTCGAGCTCGCGAAGCGCGTCGAGCGCGGCGACAAGGAGGCGAAGGACCTGATGGTCAACTCCAACCTTCGGCTCGTCGTCTCGATTGCGAAGCGCTACCAGGGCCATGAGCTCTCCCTGCTCGACCTCATCCAGGAAGGAATCCTTGGGCTGATCCGCGCGGTCGAGAAGTTCGACTGGCGGCTCGGCTACAAGTTCTCGACGTACGCGACCTGGTGGATTCGCCAGGCGGTTCAGCGCGGGGTCGCCAACAAGGCGCGCACCATCCGCATCCCGGTTCACATCGCCGAGCGCGAAAAGCAGATCAGCCGGGCGGAGCGCGAGCTGGCGGTCAAGCTCGGCCGCCAGCCGACGGACGAGGAGGTTGCCGAGGCGGCCAAGCTGCCCATGAAGCAGTACCACGAGGTGCGGAACGCGGCCCGTGCCGTCACGAGCCTCGACCGCCCGCTCGGCGACGAGGGCGACGCCTCGTTCGGCGACCTGTTCGTCGGCAGCGACTCGACGCCGGAGGAGGAGGTCACCGTCAGCCTCGAGCGCTCGGCGCTGACGCGCGCCGTGGGAGAGCTGCCCGAGCGCGAGCAGCAGGTCGTCAAATGGCGCTACGGGCTGAACGGCGACACCGAGCCAGCATCGCTCGAGGAGATCGGCCGCCGCCTCAGCCTCACTCGCGAGCGCGTCCGCCAGATCGAGGCAGCGGCGCTCCGGCGGCTCGCCGAGAACCGCGAAGTCGCCGCTCTGACGGTGTAGCTCTGGGTCTGGCCCACCCGGCGACGCTCGCCGCCGGCGGGGACTGACCCGAGCCGTTCGACGGCCGACGCGAGGGGCAGCCGGGTGGCCGCCCCTCGCACCGACGGCTAGCTGACGCCTGCTCCGACCCGCTTCGGCTCGGGCGCGAACGAGCTCGCCGCCTCGCGGGCGGCCTCCGCCTGCTCGAGCTGGCGGTTGACGTGCGCCCAGTCGAGGTTGCGGAAGAACGCCTCGACGTATTCGCCGCGGCCGTCCGGAGTGGCCGCGTAGTCCTTCACGTATGCGTGCTCGTAGACGTCGATCGCGAGCACCGGGACCATGTTGTAGACGGCCCACAGGTTCTGGGTGTCGCCGATGTAGTTGAAGATCGAGCCGTCGTTGAGGTCGTAGCCGACCCAGACCCAGCCGCGCGCGGCTCTGCACGCCTTCCGGACTGCCTGCTTCCACTCCTCGACGCCGCCGTGGAACTCCGACTCGACGAGGTCGGCGAAGCGGCCGGTCGGCTCGCCGCCGTCACCGCCGAGGTGGCCGAAGTAGAGCTCGTGGTTCTTGAACCCGAGCAGCGCGAACGTGTAGTCGACCGACACGGCGCGCAGCTGCGAGAAGACCTGGTTGCCCTCCACCTCGCCGTAGTCGAAATCGTTCAGCAGCTTGCGGCACTCGTTGGTCTTCTTCGCGTAGCCCTCGTAGAGCTTGAAGTGGTCATCCATCGTCTGGCGCGAGATTCCGTCCAGCTCCTTGTCAAAGGCCGGGAACCGCTGCGCCTTGAGTTCGTCCCAGGGCATCGCCACCTCCTGCGGGTTGGTTGTCTCCAGCCTTCCCGTCGGCGGTCGCCGCCACACGTCGGGGACGCCGCGGCACGAGGACGGTGGCCGGCGGCTGCCGGGAAGGCTCGGCCAGCAGCCTATCGGGCTATCCGATTGCGCTGAACGACCTCGGGGGCGGCCTTGAGTGCGGCCAGCGCACCTCGACGCGAGGCTCGCGACCGGCCATGGCGGGAGGCTGCGCTAGCCCTTGCCGCGGACGCACGGGGAAACGCGGCGCCCGTTGATGACGCAGACCGTGGGCTTCTTGCTTGCCGGCTTCTTGCCGCTGATCCCCAGGACGGCTCGCTTGGTCACGCACTTGCCGCGGATCTTGACCTTGCCGCGCGGCATCTTCACCTGCTTGCCGCGGATGTTCGGGCAGACGTCCTTCGTGACGGGCGGCCGCCGCGTGGTCGTGGTCTGCCGTGCCGTCGTGGTGCGGCGTGTCGTCGTCGTGCGCTGGGTCGTGGTCGCGACCGTCGTCCCCGGCACCGTCATGGTCGTCGTCGGCGTGGTCGAGCCGGGGATGGTCGTCCCAGGGGTCGTCCCCGGGGTCGTCGTCGTGGGCACGGTCGTCGTCGCGGGCACGGTTGTCGTGACCGGGGTCGTGGTCGTCGTGGACGGGACGGTGCCGGTGGTGGTGGTGGGGGTCGTGGTCGTGGTCGTCGGGATACAGGTGAACTCGAACGGCGTTACCCGGATGAGCCCCTCCTCGGGGAAGAACGCGATCACGTTGCCCGTCCCGCACTTCCCGAAGACCTCGACCGACGCCTGCCCCTGTGCGTTGGTGACGATGCAGAGGAAGGGCCCCTCGTGCGTCACGGGCGTGCCGATCGGGAACTCGACCAGCGCCTCGGTGCCCGGCCCACCGGCCCGGAAGCAGACCCGCTCGCCGACGATTGGGCTGCCGTCGATGTCGATCGCGGTCAGCGGTGCAGATGAAGGCGAAGCCGTTCTCGATGGGCGGGACCGGCCCCTTCGGGACGCAGACGAGCGTCTTCGAGAAACGGTGGCGCACGACCTTGTGGAGCGTGTTCGACGGCTTGTCGGCGTCCGTGACCTTCTGGTACGGGTAGCGCGCGATCGCGGTGATGTCCGCATGGCCGAGGTCGGTGACGTCGCGGAGCTCGCAGCCGCCGTTCAGGTTCGGGCCCACTCCGAGGCGATCGAAGAAGAAGCCGCGACCCGGGTTGAAGTACACCTGGGCCTCGCCGTGCTCGTCCGAGTAGACGAGGACGCGCTGCGGGCCGGAGGGAGTCTGCCGGAAGCGGCCGCCGCGCTCGAGGCAGCGCGTCGGGCGCGGCTCGGCGCTCGCGAGCACGTCCGCGAACTGCCAGTAGTCGTAGAGGCCGGCGCCGCGGTAGCCCGGGAAGTTGTTCCCGGTCGGCGGGCCGTCGTTGCCCGACGCCTCGCGCGCGAGCGGAGCCCCCGGGCTCGAGCCGACGGTCGCGCTCGTCGCCGGCTGCCAGCGGCTGTAGTACGGCGCGTAGTGGTTGTGGGGCGCAGGACCGAAGGGCGGCGGGGCGACGTTCGGGGTGGAGGGCGGGTGCGGCCCCGTCGCGGACGTGCACCTCGTGTCGCGCGTGTAGGGGATGCACTTGTAGACGCCGGTCGGCTGGCCCGCGACCGCGATCGCGAGCGAGCCGACGCCGCCGACGTCGGTCGCAGCCCCCGAGTTGGGCGCGATGCCGACCTCGACGAGTGCCGACGGCATCGGCACGTCGCCGCTGTCCAGCTTGCCGTCCGAGAGCAGCGTCTCGTCCGGCCGCAGCGGGTCGAACGGGCCGACGGTCGGCACCCGGCTCAGATCGCCGAAGACTCGCGCGTAGGCGCCGCGTCCGCTGAACACCTGCGCGGACAGGCATGCGTCCACGGCCTCGATCGGGGCGAGCGCCAGGCCGCAGAGGCCCGGGTTGACATGCCCCTCGCTGCCGAGGCGGTCGTCATGGATGTCCCACATCCGCCAGGGCGCGTCACGGTAGAACGGCCGGGGATCGCTCGTGGTCGCGAGCGAGCGTGCGAGCTCGTCCCAGAAGCTCGTCGCGCCGTCGCCCTCGTCAGGGAGGGTGATCTGAGCCGGGAGCCCGAGCTCGGTGAAGTTGTTGCCGAGGGGCAGGACCCCTCTGACCTGGACCTGGACTCTCCCCGGCGCGCCCCCGGCGACGAGCACGCCGTCGCCGGCGGGATCGCCGAGCACGCCGCCGCCACCCGGCGTCGACGATTGCCCGAGCTCGCGGATCGCCGGT
Source organism: uncultured Thermoleophilia bacterium (assembly GCA_963809765.1). Classification (GTDB taxonomy): domain Bacteria; phylum Actinomycetota; class Thermoleophilia; order Gaiellales; family Gaiellaceae; genus JACVRM01. The sequence goes on from CAWEKT010000001.1 coordinate 466,741, forward strand.
GGCGCGAGGCCGAGCCACGCTGCGAGGAACTGGTGCTTCAGCAGCGGCGTCCCGTGCCGGTCGGAGACGACGAGCTTGATCTGCGCCAGACCCGCCTTGAGGGAGACGAAGTTGGCCTTGACGCACGGCGCCCCGTCGTACTCGTTGTTCCCGATGAAGACCCGCGCTGTCGACGCCTCGAGCTGCGGTCGCTGGAAGGGGTCGCCGGACCAGTCCTCGACCAGCCAGTCGAACCGAAGCTCGCCCAGCGCGCTGTGGTCGCGCACGGCAGCCGTGACGGTCTCCCCGTCGGTGGCCGGGGTCACGCACTTCACCAGGCGCAGCTCCTCGCCGCGCCATCCGAGGGACGGGACGTTCGTCGTCAACGGCGAGAACGCCGGAGACGCCGCGTACGCGGAAGCCGATGCAGCAAGGAGCACCACCACTGTGGCTGCCCACGCCACGCCCACCCTCATGTGCATCACACCCCCCACCCGGACGACGTCCACCTTCGCCGGTTTCCACCGGGCCGCACCTGCGACTCTACCGCGCTACCCGACGCCGAACTCACGCGTGCGCGTTGTCGACAGCGAAAAACCCGCAACGTGCGGGGAAACTCGATTAGTGTCCGCGGGCCCGTGCGCTTCGGTCTTCGCATCCCGTTGTGCGCGAACGCGCGGGAGGTTGCCCGGTGCGTCGCCGACGCCGAGCGCGCGGGCTTCGACATCGCGTGGCTGCCGGACTCGCAGTTCCTCTGGCGGGACGTCTGGGCGACGATGGCGCTCGCCGCCGAGGCGACCGAGCGGATCGTGCTGGGCACGTGCGTGACCAACCTCGAGACCCGCCATCCGTCGGTGACGGCGGCCGCCGCCGTGACGCTGGAGGAGCTGGCGCCGGGACGCACCATCCTCGGCGTGGGCACGGGCGACAGCTCGATCAAGACGCTCGGGCTGCAGCCGACGCGGCTCGTAGCGCTGCGGGAGGGGGTGCAGCTCGTTCGTAGGCTCGCCGGCGGGGAGCGCGTCGACTTCGACGGGCGGGAGATGCGCCTGCACGCCTCGCTCGACCGGCCGCCGCCGGTTTACCTGGCGGCGAACGGCCCCAAGGCGCTGGCGCTCGCGGGCGAGATCGCCGACGGCGTGATCACGGTCGCAGGCATCCAGCCGGAGCTGGTCGAGCGCCTCAGGGAGCGGGTCGCCGTGGGTGCAGAGCGGGCCGGCCGCTCGCTCGACGAGATCGACATCTGCGTGGGGACGTTCTGCCACGTCACCGAGGACGAGCGCGAGGCTGCACGCATCGTCAAGCCGTACGTCGTCGCGATGGCGCAGGTCGGCGGGAGGGAGACGCTGCGGGCGATCGGGATCGACATCGACCCGCCGGCAGTCGTCGGCGGCATCTACCCCGACATGTCGCATGCGGAGGACTGGGACGCGGCGGCGGACGCCGCCGAGGAGTGGGTGACCGACGAGCTGGCGCTTCGCTACGCGGACGCGTTCTGTCTCGTGGGCAGCGCGGAGCACTGCCGCGAGCGTCTCGCACGCGCCGCCGAGGCGGGTGCGACCAACATCTACGTCCGCCACTTCGGCTCGTACACGCTGCCGCACGACGTGCTCGACGCCTACGGCCGGCTGATCATCCCGGCGCTCGCGGCGTGAACGTCGACACCGACGCCCTCTGGCGCTGGTTCGAGCGCTTTGTCGCCGCGGACACGCTCGTCGCCGAGGGCGAGAACCGCGTCGACCCCCGCGACCCCCGACTCGAGCGGTTCGCCCGCGACGTCGCCGCGCCGGCGTTCGAGGAGCTCGGCGCGACGGTGGAGGTCGACGGCCACAACAACGCCGTCGCCCGGTTCGGCGAGCGCACCGGGCGCGAGCTGCTCTTCCTCGCCTACCCGGCGCTCCATCACGGCAACGAGATGGCCGACGGGCTGCGGGCGCGGCGGGCGACGAGCCCGGACGGCCGCGAGCTCTGGGCCGGCCTCGGCGCCGGCCAGAGCAAGGGTGGGCTCGCGGCCATGTGCGCTGCCGTGGCCGCGCTGCGCGAGGCGGGGATCGACCCGGCCGGGCGGGTGCTGCTCGGCGTCTGCTCCGAGGGCAGCTCGACCCACGAGAGCTCCACGGTCCTGTACGAGGGTCTCGACCCGCTGCCTGCCGGCGGCGTCCTGGTCGTCGGCACCCGGAATGCGATCTCGCTCGGGAACCGCGGCCGCGTCGACGTCGTCGTCGAGGTCCAGGGCGAGCCGACCCACTCCAGCGTGGCCGACGAGCTCGGGCGCAACCCGATCCCGGTCACCGCGGAGGTGCAGCGCCGCGTGGCGGCGCTGCGGCTCGACCCGACCACGCATCCGCTGCTCGGGCGACGCTCGATCCTGCCGTACAAGCTGGTGTGCGGCCCGGTGGCGCCGCACACGATCCCGGCGTGGTGCCTGCTGGTGCTCGACCGGCGGCTCCTGCCGGGCGACGATCCCGACGAGGCGGTGGCGCAAGTGGCGGCCACGCTGGAGGGGCTCGAGGTCGCGGTGCGCCGCGGCGCGACGATGCTGCCGGCGCTGGTCGACGAGGAGTCGGCGGTCGTGCGGGCGCTGCAGCGCGGGGCGGAGGCTGAGCTCGGCCGGCGCCTGGAGACGTTCTATCCCCGCTCCACCTTCGACGCCGGCCACGCGTGCGCGATCGGCGTGCCGACGGTAATGTGCGGCCCGCTGTCGGGTGAGCTGGACACGACGGGCGTGCTGGGCGACGACGTCGTCGCGCTCGACCAGCTCGTGGAGGCGTCGAGGATCTACGCCGGGGCGATGGCCGCGTGAGCGAGCGCGTCCTCGGCCTGCGGGAGCTGAACCGAGCCGTGCTCGAGCGCCAGCTGCTGCTGCAGCGCAGGCGGCTGGCGCCGGTGGCCGTGATCGAGCGTCTGGTGGGCGTGCAGGCGCAGTGGCCGTCGGCGCCCTACGTGGGCATCTGGACCCGCACGACGAGCTTCAAGCGCGAGACGCTCGAGCGGGCGCTCGCGAGCGGGACGGTGCTGAAGGCGTCCGTCATGCGACTGACCCTGCACCTGGTCACTCCTCGCGACTACGGCCTCATCCGGGCGGCCATGAGCGAGATGAACTTCCCGTGGGACTCGGGGGTGGCGAAGCGCCTGGCGCCGTCGATGCGGTTGCTCGCGGCCGCCGGGCCCGTTACCAACGAGCAGGGGGTCGCTCACGTGCAGGCCGAGCACGGGCTGAGCCGCATCGAGGCGCGCCAAGCGTGGCGCGCTGCGCGGGCGCGCGCCCACTTGCTGCACCATCATGAGACGGCACTTTGGCGTGCCCGGCCGGAGGCGCGGTTCGTCGCGGTCGAGGAGCCGGCGCAGCACGTGCCGGTCGAAGCGCGCGCGGAGTTGATCCGCCGCTACCTCGCGGCGTTCGGGCCCGCCACCCGAAAGGACATCTCCGCCTGGAGCATGATTCACGCGCCCGAGATCACCCGGTCGCTCGAGCTCCTCGAGCCGCTCCGCCGCTTCCGCGACGAACAGGGCCGGGAGCTGCTGGACGTGCCGCGGGCGCCACTCCCGGACCCTGGGATACCGGCGCCGGTCCGGTTCCTGCCGAAGTGGGACAACCTGCTGCTCGCCTGGGCCGACCGCACCCGCGTGCTGCCGGAGGAGTACCGCAAGACCGTGATCAAGGCGAACGGCGACGTCGCACAGACCTTCCTCGTCGACGGGTTCGTCGCCGGGACGTGGCGTGTCGATGGCACACGCGTCGTCGTCGAACCGTTCGCGCCGCTCCCGCGCGCGGTGAAGAAGCGAGGTCGAGGACGAGCGCAGCCGCCTGGAGGCGTGGCTGCAGTAGCGGCGGGGCTGGGATTCGAACCCAGGAGGCGCTTGCACGCCCAACAGTTTTCAAGACTGCCCCGTTCGGCCGCTCCGGCACCCCGCCAGGCCTCTATCTAAGCCGATCCTGCGCCTTCCCCGACAGCCGCCTCATGTCCAGCAACACGTCCAGCAAATTCGGATCGCCTCACTGACGACATCCAAGCCGAGCCACCCCTTGCGAGCGATGTCGGAGACTGCGCGCGCTGTCGCCTTGTTGACGAGACTGTGGCTGTGCGCCTCGAGCGGCTCGACCTCACGCAGCGGCGCGTGGCCTCGACCGTTCTCGAGCTGCAGCGGCGCGCATACCGGGTCGAAGCGGAGCTCATTGGCTCCGACGAGATCCCGCCGCTGTGCGAGACGCTCGAGGAGCTGCAGGCTTCAGGTGAGACCTTCCTCGGCGCCTACCTCGAGGGGATTCTCGTCGGCGCGATCTCATGGCGTGTCGACGCCGGCGTCCTCGATCTGCATCGGCTCGTGGTCGATCCGACCCGCTTTCGAGCTGGAATCGGCGCCGCGTTGGTTCGGGCCGCGCTCGCGGCCGAGCCGGAGGCGGAGCGTGCCATCGTCCAGACCGGCAGCTCCAACGAGCCTGCGAAGCGGCTCTACCGCCGCGAGGGCTTCGAGGAGATCGACGAGGTCGAGGTTGTGCCCGGCTTGCGGGTCACGCGTTTCGGCAGACGCCTGTGACGCGCCTCGATTTGCAGCCCGACAAGCCGCTTGACGTGCTCGGCATGATCAGGGCATGCGACGCGAACTGCCCGTTGTCGCCTGCTCTCTCAGCGCCGCCGGCCAGCGCGAACGCCTGGACGAATGGAAGGCCCTGCTCGCCCGTGCCAACTCGCGCGAGCGGCTCAGCACCGGCATGCGCTACCGATTTCCTCTCGACCTTGCCCAGCAGGTAAGCGCTCTCGCCGCTGCCGAGCAGGAGTGCTGCTCGTTCCTGCGCTTCGACCTCACACAAGCCGAGAACAGCCTTGTGCTGACCGTCGAGAGCGACGGAGCCGGGCAAGACGCTCTCCGCTTCATCTTCACGTAACGGTTCCGCGCTTCCGGTTGAGAGTTTCGCCGCCGAAGACGCAAGGAAAGTCATCCCGGTGCGCGCCAGGAACGCCAGGGACGAGTACGGACCCAACTACAGGAAGCCCTGGGTGCGACGCGCGTTTCCTCATCAGCGCACTCACCTGGGCGACCACCGCGAACAGGTGATCCTCGTCGCGGTCGTCATCGCCCTCTTGGCGTTCGCTCTCCTGCTCTATCTGCAGACCACTCGGTAGCGCCTGGTGAGACGAAAGAAGGCGTACGGACCCCACTATCGGAGGCCGTGGATCCGGCGGTCGTTTCTACACGAGCGCACGCGGCTCCGCGACCAGTCCGAGCGCGTTTTCCTCCTGGTGCTGCTTCTCGCAGTCGTCGCAGCTGGTCTCATGCTTTTCCTCCTGAGCCGCTGAGGCGCGGCGACGAGCTGCTGTCACCCCGCCGTGCCAGCGCGAGTAGCGCCCAGGATTTACAGACCTGGCACAGAGCAGCGCGTCCTTCGTTGCCACGCCTGGCCCCGGCTCGACCCGCCGCGAGGCTCAGGAAAAACCGCATGCGCAAGCCATGCCGGGAGCCGAATTCACACTTTTGGCACGAAGGCGCGCGCATCTTGTGCCCGTGCCTGGCCCCGCTGGGGGAGCGGCTTATGCCCCCGCCCACGCTCGGGATCCCCCGCCCGGGGGACGCTCCGGGAAGCCGCCTGGACTACGACGTGTGTGCGGCTAGTCCGCACAACCACTCACCAGGTCGGAGGCGCCCGCGAGGCGCCTTCGCCATTCTCAGCCGCGGTTAGGAGCCGCCGAGTCGCGCCGGCGCGCCGAACGGGACGAGGCACTCGGGTACCGCGACCGCGCCGCCCTCGTCCTGGAAGTTCTCCAGGATCGCCAGCATCGCTCGCGCCGTGCGCGGCCGTCCCGTTGAGCGTGTGCACCGTGGCCGTGCCCTTGCCCGCCGGGCGGTAGCGAACCTCGAGGCGGTTCGCCTGGTAGTCGGTCGTGTTCGAGCAGGACGTGATCTCGCGGTAGCGCTCCTGCGCCGGGAACCACGCCTCGATGTCGAACTTCCGCGCCGCCGACGCGCCAAGGTCGCCCAGCGCGACGTCGACCACGCGGTAGGGAATGCCGAGCTCGCCGACGAGCTCCTCCTCGATCGCCAGCAGCCGCTCGTGCTCGTCGCGGGACTCCTCCGGCGCGATGTAGACGAACATCTCGACCTTGTCGAACTGGTGCACGCGGAACATCCCGCGCGTGTCCTTGCCGGCGGCACCCGCCTCGCGGCGGAAGTTGGTCGAGAAGCCGGCGTAGCGGCGCGGCAGCTCCTCCAGGATCTCGCCCATGTGCAGCCCCGCGAGCGCGACCTCCGAGGTGCCGGTCAGGTACAGGCCGTCGCGCTCGTCCAGCCGGTACAGGTTCGACTCCTCGGTGGGGAGGAAGCCGGTGCCGTACATCGCCTCTTCGCGGACGAGCACCGGCGGCAGCACCGGCTCGAAGCCGCGGGCGGCGAGGCGATCGAGTGCCCAGCGGTAGAGGGACAGCTCGAGCAGGACGATCCCGCCGCGCCGGTAGACGAAGCGCGAGCCCGAGAGCCGCGCGCCGCGCTCCATGTCGATCCCCTCGTACGGCGCCGTCAGCTCAAGGTGGTCGCGCGGGGTGAACGGGAACGACGGAGGCTCGCCGACACGGCGCAGCTCGACCGCATCGTCCTCGCCGCCGTCCGGCGCCTCGGGGTCGGGAAGGTTCGGCACGACGGCGAGCAGCTCGTCGCGCCTCCCGGCCGCGGCTTCCTGCTCCTGCTCGAGCCGCGCCAGCTCCTCCTTGCGCGCCTTCAGCTCCTCGAGCTGCTCCGGCGTCGGCTTGCCCTTGATCTTGGCCGCGCCGCGGAGCGCGTCGATCCGACCCTGGGGGGCCCGCCACTCGGCGTCGGCCGCGAGCAGGCGGTCGAAGTCGTCGGCCGCCCCGCGGCGGGCCAGCGCGTCGCGGTAGCGGTCGGCGTCGTTGCGCGCTGCGCGGACGTCGATCACCGCGGCATCGTAGAGCCGCGCCGCGCCGAGGAACTCGCGTGCCGGCGCGACGACGCGCAAGAGTTAGCGGCTGTCAGCCACTTTCTGGGTCGACGGCGCTCATCCAGGCTCGCTCGAGGCGAATCAGCTGCTCCCGCCGGAGTTAGTGGCTGTCAGCCACAAGCCGATTCCGCATATTCAGGCGAGTGGTACGGCGAAAGTGGCTGTCAGCCACTAGCGCCGTCGCGGCGCTAGTGGGCGGCGTCAGCTGCCGGCTGCTTCTGAGACGTACGCGGCGACGTCCTGGATCTGCTGCGCACTCAGCGAATCCTTGAACGAGGGCATGGCGCCCTGGCCGTTCGTCACCCGTTCGACGACGAGGTCGTGGTCCGGCTGCGACTCGTCGAGGTTCGGCCCGACCGCACCGCTCGCGCCCGCGTCGGCGAGCACGTGGCAGCTGCCGCAGCCCTGCTCGGAGAAGATCTCCTTCCCCGCTGCGGCGTCGCCCTGACCGCCCTCGCCGCCCTCCTGCTCGGTGGTCGTCGCGGCGGTCGTCGTTCCCTCGACGGTCTCGGGAGCGGCCGACTTGTCCTCCTCGCCTCCGCAGCCCGCGAGGCCTGCCAGCGCGGCCGCGAAGCAGAGAAGAAGGAGGGTCCGGCGCATGTCCGCGCGAGTGTAACGAACGGCCCCCGAGGGCCTTCGCGCAGCCGCTGCGCGGGGGGTGCGCAGGTAGAATTCGGCGACCCTTCTCCAAGGAGCTGGTTCCTCAAATGAAACGCAAGGCTTACGGTCGCGACGCTGGGCTGACGCTGCGCATGCTCTTCACAGGGAGCCTGCTGGCGCTGCTCTACGTCGTCTTCGCGCTGGTCCTGATCCAGTTCTTCGCGGCGGGCTTCTGGCTCGGCCTCGTGATCATCGGCGGCATGGCGATCTTCCAGTACTTCAGCTCGGCCAAGCTCGCCCTGCTCGCCTCCGGTGCGAAGGTGGTCGAGCGCGACCAGGCGCCGGCGCTGCACGACATGGTCGAGCGCCTGTGCGCGATGGCCGACCTGCCGAAGCCGAAGGTCGCGATCATCGAGACCGACGTGCCGAACGCGTTCGCGACGGGGCGCAACCCCAAGCACGCGGCCGTCGCCGTCACGACCGGCCTCTGGGAGACGCTCGAGACGGACGAGGTCGAGGGCGTGCTCGCGCACGAGCTCGCGCACATCGCCAACCGCGACGTGCTGATCATGACGATGGCGAGCTTCTTCGCGATGCTCGCCGGCCTGATCACTCGGATGGCGATGTACTCCGGCATGTTCGGCGGCGACCGCGACCGCAACGGCCCGCCGGTGTGGCTGATCATCTTCGTCGTCTCGATCATCACCTACTTCCTGAGCTACATCCTCATCCGCACGATCTCGCGCTACCGCGAGTACGCGGCCGACCGCGGCGCGGCGCTGATCACCGGCGCACCCGAGAACCTGATGAGCGCGCTGCAGAAGATCGCCGGCCAGATGACGGCCATTCCCAAGCGCGACCTGCGCGAGGTCGAGTCGATGAACGCGTTCTTCATCATCCCGACGAACCCGCACTTCAGCGCGCGCGACTCGTTCTCGGAGCTCTTCTCGACGCACCCGCCGCTCGAGAAGCGCCTGCGCCAACCTGGCGAACATCGCGCGGGAGATGGGCCGGCCGGTCGATCTCTAGTGGTCTCCGCCGGGCTGGGCGGGGCAACCGGGGACGGTGAGCGATGGGACTGACTGACGTCCTCTTCGGGCGGCGGCGCCTCAAGCGCGCGTCGACGGACAAGCTGTTCGCGCTCTCGACGGCGCAGGTCACGCTGGACGTCGAGCTCGGCCTCCGTTCCGCGGGCTCGGCGGGCGTCGTCTTCAAGTCGCTCTCGGCCGGTGATTTCGTCCGCGCCGAGAACGAGCTGGACGAGCTGCTGACCGTCGCCGCGCGCGACTCGGGGTCGCGGGTCGAGCGGAAGGAGGACGAGCTCGGCTTCGACTGGATCGTCGTCCGCGACGACGACTTCGAGGATCTCGTGACGACGGTGCACCTGATCGGCACCGACCTGCAGGCGCGCGGCTTCGGCGATCGCCTGCTCGCCGCCGTCTTCCCCTTCAAGGGCAGCGGCTTCAAGGGCGAGGAGCACCCCGTCCACCTGATCTACGGCTACAAGCGAGGCGCCTTCTGGCCCTTCGTTCCCACGGGCGAGGAGAAGGAGCGCGACAACTCGCGCGAGCTCGAGCTCAAGGCGAAGCTCGAAGGCGAGCTGCCGATCGAAGAGGACATGACCCGCTGGTTCGGGCTCTTCGACGCGCCGCTCTGAGGCGTCAGTGACGCTCCGTCGTCACTGACAGGATTTGTCCCCGACGGGGCGACGCGCAGCGGCGCGCCGTCGAGCGTACTGACCCCAGCTGTTCGCCGAGAGGAGGAACCGCGGCGCCGCCAGGCGGAACGGCTGGGTCGTCCACCGGGCGGACCTCGGCTGGCCCTCCAGAACAGACCCGTGGACTTCTAACGAACCGGTAGATCTGGGATGAGGCCCTGCTCGGAGAAGAGCGCGCGCGTCTCCGCCAGCGTCAGGTCGGGCGGCGGGATGACGAGATCGGAGGCGGACAGGTCGTCGTCGGGCAGCCGCCGGCCCTCGCGCTCGACGAGCTGGGTCATCTGCGCCAGCACGCCGTCGAGCTCCTCTTCGTCGCTGCGCTCGAGGGCCGCCACGGCCAGGTCGTCCAGCTCGTCGAGCTGCGAGACGACGCTCTCCGGCACCTCGTACTGCCCGCCGCCGCCGAGGAGCCGGACGATCACTGCTCCAGCTCCTTGTGGCTGCCGGTGCCGAGCTCGGCCTTCATGCGCTCGAGCTCCTGGTCGACCTGCGTCTGCGACGCGAGCTGTGCCAGCTCGCGGTCGAGCTGCGTCTGGCCGCCGGCGGTGAAGTCCTCCAGCGTGCCCGCCTCGATCAGCTCGTCGACGGCCGCGGCGCGCGCGGTCATCTCCTCGGTCTTGTCCTTCGCCCGCTGGATGGCAAGCCCGGTGTCGGCCATCTGCTCGCCGATGCCCGTCGCCGCCTCGCCGATCCGCACCTGCGCCTCGGCGGCCGAGTACTGCGCCTTGATGACCTCCTTCTGCGAGCGGAAGGCCTCGATCTTGGCCGAGAGCTGCTTCTCGCTCGCGACGAGCTTCTCCTGCTGCTGCTCGAGCTGCGCGACCTGCTGGTCGAGCCCCTGGAGCTGCTGCTGGACGGCGCTCTTGCGCTCGAGCGCGGCGCGGGCGAGATCCTCGCGGCCGGCCGCCAGCGCCTGCGCGCGCCTGCTCGTCGAGCTTGACCAGGCTCTGCTCGAGCTGGGTCGTCTGCAGCTGCAGCCGCTTCTTCGAGGTGACGACGTCGGCGACGCCGCGCTTGACGTTCTGGAGCAGCTCGAGCTGCTTCTCGTACGAGTAGTCGAGCGTCTCGCCGGGTCCTCGGCGCGGTCGAGCAGCTTCGAGAACTTCGCCTTGATCACCATCATCGCCCGGGACATCAGCCCAGCCATCGTTCCTCCCTGGTCGTGAGCGGACTAGCCTAGTCACCTGTGCTGGTCGAGCGAAGCATGCACTCCCGGTTTCTGTCGAACGCCTACGTCCTCGCCGACGAGGAGGGCGGCACTGCCGTGTTCGTCGACTCGGGCGCGCCGATCGAGCCTCTGCTCGAGGCGGTCGAGCGCTGGCGCGTGACGCCGCGGGCTGTGCTGCGCACGCACAGCCACTCCGACCATGTCGAGCACGAGGGCGAGCTCTGCCGCCGCTTCGGCATCGAGGTCGTGACCGGTGCGACCGAGGCGGGCGGCTTCCAGGTCGAGGCGCTGCCCGACTCCGGGCCACGCGGACGACCACCTCGCGTTCGTCGTCAACGGCGAGGTCTGCTTCTCCGGCGACCTCCTCTTCCGCGACGCCGTCGGCGGGGGCGACGCGGACACCGTGCGCCGTTCGGTGATGGAGCGCGTGATGACCCTGCCGCCGGAGATGCGCGTCCTGCCCGGTCACACCGACGAGACGACGATCGGCCGCGAGTGGGAGGAGAACCCGTTCGTCCTCTACTGGCGCGGGGCGGTCCGCCGCCATCGACCGAGCCGTGCCGGGTCGCCGGCGAGGAGGCGACGCTGCTCGTCTGGTCACCGGACTACGACGGCAACGGCAAGGCGCTCGTCCGCCTCGGCGACCGCGAGGCGATCGTCGGCGGCTCGCGCGTCGAGCGCGATTAGGCCCGGAGCCGCGGCCTGACAAGGCCATCTTGCGGTCTTCCCCGCGCGGCTCGACCACGAGGTCGATGGACGCGTGACTCGAGGAAGGCCGCTGATCTACCGGGCGGAAGTGCTGGCTATCCTCGGAGCGCTGGCGGATCTCGTCGTCGAGACGCGACGGATCCGCGAGGTTCTCGAGGAGACGGACGATGAAGAAGAAGCGGAAGAGGAGTAGGAAGGAGATCAGCGAGCAGGCGCGGATCGACGCCGAGAACTCGCCGATCGTGCGCGAGCTTCGTGAGCTCGTCGCGCGCGGGAAGGCGGAGCTCGAGGAGCGCCGTCGTCGCAGATCCCGACGCGCGCGGTAGCCGCCGGCTCTGTATCTGCAGTGCCGCGCATGTTCCGGCTGCTCGTCCTTGCGCTGCTCGCGCCCGGCGCCGCCGCGGCGCCGCGCCAGGCACCGGAGCCGACGCTCGTCGTGCGCTCCTTCGTCGCCGACGTCGGCGGGACGGCGCGGCCGCGCGACCTTCACCTGGCGCAGCCCCGAATGGCTCGCGTTCCGGCCGGCGGCCGGGGTCGACGGGCAGCCGTACGTCCAGGTCGGCGGCCTGACCGCGTTCGGGCTCTTCCCGCCGCCCGACCGCGGGCGCGGGCGAGCTCGTGCGGCGCTCCTTCGCCGCCCGGCCCGACGCGTACTCGTTCGCCTACGCCCGCTTCGGCGAGCCCGTGGACGTCGTGCTCGGCCGCGCCCGCGCCGGCACGCTCAAGCTGCAGGCGACGCGCCAGGGTGGGCGGCCGGCGTGGCTGGCGCGCGTGGCCCTGCCGCCGAACGAGTGCGCCGGCTTTCCGCGCGGCACGGCGACCACCTGGCTGGACCGCGCGACCCTGCTGCCGCTTCGCCTCGACTGGCGCCGGGGCTCGCAGCTCGACGAGTCGGTGACCCTCCGCTATCGCACCATCAACCGGCCGCTCCCCGCCCGTCGCCGTTCCGCCTGCCCGCCCTCGGCTCGAACCCGCTCCGCCGCGATCAGGGGTTCCGCCGCACCTCGCCGCGGGCCGCGGACGCCCGCGTCTCTTACGAGGCGCAGCTGCCGACGACGGTGCCCAGCGGCTTCGGTCTGTCGACCAGCGGCTGGGCGCCGCGCTCGAACATCACGGGCCCGGAGGGGAGCAACCCGCGCCATCGCGAGCTCTTCGCCGCCGTCTACCGGCGCGGCTGGGAGCGCATCGACGTCACCCAGCGCCTCGGCGCCGCGTTCCCGAACGACCCGTTCGGCTTCGAGTGCGGCGTGCTGCGCACCCAGCGTGTGACAATCGACGGCGTGCAAGGCACCTACGGCGAGGGCCCCGAGATCGTGCCCCACCTCTACTGGCGAGCGGGCGGCGTCGTCCACACGGTCAGCGGCCCGTTTCCGCGGGCGACGCTGGTCGAGATCGCCGAGTCGCTGGAGCCGGTGAGCTGATGGCGTTCATCGTCCGCGAGGAGATCGAGGACTACGCGGCGGCGCACACGACGCCGCCGGAGCCGCTGCTGGCCGCCCTCGCCGACGAGACGCGGGCCACGCTCCAGGCGCCGCAGATGCTGACCGGGACGATCGAGGGCCGCTTCCTCGAGTTGCTCGTCTTCGGCATGGGCGCGCAGCGCGTGCTCGAGATCGGCACCTACTCGGGCTACTCGTCGATCTCGATGGCGGCCGGCCTGCCGCCGGGCGGCCGCATCGACACGTGCGAGATCAGCGAGGAGCACGCGGCGGTCGCGCGCCGCTACATCGACCAGGCCGGCTACGGCGATCGGATCACGGTCCACGTCGGGCCGGCGCAGGAAACGATCGCGCGCCTCGAGGGCGAGTTCGACTTCGTCTTCATCGACGCGGACAAGGAGAACTACCTCAACTACTACGAGGCGGTGCTGCCACGCCTCGCAGAGCGTGGGCTCATCGCCGCGGACAACACGCTCTGGAGCGGCCGCGTCCTGGACGACTCGGACGACTCGGAGGGGACGCAGGCGATCAAGGCGTTCAACGAGCGCGTCGCCTCCGACGAGCGGGTCGTCTTCGTTCAGCTGACCGTCCGCGACGGCGTCACGCTGATTCGCAAGCGCTAGCTCGCCCGCACGACGCGCACCGCGAACGAGCCTGCGTCCGGCTCGTGGAAGCGCACCAGTCCCTCGCCCTCGTCCTCGAGCTCCCGCTTCGCGCCGCGAGGCAGCGGCTCGAACGGCGTCAACACGAGCGTCGCCTTGGTGCTGCTCCGCTCGACGGCCCAGCGGCCGGCGACCGCCCCGTCGACGAGGAACGTCGGCATCGACGGCGGCAGCGTCGTTGCGAAGACCACCGACCTGAAGCGTTCCGGCATGACACCGGTGCGCCGGGCGTGCACCAGCAGGGCGGCATCCCACGTGGGCAGGAAGCGCACCGGCGCGGGCGTATCGGCTGCCGGCAGCGGCGCGCGAGGGACGTCGAGGAGCTCGGTGCCCTCGTGGTCACGGAACCGGCGTAGCCGCAGGGTCGCGAGCGCCGGCTCGAGCAGCTTGGCCGGCACGCCGGTGAACGACGCGACGTCGCTCGCACGCGCGGGCCCGAACCCGCGCAGGTAGGCGGCGCCGAGCTCGGCGAGCGCGCGGGTCGGGTCGGGCTCCGCCTTCGCCGGCAGCCGGTCCTCGGCTAGAGCGACGCGGTCAGCCCGCCGCCGCTCCCAGGTGCCCGAGGGCGGCACCCGGACGAGCCCGACGTCCGTGTCGAGCGTCTGCCGCGTCGCGGCGCCCGCGTCGGCGATGAGCTTGTCGAGCTCCGCTCTCGGCATAGCGCGCCCGCGCAGGCCTGAGCGCACGCGCCGCGTCACGGCCGCGCGGTCCGAGTCGCCGCCCCGGTGGATGCGCGAGGCCCAGTCGCGCTGGGGCTGCCGGATCGCCGCCAGGAACATCCCGTAGTCGCGCGCCGAGACGAGATGGATCGTCCCGCGCATGAGCGTCCCCTGCACGACGGCATCGCGCTCCAGCGCCCGCGTGAGCGCATCACGGCGGAATTCCTGGAGGCACGAGTAGAGGCGGATGTACCCGTTCGGGGCGTACTGGTTCTGGATGCCGCAGAGCCGCTCGAGCGCGCGCGGGATCGAGAGGCGTGCTCGCTGCAGGAGCTGCTGCCGCGCCAGGAGGGCCCGGTTCAGCCGCCGCTCGTCTAGCACCTCAGTCGTCACGGACGAACGCCTCGATCCGCTCTGCCTCCTGGCGGAGCGCGCGCCTGGCCTCGGCGGCAAGGCGCCCGAACGGCGCGAGCTTGACCCGCCCGTTGTCGAGGTTCCACGTCCCCACGACGAAGCCGTCGACGAGCATGGTCGCGTGGACGAGGGCGTTCTTGGTGACGATGCGAGTCACCGGGACGTCGCCGAGGATCCGCGTCCGGTCGGCGTGCGAGAGCACGAGGTTGTCGTACCGGGGCACCAGCCGGGCAGGTGCCTCCGTGTCGCCGTCGGGCCGCGGAGCGCGGGGCAGGTCGTGCAGCTCGCGCCCTCGCTCGTCGCGGAAGGTGACCGTCTTCAGGCGTGCCAGCGACGCGTCCACGGGGCCGACGCGCGGGAACCCGGCCCATTGCGCGACGTCGTGCTTCGTCGCCGGCCCGAACGCCGCCAGGTGCCGCCGAACCAGGTGGTCGAGTGCGTCGGCAGGCTTCGGCGGCTTGCCCGCGACCCAGCCCTCCGCCGCACGGTAGAGCGACTCTCGGTGGTAGCCCCAGGTGCCCGACGGCGGGACGTGCACGATCGGCGAGCGGCCCTGCAGGCGGCGCCAGATGAAGGCGGGCGTGATCGGGCCGGTGGCGTGCGGCTCCAGGCTGCGCAGCATTGTCTTCAGCCCCTGCGGTTCCTCGCGCAGCTCCTTCAGCGACCGCCGGGCGATCCCGCCGAGCTTGCTCGAGGGCAACCGGCGCTCGTAGGCGGGTGGCCACCGGTCCGAAAGGACATCGCCGCGCGCCGTGAAGAACGCCCAGAAGTCTTTCGGCGTGACGAGGTGCAGCGTCCCGCGCATGAGCAGCGCCTTGACCACGCGCCGCCGCTTGAGCGCGTTGGTCAGATCGTCGCGGCCGAACCCGTCTAGCCGCGCCAGCAGCGAGAGGTAGGGCGAGTGCGCGTGCTGCGCCTGCAGGCCGGCAAGACGCTCGATCGCGCGCGTGACCGGGAGCGCGGGACGCTCGAGCAGCAGCTGGCGCGCAAGCAGAGCGCGGTTCAGGTCGCGGCGGGAGAGAACGCGGGTCACGCGTGGAAGGCCGCGAGAGCGGCCGCCTCCTCCTTCAGCTCGCGGTGCGTCGCTCTGGAGAGCGGTCCGAACGGCTCCAGCTCGACCCGACCGTCGGCGAGCGACCACGTCCCGGCGACGACGCCGTCCACCAGGAAGGTCGGCTGCACGTCGCCGTTGGCGCGGATCACCGCAGAGCGATGCTCGGCCGGGAGGATCCGCGAGCGGTCGTCGTGCGCGAGCAGCGTGCTGTCCCAGACCGGCAGGAAGCGCGCGGAGGCGGGCGTGTCCGCCGCCGGCAGCGGCGCCCGGGGCAGGTCGAGCAGCTCGCGCCCGCGCTCGTCGCGGAAGCGGCGCAGCTGCAGCCGGGCGAGGCCGGGCTCGAGCGCCGAGATCGGCAGGCCGGTCCACCGAGCCATGTCGGCGCGGCTCGCCGGCCCGAACGCCGCCAGGTAGCGGCGGGCAAGATGCTCGGCTGCGGCCGCGCCCGCCGCGGCGCTGGCCCCCAGCCAGGTCCGGGCGGGCGCGAACTTGCCGCCGGCCGTGTGCTGCCGCCACGCGCTCGCCTCCGGGGTGTGCACGAGCTCCGCCTCGGCGACGAGCGCGTGCCAGACGAGCCACGGCCGCCGGTCGGTGGAGTCGAGGCGACCGAGGCCGAGCGCCTGGAGCAGCTCCGGCCGGCTCAGAGGCTGCGTCGGCGGTGAGCCGCCTGGCGCGCCTCGCCAGGGCCGGCACCTCGCTGCCGAACCCGTCCCGCTCGCCACGCCGCCGGAGGGCGGCCACGCGTGCGCTGCGGACGAGTCCCGCGTAGGCCAGGTAGTCCCGCGCGCTGACGTGGTGGAGGGTCACGCGCATCAGCGAGGCCTTCACGACCCGCCGCCGCGCGATCGCCGTCTCGAGCTGCTCACGCCGGAAGCCGTCGAGCCGTGTCCACAGCGCCACGTATGGCGCGGGCGGCCACTGCGCCTGCAGCGCGCCGACCCGCTCGATCGCCGTCGGCACCGAGATGCGGGCTCGCCGGAGCAGGAGCTGGCGCGCCAGGAGCGCCCGGTTCAGCTCGCGCTGCGTGAGAACTCGCACTGCGGCGAGTATCGCCAGCCGGGTCAGAGCGAGCGCAGGTACTCCAGCGTCGTCTCGCCGACGACGTCGAGGCTGGCGGCGGACACGCGCCGAAGGTCGTCGCAGCGCCGGTGCCAGCACGGGAAGTCGAAGTCGATCACGTCGATCGCCGGTACACCCGCTTCCTGGAACGGCACGTGGTCGTCGAGAACGCTCGGGCCGGTCCCCGCCTGGATGATCCTGCCGGCGCCGACTCGAACGGCGGCGGCGCGGTAGGCGGACCACAGGCGGCGGTTGGAGCGGGCCTCGCGGGGCAGCTCGAGGTCGCGGTCGCCGACGAAGTCGAGCAGCACCATCGCCTCGGCGTCAGCGAAGGCGCGTGCTGCGACCTTGCTGCCCCGCAGGCCGTCGCGCCGGAAGTTCACGCTTCCGGGCGGCGCCTCCTCGCCGTCGAAGAAGGCGAACACGACCGTCGGCTCGAGCTCGCCGGGCTTCACCGTCCGCGCCAGCTCGCGGACGACGGCGGTTCCGGAGGCGCCGTCGTTCGCGCCGACGAACCCAGGCGCGTCGTAGGTGTCGTAGTGGGCACCGACGACGACGACCCGGCTCGGGTCACGTCCCGGCACACGTCCGACCACGTTGCGCAGCCCGCCGGGCACGGGCTGAAAACGGCCGTTCGGGACGGAGTCACGGAGCATCGCTGCCAGCCGCCGCGAGGCGGGCGAGCCGGCCGGCCGCGGCCCAAGCGCGACCTGCCGCCGCAGGAACGCGAACGCCGAGTCAGCGTCGAAGCGGTCGACGCGCAGCGCGCCGGCCGAGTCGGCGCCGTCACCGTCTCGCGCGTACAGGACTGCAGCCGCCGTTCCCACGGCGATGAGGAGGACCCCGATGAGCGCGGCCAGGCGCACGCGTGTATCTCAGCAGTGCACGCCGGAGTGCGCGGAATCCGCGCTTTGGGCGCGGCTACACTGGTCTCCGCCCGGGGCTATAGCTCAGTTGGGAGAGCGCCTGGATCGCACCCAGGAGGTCGCCGGTTCGAGTCCGGCTAGCTCCATAAGCCCAATTTCCAGGGGAAGTAGCTACGACCTAAGCGGTCACGTACGAACCCCTAAGGCAACCACTCAGCCAACACGGGATTAATCCGCGCGGAATGGCTGCAACGAGCTGCGGCTAACGGAAGCGTCGTGCAACAAGGCTGGTTTCAGACTGCAACGAACTTGGCTTCGTGTCTCTCGCGCTGGTTTGTCGCTGTCATAGCGTCTTGATCAGCCCGCCGTCAATGACGTAGTTGGCGCCGGTGACGTTGGCGGTGCGAGGGGAGGCAAGCATGGTTACTAGCGTCGCGACCTCCTCGGGCGTGCTGAAACGACCGGACGGGATGGCGGCAATCGCTTGGCCACGCACCGCCGAGGGATCGACACCGCTGGCACGGCCGACCGTTGCGGCAACTCCGTCACTCCCGAGCCAGAGATCGGTCGCGACCTGACCCGGCGAGACGCAGTTGATGCGGATGCCTTGGGGGCCGAGTTCCTGCGAGAGTGCCTTCGAGACATTCAGAAGTGCCGCCTTCGCCGCGCCGTAGTCGATCACGAGCCCGTCGGGCTGGAAGAAGGCATTGACGGAGACGACGTTGACGATCGCTCCTTCGTGGCGCGGAAGCATCGCCGTGACTGCGGCACGCGTCGCGCGAAGCGCGGCGAAGAAGTTGAGCTGCATCGAGGCCTCGAAGTCGGCGACGTTCGTCTGCAGGAAGCCGTCGAGGCGCAGCCGAACACCACCCACGTTGTTGACGAGGACATCGATGCGTCCGTGCTCCTCGACGGCGTGCCCGACGAGCCGCTCGGATCCGCCGGGCGCGAGCAAGTCGACCTCGACCGCGCTGACGCGTTCCATGTGGAGCAGCGACGCGATCGTGCGCGCACCCGCGACAACCTCTGCTCCCTCTGCGGCGAGCGCTCGCGTGACTTCCAGGCCGATGCCCTTGCTCGCCCCCGTGACCACCGCCACCTTGTCTTCCAAGCCGAGGTTCATCGCCCACGCCGGTGATGTGCTCGCCTAAGCCGTGACGCCTGGCGCCGCAGCCGCCTGGGCCTCGAGTACGCCATCCAGCCAGCTGTCAATCGCCGCCGCGACCTCGTCCCAGCCCTCCGCGGACATGAGCAGGTGCGGCCGGCCCTCGAACTCGAGGTACTCCGACTGCGCCGGAGAACGCTCGTACTTCTCGTACTGCTTGCGGGCGAGCGAGGCCGGCACCGTCTGGTCCTTCCCCGCTCCCACGATGAGCAGCGGCGCGCGCTCGGCGTTCTTGAAGTGCACCTCCGTCGGCGGGTTGAGGTGGAAATTGGCGAAGCCGGCCTCGTAGAAGATCTGGCCCGTCTCGGGGACCGCGTAGCGCTCGTAGGCGGCTGCCGCATCCTCGGGCGAGAACGTGTTCACGAATCCGTAGGTGAACTCCTCGAGCGTCAGCGTCACGATCCCGTGCCACTTGGACGGATGCGCGAGCGCAGGCGCCGCGGCCTTCAGCGACGAGAACGGCAGCACGAGGATTCCCTTCGGCGGCGCGGGACTGATTGCCACGCCAGCGCGTCCCAGTCCGCGGTCGAGGAGCAGCTCGACGATCAGGCCGCCGAACGAGTGGCCGATCAGCACCGGCGGCTGCTCGAGCGCCCGGATCCGCTCCTCGTAGTGATCGACGATCTCGGCAATACCGAGACCTTTGAGCTCGTCCGCCTCCGCTCTCAGCTCTTCGACGTCACCCTCTTTGCGCGGCCACTCCGGTGCTGAGACCTCAAAGCCGCGCTTGCTGAAGTAGTCCACGAAGTTCTCCCAACTGCGCGCGGAGAGCCACGCTCCGTGGATCAGCATCAGCGGGATCGGGCCGTTCTCTCTGCGGGTGCTTGCCATTTCGTGCCTCCTGGTCAGTCGGTCGAGACTGTTCATATGGGCTCACGTCCCGAGCTAGCCGTCGGAGTCGTCGGTTACCTGACGTGCTGCTTCCTCGATCACGGCCGCAACCGCTCCCGCATGGGACACCATCGACGCGTGGGACGAGTTGATCTGGACGATTTCGAGCCCGCTCGGGACGCCATGAAGCGCTGCGCGGCAGGCGTGATCGCCCGGTCCTGGCGCCCTAGCAGGTACCAAGACGGGATCGTCTTCCAGGCGGCAGCCGTCGTCAGGCCCGCCGCGGCCGCGAGCGCCAACGGGCGCTGCGTAACCGCCATCACCGCCGCCTCGCGCCTTGACACGTCAGCGGCGAACGTCTGTCGGAAGGTGCCGGGCTTGAGGTAGACGTCGACGTCGTTCGCACCGAACGGCGGAAAGCCCTTGAACTCGATCGAGCTCGGGATCAGGCTCGCATCGCCAGCGAGGTGCAGGATGTCCTCGCCGACGTCGGGACGAAGCCGTTGACGTAGACGAGCGCCTTCACGGCCGGGTTGCCCGCGGCGGCGTTGGTGATCACCGCACCGCCGTAGGAGTGTCCGACGAGGACGAACGGCCCACTGTCCTGGGCGAGGAAGCTCGTGAGGTAAGCCGGCATCCCTGGCGAGGCTGCGGAGCGGGTTCGCGGGCGCAAGCACCGCGGTAATCGTCTTTCTGCAGGCGCTCGACGACCTTGCTCCAGCCTGACGCGTCGGCCCACGCGCCGTGGACGAGCACGATCGTCGGCTTCGGGGCGCTTGCTGGCGACGCAGACGCGGACGGAGTCGACGCGCTCAGGGTGAGCAACGTGATCAGGCTGAGCACGCCGCCGAGCGTCGCGACTAGCAACGATGCGCGCCTGATGCGATTGGCTGCAGGGATTGCGTTCATGCGAAGCCCTTTCTGTCGACCCAAGCGACGCTACGACGCCCCCGTCAACAGAAAAAGTCCGATCGGCGCAGCGATCCAGACCCGAAGCGACCTAGTCGCTAGGCAGCTCGGTTCGTGCCGGACGGTGCGTCAGCCATCCTTCGGCGTCGCGTAGACGCCGAGCCGTGCTTGCCAACAGGTCTCCGCCGCCGGTCGGGGTGGACGCGAGATCGATCGGAAAGCTGAGCGGGGGATCGAACGCAATAGTCACGACACCCGCGATCGGCTCTTGCACCCACTCGCCCACCACAACGGAGACGGCCTCGCCGCCGGCGACCGGCAGCATGCGTCGATCCCACGGGGCGCTGAGCGTTTTCGTTGTGCGCTCGAGTTCGAACCCCGCGGCCCTGACCACCGCACTCAGCCAGGTATTGAACGCGCGCCCGGGCGGCTCGCTCGGCAGCAGGACACGCTCCGCGGCAAAGGCGCCGACC
The DNA here is from genome assembly GCA_963809765.1 of uncultured Thermoleophilia bacterium. Classification (GTDB taxonomy): domain Bacteria; phylum Actinomycetota; class Thermoleophilia; order Gaiellales; family Gaiellaceae; genus JACVRM01. The sequence continues at coordinate 487,393 of CAWEKT010000001.1, forward strand.
GGGATCGCGTCCGCCTTCGCGTGGGAGTGCGTCGCAGGCAGCGCGGCCAACAGCGGCTCGTCCCTTAGCGTGTCGATGCGAATGCCGTAGCGCCGCGCGACCGCCGGCAGTTCCATCACCGCCGCGGCCGTAAGCTCGTGGCTTGCGATCTGCCGCAGCAGCTCCGGTGTTACGTCCTCCTCGAGCCGGACGTGAAGCTCGGGACGCTCCCTCCCCAGCTCCTCGGCGATCCGCGTCGCCTGCGCGCGGGTGAACGGCGTGTAGCCGATGCCGAGAACGCCACTACTCGAGCGCGCGGCACGACGCGCGTCATCGACTGCAGCCTCGATATCGGCAAGCGCCCGCCGCGCACGCTCGAGCAGCGCCGTGCCGGCCGGGGTCAACTCGACCCGGCGCGTGGTCCGGACAAACAGCACCAGCCCGAGCTCCCACCTGTCCCGATCGTCACGACGCACGAGGACCACCAATCAGCCGTTCACCGGGGTGCCGCCTCGCATCGAGAGCCGAGATCGCGGAGTCGAACTCACCGTCGGCGAAAGCGGCTTAGGCGCGAGACTTGAGATGAGCGGATCGGCGACCCAGCTTCGCTCAGCGCCAGAGGTAGCGCCGAGGCTTGTCTTCTTCTATTCGCCGAGTTCGGGACGCTGCCGCCGTGTTGACGGGTTCCTGGCGCAGGTGTTGCAGCATCGGCGAAACCACGACAGTTTCAAGCTCGTTCGAGTCTCGGTGGACGAGCGCCCAGACCTCGCCGAGCGATTCGGGATCGACGCGGTCCCGACGCTCTGCGTTGTCGAGGACGGACGCTTGACCAAGCGGATCCGGGAGCCACAGGGCGCCAGCCATCTACAGCGGGAGCTCTCCCGCTGGCTGCACTGAGCACCGCTGTCGGGTTCGTCCTCGTCTGCGCGGGCGTCGCCTCGCCCGGCACAGGGCTCGTGGGGCAGTAAGGGCCGTCGGGTCGAGGCACGGGAACCGTTTCCCCCGGCACCGCGCAACTCCCCCGATCGGGGGGTTCGAGGCAGCGCGCTGCGCGTCGATGCGGGCACAGATCGGCTTCGAACGACGGAGCCAGCTCGCCCCGACATGCAACGCCCCGACAGCAAGATCCGTCCCGAACGCCTGGCCGCAGCTATCTCCTGGTCGCCGTCTGGCGCGGCTGCCGTGCTGGCCGCCGGCCTCGCACTCGGCGGCGCTGCTGCGACGAGATCGACGCTGTACGCCTGCGCCGGTGCGCCTCCGGACGCGCCGCGGAAGCTGTACCCCGAGAAGCGCTACTACCTGGAGACCCAGGCCTGGTGGTCGCCGATGCCCGGGCACTCGCCGACCGAGCCGTTCCAGGACCGCACCGGCCACATCCACCTGGGAGCCTGCGTTCCGCTCTACCAGACCGTCTCCGGCGGGAAGCTCCAGCTCGACATGAAGTGGCAGGAGCACAACATGCACGGCGTCAACGGCAAGGGCGCGCCGATTCCCGTCAACTTCATCGTGAACATCGAGGGCGTCTACGAGGGGCCGAACATGAGGCACCTCGGCCTCTGGAAGGCGGTCCCATGTGCCACGGTGCAGTGCGAGGGCTGGGTGAGCTTCGACTTCGATTACTCGAAGGCGCCAAGGGGTTGGGGCAACCTGAACCCGTTCATCCAGGACTTCTTCACCGACTGCGCCGAAGGTGCGCCGAACTGCCGGCAGTTGCGGACGCTCAACCACTGGCCGGTCAACTTCGTGACCGGGAATCCGCCGGCACCGTCGACCAACGAGAGCGTGCTCGCGCCGGACGCCTACACCGGCGGCGAGTCCTGGTTCAGTCGCGAACCGGACTTCGGGTCGCCCTACGCGCGCACGTTCGTCAAGAGGGATGAGATCGCGAAGCTGTGGAACATCGAGACCGGCGCCCTCGTGCCCAAGTCGGGAACGTTCCACATCACGATCGGCGGCCAGACGGACGGTCACCGCGCGATGATCGACCCGGCGATGCACGCGATGCCGCCCGTGGTCGGGCAGGTCATCCTGGACAAGCCGCCGGTGGCCGGAAGGAAGACCTGGGAGTACTTCGACCTCGCGATCGACACGACGAAGCTGGCGGACGGCCCGCACAAGCTCGTGTTCCAGAACATCCTCAAGCGCACTTCGGGCGAGCAGTCGGGACTGATCGTGCTGCCGTTCCTCGTCGCCAACTCGCCTGCGCCGACGTCGACTACGACGACGACTCCGCCTCCGAGTACCACGACGACATCAGGCCACCACCATCACCCCACGCCAAAGCTGACGTGCGCGCAGAAGCGGGCGAAGCACCAGAGGCACGTCAAGGCGCTACGCGCGAAGGTGGCCAAGCTCAAGAAGCGCCTCGCGCACCAGCGGGTGAAGAGCTCCAAGCTCGGCCGCCAGATCGCTCGTACGCGCAAGCAGATCGTCGTCCTGACTCGGTGTCCTTGACCGGCTAGCTGTAGTTCCTAGCCACGTTGTTCAGTCGGCTTGCTGGTGGTCGGTGGCCGAGGCTGCCGTGTGGTCGGGTGTAGTTTCTGGTGGTTGGGCCAGAGTGGCAGCGCTTCGGCGCGTTCGCCGCTGTTGGCGTAGAGCTGTGCGTACGCCCATCCGTCGAGCATGGTCTGGATGAAACGCTCGGCTTTGCCGTTCGTGCGTGGGCGCCGCGGCCTGGTTCGGGAGTGTCGGATACCCGGCCGCGAACACTCGTAGCGGTTCGGCGGCTCGACTGGCTCGAGCCGTGAGCGGCCGACACCGTCGAGAGCGGCATCGCCAGCGCCTCGGCGATGGAGCTGGGGGCATCGACAACCACCAGCCTCCAGAGAGGCCCGGATGAACAACCTTCCTAGGAACTACAACTAGACGAGCAAGAGGCCAGCAGCAAGGGATACTGGCGGGTGCAACCGATGGACGCCCTGGAGCTCGATCAGCTGGTCTTCCATCCGTGGGTCGCGCAGGCCCCGCGAAACGTCCCGGTGTTCGTCGAAGGGGAGGGCAGCTACCTCGTCGACGAGAGCGGGCGGCGGTACCTCGACTTCAGCTCGCAGCTGGTGTTCACGAACGTGGGACACCAGCACCCCAGGGTCGTCTCCGCGATCAAGGAACAGGCCGATCGCCTGTGCACGCTCGCGCCGATCTGGGCGAGCGACGTACGCGGCGAGGCGGCGGGCATGGTCGTCGACGTGGCCCCGGCCGGGCTGGGCCACGTGATGTTCACCAACGGCGGCACGGAGGCGATCGAGCACGCCACCCGGATGGCGCGCGTTCACACCGGCCGCCCGAAGCTCCTGGCGGCGTACCGCTCCTACCACGGCGCCACGACCACGGCGATGCACCTCACCGGCGACCATCGTCGCTGGGCCACGGACACCGGCGCCGCCGGCGTCGTCCACTTCTTCGGTCCCTTCCTGTACCGGTCGGCCTTCGGCTCTTCGACGGCGAGCCAGGAATGCGACCGGGCTCTCGCACACCTCGAGCAGGTGATCGCCCTCGAGGGACCATCCACGATCGCCGCGCTGGTTCTCGAGTCGGTCATCGGCGGGTCGGGGGTGATTCCCCCTCCACCCGGCTATCTCGAAGGGGTCCGGGAGCTCTGCACGGAGCACGGGATCGTGTACATCGCCGACGAGGTGCTAGTGGGCTTCGGCCGCACCGGCGAGTGGTTCGCCGTCGACCACGCCGGGGTCTCACCGGACCTCATGACGTTCGCCAAAGGCGTCAACTCGGGGTACGTGCCGCTCGGCGGCGTCCTCGTCGGCGACGCGATCTACGACACGTTCGTCCAGCGGCCGTACCCGGGCGGGCTCACGTACTCGGGGCACCCGCTCGCCTGTGCTGCGGCGGTCGGCACGCTCGGGGCGATGCACGACGAGAACCTGGTCGCCTCGGCGGCGCGTCTCGGCACGGACGTCCTCGGGCCGGGCCTGCGCTCGCTGGCCGAGCGGCACCCGTCGGTCGGCGAGGTGCGCGGCATCGGCGCGCTCTGGACGCTCGAGCTCGTCCGCGACCGCACAACGCGGGAGCCGCTCGTGCCCTACGCCGCGGCCGGTCCCGCAGCGGCGCCGATGGCGGCGCTCACCGCGGCGTGCCTGGAGCGCGGGCTGATCGCGTTCGTCTTCGGTAACCGCATCAACGTCTCTCCGCCGCTGAACCTGAGCGACGCCGAGGCGGAGGACGGACTGGCGATCCTGGACGAAGTGCTCTCGGTCGCCGACGCCTCCGGCGCGTAGCGCGAGCGCAAGAGCCGCTAGGAGCAGCGGCCCGGTGCCGAGCGCTGGGAAGAAAACCGTTCGCGCGCTCGGCGCCTATTACCTGGTGGACAGGTCAGCGCGACCAGCGCACGTCACGTGAGGGCAGCCGTGTAACGCGGCGACCGCCGTGCTCTGGCCGTTCTGAGTCGTCTGCGCGACAGGGCCGGCCGCCGACCCGCGGCCGGCTCTGCCTCCCGCTGCGGGACCCTCTACGGCCGTGAGTACGAGGCGCCGTCGGTGAGCCCGTAGACGTTCCCGTCCGGCGCGCGGAAGTGCAGCCAGCCCTGCTCGGGTGTGCCCCCGCTGGGCCCGAGGATCTCGGCGCCGGCCGCCTCGAGCTCCGCGGCGGCGGCCCGGAGGTCGTCGACGAGGAACTCGGGCACCGGGCCTGTCGTGAAGTGGGCATGGTCGGTGTCGGGCGGCCCAAAGACCTCGAACTGCGATGAGTCCGGAAGCTTGCTCCAGGCGAATCCAGGGTCGACCTCCACCAACGGCAGGCCGAGCACGTCACGGAAGAACGCGACCGTCTCGGCGAACCGTTCGGTCCGCACGCCCGCCCACACGACTCCTCGAATTTGCAAGCGACCGATCGTACGCGGCCTCCATCCTCGGCCTTGATGCGGTCCTAGACTTTCGGCTTGGCCCACTGCGGGCGGGCTGGACACGCGCCTGTTCGGTCGATATGAATCGCGCGGGGCTTTGTCGCCGCGTTGCGGCCGCGGGAGGGAGGGCAAGGGCGTGGGGAGGATGCTGGGACTGGGGCACCGTGCCCCCGCGTGGCTCCGTACCCTGGAGCCGCTTCTGGTCGTCGCCGGCGACGCGCGGCTGTGGCTTGCGGGCAGCGCATCCGCCCAGAGCGCACCTCCGGCCGTGAGCGGCGGACGGGCGCCCGAAGAGATTCGCGAGCCGCCTCGAGTCCAGATTCCGGGGGCCGCGCACTCGTCCGCCATCGCCGAGGCGGTGAGGAGGCACGGAGACGCGCTCCCGGTTGCCGGCAGCAGCTGGCGCTCTCTGGTCAGCGGGGCGTACGTCGCCGTCGCGCTCGCATACGTCGGCTGGATGCTCGCGTCCCTCGACCTGACACGACTCTGGATCGCCATTCCCTTCGCGGCCGCGAATCTCCTCACGCTGACGTACGGGCTGCTGCTCGTTGTGAACGGCTGGAGACGCGAGGTCCCCGTCCACCGGCCCTTGCCGCACGGAGCCGAGCCCTTTGTCGCCGTCCTCGTCCCGACGTGCGGCGAGCCGATCCCGATGATCCTGCGCACGGTCGAGTCGGTTCTGCAGCAGGACTGGCCCCTCGACCGCATGGTGGTCGTCGTCTCCGACGACGGGCACGATCCGAAGCTCGAGGAGGCCGTCCGGTCGCTCGGCATGAGGGAGGTCGACTACTACTCGCCGCTTCCCCGCTACGCCGCTGGTCGGGACGGCGCGGCCAAGGCCGGCAACCTGAACGCAGCCCTGGCGTACGTCTGCGACCGGCACCCCGAGGCCGAGGTGATCGAGACCCGGGACGCCGACGACGAGATGGGGAGCCTGTCATTCCTCCGGGAGGTCGTCGGCCAGCTCCACGCCGACCCGGGCCTCGCGTTCGTCCAGACGATCAAGGAAGCGAGCGTGACGGCGCGTGATCCGTTCAACAACCGCGAGACCCTCTTCTACCGGGGTCAGATGCTCTCCAAGAACGCGGCGAACGCCGTCTTTCCCTGCGGGTCCGGCGTCGTCTGGCGCCGGGACGCGCTCCACTCCATCGGCGACTTCCCGACGTGGAATCTCGTGGAAGACCTGCAGTCGGGTGTCGAAGCGTTGCGCCGCAAGTGGCGAGGCATGTACCTCCCGATCGTGGGAGCGGTCGCGCAGCACGCCCCGGAAGACCTTCCGAGCGTGTTCAAGCAACGGGGGACGTGGGCGACCGACTCGGTCCGGCTGATGACGTGGGCACGTCTCAAGGGCCTGACCCTCCGCCAGCGCATGCACTTCTGGGAGATCGCGCTCTGCTACCTGAACAGCTTCACAACCCCCGTCTACGTGGCGTCCCTGCTCTTCTGCCTGGTGACCGGCGCCGGGCCGCTGGAGTTCACGCCGTGGGCCTGCGCCCTCTTCATGGGCAGCCTCGTCGTCGTCTCCGAACTCTGGCTCGCGGTCTCGTTCTACCCCTACAACGACCGGCGCCGCCGCCAGCGCGGCTACCTGCGCTCGCTCTGGCGCGCCCGCGTCGTGTGGAACGGCTTGGCACCGGCCTACATGGTCGGCGCCTTCAAGGCGCTGGCCGGAGGCCCGCACCGCAAGCCGGTCTACAGGGTGACGCGGAAGACGCACGATCACCGCTTCCACTGGCGGTTCGTCGTTCCGCACGCCGCGGCAGTCGTGGCGCTCGTCGCTGCCTCCGTCTACGCCGTTGTCGCGGGCTCCATGAGCACCAGCGTCGTGCCCTCCCTCTACTGGTCGGGGCTGGTCCTGGCGCTGCTCGTCAACTTCATCAGCCTGAGCTGGTTCGCACTCCCCGGCCCGGCCGGCCGGCCGTCGTTCACGCCGCGGCTCCGTGCGCTCTCGGGTGCTCTCGCGGCCCGACTGGCGTTCGGCGACGCGCCGGCCACCCGTCACGGCCTGGGCTGGGCGGCAGTGCGGGTGGTCACGGCGGTTTCATTCGTCGGTGTCGTCGCGCTCCTCGGTCTGCCCTACTACCCGCAGAGCGAAGCCAGCGGCGGCATGCACGCCCTGAGCACGACCCACCGGATCGGCACTCCTGCGGAGTCGCCGCTGATCCGGATGGCGTGGGCCGCTCGGACGGACGCGGAGGGCTACTCGGTCAGCTGGTCGCGCCGCTGGTCCGAGCCTGATGCCGTCCGTGATCTCGCCGGCTCGGTCGCCGGCGTGGTCAGCCCGCCGCTCGCCCCCGGCCGCTGGTGGTTCAACCTGCGGTCGGAGGCGGGTGCCGAATGGACGTCGACGGTGCACGCGGGGCCGTTCGTCGTGGCCGGCTCAGCGGTCGAGGTACCGCTGATCCCGGGATCGGCGCACGGGGCGCTTCGCGGCTATGGCTCTCCGCGCGGCGAAGCCGGCAACGGCATGCACGCCTTCAGCACGAGCCACCGGATCGGCACCCCGGCGGCGTCGCCGCTGATCGGGATGGCGTGGACGCCTCGTCCAGGTGTGGAGGGCTACTCGATCCGCTGGTCACGCCGCCCGTCCGAGCCCGATGCGGTGCGCGACATCGGCGTCGCGGTCGCCGGCGTGGTCAGTCCGCCGCTCGCCCCCGGACGCTGGTGGTTCAACTTGCGGGCGGACACCGGCGAGAGCTGGACGCCGGCGGCGCATGTGGGGCCGTTCGTCGTGGCCGGCTCAGGCGGTCGAGGTACCGCTGATCCCGGCAACGGCGCCAGGCCTCTAGTTACTAGCCTTCGGCCCGCGTCCGACCCAGAGCGTCACCCGCGCTCCGTTGGCTCGCACTGATCCAGCGCGGGGGGTCTGTGCGACCACCCGGCCGCGCATCCGCTTCGACGAGGCCAGCTTCTTCACCTGCGCGAGGCTGCAGTGGCGGGCTCGGACGCGCGCCTTGGCGGTGCCGAGGCTCAGGCCGCGGACGTTCGGCACGGAGCAGCGCGCCTTCGGCTTGCCCTTGGGCACGGTCGTCGTGCTCGGCAGTGTCGTCGTCGGCGGCGCTGGGCCGGGCGTCGTGGTCGTAGGTGTCGTCGTCGTGGGCGTCGGGATCGTCGTGGTCGGCGCCGTCGTGGTGGTGGGCGTCGTCGTCGTGGTCGTCGGCGGCGCCGGCGGAGCTGTCGGTGTGACCACATTCGACGCCGACGCCTGGCCGAGCCGACGACGTTCCGCGCGCGGACCGTGAAGGTGTGAGCGACGCCCTCGCGGAGACCCGAGACGACCAGTGAAGTCGCGGGCCACGCGGCGGTTTGAACGGCTCCGTCCGGCGAGGGTCGCACCTCGTACTCGAGGATCGTCTCGTTTCCGTCGAATCCCGTCGGCGTCCACGAGACCGTCGCCGCGCGCACGCCCGCGGTGGCGGACACACCCGTCGGCGCCGACGGGGTGTCGGCAGCGAACGACGTCACGGCCAGGCCGGAGCCCAGCGGCTCGAACGGCCCGAACTGCGACGGCTGCCAGCCGATGCTTTCGCCGAACCACTTGCGAGCCAGCTCGCCGCCGCGTCCCCGCACGAGGACGTCCAGGGGGCCAGTCTGGCGCTGAACCAGCGCCGGGCTTCCCGTCATGCCCCCGCCGGGGCCCGTCCCGAGGATCTCGAAGGGGCCGAACGGCGAGGGCAGCCAGGCACCTCCCGGCTCGATCCACTTGTGCGCGAGCGCCCCGAAGGCGTCCCGGGCGAACACGTTCACGTTGCCGTTTGCCGTCTGGAGGACGTGAGGGTCGCCGGCGAGCCCCGTGCCGAGCACCGCGAACGCTGACACCGAGGGCTGCCAGCCCCCCGACGCCGGTAGCCACTTGTACAGGAGGCCGCCGTTCTGGCCGCGCGCGAACACGTCGAGCGTGCCGTCCTGCCGGACGAGCGCGGCGGGTGACCCCGCAAGACCGGAGCCCAGCGTCTCGAACCCGGTCGGAGTCGGCCGCCAGTCGCCGCCTGCTCCAAGCCACTTGTGCAGGAGCTCGCCTCCGCTCCCGCGGACGAAGACGTCGAGCGTCCCGTCGTGCCGCCGAACCACGGCGGGGTTTCCGGTTAGGCCTGAACCAAGCAGCTCGAACGGGCCTGTCCCCGGGGCCGGCCAGGCGCCGGTCGCTCCGGACGACTTGTGCGCAAGCCGTCCGGCTGTATCCCGTGCGAAGACGTGAATCGTCCCGTCGGCCGCCTGAACGACCTGGGGGTCGCCGGCAAGCCCCGAACCGAGCGCTTCGAAGCTGCCCGAGGGGAACGGCCTCCAGCCGCCGGACGTCGGTAGCCACCTGTGCAGCAGAGCGCCGTCGGGGCTGCGAGCGAACACGTCGACGAACCCCGTCCTGCGAACCAGCGCGGCAGGAGTGCCGGCGACACCGGAGCCCAACGTCTCGAACCCGGACGCGGAAGGCTGCCAGCTGCCGGTGGCGCTGAGCCACTTGTGGAGCAGCTGCCCGCCGGAGGCGACCGCGAAGACGTCGATCGGCCCATCCGGCCGCTGCACGACCGGCGTCGCGTGGGCAGTCGCCGCCTCGAGGAGCGGGACGGTGAGGAGCGCGACCACGGTGCACACAAGCGCAAAACGGGCCATGGTGAGAAATGTTTGCTCGCAGGTGACGGCGTGTCTACCTGGCCGGGCGGCTGGCTCGTGAGCCTTGCTCTCACCCATCCCGGGGGGCCCCCGCGCGAAGGTCGCTTGCGGCGGAACGGTCTCGACTAACGGATGCGCAGGCGCAGCACCGGGCTCGAGACGCCCGCCAGCGTCGCGCTGGTGCAGCCGGCTGGCGCATCGGCGCTGCGTCGACGACACGAGATTGGCCGCGATGGTGCCCGCGCTTGCAGGAAGAGCACCCCGCGCCGCCCCGGCGCCTTGAGCCGTAGCCGGAACGTCCCGAGCGGGCCCACGCGCGTTCGCGCGAGCACACGAAGTGCCTCGACCGACGAGCCGCCGAGGAGCCGGACTCGCCGGCCCGCGGTCTGATCGCCGAGCGCCAGGTTTCCCCCGAGCGACAGGGAGGATCCGGGCGACAGGCGCGCCGCGCTGTCGAGCTGGAGCGTCACGAAGCTTCCCGCGGCCACGATCGCCTGGCTCTCGGTAGTGGAGCGCGATGCGGCCGCACCGGAGCCGGAGCCGCCCGGGGTGAACAACGCGCGCCACACGACGCGTCCGTGTGTTGGCGCCCGCACTCCGCGCTCGAGTCGCAACGACAGGCGACGGACTCTCCGAACGCCAAGCTGCTCCTGGCCTGGCAGACAGGTCGTGAGCCGGATCGAACCGCGCTGCTCGTGGACGAACATGGTCAGGCTCAGGCGTCGGACTGGAGCCGCTCCGGCCAGCGTCGCGCGGAGCGCGGCGCGGGCACCTCGCACGCAGCCGGCCGGCGGAGCGATGGTGCGCAGGTCACCCGCGAGCACGACCGGCGTCCGCGAGCCGGGGATGGTCGAGGCCAACACGACGGCCGCATCCCCCACGCGCTGCCCGGGCGGCGGCAACGCCAGGCCCCGTGACGGGGGCACGAACGTGACTCGCGCAAGCCGGCGCTCGCCGGCGGCCAGCGTCACGTCCAGAACGAGTGTCGGGCCCTTCACGGTGTAGCGCCCGAGCTCGGCGCGCAGGCGGGGCGCAAAGTCGGCTGCGGGGGCCTGCGGGGCGGCGGCGGCGAGCTCGAGCCCGGCGAGCGCAAGCGCGAGCCCGAGGCCGGCGAGGCACACCAAGGCCACGGAACGGATGTCGTTGACGCGACGGCGCCGCATGTCGTCGAGCTTGACCACGAGGATTTGGTGTTCGTCGGGTTCCCCGACGATTACACGCACCTGGTGCCGGGGCAACCCACGGGTCGGTCTAAGCTGCCTGCATGAAGCGGGAGGCGGCCTGCAGCTGCGGACAGTTGCGGGTCGTCGTCGAGGGCGACCCGATCCGCGTCTCGATGTGCCACTGCCTGGCCTGCCAGCGCCGGACCGGCAGCGTCTTCGGCGCCCAGGCGCGCTTCGCGGCCGAGAACGTGCGGGTCGAGGGCAGCTACAAGGACTACGTCCGGATCTCGGACGAGGGCGACGAGCGCACGTTCCACTTCTGCCCGGAGTGCGGGTCGACCGTCCTCTACGAGATCACGGCGATGGCGGGCATGGTCGCCGTCCCGGTCGGTGCGTTCGCCGATCCCGGCTTTCCGGAGCCGGTCTTTTCGGTCTGGGAGGAGCGCCGCCACCCATGGGTGAGCGTGCCCGCCGGGGCCGAGCGCATGGACTAGGACGCTGTGCGGGCGGCCGCGCGGTGTTCGCGCGGGCGTGACCCGGCGACGCGCGCCGGCGTCCAGAGCGCGTCCTGTCCGAGCGGCATTCTCACCCCGTCGCCCGCCGCCACGAGCTCGAGCAGCTGCCGCTCGGCGCCGTCCCGGTCGGGAACGTAGTCCGGGCCCTGCGCCAGGAGCTCGGCGACCTCGGCAGTCGTCAGCCCATCGGGGAAGTGCTCCAGCAGCGGCGCCGGTGTATCCGGCGGCGGCTGTCGCGCGAGCGTGGGGTCGAGGTTCGCGATGAGCACGTCGTAGGCGAGTGTGGGCTGCCACCCGCCGGCGACCAGCTGCCGGCCGTCGTGCTCGAGGACGACCGACGGCGCCGTGTAGCGCACGGGACCGTCGGAGCTCGACGTCTTGTCCTGCGCCTCGGCGGCCGTGCCGGCGGCCGCGCGCGCCTCTGCGCGGTCGCGCTGGTACGCATCCTCGACCGCGGGATCGTCGAGGAAGCCGACGATCGCGTCGCCGTCGAGGCCCGCCGCGGAGAGCGCATCGCGGATCATCTCGTCGTCGTCGAGGAGCAGCGGTGTCGTGAAGTTCGCGAAGTAGAGCGCCCGCAGGGCCGTCCACTCGCTGCCGGGCTCGCGCAGGCGGGCAGCGACCACGGCACGGCAGCCGCGGCCGGTGGCCGCCGGTCGCGCCTTCGGGTTGAGCGTGTACGGCATGCCGTACAGGCGCCGGAACTTGCCCAGGCGCGCCGACGACGCGGCTGCGTCCCAGCCGCGTTTCAGCAGCCCGCTCGCGTCCTCGCGGAGGCCGATCAGCACCAGCCGCCACTCGAGCTGCGAGCCGTACCGCCACTCGAGCACCCGGTGCGCGGGGCTCGCGGAGTAGCCCCATGGGCAGGCCGGATCGGTGTACAGCGTCGCGTGGATCACGGCTGAGATCGTAGTCTGGCGCTCGGCATCGCCCCTCGCGGGCGACCACCGACGAACCCATGAAGCTGACCCTCGTTCGCAGCGCCACGCTCCTGCTCCGCTTCGGCGACACCTGCTTGCTCGTCGATCCGATGCTCGCCGAGGCGGGGGCGTACCCGCCGGTCGCCGGCGCCGCCGACCAGCGGCCGAATCCGCTCGTGCCGCTCCCGCTGCCCGCCGAGGAGGTGGCCGGCAGCGCCGACGCCGTCGTCGTCACGCACCTCCACGGCGACCACTTCGACCAGGCGGCCGGGGAGCTGCTCTCCAAGGACGTGCCGCTCCTCTGCCAGCCCGGCGACGAGCAGGCGCTAGCCGAGCGGGGGTTCCGCGACGTGCGGCCGGTGCAGGAGGCCGCGTCGTTCGACGGCCTGGAGCTTGTCCGGACGGGCGGCCGCCACGGCCACGGCGAGCTCGCCGACCAGCTCGGACCGGTGTCGGGCTTCGTCTTCCGAGCGCCCGGCGAGCCGAGCGTCTACGTGGCCGGCGACACCGTCTGGTGCGACGACGTCGCCGAGGTGTTGAGCGCGCACCGCCCCGACGTCACCGTCGTCAACGCCGCGGGCGCGCGGCTCGGAGACAGCGAGCCGATCGTGATGACGCCTGCCGACGTGGCCGCCACCGCCCGGCACGCCCCCTGGACGAGGATCGTGGCCGTGCACCTCGAGGCGCTGAACCACTGCCCGGTCACCCGCGCGGAACTGCGGAGCGCTCATCCGGCCGTCCTGGTGCCCGAGGACGGTGAGGAGCTCCTCTTCGAGCCGCGGCCCGTCGCCTGAAGCTCGCACCAGGCGGGCCGGCGCGCCGCCGAAGCTTGGCCCGTAGAGTGGCGCCCGACCGGAGCCGTCCCGCCCCGTGCGGGCGGCCGATGGATCGAACAGGGGAGGGAAACGTGAGAGTTCGTTACGTGCTCGCCACGCTGGCCGCACTCGGCGCCGCAGTCGCCGCGCCGGCGCTGGCGTCAGGCGCCACCATCATGGAGATTCAGGGGACGAACCACATCTCGCCGCTGGCGAACATGACCGTCAGCGCCGAGGGCATCGTCACCGCGACCCGCTTGGTGCAGGCGCCGCGAGGCTTCTACCTTCAGGGCCCCGTCGGAGACGGCAATCCCGTCACCTCCGACGGCATCTTCGTGTTCACTAGTACCGCCCCGACTGTCGCGGTGGGTGCCCGCGTGAGCGTGTTCGGTCGCGTTGTCGAAAACCGCGCGGCGGCCCCGAACCTGACCATCACCCAGTTCGACCGCCCCGCCATCACCGTGCTCTCGACCGGCAACCCCGTGCCGGCGGCGACAACCATCCCGCAGCCGCCGACCGAGGTGATCGAGAACGACGCCACGGATGTGGAGACCACCGGCGTCTTCGATCCTCAGAGTGACGGCATCGACTTCTACGAGACCTTCGAGGGCATGCGCGTGCAGGTCGTGGATCCGGTCGCGGTCAGCCGGAGGAACAGCTTCGGCGAGACCGCTGTCATCAGCGACGACTGGGCCGCGGGGCTGCTCAGCGCGCGGGGGGCGATCGTCGTGCAGCCGAACGACTTCAACCCGGAGCGCGTGATCGTCGACGACGAGAACCTCCGTCCGGGCACGACGCCGCCGAACGACACGGGCGATCGCTTCGGGGGCCCGCTCGTCGGCGTCATGGATTACACCTTCGGCAACTTCAAGCTCCAGCTGACGGCGGCGCCGACGGTCGTGGACGGCGGGCTGCAGCCCGAGACGACGCGAGCGCCGGGCTCGCAGGAGCTCGCCGTCGCCACCTTCAACGTCCTCAACCTCGCGCCGATCCCGGCCGACGCGGCACAGACGGTCGCGCTGGCCCGCCAGATCGTCTTCGACCTCAAGGCGCCGGACCTGATCGCGCTCCAGGAGATGCAGGACGCGAGCGGCGAGGCGGACGACGGCGTCACCGCCGGCGCCCCGACCTTCCAGGCGCTCGTCGATGCGATCGTGGCCGTGGGCGGGCCCGAGTACGAGTTCCGCCAGATCGACCCGGTGAACAACCAGGACGGCGGCGCCCCAGGCAGCAACATCCGGGTCGGCTTCCTCTTCCACCGCGAGCGCGGCCTGTCGTTCACCGACCGGCCGGGCGGCGACGCGACCACCCCGACCGAGGTGATCGACCATCCGTCCGGGCCTCGGCTGACGCTGAGCCCGGGCCGCGTCGACCCGCAGCACCCGGCGTGGTTCACGCCGGAGGGGACGCGCAAGCCGCTGGCGGGCGAGTTCCGCTTCCGCGGCAAGCGGCTGTTCGTGATCGCGAACCACCTGAAGTCGAAGACGGGAGACGACCCACTGTTCGGGCGCGTCCAGCCGCCACGCGAGCTCTCGGTGCCCCAGCGCGTCGCGCAGGCGGAGATCGTGCGGGACTTCGTGAACGAGATCCTGGCCGTCGACCCGAACGCGTACGTGATCGTCCTCGGCGACTTCAACGACTTCCACTTCTCGGCGGCGCTTGACACGCTCGAGGGCGGAGTCCTCACCAACCTGACGGAGACCATCCCGGCCAACGACCGCTACACGTTCGTCTTCGACGGCAACGGCCAGACGCTCGACCACATCCTGGTCAGCCCGCGGATCGCACAGCGCCGGCCGCTGTACGACATCGTGCACAACAACATCGAGTTCGCCGAGCAGGCCTCGGATCACGACGCGGGGATCGCGCGGATCAATCTGATCGGCCTTAGCCGTCGGTGACACCTCACACGTGCCGGCGCCGGGGGCAGTCCCGGCGCCGGCACGTCACTTCTTCGTCACACGGACCCGGTAGTCGCGTCCGTTGGTCGCGAGGACGTCGACCTTGACCAGGGCGTCCTCTGCCGTCTGGCCGGTCTGGAACGCGCCGGGCGTGACGGTGCCGCAGCGGGGCGTGCCCAGCAGCACGATCGGGTCCTCGTAGCTCGCCTTCGTCGAATCGATCCGGTACACGAGCACACCCTCCCCACAGGCCGCCCGGTCGCGGCCGATCGGCCGGCGCACTTCGACCGCGTACGCGAGGGTCTCCGTGATCGGCACGACAACGAGCTTCTTGCCGCCCGCGACCGCGATCGGCGTGAGCGTCTCTTCCGCGCTGCCCGGCGACGACACGCAGGTGAGCTGCTGCGGCTCGAGCCACCCGAGCAACCAGTTGTGCCAGCCGAGCAGGTGGGTCGTCGCCGGCAGCTCGACCCCGGCGCTCAGGGGATCCCAGCCGAACGCGCGGCCGCCGAGGTCGGGGAGTCCGAGCGTATGCATGATCTCGTGGACCTGGACGCGGCCCGAGCCAGTTCCCAAGGCACGCGTGTCCGGGTCGAGGATGTTGCCGTGGCGGATCTCCACGCCGTCGGCGAGCGCTCCCTCGCCGGGCGGGAACATGATCGCCGGGTTGTTCGACCTCCAGCCGCGCGCATTCATCAAGGTGACGTGCTGGAAGCGCGAGAAGTCGACGTACGGGTCGGCCGCGGCGATCGCGTCGCGCAGGTAGCGCTGCCCGCCCGTGTGGAGCGGCAGATAGGCCGTCGTCGGCGCGGGCATGCGGATCCAGGAGTCGACGACGGTGAACGACACGGAAAGGCGGCCATGGGACGCCTCGGCGAACCAGCCGAGATCGGTCAGAAACGGCGGAGCGATCGCCGCCGGCGGCCCGTCGCTTGCCCCCTGCGCGTCGACGAAGTCCACGAACAGCATGAGGCCGTCGACCCGGCCCGTCGAACGCTGAACCACGTGGCGGACAGGCGCTCCTTCATGCAGGGCCCAGGGCACACCGGGGTGCGGGGCGAGCATGAACGAACAACTCGCCGCCGAGCTCGCGGCCAGCGGCGGCACGGTGCACGCGGCCGACGCCTTGAGCGTCCGGAGCTTCCGTTGCTGGGAAGCGACGAAGGCGGCGCGTTTCTTGCGGTTTTTGACCTTCCGGTAGTAGGCGGCCCGCGCCGCCGCCATCCTGCTGCGGTAGCGCGCGAGCGTCTGGGTGCGGGCCTGCTTCTGCTCGTAGGTGCACGCGGCCGCCATGGCAGCGTCTCCGCTCTCGGTGGTCAACCCGGCCGCGGCGCAGCCGGCCGCGACCAGGACGGCACCGACGAACCCGATGGCACGCTCTCGCGCGAGACCCCGCACTCGCATCGAACGTAGCGACCCCCTAGCCCCCGGTCAAGGAGCCGCGGCCAAGCCCTCGACTGCCGCTACCCGAGCTCGCGCAGCCAGTCGTGGAAGCCGGCGCTCGGCGCGTGCACGTTCAGGACGCGAGCGGGCCCGGGGCCGACGCCGAAGGTGTGCAGCGTGCCTGGCGGCGCTGCGACGAACGAGCCGGCGCCGAGCAGCACCGTCTCGTCGCCGAGCGTGAACGACGCCTCGCCCTCGAGCACGAAGAACGCGTCGGCGTGGTCCTGGTGCGTGTGCGGGTCGGGCCCGCCCCAGCCGGGCTCGATCTCGAACTCGATGAGCGAGAGCTCGTCCCGGCCGACCTTGATCGTCGCTGACCGGTGCCGCCCCTCGACCCGCTCGCCCTCGCCGGCGGCGAGGACGACGCCCGCCGGCCCACGCGCTCCGCTGCCGGCGGGGACGTCCACGCTGTCGAAGCCGCCCGGCTCGCCGCGGTCGCGGGCGCGGAGGTTCGCGGCGAAGCCGCCGTCCGGCGTGTGGAAGTTGAGGAACCTGGCGGTCCCGGTCGTGCGGAAGCCGTGGATGAGCTCCGGCGGTGCGCACACACAGGCACCGGGGCCGAGCACGACCTCCTCGTCGTGGACGAGGAACGCGAGTCCGCCCTCCAGCACGTAGAACGAGTCGGCGTGCCGGTGGTGGAGGTGCGGTTCTGCCCCGGGCCGGGCGCCCTGGAAGAGCGACTCGGTGACGCAGAGCTCGGGGAGAGCAGCTTTCAGGACGATGCGGCCGCCGAAGAGTGGCTCGCCTTCGCCGGGACGCTGCACGACCGCTCCCACGGGAGCGAAGTATCGCTAGGCCGCGCGGCGGTCGGACGAGGAGCCGTCCGATGTCCGGCGGCGGCGGCGAATCATGTCCGCAGCACGCAGCCGTCCCTGCAGGCGCTTGTTCGCCTCCTCGCGCAGATGCGGCGGCAGTACCTCGAGGTCGTCACGACAACCGTGCCGCTCGAACCAGGCGAGGATGTCGTCCTCGCGCCGGTCCCACTCCTCCCGCGCCACGGTGGACGCGGTCTGCGCGGCTGCGAAGGGGCGCGACGGACCTTCATCGAGCAGCGCACGGAGGTCATCGAGGTCGTCGAGCCACGCCGGCTCGTCGAGCGCCAGGTCGAGCGGGCGGCGGTTGGCAGCCCGGTAGGCGGCCTCGCGCTCGGTCTCTGCGCGCGCCCTGGCGAGGCGGGCGGCCTGGAGCCCGGGGACGAGCTCGGCTGCCGCCTGGAGGCGCTCGCTCAGCTCGGCGGCCACGGACACCTGCCGCCGCGCCGCCACGAGCCAGGCAGCCTCGGTTTCCTCGCAACGCCGTTCGGTGACGATCTCCCGGAGGCGGAGGCGGGTCGCTTCGATGCGCCGCTCGACTCCGGCGAGGGCGGCGTCGAGACGCTCCGCTTCGAGCTGGACGGCCAGGCGGCCGTCGGCCAGCTCCGTGCGCAGGGTGGCCGCGTCCTCAGGCGTGACCTCGCCCAGCTCGACGGCGATCTCGAGATCCTCGAGCTCCTGCGACCGTGCGTGCGGCGCCTCGGGCACGCCGTGCACGAGCAGGTGCTCGCGCTCGGCGATGAGCTTGATCCGTGTCTGCTCGAGGGCCGCCAGCTCGCGCTCGAGCGGGGCGATCGCCTTGACGGTGCTCCTCGAAGACGAGGCCACGCCGCCAGTATCGAGCGCGGGTCGGACGTCTCGGTCAGCAGCCGGCGGTGTCGACGACCGTCGCGTCGGCAACCGGCGCCGGCGCGGCGGCGTGCGACGCCCGAGCGCCACGACGTGGGGCGCCGCGGCGAGCAGGAAGAGCACCGCAAACGTCACGCCGAGCCCCGCGTAGCCTGCCGACGGCGAGGGCGACGCCGCCCACCGCCGCGCCGAGCAGGTAGCCGAACTGCGAGGCGGCAGCCCGCACCCGCATGGCGAGCACCTGCCGGCGGGCGCAGACCTGGAGGCCGAACGCGCTGCCGACGATGGTGCGCGCCCCGCCGACGAAGGCGAGCAGCGCGAAGACGAGCATGCTGGTCACGAGGTTCGGGCGGAAGGCGCCAAACGCTGCGACGAGCGCCGCGGAGACGCCCGGCAGCAGCACGAGCGCGGGGCGAGCGTGCGGCCCCGTCCAGCGGCGCGCGAGGAAGTTGCCGGGCAGGTAGGCGATCGCTGCCAGGCCCAGCACGACACCCGCGACGCCGGGCGACGTGTCGTAGGACTCGACGAAGAGCGCCCCGGCGAAGACGAGTGTCCCCGCCCAGGCGGAGAACGCCAGCAGCTCGCCGACAGCCCAGCCGGTCGCGCCGGGGCTGGCGCGGAGCGCCCGGAATGTGCCGCGGCCGGTCTCGGTGGGGGCGTCGCCGGCCCGGGTGGCGATGGCGGCGAGTGCCACCACGCTTGCGACGAACGGCACCGCGATCCAGGCCAGACGCCAGCTCACACCGCCCACGAGCCCGATCACCGGCATGCCGACGATCCAGGCGCTCGGCTGACCCACGAGGGTCCAGGACAGGACGCTGGCGCGCTCTTCGCTCGCCGTCCAGGCCGCAGCGGCGGCCACCGCCGCCGAGAGCACGACCGCCAGCCCGGCGCCGACGGCGACCTGCGCGGCGACGAGAAGCGAGAACGACGGCGCGGCTGCGCTCAGCAGCGAGCCCACGGCGAGCGTCACCAGGCCCAGGACGAGCAGGTCGCGCAGGCCGAACCGCGCGACGAGAACGCCCATGGCGAGCGCGATGATCCCGGCGGCCAGACCGGACACCGAACGGAGCTGCCCCGCTGTGGCGGTGGAGACCTCGAAGTCGGCTGCGACCTCGGCAAGGACGGGGGAGACTGCGATCACAGCCGCCTGTCCTGCAAACAGGCAGAGGAACAGCGTCAGCCCGACCGCCGGCTGCGTGACGGGCCGCAGGCGCGCCGTCACTGCCATGAGCGGGGCAGGGGGTCGGCGTCCGAGTTACGGGGTGTCGGAGTGAGACGAATCGTGCGCAGTATCCGACACGCCGGTCCGGCGGAGGGGCGCCGAGCTTCCCCCGGCGCTACTCCAGACGCACGCGCGGATCGAGAATGCCGTAGAGGACGTCTGCGACGAGGTTGAAGATGATGATCATGGTCGCCGTCACCATCAGCCACGCCATCACCGGGTACGGGTCGGCGGCGCCGAGCGCGTTGATGAAGTAGAGGCCCATCCCGTCGAGCGAGAACACGGTCTCGACGACGATCGCGCCCCCGATGAGCGTGCCGAAGTTGATCGCGACCACGGTGACCAGCGGGATGAGCGCGTTGCGGAAGGCGTGCCCCAGCGTCACGCGCCGTTCGTTCAGCCCCTTGGCACGGGCCGTCCGCACGTAGTCGGAGTTCACCACCTCGAGCATCGCGGCGCGCATGTAGCGCGAGTAGGTCGCCACGCTCGCGATCATCAGCACCAGCACGGGCAGGACCAGGTGCTGGGCGCGATCGACGGCGAACGCGGCGCCCTGCCCCGGATCGACGTCGTTGAGGTTTGCGATCGGTAACACCCGCTCGCCCGTCCAGTTGTAGACGTAGACGACCGCCACCTGCAGGCTGAGCGCGATCCAGAACACCGGCGTCGAGAGGCCGAGGAAGCTGATGCCGGTCGCCATGTAGTCGACCGGCGAGTACTGCCGCATCGCGGAGTAGACGCCGAGGCCGATCGCCAGCAGGACGGCGAGGATCTCGGCGACGATCACCAGCTGGAGCGTGTTCTTCATCTTCTGCCAGAGCTCCGGAAGGATCGGCCGGCCGTCGATGATCGTCTCGCCGAACCCGTCCTGCACCGCGCCCTGCACCCAGTACCACCAGCGCTGGACGATCGGATCGTCGAGGTGCGCCTCCTGGCGCACCTTCGCCACCGTCTCGGCGGAGACGTTCGGCGTGATGGTGAGGCCCGCCAGCGGGTCGCCCGCCGAGACGACAAACGCGAAGACGAGAAAACTGGAGACGACGAGCACGACCGCGCTGTAGAGGAGCCGTCTGATCACGTAGCTCACCATCGATTCCCTCCTAGTCCGGCCGGGCGTCTTGCCGTGGCCTGCTCTCGCACTAGTCCGCTGCGGACTACGACGGCGGGCACCCGCGGTTGGTTGTTAACGCGCTGTTAAGGCGCGCCTGACCGCGTCATGCAGGCACCGGTCGGGCTCGCAGTCCGGTGCCGCGGCTACGCCTTCGTGCGTGCGTTCCTGCCTGCCGCCCAGGCGGCGCCGTGCTACGACGGCGCCCGTAGCCCAGCCCTCGGGCTCTGACCCGAACCTAGAGTTCTCTCGATGGCAGCTGAGCTCCGCTTCGGCATCCTCGGGCCGCTCGAAGTCCAGCGCAACGGCGCGAGCCTCGATCTCGGCGCTCGCCGTCAGCGCGCGCTGCTGACGCGGCTGCTCGTCGACGCCGGGCAGGTGGTCAGCACGGACCGGCTGATCGACGCGCTCTGGGGCGAGTCGCCGCCCGAGTCGGCCCCTGCTCAGCTGCAGACGTACGTCTCGCGGCTGCGCCGCGTGCTCGACCCTGCCCGCGAGCCGGGGCAGGCGTCGCTGATCGCCTCGGAGTCGTCGGGCTACGTGCTGCGCGCCGACCGGTCGCAGCTCGACGCCGCCCGGTTCGAGGAGCTGGCCGACGGCGGTCATGCGGCACTCTCGGAGGGGCGCTACGAGACAGCGCTGGACACCCTCACGGAGGCGCTCGAGCTGTGGCGCGGCGACGCGCTGGGCGAGTTCGCCGACGAGGCATTCGCGGACCCGGTGGCGAGCCGTCTCGAGGGGTTGCGGCTCTCGGCCACCGAGGACCGGATCGACGCACTCCTCGCGCTCGGCCGCCACGCGACCGTCGCGCCCACCCTCGAGGGGCTCGTTGCCGCTCACCCTCTGCGCGAGCGCTTCCGCGGCCAGCTTGCACTCGCGCTCTACCGCGCCGGCCGCCAGGCGGAGGCGCTCGCCACGCTCCGCGAGGGCCGGGAGCTGATGCGGGACGAGCTCGGGATCACGCCGAGCCCTCGCTTGAGGAAGCTCGAGACGCAGATCCTCCGGCAGGACTCCGAGCTCGACTGGCACGCTCCGCCCGCCGGCGCCAAGGCCGCCGCCGAGCCCGACACCGTCGTCGGGACGTACCTCTTCACCGACATCGAGGGCTCCACACGCCTGCTGCAGCAGCTCGGCACGGATGCGTACAGCGAGGCGATCACCACGCACGACCACGTCCTGCGCCAGACCTTCGCTCGCCACGGCGGCCGCGAGGAGGACAGCCAGGGCGACTCCTTCTTCTTCGTCTTCAACGATCCGTGCGAGGCGGTGCGCGCGACGGTCGAGGCCCAGCGGACGCTCGGGGTGCAGCGGTGGCCGGCGGGCTCGCGGCTGAGCGTCCGGATGGGGCTGCACACCGGCGAGGCGTCGGTCGTGGAGGGCAAGCTCCTGGGCCTGGCCGTGCACCGGGCGGCGCGGGTCTCGGACGCTGCGCACGGCGGCCAGATCCTCCTCTCGGACGCGACTGCGAAGCTGGTCGAGCGTGAGGACGTGCGGCTGCGCAGCCTCGGTGAGCACCGCCTCAAGGACCTGGAACGCCCGCTCGAGCTGATCCAGCTCATCGCCGACGGGCTGGAGACCGAGTTCCCTCCGCTGCGGAGCCTCTCGGCCGGCATCTCGTACGCCACCACCGGGCGAGCTGCGGGTGGGCTCACCTTCACCGGCCGGGAACGCGAGTTCGGTGTCCTGACCGAGGCGCTCACGAATGTTCTCGCAGGTGCCGGGCGGCTCGCGCTCGTCGAAGGGGAGGCCGGCATCGGCAAGAGCCGGCTCGCCCTCGAGGTTGCGCACCGGGCTGCAGAGCAGGGGATCGTGCTGCTCTGGGGGACGTGCGTCGAGAGCGGAGCCGCACCCACGCTCTGGCCCTGGGTCGAGGTCGTGCGCGGCCTCGTCGAGACGCTCGACCAGCCCGCGCGCGAGGCGCTCCCGCCCGAGGTCGCCGTCCTGCTCCCCGGCGCGGCCCAGCAGCCGGCCGGCGACGGGCAGCAGCAGGCGCCAAGCGACGTGCAGCAGCGATTCCGCCTCTACGCGGCGACGGTCGACCTCCTGATGGAGGCAGCCACGCGGCGACCGCTGCTGGTGGTGCTCGACGACGTCCACTGGGCGGACACGCCGACGCTCGAGCTCCTCGAGAGTCTGGCGCTGAGGCTGGTGTCGGCGCCGCTGCTCCTCGTCGTGACGCTGCGCGAGAACGAGCCCGCCGCCGCCGACGGCGCTCACGCCGCTGCTCGCCACGATCGCCCGCTATCCGTGGACGAGGCGCATGGTGCTCCGAGGGCTGCCGCACGATGCCGTCCGCGAGCTGATCCGCGAGACGGCGGAGGTCGACCCGCCGCCGTCGCTCGTGGACGTCGTCCACACCCGCACCGACGGCAATCCCTTCTTCGTGGCCGAGCTCGTGCAGCTCCTCGCGGCGGAGTCCGACCTCGAGACGGAGCGCGTGCTCTACACGGGGATCCCGCTCGGTGTCCGGGACGTCGTGCGCCGGCGGCTGCAGACGCTTCCGCCGGGAACGCTCGAGGTGCTCGAGCTCGGTGCCGTGCTCGGCAGCGAGCTCGAGTTCCAGCTGCTCGCTGCCGCGGCGGGCCAGTCCCCAGCCGAGTGCGCCGATCACCTCGATCCCGCGCTTCGAATCCGCATCGTGCTGGAGACCGAGCACGGCACCTTCCGCTTCTCGCACGGCCTGGTGCGGGAGACGCTGCTCGGTGACCTGACTCCGCTGCGCCGGGCGCGGCTCCACCTGCGCGTGGCGGAGGCGATGGTCGAGACCGGCGCCGACAAGGACGCGATCGAGGTGCTCGCAGGGCACTACTGGCAGGCGCGCGAGCTCGCCGACCCGGTCGGTGCGCTTCCGGCTCACGAGCGGGCCGCCGGCGCCGCGCTCGCGCGGCATGCCTACGCCACGGCCGACGGCCTCTTCGAACGGGCCATCGAGGTGAGCCGACGCCTCCCTGCCCGGGAACGTGACGAGGCGGAGCTCCGCATCGAGCTCGAGCTGGCGTCGCTCCGGATGATGACCCAGGGCTACACGGCGCCGGCCGTCGTGGCCGGGTTCGAGCGGGCGGGCGCGATCGCCCGCCGGTCGGGCAACGTGATCGAGCTCGTCAAGTCGCTCCATGGGACGGGGTCGGCGCTTGCCGTCGGCGGCCGCTTCGCCGAGAGCCTCGAGGTCGGGCGCCAGTGCCTGGAGGCGGCAGAGGAGCTCGGCAGCACGCTCGCGCTCGCGGTCGGCCAGCTCTGCGTCGGCACCGCGCACATGCACCTCGGGCAGATCACGGAGGCCCGGCGGGCGTTCGCCGCCCAGCTCGACGCCCTCGAGCGCCTCCGGCACGAGCCCGGACAGGTCTTCGACCTGGCGCTGCCGATCAGTCTGTCCGGTCCGGTCTTCGCCGCGATCGTCGAGTTCCTGGGAGGCGATGCGGAGCGCGCACGCAGCCTGCGCCGCCGGGCCGTCGCCACGGCGAACGAGCTGTCCACGCCCTTCGCGCAACAGGTGGCCATGTTCTTCGTCGGCTGGCTGGCAGCGCTGGAGGACGACGCGGCGTCGTGCCGCGACGCCATCGATCGGGGCCAGGCTGCCGCCGGCTCCCACTTCTTCCCGGTCTTCGCGTCGCTCTCGCAGCCGCTTGCGGCCTGGGCGGCCGGGCGTCAGGGGGACGAGGGGGCGCCACGCCGGCTCGAGGGCATGCTCACCGGGCTCGAGTCGATGGGCATCCGCACGAACGCCCACTTCTACCAGGGCCTCCTCGCCGATCTCGTGGCCCGGGCCGATCCGGCCGCAGGAATTGCGGCCTTCGAGCGGGCGATCGTCGTGAGCGGCGGCAGCGGCGAGCGCTTTTACCTCGCCGAGCTGCTCCGCCGCCGCGGCGAGCTGCTCGCGCAGGCCGGCAACGCCGCCGAAGGCCGCGCGACGCTGGCGCAGGCGCTTTCCCTGGCCAAAGCCCAGGGCGCGGCGGTATTCGAGGAACGCGTCGAGCGCACGCTTGCGTCGCTCTGACAGCGCGCGTCAAGGATCCATCAAGCTGCGGTCAAGGGGTCCGTTCCATGCTGCGGCGCACATGGTCGACGCCAAGAGCAACGAGACCTTCGTCAGCCCCGTGAGCGGAGAATGGGTGTCCGTGCTGGAGCCGGCCGCAGCGACGGGCGGCGACCACGTGACGCTCGAGCTCAAGGCGCCGCCCGGGGAGATCGGACTGCCGGCCCTCGTGCGTCCGGAGCAGGCCCAGGTACTGGAAGTGCTCGGTGGGACGCTCGCGGTCGAGATCGACGGCGAGGTCGTCGAGGCCTCGCGCGGCGACGTCGTGGTGGTTCCGGCAGACCGTCCCAGACACTGGTGGAACGCCGGCTCGGGGGAGCTGTACGTCCGCGTCCACGTTCGGCCGGGACTCGACCTGGAGCACGGGCTCCGAGCGTCCTTCACGCGGCTCGCCGACGACGGCGCCGCCCTCGCTTCGGGCGGCTGAGCGGGCCTGCGTGAGACGGCCTCGAGCTCGTCTCGGTCCACACCCCTCGAAAACCGCGCCGCGCAGCCGGTGCGCCGGTAATGGAATATGACTGCCCGGACGGTCGTCTTGAACGAGAGACGACACAAAGCTGCCCTGGAAGGGCAGAGGAGGGAGACCCTATGGCGCTGCAAATCGGCGACACCGCACCCGACTTCGAGGCGGACACCACCGAGGGCAAGATCCGGTTCCACGACTGGATCGGCGACTCCTGGGCGGTGCTGTTCTCGCACCCGAAGGACTTCACCCCGGTCTGCACCACCGAGCTCGGCTACATGGCCAGGATCAAGCCGGACTTCGACCGGCGCAACGTGAAGATCATCGGACTCTCGGTCGACCAGACCGGCGATCACAAGCGCTGGTCGAAGGACATCGAAGAGACGCAGGGTCATGCGCCCAACTACCCGATCATCGGGGATGGGGACTTCGCCGTCTCGAAGGCGTACGGGATGCTCGGCGCTGACGTTTCGGGCGACCCGGGAGACCGGACCGCCGTCGACAACCAGACGGTGCGCAACGTCTTCGTGATCGGCCCCGACAAGAAGGTGAAGCTCGTCCTCGTCTATCCGATGACGACGGGCCGGAACTTCGACGAGGTCCTGCGGGTGATCGACTCGCTCCAGCTCACCGCGAACCACAAGGTCTCGACTCCCGTGAACTGGCAGCCCGGCGAGGACGTCATCATCGCCGGCTCGGTCTCCGACGAGGAGGCCAAGGAGCGCTATCCCGACGGCTGGGATGCGCCGAAGCCGTACATCAGAGTCGTGCCCCAGCCCGCAGGAGCAGCTGGTAGCTCAACGGTGATTCGAGGCGTGGGTGAGGGGTCGCCTCGCGCAGCCCCTCACCCAGCTTTGGCTCGCGTCACACGGCACGTTTCGGTGTTCCCTCTCTCTTCGACGTCGCGCCGAAGTCGCGAGGAGCACACGCAGAGGGAGTCGTGCTCTATCGGCGAAGGCGGACTTGTCCGCCGAAGCCACATTCGCGCGCAGTCGCGTCTGACTTGCTAGCCCTCGCGACCCGCCCTCATGGGGAAGGGGGGAGCTCGAGGGGGGACGCAGTCCCCCTTCGAATGGAGCTGGGCCCACGACGCCGGTCGTTTGGCGTCATGCGCCCGCGGTCACCTGCTTGCTGACGCCGGGGAGGTAGCAGGGCAGCGCCTGCGCCCGCGGCAGGACGGCTCGGACCTGCGACCGCGGCGGCACGGCCGCGCGGAAGCGGGCCGAGCTGCTCGCGTACGTCGCCCCCGGCGGCGCGGTCGTCTCGGTCAGCGTGACCCAGCGGACGACGCGCCACTCGGTGCGGAAGCGGTCCCAGCGCTCGAAGCGGACCCGCTTGCGCCAGAACTGGCTCTTCGCTCGGACGGCGACGAGCCAGGCGTTGCTCGCGTTCCCCCGCTCCAGATGGACGATCGGGCGCTGCCAGATCGTGATCGGCTTGCTTGCCTTGCCGTTCCAGACGGCGCGCAGGGTGGATGTGACGCCGGTGCTCAGGTGGAGGCCCCACGCGCCGCCAACGGAGGTGTGGGCCTCGGCGACGTCTCTGAAGATGCGCGGGTAGACGCCGCAGTCCTTGGCCTGAACGGTCACGATCTGCCCGGCCTGCCCCGAGGCGATCGTCCCCTGCAGGGTGAACGGGTCGAGGGCGCGGATGGTGACCGGGTCGGTGGCCGCGCTCGTCGGCGCAGCGACGACGATCGCCGCGCAGGCAAGCACCGTCAGACGACCCCTCATCGACCACCAGGGTAGAGCGGGTCGCTTCCCACCGCCACCTCGAGTCCCTGTCCGTACGATCCCGACTCATGCACGAGTCGGGATTCGTCGAGGTCGAGGGCGCGCGCCTCTACTACGAGGCGGAGGGTGAAGGGGCGCCGCTGCTGCTCATCCACGGCGGCCTCGGCAGCCTGCGGATGTGGGACGACCAGGCGGCCGCCTTCTCCGACAGCTACCGCGTCATCCGCTTCGACACGCGCGGGTTCGGGCAGACGGAGAGCGAGGACGCGGAGTTCTCGAACCGGGCGGACGCGATCGCCGTGCTCGACCACCTCGGGGCCGGGCCGTCACACCTGGTCGGCCAGTCGCGGGGCGGGATCATCGGCCTCGACCTGGTGATCGAGCACCCGAGCCGCTTTCGCTCCTTCGTCAGCGTCGCCAGCGGCGTCGGCGGCTTCATGCCCGACCTGCCCGAGGGCGTGGAGGGGCCGCCCTGGGACGACATGGAGGCGCGCTGGGCAGCGCGCGACTGGGACGCGCTGGCCGAGCTCGAGACGCAGGTCTGGGTGGACGGCTGGGGCCAGTCCCCGGAGCGGGTCGACCCCGCCGTGCGCGCGCGCGTGAAGCAGTGGATCCTCGACAACTACTTCGCGGCGAAGCCGGAGGGAAAGCCGCAGCCGCTCGACCCGCCGGCCGCCGAGCGCCTCGGCGAGGTGTCGCTCCCGCTGCTCGTCCTGGTCGGCACGGCCGACGAGCCCGGGACGGTCGTGGCCGGGCGGCACCTGGCCGCGACCGTGAACGGCGCGCGGCTCGTCGAGCTCGACGTCGCCCACATGATCCAGCTCGAGCAGCCGCAGCGGTTCAACGAGCTTCTGCGCGAGTTTCTGGCCGCGGTCGACGCGACCTGAAGCGGCTTGGCTCTGCGCCGGGACGCGGTGTAGTGTCCCGGCAAGGAGGCGCCCGACGAGCGGACGGAGGATCGGCTGCATCGCTGCGCTCGCCGCACTCGGCGGCGTGCTCGTCGCCGCGCCCGGCCCTGCCGCTGCACCGGCGCAGCGTGTCGACGACTTTCCCGGCGGCCGCTACTTCGTGGTCGGCTGCGGGTTCAGCCACCGCAACAACGACGACCCGATCGTCTTCCCGGGTGAGCCGGGGCGCTCGCACAACCACACGTACGTCGGCAGCCGCGAGGTCAACTTCACCACGACGGCAGCCACGCTGCGAGGCAGTCCCACGACCTGCGGCAACCCGTCCGACTCCTCCACCTACTGGACGCCGACCCTGTACGACGGCCGCGAGCCGATTCCGCCGCTCGTGGCGCTCGCCTACTACGTGCGGCGGACCTCGACGCCGACCGTCCCCATACCGGCCGGTCTGAAGATGGTTGCCGGCAACCCCGAGGCGAAGCGGGCGCAGAGCAAGGCGATCGTCTCGTGGAGCTGCGGCGGGATCAGGCAGCTGCCGCGCTACGCGGTGCTGCCGCGCTGCAAGGGCGGCAAGGCGCTGCAGCTGCGCGTCGACTTCCCGAACTGCTGGAACGGCAAGACGCTCGACCTGCCGGATCACCGGTCGCACATGCGCTACGCGAGCGGCGGCCGTTGCCCGCAGACGCATCCGGTCGCGATCGCGACCATCCGGCTGATCTTCTTCTATCCGCCCGTTCCGGCCAGGGCTGCGCTCTCGTCCGGCAAGTTCGCCGCCCACGCCGACTTCATCAACGGCTGGGACCAGGACGTGCTCGAGTACATCTCCGGCGGCCTCAACAGCCCGCTGACCCTAGGCCCGTAGGCGCCTCGCTCGGTCAGCCGGGCCGAAGAATCGCGAGGGGGAGGCTCCGGGGCCTCCCCCTCGCTCTGCGGGGCTGTGCCTAGCCGCAGATCAGGCCGTCGCCGTTGTTGATGGCGTCGGCCACTTCGTTTGCGCCACCGAGGTTTCCGTTCGGGAGCTGGGCTCGCACCCAGTCGGCGGCCTGGTCGACCGTCGAGCCGACGGTGGCCGTGTCGTAGACGGACGGGTCGAGCGCCTCGGAGCCGGAGAGGCCGGCCTGGTACGACATGCCGCCCGAGAGGTCGCCGCCCGCCAGGTTCAGGAGCAGCGCCGCGTACTGGCGAGCCGCCCGCGCCTCGGCGCCTGCGTTGCCGGCGGCATTGAGCGCCGCCACCAGCTCGTCCCGGTTCTCGAAGTACCCGTCCGAGTTCCCGGCCGCATAGTCGGCGAGCTGGCCGGCCTCGGCCGCGGTGAACTTCGCCGCGCTGCTGCCGCCGAACTGCTGGCGCCAGAAGCCCATGCTGCGTCCGGCGCACGTAGCGCCCCCGCCGCCGGGCGGAGGTGGCACCGTGACGCTGATGCTGTGCGTCGCGCGCAGGTCGCCGCCGACGTAGAACCGGGCCATCAGCGTGTAGAGGCCCGGGCGTGCGGTCGAAGTTGACGTTGCTGCGTCCACGGCGCTGTGCCGTTGCACCCGCCTCGGGCGTGGCGTTCGGGCCCGCGACCTCGAGCGTCACCTGGCGGTCGGGATCGGGATCGTCGGTGACCGAGGTGCCGCGCACCTCTACCGTTGCCCGCGGCATGACGTCCCCGTCCTGCGGGCTTGTGATGACGACGTCGTACGTGAACGCCTGCGCCCGGTCGACGACGATCGTGATCGAGTGGCTCGCGGCCTCGTCGCCGTCGAGGTAGAGGGTCGCCTCGAGCGTGTGGGAGCCGTTCGCCAGCGACGAGAGGTCGAGGCCGGTGCTCCAGCCGTAGCCCGGGCCCGACCCGGTCAGGGTCGTCGGCTGCTCCGGGCCGCCGTCGACCGAGAGCGTGACCGCGGCCGCGGGTGAGCCGGCTGCCGGTCCTGGGCGCGCGATCGTGTACGGCCGGCCGAGCATCGGCCGGGCGTTCAGGTCGGCCGCCGCGGGCCCGCCGGCGCTCGGTGCGACGTCGACGATCGCGTTGATGAACGACGATGCGAAGACGTTGTGCGCCGGCGCGCCGGCGTCCGGGTTACCGAGGTTCGTGAGCGGGACGAAGAACTCGAAGGTGTTGCCGCTGCGGCTCGCCGACGTCGCGAGCGCCGTGCCGGTCCCGGGCGTCGGGA
This sequence comes from uncultured Thermoleophilia bacterium, assembly GCA_963809765.1. Taxonomy (GTDB): domain Bacteria; phylum Actinomycetota; class Thermoleophilia; order Gaiellales; family Gaiellaceae; genus JACVRM01. The sequence continues at coordinate 516,879 of CAWEKT010000001.1, forward strand.
CGCCGCCCGGGCCGACGGTGACGTTCGTCTGGAACGGCAGGCCGTCGACGTTCTGCGTGCACGCGCAGGCTCGCGGAGGGTGCCAGCCCGAGATCGGTCGCATTGCGAACCGTCAGCCGATACGTCAGTCCGGGGGTCGGCGCCCCGGCGGGCGTCTCCTGGACGGTCAGCTTGACGATGTCGGCAGCGCCGGCCGCGGCGAAGTCGCCGCCGTCGCCGTCCAGGATCACCTGCTCAGGCGGCGTGCCGGTGGCGCCGGTGCCGTCGTGCGCCGTCCCTGCGACGGTGAGCGTGCCGGTGCCGTCGTGCTCGGCTGCCGTCGGCCGGATCGGTGATGCGTACGTCCGGGTCGCCGGCCGTCCCGGCGCCGAACCGGAGCCCGCGCTCGGGACGCCGAGCGCCGTCAGTGCGGCCTGCACGTCGAGCAGCCCGGAGCCCTTGTCGAACGAGTGCGTCTCGCCGGCGTTCTGGGGGTCGGCCACGTAGGGCTCGCCGAACGAGAACTCGTAGGCGGTGTCGAGGAGCGTGTCCTCGATCGCCGCAGGGGTGAGGTCGGGGCGTGCCTCGAGCAGCAGGGCGACCGCCCCCGCGGTGTGGGGCGAGGACATCGAGGTGCCGGAGATGCTCCCGTAGAAGCCGCCCCAGCGCGCCTCGTTGACGATCCCGGTGGCGCAGACCGGCTGGACACCGCGAATGCACGCAGCCGTGTAGAAGGTGCCCGGTGCAGAGATGTCGGGCCAGGAATCCGAGTTCGACGCCAGCCCGCGGCTCGAGGTCGAGTTGAGCATCCAGTCGCGGTTGCCGGTGCCGGTCGGGCTCGTGCCGGTCGAGGAGTCGTCGTAGTTGGCGACGCAGATGACGCCCGGCGTCGGGTCGTCGCAGTACGACGACGTCGTGTCCGTCGCGCCGGCGCCGCCGCTGTTGCCGGCCGAGAACGCGAACGTGACGCCCTTCTGCTCGACCAGCGCCTTGACGAGCTTCGCCTCGATCGCAGTCCGGGTTGTAGGTGGCGCCGCCGTCCTCGCCGAACGAGTTGTTGATCACCTTGATGCGCGGCGTGAACTCCTCGTAGTGGTCGAAGATGTACTGCCACGCCTCGACGGCGTAGAGGACGACGATGACCTCGCCGGTCGAGAAGCCGTGCAGGGTCGCGCCCGGGGCAACACCGGTGAACGTGCCGCGCGTGTTCGGCGCGGCCGACGGCGATCGGGTACGGGCCGGTCGACTGCGTGCCGTCGCCGGCGACGATCCCGGAGACGTGCGTGCCGTGACCGCTCGTCGTGTCGGTGTTCGCCATGTTCCCGACGTCGACGAACTGCAGTGGCCCGAAGCACTGGCCGGTGGTCGTGTCGATCAGCCCGGGCGTCGAGCAGACGATCTTGAAGTTCCGGCCGACCCGGTTCGTGAGGTCGGGGTGGTTGGCGTTGATGCCCGAGTCGACGATCGCGACGCCGATACCGTCGCCGGTGAGCGGCTCGCCGTCGCCGTTCAGGTAGGGGCCGCCGGAGACGGCTTCCTGCGCGACGCGCGCGCGGGAGGCCCACACGGCCGTGTCGCCGGAGTAGCGCAGGCGCCGGTTCTCCTCGAGGTACTCGACGGCCGGCTCGCGGGTGAGCGCGCGGACCTCGCCGACCGTGCCGACGGCGAACACCGCACTAGCGGTCGACTCGAAGTCGGCGGCGACGACGAGCCCGTGGTCGGCGAGCAGCTCGCGGTGCTCGGCGGGCGTCCCGCCGGCGAAGTGGACGAAGGCGCCGTACGGGGTCGCCGAGGGCAGGCGGGCGAGGTCGGCCGCGAGGCCGGCGCTCGTCTCGACGGTGCCGGCGGCGACCAGCGGCTTCGGTGTGCCCGCGCTCGTGGCCACGCCGGCCACGAGGGCGGCGAGGGCGAGCGAGGCGGCGATCGTGAGCGCGAGCCTGATGCTCCGACTGCTCTGCTTGCGCGTCCTCTGCATTACGTCTGAGCCTCCTGAGATCGGGCGGGGCCCGCCTGCCGGCAGGCCCCGCTGGTCGTTGTGCCTAGGAACCGGTCACGCCGAGGGGCGTGACGGCGATTGCGTTCGACGTGACCCCGCCTGCCCGCGCGAGGTACTCGGTCGCCTGGCTGAGGTTGACGGCGGTGAACGTCACCGTTCCGCCGACTCCTGTGATCCCGGTCAGGGTCTCGACCAGTCCGCCGGGGGTGGTGCGGGTGAGCGTCACGCTCGCGTTTGCGAGGGCTTGCTGGTACTGGTCGAAGACCCGGACCGAGAAGAGCTGGAGCTGGCCCACGGTGCCGGTGCTGAGGAGCACCGGGTCGAGGATCAGCGTGGTCGCCTGCGGCGTGCCGGTCGGGGCTGCCTGTGGTGCGGCCCCGCTTGCCACCGGCGTCGTGCGCCGGACCTGGACGTTGCCGCCGTCGACCGTGTTGTCCACCGTGCGGTGCAGCGTGTTGTAGCTCGGGGTGCAGCCGGCGGTGCACTCCAGGTAGAAGGCGGTCCGGCCCGGTCGCCTTCGACCCCTCGCCGCCGTCCTGGACGCAGACGCGGAAGCTGGCGTTGGCGCCGTTGTAGGTGCCGGTGCCTCGGAACTGCAGCGAGTCGGCGGCCTCGGGAACGCCGCCGCACGGTTCCTCGACGGCGCCGAGCGACGTCACCTGCTTGAGGTGGATCTTGACGCCGGCGCCCTTGTCGTTCAGCTCGAGGTGCCCCTCGAAGCCGCCGGTCTCTTCGCCTTGACGTTGAAGCCGAAGTTGATCTTGCCGCCGCCGGTGTCGGCGCAGCCAGCCGCCGCCGTTCGCCTTGTCCCCGCCCTCGTCACCGCCGGGCGGAGTCGTGCTCGTGATCGAGATGCGAACGGTGGCCGTGTCCTGGCCGCCGCGGCCGTCCGTGATCGTGTACTGGAACGAGTCGGACGACGTCGCGCTGTTGTTGTGCTGGTAGCGCAGCGTGTCGCGTCGACCTGCGTGACTGTCGCCGTTCGTCCCTTGCGTGAAGGACGAGATCGTCAGCGGGTCGCCGTCCGGATCCGTGTCGTTGGCGAGCACGTCGACGTCGACCGAGCCGCCGCGGGCGACGGTCGCCGCGTCGTCCCGCGCATCCGGTGCACGGTTCGGCTGCGGGATCGAGCAGTACGAGGTGCCTGCGGCGATGTCCCCGTTGGTCGCGGGCCCGGTGCGGGTCGGCGGTGCCGTCAGGCCGGTCGCTCCGGCAGACGGCGGTGGCACGGGCCCGACCAGCGGGGTCGAGGGCCTGCCGCCAAACGGCGAGTAGGACACGAAGGCGACGTCGTCGACGGTGACGCCCTCGAAGGCCGGCACCGAGGTGTTGTCGTCCGAGGTGACCATGAAGCGGATCAGCACAGGCCCGCCCGGGTTGGTGAAGAGCACGCGCCGGGAGACGAGCGCCGGGTAGCCGGCGCTGCGCCCCTGGTACGTCTCGGCCGTCGCCCAGCTCGAGCCGCCGTCCGTCGAGTACTGGACGTGCAGCGCGTCGCTGGTCGTGAACAGCTCCGGCGGCGGAATCTCGAGGTCGTGGTTCTCGCGGAACTCGATCGCCGCCCTCGTTCCGGTGAAGGTCACCGGCGCCGGCGCCGTCAGGAAGGCGTCCGACTGGTCGTAGTACCACTTGGCGTTCCACGCGGTGGCCGAGTAGCTCGCCGGGGGAGGGGGCGCCGGTAGCGGCTGCGGTGTGGCGCGTGTCCACTGGGTGTGAGTCGGCTGGTCCGGGTCCTGGCGGTCGATCGCCGACGTCGTCCAGCCCTGGTCGTCCGTGTCGAAGTTGAACGACGCGTGCACGCTGGCCGGCCCGAGCATCACGGGCTTGAAGAACGTGTAGCCCTCGCCGCCGTTCGTGTCCGTCGTCGTCGCGCCGTTGCAGGCGGTCGAGCGGATGACGAACTCGTAGTCCGTCTCCGCGTCGATGCCGAACAGCTGGACCTGGTGCAGCTTGGTGAGCGCCGGCGTCCCTACCTGCGTCCAGTCGGTCGTGCCTTGCTTGCGGAACAGCACGAGGGAGTTGGAGTCGACGTCGGTCTCCCAGCTGACCGTGAAGGTGTCCGCGCCGTGACCCTCGTGGAGGCCGACGTCGCGGATCGTGGGAGCCGGAGTCGCCGGGTCGCAGGGCCGGCCGTCCGGGTAACCCAGCTGATCCGCGGTGAACAGGATCAGCTTCGGCCGCTCGGTCGGCCCGCGCGAGCGTCGGTTGAAGCCGAAGTCCATGGAGAAGTGGCCCACGTTGGCCGGCTGGGTCTCCCAGCGGAACGCCGCCATCCCGTTCGCAAGCGTCGTCCTCAGGTCTGCGAGGTCGGCGCACTGCAGGCTGAACGCGTACTTGGTGTAGTTGCCGCGCCGGTGCGTGGTCTCCGCATTGAGGCGTGCGTCGGCGCTGGAGTTCTTGATCGTCGAGTACGTCTGGGTCGGGGTGCCCCAGGCGGCCTCGATCGTGGAGCCGAGCAGGTCGACGTTCCAGATCGGGTCCTCGGTGTAGCGATTGACCCAGTCGTGGCCGCTCGTGAGCTCGACCGCTGCGCCGACGATGGTCGTGGGGTCGATGCCGGAGGCCGGCGGGATCCGGAATGCGAATGCTCCAAGCGCGGCAGCGCCGTCGGCGGCGTCGCTCGCGTAGAGCTGCGTGCCCGTCTTCCACTGGGCTGCGGTCGCGCTCGCCGGGTCCTCGTAGAGCTGGCCGATGTCGTCGGCGTCCGCCTGGAAGACGGCGCGCGGGCTCGTGAAGGTCTTGAGCTGGCTGGTTTCGTTGGCGGTGCCGGCGAGGTCGCTGGCCTTCAGCGTCGCAGTGACCAGCTGTCCCGGCGCGAGGCCGGTGACGAGGATCTCATGCTTGGTGCCCACGACCGGCTTGTCGCCGTACTCGGCCGACGTCTCCACCGGGCCTTCGTCGAGGCCTGTGAAGCCGCCCACGCCGACGTTGTAGGAGTCGACGAACGTGGTCGGCGTCGCGCCGATCAGCAACTCGGCCTTCGCGGTCGTGGGCTCGTTCGTGTCGAAGAAGATGCGGGCCGTGTCGGCGCTGATCGTCTCGACGCGGACGTTGGAGATGGTCGGCGAGCCCGCCTGGTCTCGCTGCAGCGCCGGGCCGGCCACGAAGTTCGGGCCTCCGGTCGGCGAGATCCTGCCGCTCGCTGCGAGGGCGAAGCCCTGGTTGCCGAACAGAATCGCCGGGGCGGTGACCGTGATCGTGTACGTGCCCGCGACCGGGTTCGCGATCCGGACGCGCTCGGTGAGGTTGGAGACGTCCGGAAGTGCGGGGCCAGGAGTCGTCTCGGCCACCGCCACGGAGGGGGTCGCCCGGCTGTTCATGTTGTTGCCGGCGTAGCTCAGCGCGGTCGGACCGGTCACCGTCAGATCGAGGTTGTTGACGAGCGCGGGCGTGCCGGCGGGCAGCAGGTCGGGGGCGTCCGTCCACGCGAGCGTGACGTCGAGCGGCTGGCCGGCTGCCACGCTGAGCTGGTAGGTGCGGGTCGCGCTCGTATTGCTGACCGGGAACGCCGTCGCGTCGGCGCGGTAGACGTCCTGGTACCAGTTGTTGCTCGGGTCGTTGGCGAAGTAGAGGGAGTTGTCGAGGTTGACGCGGCCGAAGCCCTGGCCGGCCGACGGCCACTGGCCGTCCAGAGCCATGCCGGCGGGGTTGCGGCTGCCCTCGTCGCCCGTGTAGGCGCCCCGCATCCGCTCGGCGCCGTTGATCAGCGCCGCCTTGACGAGCGCGGCGCTCGGGTTGTGGCGGCGCGAGGGGCTGGCTGCCCCAGCGGCGAAGCCGTCGCCGCCTGAGCGCGCATAGCCGTCCCAGAAGTACTGGCGGACGAGCGTTGCGAGCCCGGTCAGGATCGGCGCCGACATCGAGGTGCCCTGGGCGACGTGGTAGCCGTCGGTCGAGCCGCCCTTGGCCGAGACGACGATCTGGCCCGGCGTGGCGAGGTCGACGCCGAAGCGGTTGTCAGCGGTCGGTCCGTGGGAGGAGAAGGCCGCCATCGAGTCGATCGAGACCATGGGCTGGCGGCCGTTCGCGGAGGCGCCGCTCGAGAGCTCGTTCTTGGCGACCGACGGCGAGCCGATCGTCCCGACGCTCGGGCCGCCGTTGCCGGCCGAGACGACGATGACCATGTCCTCGTGGTCCCAGACGAAGCGGTCGAGGCGGACTGCCGAGCCCTCGTCGATGATCGGGGCCAGGAGGCCGTAGGAGTTGTTGTGCGTGCGGGCGTCCTCGAGCGGCCTGTAGTCCGTCGAGTAGTCGGTCGGGTTGCCCGTGGCACCGCTCGTCTCGGCGACGCCGGCCGGGTTCCGCGGCCGATAGGCCTGGCGCCAGAGGTCGTAGTCGTCCGTCGGGGTCAGGAGACCGCCGCTGGCCGTCGCGATGTTCTGGTGCACGTGCTTCGCCGCCGGGGCGAGGCCGTCGGAGCCCGTGTAGGTGTTGTACGGCGGCTGGTCGCCGTCGACCGAGCCCGCAGTGTGCGAGCCGTGCGAGGACTCGTCGTACATGTTCGGCCCGGTGCTCCCGATGTCGAAGTAGGCGACGACCTTGCGGTGGTTCGTGCTGTTGTTCTGGACGTTGTTGATGTTGGCCGCCGCGTTGCCGGGCGCAGCCTGCGTGTAGATCGCGGTCTTGCAGCCCGTGCCGTCGGCGTTGCAGTCGCGGAAGCCGATGTGGGCGCGCCCGTTGAGGTCGTACGTGTAGTTGAGGCCCGTGTCCGCGACGGCCGCGGTCTGTCCGGCACCGGTCAGACGGCCCGGGGCCGTGGCCGCGTAGACGTCGCGGACCCCGGTGTCGTTGACCCAGCGTGCGTTGACGTTGTGGGTAACGACGCGCGGCTTGACGCCCACCCATTGCACGGCGGGGACGGCGGCGAGTGCGGGGATCTGCTTCGCGGTCGCGCGCACGTCGATCACGGCGCCCGCGTCCTCGACGATCTCGACGCCCGGCACGGCTGCGATCGCTCGCGCTGCGTGCTCCAGCTTCGGGTCGTCGCGGAACAGCGAGATGCGGTAGGTCCGCTCGCCGCGCAGGCTGAGGAGGCTGTTCTTCCCGTGGGCGGCGACGGGTACGCGCCAGGCCGGCTGGTAGTAGCCCATCCAGCGAACCGCTCCGTCACGCTCGATGCGCTGTCGCTGCGTCGGCGTCGCCCGGACCATGTAGGTCTCGGGCGGCAGCGCGCCGACGACGGCGCCACCGGCCGTGCGCACGGCCCTGAGGGCGTCGGCGAAGCGCTCGCCGCGGACCTGGGTCAGCCAGTACTGCGGCTCGGAGCGGGGGAGGGTGGCCTCGCTGCGCAGCGGGATTCCCGGCTGGTCCGGGAGCTCGCCCTTCAGCGGGTCGAACGCGCCGGCGAGGAGGCGGATGACCTTGCGCTCGGCCGCGCGGCGCTCGGCGCCGTCCACCGCGCGTGCAGTGTGCGCCCGCGTGCGTGACTGCGACGCCGAGTGCGTCGCCCGCCCCTTTGTCGTTGCGGGCGAGGCGGCGCCGGCCACGGGGGCCGCCTCGGCGCCTGCACCGGAGCCCGAGCTTCCGACAAGGGCGAGCCCGACCGCCACGGCAAGGCCTCCGACGGCGAGCAGCGCAGCGGCAGTCCAGCCAGCTGCGCGGGAAGGGAACCGGGTCATCTCGTCAATCCTCCTCGTCCAACACCACTGCTTGTGGTGATTGGACGGTGATATAACACACCACCTTGAGGGGTGTCAAGTGCTCATGCGCGTTGCAGAGCGCGCGGTGCGCCGCCCCGGAGCCCTCGCGACACCGGCAAGAACTCATCCGCAACGGCGAACGCGCAGCGGCGAACCGCAACGGTCGGGCGCCAGACACCTCCGCTCCGCCAGCGGCCCGGGTCAGCCCGGCGGGGGCTGGACATCGCTTGTGGCCCAGAGCCACAAGGTCGCGCAGTGCCGACTCGCCCGAGTGGGCCGGGGTTCGCCTCGGAGCCTGGGCACTGTCGATCGTTCCGGCGACGAGTAATCGCCCCGGCTAGTGCGCGTGAGTCAGTAGTGCCTCACCGGCCCGGAGGTGACCGGCCGCCGGACGTAATTCTCAGGTTGAGCTTGAGGTTCTGGGTCGTCTGGAGGTGCGAACCGGTTTGAGCGGTGGCTAGCTGGTTGGCCGGGCTCAGTTCACTCAGGTTGGGGGACGCTGGCGGGCGGGTCGCGCAAACAATGCGTGAGTCCGGTCTCTGTGGGGGAGTCGGACGTGGCTCGACGCAATTGAGGGCCGTCTTCGGGGTCGGTTGTGGATTTCGGGGAGGGGTCGAGTACCGGACAGCGTCGAGGTGCGTTCCGCGAAAGGGGGAGTTAGGAGTGCTGAGCACTTCGAAGCATGTGCTGCTGCGGCTTGCCGTTGCTCTGACGGCGGTTGCGGCTGTTGCTGCTGTTTGGTCGGGTGCGGCGCTTGCCGCCGACGGCACGCTCGAGGTCTGCAAGTCGTCCCTGAACGGGATGGCGGGCAAGAGCTTCGAGTTCTCGATCAGCGGTGGTAACACGATTACGGTGCGCGGCGGCCGCTGTAGCGGCCCGATGCTGGTTCCGGCCGGCGCCGTCACCATCACTGAGCTGTCCACGCGCGATGGCGCTGCGGCAGAGGTTGCTGCTGTTCAGGTTCGGCCTTCGAGCCGTCTGATCTCGAGCAACCTCGTTGCCCGCCAGGTCGTCGTGAATGTTGTTGCGGGTAGCACGGCTGCGACCGAGACGCGGGTCACGTATGTGAACCAGCCCGCCGGTGGCACCAAGGGCGACCTGAAGATCTGCAAGCTGACCGAGACGCCTGCCTTCTACGGCCGGCAGTTCAGCTTCACGGTCAACGGTGGTCCCGCTATCAGCACGGAGGCCAACCCGGCCTTCGACGATCCGGCCCACTGGAGCTGCCGGCTTGCCGGTTCGTTCCCGGTCGGCTCGAAGCTGCGTGTGCAGGAGCTCGTTCCTGCCGGCGCCGAGGTTGCCTGGATCGATTCCGATCCGGCCGCCTGTCTCAACGACTTCGACACCAACGAGGGTTGGGCCGACGTCACCATCGGTGCGGGCGCCTGCGTTGTGCTGTTCGACAACGAGGCTCCGGCGCCTGAGGGCACCGGCTGGATCGAGATCTGCAAGGACCGGGCGTACCTCGGTCACTACGACCTCGACTGGGATGTCCAGGGTGAGTTCGACTTCGAGGTGCTGGATGCTGCCGGCGACCTCTACGAGCTGACCGTGCTGGCCGGCCAGTGCTCGGCGCCGATCCAGATCGCCGCCGGCAACGCGAGCGTCACCGAGCTGGCCCGCGCGGGCTACACGCTCGTCGACGTCTACACGATCCCCGAGGATCGTCTGCTCGACGAGAACCTGATCAACCAGACCGCCCAGGTCGAGATCCCGGTCTCGGACAGCCCCAACGACGAGACGCAGGTGCACTTCGTCAACAAGACGCAGCGCGCCCAGCTCAAGCTCTGCAAGGCCCTCGGGCCCGGCTCGAGCGCCCTCGTCGGCAAGCCGTTCGAGTTCGACGTCAGCCCGTCGCCCAACGGCGACATGAAGACGCTCGAGCTGCTCCGCTACTGGCGGATCATCGCGGGCACGTCGACGCAGTGCATCATCATCGGCGAGTACCCGCTCGGGACTGAGGTCTCGATCGACGAGCTCATCAACAACCCGGGCTGGGAGGGGTACAACCCCTACATCAAGGTCTCGGGTGAGGGCACCGTCGTGATCAAGCCGGGCATCAACACGGTCACGGTCACGAACACCGCCCAGGGCAAGCTCGAGATCTGCAAGTTCGTGACTGACCGCATCACGTACACGAAGCAGTTCACGTTCAACGTCTCGGGCGGCGTTGGCACGGTGAAGGTGAATGCCGGCCGCTGCTCGCCGCCGATCCTGGTCACCCCGGGGACCTACACGGTCACCGAGGCGTCCGAGAACGACTACGAGCTCGACACGAGCCATTCGACCGGTGGCATCGCCGTCACGCCGTCCACCGCCGAGCTGAGCCGCAACACGCTCGCCCGCTCGGTCACGGTCGCCGTGCCGTATGCCGGTCCGTATGGCGACGAGGTGCGCGTTGACTTCTACAACCGCATCCGCCGCGGGCAGATCAAGGTCTGCAAGCACATCACGCCCGGCTCGACCGACTCACTCGCGCAGAAGAAGTTCTTCTTCGAGGTGCGGACGAACCTGAACGCCAGCGTGTTCCGGGTCGGCCCGCTTGGCCCCGAGGAGTGCGCACTCGTGCTCGGCGACAGCGGTGGGCCCGGGAACTTCCCGGTCCTGACGCTGGGCGGTACGCCGACGGTCGTCGCCGTCGTGGAGACGGACATCGAGCCGCCGGCGGGTATCCAGGGGCCGGACAACACGCGGTCACCTGCGCCGACGCTCGGCGAGTACTACATCAGCGACCTGTCGCTGCAGGGTGGCCGTGGCGGCTACGAGGAGGACTGCAGCAGCGGTCTGGCGTACAGCCCGACCGGTCAGCACTGCATCCTGCTCGGTGGCACGCCGGCTCCGGCGCACGTGCGCTGGAACCTCGGCCCGAACACCAACACGATCCACTTCACCAACACGGCCGGAGACGACTAGGCCGTGTAGCGAAGGCAGTTACCCGTCCACGGACGGGGGTGAAGGAAGCACCGACGAGGGGCCCGCAAGGGCCCCTCGTCTCGTGTCCGGACGTCGCCGCGCCGCGGTTCACTCAGGCGGGGGGATGCCGCCGGCGGGGCGCGCAAACAATGCGTGAGTCCGGTCTCTGTGGGGGAGTCGGACGTGGCTCGGCGCAATTGAGGGCCGTCTTCGGGGTCGGTTGTGGATTTCGGGGAGGGGTCGAGTACCGGACAGCGTCGGGGTGCGTTCCGCGAAAGGGGGAGTTAGGAGTGCTGAGCACTTCGAAGCATGTGCTGCTGCGGCTTGCCGTTGCTCTGACGGCGGTTGCGGCTGTTGCTGCTGTTTGGTCGGGTGCGGCGTTTGGCCGCCGACGGCACGCTCGAGGTCTGCAAGTCGTCCCTGAACGGGATGGCGGGCAAGAGCTTCGAGTTCTCGATCAGCGGTGGTAACACGATTACGGTGCGCGGCGGCCGCTGTAGCGGCCCGATGCTGGTTCCGGCCGGCGCCGTCACCATCACTGAGCTGTCCACGCGCGATGGCGCTGCGGCAGAGGTTGCTGCTGTTCAGGTTCGGCCTTCGAGCCGTCTGATCTCGAGCAACCTCGTTGCCCGCCAGGTCGTCGTGAATGTTGTTGCGGGTAGCACGGCTGCGACCGAGACGCGGGTCACGTATGTGAACCAGCCCGCCGGTGGCACCAAGGGCGACCTGAAGATCTGCAAGCTGACCGAGACGCCTGCCTTCTACGGCCGGCAGTTCAGCTTCACGGTCAACGGTGGTCCCGCTATCAGCACGGAGGCCAACCCGGCCTTCGACGATCCGGCCGACTGGAGCTGCCGGCTTGCCGGTACGTTCCCGGTCGGCTCGAAGCTGCGTGTGCAGGAGCTCGTTCCTGCCGGCGCCGAGGTTGCCTGGATCGATTCCGATCCGGCCGCCTGTCTCGACGACTTCGACACCAACGAGGGTTGGGCCGACGTCACCATCGGTCCGGGCGCCTGCGTTGTGCTGTTCGACAACGAGGCTCCGGCGCCTGAGGGCACCGGCTGGATCGAGATCTGCAAGGACCGGGCGTACCTCGGTCACTACGACCTCGACTGGGATGTCCAGGGTGAGTTCGACTTCGAGGTGCTGGATGCTGCCGGCGACCTCTACGAGCTGACCGTGCTGGCCGGCCAGTGCTCGGCGCCGATCCAGATCGCCGCCGGCATCGCGAGCGTCACCGAGCTGGCCCGCGCGGGCTACACGCTCGTCGACGTCTACACGATCCCCGAGGATCGTCTGCTCGGCGACGAACCTGATCAACCAGACCGCCGAGGTCGAGATCCCGGTCTCGGACAGCCCCAACGACGAGACGCAGGTGCACTTCGTCAACAAGACGCAGCGCGCCCAGCTCAAGCTCTGCAAGGCCCTCGGGCCCGGCAGCAGCGCCCTCGTCGGCAAGCCGTTCCTGTTCCACGTCTCGGACGGTGGGAACGGCCTGGTCAAGAGCGAGTACGAGTGGGTCAAGATCGTCTCGTCGACGACGACTCAGTGCAAGATCGTGGGCGAGTACCCGATCGGCACCGAGCTCGACATCGACGAGATCTTCGCCGGCGACAGGATGACGTGGTTGCGCTCAACGGGCTCTACATCGGCGAGCTCCTGAGCGAGGACTACATCAAGGCCACCGGCGAGGGCACCGTCGTGATCAAGCCGGGCATCAACACGGTCACGGTCACGAACACCGCCCAGGGCAAGCTCGAGATCTGCAAGTTCCTGAACGAGGTCCAGCCCGAGCCTGGCTTCCCGAACCCGCTCTTGGAGCGGACGTTCACCTTCAACGTCTCGGGCGGTGTCGGCACGGTCAAGGTCAAGCCGGGTCGCTGCTCGCCGCCGATCCTGGTCGTCCCGGGGACCTACACGGTCACCGAGGCGTCCGAGAACGACTACGAGCTCGACACGAGCCATTCGACCGGTGGCATCGCCGTCACGCCGTCCACCGCCGAGCTGAGCCGCAACACGCTCGCCCGCTCGGTCACGGTCGCCGTGCCGTATGCCGGCCTGTATGGCGACGAGGTGCGCGTTGACTTCTACAACCGCATCCGCCGCGGGCAGATCAAGGTCTGCAAGCACATCACGCCGGGTTCGACCGACTCGCTCGCGCAGAAGAAGTTCTACGTTCGAGGTGCGGACGAACCGCGAGGCGCCCAACTCGGAGGGCGTGCGCACCGGTGGTCCGTTCACGGTCGGTCCGCTCGCACCTGGCGAGTGCGCACTCGTGACGGACGCGACCGGTCGGGTGCTGAACATCCCGGTCCTGCGGCCCTTCGGCGACCCGACGATCGTCGGCGTCCGCGGAGACGGACATCGACCCGCCGGCGGGCATCCAGGGGCCGGACAACACGCGGTCACCTGCGCCGACGCTCGGCGAGTACTACATCAGCGACCTGTCGCTGCAGGGTGGCCGTGGCGGCTACCAGGAGGACTGCAGCAGCGGTCTGGCATACAGCCCGACCGGTCAGCACTGCATCCTGCTCACGACGGGCGTGGGTCCGACGCCGGCGCACGTGCGCTGGAACCTCGGCCCGAACACCAACACGATCCACTTCACCAACACGGCCGGAGACGACTAGGCCCGCGTAGCGAAGGCAGTTACCCGTCCACGGACGGGGGTGAAGCAGCAACCGACGAGGGGCCCGCAAGGGCCCCTCGTCTCGTTCGGCACACCTAGCTCCGCTAGGTGCGGGCAATCACCCACGTTGAGGGATATGCCCTCCCTCGCTGTGGGGGAGAGAATCTCGGCTCGGGCTCGACGTGCGGGTCGTCCCAGACCGCTCGCGTCGGGGGAGAACGAGGCGAGAGGAGACCTGCAGATGAGACGGTGCCTGATGCTTGTGGCGGTGGTGGTCGCCGCGGCGAGCGCAGCTCCAGCCTACGGTGGCATTCCCGACGGCGCGGCGGGACCGTGGGCGGATAGCGTCGTGGACTTCAACCGGGGAACGTCCGGGCCTGGCGGATTCGTGCCCGGCCGGGGCGACCCAACTGCGGCACTCGGACCGGCGGAGAACCCGCCGGGGCCAGATCCGGCTCCCGTGCCCGGCTCGTGGGTGTCCATCGGCTTCGGCGGGACGCTGACGCTCGGGTTCGACAACCCGATCTGTAACGGAACCGGCGACGACCTCGACATCGAGATCCGAGAGATCACCCGTGAGCCCTATGCGCTCGAGCGGGTCAACGTGTTCGTCAGCGAGGACGGCGTCACATACGTCTTCGCGGGCGTCGCCACGCGAGACGACTCGGTCGCCATGCCGGCGGGCATCGTCGTGGCCAACTTCGTCCGGCTCGTCGACATCAACACCTACTCGCTCGCCGAGTACCCCTTCGACCCCAACGCCGACGGCTTCGACGTCGACGGCGTGCGGGCGCTCAACACGAGCTGCCCGACCGGCAAGCTCGAGATCTGCAAGTCCTCCGCGAACGGCATGTACAGCCAGACGTTCCAGTTCTCGCTGAACGGCGGCAGCCCCGTTCAGCGTCCGCGGCGGCCGCTGCACCGGGCCGATCACCACCCGACCTGGCCTCAACACGATCCGCGAGCTGCCGACCGTGCCGCCCACGGATATCCAGTCGATCCAGGTCAGGCCGAGCAACAAGCTCATAAGTCAGGACCTGGACGCGCGAATCGTCCAGGTGAAGGTCGCGAGCGGCTCGACAGCCGCCACCGAGACCAAGGTGACGTTCACGAACGAGCCCGGCGGGGGCGCCACCGGTGATCTCAAGATCTGCAAGGTCACGAACACCCCGGCCCTGCTCGGGGTGCTCTTCAGCTTCCGCGTCAACGGTGGGCCCCTGATCAGCACCGAGGCCGGCCCGGAGGCCGTCCCGGCGCTCTGGTCCTGCCGTCCCGCGGGGACGTTCCAGACGGGCACGGTCGTGACCGTCCAGGAGATCGTGCCGGCGGGCACCGAGGTCGACTTCATCGACACCGATCCCGCCGACCGGCTGAGGACCTTCAACCTGCTGACGGGGACGGCCACCCTCGAGATCGGCGGCGGCCAGAACGTGATCATCTTCGACAACGAGGCAGTCGCGCCCGAGCAGAGCGGCTTCATCGAGATCTGCAAGGACGCCGCCCTGACCGGGCCTGGCTTCACGCCCGACCCGGAGGTGCTCGGGCAGCAGTTCACGTTCACGGTCGATCCGCCCGACGGCCCCTCATTCGACGTCACGACCTTCGCCGGCCAGTGCACAATGGCGCTCGAGGTCGCTGCCGGCGTCGTGCGGGTGACCGAGCACGCGAAGGCGGGATTCCGGCTCGTGGACGTCTTCACGGACCCCGACACCGCCCTGCTCTTCGACAACATCATCAATCGCACTGCGGACGTCGAAGTGCCGGTCTCCGACAACCCGAACTTCGAGAGCCAGGTGCACTTCGTCAACGCGCGCGACCGAGCGCAGTTCAAGCTCTGCAAGGCGCTCGCGCCAGGCAGCGAGGTCCTGGCGGGGATGACGTTCACGTTCGACGTCACCGACCTGGACGCGCCTGTGCCGACACCGCAGGACGTCAGCATCATCGCCCCTGGCTGCAAGGACGTTGGCCAGTTCCCGGTGGGCCACCGGATCGACGTCCAGGAGGACGACGCGGGCCCGTTCGTGTCGACGTCCGGTGAAGGGATCTATGTCGTGGGCGCGGGCATCCAGACCGCCACGGTCACGAACACTGCGCTCGGGAGCCTGCGCATCTGCAAGGCGGCGCTCACGGGCGTGCCGAGCCAGCCGACCTTCCGGTTCCGCATCGACATGGGCGCCTACATCAACGTCACCGCCGGCGGCGTGTGCGTCGCCGCGGCTCGTCTCCGTCGGCAACCACACGGTCACCGAGGCCCCGGAGATGGACTACGAACTGAATCCCGCCGCACCGGGCAACGGGATCACGGTTACGCCTCCGGGGAACGAGGTGAGCCGTGATCTCGCCACTCGGAGCGTGACCGTCTCCGTCTCCTTCGGAGGGCGACACACGCGTCGACTACTACAACCGGGTGAGGCAGGGCTTCATCGTCATCTGCAAGGCGGCAGGCTCGGTCCCGGGGAGCTACTCGTACGACGTGTACGTCGACGGGCAGGGCGTTCCGTTCACGGTCTCCGGAGTGACGCCGGGTGCCGGGGCCGCCGGATGTTCCGCCCCGAGCGGCCCGTTCCCGGTGCTCCGTGCGACTGACGGGCAGCGGACGCAGGTGGAGGTGTTCGAGCAGCTGACCGGCGGCTACGCGGTGACCAACATCACCTGCATGGGCTGCCGGCCGTCGTCGAACTCGCCGCCTGTCGTGGGGCCGAACCCGAACTTCGCGACCGGCTACATCCGCTTCAGTCTCGCGCCGGGCCAGAACACGGTGACCTACACGAATGCGCCCGCTTAGGGCTCCGACCGACCCCGACTCTGCTCTACCCCAGCCGAGGGCCCCGCACGGGGCCCTCGGTCTTCCCGGAGGCGAGCCGAATCCCCCATCCGGAGGGATAGGACGCCGCCCGCCCCCGCGAGACAATCGACGTACCTGCTCGGGGGAGAGGGGTGTGGCCGCTGCTGCGGCCGCTGCTTCGCCTTCCGGGGGGAGAGTGCAATGGGGAGAGCGGAGGGAGGAGTTACATGAGACGCGGCACGATCCTTGCGGTGGTCGTGATCGCCTGCCTGGGAATGGCGGGTTCGGCGCTCGCGGCTCCGCCGGATGGTGCGGCGGGCCCGTGGGCAGACATCGTCGTGGACCGACACGTCGGGGCTGTGAACGTCGGGGGCTTCGTCCCCAACCGCATAGACCCGAACAATGCCCTCGGGCCGGCGGAGCTCCCGCCGGGGGACGAGATCGCCGTCCCGCCGGGGAACATCTTTTACAGCCTCGGCTTCGGCGGGGACATCACGCTCGGGTTCGAGAACCCGATCTGCAATGCCCCGGGAGCCGACCTGGCGATCGAGATCCGCGAGGTCACGCGGATCCCGTATCCGATCGAGAAGGTCGACGTCTACGTGAGCGACGGCATCGGGCCCGTTCCTGTTCGCGGGGACGGCCGAGCGTGACGACACCGTGGCGATGCCGCCAGGGCTGCTCGTCGCGAACTTCGTGAAGCTCGTCGACGTCAACAACCTGAACGACTATCTCTTCGACCCGAACGCCGACGGGTTCGATCTCGACGGCGTGAAGGCGCTGAGCACCACCTGCCCGACCGGCAAGATCGAGGTCTGCAAGGCGGCGTACAACGGCATGACCAACAGGCCGTTCCAGTTCACGCTGAACGGCGGCTCGCCGTTCACCGTGCGCGGCGGCCGCTGCAGCGGGCCGATTACCACGCGGCCCGGCCTCAACCGGGTTGTCGAGCTGCAGACCGTTCCGCCCACCGATGTGAAGAAGGTGGAGGTGCGGCCGAGCAACCGGTTAATCAGCCAGGACCTCGAGAACCGGACGGTGATCGCCAACGTTCCGGTCGGGGCCACAGCGGCCAGCGAGACGAGGATCACCTTCACCAACCAGCCGGCCGGCGGGACGATGGGCGACCTGAAGATCTGCAAGCTGAGCGAGTCGCCGCAGTACTGGGGCAAGCAGTTCAGCTTCCGCGTCAACGGCGGGCCGCTCTTCAGCACGGAGGCGAACCCCGCGTTCGAGACGCCGGCCAACTGGACGTGCCGGCTGGCCGGCAGCTTCAAGGTCGGCAGCGTCGTCACGGTCAAGGAGGAGATCCCGGCAGGCGCCGAGATCGCGTTCATCGACAGCGATCCGGCCGACCGGCTGCTCGAGTTCGACACCATCCTCGGCACCGCGAAGGTGACGATCGGCTCCGGCGCGACGGTCGTGCTCTACGACAACGAGCCGATCCCGCCGCCGCAAGCCGGCTACATCGAGATCTGCAAGGACGCGAACCTGATTCCGGGCATCATCCGGGGCGATAACGCGATCCAGCAGGAGAACGGCATGGGTCTCCATCCGGACCCGTACGTCGTCGGTCCGTTCACGTTCACGGTGCAGCCGCCGGACGGCAGCAGCTTCGACGTCGAGGTCGGTGTGAACCAGTGCACCGCGCCGCTCCTCGTCGCCGCAGGCACCGTGCGGGTGACCGAGCACGCAAAGGCCAACCACACGCTCGTGGACGTCTTCACGATCCCGGAGGAGCGGCTGCTCGCACACAACCTGATCAACCGGACCGTGGACGTCGAGGTGCCCTCGTCGCTCAACGTCAACGACGAGACGCAGGTGCACTTCGTCAACAGCCGCGACCGCGGCCAGTTGAAGATCTGCAAGGCGCTCGGGCCCGGCAGCGACGCGCTCTCGGGACGCTCGTTCTACTTCGAGATCCGGCCCACCGGGCTCGACCTGAACAGCCTCACGCCGGGAGTGAGCGTCACAGCGCTCGCCGGTTCGACGCAGTGCACGATCGCGGGCGACTTCCCGGTCGGGAACGAGTTCATCGTCAGCGAGCCCAACCCCGGTGACCACGTGGTCGTCACTGGCGGCGGCCCGATCACGATCGCGCCCGGCATCAACACGGTCACGTTCACGAACACTGCGCAGGGCAAGCTCGAGATCTGCAAGCTGGCCGTGCCGGGCCTGCGGGGGACGCAGCCGACGTTCCGCTTCAAGGTCGACAACGGCGGCTACATCTCGATCCGTGCAGGCACGTGTCGGCCCCCGATGCTCGTCTCGGTCGGGAACCACACGATCACCGAGGCGCTCGATCCGAACTACGAGCTCGATCCGACCGCCCCGGGCGGCGGCATCAACGTGGTTCCGCCGCACCGTCTGGTGAGCAAGGATCTCCCGGGCCGCACGGTCACCGTCTCGGTGCCGTGGGCCGGCAATCCGGCTGACCCCGGCGAGACGCGGGTGGACTTCTACAACCGCATCCGCCGCGGGCAGGTGAAGATCTGCAAGGAGGTCGCAGTCGGCTCGCTCGACATGCTCGGGATGACCAACTTCACGTTCACCTACAGCGTGAACGGGAGCCTCCCGGCGCCGGTCGGCACGGCGATCCGCAACGGCGAGTGCACCATGATCATGGACGGCAACGCGCCGGCCGAGTTCCCGATCCTGCAACCGGACGGCAGCTCGACGTCGGTCATCATCGACGAGGACCAGGCATTCAACGGGTCCGGTATCGGCGTCTCGTTCCTGTACCAGGGTTCCGGTGGACTCAGCTCCGAGAACCCGTGCTCGGGCACCGTCACCATCGATCCTCTGGGTCCCGGCATGAACCACGTGACGTTCATCAACCGCAAGGACGAGACCGCCTGCAACGGCCAGTAGGCGACTGACACACTCCGCTCGGCGAGGGCCCCGGGAGACCGGGGCCCTCGTTCGTCCTGGGTCTTGCACACCGGCGCGTCCTGACGAAGATGTGGTGGGAGGGACCGGGGTCACGGGGCGCGGACGCGTGCTCCGAGAGGGAGGTAGATGCACCGACAGCTGCGCGCGAGCCTGATGCCGACGGCGTTGCCGTTCGTGCTGCTTGCCGTAGCCCTGATGGCACCGGGAGGGGCGCTGGCAGCGCCAGGCGCCGGCTCGCTCGAGGTGTGCGCGGCCACTGATCTCGGAGCTCTTGGCTCCCCGGTGCAGCTGACGCTGAACGGCGGCGCGCCGTTCTCCGTCGCGGTGGGCAGGTGCACCGGCCCGCGCGCGGTGGCGCCGGGCGCCATCGAGGTGGCGCTGGCCTCGTCCGACACGCCGTCTGGCGTCGTCGACGTGCGGCCGCTCGGGCGTCGCCTCGCGGTCGACCCCGCGGGCCGCAAGGTAGTCGCCGCAGTCCCGGGCGGCTCCTCCGCGTCGACGCGCACCATCGTCACCTTCTCGGCCGGCAGCGGCGGGCTCGGCGGCGCCGGCTCGGGACCGGCGCTCATGGAGGTCTGCGTCGCGGCGGCGAACGGGCTCGCCGACCGGCCGTTCCAGCTCGCGCTCAACGGCGGCGTCAGCTTCACCATCGTCGGCGGCTCGTGCAGCGGCCCGCTCACGACCCGCCCCGGCTCGAACGCCGTGCGCCTGCTGCCGTCCTCGGTGGGGTACGCCATCGACGCCTCCGTCGAGCCGGCGGCGCGGATGGAGCGTCTCGACCTCGACGCCCAGACGGTCACGGCCCAGGTCCCCGCCGGAGTCGATCTCGACGCACGCACCGTCGTCACCTTCGTCAACGCACCTCCTGGCGGTCCCACCGACCCCGGCCCGGGAACCGGTGAGCTGAAGGTGTGCAAGACGAGCTCCACGCCCCAGTTTCAGGGGCGGCCGTTCTCGTTCGCGCTCAACGGCGGCCCGGCGTTCAGCATCGAGGCGGGCGCACCCACGGCTCCGGTCTGCTCGCTGCCTGTCACGTTCACGCAGGGAACCCGCGTCCTCGTCGAGGAGCTGGCGATGACGAACGTCGTCGTCGCCGCGATCGCAGTGAGCGACGGCCGCGGAGCGGACATCGACCCCGGCGGACGCTCGGCCACGGCGGTCGTCGGCCCCGGGACGACCGTCGTCACGTTCGACAACGAGCCTGCGCCGGTCCCGCAGCTCGGGTGGGTCGAGATCTGCAAGGACGCCGAGGGGCCGGACGTGGCCGGTCTCTTCGAGTTCGAGGTCTCGGCTCCGGGCTTCACCGCCGCCGCCTCCGCGTACGTCGGCCAGTGCACGGCGCCGCTCGAGGTACCCGCCGGCTACGTGACGATCGAAGAGCTGCCTCGCGCGGGGTTCGAGCTGTACACCATCGATGTCGAGCCGGCCGAGCGCCTCGTCGGAGCGAACCTCATCAACCGCACGCTGACCGTCGAGGTGCCGGTCGGCGACCCGTCGACCGAGACGCAGGTGCACTTCGTCAATCGCGCGATCCGCGGCCAGCTCAAGGTCTGCAAGGCCCTCGGCCCGGCGAGCACGACCCTCGCGGGCCGGACCTTCCTGTTCGACGTCACGCGGCACGCCGGCTCCGAGAGCCCAGGGCCGGTGGAGCGCGTCCGCGTCCAGGCGGCTTCGTCGACACAGTGCGTCGTCGCCGGCGCGTTCCCCGTCGGCGAGACCCTGGCTGTGGACGAGGTCTTCCTCGAAGACCTCGTGCCCTCCGACCCGGACCGGCCGCTGGCGCTCTCCGCCGAATTCGTCGAGGCCTCCGGGGAGGGAACGGTGACGATCGCTCCCGGCGTCAACTCGCTGACGGTGACCAACCGGGCAGTCGGCCTGCTCGAGATCTGCAAGCTGCCGGTCCCCGGGCTCACCGTGCAGCCCACCTTCCACTTCCGCATCGACGCCGGCGGCGTTCTCTCCGTACGCGCAGGCACCTGCACCTCGCCGCGCACGGTGGCGGTCGGCGAGCACACGGTCGTCGAGATGGCCGACGCCGATTTCGAGCTCGACCCGAGCGCGGCGGGCGCGGGCATCGACGTCGTGCCGGGCGACCGGCTCGTCGCCAGGAATCCCGGCCTGCGCGCCGTGACGGTGCTCGTCCCGTTCGGCGCCGAGGGCGAGACGCGGGTGGACTTCGCCAACCGCGTCAAGCAGGGCCAGGTCAAGGTCTGCAAGCAGGTCTCGCTCGGGTCCCAGGACGCGCTCGGCAGCTCCGGCTTCGACTTCGTGGTCACCGTCGGAGGCACCGAGCACCGGGTCGACGATCTCCTGCCCGGAGAGTGCTCGCTGCCGCTCCCGGCTGCGCCCGTCGTCCGAGGCGACGGCAGCGCTACGCCGGTCGTCGTGCGTGAGGACGGCGCGGGGCCTGCGGCAGCCTTCGAGGTGCTCGCGATCGCCTGCGGCGGCTGCCGCTCGCCGGTCACGTACGACCTGGAGGCCGGCGTGGTCGGCTTCGGGCTCCCGCCAGGCACCGCTACCGTGACGTACACGAACGCGATCCGGACCTAAACCTCCGTCCGGGTTGCAAAGCTGAGGCTCGGTCGGTAGAGTCGCGCCCGGCGGTTTCGCCGTGCCCGAAATCGGGAATCCGCTGACGGCGCTCGACGTTGAAGAGATGTAGATCGCCGTCGATGAGCGCCCTCTCCCCCGCAATTGCGCTCTCGACGGCGGTTCCCAACTCACACGGACGCAGGGCTCCACGGCCGCGTCGCGCCCACAGGAAGAGGAACGACTTGAACACAGCACTTCAGCCCACGCTCACGCTCACGACGGTCACCTGCGCCGCCTGCGGCACGTCCTGGGAGCTCAGGACGACCGGCCTGGCAGCGTCCGTCGATGTCTGCGCCGCCTGTCATCCGGCGTACACCGGGGAGGAGCGGAGGCAGACACGGGGAAGCCGGGTCGAGCGCTTCGAGCGCCGGCGGCTCCTCGCGGAGGCGCACGCATGACGACGACGACGACGAAGGAGGAACACCAGATTTCTCAGCAGTACGAAACGATTGACCGGTTCCTGGAGGAGTCGGAGGAGCGCGGCACCGTCGCACAGGCGGAGCTGGAGGCGCTCGCCCTCGAGCACGACCTCGACGAGGCCGAGCTGGCCGAGCTTGCCCAGGAGCTCGAGGCTCGCGGTGTCGAGCGCACCGAGCCGGAGTCCGAGGACGAGCCCGCCGAGCGCGCAGTCGCCGGCCTCGACCTGAGCGTCGAGCCGAGCGGCACGACCGACTCGCTCCAGCTCTTCCTCAACGAGATCGGGCGGCACGAGCTGCTCACCGCGGCCGAGGAGGTCACGCTCGCCAAGCGCGTCGAGCGCGGCGACCTGGCCGCCAAGGAGCGCATGATCAACTCCAACCTGCGCCTCGTGGTGTCGGTGGCGAAGCGCTACCAGGGCCACGGCGTCCCCCTGCTCGACCTCGTGCAGGACGGCGTCATCGGCCTGAACCGCGCGGTCGAGAAGTTCGACTGGCGGCGCGGCTTCAAGTTCTCCACCTACGCGACGTGGTGGATTCGCCAGGCCGTGCAGCGGGCCGTCGCCAACCAGGCGCGGACGATCCGCGTGCCCGTGCACGTCCACGAGCGGCGCCAGAAGCTGGCCCGGGCCGGGCAGCGTCTGCAGATCGAGCTCGGGCGCAAGCCCAGCATGGAGGAGCTCGCGAACGCGACGGGTCTTCGGCTCGACCACGCCGAGGAGGCGCTCGAGGTCGCGGACGCGTCCGTCTCGCTCAACCAGGCAGTCGGCAGCGACGGGGACGGCGAGCTCGGCGAGCTGTTCGCCGACCAGACCGCGGTCGATCCCGAGGAGGAGGCGTCAGAGTCGATCCGCCGGCAGGCGGTTCGCGACATCGTCTCCCGGCTGCCCGAGCGTGAGCGCCGCGTCATCGAGCTGCGCTTCGGCCTCGCCGATGGCGAGCCGTGGGCGCTCGAGGCGATCGGCCGCGAGCTCGGCATCACGCGCGAGCGCGTGCGCCAGCTCGAGGCCACCGCGCTGCCGCAAGCTCGAACGCGCGCTCGCCGGCGAAGACGTCGAGCTCCTCGCGGCCGCGTAACCACTCGGCCATGACGTCGTCCGGGCGTCCTGATGGACGCCCGGCCGGCGTCGGGGCCTCGCTCCATTCGAAGGGGGAGGGTTCCCCCTTCGAGCTACCCCCTTTGTCTTCATGGCGGAGCAGAACGGCCGTCTGAGTCAGACGCGACTTCGCGCGGGGTGGCTGCGGCGAGCAAGCTCGCCTCCGCCGATGGAGCGCGCCCACTGTGGCGGCTCGAGCGGAACAGGTCTCCTGGGATGAGTTAGTGGCTGACAGCCACTAACTCGGTGCCGGGCGCGGCGCCAGGCGAGGTGAGCTAGTGGCTGACAGCCACTAGCTCGATGTACAGCTGCGGTTCGGCCGCGCCGTCAAAGAGGCAGTTCGTGGCTCAGAGCCACGAAGTGGGCCGAACACGCCGGCGCTCCGACGGAGCAGTTAGTGGCTGACAGCCACTAACTCGATGGTCCTGCCGGCGCGGAATGGCCCGCGCGCGGGCGGCGTTTGACCTGCGGACACCGGAGAAGGCGAGGCCATGAAGCTCGAGGGCATCCACCACATCACCTGCATCACCGCCGACGCGCCGCGCAACGTCGACTTCTACGCGCGCGTGCTCGGCTTGCGGCTGGTCAAGAAGACGGTCAACCAGGACGACCCGACCGTCTACCACCTCTTCTACGCGGACGAGCAGGGCTCGGCCGGGGCTGACATCACGTTCTTCGAGTACCCAGGCGTCCCGCGTGGACGGGCGGGCGGCGGCATGGTGCACCGCGTCACCTGGCGGGTCGGATCCGAGCAGGCGCTCGACTTCTGGGCCGACCGCCTCGCAGCCGATGGTGTTGCCACGGAGCGGGTCGATGGCTCCCTCCGGTTCGCCGATCCCGAGGGTCTCGCACTCGAGCTCGCGGTCGTGGACACCGACGACGCGCCGCTCATGGCTGACCACCCGGAGGTGCCGGGAGAGCACGCCCTGCAGGGCTTCGACGGCGTTCGCGCGTACGCCTTCGAGCCGGCCGCGAGCGCGCGGTTCCTCGAGGACGCGCTCGGGTTCGAGCCGACGGGCGAGGCCACCTGGGAAGCGCGCGGCGCCGAGCGGGGCTCGGTCTACGCCTACGACGAGCCGCCCGCGCAGCGCGGGCTCGGGGGTGCCGGCACCGTCCATCACGTGGCCTGGTCGTCGCCGCTGGACGAGCACGAGCAGTGGCGTGATCGCGCTGCCCGGGGCGGCGCCTCGCCGACGCCCGTGATCGACCGGTTCTACTTCCGCTCGATCTACTTCCGCGAGCCGAGCGGGGTCCTGTTCGAGATCGCCACGCTCGGGCCCGGGTTCACGGCCGACGAGCCGCTCGAGTCGCTCGGCGAGCGACTCTCGCTGCCGCCCGCCTACGAGCATCTGCGCGACCGGCTCGAGCCCGTGCTGACGCCCCTGCCGGACGTCGCCCGCGCCCGCCGGTGACCCTCGTCTCGCACCGTCGCGAGGCGGCCGGCGACCCGGAGGGCCTGCTCGTCCTCTTCCACGGCCGCGGCGCCGACGAGCACGACCTCGCGCCGCTGCTCGACGTGCTCGACCCGGAGCGGCGGCTGCTGGGTGTGACGCCGCAGCGGGCCGCTGTCGCTGCCGCCCGGCGGAGCGCACTGGTACGCCGTCCGCGAGATCGGCTTTCCCGACGAGAAGACCTTCGCCGAGACCTACGAGACGGCCTCCCGCTGGCTCGACGACCTGGTCGCCGACACCGGCGTCGGCGCGGAACGCACGGTCCTCGGAGGCTTCTCGCAGGGAGCTGTGATGACGTACGCGCTC
Organism: uncultured Thermoleophilia bacterium; assembly: GCA_963809765.1. Taxonomy (GTDB): domain Bacteria; phylum Actinomycetota; class Thermoleophilia; order Gaiellales; family Gaiellaceae; genus JACVRM01. Next base: position 541,571 of record CAWEKT010000001.1, read on the forward strand.
GGGTTGGGCGCGGGCCGCCCGCGGCCCGCGTTCCTCGCCGCCTTCAGCGGCTTCATCCCGACCGTGCGCGGCTGGGAGCCGGAGCTGACGCCGCCGCTGCCGCGCGTGGCCATCGGCCATGGGGTCTATGACCCGGTCATCGGGGTCGAGTGGGGCCGTGCCGCCCAGGCGACACTCGAGCAAGCCGGCGCCGATGTCCTCTACCGCGAGTATCCGCTCCCGCACGCGCTCGACCCGCGCTTCCTCGTCGAGGTCGGCGGTGCCGTCAGCCGGGTGCTCGAGCGGCGCCGCCCGGCCGTCTCCGTCGGCCGGCTAGGCCGACCGACGCTCGCGCTCGACGAGAGCGTGCCTCGCCGCCTCGTCGAACGGCGTCAGCTCGAAGGGCACGAGCTCCCGGATGCGAGTGGTCGCGTACGACCGTGGCGTTCCGGAGCCCCTCGACGAGCGGTCGTGCGACGCCGGCCTTCACGGGCGTGACCAGGTGGAGCCAGTACGACGACAGCCGCGGTGTCAGGAACGGCACTTCGACGATCAACGGGCGCTTGCCACGCAGGTGCGGCGATGCGCTCCATCATCTCGCGGTAGGTCATGACGTCCGGACCGCCGACGTCGAACGCACGCCCGTACGCCTCCTCGCGGCCGAGCACGCCCGCGAGGTAGCGGACGATGTCGGCGAGTGCGATCGGCTGCGTCTGCGACGTCACCCAGCGCGGGGTGACCATCCCGGGCAGCCGGTCGACGAGCGCCAGGATCGTCTCGAACGCGGCACTTCCCGCGCCGACGACCATCGCCGCCCTCAGGGTCGTGACCGGGCACGCGGCCCGGCGCGAGCGCGTTCCCGGTCTCGCGCCGGCTCCGAAGGTGATCCGAGAGATCCGGCGAGTCGTCGCCGAGGCCCCCGAGGTAGATGAGCTGGCGGGTGCCGCTCTGCGCCGCCGCGTCGCGCACGATCGCTGCGGCCCGCAGGTCGCGCTCGGCGTAGTCCGGCGAGCCGAGCGAGTGAACGAGGTAGTAGGCCGCGTCCGCTCCGTCGAGCGCGCCGGCCACAACGGCGGCGTCCGTCACGTCGCCGGTGACCCAGTCGACGCCGTCCTCCGCCCGCTGGGGCTGCCGCGACACCCCGACCACTTCGTGCCCGGAGAGTGCGGGCAGCAGCGCTCGCCCGATCGTCCCGGTGGCGCCGAAGACCGTGACCCTCACGGCCCGCCCTCGGCGAGCAGCCTGCGGAAGTAGCGCCGGCTGACGGCAAGGTGAAGCCGTCGCTGGACGAGGCTGTACAGGACCCCGGTCCAGCGTGCGCCGCCGGGGCGCGCGGCCAGGCGCGGATGAAAGCCGGCGATCGCGGAGCGGAGCTCAAGCTCGGCCCCGCCGGTCTGGGTGAACGAGATGGATCCGCCCGGGCGCCTCGCCAGCGCCCCGCCGATGATCTCGTAGCGGCAGCGCACGCCGTCTGCGTCCACGTCGGTCACGGGCGCGGAGAAGCGGAGCAAGTCACTCCCGAACGCCCTGAGGGCGACTCCCGAGCCGCGGTCGGCCTGAGGGCGGACGAGACCGAACGTCAGGCCCACGACCGCGGTCCAGTAGGACTCGCCCAGCCGGCGCGCTCCCTCGGTGGACGCTTCCACGACGGGCCGGGGGAGACGGATGCGCTGCTCGGACTCCACTGCGCCGTCGGGCGTCAGGGACTGCGTGGACGACCAGCCTGCGAGGGCGGCCGGGCGCCTCAACCGAAGCAAGTGTCGGTCCGGTAGACCTCGTAGGTCCGCTCGGGGAGCACCCAGCGCCACTGCCGGTTGACCGCGACGGCATGGAACGTGTGCACGGACTGGGCCTCGGCGCCGGTTGCGCCGTCGCGGAGCGTGACGCGCATGCGCACTGCCTTCGCGCGGGCCCTCGACCGCTGGCCGGGAACCAGGAAGCTGCGGTCGACCACGGAGAGCACCCGCAGCGATGCCAGGCTCTGCAGCACCGGGTTCTGCAGCTCGCACTCGACGTACTCGCTGCGCGGAGCGACCCGCTTGTGGGCCGGGTGGAGCGACGTCCACGCCGTTCCGTACTGGTTGGCGATCACGTACGCGACGACGCGCTTCATGAACGCCTGCACCTTCTCGCTCGGTGGCGGCGGGCTCGCGGCGGGCGAGCCGGACGCGCCCGATCCGCCCCACCCGCCAAGTGCGACCGTCGTGGGCACGGCGACCGCCAGTGCGGCCACCAGGGCCAGATGACGTCGACGAACGATCAACCGCCTCCCGACCAGCAGCCTACCCTGGGCGCCGGAGCTGCAACGTCGTCACTCGCGGGTAGTCGGCATCGTCGGGCAGGCGCTCGCGCGTCCATCCCTCGAGGGCAGCGAGCAGCTCCGCGGCGGCCGCCCGGCCGGGGTCGGCGAGCAGGATCGAGCCGCGGTCGACGAGCCGTGGGAGCAGCGACGCGAGCAGCGGCACGTTGCGCCGCTCGTAGGCGAGATCGGCTGCGAGCACCCAGTCCCACGGGCCGGACGCGGCGATCGGGTCGGCGTCGTCCCACCGGACGAGGCTCGTCTCGAGCACGGCGCGGTTCGCGCCTGCGTTCCGCCGGAGCAGCTCGAGCGCGTCGGACGACCAGTCGGTGGCGAGCACGCGCGCACCGCCGAGCGCGGCCGTGACGCTCGGCAGCCCGAGGCCGCAGCCGAGCTCGAGGACGCGTTCTCCGGCTGCGACGAGCCGCTCCACGTGCCGGGCCAGCACGATCCCGCTCGGCCAGAGCTCGGCCCAGTACGGCAGGAACTCGTCCTGGGCGAACGCCTCCTCGTCGATCAGCGCGGCCGCGTCGGGCGGGTGGCTGACCCGCAGCGTGTGCCTGCCGACCCGTAGCTCGCTTCGGCCGAGCTCCACCGACGGACCCTCGCGCATCGGCGGTGGCGCTGCGGGGTTTGTATTCTCGCGGCATGGCAGGCGAGACGAAGTTCCTGCTGCCGGAGTCCGCGATTCCGAAGCAGTGGTACAACGTCGCCGCGGACATGCCGAACCGGGCGCAGCCCATGCTGCACCCGGGCACCGGGCAGCCGGTCGGGCCCGACGACCTCGCCCCGCTCTTCCCGATGGAGCTCATCGGGCAGGAGGTGGCGGAGGCGCCCGAGATCCCCATCCCGGAGGCGCTGCGTGAGATCTACGCGCTCTGGCGGCCGACGCCCCTGTACCGCGCCCACCGGCTGGAGCAGGCGCTCGGGACACGATCGCGGATCTTCTACAAGTACGAGGGCACGTCGCCCGCGGGCAGCCACAAGCCGAACACCGCCGTCGCCCAGGCCTACTACGTCAAGCAGGAGGGCAGGAAACGCATCGCCACCGAGACCGGCGCCGGCCAGTGGGGCAGCGCGGTCGCGCTGGCGTGCCGCCTCTTCGGGCTCGAGTGCAAGGTCTACATGGTCAAGGTCTCGTACCACCAGAAGCCGTACCGGCGCGTGATGATGGAGACCTGGGGCGCGACCGTCGTGCCGAGCCCGTCGGACGAGACGAACGCAGGACGGGCGGTGCTGGCCGAGGACCCGGAGTCGCCCGGGAGCCTGGGGATCGCGATCTCCGAGGGTGTCGAGGATGCGGCGACGCGCGAGGACACGGCCTACTCGCTCGGCTCGGTGCTCAACCACGTGCTCATGCACCAGACGGTCATCGGCCAGGAGGCGATCGAGCAGATGGAGCTCGCGGGCGCCTTCCCCGACGCCGTCGTCGGCTGTGTCGGCGGCGGGTCGAACTTCGCCGGGCTGACGTTCCCGTTCATCCGCGAGAAGATCGCCGGTCGCGACATCGAGGTGCTCGCGTGCGAGCCGGCCGCCTGCCCGACGCTGACGCGTGGGCCGTTCGCGTACGACTTCGGCGACACGAAGCAGCTGACGCCGCTCGTGCCCATGCACACGCTCGGCCACGACTTCGTCCCGCCCGCGATCCACGCCGGCGGCCTCCGCTACCACGGTGTCGCACCGCTGATCTCGCAGCTGGCGCTCGACGGCATCGTGCGGGCCGAGGCCTACGGCCAGACGGACGTCTTCGCCTCGGCCCTCGAGTTCGCCCGCACCGAGGCGATCATCCCCGCTCCCGAGGCCGCCCACGCCATCCACGGAGCGATCCAGCTGGCGCGCCGCGCCGACGAGGAGGGGAGGGAGCGGACGATCCTCTTCAACCTCTCGGGGCACGGGCACTTCGACCTGGGCGCCTACGACGCCTACCTGGCCGGCGAGCTCGAGGACTTCGAGCTGCCCGAGGACGAGATCAAGCGCGCGCTCGAGGCGATCGAGCCGCTGCCGAAGCCGGCGACGGTCGCGGCGGCCTAGCCGCGCAGCTGCACGCCGGCGCGAGCCGTCAGCCGAAGATCCAGACCAGCAGCGCGACCGCGATGACCAGGCCCGCGACGGCCCAGACCAGCGTCGCCACGCTCCCGATCACGGCGAACGGCGTGTACCAGCGCCGCCCGCGGGCGACCTCGCGCGCCTCGCTCTCGGCGATGTCATCTACCTCGTTCACAGCACGAGGATTCCAGCTGCAGCCCGGTGTCCAAACATCACTCCGTCGTGGCATCGCGTTCATGAACCCCGACGCAACGGGCGCGCAGTATCGGCGGAGGCGAGCTTGCTCGCCGCAGCTACCCCGCGCGCAGCCGCGTCTGACTCAGACGGCCGACCTGCCCCGCAACGAGGAGCACAGCGGTCACTGCGTGGGTGGGCGCAGGACCGCGAACGGGTCGGTGACCTCCAGCTCGCGCGAGCGGAAGGCGAGCACCGCCGCCGGCCGGCCGCCACTTCGCCCCGGCGGCCGCCGCTCGCCCGTCGCCTCGAGCAGGCCGCGGCGCAGCAGCACGCGCTGCAGGTTCGTCGCCGAGACGCCGTAGCCGAGCGCCGCGGTGTAGATCTCGCGGAGCTCGGACACCGTGAAGCTGGGCGGAGCCAGCGCGAAGCCCACGTTCGTGTAGGAGAGCTTCGCGCGGAGCCGCTCACGGCCGGAGAGCGTGATCGCCTCGTGGTCGAAGGCGAGCTCCGGCAGGTCGTCGAGGGGATGCCACTCGGTGTCGTCGGGCACCCCGGGGTCGGCCACCGTCGGGACGAGGCCGAGGTAGGCCGTGGCGAGCTGCCACTCGACCGGATGCCGGTCAGGGTCGCTGCGCGACTCCAGCTGCTCGATGTGCGCGAGCTCGCGGACGTCGACCTTCTGCGCGAGGTGACGCCGGATCGAGTCCTCGAGCGTCTCCCGCTCGCCGAGGTACCCGCCGGGGAGGGCCCAGCGGTCCGCGAACGGCTCGCGCGCCCGCTGCCAGAGCAGCACGCAGAGCCGGCCCGCACGCACCTGCAGGACGACGGCGAGCGTGACGTGGGTCGGCCGCGAGCGCACGCCGGGGATTCTGTCGCCCCGCGGCTCGGCAGGCGTTACGGCCAGACCGGCATGTCGGGCCGCAGGTCGAGACGGCCGCCGTCGCGGCAGTCACTCGACCGGTACTCGGCCGGCATCTGCGGATAGATCTGCGCCAGCACCGCGCGGGCCGCCGCCTGCGCAACCGGCGGCGACGCGCCGAGGCGGACGGCCACGAGCGCCGTCGTCTGCACGGCGTAGCACTCGGTGATCGCCTCGTCGCTCGTGCCGGCGAGGTGCCAAGCCTCGTGGGCCAGGGTCTGCAGCGCGTGCAGCGTGCGCACGGCGTCCTGGGGGCAGTGGCTCCCGCTCGCCAGGCAGTCGAAGCGAGCATCGTGGTGCTCGCCCCGGAAGCGGTCGAGCCGCGCACAGATGTCGCGCTTGAGCGACGTGACGTCTCCCGGCCGGCCGTCGGCGTCGAACTCGACGCTGCCGGCCTCGCCGGTCACGTCGAGCGCGGCGCCGACGCTGCCCTGGCACTCGACGCGGACCTCGCGGCCGGCGATCTCGCCGGCGATCGCCGCGAGCCGCCCCTCGAGCGCGCGCGTCTCGTGCTCACGCCAGCCCAGCACGACCGCGACGGCGGCGAGCAGCAGCGCGAGGAAGAGCCGGGGCCGGGTGAGTCGCATGCTGCTGGTGTCGGCCGCGCAAGGCCGCTGCTTGAAGACGGGCTAGGCGCGCGTGGGCTGGGTGGTCAATCGGCCTCGTGGCGCCGGTGCGGGCGTCTTCGCCCGCGCGGTCCCGGTGACGATGAGCGCAACGCCGGCGACGATCACGCTGCCCGCGACGAGCGTGCGCGCGTCGAGCGACTCGCCCAGCAGCAGCCAGCCGAGGAAGACGGCCACGACGGGGTTCACGAACGCGTAGGTGGCGACGAGCGAGGTGGGTGCCACCCGCAGCAGCCAGCCGTAGGCGCTGAAGGCGACGATCGAGCCGAAGACCACCAGGTACGCCCAGCCGGCGAACGACTGTGCGCTGAGCGAGCCGACCTCGGAGAGCTCGCCCGTGGCGACCGACGCGACGATCAGGATCGCGCCGCCGGCGAGCATCTGCATCGACGCCGCCAGCAGCGTGTGCTGCGGCAGTGCGGCCCCGCGGGCAAGCAGCGTTCCGCCGGCCCAGCTCAGCGCCGCGAGCACGAGTGCGACCGAGCCGATCGGGTCGGCGCCGCCCGTCCCGCCGAGATCGACGAGCAGTGCCACGCCGACGAAGCCGAGCGTCAGCCCGGCAAGGCTGCTCCGGTCCAGCCGCCGTCCGAAGGCGAGCCGGTCGAGCGCTGCGATCCAGAGGGGCACCGTCGCCACGAGCAGCGCGGCGATCCCGGACGGAACCCGCTGCTGCGCCCACACCACGCCGCCGTTGCCGAGCACGAGCAGCGGCGTCCCTGTGAGCGCCGCGGCCGCCCAGTTGCGGGTGGTCGGCCGCGGCGCGCCGGCCGAGAGCGCGCGGACGAGCACGTAGAGGAGCACCCCGGCGGCCAGGAAGCGGGTACCCCCGAGCAGGAGCGGAGGGATGCTCTCCAGCCCGAAGGCGATCGCCGTGTAGGTCGAGCCCCAGACGACGTAGACGATTGCGAGCCCGCCGGCAACGGCCAGGCCCCTGGTGCCCGGCGCGAAAGCCAACGCCGGGCCCTAGAGCTCGCGTCCGTCGCGCCGGGAGTCGGCGCCGAAGAAGACGGCGAGCGGCCCGGTCAGCAGGAGCACTGCGAAGACGATGATGAAGCCGGTCATGCACTCAGAGTGCCTGCATCGATCTATTACGACAAGTCAGGTATTATCTGGTATCGATCATGCAGACTGATAGATGGCACGGGGTCGAATTGCGCCACCTGGCGGCGCTCAGGGCGATCGCCGAGACGGGTTCCTTCGGTCGCGCGGCCGAGGCGCTCGGCTACACGCAGTCGGCCGTCTCGCAGCAGATCGCCACGCTCGAGCGCGCGGTCGGGGAGCAGCTGATCGAGCGCCCCGGCGGGCCGCGCCCGGTGTCGCTGACGGTCGCCGGCGAGCTTCTGCTCCGCCACGCCCAGGCGATCGTCGCCCGCCTGGATGCCGCGAGGGCGGACCTCGAGGCGCTTGCCGCCGGTGAGGCAGGCGCGCTCCGCATCGGCACCTACCAGAGCGTGGGGCAGCGCATCCTGCCGGCGATCATCCGCCGGTTCAGCGCCGAGTGGCCGCGCGTCGACCTGAAGGTGACCGAGGCCAGCGTCGACCAGGAGCTGTTCGAGCTGATCGAGCGCGGCGAGCTCGACCTGACGTTCGCCGACTACTCGCTCTGGGAGGGCCCCTTCGAGACGGTCGACCTGCTGCGCGACCCGTACGTGCTGCTCGTGCAGGCGGAGTCGCCGCTGGCCGCACGCGCGACGGCGCCGAAACTGGCAGAGATCGCGGAGCTGCCGCTGATCGGCTTCCGCCAGTGCCGGTCGAATGCGCTGCTCGAGTCCCACTTCGAGGAACGCGGGCTGCACCCCGACTACGTCTTCCGCTCGGATGACAACGGCATCGTCCAGGCCATGGTCTCGGCCGGCCTCGGCGTCGCGGTCGTGCCGAGGCTGTCCGTAGACGCCAACGACCCGACGTGCGTGGCGCTGCCGCTCGAGGGCGTCGTCCCGCCGCGACGGCTCGTCCTGCTCTGGCACCGCGACCGCTACCGCTCGCCGGCCGCCCGCGCATTCGCCGAGGTGGCCGCGGAGGCCTGCAAGGCCTTCCAGGACGAGGCAGTCGCAGCCTGAAACACGCACGACTACGCTGACGCCGTGGGCGTGATCGTCTGCGACGTCGGCCCGAGAGACGGCCTGCAGAACGAGCCGGACGTCCTGCCGCCCGACACCCGCGCCGAGCTGGTGCGCCGCCTGGCCGCCGCCGGTGTGCCTCGCGTCGAGGCAGCGAGCTTCGTCCGCGCCGAGCGCGTGCCGCAGATGGCCGGCGCCGAGGACGTGGTCGCGGCGGCGGGCGATCCTGGCCGGACGGAGCTGTCCGGCCTCGTGCTCAACGAGAAGGGCTACGACCGGCTCCGCGAGACGTCGCTGCGGCGGGTCAACGTGACGGTGGCCGCGACCGACTCGTTCAGCGAGCGGAACGCGGGCATGTCGCGCGCCGACGCCCTCGGGCAGCTGCGCCGGGTGCTCGAGCGGGCCGCCGCCGACGGACGGCCGGCGACGGCCACGGTCAGCGTTGCCTGGGGGTGCCCGTTCGAGGGGCGGGTGGACGAGGACGAGGTGCTGCGGGTCGCCGAGGAGCTGGCAGCAGCCGGCGCGGATGAGCTCGTCCTCGCGGACACGATCGGCGTCGCAACGCCGACGCCCGTCCGCCGGCTCGTCGCGAGGACCGCAGAGCTCGGCCGGCCGACGGGCGGCCACTTCCACAACACCCGCAACACCGGCTTCGCGAACGCGCTGGCGGCGCTCGAGGCAGGCGCTGCTGTGCTCGACGCCTCCGTCGGCGGGCTGGGCGGCTGCCCGTTCGCCCCGCGGGCGACGGGCAACATCGCGACCGAGGACCTCGCCTATCTCCTGGCCGGCGAAGGCGTCGAGACGGGCATCGACCTCGAGCAGCTGGCCGGCGTCGCTGAGTGGATGGCCGGGCTGCTCGGCCGCGAGCTGCCGGGCCAGCTGTACCGCGCGGGGCTGCCCGCGGAATAGGCTCCGCCGCGCGGGCGTTCAGCGCCCCTAGACCATCCGGCCGAGAGGAGACGCCCCCATGTCGAACTACGCCGCTCAACCTGATCCACGGCGCTGGAAGGCCCTGGCGCTTCTGTGTGCGGCGTTCTTCATGGTCGTGCTCGACATCGCCATCGTGAACGTCGCCCTGCCGTCGATCGGTGAGGATTTGAACTTCTCGGCCGACAACCTGCAGTGGGTCATCACGGCGTACTCGCTGACCTTCGGCGGCTTCCTGCTGCTCGGCGGGCGGGCCGCCGACCTGCTCGGCCGGCGGAACGTCTTCATGGTCGGGGTGGCGATCTTCTCGGCCGCCTCGCTGCTCTGCGGCCTGGCGCACGGACGACGTGATGCTGATCGCGGCCCGCGCGTTGCAAGGCTTCGGCGCCGCGCTGCTCTCCCCCGCCGCACTTTCGATCATCACCACGACCTTCACCGAGGGCGCGGAGCGCAACAAGGCACTCGGCGCCTGGGGCGCCGTCGGCGGCAGCGGCGCGGCCGCGGGCGTGCTCATGGGCGGCATCCTCACCAAGTACCTCGGCTGGGAGTGGATCTTCTTCGTCAACGTGCCGGTCGGTATCGGTGCGCTGCTCCTGACCCGCAGGCTCGTCGCGGAGAGCCGCCACGAGCACGAGCACCGCAGCTACGACCCGCTCGGCGCGGTGCTGGCCACCTCCGGGCTCATGCTCCTCGTCTACGCGATCTCGGAAGCGCCGGACGTCGGCTGGGGCACGGTGCGGACGATCGGGCTGGTCGCTGTTGCGGCGGCGCTGCTCGCGGCGTTCATCGTGGTGGAGCTACGCCACCGCGCGCCGCTCGTGCCGCTCGACATCTTCCGCAACCGCCTGCTGAGTGCGGCCAACTTCGTCGGCTTCCTCCACGCAGGCGCGATCTTCGGCCACTTCCTGCTCCTGACCCTGTACATGCAGCAGGTGCTCGGGCTCTCGTCGCTGCAGACTGGCGTGGGCTTCCTCGCGACGGCCGGCACGGCGGTCGTCTTCGCAGTCCCGGCGCAGGCGCTCGCGACTCGGATCGGCCCGAAGCCGGTGCTCGTCGCCGGTCTCCTCCTGCTCGTCGCCGGGATGCTCTACTACACGCAGATTTCGCCCGACGGCACGTACGTCGCCGACCTCTTGCCGGGGTTCGTCCTGGTCGGCATCGGGATCCCGCTGTCGTTCATCCCGATCAACATTCTGGCGCTCGCCGGCGTCGAGTGGCACCAGGCGGGGCTCGCGTCCGGGCTGATCAACACGTCTCAGCAGATCGGCGGCGCGATCGGCGTCGCAGTCATGTCCACGGTGGCGTTCACGCACGCCGAGACCCTGATCGGCGAGGGCAACCAGCCGGCCGAGGCCCTCACGACCGGCTTCACCTGGGCGTTCTGGGTCGGCGCCGCCTTCTGGCTGGCCGCCACCGTCGCAGCGATCATCTTCATCCGGCGCGACGAGGTGCCGGTCGACGCGGCTGAAGGCGCGGCGGTGATGTAGCCCGGCCCGTACCCTGGCCGGATGGGCGTGAACCGGCTGGCGGAGGAGACCAGCCCGTACCTGCTCCAGCACGCCGAGAACCCGGTCGACTGGCTGCCGTGGGGCGAGGAGGCGTTCGAGCGGGCGCGTGCCGGCGATCGGCCGATCCTGCTCTCGGTCGGCTACTCGGCGTGCCACTGGTGCCATGTGATGGCGCACGAGTCCTTCGAGGACGCGAGACACGCGCGCCTGATGAACGAGCTCTTCGTGAACGTCAAGGTCGACCGCGAGGAGCGACCGGACGTCGACTCGCTCTACATGGACGCGGTCGTGGCGCTGACCGGCCACGGCGGCTGGCCGATGACGGTCTTTCTGACCGCGGAGGGCGAGCCGTTCTACGGCGGCACCTACTACCCGCCCGAGCCGCGCCACGGCATGCCCGCCTTCCGCGACGTCCTGACGGCCGTAGCCGAGGCCTACCGCGAGCGGCGCGACGCGATCGACCGCTCGGCCGCCCAGTTGGTGGAAGCGGTGCGAAAGGGGAGCGAGATCGCCCCCTCCGGCGAGCCGCTGACCGAGGGCCTGCTGCGCGGCGCGGTTGGCGTGCTGGGGCGCTCACTCGATCCCGAGTGGGGCGGCTTCGGGACGGCACCCAAGTTCCCGCCCGCCTCCGCGCTCGAGTTCCTGCTGAGGGCGCACCTGCGCTTCGGGGACGAGCTCTCCGCCGCGCTCGCCACGAGCACGCTCGACGGCATGGCGCTCGGCGGCATGTGGGACGAGGTCGGCGGCGGTTTCCATCGCTACTCGGTCGACGCCCGCTGGCTCGTTCCGCACTTCGAGAAGATGCTGTACGACAACGCCCTCCTCGCCGGCGCCTACCTGCACGGCTGGGCGGTCACCGGCAACGACTTCTACCGCGAGGTCGCCGAGCGCACGATCGAGTACGTCCAGCGCGAGCTCTCGCTGCCCGAGGGCGGCTTCGCCTCCGCGCAGGACGCCGACACGGGCGGCGTCGAGGGACTCACGTTCACCTGGACGGCGGAGGAGCTCGAGGCGGCGCTCGGCGCGCGGCGCGACGACCTGCTGCAGCCGTTCGAGGACGGCCGCTCCGTCCTGCGCGGGCACCTCACGCCTGACGAGCGCGCCCGGTTGCTCGCCGTCCGCGACCTGCGCGAGCAGCCGGCGCTGGACGACAAGGCGATCGCCTCGTGGAACGGGCTCATGCTCGCCCCGCTCGCCGAAGCGGGCCTGCGGCTCGGCCGCGAGGACTGGCTCGAAAGGGCGCGCCGCCTGGCGGAGTTCCTGCTCGGGCCGCTGTCCACGCCGGAGGGGCGGCTGCTCCGCTCGTATCGGGCGGGTCAGGCGAAGCACGCGGGCGTGCTGGAGGACTACGCGGATGTCGCCAACGGCCTGCTCGAGCTGCACGCCGCCGACGGCGACGTGCGCTGGCTCGAGGAGGCACGTCGCCTCGCCGGGCTGGCGGTCGAGCTTTTCGCGGACGACGAGCGCGGCGGCTTCTGGCTCACCGCTGCCGACGGCGAGCAGCTCGTTGCCCGCAAGAAGGAGCTCGACGACCACCCGACCCCGAGCGGCAACGCGATGCTCGCGCACGTGCTCCTGCGCCTCGGCCGGATCTATGGCGACGACGAGCTGGAGCGGCGAGCCGTCGGCGTGCTACGCCTCGTGCGCAGCGGGCTCGAGCGGGTGCCCTTCGCGTTCGCACACTCCCTGGTCGCGCTCGACCTCTACCTCTCGGAGCCGCGGGAGCTCGCGGTCGTCGGGCCGCGCGATGTGCCCGGGACACGCAGCCTGGCAGCGGCCGCGCTCGAGCGCTGGCAGCCGAACACGGTCGTCGGCTGGTCGGCGGGCGCAGAGGACACGGCTGCGCAGCGCGTGCCGCTGCTGGCCGGCAAGGATGTCGTCGACGGCCGTCCCGCCGTGTACCTCTGCGAGCGCTTCGCCTGCCGTGCGCCGGTGACCGACGCCGCAGAGCTGGCCACCGCGATCTCGCGCTAGTGCCTCGTCAGGTGATGCGCCCCCGCTCCCGGCTGAGCAAGCCGGGCTAGGACGCAGGAAGCTCGCGTTTCGGTGCATACGAGTCGACCGAGGACAACGCCCGGCGCCGGTTTGCAGCAGGAGTGCATTGCCTGAAGGGGCACTAGGGGTGGCCGCGGCTCCGTAAGCTCCGCCTCGATGGTGTGGCGGGAGGCAGTGGCGGCCGCGCGGGAGGGCGAGCGGCTCGGCGAGGAGCTCGCCTGCTCGCTCGTCGAGGCGCCCACCGAGCTCATGGGCGAGGCCGCGCGCACGGTGCGCGACCGCGACTTCGGTGGGGTCGTGACGTACTCGCCCAAGGTGTTCGTCGCCGCTGACGAAGCTCTGCCGCGACGTCTGCCACTACTGCACGTTCGCCCACCCGCCGCGCCGCGGCGAGCGCGCGTACATGACCGAGGAGGAGGTGCTGGGGGTCGCGCGGGCAGGTGCCGACGCCGGCTGCCACGAGGCCCTCTTCACGCTCGGCGACAAGCCGGAGCTGCGCTATCGCGCAGCCCGCGAGGAGCTCGCCGCGCTCGGATGCGAGACGACGCTCGAGTATCTCGCCCGCTGTGCGCGGCTCGTGCTCGAGGAGACCGGGCTGCTGCCGCACCTGAACCCGGGCGTGCTCACGTGCGACGACCTCCTGGCGCTGCGGCGGGTGAGCGTCTCGCAGGGACTGATGCTCGAGTCCACGTCGGAGCGGCTGCTCGAGCGCGGTGCGCCGCACCACGGCTCGCCGGACAAGCACCCCGCGGCCCGGCTCGCGACGCTGGCGGCCGCCGGCGAGGCCCGTGTCCCCTTCACCACCGGGATCCTGATCGGCATCGGCGAGACACGCGCCGAGCGCGTCGCGGCGCTGCTCGCCGTGCGCGCCGCCCACGAGCGACACGGACACGTCCAGGAGGTGATCGTCCAGAACTTCCGTGCGAAGCCGGGCACACGGATGGCCTCCCATCCCGAGCCGTCCCTGGACGAGCTGCTCTGGAGCGCCGCGGCGGCGCGGCTCGTGCTCGGGCCGGACATCAGCGTCCAGGTGCCGCCGAACCTGAGCTACGCGGCGTTCGGCCGGCTGCTGGAAGCCGGCATCGACGACTGGGGCGGCGTGTCCCCCGTCACCGCCGACCACGTCAACCCCGAGGCGCCGTGGCCCGCGGTCGCCGCGCTCGAGCGCGCTACCCAGGACGCCGGGCTGGAGCTCGCGGCGCGGCTGCCGGTCTACCCGCGCTACGTCGCGGAGGCCGCGCGCTGGCTCGACGAGTCCGTGGTCGCACCGACCCTGCGGCGTGCGGACGCGAGCGGTCTGGGCCGTGCGCGCGACTGGGTGGCCGGCGCCGCCGTGCCGGTGCCGCCGAGCGAGGCGGCCGCGCTGCTCGGCGCGGCTCCGGCTGCCGACACGTCCCCGCCGCTGGTTCGGGCGGCGCTCGAGGTCGCTTCGGCGGACATGCCCCCGGCGGACGTGTCCGATGGGGCGGGCGAAGGCGCCCGTAGCCTCCTCCCCGCTGCGAGCGTAGCGACGAACGGCGCACGTATCCGGAACGGGAATGTGCCGTTTTCGTCCGGGGTAGTCGGGGAGGCGCTCGCGCGCGCCGCTGCCGGCGCCGAGCTGCGCGAGCAGGATGCGGTCGCGCTGCTCGAGGCGCGCGGGCGGGCGGCGGCCGCCGTCTGCGAGGCGGCAGATGAGCTGCGGCGGCGCGTCAACGGCGACACCGTCAGCTACGTCGTCACCCGCAACGTCAACTACACCAACGTCTGCTACTTCCGCTGCGGCTTCTGCGCCTTCTCGAAGGGCAAGCTGGCGGCGAGCCTGCGCGGCCGCCCGTACCTGGTGCCGAACGCGGAGGTCGCCAGGCGCGCGTGCGAGGCGTGGGAGCGCGGCGCCACCGAGATCTGTCTCCAAGGCGGGATCCATCCGGGTTTCACCGGCCGGCACTACCTGGACGTCTGTACCGCAGTGAAGGCGGTGGCGCCGGGCCTGCACGTGCACGCGTTCTCCGCGCTGGAGGTCTGGCAGGGCGCCGCCACGCTGGGCGTCCAGCTCGAGCCTTTCCTGCGCGAGCTGCGCGAGGCGGGCCTCGCCTCGCTGCCCGGGACGGCCGCCGAGATCCTGGACGACGAGGTCCGCGCCGTCATCTGCCCGGACAAGGTCACGACCGCGCAGTGGCTGCACGTCCACGAGACGGCGCACCGGGTCGGCCTGCGGTCGACGGCAACCGTCATGTTCGGCCACGTCGAGCGGTCGGTGCACCTGGCCCGCCACCTGCTGCGGGTTCGCGACCTGCAGCGCCGCACCGGCGGCTTCACCGAGCTCGTGCCGCTGCCGTTCGTGCACATGGAGGCACCGATCTACCTCCGCGGCCGCGCTCGCCCCGGCCCGACCTTCCGCGAGGCGATCCTGCTGCACGCCGCCGCGCGGCTCGTGCTCCACCCGCACATCACCAACATCCAGGCGTCGTGGGTGAAGCTCGGCCTCGACGGTGCGCAGGTCGCGCTCCAGGCCGGCTGCAACGACCTCGGCGGGACGCTCATGAACGAGTCGATCTCCCGCGCGGCCGGAGCCAGCCACGGCGAAGAGGTGCCGCCCGAAAGGATGGAGGAGACGATCCGCGCCGTCGGTCGTGAGCCCCGCCAGCGAACGACGCTCTACGGGACGCCGCCCGCCGACCAGGTCGCACGCTCGTTCGGGGCGGCGCCGCTCGAGCCCCCGCAGAACCCGCCGGTCAAGGACGCGCGGCTCGTCGCTCCGCCGCGCCTCGTCCGGCCGGGGCTCGTTTCCTAGACCTCGACCGCGAGCAGGTCGTCGAGCGTCTCGCGGCGGCGGACGAGCGTGGCCTCGCCGTCCGCGACCAGGACGGCCGCAGGTCTGAGCACGGCGTTGTAGTTCGAGGCCATGGAGAGCGTGTAGGCGCCGGTGGCTGCGACCGCGAGCAGGTCGCCGCGGCGCGGCGCGGGCAGCGGCACGCGCTCGGCGAGCACGTCGCCGGACTCGCAGTGCTTGCCGCACACGGTGTAGAAGCCGTCCGGCTCGGCTTCGGGCCGGCCGGCCAAAACCATCGTGTGCCGCGCGCCGTACAGCTGCGGCCGGGGGTTGTCCGACATGCCGCCGTCGATCGCCACGTAGGTGGTCGCCTCGCTCGCCTGCTTGACGACCCCGACGCGGTAGAGGGTGACGCCGGCCGGGCCGACGAGCGAGCGCCCCGGCTCGAGGATCACACCGGGCGTGGGGAGGCCGTGGCGGCGCCACTCGTGCTCGACCCGGCCGAGCAGGGCGCCGACGAACTCCCCGATCTCGGGCGGGCGCTCGTCCTCGAGGTACTGGATGCCGAGGCCGCCGCCGAGGTCGACGACCTCGGGCGTCCACCCGAGGTGGTCGCGGCAGTCGGCCGAGAAGGCGGCGAGCCAGTCGACGCTCATGCGCGCGGCGAGCGAGTCCCGCAGGTGCGAGCCGAGGTGGAGGTGCAGGCCGGCGACGTCGAGCCCGGCCGCGAGCGCGCTGCTCACGGCCTCGACGGCATGGTCGGGCGGCAGGCCGAACTTGGAGCCGTGGTGGCCCGTGCGGATGGCGTCGTGGGTGTCCGCGTCGATGCCGGGGGTGACCCGCACGAGTACGCGGCGCACGCCGGCCGCGGCCGCACGGTCGACGTCGTCGTGGGCGTCCACCACCAGGTAGCCGACTCCGGCAGCGGCGGCAGCGGCGATCTCCTCGTCCGACTTGTTGTTGCCGTGGACAACGATGCGCGCCGGCTCGACGCCCGCCCGCAGTGCGTATTCCAGCTCACCTGAGTCGAGACGTCGGCGCCGAGCCCGTCACCCTCGAGAAGCGCCAGCAGTGCCACGTTGGGGAGCGCCTTGACGCTGTACGCGATCAGGGCTCCGGGCGCGGCCTCGCGGTAGGCCCGGGCGCGGGCGAGCAGCGTCTGCCTGCAGAGCACGAGCAGCGGCGTGCCGTGCTCGTCGGCGAGCGCGCTCGCAGGCACGCCGCCGATCGCGAGCTCGCCGTCTGCGAGCGCGGCCGTGTCAGGGAAGGTCGTGAGCACCGAAGCGCATTTTCGCCTCGGCGAGCGCGGCCCTGACGCCACCAGGCCCGGGAGCGGGTCGCGGCCGTGGCTCGATCCCGGTGAACGAGCCGTCCCGAACCTGTTCGGCGATGCGCTCGTGGGCGTCGCGGAACGGTACGCCGGACGCCACCAGCTCCTCGGCGGCGTCGGTCGCCGAGAGCAGCGGATCCGCGCACGCGTCGGCGAGCCGCTCGAGGTCGAAGTCGAGGCCCTCGACGAGCGCGGTCAGGGCGGGGAGGGCGAGGGCGACGTCTCGCCGTGCCGAGAAGACCGGCGTCTTGTCCTCTTGCAGGTCACGGTTGTAGGCGAGCGGCAGCCCCTTGACGACGGCGAGCAGGCCGGCGAGCCGTCCGAGCGACGTGCCGGCCTTGCCGCGGAGAAGCTCGGCCACGTCCGGATTGAGCTTCTGGGGCATCATCGACGAGCCCGTGGCGGCGCCGGCCGGCAGGCGAACGAAGGCGAATTCGGCCGAGGCCCAGAGGCAGAGCTCCTCGCCGATCCGGGACAGGTGGCCGAAGAGGACGGCGACCGAGTAGAGGTAGTCGAGCGCGAAGTCCCGGTCGGCGACGGCGTCGAGCGAGTTCCGCATGCCGCCCGGAGGCGCCTCGAGGGGAAGGGTCGAGCCCGCCAGGGCCCCGGCCCCGAGCGGCGACGGCGCCGCCTGCTCGGCCGCGAAGCGAAAACGGGCGCGGTCGCGGTCGAGCATCTCCGCCCAGGCGAGCAGGTGGTGGCCGACGGTCACCGGCTGCGCCCGCTGCAGGTGGGTGTAGCCGGGCATGGGCGCCTCGGCGTGCTCGTCTGCGCGCGCGAGGACCGCCCGGGCAAGGTTGTCGATCGCGGCGCTCGCCTCGTCGCAGGCGTCGGCGACGTACAGCCTCATCGCCGCGACGACCTGGTCGTTGCGCGACCGGCCGGCGTGCAGCTTGCGGCCGACGGGGCCGAGCGCCCGCTCGATCGCCGAGTGGACGTCCTCGTCCTCGGGCAGCACGTCGGCGGCCGTGAGCGCGGCCAGCCCGGCTTCGATCTCGGCCAGCTCGTCCGTGCTCACGAGCCCGGCTGCCTGCAACCGGCGCGCGTGCACGAGGCTCGCGCGGCAGTCGTAGGGCAGGAGCTCCTCGTCGTCGGCCTGCAGGAACGCCCAGACCCGGCCGTCGAGAGCCCCGCCGGTTCTGGCACCCCAGACCGTCACGCGCGCTCCTCGCCGGCGGCGGCTCCCACCCGGCGGAGCCGGGCTCCGCCGCCGCCTCGGCCCGCTGCGGGCACGGTGCCTTCCGGGCCCGTATTACCCATACTGTTCCCTCCGGCCCCGCACCCGCAGCGAACCGCGAGGAACGCGCGGGCAAATTCTCACGCTACCGAGCTCTCCGTGCGTGCGCGGCCGGCGGCCAGTCGCGCCTCGAGGCCGAGCAGGGCGATGAAGCCCTCCGAGGCCTCGTGCGGGAAGGTCTCGCCGGTGCCGTAGGAGGCGAGCGTCTCCGCGTAGAGGCCGTGGGGCGAGCGCCGGCCGGTGACGACGGCGGCGCCGGCCTCGAGCCGCACGCGGACTTCGCCGCTCACCAGTCGCTGGGTCTCGGCGAAGAACGCGTCGTAGGCGGAGCGCAGCGGGCTGAACCAGAAGCCGTCGTAGACGAGCTGGGCCCACTTCGGCTCCAGCTCGCGCTTGGCGACCGCCTCGGCCTTGGTCAGCACGAGGTCTTCCAGCGCCCCGTGCGCCGTCATCAGCGTCAGCGCCGCCGGTGCCTCGTAGAGCTCGCGGCTCTTGATGCCGACGACCCGGTTCTCGATCATGTCGATCCGCCCGACCCCGCGCTCGCCCGCGAGCCCGTTCAGCGTCGCCACGAGCTCGGCCAGGGGCAGTTCGTCGCCGTCGAGCGAGACAGGCAGCCCTGCCTCGAAGCCGATCACGACCTCGGCAGGCGGCGCGGCGGCGCCCGGCGACACGGTGAGGACGAATGCGCCCTCCGGCGGTGCGGCCCACGGATCTTCCAGCACACCCGCCTCGATGGCGCGGCCGAAGAGGTTGTCGTCCACGGAGAACGGCGACTCGGGCTTCGCCTCGACGGGGATACCCCGCTCTGCGGCGTAGGCGAGCTCCTCGTCCCGGGTCCAGGCGCGGTCGCGCAGCGGTGCGACCACCGTCACGCCCGGGTAGACCGTCTTGAAGGCGAGCTCGAAGCGCACCTGGTCGTTCCCCTTGCCCGTGCAGCCGTGGACGACCGCGTCGGCGCCCAGGTCGCGGGCGATCTCCGAGATCGCCGCGCCGATGACCGGGCGCGAGAGGGCAGAGACGAGCGGGTACTTGCCCTCGTAGAGCGCGTTCGCGAGCAGCGCCTTGGCCACCTGCTCCTCGGCGAACTCGGTCTTGCGGTCGAGCAGCAGCACGTCGTCGGCGCCGGCCGCGTAGCCGCGCGAGGCGGCCGCGTGGAGGTCTCCCTCCTGGCCGACGTCGACGAGCACGGCGATGACCTCGTCGTACCCGTAGTCCTCCTTGAGCCAGGAGATCGCACAGCTGGTGTCGAGCCCGCCGGAGTAGGCGAGCACGGCCTTGGTCGTCATGTGTCTCCTTCGAGGTGGTGGGTGAGCTCTTCGGCGAGCTGGGTGCCGGTGACGCCGTCGCGGGCCGCCACGAAGATCGTGTCGTCGCCGGCGACGGTGCCGGCGACGTCCTGCAGGTGGGCCGCGTCGATCGCGCGAGCGAGCGCGTTCGCGTGGCCGGGCGGGGTGGTCAGCACGAGCAGGTTGCCGCTCGGCGTCAGGCCGATGGCCCAGCGCCTGAGCGCCGCGGTCAGCTCGCTGAGCCGGTCGAGGTCGTCGGCGCCGGGCAGCGCGTAGGCGAGCGCGCCGTCGGCGCCGCGAACCTTGACGAGCCCGAGCCGGGCGATGTCGCGGGAGACGGTCGTCTGGACGGCGTCGATGCCCGCGTCGCGCAGGGCGGCCGCCACCTCCGCTTGCGTCGAGAGCTTCCGCTCCTGGACGAGCCGCAGGATGGCTCCTTGCCGCTCGAACTTGCTCACGCCCGTCCCTCGCCGGCGACGGCTCCCGCCGGGCGGAGCCCGGCAACCCCATTCGCGAAGGCCGCTGCGGGCACGGTGCTCTCCGGGCCCGTGCTGAAAAGCACTGTTCCCTCCGGCCCCGCACCCGCAGCGACGCCCGAGGAACGGGCGGGGAGGCGGGACAAGTGCCTCACGTAAGTACCTCCTCGAGGATCGACAGCGCCTGGTCGGCCTGCGCGGCCGAGAGCGTCAGCGGCGGCGTGATGCGCAGCGCCGTGTCGCCGGCGCTGCCGACCAGCAGGCCGCGCGCAAGGCAGGCGGCGATCACGTCACCGGCGGCGACGGTCGAGCTCGGCGGCGAGCAAGAGCCCGAGCCCGCGCACCTCGGTGACGGCGCCGATTGCCTCGAGCCCAGCCGAGAACTGCGCGCTCCGCTGCGCGACGGAGACGAGCAGCTCGTCGTCGAGCGTGTCGCAGACCGCGCACGCGGCGGCGCACGCGACCGGGTTGCCGCCGAAGGTCGAGGCGTGGTCGCCGGGCTCGAGCCCGCGCGGCGAGGCGTCGCCGACGAGCAGGCAGCCGATCGGGAGTCCGTTGGCGAGACCCTTCGCAAGCGTGAGCGCGTCGGGGCGGACGCCGGCGTGCTCCCAGGCGAAGAACGCGCCGGTCCGGCCGACGCCGGTCTGCACCTCGTCGAAGAGGAGCAGCGCGCCGTGGGCGTCCGCAATCTCGCGGGCGGCCGTCAGGAAGGCCGGCGTCAGCGGCCGCACGCCGCCCTCGCCGAGCACGGGCTCGGCAAGGATCGCCGCCGTCTCGCCGTCAACGGCTGCGGCGAGCGCCTCGGCGTCGTTCGGCGCCACGAAGCGAACGTCGCCCAGCAGCGGCTCGAAGGCGGCCCGCTTGGCGGGCTGGCCGGTGACCGAGAGGCTGCCGAGCGTGCGGCCGTGGAAGGAGCCCTCGAGCGCCACGAAGGCTGCCCGTCCCGTCGCTTTGCGCGCGTACTTGAGAGCGGCCTCGTTCGCCTCGGCGCCCGAGTTGCAAAAGAAGGCGGACGCGCCGCCGAAGCGGGCGGACAGCCGCTCGGCCAGCGCCTGCATCGGCTCGGTCCAGTAGAGGTTCGACACGTGCCAGAGGGCATCCAGCTGGGCGTGCGCGGCGGCGAGCGGGGCGGGGTGGAGGTGGCCGAGCCCGACGACGGCGATGCCGGCGACCAGGTCGAGGTAGCGGTTGCCCGCGTCGTCCCAGAGCCAGCAGCCCTCGCCGCGGACGAGGGTCACGTCCGTGCGGGCGTAGGTGGGGAGCACTGCGTGCGAGCCGGCGGCGACCTGGCTCATGCGTGCACCGCCGTGCTGCCGATCTCGGCCGGGACGCCGCGCCGGGCGGCGGTCACTGCAGCGCGCAGCTTGGGCAGGATGCCGCCCTCGAGCGAGCCACCGTCGAGCAGCTCGTCAACCTCCTCCGCCCGGATCCTGGACACGACCGCACCGGCGAGGAGCAGGCCGGGCACGTCGGTCAGGAACAGCAGTCGCTCGGCGCCGAGGCCGACTGCGAGCGCTGCCGCGGCCTCGTCGGCGTTGACGTTGAGCGGGCCTGCCGCCAGGGGCGCCACAACGGGCACGCGCCCGGCCGCCAGCGCCTGCGCCACGGCCGGTGGGGCGCACGGGTGCGGGTCGCCGACCTCGCCGAGCTCAGCAACCCGGGTGGCCTCGATGCCGATCTCGTCGCCGAAGAGGCTCAGCGCGACCGGCCCCAGTGAAGTACAGATCGATGCGTTGACGGCCGCGAGCGACTCGCGCACGACCGCGAGCGCCTCGGGGCTCGTGACCCGGCGCCCGCCGACGAACTCGATCGGCAGGCCACGGCGGGACATCTCCGTGGAGATCTGCGGCCCGGCGCCGTGCACAACGCAGACGGGCCGGCCGCCCTCGACAAGGCCGCGCACCAGGGTCGCCACATCCGCAGCGACGGCGCCGCCGCACTTGACCACGACGGGCTTGTCCACGCTCACGAGCGGTAGTCCGCGTTGATGCGGACGTAGTCGTAGGAGAGGTCCGACGTCAGGTAGTGCGCGACGCCGTCGCCGAGCGCGAGGTCGAGCTCGATGCTGCACTCGGCGCCCTCGAGCTCGGGCTCGACGCCCTGGGGCGAGCCCTGGTCGATCACCGTGGTGCCGTTCAGCGCGAGCGTGAGCCGGTCGGGGTCGACGTCGGCGTAGCCGCCGTTGTAGGGCGCCGAGCCCGCGGCGGCCAGGATCCGGCCCCAGTTCGCGTCCCGGCCGAAGAGCGCGGTCTTCACGAGCGGTGAGGTCGCGATCCGGCGTGCAACCGCCTTTGCCTGCGCGCGGTCGACGGCGCCGCGCACGTCGATGGCGGCCAGGAAGGTCGCGCCCTCGCCGTCCGCGACGATCTGCGAGGCGAGCTGGCCGCAGACGGCGTGGAGGGCCTCGGAGAAGCGAGCGTCGGACTCGGCTGTGCGCACGATGCCGCTCGTGCCGTTGGCGAGCAGGCAGACGGTGTCGTTCGTCGAGCATTCACCGTCGACCGAGATCGCGTTGAAGCTCTCCTCGACCGCCGGGCGCAGGAACGAGACCGACTCGCCCGGCGCGAGCGGGTAGTCGGTCGTGACAACGGCGAGCATCGTCGCGAGGTTGGGGTGGATCATCCCGGAGCCCTTGGCCATGCCGCCGACCGTGAACCCGTCGCGCGACACCGCCGCTTCCTTCGTGCGCGTGTCGGTGGTGAGGATCGCCTGGGCTGCGGCTGCGCCGCCCTCGGCGCCCAGCGAGGCGGCTGCGGCCGGCAGCCCGGCGCGGATGAGGTCGAGGCGCAACGGCACGCCGATCACGCCGGTCGAGAGGACCAGCACCTGCTCGGCGGCGAGCCCGAGCAGCCGGCCGGTCTCGGCCGCCGTCGCCCGCGCGTCGAGCTCGCCCCGCATGCCGGTTGCAGCGTTGGCGTTGCCCGAGTTCGCGACCACGGCCTGCGGCTCGGCCAGCGCGAGGTGCTCGCGGCTGACCTTCACCGGGGCGGCCTGGACGCGGTTCGACGTGAACATCGCCGCGCCGACGGCCGGCGTGGTCGAGCGCACGAGCGCGAGGTCGGGCGCGGAGCGCCGGATCCCGCAGTGGACGCCGCTCGCGACGAAGCCCGTGGCGGCCGTGACGCTCATACGAGCACTCCCGCGAGCCGCAGCCCGAGGGTCTGGTCGAGCCCGAGCGCGAGGTTCGCGTTCTGAACGGCCTGGCCCGCAGCGCCCTTGCCGAGGTTGTCGATCGCGCAGATCACGATCGAGCGGCCCGGCACCGCCTGGTCCTCGAACACGGCCACCTCGGCCGCGTCGGTGTGCTGGACGCGCGCGAGCTCGGGCGTCGCCTCGGCGGGGAGCACCCGGACTGCCGGAGCGGTGGCGTACGCCGCCTCCAGCAGCCCACGAAGCTCCTCGGCGTCGCCGCCGGCGTAGCAGGTGACGAGCAGGCCGCGCCGGACGGGGAGCAGGTGGGTGGCGAGCGAGACGGGAAAGCCGAGGGCTTGCTCGAGCTCCGGCGCGTGCTGGTGCCGCCCGACGCGGTAGGCCGAGACGTTCTCGAGCACGAAGCCGGCGTGGGACGAGTCCTTCAGCGACCTGCCCGCACCCGACACGCCCGACTTGCCGTCGACGACGACCGAGTCATGGTCGATCGCCCCGGCGATAGGGCCGAGCGCGAGCAGCGCGGCGGTTGCATAGCAGCCCGGGTTGGCGACGAGCCTGCCGGCGGCGGGCGCCAACTCCGGCACCGAGTACTCCCAGTCGGCGAGCTCGGCCGGTCGAGGGTGCGCGAAGCCGTACCAGTCGGCGTACAGCGCGGGCTCCCGGAGCCGGTGCGCGCCGGAGAGGTCGACGACGACCGCATCCGCGGGAGCGGGCAGGGCCGCCGCCTGCTCATGCTCCAGGCACCAGAACTGGACGTCGGCCTCGACGGCGAGCGCCTGCTGGTTCGGCACGAGTGGGGGGAGCGAGCCGTTCAGCCGCAGGTCGAGCGTCGACGCGGGCGCGCCCGCGTGCGAGTCCGAGCCGAGCGCGACGAGCTCGAGCTCGGGGTGCGCGAGCACTCGGTCGAGCGTCTCCTGCCCGGTGTACCCGGAGCAGCCGATGATCGCGGCCGTGGCCATGTGGCTGCATAGTATGCAATACTCTGCGTCTTATGCAAGCTCGCGCACCTCGTGCTGGAGGACGGCACCGCATTCGCCGGCCGCTCGGTCGGCGCCGACGGCGTGGCCGCGGGCGAGGCGTGCTTCACGACGGCGATGGCCGGCTACGAGGAGGCGGTCACCGATCCGAGCTACGTCGCCCAGGTGCTCTGCTTCGCCTACCCGCTGGTGGGCAACTACGGCGTCGACCCGCGGCGACTCGAGTCCGCACGCGTGCAGGCGGAGGGCGTCGTCATGCGGACGGCGCGCCCGGCCTGGGCGGCGTGGCTGCGCGAGCAGGGCGTCGTCGCCCTCGACGAGGTCGACACCCGCGCGCTCGTGCGGCGCATCCGCCAGAACGGCGTCCTGCGCTGCGCGCTCGGCACGGCCGCGCCGGACGAGCTCCACGCGCGCGCGCTCGCGGAGCCGCCGATCGACGGGCGGCCGCTCGACCGGACCGTCGGCGTTCGCGAGCCCTTGCGGCTCGGCTCGGGGCCGCGCGTCGTCGTGCTCGACCTCGGCTGCAAGCGCTCGATCCCGGCCAGGCTCGCGGCCGCGGGGCTGGAGGTGCTGGTCGTCCCCGTCTGCATGGGACGCCGATGCGATCCTCGAGGAGCGCCCGCAGGCCGTGCTCGTTGCGAACGGCCCCGGCGACCCGGCCGTGCTCGACGGGCCGATCGAGACGGTGCGTGAGCTGCTGGGCGAGGTGCCGCTCTTCGGCATCTGCCTCGGCCACCAGCTCCTCGGGCTCGCCCTCGGGCTGGAGACGTACAAGCTTCCCTTCGGCCACCGCGGCGCGAACCACCCGGTCCGCGAGCTTCGCGAGCGGCCGCGTGCTCGTGACCGTGCAGAACCACGGCTTCGCCGTGCGCGCCGAGGACGAGGAGCTCGTCAGCCACGTCTCGCTCAACGACGGCAGCGTCGAGGGTCTCGCCGGCGACGGCTTCGCGAGCGTGCAGTTCCACCCCGAGGCGGCGCCCGGGCCGCTCGACGCCCTGCCCTTCTTCGACCGGATCGCCGCGGCATGCCGAAGCGCACCGACCTTCGCTCGATCCTGATCGTCGGCTCCGGGCCGATCCGCATCGGCCAGGCCTGCGAGTTCGACTACGCCGGCGCCCAGGCCTGCCGGGTGCTGCGCCGCGAGGGCTACCGCGTGGTGCTCGTCAACTCGAACCCGGCGACGATCATGACCGACCCGGAGTGGGCCGACGCCACCTACCTCGAGCCGCTCGACGCCGAGACGGTCGCCGAGATCATCGCCCGCGAGCAGCCGGACGCGCTCCTGCCGACGCTCGGCGGGCAGACGGGCCTCACCCTCGCGGTCGAGCTGGCCGCGGCCGGGGTGCTCGACGAGCACGGGGTCGAGCTGATCGGCGCCGGCGTCGACGCGATCCACCGGGCCGAGGACCGCAGCGCGTTCCGCGAGACCGTCTGCGCAGCGGGACTGCACGTGCCGGAGAGCGTGGTCGTCTCGGCGATGGACGAGGTCCCGGCCGGCTTTCCGCTGCCCGCGATCGTTCGCCCTGCCTTCACGCTCGGCGGCAGCGGCGGCGGCATCGCGCACGACCGCGCCACCCTGGAGGCGGCCGTGCACGAGGGCGTGCGGCGGAGCCCGATCGGCCAGGTGCTCGTGGAGCGCTTCCTCGAGGGCTGGCAGGAGCACGAGCTCGAGGTCATGGCCGACGCCGCCGGCAACTGCGTCGTCGTCTGCTCGATCGAGAACCTCGACCCGATGGGCGTGCACACGGGCGACTCCTGGACGGTCGCACCGCAGCAGACGCTCCCCGACGCCGAGTTCCAGCGCCTGCGCGAGGCCGCGTTCGCCTGCGCCCGCGCCGTCGGTGTGGCGACGGGCGGCGCGAACGTGCAGTTCGCCTACGAGCCGTCGAGCGGCGAGCTGCTCGTCATCGAGATGAACCCGCGCGTCTCGCGCTCCTCGGCGCTCGCCTCGAAGGCGACCGGCTTCCCGATCGCGAAGCTCGCCGCCTTGCTCGCCGTCGGCTACACGCTCGACGAGCTGCCGAACGACATCACCGGGCAGACCACCGCCGCCTTCGAGCCGGCGCTCGACTACGTCGCCGTCAAGGCGCCGCGCTTCGACTTCGCCAAGTTTCCGGGCAGCGAGCCGAGGCTCGGGAGCGAGATGCGCGCGGTCGGCGAGTCGCTCGGGCTCGGGCGCACCTTCCCAGAGGCGTTCCTGAAGGCGCTCGAGGGCCGCGAGGCCGCGCTCGAGGTCGACCTCGAGCTGCGCGGCGAGCCGGTGCCGGGGCGCTGGGAGTCCCTGCTCGAGGCCGCCCGCCGCGGTCTCGCCCTGCCCGGCATCCACTCCTACTTCGCGGAGGAGCTGCGCACCATCGCGGCGGCCGAGCACGAGCTCGCCGGATCGGGCGACGTCGCCGCCGCGAAGCGGTTCGGCCTTCCCGACGCGCGCATCGCGGAGCTTCTCGGAGTGGCCGAGAGCGAGGTTCGCCGCCGCCGGCCGCGGCCGGGCAGGCTCGCCGTCGACTCCTGCGCAGCCGAGTTCGAGGCGCAGACGCCCTACTACTACCTCTCTTACGAGCAGGCGGACGAGCCCGTGCACGCCACCGCGGGCGAGACCGTGGTCGTGCTGGGCAGCGGCCCCAACCGGATCGGGCAGGGGATCGAGTTCGACTACTGCTGCGTGCACGCGGCGCAGGCGTTCCGGCGCCTCGGCTACGAGACCGTGCTCGTCAACTCGAACCCCGAGACGGTGTCGACCGACTACGACACGAGCGACCGCCTCTACCTCGAGCCGCTGACGCTCGAGCGCGTGCTCGACGTCTGCGAGCTGGAACAGCCGCTCGGCGTCGTCGTCTCGCTCGGCGGCCAGACGCCGCTGGGGCTCGCGCGCCGGCCTGGCCGCCGCGGGTGTGCCGCTGCTCGGCGACCCGCTCGCCGCGATCGACGCGGCGGAGGATCGCGGCCGGTTCGCGGCGCTGCTCGAGGAGCTCGGCCTGCAGGCGCCCGCCTGGGGAGTGGCGGCCGGCCGCGACGAGGCGCGCGCGGTCGCCGGGGAGCTCGGCTACCCGGTGCTCGTGCGGCCGCACCACGTGCTCGGCGGCCGCGGCATGCGCGTGGTGCGCTGCGCCGGAGGACATCGAGCTGGACGAGCCGTGTCTCGTCGACCGCTTCCTCGAGGGAGCGATCGAGTTCGACGTGGACGCGCTCTGCGACGGCGAGGACGCCTGGGTCGCCGCCGTGCTGGAGCACGTCGAGCCCGCCGGCGTCCACTCGGGCGACTCGGCCTGCGTCCTGCCCGCGCCGTCGCTGACGCCCGCGCTCGAGGCCGAGATCCGCGCGCTGACCGCCGCGGTGGCGCGGGGGCTCGGCGCCCGCGGGCTGCTCAACCTGCAGCTGGCGCTGCACGAGGGCCGGCTCTGGGTGCTCGAGGCCAACCCGCGGGCATCGCGCACCGTGCCGTTCGTGGCCAAGGCCACCGGGCTGCCGCTCGTCGAGCACGCGTGCCGGCTGCTGCTCGGCTCGTCGCTCGCAGAGCTCGACCTGCCGGCACGCGCCGTCCCCGCCCGCGCCTGGGCCAAGGAGGCGATCTTCCCGGCAGAGCGCTTCCCCGGCGCGGACGAGCGCACGGTCGAGATGCGCTCGACCGGCGAGGTCATGGCCTCGGGGCCGGACGTCGGC
Organism: uncultured Thermoleophilia bacterium; assembly: GCA_963809765.1. Classification (GTDB taxonomy): domain Bacteria; phylum Actinomycetota; class Thermoleophilia; order Gaiellales; family Gaiellaceae; genus JACVRM01. Next base: position 568,978 of record CAWEKT010000001.1, read on the forward strand.
GCCGCCTACGCCAGGGCGCTGCGCGCGGCCGGCCGGATGCGCAGCGGCGGCCGCGTCGGCGAGCCGCTCCAGCACGTGGCGTAGCCGCCCGGGCGGTGGTTCGGCGGGCCGGCCGCCGGTACCCTGGGCCCGTGGACGAACGCGTGTGGCGCCTTCCCGTGGCGGTGGCGTTCACCGCGGTCTTCTCGCTGATTGCGTCGGGGCGGCTCGTTCCTCGCGCTGGCCTTCGGCTGGAGCTGGCTCATGGTCGCGCTCGAGGGCGAGCAGTCCGAGTGCGACCGGCGGAGTGCAAGCCGCTGCACCGAGTTCACGTACGACCACGACCTCGGCTGGTGATCGGCATCGCGGCTCCTCGCACTGGTGCCGGCGGCGCTGGTCGCGCGCGCCGCCACCCGACCGGCGCCAAGCAGCTGAGCCGGTGCCCCGAGGCGCGCACTACTGGCTGTCGCTGCCCGAGCGGGCCGTCCGCTCGCTGGCCGCTCTCGTCGGCGGCGCGACGCACGAAACCGCCGTCCTGGTGCTGCCGCGGTTCTTCCGCCGGTCGCGCCTCTACGAGGCGACCGCGAAGAACCTGCTGCGCGTGCTGGTCGAGGGCGTCGGCGGCGTCGAGGGTGCGTCGACCTCCGAACCGAAGGCGCCCAAGCCGGGCGAGCTCGCGAAGCGCAAGGCGGCCGGGAACGTGGTCGAGCTCGGCTCGATCGCCGCCTTCGGCTTCTCGCCGCTCTGGCTGCTCGCGATCGCGAGCGATGTCGTGCACGGCTCGCGCACGTACCTCGACGTGCTGGTCGCCGAGCTCAAGGAGGCGCAGGTTCTGGCACCCGAGTTCGAGGCAGCATCGGTCGACCAACTGCTCGCAGCCGTCGAGGGCGGTACGGGCACGACGGCGCGGCTGATCGACATCCCGCCGCTCGAGCTCCAGGCGGCCCGGGCGACGCTCGTCGACCTCCGCAGCCACGCCGAGGACCTCCCGAGCCCGCAGGAGCTCGCCGCGGTCTACGAGGAGCTTCGGCGCACCGCCGACGAGGAGCAGCGCCCCCTGCTCGAGGTCTCGGCCGGCGTCGGCCTCGCCTTCCTGACTGCCGCCGGGATCGTCGGCCGCGAGCACGTCGTGCGGCCCTACGGCGAGGACTGGGAGCCGCTGCGCCAGGAGGGCTTCGCGGCCTACGCGAAGCGGATCTCGGGGCCATACCGGCAGGCCCTGGTGGAGCATCTCGACACCGAGCGGCCGAGCTTCACCGAGCGGGCGCTCGGCCGGCTCTCGCGCGACGTCTAGCGCGATGGCGGCCTACGACGCGTTCGCACCGTTCTACGACGCGGTCCAGGGCGACCGGGCAGAGCACGCGGCCTACCTCCGCTCGCTGATTCAACGACACCATCCGGATGCCCGGACGGTGCTCGAGCTCGCCTGCGGCACGGGCTCGATCCTCGCCCAGCTCCAGGACGGCTACGAGGTCACCGGCGTCGACCGCTCGCAGGCCATGCTCGACGTGGCTTCGGAGAAGGTCCCGGGCGCGCGGCTCGTACTGGCGACATGCGCAGCGTGCGGCTCGACGACCGCTTCGACGTCGTCCTCTGCGTCTACGACTCGCTCAACCACCTGCTCGAGTTCGAGGAGTGGGAGGCGACGTTCGACCGGGCCCGCGAGCACCTCCGCCCGGGCGGGACCTTCGTCTTCGACGTCAACACCGAGCGCAAGCTCGCCCGCTTCGCCGCGTTCCCCCAGGCGTGGGCTCAGCGCTTCGACGACGCGAACCTGCTGCTGATCGAGGTCACGGAGGCCGCGCCCGGCCTCTACGACTGGGAGATCGAGGTCTTCGAGCACGTCAGCGGCGACGCCTACCGGCACCATCGCGAGACGATTCGACAGGCGTGCTTTCCGGCCGAGCGCGTGCTCGCCGCCGTCCGTGCCCGCTTCGGCCGCGTCCGCGCCTACGACGACGAGCGCGCCCGGCCGACGGCGAGGACGGAGCGACTCCACGTCGTCTGCCACGCACGGCGGCGCGCGGCGTGACATCACCGGGACCGGTTGCTACGATCGATGCAATGCACGGACAGCTTCTCGTGTAGCGCAGGAAGCGAACGCGGCCCCGCCGCGATAGCTTCCCCAGGGCCTCTCGACAGAGAGGCTTTTTTGTTGCCGGAGGACGAATGGACGCATACGACGCACAGACGATCGAGAGCAAGTGGCAGGCGGTCTGGGACGCCGAGCGGGCGCATGAGGTGCCGGACCGGCCCGAGGGCCCCAAGTCGTACGTGCTCGAGCAGCTCCCGTACCCGTCCGGGACGCTGCACATGGGGCACATGCTGGTCTACACGATCGGCGACATCGTCGCGCGCTTCCGCCGGCGCCAGGGCCTGACCGTCCTGCACCCGATGGGCTGGGACGCCCTCGGGCCTGCCGGCCGAGAACGCGGCCATCCGCGACGGCGGCCATCCGCGCGAGATCGTCGCGAGCAACATCGAGCACATCCGCCGCTCGATGCGGCGGATCGGCTGGTCGTACGACTGGCGACGCGAGCTCTCGACCGCCGACCCCGAGTACCTGCGCTGGCAGCAGTGGCAGTTCCTGCGCTTCTTCGAGCGCGGTCTCGCCTACCGCAAGGCGGCGCCCGTCAAGTGGTGCCCAAAGGACCAGACCGTCCTGGCGAACGAGCAGGTGCTGCCCGACGGACGCTGCGAGCGCTGTGGCACCGAGGTCGAGTCGCGGCTGATGGAGCAGTGGTTCTTCCGGACGACCGACTACGCCCAGGAGCTGCTGGACGCGCTCGAGGAGATCGAGTTCCCCGAGCCGATCGCGGCCCGCCAGCGCAACTGGATCGGCCGCTCCGAGGGAGCCGAGATCACGTTCGGCCTGGACGGCCTCGACGAGGACGTCGTCGTCTTCACCACCCGCCCGGACACGCTCTTCGGCGCGACGTTCTTCGTGCTGGCCCCCGAGCACGAGCTGGTCGACACGATCGCGGCGCGCTCGCCGCAAGGCGAGGCGATCCGCGACTACGTGCGGCGGACGGCGATGAAGACGACGCAGGCGCGGGCCGGCGGCGACGACAAGACCGGCGTCGCCACCGGCATCGACGCCGTCAACCCGGTCAACGGCGAGCGCATCCCCGTCTACGTCGCCGACTACGTGCTGCCCGACTACGGCACGGGCGCGGTCATGGCCGTGCCCGCGCACGACTCGCGCGACTTCGCCTTCGCCCAGGCGCACGGGCTGGCCGTGCGCCACGTCGTCCGGCCGCCGGACGGCGACGTCGACGAGGGAGCCGCGTACACGGAGCACACCGAGGGCGAGGTGCTCGTCAACTCCGGCGAGTTCGACGGCCTGCCCGCCGCGGAAGGCGGGCGCCGGATCGTGGAGAAGCTGGAGCGCGAGGGCAAGGGCCGCTTCGCGATCAACTTCCGGATCCGCGACTGGGGCTTCTCGCGGCAGCGCTACTGGGGGAGCCCGATCCCCGTCGTGTACTGCGAGCGCGACGGCATCGTCGCGCTGCCCGACGAGCGAGCTGCCCGTGCTGATCCCCGACGTCGAGGAGTACCGGCCGATGGGCAAGCCGCCGCTGGCCCAGGCCGAGGACTGGGTGCGGACGACCTGCCCGCGCTGCGGCGGGCCGGCCGAGCGCGAGACCGAGACCATGGACACCTTCGTCGACTCGGCCTGGTACTTCCTGCGCTACTGCGACCCGGACAACCGCGAGGCGCCGTTCGATCGCGCGAAAGTCGAGGCGTGGAACCCCGTCGACCTGTACATCGGCGGCTCCGACCACGCGACGATGCACATGATCTACGCGCGGTTCTGGATCAAGGTGCTGGCCGACCTCGGCTTCATCTCGTTCCGCGAGCCGTTCCTGCGCTTCTTCACCAACGGCTGGGTCACGATGGGCAACGTCAAGATGTCGAAGCGGGCCGGCAACATCGTCGGCCCCGACGACTTCGTCGAGCGCTACGGCGCCGACGCCTGCCGCCTGAACATCCTCTTCCTGGGCCCGGCCGACCAGGACATGGAGTGGACCGAGGCGAGCGTCGAGGGCATGGCCCGCTTCGTGCGCCGCCTCTGGCGCGTCGTCAACGAGGTGGTCGAAGGGGCCCGCCTGCGGGCGAGCCCGCGGAGGTGACGCGCTGGCACGGAAGACGCACGAGACGATCGCCAAGGTCACCGACGACATCGGCCGCCGCTTCGCCTTCAACACGGCCATCGCGGCGGTGATGGAGCTGGTCAACGAGCTCTCGCGCGAGCCGCACGGGCCGGACTCCCGCTTTGCGGCCGAGACCGCCGTCTCGCTGATCCAGCCGTACGCGCCGCACGTCGCCGAGGAGCTGTGGGAGCGGCTCGGGCACGAGCGTCTGTGGTCGCACCCGTGGCCCGTCGCCGACGAGGCGATGCTCCAGCGCGAGACGTTCGAGCTCGTCGTGCAGGTGAACGGGAAGCTGCGCGACCGCTTCGAGGTTCCCGTCGACCTGGCCGAGGACGAGCTGGTCGCGCGGGCGAAGGCCTCGCCGCGCGTGCAGGCGCAGCTGAACGGCAAGCAGGTGCAGCGGGCGATCGTCGTCCCGCGCAAGCTGGTCAACCTCGTCGTCGGTTAGCGGATCCCGGTGTCGATGAAGAGGTTCACGCGCCGGAAGCGCCCGGCGACCACCCGAACGCGCGGCGGGCGTGATGCTTCCCGGACCCCAGTCGAGCTTCCTGACCGCGTAGCGCCCCGGCGCCAGGCGCGCCCGGTAGCGCCCGCTCGCGTTCGTCCGGACGCGGTGGGCCTTGCCGTTGCGGACGAGCACGAAGATGGCGTTCGTCGCCGGCTCGTCGCAGGGAACACCGACTCGACAGACGGGCGAGACGGGCCCGCGCAGCACCGTTCCGTAGAGACCGCTCGGCTCGACCGCGGCCGCGGTGCCGAGGCTGGTCGCGGAGAGCGTTGCCAGGAGCGCCGCGGCGAAGCGCCGTCCTGCTCACGACTGCCCCAGGAGCCGCTCGTCGGCCCGGCGCCGCGCCGTCCGTAGCGCGATCGCCCCGGCGCCGGCGAGTAGCACGAACGGCGCCGCGACGATCAGCACGTAGAGGATCCAGGCGACCTCGCGGGCGAGCACCGAGGCGGCGTCGCGGGCGGCGCGCTCGATGCGGCCGGGCTGCGCCGGGATTGCCTCGGCGGCGTCCTGCGTCGTCAGCGTGAGGCCGACGGTGGCGAAGGACGCACGGCGGGCGAGCTGCCGCACGCGTCGGCGCGCGTCTCGGCGACCTGCCGCTGTGCCCGCGCGATCTGCGCCTCGATGCGGGCGCGCTCCTCGTCGCTCAGGTCGGGGGCGGCGAGCTCCGCGCGGAGCTTCGCGATCCGCTCGTTCAGCTCGAGCAGGCGCCGGGTGTGCGTGTCCAGCTGCCCCTGGACGTCGCGGATCGAGACGTCCTGCGCCGCCAGGACTCCGAGCGCCGAGAGCTCGGCGACGGCCTTCTGGACGCGGCCGACCGGGACGCGGAGCACGAGCGTCGAGGTGCCCTCCGAGCCCGGGCGCGTCGAAGTCGGCGCTGACGACGAAGCCGCCCCAGCCGCGGGTGAGCCGGATCGCCTGCTGCGTGCGGGCCGAGAGCGCGTCCACGTCCGGGACGCGCACGGTCAGGAAGGCGCGGTAGTCCTGGGCGCGGCCCTGAGCGGGCGGTGGGGCGCTTGCGCCCGAACCGGGCTTGGCGGAGCGCTGCTGTGCGGCGTCCGCGCTGGACGGCACGGTGTCGCTGCGCAGCGCCTCGCCGCCGGTGGTCTCCTCGGAGAAGGCAGGGCTCACATGGCGCCCGGGAGTTCGCTGCCCAGCGTCTCGAGGTGCTCCCGCGCCACTTCGCGCCGAGGCTTGACCGCCGCTTCCGGCGTGGGCTCGAACGCGGAGTCGACGCCGTGCACGACTGCGACCGCGAGCAACACGGCCGCCGCGGTCGGCGCCGCCACGAGCATGAGGCGTCGGAGCGACAGGCGCTCCCGGCAGCGAGGGGGCGCGCGCCGGCTCCACTGCGGTGATCGCTGCGATGCGCTGCCGCAGGTCGTCCGGCGCGGGCGGTGCCGTGCTGCGCAGCTCCTCGATGAGTGCGCGGTGGTCAGGTGCGGGCATCGTCGATCTCCTCCTGGAGCTTCGTGAGTGCGCGGCTGAGCCGGGTCGAGCAGGCGGTGGTGCTGATGCCGAGGATCGCGCGCGGCCGTCTCGGTGTCGAGCTCGAGCACGACGCGGAGCGCGATCAGCTCGCGGTCGGCGGCGGACAGGCGGCCGAGGGCGTCCTCCAGCGCGGGCGAGAGCCCGGGCACGCCGGGCGACGGGGCGCTGCGCGGCTCGTCCCGCGCGTAGCGGTCGTCGCGACGCCGCCGGCGCTCCTCGGCGCGGAAGTGGTCGAGCGCCGTCGAGCGCGCGAGCTGGCAGAGCCAGGTGCGCGCGCTGCCGCGCCTCGGGTCGAAGCGCTGCCAGCCCCGGAGGGCGCGCTCGAAGGTGTCGGCTGTGAGGTCTTCGGCCAGGGTTCCGTCCTTGGTCAGGTAGAGCAGGTAGCGGTAGACGTCGTCGAGGTGTGCGGCGGCGGCGGCCGCGAACGTGGGCCGCGTGGAGTGCTGGTCGGGCCGGGCTCCCGTGAGGGTCTCGACTGCGCTCACGCGTCCTCTCTACGCCGCCGGCGGCGTCGCCTGTCACACACCGCGGCTTCGAATCGATCTGCGCGCAACTCGGCACAACTCTGGCACACACGTCTGACGACGCCGTTGGCAGGATCGACAACGGATGCCCTCCTGGCTGACCGTCGCCCGGCGTCGGGCACTCGCTCTCGCACTGCTCGGCGCGGTGGCGCTGCTCCTCGTCGTGCGGCAGTGCGCTGCGGCACGCTCACCCGAGACACGGGGTGTCGCGGCTGCGCCGCTGCGGATCGAGCGCGCGCCGGCGCCACGGCTGACGGTCCACGTCGTCGGCGCCGTCCGGAGGCCGGGGCTGTACCGGCTCGTCCGAAGGGAGCCGGGTCGCGGACGCCGTCGGCCGTGCCGGCGGGGCGACGCGCCGCGCCGACCTGCAGGGCATCAACCTCGCCGCTCCGGTGGCCGACGGTCTGCAGGTGGTCGTTCCGCGGCGCGGCTCGTCCAGCGGCGGCGCCAACTCGACCGCCGGCGCGACCGGCGGCCCGGTGCACCTGAACACGGCGACGCTCGAGGAGCTCGACACGTTGCCGGGTGTCGGCCCGGTCACCGCCCAGAAGATCGTCGAGTACCGCGAGCGCAACGGCGGGTTCACCTCCGTCGACGACCTCGACGCGGTGCCCGGCATCGGGCCTGCGCGGCTCGAGACGCTGCGAGAGCTGGTGGCGCCGTGAACCGGCGCATCGGTGCGCGCGCCGGGCAGCACGTCGCGCTCCTCGGGCTCTGCGCCGGACTTGCCGGGGCGAATGCCTGGCGGCCCCCGGCGGCCGTCGGCGTGCTGCTCGTCGCCGCGCTCGGCGTTTCCGCGGCGCTGGTCGCCCCGGCGCCTGCCGCTGTTGACCGCAGCGCTGCTCGTCGCGGGCATGACCTGGGGCGGCGCCAGGCTGGACGCGATCGACCGGAGCCCGATGGCGTCTGAGCTCGGCCACTCGGGGCGGGCGAGCCTCGTCGTCACCGGTCCCGCCCGCAGGACGCCGTTCGAGCTCCGCATCCCCGCCGCCGTGCTGTCCTTCGGGGCGCGTTCCGTCCGCGAGCCGGTGCTGCTGACGCTGCCGCTCGGCCGCGCGCCGCCGCAGGGGGCGATCCTCGACGCCATCGCCACTGTGCGCGCGCCGCGGGGGCCCGAGCGCGGGTTCGACGAGCGCGGGTACCTCCGCAGGCGCGGAGTGCACGTCGTCCTCGACGCGGATCGGGCCCGGGTCGTCGGCAGACGCGGCGGCCTCAGCGGTCTCGCCGACCGGCTGCGCGCGCACATCGCGGCCACGATGGCCCCGGGCCTGTCCGGCGAGCGCCGGGCGGTCGTGGCCGGCGTGGTGCTCGGCGAGGACGAGGGGCTGCCGCGTGACGTCGCGGACGCGTTCCGCGCGTCGGGGCTCTTCCACCTCCTGGCGGTGTCGGGACAGAACGTCGCGCTCATCGTGGGCGGCGTCATCGGACTGACGCTGCTCGTCGGCGTCTCGCGCCTCGCCGGGGAGGCCGTGGCGATTGCGGCCGTGCTCGGCTACCTCGCCGCGGTCGGCTGGCAGCCGTCGGTGGTCCGGGCCGGCGTCGCGGGTGTGCTCGCCTCGCTCGCCTACCTCGTCGCGCGACCCCGCGACCGCTGGTACTTCCTGCTCGCGGGCGCAGCCGTTCTCCTCGCCTGGAGCCCGTACGCGGCGCTCGAGCCGGGATTCCAGCTGTCCTTTGGCGCGGTCGTCGCGATCTTCATGGCAGTGCCCTGGATCCTCGGGCGCCTCGAGGGTTACCCAATCGGGCGCGGCGCCGCGGACGCCCTGGCGCTCTCACTCGCCTGCGGCGTCGCCACCGCGCCGGTCCTGCTCTGGCACTTCGGCACCGTTCCCGCCTACTCGGTGCTGAGCAACGTGCTCGCGGCGCCCGCGGTCGCGCCGCTGCTCGGCTGCGGCCTGGTCGCAGCCGCCGTCCATCCTGTCTGGCCGCCGGCCGCGGAGGCGCTCGCGGTCGTGGAGGGCTGGCTCGCCGCCTACCTGGTCGTCGTCGCCCGCACCGTGGCGGCGCTGCCGTACGCCGAGGTCGGCCCGGTGGCCGCAGCGGCGACGGCCGCTGCTCTGGCCGCAGCTGTCGTCGTCGTCCGGAAGTTCGGCCGGCGCGGCCTGGCCGCCTGCGCGGTGTCTGTCGTCCTGGCGGCCGGCGGCCGGCAGCTCTGGCCCGCAGCCGAACTGGCCACCGCTTCCGTCGCCTGGGCTCCGGGTGACGGCCCTCGACGTCGGCCAGGGCGACGCCATCCTGCTCCAGACGGCTGGTGCCGCCGTGCTCGTCGACCAGGGGCCGCCCGAGGCGCGCGTGGCCCGGCAGCTCGAGCCGCCTAGGGGTGACGCGGCTCGCGTTGCTCGTCCTGACGCATCCGCAGCGCGACCACGTGGGTGGGGCCGCCGACGTCCTGCGAGCGCACGAGGTGGACGCCGTGCTCGACCCCGGGATCCACGCGCCGAGCCCCGAGCAGGCCGACGCGCTGCGCGCGGCACGCGAGCGCGGCGTCCGCGTGCTCCCCGCGATCCGCGGCCTGGCACTCCGTCTCGGCCGGCTCAGCCTGAAGGTCCTGTGGCCGCCGCGACCTGGGATGAACGTCACCGACCCGAACGACGCAGCGACCGTGCTGCATGCGGCGTACGGCGAGACCGACGTCCTGCTCACGGCCGACGCCGAGTCGAACGTGACCCTGCGCCTGCCGTTGCCGCAGGCCGAGATCCTCAAGGTCGCCCACCACGGCTCGGCCGACGACGGGCTCGACGACGGCTGCTCGACCGCGTGCGCCCGCAGCGTCGCGCTGATCTCGGTCGGCGCCCGGCAACGACTACGGGCACCCGACGGCGTCGACGCTGCGGCACGCTTGGCGCGGCCCGCGGCGTGACCACGTACCGCACCGACCGGCACGGCCGCGTGTCGGTCGACACCGACGGCTCGCGTATCTGGGTGGTCACCGAGCACGAGTAGGCTGGCGGCTGGATGGCAGCCGAGCCGCTCAAGCCCGTCTACCTCCTGACCGGTGGCGACCGGCCGAAGATCGACCGGGCGCTCGCCGGCTGCGCAGCCGCTTCGCCTCGGGGGCGATCGAGCACCTTCACGCCGACGAGGCCGGAGGCGCGGACGTCGTCGCGGCGTGCAACGCGCTCGGCCTGTTCGGCGAGGGTGGGAGGCTCGTCGTCGTCGAGCTCGGTCGAGAGCTGGAAGGCGGCCGACGTGAAGGAGGTCGCGGGCTACCTGGCAGATCCAACGCCCGAGACAGTGCTCGCGCTCGTGGGCGAGGGCCTCAAGGCCGACGCGCCGCTCGCCAAGGCGGTCGAGAAGGCAGGCGACGTGCTCTCCTGGGACGTGACCAAGCGGCGCGTGCCCGCCTGGGTGGCCGAGCAGTTCGCGCGCCTCGGCGTGCCGGCCGACCGGGCGGCATGCGAGGCGCTCGTCGACCTGGTCGGCGAGGATCTCGGCGAGCTCGAGGCGGAGATCGAGAAGCTGGCGACCTGGTCCGGCGGCGAGCCGGTCGGCTCCCGGGACGTCGAGCTGCTCGCCGTCCACACACGAGAGCTCCCGTCGTGGGGGCTCTCAGACGCCTGGGGTGACAGGGACGTCGCGGCCGTCCTCAACGCCTACGACGCGGACGTGCATCGCATGGAGCCGTTCCTCGTCGGCGCCCGGCTGGCCTCGCACGTCGCGCTGGTGCGGCGGGTGCAGCGCCTGGCCGGCGAGGGCAAGGCCGCGCGGGAGGTGGCGAAGGAGCTCGGCATCCACGAGTTCCGGGTGCGCAAGGCGCTGGGCCACGCGGACCGGTACGCCGGGGAGGAGCTCGACGGGGCCGTGGTCAGGCTCGCGGAGCTCGATGCGGCATTGAAGGGCGCGAGCCGGCGTCCGCCCGAGCTCGAGCTGGAGCTGGCGCTCGTGGACGTGACGCGGCCGCACGCGGCCGTGAGCAGCTAGCCCTTCGGAGCGAGCAACCGCGCCGCCTGGGCCTTCTTGCGGGCGGCGAGGTTGCGGTGGATGGCGCCGCGCGCGGCTGCCCGGTCGATCCACTGCTGCAGGGCGCGGTGGTCCTCGGCGACGCGCGCGTCGTCCCCGTCGTCGACCGCGGTCTGCAGGCGGCGGGTCAGCGTCTTGATCGTCGAGCGGTAGCGCAGGTTCTCGAGCCGCTCGCGGGCGGCGGTGCGGACGCGCTTCTTCTGTTGCTTGATGTTCGCCATCTCGTGAAAACGCCCGCAGCTGGCGGGCCGCGAGATCGTACCAGAGGGCGCGATCCATTCGGGTGACGCCAACCGGCAGAGAACCGCGCTTTCCCGGCCGCCGAGCGACGCGTCTGCGGTCTGCCGGCGCAGTCGTTTCGGCACACATCCGTCGCGGACGCGTACGCGCTTCGGCGATACGCTCGAGCCGGGGAGGAGGAGTGGCGGCCTCCCAGGGATGGCCGCAACGGACACGTCTCGAGCGGACATGCCCGCTGGGCGCCACGGGGGCGCCGGCCTGGCCCCTCCCTATACTCGCGCGCGATGACGGCTCGGGCCAGGGAGCGGCCGCTCGCCTGGTCGACGGCGGTCTTCTCGCTCGCCACCGCGCTCTCGCGGGTGCTCGGTCTCGTGCGGGAGGTCGTGGCGCGCTACTACTTCGGCACCGTCGGCGCGATCAACGCGTTCGAGGTCGCGTTCCTGATCCCGAACACGGTTCGCGCGCTCGTGGCCGACGCGGCCCTGTCCGGCGCCTTCGTGCCGGTGTTCAGCGAGCTGCTCGAGCGGGGCGAGCGCAAGCGCGCGTGGCGGGTCGCGTCGAGCCTGCTCTGGCTGATGCTGCCTCGCCCTCGGGGCGATCACCGCGCTCTTCATCCTCATCGGCGCCCTGGGTCATGGCGGCGTTCGGCTACGGATCGCTGGCCGCCGGGCTCGCGCGCGTGCTCTTCCCGATCGTCGTCCTGCTCGGGCTCTTCGGGATCGTCGTCGGGATCCTGAACAGCTACGACCACTTCAGCAGTTCCGGCGCTGACGCCGGTGTTCTGGAACGTCGCGATCATCGTCGGGCTCGTCATCGGCGTCCCGCGCGCCGACGGCACGGACGCGAAGCTCTACGTCTACGCGGCCTCGATCGTCATCAGCGACGTTCATCCAGCTGCTGCTGCCGCTGCCGTGGCTCCGCGGGCCGCGACGACCGCCTGCACGTGGTCATCGACTGGCGCGACCCGATGGTGCGGCGGACGTTCGTCCTGATGCTGCCCGATCACGATCGGCGCTCGGCCTGATCAACATCAACGCGGTCGTCGCCACCTTCTTCGCGGCCCGCTTCATCGACGAGAACCAGGCGCCGAGCACGATCAACGCAGCCTTCCGGCTCTACATGCTGCCGCAGGGCATGTTCTCGGTCGCGGTCGCGACCGTCCTCTTCCCGGCGCTCGCCCGGCTTGCCACCCGCGGCAACATGCCGGCGTTCAAGGGCACCGTCTCGCTGGGAGTGCGCCAGATCGCCTTCCTGCTCGTGCCCGGCCGGCGTCGTCTCGGCGGTGCTCGCCGAGCCGATCGTGCGCCTCGTGTACGAGCGGGGCGAGTTCACGCCCGACCAGACGCCCGAGGTCGCGGCCGCGCTCGCCGCCTTCTCGGTCGGGCTCGTCTTCAACGGCTTCATGCTGATGCTGATCCGGGCGTTCTTCAGCCTGCAGCAGCCGTGGCTGCCGACGTGGGTCGCGCTCGGCACGTCTGGCCCTGAACGCCGCGCTCGACGCAGTTCTTCTACCGGGTCGGCGATCTGGGGGCTCCCGCTCGCCACTTCGATCGTGAACGTGGTGGGGGCAGCCGCTGCTCTCTCTTCCTGCTCCAGCGCCGCATCGGCTCGCTCGGGTCCGCGCGAGCTGGCCGCGTCCTTCGGGCAAGGTGCTGACGGCAAGCGCGCCGCTCGCGTTCGTGAGCGTCGTCGTCTGGGGCTGTCCTCGACGAGGCGCTCGGCCGGTCGTTCCTCGCCCAGCTGACCTCGGTGACGGCCGCGCTGGTGGCCGGCGGTGCGGTCTACCTGGCGGTCTGTCGCGCGCTCGGGGTGGCCGAGTTGCAGGCGCTACTCTCACTTCGGGGTCGTCTCGGCCGCTCCTGAGCACGCATGGACCAGGACCGCATCCGCAACTTCTCGATCATCGCGCACATCGACCATGGCAAGTCGACGCTCGCCGATCGCATCCTCGAGCTGACCGAGACGGTCACCGGGCGGGAGATGCGCGCGCAGCTGCTCGACTCGATGGAGCTCGAGCGCGAGCGCGGCATCACGATCAAGGCGCAGGCGGTGCGCGTCAACTGGCGCGGCAACGAGCTCAACCTGATCGACACGCCGGGACACGTCGACTTCACCTACGAGGTGTCGCGCTCGCTGCAGGCCTGCGAGGGCGCGGTGCTCGTCGTCGACGCCGCCCAGGGCGTGGAGGCGCAGACGGTGGCCAACGCCTACCTGGCGATCGAGAACGACCTCGAGATCGTCCCCGTCGTCAACAAGATCGACCTGCCGCAGGCCGACCCGGACGGGGTGGCCGCGGAGATCGCCTCGCTCGTGGGCGAGCAGCCCGAGAACGTCATCCGTCTGTCGGCCAAGACCGGCGAGGGCGTGGCCGAGCTGCTCGATGCGGTCGTGGCGCGCATCCCGCCGCCGGTCGGCGACCCGGACGGTCCGGCGCGCGCCCTCATCTTCGACTCGTCCTACGACCAGTACCGGGGCGTGGTCGCATTCGTGCGCGTGGTCGACGGCAGCTTCCAGCCGCGCGAGCGGCTGCGCGCCATGGCCCAGGGCACGCGGTTCGAGGCCGAGGAGCTCGGGTTCTTCTCGCCGACGATGACGCCGGCGGAGTCGCTCGGCGCGGGCGAGGTCGGCTACGTCATCACCGGCCTCAAGGACGTGAGCCGCCTGCGGGTCGGGGATACGCTGACCTCGGAGCGCAACCCGGCCGCCGAGCCGCTCCCCGGCTACAAGGACGTCAAGCCGACGGTCTTCGCCGGGCTCTTCCCGACGGACTCGGACGACTACCCCGAGCTGCGCGACGCCCTCGACCGCCTGAAGCTGAACGACGCGGCGCTCTTCTACGAGCCGGAGACCTCCCAGGCGCTCGGCTTCGGCTTTCGCTGCGGCTTCCTCGGGCTGCTGCACATGGAGATCGTGCGCGAGCGCCTGGAGCGCGAGTTCGACCTCGACCTGCTCGTGACCGCGCCCAACGTCGCCTACCAGGTGACGTCGCCGACCGGGGAGGTCGTCGAGGTGCACAACCCCGCCGACATGCCCAACGAGTTCGAGCGGGCCGAGGAGCCCTACATCAAGGCGTCGATCATCGTCCCGAAGGAGTACGTCGGCCAGGTGATGGAGCTCTGCAACGACCGCCGTGGCCGCTTCGACCACCTGGAGTACCTCTCGGAGCAGCGCGTGCACCTCACCTTCGAGCTGCCGCTCGGCGAGGTCGTGCTCGACTTCTACGACCAGCTGAAGTCGCGGACCCGCGGCTACGCGAGCTTCGACTACGACCTCGCCGGCTTCCGGGAGGGCCCGCTCGTCCGCGTCGACATCCTGGTCGGCGGTGAGCCGGTCGACGCGCTCTCGCTGATCCTGCACCGCGACGGCGCCTACGCGCGGGGGCGCGCGCTCGTGGAGCGGCTCAAGGAGGAGATCCCGCGCCAGTTCTTCGACGTCGCCATCCAGGCGGCCATCGGCTCGCGCGTGATCGCGCGCGAGACCGTCAAGGCGAAGCGCAAGGACGTGCTCGCCAAGTGCTACGGGGGCGACATCACGCGCAAGCGGAAGCTGCTCGAGAAGCAGAAGGCGGGCAAGCGCCGGATGAAGCAGGTCGGCGCCGTCGAGGTGCCGCAGGAAGCGTTCCTCGCCGTGCTCAACCTCGGGGACGAGCGCCGGTGAGCGGCGTCCGCCACCTCTACGTGCACCTGCCCTTCTGCGCCTATCGCTGCGGCTACTGCGACTTCGTCACGGCCGTCGGCCGGCAGGAGGAGCACGGCGGCTACGTCGACGCGCTCCTGCGCGAGCTGGAGCTCGAGCACGGCCTGCTCGACGACGACCTGGAGACCGTCTTTCTGGGCGGGGGCACACCGACGTTCACCGAGCGGAAGGCGCTCGTGCGCCTGCTCGCCGCGTTGCCCGAGGCGGCCGAGGTGACGGTCGAGGCGAACCCCGAGACCGTGACGCCGGAGCTCGCCGGGCAGCTGCGGGCCGCCGGGGTCGACCGCGTCTCGCTCGGCGCGCAGAGCTTCCAGCCGCGCCTGCTCGAGACGCTCGAGCGGCGGGCGACGCCGGTCGACGTCCGGCGTGCGTTCGGGGTCCTTCGTGCTGCCGGCTTCGACAACGTCTCGCTCGACCTCATCTACGGCATTCCCGGGCAGGCGGGCGACGACCTCGAGCGAGATCTCGAGTCCGCGCTCGCGCTGGAGCCCGAGCACCTCTCGTGCTACGAGCTCGAGGCGAAGCCCGGCACCAGGTTCACGCACCGCCACGGGGACGAGCTCGTCGCGCAGGCGGACGCGCTGGAGGGCTACTTCGAGCGGGTGGTCGAGGCGGTCACGGCCGCCGGCTACCGGTGGTACGAGACCGCGAACTTCTGCATCGCGCCGGAGCGGGCCGGAGGCCGGGACCTGCGCTCCCGCCACAACCTCGGCTACTGGCGCGGCCGTGACTACCTCGGGATCGGCGTCGGCGCCGTCTCCACGGTGGCCGGGCTCCGCTGGCGAAACGCGCCCGGCCTCGCGGGCTACGCCGACGCGCTGGCGGACGGTCAGCGCCCTCCGCGGTCACACGAGCACCTGGACGCGTCCACGCGGGCGACCGAGCGGCTGCTGCTCGGCCTCCGGCTCGACGAGCCGCTGCCGCTGGCGGGCGTCGAGGGGGCCGTCGACCGGCGTGCGCTCGAGCGCGTCGAGCGCCTCGGGCTTGCGTGCCGCGAGCACGCGGGCACCGATCACGAGGCGATCCACCTGACCCCACGGGGCCGGCTTCTGGGTGGCGGCGTGACGGCCGAGCTCGTCGCCTGAGCGCGGCAGTGTTTTGCCTGCACAGACGTACAATTCAGCGATGACGACCGATCTGCCCACGGAGCTCACCGAGCGGCAGCGGCACATCCTGCGCCGCGTCGTCGAGGAGTTCGTCGTCATGCGGCAGCCGGTGGGGTCGAGGCACCTCGTCGAACGCGGTGGGCTGGGGGTCTCGCCGTCGACCGTCCGGGCGGAGCTGGCGGAGCTCGAGGCGCGCGGCTTCCTGACCCACCCGCACACGTCGGCGGGGCGGATCCCGACCGAGCGCGGGTACCGGCTCTACGTCGACGACCTGCTCGAGCGCCTCGACCGTCCCCGCGGGTTCCCGCTCGATCTGACGACGGTGGGCGGGGAGGTGGACGACACGCTCCAGGCCGCGACCGAGGCCCTGTCCGATCTCACCCGGCTGCTCGCGCTCGTCTCGGCGCCGCCGCTCGACGCCGCCGCGGTGCGCCACGTCGAGGTGCTCCTGCTGCAGCCGCAGCTGGCCATGGTCGTCGTGATCACATCCACCGGCGGCGTCAGCAAGCGGGTCGTGCAGTTCGACGAGCCCCTCGACCCGGGGCTCGCGAAGTGGGCGGCCGAGTACCTGAACGACCAGGTCGCCGGCCTGAAGCTCGGCAGCCACACGCTGCGCCGGCGTTTCGAGGATCCGTCGCTGGCAGTCGCCGAGCGCCGGTTCCTCGGGCGCCTCTGGCCGGCGTTCACCGGACTCGCGACAGATGATCGGCGCCTCTTCGTGGGCGGCGCAGCAGAGCTGCTCGACGAGCTGCGGCTCGAGCACTTCACGAGCTACCGCAGCCTGCTCGAGGTGCTCGAGCGCCGCGTCGCGCTCCTCGACCTGCTCGCCGGCGTGCTGCAGCCGGGGCGGGCGGTGGTGCGGGTCGGCCCCGAGCTGGATCATCCCGGGCTCGAGGACGTTGCGCTCGTAGGCGCGGCCTACGGCGTCGTCAACCGCACGCTCGGTGCGGTCAGCCTGATCGGGCCGATGCGGATGGATTACGCCACGGCCATCCAGTCGGTCCGGGCCGCCGCCTTCGAGCTCTCGCGTTTCGTCGAGTCCTACTACGCCGAGAACTAGCCCGCCTCAGCGCAGGGCGCCGGGATTGCGGATGCCCATGCCGCGGTCGAGCACCTGGAAGCCGAGCCGCCGATAGAACGGCTCCAGCTCGGCGTCGCAGGAGAGGTCGACCATGTAGAGGTCGCCGAGCTGCTCGATCAGGCGACGCACGAGCTCGCTGCCCACCCCGCGGCGGCGGTACTCGGGGAGCACCTCGAGCAGCGGGATCGCCGCACTCATGACGCCGTCCGAGTGGGCGGTTGCGAAGCCGACCACGCGGTCGCGGGCGAGGGCGAGCGCGACGGCGTCGCTTCGACGTAAGAGCTCCAGATGCCGCTCGGGGGTGGGAGGCACGGGCCACCCCTCGAAGAAACCGGCGAGCGCTTCGGGCCTGAGCCCCTCGGGTGTCGTCCGGTACTCGAGCTCGGGCCTGTCCACCGGCCGATCCTACGCCGCTCCCAGACGGTCTTTGACGCCGTCGTGAGCCGCCTGGTCCGGGAGCTACGCTTGGCCGAGGATGGCGACGACGGAACGGGACTACTACGAGGTGCTCGGTGTCGGCCGTGACGCAGGCCGGGACGAGATCAAGAAGGCGTTTCGCCGGCTCGCGCGCGAGGTCCACCCGGACGTCTCCGACGCGCCCGACGCCAAGGAGCGTTTCGCCGAGCTGGCCGAGGCCTACGAGATCCTCTCGAAGAGCGAGTCGCGCGAGCTCTACGACCGCTTCGGCCACGCCGGCCTGCGCAGCGGGGGCTTCCGGCCGAGCCACTTCGATTTCGGCAGCCTGGCCGACATCTTCTCGGTCTTCTTCGGCGACGACCTGCTCGGGGGCGGGCGCAGCCGGCGCGAGCGCGGGGCGGACGTGGCCGCCCGCATCGAGATCGACCTGCGCGAGTCTGCGAGCGGCGTCCGCCGGGAGGTCCCGTTTCCCGTCACCGTCACCTGCGAGCGCTGCGACGGCGAGGGCGCCGAGCCGGGCACGCTCGTCGAGCGCTGCCCCAGCTGCGGCGGCGCCGGGCGGGTCACCCAGGTCTCCCAGAGCTCGTTCGGCGAGTTCGTCCGCACGGGCACCTGCCCGACCTGCTCTGGCGCCGGCCGGCTGATCTCGCAGCCGTGCGCCGGCTGCCGCGGCGAGGGCAGGGTCGTCGAGGAGCGCACGCTCCAGGTCGAAGTGCCGCCGGGGATCCACGACGGCCAGCGCATCCGCCTGACGGGCGAGGGGCACGCCGGCGTACTCGGCGGCCGCCCCGGCGACGTCTACGTCGACGTCCGCGTCCGCCCCGACGAGCAGTTCGTGCGCCAGGGCGACGACATCGTCTCGACCGTCAGCCTGACGATGACGCAGGCCGCGCTCGGAGCGACCGTCACGGTGCCGACACTCGACGGTGAGACCGAGCTGCGCTTCGAACCTGGGACGCAGCCCGGCAAGGTCCATGTGCTCCGGGGCCGGGGCATGCCGGTCCTGCAGGGATTCGGACGCGGCGACCACCGCGTCCTCGTCACCGTCGTCGTCCCCCGTCACCTGACCGCGGAGCAGCGTCGCCTGCTCGAGGAGTTCGAGGGCGCCGAGCGCCCGGACACCTACGAGGACGACGAAGGCTTCTTCGACAAGATCAAGAGCGCGTTCCGCTGATTGAGCTCGTTCGCGCCTCCGTCGTCGTGCCGGCAGGCGAGGCAGAGGCCGTCGTTGCGACCCTGCTGGAGCTGGTCCCGGCCGGCCACGAGCTGGCGGAGCACGGAGAGACGGTTGAGCTCGCCGTCTACGTCGAGCCGCTCGAGCTGCCCGCGCTACGGCGGGCGTTGCCGGAACTTGCCGGCAGCCCGGTCGATCCAGGGTGGGAGGACGCCTGGCGGCGCTTCCACCGGCCCGTCGTCGTCGGCTCGCTGTGGGTCGGGCCGCCCTGGGAGCAGCCTGCTGCCGGACTGGAGGCGATCGTCATCGACCCAGGTCGCGCGTTCGGCACCGGTGCCCACCCGACGACGCAGCTCTGCCTCGCACTGCTGCAGGACGTCGAGCGGGGCTCGCTCCTCGACGCCGGCTGTGGATCCGGCGTGCTCGCGATCGCGGCCACCCGCCTCGGGTTCGCGCCGGTGGTCGCGCTCGACGCCGACGGGGCGGCTGTCGACGTCGCCTGTGAGAACGCGGCCGCGAACGGCGTCCGCATCGAGGCACGCGTGGCAGACGTGACTGCAGGCGGTCTGCCCGAGGCGGACGTCGTCGTGGCGAACATCGACCTCGCGGCTGCCGAACGCCTGGCGGCAGGGGCTCGGGCAGGGCGCCTGATCACCTCCGGGTACCTCGAGAGCGACGTGCCGCGGTTCCCCGGCTGGCGCCGGCTCGAGCGTCGTCGCCAGGCCGGCTGGGCGGCCGATCTGCTCGAGCCGCAGTAGCATCTCCGCGCTGTGGCGCGCTTCTCGGTCGCGTTTCTCGGGTGCAAGGTGTCGCACACCGACGCCCAGGCGCTCCGGGAGCGCCTCCTGGCCGACGGGCACGAGGAGACGGGCGGCCCAGGTGACGTCGCCGTAGTCAACACCTGCTGCGTGACGCACGAGGCCGTCCGCAAGTCGCGCAAGGCCGCGGCCCGCGCGGCCCGCACTCATGGACGCGTGTACGTCACGGGGTGCGGGGCGAACCTCAGCGGCGACGCTTTCGCCGGCCTGCCGGCGAACGTGGTTGTCGTCGCCCGGCCGAGCGAGGAGACACCCGCGGCCGTCGCAGGCGACGTCGGCGCGATCGCGTGCGTCCAGGCCGACAGCCGGCTCGATCGTGTGCGTGCCTTTCTGAAGATCCAGGACGGCTGCAGCTTCTCCTGCGGCTTCTGCGTCGTTCCGCTGGTGCGCGGCGCCTCTCGCAGCCGCTCCGCCGAGGCGGTCCTGGCCGAGGCCCGCCGGCGCCTCGCGCAGGGGCACCGCGAGCTGGTGCTGACGGGGATCAACCTGGGCTGCTACCGCGACCGAGCCACCGGTTACCGGCTGCCGCGCCTCGTGCGCGAGCTGGGCGCGCTTCCCGGGCTGGGACGCCTGCGGCTGTCGTCGATCGAGGTCAACCACGTCGACGACGAGCTCGTCGACGCCCTGCGGGACACGCCGGCGGTCGGCAAGCACCTGCACGTGCCCCTGCAGTCGGGCGACGATGACGTGCTGCGGGCCATGTCGCGCCGCTACCGAGCCTCGACGTTCCTGCGGCGGGCGGAGAAGCTCGCCGATTTCAACCTGACCACCGACGTGATCGTCGGCTTCCCCGGCGAGGACGAGCGCGCGTTCGAGCACACGCTGCGAACGGTGCGCGAGGCCGGGGTGACGAAGGTGCACGTCTTCCCTTACTCGCCCCGGCCGGGCACGGCGACGGCGGCGACGGACACGGTGCCCGCGCCGGTCAAGCGCGAGCGCAGCGCGCGCCTGCGCGCCATCTCCGACGCCGCCTGCCGGGAGCGCTGGCGGACGAAGATCGGCGCGGACGATTTGGTGCTCGTCGACCGGCCCGGACGCGGCTACGGCGACGACTACTCGCCGTGGCTCGTGGCCGAGCGCACCCCGATCGGCGCGCTCGTGGCCGTGCGCGGTGCCGCGGTCACCGACCAGGGCGTTCTGGCGGCCTAGACGTGGCGGACGACTGCCTCTTCTGCCGGCTCGTCCGCGAGGGTGACCACGTCAATCGGGCGGACGGCTTCGTCGCGATTCGGGACATCGCGCCGCGGGCGGACGTCCACCTGCTCGTGCTGCCCGAGCGCCATGTGGACACCTTCCGGGAGGTCGAGCAGTTCCCCGCCGAGGAGGCCAGGGCGATGCTCGAGTTCGTCGCCGCCACGGCGCGCGAGGCGGGTCTGGAGGACTACCGCGTGGTCGTCAATGTCGGCCCCGGCGGCGGCCAGACCGTGTTCCACCTGCACTGGCACGTCCTAGGCGGGAAGATGAAGGGGATGCCCGCATGACGCTGATCGGACGGATCGAGGATGAGCTGACGGAGGCGATGCGCGCCCGGGACACCGACCGGCGCGACGCGCTGCGGCTGATCCTGAGCAGTCTGCGCTCGGCGGAGAAGGACCTGATGCGCCCCTTGACCGAGGGCGAGGAGCTCCAGGTGCTGCAGCGTGAGCGCAAGAAGCGGATCGAGGCCGCAGAGGCGTTTCGCGCCGCCGGCAGGGACGACGCCGCCGACGCCGAGGAGGACGAGCTCGACGTGCTCGGCGAGTTCATGCCCGAGCCGCTCTCGGAGGAGGAGCTCGAGTCGATCATCGACGACGCGATCGCCGAGAACGGCGCCACGAGCATGCGCGACCTCGGCCGGGTGATGGCCGACGTCATGCCGCAGATCGCCGGGCGGGCGGACGGCGGCGCCGTCAGCCAGCTCGTCCGCGAGAAGCTCGCCTAGATCAACGCGTCTCGAGCGCCCCGCCCGGACGCAGGCGGCAGGCCTTGCTCGGACATGGCCGCTGCGGACAGGTGCGCGCAGGTGCCCGTGTCCTCCTCCCCGCTGCGAGCGTAGCCCGGTGGAACGCACGGGTCCGTGACGGCTTCGCGCCGGCTCTGTGTCGGCGGAGGGCGCGCCTAGACTCCGTCCGGTGCGGGAGGTGCTGTCCGTCTCGAACGACGTCGCCGCCGAGCTGGCGAGCGTCGGCGACGGCGTGCTCGGCGCGCTCCGCGACCGGCTGCGCTGCACGATCATGCTGCGCGGCAACCGGCTGACCCTCGAGGGCGACGAGGAGGGCATCGCTGAGGCGCGCACGGTGCTGGACGAGCTCGTCGAGCTGGTCGAGACGGGCCACGAGCTCGGCCCGGGCACCGTCGACGCAGTGCTCGGCGTGCTCGAGCGCGGCGCCGACGTCCGCGAGGTCTTCGAGGACGTCGTCTGGCGGCACCGTGGCAAGAAGATCGCGCCGAAGACCGTCACGCAGAAGGAGTACGTGGACGCGATCCGCCGCGACACGATCACGTTCGGGATCGGGCCGGCGGGGACCGGCAAGACCTACCTCGCCATGGCGCTCGCCGTGGCCGCGCTGTCGGAGCGGGACGTCGGTCGCATCATCCTCACGCGCCCTGCGGTCGAAGCCGGCGAGCGGCTCGGCTTCCTCCCGGGGGACATGCTGGCCAAGGTCGATCCCTACCTGCGGCCGCTGTTCGACGCGCTCTACGACATGCTCGACGCCGACAAGCTGGCCGGCTACATGGAGCGCGGGACGATCGAGGTGGCGCCGCTGGCATTCATGCGGGGCCGGACCCTGAACGACTCGTTCATCATCCTCGACGAGGCGCAGAACACGAGCCCGGAGCAGATGCAGATGTTCCTCACGCGTCTCGGGTTCGGCTCCAAGGTCGTCGTCACCGGCGACGTCACCCAGGTCGACCTGCCGCGCGAGCAGGCGTCCGGGCTGATCCACGTCGGCGACATCCTGGGCTCGGTGGACGGCATCTCCTTCGTCACATTCACCCACAAGGACGTCGTCCGGCACAAGCTCGTCCAGCGCATCGTGGAGGCCTACAAGCACCACACCGAGGAGACGGGCACAGGGCGGAACCGCTAGTGGCGATGGCCGGCGTCCTCGTCGAGGTCGAGAACGACACCGAGGTTGCCGTGCCGGACGGCGAGGTGCGGGAGCTCGCCGCCCGCGTGCTGGAGGGGGAAGGGATCGCCGCGGCGGAGCTCGGCGTCCAGTTCGTCGAGGCCGAGCGGATGCGGGCGCTCAAGGCCGAGCACCTCGGCATCGACGAGGTCACCGACGTGCTCTCGTTTCCGATCGACGGGCGCGACGAGCTCGGCGAGGGGCTCCCGCGTCAGCTCGGCGACGTCGTCCTCTGCCCCGCCGTCGTGGGCGAGGCCTGGAGGCGGCCGCTCGTGCACGGGCTCCTCCACCTGCTCGGCTACGACCACGGCACCGAGATGGAGCGCCGCGAGGCGGCGTACGCGGGCGAGGATCTGGCGTGACGGTCAGCCGCCGGGCGCCCTCGCTGCTGCACAGCTTCAACAACGCCTTCGAGGGCGTCATCCACGTGCTGCGCACGCAGCGGAACATGCGGATCCACTTCACGGCGGCGGCCGCGGTGCTCATCGCGGCACTCGCCACGGGCGTGGACCGGCTCGAGCTCGTGGCGCTGCTCCTGGCGATCGCGTTCGTGCTGATCGCCGAGATGATCAACACGGCGGTGGAGGCGGCGATCGACGTGGCGACCACGGCGTTCGACCCGCTGGCCAAGCTCGCGAAGGACATCGCCGCGGGCGCCGTGCTGATCGCGACGATCAACGCGATCGCGGTCGGGTACCTCGTGTTCTCGGAGCGGTTCACCAACCGCTCGTCGCGCCTGATCGACCGCCTGCGTGACGCGCCGGCCGAGCTGACGCTCGTCGCGCTCGTCCTGATCGTCATCGCAGTGATCGCGACGAAGGCCTACACCGGCCGCGGCACGCCGCTGCGCGGCGGCCTGCCGTCCGGCCACGCCGCGGTCGCGTTCGGCGCCTGGATGGCGATCACCCAGGTCGTCGGCGACTCGCGGCACTGGTTCCTCGTCTCGAGCCTGGCGTTCATCATGGCGGTGCTCGTGGCGCAGACCAGGGTCGAGTCCGGAGTCCACTCGCTGCTCGAGGTGACCTACGGTGGCATCCTCGGGGCATTGCTGACGCTCGTGCTCTTCCAGGCCTTCGGATGACCGACGAAATCGACCTGCTTGCTGCTGCGGACGCGGCCGCAGCGCTCGCGTACGCGCCCTACTCGAAGTTCGACGTCGGCGCCGCGGTGCGAACGCGCGACGGGCTTGTGCTCACCGGCGTCAACGTCGAGAACGCCGCCTATCCGCTCGGGATCTGCGCCGAGCGGGCGGCCATCGCGCGAGCCGTCGGGGAGGGCTGCCGCCCGGGCGACCTGGAGGCGATCGCGATCACGGCCTCGCCGTGCGGCGGCTGCCGCCAGTGGCTCCACGAGTTCCGCATCCCGGCCGTCACCTACCGCCGGGCCGGCGGCGAGGTCGTCACCGTCACCCCGGCCGAGCTGCTGCCCGACACGTTCGAGCTGTGAGGAGCGGCTTCATCTCGGTCGCCGGCCGTCCCAACGTCGGCAAGTCCACGCTGGTCAACGCGCTCTGCGGCGGCAAGGTCGCCATCGTCTCGGACAAGCCGCAGACGACGCGGCGGCGGATCTTCGGCATCGTCAACGGCCCCGACTGGCAGCTCGTGCTCGCCGACCTGCCCGGGTTCCAGCGGCCGAGGGATCCGCTCACCGAGCACATGCAGCGCACGGTGGACGCGTCCTTCGAGGACGTGGACGGCGTGCTGCTCGTGCTCGACGCCCGCGACCGTATCGGGGCGGGTGACCGCTTCGTCGCCTCGCGGGTCTTCGAGCTCGGCGTCCCCGTCGTGATCGCGCTCAACAAGGTCGACCGGCTCAAGCCGGGTCACATCGCATCGCAGATGGCCGTGGGCGCGAGGCTCGGTGAGTTCCACGCGCTGCATCCGGTCAGCGCCAAGACCGGCGACGGCGTGGGCGAGCTGCGCGACGAGCTCGTGGCGCTGCTGCCCGAGGGGCCGGCGTACTTCCCCGCCGAGCAGCGCACCGACCTGCCGGAGGAGGTGCAGATCGCCGAGCTGGTCAGGGAGAAGGCGCTCCAGCTCACCCGCGACGAGGTTCCGCACGCCGTCACCGCCGAGGTCGAGGAGCTCGACGAGAAGATGGCGCGGGTGCGTGATCTACGTCGAGACCGAGTCCCAGAAGGGGATCCTGATCGGCAAGGGCGGCACGATGATCCGCGACATCGGCACCAGGGCGCGCCCGGAGGTCGAGCATCTGCTCGGCCACCCGGTCTTCCTCGAGCTCCAGGTGAAGGTGCGGCCGAAGTGGCGCCGGGACGAGCGCATGCTCGAGCGGCTCGGCATCTGACCCGACGGCAGTTCGCGCGCGCACACCAACGACACGAACACGGCACAGACACGTGCGCCGCCCGTCGATACGCTCGCAGCGGGGAGGAGGACACGGGCACCTGCGTGCACCTGTCCCGAACGGACAGGGCAGGCGCCGGAGGGGGCTCGCCGACACGCCTGCGCAGCGCGGTCGGAGCAAGGGAGGGGGATACACTCGATCCGTGGCGCAAGCGCCCGCACTTCCGGGCGGTTTCGAGCTTCCGCTCGAGCCGCGGCTACCGCGCGTCGGCTCGATCGACGCGGTCGCGCTGGAGGAGCGTGCGGCCTCGCTCGCCAAGCGCTCGATCAAGCGCGAGTCGAAGCTGCTCGCGCTCGACCTGGCGATCCGCACCATGGACCTCACCACCCTGGAGGGCGCCGACACGCACGGCAAGGTGACGGCGCTCGCGACCAAGGCGCTGCGGCCCGACCCGGCCGACGCGAGCATTCCGTCGGTCGCGGCGCTCTGCGTCTACCCGAGCCTCGTGCCGACCGCCGTCGAGCGGCTGCGCGGGTCGTCGGTCGCGGTCGCCTCCGTCGCCACCGCCTTCCCGTCCGGGCAGGCGCCGCTCGACGTGAAGCTCGCCGACACGCGCTTCGCGGTCGAGCAGGGCGCCGACGAGATCGACATGGTCATCGACCGCGGCGCGTTCCTCGCCGGCCGCTACGCCAAGGTCTACGACGAGGTCGTGCGCGTCAAGGAGGCATGCGGGCGCGCTCCACCTGAAGGTGATCCTCGAGACGGGCGAGCTCGGCACGTACGACAACGTGCGCCGGGCGGCGCTGCTCGCGATCGCCGGCGGCGCCGACTTCGTCAAGACCTCGACCGGGAAGATCTCGCCGGCCGCGACGCTGCCCGTCACACTCGCGCTCCTCGAGGCGGTGCGAGACGTGCACGACGAGACCGGCCGCCGCGTCGGCGTCAAGGCGGCAGGCGGCATCCGCACCTCGAAGCAGGCTGTGCAGTACCTGGTGCTCGTGCACGAGACGTGCGGTCCCGACTGGCTGACGCCGGACCTCTTCCGGCTCGGCGCCTCGACGCTCCTCAACGACGTGCTCCTGCAGATCCGCAAGGAGAAGACCGGCCGCTACCAGAGCCCGACCTACTTCACCGTTGACTGACCTCGACCGCCGCAGCTCCGCCGTTCCCGTCCCGACCGAGTGGGAGTACGCGCCCGCGCCCGAGTCGCGCGACATCGTCCGGATCGAGGAGCGCTACGGCCTGTTCCTCGGCGGCAGCTTCGTCGAGCCGCGCTCAGGCGAGTACTTCCCGACCATCGCCCCTGCGAGCGAGGAGCAGCTCGCGGAGGTGGCGCAGGCCGGCCCCGAGGACGTCGACCTGGCCGTTGCCGCCGCCCGCGACGCCTACGCGAACGGCTGGTCGGCGCTCCCGCCCTCCGAGCGCGCGAAGTACATGTTCCGCATCGCCCGGATCCTGCAGGAGCGTGCGCGCGAGTTCGCCGTGCTCGAGTCGCTGAACGGCGGCAAGCCGATCAAGGAGTCCCGCGACGTCGACCTGCCGCTCGCCGCAGCGCACTTCTTCTACTACGCCGGCTGGGCGGACAAGCTCGAGTACGCGTTCCCCAACCGCCGCCCGCGCCCGCTCGGCGTCGCTGCCCAGGTCATCCCCTGGAACTTCCCGCTGCTGATGCTCGCCTGGAAGATCGCCCCGGCCCTGGCTGCCGGCAACACCGTGGTGCTGAAGCCGGCCGAGACGACCCCGCTGACCGCGCTCCTCTTCTGCGACGTCGTCCGCCAGGCCGAGCTGCCGCCCGGCGTCGTCAACATCATCACCGGCGACGGCCGGGCCGGCGCCGCGCTCGTCAAGCACCCGGACGTCGACAAGGTCGCCTTCACCGGCTCGACCGACGTCGGCAAGGCGATCCAGCGCGAGCTCGCCGGCACCGGCAAGAAGCTGACGCTCGAGCTCGGCGGCAAGGCGGCCAACATCGTCTTCGACGACGCCGCACTCGACCAGGCCGTCGAGGGCATCGTCAACGGCATCTACTTCAACCAGGGGCACGTCTGCTGTGCGGGCTCCCGGCTCTTCGTGCAGGAGTCCGTGTACGAGCCGGTGATCGAGAAGCTCAAGCGCCGCATGCAGACGCTGCGGGTCGGCGATCCGCTCGACAAGAACACCGACGTCGGCGCGATCAACTCGCGCCAGCAGCTCGAGAAGATCGAGGAGCTCGTCCGCTCGGGCGAGGAGGAGGGCGCCGAGATCTACCAGCCCCCGTGCCGGCTGCCCGAGCGGGGCTACTGGTTCGTGCCGACCGTCTTCACGAACGTGGCGCAGAGCTACCGCATCGCACAGGAGGAGATCTTCGGCCCGGTGCTCTCCGTGCTCACCTTCCGCACGCCCGAGGAGGCGGTCGAGAAGGCCAACAACACGCCCTACGGGCTGTCGGCCGGAGTCTGGACCGAGAAGGGCTCCCGCATCCTCTGGATGGCCCAGCGGCTCCAGGCGGGCGTGGTCTGGGCGAACACGTACAACCGCTTCGACCCGGCCTCGCCGTTCGGCGGCTACAAGGAGTCCGGCTTCGGCCGCGAGGGCGGCCTGCACGGGCTCGAGCCCTACCTCGACTTCAAGGGCAAGCCGGAGATCGAGGGCGGATGAGCGGTCGCGGATCGATGGCCGGCGCCGTCGCTCGGCTCGCCGTGGATCGTGCCTCGGTGCGTCGCGCTCGTGACGCTCTCCTGGTCATCGGCAACCCCGCCACTCATGAGCCGGCTGCCGGTCAAGAAGACGTACAAGCTGTACATCGACGGGGCGTTCCCGCGCTCGGAGTCGGGACGCACCTATCTCGCCGAGGAGCAGAACGTCGCGCGCGGGTCGCGCAAGGACGTGCGCGACGCCGTCAGGGCCGCCCGCGCAGCCCAGCCGAAGTGGGCCGGAATGACCGCCTACAACCGCGGCCAGGTGCTCTACCGCGTGGCGGAGATGATCGAGACCCGGGCCGCCGAGTTCGCCGAGCTCTGCTCGGGCGACGCCGAGGTGGCACGTTCGATCGACCGTTTCGTCTGGTACGCCGGCTGGGCCGACAAGCTGGCGCAGGCGCTCGGCTCGTCGAATCCCGTCGCCGGGCCGTACTTCAACTTCACCGTGCCCGAGCCGACCGGGGTCGTCGGCATCCTCGCCCCGCCCGAGCCGGCACTCGAGGGGCTCGTCTCGCGGATCGCGCCCGCCCTCGTCGGCGGCAATGCGACGGTCGTGATCGCCTCCGAGTCGCATCCGCTCGCGGCGATCGAGCTCGCCGAGGCTCTCGCCACGTCGGACGTGCCGGGAGGCGTGGTCAACATCATCACCGGGCTCCAGTCGGAGCTGGCCCCGGTGCTGGCCGGGCACATGGACGTCAACGCGCTCGACCTGACCGGCGTGAACGGCGGCGCCGACGAGCTCGAGCGGCTGGCCGCGGACAACGTGAAGCGCGTCGTCCGTGGCGCAGCGGACGGCCAGAGCCCCTGGGAGGCAGCGGCCTTCCTGGAGCTCAAGACCGTCTGGCACCCGCTCGGTCTCTGAGCCGCTCCTAGCCGACGCGCGTCGCGGCGAACACCGCCTGGCGCAATCTGCCCGCCTGCGGCGGCGACGAGATCGCAAGCACCGGCAGCGCGCGGCCGCGCGCCAGCGTGATCGAGATGTAGTCGGCCAGCATGCGGCCCTGGGTCGTCGTCGCGATCCAGGTCAGCCGCATCGGCCGCGACACGAGCCCGCGCGTCCGCCAGCTCCGGCCGCCGTCCCGCGAGTCCGCGTAGCGCGCCTCGACCCTGCAGGCCACCGGCACGCAGTCCGGATCGAGCAGGACGTAGTACGCGAGGCTGACCCGCGCGGAGCCGCCCGCGCCGAGCACCGCGATCGCCGGCATGAACGGCTCTCCCGCCGACGCAGGCCCGACGGCCAGCCGGCGCGGCGCCGTCCAGCTCGCGCCGTCGCGGGAGGTCGCGAGCAGCAGGTCGTTCGCGGCGCACGCGTCCGGGTCGACGCACGCATGCCAGACGGCGTAGACCGTGCCGTCCGGCCCGACGTCGGCGGCGGGAAGCGGGTGCGCGCGCAGCTCGCTGACGCGGCGGGCGGCGACCTCCCCGACCAGCACCGGCTGGGAGAAGGACTGGCCGCCGTCGCCGGAGCGCGAGGCGACCAGGCCGCGGTTGTCCAGGAAGACGAGCACGAGCGACCCGTCCGGCCTCGGCAGCGGCAGCACGCCCACACCACCGCCGGCGGCGCTCGGCGGCGCCGCCACGGCCGGCCCCCACGAGCTGCCGCCGTCCAGCGAGACCTGGGTGACCATGCGGCGCTGGGGCACGAGCAGCGTGTACGACAGGTAGCAGCGCCCCGCGTTCGGGCTGGCCGGCCAGGCGTCGCAGGCGATCCAGTTCTTGTCGTAGGCGAGCTCCGTGGCGGTGGAGCTCGCCGCAACGACCGGAGGCTCCCACGCGAGGCCGTCCGCCGACCGGCTGACGAGCAGCTCCGTCAGGCCCTGGGAGACCGCCAGCGTCGCCGCCAGCCACACGCCGTGGACCGGGTCGTGCGTCACGACCGGGTCGCTCACTCGCTGCGCGCGGCCGGCCGGCTGCGAGTTGGCGCCGACCCCGGGCAGCCGGCCCTGGCGCCAGGTGGTGCCGCCGTCGCGCGAGGTGGCGAAGCCGATGTCCATCGCGCCGCCGTCGTGGCGCCTGCCGACCTGGAACACGGACACCACCGTCGCGCCGACCGCGTGGCTGTCGGGCTCGGCGATCGTCGCGTGCTGCCCGTCGCCGCCGACGAACGGGTCGCGCGCGAGCCGCCTGGTCACGATCTCGCAGTCGCGCGCGGCCACGTCGAGCTCGTCGAGCGTGACGATGTCCGGCCCGGGCCGCAGCGGGCGAGAGTCCCGGGTGGCGTCGGTCTCGAGCGAGAGCCGGTCGGAGCCGGGCCCGGCGTCGACCGTGTCGCGGCCGCGCTCCCCGTCGAGGAAGTCGGCGCCGCCGCGGCCGAGCAGCACGTCGTTGCCCGAGCCGCCGGTGATGCTGTCGGCGGCGGCCGTCCCGGCCAGGCGGTCGGCCCGCGCGGTGCCGCGGATGGTTGCCGCCGACGCGGCCGACGCGGCAAGAGCGAGCACGATGACCCCGGCGACGAGACGGTGCACCCCCGCGAGACTAGCCACGGCACGGCTGTACGATCCGCGAGCCGATGAGGGCGGAGCGCCTTTTCAGCCAGGTGATCGCCGAGGGAGACGGCATCTCGCTCGTGCTCGCGACCGACAACGCGGAGGAACTGGCGTCCGCCGGGGAGGGCGGCGCGGATGCAGTCGTGGTCACGTCGTCTCCGCCCGGTGCTGCCGAGCTGCCGGTGCTGTTCCGCGCCGGGCGCTCCCCGGACGGCGCGCTCGCGGCCGGAGCGGATGCCTGGGTGTTGCCCGCCGAACGCGCCGGCGACGTCGACCGGCTCGCTGACCTCTACGAACAGGTCGTCGCAGCCGGGCTCGATTGCGTGGTCGAGGTGGTCGACGAGGAGCAGCTGGCCCACGTGCTCGAGCGCGTCGACCCCGAGGTCTTTCTCCTCTCGAGCCGCGAGAGCGACGCGGCCGAGCGCCTGGAGGAAGTCCTGTCGCTCCTCCACGACGTGCCGGCGGGGAAGCTGGCCGTCGCCGACCTGGGCGGTCTCGACCGCGACACGCTCGGCGAGCTCGAGCGCGCGGGCTTCGACGCGGTCATCGTCCGCGCCGAGGCGTTCGCCGAGCTGGCACTGGGGTAGTTCCGCCGCGCGCTCAGAAGAGGCTGACGAGCAGCCAGACGAGCAGCGCCGTCACGCCGAGCACGAAGAGCAGCCCCGCCGCGACGACGCCGACGATCCACCATCCGGTGGTCTGGCGGGCCGGGGCTGGCGGCACCGGCGGAGCAGGTGGCGCCAGCTTCCCCATCGCCTCGAGCTTGCGCAGGCCTCGGCCGAGGTCCCGAGCGATGCGGGCGTGATGCTCCGGCTGCACCCGGGCGAGCGCAGCGTTCACCTGCTGCTCGATCTGCGGGCCGAGCGCGCCGATGGGCCAGAGGTTGAGCTCCTGTACCGCCTGGCGGGCAAGCTCGGTCTCGCGCCCGGTGATGCCCATGGGCTCGTCCTCGGGCGACTCCCGCAATGCGATCTCCCCGCCGCGAAGTCCCGGCCCGCTCAGCCGGAAGACGTGCTCGGGCTCGTCGATGTCCTTGAGCGCGTGCGCCCCGGCGTCGATGAGCGAGAGCTCGCCCAGGTCGCCGCGGACGAGCGCCTTGGTCGTCTCCGAGAGCAGCACCTGGCCGCCGTTGGCCAGCGAACAGATCCGCGCGGCGCGGACGACGTCGAGGCCGAGGTAGCCCTCGTCCGCAAGCGTGGGCTCACCGGTGTGGATGCCCATACGCACCCGCAGCGCGGCATCGCTGGGCCAGCTGTGGTCTGCGAGCGAGCGCTGGGCGGTGGCAGCGGCGGCGACGGCGTTCCGTGCCTGCGGGAAGACCGCGAAGAACGCGTCGCCCTGCCGGTCGACCTCCCGTCCGCCCGCCTCCGTGATCGCCTCGCGAATGATCCGGTTGTGCGCTCCCAGCGTGTCGGGCCAGGCGTCGCCGAGCTCCTTCATCAGGCGCGTCGAGCCCTCGATGTCGGAGAAGAGAAAGGTGACCGTGCCGCTCGGAAGCTGGGACACGCCGCAACTCTACGGCCGGTCGGGGTGCGAGTACCCTCTAGCCCGTGGGACGCAGGACGATCCTGCCCGTGGTGCTGGCCGCGCTCGCCGCCGGGCTCCTGGCCGGCTGCTCGGGCGACGACGGCGACGGGGGCGAGGAGGCGCAGGCCGCCCGCCCGCCCGCTCGAGCGGCGTGCCCGGCGGCGTGGAAGCCCGGCTGGCAGCGGCTCGCCAACCGCATCGACGCCCCGGTCTTCTGTCCGACGTGGATGCCGAACCCGCTCACCGCGCAGATCGGCGGCGAGTGGGACAACGGCGTCTCGGTCGATCCGGACCGCAGCTACCTCGTCAGCTTTCTCTGGCACGAGGCCGGCAACGACGTCCACGTCAACCTGCGCGGCTATCCAGGCGCGACCCGCATCCCGCGCTGTGACGACGTCCAGTCGGTGGGCGGGAAGACGCACCGCCGCTTGGTCGCCTGCTTCGCCGACGCCCAGGGGAGTCGCCGCGTCGGCCGGCACCGGGTCACGCTGTACACCGCCAACCGCGGGGTGGACGAGTGGCACCTGCTCTACGCCTGGCGGTACCGCGGTGCGCTGTACACGCTGAGCGAGCACGTCGCGCCGCCGTTCTCGCTCGGCCGCGTGAAGCAGAACCTCGACCGCATGATGCGGACGCTGGCGCTCGTCGAGCCTTCGCACTGAGATGCGCCTCACCCGCCGGAGGCTGATCGCCGGCGCCGCGGCGGGGGCGGCCGGCGTCGCCGCGGCCGGCGCCGGGGTCTACGAGCTGCTCGACCGGCTCGCCGACTCGCCCGAGCGGCTGCCGGTGACGCCGCGAGGCCCCGAGCAGCACCTCCTCGACGACGTCGGCATCGTCATCCACGAGGGCGTCGAGGTGGTCGTCCCGCCGCTCCACCACCACATCGCCACCGGCAAGCTCGAGGTGGAGCGGAACCCGGACGCGCTTCGCCGAGCGCAGCGCACGCTCGAGGAGACGCTGCGCGAGCTCGACGCGCGCTACTCGCCGACCCCGGCCGGCCTCGGGCTGACCGTCGCCTGGGGGCTGCCGTACTTCCGGCGCTACGTGCCCGAGCTCGCCGAGCAGCACATTCCCACCGACCGTGCGCGCGACCGAGACCGTCGGCCGCCGCATCGCGGCCGTCACCGACGCGAGGCGCTTCCCGAGCGACCCGGACGACGTCATCCTCGAGGACAACGACCTGGCGATCCTGCTGCGCAGCGACCGGCGCGAGTACGTGGAGGAGGCCGTCGCCAGGATCACGGCGCTCGAGCTCTTCCGGCCGACGAGCACGCGCAGGGGCTTCGCCGGGGGCGGCTTCCGCGGTCGCCGCAGCCTGCCGAAGCGGATGGCGGTGGCCGCCGGGATCTCCGGCGCCGAGCTGATCCCGGAGACGGCCGAGCTCTTCCTCGGCTTCACCTCCACCCAGCGCGCGGGGCTCGGCCCCAGGCGGATCGTCAACTTCGAGACGCTCGGCTACACCGATGCCGCCGGCGGCTACTTCGACGGCGGCACCCACATGGCGCTGTCCCACATCTTCGAGGACCTGGAGGCCTGGTACATCAACTTCAACTACGACGAGCGCGTGGAGACGACGTTCCGGCCCGGGCTCGAGGTTCCCGAGGGGAAGCAGACCGTGCCGCAGGGCCCCGAGGACGTCTCGACGCAGGAGCAGGTGACGGCGGCGTTCGAGCGCTCGGGGCGGATCGGCCACAGCGCCGCGATCCAGACCACCTCCCGGCTGACCGAGGAGGTCGTGGGCGCCGACGGCACCCGCTACCCGGCCGGGACCGCGATCCCGCACCGCGCCGACTTCAACACGCTCGACAATCCGTTCTTCTGGAGCGCCGACCCCGAGCGCGACGGCTGGAGCGACGAGCCCGCCGCCGGGCTCCACTTCGCCGTCTTCAACCCGACGAGCGACGACTTCAACCGCAACCGGCTGGCGATGGACGGCGTGCTGCCGGACGGCACCGACCTCGGCTTCCCGGCACGCGACCGCGGGCAGGGGTTGAACTCGGTGCTGCGGACGACCCACCGGCAGAATTTCCTCGTGCCGCCCAGGCGCCATCGCTCGTTCCCGCTGGCGGAGCTGTGACCGGCGGGGGCTCCTCGATCCCGGAGGTGCAGGCGCTGCTGCGTGTGCTCGCCTGCGGACGGCGGTGCGCCGAGGTCGGCACGGCGTTCGGCGAGGGCGCGGCCGCGATGGCCGAGACGGCAGCCTCGCTGGTCACCGTCGAGGTCGACGAGCAGCGCGCCGAGGTCGCCCGCGCGCGGTTGGCGGGCCTGGCGAACGTCGAGCTGCTCGTCGGCGACTGGCGTGAGCTCCTGCCGGCACGCGGGCCGTTCGAGCTCCTCTTCTTCGACGGCGGCCGCTTCGCCGAGTCGGCGGACGCGATCGACCTGGTCGCACCCGGCGGCCTGCTGGTCAAGGACGACCTGACTCCGGGGCGGCCGGGCCCGGATCCCGTGCGCGAGCTGCTCTTCGGCGATCGGCGGCTGACGGCGGTGGAGATCCTGACAACGCCGGCGACTGCGGCGGTCGTCGCCGCGCGCACCGCATGATCATCCGGCAGGCGACCGCTTCCGACGTCGACGCCATCGTGCGCACCTTTCATGCGGCACGCGCCGAGTCGACGCCCTGGCTGCCGATCCTGCACACCGAGGACGAGGACCTCGCGTTCTTCGGCGGTCATGTGCAGGACGCGGACGTACGTGTGGTCGACGTCGACGGGGGCGTCGTCGCCTTCGCCGTCATTCACGCCGGACTGCTCGGCCACATCTACGTCGCGCCCGACGTGCAGCGCCGTGGCATCGGCACCGCGCTGCTCGAGGAGGTCATGCGGGCACAACCGCGTGGCTTCACGCTCTGGACGCACCAGGGGAACCACCGTGCCCGCCGCTTCTACGAGAAGCACGGGCTGCGTGCCATCCAGTTCACGGACGGCTCGACGAACGAGGAGCGGATGCCCGACGTGCAGTACGAGTGGCGCCCGCCGGCGCCGTAGGCCCTAGCCGAAGAAAGCCTTCGCCACCTCGTACCAGTGTGGCGGCACGGTCTTCAGCTCTTTCGTCGCGTCCTTGAGCGGCACGTCGACGATCTCGTCGCCGTGCAGCGCGGCCATGCGCCCGAACCGGCCCTCGTGGACGAGGTCGGCCGCCTTCAGGCCGTACCGGGTCGCGAGCACGCGGTCTCGTGCGGTCGGCGTGCCGCCGCGCTGGACGTGCCCGAGGACGGTCACCCGCGTCTCGTAGCCGGTGCGCTCCTCGATGTCACGGGCGAGTGCGTCGCCGACGCCGCCCAGGCGCACGTGGCCGAACGCATCGAGCTCCGCGTCCTGGGTGACGGCGCGCTGCTCGCCCGACTCGTACGTGAGCTGGTACCCCTCGCTGACGACGACGATCGAGAAGTCCTTGCCGCGCTCGTGTCGCCGCTCGAGCTCGCGGCAGGCCTGTTCGACGCGTGATCGGCTGCTCGGGGATGAGGATGACGTCGGCACCGCCGGCGATGCCGCTCATGACCGCGATCCAGCCGGTGTGACGGCCCATGACCTCGACCACCATCACGCGGTTGTGCGACTCGGCCGTCGTGTGCAGCCGGTCGATCGCCTCGGTGCAGATCGCCACGGCGGTGTCGAAGCCGAAGGTGTAGTCGGTCGCGGAGAGGTCGTTGTCGATCGTCTTGGGCACGCCGACGACCGGGAAGTCGTGCTCCTCGTGTAGGCGCGCGGCGACGCCGAGCGTGTCCTCGCCGCCGATGGCCACGAGCGCGTCGAGGTTCTCGGCGAAGTTCGCGCGCACCTTGCGACGCCGCCGTCGAGCTTGTACGGATTCGTCCGCGAGGTGCCGATGATCGTGCCGCCGCGCGGCAGCAGGCCGGAGATCTCCCGCGGGCCGAGCGGCTCGAACTGGCCGTCCACGAGGCCCGCCCAGCCCTCCTGGACGCCGACGACCTCGTACCGCGGGTCAGCGACCGCCGCGCCACGGCGCGGATGACCGCGTTCAGCCCGGGCGCGTCGCCGCCGCCGGTGAGGATCCCGAGACGCGTCGCCACGGGCGGGAGTCTGCCTGTTCGAGGGGTGGCGGAAACCGTGATTGACTCTAAAATGGCTTGTTCAAGCGGCGGTGGTGGAATTGGTAGCCGCGATGGATTCAAAATCCATTGGCCGTCGGGCCGTGTGGGTTCGAGTCCCACCCGCCGCACTCCGTAGTCCGTCCGGACAACGTGCGATACTCAGTGCGATGTGTTGCCAAGGGGGACAATGACACGGCCGATCGAGGAGCGTCGCCGCGTCCTGAACTGCGCGCCGTGGGGCTCAATGCTGTGAGATCGCCCGAGCCACCGGCATCCCGCGTTCGACGATCCGTCAGTGGCTCGAATCCGAGCTCGACTCCGGCAGCCATGCCGGAAGGAGTCGTGCGAGCGGTGCGGCCACGACCCCCACGACTTCGACGCGCTGCCCGTGCCGGAGTACGCGTACCTACTCGGCATTTACCTGGGAGACGGATGCATCTCGGCGGGCGCGTAAACGTGTCTACCGGCTCCGAATCTTCATGGACGCGCAGTACCACGGCATCGTCGCCGCGACGGCGCGGCGCGATGGGGGCGGTGCTGCCCGGGCCGGTTGTGACCGTCCAGCGACACCCTACGGCCCGGCATCGTGGAGATCCAGTTCGTACTCACGCGCGTGGCCTTGCTACTTCCCGCAACATGGGCCCGGCCGGAAGCACCTCCGGCGCATCGCTCTCGAGTCGTGGCAGCAGGCGATCGTCGATCAGCGAGACGAGGAGCTTCCTGCGCGGACTGATCCACTCGGACGGCTGCCGCTGCATCAATCGGGTGTACGGGAAGTACTCTCTACCCGCGCTACCTCTTCACGCCAGGTCTCCGACGACATCCGTGCGCTCTTTTGCGCCGCCTGCGACCAACTCGGGGTCGAGTACACGGTTCAACCGTCGGAAGGAGGTGTCGATCGCGCGCCGAGAAAGCGTCGCGAGGCTCGACGAGTTCATCGGCCCGAAGGCCTAGAACCGCACGCCCACGCCGTTGACACGTTCTCTGTTGCAACCATCCGTAGCGACGCGGATACTTCGCCCCTTCGACAGACAGATGACGCACACAACGGAGGAGGAGAGCTACGTGCACAGGTTCAGACTCGTGGCAGCACTCGGCCTCGTCTTGGTCGCGTTCGGCGTCGTTGCGGCAGGTTGCGGCGGTGACGACGACGACGGCGACGGGGGCGGGGGCGTCTCGGCGCTGCCGTCGGCCTCGTGCGGCCCCATTCGCTACGAGGGCGAAGGCGAGCCGGACGCGCTGATTGCGTCCGACTTCCCGCTCCAGGGCGCGAACCGGGCGCTCACCACGGAGATGGCCGACGCCGTCGAGTTCGTGCTGAAGTCGCGCGACTGGGAGGCCGGCGGCCTCAAGATCGGCTTCCAGTCCTGTGACGACTCGACCGCACAGGCGGGTAGCTGGGACTCGGCGAAGTGCACGTCGAACGCCCGCGCCTACGCCGCCAACGACGACATGATCGGCCTCATCGGCACCTTCAACTCGGGCTGCGCGAAGCTCGAGATCCCGGTGCTGAACCGTGAGGCCCTGCCCATGGTCAGCCCGTCGAACACGAACCCGGGCCTCACCGAGCCGGGCCCCGGCGCCGACCCCGGCGCGCCGGACATCTACTACCCGACGGGTACGCGGAACTACGCGCGCGTGGTGTGGAACGACCAGCACCAGGGCGCCGCGAACGCGCTCTACGCCCAGGAGCAGGGCTACAAGAACGTGTTCGTCATCAACGACTCCGAGACGTACGGGCTCGGGATCGCGGTCCTCTTCGAGCGTGCTGCCAAGTCGCTCGGCATCGGCATCGCCGAGAACATCAAGTGGGACAAGAAGGCGACGAACTACGAGCCGATCGCAGTTCAAGTGAAGTCGTCCGGCGCGGACGCCGTCTTCCTCGGCGGCATCGTCTGCAACAACGGCGGCAAGCTGATCAAGGACCTCCGCGCTGCGCTTGGCGCGGACTTCCCGATCTTCGGGCCCGATGGTTGGACGCCGATCGAGGACGCGACCGTCGCACACCGCCGGAGCGGCGGCGAACGGCATGGTCATCAGCCAGCCGGGCGTGCCGCTCGACCAGCTGTCGGGCGCCGGCGCGGAGTTCGCGAGCGACTTCGAAGCGGAGAAGGGCCAGGCGCCCGATCCGTACACCGCGTACGCGGCGCAGGCCGCCGTGGTGCTGCTGGAGGCGATCGACCGGGCCGGCGAGGCCGACCGGGCCAAGATCTCCGAGGAGCTCTTCAACACCGACATCAAGGGCGGGATCCTCGGCGACTTCACCATCGACGACAACGGCGACACCAGCCTCGGCGAGGTCAGCTTCTACAAGGTCGAGAACGGCAAGGCCGTCTTCGTCAAGACCATCACCCCGGACATCACGCCCGAGGGCGACATCAACCAGTAGGACGGCTGGGGAGGGCGCCGCAAGGCGCCCTCCCGCCTTCCCCGGCGATGGCCACACCGGCCCGCACTCTGCCGCTTCCGACCCTCGCGGGGTCGGTCCCGCAGTTGCTGGTCAAGGGGCTGGCGATCTTCCTCGTCGCCCTCGTCGCGCTCTGGCTCGGCGTCAACCTGGTCAAGACCCCGGACGACTTCTACCGCCTCTTCCTCATCGGCCTCACCAACGGCGCCATCTACGGGCTGGTCGCCCTCGGCTACTCGCTCGTCTACGGCATCCTCGAGCTGATCAACTTCGCGCACGGCGACGTGTTCATGCTCGGCGGCATGCTCGTCGCCAGCGATGGTCACCTGGTTCGGGCTGACCGAGGGCGACTCGGGTCTCGGCCTGTGGCTGCTGATCGTGGTGATGCTCGTCGCGGTCGATGGCGTTCTGCGCGACGCTGAACGCGTCGATCGAGATCGTCGCCTACCGGCGCCTGAGACATGCGCCCCGTCTCGCGCCGCTGATCACGGCGCTCGGAATGTCCTTCGTCCTGCAGAACATCGGCCTCGTCTGGAAGGGCGCCCGGCCGACGTCGGTCCCGTCGATCCTGCCGCGCGGCGAGATGTTCACGATCGGGGGCGTCGCCTACACCTGGGACAAGTTCATCGTGCTCGTCTTCACCGTGCCGGTGCTGCTCGCTGCTCATCTGGCTCGTCCAGCGGACGCGCCAGGGAAAGGCGATGCGCGCGACTGCCCAGGATCGTGACGCCGCGGCGATGATGGGCATCAACGTCAACCGCACGATCTCGTTCACCTTCCTGATCGCCGGCGGCCTGGCCGGCTCCGCGGCGCTGCTCTACGCGCTCTACATCACCAACATCCGCTACGACGAGGGCTTCCGGCTCGGCCTGATCGCGTTCACGGCCGCCGTCGTCGGCGGGATCGGCAACCTCCCGGGCGCCGTGCTCGGCGGCCTGCTGATCGGGATGATCGAGGCGTTCAACAACGGCCTCACCTGGGCGACGCCGGGCAGCGACTGGACGACGTCGATCATCTTCAGCGTGCTGATCATCATCCTCGTCTTCCGGCCCGAGGGCCTCCTCGGCGAACGGACACCCGAGGGCGCCTAGTGGCGCCGCGGGCGACGCCTGGACCTCGGCCGCGTGCCCGGCGTGCGACGCAGCTGCGCGCGCGCTGGCGACAGGCTGCCGCGGCGGGTGCGAAGCGCGGCCCTGCCGACGACGGTGATCACGCTCGCGATCCTCTACCCCTTCTACCACGACTCGCTGCCCGAGATCCCCATCCTCGGCCCGTTCCCGAGCGTGGACACCGCCGTGACGATGACGATCTTCATCATGATGGCGATCGGGCTGAACATCGTCGTCGGCTACGCGGGCCTGCTCGACCTCGGCTACGTCGCCTTCTACGCGATCGGCGCCTACACGGCGGCCTGGTTCGCGTCGCCGCACTTCGGCACCAAGACGACGTTCCACCTCGGCTCCACCGGGGTCAACCCGGAGGCTGCCGGCTTCCACGTCTCGATCTGGATCCTGATCTTCGTGGCTGCCTTCCTGACGGCCCTCGTCGGCGTGCTCATCGGCCTGCCGACCCTGCGGCTGCGCGGCGACTACCTCGCCATCGTCACGCTCGGGTTCGGCGAGATCATCCCGCAGATCGCGAAGAACGGGGAGGACCTGTTCGGCACGGGCTTCAACCTCACGAACGGCGCCCAGGGCATCAACCCGATCGACCCGCCCGGCTTCGGCGAGACGCTCGAGCGGCTGGGTCGGCCTCCCAGCCGACTACATCACCTTCGAGTCCTCGTTCCTCGGCTACGAGGTCGGCGGCGTCGAGGTGTACTACTGGACGGCGCTCGCCCTGCTCCTCTTCACCGTCTTCTGCTCGGTGCGCCTGCGCGACTCACGGCTCGGTCGCGCCTGGATCGCGATCCGGGAGGACGAGACCGCGGCCGCCGCGATGGGTGTCCCGCTGATGCGCACGAAGACGTGGGCGTACGCGGCCGGCGCGTTCTTCGGCGGCCTCGCCGGCGCGTACTACGCCAGCTTCAAGAGCGGCACGTTCCCCGACGACTTCCTCTTCCAGATCTCCGTCTTCATCCTCGCCATGGTCATCCTCGGCGGCATGGGGAACGTCTGGGGCGTCGTCCTCGGCGGAGCGCTGCTCTCGTACCTCAACCAGGAGGGGCTCGGGAACATCGGCGCCGAGATCAACTCCACCTTCGGCACGGACATCGACGTGCCGCTCTACCAGTTCGGCATCTTCGGGCTGATCCTGGTGCTCGTCATGCTGTTCCGTCCGGGCGGCCTCGTCCCGAGCGAGCGGCGCAAGGCCGAGTTCGAGGAGGGCGTGCACGACGAGCCCCTCTACGACGTGATCAAGTGAGCGCGACGGCCGACAACCTGCT
Source organism: uncultured Thermoleophilia bacterium (assembly GCA_963809765.1). Taxonomy (GTDB): domain Bacteria; phylum Actinomycetota; class Thermoleophilia; order Gaiellales; family Gaiellaceae; genus JACVRM01. The sequence continues at coordinate 609,075 of CAWEKT010000001.1, forward strand.
CGTCACCGACGGCCTGCGCAAGGAGTTCGGCGGCCTCGTCGCCGTCAACGACGTCGACTTCACCATCCCGCGGGGCTCGATCATCAGCCTGATCGGCCCGAACGGCGCGGGGAAGACGACGTTCTTCAACATGCTCACCGGGGTGTACAAGCCCACGGCCGGCACGATCGTGTTCCAGGACGAGAACGTGGGTGGGAAGCCGCCGCACGCGTTCACGCAGCGCGGCATCGGCCGCACCTTCCAGAACATCCGCCTGTTCCAGCTGATGACCGCGCGGGAGAACGTGCTGGTCGGCATGCACTGCCGGCTGCGAAGCGGCATCTTCACCAGCGTCCTGCACACGCCGCGTCAGAAGCGGGAAGAGCGTCAGGCACACGAGCGAGCCGGCGAGCTGCTCATGTACTGCGGTCTCGCGCGGGGCCACGACAACTACGCGAAGAACCTCTCCTACGGCGACCAGCGGCGGCTCGAGGTCGCGCGCGCGCTCGCCACCGAGCCGAAGCTGCTGCTCCTGGACGAGCCCACGGCCGGCATGAACCCGCAGGAGACGCGCCGACTTCACCACGTTCATGGGACGTCTCCGGGACGAGCTCGGGCTGACGGTGCTCCTCATCGAGCACGACATGAAGGTGGTGATGGGCGTCTCCGAGCGCGTGACCGTGCTCGACTACGGCCAGAAGATCGCCGAGGGCGCGCCGAAAGAGGTGCAGCAGGATCCGCGCGTGATCGAGGCGTACCTGGGCTCGCAGGCGGTCGTCGGCATGAGCGAGCCCGGCCGCGAGCCCCAGCCCGCCCCGGCTCCCGAGCCGGGCCGGCCGGCCCCCGGTCGCGGCGACGGCAAGCCGCTGATCCTCGATGTGGACGACATCCACACCTACTACGGCTCCATCCACGCGATCAAGGGTGTCTCGCTGCAGGTGCGCGAGGGCGAGATCGTCACGCTGATCGGGGCCAACGGCGCCGGCAAGTCGACGACGCTCCGCTCGATCAACGGCCTGAACCGGGCGCGGCGCGGCACGATCAGCTTCGAGGGCCGCGAGATCACCTCGGAGGCGCCGCACGACATCGTCAAGATGGGGATCTCCCAGTCCCCCGAAGGGCGCCGGCTGTTCCCGCGCATGAGCGTCCGCGAGAACCTCGAGATGGGCGCCTACCAGCGTTCGGACCGGGCGAGGCATCAGCGAGGACCTCGAGCGTGTCTACGGGCTCTTCCCGCGCCTCCAGGAGCGCGCCACGCAGCGCGCGGGGACGCTGTCGGGGGGCGAGCAGCAGATGGTCGCGATGGGGCGCGCGCTGATGGCGCGGCCGAAGCTGCTGCTGCTCGACGAGCCCTCGATGGGGCTGGCCCCGATCTTCGTCGACAAGATCTTCGAGATCATCGGCGAGATCAACGAGCAGGGCACCACCGTCCTGCTCGTGGAGCAGAACGCGCTCATGGCGCTCGACATCGCCGACCGCGGCTACGTCATGGAGACCGGCCGCATCGCGCTCACGGACGAGGCCAAGACGCTCAAGCAGAACGAGCAGGTCCGCAAGGCCTACCTGGGCGAGGACTAGCCCTAGTAGGCCCACAGGCTCCGCCGGCCCCGACCGCGGAGGGAGCGTCGGGCTCCGGCGCTATCCAGTCGGGCCTCCGTATCCCCCAGGGGACAGCACGTGAGCCTCGCTCAAGACTCGCCGCACGATCAGTAGACCGGCCGCGCCACTCGCAGTAGCGTCCTCCTCGGTCCCTCTTGAGGGAGAGGGGCGTGGCTCAGGCGCACGCGGAGGGGAGCGGATTGACGGTTGCGGGACCGGGGCCGGGCGGCTCGTCGGACACGCTCGGCCGTGGGATGCCAGGGGAGGCCGAAGCAGTCCGGGAGCTTCGGCGAGCGGCTCGGTGAGCGAGAGCTCAGACCAGTTCGCCCTCGCGGCGGAGTTCATCGGGCGCACGGCCGACGCGTGGCGGCGCCGCGCCCTCGCGGCGGAGGCCGCGGCCGGGGTGGCGAGCCGCGACCGGGACGCGGCGATCGCGCGGCTCGCCGAGCTGACGACCGTAGTGCGCCCGGACATCGAGCGGGACGAGGCCGGGCACTGCGACTGCTGCTATCGGGCGCGCCGCCTCCTGACGGCGTCGCACGCCGAGGTCATCCCTCTGCGCGCGGCCGACGGTGCGGGTGAGAAAGTCCGCGCCGGCCGCCAGCACGACTCGTCCAGCTGACGGCGCCACGGCGCCAGCCGTTTCTTACAGCACCCATCGATCGCGCTAACCCGCGCCTAACGAGAGCCGGGGACACTCCTCCTGTTCGCGCTAGCAGGGAGGTCTTCGATGACACGCCCGTCCACCGCCTCGGTTCTCGCGCTTCTCGCGCTGCTCACCGGCTCGCTCCTGACTGCCGCGCTCGTCACCGGCGACGAGCCGTCGGCTGCCGCGCCGCGACCGAAGCCGGCTCGCAGCGCCCAGGCCCGGCCCAACGTGGTGGTGGTCATGACCGACGACCAGACGCTGGAGTCGCTGCGCGTCATGGGCAATGTGCGCGCGCTGCTCGCTCGCCAGGGCGTGAGCTTCGCGAACAACTTCGTCACCTACTCGCTCTGCTGCCCGTCGCGCGCGACCTTCCTCACCGGCCAGTACGCGCACAACCACACGATCATGGGCAACTCTCCGCCTGAGGGCGGCTACGACAAGCTCGAGCCGTCGCATGCGAACACGCTGCCGGCCTGGCTGCGCGCGGCCGGGTATCGCACCGTGCACCTGGGCAAGTACCTCAACGGCTACACGGCCGACGACGGCGTCCCGCCGGGGTGGGACGAGTGGTACGGATCCGTCGACCCGTCGACGTACTCGTTCTACGGCTACACGCTCAATGAGAACGGGACGCTCCGGCGCTACGGCGACGCGCCGTTCGAGTACCAGACGGACGTGTACACCCAGAAGGCGGTCGGGATCATCGGGCGGCTTGCCCCGAGGCGCCAGCCCTTCTTCCTCTCCGTCGCCTATCTGGCGCCCCACTCGGGAAGCCCGCGCGAAGCAGATGACCCGGCGAACCTGGCGACGCCGGTGCCGGCGCCGCGCCACAAGAACGCGTACGACGCCGAGCCCCTGCCCAGGCCGGCCTCCCTGAACGAAGCCGACGTCTCGGACAAGCCGGCTGGCATCCGCAGCCGGCCGCTGCTCGGCCCCGCGCGCCTGGCGGCGATCGAGGAGCACTACCAGCAGCGCCTCGAGTCGCTGCGGGCGGTCGACGAGGGTGTCGCGCGCATCGTCGCGGCGCTGCGCTCCGCGAGCGAGCTGAGCCGGACGTACATCATCTTCACGGCCGACAACGGCTTCTTCCACGGCGAGCACCGCGTCCCGACGGGCAAGGTGCTCCCCTACGAGCCTTCGATCCGCGTTCCGCTCGTCATGCGCGGGCCGGGCCTGCCGCGCGGCCGAACGACTGCCGCAACGGCAGCCAACATCGATCTCGCGCCGACGATCGCGGCGATCGCCCGGGCTCGGCCGGGCCGGGTCGTGGACGGCATCTCGCTCCTGCCGATCGCCCGCGGCGCCGCGGGTGTGCCCGGGCGCGAGCTGGTGATCGAGAGCGGGCAGGGCGTGCGGTTCACCGGGCTCCGCACCTCCCGTTACCTCTACATCGAGCACGCGAGCGGCGAACAGGAGCTCTACGACCTCGAGGCCGATCCCGACCAGCTCCAGAGCCGCCACGCCGACCCGGCGTACGCGGCGATCAAGGCGAGCCTGGCCGCGCGACTGGCCGTGCTCCGGACCTGCGCCGGTGCGACCTGCCGCACTCCGAGCGGCTGACGCAACCGTCACCGCGGGGAAGGAACCGCGTCACTTTCGGCGCACACTCGTCACGAGCCTGTGCGTCGATCCGTGTTACCGGGGTCTGACCCCGACCTGTCCCAGTCTGCGTGTAGTCGGGAAGGGAGGCGCTCGAGGGGGGACGAAGTCCCATTGAATGAAGCGAGCTCTGCGGCCGATTGGAGTGACGCGCCCGCCTGGCGGCCGCGTCGGGTCAGTCCCATGGAAATGACGCGGCGGCGTCATTCCGATGGGGACAGACCCCGCATTGACGACGAGCGTCAATGCCGCACCGCGAGCGGTCACCACCGGTGGTACAACGGCGCGATGCGTTCCGTCCCCCTGCTCGGCGGCCTCGTGCTCGCGGCGCTCGCGCTGCTGCTGCCCGGCATGGCTGCGCAGGGCGGGCCCGAGCGCACCGTCGCAAAGGCGCGCACGCGGCCGAACATCATCGTCCTCATGACCGACGACCAGACGGTGGAGAACGTCCGCGTCATGCGGAACGCGCGGCGGCTGATCGCGAACGAGGGCGCGACGCTGACGAACTTCATCGTCTCGTACGCGCTCTGCTGCCCGTCGCGGGCCACCTTCCTGAGCGGCCAGTACGCGCACAACCACCGGGTGCTGAACAACGAGCCGCCGTTCGGCGGCTACAAGCGCTTTCACGGCCGCACCGCGCTGCCGGTCTGGCTGCAGAAGGGCGGCTACTACACGGCGCACATCGGCAAGTACCTGAACGGCTACGGCCGGACACGGCCGACGCAGGTGCCGCCGGGCTGGGACGACTGGCGAACGACCGTCGACCCGTCCACCTACCGCTTCTGGAACTACCGGATGAACGAGAACGGCAAGGTCGTGCGGTACGGGAGCGCCATGCGCGACTACGTCACCGACGTCGTCGCACGCAAGTCGGTGGCCCTGATCAGGCGGCACGCGAAGAGCCCGAAGCCGCTCTTCCTCACCGTCAGCTTCCTCGCCCCGCACAGCGGCGCGCCGGTCGCCCTCGACGACCCGCCGCGCATGCTCACCCCGGAGCCTGCGCCGAGGCATCGCGACCGCTACGTCTTCGCGCCGCTGCCCAAGGTCGCGAGCTACGACGAGGAGAACGTCAGGGACAAGCCCCTCGGCATCCGCCGCCGGCCGCGCATCGACGACCTCACCGCCGTCTCGATCACCGAGAACTACCAGCAGCGCCTCGAGTCGCTCCTGGCCGTCGACGAGGCGATCGCCGCCATCGTGCAGGCCCTGCGGAGAACCGGCCAGCTGGACAACACCTACCTCTTCTTCACCTCCGACAACGGCTACTTCCACGGCGAGCACCGCATCCCGGCGGGCAAGGTGCTCCCGTACGAGGAGGCCCTCCGCGTGCCCCTGTTCGTCCGCGGGCCGGGCATCCAGCGCGGCCTCCAGCTTGCCGACCTGACGGCGAACATCGATCTCGCGCCGACGATCGCGGAGATTGCACGCGTCAAGCCGGAGCGGATCGTGGACGGCCTCTCCCTGCTCAGCCTGCTCCATACGGGCGCGTGGACGCCCAAGCGGGACGGCATCCTCGTGGAGGCGGGGCCCTTCGACAAGCCGTCCCAGGAGTTCGCGGGCGTCCGCACGGCGCGGTTCCAGTTCACCGTGTACGGCAACGGGGAGCAGGAGCTCTACGACCTCACCGCCGACCCCAACCAGCTCGAGAACCGCTTCGGCGACCCGGAGTACGCGCGCACGCTCGCGGACCTGACGCAGCAGCTCGAACGGCTGCGCTGGTGCTCAGGCCCTAACTGCCGTCCGTGAGGCGCAGCGGGAAGTAGGGCGGCGACGGCAGCACGCCGAGCCTGAAGGAGCCGCCCTCGGCCCGTCCGCGGGCCATCTCGATCGCCGCACGCAGGCCGTGTGTGGGCACGAGCCCGAGCGAGCGCGCTGCGGAGGCGTCGCGGCAACCCGCCACGAGCACCGCGCCGAGCCGGTCGAGCGCAGGTAGACAGGAGCGCCAGTCGACGAACGGGAGCAGGGGGTGGCAGGCGCGGCCCTCGCGGTAGGCGGCGACCCCGCGCTCGTCGCCCGCCGCGGCCGTCTCGGCAGCGGCGAGTACATCCGACTCCGGCCCCTCCCGCAGTGCCAGCAGGAACGAGCGGTACGGCTGCTGCCCTGGGTGGGCGAAGCGCCGTCGGAGGCGATGCGCGAGCACGACGGTGCCGCCGTCCGCGACCGGGAAGCCGCCACGCCACAGCCGCAGGGCGAGGCCGAGGGCGAGCGTCGCCGCCAGCACCGGATTGGGGCGCTCGCGGGGTAGGTACGGCGTCGTCTCGGGGACGCCGACGAGCAGCGCGTCGAAGGGCTCGCTCAGCTCGCGGCCCTTCGCCTCCGCCCCGCGGATCAGCGCCTCGGCGTGAGCCACGGACGGCGGGCCGCCGAGCACGGCCATCGCTGTCACCTCCCGCGGGATGCTGCCGAGGATGCGGAGCCGTACAGCCGAAGGCAGCCGGGCGTAGAGGCGGTGAAGCGGCGACCTGGCCAGCCGCTCGGCCGCCTCCGGATCGTGCGGGTACCCGTTGAGCGCCCCTCGCAGCACGGGGGTGTTGAGGGCGAGAGACACGCCGTAGAGCGCCACGCGCCCGCCCAGCGCCCGCTCGACGCCAAGAGCGAGCCGCCAGCCCTGCGAGGCGCCGGTCTCCAGCAGGGAGTAGGCGCCTGCGGCGCGCAGCGATGCCGGCCCCGAGGCCGAGAGGAGGGCGCCCGGGCCGCCGTGGAGGACGGTCTCGGCGGCCGTCACGGTCACGACCGCGTCGGTCTCGACCAGACTTGGGTGCACCCGCAGCGGCACGTGGCCGGTCGTTCCGACGTCCCGGAGGTCCTCGCTCTCCGCGTCGTGCACCTCGACGCGGCCCTTGAAGCGGCGCGCGAACTCCGGGGAGACGAGCAGCTCGCGCTCCCGCAGGCCCGCGCGCCGCGCGAGGCCGCCCGCGATCAGCAGGGTCTGGCGCTCTACGGGAACTCCGGCGGCGGCGATGGCGTCCACGGTCGCCTCGATCGCCGCCTGGCGCGGGTCGCCGATTGCACCGGGCAGCGGCAGCGAGGGTGGCTCGATCACCACGGTCACCCGCCCTCCGTGGCCGCCCACGAGGGCGGTCAGGGGCTCGCCGGCGAGGGGGAAGCGCAGCGCGTCGCGAACGGCCGCCCGGATGTCGCGAATCGGCTCGCTCGGCGCGGGCGGTCGCAGCACCTCGGCGTCGTCGGGGAGCTCGAGAAGGTGGAGGCGCGTGCCGTCGAGCAGCGGGACTTTCACGGAATCGAGCGGTGCGGGCGCAGGAACACGGGACGGAAGCCGCGACGCGGCCAGAAGTGGGAGGCGAGCAAGTTCATCAGGCGCCCCGGTCCGCGATCATCACGCCCGGCTCGCAGTAGCGCGCAGGCAGGAGCGGCTCGGTCTCGCGATGCGCCGGTGGCGCTCGGCGAGGAGCGCCGCCGCCGCGTCCAGGTCGCCGTCGCCGAGGGGGCGAATGTCGGGCACCGTCATCGGCTGGCGGACGATAGCCTCGGACTCGTGGTCAAGACGCTGACCGGCGCCGAGCTCCAGCTCGACGACGCGCCCGCACGCGAAGCCGAGCTCTTCCTCGTCGACGGCAACAACCTCGCCTACCGGGCGTTCTTCGCGCTGCCCGAGGAGCTCGCGACGAGCGAGGGCTTTCCGACCAACGCGCTGCTCGGGTTCACGAACATGCTCTTCAAGCTGCTTTCGGACTACCGCCCCAAGGGCGTTGCCGTCGCCTGGGACACGAGGCCGGTCCACCGGGCAGCGATCTCGGAGGCGTACAAGTCCGAGCGCCGGCCGATGCCTGACTTGCTGCGCGAGCAGTTCCCGCACTTCCGCCCGATCGTCGACGCGTTCGGCTACCGGAACCTCGAGTTCGAGGGCTGGGAGGCGGACGACGTCATCGCGACGCTGGCCACCCAGGCCGACGCGGCCGGTGTCAGGACCTGCATCGTCTCGACCGACCGCGACGCCTTCCAGCTGGTCTCGGAGAACGTCTGCCTGATGATGACGCCCCGCGGCGTCAGCGACGTCCACGTGTACACGCCCGAGCGCGTGGAAGCGCGCTACGGCATCACGCCCGAGCTCGTGCCGGACTTCATCGGGCTCAAGGGCGACACCTCGGACAACATCCCGGGTATCCCCGGCATCGGCGACAAGACGGCCGGCCAGCTGATTGCGCAGTACGGCTCGCTCGAGGGCGTGCTCGAGCACGTCGACGAGCTGACGCCGGCGCGGTCGCGCGCGATCCGCGAGCACGCCGATCAGGCTCGCGAGTCGAAGCAGCTCGCGACCATGAGACGCGATCTCGAGCTCGACTGCGACCCGGCTCAGCTCGTGCTCGCACCACCGGACCGCTCGACGCTCAACGAGATGTTCCGCCGCTTCGAGTTCCGCAACCTGCTGGGGCGCGTGGACGAGCTGGACGCCGCGATCCCGGCGGCGGGCAGGCCGGCGGCCCGTGAGAACGTGACCTGGGCCGACGGAGAGCTGCCGCCGACTGCGGGATTGCTGGGCGTGGCCGTCAGGGACGACCGCATGGCCGTCGCGAGCGATGACGGGCACGTGTCCGTCGGCCCGGTCGGCCTCGATGCGCTCGAGGACGCGCAGCTGGTCGCGCACGATGCGAAGGCCCAGGGCGTCCAGGCGGACGAGGACACGTTGCTCGCCGCCTACCTGATCGAGCCGGGCAGGGCGACGTACGAGCTCGACGACCTCGCTGCCGAGTACGACGTGGACGTCGCCCTCGACCCGCCGGCCGAGGAGGAGACGACGGCGCTCGTCCGTGCTGCCGCGGTGCCGCTGCGGCTGATCGGCCCGATGCTCGTGCGGCTCGCCGAGCGAGGCGCCGAGAGCCTGTACCGCGACATCGAGCTCCCGCTGACCGAGGTGCTGGCCGCGATGGAGGCGACCGGCGTCCGCATCGACACCTACCGCATGGGCGAGATCACGGCCCGGCTCGCCGACCGGCTCGAGGAGCTGGAGGCGACGGCGTACGAGCTCGCAGGCGAGGAGTTCATGCTCGGCTCCACGCCAGCAGGTGGCGCGCGTGCTCTTCGAGCAGCTGAAGCTGACGCCGGGCCGCAAGGGGAAGACGGGGTACTCGACCGACACGCGCGTCCTGCGGTCGATCCGGCAGCGAGCACGCGATCGTGGCGGTGCTCGAGGAGTGGCGCGAGTACTCGAAGCTGCTCAACACCTACCTCGGGCCCCTGCCCGGGCTGATCGGCCCGGACGGCCGCCTGCACACGACGATCAACCAGACCGTCGCCTCGACCGGCCGGCTCTCGACGACAAACCCGAACCTCCAGTCCATCCCCATCCGCACCGACCTCGGCCGCGAGATCCGGTCGGCGTTCGTCGCCGAGCCCGGCGCGAAGCTGCTCTCGGCCGACTACTCCCAGATCGAGCTGCGGATCCTGGCGCACGTGTCCGGCGAGCCCAAGCTGCGCGAGGCATTCGCGCGCGGCGAGGACATCCACGCCGCCACCGCTGCGGAGGTGCTGGGCAAGGACCCGGCCACGCTCACGACGGCCGAGCGCTCGGTCGCCAAGATGATCAACTTCGGCATCGTCTACGGGATCTCGTCCTACGGGCTGTCCGAGAACCTCGAGATCTCGCGCGAGCAGGCGCAGGAGCACATCGACGCGTACCTCGCCCGCTTCCCGCATGTCCAGGACTTCATCGAGCGCACGATCGAGCAGGCCGAGCGGGACGGCTACGTCACGAGCCTGCTCGGCCGGCGGCGGCCCGTGCCCGAGATCCGCACCCGTAACCGCGCCACCCGGGCACTCGGCGAGCGGCTCGCCGTCAACTTCGTCATGCAGGGCTCGAACGCCGACATCATCAAGGTGGCGATGGTGGCGATCCACCATCGCCTGCGGGCCGAGGGGCGGAGCTCCAAGATGGTGCTGCAGGTGCACGACGAGCTCCTGCTCGAGGTGCCCGAGCGGGAGGTTGCGGGTGTCCGCGAGCTCGTCCGCGCCGAGATGTGCGGCGCCTACGACCTCGACCCGCCGCTCGCGGTGGACGTGGGCGTGGGCGACGACTGGTCGGAGGCCAAAAGCTAGGAGCAGCTGCGGGCGATGTCAGTCGACCGGAGCCGTGCGGCCGCGAGGCGCCTGCTTCGGCGGGTCCTACGGCCGCGGGGAGACGGAGACGGTCGGTTCCCGTGCGGTGACGGTCTCGTTTCGGGGCGGGGAGTGGCCCGTTGCCAGGCGTCAGCCGCTTGCGCACGGGATCTCGGTGGGGAATAGACTCGCGTCGCAGCATCGGTCGCGACTCGTCGAGAAGGGGAGGGGAACGACGGACTTGCTGGTAGCTGCCGCCGAGGCGTGCACTCCGCGCGGGAGCCCTACCCTGTGCTCGCTACGGGCCGCGATTCGCCGACACACAAAGGCGGGAATGAGAGAGGGATCGCACAAGCGAACAAGAGGGGGTACGACCATGTTCGAGGCAAGTGGAGGCCCGCGATGAAGCGGGTCGCACTCCTCGCAGTCCTTGCGGCAGCCGTCCTCGTGGCGGCGCTGAACGGCTCGGCCGGCGAGGCCGGCGGCTGGAAGTACGGCCATGTGCACTCCAAGCCGTTCGACGGCAAGTCCGACAAGGCCGTCTTCTTCGCAGCCGACGGCCTGCGCCAGGACCTCGTCGCCAAGTACGCCGAGTTCTTGCCGACGATGCGGTCGTTCCTGAAGAAGGGCGTCCGCGCGGCCGACCACGGCCTGCTCACGCAGGCGCCGCCGAACACGGGCGCCGGCTGGTACACGCTCGCGACGGGCGCCTGGCCGGGCGTGCACGGCTCCACCAACAACACGTTCCACATCAACGGCCAGGCGTTCGCCAACCGGACGGCGGCCTTCGATCCGCCGACTGCGACGACCCAGGTGCTCCAGGCCGAGACGATCGCGCAGTCCGCGGAACGCGGGGGCAAAAAGGTCGCGCAGGTCGAGTGGGCCGGCGGCCGGAACGGCGTCATCGACGGCCCGACGATCGACTTCCGGACGTTCCACTCGGGGCGCGGCGTGACGACCAACTTCGCCAACGTCGCCCCGTTCTTCGACGACGTTCCGTTCATCACGTCGTTCGGGCTGCAGTTCGACCATCCCGACCGGCTATGCCGGCCAGCCGCCGTTCCCTGCCGCCAAGCCGTCGCCGGCCACGGGCTGGACCGGCACCGCTGCCGACGTCGTACAGCCCGCCGATGGAGATGCGCATGCGCGTCCTCGACTTCGGCGTGGACAAGTACGGCCTCTGGGCCTACATCTACGACAGCCGCAACGATCGGCGCGATGCGCTACGACCGCGTGCTCTTCTCGCCGACGAAGAACTTCGCCGACACGGTCGCGAACCTGCCGCGAGGGGCGGTTCCAGGATGTCAAGGTGAAGATCCAGGGCGGCGCGCTGAACGGGCTGACCGGCGGCATGTACATCAAGGTCGAGGAGCTCAGCGCCGGACCTGTCGCGCGTGCGCCTCTTCCACACCTCGGTGTCGCGCGTGATCGCCAGCTGGCCCGGGTGGCCGGGCGAGCCGGGCTTCACGGGCGACTTCGAGGAGTTCCTCGCCCAGAAGTTCCCGACCTCGACGGCGGCTGACTTCGCCGTGCTCGAGGCGGGCATCGTCACGCGAGGAGACCTACGTCGAGCAGGGGCTCTTCTGGTCGGACTTCGCGGTGCCCGACCTCGACTACATCGGCATGAAGTACAGCCCGGACCTGATCCTCGCGGGCATGCCGACCACGGACGAGTTCCAGCACCAGTTCCTGGGCCTGATCTCGCCGACGCTCCCGGGCGGCAAGCCGAACCCGGCCTACGACGACGTCGAGCTCGACCACGTCAAGGACGGCCGCGTGCGCGTCCGCGAGGACTTCATCGAGCTCGCGTACATGCGGGCCGACGAGTTCCTCAGCCGCGCTCGCTTCTGGACGGGTGGCAAGAAGGTGACGACGTTCGTGTCGTCGGACCACGGCTTCGCGCCGCAGTTCCTCGCCATCGACGCCAGCAAGGTGCTGGTCGACCTCGGCCTGCTGTCGCGGCCGCAGACGTCGAACTGCCGCCCGGCGACCGGTGAGACGATCGGCAAGGCGAAGGCCTGCTGGGCCGGCGGCGCGGTGCAGATCTACCTCAACCTGGCGGGCCGTGACCCGGCCGGCGGCGGCCTCACACAGGTACCCGCGAACCAGGCGGATGCCACGGTGGCCCAGATCAAGGCGGCCTTCCTGGCGCTCACCGACCCCAACGACTGGACGGGCGACGGAATCCCCGAGGGGTGGAAGGTGATCGACCGGGTCTTCACCAAGGCCGAGGCCCGCTTCATCCCAAATGGGCCGGGCAGCACCGCCGACATGGCGCACCCGACCCGGACGGGCGACGTGATCGCCTTCTCCTACCCGCCGTACCAGTACGACGCGGCGACACCGGGGACACTCATCTCGCACTCGCACTTCTTCGGCCAGCACGGCTACGTGCCGGACGTCCAGGACCTCCCGAACAACATCAACATGCGGGCGACCTTCCTGGCCGGCGGCGAGGGCATCGCCAGGAAGAAGGCCGTCGTCGCCGCCAGCATCGACCTGGCACCGACGCTCGCCTTCATGATGGGCGTGCCCGAGCCGGAGCACAGCCAGGGGCGCGTGTTGCTCGAGGCGATCAACGGCGGCACAACCAACTACACGCCGCTCGCAATCGTCGGCCTGAACGACTTCCACGGACAGCTCGACCCGACGACGAGGGTCTACGACGGGCTCAACATCTCCGTCGGCGGAGCCGCGTTCCTCGGCTCGATGTTCGACGAGGAGTTCGCACGGTTGAAGCAGCTCGGCCTGTTGCTGGCCGCGGGCGACAACGTGGGCGCCTCGCCGGCCAACTCGTCACTGCTCCAGGACATTCCGGCGATCGACGCCGAGAACGCGTGGGGGATGGACGCGACGTCGCTCGGCAACCACGAGTTCGACTACGGCGTCCCCCGCCTGTTGATGCACATCAACCGGGCGAACTTCCCGTTCCTCGCCACCAACGTGGTCGAGACGGCGACCGGCCAGCTGCCCAGCTGGCTCAAGGGCTCGGTGGTCTTCACCCTCAACGGGGTGCAGGTCGGCGTCATCGGCGCCGAGCTCCAGAGCACGCCGGAGCTCGTCTCCGCCGGCGCCACCGCCGGCTTGACCTTCCTCGCCGAGGCCCCGCGCATCCGGGCCGAGTCCGAGCGGCTCAAGGCGCTGGGCGTCAACGTGCAGATCGTCGTCATCCACCAGGGCACCGCGGCCGGCCAGAACCGCGTCGACGGCCTCGCGGCGGTTCCGTGGACCGGGCCGATCCTGCCGATCGCGGACGCGCTCCAGGACACGACCGTGGACGCGATGATCGTCGGGCACACGCACCGCATCTCCAACCTGATGCGTGGGCGGATCCTGATCACGGAGGGCTTCAACGCCGGAATCAGCTACTCGGTGCTGCAGCTCATGGTGAGGAACGGTGACGTCGCCTGGGCCGGAGGCGCAACGCGGGTGGCCAAGAACCTCGGCGTCCCGCGACGCGCCGACGTGCAGTCGATCATCGACGCGGCCAACGCGGCCACGGCGGTGCTGCGGAACCAGGTCATCGGCACCCAGAAGAACGACATCACGCGGGCGCCGACCCGGCTCTTCGAGTCCGAGATGGGGAACATGGTCGCCGACGCCATGCGCCTGAAGTACCCAGGCGTTGACGCGGCGTTTACCAACTCCGGCGGACTCAGGGCCGACCTGCTGTTCACGCCGCCGAGCGCCGGCGAGGCGCCGGGCGAGATCACCTGGGGCGAGATGTTCTCCGTCCTGCCGTTCGGCAACCGGTCGGTGATCATCACGCTCACCGGCGCCCAGCTCCGGACGGCGTTCCTGAACGGGTTCTCGCCGGTGTGCGACTCGAACATCAACACCGGCCGCTTCCCGCAGATCTCCGGGCTGAAGGTGACCTACCGCTGCAACGGGCTGGTTCCGGTCGTGACGGGCATGTGGAAGGCGCCGGCCGGCCCTGCAGGGCCGCTGACCCCGATCGGCGACGCCGACCTCATCCGCTTCGTGACGAACGACTTCATGCTCACAGGCGGCGACGGCTACACGATCTTCCTCCAGGCGACGAACGTGCAGCAGCCTGGCGACGACCTGCTCCAGGTCGCGATCGACTACGTCGCGGCCAACTCGCCGGTCGACCCGGTGGTCGACGGGCGCATCATCAGGGAGCCGTAACCCGTTCGAGGAGGGAGCGCCGGGCCGCCGGCGCTCCCTCTCTCGATCTGCGAGGCGGCCTGTTCAGGCACGGAATTGCGCCGAAAGCGGCGTGAGAACGGTGTCTATACTGCCCCCTCCATGGCCAACGACACGATCGACACGACCGCGCAACAGGCCGCGGACCCGGACGTCTGGGTCACCGGCGAAAACGGCGAGCTCATCCCCAACTACGAGGCGAGCTTCCCGACCATCACCGAGGGGGAAGTCGTCCACGGCACCGTCGTGCGCGTGGACAAGGACGAGGTTCTCGTCGACATCGGCTACAAGTCCGAGGGCGTCATCCCGGTCGCCGAGCTCTCGATCCGCCGTTCGGTCAACCCGGCCGACGAGGTCAACGTCGGCGACGAGATCGACGCGCTGGTGCTCACGAAGGAGGACGCCGAGGGCCGGCTGATCCTCTCGAAGAAGCGCGCGCGGTTCGAGCTGGCCTGGAAGCAGATCGAGGGCGCCGCCGAGAGCGGCGAACCGGTCAACGGCAAGGTGATCGAGGTCGTCAAGGGCGGGCTCATCCTCGACCTCGGCGTGCGCGGCTTCCTGCCCGCCTCGCTGGTCGACATCCGCCGCGTTCAGGATCTCGACGAGTTCCTCGGCCGCGAGCTGCGCTGCAAGGTGATCGAGCTCAACCGCTCGCGCAACAACGTCGTGCTGTCGCGCCGCGCCGTGCTCGAGGACGAGCGCAAGGAGCAGCGCCAGGCGATCCTCGACCGCCTCAACCCCGGCGACGTGGTCGAGGGGACGATCTCGAACATCGTCGACTTCGGCGCGTTCGTCGACCTCGACGGCATGGACGGGCTCATCCACATCTCCGAGCTGTCGTGGACGCACGTGAACCACCCGTCCGAGGTGCTGGACATCGGCCAGGAGGTCAAGGTCAAGGTGCTCGACATCGACCGCGACCGCCAGCGCATCTCGCTCGGCCTCAAGCAGACGCAGTCGGACCCCTGGCAGCAGGTGCTCGAGAGCTACACGCAGGGCGACGTCGTCGAGGGCAAGGTCACGAAGGTGGTCACCTTCGGCGCCTTCGTCGAGATCATGCCGGGCGTCGAGGGCCTCGTGCACATCTCCGAGCTGGCGGCACACCACGTCGAGAACCCGCGTGAGGTCGTGTCGCAGGCCGACACGGTGCGCGTCAAGATCATCGAGGTCGACGCCGAGCGCCGGCGGCTGTCGCTCTCGCTCAAGCGGGTCGAGGAGGGCGCTCCGGTACGGACGGCGGACGGGGAGCCGCCCCAGCTCGACCTCTCCGAGGACGTGTTTCCGGCCACCGCCGCGGCCGAGGACGCCATTGCCCCGCACGGCGAGGCCGACGTGCTCGATCCCGGCGCCGATGCCGAGACGCTCGACGCCGGCGCGCTGAGCGATCCCGTTGGGGCTGCCGCCGAGGTGGCCGAGACGGAGGTCGATGCGGCCGAGGCCGAGGCCGAGGTAGAGGTCGAGGCCGAAGCGCAGATCGAGGCGGAGCCCGAGGTCGAAATCGAGGCCGTGGAGGCCGAGCCGGAGGTCCAGGCAGCCGCGGTCGAGGCCGTCGAGGCGGAGACCGAGGTCGAGGCAGCCGAGCCCGCCACGCCCGCCGTGGACGAGGGCGAGCCGATGGCGAGCGTCGCCCCGGAGGCGGACGAGGTGGACGAGGCCGATGCGCCCGCCGCCGACGCACAGGCTGCCCCGCAGGCGGCCGGCCCTGACGACGAGTCCTAGCGACACAACCAGCGCGCGCCGGCGGCCGGTCTCGGTCGCGATCACCGGAGGTATCGGAACGGGGAAGTCGACCGCCCTGCGGGCCTTCGCCCGCCACGGAGCCGCGACGGTCTCGAGCGACGAGATCGTCCATCACCTGCTCCGCAACGACCCGAACGTCAAGCAGGCGCTGCTCGAACGGCTCGGCGACGGGATCCTGGGCGAGGACGGCGAGATCGACCGGGCACGCGTCGGCAGCATCGTCTTCGGCGACCGCGAGCTGCTCGCCTGGCTGGAGGGGCTCCTGCACCCGCTGGTCAGCGCCGAGTACCTGCGCTGGCGCGCGGCGCTCGCGGAGCTGCCGAACCCGCCCGCGGTCGCGGTCACCGAGGTGCCGCTCCTCTACGAGGCGGGTGGCGAGGGGCGTTTCGACGCCGTCGTCGCCATCACGGCGTCGCCGCGGCTGCGCGAGCGGCGGGGGAGGCCGGTCCCGCCCGAGCGGGACAGCCGGCTGCTGCCGGACGACGAGAAGCTCGAACGCGCCGATTACGCGTACGTCAACAACCGCTCGGTCGAGGATCTGGACGCCTTTGTCGCCACCGTGATGTCCGACTTGCAGCAACGTGATCGCAACATGCCATCACAATGACTTGACAATGACGTCATGTGACGTCATAGTGACGTCACATGCAGCTCGGACAGATCATCGAAGCACTCAGGAACGACCTCGTCGCAGTGGCTTCCGTCGGCGACGAGCAGACGGCCGGCGTCGCCCAGCGCATCAGCGTTGCGCTTGAGGGCTCGCTCGGCCTCCGCATGGTGGACGCCTTCGCGGCGGCGGCACTCGAGCTCAACGCACAGCTGCCGGACGGCCACGTCGAGGTTCGCCTCGCGGGCCGCGATCCGGAGTTCGTGTACATCGAGGCCGAGCCCACCGAGCCGGCGATCCCCGGCGACATCGAGGCCCTGGCCCGCATCTCATTGCGGCTGCCCGAGGGCCTGAAGAAGACGTGTGAGGACGCGGCCGCCGCCGAAGGCGTGTCGCTGAACACCTGGATCGTCCGCGCGCTCGCCCGCGTCGCCGGAGGCGGCGGGGGCGGTGGCGCCGCGAGGCGGAAAGGAAACCGGCTGACGGGCTACGCCCGCAGCTGAAAGGAGGAGTGATGTACCTAACGTCCCTCAACTACAGCGACGTGCGTGTCGACCAGCGGCCCGCCCGCGGCATCGCGGGTCGCCCGGCCGGACGGGGCGAGATCGATCTCCGCGTGGCGTCCATCCGCCGCCGCGGGGCAGTCCGGCGATGAATCGGACGTTCGCCACGCCGGGAGCGGTGCGGCTCGAGATCGAGCTGACCACCGGGCAAGTCGACGTCCAGACCTCCGACATGGAGGAGACCACCGTCGAGCTCGTGCCGCTCAACAGCTCCGACGCCACCCTGCGCGCGATCGAGGAGGCTGCCGTCATCCACGACGAGCACAGCGGTCTCCACCGGGTGCGCGTCCAGGTCGGCAAGCAAAAGGGGTTCTACTTCGGCCGGGGGCCTCAGGTGCAGGTGACCGTGGGTTGCCCGACGGGTGCCGCCCTCTCGGTCGCCTCTGCTGCGGCCACCGTGCGCGCCGAGGGGCGGTACGGCGACGTCGAGATCAAGGCCGTCTCGGGCGACACGATGCTGAGCGAAGTGGACGGCGAGGCGCGCGTGAAGTCGGTCAGCGGCGACATGCGGCTGGGGCGCGTCGGCGCCAGGGCGGAGCTCGGGTCGGTCTCGGGCGACATCCGGCTCGACCAGGTCGAGGGCGCGTGCACGGCCAAGACGGTCTCCGGCGACGTCATGATCGGCGATGCGCACACCTCCGTCGAGATGACGACGGTGTCCGGTGACCAGCAGCTCTCCGCTGTCCAGGCGGGGAGGATCGAGCTGCGGAGCGTCTCGGGGGACATCCGGATCGGCGTGCGGCGCGGGACCGGCGTCTTCATGGACGTCAACTCGCGCAGCGGCGACCTGACGTCGGAGCTCGACACGAGCGACGGCGAGGGAGAGGGAGAGGGCAGCGGCGCCCAGGTCGAGATCCGGGCGTCCAGCGTCAGCGGCGACATCAGCATCGTCCGGGCGGCCGGCCGGGAGCCGGTCGTCGATCACGCGGCGTAGCGCACTCACAACACGAGGGGAGGTAGCACCGTGCGGCTCTGGCCGAAGGGAGGACTCTGGCGCCACGGCGACTTCCTGAAGCTGTGGACGGCCGAGACGATCAGCGTCTTCGGCTCGCAGATCTCGGGCCTGGCGCTGCCGCTCGTCGCCATCCTCACGCTCGAGGTGAGCGCGTTCGAGGTCGCGCTCCTCGGCGTCATCGAGTTCCTGCCGTTCATCCTCGTCTCGCTGCCGGCGGGCGTGTGGGTCGACCGGCTGCGGCGCAGGCCGATCCTCATCGCAGGCGACCTCGGCCGTGCCGTGCTGCTCCTGTCGATCCCGGTCGCCTACATGGCCGACGCGCTGACGATCTGGCAGCTCTACGTCGTCGGCTTCGCCGTCGGCGTCTTCACCGTCTTCTTCGACGTCGCCTACCAGTCGTACCTGCCCTCGCTGGTCGCCCGGGAGCAGCTGGTCGACGGCAACTCCAAGCTCGAGATCACCCGCTCGGCGTCGCAGATCGGCGGCCCCGGCGCCTCCGGGCTGCTGGTGCAGGCGCTGACGGCGCCGGCCGCAGTCCTGGTCGACGCGCTCAGCTTCGTCGCCTCGGCCCTGTTCCTCTTTCGCATCCGTCGGGTGGAGCAGCGGCCCGAGCGCGGCGAGGCGGGCGAGCGCGGCCCGGGGATGAAGGCGGAGCTCGCGGAGGGCCTGCGCTTCGTGCTCGGCAACCCCGTCCTGCGCTCGATCGCGGCCTCCACGGCCACGTTCAACTTCTTCGGGAACCTGATGTTCGCGGTCCTGCTCGTCTACGTCGTGCGCGACCTGGGGATGAGCGCGGGGCTGATCGGCGTCGTGATGATGATCGGCAACGTCGGCTTTCTCCTGGGCGCCCTCACGGCCGGCCGCATCTCCGGCCGGATCGGCGTGGGCCCGGCGATCGTCGCCGGGGCCGCGCTCGGCGCTGCGCAGCTGCTCGTGCCGCTCGCGCCCCAGGATGCGACCGGCGCCGTGCCCTTCCTCGTGACCGCGTTCGTGATCTCGGGGTTCGGCGTGGTGCTCTACAACGTCAACCAGCTCAGCCTGCGCCAGGCGATCACGCCGGAGCGGCTCCAGGGGCGGATGAACTCGGTCATGCGCTTCATCGTCTGGGGCGTGATCCCGCTCGGCACGCTCGTGGGCGGCACGATCGCCTCGACGACGACGCTGCGCACCTCCGTCTGGGTGGGGGCGATCGGAATGTGCCTCGCCGGGCTCCCGGTGCTGCTCTCGCCCGTGCGCTCGCTCCGCACGGTGCCCGAGCCTGACGGGCCGCTCGAGGGCGTCGGCGACGTGCCGCTCGGGCCGGGCCCGGCGCCGATCCCGGCCGTCGAGGGGGACAGGTCGTGAGCGACACGCGAGCTGTGAGCCGGCGCGACCTGTTCCGAAACCGGGCCCTGATGGGGCTGCTCGCGCGGGACATCGTCTCAGTCACCGGCTCGCAGATGACCTGGATCGCGCTGCCGTGGTTCGTGCTGACGACGACGGGCTCGCCGGCGCGCATGACCATTGTGCTCGCGGTCGAGTCCGCGGCGCTCGCGCTCGCCGGCCTCGCGAGCGGCACCATCGTCGCGCGGCTCGGGCCGCGACGGACGATGCTGGTCGCTGACCTCGTTCGCGCGCCCTTGATCGCTGCGGTGCCGGTCTTGCACGCGCTCGACTCGCTCTCCTTCGGTCTCCTGCTCGTGCTCGTGGTCGCCGTGACGGCGCCGGCGCTGCCGTCCTACTCGGCGAAGACGAGCCTTCTCCCCGACCTGGTTCACGAGGACGAGGCGCTGCTTGCGGAAGCGAACGCGCTCGTCCAGGCGGCGAACCGGGTGACGATGATCGCCGGCCCGGCGTTCGGCGGAGCACTCATAGCGGTCGTGGGAGCGACCAACGTGCTCCTCATCGACTCGCTCACCTTCCTCGCGGGGTTCGTGCTCGTCGCGATCCTGGTGCCCGTGGTCGGGCACGTGCCTGCGAGGAAGGAGGAGCGCTCGCTCCGGGCCGGCGTTCGCTTCCTCTGGCGGGAGCCGCTGCTGCGGCCCTGGACGGGCGCGCTGGTCGTCTCCGACGTCGCCTTCATCGTGCTCTTCGCGACCCTGCCGGTGCTGGTGATCGACCGCTTCGGCGAGCGGCCGGAGCTGCTCGGCTGGATCTGGGGCGCCTGGGGGCTGGGCGCCGTCATCGGCAGCGTGGTCGCGTTCCGCATCGTGGGCAGCATCGACCGGCTGCTCGTCGGCAGCCTCGGCGAGATCTTCATGATCCTCCCGCTCTGGCTGCTGCTGGCAGGCCTGCCGCCGGCGGGTCTCGTCGTGGCGATGGCGGCCTCGGGGCTCGCCAACGGCATCGTCAATGCCCCGCTTCACGCCATCATCCAGCTGCGCACGCCACGCGTGCTGCGCGCGACCGTGATCGCCGTCATCATCTCGCTGACGGCAGGCCTCGGCCCCGTGGCGCTCGCGGCGGCCGGGCCTGTGCTCGAGTCCGTCGGCTGGGAGCCGGTCCTGCTGACGCTGCTGGCCGTCCAGACGATGGCCACGGCGGCGTTCACGACTGCCGGCCTGCGCGAGCGGGCGCGCGGGGCGAGGTTCGACCCGTTGCAGACGGCGGACGAGAGTGCCTGAGCGCTTCCGGCTTCGCCGACCCGGCGGGCTCTGGCGGCACCGCGACTTCATGCGCCTCTGGGGGGCGCAGACGATCTCCCAGTTCGGCAGCCAGGTCACGTTCCTGGCGCTTCCGCTCGCGGCGATCCTCGTCCTCGATGCCAGTACCTTCGAGGTGGCGCTGCTCAGCGCGCTGGAGTGGACGCCCTGGCTGCTCTTCAGCCTCCCGATCGGCGCCTGGATCGACCGCGTGCGCCGGCGGCCAGTGCTCATCGCCGCCGACGTCGGCCGCGCGCTGGTGCTGGTCTCGATCCCGCTCGCCTACGCGTTCGACGCGCTGACGATCTGGCAGCTCTACGTCGTCGGCTTCCTCGTCGGCGTGCTCACCGTCTTCTTCGACGTCGCGTACCAGTCGTACCTCCCGTCCCTCGTCCGCCGCGAGGAGCTGCCGGAGGGCAACTCGAAGCTCGAGATCAGCCGCTCCGGCGCGCAGCTGGCCGGCCCGGCCCTTGCCGGCGCACTGCTCGAGATCGTCACCGCGCCCGTCGCGATCCTGGTCGACGCCGTCAGCTTCGTCCTGTCGGGTGCGTGGCTGACACGGATCGAGGCCGAGGAGACGGTCGAGCTGCTCGATGAGCAGCGCAGCATTCTCGGGGACATCCGCGACGGCCTGCGCTTCGTCGTCCAGGACCCGTACTTGCGCCCGAGCATGATCTACGTCGCGGTCTTCAACTTCTTCGCGCAGATCCTCGGCGCCATCTTCCTGGTGTATGCGGTGCGTGACCTCGAGTTGTCCGCCGGGACGATCGGGCTCGTGTTCGGCCTCGGGAACATCGGCTTTCTCGCAGGCGCGGTGCTGGCGCCACGCATCTCCGGCCGGCTCGGCATCGGGCCGACGCTGATCGGCTCGGCCGCCCTCGGGGGCTTCACGCTCTTCCTCGTGCCGCTCGCGCCTCAGTCGAACCCGGTCCCGTTCCTGCTTGCGCAGGGCATCGTCATCGGCTTCCTGATCGTGCTCTACAACGTCGCCGGCATCAGCTTCTTCCAGGCGATCACGCCGGACCGGATGCTCGGCCGGATGAATGCGTCCAGGCGGTTCGTGGTCTGGGGCGTCATCCCGCTCGGGTCGCTCGCCGGCGGCGTCCTGGCGTCCACGATCGGCCTGCGCGAGACCCTCTTCGTCGCGGCCTCGGGCGCCTCTGTCGCCTTCCTGCCGCTGCTCTTCTCGCCGCTCCGGTCGCTGCGCGACATGCCGACGGCCGAGCCGGCGCTCGAGCATGCCTGAGTTCCCCGCCGCCCCGCCCCCGAGGCGGCGGGGGCCCCTCTTCGCGCTCTACGCGGCCGACGTCGTCTCGCTGAGCGGCAACGCGGTCGCGCAGATCGCGATCCCCTGGTACGTCCTGATCGAGACCGGGAGCCCCGTCCTCACCGGGCTCGCCGTCTTCTTCGGCTTCCTGCCGGTCGTGATCGCCGCGCTCTTCGGCGGGGTCATCGTCGACCGGCTCGGCTTCCGCACCGCGAGCGTCGTCGCCGACCTCGCGAGCGCGGCCGCGGTGGCGGCGATCCCGCTGCTGCACCTGACGGTCGGCATCGAGCTCTGGCAGCTGATGGCCCTCGTCTTCGTCGGCGCACTGCTCGACACACCGGGGGCGACGGCGCGGTCGGCGCTCTTTCCGGATCTGGTCGAGCTCGCCCGCATGCCGATGGAGCGCGCGGCCGGCATCCGCGGCGCGATCCAGCGCTCGTCGCTGCTGCTCGGCGGGCCCATCGCCGGCGTCCTCATCGCGTCCGTCGGCGCCACCAACGCGCTCTTCCTCGATGCGGCCTCGTTCCTGGTCTCGGCGGCGCTCGTCGCCTTCGCCGTGCCCGCTGCCCGGCGCGCGAAAGGGCCGGAAGAAGCGCCGGCGCGGTTCTTCGGCGAGCTCGTGGACGGGCTCCGCTTCATCCGTCGCCACCGGCTCGTTCGCGCGGTCGTGCTCACGGTGCTAGTGACCAACTTCCTCGATGCACCCCTGCCCGTCGTGATGCCCGTGCTTGCGGACGAGGTGTACGGAGGCGCCGTGGAGCGCGGGTTGATGGCCGGCGTCTTCGGCGGCTTTGCGCTGCTCGGCTCGCTCGTCTTCAGCGCCGTCGGGCACCGGATGCCGCGCCGGCTCACCTTCCTCGGCTGCTTCCTGATCTGGGCCGTCGACTACCTCGTGCTGGCCACGCTGCCGCCGTTCGAGGTGACGCTCGTGGCGCTGGCCCTCGGCGGGCTCGCGATCGGGCCGATCAACCCGCTGCTGATGGCGATCGGGTACGAGCAGATCCCGGCGGAGCTGCGAGGACGCGTGCTCGGCGCGATCACCGCCGGCGCGTGGGCCGCGATCCCGGCAGGCATCCTGCTCGGCGGCGTGCTCGTGGACGCGTTCGGCACCGCCTGGACGCTCTTCGCGATCGGCTCCTGCTACACCGCGGTGGGGGTCTACGGCTTCTTCAACCCCGCGTTCCGCGAGATGGACCGGCGGCCGTCGCTGGAGCTTGTGACGGATCGAGCCGCATGACGACCCGGGGGAGGTGGTCGGCCCGCGCCTGGGTCTCGGCCACGCGGCGGAACCCCGCGCGTTCGAACATCGCTGCCGTCCCGATGGTACGCCGCCGTGCCGTGGATCCGCTTGCCGCCCGTCTCGACCGGATACGCCTCGAGCATCGGACCACCGGCGTCCCGTGCGTGCGCGATCACCGCCGTGCGAGCAGCGCTTGCGCGACCCCCTGCCGGCGGTAGCCAACCCGGACCGTGAAGCAGAAGATCGACCAGACGGGCAGGTCGTCGACCCTGGGGATCGTGCGTGAGCGTACCGAGCCGGCCGACGCGCTCGCGGGGCGCGAACCCGACCCACCCGACGGGCAAGCCGTCGAGGTACGCCACCAGGCCTCCGGGCGGTCTCTCGCCGAGCTGCGCCTTCAGGGCCGCGAGTCTCTGCTCGGCGGTCGACCGGCTGTACTCACCGGAGGTCATCCGCCAGTACTGGCACATGCACGCGGGGTTGACGATCGCCGCGACGCCGTCGATGTGCGCCGGTGTCGCCGGGACGACCTCGATACCGGGAATCAGTGGTTGCGCCACGGAGTTTCGAGCGGTAGATCGACCATGCAACGGCTCATTCTGATCCCACTGTCCTTGCTCGGCCTGGCAGCGGCCGCCTCGGCCGCCCCGACCGTGCCCGAGAGCTGGCTGTCTCACGTCCGAGCCGGCGCGACCACCGACCTCGTCGTTGTCAGCATCGACGGCCGCATCGTGCGGCGGCTGACGAGCGACCGGCGGACATCCGACTACTTCCCGGTCTGGTCGCCGGACGGCCGCCGGCTCGTCTTCGTCAGCAACCGCGACGGCGACGACGAGCTGTTCCTGATGAACGCGAACGGCTCGGGCCTGCGCCAGCTGACGAGGAACCGCGCGGTCGACACCACGCCTGCCTGGTCGCCGGACGGCCGTTCGCTCGTCTTCGCGTCGAACCGCGCGCGGCGGCGAGCACAAGCTCTACGTGCTGCGGGTCGACACCGGCTCCGCCCGGCAGCTGGCGCGAGGGCCGCGAACGGCGTTCGACATCGCCCCGTCGTGGTCGCCCGACGGCAGGCTGATCGCCTTCGCCAGCAATCGCGCCGCCTACGCGAACTCCGACATCTGGCTCGTGCGGCCGGACGGGACCGGCCTGCGGCGGCTCACGCGAACGGCCGGCAGCGAGTCGCGGCCCGGGCGACGAGGGCACGCCCGCGTTCTCGCCGGACGGCCGGCGCATCGCGTTCTCGACGAACCGCGACCGGCAGCAGGAGATCTACGTCATGGACGCGGACGGAACGGACATGCGCCGGCTCACCCGGGCGTCCGGCCGCGACGACATCCTGCCGCGCTGGTCGCCGGACGGCCGGTCGGTCGCCTTCACCGGCACGCCCTTCCCGCAAGGGCGGCCGAGCGTCTACGTCGTTCCCGCCGCCGGCGGCGCCGCCCGCCGGGTGACCACCGGCGGCGACGCCTCCTGGCGTCCGTAGCGCTGCCGCGCACCGGGACTTTCGCGCCGACGTCGCGCTAGCGTGATCTGCATGAGCCGGGGCACGCTTCTGCGCAGCCGCCCGCTGCGGGCGCTCCTCGCCGCCGAGGCGATCTCCAGCGCCGGTGTGCAGATGACCTGGCTCGCGCTGCCGTGGTTCGTGCTCACCACGACCGGCTCGCCGGCGCGCATGGGCGTGGTGGCTGCGGCCGAGATCGCCCCGGCGGCAGTCCTCGGCATCGTCAGCGGCGGGCTTCGTGTCCCGCTTCGGCGCGCGCATGACGATGCTCTTCAGCGACGCCGTCCGCACGGTGATCGTGGCGCTCATCCCGACGCTGCACCTCTTCGGGGCGCTCTCGTTCGGCGTGCTGATCGTGCTGGTGCTGATCCTCGGCGTCTTCCTGACGCCGTATGCGGGCGCGCAGCGCGTGATCATCCCCGAGCTCGTCGGCGAAGACCCGAAGCGGGTGGGGGAGGCGATGTCGCTCTTCAACGGCGCCATGTCGACCGCGGGGCTGCTCGGCCCGCCGATCGCCGGCCTCCTGATCGGGACGATCGGCACGACCGCGGTGCTCTACGTCGACGCGGCCACCTACCTGGTCGCCTTCGTCCTCATCGGCGGCTTCGTGCCGCGGATCGCGGCGGCCGTCGAGGCGCCGGAGGACCGCGGTCTCCTCGCAGGCGTCCGCTTCATCCTCCGCGACCGGCTGCTGCGCGCCTGGACGCTCGGCATCAGCGGCCTCAACTTCGCCTGGAGCGCGATGGCGATTGCGCTGCCGGTGCTCGTGCTCGAGCGCTACGGCGAGCACCCGGAGATCCTCGGCTGGACGTTCGGCGCCTTCGGCCTCGGCGCAGTCGCCGGGGCGGCGCTCGCCTACCGGCTCATGAGCCGCTTCGAGCACAAGGTGCTCGGCGGCATCGCCGGCCTCGCTCAGATCGCGCCGCTCTGGATCTTCGTGGTCGAGACGCCGGTGGCGGTGCTCGTCGGCGCGGCCCTACTCGCCGGCCTGGCGATGCCGATCGTGAACTCGGCCGTCATGACCGAGCGGACGACGCGCACGCCGCCTCGTCTACGGGCCAAGGTCAACACGGTCGCGGTCACCGGCGCGATCCTGCTCTCACCGCTTGGCGCGTTGCTCGCCGGACCGGCCCTCGAGGCGTTCCCGCTCGACACGGTGCTCGTCGCGACGATGGTCGCGATGACGGCGAGCATGCTGCTGATCGCGGTCACCGGCTTTCGCCACCGCCACGCCCACGCGCCGTATGCCGGCGACGCCGCCCCCGGGTTCGCGGTGCAGGAACCGGACGGCTAGACGGTCCCGCCGGCCTCCGACTCAGGCACCTCGGCGCCCTCCTCGAGCTCGTCCGCCTTCCGCGTCAGCGCCACGAAACCGGCCTGCAGGAAGTCGTTGGCCGCCGAGGCGGCGAGCGACCAGGTCAGCATCCGGCCGACGCGGGGCGCGAGGATTTGCGTCGCGGCGAGCCCCGCTGCAGCCCACGTGCCGACGCAGCGTGTGCAGGTGACGAGTTCGCCAATCGCCTGCTGGGCACCGGTGCCTGCCGGCACCTCGTCTTCGCCGAGGTAGGCGTCGCCGCGGACGAACGGGTCGCGGATGAAGCTCGCTATGCGGTCACGGGAGAGCGTCCGCGCCGCCTTGAACGTCGCGGCGCCGAGGATGGCGAAGTCGAGCGCGGTCTGGCACTGCGGGTCGCGGCCGAGCGCACGGCTCAGCGCACCCGAGCCGGCGAGCAGGGCGGCGAAGGCGCCGGTGATCGCGGCGTAGGACTCGTAGGGGGGATGCTCAGGAGGCTGCGGCACGCGTGCGGGTCTTCCGCCGCGTGCGTGCTGCCGAAACCTCGCGCGGGGCGACGCCCGTCTCGACCAGGTGCACGAGTTCGTCGAAGTCGGGCATCGGATCGCCGCTCGCGCGGCGCATCGCCAGCCCATTCGCGACCAGGCTGAGGAACAGCCCGACCGACTCGATCGACACGTCGTCGCGCAGTCGCTGCCCGCGCAGCCGCTCGAGCCGCTCCTCGCGGTGGGAGTGCAGCTCGGCCATCTTGGCCTCGACGAGCTCGCGCATGCGCGGATCCGTACGCACGCGGGCCATCGACTCGAGCATCGCGCCGAGCCAGTCCTCGTCCTCGTGCGCGATTGCCTCGAGGGCGGCTCGGAAGCCCTGCTCCAGCAAGACGTTCGTGAGGCGCTCCGACGACGCGACGGCCGTCTCGACGAAGAGCGCTTCCTTGTTCGGGAAGTAGTTGAAGATCGCGCCACGGGAGAGGCCGCTCTCCTCTTCGAGGCGGGCGACCGTCGCCCCTGCGTAGCCGTAACGGGCGAAGCAGCGCTGCGCGGCGGCCAGGATCTCGGCCCGCCGCCCCGCCTTGTGCTCGTCGCTCACCTTCGGCATCGAACACACTTTACTTTACAAAACAGTACGTTCGTTTTATATTGTGCCTCGTCCCGAGAAGGAGGCCCCGATGTCCGAAGTGAAGTCCCGCTCGCTCGCCGCACTGGTCGCCGCCGAGATCGTCTCGATCGGCGGCACGCGCATGACCTATCTGGCGCTGCCCTGGTTCGTGCTCGTCACCACCGGCTCGGCCAGCAAGATGACGCTCGTCCTCGCCGTCGAGATCCTGCCGATGGCGCTCTTCGGCGTGCCCAGCGGCGCGCTGGTGCAGCGCTTCGGCGCCCGGACGGTGATGCTCGTCTCCGACCTCGTGCGCGTGCCACTGCTCGCCGCAATACCACTCCTGCACGGGCTCGACCTCCTGACCTTCCCACTGCTCCTGACGCTGGTCTTCCTGCTCGGCTGCTTCATGGCGCCCTACTTCGCCTCGCAGCGTGTGATCGTGCCGGAGCTCGTCGGCGAGGACGAAACGCGCATGTCGCAGGCGAACAGCCTCATCGAGGGCGGCACGGCGTTCGCGGCGCTCGGCGGCCCGGCGCTCGCCGGCCTGCTGATCCCGTTCATCGGCGCCCCGGCCGTGCTCTACATCGACGCGGCCACCTACCTCGTCTCCTTCGTGCTGATCCTCGCCTTCGTGCCCAGGCGCAAGCCGATCGCGGCTCGGGCGGTTGACGGTGTTCTCGCCGGTCTGCGCTTCCTGCTGCGCGACCCGCTGCTCGGGCCGATGGCTGCCACGGTCGTCGCTTTTGGCTTCCTCACGGCCGGCATGTCCGCTGCCCTCCCCTTCTACGCGTTCGACGAGTTCGACAGCGCGCGGGTCGCCGGGCTGTTCTACACGGCGCTGGGGGCGGGCGCCCTCGTCGGGAGCCTCGCGGCCGTCGCCGTCGTCCGGCGGGTCAAGCCGCTGCGGCTCGCGGGCATGGCGATCCTCGCCTTCGCGCTGCCGCTCTGGGTGCTCCCGTTCCAGCCGCCGCTCGCGATCGTGTTTGCGGCGCTGTTCCTGGCGACGCTCTTCTCGCCGCTCGTCAACGGCCCGGTGATCGGCGTGCTCACCAAGCGGACGCCGCCCGAGCTGCGCGCGAAGGTGATGACGGCCGTGATCACCGTCAGCACGATCGCCGCGCCGGGAGGATTTCTCGCCGCCGGGCCAGATCATCGAGCGCTGGGGCGTCGTGCCGGTCTTCACGATCGTCGCCGCCGGCGTCTCGCTGACGGCGCTGGTCTTCTCGTTCATCGTCCTCAGCCACGAGAGCGACCTCGACGAGCCAGTCCCGGAGGCGACCGTCGCGCCGCAGCCTGTCGCGGCCGGCGGCGAGGTGTGAGCGAGGACTGCGTCATCCGCACGCCACGCCTCGAGGACGCGCATGACTTCGTGCGCGCCCACGAGGCGGCGTGGGACGCCGTCGGGCTCTCGGATCGGCCGCTCGCGGAGCTGGCGCCGTTCGAGCAGCGCGTGCAGGTCTTCGAGGACTCCCTCGCGCAACTCTCGGATGACGGCCACGTCTGGCTGGCGGAGCGCGACGGCGCCATCCTCGGCTTCATCTCCTGCACGCGCGGCGGCGACGCGGCGGAGCTCCGGAACCTCTACGTCGTTCCGGAGGCGTGGGGGTCGGGCGTGGGACGCGCGCTGCACGACAAGGCAATCACGTGGATGCGCGAGCGGCAGGCGGCGGCGGCAATCCTCTGGGTCGCCGAGGCCAACGCGCGCGCCCGCCGCTTCTACGAGCGCGAGGGCTGGGAGGCGGAAAGCGAGACGCGCAAGAGCCCGCTCGGCCCATCAGAGCGGCGCTACCGGTTGACTCTCTAGGCGCGAGTACGCTTGAGCGGAGATGCCGCCGCTCAAGACATCGGACGCCTACGTGCCGACCGGCGACCAGCCGCGCGCGATCGAGAAGCTCGCCGCCAGCATCCAGGACGGGCGAGCGCTTCCAGACGCTGCTCGGCGCAACCGGCACCGGCAAGACGGCGACGATGGCCTGGATCATCGAGCAGGTCCAGCGGCCCGCGCTCGTGATCGCGCACAACAAGACGCTGGCCGCGCAGCTCTGCAACGAGTTCCGCGAGTTCTTCCCCGCAGAACGCGGTCGAGTACTTCGTCTCGTACTACGACTACTACCAGCCCGAGGCCTACATCCCGCAGGCCGACCTCTACATCGAGAAGGACTCGTCGCAGAACGACGACATCGCGCGGCTGCGGCTCGCGGCGACGTCGGCGCTCTTCACGCGCCGCGACGTGGTCGTCGTGGCCTCCGTCTCCTGCATCTACGGGCTCGGCTCGCCGGAGGAGTGGCGCGAGCGGGTGCTGATCCTCGAGGTGGGGGAGGAGCACGACCGCGACGCTGGCGCTGCGCAAGCTGATCGACAGCCAGTACGTCCGCAACGACTCGATCCTCTCGCGCGGCCGCTTCCGCGTGAAGGGCGACGTCGTCGAGATCCAGCCGGCGAACCAGGAGACGGCGTACCGCATCTCGTTCTTCGGCGACGAGGTCGAGGCGATCACGCACTTCGATCCGCTGACCGGCGAGGTCCTCTCGAAGCTCGACAACGTCGCCATCTGGCCGGCGACGGAGTACGTGACCTCGCGGCCGACGATCGAGCGCGCCGTCGGCGAGATCCGCCACGAGCTGGAGTCGCAGATCGCGATGTTCGAGCAGGACGGACGCATGCTGGAGGCGCACCGGCTGCGCCAGCGCACCGAGTACGACCTCGAGCTCATGAAGGAGCTCGGCTTCTGCCCCG
This sequence comes from uncultured Thermoleophilia bacterium, assembly GCA_963809765.1. Lineage (GTDB taxonomy): Bacteria > Actinomycetota > Thermoleophilia > Gaiellales > Gaiellaceae > JACVRM01. The sequence continues at coordinate 638,747 of CAWEKT010000001.1, forward strand.
GGATCGAGAACTACTCGCGCGTCCTCGAGGGCCGTCCGCCCGGGTCGCATCCCGTTCACGCTGATCGACTACTTCCCCGACGACTTCGTCGTCTTCATCGACGAGTCGCACCAGACGGTGCCGCAGATCGGCGGCATGTACGAGGGCGACCGCTCGCGCAAGCAGACGCTGGTCGACTTCGGCTTCCGGCTGCCGTCGGCGATGGACAACCGGCCGCTCCGCTTCGACGAGTTCCTCGGCAAGGTGCCGCAGATGGTGTTCGTCTCGGCCACGCCGGGCGCCGTACGAGCTGCGCCACTCGACGGTCGTCGCCGAGCAGCTCATCCGGCCGACCGGGATCGTCGACCCCGAGGTCGAGCTGCGCGCCACGAAGGACCAGATCGACGACCTGCTGAACGAGATCCGCCGCCGCGAGGAGGCGGGCGAGCGCGTGCTGGTCACGACGCTGACGAAGAAGATGGCCGAGGACCTGACCGACTACCTGCTCGAGTCGGGCGTGAAGGCGCGCTACCTGCACTCCGAGATCGACACGCTCGAGCGCATCCAGATCATCCGCGAGCTGCGGCTCGGCGACTACGACGTGCTGGTCGGCGTCAACCTGCTGCGCGAGGGCCTCGACCTGCCCGAGGTCTCGCTCGTCGCGATCCTCGACGCCGACAAGGAGGGCTTCCTGCGCGGCAAGACGGCGCTGATCCAGACGATCGGCCGCGCGGCGCGGAACATCAACGGCAAGGTGCTGATGTACGCCGACAAGCTGACGGAGGCGATCCAGGGCGCGCTCGAGGAGACGAACCGGCGCCGCGCCGTCCAGCTCGCCTACAACGAGGAGCACGGCATCACGCCGGAGTCGATCCGCAAGGGCGTCTCCGACATCGCCGAGTTCCTCTCGCTCGAGTCGCCGACGGTGCCCGTCGCAGCGCCGGCGCGGCAAGCGCGAGGTCGCCGGCATGTCGCCCGAGGAGCTCGAGAAGCTCGTGATCACGCTCGAGGAGGAGATGTTCGCCGCGGCCGAGGAGCTCCGCTTCGAGTACGCGGCCAAGCTGCGCGACGAGATCAAGGAGCTGCGCCGGGAGCTGGATGCCGCGGCGGGCGCCCCTGCGTGAGAGGAGAGAGACCATGTGCCGGAACATCCGTACGCTGCACAACTTCGAGCCGCCTGCCACACACGAGGAGGTCCACGCCTCGGCGCTGCAGTACGTGCGCAAGATCAGCGGGACCACCAAGCCGTCGCGCGCGAACGCCGCCGCGTTCGAGCGGGCCGTCGAGGAGGTCGCCGCGGCGACCGAGCGCCTGCTCGCCGCGCTCGTAACCGCCGCGCCGCCGCAGGACCGCGAAGTCGAGGCTGCGCGGGCGCGGGAGCGCGCTGCCAAGCGCTACGGCAGCGCCGATGCCGTTCAGGCCGCCCGGGCCTGACCAAAGGTTTAGGGTCTCCGCCCTCGCGGGAGACTGACCCGCCTGACAACGGGAGAGGAGACGTGAATGGGTGGAATCGGCCTCGGCGGCCTACTGGTGATCATCGGGATCATCATCGCCATCGTCTGGAGCCTCTGGCTCGGAATCATCATCGCGCTCATCGGGCTGATCGCCTTCGGCGGCTTCGCCCGCGGCCGCTGGTACTAGAGGGCGGAGCGGGTCACGAAACCGAGTTAGTGGCAGACTGCCACTAACTCGGTGCTACGCCGGGCGCCTGGCCAGTGGGTGGCGGCCGCGCGGGTAGAGGCGCTCGGCCGTCAAAGCCCAGTCGTCGTCGCGCCAGATGTACGTCACGACGCTGAGCGTTTCGCCTGTGGCCTCGTAGAGGTGCATGCCGCGGGCCTCGCCGCGGCGGTTCGGGCGCGGCTGGCCGAGCCCCGGCGCGTTCGTGACCACGGCACTGCGCTCGCCCCCGTGGACGACCTCGAACTCGCGCCGCTCGGCGACGGCCGACTGGTGCACGTGTCCGGCCACGATCAGCTCGGCGCCGGCGCCGACAAGCGTCGCGAGCACGCGCTTGCGCCGCGAGAGCGGCGGCTTCCAGGCGCGCCACGGCGCTCCGAGCAGATGGTGGTGGACAGCGACGACGCGCAGCGCCTCCTCGGGAGCCTCGTTTAGCAGCTGCTGGGTCCGTGCCAGCTGCTCGCTCGAGATCGCGCCCGACTGGTGGCGGTAGGGCCGCACGGAGTTGAGCCCGATGACGAGCATGGTGTCGGTGCGGTGAACGGGCTCGCGCTCGGGCCACTCGCGGTCGAACTCCTGCCACGTGCGCGTAAACCGCCGGATCGACCACGGAGGGATGTCGTGGTTGCCGGGGATGACGACGATCGGCTGCTCGAGGCGACGGAGGAAGGCGGCTGCGCGGGCGTGCTGTTCGCGGGTGCCACGGTGCGTCAGGTCGCCGGTCATCAGCACCAGCTCGGGGTCGAGCTCGGCGATCAATCCGGGCAGCGCGGCCTGCAGCTGCGTCTGCTCCGCGGTGCCCGTGTGGACGTCGGAAATGTGGAGAATCCGGGTAAGCACGGGCGTTCGAGGCTATACACTCAGCCAGGATGGACGAGCCGACCGAGATCTTCGACGACCTCTATCTCGGTCTCCGTGCGGGCGGCGCGATGCGCAAGAAGCGGCGCGGCGAGCCGCTCACCATGGAGGAGGAGGAGGCACTCGGCCGCTGGCAGCGGCTCTCCCGCTGGCGCAAGACCGTGACGCTCTTCGCCTTCACGCTCGGCACCTTCGGGATCGGATTCACCCTCGGCGGCCTGATCTTCGGTCGCTGGCGCAAAGCCTGAGTCAGGTAGGCCGCCTGGGCAGGCGTTCGTGGCCTTGACACGCCGCGCCCCGGGGCGTCATCGTCAGGCCGAGTGCCGGGTCCCCTTCCAGGGCGGTTGATGCGGCCGGGCTATGACCCTCGGCGCGCTCGCCCTCGTGCTCGGCGGCTGCATGGGCGGCGACGACGAGACGAAACCGGCGGCCGACGCCATCCCGCGCGGAGGCACGCTGCGGATCGGCGTCAGCGCCACCGGTCGGCCGAGCCGTTCGCGAGCCTCGATCCGGCCAAGATCGACTTCGAGCCGCCCGTCTGGGAGCTCTTCCGCTGTTGCCTGCTGCGGACGCTGGTCGGGTATCGCGGCGCTGTCACTGAGGACGGCGGTGCGGTGCTCCGCCCCGACCTGGCGGTCGCGCTCCCCGAGGTGTCGGACGACGGGCTGACGTACACGTTTCGACTGAAGCAAGGCCTCCGCTACGCGCCGCCGTACGAGGACGTGCCGATCAGGTCGCCGCGACGTGGTGCGGGCGATCGAGTACACCCTGAAGGCCGGGTCGCCGTACAACGCCGCCCTCTTCCTGCCTATCGAGGGCGCCTCCGAGTTCCGCAAGGGACGGGCCGACACGATTGCCGGGCTCGAGACGCCCGACGACCGAACGCTCGTCCTGCACCTCCGTGAGCGCCTCGGCGATCTCGCCGAGCGGTTCGCGATCCCGTTGACGGCGCCGATCCCGGCCGGTGCCGAGGCAGCGGAGGGTCGGCTTGGGCGCGTCCCCGTCGCCTCAGGCCCGTACATGTTGGCCGGGTCGGCCGACTACGACTTCTCGCGCCCGCCGAGCACCGACCGGCTGCCCTCGGGCTACAGCACGAACCGTCATCGTCGCAGTCCGTAACCCGTCGTGGAGCCAGGATGCGCTTCGCGCCGCTCACGCCGACCGGATCGAGCTCACGGTCGAGCCTTCGGACGAGAGAGCGGCGCGCGAAGGTCGACTCGGGCCGCCTCGACATGGCGATTGGCCAGCTGCTGCCGACCGCGCGACCAGCTGCAGCGCTACAGCTCCGATCCGGAGCTTCGCGAGCGTCTCTTCGCGCACGTCGGAACCGGTGCGGTACGTCAACTGCTCAACGTGGCCGTGCCGCCGTTCGACGACCTCCATGTACGGAAGGCGGTCAGCCTGGCGGTCGACAAGCAGGCACTACGAGCGGCCACCAGGCGCGGCCTCGGCGGCCGGATCGCCGGGCACATCGTGCCCGACGCCATGCTCGACAACCTGCTCGTCGACTACGACCCGTACGCGACCCCGGGCCACCGCGGAGACGTCGCAGGCGGCCCGCCGGAGATGGCGATGTCGCGCTACGACCGCGACCGGGACGGACGGTGCGACGCGGCCGTCTGCCGCGGCGTGCCTGGCGCCCGTGCGTCCCGACGATCCGGCCATCGAGGCGCTCGCCGAGATCGTCCGCGAAACCTCCGGCCGATCGGCATCGAGCTGAAGGTCAAGACCTTCGATCCGGACACGTACTTCGGGCGGCTGCTGCAGCCCGAAGCGCAGGTGCCGCTGATTCCCTCGCTCGGCTATGGCGCAGACACGCTCAATGCGTCCGGCCTGCTGCCGGCGCTCTTCCACGGCCCCACGATTCGCGCTCAGGGCGGCCAGAACCTGTCGCTGGTCGGGGCGACGCCGCGGGAGCTCCGGCGCTGGGGTTATCGCGCGACGCGGGTGCCGAACGTCGACGCGAAGATCGGCGAGTGCCTCCGGCTGACCGGCCGGGCCCAGCGCGAGTGCTGGGCGGAGACCGATCAGCTGCTGATGGAGGAGGTCGTCCCGCTGGTTCCGTACCTCTTCGAGGGTCGTGCGCAGGTGGTGTCCGACCGCGTTGCGCGCTTCGCCTTCGCGCAGTCCAGCCAGGTGATGATGCCGGCGTTCGACCAGATCGCGCTCAAGCCCGATCCGGACGGCGACTAGCCCGGCGTCTGCGTCGTCACCCAGACCGAGCCCTCGGCGACGACGACGGCCTCCGGGCTGCTCCCCAGTGGGATCCGGCTCTTCGATTTCCCCGCTCTCCTCGCGAATCCGGATCAGTGCTCGGCCAGGCTGCTCGCGACCCAGACCGAGCCCTCGCCCACGGCGATGCCGCGGGGATCGTTGCCGGCGTCGATCGTCTGCGTCGACCCGGCGGACGGCTCCACCCGCGAGACGGCGTCGTCTGCTGGTGTGCGTGACCCAGACGGTGCCGTCAGGTGCCACGGCGAGCTGGCTCACGGCGTAGCGGAGGGTGAAGGACGGCCCGACCGGCTCTCTGGTCGTTGGGTCGATCCGCGTCAGGGTTCTCCCTTCGGCGATCCAGACGCGGCCCGCGCCGACGGCGACCGCCGATCCGTCCGCCACCGGTTCGATCCCCGCGTGTCCGGGTCGAGTGCGGATCCCGCCGGTGGTCCCGACTGACGACCCAGACACCGCCCGGAGCCGACCTCGATGTCCCGCGCGCCGGGAATGTCGATGCGGTCCACGACGTTCCCGCGCTGGATCGAAGACGGACAGCTCGTCCGTGAAACCGTTCGCCACCCAGACGAACACCCTCTCCGGCTGCGACCCCGCGCGGTCTGCTCCCGGCGCTGAACGTGCTGGACACGGCTCGCTCGCCCGCGTCGATCTCCGAGATCGTGCCGCACGTCCAAGGTTCGCGACCCAGAGCCGCCGCTCGCTCCGTCGTCGTAGGCGATGTCGACCGGGCTTCGCGCCGACCGGCACCTCGTCGACGATGTCGCCGCTGCCAGGGTCGATGACGCCGACCGAGTTCGGCGCGACCTGTCGAGCGTCTCGCGTGCCGCCGCGCAGGACGAGGAACGCGGCCAGCGCGAGGCGGCGAGCACCGAGGACCGGCGGCGCCGACGAGCACGCCGCCGGCGGCGGCGACGCCTTGCGGGCTCGGCGCCGGCTTCGGCTTCGGTGCGCGTTCGTCCTCGGGCGGCTCCCAGACGACCTCGAACAGGCGCCAGCGCTCGGAGAACCCTTTCAGCGAGAAGCGGCCCGCGGTCGCGGAACGGTGACGCCCGGGATCGTCCCGGCCAGATGGCGCACCGGCTCGCTGACGAAGATCTGGCCGCCCTTCGCGTGCGCCCCCACGCGCTGGGTCGCGTTGACGGCCGCACCGAACGGGTGGCCGCCGCGCTCGAGCACCTCGCCGACGTTGAGCCCGATGCGGAGCTTCACCTCCTCGTCCGGGTGCTCGCGCGCGTGCTCGGCCAGCGCCTTCTGGATCGCGACCGCGCAGGCGATCGCGCGGCGCGTCGAGAGGAACGTGAGCATGAAGCCGTCGCCGATCGAGTCGATCTCGCGGCCGTCGTGCTCGGCCAGCTGCTCCCGCACGATGCGGCGGTGGTTCTCGATCGTCCTGCGGGCGGCCTCGTCGCCCAGCCGGCGCGTCAGGTCGGTCGAGCCCTCGACGTCCGTGAACATCACCGTGACGACGCCGGTGTCGAACGGATCGCTCATGCGCGGCCATTCTCCGGCACCGGCCGCAAGGAGGCCAGCGGCAGGAACGGTGACCGGCCGCGGCGAACGCGGAGACCCATGGCGAACGACGACGAGCGAGTCTGCCTGGATGCGCGCCGGCACGGCGTCGTGCTGGCCTGGCCGCTCGCGCAGGCGTGCGGGCTGGCGGCGCTCGGCGGCGTGCTCCTGACGCTCGTCTGGCCGCTCGCAGCAGCCGGCGCCCTCCTCGTCGTGATCGCCGCCGTGCTGGCGCTCCGCGCCGTCTGGGACTGGGAGCGGCTGCACCTCGTCGTCACCAACGAGCGGCTCTACGTCGTCGAGGGCACGCTTCGCAAGCGGGCCCGCCAGGTGCGCCTGCGCAGGATCGACGCCGTCGAGGTCGAGCAGTCGGCCGCCGGGCGGATGCTCGGCTACGGCACGCTCGTCGTCGGCCCGCTCGAGATCGAGCACGTGCCGCGGCCGAACGAGGTCACCGAGCTCGTCGAGCGGCTCGCGTCCTAGGCTGCGGTCGCCGCGAGCTGTTCGCGCGTCCGCTCGGCCATGACGAGGTTGCCCTTGCGCTCGTAGAGCGCGAGCGCCTGGCCGAGCTCGGGGCCCGCGTCCTTCCCGGCGAGCGCCAGCACCTCGGCGAGCGCGAGGAGCGCGTCGGCGTTGAGGTTCAGCTGGTCCGTCTGCCCGGCTTGCGCCACCGCCTCGCGGGCGAGGCGCTCGGCTTCGTCGTGCTCATCGCGCCTCGCCAGCACCCGGGCGCGCATCTGCCGCCAGAGAATCTGCGGCGTCGGCTCCTCGGTCGGGGCAGTCGCGCGGCCGTGCTCCAGCCAGTGTTCCGCCTCGTCCGGGCGGCCGAGCTCGACCAGCGCCTCGGCGCGGTTGCAGCAGAACCACAGATTGTTGAGCGTCACCTCTTGCGCCTCCAGATCGCACAGCTCGCGTGACGCCGACTCGGCCTCGACCCAGTCGCGCTCCAGCCTCGCCACCTCGAAACGCCGCAAGGCGAGCCACTCCCGGTACCTCGTCGCCCCCAGCTCCTCCACGCGCTCGGTGACCCCGGCGAGGAGCGCCCGCGCCTCGCCGAAGCGGCCGAGCATGGCCAGCAGGCGCTGGCGGTGCGGCAGGACGCTGTAGGCCTCGACGTGCGGGTGGTCGTCCAGCCAGCGCAGGCACTCGTCGACCGTCGTGGCGCCGAGGTACTGGAGCCATGGAACCCTGCTTTCGCTCCAGTTGATCCACAGCGGATCCTCGGCCTTGCGGGCGTGGGTCAGACTACGCTCGGCGACGGCGAGGAGCTCCGAGCACGAGCGTCCCTGGAGCTCCCCGGCGATGAACTCCGCGCCGTCGGCGACGGAGAGGCCCCAGTCCGATCCGGCAGCTTCGAAGACCGGGACTGCCTCCTCGACGAGCTGCATGAGCTCGTCAGCTGTGACCGAGGTGCCGAGCTCGAAGCTTCCTCGCTCCAGACGAAGCGCGAGCTCGTCCACGCGGTCGCCGGCGGCGGACGCCCGTGCAATGGCGGCGGAGAGGCCTTCGATGCCCGTGGCCTTCTCGCCCGTGTTGAAGCGCGCCCAGTTGAGCGTGACCTCCAAGCGGGCAGGGCTGCGGGCGTCCCCGGCCAGCGCGCGGGCGCGCTCGAGGAGCATTCGGCCGGCGCGGAAGTCCTCCCGCCAGACGGCGCGCTGCCCGGCGGCACCCAACCGCTCTGCAGCCCGACGGGCGAGCTGACGGGCGTGCTCGTCGACGCGGCCGAGCTCCTCCAGATAGCGGTAGCCCTGCTCGAGGTGGTAGCCGACGAGCTCGTCGAGCTCGACGAGCTCGGTGCCGTGCCCGGCCAGCCAGTCGGCGAAGCGCTCGTGGAGGTCGGCCCGGTCACCCTTCGCCAGGCCCTCATACGCTGCATCCCTGATCAGGAGGTGGCGGAAGCGGAAGGCGTCGTCGCCGGCGAGCTGGGGGCGGTCGGGCCGCACCAGGTCCTTGCGCACGAGGGCGGTCAGGTGTGTCATGAGGCGCGTCTCGTCCGGCGTCAGCGCCGAGACGGCGCCGTGATGGAAGAGCTCCCCCTCGACAGAGCCGTGCTCGAGCACGCAGCGCTCATTCGCGTCGAGCTGATCGAGGCGGGCCGCGAGCAGGGCCTGGATCGTCGGAGGCACGTCGACGGCGCCGTCATCCGAGGCACGCACCATCGCCGCCATCTCCTCCACGAACAGCGGGTTGCCGCCGGCCTTCGACAGGATCTGCTCTCGGATCTCGGGTGCGAGGTCGATGGTCCCCAGGCGGGTCTCCATCAACGCGCGGGACTCCTCGACGTCGAGCGGCTCGAGCCGGAGAGCACTCTCCCAGCCGCTCCGCCGGTCGAGCAGCTCTGGCCGGGAGAGGCAGAGCAAGAGCAGCGGCACGCCGGTCGACATGACGGCGGTCTGCTCGAGCAGGTCGAGGAAGACGTCCTCGCCCCACTGGATGTCGTCGAAGACCACGATCAGCGGCTGCTCGGCAGCCACCGCTTCGAGCAGCTTGCGGAAAGCCCACGCGATCTGGTCGGACGACGACGTGCCGCGTTCGCCGAGGACGACGGCCAGTGCCTCGCTCGCTCTCGGATCGAGCTGCGAGCGGTGGTGGTCGAGCTGCTTCAGCACCTCGACGACGGGCCAGTAGGTGATGCCCTCGCCGTACGAGAGGCAGCGGGCGCGCACGACCGTCGCCTGCGCGCCCGCGAGGAACTCGGCGGCGAGCCGCGACTTGCCGACGCCGGCCGAGCCGACGACGGTGACGAGCACGCACGACCGCTCGTCCCGGGCGCGCAGCCAGGCCTGTTCGAGCAGGGCGAGCTCGCTCCCGCGGCCGACGATCGGCGTGTCCAGCCGTCGCTCCGGCGCCGCCGTCGAGACTGCAACCAGCCGCCAGGCAGGCACGGGCTCACGCTTGCCCTTGAGGGTCAGCGGCTCGACGGGCTCCGCTTCTGCGGCCTCCCCTGCCAGTCCTCGAGTGGCCTCGCCCAGCAGGATCTGGCCCGGTGCCGCCGCCTGCTGCAGGCGGGCGGCGATGTTGACAGCGTCCCCGGTCGCGAGCCGCTCTTGCGTGCCGGTCACGACCTCGCCGGTGTTGACCCCGATCCGCCCGTCGACGCCGAGCTCGGGGAGCGCCGCCGCGCATCTCCGCCGCGGCCCGCAGCGCGCGCAGCGCGTCGTCCTCGTGGGCCGCCGGGATGCCGAAGACGGCCATGACCGCGTCGCCGATGAACTTCTCGACGACACCGCCGTGGCGCTCGACGATCGCCTTCATGCGCTCGTAGAAGCGGGCGAGAACTCCGCGCAGGGCTTCGGCATCCACCGACTCGCCGAGCTCGGTCGAGCCGACGACGTCGCAGAACAGGACCGTGACGACCTTGCGCTGCTCGCGCTCCTGCACGCCGCTCGGCGCTCCGCACTCCGGACAGAACTTGAAGGGGCCGGCGGCCTCGTACCCGCAGACCGCGCAGGTGGCCACGGGGTGAGTCTAGGAGTCGGGCAGTTCGCTGGACAAGGCTGGGGTCAGTCCCCTCCGGCGACGGACAAGCCGTCGCCTCCGAGGACAGACCCGGCAGGTTCGGCGAGGGCGCGCAGGCGGTCGGCGCGCTCGCCCTCGAACGATGGGTCGTCGCGCTCGAGGAGCGGCAGCGCCAGACGGGCCTGTTCCGCCGCCCGTTCGTCGTCCAGGTCGGCGTACGCGGCTGCGAGCTCCTCGTGGAACCAGCCGTCCGGCTTGCCTACCTGCTCCGTCCACGCCACGGCCTGCTCCAGCGTGTCGGCCGCTTCGCGTGAGCGCCCCAGGCCCAGCAGCGCCTTGGCCACTGCATAGCGGGCGATCGCGATCTCGGCGGGCCGCTCCGGGAACCGCTGCCGCGCCTCCAGCGCGCGCTCGAATGCACCGAGCGCTTCCGCGTGATCGCCGGCATCGAAGTACTCCCAGCCGAGGTTGTTGAGCAGCGATCCGGGCCAGTAGGGGTCGCCGGTGGCGAGCCCGCGTTCCGTCCAGGCGACGAAGCCGTCGCGGTCGGGCGCCGCCAGCGCCGCCATGTGCGCGGCGTCGGCCGCAAGGAACGTCTGGCCCGCGGACCTCGCCACCTCGAAGGCGGAGACGAAGAGCGGGTAGGCGGCGTCCTTGTCGCCGCTCGAGCGGCGCACCCGCCCGCGCTCGAGGTCGATGACCGCGCCCACGACGCGTTCGCTTTGTGCCAGCTCCGCGGCCTCGTCGAGCAGCTTGTCGGCTACGTCGAAACTCCCGCGCAGGCCCTCGACGCGGGCCAGCTGCGTCAGCACCTCGGCGCGGCCCGCGTTGTCGGGCTCGTCGTCAAGGCGCGCGCGAAAACGGCGCTCGCTCTCGTCCAGGTCACCGAAGTCCCACAGCGGCCGCAGACGCTCCGACATGTCGGCACTGTAGTCTCGAGCGAACACACGTTCGTGCGAGCAGCCTGGAGATAAACTGGAATGTTCATGCCTGCTGAAGAGCTGGTCGTTCACGGTGCCCGCGAGCACAACCTCAAGGACGTCACCGTCACGCTGCCGCGGCACTCGCTGATCTGCGTCACGGGGCTCTCCGGCTCGGGCAAGTCGAGCCTCGCCTTCGACACGATCTACGCCGAGGGGCAGCGCCGCTACGTCGAGTCGCTCTCGGCTTACGCGCGCCAGTTCCTGCAGATGATGGAGAAGCCCGACGTCGACTCGATCGACGGCCTCTCGCCGGCGATCTCGATCGACCAGAAGACCACGTCGCGCAACCCGCGCTCGACGGTCGGCACGGTGACCGAGATCTACGACTACCTGCGCCTGCTCTACGCGCGCGTCGGGCAGCCGCACTGCCCCGTCTGCGGCCGGCCGATCGCCGGCCAGTCGATCGAGCAGATCGTCGACCAGGTGCTGGCGCTCCCGGACGGGACGCGCTTCACCGTCAACGCGCCGGTCGTTCGCGACCGCAAGGGCGAGTACAAGGACATCTTTCGGAGCTCCGCAACCAGGGCTTCACCCGCGTGAAGGTCGACGGCGAGCAGCGGCTGCTCGAGGAGGAGATCGAGCTCGACAAGAAGTTCAAGCACACGATCGAGGTGGTGGTCGACCGGCTGGTGATGAAGCCGGACCTGCGCACGCGGCTCTGGCAGTCGATCGAGACGGCGGCGGGGCTCGCCGAGGGGCTCGTCGGCATCGACCTGGTCGACACGGACGAGGAGCTGCTCTTCTCCGAGCGCTTCGCCTGCCCCGAGCACGGCGTCTCGCTGCCGGAGCTGCAGCCCCGGATCTTCTCCTTCAACTCGCCGCACGGCGCCTGCCCGCGCTGCACCGGGCTCGGCTCGCAGCAGGAGATCGACCCTGACCTCGTCGTGCCCGACCCGACGCTGTCGATCGCCGACGGCGCGCTCGTGCCCTGGTCGGTGGGCAGCTCGAGCTTCTACGAGGCCGTCATCCAGGGCGTCGCGGACCGCTACGAGATCGACCTCGACACGCCCTGGCACGAGCTCGAGACCGAACAGCAGGACCGCTTCCTCCATGGCACGGGCGGCGACCGGGTCTACGTCCAGTACCGCAACCGCATGGGCCGGCGGCGGTCGTACATGCTCGCGTTCGAGGGCATCGTCGAGAACCTCAAGCGTCGCTACAAGGAGACGGACTCCTCGGCGATGCGCGAGCGAATCGAGGAGTACATGAGCTTCCGGCCGTGCCCGGTCTGCAAGGGCGCGCGGCTCAAGCCCGAGGTGCTCGCCGTCACCGTCGGCGACCGCAACATCCACGAGTTCACGCGCATGTCGGTGACCGCCGCCATCGCGTTCCTCGACCAGCTCGAGCTGACGCAGACCGAGCGGCTGATCGGCGAGCGGATCATCAAGGAGATCCGCGAGCGGCTCTCGTTCCTGGACAACGTCGGCGTCGGCTACCTGCAGCTCGACCGGGCGGCGGCGACGCTCTCCGGCGGCGAGGCGCAGCGGCTGCGGCTGGCGACGCAGATCGGCTCGCAGCTCGTGGGCGTGCTCTACATCCTCGACGAGCCGTCGATCGGCCTGCACCAGCGCGACAACGGCAAGCTGATCGGCACGCTCGAGCGGCTGCGCGACCTCGGCAACACCGTGCTCGTGGTCGAGCACGACGAGCAGATGATGCGCGCCGCCGACCAGCTCGTCGACATGGGCCCGGGCGCCGGCGAGCACGGCGGCCACGTCGTCGCCGAGGGCACGGCGGCGAAGGTGCAGCGCGACGAAGGGCTCGATCACCGGCGAGTTCCTCTCCGGGCGGCGGTCGATCGCGATCCCGGAGCGGCGCACCGAGGACGCACGGCTGGTTCGGCGTGCGCGGCGCCTCGATGCACAACCTCAAGGGCATCGACGTCGACTTCCCGGTCGCCAAGTTCGTGTGCGTCACCGGCGTCTCGGGCTCCGGCAAGTCGACGCTCGTGAACGAGATCGTCTACAAGTCGCTCGCCAACCGGCTCCACCGCATGCGCGTCAAGCCGGGCGACCACGAGTCGGTCGAGGGCATCGACGCCTTCGACAAGGTGATCGAGATCGACCAGAAGCCGATCGGCCGCACGCCGCGCTCGAACCCGGCCACCTACACCGACCTCTTCACGCACATCCGCGAGCTCTACTCGCTGACGCCCGAGGCGAAGGTGCGCGGCTACAAGCCGGGCCGGTTCTCGTTCAACGTCAGCGGCGGCCGCTGCGAGACGTGCAAGGGCGACGGCCAGCTCAAGATCGAGATGCACTTCCTGCCCGACGTCTACGTGCCCTGCGAGACCTGCCACGGCAAGCGCTACAACCGCGAGACGCTCGAGGTGCGCTTCAAGGGCAAGTCGATCGCCGACGTGCTCGAGATGTCGGTCGAGGAGGCGCTGAAGTTCTTCGCCAAGATCCCCAAGCTGCGCCGGCGGCTGCAGACGCTGCACGACGTCGGGCTCGACTACATGCGGCTCGGCCAGCCGGCGACGACGCTCTCCGGCGGCGAGGCCCAGCGGGTCAAGCTCGCCGCCGAGCTCTGCAAGGTCGCGACCGGGCGGACGCTGTACATCCTCGACGAGCCGACCACGGGGCTGCACTTCGCCGACATCGAGAAGCTGCTCGAGGTGCTGCAGCGGCTCGTCGACACGGGCAACACGGTGCTCGTGATCGAGCACAACCTCGACGTGATCAAGCAGGCCGACTGGATCATCGACCTCGGCCCCGAGGGCGGCGACGCCGGCGGCGAGCTGATCGTGGCCGGCACGCCCGAGCAGGTCGCCGACGTCGAGGACTCGTTCACCGGCCAGTTCCTGCGCGAGGTGCTGCCTGCGCGCGAAGCGGTCGCGGCCTGACCCGCGCGCGGCCGCGGGTTCAGCGGGGGCCCGTGACCCGCTTCCGGCGGAGCGTCGGGCGGGCCTCCCAGACGAACGCCTGGGTCGCAGTCAGGCCCTGAACCTCGTTGCCGACCGCGGCGGGCAGCGTGACCTCGAGCCGGTAGGCGCGCGACATGCCGCGGAACCAGGTTCGCGACGAGCGCCAGGTGGCGTCGTTGGGGGCGTCGGTAAAGCGATCGGGCAGACCCTGGAGCGTCCCGGCGTACGTGATGCCCATGCCGAGCCCGAGGTAGTCGCGCCGGTCAGCGCGGAAGGTGCGGCACGAGCGGCTGCTTCGTTGCGCAGTCCAGCCGCGGGTGACCGTCAGTATCAGGTGGCGATCGAGGCCGGTGCCGCCCGTGTTCCCGTACAGACGCAGGCGCGCGGGGCGGTTGCCGGTGTAGGTGACGACGACGCATGCCGCGCGGGTCGTTCCGGGGCGGAGATTGTCGAGGGTGAAGAGCGCACGCTGTGGCCCGTCCAGGCCGAGGCGGAGCTCGCGGCTGCAGCGGGCGACGAGCACGTCGAGCATGGTGCGTCGGCCGGACTCGATGAACACCAGCCGGTAGCGGCCCGGTTTGGCCGGCCGGAATGCCCAGCCGAGAGGCCTGGTCTCCGGCCCGCGGCTCGACCAGAGGCGCCGCCCGGTGCGGTCGAGGGCGAAAGCCAGCGCCGGCCGCGTCCCGAGGGCCTGTGCCGCACGCTCGGCGTGGATCACGCCGCGCGCGCACACGCTCATCTGGGCGCGGGTCGCCGGCTTGCGCACGAGCGACGCACCGACGGCGAGCAGCGTGCCGAGCGTCGCTGCAGCCAAGCCCGCGGCCGCGACAAGTCCTGCCATCCGTAGGGGGCGCATGCGTGCTCTATCGATGCCCTAGAACTCGACGTCGACCGCCCCCGACTCGGTCGCCGTCCAGGTCGGGGCGTAGTTCCCGCTCGGGTCACGCGGGCCGGAGGACGGGCTCCACGTCACCGTCACACCGGTGGTCTCGCGTCTTGACGGTGCCGCCCGTCAGCGTGCCCAGCGTCACGACGATCGTGGTGCCGGTTCGCACCATGGTCGCGTTGAAGGTCGCGTTGGCGCCGACGTAGTCGCCGAGGAGGTCGAACGTGCCGAGCGGGAGCTGGGCAGTGTTGGCGGCGTTCCAGACGGCGACTGCGAGGTCGCTGCCGCCGTTGTCCGTGATCCGCAGGGTCACCGCGGTCGACGCGCCGCTCCAGCCGGCGAGGACCGACGCGGGGTCGATCGCCTCGCTGTAGGTGTACGTGATCGTGTCGCCGGCGTCGGGCCGGCCGGCGATCGTGCCGCCGTTGACGGCCTGCAGATCGGTGGCGTACGGGACTGTGTCGGTGCCGTAGGCGAAGAGGATGCGCGGCTTGTTCGTGTTCTCGCGGCTCTGGTACGTGTTGATGAGGTTGCCGCCGTCCTCGATCGAGTCGCGGACGACGAAGCCCGTGTTCGCGCCGGACTGGTGCGCCTGCACAATTGAGGTCACGTCCCACCGTCGCCAGGTTCCGACGACTCCGTTCGAGGTGGCGGCGGGCGTTCCGGTCGTGGCGGGCCGGGTGTTCCATGTCACCGCGGTCTCGTCCCAGCTCGCTGCCGCCTGGTACGCGTGGATTGTGGGTGTCCCCTGGACGCTCGCTGCGTACGCCTCGAGCAGCGCGGTGACGGTGCAGCCTGCGGGCACCGCGGGGTAGGGGAAGTGCAGGAGCATCCGCCGGTTCTGGACGGGATTGCTCCTGACCTGGAGGATCGTGTCAGTCCCGAAGTTACTGGTGGCGGCGTCCTGCCGGATCCACGTGTCCGCATCCGCCGGGACGGAGTCGGTCGCGGTGGTCGCGCAGCCGGAGCCCGAGTCGAGCGCGTAGGTGACGCGCAGGCGGACGCGGTCGACTTGGACGGGCCGGTTGCCGGAGTTCTTCATGAACACCTTGATGGCGAGGTTCGTCGCCTCCCACGCTGTGTCGACCGCGGTGAGCGCCGTCGCGACCGACTCGAATGCCGCTCCGGTCGTGCAATCGACGTCGGAGCCCGTCGATCCGTGGGTGCCGATGAGCGTGCCGCCCGCGTACACCTCGAAGTAGAAGCACGTGGTGTCGGTCGACGTCGCCGAGCGGTAGTCGAGGTCGAATGCGGCAGCGCTGACGGTCCCGGACGTCGGCGGGTAGCCGGGGAAGGTGAACTTCAGGTAGCGGCCGGCTGCGTAGGCGTTCGACCAGTTGCCGGCGTTCTGGAACTGGGCGGAGTCGGCCGCGACTGCCACGCCCCAGCGGGTCGTCGCCGCCACGGTGTCGGCTGCGTCCGTGTAGAGGAGCGGGTAGAGCGTGAAGCCGGCCCAGGTCGTCCCGCTGACCGTGGCGCGGTCGACCCGCATCGCTCTGGCTCCGCCGGAGTGCTGGGCGTACACCCGGATCGTGAGGTCGTTGACGACGTCGCTGCTCGTGACGGCGGATAGCGAGGTCGAGACGGTCTTGAGCGAGGCGACCGCCTCACAGGCGACGGGGCTCCCGGACGATCCGTGGGTCGAGACGACGGCGCCTGTCGACGTTCGTCGAACCTCGAAGTAGAAGCAGACCGTGTTGCCCGCGGCGTTGTCGTTGTCGGCGAAGGTGAAGTCGAAGGTCACCGAGGAGGTGGTCAGGCCGGCCGGTAGCGGTCCGTTGAGCGCGAACTCGATGTACCGGCTCGTC
The DNA here is from genome assembly GCA_963809765.1 of uncultured Thermoleophilia bacterium. Lineage (GTDB taxonomy): Bacteria > Actinomycetota > Thermoleophilia > Gaiellales > Gaiellaceae > JACVRM01. Next base: position 655,004 of record CAWEKT010000001.1, read on the forward strand.
GACCACGACGACGACCAGTTCTTTGTCGTGTAGAAGCTCCCGTCGCGCGTAGGCGATTGAGCTGGACGTATTGGCCGCGGAGCCGTCTCCCGCATCCTCCACCGTCCATGCCGACGTTGAGCGCTCCGCCGGGTAGATGCGCTTGGCCGCCAGCGCGCTCGCCGGGTTCGCCGTTGTCGCGGTGTAGGCGGCGTAGGCGACGCCGCCCGCTACCCCGAGGGCGGCGCCCAGAATCAGCACGACAGCCGTCAGCCGGCTACGCATCGCCGCCGCTCCTTGGGGAACCAGATGCGCTTGAGCTCGAAGAGGCCGAGGAGCAGCGCAGGCAGGGCGATGAGCGCAATGCGGCCCATGCGTCCACCGGCGTGCTTCAGGACGTACCCGAGCTTCGGAACGCGAAAGTCGACGCGACCGACCGTGCCGTCGAGCGGGATGCTCCAGCGCTCGACGCCGAGGTTGGCGTCACCCCGGGTGACGACGAAAGCCGTCTCGCCGTCGACGCGATAGCGCAGCACGCGGTGGGTCAGGAGCCGGGCGTCGTCCTCCGGGTCGCGGAAGGTGACGATGTCGCCAGGCTGGATCTCCGAGGCGCTGATGCGGCGGTCGATGACGACGTCGCCGACCCGGAGGGTGGGCTCCATGCTGCCGGAGAGGATCGTGAAGCTCTCCAGCCCGAGCAGGCCGGGTGCAGACACGAACGTGGCCGTGACGACGCCGAAGCCGAAGGCCGCCCAGACGACGAGGGCGACGAGCCGCCGCGCGACGCGTGGGGCAGCCTGCGCGGCCGGGCAGAGGGAGCGAAGACGACGCTGCTCACTGGCTCCGCGCCTCCCAGGTGAACGCCGCGGCCGCTGTCTGCCCCTGCCCGGCGGTGTTGCTCCCGAGCGTGACGACGAACCGGTAGATGTGCACCTCGTTCAAGGTCCAGCTCTCATTGCCGCCGCTGACGGCCGGGTCGGCGATGCCGGCGGCATACGTGGCCGGGTAGGAGCCCAGGGCGCCCGAGTAGACGACGCCGGCGCCGGCGCCGATGTAGTTGGTCGCGTCGGCGACGAACGTGCCGCAGTTGTCGAAGACGGGGTTCGCGTCCGTGCCGCGCGTGACGGTCAGCGTCAGGTAGGGCGCGAGCGCGCCGCTGACCGTTCCGTAGAGCCGCACGCCGGCTGCCAGCGTGCCGTCGTAGCGCACGCGGATGCAGCTCGTCTCCGAGTCGCCGGGCGCGGCTGAGCCGAGCGTCGTGAACATGGCGGTCCCGACGTCGTTGTCGCTCAGAGCGACGCTGCCGGCTTCGTACGAGTTGCCGGCGTTCGAGACCGCCGCCCGAAACGCCGCGTAGCCGCCGACGGCGGCAGCGGCAGCCACCGCGGCGACGAGCATGACGACTGCAACGCGGCGGAGGGTGCTCATCGGCTGGCCTCGAGCACGAGCGACCCCTGGAACGTGCGGCCGCGGGCCGTCGCGCCGGCGGAGCGGGGCAGCGTGACGACGAGCTGGACGCGGCTCGAGCGCCCAGGTGCCAGCCGCAGCGGCGCCGAACGCGCCGTCAGCCCGGCGAGCGACCCGGCATAGAGCTGCCTGCCGTCGGCCCGCAGCTCCGCGCGGAGCTCGCGGGCGAGCGCCGCACCGGACGCAACCTGGAGGGTCGGCCGCAGCCTGAGCACGGCGGCGCCGGGGTTATGGGCGACGACCGCCGCTTCGACCCGGCGTCCCGGCCTCAGGTCACGCGCCGAGACGACCGTGCCGGTGCGCGACAGCTCGACGGCGTTCGAGCGACCGATGCTGAGCATCAGATCCGTTCCGACCTGGCCGCTGCCGGCCGGAACCCGCCAGCCGGCGAGCAGGCTGAGGGCCGTCGCCGCGCCGACCAGGAAGCTGAGCAGTTCCAGACGCCTCATTCCGTCCTTCCCGCGAAACGCGCGGAAGCGGGATCTCTCGACCCCGCTTCCGACGCGTCGCTCATCCCCGTTCCGGATGGCCGCTAGTTGTTACGGGCCTCCCACGTGATCGCGAACGAACCCGTCGAGATCGCGCTCGTGTGCGCGTTCGGCGTCGTGTCGTCCTTGACCGACAGCGTGAAGCGGTAGTCGATCGCGTCGTTCTGCGCCCAGGCGGCACCGCTCGCCTTGCCGTCCACACCCGGCGTCGCGTATGCCGACGGGAAGGTGTTCAGGTCGCCCGTCGCGAAGGCGGTCGTAGCGGAGCTGAAGCCTGCGCACGATCCCCGCGTCGCGAGGTCGCTCAGGCCCGAACCGCGCTCGACCTGGATCTGGAAGGCGCCGCCGTTCGAGGCGGACGGGATGTAGAACCGCACGCTCGAGGCGAGCGAGCCCGTGTACTTGATGCGGATGCACTTCTGGGTGGTCGCACCGGGGCCCTGGTTCGTGATGTTGTCGAAGAGCGCCGTCGAGAGGCCGCTGTCGTCCTGGATCGCGACCGTGCCGGCGGCGAAGCTGTTGTTGCTGTTCGTGGTCGTCGCCGTGAAGGCGGAGTACGTGCCGAACGCGGTCACGCTCCCGAGGACGCCGACGATCAGGAGTGTGAGTAGGAGCTTGCGCTTCTTGTCGCCCATTCTGGAAACGTCCCTTCGCTCGTCGAGTGGTGGACGTCACGTGGGGGACGTCCGTGGGGAGCCGCACTCGCCCACGATTGGTGTGTCGGCACCCGAGGCCATGGGGAGCGACCCCTCCTTCGGGTGATTTCCAGCAGTAACCTCCGAACGAGGGATGGTCGAGGCCGCGGAAAGCGCAGATGCGCGCGAACGGGCCTGGTGGCTGCGCACGGTGCTCGTGCTGCTGGCGCCGCGCACCGTCTTCCGCGCATTGCGAGATGTCTCGCCCGAGGCTGAGTCCGCCCGGCAGGAGCCGATCACGGCGATCGCGTTCCTCTTCGGCCTCGCCACCGCGCTGCGCGCCGGAGCCAATTCCGAGCTGCTCGACGACCCCGACTTCGACCGCCTCACCGTCGCCCTCTGGGCCGTCGCGGCGGGCGGTATCCAGGGCTTCTTCGCCTACTGGGTCCTCGGTGCCGCTCTGTTCGCGGGCATGTCGGCGGTCGGCGAGCCGGGCACCTTCCGCCAGGCGCGCCACCTGCTCGCGTTCGCGCTCGTGCCGGTCGTGCTCTCGCTGCTCCTCGTCTGGCCGCTCCGGCTCGCGCTCGACGGCGGCGAGGTCTTCCGGGACGGAGCCGAGGACGGTGCGGCCACTGTGGCGCTGGCCGGCGTGGAGGCGGCGCTCTTCCTCTGGGCCGCGGGGCTACTCGTCCTCGGCGTGACAGTCGTGCGCGGGTTCAGCTGGGCGCGCGCGCTGGCCGCCACCGGTGTGGGGGTGGGCGTGCTCGTCGGCGGCGTGATCGCCCTGGCCGTGCTCCTCTAGCTCGGCGCGCGCGCTTCGGCCGCTGCGAGCGCCTCGTCGAAGGCGGCGAGCTCCTCGTCCGTCATCGAGTAGGTGTGACGCTCCTCGGGGAACGCGCCCGTGCGGACGTCGCGCGGCGTAGGCGCGGAGCGCCCGCCGGATCTCCTCTCCGAGCTGCGCGTACTGCTTGACGAACCGCGGCGTGTGCCCCTCGTAGAGCCCGAGCAGGTCGTGCCAGACGAGCACCTGGCCGTCGCAGGCAGCGCCGGCGCCGATGCCGATCGTCGGGATGGAGAGCGCTTCGGTGATGCGCGCCGCCACCGGCGCCGGAACCGCTTCGAGCACGAGTGCGAAGCAGCCCATCTGCTCCAGGGCACGGGCTTCGTTGTAGAGGCGGAGCGCCTGCGCGGCGCTGCGGCCCTGCGCCTTGAATCCTCCGAGCACCGTTGCCGACTGCGGCGTGAGCCCGATGTGCCCCATGACCCCGATCCCGGCCTCGACGATCCGGCGGACGCGGGAGAGGGACGGACCGGCGCCCTCGAGCTTGACCACGTCCGCGCCCGCCTCCTTCACGAAGCGGATCGCGTTCCGCACGGCGTCCTCGTCGGACACCTGGTACGAGCCGAATGGCATGTCGCCCACGACGAGCGGCCGGCGAGCCCCTCGGGTCACCGCGCGCGTCATGAAGAGCATCTCGTCCATCGTCACGGGCACCGTGCTGGACTCGTGACCGAGGACGACCATCGCGGCCGTGTCGCCGACCAGGATCAGCTCGACGCCGGCCGCGTCGGCCAGGCGCCCCCCGGTCGCGTCGTAGGCGGTGACCATGACGATGCGGTCGCCGCGCGCGCTTCATCTCGGCCAGCTCGGGGAGGGCGAGCTTGCCGGGCGCCGGGACGGCCGGTGCCGGCTCTTGCTGACGGATGCTCATGTGGTGTCTCCTTCCAGGACGACGTTGTCGATCAGACGGACGCCGCCCACGCGGGCGGCGGCGAGCAGGTAGACGCGCCCGTTCAGCCGGGCGACCTCGACGTACTGCGGGACGACGAGCGCCTCCTCGTCGAGGACGCGCTGGGCCGCCGCGGCGGCGTCCTCGCCGCGTGCGTGCGCGGCTGCCCCGGCGGCAAGGGCGCGGGGAATGGCCGCGGCCGCCCGCCGGTGCTCGCCGCCGAGCTGGGCGTTGCGCGAGGACAGCGCGAGGCCGTCCTCGTCGCGAACCGTGGGCAGCACCCGAATCTCGACGGGCACGTCGAGATCGCGTACGAGCTGCTTGACGACGGCGGCCTGCTGCGCGTCCTTCTCGCCGAAGAACGCGACCGCCGGCTGGACGAGGTTGAAGAGCTTGAGGCAGACCGTGGCGACGCCGCGGAAGTGGCCCGGCCTGAACTCGCCCTCCAGGGGCCGGCCGAGGTCGGTGACCTCGACCCAGGTCTGGAAGCCGTCCGGGTAGAGCTCCGCGGGCGCGGGCGTGAAGAGGACGTCGACGCCGGCGGCTTCGGCGCGTCCGGCGTCCGCGGCCTCGTCGCGCGGGTAGCGCGCCAGGTCGTCGGGAGAGTCGAACTGCGCCGGATTGACGAAGAGGCTGACGACGACGAGGTCACACGCCTGGCGCGCAGCGGCGAAGAGCATCTCGTGGCCGGAGTGGAAGGCGCCCATGGTCGGCACGAGCCCGACGACCGAGCTCCCTCGCCGCGCCAGCGCCGCGTCGAGCTGGACCTTCGTCCGGGCAACCTTCACCGTGCGTCCGCCTGGGCGAGCGGTTCGAGCGCGAGCGCAGCGGTCGCCTCGGCGAGCACGGTGTAGAGAGGCTCGAGGTCAGGGCGGCGGCTGCGCAGCGCCTCGGTGTGCCGCCTCGACGGTCTCCATGTCGCCGCGGGCGATCGGGCCGGTCAGCTCGAAGCCGTTCTCGATCGTCCGCCGCATCAGCGGCTCGAGCGCCTCCGGCGGCGCGCCGGCCTCGCCGAGCAGCGCCGCGGCCGCGCGCTGGATCGTCACGAGGTAGTTCGACGCCACGACGGCGCCGGCGTGGTACAGCGTCCGCTCGGAGTCGGCGAGGGCGAATGCGCGCAGGCCGAGCGTCGCTGCGAGCTCGTGCGCCGCGTCGAGGGCCTCGGCGCTCTCCGCCGTGACCGCGCACCAGGCGCCGTCGAGCTGCGTCGGGGTCGCCGGAGCGGTCGAAGGTCTGCAGCGGGTGGAGCGCGAAGCGGCGCCGGTGTGGCTCGAGCGCGGCCAGCTGCGTGGCGCCGCTGACGTGCGCGATCCAGGGGCCGGGCTCGATCTCGCGCTGCCACCTCGGCGATCGCGCGGTCGGGCACGCAGAGCAGGACGAGGTCGGCCTCGTCGGTCTCGGGCGGCTGCTCGCGGCCGGTGACGCGCACGCGGCGGCCACGCTCCTGCAGGCGAGCGGCGAGGGCGCTGCCGACGCGGCCGGCGCCGACGATTCGGATGGTGTCGATCTCAGGCTCCAGTTCCAGTGGATACCGGGCACCTGAAGGGTAACCCGTAACGTCCTGGCGTTGTCGTGCAACAGAGCCGTGTGAGGTCGCATCGGGACAGCGTTCTGGTCGCCGCCGCGCGCTCGGGTGACACCGAGGCGTTCGCGGTCCTGGTCGAGCGGCACCACGAGCGGCTGCGGGCCGTCACGCGGGCGCTGCTGCCGGAGGAGGCGGAGGATCTGGCCCAGGAGGCGATCCTGCAGGCGTTCCTCGGGCTCGAGCACCTGCGGGAGCCGGACCGATTCGGCGCCTGGCTCTGCGGGATTGCAGCCAACCTCGGCCGCATGCGGCTGCGGCGGCTGCGGCTGCAGCGGTCGCTGGCGGGCTGGCCGCCGGCTGCGGAGGCGCCGGTCGACGCCGAGACGGCGGCGCTCGTCCGCGAAGCGCTCGCCGAGCTGGATCCCGCCCAGCGCGACGCCGTGCTCATGCACGACGTCGCCGGGCTGAGCGCGGCCGAGATCGGCACGCGGGTCGGCCGCACGCCGGGCGCCGTACGAGTCCGCCTGCACCGGGGACGGCGAGAGCTGCGCGAGCGGCTCTCGGCTCTTGCACCGACGACGAAGGAGGAGAAGACGATGGTCGAGGTCGAGCTGCGCGACGTGGTCGTGCGCGTGAGCGGGGATGGCAACGGCGGAGCGCAGGCGGTCGAGCCGCAGCGCATCGTCCTGCTGCAGGAGCGGGGCGGCACGCGCGTGCTGCCGATCTGGGTGGGCGCGCCGGAAGGCGACTCGCTGGCGCTGCATCTCGTCAAGGCGACGATGCCGCGCCCGTTGACAGCCGTGCTGATGGCGAAGGTGCTCGAGGCGCTCGGCGCCGAGGTGGAGCGGGTCGAGGTGAGCAGCCTGCGGGAGCAGACCTTCTACTCGGTCATCCACCTGCGGGCCGCCGACGGCGCAGCCCACACCGTCGACGCCAGGCCGAGCGACGCGATCAACCTCGCCGCCCGCACCGGCGCGCCGATGCACGTGGACGATTCGGTGCTCGAGGAGGCGGGCGTTGCGGCCGGCGACCAGGCCGAGCTCGACCGCGAGCTGGAGCTCGCGGCCGAGCGCCACGGCTGGTCGGTCCCCGAGGGCTCGTGGAAGTCCTTGTCGCCGGACCTCATGAACTGGCCGCCAAGCGCCATGGGCCCCAAGTAAGAAGCCGTCGGCCTGCCGGTCGCAGGCGAATCGGAGTGGGCCCCCGGCGTCCCTCGATACGAGGGAGGGCAGCGGCATGCCGGCGTCGCCACGCGAGTGACCCTGTCCGAGGGAACTTGCGCAAGCCTGGTGAAAGCTCGCCGATACCGAGGCCCGGAACACACACTGCGGCCTACTGGCGGACTCTCTCGGAAGGACTCGAATGAAGCGAATTTGCCTTGTCGGCGTGCTGGCGGCGCTTGCCGCGAGCACGCTCACAGGAACTGCGGCGGCCGGCACCGTGTCCGGTGTCGTCGTGGCGAAGGATCCAGCGCGGCAGGCGCTCGGCGTGGCGTCACGTGGTCAGGTGCGGACGGTTCGCACGGCCAGGTTCGCGCGGGTCGCCGTCGGCCAGCGCCTGCTGGCGACGGGGTCGTCGCTCGCGGACGGGAGCTTCTCGGCGCGGACCCTGCGCGTGAGCGGCCGCGCGAAGCATGTGCGCTTCGGCGCGGTCGTCGTGCGGCACGAGGCGGCGAAGAGCCGCCTGATCGTCTCGGCGGGCGGTCTCGCCTTCCCGTTGCGGCTCGCCTCGCTCCGGGCGCCCGCGTCCACATCGCCCGGACTCGCACCGGGCGACAAGGTCACGGTCGACGCGGACGTCGAGAAGACCGGCCTCGAGGCCGGCAAGGGCGACGTCAAGGAGACCGGCACGGTCGAGCTGCTGAAGCTGGCCGGCATCTATCTCTGGAAGACGAAGACCGGGTTCGACATCGCCGTGATGAAGCGCGGCCTCGTGCACGTGCAGGTGCCCGACGGCGCCGAACTGCCCGAGCTCGCCGCGGGTGACCTGCTGCTGATCGTCGTCTCCGTCCGTGGCGGCGCGTTCACCTACGTCCGCGGTCACACCGAGACCAAGCCGGGCACGGAGAAGCCGAAGGAGACGCCGCGGGAGGCGATCGAGATCGGCGGAGTGCTCGCCGAGAAAGGCGCGGGCTCGATCACCGTGATGGGGGACGGCGCGACCGTCGCCTGCACGGTGCCCGCGACCCTCGACCTCTCGCTCTTCAAGGTCGGCGAGAAGGTGAAGGCGCTCTGCAAGAAGGGCGCGGACTCGATGCTCCTGCAGTGGCTCAAGTCGGAGCGCGCGTCGATCTCGGCCGACGGTCGGGGCGAGGCGTGGTTCTCCGGGACGCTGTCGGAGGCGTCCGCGACGGGTGTGACGATCAAGCTCGAGGACGGCACGAGCGTCGCGTGCCCGCTGGCGAAGGCTGTCGACCTCTCGGCATTCAAGCCGGGCGACAAGGTCAAGCTGACCTGCGCCTTCAGCGGCGGCAAGCTCGCGTTCGCCTCCCTGCGCTCCGAGCTAGCGTCGACGAACGCCGACGGCAGCGAGGTCGGCGCCTCCGGGCTGATCAGCGCTCTCGGCGGCGGCTCGATCACGCTCGGCCGCCGCGACGGGGGCTCACTCAGCTGCACGCTGCCGGCCGGCCTCGACCTCGGCGGGATCGGTGTCGGCCACAAGGCGACGCTCACCTGCAAGCTCAGCGAGGGCGCCTTGCGCCTCCACGCGCTGCAGTCGGGCGAGGTAACGCTGAAGGCCGACGGCACGGGCGAGCGCTACGTCTACGGCGCGTTCGCCGAGCGTGGCGCCGACACGGTGACGGTGCGGCGCGACGACGGGTCGTCGTTCTCGTGCTCCGCTGCTGCAGCGCTCGACCTGTCGGCGTTCGTCGTCGGCGACCGCCTGAAGATGCGGTGCCTGCTCAAGGAAGGGACGTGGCGACTGTCGCTGCTCCGCTCCGAGAAGGCGTCGATCGAAGTGCCGCTGTAACCGGCGGCAATCAGCCACCACGTCCCACGGGCCGGCTGCCGGGATCGCTCCCGGCAGCCGGCCGTAGTGCCCCTTCAGGCAACGCGCACCATCACCCTGGGCTGCTGCAAAACGGCGCCATGCGTTGTCCTCGGTCGCACCCGTACTCAACCGGTACGCGCCCTCCCTGCGTCCTAGCCTGGCTTGCTTTTCGCAGCCGAGAGTGGGGGCGCATCACCTGAAGGGGCACGGCGGTAGGATCCGGGCGTGCCGGTCTACGAGTACGCGTGCATGAGCTGCGAGCAGCACTTCGAGGAGCTCGTGCGCATGGACGCCGACGCGCCGCCATGCCCGCACTGCGGCGCCGAGGATGTCCTGCGACAGCTCTCCGTGTTCGCCGTGCACGGCACGCGCGAGACGCCGAGCTTCGGCGGCTCGGCCGGCGGCGGCTGCTGCGGCGGCTCCTGTTGCCACTGAAAGTCCGCCGCGCCAGCCACTGAAAGTCCGCTTGCGCTGCGCGCTTCGCATGACGACTTTCAGTGGATTGAACGGCTGAACACACGCGGCTTCGCGCGGTGTGGCTGCGGCGGGGAACCCGCCTCCGCCGGTTGAACGGCCGGCTCTCGCTCGTCCTCGCCGAGATCGTTCGTGGAGGTTGGCGAGTCGTCCTGCGGTTGCGGCCGCTGCGGATTTGCCGGCCGCCGTTCGGTATTACTCGACGCGGGCCTCGAAGACGATTCGGTAGCTGAAGCTGCGGCCATCGACCTGGTAGGCGTAGCAGCCGGGCGCCCGCAGCCGAGTCAGTGAGGGCTGGTCACCCCACTCGAACCGGTGCTCGCGAACAGGGTTCAGGAGCTTCTCCGGCGTGAAGCCGGGGCGCCCGCTGACGAACCGAACCTCGTTGGGGCCATCGAGCTGGTGCCCGCGCACGAGGATGCGGCCGGTGTAGCGGCGGTCGACGAGCCAGACACGCTTTGTCCCGCTCCACTCATCACCCCAGCCGTCGGGCGGCGGCATGCGCATCCGGATCACGGTGTACGTCCCGAATGGGTATGCGGGCCCAGGTCCGAGACCCGGACGTCCGTCGACCCGGCCCGTCAGCGTCGTCACCGGGCACGGGGCGCCGGAGGCCAGGCGCTGCGGGAGGAGCGGTCGGGCTCGGAGGAAGCTCCATGGCACGACGAGCACGCCGTCGAAGCAGCGAAAGGCGAAGCGCGCATAGTCGCGCGCGAACCTCGCCTTGCAGGTCTGGTCTTCGCGCAGGCAGACAGCCTTCCCGCCGACCCGGGCAGGAACCGCCCATTGCCCGCAACGGCTTGCAGCAACCGAGTCCTCGCCCAGGCCGACGGTCGCTCCCAGGAGCCCCGTCGCGACCAGAGCTAGGACGGTCTTTCTCATGCTGCCTGCGCTGTGATTCTACTCCCGGCCACGCGCGAAGTCCCGCTCCCGTCCAGCGGTCTGGGACGTCGCTCGCGCGGTTGGCGAGTTGTCCGTCGGCGCGCGTAGACTCGCCGCCCGATGGATCCGACCCGCCGCGCACTGGATCTGCGGGCGTACGCCGAGTCAGCGGCGGCCTGCACCAAGTGCCGGCTCTCGGAGGGACGGACGCAGGTCGTGTTCGGCGTCGGCGACCCCGACGCCAACCTGATGTTCGTGGGCGAGGCGCCCGGGTTCCACGAGGACAAGCAGGGGTTCCCGTTCGTCGGCCAGGCCGGCAAGCTGCTCGACCGGCTGCTCGAAGGCATCGGGCTCTCGCGGGCCGAGGTCTACATCGCCAACGTCCTCAAGTGCCGGCCTCCCGGCAACCGCGACCCCGCCCCCGACGAGATCGAGCAGTGCGAGCCGCACCTGTTCCGGCAGCTGGAGCTGATCCAGCCCCGGGTGGTGGCGATCGCTCGGCAACTTCGCGACCAAGCTGCTGTCCGGGAAGCCCACCGGGATCACGCGCGTGCACGGCCAGGAGCAGCAGGTCGCCGTCGGCGGGCGCGAGGTGCTGCTGTACCCGCTCTACCACCCGGCGGCGGCGCTCTACACGCCCGCGATGCTGAAGGTGCTCGAGCAGGACTTCGCCCGGCTGCCCGCGCTGCTCGGCACACCGGCCGAGCCCGAGCCGCCCGGCCGACCTCGCTCCCGTGGAGGAGCTGCTCGGCGAGCGCGAGCCCGCCGTGCAGCTCGGCCTCTTCTAGGGACGAGCCGGATCGGGTCGCCGAGCACCGCCGCGAACGGCGCAGAGCAAGTCCGCCGGAGCCATGTCCGCCGCGCGACCAGTCCCAGGGACTGTCCCTCCGGACGTGGCCGTTCGGGAACCTGTCCTTCGTGCCAAATGTGTGCCGATTTCTCCACAGCCGGAGCGTGGGTGCTGGCTAGCCTGGCTCGATGAGGGTGGAGTCGTCCTCGCCGGCCGAGACGGAGGCAGCTCGCGGCGCGGCTCGCGGTGCTCCTCGACTCGGGCGACGTCGTGACCGTGTCGGGCGAGCTCGGCGCCGGCAAGACGACGTTCGTGCGGGGAGCGTGCCGAGCGCTCGGGGTCGAGCAGCCGGTGACGAGCCCGACGTTCACGATCGGCCACCGCTACCAGGGGCGGCTCGACGTCTCGCACCTCGACCTGTACCGGTTCAACGGCGTCTCGGCCGCGGAGTGGGGGGACCTCGAGCCGTACTTCGCCGACGCCGTGTGCTTCGTCGAGTGGCCCGAGGCCGCCGGCGACGGTCTGCCGCCGGTGCGGGCCGCCGTCCGGCTGAGCCACGTCGATCCCGGCCGCCGCAATATCGAGGTGGACGCCGCCCCGGAGCTGCTGCAACGCTTGGCGGCGTGATCGTGCTCGCCTTCGACACGGCAACGAGCGTCGTCACCACCGCGGTCGCGCGGGACGGCGAGGTCCTGGGCGAGCGCGTCACGCGCCCCGTCTCGGTGCTCGAGGACGCGGACGCTCTGCTGCGCGCAGCGGGCCTCTCGCCGGCCGACCTCGGCGGGGTCGCAGTCGGCATCGGCCCCGGCAGCTTCACCGGCATCCGGCTCGGCATCGCGACGGCGCGTGCGCTGTCGCTTGCGCTCGGCATTCCCGTCGCCGGGGTGTCGACGCTTGCCGCTCTCTCCGAGGGCGCGCCCGGAGCGCTGCCGGTCATCGACGCCAAGCGCCGCGAGGTCTTCAGCCTGCGCAGCGGCGAGCCGGTGGTGCTTGCGCCATTCGAGCTCGAGCCGCCGCCAGGCGTGGTGTGCGTCGGGGACGGCGCAGTCCGCTACCGGGACGTCCTGGAGGCGGCCGGCGCCGAAATCCCCCCGGACGACGACGAGCGCCACGTGCCGCGTGCGCGGCACCATGCGCGTCTGGCGCGCGACTTCGGCCCTGCACACCTGGTCGTGCCGCTGTACGTTCGCGAGCCCGATGTTCACAAAGCACCCGCTCATGCGTGAGGATTCGGCCACGGTGATCGAGATCAGGGATCTGCGGTCGAGCGACCTGAGCGCGATCGAGGACGTCGAGCGGCGCTCCTACGGCACGCCGTGGTCGCGGGCGATGTTCGCGAGCGAGCTGGCGAAGCCGTCGTCGCTCTGCCTCGGTGCCTTCGAGGAGGGCACGGGCGGTCTCGTCGGCTACGCGATCATCTCGCGCTACGTCGACGCCTGGCACGTGATGAACATCGCGGTCGACCCGGACTTCAGGGGGCGCGGGATCGGGACAGCGATGCTCGAGCACCTCTTCGACCGAACCGCGGAGGAAGGCCACCGCGGCTACACGCTCGAGGTCCGCGTGTCCAACGAGAGCGCGATCCGTCTCTACGAGCGGCTCGGGTTCCGCTCGCGCGGGGTGCGCCGCCGGTACTACACGGACAACCGCGAGGACGCGCTGGTGATGTGGAAGGAGCCGGTGTTCGAGGCTGCTCCGGCGGCAGCGCGCGTGGCGGCCCGCGGCAGCCACGCTTGATCCTCGGCCTCGAAACCTCCTGCGACGAGACTGCAGCCGCGCTCGTCACCGCTGACGGGGAGATCCGCGCCAACGTCGTCGCCTCGCAGGCGGAGCTCCACGCCCGGTTCGGCGGAGTGGTGCCGGAAGTGGCGTCGCGCCGCCACCTCGAGCTGGTCGCGCCGGTGATCGAGGAGGCGCTGGCAGAGGCCGACGCGACGCTCGACGACGTCGGCTCCGTCGCCGTCACCGTCGGTCCGGGGCTGATTGGCGCGCTCCTGGTCGGTCTCTCCGCCGCCAAGGCGGTCGCCTGGGCGCGGGGACTGCCGCTCGTGCCGGTCGACCACCTGCACGGCCATGTGGCCTCGCTCTACCTCCAGCCGGAACCGCTCCAGCCGCCGTTCGTGTGCCTGCTTGCGAGCGGCGGCCACACGCTCCTGCTGGACGTGCAGGAGCAGCGCGGCTACCGCGTGCTCGGCACCACGCTCGACGACGCGGCCGGCGAGGCGTTCGACAAGGGCGCGCGCCTGCTCGGCCTGTCCTATCCGGGCGGGGCCGCGATCGACCGGCTCGCACGCGAGGGAGATCCCGAGGCGTTCTCGTTTCCGGTCGCCCGGTTGCCGGGGCTCGACTTCTCGTTCTCGGGGCTGAAGACGGCGCTGCTCTACACCGTCCGTGACCTTGGCGCGGAGGAGCTCGAGCGCCGCCGGGCCGACCTCGCGGCGAGCTACCAGCGGGCGATCATCCGCGCGCTCAGCGGACGCCTGCAGGAGGCGGCGGCTGCGATCGGCACCGAGCGCCTGGCGGTCGTCGGCGGGGTCGCCGCCAACTCGGAGCTTCGAGCGGCGCTGCCGGATGCCGCCTTCGCCCCGCTCGCGCTGTGCACTGACAACGCCGCCATGATCGCGTCGGCGGCCCGCTTCGCCGAGGCGATCCCTGCACCCGGCTACCTTTCCGTGGATGCGTACGCGTCCGCGGCCTGACGCGCCGCAGCTCGCCGTCCTCGTCCTCGTCGCGCTCGCCGCCACCGCGCTGGCGCTCGGCGTGGGCGATCTGCGCGCGTCCGACGAGGAGGCCGTCCTCCAACCGGACGCGCTGCCGGCGAGCGCGTGGGCGGGGCTCGTCGGCGGGCCCAAGGTGCACGCATCCGTCGGGCAGCGTGTGCTCGTACAGCTCCGCGTGCCCTCCCTGGCCCGCCGCATCGAGCGAGCCGGCGGCCAGGCGAGTGAGGCCCAGCAGCGCCGCTGGACGGCTGCGGTGCTCGCCTCCGAGCGCCAGGTCATCGCCGACATCGCGGCAAGCGGTGTACGCGTCGAGCCGGAGTTCCTCTACGCACGCGTGATGGCCGGCTTCTCGGCCGCCCTGGACGCGCGCTCGATCTCGGTCGTCGAGCGCACGCCCGGAGTGCTCGGCGTCTACCCGGTCCGCGCCACCTATCCGACCCAGGTCGGGACCCCGGCCGGTGGGGGTCGGCCGACGGGCGTGTCGCTCCCCGGCTACCGCGGACGCGGAGTCACCATCGCACTCCTCGACACCGGCGTCGACGACACACATCCGGCTCTTCGCGGCGCGGTCCGGGGCGGCTACGACGTCGTCGGCAACGACGCCCAGCCGGACGCCGAGCCGCAACCCGGCGATCCGCGCGACGTGGAGCGCCACGGCACGCAGCTCGCCGGACTGATCGCCGGCAGCGGCACCGGCGTCGCGCCGGGTGCCCGCCTCCTGCCGGTCCGGGTGGCCGGCTGGCAGCGTGACACCGAGGGAAGCTGGACCGTGTACGGCCGCACCGACCAGCTGATCGCCGGGCTCGAGCGGGCGGTCGACCCGAACGGCGACGGCGACGCGCACGACGCTGCCCGCATCGCTGTCGTCGGCGTCGCGGCACCGTACGCCGCCTTCGCCGACGGGCCTGAGGCCGAGGCGGTCGCAGGCGCGGAGAAGCTGGACACGCTCGTCGTGTCGCCGGCGGGCAACGACGGCCCGGCGGGACCGCGCTACGGCAGCATCTCCGGCCCGGGCGGGACAGCGGCAACGCTCACGGTGGGCGCCGCGGAGCCCCGCTGGACGGGGAGGGTGGCGACGGTCGCCGTGCAGGCCGGGCTCGAGATCGCTTTCGACGGGACGGTCGCCATGGCGGGTGACACCCCGTCCGGACGCGTGAAGCTCCCGCTGGCGCTGCCGCGTCCGCTTGCCGCCGCGGGCGGCCGCCCGCGGGACAACGTCCAGCTGGACGACTTCTTCGACGGCGCCGGCCACAGCCTCGTCGCAGGGCGCGCCGCTCTCGTGCGCGCAGGGACGGTGCCCGAGCGCGCTGCGACCGCGGCGCTCGCGGCGGGTGCGGCCGCAGTCGTCCTCTACGGCGGCCGCCTGCCCGCAGGCGCGCTCGAGCTCGAGGACGCAGCCGGCGTCCCGGTCGTCGGCATCCCGGAGCCGGCGGGCCTGGCCGTCGCTTCGCGCCTGCGGGAGGGATCCGCCGCGTCGGTCGCCATCGCGAGCCAGGGCCGCGCAGCCGTCGGCGGCGGCGTCGCGCCGTTCTCCTCGCGGGGCCTCGCGTTCGACGGCCGCCTGAAGCCGGACCTCGTCGCAGCCGGCGTCGGGCTGCGCACGGCCGAGCCGGGCGAGACCGAGAGCGGCGAGGCGCTGTTCGGCTCGATCAGCGGCGCCAGCGCGGCGGCAGCGGTGGCGGGCGGAGCGGCGGCGCTGCTCGCCGAGGCGAGGCCGGATCTGCAGGCGGCCGAGCTGCGCGGCGCGCTCGTCGGGGCTGCGCGGCCGCTCGTCGCGGACAGTCGTGCGGCGCAGGGGGCCGGGCTGCTGGACGTCGGGGCCGCCGCCGCGACCGAGCTCGTCTCCGAGCCGACCACGCTCGCCTTCAGGACGAACGCCGCGCCGCGTTGGGTCGAGCGCCGGAGCTTCACCCTCCGGAACGTCTCGAGCCGAATGCTGCGGGCTCGGCTCCGGCCGCGGGTCGACGCAGGGGCGCCGGAGGTGACGATGCGGGTACGCCCCAACCGGTTCACGCTGCGTCCCGGCCGGACGCAGCGCGTCTCGCTGACCGTCCGTGCGCACGAGGTCGGTGCGCCGGTCACGGGCTGGGTAGAGGTCGAGGCGGCCGGCGGCCACGCCGTCTCGGTGCCGTGGGGTGGGGCACCATCGGTGCCGGAGCGGAACCTGCTCTCGGACGTGGCGCTCTCGACGAGCTCGTTCCGCCCCTCCGACACCGCACCCTCGGTCCTGAGCTTCACCGCCGGGCGGCTCGTGCGCGCGCGTGAGGGCTTCCAGGTGCAGGCGGTGTTGCGGCTCGACCTGGAGCTCAGCCGTGCCGACAGTCGTGAGTCCCTTGGACTCCTGACCCGGCTCCGCCACCTGCTGCCTGGCCAGTACGCGTTCGGTCTGACGGGCCGCGGGCCGGCAGGAAGGGCGCTGCCACCGGGCCGCTACGTCCTGCGGCTGCGGGCCTATCCCACCGGCAGCGGCCCGCCGACCCGGCGCACCCTTCGCTTCACCGTCAGTGCACGCTGAGCGAGCTGTCCCCCGCCACGGAGCAGCGTTAGGATCGCTTCAGCCATCCGAGGGGAGGTCGCTGGACAGTGGCAACGGCAGAGCTTGAAACTCACCTTCGCGAGAACCCGTTTGCGCTGGCGCAGCAGCAGCTGCAGCGCGTCGCGGAGGCATTCGGCATCGACCGCAACCTGATCAACGTGCTCAAGGAGTGCAAGAAGGCGGTCGTGGTCTCCGTGCCCGTCTCAATGGACGACGGCACGATCAACACGTTCCAGGGCTACCGGGTGACGCACAACATCGCGCGCGGCCCGTCGAAGGGCGGCATCCGCTACCACCCGAGCGTCACGCTCGACGAGGTCAAGGCGCTCGCAATGTGGATGACGTGGAAGTGCGCGCTCATGAACATCCCGTTCGGCGGCGCCAAGGGCGGCGTCGTCTGCGACCCCAAGCAACTGTCCCGCGTCGAGCTGCAGAAGATGACCCGCCGCTACACGAGCGAGATCATCAACGAGATCGGTCCCGAGAAGGACATCCCGGCCCCAGACGTCGGCACCGACCCGTCGGTGATGGCCTGGATCTTCGACACCTACTCGATGAACAAGGGCCACTCCGTGCTCGGCGTCGTCACGGGCAAGCCACTCAACGTGGGCGGCTCGCTGGGCAGGCTCGAGGCCACGTCACGCGGCTGCCTGTACTGCATCCGCGAGGCGCTGCGCAAGCAGAACCGTGCGACCGGCGACGTCAGCATCGCCATCCAGGGCTTCGGCAACGTCGGCAGCTTCCTCGCCAAGTTCATGGCCGAGGAGGGCGCCAAGGTCGTCGCGGTCTCGGACTCGACCTCCGGGGTCTACAACCCCGACGGGCTCGACGTCGCGACCGCGCTCGCGCACAAGCAGGAGACGGGCTCGCTCGAGGGCCTGCGCGGCGCCGAGGCGGTCAGCAACGAGGAGCTGCTCCTGGTCGACTGCGACGTGCTCGCGCCATGCGCGCTCGAGCAGGTGATCACGGTCGAGAACGCGTCGAAGATCAAGGCGAAGATCATCTGCGAGGGCGCGAACGGCCCGACCACCCCCGCGGCGGACGACATCCTCGAGGACCGCGGAGTGCTCGTCCTGCCCGACGTCCTCGCCAACGCCGGCGGAGTCGTCGTCTCGTACTTCGAGTGGGTCCAGGGCCTTCAGGAGTACTTCTGGAAGGAGAACGAGGTCAACGCGCGACTCAACGACATCATGACCCGCGCGTTCAACGAGACCTGGTCGACGTACGAGTCGCGAGGGACGAGCATGCGCATCTCCGCCTACGGCCTCGCGGTTCAGCGGGTGTCCGAGGCGACGATGACGCGCGGCCTCTACCCGTAGCTCGCGAGGCGGCGCGAGTGGTTCCCGAGGCGCCGCTCGAGCGCACGGAGGACGGGCTGCTGCCCGCGGGGGCGGGGTGGTTCGTGCTCAACTGCCGCGAGGCGGCCTGGCGCGATTCCCGCGGGCTCGGCACGTGGCCGCGCCTCGAAGGCAACACGCCGATGTTCGAGCAGCTCGGGCTCGGCCTGACCGTGCTGCAACCTGGCGAGCCGATGACCATGTACCACTGGGAGACCGACCAGGAGGACTTCCTCGTTCTCTCGGGTGAGGCGATCGCGATCGTGGAAGGCGAGGAGCGGCCGCTTCGGCAGTGGGACTTCCTCCATTGCCCGCCCGGCACGAATCACGCGATCGTGGGTGCGGGTGACGGCCCCTGCGTGGTCTTCGCCGTCGGTGCGCGCCAGAATCACACCTACCGCACCACGGACGGCGAGATCGACGGGCGCGACGACTGGGGCGCCTACACGGTGGATGAGACCGCCCTCCGCCACGGCGCCGGGCGTCGAGGAGGAGACGAACGACGGGGGCGTCGCGTACGCGCGGTTCCCTGAGCGGGTGTCGGTTCCCTATCGCGACGGCTGGCTCGACTGACATCGCCACGTCGGGTCAAGAGGCGACCCGACGGCTCGGGTCAGTCCCGTGCGGCGACGCCGTCGCCGCACGGGGACAGACCCGTCCTTTCCTCCTCATCGCCTCCCCGATGTCGCGGCGCAGCCGCGACGAGCAATCGACAAGCGGCGCTGTGGTTTACCGGCGAAGCCGAGCTTGCTCGGCGAAAGCCACCCCGCGCGCAGCCGCGTCTGACTAGCTGGCCTGGTTGTCTCGAACGCTGCGTGGCAAGGGGGGAGCTCGAGGGGGGACGCAGTCCCCCTTCGAATGAAGCGAGCCGTGCGGCCGCGAGTCAGCGCCGCGCGCGCCGAGGAGTTCCTCGGCCGCACGGCTCGCGGTCACGCACACCTCGCGACTAGGTCAGGTGAAAGTACAACGCGTACAGCAGCTCGACGGCCGGGTTCGAGGTGTGCACGGCCACGTCGCTGGGCACGTCGAGGAGCGCCTCGGAGTAGTTGAAGACGATCTTCACGCCGGCCTCGACGAGCTCGTTGGCGACGCCCTGGGCATGGTCGGCGGGCACGGCGATGACGCCGACGACGATGTTCCGCTCGCGGACGACGTCGCGAAGGGTGGTGTCGGCGCTGATCTCGACGTTGCCGAGACGGCGGCCGGCCTTCTCCGGGTCGTTGTCGAAGATGGCGGCGACGTTGATGCCGTGCTCGGCGAAGATCGGCGAGCTGGCGATCGCCTGCCCGAGCCTGCCGGCGCCGACCAGCGCGATGTTGTGCTGACCCTGGGTCCGCAGGATCCGGCGGATCTCCGAGAGCAGCGACTCGATGTTGTAGCCGACCCCGCGCTTGCCGAACTTGCCGAAGGTGGAGAGGTCGCGGCGGATCTGCGTCGCGTTGATGTTGGTGTAGTCCGCGATCTCCTGTGAGGAGATGCGGTCCTTGCCCATCTTGCGCGCCTGGGTCAGGACCTGCAGGTAGCGGCTGAGCCTGGCGGCGACCCCGACTCCGAGCCGTTCGCCTCCCTCGAGCTGTTCGGTCTGCGCTTGTAACACAGCACAAGGATCATGCCAAAAGCGTTACTAGAGCCGCGACGAAGGTCACAAACCCTCCCTCTGAGCGGGACTTTGTGCGGCGAGCGCGCGCCTGAGCTCTGCCGCCTCCAGCTCGAAGACGAAGCGCTCGCCGCCCTCGATCTCGACCACGGGCAGCCACACGCGGTGAAGCCGTTCGAGCTCCTCGTCGCCGGAGATATCGATCTCGCGGAGCGTGAACGGCCGCTCGTCCCGGACCGCGAGCAGAGTGCTGCGAGCCTCCTCGCAGAGGTGGCAGCCCGGAGCGTGGTAGAGCGTCACCACCGGCACGGGCGGAGTGTGCCGTGACGCGGTGGCGGGCGCGCGGCCGCTAGCGCAGGAGCTGCTCGCAGCCGACCACGGTGTCCTTGCGGTCGACCTTGGCGCGATCCTTGCCCGGGCCGCACAGCACACGGTCGCGCTTGCCGTCACGGGCCTTGATCAGATCCGGCCCGGCGCCGCCTTTGAGAACGTCCAGGCCGGGCCCACCGGTGAGCTCGTCCGCTCCGGCGTCTCCGGCCAGCGTGTCGTCGCCCGGTCCGCCGATGAGGGTGTCGGGGCCTGCGCCTCCGCGCTCCGTGTCCTTGCCGCCGGCGCCGGTCAGCGTGTCCTTCCCGGGGCCGCCGTCGAGTGTGTCGTTGTCGGGCTCGCCGAAGACACGGTCGTTGCCCCGCTCGCCGAACAGGCGATCCTTGCCGGGCCCGCCGTGGAGAACGTCGTCGCCGTCGCCCCCGTGAGCCACGTCGTCACCGCCGCCCAGCTTGGCGGCGTCGTTGCCGCCGCCGAGCATCGCGTCGTCGGCCTCCTCACCCAGGTCGAGCTCGTCGTTGCCGTCGCCGCACTCCCACGCGCCGCCCGCGTCGGGCTCGGCCGCGTCGTCGTCCTCGTCCAGCGGATCCTCGTCGAACGGCTCTTCGTCGAGCGGCTCCTCGTCGGCCGGGTCGCCCTCGGGGTCGACTTCCGAGTCCGCGGGGTCGTCCTCCGGATCGGCGTCGGGGTCGATCAGGTCGTCGGGAGGCTCCGTGTCATCGCCCGGATCGGCGTCGTCGCCGGGCGTCGCTGTCATCGCCTGTGCCGAGGCCGTCGTCGAAGCAGCCGTCGTCGCTCTGGGCTGCCGGCGTCGCCGACGGGCCGGCGGCCGGGGCCGCGAGCGCAAGACCGGAGAGCACCAGCAGCAGCGTGGCGAGCAGGGCGGCGAGCCGAACCGTCTTCATGAGAGTCCTCCGTGAGATGACCGCAGGGGCGCAAGCCGCCCGCTGCGCGTATCGACCGCGGGGCCTGCACGTCTGGTCACTCGTCCGGGGGCATCCGCCGCACGCCCGCCTACCCTCTGCCCGTGCGCATCCTCCTCTGGCACGGCTATCTGCTCGCGGGCACCGGGTCGAACGTCTACACACGCGCGCTGGCACGCGCCTGGAGCGGGATGGGTCACGACGTGGTGGTCGTCTGCCAGGACCCGCACCCGGAGCTCGTCGACGTTGGGAGCGCGACGGTCGTCCGTCCCGACATCGGCGGCGTCCTGCCGGTGTTCGTGCTCGACCGCTACGAGGGTCTCGAGGCGCGCTACCTGCACGAGCTGGACGACGCGACGTACCGCCGGTACCTGGAGGCGAACGCCGACGCGTTGCGAGAGCTGCTGCCTGCCGACCTCGTCTTCGCGAACCACGTGCTGCCGGGCGGCGACGTGGCCGCCCTCGTGGAGGCGCCGCGTGCGGTCAAGGTGCACGGCTCGGAGCTGGAGTACTCGATGCGCGGGCGGGACGAGCTGGTCACGCGCGGTCGCGACGCGCTCGCCAAAGCGGACGCCGTCTACGTCGGCTCCCCGCACATCGCCTCGGTGCTGGAGGAAGTGCTCGGCCATGTCGACCGCGTCCACGAGGTGCCGCCGGGCGTCGACGTCGACGAGTTCCGGCCCGCGCCGCGCGACCAGGCGCTGGCGGCGCTGCTCGAGCAGTGCCGCCGCGACCCGCCCAACCCGGGCGGCGCCAACCCGCGCCTGCCGGACGAGGGCAACGCCGAGCGGCTGGCCGAGTTCTTCTCGCGCGACGAGCCGACCGTTCTCTACTTCGGGAAGCTGCTCCGCAACAAGGGCGTGCACCTGCTCTTCGAGGCGATGGAGCACGTCGAGGCGCGCCTGCTGGTCGTCGGCTTCGGCGACTACCGCGAAGAGCTCGAGCGCCTCGCGCCGCCGGGGACGCTCTTCACCGGCGCCTTCGAGCACCGGCATCTCGTCCACGTGCTGCCGCTCTGCGACGTCGCGGTCGTGCCGTCGATCTTCCCGGAGGCATTCGGGATGGTCGCCGCCGAGGCGGCGGCCGCCGGCTGCCCGCCGGTCGTCGCGCGCCACTCGGGTCTGGCGGAGGTGGCGATCGGCCTCGAGGAGTCGTACGGGCCCGATCGTGCCGAGCTCGCGAGCTTCCGCACCGGCGACGCGGCCGACCTGGCCGCCAGGCTGCGGGCGCTGCTGGCGCTACCGGAGGCGGAACGCCGGGAGCTCGGGCTGCTCGCCCGCCGGGCGGCCGTGGAGCGCTGGAGCTGGCACAGCGTCTCGGAGCGGCTGCTGGCCCCCTTTGCCGGCTGAGCGGCTCGCGCGCTCCTGTCTCCGCGGGCCAGGTCCGAAACGGACAGGTCGGCTGGGGCCGGCCGCGGTCCTCCCTCCGGTCCCGACGGTAGCGGGGTAGGACGCACGCGTGGGTGACGGAGCTGTGCCGGATGCGTGACGGGGGCGGTCTCGAACGGCGGCGGGCCACGGTTGCGCAGGCGCCGTGGGGCCGGTCGACGGCGGGTGTGCCCCGATTCAGAACACCTGCACGCGGATACGCTTCCGCGCGTGGGAGACGAGCAACGCCTGCCGTACGACGAGCTGCTGCGCGACGCGCGCGACCGGTACGAGAACGCGGACGACTTCACCCTCGCCGTCGAGGAGGAGTTCGCCATCCTCGACCCGGCAACGCTGGAGCTCACCGACCGCTTCGAGCAGCTGAAGGCAGCCGCCCAGGGAGGTGTCCTCGAGGAGCACCTGGTCGGGGAGCTGATCGCCTCCGAGGTCGAGGTGCGCACCGGCCGCTGCGAGCGCTTCGAGGAGGCGGCCACGGCGATGGGCGACCGCCGCTCCCAGCTGCTCGAGCTGGCGGGCGCCGAAGGGGTCGAGCTCGGGGCCACCGGCACGCACCCGTGGAGCCCCTGGCAGGCGCAGCGGATCATCGACACGCCGCATTACCGGCGGAACGACGAGATCCTGCGCTACGTCGTCTGGCGGAACAACTCGTTCGGCCTGCATGTGCACGTCGGGATCCGCGGCGCCGACCGGGCCGTCCGCGTGACGAGCGCACTGCGGACGTTCCTGCCGGACCTGCTCGCCTACTCGGCCAGCTCGCCATTTGTGGAGAACGTGAACACCGGCCTGCACTCCGCGCGCACGCAGATTTTCACCCGCATGTTCCCGCGCTGCGGCGTCCCTGACTCGTTCACGAGCTGGCAGCACCACGAGGACTACGTCCGCCTGCTCTACGAGACCGGGTCGATCGACGAGCACACCCAGCTTTGGTGGAGCGTCCGCCCGCACCTCGCCTATCCCACCGTCGAGATGCGGATCTGCGACGCGCAGCCGGATCTCGCCGGCGCGCGCTCGCTCGCCGCGCTCATCTACTCGCTGATCGTCCGCGTGGCGCGGGCCCTCGACGAGGGGGAGCCGCTGCTCGACCCGCCGCACCGGCTGATCGAGGAGAACTTCTGGCGGGCGATCCGTTACGGCCTCTCGGGCGAGCTGATCGACCTCCGCACGCTTGCGGTGCGGCCTGCGCGCGCTGCGATCGAGGAGCTGCTCGAGTGGGTGCAGCCGGTCGCCGATGAGTTCGGCGCGGCGCCGTACCTGGCGCTGCCGGCTGCGAACTCGGCCGAGAGCCAGATCGCGCGCCACGACGAGGGGGCGACGCTGCGCGACATCTACGCAGACCTGGTCGTGCGCCAGCCGGAGCGTGTCCATGGCTGACGAGTCGGGGATCTGGGTGCCGCCCGGCGGCAGCGCGGATCCCCGCCGCGAGCAGCCGCCGCCACAGGAACAGCAACAGCCGGGCGGCCCGCAGCCCGAGGAGATCTCGCCGGAGGAGCTGGCCGAGCAGCTGCGGCGCCTACGCGTCTCGGACGTCGTGCTGTCGCTGCTGCCGACCCTCGCACAGCTCGGCTACGCCAAGCTTGATCCCGAGATCCGCGACCTCGGCGAGGCACGCGTTGCGATCGACGCGCTGAGCGCGCTCCTCCCGGTGCTCGAGGGCGCGGTGCCCGAGGAGCTGATCCGCGACTACCGGCAGCTCGTCATGAACCTGCAGCTCGCCTACGCGTCGGCAGCCGAGGCTCCCGCTTCGGAGGCTGCTGCCGCTCGTGGTTCTGAGCCACAAGCTGAGAGCGCGGCGGAGGGCGAGGAAGCTCGTGGCTCTGAGACAGAAAGCGAAGGCGCGGCGGCTGCAAGCAGCGGCTCCGAGGCCGGCGCGGATGCCGGAGGGGACGAGCAGGACCGTGCCGACGGCTGAGGTCGGGGTCTTCGGCGGCTCCGGCTTCTACTCGTTCCTGGAGGACGTCGAAGAGGTCGAGGTCGAGACCCCCTACGGCGCCCCGTCGGCGCCGCTCGTCGTCGGCGAGCTCGAGGGCAAGCGGGTCGCCTTCCTGCCCCGCCACGGTCGCGACCACGAGCTGCCGCCGCACCGCATCCCGTATCGGGCGAACGTCTGGGCGATGCGGGAGCTCGGCGTGCGCCGTGTCATCGGCCCGTGTGCGTCGGGCGCCCTGAAGGCGGAGCTGGCACTCGGTGAGTTCGTGGTCTGCGACCAGTTCGTCGACCGGACGAGCGGCCGTGCCGACACGTTCTACGACGGCCCCGAGACGACGCACGTCTCGGCTGCGGATCCCTACTGCCCCGATCTGCGGCGGCTGCTCGTCGAGACGGCGCGGGAGCTCGAGATCCCGGTGCGCGACGGCGGGACGGTGGTCACCATCCAGGGGCCGCGCTTCTCCACCCGCGCGGAGTCGAAGTGGTTCCACGACGCCGGCTGGGACGTGATCAACATGACCGCCTATCCCGAGGGCTACCTCGCCCGCGAGCTGGAGCTCTGCTACGCGAACATCTCGATGGTGACCGACCACGACGTCGGGGTGGAGGGCACCGAGCCGGTGACGCACGAGGCGGTGCTCGAGGTGTTCACCGCGAACAACGACCGGTTGCGCGAACTGCTCTTCGCGGTGATCCCGAAGATCGGGCGGCAGCCGCAGGACGTCTGCGCCACGGCCCTCGCGGGCGCGCGCGTCTGACCTGAGTCGGCCGGCCTCCTCAGGTGCGAGGACATCGATCAGGACAGCAACGGCTACGGCGTGATCGCGCATCCGTTCCTGGCGCTGCTCGGGTAGGACACCCGCGCGCGCGCTTTCCGAGTCTGATACAAACCCCCCGCGCCGGGGTCCCTCGGCGCTGACTTTGTGACCGTTTGATGGACTTCTTCAACGAGCACGCCGTCCTGTTCGCACTGCTCTGCGCAGCTGTGGGCGTCGGCCTCGGGGTCTACTTCACCTGGTGGATCCTGCGCCAGCCGGCAGGTGACGAGCGCATGCGCGAGATCGCGCGCGCGATCCAGGAGGGGGCCGCCGCCTACCTGCGCCGGCAGTACATGACGGTCGCGATCGTCGCGATCCCGCCGTTCCTGCTCATCGGCTTCTACGAGGAGCTGGGCTGGGGGACAGCGATCGGCTTCATGATCGGAGCGGTGCTCTCGGCGGCGGCCGGCTTCATCGGCATGAACGTCGCCGTCCGCTCCAACGTCAGGACGGCGGAGGCAGCGAAGCACGGCGTCATGCCCGCCCTCAACGTCGCCTTTCGGGCCGGCTCCGTCACGGGGCTGCTCGTCGTCGGCCTCGGGCTGTTCGGCGTCGCCGGCTACTACGGGATCCTCACCGAGTGGTTCGACATCGCCCAGGACGACGCGATCGACGACCTCGTCGGGCTGGCGTTCGGCGGCTCGCTCATCTCCGTCTTCGCGCGACTCGGCGGCGGCATCTACACGAAGGCCGCCGACGTCGGCGCCGACCTCGTCGGCAAGATCGAGGCCGGCATCCCCGAGGACGACCCGCGCAACCCGGCGGTCATCGCCGACAACGTCGGCGACAACGTCGGCGACTGCGCCGGCATGGCGGCCGACCTGTTCGAGACCTACGCGGTCACCGCCGTCGCCGTGATGCTGCTCGGCACCGCCTTCCCGGCCGGCGGCCTCCCGCTCTACCCACTCGCGCTCGGCGGCATGTCGATCCTCGCCTCGGTCATCGGCGTCTGGTTCGCGCGCGTCGGTCCCGGCGGCTCGATCATGAACGCGCTCTACCGGGCCGTCGCCGTCGCCGTGATCCTGGCCGCGATCGGGTTCATCCCCGTCACGATGGCCTTCGACGAGGGCGCCTTCTCCTTCGGCGAGCTCTACGGCGCGGCGCTGGTCGGGCTCGCGATCACGTTCCTGCTCGTCGGGATCACCGAGTACTACACGGGCACGCGCTGGGGCCCGGTCAAGTCGATCTCGCGGTCCTCGCAGACCGGGCACGCGACGAACATCATCGAGGGACTCGCCGTCGGCATGCAGGCGACCGCGGCCCCGGTGATCGTGATCGCGATCGGGATCCTCGCCGCCTACGAGATCACCGACAACCTCTACGGCATCGGCGTGGCCGTCATGGCGCAGCTCTCGATGACCGGCCTCATCGTGGCGCTCGACGCCTACGGCCCGGTGACCGACAACGCCGGCGGCATCGCCGAGATGGCCGACCTGGACGAGTCGGTGCGCGGCGTCACCGATCCGCTCGACGCCGTCGGCAACACGACCAAGGCGGTCACGAAGGGCTACGCCATCGGCTCCGCCGGCCTCGCCGCGCTCGTCCTCTTCGACGAGTACGCGCGCGGCCTCCAGGAAGAGGACGTCGCCAGCGTGTTCGCGCTCAACGACCCGTGGGTGATCGCCGGCCTCTTCATCGGCGGGCTGATGCCGTTCCTGTTCGCGTCGCTCGCCATGCAGGCGGTCGGTCGCGTCGGCGGCCAGGTCGTGCAGGAGGTGCGGCGTCAGTTCCGGGAGATCCCGGGGATCATGGACCGCACCGCACGGCCCGAGTACGGCCCGGCGATCGACATCGTCACCGGGTCGGCGATCAAGGCGATGATGCTCCCGGCCGTGATCCCGATCGCGATCCCGATCATCGTCGGGATCATCAGCCCCGAGGCGCTCGGCGGCCTGCTGATCGGGACGATCGTCACCGGCATCTTCCTCGCCATCGCCATGACCTCGGGCGGCGGCGCCTGGGACAACGCGAAGAAGCTGATCGAGGACGGCGCCTACGGCGGCAAGGGCTCCGAGGCCCACGCCGCCGCGGTCACCGGCGACACCGTCGGCGACCCCTACAAGGACACCGCCGGGCCGGCGATCAACCCGATGATCAAGATCGCGAACATCGTCGCGATCCTGATGATCCCGATCATCGCCTCGATCCACGGCTGAGCCTCGCGGGCGACCCCTCCTGGGGGAGCGCTCGCACCGCCGCCCGGGTTCCTACGCGCCGCACCCGCTCGCCGAGGCCGCGCCACCACCAAAACCAGGGACTGTCCCTGAAAGGTGTCGGACCGGGACATGGCCTTCGTCACAGAGGTGTGACAGTTCTTCCACAGGGCTGGCGCCGAACGGCGCGGTTGCGCCATTCTCGGGTCGCGGGTAGGACGCCCGGCCGCTCGCGGCCCGCGTTCAGGCTTCGGTCGCCCCTGCGCTAGGTTCGCCCCGATGAGCGCCGTCTCGACGTCCGTTCCGGACGCCCTCCTCGAGGCGGACGAGCCCTCGATCCGGGTCAAGGCGCGGCGCGCGCTCCTCGCCGTCGAGCCGTCGGCGGCCGAGCTGGAGCTGATTCGCGGATCGGCGACCGTCGGGACGCTGCTCGCGCACCGCGGGCGCGGACGGGACGATCCCCACGCACCCGTACTCGAAGTGGGACGGGGCGCAGTGGGTGCTCGCGAGCCTGGCCGAGCTCGAGTACCCGCCCGGCGACGAGGAGCTGGTGCCGCTGCGCGAGCAGGTGCTCGCCTGGCTGCTGTCGCCCGGTCACGAGCAGCGCTGGACGCGGCCCGCGTCCGACGGGCTCGTCCGCATCCACGCGTCGCAGGAGGGCAACGCGATCTGGGCGCTCCTGCGCCTCGGCCTCGCCGACGAGCGCATCGACCGCCTCGTCGACCGCCTCCTGCGGACGCAGTGGCCCGACGGCGGCTGGAACTGTGACCCGCGCGCCACGGGGACGACGTCCGCGTTCGCCGAGTCGCTGCTCCCGCTGCGCGCGCTCGCGCTCCACGCCGTCGTGACCGGGAGCGCGCGTTCCGGCGAGGCGGCGCGGGCTGCCGCCGAGGTCTTCCTGCGCCGACGCCTCCACCTCCGCGTCCGCGACGGCCGGCCGACGCACCCGCAGCACCTCGAGCTGCACTTCCCCTGCTACTTCCACTACGACGTCCTCTTCGGGCTCAAGGTCATGCACGAGGCCGGCCTGCTCGGAGATCCTCGCTGCGCGCGACGCGCTCGACCTGCTCGAGAGCAAGCGCCTGCCCGACGGCGGCTGGCCGGCGGAGGGCAGGTTCTACGGGCACGCGCGCGCCGCGAACCGCCGCTCGCCGGTCGACTGGGGCGGCGTCTCCCGCCGCCGCGCCAACCCCTGGGTGACGGCCGACGCGCTCACCGTCCTCGCTGCCGCGGGCCGGCTCGGCCTCTGAGCGTCACGCGCGCCAGTACGCGCGCGTGAGCAGCACCGCCACCGGGATGATCTCCAGGCGGCCGAGCCACATCAGGACGATCATCACGCCCTTCGAGAAGTCGCTGAACGGGCGAACGATCCCATCGGCCCGGCCGAGCCGAACGCCGGGCCGACGTTGCCGAGGGTGGTCGCCGACGGTGGCGATCAGGTCGATCGGACGCGAACGTCGAGGTCGGTCCGCGACGCGTCGATCACGAGCAGCAGCGTCCCGAGCGCGAAGACGCCGACGTAGAGCAGCACGAAGGCGAAGACCGCCCGCAGCGTCCTCTCGTCGACGACGCGGCCGTTGAGGCGGATCGGCGCGACGAGCTCCGGGTGCACCGTCTGTTCGAGCTCGCGCCGGAGCAGGCGGCCGATCAGCAGGTGGCGGACGACGTTCAGCGAGCCGCTCGTCGACCCGGCCGACGCGCCGAAGAACATCAGCGCGACGATGGACCACGCTCGTCAGGCCCGTCCACGCGTTGAAGTCGGCGCTCGCGAAGCCGGTGGTCGTCATCGATCGAGACGGTCTGGAAGATCGCGTGCCGGACGGCGCTCGTCGCCGCTCGGCGAGGTCCGTCCGCAGCAAGCTCGACGAAGCAGCAGGACCGAGCCGCGCCGCGAGCAGGAAGCGGTAGAGGCGGAACTCCTCGTCGCGATGCCAGCGCGCCGAAGCGGCCGCGGATGAGCGCCGGTACGTGAGCGCGAAGTTGGTGCCGGCGAGCACCATGAACACGATCGACCGTCCACTGCGTCGCGCGGCCGAACTCCTCCACCGACCGCGGCTCGGTCGCGAACCCGCCGGTGGGCAGATCGTGCGCGAACGAGTGCGCGATCGCCTCGAAAGGGGCCCATCGCATTCGTCCGACGCCGAGCCAGCCGAGCGCCGACGAGCACGAGCGACCTCGAGCGCCGTCAGCCCCACGTAGAGGGCGAGAAGCGCCGCGCCGTCTGCGGATCGTCACCGCGAGCGGCTCGATCTCCGGGCCGGCGACGTCCAGACTCGAAGAGCTGCCGGCCGCCGACGCGCAGCCGCGGCAGCACGGCCAGGCCAGAGCACGATGATGCCCAGGCCGCCGAACCACTGCGGTGAGCTGGCGCCACATCGTCAGCGAGCTGTTCAGCGCATCGACGTCGGCGACGACGGTCGCGCTGGTGCCCGAGAAGCCGGACATCGACTCGAAGTAGGCGTCGATCGGGCTGGTCGAGCTGGGGCTCGTCGGCGAGGAGGTAGGGCAGCATGCCCGCGGCCGCGGCGAGCAGCCAGATGAGCGCGATGACGAGGAAGCCCTCGCGGACGCCGATCCTGGCCGCGCGCCGTGTGGCGAGCGCGAGCAGGACACCGGCGCCGCTCGTCGCCACACCGGCGAGCAGGAACGGCCAGGGCGACTCCCAGTAGCCGAGCGCGATCGCCGCTGGCGCCACGAATGCGAGCCCGAGCACGGCCAGCAGGCGGCCGACGATGTGGAAGGAGGCGCGGAGGTCGACCGCGAGCCCCGTGGTCGCCGCCGCGCGCGCACCGCTGTCAGAGCGCGTCCTCGACCTGCGACGCCCGCTTCGACTCCGTGTAGAGGATGACCCGGTCGCCGGGCATGAGCTGGTCGTCTCCGTGCGGGAAGACGGCCTTGCCGTCGCGGACGATCGCGCCGATGACGCACGCCGGTCATCGGCAGCACGCCGGAACGGCTTGCCCACGAACTCGCTGTCCGGGCGGACGACGATGTCGAGCGACCTCGTACCGGTCTTCCTCGAACATCGCCACCTGGCGCGTGCGTGGGTCGTGCGCGAAGCGGATGATTTCCTCGGCGGTCAGCCGCCGCGGGTCGACGGCGACGTCGATCCCGGCCGTCTCGTAAACCTGCGAGCGCGGTCGCCTCGCGGGCGATGCCGATGATCAGCGGCGCGCCGCGCCGCTCGAGCAGCACGCCGGCGTAGAGGTTCTTCGCGTCGTCTCGCATCGCGAGCACGGCCGCGTCCGCCAGGTGGATCCGCTCGTGCTCCAGGAACTCCGGCTCGGTGCCGATCGCATTGAGGACGCGCGCTCCGGGCAGCAGGTCGGCGACGTC
Organism: uncultured Thermoleophilia bacterium; assembly: GCA_963809765.1. Taxonomy (GTDB): domain Bacteria; phylum Actinomycetota; class Thermoleophilia; order Gaiellales; family Gaiellaceae; genus JACVRM01. The sequence continues at coordinate 685,026 of CAWEKT010000001.1, forward strand.
GCGGGCCCGCGCCGCGTCGGCTTCGACCAGGCGAACGCTGATCCCCTGCGCGAGCAGGAGCCGCGCGATCGCGACGCCCGCGCGGCCGGCGCCGAGGATGACGACGTTCGCGCACGCGCCGCGCCGGCTCGAGAGCCACGATCGAGCTCCACTCCCGCACGGTGCGCGGCGAGCCGATGACGACGATGCGGTCGCCCGGCTCGATCCGCTCGGTGCCTCGCGGCAGGATCTGCCGGTCGCCGCGGATGATCGCGACGACCCGCGAGTCGGCCGGCAGGCTCGCCTCGCGCAGCGGCATGCCGATCGCCGCGCCGCCCGGTGCGGGTCGACGTCGAGCTCGACGATCTGCACCTGGCCGTCGGCGAAGACGTCGGTCTGCTTGGCGGCGGGGACGCCGATGCTCTGCGAGATCGCGTGCGCGGTCTCCTCCTCGGAGGAGACCATGTGGTCGAAGGGCGAGCTCGCGCTCGCGCCAGACCTGCGAGGTACTCGATGTTGCCGGTGCGGACGATCGTCTTCGCCTCGGGCGGCGAGGCCGCGGCGCGAGGATCGACGCGATGATGTTGATCTCGTCGCGCGACGTGCAGGCGACGAACAGGTCGGTGTCGCGGACGCCGGCGTCGAGGAGCGCCTGCCGGCTCGTGCCGTTGCCGGTGACGACGCGGACGTCGAAGCGGTAGGAGATCGCGTCCAGGCGCGCTCGGGTCGACGTCGACGACGGTGAGGTGTGCTCCTCGTGGAGCGCCTCGACGACCGTCGCGCCGACCTGGCCGGCGCCGATGACGAGCACCTTGCATCCGGCCTGGGAGGCTAGACGTTCGCAGCGGCGGCGGTCGTCCCGCGGCGTAGTGTTCACCGCGTGCCGCGGCGCCGCCGCCAGCGAGCAGGCGCTCGAGCGCGTGCTCGGCTCGCCCGCGCTCTTCGCGACCGCCTACGGCAACGTCGGCTCCTCGATCTACTACGCGCTCGGCGTCACGGCGGCGTTCGCGCTCGGCCTGACGCCGCTCGGTCTTCGTCATCGCCGGCGTCATCTTCGTCTTCACGTCGCTGACCTACACCGAGGGGACGGTCCGCTATCCCGGAGGCCGGCGGCTCGTCGAGCTTCGCGCGCCACGCGTTCAACGAGGTCGTCAGCTTCGGGGCGGCCTGGGCGCAGATGCTCAACTACGTGATCACGATCGCCATCTCGGCGTTCTTCGTGCCGCACTACCTCTCGGTCTTCTGGGAGCCGCTGAACGAGAACCCGTGGGACATCGTCGGCGGCGCGGTCGTGATCGTGCTCCTCGTCGCGGATCAACATCGTCGGCATCCAGGAGGCGGCGACGCTCAACGTCACGCTCGCGGTCGTCGACTTCGCCACCCAGCTGCTGCTGGTCGTGCTCGGGTTCGTGCTGATCTTCAGCCCGTCCACGCTCGCGGAGAACGTCGAGTGGGGCGTGGCGCCGACCTGGAGCCAGTTCCTGCTCGCGATCCCGGTCGGGATGATCGCCTACACCGGCCTGGAGACGATCTCCAACCTGGCCGAGGAGACGCGCGACCCGCCGCGCGACGTGCCCGAACGCCTACCGGCTGGTCGCGGCGCGCCGTGTTCGCGATCTACCTGACGCTGCCGCTGATCGCGCTCTCGGCGCTGCCGGTCACGCGAGGAGGACGGCGAGTACTCGACGCTGCTCGGCTAGCCGCCGGAGGAGGGCGGCTTCCAGAACGACCCGGTGCTCGGCGTCGTCGACAACCTCGGCATCGAGGGCACGTCGCTGACGGCGCTCGAGATCTACGTCGGCGTCCTGGCCGCGACGATCCTCGCTCGTCGCGACGAACGCCGGCGTCATCGGCGCCTCGCGGATCACGTACTCGATGGCGTCCTACCGCCAGCTTCCCGGCGTCTTCCGGCGGCTGCACCCGCGCTTCAAGACGCCGTGGCTCTCGCTCGTCGTCTTCGCCGGACTCGTCTCGATCCGTGACCCTGCTGCCGGGCGAGACGACGTTCCTCGGGAACGATGTACGCGTTCGGCGCGATGCTGTCGTTCACGATCGCCCACGCCGCCGTGATCGGCGCTGCGCTACCGCCGGCGCGACGGACGAGCCGCTGTACCGGGCGCGCCCCAACCTCCGGCTCGGCGGCGTCGACTGGCCGCTCTTCGCCGTCGTCGGCGGCCTCGCCACCGCCGTCGCCTGGCTCGTCATCGTCGTCGCAGGAGGACGGCGACGCGCTGGGCCGGGCTCGGCTGGCTCGCCGTCGGCTTCGTCGCCTACGCGGTCTACCGGCGCGTGCTGGGTGCGCGAGCCGCTGACGCGCGATCGTCCGCGCGCCGGCCCTGGTGCTCGGGCCGTCGCTGACCGTCGAGTACCGGACGATCGTCGTGCCCGGTCGTCCGCTCGGCGAGTCGGAGGAGGCGCTCGTGGCCGCGGCCCGGCTCGCCGTCCGAGCGCGGCTCGCGCATCGCGGTGCTCCACGTGCTCGAGGTGCCGCTCGACGCTGCCGCTCGACGCGCCGCTGCCCGAGCGAGGAGGCGGCGGCCAACGAGCTGCTCGACGACGCCGAGGCCCTGGTCGAGCTCCTACGGGCTGCCGGTCGTGACGCGGCTCGTGCGCGCGCGCGCGGCCGGGCGGCGATCGTCGAGGAGGCGACGGCTCGCGGCGCGGAGCTCGTCGTGCTCGGCGCACCGCGCAGGCGGCTGCTCGGACGAGCGAAGCGAGCCGTCTTCGGCGCGCACCGTCGACCAGGTGCTGAAGGCGCAGCCCGTCGCGGGTGCTCGTGGCCGCCGGGAGGCGAGCGGCATGAGGAGCGCGCACGCTCGTGCTCTCCGGCCGTACTGCTGGCAGTCGGCCTCGCCGTGATCGTGGTCACGGTCGCGGCCGGGGCGGGCGCGGCCCCGCCTTCGGCTACCTCTTCGGCGCCGGCCTGACCGGCGCCGGCGCGGTGCGGCTCTACCTGGCTGCTGGTCGTAGGACACGAGACGGAGCCTAGCAATGGCCACGCAAGCTGCCCGGCTTCGAGCGCGTCGCTCGACGTCCCGTCGCTGGCAGCGGTCGCCTACGGCGAGATCGCCTCGTCGCTCTTCTTCGCGCTCGGGATCGTCGCGCTGTAGGCGCTCGGCCTGAGCCCCTGGGTGCTGCTCGCGGTCGGGCTGCTGTTCCTGCGTCGTCGCCACCTCGTACGCCGAGGGGACGGCGGCGATCCCCGAGCCCGGCGGGGCGGCGCTCTTCGTGCGGCGCGCGTTCAACGACCAGGCCGGCTTCCTGACCGGCTGGGTGCTCTTCCTCGACTACCTGATCGTGATCGCGCTCGCCGCGCTCTTCGCGCCGCACTACCTCGGCGGCACGCGCTCGGCGTGGACGCGCTCACCGACAGCCCCTGGGACACGGTCGTCGGCGTCGCGCTCATCCTCGCGATCGCCGGCATCCGCCTCGTCCGCCGGCCCGGCCTCTACCGGCTCGCCATCTGGATCGCCGGCTTCGCGCTCGCCGCGCAGCTGCTGCTGATCGTCGCTCGGCGGCGTCTTCCTGCTGCTCGCGCGACGGGCTCGGCGCGAGCGTGCGCTGGGGCGAGGCGCCGTCCTGGAGCGCGCTCGCGTTCGCGCGTGCCGCTCGCCATGCTCGCCTACACCGGTCTCGAGACGGTCGCGAACCTCGCGGCCGAGACGCGCTCGCCCGGCAAGACGCTGCCGCGCAGCCTCGTTCGCCGGCATCGGCGCGGTCGTCGTCGTCTCGGTCGCGATCGCGGCCGTCGGCATCTCGGCGTTCCCGCCGGAGCCCGAGCCCGGACGGCCCGGACGGCTGGGCGACCGACGCTCGGCATCGAGTGGATCCGCGCGCCGCTCGTCGGGATCACGGAGGCGCTCGACGCCTCGCTGCCCGGCGGGCGTCGTCGACGTCCTGCGCGTGCTCGTCGGACTGACCGGCGCCTTCGTGCTCGTCGCGGCGGTGACGACGTCGATCTCCGGCGCCGGCCGCCTCGCCTACTCGCTCGGGCAGCGCGACATGCTGCCGCGCGCCTTCGCGCGCCTGAACCGGCGGACGCTGATGGCGCCGGCGGCGATCGTCTCGACCGCCGCCGTCGCCGCCGCCTTCCTGGTCGGCGCGGCGTTCGCGGACGACCCGGTGCAGTTCCTCGCCGGGCTCTTCTCGTTCGGCGTCCTGCTCGCGTTCACCGCCGCTCAGGTCGCGGTCGTGCGGCTTCGCTTCACGGAGCCCGAGCTCGAGCGACCGTTCCGGGCGCCGTTCGAGGTGCGCTGGCGGGGGACGCCGCGTGCCGCTGCTCGCGCTGGTCGGCGCCGCGCTCACGTTCGCCATCTGGGTGCTCGCGCTCGTCACGCACGAGGCCTCGCGCGTCGTCGGGCCCGCTTTGGCTGCTCGCCGGGGTCGCGGTCTTCGTGCTCGTGCGCGCGCGCGCGCCGCGAGCCGGTGCTCGGCCGCGTCGCTCCCGCCGTGGGCGACATCGACCCGTTCGAAGGCGGCGCCTACCGCCGCATTCTCGTGCCGCTCAAGCTCGGCCCGATCGGCGACGAGGTGCTCGCGACGGCGCTCCGGCTCGCCGAGGAGCGCGCGCTCGCGCCGTCTGCGTCTTCCACGGCGTACGGTGCCGATGGAGCTGGCGCTCGACGCCGAGCTGCCCGAGGCGTCGGAGCTCGCATTCGCCTCGCTCGTGGACGCGCGCGAGCTCGCCGAGGAGCACGGCGTCGAGATCGAGACCGTCGTCGGTGCGCACGCGCGCGCTCGGCGAGGCGATCGTCGAGCAGGCGCGCGAGTGGCAGGCCGACCTGATCGTGCATGGGCTCGGCGCCGCGCTGGCGGCGGCAGTCGCGTTTCTTCAGCCCGACGGTCGACCACGTGCTGCGCAAGGCGCCCTGCGAGGTGATGGTGATCGCCTATCCGCAGGGCGTCCTCGAGGAGATCTGCGGAGCCCGAGGACTCCGCTACGCTCCAGCGCATGAAGGCCGTCGTGATCGGCTGCGGCCGCGTCGGCTCCTCGGTGGCGAAGCGCTCGCCGACCAGGGCTGGGACGTGGTTGCCATCGACGAGAACGAGGAGGCGCTCGGACGCGCCTCGGCGAGAACTGGGGCGGCGGGTTCGTCGTCGGCCACGGCATGGACATGGAGTGTGCTGCGCGAGGCAGGGATCGAGACGGCCGACGCCGCCGTCGTGGCCACGAACGGCGACAACACGAACATCGTCGTCGGCGCAGGTGCTCGAGCGGCAGCTTCGACATCACCTGCGTCGTCGTGCGCATCCTCGATCCGGCGCGCGCCGAGCTCTACCGCTCGCTCGGACTGCGCACCTTCTCGCCCGACCTCGACCGCGATCGCCGTGCTGACGGATGCGGTGCGCTCCTGCGAGGCGCCGCCCGAGCGCGCGGCGCACGCATAGCGCCCGATGTACGTCCTCGTCGCAGGTGGGGGAAAGGTGGGCGAACGTCGCGCGCACGATGCTCGAGCTCGGCCACGAGGTGACGCTGATCGAGCAGCGCCGCGACCGCTTCGAGCGTGCTCGAGAGCGAGTTCGAGCACCGGGTGCAGGTCGGCGACGCGACCGAGCTCTTCGTGCTCGAGCGGGCCGGGATCAAGCGTCCGCCTGACGTGGTGGTCGCGGTCACGGGCGACGACGAGGACAACATCGTCATCTGCCAGATCGCCCGCGAGCACTACGGGGTCGAGAAGGTGATCGCGCGCGTGAACGACCCGCGCAACCAGGAGCACTTCGACCTGCTCGGCATCGCGCCGACCGTGTCGGCGACCGCCAACGTCCTTGCGATGATCGAGCACGAGGTGCCCGAGCACGAGCTGGTCAAGCTGCTGACGCTGCGGAAGGAGAACCTCGAGATCGTCGAGGTGCTGATCGACAAGGACTCGCCCTCGGCCGGCAAGCGGGTCGACGGGCTGCGGCTCCCGGAGGGATCGAGGCTCATCTGCGTCATGCGCGACGGCCGCGCCGAGATCGCCGAGGGCGGCACCGAGCTGCGCGCGGGCGACCAGGTGCTGGCAGTGCTCGAGCCGGGGCGAGAGCCCGAGCTCCGTCGCGTCTTGCTCAAGCGCTGACTGGGTTCCGGCCTTAACACCCAGCCAACAGCGCTCTCGCTAGCGTGGCCGCCGTGGGTCGCCTCGTGCTCGCCGTGCTCCTGTTCTCGGGACTCGTCGCCGCCGGCTTCACCTTCGCCCGGCCGGGCGCCTCTGAGTCGGCGGCAGCCGCAGTCCGGCCCCGCAGGCGCACAGGCGCTCGGGCTCCGGCTGATCTCGGCACGGCTCGGCTCTCCGGTGCACGTCACGGCGCCGCGCAACGAGCCGAGCCGGCTGTACGTGGTCGAGCAGGCCGGGGTGATCCGCGTGTTCGTGAACGGCAGGCTGCGCGCCCAGCCGTTCCTCGACATCGAGCGTCTGGTGCAGAGCGGCGGCGAGGAGGGGCTGCTGTCGGTGGCGTTCCACCCCCGCTATGCAACGAACCGTCGCCTCTACGTCTACTACACGGATCTCGCGGGCGACATTCGCGTCGTCGAGTACCGCTCCGACCGCAGCGGGACGCGCGCGCTGCCGGGTACGCGGCGGCAGCTGTTCGTCGTTCGGCATCCGTACGGGAACCACAACGGCGGCCAGCTCGCGTTCGGCCCGGACGGGTTGCTGTACGCAGGTACAGGCGACGGCGGCTCGGCGGCGGACCCGGAGAATCGCGCGCAGAACCTCTCGAGCCTGCTCGGGAAGCTTCTGCGGATCGACCCGGTACGCCGCGGCGCCCGCCCGGTGATCGCGGCCTACGGGCTCCGCAACCCCTGGCGGATCTCGTTCGACCGCCAGACGGGTGACTTCTGGACGGGCGACGTCGGCCAGGGTGCGTGGGAGGAGATCGACTTCACGCCGCGCTCGAGCCCCGGCCTCGAGAACTACGGCTGGGACGTCTACGAGGGCCGCGAGCGCTTCGAGGACAAGCCTCTCAGCGGCAACGGCCGCCAGGTCGATCCGATCCACGTGTACGGGCGTGGCGACGGCTACTCGGTGACCGGTGGCTTCGTCTATCGCGGCCGCGCGATCCCGTCGCTGCGCGGGAGGTACATCTTCGGCGACTACGGCAGCGGCAAGGTCTGGTCGCTGCGGCAGTCCGGCGGCCGGGCGACCGACGTCCGCCGCGAGGCGATCACGGTTCCGGGGCTCTCCTCCTTCGGCGAGGACGCCCGCGGCGAGCTGTACGCCGTCTCGCTCTCGGGCCGGCTCTACCGAATCACCGGCACCTAGTAGTAGTCCGGCCGGCGCGGCCGACGCCTCGAACCCAGGACTCTTAGTGGCAGACTGCCACTAAGTCGGTGGGGCGTGGAACCGCGCTCTGGCTCGGCGCGCGTGGTGCCGGTCCGAGGCGCAGGCGCTGGTGGCAGCCTGCCACTAGGTCACTGTGCCGGCCCTGGCGGCGAGCCGTTAGCCGGCGCGGCGGCGGTGCACCTGCGGGCCCTGGCGGCCGAGAGCGGCGTAGGCCAGCGCCTGCAGCGACTCGTTCAGGAGCGAGAGCTCCCGCACGACGGGCGCGAGGTTGTCGCCCGAGTCGAGGCGGCGATTGAGCGCGCGCAGCTCGCTCGTCAGCGCGTCGAGGCGCTCGAGCAGCGCGTCGAGCTGGCGGTCTCCGACCTCCTTGTGCACCACGCCGCAATCCTAGTCACGGGCCCGGATCGCTCAGTCTGCGGCGCGGATCAGCTCCTGGCGGCTGCGCACAACCGGCGTCGCCGGCCCGAGGCGTGCCAGCAGCCGCTCGAGCGCACCGGCGCCCGCCTCGACCGCGTCCACCCTGGTGGCGGCGCCCAGCTGGCGGAGTGCCACGCGGGCGAGGCCCTCGGGAGCGTCGGTGAAGACTCCCAGCGCGACCTCCGCGTGGCCGAGCCGCCTCAGCGCGGCGGCGACCTCGCCGTCCCGGCGCAGGTACACCGGCGCCCGGTCCTCGGCCCAGCGCTCGAGCGCCGCCCGCCAGTCGCCGACGCCGGCGGCCGCCCAGCGGTCGAGCTCGTCCGCTGCGGCCGCGCGGTCGTCCGGGAGCGCGGCGGGGTCGAGCCCCGCGATCGCGTCGAAGCGCCGGGCGGCATCCGTCAGCCAGTCCCGCCAGAGCCCGTGCGTGTCCGCGAGTGCGTCCAGGTCGACCGCCAGCGCCGTCATCGCCGCCGCCAGACCCGCCAGAGCACGAGGCCGACGGCGGCGCCCAGCGCGTCGATGGCGACGTCGCGCGGATGCCCCTCGCGGCCGCGGACGAACGACTGGTGCAGCTCGTCGCTCACGGCATAGGCGACCGCCAGACCGAATGCGGCCGGCGCGGACAGCGCCCGCCGCAGCAGGATCGCGAGCACCGCGTACTCGGCCGCGTGGGCGAGCTTGCGCAGCACCAGGTCCCAGCCGCCGAGGCCGGTGCCGAGCGAGGGGATCGAGGAGAGGGCGAAGATCAGTGCGGCCCACACGAGCACGGGCAGCCAGAGCCGCAGAAAGTCGTGCGACCGGCCACCGCGGCTTCCTTCGGTTGTCCGCGGCGAGGGCTCCGAGCGGGCTTCTCCCACGCGCGACAGTGTGCTTGCTTGTTAGACGGCGCTGAGGCCGGTGCTAGTCTCCGGCGTCACATACACAAGGCGCGCGGTGAGGGAACGCCGGTGAGAGTCCGGGACGGTCCCGCCGCTGTAAGGGGAGATGCCTCCACGCCGAAACGCCACTGGCCCGCGGGCCGGGAAGGCGGTGAGGAGGGGAGCCCCGAGTCAGAAGACCTGCCGCCCGCCTCCTAACGTCGAACCCCTCGCGGAAGGAGGATTCGTGCGACACCGTCTGTCGTTCCCGCTGGGCCTTGTGGCCCTTGCCGCCGTGTGCGCGTCGACCGCGCTCGCGGCCCCCGTCCAGGTGCGCGTGGAAGGCAAGGGCCAGACGATCTACGGCGGCGCCGAGCCACGTCTCGACGTCGCCAACCCGCTCGCCGCGCTCGAGGCCGCCAGCCTCTTCGGCGAGTTCTACTACCACGTCACCTCGACCGCGTTCGGCCCGTACGTCGACCAGGTCGGCCGCTACCCCGCGGGCGCGACGAGCGGCTGGGTGTTCAAGGTCAACGGCGCCTCTCCGCCCGTCGGCGCGGACAAGGTGGAGCTGAAGGACGGGGACCGCGTCCTCTGGTACTGGGCGACGTTCGGCGCCACCGGCGGCCCGGAGACGCTGCGGCTCGTACGGGCAAGCGGGCGCAACTGCTACCGGGTCATCGCCGAGGACGACACCGGGCGCGACCGGGCTGCCACCGGCGCCGTGCTCACCGTCGACCGCCGCCGCGTGACCACCCGGGCGGGGGCCGCGTGCGTGGGCAGGCACACCGGCCTCGTCCGCGCGACGCTCGCCGGGACCGTCCGCTCGAACACGCTGACCTAGCCGGCCGTGGCGCACCGCCTCGCCGCTCGCTCCGTCGCCGCCGCACTGGCGCTCGCCGCCCTGCTCCTCTCCGCCTGCGGCGGCGCCGCCGAGCGGGAGGAGGGCACCGCGCAGCTCTGGATCACCCGCGACCGCGGTGCCGAGGTGCTCGTCAGCGAGACGGTGCCGGCCGGCATCACGGCGCTCGAGGCGCTCGATCGGGTCAGCGACGTCGACACCCGGTACGGCGGGCGCTTCGTGCAGTCGATCGACGGGGTGGCCGGGAGCGCCGGCGCCCGTCGCGACTGGTTCTGGTTCGTGAACGGCTACGAGGGCGACATCAGTGCCGCGGAGTACCGGCTCGCCGCCGGCGACGTCGAGTGGTGGGACTACCGCTCGTGGGAGCGGCCCGGGGAGGCGAGGGTCGTCCTGGGCGCGTTCCCCGAGCCGTTCCGGCACGGGTACGGCGGCACGCGGCGCACCTCGGTCGTCCACTACCTGCCCGGCTTCGAGGACGAGGCGCGTGAGCTCGCGCCGGTGGTCGCTGCCGGCGGCATCGCCCCGGCGCCGAGGCCGGACGGCGGCGAGCCGCCCGAGGGCGCGAACCTGCTCGTGGTCGGCGTCCCCGGCGATCGTTCCCACGCCGAGCTCTGCGACGGCGGCACGGCGGGCGACCCGGTGTGCGTGTACGTCTCGGAGCGGCACGCCCCGGCGCTCGCCCGCGATCCAGAGCTCTTCCGACACCGCTTCGAGGCGGGCGGGTGACGAGCACGGCCGGACTGGCGGTGCTCGCCGCGCTGGCCGTCGCCGCCCTCGCGGCGACCGTGCACGCCGTGCCTGCCGTGATCGCGATCGGGCTGCTCGTCGTGATCGTGCGACGGCCGGGCTGGCGGCTCTATGCGGCCGGCGCGCTCGTCCCCGCCGCCTTGGTCTTCCTGCTCTCGCCGCTGCTGGCGACGTTGGGCTACGACGTGCTCTGGGAGGGGCCGCACGTGCCCGTGCTCGGGACGCTCAACGTGACGAGCGAGGAGCTCGCCGAGGCCTCGCTCCAGGCGCTGCGGCTGGCGGCGGTCGGGCTGGCCTTCGCCGCCTACGCGCTCCTGCTCGACCACGACCGGCTCGTGCGGGCGGCGCGGTTCGCCCAGCGCTCCGCGCTCATGGTCGCGCTCGCCACCCGCCTTGCGCCCACGCTCGAGCGCGACGCCGCCGGCTACGTGGACGCGCTGCGCGGCCGTGGGGTGGAGGTGGGCGGCGTACGTGGGCGGGCGCGGCTGCTGTCACCGCTCGTGGCCGGCTCGCTCGAGCGGGCAATGGATCTCGCCGAGGCGATGGAGGCGCGCGGGTTCGGGCGGCCAGGCGCCACGCGGCCGCCCCGGCGGCCCTGGCCCGCGCTCGACCGGGCCGCCGTGGCTGCCGCGGTGGCTCTCGCCGGAGTGACGCTGCTGTGGCTCTAGCCGAGCTCGACGGGCTGACCTACGCCTACCCGGGCGCGGACCGCCCGGCGCTGGAGGACGTCTCGCTGCGCATCGAGCCCGGCGAGAAGGTGCTGGTGCTCGGGCCCTCGGGTGGCGGCAAGTCGACGCTGCTGCGGTCGCTCGCCGGACTGGTTCCGCACTTCCACGGCGGGGCGTTCGCCGGCCGTGTGGTCGTCGGCGGCCGCGACACGCGTGAGACGCGGCCCGCGCTCCTGGCCGGCACGGTCGCCTCCGTCTTCCAGGACCCGGAGAACCAGGTGGTGATGACCCGGGTCGCCGCCGAGGTGGAGTTCGGGCTCGAGAACCTGGGCACGCCGCCCGAGGACATCGCGCCGCTGGCGCGCGGCGCACTCGCCTCCGTCGGCGCCGTCCACCTCGCCGGCAGGCGGACCGCCGAGCTGTCGGCGGGCGAGCTGCAGCGCGTCGCGCTCGCGTCCGCGCTCGCGCTGATGCCACAGCTGCTCCTGCTCGACGAGCCGACCTCGCAGCTCGATCCCGAGGCGGCCGAGGCCTTCCTCGAGCTTGCGCTGACGGCCGGCTGCGCCGTTGTGGTCAGCGAGCAGCGGCCGCGAGCGGCGCTGCCCCGCTGCGACCGCGTGCTCTTCGTGGACGGCGGCCGCATCGCGCTCGACGCGCCACGCGACGAGGCGATTGCGTGGCTGGCGGCGGAGCAGCCCGACTGGCTTGCAGATCCGCCGGAGCACGCACACGCCGCCGGCGACGACGTGCTGCTCGAGGTCCGCGACGCGGCCTACGCGTACGGCGAGCGGCGCGCGCTCACCGGCGCCTCGCTGGAGCTGCGGCGCGGCGAGGTCGTCGCGCTGACCGGCCCGAACGGCGCCGGAAAGACGACGCTGGCACGGCTCGCGGCGGGGCTGCTCGAGCCGGACGGCGGCGCCGTCGTTCGCCGAGGCCGAGCGTCCTACCTGGCACAGGACCCCGGTCGCTACGTCGTCACGGACCGCGCGCTCGCCGAGGTGATGCTCGGCGTCGGCGGCGACTCCGTCCGGGCGCGTGCAGCGCTCGACGCCGTCGGCCTCGCCGGTCTCGAGGACCGGCATCCCCGCGACCTGTCGAGCGGAGAGCGGGAGCGGCTCGCCCTCGCCTCCGTGCTCGTCACCGAGCCGGACGTCCTCGTCCTCGACGAGCCGACGCGCGGCGTCGACCCGGCCCGCAAGGCCGAGCTCGCCGCCCTGCTCCGGGCCGGCGCCGGGCGGCGGGCGACGCTGGTCGTCACCCACGACCGAGGCTTTGCCGCCGCGGTGGCCGACCGCGAGGTGCGCCTCGGCGCACAACGGGAGCCGGTGCATGTCTAGGGCATCGGTCCCGGTCGCGGCCGTCCTGGTCTTCGCGGGCGCCGTCTGGGCCGCGCTCTCGCCCGACCGGGCCGGGCTGGCGCTCCTGCTGGCCGCGTTCTCGCTGCTCGTGCTCGGCGCCGCGTGGCTCGAGCTCGGGCCGACCTCGGCGCGGGAGCTGGCGCTCGTTGCCACACTCGCCGCCGTGGGCGCCGCCGGTCGCGTCCTCTTCGCTCCGGTGCCCGGTGTCCAGCCGCTGACCGTGACCGCGGTCGCGGCCGGCGCGGCGCTCGGCGTCCGCGCCGGCGCAGCGGTGGGCGCGATCGGCGCGTTCGTGTCCAACCTCTTCCTCGGGCAGGGCACGTGGACGCCCTGGCAGATGCTCGGCTGGGCGGCGTGCGGCGCCGCCGGCGGCCTGCTCGGCCCGCTGGCGCGGAACCGGTCAGCCTTCGCCGCCGCGTGCGCGCTGCTCGGTCTCGGCTTCTCGACCCTGATGGATCTCTGGCTCTGGTGGAGCTTCTGGCCGCACACGGGAGCCGCGCTCGTCACCGTGCTGTCGGCCGGCATCTGGTTCAGCGTCGCGCACGCGGTCGGCAACGTCGTCATCGCGCTGGTCGCGGGACCGGAGCTGCAGCGCTTGCTCTACCGCTACGGCCGACGCCTGCGCGTGGAGCTCGCGCCGGCGTGAGGGCCATCGCCTGCCTCGTGCTGCTGCTCGCGGCTCGCGCTGCCCGCGGGCGCCGCGCCGGTACCGGACGCGGCGGCCTACGTGGCGGCGCGGCAGGCGGCCGAGGGCGGCTTTGCCGAGGCGGGCTGGCAGTCCGACCCGGCACTGACCGCCTGGGCGGTGCTCGGACTGCGTGCGACGGGACGCGCTCCGGCCGACCGCGACGGCGCCGTGCGCTACCTGAGCTCCCAGCCCTACCCGGCCGCCACCGATCTCGCCCTGCGGGTGCTCGCGCTGCATGCGCTCGGCCAGGACACCGCTGGGCTGGTGGAGCGGCTCGAGTCGCTGCGGCGTTCCGACGGGCGTATCGGTCCGCTCGTCAACTCGACTGCCTGGGGCGTGATCGCGCTGCGGGCGGTGGGGCGGAGCGCTCCGGCTGCGAGCGTCCGCTACCTGCTCGCGCGCCAGCAGCGGAGCGGCGGCTGGTCCTGGACGCCGCGCGGCGCGCCGGACTCGAACGACACCGCCGCCGTCCTGCAGGCGCTGCGGGCGGCGGGTGTCCGCGGGCGGCCGATCGACCGCGGCCTCGAGTACCTGCGCGGGCTCCAGGCTCCCGGCGGCGGCTTCCGGCTCGTGCCGCGTCGCGACCCGGACGCCCAATCGACGGCCTGGGCGCTGCAGGCCTTCGCCGCGGCCGGCGCGCGCCGGCCCGCGCGGCGCGCGGGCGTTCCTGCTCTCGCTACGGCGCGCCGACGGCTCGTTCCGCTACTCGCGCCGCTACGTGACGACGCCGACGCTCGTCACCGCCCAGGTGCTGCCGGCGCTGGCCGGCAAGGCGTTTCCGCTGAGCTAGGAGGGCTCGGAGAACTCGCCGCGCGAGAGCGCCTGGCGCTGCTCGAGGTCGGCCATGTCGACGAGCTGGCCGTCGCGGCCGATGTAGCCGCCCTTGCCGCCGATCACGAGCATGACCAGGTCGTCCTCGCCGGCGTTGGTCACCCGGCGTGGCGTCGTCGACTCGACGTGGCAGAGACCGCCCGGGCCGAGCTCGCGCGTCTCGCCGTCGACCTCGAAGCGCGCCGTGCCGCTGTGGATGAAGTAGAGCTCGTCCTGCTCGTCGTGGTAGTGGTAGATCCCCTCGGCCCCCGGCGGGTAGACCAGGACGTTGGCGCCGAAGGCGGTGATCCCGAGCGGTTTGCGCACGCGGCGGAAGCCGTAGTTGTCGCCCAGCTCGTCGAGGGTCGCGAAGGTGTGGCCCACGCGGGCGACGCTACCAGAGGCGGTTTGCCCGGATGTGCAAGGCGCGTCTCGGTTCCGTTCCCGCGGCGTTCCAGGCGCCGCCGACCCCCGCGGCTAGCATCGGCCGCATGGCCGTCGCGACGCCCGATCAGTACCTCGCCGACCTCAACGACTCCCAGCGGGAGGCCGTCCTTGCGACCGAGGGCCCGCTGCTCGTCATCGCGGGCGCCGGCTCGGGCAAGACGCGCGTTCTGACCTATCGGGTCGCCCACCTCATCCGCGCGTGCGGCGTCAAGCCGAACGAGATCCTGGCGATCACGTTCACGAACAAGGCGGCGGCGGAGATGCGCTCCCGCCTCGACGCCCTGCTCGAACGGCAGGCACGGGCGATCTGGATCATGACCTTCCACGCGGCGTGCGGGCGGATCCTGCGCGCGGAGGCAGCCCGGCTCGGCTACCGGTCGACGTTCACGATCTACGACCAGGCCGACCAGGTGCGCCTCGTCAAGTCGTGCCTGGAGGAGCTCGAGCGCGATCCCAAGCGCTTCATCCCGCGCGGCGTGCACGCCGCCATCTCCAACGCGAAGAACGAGCTCGTCTCGCCGGCCATGTACCGCGAGCGCGTCGCCTCCTTCTTCGACCAGACCGTCGCCGACGTCTACGAGCTGTACCAGCGCCGCCTGTTCGCCTCGAACGCCGTCGACTTCGACGACCTGCTCATGCTCACCGTGGACGTGCTCGAGCGCTTCCCCGAGGCGCGCGAGCGCTGGCAGAAGGCCTTCCGCTACGTGCTCGTCGACGAGTACCAGGACACGAACCACGCCCAGTACCGGCTGCTGCAGCTCCTGGCCGAGAAGCACCGCAACATCTGCGCGGTCGGCGACCAGGACCAGGCGATCTTCTCGTGGCGCGGGGCGGACATGCGCAACATCACCGAGTTCGAGCGCGACTTCCCCGGCACCCAGGTCGTCACCCTGGAGCAGAACTACCGCTCGACGAACACGATCCTGCGCGCAGCCAACCACGTCATCGCGCACAACACGGATCGCAAGGAGAAGAACCTCTGGTCGGAGCTGGGCGAGGGCGAGCAGGTGCAGGCGCTCGAGATGGAGGACGAGCACGCCGAGGCGCGCTACGTCGCCGCTCAGATCGCCCGGCTGATCGAGGAGGGGCTGAACGGCTCCGAGGTCGCGGTCTTCTACCGGACGAACGCACAGTCGCGGGTGCTGGAGGACGTGCTCGTCCGCCAGAACGTCGCGTACCAGGTGATCGGCGGGCCGCGCTTCTACGAGCGCGCCGAGGTCAAGGACGGGATGGCGTACCTGCAGGTGCTCGACAACCCGGCCGACGCGGTCTCGCTGCAGCGCATCGCCAACCGGCCGCGCCGCGGGATCGGCGACACCACGCTCGCGCGCCTGGGCACCCATGCGGAGGCGATGGGCGTGACGCTCTTCGAGGCGCTCGACCGGGCCGAGGAGGCGGGCGTCTCCGGTGCGCCGCTCCGCAACGTCCAGGGCCTGTGGCGGCTGCTGCAGTCGCTGCAGGCGGCGGCGCGCGAGCTGACCGTGCCCGAGCTGGTCGAGCGCGTGCTCGAGGACTCCGGCTACCTCGACGCGCTCGAGTCCGAGCGGACGATCGAGGCGCAGGGCCGGCTCGAGAACCTGCGCGAGCTCGTCGGCGTCGCCCGCGAGTACCAGGCGGCTGCGGCCGAGCCGAGCCTCTCGCACTTCCTCCAGGAGATCTCGCTCTACTCCGACCAGGACGCGCTGCGTGAGCGCGAGTCGCTCGTGACCCTGATGACGCTCCACAACGCCAAGGGCCTCGAGTTCAAGGCGGTGTTCATGATCGGGATGGAGGAGGGGATCTTCCCGCACGCCCGCTCGCTCGAGGACCAGTCGCTCGACGAGGAGCGTCGGCTCTGTTACGTCGGCATGACCCGGGCGCAGGAACGCCTGACGCTGACGCACGCGACGACGCGCTCGCTGTACGGCAACCGCTCGTACAACCTGCCGTCGCGCTTCCTCGACGAACTGCCGGCCGACGGGGTGGAGCGGGAGCGCCTGCGCCCCGCCTCCTGGGCCTCCTACGGCGCGAAGTCGTTCGCGCCGCGCGAGGACGTGCCGGAGCTGGCGACCGGCGACAACGTCCGCCACGGCACGCTCGGCGAGGGCGTCGTCCTGCGAGTCGAACCGGGGGGCGTCGTCACCGTCCGCTTCGCGCAGGACGGGGCGGAGCGCCGGCTGATGCTCGAGTACGCGCCGCTCGAGCGCATCTAGGCCACGAGCGCGGCTTCGCGTAGGCTGCACACGCAATGGCGACCACCGCAGGCATCACCCTCCGCAGCGTCGAGCCCGACGAGATCAAGCGCTTCCTCGAGACGGTGGAGGCCGCGTTCGGCGAATCCCTCCACGAGGAGGACGCCGAGCGCTGGGGCCAGCACCTTCCGCCCGAGCGGCAGTTCTGGGCCTGGGACGGCGACGTCCCCGTCGGCACGGCGGGAACGCTCGCGCTGAAGCTCCGCATACCGGGCGCCGAGCTGCCCGCCGACGGGATCACGGCGGTCGGCGTGCAGCCGAGCCACCGGCGCCGCGGGATCCTCACGCAGATGATGCGGCGGCAGCTCGAGGACGCGCGCGAGCACGAGGAGTCGCTCGCGATCCTCTGGGCCTCCGAGGGCTCCATCTACGGCCGCTTCGGCTACGGCATGGCCACCACCGCGGCGCGCATCGACGCCGACCGTGATCGCATGAGGTTCCGGCCGCCGGACGAGCCGGCAGGCACGACCCGGCTGCTGACGGACGAGCAGGCGCTCGAGGTCATGCCCGCGATCTACGACCGCGTGCAAGCGTCGACGCCGGGCATGCTCGCCCGCAGCAAGTCGTGGTGGAAGGCGGCGCGGCTGCCGGATCCCGAGCATTGGCGCCGGGGAGCGGGCCCGATGTTCCGCGTCGTCTGGGAGGACGACGGGCGCCCGGAGGCCTACGCCATGTATCGCATCCGAGGCTCGTGGGAGGAGGGCGTCCCGGGCAGCTCGCTCGAGGTGCGCGAGGTGATCGGCTCGTCGCCGCTTGCCACACGCGAGATCTTCCGGTTCCTCTTCGGCGTCGACCTCGTCCAGCGCGTCAAGGTCTGGGGGCTGCCGCTCGACCACCCGATCTTCCTCTCGGTCATGGAGCCCCGGCGGCTCAAGCTCGGGGCCGGCGACGGGCTCTGGGTGCGCCTGCTCGACCTGGAGGAGTCGCTGTCCGCACGGTCGTACGCGAGCGACGGCGCGGTCACCTTCGGCATCCGGGACGCCTTCTGGCCCGAGAACGAGGGCACCTGGCGGCTCGAGGTCGAGGGCGGCCAGGCGAGCGTCACCCGCAACGGCGGCGACGCCGAGCTGCAGCTCGACATCGCCGACCTCGGCTCGACCTACCTCGGCGGCTTCTCGTTCGCCACGCTCCGCCGCGCGCAGCGTGTCGACGAGCTGGTGGAAGGCGCCGTCGAGCGCGCCGACGCGATGTTCCGCACCACGGCCCAGCCGTGGTGCCCCGAAGTCTTCTAGGTCGCCCGCCAGCGTCGAGCCGCAGCGAGCGGCCATGTCCGCCCTGGACATGTCCTTGAGGGCCACTCCGGAGGCGGACCCCACCCTCCCAGAGGGGAGAGCTGCCTCCACCTCCCGCCCGGGCTCGACGGTACCGGCGAGGTCGGCACGTGTCTGTGACGGAACTGCGCCGAATGCGCAACAGCGGGCGGCGGTTTACGTCGGCACTGTCGAGGCGATACCCCCTGCCGTCTGGCGTCTACACGTGGAGGACGGCTTCGTGACGCGACGACGGATCAGCGCTCTGAGTGCAAGCCTGCTCGCCGGTCTCGCGCTCGGGCTCGGCGCCTGCGGCGGCTACGAGGACGACGACGACGGCGGCAGCGACTCGCCGGGGACGACGACGCTGCAGGGCTCGCTGCCACAGGACACGCTCGACCAGACGACGACTGGCGACGGCGACGGCTGAACCGGCGACAACAGCGGGTCGGGCACCTCCAGGTTAGGCGGGCAAGCGACCCGCAGCCGCCGTCGCCTCGCGCAGCCGCGCCGCCAGCTCCCTCGTGAGCTGCCCTCGCCGGAGCCGCCAGCGCCAGTTGCCGGTCGGCTCTCCGGGCACGTTCATCCGGGCCTCGCTGCCGAGCCCGAGCAGGTCCTGGGCGGGGAAGACCGCGAGCGCCGGGCGGGACTCGAGCCCCATGCGGACGAGCGACCACGCCGGGTCGGCCGGGTCGAGGCCGGTGCGCTCCTGCTCCCGCTTCGGCAGCGACCGGTACCAGCCGAGCGTCGTGTCGTTGTCGTGCGTGCCCGTGTACACGACCTGGTGCTCGCGGTGGTTCTCGAGCCGGTGCGGGTTGTCGCGGCCGCCGCCGAAGGCCCAGTGGAGGATGACCATGCCGGGCAGGCCGAGCTCGTCGCGCAGCCGGTGCACGGGCTCGGTGATCAGGCCGAGGTCCTCGGCGATCACGGGCAGCCCGCCGAGCTGCTCGCGGACCCGCAGCAGCAGCTCGCGGCCCGGAGCGCGCCGCCAGCGGCCGACGCGCGCCGTCCTGCGGCCTTCCGGCACTGCCCAGTAGGCGACGAAGGCGCGGAAGTGGTCGACCCGCGTGAGGTCGACGAGCTCGAACGTGCGGCGGAAGCGCTCGACCCACCAGCGGTATCCAGTCGCCCGGTGCGTCGGCCAGTCGTAGAGCGGGTTGCCCCAGAGCTGCCCGTCGCGCGAGAAGTCGTCGGGCGGGACGCCCGCCACGACGCCCCGCTGGAAGAGCTCGGGGTGGAAGCGTGTGGTCGGCGCCGCCCGGCGCGACGTAGATCGGCAGGTCGCCGATCAGGCGCACGCCGCGCTTCGCCGCGTACTCGCGCAGTGCCGTCCACTCGCGCTCGAAGCGCACCTGGTCGGCGAGCGCCCCCGCGCCCTCGAAGGCCGCCCAGTCGCCGCTCCAGAACGAGTGCCGGGCGACGAAGCCCTCGATCTCGTCGGCAGAGACGGGCGCGCGCGGTTCCGCGAGGAGCCCGCGCCAGGCCGCGAAGGCCGAGCTGCCGAAGTAGGGTGACCCCTCCGGCTCGGGCGGGCCGAGCGGGAGCACCTGCCACCAGCTCTGCCCCGCCGCCTCGAGCCAGTCCACGAACCGGTAGGCCTCCTCACCGAGCCGGCCGCCGGGCAGCGAGGTTGGGTGCAGCAGCACGCCGCTCGACCGCGCTAGCTTCACCCCGGTTAGTTTCGCCGGCCGACCGGAAACGCATCCCAGGCACATGCCGCCATCCCGAGCCAAGCGTCCACCTGCGCGCATCCAGATCCAGGATCTGCGGCCGCAGGTCGATTGCGGCCGCTACCCGGTCAGGCGCGCGGTCGGCGACCGCATCGCCGTCTCCGCCCGAGTCTTCCGGGACGGCCACGAGACCCTCGGTGCCGCCGTCCGCTGGAAGGGGCCCGGCGACCGCAGCTGGCGTGAGGCCCCGCTCACCGCGGTCGGCAACGACTGGTGGGAAGGTGAGTTCGCCGTCGACGCCCCCGGGCGCTGGTCGTTCGCGGTCGAGGGCTGGGTCGACCGGGTCGCCTCCTGGCAGGTCGAGCTCCAGCGCAAGGCCGACGCGGGCCAGCCGGACCTCGCGAGCGAGCTGGCCGAAGGCGCCCTGCTGCTGAAGCGCGAAAGCGTCACCGTGGTCGACGGCCTCGCCGTGCCCGCCGGCGACCGCAGCGAGAAGACACGCTCGCAGGTGCTCGAGGTGGACGTCGACCCTGAGCTGCGCGCGCTTCGGAGCGTGGTACGAGCTCTTCCCCCGCTCGTGGGGCGGCTTCGCCGGCGTCGAGCAGACGCTCCCCGAGCTCGCCGAGCTCGGCTTCGACGTCGTCTACCTGCCGCCCATCCACCCGATCGGCGAGACGAACCGCAAGGGCCGCAACAACGCCGAGCAGGCCGAGCCCGGCGACGTCGGCAGTCCGTGGGCGATCGGCGGCCCCGAGGGCGGGCACACGGCGATCCATCCCGACCTGGGCACGCTCACGGAGTTCAAGCGGCTGGTGAAGCGCGGGCGCCAGCTCGGCGTCGAGATCTGCCTCGACTTCGCCATCCAGTGCTCGCCCGACCACCCCTGGCTGACCGAGCATCCGGACTGGTTCCACCGCCGGCCGGACGGGACGCTGAAGTACGCCGAGAACCCGCCCAAGCGCTACCAGGACATCTACAACGTCAACTTCGACAGCGAGGACTGGCGCGGGCTGTGGGAGGCGCTCCGCGACGCGCTGTTGCACTGGGTGCGCGCCGGGGTGCGCGTCTTCCGCGTCGACAATCCCCATACGAAGCCGGTGGCGTTCTGGGAGTGGGTGCTCGCCGAGGCACGCACCGAGGACCCCGAGGTCGTCTTCCTGTCCGAGGCGTTCACGCGGCCGGCGATGATGACGACGCTCGGCAAGGTCGGCTTCAGCCAGTCCTACACGTACTTCACGTGGAAGAACACGCGCTGGGAGCTGCAGGAGTTCTTGACGCAGATCCTCGGCTGGGCCGACTTCTACCGGCCGAACTTCTTCGTCAACACGCCCGACATCCTCCACGAGTACCTCCAGCTCGGCGGCCGGCCCGCCTTCGACGTGAGGCTGGTGCTGGCCGCGACCCTGTCGCCCTCGTACGGGATCTACTCGGGGTACGAGTCGCTCGAGAACGTGCCCGTTCGTCCCGGCAGCGAGGAGTACCTCGACTCGGAGAAGTACGAGGTCAAGGAGCGCAAGCTCGACGGTGAGCTGCTGCCGCTCGTCGCGCAGCTCAACCGCATCAGGCGCGAGAATCCGGCGCTGCAGCGGTTCGAGAACCTCGAGCTGCTGGACACGGAGAGCGAGTACCTGTTCGCCTACGCCAAGCGCTGGGAAGGGAACGTCGTGCTGGTGGTCGTCAACCTCGATCCGTTCAACGCCCGCGAGGGGCTGTGCGTCGTGCCGGCGCACCTCGGCCTGGCGCCCGCGTTCGAGGGCGTGGAGCTGCTGAGCGGCCGGCACTTCCAGTGGGGGATCGGGCGCAACTTCGTGCGTCTCGACCCAGGGCAGAGCCACGTGGTGCGGGTGGGGCGATGACGCTCGCACCTGAACGGAGCCCGGGGCAGGCGCCCGAGGAGCGCACCGCGGGCAACTGGTTCGAGTCCGACCCGCTGTGGTTCAAGCGCGCGGTCTTCTACGAGATCCACATCCGCGGCTTCTTCGACTCGAACGACGACGGCTCGGGCGATCTGCGCGGCATCCAGGAGAAGCTCGACTACCTGCAGTGGCTGGGCGTCGACGTCATCTGGCTGCTGCCCATGTACGCCTCGCCGCTCCGCGACGGCGGCTACGACATTGCCGACTTCTACGCGGTCCATCCCGACTACGGGACGGTCGAGGACTTTCGCGCGCTCGTCGAGGCGGCGCACGAGCGCGGCATCCGCATCATCGCCGACCTCGTCGTCAACCACACCTCGTCGGACCACCCCTGGTTCCAGGAGTCCCGCTCCAGCCCCGACAACCCCAAGCGCGACTGGTACGTGTGGTCGGACACCGACGAGCGCTACCAGGAGGCGCGCATCATCTTCGTCGACACCGAGCCGTCGAACTGGACCTGGGACACGGTCGCCGGCGCCTACTACTGGCACCGCTTCTTCGCGCACCAGCCCGACCTCAACTACGACAACCCCGAGGTGCAGGACGCGATGATCGAGGCGCTCCACTTCTGGCTCGACCTCGGCATCGACGGGTTCCGCCTCGACGCCGTCCCCTACCTGTTCGAGCGGGACGGGACGAACGGCGAGAACCTGCCGGAGACGCATGCCTTCCTGAAACGGCTGCGCTCCGAGGTGGACGCCAAGTACCCCGACCGCGTGCTGCTCGCCGAGGCGAACCAGTGGCCGGAGGATGTCGTCGAGTACTTCGGCGACGGCGACGAGTGCCACATGGCCTTCCACTTCCCGGTCATGCCGCGCATGTTCATGGCGCTCCGGCGTGAGGAGGCGACGCCGATCTACGAGATTCTGTCGCGCACGCCGCCGATCCCGGAGAATGCGCAGTGGGGGCTCTTCCTGCGCAACCACGACGAGTTGACGCTCGAGATGGTCACCGACGAGGAGCGCGACTACATGTACGCGGAGTACGCGAAGGATCCGCGCATGAAGCTCAACCTCGGCATCCGCCGCCGCCTGGCGCCGCTGCTCGACAACGGCCGCGACGAGTCGGAGCTGATGCACGCGATCCTCTTCTCGCTGCCCGGCTCGCCCGTCCTCTACTACGGGGACGAGATCGGGATGGGCGACAACGTCTTCCTCGGCGATCGCGACGGCGTGCGCACGCCGATGCAGTGGACGGGCGACCGCAACGGCGGCTTCTCGCGCGCCGACTTCGCCCAGCTCTACCTGCCGCCGCTGATGGACCCGGTCTGGGGCTACCAGGCGTGCAACGTCGAGGCCCAGCTGCGCACGCCGACCTCGTTCCTGCGCTGGCTGCACCGCTTCATCGCCCTGCGCAAGGCGCATCCCGTCTTCGGCCTCGGCTCCTACGAGCCGCTGCCGACCGACAATCCGCGCGTCTTCGCGCACGTCCGCAGCTACGAGGACGACACGGTGCTGTGCGTCCACAACCTCGCCCGCTCGGCCCAGCCCGTGCAGCTCGACCTCGCGCAGCTACCGGGGTAGGGTGCCCGAGGAGATGTTCGGGCGGACACGCTTCCCCCCGATCGGCGAGCTCCCGTACCTGCTGACGCTGGCGCCGCGGGGCTTCTTCTGGTTCGACCTGCGGGAGCCGGAGTCGTGATCGACGAGCGGATCCGCGCCGGCGACCTCGATCTGCTCGGCGAGCAGCCGCTGATGGACTTCGTCCAGGGGCGCCGCTGGTTCGGCAGCAAGAGCGAGGAGGTCACGCACGCCAACGTCGTCGACACGGCGGTGCTCCGCAGCGAGATCCCGATGCTGGTGGCGGCGATCGCGGAGATCCGCTTCCAGCCGGGGACGCACGAGCTCTACCAGCTCCTGCTCGGCTTCCGCCCCGCGGACGAGGGCTGGGAGGAGGAGGTGGTCGGCGACACGGACGGGGCGCGCGCCTACGACGCGCTCGCCGACGCCGAGCTTGCGCGGGAGCTCGTCGAGCTGATGCGCCGCGGCGCCACGGTCGACGCGGGCGAGGGCACGCTCGAGTTCCGGACGGTCGAGGCGGCGCCGATCCCGGAGGACCTGAGCGACTTCCAGCGGCTGGACGTCGAGCAGTCGAACACGTCGATCGTGTTCGGCGAGCACACGATCTTCAAGGTCTACCGCCGGCTCGAGCCCGGCGTGAACCCGGAGCTCGAGCTGCTCCGCTTCCTGACCGAGCGCCGCTTCCCCAACATCCCGGCGCTGCACGGGTGGTACGACTACGTCGGCCGCCCGTTGTCGGCGACGCTCGGGCTCGTGCAGACGTTCGTGCCGGGGGCGGAGGACGGCTGGGAGCTGGCGCTCGAGTCGATGGGCTCCGACCCCGAGGGCTTCCTGTCGAGGCTGCGTCAGCTGGGAACGGTGACGGGCTCGATGCACACGGCGCTGGCGAGCGACGCGAGCGACCCGGCTTTCGCGCCTGAGGAGCCGAGCATGGAGGCGCTGCCGCTGCTCGTCGCCACCGTCGACGAGGAGATCGAGCAGCTCTTCCTCGACCTGCCCGAGCGCGACGTGCTCGAGCCGGTCGCCGGTCGCGGCGAGGAGATCCGCGAGCGCCTGCGGCTGATCTCGCAGCTCGGCCCGGTCGGACGCGTGATCCGCCACCACGGCGACTACCACCTCGGCCAGGTGCTCTGGGACGGCAAGGACTGGGTCGTGCTGGACTTCGAGGGCGAGCCGGCGCGCTCGCTGACGGAGCGGCGGCGCAAGCGCTCGCCGCTGCGGGACGTCGCCGGAATGCTGCGCTCCTTCGCCTACGCGGCGTCCGCCTCGGAGGTGGCGGGCTCGACGCCGGCGCCGCCGGGCTGGGAGGAGCGGGCCCGCGAGGAGTTCCTCGCCGGCTACTTCGAGACGGTCGAGCGCACGCTCGTGCCGTCGGGCTCGGACGCCATCCGGCGGCTGCTGACCGTGTTCGAGCTCGAGAAGGCCGTCTACGAGCTGCGCTACGAGCTCAACCACCGGCCCGACTGGCTGGGCATCCCCGTCGCCGGCATCCAGCGGCTGCTCGAGGCGCCGCTGTGAGGGGCACGCGAGCGCCTCGTCCCGCCGTGCGGCCGCACGCGTGATCGAGCTCCACGACCCGCACGCGACGCTCGGCGCCCACCCGCAGAACGGCGGGGTCGTCGTACGCGCCTTCCGGCCGGACGCGGTCGCGGTCGTCGCGCGCCCGGAGGGCCTCGACCCGATCGAGCTCGAGCCCGCCGAGGCGGAGCCCGGGCTCTTCGAGGGCGTGATCGAGGGCGCACAGCTCCCGCTGCGCTACGAGCTCGAGGTGCGCACGCCGGGTGGAGACGCGGTCGTCGTCCGCGACCCGTACTCGTTCGCGCCGACGCTCGGGGAGCTCGACCTGCACCTGGCCGGCGAGGGCCGCCACGAGCGGCTCTGGGATCGCCTCGGCGCCCACCGCCGCGAGCTCGAAGGCGTCACCGGCGCGGCCTTCGCCGTGTGGGCGCCCAATGCTGCCGCCGTCAGCCTCGTCGGCGACTTCAACGACTGGGACGGGCGGCTGCACCCGATGCGCTCGCTGGGCGGGTCCGGCATCTGGGAGCTCTTCGTGCCGGGGATCGAGGAGGGCGCCCGCTACAAGTACGCGGTCCGCGACCGCGGCGGCGGCTTCACGCTGAAGGCCGACCCCTACGCGGCGGCAACCGAGGTCCCGCCGGCCAACGCCTCGATCGTGTTCCAGTCCGCGCATCACTGGAAGGACGACGAGTGGCTGGAGCGCCGCCGCGCGACCGACGCGCTGGCCGGGCCGATGTCGATCTACGAGGTGCACCTCGGCTCCTGGCGCCGCAACCCGCTCGAGAGCTCCCGCTCGCTGACGTACGACGAGCTGGCCGACGAGCTGGCCGCCTACGCGAACGACCTCGGCTTCACACATGTCGAGCTGCTGCCGGTCATGGAGCACCCCTACTCGGGCTCGTGGGGCTACCAGGTCACCGGCTTCTTCGCGCCCACGTCGCGGTTCGGGTCGCCGGACGACTTCCGCCGCTTCGTCGACCGCCTGCACGGCCACGGGCTCGGCGTCCTCCTCGACTGGGTCCCGGGGCACTTCCCCCGCGACGACTGGGCGCTCGCCCGCTTCGACGGCACAGCCGTGTACGAGCACGCCGACCCCCGCCGGGGCGCCCACCCCGACTGGGGAACGCTCGTCTTCAACCACGGCCGCGCGGAGGTGCGCAACTTCCTGCTCGCCAACGCGCTCTACTGGCTGGAGGAGTTCCACGTCGACGGCCTCCGGGTCGACGCGGTGGCGTCGATGCTCTACCTCGACTACTCACGGCGCGAGGGCGAGTGGCTGCCCAACCGCTTCGGCGGCCGTGAGGACCTGGACGCCGTCTCGTTCCTCAAGGAGCTGAACGAGGTCGTGCACGGGCGCGAGCCCGGCGTCGTCTCCGCGGCGGAGGAGTCGACCGCCTGGCCGGGCGTCTCCCGGCCGACATACCTCGGCGGCCTCGGCTTCGGGCTCAAGTGGAACATGGGCTGGATGCACGACACGCTCGACTACCTCCAGCGCGACCCCGTCTACCGGCGCTTCCACCACCACCAGCTGACGTTCAGCCTCATGTACGCCTTCTCGGAGAACTTCATCCTCCCGCTCTCGCACGACGAGGTCGTGCACGGCAAGGGGTCGCTGCTGCAGAAGATGCCCGGCGACCGCTGGCAGCAGCTCGCCAATCTGCGGGCGCTCTACGCCTACATGTGGGCGCACCCCGGCAAGAAGCTCCTCTTCATGGGTGGCGAGCTGGCGCAGGAGCGCGAGTGGGACGTCGAGGGCTCGCTCGAGTGGCACCTGCTGGAACGACCGGAGCACGCCGGCGTGCGCTCGCTCGTCCGCGACCTCAACCGCCTCTACCGGTCGGAGCCGGCGCTCTGGGAGATCGACTTCGACCCGTCCGGCTTCCGCTGGCTCGAGGCCAACGACGCGGCGAACAACGTGGTCGCCTTCGCGCGCCAGGGTCTCGGCGACACGCGTCCCGTCGTCTGCGTCTGCAACTTCTCGCCGGTGCCCCAGCACGGCTACCGCGTCGGCATGCCGCGCGCCGGGCGCTGGCAGGAGCTCCTCAACACCGACTCCTCGCACTACGGCGGCTCCGACGTGGGGAGCGGCGGCTTCGTCGAAGCGGAGGGAGTCGCCTGGCACGACCAGCCGTTCTCTGCCGAGGTCACCCTGCCGCCGCTCGGTGTCGTCTGGCTCGTCCCGACCGACGAGCCGCGGCGCGCCGCGAAGGCGAAGGCGCGAGCCCGGCGCAAGCCCCAACAGACGCGGCGAAGGGCGATTCGGGGGCACGTGCGCGGGTAGGCTCAGTCCGCTTGTCACAGCAGCAGATCACCGCGTCGCGGCCCTTCGGGGCCGTTCCTGTGCCTGGGGGCGTCGAGTTCCGCGTCTGGGCGCCCGCCGCCGGGCGCGTCTCCGTGCGGCTCCCGGGCGGCGACGACGAGCTCGAGCCCGCGGGCGCCGGGATCTGGCACGGCGTCGTTGCCGCCGGCCCGGGCGACGACTACCGCTTCGTGCTCGACGGCGGCGAGGCGTGGCCCGACCCGTGTTCCCGCTGGCAGCCGGAGGGGGTGCGAGGCCCGTCGCGCGTGCTCGATCTCGACGCCTACACCTGGACCGACGCCGACTGGCCCGGCCTGGCGCTCGAGGAGCTCGTCCTCTACGAGCTGCACGTCGGCGCCTTCTCCGAGGCGGGCACGTTCGACGGCGTCAGCCCGTACCTCGAAGGGCTCCGTGAGCTGGGGGTGACCGCGATCGAGCTGATGCCGGTCGCGACCTTCCCGGGCGAACGCGGCTGGGGCTACGACGGCGTCTACGCCTACGCGCCGCACGAGGCGTACGGCGGTCCCGCGGGGCTGATGCGCCTCGTCGACGCGGCGCATGCCCACGGCCTCGGCGTCTTCCTCGACGTCGTCTACAACCACGTCGGCCCGGGCTCGGAGGCGCTGTCGGCGTTCGGCCCGTACTTCACCGATCGGCACGAGACCTTCTGGGGCGCGGCGATGAACTACGACGACGAGGGCTCGCCTGGTGTGCGCGAGTGGGCGATCGGCAACGCCTGCATGTGGGTGCGCGACTACCACGTCGACGGGCTGCGGCTCGACGCGACGCACGCGATCTTCGACGACGGCCCACGCCACGTCGTCGCCGAGCTGGTCGAGCGCGTCCACGCGGAGCGGCCGAGATTCGGCCCACATCCGGCACAGACACGTGACGACCCGCGTGCTACTCCTTCCACCGGGGTTGAGTGGGAGGCCCCAACCCAGGGCGGGGGGTCGTCGCTGCGGCGGCCGCCGCTCGTCGTGGCCGAGTACGGGCCCGAGGATCCGCGGCCGGTCGAGGAGTGGGGCTGCGACGCGCAGTGGGGCGACGCCCTCCACCACGAGCTGCACGTGCTGCTCACCGGCGAGCGCGACGGCTACTACGCCGCCTTCGGCTCCGGCGAGGGCCTCGCCCGCTGCCTCGGGCGGCAGCCGTCCGAGCGCTGGGTGGTATGCACGCAGAACCATGACCAGGTCGGCAACCGGGCGCTCGGCGACCGGCCTGCCGCCGGGGAGCTCCGCCTGCGCGCGCTGGTGGCCCTCTTCGCACCGCAGCTGCCGCTCCTCTTCATGGGCGAGGAGTACGGCGAGCGGGCGCCGTTCCAGTTCTTCACCGACCACATCGACCCGGCCATCGCGGAGGCGACTCGTGAGGGCCGGCGGAAGGAGTTCGGGGCCTTCACCGCCTTCTCGGGCGACGAGGTCCCGGACCCGCAGGACGTGGGCACCTTCGAGCGCTCGAAGCTGTCGCACGAGGGCGACGAGGAGCTGCGTGAGCTCTACCGGGAGCTCCTCCGGCTGCGCCGGCAGCTGCCGCAGGAGATCGAGGCCTCCTGGGACGACGCCACGCGGACCCTGACCGCCCGCCGCGGGGACGTGACGCTCGTGGCCGACTTCGACACCAAGCGGGCGGAGCTCCGGCGATGACGGCCGTCCGATCGTGAAGCTCTGGCCCGGCAAGCCCTTCCCGCTCGGCGCCATGTGGGACGGGCAGGGGACGAACTTCTCGCTCTTCTCGGAGAACGCCGAGCGCGTCGAGCTCTGCCTGTTCGACGAGCGGGACGCCGAGACGCGGGTGGAGCTCATCGAGCAGACGGCCCACGTGTGGCACAGCTACCTGCCGGGCGTCGGCCCCGGCCAGCGCTACGGCTACCGCGTCCACGGGCCCTATGCGCCCGAGCAAGGCCACCGGTTCAATCCGGCCAAGCTGCTGATCGACCCCTACGCGAAGGCGATCGAAGGCGCAATCGGCTGGAACCGCGCCAACACGCTGCCGTACGTCCCCGACGGCGACGATGCCGACCTCCAGCCCGACGACCAGGACGACGCGGAGGCGATCCCGAAGTGCGTCGTCGTCGACGAGACGTTCGACTGGGAGGACGACGTCTGGCCGCGCCCGCAGGTGCCGTGGCACAGGACGGTGATCTACGAGGTGCACGTCAAAGGCTTCACCAAGCGGCATCCGGGCGTGCGTGACGATCTGCGCGGCACCTACGCGGGGCTCGCCTCCGACGAGTCGATCGCCTACCTGAAGTCGCTCGGCGTCACCACCGTCGAGCTGCTGCCGATCCACCACATCGCCGACGAGCAGTTCGTCGCGGACAAGGGGCTGTCCAACTACTGGGGCTACAGCTCCATCGGCTACCTCGCTCCGCACGCGCTCTACGCGGCGACGGGGACGAGGGGCGAGCAGGTGCGCGAATTCAAGGGGATGGTCAAGGCCTTCCACCGCGCGGGGCTCGAGGTCATCCTCGACGTGGTCTACAACCACACGGCCGAGGGCAACCACCGGGGGCCGATGCTGTCGTTCCGCGGGGTCGACAACGCGGCCTACTACCGCCTCGTGCCCGACGACCCGCGGTACTACATGGACTTCACCGGCACGGGCAACAGCCTCAACCCCGTCCACCCGAGCGTGCTTCGCCTGATCATGGACTCGCTGCGCTACTTCGTGATGGAGTGCCGGGTCGACGGCTTCCGCTTCGACCTCGCCTCGGCGCTCGCGCGCGAGTTCTACGACGTCGACCGGCTCTCGGCGTTCTTCGACATCATCCACCAGGACCCCGTGCTCTCCCAGGTCAAGCTGATCGCCGAGCCCTGGGACGTCGGGCCCGGCGGCTACCAGGTCGGCAACTTCCCGGTCCTCTGGACGGAGTGGAACGGCCTCTACCGGGACACCATGCGCGACTTCTGGCGCGGCGGCGCGAGCGTCGCCGACTTCGCCACCCGCTTCACCGGCTCGAGCGACCTCTACCAGTCGGACGGCCGCACGCCGTTCGCCTCGATCAACTTCGTCACGGCTCACGACGGCTTCACGCTCGCCGACCTCGTCTCCTACAACGAGAAGCACAACGACGCCAACCAGGAGGGCAACCGCGACGGCAGCGACGACAACCGCAGCTGGAACTTCGGCGTCGAGGGCCCGACCGACGACCCCGAGATCCGGGCGCTGCGGGCGCGCCAGCAGCGGAACTTCCTGACGACGCTCTTCCTCTCGCAGGGCGTGCCGATGCTGCTCGGCGGCGACGAGCTCGGGCGCACGCAGCACGGCAACAACAACGCCTGGTGCCAGGACAACGAGCTCTCCTGGTTCGACTGGACTTTGAGCCAAGAGCAGGAGGAGCTGCTCGCATTCACGCGCCGGCTGGTCCGCCTGCGGGCGGCCCATCCCGTCTTCCGCCGCTCCCGCTTCCTCGAGGGGCGGCCCGTCGCGGAGTCGCCGCTCCCGGACGTCTGGTGGTTCCGCCCCGACGGTCGACGAATGACCCGGCGTGACTGGCAGCAGGCAGAGGGTCACCGGCTCGGCGTCTTCCTGAACGGGGCGGCGATGAGCGAGCGTGCCCCGGACGGGGAGCCGATCGAGGATGACTCGTTCCTGCTCCTGTTCAACGCCTTCCACGAGCCCGTCGTCTTCACGCTGCCGCCGCCGCGCTTCGGCCGGCGTTGGGAGCTCGAGCTCTCGACAATCGACCCGAACGCCGAGCCGGCCGTCTATCCCGGCCGCGGGCTCGTGCCGCTGGAGCCGCGGTCGATCGTGATTCTGCGACGGGCATGACCCGCCCCTGGCGGGCGACGTACCGCCTCCAGCTCGGCCCCGAGCTCGACTTCGACGCTGCTCGGGCCCTCGTCCCGTACCTGCAGGAGCTCGGCGTCAGCCACCTCTACCTGTCGCCCTCGATGAGAGCGTTCCCCGGCTCGACGCACGGCTATGACGTCGTCGACCCCACGCGCATCTCCGAGGAGCTCGGCGGCGCTCAGGCCTTCCGCCGCCTGTGCTCGGCGGGGCTCGGCGTGCTGCTCGACATCGTGCCAAACCACATGGCGGCGACGGACGAGAACCGGTTCTGGGCAGATCCCGAGCTCCGTGCCCGCTACTTCGACTGGGATCCCGAGAGCGGCTGGTACCGGCGCTTCTTCACGATCGCCGACCTCGCCGGCGTCCGCGTCGAGGACGAGGCCGTCTTCGCCGAGACCCACAGCACCGTGCTCAGCCTGCTCGACGAGGGCTTCGTCGACGGGCTCCGCATCGACCACCCGGACGGCCTCGCCGACCCGGCCGGATACCTGGCCCAGCTGCGAGAGCGCGGCGTCGAGCACGTCTGGGTCGAGAAGATCCTGGAGCCCGGCGAGGAGCTCCGTCCGTGGCCGGTCGAGGGCACGACGGGCTACGAGTTCGCAAACGACGTCACCGCGCTCTTCGTCGATCCAGCCGGCGAGGAGCCGCTGACGCAGCTGTACGCGGAGCTGACGGGCGAGCGCCGGAGCTTCGCCGAGGTCGCGTACGAGGCCAAGCTCGAGCAGGCGCGAACGGAGTTCCGCCAGGAGTTCGATCGCCTGCGGGCGATCCGCGACCTGCCCGGCCTCGAGGAGGCCGCCGCGTCGCTGCACGTCTACCGCACGTACGTCGAGCCCCACTCGCAGGCGGTTGCGCCCGAGGACCGGGAGGCGCTCGGGCACCTCGATCCCGCGTTGCGCCAACTCCTGCTGCTCGAGGAGCCCGTCGATCCGGAGTTCGTCGTTCGCTTCCAGCAGGTGACGGGCCCGGTGATGGCCAAGGGCATCGAGGACACGGCCTTCTACCGCTGGCTGCGGTTGACGGCCCTGAACGAGGTCGGCGGCAACCCCGGCCGCTTCAGCCTCTCCGTCGAGGAGTTCCACCGCGCGAACGCCGCGCGCGCCGAGCGCTTCCCCCTCCACCTGCTCACCACGCAGACGCACGACACCAAGCGCTCGGGCGACGTCCGCGCACGCATCGGCGCGCTCGCCGGCATGGCCGAGGAGTGGAGCGAGCACGCACGCGCGTGGCAGTACCTCGACGACCCGAACGAGAACTACCTGCTGCTCCAGACCGCGCTCGGCGCCTGGCCGCTCGAGCAGGAGCGGCTCGTCGCGTACATGGAGAAGTCGGCCCGCGAAGCAGGCGTTACGACGGGCTGGGTCGATCCGGACGAGGGGCATGAGCGCCGGCTCCGCGAGGGCATCTCGCGCTTCTACGAGCAGCCGCCGGCGGGGTGGGAGGAGCTCGCCGCGCGTGTCGCAGCCGAGGGCGAGCGGACAGCTCTTGCCCAGACGCTGCTGAAGCTGACCGTGCCCGGTCTGCCGGACCTCTACCAGGGCGACGAGCTCCGCTCGCTCAGCCTGGTCGATCCCGACAACCGTCGCCCGGTCGACTGGGACGCCCGCCGTCGCGCGCTCGCCCAGCCGCCGCCGAAGCTGCGCGTGATCCGCACGGCGCTCGCGCTTCGGGCGCGCCGTCCAGCCGCCTTCGCGGGTGCGTACGTGCCGCTCGATGCCGGCCCGGACGTCTGCGCGTTCCTCCGCGGCGACGACGAGGTGCTGGTCGCCGTGCCGCTGCGCCGTCGGGGCGAGGAGGAGGGGCTGGCCGTCCCTGCCGGCCGCTGGCGCGACCTGCTCGCCGGGCAGGAACGCCGGCTCCGCGGTCACGAACGGCTCGGGGACCTGCTCGCCGGGCTGCCGGTCGCCCTCTTCGAGCGCGCGTAGAAGTCGGCAATTGCAGGAAAAGCTGCCCGCCTTTCGGCATACTCGCGCGATGGACGAGGAGCAACTCGCCCAGCTTCGCGACTGGGCGCGTCGCCTCGAGCGCTCCGGCGACACCGCTGAGCTTCGGGCCGCAGGCAAGGCGCTGGAGCTGGCGACGGCCGAGATCGAGCGTCTCAAGGCGCGCCTGGCGGACACGCCACGCCCCGACGGCGCACCGACGGCGAGGGAAGGCGACGGCGCGCCGCAGCGATCGCGGCGCATCTTCGACCTCGAGGCCGACGACGAGGAGGACGCCGAATCGCTCGAGCGCAGGCTGCATCGCGCGGCCGTCGCCAGGGCCCGTGGTGCTCGCTCGAACGGAACAGCCCGGCCGTCACGCCGAGGCGGAACGACGCGGCCGTCCCGGCGGTCCGCGGAGGGAGCAGGTGACGACCGTCCGGGCGACCGCCAGCAGACGCTGAGCCGCCTCCTCGAGGCGCCGCCGCCGCCGACCACGCTCCCGCGTGAGAGCGGGAACGGGCGCAACGGCAGCGCGCTGACGAACGGCCACGCGTCCTTCGAGGCGACGCCCGCGCCGCCGGCGCGTGAGCGGCGCCGGGCCCCAAAGCGCTCGCTCGAGCTTCCCGTCCGGCCGCTGCTCGTCGGGGCGGCGAGCGTCGCCGTGCTGATCGCCGCGGCCGCGGGGCTCGCGCGCGTGATCGCACCGGAGTTCGACCCGAACGGCCCCCCGCGAGAGGCCCTCGTCGGCGCAGCGGCAGTCCGCGACCTCGCCTTCGAGGTGCGGGCCGACGACGCGACCCTGCGCAAGCTGGGCTGGGTGCTCGACGGCAAGAGCATGAAGGCGCGCGTGGTGCGGCGCGGAGAGGTCGCGAGGTTCTCGGGAGCCGCACTCGCGGACGGCGAGCACCGGCTGACCGTGCACGCGGACGGCTGGCTGCCCGGCTCTCGGACCGAGCACACCTGGCACTTCACGATCGACCGCACGCCACCGCTCGTAAAGGTCGCGCCGGCGTCGCGCACGGCGGCGGTCTTCCGCCCGTACACGTTCCGTGCGGTCACCGACCCGGGCAGCGAGGTTCGCATCAACGACCGGCCCGTTGCCGTCCGCGACGGCCGCTTCGCCGTCGCGTACGCGGAGCCGCCGAAGGGCCAGCTGCGCGTGGACGTGACCGACCGCTTCGGCAACGCCAGCGCCTCGTGGATCTCCGTCCAGGTCGTGCCGCGCACGCCGCGCGCCCAGCTCCGCGCAGTCCACGTCACCTCGCACGCGTGGGCGAACCCGGCGCTGCGGCGGGGCGTCTTCGCACTGATCGACGCCGGCAAGATCGACGCCGTCGAGCTCGACCTCAAGGACGAGTCGGGCGAGGTCGGCTTCGAAGCGCCGATCCCGCTGGCCCGCCAGATCGGCGCGATGCGCGACGTCTACGACCTGCGCGAGGCGATCAGGCTCCTGCACGCCCGCGGGATCATGGTCGTCGGCCGGATCGTCGCCTTCCGCGACCCGGTGCACGCGCAGGCGGCCTGGCGCCGCGGGTGGCGCGACCAGGTGATCCAGACGCCCGACGGCGGGCAGTACGCGGGCTACGACGGCTTCACGAACTTCGCCAGCCCGGCCGTGCGCAAGTACAACATCGACATCGCCCGGGTGGCCGCGCAGGCGGGGATCGACGACATCCTCTACGACTACGTCCGCCGGCCGGACGGCCCGATCTCGACCATGCGCTTCCCGGGCCTGCGCGGAACGCCCGAGGGCTCGGTCGCGCGCTTCCTCGCGGAGGCCAGGGCGGCGCTACGGCCGTACGGCACCTTCCTGGGCGCGAGCGTGTTCGGCGTCGCGGCCACGCGCCCGACCGAGGTCGCCCAGAACATTCCGGCGATGGCGCGGAACGTCGACTACATCGCGCCGATGCTCTACCCGTCACACTGGGGCCGAGGCGAGTACGACGTCGCCCACCCGAACGCCGAGCCGTACGCGATCGTCCGCCGCTCGCTCGTCGACTTCAAGAAGCAGGTCCGCGGCACGGGCGCGCGCGTCGTGCCGTGGCTGCAGGACTTCTCGCTCGGGATCACCTACGGCCCGGCCGAGGTCAACGCCCAGATCCGAGCCGCCCGCGACGCCGGGATCAAGGAGTGGCTGCTCTGGGATCCCGAGGTGACGTACACGTCAGACGGCATGCCGCGGGCGCCGAAGCTGGAGCCGATCAAGACGGCCCAGCCGAGCGACGGCGCCGACGACTGAACCCTCCGCGCCGGGGGGCGGCCCCGCGCGAAGCGGCTACACTGAGCCGGCCAGGGCGGTTAGCTCAGTTGGGAGAGCACCAGCTCGACAAGCTGGGGGTCGCTGGTTCGAGCCCAGCACCGCCCACCTCGAAAACCCGCTGGAAACGGCGGGTTTTCTTATCTCTCAAGCCGGACGTAGGTCAACGTAATGGGCCGTGTGCAAGCGGTTCTGCAAGCGTTTGTGGTCTGGCGGCTCAGAAACGGAGATAAGAGGTTGTGGTGGTCCCCGGTTCAAATCCGGGCACCCCGACTTGAAACTCGGCCGTCGGTGGCGGCACGGCCGTGAAGCTCAGCGCTCAGGTGCTCGCGACTCGCGGCCGGTCATCGGAAGGACTTGGTCCTTCTGCTGCTTGTCGCCTCACTGCTGGGGGCTCCTGGTTGAAGGGAAAACGCGGTCGGCTTATCGGCTTCGCTGAAGCAACGCTTACTCGGTCGGTGCGCCAGAGCTTGCGAGCAGGTCGCAAAGGATTCGCATCATCGCGAGCGCGGTGTCGGGCCGTTCGCGCAGGATCGCTTCGAACGCTGGCTTGTGCAATTCGAGAACGCGGACGTCCGACGTTGCCAAGAGCGAGGCTGCACGTGGCTTGCTCGAGATCACCGCCATCTCTCCAATGAAGTCGCCCGGACCGCGAACAGCGAGCTCTTGCTCCGCGGCGCCCAGTACCTGTACTTGGCCGTCCACAATGATGTAGAGCGTGTCCCCGGGGGCGCCTCTGACCGCAAGCAGCTCGCCCTCGGAAAAGACCGCCTCCTCGGCGACGGCCGCTATCGGTTCGAGTTCTTGGGGCGGGAGTGCCTCGAAGAGGGGGACTTTGCGCAGGAAGATCACTCGCTCCACCAGCGGGACGTTCGTGGTCAGGGTGTGCGTCATCGTTCCTCCTTCAAGCGCGCCCATCGCGAACTCGGCGCATCGCCGTATCCAATTATCCGGGTCGTCGCGGAGCCGGTCGATCACCTCAGCGTCGAATGCGTCGCTCGCGCGCGGTTCCCAGAGTGCGAGCAGCGGCCGAGCGATCGCTGGATCTCCGACTGTCTCGATGACCTCGAGCGCTGTTGCGCGCTGAGCTGGGTCGGAGACCACGAGGTTTTCCAGTGCCGCGAACACACTGGTGCGACGTGCGCCCAGCAGCGCGGCCGCGTGAAGCGCGGCGCGCGCGTTGCGTTCCTCTCGCGTCCGAAGCGAGTCGTGCAGCAGTGCAACGGAGGCGTCGTTGCTCGCGATGAGTCTGCTGCGTAGCTCTGCGTCTTCGAGTGCGCGCGCGGCCGACTCGGCGGCGAACCTCCGCAGACGCGTGGCACTCCCGTCCGAGGGGAAGGCGTTCGAGCGCGGCTAGTGCTGCGTCCTCGTGAGCCCTCGGCGAAAAGCGCGTCGACGACCGCCTCGACAGCAGGCTGGCCGACCTCTCCGAGCGCCTCCGCCGCGGCGGAGCGTACGACGGCGTCATCGTCCGCGAGCAAGGCGACGAGCGGTTCGACCGCATCTTCGCTTGCGCTGGCCGCGACCGCGTGTGCGGCCTCGTGGCGCACTCGGTGGTCGGGATCATCGAGCCCGGCCAGCGCAAGGTGCCGTGTTTCCTCGGCGCCGCCGGTGGCGATCGCGCGATACCCGACCTCTCGAACCGACGGGTCCGCCGAGTGCACGACGGCGTCGAGCACGGTCTCGGCGCGCGCTTCACGTTCGAAGAGCAATCGCGGCGCCGAGCGCGCGGACTGAGACCTCCTGGTCGTCGAGCACGTGACTCGGCGGGTCTACACCTGCCCGGGCCAGCACCCCAAGAGCCGCGAGGCGGACCGATGATTCGGGGTCGGATAGCTGCGCGACCGAGACCGCCGCGGCGCGTCCTGCATCCGCGCGCTCGAGCGACTGCGAGGGCAGCCAGCCGGACCTCAGTCTCGTCGTCTTCCTGGGCCGCCTTTGCCAGCGCCTCGGCTGCTTCGGGAACGTCCAGGTCGGCGAGGGCGTTCGCCGCGAGCAGTCGCGCCGTGACCTCGTGGTCGGTCAGGAGGTCCCGGAGGACGGCGAGGCCTACGGCGTCGACATTTAGGATGGCTGCACGCGGACCCGGTGTCCCGAAGATAGTGGGACGCCCTTCGCGTAGGGCCGCGACGAGCGCACGCGGATAGGCACTACGGATGCGGGAGATCGAGGCGACGGCCAGCGCGGCGCCGACGAAGCCCGCGCCGTAGAGCACGCGGGGTTCGTCGAATCGCTGGGCGATGAGAGCGACCGCGCCGGCGACGATCGTCCCGACCTGCGTCGGAACACCGATCAGGAAGGCGCGGACCCGGTCCCGGCGGTGGGCCGGAATCGTGTTGACGAGGGCCTCCCATGTGCTGCCGGCGCCGCCGCTCCGCCAGGCGATCTGCGCGAAGCGGAACGCGGCCAGGGTCGCGAACGTCGCCGCAACCGCCAGTACGCCGAAGGCGACGAGGTAAAGAACCGGCAGAACGAGCACGACGGTCGGCACGCCGAACCTGCCGAGGAGGCGGCTGGTGACGAAGAGCGAGAGCACCAGCGCCGTCGCCATCGAAACGGCGAAGAAGACGCCGAAGAAGGCGGCGAGTGTCGTCGGCATCGGGATAGCGCTCGGCGGCGGCCTTCGAAAACGGGAGGTAGAGAAGGCTGAAGAGGAGCGAGGTGAGGAGCGCACCTGCGCTCATCCAGCGCAGGAGTGGGGATGCACCGCACGTCGCGCCAAGCGGCGAGAAGGCCCGGCGGCCGGCGCCGCGCGCGTGGCGCTTCGGCGGTCGGCGGCGTGTCGGACCACGAGCCGCCAAGCCACGGCCGTAGCAACGCCCATCAGCACGGCCCAGACAAGGAGGAGGTTCTCCGATCCGATCGCTGCGGCGAGGGGGCCTGTGACGAGGCCGCCCGCGATGAGGCCGACTACGCCCCCGGCTGCGATCAGTGGGAAGAACCGCTTTGCCTGCCGCGTGTCCGAGACGAGGCCGGCAAGTCCCCAGATCGCGAGGAGGCAGGTGAATTCGGCGACGCTCTGGAGGATCCAGAGTGCCCCGTACACCCACGTGGCCTCTGCCTCGACGGCCGCGCGTGCGACCAGTGCGGCCACGGTGATCGCACCAGGGATGAGGACGAACACACGCTCTCGTCCAACCCGCGCAAGCAACGCGCCGACGCCAACGGTGGTCAGGAACATCGCGACGCCGACGATGAGGTAAAGCGTCGGCAGCTTCTCGACGCCGTAGCGGGCGAAGAAGAGCGCGTCGATGCTGCTTTGGGCGATCATGATGGCCGCGTCGGCAAAGAAGGCAACGGCCACCGCCAAGGCAAGCGTCCTTCCCTCGCCGGGGCGGACGCGCAGTACCGCCTGCAGTCTGCGCGCGAGGACAGTCATTTCGCGCGCCGCTCTAGGGGGTGTAACGGTCAGGCTGCTGTGCAAACGCACCCGCGCACGAGAGCGAGCAGAAGAAATAGGCGTCGCCATCGTGGACGAGTCGTCCGGCGGCGCGGTCAGGGTCGACAGCCATCCGGCATACCGGATCGACCGGCAGCGGCTGGCCGCCGAGGCCGCCAAGTCGCAGCGCTGCGAAGACCTCGACGGGTTCGGCGACGTTCTTCAGGGTCTGGCGCCCGCGAGATTCGAAGAAGACTCCATCGAGCTCCGGGGCAAGCGCGGCCGTGCTTCCGGTCACCAGCACATCGCCACCAGTCGGCGAGCGCCGAGATCCGCGCGGCCAGGTTGACGGTCGCGCCGAAGTAGTCACCCTCGCTCTCGATCGCAGCTCCGTGGTGGAGGCCGACTCGAAAGGCAGGCGCTCCATGGTCGAGCATGAGGTCATTCACAATGCGAAGGCCGAAGAGGATCGCATCCCCCGGCGCCGGGATCCGCAGCATGAGCGCGTCCCCGATCGTCTTGACGTACTCTCCCTGCACGGGGGCCAGCTCAGCTTTCACGGCATTCCTGAACTCCGCGACGAGAGCGAACGCCGCCTCATCTCCATGCGCCTCGGTGAGAGCAGTGAAGCCCGCCATGTCGGCGAAGACGAAGGTGGCGGCTGCGTTGCTCATCGCAATGGGAAGCTAGTCGCACTCAGGGCCATGCGACGGACCCCGGACGGCTATCGACGCCGCCGTCGTACCCGCCGAATTCGTCTTTTCGGCTCCCTCGGGTCGCGGCTCTCGTCCCGCGGGGTCATCGGGACTCCTTTCATGGCTGGTGAAAAGCGGGCCGTGCGCGGTTCGAATCAAGGCGCTTCAAGGAAGTCGATCAGGCCCTGAACGGTGTGGTGGCGGTGCTTTGGGTGCCGCAAAGGAAGGTCTCCGTGAACCTCGTAAACGTTGCGGCGGCCGTCGCGGTCGTGGCGGCCGGACTTGCTGAGATAGCCGGCTCGCTCGAGGTCGCCGACGATCTGCGCCACGCTGCGCTCGGTGATACCAACGGTCTCCGCAATGTCCCTGAGGCGCGCCGTTGGGTCGCGTGAGACGCATTCGAGAACATGTGCGTGATTCGTTACGAACCGCCATTCATGATCTCGCTTTGTTGAACTTGACTTCATGAATTGTTTCACTATAGTCGCCCCACAGACAGAAGAGCGTCTTCGAGTGATCGGGGGTCAGGGGATGAGTTCGACGAATCTGGCGGGGCGCGCCGGCCGCTGGTCAGCTGCCCATTGGAAGACTGCGACCTTCGGCTGGCTGGCCTTCGCTGTACTGGCGGTCGTACTGGGCTCGGCCGCCGGTGTGGTCGAGCTGCGAGATTCCGACACGGCCTCAGGAGAGACGGCTCGCGCCGAACGGATCCTGGAGGAGGCGGGCTTCATACCCCTGCGACAGAGAGCGTGCTCATTCAGTCCGACGAGCTCGTGTTCAGCGACGCAGGCTTCCAGGCCGCGGTGACCAAGGTGCAGCAGCTGATTGCGCTCGAGCGCGACGTAGACAGCTTCATTTCCCCGATCACAGACGAGGCTGCGGGTCTGGTGTCGGCGGATCGTCACTCGGCGCTGGTCCAGTTCGATATCAAGGGGGACGCCGACGACGCGAAGGACAAGATCGCGCCGATCCAGGAGCGAATCGAGAGCCTGCGCCTCGACGACGCGAGCATCAGCGTCGCTCAGTTCGGCCCTGCCTCGGCCGATCATGCGCTGACGCAGCGCTTCGAAGACGACCTCACCCGGGCGGAGCTGACCTCGCTACCGCTGACGCTGATCATCCTCGTGATCGCATTCGGCTCGCTTGTGGCGGCCGGACTGCCGGTGCTGCTCGCGTTCTCCGCCGTGCTCGCGGCCGTCGGTGTGAACACCCTCGTCAGCCACTTGATCCCGACCGATGCGCAGACGGTCAGCAGCGTGATCCTGATGATCGGAATGGCGGTCGGGATCGACTACTCACTCTTTTACCTGCAGCGCGAGCGGGAGGAACGGCGCGGCGGTCGATCGCCGCATGACGCGCTCTTGCGGACTGCGGCGACATCCGGGCAAGCGGTGCTGATCTCTGGCGCAACCGTGCTGATCGCCATGGCGGGGATGTTCATCGCCGGCAACCCGATCTTCACGACGATCGGGATCGGCACCATGATCGTCGTCTTCGCGGCCATGGTCGGCTCGCTGACGGTGCTGCCCGCGCTGCTCCATCGGCTCGGCGACAAGGTCGACCGGGGGCGCGTGCCATTCCTCGGCCGGCGGCCTGGCGAGCAGCGCGCCTGGAACGCGATCGTCACCCGCGTCCTGCGACGCCCAGTACTGTCCCTTGTGCTCTCGGCCGGCGCGCTGATCGCCCTCGCGATCCCGGCGCTGACACTGCACACCAAGCTGCCGAGCTTCACCGACCTCCCCCACGACCTCGCAATCGTGAGGACCTTCGAGCGCGTGCAGGCGGCCTTCCCCGGCTCCCAGACGCCCGCCGTGCTCGTGGTCAAAGGCGAGGACGTCACGACGCCCGCATACGCGCGGGCGTACGACCAGTTCCGCGAGGATGCGCGCGCCACCGGCGAGCTCTTCCCGCCCTTCCACGTCACGATCAGCGAGGACAAGACGGTCGCCCGGGTGGAGTTCTCGGTCGCCGGAACCGGCGACGACGAAGCGTCGCTCGCCGCCCTCGAGACCTTGCGCG
This sequence comes from uncultured Thermoleophilia bacterium, assembly GCA_963809765.1. GTDB lineage: Bacteria > Actinomycetota > Thermoleophilia > Gaiellales > Gaiellaceae > JACVRM01. The sequence continues at coordinate 725,595 of CAWEKT010000001.1, forward strand.
AGGATGTGATCCCCGGCGTGGCAACGACCTTGCCCGGCGCAGAGACGGCGGTCACGGGCATCACGGCCGGCACCGCAGACTTCAACCAGAAGATGAAGGAGCGGCTGCCCTGGGTGCTCCTCTTTGTTCTCGGGCTGGCGTTCGTATTGCTGCTCCTGACCTTCCGCTCGATCGTCATCCCGGCCAAGGCGGTGCTCCTCAACCTCCTCTCGCTGGGGGCCGCGTACGGAATCCTGGTGCTGGTCTTCCAGCACTCCTGGGCGGAGAGCATCCTCGGCTTCTCGAGCAACGGCGCAATCGCGTCCTGGCTGCCGCTCTTCCTCTTCGTGATCCTCTTCGGCCTCTCGATGGACTACCACGTCTTCATCCTCAGCCGCGTCAAAGAGCTGCACGACGCCGGGGAGTCGACCGAGGACGCAGTTCGACACGCGATCACGCGTACCGCCGGGACGGTCACGAGCGCTGCGGTGGTGATGGTCGCCGTTTTCGGCCTGTTCGCCACGCTCAGCCTGCTCGACATCAAGCAAATGGGCTTCGGGCTCGCGGTCGCCGTCCTGATCGACGCGACCATCATTCGAGGCGTCCTGCTGCCGGCAGCGATGAAGCTGCTCGGCGACTGGAACTGGTACCTACCGAGCTGGCTCGAGTGGCTGCCGACGCTTCAGCCGAGGGGCCGGCCGAGGAAAGGCCGCCTGAGGCACGGCCGGCTCTGACGCCCTAGATCGTCCGCCGAGACTGGACGCGTTGCGTCCCGACGGGCTGAGACCCCCTCCTACTGCAACGAAGGAGTAAGGATGAATCACAACGGAACGAATGGTTCAGCCCAGGAGGCGAGTGCGCGCGCTCGTTCACACGAGCGCTTCGACGTCGTCGTGGTCGGCGGCGGCCAGGCTGGTCTGGCGATCGGCTACTTCCTCGCCCGCCAGGGCCGCCAGGTTCGTGATCCTCGAGGCCGCCGACTCGATCGGTGCGGCCTGGCGGACACGCTGGGACTCGCTGCTTCTGTTTACGCCTCGCCGTTACTCCGCGCTGCCCGGACTCGCCTTTCCCGGTGATCCGGATGGCTACCCGACGCGCGACGAGGTGATCGCCTATCTGGAGCAGTACGCGGCGACGTTCGATCTGCCGGTCGAGCTCGATAGCGCGGTGCGCTCGCTTGCCGTGACGGACGGTAGGTTCGTCGTCGGACTCGACGACCGGCGCCTCGAAGCCGACCAGGTCGTCGTCGCCACCGGGCCGTTTCAGGTCCCGAACGTGCCGGCGCTCGCCGGCGAGCTGGCGCCCGAGGTCTTCCAGACCCACAGCACCGGCTACATGAGGCCGAGCGACGTGCCGGAAGGAACGGTTCTCGTTGTCGGCGGGGGGAACACCGGCTACCAGATCGCGAAGGAGCTTTCGGCAACCCACAAGGTCCACCTCGCGGTCGGCTCGCGCCAGAAGCCGCTGCCGCAAAGGCTGCTCGGCCGCGACCTCTTCTGGTGGCTGACGAAGACGGGCCTGATCAGGAAGACGGTCGACTCGCGCGATCGGACGCCGGCTCCGGCGGAGCGACACCCTGATCGGGTCGAGCCCGCGCGAGCTGAGGCGCCGCTACGGGGTCGATCTGAAGCCGCGCGTCGTCGCGGCCTCAGGACGCACGATCAGCTTCGCCGACGGCAGCGAGCTCGATGTCGACGCCGTGATCTGGGCGACCGGTTACCGCTCCGACTACTCCTGGATCGAGCCGCCGGTGCTCGGCCCGGATGGTCGCGTGCAGCACCAGCGCGGGGTGACGGACGTTCCCGGCCTCTACTTCCTCGGCCTCTCCTGGCAGCACACGCGCGGCTCGGCGCTGATCGGCTGGGTCAAGGACGACGCCGAATTCATCGCCGCCGAGATCGCCGCTTCCCAGAGGGAGCGCGTCCTCGAGCCGGACACTCTCGAGAGCCCCGACGTTCGCGCGACTCAGGCAGCCGCCGCCGAAGGGAGACCGCGATGACACAGCAAGGCCACGACATCCCAGCCGAGAGCGGCTATTTCCCGACCGACACCGCCGGCCTTCCTGACGTGAACGGCCCCGAGGTCGTCGAGCTCGCCGACGGAGACACGTTCGAGCTGCGGATCGCTCCGGTGGCGAAGCGGCTCGGCGACGCGACCGTGCGGATGCTCGCCTACAACGGTTCGATTCCAGGCCCGACGCTGCGAGTCCCCGAGGGGTCGGAGCTGATCGTCAACGTCGCGAACGAGGGCGACCTCGAGGCGACGGTGCACTGGCACGGGTTGCGCCTCGACAACCGCTACGACGGCACGCACGAGACCCAGGCGCCGATCCCGGTCGGCGGAACGTTCTCGTACCGGATCGAGTTCCCGGATCCGGGCGTCTACTGGTACCACCCGCACATCCGCGAGGACTACGGCCAGGAGATGGGCCTGTACGGGAACATCCTCGTCGTCCCGGCCGACCCCGACTACTGGCCGCCGGCGCACCGCGAGCTCCTGCTGACGCTCGACGACGTCCTCGTCGAGGACGGGAAGATCGCGGCGTTCAGCCGCGCCGAGACGACCTATGCGGCGATGGGCCGGTTCGGCAACGTCCTGCTGGTCGGCGGCGAGACCGACCTCGCGCTCAGTGCGCAATCCGGCGAGGTCGTTCGCTTCTACCTGACCAACACCGCCAACACGCGCGTCTTCAACGTCGCCCTGCCGGGCGCGCGGATGAAGCTCGTCGGCGGCGACAGCGGCCGCTACGAGCGCGAGGAGTTCGTCGACTCGGTCATCCTCGCGCCGTCGGAGCGAGTCGTCGTCGACGTGCTCTTCGAGCAGGCCGGGCAGCTGACGCTCGAGCACCGCACGCCCGAGCGAACCTATTCGCTCGCGACGATCGACGTGAGCACCGAGGCGGCCGCGCCTTCGCTCGCCGGGCAGTTCGACGTCCTGCGCCACAACGCCGAGTGGGTGGCCGAGCGGAGCGCGCTCGCGCCGTACTTCGACGCCGAGCCCGACAAGACGCTCGCGCTCGTCGCCGAGATGGACATGGGCGTGCCCGAGGGGCCGGTCGTCTACGCCTGCCCGATGCACCCTGACGTGGTCAGCGACGAGCCCGGCAGCTGCCCGAAGTGCGGCATGAAGCTGCTGGCGACGGCCGCACCGACCAGCTACGTCTGCCCGATGCACCCGGACGTCGTCAGCGACAAGCCGGACAACTGCCCGAAATGCGGCATGAAGCTGCTGCCGGCCGCGCTCGTCGCCGAGACATCAGGCCACGGCACGCACGCGCACGACACCCACGGCGACGGGCACCAGCACGCGACGGCCGACGGGATCGAGTGGGAAGACGACATGGTCGACGTCAACCGGATCACGACACCGGCGAACATGCACTGGAGCTTCGTCGACCGCGAAACGGGTGCCGTCAACCACGCGATCGACTGGCAGTTCCGGGTCGGCGACCAGGTCAAGTTGCGGCTGGTCAACGAGATGGACTCCGACCACCCGATGCACCACCCGTTCCACGTCCACGGCGCCGGCCGGTTCGTGGTTCTCGCGCGCGACGGCGTCGCCGAGGAGAACCTGGTCTGGAAGGACACCGTGCTCGTCCGAACCGGGGAGACCGTCGACATCCTGCTCGACGTGACCAACCCCGGCCGCTGGATGGCGCACTGCCACATCGCCGAGCACCACGAGAGCGGAATGATGTTCAGCTTCAACGTCGCTCCCGCCGACGGCGACGAGTCTGCCGCCGTCGACGGCCGGGGAGGTTTCCCGTGGCTGAGATCGCTCTGTTTCTCTACGAGGAAATGACCGCGCTCGACGCGGTCGGCCTCACCGCCGGCAGCCGCCGCTGTCCTTCACGTCTCAAATCAAGGTCTCCCCAGCAAACTCCTGCGGAGTAGCCGTGAGAGTGGAAGGGCGGCGCGGCTCTTCCGACACCTCCTGGTTCAGGCCCTCACATAGCCGGCGCGGAGGCGGTGTGCGATACGGAGGTCATGGGTTCCTCTCTCTTGCGAGTCGTGTAGGCGCGCCGCCGCCGGTTGGTCGCGCTAGGCCGTTGGCACTGGCACGGGCGCTCCTAGTGGCTTTCTGACGATCGGTTCGGGGGGCTCCGGCGGCTGCGCGGGTGAGTGTCCTTCGACGTGGACCTCGGGGAGCCAGCTCAGCCAGGTGCGCGTTGCTTCGTGTTTCAGTCGCCGGTTGTCATGCGCGAGATCGTCTTTTACGCTCGCGGGACCCCGACGGGAAGGAGCGAGAGCCGCAGATGGAAGACGACCAGAGGCATGGCCGAATTTTCGGAGTGCTGTTCATCATCACGTTCCTCACGTCGATTCCGGCGTATCTGATCTTCGAGTCGGTTCTCGACGACCCGGCCGGGTTCATCGGCGGTGACGGGCAGATGGGCTGGCTCTACTTGGCAATCCTGCTCGAGTTCTTCCTTGTTGTCTCGAACGTCGGGACGGGCGTCGTCCTCTATCCGATCGCGAGGCGGCAGAACGAAGGGCTCGCGATCGGCTACGTCGCGGCTCGAATCATCGAGTCCGTCTTCATCGCGGTGGGGATCGTCTTCGTGCTCGGGCTTGTGACCATGCGCCTTGAGGGTCTCGGCACGGCCGACATGGCCACCTTGCTGTACGAACTCAAGGACTGGACGTTCCTATTGGGTCCAGGACTCATCGTCCCGTTTGGAAACGGGCTGATCCTCGGCTATCTCATGTACAGGTCGGGTCTCGTCCCACGGCGCATGGCTTGGCTAGGGCTGATCGGCGGTCCGATCGTCTTCTTCTCGAACCTCGGCGTCATGTTCGACTGGTGGGATCGGAGCACGGTGATGATCCTCGTGCTCCCCGAGGCCATCTGGGAGTTGTTCATCGGCTTCTACTGCGCGATCTTCGGCTTCAAGCGGGATTCGCCAATCGTCCGCCCCAACTGGCGCGGTAATGCATCCGCCTGACGCTCTCCCAGTCACATGGCAGCGACTGCTGGCCCTGTCTGGCGTCGTCTTCGCGATTCTGTTTCTGATCGGGTGGTTCGCGAGCGGCGGCGACGCGCCTGACTATGGGGCGGCAGACCAGGAGTGGACCGAGTGGGCCGATGACAACCAGTGGAGGAGCCGCATCGGCGCGTTCTCGATGCTGCTCGCAGGCTTCGTCTTCCTGCACTTCGTGGGGACGATCCGAGCCGTGCTTGGGAGTGCGGAGATCACGGTTCGCGGCTCTGCACAACTCGCGCGCACCGCGTTCGCCGGTTCCCTCATCGGCATCGCGGGAATGACGATGGCCATCGTCATTATCGCGTCGGCGACATCTGAGGGAGCCGACGCGGATCCAGTCGTGAGTAGAGCGGTAGCAACCGCGTCAGCGGGACCATTTCTGGTCTCGGCAATGGGGTTTGCCGCGTTGCTCCTTCCCGCTGGGCTGCTAACGCTCCGCACGGGCGTCTTTGCGCGCTGGACCGGTTTCGTCGCGATGGTCGGTGCGCTTTCCTTCCTCATCGCATTCCTCACGCTCCTCGCAGGTCTCGGCGAAGACAGCGTGTTTGGCTTCGGCTTCTTCCCCGGTGTCCTGGCGCTCGTGATCTGGTCGATCGCTACGAGCATCGCTCGGTATCGCACGGTGGCGACACATGCCCGCGAGCTCGTTGCGACGGAGGCCGACACGTAAACGCCTAGGTGACATCTCGAATGCGGAGGATCCCTACCGGTACGAGTTACGCTCGCGGATGCTGCCGTCGCGATTGTGGACTAGCAGCTCCGAGTTGCTGCGCCGGGCGATCTGTCGACCGGCGCGCGCTGCCTCTTCCTGCGTCCCGTGCGTCGAGCGTGCTGACGACGAGCCCTCGACCTCCACCCGCCACCCGTGATCACCCGGTACGACGCGCACATCCCCTTTGCGCGGCATGTCCATGCGAGCGCTATTCCCGGCAGCGCCCAGGAGCAACATGGGCTGCCTGGCTGCCCGGCTCTCCGGGGCCACGCGAGATGATCCGGTTGACGCCTGGCTCGAAATGCGGGATGTTGCCGGGCCCCCCGGGGATTCTCCCCGGCATTACCCCGGGCTGCGGGTCCAGGCAGGGCTGCTGACCCCACGGTCCTGCCGCTCGGCGCAAGCGGTCTGTCTACTGACGCACCGCCGACGCCGGGTGTCCGCTGCTTGCTCAGCTGGTCGGCTGGAAGCCGCTCTCGAGCTCGGCGATCGCGGCGTCGTAGAACTCGAGCAGCGTGCGGAGACGCCGCTCCACCTGCGTCGCCAGGGGATCGTTCAACGGAACATCGAGCTTCTCCATGCTGTTCCGCGCCAGTCGGGCCCATTGCCGGTATGTGTTGATCCAGTACCGTCTTGCGTTCTCGTCCACCGCAGTCCCTCAGGTTTGCCGAGACAATAGTCATCGCGGGAACACCCTCGGTACAGGATCAAGGGGACTGAGCCGTCATCCTTGGAACGATCCGGTCAGGTCACGCGACTCGAGGGCGTCGACGCGAGACGTGGCCGGGTCGTTCGCCCATCGTCGTGAGCGCTTCTGCTGTCTCGGAAGTCGAGGGCGGGCTCAGTCGCTTTGTCCGCCGGCGGCCGGCACCTCCAGGTCGGAGGCGTTGATCTCCTCGCAGAACACGAACGAGAGGCGCCCGTCGCGCGAGTGAGCGTCAGCTTGACGGTGCCGCGGTAGAGACCGGCCTCGAGGTCTTTCGGTGTGTGGCGGAAAGTTTGGGCGGGTGCAGATCGGAGCACACTTCGGTGACGCGACTTTCCCCATTAGGCGGGCGCCTCCGCGCCTTGACCCCTCGCGCGCCGAAGCGCCCGCTCGAGGAGGTTTTCATGGCCACCACGATGTGCGAGATCGACGGGCTTCGGCCCGCCGTCGCGACGGTGCGGATCAGGCAAGACGGCGAGGAGCGAACGATCGCCGTCTGTGAGGAGCACCTTCGGGAACTTCGGGGTCAGACCCGCGGAGCAACGCGGTCTCCGTTCGGTGGGGGGAGCCTCTTCGACGAGTTCTTCTCTGACTTCTTCGGCGACAGTGGCCTCGGCAGCCGTATGCCCGGCGCTGCCGGTGGCACGACCACGACGCGCCCGCGCCGCCCGTCCGAGCAGATCGACGTCACGCAGTACTTCAGCGACGCGACGCGCCAGCTGCTCCAGCGCGCCGCGCAGAAAGCGATGGAGTGGGGGAGCTTGGACGTCGACTCGACACACCTGCTCTGGGCCGCGACGCACGACGAGGTCGTCCGGCACGTGCTGCGGCAGCTCGGTGCCGACCCTGCCGCGATCGCGGCGCAGATCGAGGAGGAAGCAGACGTCAAGGAACGCACGGACGTGGCGCCGTCGCTGTCACCGGACGCGAAGGCCGCCCTGTTGGCTGCCTACGAGGAGTCGCGTCAGATCGGCGCGTCGTACGTCGGGCCCGAGCACGTGCTGCTCGCGCTGGCGCAGGACACCGAGACCGAGGCTGGTGAGCTGCTCGAGCGGTTCGCGATCACGCATACGAAGCTCCGCGGCGCGGTCATCCGCGGCGTCGAGAGCGGCGAGGCGGGTGGGCGCCCGGCGAGCACGACAAGGACGCTCGACGAGTACGGCCGCGACCTGACCGAGGAGGCTCGCCAGGGGAAGCTCGACCCTGTGATCGGCCGGGCCGATCAGATCGAGCAGACGATCGAGATCCTCTCGCGCCGCACGAAGAACAACCCGGTGCTGCTCGGCGACCCCGGCGTCGGCAAGACCGCGATCGTCGAGGGGATCGCGCAGCGGATCGTCAACGACGACGTGCCCGAGACGCTCACCGGCAAGCGCGTGGTGGCGCTCGACATGGCGGGAATGATCGCCGGCACGAAGTACCGGGGCGAGTTCGAGGAACGCCTGAAGGGCGTGATCGACGAGATCACTGAGAACGCCGACAGCCTGATCGTCTTCATCGACGAGATCCACACCGTCGTCGGCGCGGGAGCGGCCGAGGGCGCGATGGACGCCGGCAACATGCTCAAGCCGGCGCTCGCGCGCGGCGAGCTGCACATGATCGGCGCGACCACGCTCGACGAGTACCGGAAGAACATCGAGAAGGACCCGGCACTCGAGCGGCGTTTCCAGCCCGTGCTGGTCTCGGAGCCGACCGTCGAGGAGACGATCGAGATCCTCACCGGCCTCAAGGACCGCTACGAGGCGTTCCATCGCGTGCGCATCACCGAGGAGGCGATCGTCGCCGCGGCGGAGCTGTCCGATCGCTACATCCGCGACCGCTTCCTGCCCGACAAGGCGATCGACCTGATCGACCAGGCAGGCGCGCGGGTGCGGCTCCGCTCGAAGGCGAAGCCGGAGGACACGCGGGCAGCCGAGGAGGAGCTCCGCCGATTGGGGCGCGAGCGTGACCAGGCGATCTCGGCCGAGGACTACCAGCGGGCAGACGAGCTGAAGGCGCAGATCGACGATCGCCGGGCACAACAGGAAGGCCGCAAGGAGGCGCGCGCCCGGGCGCCCGAGGTGACGATCGAGGACATCGCCGAGATCGTCTCGCGGCGCACGGGCATCCCGGTGTCGCAGCTGACCCAGGAGGAGCGCGACCGGCTCCTGAAGCTCGAGGAACGACTGCACGAGCGGGTCGTCGGTCAGGACGAGGCCGTCGAGGCCGTCGCGGAGGCGGTTCGCCGCGCCCGCGCCGGGCTCGCCGACCCCAACCGTCCCGACGGGAGCTTCCTGTTCCTGGGCCCCACCGGCGTCGGCAAGACGGAGCTCGCGCGGACGCTCGCCGAGGCGCTGTTCGGCAGCGAGGACGTGATGGTCCGCCTCGACATGAGCGAGTACCAGGAGCGGCACACCGTCAGCCGGCTCGTCGGCGCGCCACCCGGCTACGTCGGCCACGAGGAAGCCGGACAGCTGACCGAGGCCGTCCGCCGCAAGCCGTACGCGGTGCTCCTGTTCGACGAGATCGAGAAGGCGCACGCAGACGTCTTCAACATCCTGCTCCAGATCCTGGACGACGGCCGGCTCACCGATTCGCAGGGCCGGACGGTCGACTTCAAGAACACGATCCTGATCATGACCTCGAACCTCGGCGCCGACCGCATCCAGGCCTTCGCGCGGAAGGAGAGCGGCTCGTTCGACGAGCTGAAGGAGGAGCTGATGGAGGTGCTCCGGCACAGCTTCCGGCCGGAGTTCATCAACCGGATCGACGAGATCATCGTCTTCCAGGCGCTCACGATGGAGCAGCTCAAGCAGATCACGCGGCTGATGCTCGACCGCGCCGCGAGGCGCCTCCGCGCGCAGCACATCGAGGTCGAGTTCTCGGACGAGGCCGTCGAGCACCTGGCCGAGATCGGCTTCGACCCGGAGTTCGGCGCGCGGCCGCTGCGTCGTGCGATCCAGCGCGAGCTCGAGAACGAGGTCTCGCGGCTGCTGCTGAGCGGAGCGCTGCAGCCGGACGATCGCGTTCGCGTCGACTACGACGACGTCCAGCTCACCTTCGACGTCGACAAGGGAGCCGCCGAGGCGATGGAGGAGGTCGAGGAGCCGGAGTCGCAGCCGGCACACGTCTAGCAGACAGGAAAGCGCGCGCGGTAGGGAGGTGTGTTTGTGGGTTTGACCCGCTGAGCTTGCTCTGGCTCTCCCGATCCTTGCTCGCTGCAGCCGGCGGCGGTGCGGCCTGCTCGAAGCGCGCCCACGGAGCCTGGTTCAGCCTCTGGCGCAGGCAACGATGACCTCCGACCGATAGTTCCACGCGTCCGGCCGTGGACAAGGCCAGAATCGCCGCAAGACAGACTGGGAAAGGTAGAACGCGGGCGTGGCCAACTTCGTGATCGAGGCCGATGATCCGACGCGCGACGATGTACGCAGACTGCTCGAGCAGCACCGGGGATTCGCCAGCAGTGTCATGCCGCCGCAGGGTGTCCACGTGCTCGACCCCCTGGACATGAATGACGCCACAACGACGCTCTTCAGCGTTCGGCTCGACGGTGAGCTGCTCGGCATCGGAGCGCTCAAGCTGCTCGACCACGATCACGCGGAGCTCAAGTCGATGCATACCGCGCTCGCCGCGCGGCAGCGGGGCGTCGGGCGTGCCCTGGTAGGCCACCTCGTCGCCGAAGCCGCAGCGCGCGGCGCTCGCCGCGTCAGTCTCGAGACAGGTGCCGGCGAGGCCTTCGCGGCCGCGCAGGCCCTGTACGCCCGCGCGGGGTTCGTTCCGTGCGGACATTTCGGCGACTACGAGGCCACGGCCGACAACGCGTTCATGACGCGCGTGCTCCGGTAGTCCTGACCGAGAACCTCGCCAGTGCCCGCCCAGTGCCCGCACCCGCCGTAAACCGTCTTACGGCTGCTTCCGACTGAGCTGCCTCTAACAGGGCGATAACAGGCAGCCCATGCGGGTTTCCTGTCATCAGGCGCAACTGAGCGTCTCCAGGCGTAAGCGGGCGGCTCATGTTGACAAGCTGGGGGTCGCTGGTTCGAGCCCAGCACCGCCCACCTCGAAAACCCGCTGGAAACGGCGGGTTTTCTTATCTCTCAAGCCGGACGTAGGTCAACGTAATGGGCCGTGTGCAAGCGGTTCTGCAAGCGTTTGCATCAGACGCTCCGATCAACGAGGGACGAGACCTCCGTGACGCGCGCGCTAACTATCGGGGCCACGAGGCGATCCCCTCGTTCGCTGGGGTTGCTAGGCGATGTAGGAGCGCAGGCGCTCGAGGACGCGGGCGAGGCCGAACGTGTCGAACTCTTCGCGTGCCGGCAGGGTGGCCGTGCGACACTCCGGACGAACGTAGAACGCGTCGATCAGGGTCGCGCCCGGCTCACCCGCTTCGAGCAGGCTGATCGCTTCGCTGGCGAGCGCGAGCCCGCGGCCCTCGCCCAGCCTGTGGGCGACCGCGGAGAGCGGGATCAGCGCCCCGCGCCTGCCCGTCGAGGTCGCCGCTAGTGCGGAAGCTGGCTGGACGACTGACGGCGTGGCGGTGGTCCACTGCGGCCCGTTTTGCGAGCCGATCCGCGGCGGTCGTGTGACAGAGTTACCCGTTATGGGGGCGATCTTGGTCACGGTTCGGTCTCCCAATCGCCAGCCGTTCACCCTGCTCCTCGATCAGCAACTGGAGTTCGGTCGCGAAGGCCAGGGAATCATCGTCGCCGACCCTCAGATCTCGCGGCGCCATGTCGCATTGCAGCCCGGCCCGGACGACTCGGTGCTGGTGACCGACCTGGGCAGCTCGAACGGCACGCGTATCAACGACGTCACGCTCGCCGGCCCGACCCGCGCGAGGAAAGGCTCCGTCATCCAGATCGGCGACTCGCGGCTCGAGATCGGGGCGTCTCCGATCACCGCCTCGGTGCAGCGGACCGAGCTGGCCAGCGAGCGTCCGAAGGGTCAGCGAAGCTCCATCGACGTCGTCGCGGACGCGGTCGAACAGCTCGCGCCGGCGGAGATCTTGGGGGTCGAGAACGAGTCGGACACGCTGACGATCGTCTTCAGCGACATCGAGTCTTCGACAGAGCGCGCGGTCGCTCTCGGAGAGAACGCGTGGTTGAACGTGCTGCGTCGCCACCACGAGCTGGTGAGCGCTCACGTCGCGGCCCACCGCGGCCGGATCGTCCAGAAGCTTGGCGACGGGTACATGCTGTGCTTCCGGAGCGCTCGGGGCGCGATCGTCGCGGCGATCGGAATCCAGCGCGACCTCACGCGGCATGGCGAGGCCTTCCCCGACGAGGCGACGCGCGTTCGCATGGGTCTGCACACCGGTGAGGTGCTCGGGCGTGAGGACGGCGACCTCTTCGGCAGACACGTCGTAGTCGCGGCGCGCATCGGCGCGCTCGCGGAAGGCGGGGAGATCCTCGTCTCCTCCTTGGTCCGCCAGATCGTCGAGCCTCGCGGTGAACTCGTGTTCAGCTCGTCGCGGGACGCGGAGCTACGGGGTCTCGGTGTCGTCGAGACGCTTCATGCCGTCGACTGGCACGCCTTCCGGAGCGGGCAAGCGCCGTGACGAAGGTGCATTCGGAGGTGTTTCTCGCGACGCGACCGTGGTACGTTCGCGCGGATGCAGTCGCTCAGGCGTCGAGCGCCCGTCTATCTCCTTGCTGCTTGCGCGTTTCTGGTCTCGGCCTGCGGTGGCGACGACGACGAGACGGCGGCCGCAACCACCGCCGCGACGGAGACGGCCGCGCAGCAGAATGCGTGCCCCGTCGACGGGTGCACCGTAGAGATCACCGACGTCGAGAAATCCGGGAGCGAGCTCCGCATCACGTGGAAGACCAACTTCCGGCCCGATTTCTCGAAGAACCACATTCACGTCTACTGGGATACCTATACGGCCGAAGAGGTCAGCAATGACGCGGCTGCGAAGGGGAAGACCCAGGGTGAGTGGGTTCCGACGGGCGACTTTCCCGCCTTCGTCACCGAAGGCGTCGTCTCGACGTCGAAACGAGCGGGTTCGACGACGGTGTGCGTCACGGCCTCCGATCGCGAACACAATGTGCTCGACGCCTCGATCGTCGACTGCGAAGACGTCGCCGACCTCCTGTAACTGCGCGACAAGCTAAGGGCGTTCGTGCACGGCTTGCCCGACACGATCGGCCGTTACCAGGTCCAGTCCCTGCTCGGCATCGGCGGGTTCGGCATCGTCGTGCTCGCCTACGACGAAGTTCTCGACGCTCGGATCGCCGTCAAGGTTCTCGCCGAGCAGTTTGCCGCCGATGCGCTGGTTCGTGACCGCTTCGTAACCGAAGCACGACTCCTGCGCCGGGTGCGGAGCCCGCACGTGATCGCCGTCCACGACGTGGGGGAGACCGACGACGGGCGGCCGTACTTCGTGATGGAGCTCGCGACGGGCGGCGCGCTCGAGGATCGCATCGGAGACCAGGGTGTCGACGTCGCCGGCGTTCGCGCCGCGGTGCGTGCCCTCGCCGCCGGCCTGGCTGCGCTGCACGCGGCCGGAATCGTGCACCGCGACGTGAAGCCCGCGAACCTGCTCATCGTCGGGGATTCGCACGCCGGGTCGCACGATCCCTCGGCCACCGTGGTCCGCCAGTCGATGCTCGCCGACGGTGAGCGGATCGTGATGGGTGATCTCGGTTTGGCGAAGGACATCGAGCGGACCTCGCTGGGCCATACGATCGTGGGCGGCACGCCACTCTTTCGCGCTCCCGAGCAGACGCGCGCAGGCGCCGAGATCGGCCCACCCGCCGACATCTACGCCGCGACCGCGGTGGTCTGGAACCTCTTGACGGGCGCGCCGCCGCCGGGGGACGGGCAGCTCGAGGCGCAGCTTCCGAACGTTCCGCCGGTCTGGCGCCCGCTGCTCGTTCGCGGTCTCGCGACGAATCCCGAAGAGCGCTTCGGCACGGCCGCCGAATGGGAGGCGGCGGCACTCGATGCGCTCGAGGAGACGGCCGACTCGCGCACGATCGGCTTCCGCTCCGCGCAACCCGGCGCGACGTGTCCATTCAAGGGCCTGGCCTCCTTCCAAGCCGAGGATGCACCGTTCTTCTTCGGGCGCGAAGCGGTGGTCGACGATCTCGTGAGCCGGCTCCAGCTGGGACGCACGCTCGTGATCGGCGGACCATCGGGGAGCGGGAAATCGTCGATCGTGCGGGCGGGGCTGATCCCGGCGCTGGCAGCGGGGGCGCTCCCCGGCAGCCAGCACTGGCAGATCCTGTTGTTCACGCCGGGTTCCGGTGCGCTCGGCGAGCTCGCGCATCAGCTCGGTCGGCTCGACCCGTCACGACCGGTCCCTCCGACCGACGACCTGCGATCCGACCCTCGCGCGGCGCGCCGTCTGATTCCCCCCGGCACGCGCGTGCTGCTCGTCGTCGACCAGTTCGAGGAGCTGTTCACGTCGAACCCGGACGAGGCCGACCGCCAGGCGCTCCTCGACGTGCTCGACGCTCTCTCGGCCGACGACGAGCTGGGCGTTCGAGTGGTCATCGCGCTCCGAGCCGACTTCTACGCGATCTCGGCGTCATACCCGTGGCTCGCGGAACGCATCAGTCGCAACCAGGTGCTGGTCGGCCCGATGCAACGCTCCGAGTTGCGCAGCGCGATCGAGGGGCCTGCGACGCGCGCGGGGCTCCGACTGGAGTCCGGACTCGTGGAGGCGATCCTGGACGAGGCCGGCGACGACGCCGGTGCGCTGCCCCTCGTCTCCCATGCCCTCATGGAGACGTGGTTGCGCAGGCGCGACACGCTCATGACGGTGGACGGCTTCCGGGCTGCGGGCGGCGTGATCGGCGCGATCGCGCAGTCTGCCGAGCAAGCCTACGAGCGCCTCGACGCAGCTGAGAAGGAGGCGTGCCGCAGGCTGTTCCTCCGCCTCGTCACGCCCGGTGACGGTGTTCCCGATACGCGCCGTTTGCTCCCCTGGCGACAAGTGGGTGACGACGCGTCGATCCGCGCCGTCGTCGGAACGCTCGCAAATGAACGCCTCCTGACCGTCGACGACCGCGGAGTCGAGATCATCCACGAGGCGCTCATCCTGACCTGGCCCCGGTTCCGCGGCTGGATCGAGGAGAGTCGCGACGACCTCAGGATGCGTCAACGCGTCGCGCAGGACGCGGCCGAGTGGGACGCACAGAACCGTGATCCAGATTTCCTGTATCGAGGCACGCCGCTCGCCGTCGCTCTCGACTGGTATGGGCAGGATGACTCGGAGCACGACGAACTGTCTGCGGCCTTCCTCGAGGCCGGCCGCGAGGCTCGCGAGGCTGCCGAGGCGGCTGCTGCTCTCGAACAGCGCCGGCGTCGTCGGCTGCGGGTGATTGCGTTCGCGGCGCTCTCCACCCTTACAGCTGCGGCCGCCGTCGCGTCCGGGCTCGCGTTCGTCGCTCTGGGAAACTCGCGCAGTAACGAGGCCGAGGCAAACCGCCGCTTCGTACAGGCCTTGGCGACCGAAGCGAACTCGATCGCCCCCGCCCAGCCCAAGCTCGCGCTGCTCCTGGCTGCGGAGAGCGCCGCGCGTGCGGACGGGCCTGCGCCCGCCGAGGCGCGCAACGCCCTCATCCGAGCACGCGCTGCGCTCACGGAGACGGACGTCGTCCCCACCGGCGTCGTGATCCCGGTCGGTGACGCACTTACAGCGACAGTGACGCCCGACGGCGGGAAGATCGTCACCGGCGGGCGCGACGGCACGGTCCAGCTCTGGGACGCGTCGAGCGGCGATCAGGTCTCCACGCTCACCGGACAGAAGGGCGGGATCGAGGATGCGGGGGTCGACCCATCCGGCCGGTGGCTCGTCGCGGTCGGCCCCGGCGGCGCGCGACGGTGGGACCTGAAGGCGGCTGATCCGAACCCGGGGCGCGTCGTCGCGGGGAGTGAGGACCCGCTCTGGGCCGTGGCGTTCTCACGCGACGGCGCGCGTTTCGCGACCGCTTCGGAGGACGGCAAGCTGAGGGTCTACGCCACCGGCTCGGGCAAGGAGGTCGGCGCTCCGATCGAGCATCCGACCGACTTCTTGAGCGTGACGTTCTCGATCGACGGGAAGAAGCTGCTGGCGGGTACCGGCAACGGCCGCGTGTACCTGTGGGACGTTCGCTCGCGACGCCAGGACGGTGCTGCCATCCGTGCGCACGGGACGAATGACATCTGGGAGCTGGTCGCGCATCCCGACGGCGACCGGTTCGTCAGCGCGGGGACCGACGGGACGACCAAGGTCTGGTCGCTGCGCACGCGTCGTCAAGTCGCGGAGCCGTTCCGCCTCGCCGCCGGCGTTCGCGCGATTGCACCGGTGAAGGGCCTGGTCTGGTCGCACGACGGCTCCCGGCTGATCGCGGGAGGTGCCGACGGACGGGTTCGCGAGTGGGACGTGGCCCGCTCACGGCAGGTCGAGGTCAGCGAGGCGGGCCACGACGACAGCGTCGAGGAGGCCGCGAGCTCGCGCGACGGCAGGGTGCTCGTGACCTTCGGGCGCGATCAGGACGTCCGAGTCTGGAACCTTTCCGCGCACCAGCCGGCGGCGAGGACGGTAGCGACGCTGGACGCTCCGCAGTGGGGTCTGGCGTCCAGCTCGGACGGCACGCGTGTCGCCGTCGGCGGAGACAACGGGATCGTAACCGTGTACGACCTCGCGACGATGGACCGCGTCGCCCGGCTTCGAGGCGCGTCCGGCAGGGTCTTCGCGCTTGCCTTCGTCGATGCGCACCGCATCGTCGCCGGCGATGAAGACGGCACCTTGCTGCGCTGGGATCTGTCGAGCGGGGGCGACCCTTTGACCCGCCGGTCTGCTCACGCCGATCCGATCACCAGCATCGCCGTGAGTCGAGACGGCGGGACGCTCGCGTCGGCAGACAGCGGGGGGATCGTTCGGATCTGGAGCGCGGACGATCTCGGCGACGTCGCCGCGACCAAGGCGCGGCCCGGAGGTGTGAACGACGTGACGTTCACGCCGTCGGGCGAGGTCGCGGCAGCCGGGAACGACGGCATGGTCTCGTTCTGGACGACGGATGGGGGCGTCGCGCGCGACCCCCTCGTGGTCGATCCCGAGGGCGACTCGGTACGAAGCACGGCCGTGACGCCGGACGGCAAGACACTCGCGGTCGCCAACGCGAACCGCGTCACGCTGTGGGATCTCGGCAAGGGCGTGCAGCGGGCGCCGCTCACCGGTCAGCCGGCAGCGCCGCTCGACGTCCAGTTCTCGCCGGACGGCGAATGGATCGCGAGCACGAGTCGTGACGGGACCGTGGTCCTGTGGGACAGCGCCACCGGAGACCGGCTCGGGGCACGCTTCTCGTATCACGATCAAGCGGTCTGGCACGCAGCGATCACCCCCGACTCGACACTCCTCACCGCGAGCCTCGACGGGTCCGTCCGCTCCCTCGACGTCCTGAATTGGAAGCTCGCCTGCAAGCTCGGAGCCGGTGCGTTCGACCGAAGAAACCGCCAGAGCTACCTCGGCGGAGGCGAGCCCCTCAGCTGTCGAAGCTGAGATTGCTCGGCCGTTGCGCGAGACGGGTGCGCGGAATGGGACCGGTTCCTGTGTGGTACCGAACTGAGCGAACCTCAGGTCACCTGGCAGACCTGAAACGGCCCAACGTGGCTGAACGTGCGCCGGCAAAACAGCCTCGTGCCGTTATCGCACCCAGGAGGTCGTCGGTTCGAGTCCGACTAGCTCCATCAGCTCAAATTCCAGGGCAATCGCCACGACCCAAGCGGTCACGTGCGAACCCCTAAAAATGAGCGTTCGTCTCCGTCAGCGTGCGGAGAGCGCTCTGACTCTTCGTCGATCGTCGGTAGGCGCGCAGGAGGTCGCCTGCCTGGCTGAGGCGGATCAGGTCTCGGACCTGGCCGATGTCGCGTGCGAGGACGAGCTGGACGCCTGTGCGCTCGAGGTCGGCGACGAGCTGCGCGAGCATCGTCGCGGCGGTGACGTCGATGAACGGCATCGTTGCGGCGTCAAGAACGATCCCGGTTACTCCCGGAGCGCGCGCGACTCAGGAAGGAGCAAGGACGCTCTCGCGGTACGGTCGGACTGAGGAATGCCTGTCCTCAGCTGCTCGGTCTAGGCGCCTGAGAGCCGATTTGCTCCGCTGCGGCGACAATCGGGCGGCATGCGTCTGCCTTCGTAATCCGGGTGCTTGCACGCCGCTTGCAGCACTGAGCGCACCCGACGCAATAGCCATTGGCGTCTTCGCGGCCCAACTTAACTCGCGGCACCCGGCGGCACCGTGCGGAAGCGGCCTCGATTCGACAAGCTGGGGGTCGCTGGTTCGAGCGCCCAGCACCGCCCACTCAAAACCCGCCGGAAACGGCGGGTTTTTTCATTCCCACGGTGGCCGAGCTACGGCGGGCCGCCTCAAATCCCTCGCGCGAGGGAGTTCGTCCCGGCGCGAGCGCGGGAACACCCTGAGCACAGGATCAGGTGACCGGGCGCTCGGTGCCGCCGCGGGGGTCAGAGGACACGCGAGGCACGACAGCGTTCGCCCGCAGACGCTGGGGCATAGATGCCGAGCGCGCTTCGGTCACGGCTCAGAAGCCACGTCAGGAGGTTCGCCGATGGCCGTCGCTCGACCACTCACGCAGCTCCGGTTGCTGCCGCCCGACGGGAGGCCTGCCGAGCGTCGGATGCTGCGCGCGCTCATCGTCTCGATCCCGCTGAGTGCGCTTGCGTGGACCGCGATCATGTTGCCGATCGCTGCCGTCTTCATGAACTGACCGCCATGCCCTGGGGTCACGTCGGGTCGTCGGCTCCCTGGACGTCGTCGATTGCGGCCTCGTACGTTGCGAGCACCGTCTGCAGCCGCTGTTCGATCTGGGCGGCCACGGAATCGCCCAGGGGGACTTCCAGCTTCTCCAGGTCGGCTCGCGTTGTCCGTGCGCGGAGGCGAAGCGTGTTCAGCCACTGACGTCGAGATACGGAATCCACTCGTCCTCCGGGTTACCAAGACGAGACAATAGTCATCGGCGGGCATGGGGGCTTCCTAGAAGCGCTCGAGCACCGTTCGGCGTGCACGGAGGCTCTCTGCCCCCAGCACGAGGAACGATGCGAGCAGGGCGATCAGCCACCACAGCTCCCAGTCGCCCCACGAAACCGTGTCGTGGTAGCGCACGATCGCGACCAGTTGCAGCACGCCGAACACGAGGAAGCTGATCGCCGGGCCGCCGATGCGCTCCCAGTCGGCCTCCTTCAGGCCCCACGCGCTCGCCACGGCTAGGCCGAGCAACCCCGCGCCTACCGCCCGGGCCGTCAGCGGCGTCAGCGTCCACGGCCAGATGCCCTTCGTGTCGTCCGGGAACAGGTAGAGGGCCCCGCCCACGCCGAGCGCGACCAGGAACTGCGCCGCCATCACCACGCGCACCCACGCCGCGTAGGGGTTCAGGCGGGGCGGGTCGTCACCAGCGACCCGTTGCTGGCGGAACCAGAGTACGACCAGCACGGGCGGCGTCACGACGTAGACAGCGATCCACGCCCACGCCCGCGGGCTATCGGTGTGGAACCGGTCCAGGTGGATGAAC
Source organism: uncultured Thermoleophilia bacterium (assembly GCA_963809765.1). Lineage (GTDB taxonomy): Bacteria > Actinomycetota > Thermoleophilia > Gaiellales > Gaiellaceae > JACVRM01. Next base: position 744,474 of record CAWEKT010000001.1, read on the forward strand.
GTCGCGATCGTCGTGAGCGTCGTGAACGTGAACGCGGCCGGGATGATCGAGCGGGCGTCCGCCCACCGCGTCCGGCGGGCCGCGGCAACCACGCCCGCGCAGGCCGCCCAGTAGACACCGCCGAGGTACGCAGCCGTCAGCGCCGGGTTGATCGTCCACGCGAAGTAGTCGTCCGTCCGGCTCGCGAACAGGATGAGCGGGATCCCGACGAGGAAGACGAGCGCGCCGATCGCGTAGAGCGCGAAGCGCAGCTCCGGCAGGACAGGGCCCGGTTCGCGGTCGCGCTCGCCCACGGCGTCGCGAGTCTACGACGGCGGGACCGCCGCGCCGCTTCGATGCGTCGCAGGCGGCTCGACGGTGCGTGCAGCTACTCGGCGCCGCCCCTCATGCCCGACGACGCGGAGGTGCTGATGGTCGAGCTCAAGGTCAGCGTGCGGGCGAGGACTCTCCTCGTTGCGCGGGCATCATTCTGCGCGAATGCCCGCGCTCCCCGACGGCGACGTCACCTTCCTCTTCACCGACATCGAAGGCTCGACGACGCTCCTGCAGGAGATCGGCGACCGCTACGCGGAGGTGCTCGCCCACCACCGCGACGTGCTCCGTGAGGCCGTGGAGTCTCGCGGCGGCGCGATCTTCGGCAACGAGGGCGATGCCGTGTTCATTGCCTTCGCCGATCCGGCGGCGGCGGTCGACGCCGCGGCCGAGGCACAGCGCAGCCTCGCCGAGCTGCCGGTCCGAGTCCGCATGGGGATCCACACCGGCCGGCCCACGCTCCGTGACGGCGACTACGTCGGTCTGGACGTTCACCGGGTCGCGCGGATCGCGGCGACCGGGCACGGCGGCCAGGTTGTCGTCTCGCAGGCGACGCGCGAGCGCGTCTTCGACCTGGAGCTCCATGACCTTGGCGAGCACCGGCTGAAAGACCTGCCGGAGCCGGAATGGCTCTACCAGCTGGGCGACGGTGTCTTCCCGCCGCTGCGGACGCTCAGCGCCACGAACCTGCCCGTGCCCGCGACGCCGCTCATCGGGCGACGCCGCGAGCTGGACGAGCTCGTCGCGCTCCTCCGCGGCGGGGAGACGCGGCTCGTGACGATCATCGGGCCGGGCGGCATCGGCAAGACGCGCCTCGCGATCGCTGTCGCGGCCGAGCTCGTCGACTCCTTCCCAAACGGTGTCTTCTTCGCGCCGCTCGCGTCGCTCACGGACGCGGCGCTCGTCCTGGTCGAGATCGCCCGCATCACCGGCGTCAGCGAGCACTCCGGCGAGCCGCTCGCGCAGACGATCGCCCGCAAGCTTGAGGAGCGCAAGCTGTTGCTCCTCCTCGACAACCTCGAGCAGGTGCTCGACGCCGCGCCGGCTGTTGCCGACCTGCTGCAGGCGAGCGCCGGCGTACGCGTCCTCGCCACCAGCCGTGAGCCAATGCGCATCCAGGGCGAGCGCGAGTACGCGCTGTCGCCGCTCGCCGATGACGAGGCGGTCGCCCTGTTCGTGGAGCGGGCCCAGGCCGTCCGTGCCGACTTCTCGCTCGCCGGGGACGAGTCGGTGGCGCAGGAGATCTGCAAGCGGCTCGACCGGCTGCCGCTCGCACTCGAGCTGGCGGCCGCCCGCGTGAAGGTGCTGTCGCTGCCCGCGATCGCGGAGCGCCTCGAGCAGCGGCTCGCCTTCGTCGGCAGCTCGCGCCGCGACCTCCCCGAGCGCCACCGCACGCTCCGAGGAGCGATCGAGTGGAGCTACGACATGCTCGACCCGGCCGAGCGGACCCTCTTCGCGCGACTTGCCGTCTTCGCCGGCGGGTGGACTGTCGCCGCCGCCGAGGCCGTGTGCGATGCGGAGCTGGACACGCTCGCCTCGCTCGTCGACAAGAGCCTCGTCGCCTCGGCCGAGGACGACCGGTTCACGATGCTGATGACGGTGCAGGAGTACGCACGGGAGCGGCTCGACGCCTGCGAGGACGCGGAGGCGATCCGCACCGCGCACGCACGCCACTTTCTCGAGCTCGTGCGCGGCACGGAGGGGACGCTCGAGGGCCCGGGCCAGCTCGACGCGCTCAACCTGCTCGAGCGCGAGCACGACAACCTGCGCGCGGCTCTCGGCTGGCTGCTCGGTGACGGGGCGGCCGACCACGCTCGGCTCGGCGTTCAGTTGGCGGGGGCGCTCGGGAGCTTCTGGTACATGCACACGCACGTCATCGAGGGGAGCGCCTGGCTCCAGCGGGCGCTCGAGTCGGATTCGCAGGCTGATGCGCACGAGCGAGCACGCGTCCTCCACTCCCTCGGCGTCCTGACCGACCTGCGGCGCGACACCGAGAGAGCGAGACGGCTGCTCGAGGAGGCGGTGGAGCTGTACGCGCAGACTGATGATCGATCGCGGCACACGCGGGCGCTGAACAGCCTCGGCATCGTCACCCGCAACAGCGGCGATCTTCCCCGCGCGCGGCAGCTGCTGAGCGAGTGCCTCGCGCTACGACGGGAGCTCGGACAGCCGAGCCTGGTGTCCGTGACGACCGGCGCGCTTGGCATCGTCGCTTTCGACGAGGGCGACCTCGACGAGGCCGAGGCACGTTTCCGGGAGAGCCTCTCGATCGACACCGAGCTCGGCGACCAGGCCGGGATCACGATCAACAGCGGCAACCTCGCCTGGGTGGCGCTCGCGCGGGGCTGGCTCGACGAGGCGAGTGAGCTCGTTGCACAGGCGCTCGGTGGCTTCCTCGCCGTGGGCGACCGGGAGGGGCTGGCGGAGGCGCTGGAGCAGGCTGCCGTTCTCCTGGGCCGCCGCAGCCGCCACGCCGACGGGGCGCGACTCGCCGGCACGGCGGCGGCTCTCCGCGAGGCAGTCGGTGTTCCGTGGGCATCAGCGTTCGACCGTGACCGTCTGGAGGGCGAGCTCGTCGCCATGCGCGCCGCGCTAGGCGAGGACTTCGAGACGGCGTACGCGGAGGGGCGTGGCGTGGAGGCAGAGCGCGCCGCGGCCCAGGCGCTGACCCAGATCGGCGCCGCGGTCTAGACCCCTGCGGCTTCGTGCGCACGGGCGCCCCGCCGGCTCAGGTCGGCGTGGGCGCCCTGTCCCTTGGGGAGAGGGATCTAGTTGGATGCCGCGCGGAGCGGCATCGCCACGTGCACAAGGCGGTTCCGGCGAGCCGGTGAGGGGGCCGGCCTTCCGGACGTGCACCTCGACGGCTCTCGGGTGGGGACGCGGTGCTCCTGCAGGTCGGCCACCTGGGAAAGGCGTGGGGCGTCCGGTGGTAGTGACCCTGGCATCGTGGCCTCCGTCGAGCGTCGGGGTGGCCGCAAAGCACCCGTGGTCGCGGCCCATTGTGCGTGCACCCCGGCCGGGGCACGACCCCAGGAGCAGGTGATTCGGCTAGTCGTTCCGACAGCGCTCGACCACGGGCGGCATCCCTCGCCCTGAGCCGCTATGTGCAGTTTCCGCGAGATTCGGTCAGACTCGGCCGAACTTTTCCCACTCGCCGAGGCTCTTTGGCCTTGAGAGCGCGAGTCAAACGAAGGAGTGTGGAATGCGGAAAGTCGTGAGTGCGAGCCTGCTCGTGCTCCTGGCCGTTGTCGGGTCGGGGTGCATGGGATCGGATGAGAGCGCCGACGGCGACAGCCGCCGGGCGGCGATCGGCAGCAGCGCGCCGGTCGCGGGTGCGGGATCGATCACCGCTGCCGGCCTTGCAGGCGGGGCCCCCGTCAGGGTCGACAGCTGGCAGTGGGGCGCCGCGTCACCAGTCACGGTCAGTTCGATGTCCGGCGGCGGGATCGGGGCGCCGACCGTCACGTCGATCAAATTCAGCAAGAACATCGACAACGCCTCGACGCAGCTGTTCAAGTGGCTCGCGCTTGGCACCAATATCCCGACCGTGACGTTCAAGGTGGGCACCACGCTCACCTACACGCTTACCAATGCGTGGGTCAGCGGGTTCGAGCAATCGGGGAGCGGCACGCGACGGCAACGAGGCGGTCGAGTTCGCCTTCAAGAAGATCCAGATCGTCAGCACTGCCGGCGGGCCGACGACGTCGGTGTCTTACGACCAGGTGACGAGGGTCGCCGGGTAGTCAGTTCACGTAGCCGGAGCGGCGCCCGCCCGGGCGCCGCTCCCGGCCGCGTCGTTCGCGCCGGCCGATCGCAAGCGCGAACGCCTGCCCGTAGCTCATCCCCGGGCCGCCGGCTGTACCTCACCGGCGGCCATGGACTCGCTCCCTCAGTCCGCTGCCTGCTCGACTTCAGAACGCGTAGGAGCGGCGACCTGGACGCCGCTCCCGCCCGTTTTCCCGAGCCCGAGCGCGGTCGCCTGCTCGACGGACATCGCGCTGCCGTCGGCGCTCGCGTCCTGGAACGGGCGCTCACCCAGCCGCTCCAAGACTGACGCAGCCGTCTGGTCGCGCCGGACGCGCTCGAACGGCCACATCTGCGCGCCCAGGCGGGCGCGCAGTGCCTCGGCAGCGGCGAGCAGCACTGCCGCCCGCTCGTCGTCCTCGCCGGCTGCGAGGCGGGCCTCCGCGTCGAGGCATTCGGCGATGCCCAACCGGTCGCCGAGCTCGCGGCAGAGCGCGATGCGCTCCCGTAGGCGCTCGCGCGCCTGGGTCGTGTCACCCTCCTCGAGCGCGGCCAGCGCGCCGAAGTAGAGCGCCTCGGCGAGCCGCAGCTGGTCGTCGAGGCTACGCGCCACCTCGAGCGCCTCGCCGAGGTGCTGCCGTGCCTCGTCCAGGTCGCCGTCGACGAGCGCCCGCCTGCCGAGCAGGCTGAGCGAGTTCGCAACGCCGCGTGTGTCCCCGGTCCCGCGCCGCAGCGCGAGGCTCTCGCGCAAGTGAGGCCGGGCCGCCGCCGGATCGCCGCTCTCGGTCAGCGCGCGGCCGACGCTCGCGAGCGAGCGCGAGATCGCGGCGGAGTCGTCCAGCCCACGAGCCCGTTCGAGGCTCTCCTCGAAGACTCCCCGAGCGCGCTCGTAGTCGCCGCGGACGAGCGCGATGAACCCCAGCTCCCAGAGGCAGCGCACCACGCCCTGGTCGGCGCTCAGCCGGCGGAAGCGCTCGAGCCCTTGCTCCAGCGCCGTGTTCGCGCGGTCGTAGTCGGCCTGCAGCATCGCCAGTCGCCCCACGCCGTACAGGGCGCGCGCGCGGACGGGCTCCGGCAGCGCACCGTCGGCGGAGAGGCCGCCCTCGAGCCAGGCGCGCGGCTCCCCGAGCGTTCCGCGCTGTTCCCAGAACGGCCCCAGCGCGAGCGCAAGCCGGAGCACCTGCTCGTCCTGGCCGCGCTCCCGGAACCAGCCGAGCGCATCGCGGAGGTTCTCGTGCTCACGTCCCAGCCGGCGCAACCAGGCCGCCTGGTTGGCGCCCTGGAGCTCCGGCTCGGCGCGCTCAGCGAGGCTCAGGAAGTACTCGGCGTGCGCGCGTCGCGCGCTTTCGAGGCCGCTCAGCTCCTCGAGCTGTTCGAGCGCGAACTCGCGAATGGACTCGAGCAGCTCGAAGCGCGGGCGCTCCTCCACGACCGCGCGACGAGCCAGGCTCTTGTCGACCAGCGATCCCAGAGGTCCGAGCACCTCGCCCGCGACCGCCTCGGCGGAATCGACGTCGAAGCCGCCGGCAAAGACGCCGAGCTCCGCGAGGAGGGCGCGCTCGCCGTCCCCGAGCATCCCGTAGCTCCACTCGATGGCGGCCCGGAGCGTCTGGTGGCGTCCGGGCTTGTCGCGTCCGCCGCTCCCGGAGCCGGCGAGCAGCGAGCGGTCGAGCCGCTCCTCGATCTCGACCGGCGAGAGCACGTTGACGCGTGCGGCGGCGAGCTCCACCGCGAGCGGCATGCCCTCGAGGCGTGCGCAGATGCGCGCGATCGCCTTCCCGTTCTCACCCGTGGGGGCGAAGCCGAGGTCCACCGCACGCGCCCGCGTGATGAAGAGCTCAACCGCCTCCTCCTGGGAGAGCGGGCCGATCGCGAGCTCCTGCTCGGCGGCCAGCCGCAACGGCTCCCGGCTGGTCGCGACGGCCTGTATGCGCGGCGCGGCCTGCAGCAGCTCAGCCAACGGCTCGGCCGCGACGAGCACCTGCTCCAGGTTGTCGAGCACGAGCAGCAGCTGCTTGTCGCGGAGCTCGTCTTTGAGGGTCTCGAGCAGCGATTCGCCCGGCCGCTCGCGGATCTCGAGCGTCTCGACGATCGTCCCGACGGCCGACTCGGCGTCGTTGGCGCCGGCGAGGGGGACGAAGAAGGTGCCGCTGGGATAGCGGTCCTGCACCGCGGTGGCGAGCGCGATCGCGAGCCGCGTCTTGCCGGTGCCACCGAAGCCGGTCAGCGTGAGCACGCGCAGCGCACGCTGCCGGAGCAGCTCGGCGGCCTGCGCGAGCTCGCGCTCGCGTCCGACGAGCGGCGATGGGGGCGTCGGGATCTTGCTGGGACGCGGCTCAAAGGCGGCCAGCGTGGCCAGCTGGCGGCGGGCGCGGCCGATCGCAGCCGGGTCGCCGCCGAAGCGCTTCGTCCGCCACTTCAGCAGCGCCAGCCTTGCCGCCTGGTTCTGGACGTTTCGCTCGTGCCGCCACTGCTCGAGCTGGCCGCTGCGGACGAGCTGCCACGACTGCGCGGTGCGCCGCCGGAACGCGGTGACGGTGGCGGCGTCATCAGGGTCGAGCAGGCCCGACTGCACCTCCTCGGCGAGCTCGGTGTCGATGATCTTCCCCTGGTAGCGCACCCAGAGCGTGGCGGCGACGAGGAAGGCGATGATGTAGGCGTAGTCGAGCAGCCCGAGCACGACGAACCAGGCGTCGGCCGCCTCGTTGACGACCGGGTCGACCGCTCCCCCGGCGACCCAGGCCGCGGCCGTGTCCAGTCCGTAGCGCAGCGTCAGCCCGAGCTCGATCAGGCCGTTGTTCGCCGCGTGCATGAGCATCGCGAGCGACAGGCCCGCGAGCGGGAAGACGACCTTCAGCCATCGCCGGGTCGTCCAGGTGGCAAGCCCCAGCCCGGCTCCGAAGGCGGCCGTGAAGATCGCGTGGTGGAGGACGGCCGGGCCGAAGAAGTCGCGCCGGCTGACGAAGAGGTCGACGCCGGCGCCGAGGCCCTGGGTGTTCGCCCGGTCGAAGAAGAAGACGAAGTCCTCGGTGAGCGCGAACCCGAGGCCGACCGCGGCGCCGTAGACGAGGCCGTCGTTGAGCCCTTCGAAGACCGTGACGCCGAAGCGTCGTGCGAGCATGCGTAACGGCACCACGGCGACCAGCAGCGCGAGCCCCTTGGCGAGCTCCTCGACGAGCGGCGCCGAGATCGCGTCGCCGAAGACCGTCTGGACATTGCCCTCCAGCGAACCCTTGACCGCGCGGTTGCCGGCGATCGAGATCGCGGCCGCGCCGGTCGCTCCCCACAGCGCGACGAGTGCGATGAAGAGGAGCGGCTCGGGCTCGTAGCGGTCGAAGAGGCGGATGCCGATGATGACGACGATCGCCTGCGCGACGGCGAGCGTCAGGATGAAGGCAGGCTCGCTGACTGCGGCGCTCACGGCGTGCGGAGGCAGGCGAGCAGGCGTGCGGCCGGAGCCCGGGCACACCCGGATGCGACGTACACGGTCCGCTCGCGCCCGGCTACGCGGACTGCCCGAGCCGGCGCGATGCCTCCGAGCCGCGCGACGGTGACCCGGTCGGCAGGTGCGCCACACGGCCGCAGCTCGCCCCGTCCCAGCGGCCTGCCTTGTTGGGCAAGACCGGACGGGCTGGGCCGCCCGACGTAGGAGCGGCCGCCGAGGATCACGGTCGGTGCGCACCCGGTGGGCGCCAGCGACGCACGGGTGCGATCCCGGTCGGCAGTGGGGGACAGCGCGAGCACCGCCGTCACTGCGAGCGCGGCTACGGCAGCCGCGCCGCCGGCGAGTGCAAGGCGGCCACGGTCCCGCCCGCGCGCGACACCGGACCGCGGCCGCGGCGGACCTTCGTACAGGCGCAGGACGCGCGCCAGCTCCCGGGTACCGATCTCCGGCTCAGCGCTCAGTGGGCTGCTCCTTCAGATGGGCGGGTCGCCGGCGTGATGCCCTGACTCGCGAGGGCAACGGCGAGACGACGGCGTGCCTCGTGCAGCTGCGACTTGACCGCTCCCTGCGAGCAGCCGAGCGCAGTCGCAGCCTCTTCCTCGGAGAGACCGGCGTAGAGGCGCAGCACGCCCACGGCCCGCATACGAGGCGGGAGCCGGTCGAACGCGTGCTTGAGCGCCGCGGCCTGAGAGTCGGGCTGGTGGACGGCGAGCTCGGGGACGACGGCCGGGGCGCGCCGGAGCGAGAGCACCCGCTCGCGCCTCGCGACCTTGTAGGCGCGCAGCGTCGCCACCCGCAGCGCCCAGGCGCGAACGGCGCCGGGATCTCGCAGCCCGCGGATGCCGCGGACGACGTCCATGAGCGCGTCCTGGGCCGCATCCTCGGCCGCTCCCGAGCCCGAGCCGACGATGAGGCGCACTGTTCGCACGACGTCCGGCGACAGCTGCCGGAGGAGCTCCTCGACGGCCTCGGGGTTGCCTGCGACCGCAGCCCGGGCGACGCCGACCATTGGGGATTCGCTCTCATCCTCGACTGTCAAGATCGCCTGGGATGCGTGAAGGTTCGGCAGATTTTCGAACCTAGGGCTTCCGGCCGCGACTGTCCAGGGCGCGAGAGCATGTTTCTTCTGCGCCCGATCGAGTAGGTGATCGAGGTGACGTTCGAGCCAGGCCCGACACGCGGGCGCCTCGGCGCGGCAAGCTACGCACCGATGCGACTCGCGCAGATGACCTGCGAGGCCTGCCGCCGCGACGCGCCGACGGTGACGGAGGCGGAGATCGCGGAGCTGCGGCCCGAGATCCTCGAGTGGGAGCTGCTCGAGGTCGACGGAGTACCGCGTCTGCAACGCACGTTCGGCTTCGACGACTTCGCCGGCGCACTTGCCTTCACCGTCCGGGTCGGCGAGCTTGCCGAGCAGCAGGGCCACCATCCTCAGCTCGTGACGGAGTGGGGGAGGACGACGGTCGGCTGGTGGACGCACAAGATCCGCGGCCTGCACCGCAACGACTTCGTCATGGCGGCGAAGACGGACGAGCTCTACGGGGGCTGAACCGAACTGCGGCGCAGAGCGAACCGTGTCCGTGGAGAATGTCCCTGCCTGCCCTTGGACAGAAGTTGACCACGACCTGTGACCACGACCTGATGCGGCCTGTCGCCGTCCCAACGCTCTCGTTCGCGGTGCCCTCCGCGTCCACGGCATGGCGCGCGCACTGATCGAGCTTCCGACCGGGGCGGAGCTGCGCCTCACCGGGCGGGCCGATCACGCCGCCGTGATCTGCGTCAACGGCGGCCAGGGCCGTCCCGTCGAGGGGACCTGGAGCGCGACCATCGAGTGGCTTGTCAGCCATCTCGCCCCGAGCTTTCCCGAACTCGCCTTCGCCGAGGTGCGCTACCGGATCAAGTCGTGGAGCAAGATGGACTGGTGCGAGCAGGACGCACGCGCCGCGGTCGCCGCACTCGGCGCTCCGCGCACGCTGCTCGTCGGCTTCTCGATGGGCGGCGCGGTCGCCGTGCACAGCGCCGACGCGCCCACCGTCGAAGGCGTCCTCGGCCTGGCGCCGTGGCTGCCCGAGCGCCTCGAGCTCGGTCGCCTGCGCGGCAAGCGACTCGACGTCGTGCACGGCATGCTCGACCGCTGGCTGCCAGGGATCCCGGGCGTCAGCCCGGCGAACTCACGTGCCGGCTTCGAGCGTGCCCTCGCGCTGGGCGTCAAGGGCAGCTACCAGGTCATCCCCGGGGCGGTGCACGGAATCGCCCTGCGTACCCCGCTCGGTCTCGTCCCGCTGCCCCGCGCCGGGCGCTGGGTCGCGCTCGCCGCCGAGCGGATCGCGGCGTGGGCCGCCGCGGATGCCGCAGTCGGGAAGGCGGCGTGACCAGCACCGAAGCGGCCGTCGGCACCGTCCGCCCGGGCACCGGGCGGGTCAGCCAGGTCGTGACGCTGATTGCGGTCGTCGTGCCGCCACTCGGCATCGCCTTGGCGGCGGGTCTCCTCTGGGGCATCGCCTTCCACTGGATCGACGTCGCCATCCTGGTCGGCTTCTACGTCGTCTGCGCGTTCGGGACGACGATCGGGTTCCACCGCTACTTCACCCACAAGGGCTTCGAGACGGGCTCGACCGTCAAGGGGACGCTGGCGATTCTCGGCTGCATGACCATGCAGGGGCCGCTGATCCAGTGGGTCACCGACCACCGCAAGCACCACGCCCTCTCGGACAAGCCTGGCGACCCGCACTCGCCGCACGTCGGGCACGGCGACGGCGCCTGGGGCGCCCTCAAGGGATTCGTCCATGCGCACGTGGGCTGGCTCTTCACCAACCTCGGCATGGAGGAGGGGCGCGCCTACGGGAAAGACCTCTACGAGGATCGCCTGCTCGTCTGGATCGACCGGCTCTACCTGCTCTGGGTCGTCCTGACGCTGGGGCTGCCGTTCGCGATCGGCTACGCCGTCGGCGGCAGCTGGGAGCGCGGGCTGGAGGCACTCGTCTGGGGCGGGCTGATCCGGATCTTCCTGTACCAGCACGCCACGTTCTCCGTGAACTCGATCTGCCACATGTTCGGCAAGCAGCACTACCGCTCCCGCGACGAGGCGCGCAACAACTGGCTGGTCGCGGTGCTCGTCTTCGGCGAAGGCTGGCACAACAACCACCACGCCTTCCCCGCGTCGGCCCGTCACGGGCTGAACCGGTTCCAGTTCGACGTCTCCTGGTGGGTCATCCGCGCGATGGAGAAGCTGCGGCTCGTCTGGGACGTGCGCGTGCCGACTCGCGAGCAACTGGCGCGGCGGCGGCTCGCCGAGCCTGCCTGATGCACGTCGCAGTCGTCGGTAGCGGGGTCGCCGGGCTCGGGGCCGCGTACGTCCTCTCGCGGGCGCACCAGGTGACGGTCTTCGAACGTGAGCAGCACCCGGGCGGGCACGTCAACACCGTCCGCGTGGACGGGCTTGCGCTCGACACCGGCTTCATCGTCCACAACGAGCCGAACTACCCGCTCCTCTGCCGGCTGTTCGAGGAGCTCGGCATCCGCACGCAGCAGTCGGACATGTCCTTCTCCGTCAGCTGCCACGACTGCGGGCTGGAGTACGCCGGTTGTCGAGTGTTCGCGCAGCGGCGCAACGTGGTCAGCGGCACCTTCCACGTGCTGCTCTGGGAGATCGGCCGCTGGCTCCGCACCGCCCGCGCCTCGCTCGAGGAGCTCGACCTGGAGGGCTGGTCGCTCGGCCGCTACCTCGACGAGCGCGGCTACTCGCAGCGGTTCCGCCGCCACTTCCTCGTCCCGCTCACCTCCGCGCTCTGGTCGACGGCACCCGGACGGGCGCTCGAGTATCCGGCTGCAGCCGCGATCAGGTTCTTCGACAACCACGGCATGCTCGGCTTCGGCCGCTTCCGCTGGCGCACCGTCGTGGGCGGCAGCCGGACGTACGTGGACGCGATCGGTGAGCGGATCGGCGGCGTCCGCACCGGGTTGCCGGTGCGCTCGCTGCGGCGCGAGGACGCCGGCGTGGTCATCCGCACCGACGACGGCGAGGAGCACCGCTTCGACGCCGCCGTCGTCGCCACCCACGCCGACCAGGCGCTCGGGTTGCTCGAGCGGCCGACGGACGAGGAGCGGCAGCTGCTCGGCACCTTCACCTACACCGTCAACGACGCCGTGCTGCACACGGACGAGTCGTTCCTCCCGGCGACTCGCGCCGCCCGCGCCTCCTGGAACTACCGCGTGAACGGCTCGCACCGTCCCGCCGTGACCTACTGGCTCAACAGCCTGCAGGCCCTCGAGGCCGACCGCGACTACCTCGTCACGCTCAACCAGGAGATCGCCGACGAGCACGTGCATGGCCGCTTCCGCTACACGCATCCCCTCTTCACCGTCGAGACGCACGCCGCCCAGGGGCGACTGCCCGGCCTCTCGCTGCCGCCGCTCGCGTTCGCCGGCGCGTACCACGGCAACGGCTTCCACGAGGACGGCCTGGCGCTCGGGCGTGCGCGCCGCGGCGGCGCTGGGGGTGCGCTGGTGAGGTCGGCGCTCTACGAGGGGACGCTCGTGCACGTGCGCCACGAGCCGCGCGAGCACGCCTTCCGCTACCCGGTTGCGTACTGGCTCCTCGACCTCGACGAGCTGCCGGAGCTGGAACGGCGCTTCCGCTCCATCGGCGTCAACCGCCGAGCGCTCTTCTCGCTCCGCGACCGCGACCACTTCGACGGAGACGGCACTGCCCTCAAGGAGGCCGTCGTCCGCACGGCGGGCGACCCCTCGATCCAGCGCGTGCTCGTCCTCACGCAGCTGCGCGTGCTCGGCTACGTGTTCAACCCGGTCTCCTTCTACTGGTGCTACCGCGCCGACGGCTCGCTGGCCTGCATGGTCGCCGAGCTCAGCAACACCTTCGGCGAGCGCCTGCCCGAGGTGCTGCCCGGCGCCTCGCTCGAGCTACGAGCACGACAAGCGCCTGCACGTCTCCCCCTTCATGGGCCTCGAGCAGCAGTACCGCTACCGCTTCTCCGAGCCCAGCGAGAACGTGTTCGCCCGCATCGAGGTGCACGAGGGCGGGCACCTGGCGCTCCACGCCGTCCTCGCCTGCCGGCGACGCGAGCTGACCAGCCGCGCGCTCGCCCGCTTCTTCCTGCGCTACCCGCTCATGCCTGCGCAGGTGATCGCGCTGATCCACTGGCAGGCGCTCAAGCTCTGGGTCAAGCGCATCCCGTTCCACCGCAAGCCGCCGTTCGAGCCCGGGAAGGGATCGGTGCGAACGTGAGCGTCGCCATCCGGCGGCCGCCTGCCGCCCGGGTGCCGCTCGTCGACCGTGCCGCCGCGGCGGTGCTGGGACGGGTGCTGCACGGGCTCGAGGGGGGAACGCTCGAGGTCGGGCTGCCCGACGGGCGTCAGCTCAGCTTCGGCGCCGGCCCCTCGGTGCGGATGGACATCCACGACCTGCGGCTCCTGCGCCGGCTCGCGACCCGGCCGAAGCTCGGCCTGGGCGAGTCGTACCAGGCGGGCGAGTGGTCGAGCGACGACCTGCCGGCCCTGATCACGCTGCTCGCGCGCAACGCCGAGCGGGGTCGCGCGCTGCACCCCAACTGGCAGCGCTTCGTCGATGCCCGCCCGCGGCTCAACCGGCGCACGGGCCTGCTCGCCGCCCGCAGGAACATCCGCTACCACTACGACCTCGGCAACGAGCTCTTCGCGCTCTTCCTCGACGAGACGATGACCTACTCGTGCGCGGTCTGGGAGTGCGCAGGAGAGCCGCTCGCCGACGCCCAGCGGCGGAAGCTGCGCCGGGTCTGCGAGACGCTCGAGCTCGGCCCCGGGGACCACCTGCTGGAGATCGGCTGCGGCTGGGGCTCGCTCGCCCTGACGGCCGCGGGTGACTACGGGGCCCGCGTGACCGGCATCACCCTGTCGCAGGCACAGGCAGAGGTCGCCCGGCAGCGCGTCCGCGAGGCCGGGCTGTCCGACCGGGTCGAGATCGCCGTCCGCGACTTCCGCGAGGTTGACGGCACCTACACGGCCGTCGCCTCGATCGAGATGGTCGAGGCGATCGGCGAGCGGCTCTTCGCGACCTACTTCGCCGCCATCGACCGCGTGCTCGCTGCGGGGGGTCGCGCGCTCGTCCAGTCGATCCTCGTTCCGGACGCGCGCTACCCGCGCTACCGCGCGAGCCCCGACTGGATCGAGCGCTACGTCTTCCCGGGCTGCCTGATCCCCTCGCTCGGCGTCCTCGCGGCCTCGGCCGGGCGCCTCCACTTCGAGCGCGTGGACGAGATCGGCCACCACTACGCGGCCACGCTCGCGGCCTGGCGCGAGCGCTTCCTCGCTCGCCTGGTCGGGGTTCGCGCGCTCGGTTACGACGAGCGCTTCATCCGCACCTGGGACTTCTACCTCGCCGGGTGCGAGGCGCTCTTCCGCGCCGGGCTGCTTCGCGACGCTCAGCTGCTGATCGCGCGATGACGCTCTACGACGTCCTCGAGCGGATCCACTTCCGCGGTTTCATGCGCCGAACCTTCCGGATCGAGCTGCGCGGCGCCGAGCGGGTGCCTGACACCGGCCCGGCGATCCTCGTCGCCAACCACGAGTCGATCTGGGACCCGTTCGTGCTCGCGCTGGTGACGCCGCGCCAGGTGCACTACATGGCCAAGGCCGAGCTCTGGCGATACCCGGTGCTGCGAAACGCGCTCGACTGGCTCGGCACCTTCCCCGTCGCACGGGGCACGGGCGACCTGCTCGCGATGCGGCACGGCGTGAGGCTGCTCGAGGAGGGACACGTGCTCGGCGTCTTCCCGCAGGGGACCTCCAAGCAGATCCCACCGCGGCGCTATCACCGCGGGGCGGCACGGCTGGCCCTGCAGACCGGAGCGCCGCTCGTTCCCGTCCGCCTGCACGGGACACGCGGGATCCTGCGCCCCGGCTTCCCGAAGGTGGAGATCGACGTGCTGCCCCCGATCCGGGTCGAGCGCGCACAGGCGACGGTCCGCGCGGCACGTGGCCTCACGCAGCGCCTGGAGGAGGCGATCGCGGCGTGATCGAGTCGCGCTGGGTGCTCTTCGGGCTCGCCTGGGCGCTGGCCGCGGCTCTCCAGCTCGCCCTCTACCTGCGCCAGCGCCGGACGCGCGATGCGACGGCGGTGGACGCCGGCTGGGCGGTCTCCCTCGTCCTGATCGCACTTCTCTACCTCGTGCTGGCCGACGGGAACATCGCCTACCGCGTCCTCGTCGCCGCCATGCTCGGGCTCGAGAACCTGCGCATCGCCCGCGTCGTGATCGCCCGGCTCGGCGGTGAGGAGGACAGCCGCTACCAGGAGCTGCGAGCGCGCTGGCGGGCGCGAGGGCAGGAGCAGCGCCGCTTCTTCGTCTTCTTCCAGGCGCAGGCCCTGCTCGCCGCGATCCTGTCACTGCCGGTCTTGCTCGCCGCCACGAACGATGGGTCGCTCGGGCCACTCGCCTACGCGGGTGCCGCGCTCTGGCTGGTCGCAGCGGCGCTCGAGCGGACGGCCGACCGCCAGCTCGAGCGCTTCAAGGCCGACGACGCGAACCGGGGCGAGGTCCTGGAGAGCGGCCTCTGGCGCTACTCGCGCCACCCCAACTACTTCTTCCAGTGGCTCACCTGGGTCGCCTACGCACTGGTCGCGCTGGAGGCGCCGTACGGCTGGCTCGGCCTGATCGGCCCCCGCGATCATCCTGCTGCTGATCCTCTTCGTCACCGGGCTGCCGCCCGCCGAGGAGAGCTCGCTCCGCTCGCGGGGGGACAAGTACCGCCGCTACCAGCGGCGCACGAGCCCGTTCGTCCCGTGGTTCCCGCGGGAGGCGACGTGAGAGTCGTCGGCCGCGTCCTGACCGAGGCCTGGCTCGAGCGCCTTCGCGCACACGAGGACGAGATCGTCCGGCGCTGAGGACGGGCCTTCCTGGCCGATTGGAGGGTGTTCTTCCTCGCGTGTGCCGAGCTCTGGGGCTACTGCGACGGCGGCGAGTGGTTCGTCGTGCACTACCGCTTCGGGCCTGATGCTGCCCAGGAGGACGCTTCGCGCGTTTGACGGGGCGAAGCCCCGGGAACAGCGTGCACAGCGACGAAGGAGGCTCTGTGAGCATTCTGTGGATCATCCTGATCGTCATCCTGGTGCTGGCTCTCCTCGGGTTCTTCACCCGCGGCCGCTGGTAACACCAGGACCGACGAACACATGAAATAGGCCGCCCGGCACTTGCCGGGCGGTTCGCTTTTGGCGACTCTTCAGGCATGGCCGACGTCGTCGCCGTGCTCGCCGCTGCCGAGCGGCGTGGTGGTCTGCCCCGGCTCGGGGGCATGGCTCGCGCCGAGGGCGTCGTCATCTCGAGCGACCGCTTCTGGGCCTTCGCGGGCACGGACGGTTCGCTCCGCGAGGGAACGCTCAGCCACAATCGCCGGCTGGCCTCGGTGCCGCTGCTGCGCGGGCTCGCCCGCCTGGCCGCCTCGCTGACCCCGCTCTTCCGCGGCAATGGCGTCGCGCGGCGCGGCGAGCGGTGGCTGCTGGCGCTCGCGCTGGTCGTCCCGTTCGGCTTCGTCTTCGTGCCGGCGCGCCTGGGCACCGTGCTCGGCATCGTGCTGACGCTGGCGCTGCTGGCCTGGCTGTTCCGCGGGCGCACGCGTGCGCTGCACGGCGCCGAGCATCGTGCGATCGCCGCAGTCGAGGAGGGGCGCCTGCTGGCGACGTGGGCGGGGGCGGCGCGCCCGACGAGGTTCGCGCGCCGCTGCGGGACGAACTTCGCCGCCCTCGTGCTGCCGGTCGCCACCCTGGCCGACAGGCTCTGGCCGCTGCCGACCGCCGTGCTCACGCCCGTGCTGATCGCGCTGCTCTCGCTCGCGCTGACGATGGAGCTGTGGCGGGTGGTGCAGGCCTCCGAGCGCCTGCCGGCCCGGCTGCTGCTGCTGCCGGGGCTGGGGCTCCAACGGCTCACAACCGGCGAGCCGAGGCTCGACGAGACGCGCGTCGCCCTGCGGGCCGCGGCGTCCGTGCTGCGCCGCGAGCTCGCGGACTGATCCTCGGGGCAGTCGCAGGACCGAGTTAGTGGCTGTCAGCCACTAACTCTTCGCGCTCTCGCGTCAGGAGTGTCGCTGTTCGAGGGACCGGGGTTTGAGACCGCCGCCGTCCTGGAACGTCACCCATCGGATGGAGCGGGTTGCGCTTCGGCGTGCTGCGGCCGTTGTCGGTTTGCTCGTGCTCGGCTCGGCCGGGTTCGGGGCGGCGCTGCGTGCGCCGGTTGCGCTCGCCGGCGTGGAGACGCTGACTTCGAGTCTCGCCGCCATTACCGCGACCCTGCCGGGCGTCACCGTGACGGCGCCGACGCCGCCGCTGCCGACCACAACGCCGCCGCTGCCGACCACAACGCCGCCGCTGCCGACCACGACGCCGCCGCCGTTGCCGCCGCCGCCGACCTCGACCACGCTGCCGAAGCTGCCGGTGCCGCCGCTCGCGCCGACGACGACGGTGCCGAGCCTGCCGCTCCCCACGACGACCGCGCCCCTGCCTCCGACGACCACGGTCGGTCTCCCGTCGCTGCCGAAGCCGCCGGGCCTACCGCCCGTCACCACGCCGCCCGCTCCCTCCCCGCCGAGCCCGACCGTGCCGTCCCCGCCGGGCCCGACCGTGCCGTCCCCGCCGGCCCCGAGCGTTCCGTCCCCGCCGGCCCCGACCGTGCCGCTCCTCTCGCCGGGCAGGACGACGACTGCGTCGGCCACCGGGTCTGCGGGCGGTGGCGGCTCGCCCGGGCAGACGGGTGGGTCCGGCGCTGCCAGCCGAAACGCGGCCGCTGCCGTGGGCGCTGACGGCTTGGCTGCGGCCGCAGTCGCCGCCGGGCTGCGGTTCGCGCCGGGCACGCAGGCCGAGCTGCGCACCGCGCTGGCGAGCCCGTCGGGGCTCCAGCGTGCGCGGGCGGTCGAGCTGGCGCTCGTCCGCGCCGGGATCACGCCCGAGCAACTGCGGGTCGCGGCCACGACCTCGCCCGGTCTCGCCGCCTTCTACGAGGGCATCCGCCGGGCGCTCGCCGGCGGCGGCGCGGCGAACGGCGACGTCCGCGTCTGGCCCGACTCCGGGGTCGCCGAAGGCCTGTCGACGACCGGCTCCCGCTACCTGGCGCTCAGTCTCTTCGCGATCGCGATCGTGCTGGCCGTAGCGGTTGCACCGCGGCTGGTGATCGCCGCGCACACGCGCTCCGAAGGGGTGCGCCGGCAGCTCGTCCGCGAGGCGCTCTTCGTCGGCCTCGCGGCCGTGGCGGCCTGCCTCTTCCTCGCCGCTCTGCTGCTCCGCGCTACGACGTAGTCGCAGCCGGCAGGATCCTGCCGCTCACGGAGCCGAGCTCGAACCCGCCCGGCCCGCTCGTCCGCCCCCGCAGGACGATCTCGTCGCCGTCCTCGAGGAACGTCCGCGTGATCCCGCCGGCGAGCTCGAGCGGGTCGGCGCCGTTCCAGGTCAGCTCGATCAGGCTGCCCCGGCTGTCGCGCCCCTCGCCCGAGATCGTGCCGGAGGCGAGCAGGTCACCTGTCCGCAGCGAGGCCCCGTTCGACGTCAGGTGGGCGATCTGCTGGTCGAGCGTCCAGTACAGGTTCCGTGCGTTCGTGCGGGCGATCACCTCGCCGGCAGCGCCCTGCGGGCCGCAGCTCGACCTCGAGCTCGAGGTCCCACACGGTCGGACGCTCGACGCGGAGGTGGGGGAGCGGCTCGGGCCTCTGCTCCTGGGCCTCCGTGAGCCAGGGCTCGAGCGCGTCGAGCGGCGTGACCCAGCAGGCGATCGACGTCGCGAACGACTTGCCCAGGAACGGGCCGAGCGGCTGGTACTCCCACGCCTGGATGTCGCGCGCGCTCCAGTCGTTGACGAGCACGACGCCGAAGACGTGCTCGCGCGCGTCGCCGGCGGGCACCGGCAGCCCGAGCTCGCTCGGCGTCCCGATCACGGCCCCGAGCTCGAGCTCGATGTCGAGGCGGGCCGGAGGGCCGGAAGATCGGGCTTGCCGCATCGGGTGGCTTGACCTGACCGCTGGGACGCACGATCGGCGTCCCGCTCGGCACCACCGTCCCGGCGCGTCCGTGGTAGCCGACCGGCAGGTGGAGCCAGTTCGGCAGCAGCGGCTCGGCGTCGGGGCGAAAGAGCCGCCCGAGGTTCTCCGCGTGTGCACGGGACGAGTAGAAGTCGACGTAGTCGGCGACCTCGAACGGCAGCGACGGGGTCGTGCTCGCAAGGGGAGTGCAGCGCAGGCTCGATCCGGTCGCGCTCGGCTGCGAGCAGCTCCTGGATGCGGGCCCGGGTCGCCTGCCAAACCTCGCGGCCCGCGGCCATGAAGCGGTTGAGCGACCCGGTGGCGAAGAGCTGCGGGTCGGCGTCGACGAGGCCGGTCGAGGCCAGCAGCGCGAGGTCGAGCACCGACTCCTCGACGGCGACGACCACCCGCGGCCCGCCGCCGGGGAGCGCGCAGACGCCGTACGGCAGGTGCGGGTGCGCGGCAGCGCTCACGCCGGCAGCATGCCCAGGCCGCGCAGCTCGCCGACCGGCTCGAAGAAGCTGCAGCTCCCGATCGAGACGAAGAGCTCGCGGCGCACCCGCGCGACCTCATCGGCGGTCGCGACGCGGTCGCGCCAGCCGAAACGAGCCGACGTCCAGGGTGAAGGCGGCGGTATCGCGCTCGTCGAGCGCCTCCTCCTCGTCGCCGAAGACGACGGCTGCGAGCAGGTTGAGAAAGCCGTGCTCGCCGTTCGTCCGCACGGCGTGGTGGAGGCCTGCGGTCGCCTTGAACGGGAGCCCGACGCGGCGGCACTCCTTCACGAACTCTGCGAGTTCGGACGTCGTGGGGACGTGTGCGCCGCCGCAGCGGATCTTGGCACGAACGCTGTGCTCCGACAGTCGTGCGAGCCCGCGCGGCGGACAGCTCCTTCGACGTAGACCTCCAGTCGAGATCCCAGCGGTTGCGCTACCTGGAAGTTCCTGCCGACCTCAAGTGCCTCGATGCGTGAGTCGTCTAGCTCCAGTGCGTGAGCCGTTCTCCTGACGGACGACGGAGAGACGCGGTGGCTCCGCGGCCGGCAGCTCATCGACCGCCGACGCCGGACACCACGAAACGCTTGACCATCCAGCCGGCGTCGCTCGCCAGCGCCGCCTCGTGGTCGGCCAGCGCCTCGTCGAGCGGCAGCTGCGCCGGCGGGAACATCGGCGCATGGTCGATCAGCTCCGAGAGGAGCGCGACGCGGGCGTCGGTGACCTGTCCGGCCGGCACCGCCGCAGCCTACGCAGCCGCCCGCCCGTTGACGCTCGCAAAGCGACTTGCTGTCATGGAGCGATGGCTCGACGGACGCTGCCCCACGCGCTGACGCTCGCCGTGCTCGCGGCGGCCGCCGGGCTCGTGCTCGGCGCGGCCGTCGCCGGCGGCGCGCCCGTCGTCAAGCGGCCGCCGTGGCTCGTGCTGGCCCAGGAGTGCCTGACACCGGCCGAGGAGCAGAAGCTCGTCGGCTTTCGCGCGTCGGACGGGACGCGGCTTGCCGGCGTCGTCCTCGGCCGCGGCCGCACCGGGATCGTGCTCGTCCACGGCTCGCGCAGCAGCTTCTGCGAGTGGATCGGCTACGCCCGCCACCTCGCGCGCACGGCGCGGGTGATCGCGCTCGATCTCCGCGGCTCGGGCTCGTCCTACCCGGCGCCGAGGGAGGCGGACGTGTCGCGCTACGAGCGGGACGTGCTCGCCGCAACCGCAGAGCTCCGCCGGCGCGGTTCCACCCGCATCTTCACCGTCGGCTCGTCCCAGGGCGCCGGGGTTGTCCTGATCGCAGCGCCGCTGCAGAAGCTGGCCGGCGTGGTCGCGCTGTCGGCGCCTGCCTCGACCGGCTGGTTCGACACCGTGGGCGCGGTCCGCCGCAGCAAGGTGCCCGTGCTCTTCGCCGCCTCCCGCAACGACCGCAACTTCGGTCCAGACGCCCGCGCGCTCTACGCCGCCTCGCGCTCGGCGCACAAGCGTCTGCTCGTGGTCGCCGGCGCCGGCCACGGGTCGGGCCTGCTGGAGGAGCGGAAGCCGGCCGCGGCCGTGCGCGCGTTCCTCGCAAACCCGCGCGGCTGAGCCTCTAACCCGCCTCCTGCTCGTCGAGGCCGCTGACGCCCCACGTGTCGGCGAGCAGGTAGCCCTCCGGAAACGGGTCGGTCGGGTCGACGATCAGCTGCGAGAACCCGGTGATCCAGGCGCTGCCTCGGATCGCCGGCACAACCGCCGGCCGCCCGCCGACGGTGGTCTCGGAGACGATGCGCCCCTCGAACGTCGAGCCGAGCGGTGAGGCGTGCGTCATCGCGTCTCCGGCGGACATGAGGCCGCGTGCGTGCAGCACGGCCATCCGCGCCGACAGGCCCGTGCCGGTCGCCGAGCGGTCGAGGCGCCCGGGCGCGACCACGACGGCGTTGCGGGAGACTGCGCCGACGCCCTGCCACGGCCCGGCGAGCTGGACGATGCTGACCCCGGCGACCTCGGGCAGCTCGGGGTGGACGGGCGAGAGCTGCTCGCGGGCAGCCGCCCGAACCTGCTCGCCGGCGATCGACAGGTCGCGCGCCTCGTGCGGCTCGAGCGCGAAGCCGAGCGCGGCGGCGTCGGCGATCGCGTACCACATGCCGCCGTAGGCGACGTCCACCGAGATCGTGCCGAGGCCCTCGACCTCGAGCTCGGCATCCAGGCGGTCGGCGAACGAGGCGACGTTGGTCAGCTCCACGCTCTCGCAGCGGCCGTCGCGGCAGGTCGCGCGCGCCTCCACGACGCCGCCCGGTGCTTCGAGCCGGACGACGGTCTCGGGCTCGGCCATGGGCAGCATCCCCGTCTCGAGCAGCACCGTCACGGTGCAGATCGCATTGGAGCCCGACATGGCCGGGTACTCCGTCGGCTCCATGATGATGAAGCCGGCGTCGCAGTCGGGCCGGGTCGCCGGCACGACGAGGTTGGCGTGGCACGCGACGCTGCCGCGCGGCTCGCGCAGGAGCAGGCGGCGCAGCGAGTCACCCTCGGAGCGGAGCGTCTGCATCTGCTCGTAGACCGTGGCGCCCGCCGGAGGGAGGACGCCGCCGACCACGACGTTGCCGATCTCGCCGCCTGCGTGGCAGCCGACGACGCTGACGACGCGGCGCGCGCGCATGCTGCGCGACCCTACTCCGACAGTACGCTTGGCGGCATGAGGGACATTGCGCGCGAGGTCGAGCGCTGGCTCGAGCGTGGCGACGACCGCCTCGCGATCGCCACCGTGGTGGCTGCTCGCGGCTCGGCGCCTCGCCCGCTCGGCTCGAAGCTGGCCATCTCGCAGCAGGGCGAGCTCGCAGGCTCGGTGTCAGGGGGCTGCGTGGAGAGCGACGTCGCCGAGCGGGCCCGTGAGCTGCTCGCCGGCGCGGACGGCGGGCTCGTCACCTACGGCATCTCCGACGACCAGGCGTGGTCGGTGGGGCTGCCGTGCGGCGGGGAGATCGACGTGTTCCTCGACCCCGTCGCCGAGGCCGCCGACCGGCAGTTCGTCGAGCGGCTGCTCCGCGTCGTGGAGGGCGACGAGCGCGGCGTCCTCTTCACCGTCGTCGAGGGGGAAGGACAGGGTGCCCAGCTGCTCGCGCTGGACAGCGGCGAGACTGCCGGCGCCGGCCCAGCTCGAGCTGGCCGGCGAGGTGCCGCAGCTCGTGCGCGAGGGCCGAAACCAGCTGCTCGAGCTGGAGGGCCGAAAGGTCTTTGCCGAGGTCTACGGGCCGCCCTTCCGGCTCCTGGTCTACGGCGCCGTGGATACCGCGGAGGCGCTGTGCGCGCTCGCCGCGCCGCTCGGCTGGCGAACGATCGTCGCCGACGCCCGCGCCCGCTTCGCCACGCCCGAGCGCATCCCGAGCGCCGACCAGGTCGAGGTCGGCTGGCCCGACGAGGTGCTCGCGCGGGTCGAGCCCGACTACGCCACGGCGATCGTCGTCCTCACCCACGACGACAAGTTCGACATCCCGCTCCTGAAGGCAGCCGTCGAGACGGAGGCGCTCTACATCGGTGCGCTCGGCTCCCGGCGGAACCAGGCCCGCCGGCGCGAGCGCCTGCTCGAGGAGGGTGTCGGCGAGGAGGCACTCGCCCGCATCCACGGGCCTGCGGGACTGGATCTCGGCGGCGGCTCGCCGGCCGAGACGGCCCTGTCGATCCTCGGCGAGATCGTCGCCGTGCGCGCCGGTCGCAGCGGCGGCAGCCTGAGGGCGTCCTCCGGCCGCATCCACGCGGCGGCGTAACACGTCGGTCCGCGGGTGAGGGACAGGATGAATCCTGTCCCTCGGTCTTGCAGGTCTGCCGAGGGCGTCTGGCTGGGTTCGGTGTTGCGATATAAGACGCGCCATGCTGCTTCGGGAGGTCGAGTACGCGCGCCCGGCCTCCGTCGACGACGCAGTGCGGCTGCTCGGCGCGAACCCCGATGCGCGAGCGCTCGCCGGCGGGCAGACGCTGGTCAACGTGATGAAGGCTCGTGCTGCTGCGCCAGAGCTGCTGGTCGATCTCAACGCCATCGAGGAGCTCCGCGGCATCAGCGTCAGCAGCGACGGCGGCCTCGAGCTCGGCGCGATGGCGACGTACGCCTCGCTGCTTCCGCTCGCCGGAGGTGCAGTCGACGCGGCCGGTGATCGCGGAGGTGGCCGGCATGATCGCCGACGTCCAGGTGCGCAACCGCGGGACGATCGGCGGCAACGTCTGCACCGGCGACCCCACCAACCACTTCCCGCCGCTGATGGTCGCGCTCGGCGCGACGATGACCGTGCGGGGCGCAGACGGCGAGCGCCAGGTGCCTGCAGAGGAGTTCTTCCTCGGCGTCTACATGACCGCAGCCGGTCCGGGCGAGCTGCTCACGCGCATCTCGATACCGGCGCCCGACGGGCAGGCGGACGGCTTCGCGGTCGTGCCGATCGGCAAGGACGGGACGCCGATCGTCTCGGCCGCCGCGTGCGTCCGCGCCAACGGCTCGATCGAGTCGGCGCGCGTGGCCGTCGGCTGCGTCGACGCCGTCCCGGTCCGCCTCTCGGCGCTCGAGTCGCGGCTCGCGGGCAGCGGCAGCGCCGAGTCGGAGCTGCGCGAGGCGGCGCGCGACGCCGGCGCCGACCTCGACCCGCCGGCAGACGTCCACGCCTCTGCCGACTACCGGCGCCACCTGGCCGAGGTGGTCGCCACCAGGGCAGTCGCCCGCGCAGCGAAAGGAGCCCGCCAGTGACCGTGTCGCCCGTGCGCAGCGCGTTCGTCACCGTCGACGTCAACGGCACGAGCTACGAGCGCGAGGTCGACGCGCGCAGGCTGCTCGTCCACTTCCTGCGCGACGACCTCGACCTGACCGGCACGCACATCGGCTGCGACACCGGCAACTGCGGGGCCTGCACCGTGCTCGTCGAACGGCGAGGCGATGAAGTCCTGCATGGTGCTCGCGATCCAGGCGGACGGCGCCGAGATCACGACCGTCGAGGGCCTGGCCGGCGACGGCGAGCTGACGCCGCTGCAGCAGGCGTTCTCGGCCCACCACGCCCTGCAGTGCGGCTACTGCACGCCGGGGATGCTGCTCAGCGCCACCTACCTCCTCCGCCACAACCCGCAGCCGACCGAGGACGAGATCCGCAAGGCGATCCAGGGGAACATCTGCCGCTGCACCGGCTACGTGAACATCGTCGAGGCGATCTCCGCCGCAGCCGGCGGGGGCGCAGAGGGGAGCGCCGCTTGAGCGAGACCACCGTCGCCCCGGAGCGGGTCGAGACCGAGGCGCCGCAGAAGGGGTTCATCGGGCTCAACGTCCCGCGCAAGGAGGACAAGCGCCTCGTCCAGGGCGAGGGCGTCTTCGTCGACGACATCAAGCGGCACGGCATGGCGTACGTCCACTTCGTGCGCTCGCCGTACGCACACGCGCGCATCGCCTCGATCGACGTCTCGAAGGCGGAGGCGCTCGACGGCGTCTACGGCACGCTCACGGGCGACGAGGTCGCCGAGCTGACCGACCCCTTCTTCCAGATCGCCCCGCCGCCCGGCGGCCACGTCAAGGACTACGCGCTCGCGGTCGGCAAGGTGCGGCACGTCGGCGAGCCCGTCGTCGCCGTCGCCGCCTCCACGCGCGAGCTGGCGCGCGATGCTGCGGACCTCGTCGAGGTCGAGTACGACCTGCTCGAGCCGGTGCTGGACACCGAGCGCGCGGCCGACCCAGGCACGGAGCAGCTCCACGAGGACGTCCCCGACAACACGATCTGGAACGGCCAGTTCGACTGGGGCGACTACGACGGCGCGCTCGCTGCCGCCGACAAGGTCGTCCGCATCAAGCGGCTGCATTTCCACCGCTTCTCGTCGACCCCGCTCGAGACGAGCGGCGCGGTCGTCGAGTACAACCGCGGCACCGGGCAGTGGACGCTGCACTGCAACAACCAGTTCCCCGGCTTCGCGATCATCATGATGGCGCCGGCGCTACGAACGGGGCTCGACAAGCTCCGCTTCGTCTCCCAGGACATCGGCGGTGGCTTCGGCAACAAGATCTGCACGCACCCGCAGCTCGTCGCCCTCTGCCTGCTGTCGCGCAAGCTGCGCCGCGCCTGCAACTGGACCGAGTGGCGCACCGATCAGCACACCGCCAACTCACACGGCAACGAGCGCGTCTTCCTGCGACGTCGAGGTGCCGGTCACCGACGACGGCCTCATGCTCGGCTTCAAGACTCGCATGATCGACGACTGCGGCGCCTACACCCGCTACGAGCCGCTCGGCTGCATCATCTGGTCGCAGGTCACGCCAGGCGTCTACCGCTGGCGCAACGTCCGCGTCGACTTCACGCAGGTCTGCTCGAACAAGTCGCCCTGCGGGCCGAACCGCGGCTACTCGCGCATGCAGCACCTCTGGTTCACGGAGCGCGTGATGGACATCGTCGCGCAGGAGCTGAACCTCGACCCGGTGGCGGTCAGGAAGAAGAACTACATCCGCACGGACGAGATGCCGTACGAGACGCCGAACGGCTGCGTCTACGACTCCGGCGACTACGCGCTCTGCCTCGACAAGGCGCTCGAGCTGGTCGGGTACGACCGGATCGAGGAGCGCAAGCGGGACGCCGAGTCGCGCGGAAAGCTGCTCGGGATCGGCATCGGCTCGACGCTCGATTCCGGCACGAACAACTTCGGCCAGTCGCAGCTCGTGAACCCGGAGCTGCAGTTCTCGGGCAACAACGAGGTTGCGACCGTCAAGCTCGACATCTTCGGCGAGATCGTCGTCACGCTCGGCACCACGCCTCAGGGCCAGAGCCACGAGACGACCGCGGCGCAGGTGGTCGCCGACATCCTCGGCGTCGACCCCGACTCGGTGAACGTCCGCGTCGGCCACGACTCGTACTGGAACTCGCACGCCGGCTTCTCGGGCACCTACGCCTCGCAGTTCGCCGTCACCGGGCTCGGCGCGGTCAAGGGCGCGACGGAGATGCTGGCCGACGAGATCCGCAAGCTCGCCGGGGCCGTCCTCGGTGGCGTGCCGCCGGAGGACATCGAGCTCGCGGAGGGCTTCGCCCGGATCAAGGGCACCCCGGAGGCGGCGCTGCCGTTCATGGCCTGCGGCGCGATCGTCAACGCCAACAACGCGGTGCTGCCGCTCGAGCTGCGCGACCTCACGCTCAACTGCCGCTACGTCTACGTGCCGCCCCACCAGGTGCCTGACAAGGAGCGGAAGTTCGGCA
Source organism: uncultured Thermoleophilia bacterium (assembly GCA_963809765.1). Lineage (GTDB taxonomy): Bacteria > Actinomycetota > Thermoleophilia > Gaiellales > Gaiellaceae > JACVRM01. The sequence continues at coordinate 770,625 of CAWEKT010000001.1, forward strand.
ACCTGACGCTGACCTACGCGACGCAGATCCACGCCTGCGTGGTCGAGGTGGACGAGGAGACGGGTACCTACGAGATCGTCGACTACGGCGCGGTCGACGACTGCGGCGTGCGGATCAACCCACAGGTCGTCGAGGGCCAGGTGCACGGTGCGACGACGCACGCGATCGGCGCGGCGACGCACGAGACCTTCCACTACGACGAGGTCGGCAACCTGCTGACGCCGAACTTCTACGACTACCACGTGCCGCACGCGATGGACATGCCGCCGCTGAAGACCGGCTACGTGGAGTCTCCGTCCCCGTTCACGCCGCTCGGGGCCAAGGGGATGGGCGAGGGCGGCGGCGCGGGGCTGTCGGCGGTCTGCTCGGCGCTGCAGGATGCGCTCAAGCCCGTCGGTCGGCCGATCGTCTACGACAGCTGCAACCCGTACAACCGCGTCTGGGAACTGCTCAGCGATCCTGCGCAGAGCCGGGAGAACGTCGAGGTCGAGACCAGGTGAAGGTCGAGGGCACGACGTCCTTCGCGGCGCCGCGGGACGTCGTGTGGACCGTTCTCAACGACCCGGCGCAGATGGCGAAGACGATGCCGAACGTCCAGTCGTTCGACGTCCAGGACGAGCGCCACTGGCGCGCCAACGTGTCCGTGCCGCTCGGGCTCGGGTCGCTGAAGATGGCGATCGACTTCGACAAGACGGAGGAGCGCCCGCCCGAGTACGCGAAGCTGAAGGCGAAGGGCACCGGTGTCGGCGCGCTGCTCTCGATGGAGACGCAGTTCGAGCTCGCCGAGGCCGACGGCGGCACCGACATGCGCTGGCAGGCGGACGTGCAGATCGCCGGCCCGGTCGGCGCGATGGGCCAGCGCGTGATCCAGCCGATCGTCAACCAGCAGGTGAAGAACGTCCTCGCCGCGCTCGACAAGCAGGTGCAGGAGGCCGCGGGCAGCTCATGAGCGACCGCGACGAGGAGCGCGGGGCGGAGACGCCGCCGCAGCACGGCGAGTCGGCGGCCTCCGGGCGGCCCGGAGCCGAGCCTGGACGCCGATGCCGAGACCGAGCCGGAGCTGAAGGACTACGGCCCGCCGGCCGACGCCGACCGCGACCCTGAGCCGGAACGCGGGCGAGAGCGGGGCGGACGAGGGCATCAGCCCGTTGGCGCCGGAGGGGTACTCCGACGATCCCGAGGGGCCGACACCGCACACGCCGGGCTAGGAGGATGCCACGTGGCGACGTCTGATCCGATCGCCGAGATCATCGGGGACCATCGAGCCTAGAGAGCCGCTAGAGAAAGGCCGGAAGGCGGTATGGAGTTTCGGATCCTCGGGCCGCTCGAGGTCAGGGAAGAAGACAAGGTCCTGAGGCTCGGCGGCTCGAAGCAGCGCGCCCTGCTCGCCTGCTTGCTGCTGCACGCCAACGAAGTCGTCTCCCGCGACCGGCTCATCGACGAGCTCTGGGGTGAGTCACCTCCCGGGACTGCCCGGACAGCGCTCCAGGTGTACGTCTCGCAGCTGCGCAAGGTGCTCGGCCGGGATCTGATCCTGACGCGGCCCCCTGGGTACCTCATCCGGGTCAGCGACGGTGACCTCGATCTCGCGCGCTTCGAGGACGCCGTTACCAGCGTGCGCGGTGCGGCTCCTGCCGAGGCGGCAGAACGGCTCAGAGAAGCGCTCGCGCTCTGGCGAGGAGTCCCGCTGGCAGAGCTCGACGGCCCCTTCGCGACAGCAGAGCGCGGCCGCCTCGAAGAGCAGCGGCTGGCGGCGGTCGAGCAGCGGATCGCCGCCGACCTCGAGCTCGGGCGCCATGCCGAGCTCGTGCCGGAGGTGGAGCGGCTTGTCGGCGAGAACCCGCTCCGCGAGCGCCTCCGTGGACAACTGATGCTGGCCCTCTATCGCTGCGGCCGCCAGGCAGACGCGCTCGAGGTCTACCGCACGGGCCGACGATTGCTGGACGAGGAGCTCGGGCTCAAGCCGGACGATGAGCTCCAACGCCTCGAGAAAGCCATCCTCAACCACGATCCTTCGCTCGAGTTGCCGGTAGTCGCCGGAGTCGAACGACCCTCTGTCGCACAGCGTCGCCGAGCGTCGTCACAGACCGAGGCGCCCGTTCCTCCCGACTCGGTCGCTGTGATCGACCTGCAGCGCTCCCGGGTCATCGGCCACGTGCTCGTGGGCCGAAGACCTGTGGCCCTCGCGATCGGGCACGGCTCGGTCTGGGTCGCCAATGCAGACGATGGAACGGTCTCTCGCATCGATCCGGATCGCTGCGAAGTCATCAGGACGATCGGAATCGGAGCACCAGCAATAGACCTCGCTGTCGCCACCGATGCGGTCTGGGTAGCGAACGGGAGCGACGGCACGGTCTCGCGCATCGATCCCAGCGCCGACGCCGTCGTCGAGACGATCGACCTGAGGGGCTCGAGCGAGCTCGCCTGGAACCCGACCTACGCGGTTGACGCCGATGACGGGGCCGTCTGGATCGCCGGGGGTACGCACCATGTGCTCCGCATCGACCCGGCGACGAACGAGCCCGTGGCGATCATCGACGTCGGCCGTGTACCGCTCTGCGTGGCACTCACCGACGAGGCAGTCTGGGTGGTGACGGCCGCCGAGCGGGCCCTGCGCATCGAGCCGCGCACGAACACGACTACGACCGAGGTGCCCATCGGGTACCCCGTCGCGTTGACGGCCGGGAAGGAGGCTGTCTGGGTCTCAGACTCGCGAGGCCAGGTCTGGCGCATCAACCCGGACACGGGAACGGTGACTCAGGCGACCCCGGTTGGCAGGGGGCTCGTGGGCCTGTGCGCGACCGATGGAGCGGTGTTCGCAGCCAACAACGCCGAGGGCACCGTCGTTCAGCTCGATCCGCATGACGGGCGGGTTGTAGGCGTCGTTCCGGTTGGCCACGCGCCAACCGACGTGGCCTCCTGGGACGGGACGCTCTGGGTTTCAATACAGAGCGAGAGCGCACAGAGCGAGAGCTTCTTTATCTGACCGAGCTCGGGATCCGGATCCTCCCCGCGACGATCTCGGCCTTGACGTCCTCGATCTCTGCCTTGAGCGAGCGAGGCACCGCCGCGCTGATCCTGCCGAGGCCGACACCGCCGTTCGCGAGGGAGAAGCGGGAGGTGCGACCGGTCTCGAGCGTTCCGCGCGCCAGCTCCTCGATCGTGTCGAACACCCCCACGTCCATCCGCTTCACCGCGCTCGTCAGTACGTGCCGGCCGAGGTGGGACTGGTCGACATCGACACCGATCCCCCAGATTCCACGCTCGCTTGCCGCCTCCAGCGCCCCGAGCCCGCAAGTGCTGGCGACCTGGAACACGACTCGAGAGCCCTTCGCGATCTGGTTCAGGGCGACCGACTTCCCTTTCGCGGGTCGAGGAAGTCGTCGGTATAGCCGTTCAACGTCGTGACGCGAGGATTGGCTCGCCGGGCGCCTGCCTGGTAGCCGGCAATGAAGTGCTCGACCGCAGGCACCCGCTGGCCGCCGACCGAGCTGATCACCTCCTCCCCGGGCGAGAGCGTCAGCACGAGCGCAGCCAGGTGGCCGGCCAGATAGCCAGCTTCCTCTTCGCTGAACACGAGGCCCATGACGTTCTTCGGGCGACGCGCCAGATCCTCGTGGGCGAAGTCGAGGATCGCGAACTTCGTTTCGGGAAAGGCGGTGGCGACTCTGTCGGTCGCGCTGGCGGCAAGAGGGCACTGATGACGAGGTCGTACTTCTGTCGCGCGAGCAGTGAGAGGCTCGGGGCGTAGCCTTCCTTCGGGGCGGGCGTGAGCACTCGCCCTCTGATCCCCAGCTCTCGGACGGCCCGCTCGAGCCCGACGTAGGGCCCGCGGTTATAGGCGTTGTCGATGCCTGTCGGCTCCAGGACGAGTCCGACTCTGAGGCGCCGTTCGCTCACCAGACCAGTTTCATCGCGTACTGATGCTCTCGGCTATTCGTTCGTGGGGTAACGAACACTCGCGGCGCGTCAGAAGCCCGGTTCCGGCGGACCCTCGTCGCAGAACCTTCCCAGGCCGCGGCAGCTCCACCTCAGGGACGGACAAGCTCGACCGGGACGCGCACGACCCGGTTGAACGACGCGCCGGCAACGTAGTCAGGCGCTTCCTCGGCTGTGCCGGCCTTCCCGGCGGTCGGAGGCGGGGCCTCGCCCCACACCCGATCGACGAGCACATCGGCGGAGACCGCCTCGTTCGCCTTGAGGATCAGGTTCGCCAGCACCGCCCGCGCGCAGGTGCCGCCGAGATCGAACAGGCGGCCGTCGGCGACGACCTCGAGCGGGCCAAGGATTCGAAACTCCACGGAGACCCTTGTATCCGTTGCCGGAGCCGCTCACAAGTAGCCTCGCGGCAGGTGACCGCTCTCTACGGCACGACCGGCGACGCCTGCTTCCGGCTGGACGACAGCGGCGACGCGTGGCTCGCGCGCACGGTGCTCGCAGGGCAGGGCGCCCAGTGCATCGCGGCCGACCGCGAGCGCGTCTATGCCGGAACGCGCGGCTCGGGCTCGTTCCGCAGCGACGACGGCGGCGAGACCTGGCGCGACCTCGGCCTGCCCGAGCAGGACGTCTTCTCCGTCGCGGTCAGCCCGGCCGACGGGGCGATCTACGCCGGCTCCGAGCCGAGCCGGCTCTTCCGTTCGCGGGACGGCGGCGAGACGTGGGAGGCGCTCGACGCGCTGCTCGAGCTGCCCTCCCGGCCGACCTGGAGCTTCCCGCCGCGGCCCTGGACCTCGCACGTGCGCTGGATCGCGCCGAGCCCGCACGACGCCGACCTGCTGCTCGCGGCATCGAGCTCGGCGGCCTGATGCGCTCGACCGACGGCGGCCGCACCTGGCAGGACCACCGCCCCGGCGCGCAGGCCGACGTCCACTGCATCGCCTGGCACCCGACGCGCGGAGGGGCGCGCCTATGAGGCGGGCGGCGGCGGCGCGGCCTGGAGCGAGGACGGCGGCGACACGTGGCATCCGGCCGACGACGGGCGCGACCGCCACTACACCTGGGCGCTGGTCCTCGACCCCGCCGATCCCGACACGTGGTTCGTCTCGGCCAGCACCGGTCCGTTCGCCGCCCACCGCAGCGACCGCCACGCCGAAGCGTTCGTCTACCGGCGCCGGGGCGGCGAGCCGTGGCAGGCGCTTGACGGCGGGCTGCCGCAGCCGCTCGAGGCGATGCCGTACGTCCTCCTGTTCGCCGGCGGCCGGCTCTTCGCCGGCCTCCAGGACGGCCGCCTGTTCGCGAGCGCCGACGGCGGTGACAGCTGGGCGGAGCAGCGAGTCGACGGTCCGGCTCCGGCGAGCATCACCGCGCTCGTGGCCGCGCCCGACTAGGCTCGGGGCCATGCGCACGATCGTGGTCGGCTACGACGGCACCGAGGGCGCTCAGCGCGCGCTCGACCGTGCCGCTGAGGTCGCCAAGGCGTTCTCGGCCACGCTCATCGTCGTCAGCGTCGCCGAGCTGCCCGCCTCGCCGCCGCCGCCGTATCCGGTCGGACCGACCGTGGGGCTCGGCGCGGTGCCGCTCGATGACTCGCCGCTCCTCGATCTCAGCCCGGAGGACGTGGTGGGCAGGCTGCTCGAGGAGGCGCGCGGCCGGGTGAGCGGCGTGGAGGCGGAGTTCGAAGCGCGCGGTGGCCACGCGGAGGCGGCGCTGATCGCGGTCGCCGACGAGCGCGGCGCCGACCTGATCGTCGTCGGCACGCGCGAGCCGAGCTTCCTCAGCCGCCTGCTCGAGGGCAGCGTCAGCGCCGACCTGGCGCGGCGCGCCCACTGCGACGTGCTCGTCGTCCACCCGCCGCACGAGCGCCGCGACTGAGGCCCCGCGGCGCGTGAGAGGATTGGCGCCGTGGCGCCGCCGTTTCGCATCGGGGTCATGCAGCTGACGATGGAGCCGCTCGAGGAGATGCTCGAGCACGCCCGCGTCATGGACCGGGCCGGTCTGGACACGATCTGGCTCGCCGAGGCCTACCCCTGGTGGCGCAAGCACGGCATGGAGGCGCGCTCGTCCACGGTCGTCTCGGCGCTGATGGCGCGCGAGACGGAACGGCTGACGATCGGCTGGGGGATCATCTCCCCGTTCACCCGGCACCCCGTCCAGGTGGCGATGGACGCTCGCGTCGTCCAGGAGGCCGCCGGCCCGGGGAGGTTCCTGATCGGCTTCGGGACCTCCAAGATCTTCCTCAACAACGCGCGCATGCAGACCTCGAAGACGCTCGGGCCGATGCGCGACGCGGTCGAGATCGTCCGCGGCGTCCTCGGTGGGCAGGCCTTCCAGTACGAGGGCGCGCAGTGGAATGCCGACGTCCCGGGCCTCCAGGACGAGGCGGAGACGCCGCGCGACGTGCCGCCGGTCTACGTCGCCGCGACGGCGCCCGAAGATGCAGGCCCTGGCCGGCGAGATCGGCGACGGCTGCCTGACGCCGTCGATCACCACGCCGGCGTTCGTCCGCTACACGCGGGACAACGTCAAGGCGGACATCGACATCGGCTGCACCGTCGTCGCCTCGATCGCGCACGACCGCGACGAGGGACGCGACGGCGCCCGTGAGATCGCGGGCATGTACCTGGCCAACAAGGTGCAGAACATCCGCGGCGCCGCCGACACGCTGCTCGACCTGGCCGGCCTCGACCAGGACGAGATCAGGCCGGTCGCGGAGGCGATGGAGCGAGGCGGGCGCCTGGCGGCGAAGGCGGAGGTCACCGACTCGATCCTCGACAAGTGCAAGCCGATCGCCGGGACGCCGGCCGACTGCATCGCGGCGATCGAGGAGTACCGCGACGCAGGCTGTACCCACGTCATGCTGGAGCTCTGGGGCGACCGGCGGCTCGAGCAGATCGAGCTCTTCGGCCGCGAGGTGCTTCCGCACGTCCGCGAGCTGATGAAGGACCTCGCTTCCCTGGTCGAGCGGAACCGGCTCGTCGAGACGGCGGCCGACCTCGTCGACATCCCGAGCCCGACCGGCTACGAGCAGAAGATCGCCGAGTACGTCGCCGAGCAGCTCGACGCGCTCGGCCTGCAGGTGAGCTGGCAGGAGGTGGAGGACGGACGGCCGAACGTCGTCGGCGTGCTCCCCGGCTCCGGCGGCGGCCGCAGCCTGATGTTCAACGGGCACATGGACACGTCGTACTCGGGCCGCGAGCCGTGGCTCAAGGCTCCGGGGTTCAAGCCGCAGGCCGACATCAACGGCGGTGTCATCACCGGGCTCGGCATCGCGAACATGAAGGGTGCGCTCGCGTGCTACCTCGAGGCCGTGCGGGCGCTGCGCGCCGCGCGGACACCGCTCGGCGGGGACCTCATCGTGGCGGCCGTCGTCGGCGAGATCGAGAAGACGCAGTGGGGGGACGACTTCCGCGGCAAGCAGTACCGCGGGTACGCGGCCGGCTCCCGCCACCTCGTCGCCCACGGTGGGATCGCCGACATGTGCCTGCTCGGCGAGCCGACGGAGCTCAAGCTCGTCCTCGGCCACTACGGGGCGCTCTGGACCCGCATCTCGACGCGCGGGCCGTTCGTCCACACCGCCTTCAGCGCCGGCCGGCAGGCGGAGAACGCGATCGTCCGTCTCCGCGACGTCATGGACGCCGTCCTCGAGTGGATCCCGGACTGGGAGGAGCGCGCCTCGTACCGCGGCCTGCGCGGCGTGGTCAACATCGGCGCGGTGCGGGGCGGGTTCCCCTGGCGCGTGTCCCGGACGCCCGGGCGCGCCGACCTCTTCCTCGACATCCGCGTCCCGCCGACGATGCCGATGACGGAAGCCCGCAGCGCGGTCGCCGAGCTCACGGCCGGCCTGGCGAGCCGCTTCCCCGACTACGGCGTCGAGTCCGAGATCTTCGTCACCGCACCGGGGGCCGAGATCGACGAGGACCATCCGCTCGTCCAGGCGGTCGCCGAGGGTCACCGGACGATCCACGGCCGCGCTCCCGAGCGGGACGCCGTCCGCTGGTTCTCCGACGCGTCCGTCCTCTCCCGCTACGGCGTCGCCACGCTCAACTACGGGCCGTCGAGCGGGCTGCCCGGAAGCGAGGGCGAGAGTATGGAGATCCGCGCGCTGGTGGACACGGCGCGCGTGTACGCGCTCACCGCGGCCCGCATCTGCGGGTGACGGCACCGGCTGGCAGCTCGGCCATGGTCGACTGGCTGCCCGATCACCAGTTCTCCGAGCACCACCGGATCACGATCCACGCTCCGGCGGCCGCCGTCGAGCGGGCGTTGCGCGCCGTCTCGCTCGCAGACTTGCCGGTCGCCAGGGCGCTCTGGGCGGTGCGGCAGCTGCCGGCGGCTCTCCGGCGCCGGCAGCTGCGTGCGCGGGCGTCCGACCCGTTCCTGGCCGAGGTCTCCCGCGTGGGTGTGATCCTCGTCGACCGGCCGGGGTGGATCGTGGCCGGGATAGGCGGGCAGTTCTGGCGGCTCAGTGGCGGCGGCATGCAGCGCTTTGGCACCCCGGAGGAGTTCGCTGCCTGGGAGGCACGGGGATCGTGCAAGGCAACCCTCGAGTTCGCGTGGAGCGACGAGAGCCCGGTGCGGCTCGAGACGACGACGCGCGTTCACGTTCCCGACGCCTCGGCGCGCCGCTCGTTCGCCCGCTACTGGCGGGTGATCAGGCCCGCCAGCGGGCTCATCCGCATCCTGCTGCTGCGCGCCGTCAAGCGACGAGCGGAGGCGGCATGAGGCACCCGAGCGAAGCCCGGCGAGGCGGGGCGCTCGCGTAGCATCGCGGCGTGCGGCTGGCGACGTTCGAGGCCGGCGGGGAGACCGTCGTCGGCGAGGTTCGCGGCGATACGGTCGTCGTGCTCGACGCGCCCGACATGCGGACCCTCTTCGAGCGCAGCGGCGCGGCACCGACCGGCCGGGAGCTGGCGCTCGCCGATGGGCGGCTCCGCGCGCCGATCGTGCCGAAGAAGTTCTTCCACACGGCCGGGAACTTCCGCGAGCACGAGGAGGAGTCGAAGCGGGTCGGCTGGTCGCACCGGATCGCGCCCTGGATCGTCTTCTTCCAGAACGTGGACGCGATCGTCGGCCCCGAGGACGCGGTCGTCTACCCGGAGCACCTGACCGAGGAGCTCGACTACGAGCTCGAGCTTGCCGTCGTGATCGCCAAGCCGGGCAAGTGGTTCTCGCCCGAGGAGGCGGCCGACTACATCGGCGGCTACGTGATCTTCAACGACATCACCGCGCGGGACATCCAGCGGCGCGAGATGGAGTCCGGCGTCTTCTCCTACTGCAAGGCAATCGACACGTTCTGCCCGCTCGGCCCGTGGATCGTCACGCCCGACGAGATCCCCGACCCGCACGACCTGGCCATGGAGCTGCGCGTCAACGGGGACGTCCGCCAGACGTCTCACTCCGGGAACATGAGCGTGACGATCCCCGAGATCCTCTCCCACTACTCGGCGCTCGGGTACTCGGCCGGGGACGTCGTCTCGACCGGGACCGTGTCCGGCGTCGCCGGCTTCAGCGAGGACGCGGCGTCGCTCTACCTGAAGCCCGGGGACGTGATCGAGGCGGAGATCGAGCGCATCGGCGTGCTGCGCAACCCGGTCGTCTCCTGGGAGGAGGCGCACGGCGCGCCGGCCCCGGCGCGTGTCCGCTGGTGAGCGAGCTCGCCGAGATGCGACCTCGGGAGGTTCGAGTCGGCGCCGTGCGCCTCGCGTCGGTGCCGGACGGCGTCGGCGCTGTCCTCGCGCTGGAAGAGGCCTACACGGGCATGGGTGCCGCGGACTGGGCGCCGTACCGTTCGCTCTACCCCGAGCTCTTCGCGGACGCCGAGTGGCGGCTGCCGGTCGTCTGCACGCTCATCCGCTGGGCCGAGAGCACCGTGCTCGTGGACGCCGGCTCCGGCCCGCCCGGATGGTGGGACTTCTGGCGTCCGGAGGCCGAGGGGCGGCTTCCGGGCAGTCTCCGCGACCTCGGGCTCGGCCCGGAAGCCGTCGAGACCATCTTCTTCACCCACTTCGACGGCGACCACATCGGCTGGCTCTCGGACGGCGCCACGTTCGCGCACGCCCGACTCGTCGCCGCACCGGAAGCGGTAGCGCACGCCCGCGAGGAGACGTCGAGCGACTGGCTCCGTCGGGCGCTGGACGAGCGGGTCGAGCTCGTCGAGCCCGGCGACGAGTTACTGCCGGGGGTCACTGTCGTCTCCTATCCGGGTCACCGTCCCGGACACGCCGGCCTCGACGTCGTCTCCGAAGGGGAGCGCGCTGCGCTGATCGCCGACGCGGTACCGCACCCGGCGCTGCTGGACCGTCCCGACTGGCGCTTCACCTACGACCACGACGTCGAGCTTGCGGCGCGGACGCGTGAGCGCCTCACTGCCTCCGTGGTGAACACCGACACGGTCGTCGTCTGTGGCCACTTCCCCGGCAGCGGCATCGGCCGGGTTCGTCGCCGCGACGACATGGTCGTCTGGGAGGAGCTGTGACGATCCAGCTGATCTCGGTGCTCGGGGCGGTGACGATCCTGCTGGCCTACGCCGGCAACCAGCTCGCCTGGCTTCGCGCCACCAGCCTGCTCTACGTCGTGGCCAACGCGGTCGGCGCCGCGATCCTCGGGGTCGTCGCCTTCGTAGAGGAGCAGTGGGGGTTCCTGCTGCTCGAAGGTGTGTGGGCCGTCGTCAGCGTCTACGCGCTGGTGCGAATCCTGACCGGTCGGCCGCCGGCAGCAGCGGCATGACCTGGCCGCGCGACGAGGCCAAGCTGGCGCGCGTCCGTGAGCTCATGGCCGAACAGGGCCTGGACGCCATCGTCGCCAGGGCGCCCGACAACGTGCTCTACCTGTCCAACTACTGGCCGATGAAGGGCTACGACGTCGTCGTGTTCGGCGCCGACGGGGCGATCGCGCTCGCCGCCCTGGAGCCGCAGGCGGAGGACGCCGCCAGGCAGGCGTGGACGGACGACATCCGGCTCTTCGCCGGCTACCACGAGCGCGATCCGCGGCCACCCACGGCCCGGGCGGTCGAGGCCGCGCAGGCCGCCGTCCGCGACGCTGGTTACGGCCGGATCGGGCTCGAGCTGTCCCTCGGCACACAGGCCAGCGACCGCATGGTCGGCGAGCCGACCACGTACACGCACGACTTCTTCCATGCCTTCGGCACCGACGTGGTCGACGCCACGCCGCTGCTGGCCCGCGCGCGCGCCGTCAAGACCGACCAGGAGCTCGAGCGCATGCGGCTCGCGAACGAGCTGGCCGCGCAGGCGATGGAGCACGTCGCCTCCGAGCTCCGGCCCGGGATGAAGGAGAGCGAGGCGGCCGCGCTCTGGGAGGGCTACGTGCACGGGGTCGGGACGGGGCTGGACGGTCGCGTCGAGCTCGCGCGCGGCTTCGCGCTCGTCTGGTCCGGGCCCGGGATCCGCACGTTCACGGCGACCGGCTCGAGACCGGTACAGGAGCGCGAGCCGACGCTGTTCGAAATCTGGGTCTGCGTCGACGGCTACTGGTGCGACCACACGAAGAACCTCTGCCCGGGCGAGCTGACAGAGGAGTACGAGCGCCTCGAGCGCGACCTGCTCGCCGTGTACCAGGAGGCCGTCGACAGCGTCCGGCCGGGCGCGAGCCTCGCCGAGCTCGACCGACTGATCCGTCACGGCCTCGCCGAGATGGGCTATGGCGGCCAGCCGTCCCATCCCGTTTGCCACGGCGTCGGCGCCCGGGCGCACGAGCCGCCCTACGCGCACCAGGCCGGCGGCGGCGAGATACTCGAGAGGATGGTGTTGGCGATCGAGCCGGGCGTGTACTGGGACGGCGGCGGAGGGCTGCGGGTGGAGGACAACTTCCTCGTCACCGCGGGCGGCGCGGAGAAGCTCTCGCCCTTCCCCGACGGCGTGGTGATCGGGACACGATGAGCCAGACGGAGCACTTCGACGCGGTCGCTGCGCGCTACGACGCGCTGCGCTCGGCCGGCGACTTCTCGGGCCTTCACGCGGCGCTCGCCGAGCTGGGGGAGCTCGCGGGCACGCGCCTGCTCGACGTCGGCTGCGGTACGGGTGCGCATCTCGCCGCCTTTCGTGACGCATTCGGCTGCTCCATCTCCGGGGTGGACGCCTCTCCCCGGATGCTGGAGGAGGCACGCGCGAGACTGCCGGACGTCGACCTGAGGCAAGGGGTGGCCGAGGAGCTGCCGTTCGCGGAGGCGGCTTTCGACGCCGCGCTCATGATGCTCGTCGTCCAGCACCTCGATCGGCCGCGAGCATTCGCAGAAGCCCACCGGGTCCTCCGTGACGGCGGACGCCTGCTCGTCCACACGCCGAACCCCGACGGCTTCGAGCGCTCCTGGCTGGCGCCGTTCTTCCCGTCGTACGTGGGGGTCGAGCGGGCGCGCTTCCCGACGGCCGACGTCCTCGACAGGGAGCTCAGCGCAGCGGGGTTCAGTCGCATCGCCGTTCGACAGCTCACGGTGCCACGGCGGTGGAGCCGGGAGTACGCGCTCGAGCGCCTCCGCGGCAGATACGCGTCGACGTTCGAGCTGCTTTCGGCGGAGGAGTTCGCGGCCGGTCTTGCGCGCGCCGAGCGCGAGCTGACTGACCCGGTCTCGTACACGCTGGAGTCCCTCATCGTCCGGGCCGACCGATGATCTGGACGGGCGACCTCAACAACCCGTACCGAATCAACGGCCGGGTCGGGCTCTACGACACGACTCTGCGCGACGGCGAGCAGACCGTCGGCGTCGTCCTCGATCCGCACGAGAAGCTCGAGATCGCACGCCTGCTGGACGAGGCCGGCGTCGACCGCATCGAGGCCGGGTTTCCCCGCGTCTCGGAGGACGACGCGAAGGCGGTGCGGCTGATCTCGGACGCTGGTCTCCGGGCGGAGATCTGGGGGTTCTCGCGGGCGGTGCCCGCCGATCTCGAGGCGCTCGTCGAGCTCGGCGTCTCGCACTCGGTCATCGAGTCACCGATCTCGGATTTGAAGCTCGACGCGATCGGCGTGGCGCGGGAGACGATGCTCGAGCGCATCGCGAGCGCGATGCGGTTCGCGGCCGACCACGACATCTACGCGGCCTTCTTCGGCGTCGACTCCACTCGGGCCGACCTCGAGTTCTTCCGGCGTGCCTACGAGACGGCGGTCGAAGCGGGCGCGCAGGAGGTCGCGGTCGTGGACACCCTCGGGATCGCGGCCCCGAGGCGGTCACCGACCTGGTCGGGCGGACGATTCAGTGGCTCGACGGGACGCCGGTCCACTTCCACGGGCACAATGACTTCGGTCTGGCCACGGCGAGTGCCGTCGCCGCGGTCCGGTCGGGCGCGACCTGGCTCCACGGCACGATCAACGGCATGGGCGAGCGGGCCGGCAACGCGAATCTCGGCGAGATCGCGCTCACGCTCCGCGCGGTGTACGGCGTCGAGAGCGGCCTGCGCCTCGAGCGCATCCGCGAGGTGTCGGAGCGCGTCCGGGAGCTCTCCGGCTACGCGCTCGAGCCCTGGAAGCCGCTCGTCGGCGAGAACCTCTTTCGCCGGGAGAGCGGCGCGGTCGCGAGCCAGTTTCACGATCCGCCCTCGATCGAGCCGTACTCCTCGGAGCTCGTCGGCGCCGGCCGGTCGATCGTGCTCGGCAAGAAGAGCGGTCTCGACTCGGTGCGGATCAAGGCGGAGGAGCTGGGGCTCGAGCTGCCGGAGGCCCGGCGCGCCGAGGTGCTGGCCGCTGTCAAGCGGCTCGGCGCGGAGCGGCGCGGGCTGGTCAGCGACGACGACTTCCGGCGCCTGGTGGAGAGCGCATGAGCGAGGAGCGGTTCGCGGAGCTGAAGGCCCGCGTCGGCGAGCTCGACGACCTGCGCCGCTCGGGCTGGATCCTCCACTGGGATCTCGAGACCCACATGCCCCCGGCCGGCGCCGAGCTGCGCGCCGAGCAGCTGGGCACGCTCGCCCGCATCCACCACGAGCGCTTCACCTCGGACGAGCTCGGCGAGCTCCTGGAGGAGCTGCGCCCGTACGGCGAGTCGCTGCCCTACGACAGCGACGAGGCGAGCCTGATCCGCGTCGCGAGCCGGGACTACGCCCGCGCCCGCAGGGTTCCCGCGACGCTGCGCGCCGACCTCGTCCGCGCCGGCGCGAACGGGGCTCAGGTCTGGCGGCGAGCCCGTGAGGCGAACGACTACGCGGTCTTCCAGCCGGCGCTCGAGCACAACCTCGAGCTCCAGGCGCAGTTCATCGCCTGCTTCAACGGCCACGCCGAGCCGTACGACGTCCTGCTCGAGGAGACCGAGCCGGGGCTGACGACTGCCGACGTCGCGGCCGTCTTCGCGCGGCTGCGAGAGGAGCTCGCGCCGCTGATCGCCTCGCTCGAGCCGCCGCGCGACGCGCCGCTCGATCTCGGCGCTGGACGTCGGCGGGCGCAAGGCGGCGGTCGACCGCGTCCTGGAGGGGATCGGCTTCGACCGCAGCTGGGGGCGGGTCGACAACTCCGTGCACCCCTTCATGACCCACTTCGCGATCGACGACGTGCGCCTGACCGTGTACCAGGAGGGCGACCTGCGCGCGCTCTATGCGGCGCTGCACGAGTTCGGCCACGGGCTCTACGAGCACGGCATCGACCCGGCGCTCGAGCGTACGCCGCTTGCCTCGGGCGCCTCGGGCGCGATCCACGAGTCGCAGAGCCTGCTCTGGGAGAACCGGGTCGGCCGCAGCGAGCCGTTCAGCCGCTGGCTCGGCGGCGTCCTGGGCGCCGACCCTGCCGAGCTCTACCGGACGGCGAACCGGGTGGAGCCGTCGCTCATCCGTGTCGACGCCGACGCCGTCACGTACAGCATGCACGTCGTCTTTCGCTTCGAGCTGGAGCGGGCGCTTGTGTCGGGCAGCCTCGCGGCACGCGACCTCCGCGAGGCCTGGAACGAGTCGGTGCGCGAGCTGCTCGGCGTCTCGGTCCCCGACGACCTGCGCGGCGTGCTCCAGGACATGCACTGGTCGGACACGCTCATGGGCGTCTTCCCGAGCTACGCCCTCGGGCACGTCGCCTCGGCCCAGATCTGGGAGCGTGCCCTCGCCGAGCTCCCAGGGCTCGAAGAGGGGTTCGCGGAGGGGAACTTCGAGCCGCTGCGTGAGTGGCTCCGCGCCAACCTCCACCGCCACGGGCGCAAGTTCACGACGACGCAGACGCTCGAGCGCGCGACCGGCAGCGGCTTCGATCCCGAGCCGCTCCTGCGCTACGTCCGTGAGACGCTCGCGCTCGCGGCGTGAGCGGTCACGAGAGAAGGAGGCGAGGATGAGCCCCGACCAGGACATCGCGGCGGTCTTCGACGAGCACGTCGCTGCCGAGTTCGCTCACCGCGACCTCGACGCCACGATGGCGACGATGACCGACGACCCGTACGTCTACCACGTGCCGGCGATGACCGGCGGCGACGGCGCCGACGACGTGCGGAGCTTCTACGGGAGCCACTTCATCGGCAAGTGGCCCGCCGACACGGAGATCGAAGCCGTCTCGCGCACGGTCGGCGCAGACCAGGTGGTGGACGAGCTGGTGATCTCGTTCACCCACGACATCGAGATGGATGCACTGCTCCCAGGGGTGGCGCCAACGGGCCGCAGGGTGCGCTTGCCGTTCTGCGTCGTGGTCGGCTTCGCCGACGGCAAGGTCTCGCACGAGCACATCTACTGGGACCAGGCGTCGTTCCTCGTCCAGGTCGGCCTCCTGGATGGCCAGACGCTCCCGGTCACCGGCGCCGAGCAGGCGGAGAACCTGCTCGCCCGTCGCGCGGAGCCCATGAATGAGCTGATCCGGTCGGCGTCCGCAAAGTCGCCTTGACCTGCGCGAACCGTATGAAATCTAATACCGGCTGACCGTCGCACTACCAACGAGGAGGGACGTGCATGAGCAGGACGTGGAGGGTCGCAGCGCTCACGGGTGCGCTGGCGCTGGTGGCGAGCTTCGTGGTCGCGACGAGCGTGAGCGCATCGCCGCAGGCGACGATCACGATCGGCTGGGCTCACGACAGCAAGGGGGCGATGGCGCCCTTCGACGGACCCGCGCTGGCAGCAGCCAAGATCCGGGTCGCCGAGATCAACCGTAAGGGAGGCGTTGCAGGCAACCAGCTGCGGATCATCACGTGCGACACGCAGGGCAACGCGCCGGCGCGCGCGAAGCAGTGCGCCCGCCAGCTCCTGGCGCAGGGGCCACAGATCATCTTCACCACCTGCGACGTCGACTTCGCGACGCCGGTCGTCCAGGAGTCGATCAACCGCGGCCTGCTGACGATCGCGCCCTGCATCGGCACCGACCAGATGGGGCCGAAGCGCTTCGGCGCCAAGGGCCGGCTCGCGTTCAGCTTCGGCAACATGGCGCAGGACGAGGGCTCGGCGATGGCGGAGTACGCCTACCGGAAGGGCTGGCGGACCGCCGCGATCGGGCGGAACACCCTGCTCGTGTACTTCAAGAACGTCGTCGACGCGTTCAAGGCCCGCTTCCAGCAGCTCGGCGGGCGTGTCGTCGCCACCGAGAGCTACCAGAGCTTCGCCAACAACGTGAACACGGCGGTGAGCCGGCTCAACAGCCGCAAGGTCGACGTGTACGTCACCTCGACTGCGTTCGCGGAGCTGCCCGCGTTCGTCTCCGGCTTCCGTTCGCTCGGGAACAAGACACCGGTGCTCAACTCCTGGGCCGGCGACGGCGTCTACTGGCTGCCGAAGAGCCCCCAGGTGACCGACCACTACGTGGTCACGTTCGCCTCGGTCTTCGGCGACGACCCGAACGCGGCCATCCGCCGCTATGCGAGGCTGATCAAGGCCGGTACCGGCGGCTTCGTCGGCGGCATCTCCGCCATCGACGCCCTTGCGGCCGTGATCAAGGCATCGGGCGGCTCGACGAACGGGGCGACGCTGGCGTCCCGGCTGGAGCGGTTCAAGAACGTCCCGACGATCTCCGGGAAGATCAGCTTCTCCCCGCAGTACCACACCGTCTTCGGGCGCCAGTACCGGGTGATCAAGGTTCACAACAACAAGGCGCGCCTGGTCGGGTTCGTCAAGGCGAAGGTCATTCCCAAGATCTGATTGACGGAGCCGGCGCACGCGTCTGACGACGTACGGAGGCCCGGGGACACCCTCCGGGCCTCCGCCGTTTCCCGCTCGTTCGCGGGCGTCCAGGCCGTGCAGGACGTCTCGCTCGAGCTGCACCGGCACGAGGTCGTCGGCCTGATCGGGCCGAACGGGGCCGGCAAGTCGACCTTCGTCAACGTCCTCACCGGGTTCGACCGGCCGACGGCCGGCCGCGTCGCGCTCGGCGAACGCGACGTCACCCGCTGGAGCGCGCAGCGGCGCGCACGTGCTGGCCTGGCGCGCACGTTTCAGCACAGCCGCTCCTTCCGCGGCCTGAGCGTCCGCGAGAACGTCGAGGTCGCCGCGCTCGGCGTCCGGGCCGGGCCGCGCGAGGCGCGCCGCCGGGCAGAGGAGCTGCTCGGGGTCCTTGGCCTCACCCGGGTCGCGGAGCAGTCCGCCGGCTCGCTCGCGCACGGCGACGAGCGGCGGCTCGGAGTGGCGCGGGCGCTCGCCACACGGCCGCGCTTCGTGCTCATGGACGAGCCCGCGGCCGGGCTGCCGGAGTCCGAGGTGCCGGACTTCGCGGCGGTCGTCCGCTCGGTGCGGGACGAGCACGACGCAGGCGTCCTGCTGATCGAGCACAACATGGCGCTCGTCATGGACGTCTGCGACCGGCTCGTCGTCCTCGACCAGGGCCGGGTGCTCGCCGAGGGGACGCCGGCCGACATCCGCGCGAACCTCGACGTCGCCGCCGCCTACCTCGGCGAGGCGCCGGTCGGCTGATGCTCGAGCTGCGCGAGCTCGAGGTTCGCTACGGCGCCGTCCCGGCGGTGCGCGGCCTGTCCCTGCGTGTGGGCAAGGGCGAGCTCGTCGGGCTGATCGGCCCCAACGGCGCCGGCAAGTCGACCACGCTGCACGCGATCAGCGGCCTGGTGCCCGCCTACGCGGGCGAGATCGAGCTGGACGGGCATGCCCTACGCGGACGGGCGCCGGAGGCGATCGCGCGCGCCGGTGTCGCGCTCGTTCCCGAGGGGCGGCGGATCTTCGCCGACTTCTCGGTCGACGAGAACCTGCGGCTCGGGCTGGCCGCCGGACGGGGAGGGCGCAGCGACCTGGCTGCTGCGTACGAGCGCTTCCCGCGCGTCGCCGAGCTGCGCGGCCGCAACGCCGGAACGCTCTCGGGCGGCGAGCAGCAGCAGCTGGCGATCGCGCGGGCCCTGCTCGCGCGGCCCACTGTGCTCCTGCTGGACGAGCCCTCGCTCGGGCTGGCGCCGCTCGTCGTCGACGCGGTCTTCGAGTCGCTGGCCGAGATCCGCGACCAGGGGGTCGCGATCCTGCTCGTCGAGCAGCGCGCGCAGCGGACGGTCGCGCTGTGCCAGCGGACGCACGTGCTCGTGAACGGCGAGCTGGGGCAAACCATCGGGCCCGACGACGCCGGCGACACCGACAAGCTCGTCGCCGCCTACCTCGGAGGATGACCGCGATGCCTCTCGCAGCGGTCGATGCCCAGACCTTCGTCGACGCCGTCGGCCTGGGTGCCGTGTACGCGCTCATGGCGGTCGGCATCGGCCTCGTCTTCGGCGTCCTCCGGCTCGTCAACTTCGCCTACGGGCAGCTGATCATGGTCGGCGCCTACACGCTCGCCTACACCGCCGACTGGCCGGTGGCGGCGAGCGTCGTCGCCTGCTTCGTCGTGGTGATCGCCCTGACCATGGCGATGGAGCGCGTGGTCTTCCGGCCGCTTCGCGACGAGTCGCCCGCGACGATGCTCGTCACCACGTTCGCGATCGCGTTCATGCTCCAGGCGATCGCGCTGATCATCGACCTCCGCGACGACACGATCGGGGAGGTGGCGCTCTCGATCGCGCCGCTCAACCAGGCGGTGACGGTCGGCGGCGTGGACATCCGCAAGGTGACGATCGTCGCGGTGGCCGTCGCCGCCGGCGCGCTGCTGCTGCTCGCGCTGCTGCTGACGCGGACGACGCTCGGGCTGCACATGCGCGCGGCCGCGGCCGACTTCTCCACCGCGAGGATGCTCGGCGTGCGAGCCAACCGCGTCGTCGGGACAGCGGTGCTCCTGTCGGGCGTGCTGGCGGCGACCGTGGCCGTCATCCTCACCGTGCAGAACCCGTTCGTGGAGCCCAGCTTCGCGCTCCGCGACACCATCGTCGTACTCGTCGGCGTGGTGGTCGGCGGCATGAACCGGCTCTGGACGGCGACCCTCGGCGGGTTCGCGATCGGCTTCGCGACCGGCGTGATCAACGGCGCGCTGCCCACCGACAAGACCGTCTTCCTGCCGTCGGCCGTATTCGCGCTCGTGATCCTGGTGCTCCTGCTGCGGCCGAACGGGCTCTTCACCTGGGGCGCGCGTGCCTCAGTGGAGCGGATGTGAGCAGAGCCGGCGCAGCCGCGATCCAGGTCGGCGTGCCGATGGTGCTCGTCGTGGCGGTCGGCCTGTGGGCGACACAGGTCTCTGCCGCAAACGAGATCTACTTTCTGAACGCGCTCATCTCGGTCGCGGTCGTGGTCGCCATCTGGGTCTTCATCGGCAACTCGGGGGTGCTCTCGTTCGGGCAGATCAGCTTTGTCGCTGTCGGGGCGTTCACCGCCGGCGTCCTGACGATCCCGCAGGAGTCGAAGCAGGGCGTCCTGCCCGAGATCTTCCCGCTGCTCCGTGACCACACGCTTGGGAACGTGCCGTCGCTCCTACTCGCGGCGCTGGCCGGCGGAGCCTTCGCCTTCGCGGCCGGGCTGCCGCTCATGCGGCTCTCCGGGCTCGCCGCCGGCATCGCCACCTTCGCTGTGCTCGAGATCACCCACAACGTCCTGCGCGAGTGGACGAAGATCGGCCCCGGCGCGACGACGCTCTCGCTCGTGCCGGAGACGACCGGTCCGCTGCAGGCGACGCTCGGGGCGCTGGTCGTCATCGGGGTCGCTTTCGCCTACGCGCGCAGCCGCTGGGGCCGCGTGCTGCGGGCTTCGCGCGAGGACAATCCCGCGGCGCGCGGCAGCGGCGTCGACGTGCACCGGCAGCGGCTCTGGGCATTCACGGTCTCGGGCGCGCTCGCCGGCTTCGCCGGCGGCCTGCTCGTGCACATGCTGGGCTCGATCACGACCGAGCAGGTCTACCTCGAGCTCACCTTCCTGACGCTGGCGATGCTCGTCATCGGTGGTGTCGCGAGCCTGCTCGGAGCTGTCGTCGGCGCGCTGCTCGTCAGCGGCCTCGACGCCTTCCTGACCGAGGCCGAGGATGGGGTTCACGTCGCCGTCACGCTCGACCTGCCGCAGGGGTCGCGCGTGATCCTGCTGGGAGCGATCATGGCGCTCGTGCTGATCCTGCGACCGTCGGGCGTGACGGGGGGCCGCGAGGCGTCGCTGCCGCGTCTGCGCCGGCGCGCGTGAGGCGGGCGGCCGCGTGCCTGGCGGCGCTGGCGCTGGCGACGGGATGCGGAGGGGGTGACGACGACGAGCCGGAGCGCGTCCTGCGGCCGGGGACGCTCACGATCGGCGTGGTCGTGGCCTCTGACCGTGACCGGGAGATCGACCGTGCGGCCCACGTCGCCGCGGCCGAGGTGAACG
This sequence comes from uncultured Thermoleophilia bacterium, assembly GCA_963809765.1. Lineage (GTDB taxonomy): Bacteria > Actinomycetota > Thermoleophilia > Gaiellales > Gaiellaceae > JACVRM01. The sequence continues at coordinate 791,159 of CAWEKT010000001.1, forward strand.
ACGCCGGCGGCATCGAGGGCGAGGTGCGGTTGCGCCTCGTCTCGGGCGCCGACGCGGCGTCGCTGGCCGAGCGCGGCGCGGCCGTGCTCGTGCTGCCGTGCGCGCCCGGCGCGGAGGCTGCCGCGGTCACGGCGCTGCGCGGCCGGCGCGTGCTCACCTTCGCGACCTGCGCGAACACGGAGGCGCGGGACGACGGCCGGCTGACGACGCCGTGGGGCGTCGGGCCGGATCTCGGCGCACGCGCCGCACTGCTCGGCGAGGTGCTGCGCGAACGCGACGTCGACTCGGCCCGCCTGGCCGTCGACGAGGGCGCCGGCATCGTGGCCGCGGCGCTGGCGGACGAGGAGGTGCAGGTCGAGGCGGAGGCGGATGCGGTCGTGACGGACGGCGCCTGGGACGACGCCTTGGCGCTCGGCGACTCGCAGGTCTACGGCCTCGAGCGGCTGGACTCGTCGGCGGGCGCCGCGGCCGCCGGCGACGCGGGGGAGGGTGTCGCGTTCGCGACCTTCGGCTATCCCAGCCCGGGCACCGAGCTGGACGAGCTGTACGAGAGGATCAGGCTCGACTACGGGGCGCGGCCGGACGGCAGCCATGCCCTGCTCGGCTACAACGCCGTTCGTGTCACCGTGGAGGCAGTGGAGCTTGTGAACTCGACCGACCCGGCGGCGATGGCTGAGGCGATCCCCGACCTCACGGTGGCGGGCGCGGTGGGGACGCTCGTGTACGACGACGAGGGTGCACGCCGGCCGGCCGCCGAGGCCGCGGTGGTCGAGCTGCGGGACGGCCGCCTGGAGCTCGTCGAGCGCGGCCGGGGAGGCGACTGATGGAGCAGCGCACGCTCGGCCGGACGGGGCAGGAGGTCTCGCGGGTCATCCTCGGCTGCGGCAACTTCGGCGGCGTCGGCTCGGCGCCGGCGTTCTTCGGCCAGGGCGAGACCGAGGAGGAGGCGCGCTCGCTCATGGACGCGGCGTGGCAGGCCGGCGTCACGACCTTCGACACCGCCGATGCCTACGGCGGCGGCCGCAGCGAGACGTGGATCGGTCGCTGGCTCGCAGAGCGCGGCCATCCCGTCGTCCTGTCCACCAAGGTCTTCAACTCGGTGACGGGCGACCCGGACGACCGCGGGCTCGCGCCCGACCGCATCCGCCGCCAGATCCGCGGGTCGCTCGAGCGCCTGCAGGTCCCGCGGGTGGACATGTACCTGACCCACGCGCCCGACCCGGAGACGCCGCTCGCCGACACGCTGCGCGCGCTCGACGGCCTGGTCCGCGAGGGCCTCGTGGGCGCGATCGGCGCTTCGAACCTCGACGGCGCGCTGCTCGAGGAGGCGCTCGCGATCTCCGCGGCCGAAGGGCTCGCCCGCTTCGAATGGGTGCAGAACTCGTACTCGCTGCTCGACCGGGAGGCCGAGCGGGAGGTGCTGCCGCTCTGCGAGCAGCACGGGCTCGGCTTCACCCCCTTCAGCCCGCTCGCCGGCGGCTGGCTGACGGGGAAGTACCGCCGCGGCGAGCCGCCCCCCGCCGGCTCGAGGATGACCATGCGGCCGGAGCCGTACGAACACCTCCAGACCGACGCGATCTACGACGGCCTCGACCGGCTCGCCGCTGAGGCGGAGCGTCGGGGCATTCACATGTCCACGCTCGCGACCGCCTGGGTGCTGTCGCACCCGGCCGTGACCGCGATCGTCTGCGGCCCGCGCCGGCCGGCGCACCTGCGGCCATCGCTTCAGGCGGTCGAGCTGGAGCTCGGCGCCGACGAGCGGGCCGAGCTGGCGGGCTTCTTCGAGCCCTGATGCGGCTCCGGCCGCCCGAGGAGCTGGTCGCGCTCGGGTTCAGCCGGTCGCCCGTCGTGCTGCTCTCGACCGAGAACGGCCTCGAATAGAGTCGGGCTCGTGCTCGTCCTCAGCTACCACGACGTCGAGCGGCTGCTGCCGATGGACGAGTGCATCGACGTCATGGCGGACGCGCTCGCGGCGCTCGCGCGCGGCGAGATGTATCAGCCGCTGCGCTCGATCGCGAAGCCGCCCGACGCCGACGGGCTGATGGGCCTGATGCCCGCCTACCGCGGCGGCGAGCGGCCGGCGTTCGCGCTCAAGGCGATCAACGTCATCCCCGACAACCCGCGCCGCCGCGGACTCGACACCCACCAGGGCGCGGTGCTCCTCTCGAGCGGGGAGACCGGCGAGCTGGAGGCTGTCGTCAACGCCTCGGCGATTACTGAGATCAGGACTGCGGCCGTGTCTGGCGCCGCGACGCGCGCGCTCGCGCGCGACGACGCCGAGGTCCTCGCAGTGCTCGGGGCCGGCGTGCAGGCGCGCTCGCACCTGCAGCGCGATGGCGGCCGTTCGCGAATGGGAGCACGCTCGCATCTGGTCGCGCGATCCCGAGCAGGCGCGCCGGCTGGCCGACGAGCTCGAGCTGCCGTTCGGGCTGGCGGTCGTCGCGAGCGCGGAGGAAGCCGTGCGCGGCGCGGACGTCGTCGTCACAGCGACGGCGTCGCCCGAGCCGGTCGTCGCGCGGCGAGTGGGTCGCTGCCGGCGCGCACATCAACGCCGTCGGCGCCTGCTTCCCGCACACGCGCGAGCTCGACGGGGCGACGGTGGCGGCGTCGACGCTGATCGTCGACCGGCGGGAGTCGGCCGAGAACGAGGCCGGCGACTACCTGCTCGCGCTGCAGGAGGGAGCGATCGAGGCCGGCCACATCCAGGCCGAGCTCGGCGACGTTCTCGTCGGCGCACATCCCGGCCGCACCTCGCCTGACGAGCTGACGCTCTTCAAGTCGCTCGGCATCGCGATCGAGGACCTCGCGGCCGCCGACCACGTGGTGCGCAAGGCGCGCGAGCTCGGCGTCGGCGCCGAGGTCGAGCTCTGATCGCACTCGACCAGATCCGGCAGGCGCGCGAGGTGCTCGCCGGGACGGCGCTCCGGACGCCGCTCGTCCCGCTCGCAGGTCGAGTCGTCGGCCTCGATCCATCTCAAACTGGAGACTTTGCAACCGATCGGGTCCTTCAAGATCCGCGGCGCGGTCGCGGCGGCGAGGTCGGCGCCGGCAGAGTCGGTCGCGCGCGGGCTCGTCACGGCCAGCGCCGGCAACATGGCGCAGGGAGTCGCGTGGGCGGCGCGCGAGCTCGGCGTCCCGGCGACGATCGCCGTTCCCGACACCGCGCCGCGAGGCGAAGCTCTCGGCGATCGCGCGGCTCGGCGGGCGCGCGGTGCCGGTGCCGTTCGACGAGTGGTGGGGCGTCATGGAGGCGCACCGCTTCGACGGGGTGGAGGGTCTGTTCATCCACCCGGTCGAGAACGACTGGGTCATGGCCGGCAACGGCACCATCGGGCTCGAGCTGATCGAGGACCTGCCCGACGTGGAGACGGTGATCGTGCCGGTGGGGGGCGGCGGCCTGCTCGTGGGCATCGCGAGCGCCGTCAAGGCGCTGCGGCCGTCGGCGCGGATCGTTGCCGTCCAGCCCGACACCGGTGCGCCGCTGGCGGAGTCCTGGCGGCGAGGCGAGGCGGCGGAGATCGACTACACAGCCGACGTGGATCGACGGCGCAGGCGCGAAGGCGGTGCTGCCGGCGATGTGGCCGCTGCTGCAGGAGGTCGTCGACGACGTGGTCGTCGTCACGCTCGACGAGGTCGCGGAGGCCGTCCGGCTCCTGGCGACACGCGTGCGAGTGATCGCCGAGGGCGCGGGAGCGCTGGCGCTGGCCGCCGCTCTGTCCGGGCGCGCCGGCGGCGGCACCGATCGCCTGCATCGTCTCCGGCGGGAACATCGACGCCGCCGTGCTCTGCCGGATCCTCGCCGGCGAGACGCCGCAGTAGCTCAGCTGCGCCGCGCGACCACGAAGGAGCTGCTGCCGAGCTGCCGGCCATACGTGAGCCGGCCTTTGTGCCGACGTGCCGGCCAGACGTACCAGCGGTAGGTCCCGGAAGAGAGCAGGTACCGGCGGCCGGCGTGGCGCCAGCTTCGGGCCAGCTGTAGCCGGGTGGCGCGCGGCCAGGCGCTCAGGATCTTTCGTCCGCCGCGGAAGAGCTGGACGTTGTAGAGGACGGCGCCCGCCGCAGCCCGCCAGGTCAGGCGGGGCGGCGCGCTCACCGTCGCGCCCGGTACCGGAGTGCGGAGCGGCCCGAGTGGCATTGCCTCGACCACGACGCTCGTTGCGTGCCCCGCTTCGTCGCGCCCGACGACGGCGTAGCGGTATTCCACGCCGTTGCGGACGCTCCGGTCGACCACGCGGGCAGCAGTGCCGCGGTAGACGACCCTCGGGGCGCCGGAGGCCGTGCGGGTGACCTCGACCCATTCCCACTGCGGCAGTGCGGTCCATTGCACCGTGACCTCGCCGTCTCCGGCCCGTGCGGCCACGCCGCGGACGGACGGCGCAGTCGCGTCGTAGCGGAACTCCGCCCGGCCCGGCTGGCTGACGTTGCCTGCGACGTCGGTGCACGTGCCCGCGACCGTTGCTGCGCCGTGGTCGGGGCCTGGGTAGGCAACCGAGACGCACCCGGCGACGCCGGAAGTGGCGTCTGCACCCGAGAACGCGAACGTGACCGGGCGCGTGTACCAGCCGGCGCTGTCCGGAGCGCGGTCGGCCGTAGCGCCGGTGACCGCGGGCGGGGTGCGGTCGACCTTGACGGTGACGGAGGCGCTGCTCGTCACGTCGATGAGATTGGTCGCCGTGCAGGTCAGGCGCGTCCCGGCGGTGTCCGAAGTGACGGTGGACGCGTCGCAGCCGGCTGAGGCCTTGATCCCGGACTCGGGGTCCTCGAACCGCCAGCGGACCGTGGCCGGGCCGACGAACCACCCGTTCGCGCCCTGCGTCCCCACGAGCTCGAAGGTGATGAGCGGCGGCGTGCCGTCGACAGCCCCGGCCGCGCCGGCGGCGCCGGCCGCGAGCACCACGAGGAGCGCGGTGGCCAGTGCCCGTGTCACGTGCGCACCCGGCGGAGGGCGGCAATGGTCGCCGCGAGCGACGCGCCTCCGGTGCCCACGATCAGCGCGGCGAGCGCCACGAACAGCAGCGCCGCGGCCGGACCGTCGCTCGCTGCGGTTGCGGCCGCAGCGGCCCCCTGCGCAGGAGCGGGCGGCCCGTACGGCTTCGCGGGCCGCTTCGCCGCCGGCGGCTCGGGCTTCCGGGCGACGGCCGCCTCGCCGGCCGCCGGCTTGGCGGCTGCTGCCGGCCGCTGCGTCTGGCTGCGGGACGTGCTCTCGCCAGCCGGGACCCGCGGCTGGATGTCGGCCGTCGAATTGGTCTGCGAGATCGCGCTCGCCGGCTCGTGCTGTCGGGTAGCAGCCGGCTTCTCCGCGGGCTGCGCTCGTTCGGCGGCCGGAGGCGCTTCCGGACGCGGAGCGCCGGTCGCCACCCACGGCGGCGGCGGATCGGGGCTGGGGCCAGCGGCGTGAGCGCTTGCGCTCACGCACGCGCAGGACACCGCCAGGACGAGGGCAACCGGCACGCGCCCAGGAGCGACCGGCCTGTTCGTGCGCCGCAGCGGCGATCGAACAATCGGCGGATCCACCTCGTGCCCCTTCGACGGCTGTCTGGAGCCGACGCTAGCCACGCCGCGGTGCCCTGTCAATGCGGCCGGGGGGTGCGGGCGCGCCCGCACCCCCCGGTCGACGTCGTGCCTATTCGAGTGACACCAGCCCTCGTTCGGGGTGGCGTGCCGCACAGCACTTCCAGCACGAGCCACGCGAGACCGGCTCGCACCGGCGCGGCGCCGGTGCGCAACGGTCCGATCCGCCCAGCGAGTAGCGGTCGGACCCGCAGGTCGGCGGTGCCGGCCGGCACCTGATGTGGAGACACGGGTCGCCGCACCGATCCCGCGTGCACGGACTCGGCTTGGGCTCGCACCGAGTCTCGCAGCGGCCGTCCCAGCCGCCCGCGTGACCGATCGTGTTGGTCGGATGCACCTGGATCGACTCGGCTGCCGCATCGGCGTGCTGGACGTTGCCCGCCAGCTGCCCGGCAGCCTGAATGCCGAGTCCCGGTGTGTGCCCTTGTTGCTGCGTGATCGTCTGCCCCGTCTTGTTCGCGTTGAGGGAGAGCGCGCCCGCCTGCGACGCGTTCGACTGGCTGACACCGGCCGGAGCGGGTGCTGCGGCGGTGGGGGCCGCATCGGCCACGGGCCCGCCCGCGACCGACGCCGCCAGCGGCGCCGGTGCCGGAGCGAGTCCGGAGCGCTGGCCGATCGACTGCTCGAGGCCGTTGAGGTTCGCGGCGATCCCAGTCGCGGAGGAGGTGTTCGCCTGCGTCGTCGGGCCCGAGCTGCCGACGGCCGTGTTGCTCGGGTGCACCTGCAGCGACTGCGCGCAGCAGACCGTGGCCGACTGGACGTTGCCCGCCTGCTGGCCCGCCGCCTGCACGCCGATGCCGCCGTCATGCGGCACACAGCAGACGGCGCTGCCGCCGCCGGCGAGCTGCTCGATCTCCTGCGAGGTCGCGTTCAGGTTGGCCGCGACTCCCGTGGCCTCCGAGCTGTTCGACTGGTCGACTGCACCGCCGCCGCCGCCGAGCACGGGAGTGCTCGCCGCCGTGTTGGTGGGCTTCACCTGTGCCGACGCGGCCGTCGCCGCCGCGCCCTGCAGGTTGCCCGCCGCCTGTCCTGCGGTCTGTGACGCCGGGCCGCCGCGGCCCGCCAGCTGCGTGATGCCCTGTGACGTCAGGTTGCCGTTGAGTGCGGCCGCCGTTGCGTCGGAGTCGTTGGACTGCGACACGGGGCCGTCGTAGCCCGGGCTCAGAACGCGAACGCTGACGTTCGTGTTCGTGGGCTCGAGCTGGACGGACTCGGCCGCCGCGAGCGCACCCTGCTTGCTCGCAGCCGCCTGTCCGGCGGTCTGGGATGCGCCCGGGCCGGCTGCCTGCGTGACGTCCTGGCCGGTCGCGTTGAGGTTCGCGGCGATCGCGGTCGCGGAGGAGGTGTTCTCCTGTGCTGACCGGACCGCTGCCGCCCGGGCTCAGCACCCGGACGTCCACGTTCGTGTTCTGCGGCTTTACCTGCGCGGAGTCGGCCAGCGCCGCCGCTCCCTGCGCGTTGGAGGCCAGCTGGCCGGCCTGCTGGAGGCCGGCGCCGGTCTGGTCGACCGACTGGCCGGTGAGGTTCGCATTCGCGGACAGCGCGCCCGCGGCCGACGTGTTGGACTGGCTGACGGGGCCGGTGCTGCCCGGGCTGAGGACACGCACGGCCACGTTGGTGTTCGTCGGAGCGATCTGGCTGGACGAGGCAGCGGCGCCCGCGTGTTGCGTGCTCGTGGCGGCCTGTCCTGCCGTCTGGCTGGTTGCACCCGGTGGCGAGCTGTCGGCCGCGGCGCCGGCGTTGAAGACGCCTGCGGCCAGCACGCTCGCAACGAGCGCGAGGATGATGCGTCGCATCGTTCTCCCTTCGAGTTCGTCGGAGCCGGGACAGGCGTGTGTCCCGGCGGTTCGCGCGTCGAAGGGAGGCGCTAGCCGGGGTCTTCGGGACGTGGCCCGTCGGCCTCCTGAAGGCGCGGCGACGGCAGGCGGAGCCGCCGGGCCTGCGGAAGCGCGGTCAGGCCGAGTGCTGCGACGAGAACGGCAAAGGTCTTGAGGAGCCCGCCGACGAGCCCGCCGCCGCGTGGCAGACGCGGCGGCGAGGCGCTCGGGGCTGTGCGGCACGGTCGGCACCGTCGGGGCGGTCAGACGGGGCCGCGCCGGCCGCGTGCGGCTGCGCTCCGGAGTGCGGCGCTCGCTGTCGGAGGCGCTCTCCCAGAGCCTGGGCGCGGTGAAGGCTGCGTGCGACACGCCGAGCGCTCCTGTGGAGGACTCGGCGCGGGACGCTGCCTCCACCGCCACCCCGGCTGTGCCCCTCCGACTGGAGGCCACCGGCTGCTCCTTGCTGCGAGGCTGCGGCGCCGCGGCGGCGCGCGTCTCGCGCTGGTTCGCTTCCGGCGCGGTCGAGGAAGAAGTCGGCATTGAGATCGGAGATGCGATCTCCGTTGCGTCGTGATACTGCGGTACTGGATCGTGATATCGAATGTCATTCACAATAGTCTGGTGAATAGTGATGGTCGTGACGGTGACGTTCACGACAATCGAGACGGCGACGTTCGCGACGGCCGCCGCCGGGGTCGCAGCCGGGGTGGCGGGTGCGCCAACAAGCGGAGTCGAGCCGACGGAGGCAATTGACTGGATGACGTCGCCGTCGTCGCCGGGGCTGAGGACGCGCACGCCCACGTTGACGTTGAGCGGGCCGCCGCCCAGCACCGGAGGTACGAGCGTCGTTGCGGGAGCGGCCGGGGTCGGGGCGGGCTCGTGATACTGCCCGTTTTCCTCGTGATACTGCGGCGGTTCAGGCTGATACTGCCCCGCGGGGCCTACCGGCAGCGGCGTCTGCGCGGTGGGCGGAGCCGGGACTGCCGACTCGAGCGCGGCGGTGGCATCGGCAACGCCCGCGGCGGCGGTCGCCTCGGCCACGATGCTCTCCCCGAGCACGGCGGCGGCCTCGGCGTCCGGGAGGACCGCCACGGGCGTGTGGTCGTCGGCGGCGAGCGCCGCCTGTGCCGTGCCGGTCAAGGCAGCGCACGTCCACGCCACTGCGGCCATGACGCGGACGACGCTGCCTCGACCGACACGGTTCATACATAGATAGAAGTGCCCATCGACCGGCGCGGCCAACCAAAACGTTTCTAAAAGCCGCGAGAAAAGAGAGTTGCAATACCTGCTAGGGTCGCTTCGCGGTACGGGAAGGAGGACCCGACGGGACACGCCGGCGCAGCCGCCACGGTCAGGCGGAACGACGATCGCGAGCAGCTGGTCTGCACGCACCTGCCGCTCGCCGCCGCCCTCGCGCGGCGGTACACGTCCGAGACCGAGGCGCCCGACGACCTCGCCCAGGTGGCCGCAGTGGGCCTCGTCAAGGCCGCGCGGCGGTTCGACCCGGCGCACGGCGCTCCGTTCGCGGCCTTCGCGGTGCCGACGATCCTGGGCGAGCTGCGCCACTACCTGCGCGACTCCACCTGGCCGGTTCGGGTACCGCGGGCGCAGGGAGGCACACCACGCGCGGTTCCGCTTCCCGACGACGCGCAGCTCGCAGCCAGGGACGAGCTCGAAGAGATGGAGGACCGGCTCGTCGTGGACTCGCTGCTGCTGCGCCTGCGCGCCCAGGAGCGCGTCATCGTGCGCCGGTACTTCCTCCAGGGCCGTACCCAGCTGGAGGTCGCGCGCGAGCTCGGCGTGTCCCAGGTGCACGTGTCGCGGCTGCTGCGTCGCGCGCTCGAGGCCTTGCGGCGAGAGTCAGCGGCCGCGTAGCGACTTTGTGCTGGCGGCCACGCGCTCGTACAATCTGAGCGCCGTCAGCACGAAGACCGAACATGAAGACCGTCGAGCAGTACCTCGAGTTGCCCTACCACGTGCTCGTAGGGCGCGACGACGAGGGCGACGGTGCCGCCTGGGCGGCGCGCGTGGAGGAGCTGCCCGACTGCACGGCCTCCGGGACGACGCCCGAGGAGGCGGTCGCCCGCGCCCGTGGGCTCATGGCTACCTGGATCCAGGGGGCGCTTGACGCGCGGCGCGCGATCCCGAAGCCCCGCCCGGACGCGGCGCCGAGCGGGCGGCTGCTCGTGCGCATGCCGCGGACGCTGCACGCCGAGCTGGCACGCACGGCCGAGACGGAGGGGATCAGCCTCAACCAGCTGATCAACGGCGTGCTCGCCAGCGGGGTCGGCTGGCGCCGTGGCAACGACGAGCCGCGAACCGGCTCAACCGAGCCGCGCTCGCGTCTGCTCCTGTATCTGCTGCTCGTGAACCTCGCGGTGCTGGTCCTGGCGGCCGGCGTCGCGATCGCGGCGCTCGTCGCCGCGCTCTAACTAACGGAGCTGGGAAGCCGGGACGAACTGGACGCGGCCCTTGTGCCGCGTCGTCATCCGGTACGAGTAGGCGAGGCCGGGCGCCTCGAGCTGGGCGAACACCGGCGTGCGGCCGATCGCTGAGAACCGCTGCTCTCTGCCGTTCGCGAGCGTCGTGAGGATCACTTTCGTGTCGAGGACGGAGACGAGCCGCCGGGCCTCGAGGTCGACGAGCCGGAAGCGCGGGAGCGGCGACCGGCAGGCCACCGGCGACGAGCCGACGGGATACCTGCACCGGGGCGGCACTGCAGGCACTCCGGCCGCGCCGTTCATGACCCGGATCAGCACGGGGCTCGTCGGGTCGTACAGCTCCAGCCCCAGGCGGCCTCCGGGGTCGCTGGCGTCCGGGGCCACCCCCGCGATCAGGTCGGTCGGGCCGAGCATCGCCTGGCGAACCTCGCCACGGACGTAGGGGAACGTCTGGAGCACCTCGCCGTTCGTGCGGCGCACCTCGAGCGAGCCGTTCTCGCGAGCCACCAGGATCCGGCCCGCGGACACATGGAGCGGCGCCAGCTCGTCGGCAGCCGAGGCGAGCAGCGTGCGCTTGCTCGTCCCGTCGATGCGCCAGAGCTTGGCGTTGTAGATCGTGCCGGGCTCGACGCCAGGCGGGCAGGCCTTGAAGGGCAGCTCGCCCGCGTCGCAGACCGACCAGGTCGCGTAGACGAGCAGCGCGCCGTCGCCGTGGAGGTGACCGACGTAGTTGCCGGCGCCCGAGTCGACATCGCGCGTGGCCAGCGCAAGCTGCCGAGCGACCCGCGGCTCCCAGAGCGAGGCGACGAAGAGCCGCGTCTCGTGCTGGTTGCCGCCCGCGTCGGTGACCCAGGCGACACGCGACCCGGCCACCGCCTGCCAGACGATGCTGCGGCCGGTGCTCGTGGGATCGCACCGTCCGCCGCGCCCAAGCGGGCGCAGCGTCGGCCGGACGGGATTCCAGGCGGAGGTCCGTTCGCAGGTGCCGGGCATCCCGAACGCGGTCGTCACGGCGACGACAGAGCCGTCCATGGCGAGGCCGTCGACCGGGGTGACGGTCTGCAGCACGCGGGCCGTCGGCGCGGCGGAACCTGCGAGAGCGAGGAGGCCGGCGAGCAGGATCCCGCCGAGGAGGAGCGGCACTCCAGCTCTCGGCTTCACGATTGGACTCTAGCTCCGCGGTGTAAGGGATCTAGCCCGAAGGAGTGAAGCTTTCGGATGCCTGGAAGACCTGCATCGGCAGGCCGGAGAGCGGCTCACCGCCCGTCGTCCGTGACCAGCCAGGTCTCCTGCATGTAGAGGCAGCCGCGGCCGTCGGGCGTGATCGCGTGCGGGTGCATCGACAGCACCATGTTCGCGGCCAGCTCCGTCTCGATGCCCTCGCCGATCTTGGGGTGCTCGATCATCGTCATGCCGATCGAGTGGCCGGTGACGTGGCCGAGGTGGTAGCCCCGGTCGTGGAACCCCTGCGACACCGCGCGGTGCACGTCGTGCGCGCTGGCGCCCGGGCGCAGCGAGCGCGCGCGCCGCCTCGAAGTACTCCTCGTACGCCTCGAGCATGCGCCGGCCGTCCTCGTCGGGCTTGCCGATCGCGCGCGAGACCTCGACCCAGTGCGCCGCCCGGGCCGGCGATCTCGAGCGACGGCAGGCAGAACTCGCCGAGCGGCAGGTCGCGCCTGGCGACCGCGAACTCGGGGCCGGTCAGCACCATGTCCATCGTCAGGCGGCCGCAGCCCTCGCGCACGAAGTAGTCCTCGCACGGCGCCATCACCTCCGCAGCGCTGCGACCCGGCCCGTAGTGCTCGAGGAAGATGCGGAAGCCCTCCGTGTTGATGCGCACGCTGTCGCGCACCGACTCGAGCTCGGCGTCGCTCTTGACCGCGCGCGCCAGGTCGAACTCCTCGTCGAACGGCACGACGTCGGCGGCGCCTGCGGCGAGCGCGCGGTAGTCGCGCACGGTCATCACGTAGTCGAGGCCGTAGACGCCGACGCGCCGGCCCCGCAGGCGGTCGGCGAGCCACTCGCCCGGGTGCGGCGCAAAGACCTGCTCGTCGATCCGGTTCTGTGCGTGCTCGCCGACGTAGCGCGCCTCCGCCGGGAAGACGATCGCCGGCTCGCCGTCCACCGGCACGACCACGTAGGCGTAGCGGTGCACGATGGTGAAGCCGGAGAGGTAGGTGACCGCGCCCTCGAAGCCGGTGTACTCGCTGCCCGCGACGACGACGGCGTCGAGGCCGGCGCGCCGGGCGGCCGCGCGGACGTTCTCGTGGCGGCGGGCTAGCTCTTCCATGACGCCTCCAAGCCTCGCACGAGCGCCGCGATCGCGTCGTTGAGGGGCGTCGGCACGCCGTGCTCGCGCCCGAAGCGGGCGATGCCGCCGTTCAGCCAGTCGACCTCGGTCGCACGGCGCGCCTCGACGTCCTGCAGCATCGAGGCCTTGTGGTCGTAGGCGACGTCGGGCCGCGCCGCGTGGTCGATGAGCTCCTCCGGGTCGGCGTCGAGCTCGATTCCCTGGGCCGCGCAGACGGCCTTGCCCTCGTCGACCAGCCCGGAGACGAGCGCACGCAGGTCGGGCCGCTCGCAGACCCGCCCGTGGGTGAGCCCGGTCAGCGCGCCGACGGGATTGGTGGCGGCGTTGAAGATCACCTTGCGCCACTGCGCGCCGCGCGCGTCGGCGACGGCTGTCGTCGGCATGCCGGCGCGCGTGCAGGCGTCCGCGAGCCGCTCGATCTCGGCGGTCGGGGCCGGCTTGGGCTCGTACGGGCCGATGGTCGTGTCGCCGGCGACGTCCCACTGCACGTGCCCGGGCTCGAGGATCCGGCCGGCCGGAAACGTGGTGCCGCGGATCACCCGTGCGACGTGCTCGGCGATCGCCTCCTCGTTGCCGACGCCGTTCTGGACCGAGAGCACCGCACCCTCGGCGAAGGCGTGCCGCGGTGGCGGCGACGGCCGCCGACGTGTGCATCGCCTTCGTCGCCACGATCCCGAAGTCGCACGGCGGCAGCTCGTCCGCCCGGGTCGTGGCCCGCGGGTGGCCGACCACGTCGCGGACTCCGGACAGCCGCAGGCCGTGCTCGTTGATCGCCTGCACGTGCGGCTCGCTGACGTCGTAGGCCCACACCTCGACGTCCTCGAGGCGCGCGAGGTGGGCCGCGAAGAGCGACCCGACCGCGCCGCAGCCGACGACGCAGACCCTCACCGGCGAGCCGCCTGCATGAGACTCGGCACACCCTCGTGACACTTCTGCGCGGCGGAACGTGTTACCGGGGTCTGACCCCGGCTGTCTCGCCGGGACACGTCCGTGCGTCGATCGAGCGCGCAGCCGGTCATGTCGCCGTCTCCCGCGCCCGCACGAGCCGGTACATCGCGCGGTGCAGCGGCACGTCGACTCCGTGTCGCTCCGCCTCTCGCACCAGCGCGCCGGTGATGAAGTCGACCTCGGTGCGCCTGCCCGAGCGCACGTCCTCGAGCATCGACGGCACGTGCGCGTAGTGGCCGGCGGCGGCCTCGGTCTCGCCCCGCTGGACGGCGTGGACGTTCATCTCCCAGGGATCCTCGTGGAGCACGACGCCCGCCGCGGCGGCGACCCGCTTGCCCTCGTCCATCAGGTCGCGGACGAGGTTGCCGAGGTCGGTCGGCTCCGCAACGGCCGCGAAGGCGCCGACATGGGGGAGGTTCGTGACGGCCGCGACCGTGTTGACGGTGGCGTTGAAGATGAGCTTCGACCACTGGGCCGGCCGCAGGTCCGGGAACGCCCGCGCCTTCAGGCCGCCCGCGCGCAGGAGCTCGGCGACCTCCTCGACGTCCTCGGCGGCGAGCGTGCCGGCGAACGGCCCCATCCAGGTCTCGGTGTCGAGCTCGTACTCGACGTGCGCGTCCGAGTGGCGGACGCCGCTCATGAACGTCACCGCCGAGACGAGCGGCCAGTCGCCGTGGCGGCGGACGAGCTCCTCGGCGCCGAGCCCGTTCTGGATCGTCATCACCGTCGCCCCGTCGCCGCTCCCGGCCAGACGGCGCGCCGCCTCCTCGACCTCGGTCGCCTTGGTGGCGAGGATCGCCAGGTCGAAGGGGGGCAGCTCGCCCGGGTCACAGGTCGCGAAGAGCTCCGCGGTGAAGTCGCTCTTGCCCGAGACGCGCAGCCCGTCGCGGCGCAGCGCGTCGGCGTGCTCCTGACGCCGGGTCAGCACCGAGACCTCGGCGACCCGCGCCAGATGCGCGGCGTAGAGGCTGCCGATGACGCCGCCGCCGACGACGCAGACCCGATCAAGCTGCAGGGGCATGTCCGCGAGAGACTAAAGTCGCGCCGTGGCCAGGATCCTCGTCCACGTCACGCACGGCCCGGAGCACCCCACGCGCGCGGCGCTCGGCTTCCTCGTGGCGAAGGCGGCCGTCGGCGAGGGCCACGAGGTGACGATGTTCCTGGCGGGCGACGCCGTCCAGCTCCTGCGTGACTCCGTGCTGGACTCGCTCAGCGGGCTGGGCACCGGCTCGCTGCGGGAGTCCTACGACGCCGTGGTCGCCTCGGGCGCGCGCATCTACGTGTCCGGCATGTCGGGCAAGGCCCGGGGGCTGAGCGAGGCCGACCTCGAGGGCAAGCCGGCCGAGCTGGCGATGCCGGACGTGCTCGTGCGGCTCTCGCTCGAGCACGACCGCATGTTCACCTACTAGTCTCGGCGCTCGGCGGCGATGGCGGTCCTCCTCGCCTGCACGTCCGCGGTCCTCTTCGGCGCCTGCACGGTGGCGATCCGCCTCGGCCTGCGGCGGAGCCCGGATCCCGTCCACGGCGCGCTCGTCAGCGCCATCGTCGCCCTGACCGTCGCTCTCCTCGCCGGTGCGGTGACCGTGCGGGACCTGCCGCTGGACGAGGTCTGGCCGTTCGCCCTGGCCGGGTTGCTCGCGCCCGGGCTGCTCGCAGATCCTCTTCGTGACGGCTGTCGGAGCGGCCGGGCCGGCGCGCGTGTCGGTGGTCGTCGGCGCGGCGCCGCTGGTCTCGGTGGTGCTCGCCGTCGCCTTTCTCGACGAGCCGGTCGAGGCGGCCCTGGTCGTGGGCGCGGTGCTGATCGTTCTCGGCGGGCTGGCGCTCGTCGGCGAGCGCGTCCGGCCCGCCGACTTCCGTGCGATCGGCGCCGTGCTCGCCGCCGCGACGACCGTCCTCTTCGCGACGCGGGACACGGTCGTCCGCTGGCTGGCGGGCGAGACGGACGTCGCGCCGCATGGCGGCCGCGTCGGCCGCCCTGCTGGCCGGCACGGTGGCGATGGTCGTGTTCGCCGCGGCCTCGTGGCGGCGGCCCGGCCGCCTGCCGCTGCGGGGCGCCTTCGCCGCGCTCGCCCCGGCGGGTGTGTTCTTCGGCCTCTCCTACGTCGCGCTGTTCGAGGCGTACGAGCGCGGGCGTGTGAGCGTGGTGAGCCCACTCGTTGCGACGGAGTCGCTCTGGGGCGTGCTGATCTCGCTGCTGGTGCTTCGCCGTAGCGAGCTCGTCGGGCCGCGGCTCGTGCTCGGCGCGGTGCTCGTCGTCGCGGGCGGGATCCTGATCGGCGCCGCGCGCTGAGCCCTAGTCCTGAGGCGGCGGCCCGCTGGCGCGTACCAGCAAGCGCCGGTTCCGTGCGAGCGCCGCGAGCAGTGCGTCGACGTCCTCGTCGGCGTTGTAGGCGTGCGCCGAGATGCGGACGTTCGAGTCGCGCGACGAGGTGACGATGCCCTCGCGCCGCAGCACCGCCACGAGCGCCGGGGCGTCGTAGGAGGCGACGCAGATCAGCGCGCCGCGCCGTTTCGGCCGCCGCGGGGTCACGATCTTCGCCCGCAGCTCGTCGAGCCCGGCGATCAGGCGGCTGTTGAGCGCCTGCACGTGCTCGCGCGTGTCGGCGACACCGATCTCCTGCATCAGCTCGATGCCGGCGACACCGGCGTAGATCGCCGGCACCGGGGGCGTCCCGGACTGGAAGCGGGCGGCCGTCGCCGCCGGGGAGTAGTCCCGGTGGTCCATGGCGAAGATGTCCCGGTCGGCGAACCAGCCGGTTGCGGCCGGCCAGAAGCGCTCGACCAGCTCCTGGCGGCAGTAGAGGAACGCGAGCCCGGCGGAGCCGAGCAGGTACTTGAGCGTGCCGGCCGCGAGCAGGTCGACGCCGAGCGCCTTCACGTCGAGCGGAACCGAGCCGGCCGTCTGGTACGCGTCCACCAGCACGAGCGCGCCCCGTTCGTGGGCCAGCCTGGTGATGCGCTCGATGTCGAGCATCGTCCCGGTGCGATAGGAGACGTGCGTCAAGCGAGACGAGGAGCGTCTCGTCGTCGATCGCCCGCTCGAAGCCCTCGATCGGGATCGTCCCGTCCTCGGCGGGCGGAACGTGGACGACTCGCGCGCCACGCGACTCCTGCGCGTGCCAGATCTGCCCGACGGTGGGGAACTCGTAGTCGGAGAGCACGATCTTCGAGCGCCGTCCGGCGTAGCGCAGGCCGGTCGCGATCGAGCTGACGGCCTCGGAGAGGGAGGTGTTGACGGCGACCTCGTCCGGCGCGGCGTTCACCAGCCCGGCGAAGGCGGCCCGGGCGCGCTCGGTCTGCTCGACCCAGTACTCCCACGGGGAGCCGCGCTCGTCCCAGTCGCGCAGGTAGTCGGCGTAGGCCTGTCGCACGGAGTCCGAGAGCGCCCCCTGCGAGCAGCTGTTGATGTAGACGAGCCGCTCGAAGATCGGGAACCGGTGGCGGATGCGGTGGGGAAGCGGGCCGGACTCGCGCGGGCGGGGCACGGAGGAACCAGTTCGCGCCGCAGCCGCGATCTCCGCCTCGAGCGGGCCGGGGTCGGTCACCTCGCTCATCGCACGAAGGTCGCCGTTCCGCCGGTAACGCGGTAGACGAAGAAGCGCGCGGCAGGGACGTCTCCGCGCCGGAAGCGCACCAGGTAGCGGAGGATGCTCGAGAAGCGGACGGCGCCGAGCTGCTGCTGAACCTCGACGCGGGTGACCCTGCCGTCGCGGCAGGCTCGCTTCACCGCCTCGAGCACCGACTGTAGGGCGACGTACACCGGCGGACCGTACTTCGTCTCGACCACTCCGTACTCGGCGGCGTAGTCACGAAGGAGCGCCTGCGTCTTCTGGTCGCCGAACGCGCGCAGGTCGGGCACGTACGACGCGAAGTACTGCCCCTCCGCGGCGGTGAGCCACTCGGCCGAGTCGAGCCGGTCAGCACCCACGACGGCCGCGGTCCGCCCCCTGGCGCGCAGGCGGGAGAAGAGCTCCGGCGCCTGGCCGGGGCTCGACCAGAGCAGCAGGATGGCGTCGGTACCGGCCGGGATGCGCTCGACGAGCGCTGCCAACACGCCCTTCAGCGGGTCGAATGAGCGGCGGGTCACGGTCACGCGCTCGGCAGCCAGCTGGCGCTCCGCAGCCGTCGCCAGCGCGATGCCGTAGTCGGAGGCGTCGTCGAGGACGACCACCTCCTTCGCCTTGAGGTCACGGGCGGCAAAACGCGCGAGCAGCGGTGCCTGCGCGAGGTCGGATGCCACGACGCGGTGGAACCCCCGGACGGCCGTCTTCGGCGCGGTCAGCTCGGGCGCGCGCGCCGAGCCCGACACGAATGCGATCCCCCTCGGCGCCAGCTCAGCGCCGACGGTCGGCACCTCCCGGCTCCCCGCGGGGCCGACGACGGCCATCACCCGAGGATCCGCAGCCAGCTGAGCCGCGCGCAGGCGCGCCTGCTCGGGGTCGAAGAGCGTGTCGTGCTCGACCAGCTGCAGCTTCAGCTTCGGATTGGCCTTGTTGTGCCGCCGCAGGCCGAAGCGGGCCCAGCGCTGCTGCTCCTGCCCGGTGGCGGCCGCCGGCCCCCCGAGCGGCGCCAGCAGGCCCACGCGCAACCCGGTGCAGGGCCGCGGCGCGGCCGGTGCGGGCGCACCGTCGCCGGCATCCAGAAGTGCCCCGGCGAAGGCGGCGCCGAGCAGGACGGCGAGTGCTACGAAGCCGCGCATCCCTCGGTTCTAGCACGCTTCGCTTCGCTCGCTTCACGGGGGAACCATGAGGATGGGGTTACCTGGTTCCCCCGTGGGCCCCTTCCTTGCGGGCGGGGGCGTGGTGCCAGTGTTTCCGGAGCCGGCGGCTGGACGCTGAGTTCTGGTGTTACACCGTCTGACCAGCCGGCCTGGTCGCCTCGAACGCGGCGTGAAAAGGGGGGAGCTCGAGGGGGGACGCAGTCCCTCTTCGAATAGAGCGAGCACTGCGGCCGTATGACTGCCCCGCCGACCGTGCGCCCCTCGGCCGCACGGCTCGCGGTCACCTGCCCAGGTAGGCCTTGCGGAGATCCTCGTCGGCGAGCAGGTCGGACGCCTTGCCGTCGAGGACGACGCGGCCGGTCTGCAGGACGTAGCCGCGGTCCGCGATCGAGAGCGACACGTTGGCGTTCTGCTCCACGACCAGCACGGCGACGCCGGCGTCGTGCACCTGCTTGATGATCTCGAAGTTCTGCTCGACGAGCAGCGGCGCGAGCCCCATCGAGGGCTCGTCCATCAGCAGCAGCCTCGGGCGGGACATGAGGGCGCGGCCCATCGCGACCATCTGCTGCTCGCCTCCGGAGAGCGTGCCCGCAAGCTGCGCGCGCCGCTCGTGGAGGCGGGGGAAGAGCTCGTAGACGCGCTCGAAGTCCTCGCTGGCACCGCCGCCGTGGAGGTAGGCGCCCATCTCCAGGTTCTCGCGCACGGTCATCGGCGCGAACAGGCGCCGGTTCTCCGGCACGATCGCCATGCCGCGGGCGATGCGGTAGTTCGTCGCCCGGTTGGTGACGTCCTCGCCGCAGAAGACGACGCTGCCGGCGCGAGGGCGGACGATGCCGAGGATCGTCTTCAGCGTCGTCGACTTGCCGGAGGCGTTGCCGCCGAGCAGGCAGACGAGCTCGCCGGCTCGCACCTCCAGCGAGACCTGACGCAGGATGTTGATCTCGCCGTAGTAGGTGACGACGTCGCGCAGCTCGAGCAGCTGCTCGCCGCGGCCGTTCTCGCCCGGCTGCGCCGGCTGCTCGGCGCCGCTCACTGTCGCGTCGGTCATGGCCGGCCCCCGAAGCTCATGCGGCGTCCTCCCGGTCGCCGCGCAGGCCGAGGTAGGCCTCCACCACGCGCGGGTGCGTGGCGACCTCCTCGAAGCCGCCCTCTGCGATCTTGACGCCCTGGTCGAGAGCGACCACGCGGTCGGAGATGCCCTCGACGACGTGCATGTCGTGCTCGATGACGAGGATCGTGTAGCCGCCCTCGGTGCGCAGCTGGGCGATGAGCTCGGTCATCTCGCCGGTCTCGTGCGGGTTCATGCCGGCGGCCGGCTCGTCCAGCAACAGCAGTCGCGGATTGGTCGCCATCGCGCGGGCGATCTCGAGCCGCCGCCGGTTGGCGTACGAGAGCGAGTACGCGGGCTGGTCCCAGCGGTAGCCGACGAGCCGCTCGCCGAAGAACGAGAGCTTCTGCTCGGCGAGCTCGCGGATCTCGCGCTCTTCCCGCCGCGCACGGGGGAGGCGCAGCATGGCCTCGAACCACGTCGACTTCGTGTGGCCGTACGCCGCCGCCATGACGTTCTCGCGCACCGTCATGTTGAGGAACAGCCGCAGCGTCTGGAACGTGCGGGCGACGCCGCGCTGCGTGATCTGCCAGGGCGCGAGCCCGAGCAGCGACGCGCCGTCGAAGAGGATCTCGCCCGCGTCGGGGCGGTAGATCCCGGTGATGAGGTTGAAGAGCGTCGTCTTGCCCGCGCCGTTCGGGCCGATCACGCTCACGATCTCGCCCGGCGCGACGTCGAGGTCGAGCTCGCTGATGACCCGGAGCCCGCCGAACGTCTTGGAGACGGTGCGGAGCTCGAGCAGCGGCGCCTGCTGCTCGGTCATACGATCTCCACCCGCGCCGATCCGAACAGGCCCTGCGGCCGTGCCGCCATGAGCGCCACGAGGATGCGCGCCGAGCAGGATGAAGCGGGTCGTGGCGCGGCTCGGTGATCAGCACGTTCTCCCAGACGAACGACGCCAGCCACAGCACCGCCGGCAGGACGAGCCAGCGGGTCCGCGTGCTCACGAGCGTCAGCGCCAGGATCGCTGCGATCAGGCCGACGTAGGCGTACTTGCCGTACTGCTGCGCGTCGCTCGGCAGCAGCAGCCAGTGCTCGAGCGCGCCGCCGAGGCCGACCGGAGACGCTGCCGGCGACGCCGCGATCCCAGAACGCCTCGCCGAGCTGCCGCATGACGAGGCCGAAGACGAGCGTGCCCGCGGCGACGTAGGCGAACCACCGCCAGGGCCGCACCAGCAGCAGCAGCCCGATGACAATGCTGGCGTAGAACACCACGCGGGCCTGCTCGGGCCGGGTGAGGACCTCGAGCAGCCCGTTGACGACGATGGCGCCCAGGGCGACCCCGGGCAGGCTGCCCGCCCCGCCGAGGATCACCATCGCGTAGATGATGATCAGCAGCTGCACGTCGAAGTTCTGCGGGAAGACCGAGCCCTGCAGCGACGCGAACACGGCCCCGGTCAGTCCGGCCGTGGCGGCGCCGAAGGCGAACGCCAGCAGCTTCAGGCGGTTGACCGGCATCGTCATCGCCTCAGCGGCCAGCGGATCCTCGCGCAGGGCGCGCCACGCCCGGCCGGTTCGCGACTCGTTGACGAGGTGGATCGCCACCGCGGCCAGCAGGAAGAGCACGAGCAGGAAGTAGAAGAAGTCGAGCACCGACGTGATCTCGAGGCCGGCGAACGAGATCGGGTCGAGGTTGGTGATCCCGTTCGGGCCGTTCGTGAGGTCCGTCGGCTGGTCGCGGAAGGGCAGGTCGAGCCGGATCGCGTTGTTCGTGATCGTGACGAAGATCTGGCCGAAGAAGAGCGTGACGATCGCCAGGTAGTCGCCGATCAGCCGGCGCGACGGCAGTCCCGAGCAGCAGCCCGATCGCGGCGCAGAGCACGACGATGAACGGGAGGCTGGCCCAGGAGGGCCAGTGGTAGTCGAACTTGTCCGAGGAGACGATGCGCGTACGTGTAGGCGCCGACGCCGAAGAAGGCGATGTAGCCGAGGTCGAGCAGCCCCGCGTAGCCGACGACGATGTTGAGGCCGATCGCGAGCATCATGTAGATGAGCGTGTCGACGCCCACGCGCTGCAGGTACTCGTCGCCGCTGACCGCGAGCGGGTAGAGCGCCGCAGCGGCGCGCGAAGAGCGAGCACGCGCGCCCAGAGCGGGATGCGGTCGAGCACGCGCGAGCGAGCTGCCCCCGCCAGCCGTCGTAGCGGTGCAGCCGCTCCCCGTGCTCGGCCACCCAGGTGTCGACGCCGACCCGCGAGCGCTGCGCGGCGTCCGGGAACTCCGGGAGCTCGCTCTCCTGCGGGGTGCGCTCGATCGGAGGCTCGTCGGGCACGTCTAGACCTTTCCGCTCTCCGCCTTGCCGAACAGGCCGGTCGGCCGGAGGAGCAGGAAGCCGATCAGCAGCACGAAGACGTAGAAGTCCTGGAAGCGGGAGCCCTCGGGCGCGTAGCCGGTCGCGAACGCCTCGGCGAGGCCGATGATCAGGCCGCCGACCATGGCGCCGGGGATGGAGCCGATGCCGCCGACGACCGCGGCGGTGAAGCCCTTCAGCCCCGCCAGGAAGCCCATGAAGTGGTTCACCTGGCCGAAGAGCAGCCCGACCATGACGCCGGCCGCGCCCGCGAGCGCCGAGCCGATGAAGAACGTCGCCATGATCACGCGGTCGGGGTTGATGCCCATCATCGCGGCGGCCTCGCGGTCGAACGCGGTCGCCCGCATCGCCTTGCCGAGCCGCGTGCGGGCCACGAGCAGGGTCAGCAGCACCATCAGGCCGATCGCACCGCCGATCACCATCAGGCTGAGGAGCGGCAGGTTGATCGAGACGGGGTTGCCCAGGTCGTCCGCGGCAGCCGACTCGAACTGCTCGAAGATGCCCTTGCTGAAGAGCACGCCGCCCTCGAGCGTGAACGCGTCGTAGGTGCGGAAGTTGGCGCCGAAGAGGAGCAGCGCCGAGTTCTGGAGGAAGAACGAGACGCCGAGCGCGCTGATCAGCGGCGCGATGCGCGGGGCGTTGCGGAGCGGCCGGTAGGCGAAGCGCTCGATGACGACGCCGAGCAGCCCCGCCCCGAGCATGGCTACGAGCATCACCAGCGTGAGCGCGAGCCAGAGGGGCGACCGAGAGGCTCGGACGGGGCCGCCGAGGCCGCTCGTCAGCATGAAGTAGCCGAGGAACGCGCCGATCATGTAGACGTCGCCGTGGGCGAAGTTCAGGAGCTTGAGGATCCCGTAGACCATCGAGTAGCCGAGCGCGATCAGGGCGTAGACGCTCCCGAGCGTGAGCCCGTTGACGACAGAGCTGGATGAAGAGATTCCAGTCCTCCCAGGGGAGGATCAGCTCGTAGCCGACGAGTCCCACGGAGGCGCGAGTCTACGCAGGATCGCGGCTCGACTCCGCGGCAGGAGCCCGGAAACGCGAGCGGCCCGCCGTGTGGCGGGCCGCTCGACGGAGTCCGGAGTTCTCAGGGCTACGGAACGAGAACCGCGCTTCCGTTGTTGATCCGGAAGATGAAGAACTTCGCTCCAGCGACGTCGCCGCTGTTCGTCTTGAACTTGATCCGGTAGCCGAGGATGCCCGCGAAGTTGACCCTGCGGATCTCGCGAAGCACCTCTGCACGCGTGGCCTGCCCGTTCTTGCACGCGGCCTTGATCGCCGTGGTGGCGACGCGCATGGCCTCGTAGGTCGGCGGGCCGAACGTGGTGTTGAACTGGCCGTAGCGCTTGATGTAGGTCGCCACGAGCGCCTTGGTCGCCTTGTCCGGGAACCGCTTCAGGTCGGGCGCGAAGGCCGAGAAGTACTGGCCGTTGGCCGCCTGGAGCCACTCCGACGCGTCGAGGCCGTCGGATCCGATCACGCGGGCCGTCTTCCCCTGCTGCCGGAGCTGCTGGAAGAAGGTGGCCGCCCGGGCCGCCAGCTGCCACGGCAGGAAGATGACCTGCGTGTTGGCCGGGATGCGGGCGATCAGCGACGAGAAGTCCGTCAGATCCTGGTTGACCGACTCACGGGTGACGGTGGTGCCGCTCCGCCGGTTCAGCCCGGCGACGACGCCGTTCGCGAGCGGGACGCTGTAGGCCGACTGATCGTCGATGACCCACGACGCGCCGTGCCTGCGAGGTTCGTGTAGATGAAGGTCGCGTCGGTCGCCGCCTGCGTGGCGTCGTTGCCCGACCGTGCGGAAGAACGTCGCGACCTTGTCCGCGCCGATCGTCAGGCTCGTGCGCGTCGCCGAGCCCGAGATGTAGCCGATCGACCGGCGGCTGAACGTGTTCGCCGACCGAGATGATCTCCTGGCTGCCGGCCGGGCCGACGACCGCCATCACCTTGCTGTCTGAGGCGGCCTGGACGGAGCGGGTCGCCGCCTGGGCGGCGTCGAGCTGCGTGTCCGAGCTCGAGCGCTGCGGATGCGCAGCTTCGGGTTGCGCGGCGTTGTACCTCGCCAGGGCGTACCGACCCCACTTGAGCTGCTCCTGGCCGATCGACGCCGCGGGCCCGGTCCACGGGCCCATGAAGCCGACCTTGATCCCGCTGCACGAGACCTGGGCGGCCTCCGGAGCAGCCTGCGTCGACGGTGCGGCCCCGCCGACGCTCGATGTCGCCACTGCCAGCCCGGTCAGGGCTGCCAGCAGCACTAACAGTTTCCTCATACGTGTCCCTCCTGTCGAATCGGGGCATTAGACGCCGAAATCGGCCGCCGGTTGGGGCGGGCGATCACGCCAGGCCCTCCGTGGCGCGCGACGCCGGGTCGCCCGCCGGGTGGAACACCCCGAGAACGCGCATCGGCGCGCCCCCCGTGTTCTCGAGGCAGTGCTCGACGAGCGGCGGCAGGTGAATGCACGTTCCCCGCCGAATCGGTGTATCTCCACCGCCCAGGTGGAGGACGCCCTGGCCCTCCACCACGTAGATGACCTCGTCGTAGGTGTGGCTGTGCATCGGCGCCCGCCCGGGCGGAATGACGCCGACGAACTGGGTGATGTCGCGACAGCCGGTCTCGTCGTCGACCAGGTAGCGGAACTCCCGGTTCGGGCTGGCCGGCAGCGACGGGCGCTCCGCCCAGCGGACGGCCCGCCGCCCGTCGGACGACGGTGCTTCCCGCTGCGGCGCGGTCACGCTCACCAGCACGAGCTCGTCGTCGCCCGGGTTCTCGACCGTGTACGACTCGCCGGCGGCGACGAAGACGCCGGTGTCGGGCTCGAGCTCGTACGGCTTGCCGTCGAGCTGTAGGCGGCCGTGGCCGCCGGCGACGTACAGCACCTCCTGCCGCTCGCTCGAGCCGCGAGGCTGCGAGCGGCCGGGCGAGAAGCGCAGCACGCGCTGTTCGAGCCGGTCGCCGGACGCGTCGATCGTGATGCGCTCGAGCGCCGTGTCCCCAGGCTGCTGCGACCCCGCGACCGCCTGCTCGTCCACGACGTAGCCGGTCAGGTCGCTCATGCCGGCGCGATTCTCCCTGCAGCCCACCTCGGACGCAAGTTTCGGGAGGTTTCTCGCGACGGCGCGGCGCGCCGGTGTCAGACGGCGATGCGCTCGAGCGCCTCGACGATCAGCCCGAGGTGCTTGCCCTTCGCGGTCAGCCGGTACTCGACGCGCGGCGGCCGCGTGTCGTAGATGCGGCGCTCCAGCACTCCCGCCGCCTCGAGCTCGGCCAGCCTCACCGCCAGCGTGCGCGGCGGAATGCTCCCGAGCGCGTACAGGAACTCGTTGAAGCGGACTGCGCCGGAGTGCGCGGCCCACAGCACCGAGAGCAGCCAGCTGCGCTCGAGGAGGTCCGCCGCGCGGCGGACCCCCTCGGGCAGCGGCGTGCAGTCGCGGCACTGCTTCATCGCGTCACGCCGCCTTCGCGACCGGCGTCTGCTCGAGGGCGACGTCGAGCACCTCGCCGAGCGTCATCACCGGGTGGAACGTCATCTCGTCGCGGACGTCGGCGGGCACGTCGTCGAGGTCGGCGCGGTTGCGCTCGGGGAGGATCACCTCGCGGAGCCCGGCCGCGTGCGCGGCGAGCACCTTCTGCTTCAGCCCGCCGATCGGCAGGACGCGTCCCTGCAGCGTGACCTCGCCGGTCATGCCGACGGTGTGCTGCACCGGCCGCCGCGAGAGCAGCGAGGCGAGCGCCGTCGTCATCGCGACCCCGGCGCTCGGCCCGTCCTTCGGGATCGCGCCCGCCGGTACGTGGACGTGGAACGAGCGATCCTCGAAACCGTCCTCGGCGATGCCGAGCTCCGTCGGCGTGCGAGCGGACGTAGGAGAGCGCGATGCGCGCCGACTCCTTCATCACGTCGCCGAGCTGGCCGGTCAGCGATCAGCTCGCCCGAGCCCTGCATCCCGGTCGCCTCGATGAAGAGGATCTCGCCGCCGGTGCCCGTGACGGCCAGGCCGGTGGCGACGCCCGGGACCGCCGTCCGCTCCGCAGCCTCCTGGAAGAACTTCTGGCGGCCGAGCGCGTCGCGCACGACGTCCACGTCGATCGACGACCGGCGGCTCGACCTTGCCGGAGGCGATCGCGCGTGGCCGTCTTGCGCAGGATGCTGCCGAGCTCGCGCTCGAGGTTGCGAACGCCGGCCTCGCGCGTGTACTCGGTCACGACCGTCTGCAGGGCCTCGTCGTCGAGCGAGACCTCGTCCTCGTGCAGGCCGTTCCGCTCGCGCTGCCGCGGCCAGAGGTAGCCGCGGGCGATCGCAGCCTTCTCCTCGACCGTGTAGCCGTCGAAGCGGATGACCTCCATGCGGTCGAGCAGCGGGCCCGGGATCGTCTCGGCGATGTTCGCCGTGGCGATGAAGAACACCCCGGAGAGATCGAGCTCGACGTCGAGGTAGTGGTCGCGGAACGAGTGGTTCTGCGCCGGATCGAGCACCTCGAGCAGCGCGGCCGAGGGGTCGCCGCGCCAGTCGGCGCCGACCTTGTCGACCTCGTCGAGCATGATCACGGGGTTCATCGTCCCGGCGTCGCGCAGGGCGCGGACGAGCCGGCCGGGCAGCGCGCCGATGTACGTGCGCCGGTGGCCGCGGATCTCGGCCTCGTCGCGCACGCCGCCGAGCGACATGCGGACGAACTCGCGGCCGAGCGCGCGTGCGACCGACTCGCCGATCGACGTCTTGCCGGTTCCGGGCGGGCCGATCAGCGTCAGGATCGCGCCCGAGCGCTTGTCGGGCTCGATGCCGCGCTCCTCGCGCAGCTTGCGCACGGCCAGGTACTCGACGATGCGCTCCTTGACGTCGTCGAGGCCGGCGTGGTCGGCGTCGAGGATCTCGCGCGCGTGGACCGGGTCGAGCGTCTCCTCGGAGCGCTTGCCCCACGGCACGGCGATCAGCCAGTCGAGGTACGTGCGGATCATCGACGCCTCGCCGGAGGCCTCGCCCATCGACTCGAGCCGGTTCAGCTCGCGGTCGGCCTGCTCCCGGACGGCCTCGGGCATGCTCGGCCTCGTCGATCTTCGTGCGGTACTCCTCGATGACGGAGCCCTCGTCCTCGCCGAGCTCCTTGCGGATCGACTCCATCTGCTTGCGCAGGAAGTACTCGCGCTGCTGCTTCTGCGCGCCCGACTCGACGTCGTCGCGGATGCGCTTGCGCACCTGCATCTCGGCCAGGCGGTCGCGCTGGAAGCGAAGCGCGAGCTGGAGCCGCTCGATGACGTCGAGCGTCTCGAGGAGCTCGACCTTCTGCTCGAAGGTCAGGTCGGGGGAGTAGCCGGCCGTGTCGGCGAGCGCGCCGGGCTCGCGTGATGGAGCGGACGAAGCTCGCGATGCGGCCGTCGTCGCCGCGCAGCTCGAGGATCTCCTCGACGACCGCGCGGTACTCCTGCTCGAGCTCGCGGGTGCGGCTCGGCGGGGGCGTCTCGTCGGGTTGCTCCTCGACCTCGGCGCGGAGGCGGCCGGCCGAGTCGCTCTCGGCGGCGCCGATCGACGCCGCGGTGCAGGCCGTTGAGGGCGACCGCCCGCAGCGCCGCCGGGCAGGCGGACGCGGTCGAGCACCTCGGCGACGGTGCCGACGCTCGCGTACTCGTTCTCGTGCCGCGGCACGAGCAGCACGTGCTCCTCGTCGCCGGCGTCGACGGTGAGCGTCACCGACATGTTGGGGAAGACGACGCTGTCTTCCAGCGGGATGAGCAAAAGCTTGGTCAACGCAACAGTCCTCTCTGGGTCGCTCCTGGTAGTAACTACAAAGATTGTATCTACTCTGTCAGGGTCACAGAGAGGGACGCCGCGGGTTGCGGAGGGCGCGATCCCAGTGCCGGAGCGCGGTCGCGCTTCGCCTTTGTGGCTGAGAGTCCCTCGCTTCGGCCTCGCGTCGCGGGATGAGTTTGTGGCTGTCAGCCACTAGCGCGGGCGTGAGCGCTGGGGAGTCGCGGACCGAGCTAGCGGCTTTCTGCCACTAGCGCTGCGAGCTCAGCTGCGGGTGGGGGCGAGGCGTGCGGTCGCCCAGCCGCGAACCAGGCCGCCGGCCCAGCCGTCGCTCGTGGCGGCGGTGCGGCGTGAGAGCCGCGTGATCTTCGCCGAGGCGGCCGACGTCGCTCCGGCGGTGCCCGTGCTGGTTGGTCGCCCGGACGAGCAGGCGCAGGCGGCGGCCGACGTCGGCGGCTGCGACGCGGTAGGTCGCTGCCGTGGCGCCCGCAATCGCGGTGCACCGGTTCCCGCGCGAGTCGCACCGCTGCCAGCGGTAGGCGAACGCGAGGGGAGCAGTCCCCGACCAGCTGCCCGGCCGGGCGGTGAGCACGAACCCTTGCGCGAGCGCGCCCGAGATCGACGGGGCGGCGACCGGCGCGGGAGCGGCCCGCGGCGGGGTCGGGGGCGCGGTCGGCGGGACGGCGATCGCCACGGCGTTCGAGAAGGCCCCGAGGTTGCCGGCTGCGTCGACGGCCCGCACGACGTACGAGAGGGTGCGGCCGGTGGGCGGCGCGGTGTCGTCGAAGGAGAGGCCCGACGTCGTCGCGACCTCGACGCCGTCGCGCAGCACGCGGTAGGCGCTCACGCCGACGTTGTCGGACGCGGCGCCCCAGCCGAGCGTGACGCTCGGCCCCGGGGCCAGCCGGCCGCCGAGCGCCGACGGGGCGAGGGGCGGCGTGGTGTCTGCCGGCGGGGTCGGAGCGGGAGGGGTCGACCCCGGCACCGAGATCTCCACCGAGGCGCCGCTCGCGGACGCCGACAGCGTGCGGAACGTGAGGCCGGAAACCGGGTCCGACAGTGTCCGCCCGACGGCGAGCGGGGCGTCGAGGAACGTGGACGTCGCGCTCGTGGTGTCGACGAGGTACGACGGCTGGCGCGCGCGGTAGTCCGGCCCCAGCCGCACCGTCACGCCGTTGACGGCGGGGTCGCCGGTCGAGAAGTCGTCGAAGCTCCCGTGCGGCTGGCGGAACTCCAGGTAGAGGTACTGGCCGCTCGTCCCGCGCTGGATGCGAAGGGACTGGACGCCCGGCGAGAACCACTCGAGCGGCGCCAGGGTGTACGTGCCCGAGCCGGCGACGGTGGCCATCGAGGAGAGGCCGAGCCAACCGAGCTGCCCCTTGCGCCAGCGCGGCCGTGTGCCGCGAGCCGTTGCCCATGACGTCGAAGGGGTCGCCGTACTCGTTGCCCGAGCACGACGAGCTCAGCGGCACCCGGGCGCCTCCGGACGAGCAGGTCAGCGCGCCGGCATGGTGGGTGCCGAGGTTGTGTGTGAGCTCGTGCGCGACCACCTTGAGGGTGAACGAGCCGTTGATCCACGCCTTCCGCCCGGGCATCTCGGCGAGCCCGGCCCAGCCGCAGCTCGACGCTGCGCGGGAAGGCGTAGACGACGTGGTGGTAGCCGGCGAGGCTCACGCCGGCCGCGGTTGCGGCGGCCTCCGCCTCGTTCGCCCAGCGATCGACCGTGCAGCCGGCGCTCGACGAGGGCAGCGTGTACCAGCCGTAGACGTCGCCGGCGATGGTCGTGGCGCCGAAGGAGATCTCGTCGAAGTAGGAGGCGACTGAGCCGGTCCCCCCGAACATCGTCGTGGCGGCCGCTGAGGGTGTGTACGGCGTGCTCGGATCGTCGGCGAAGTTGACGAGCAGGACGGCAACGCGCCGCTGGGCGGGAGCGGCTGCCAGCGTGCGCGCCGCGGGACGTGCAAGCCGGGTCAGCCGCTGGACGCGCAGCCGGTCGCCGTGCACGGACCCGACGACCCGGATCCGGTCGCCGCTGCGAAGCGCGGCGCCGCGGCCGGGCCGCTCGAGCCGCAGGCGTCGGTCGCCGGCGAGGAGCGTCGGGTAGAAGCGAGCCTCGCCGCCGCGAAAGTCGTCCGAGTGGGAGAGCTGGAACGTGCCCTCGATCACGCCGCTGTCGTGGCCGGGGTGGGCGGAGACGACGCTGGGGAGGGCGAGGCCGACGGCCAATACGGCAGCGCAGACGACGACCCTGACCATCCAGGAGGTTCGTCGGCATTTCGCGGGGGCAGGTCACCCCTTGACCGAGGGACGTGCAGTGGCCGAGTCGGTGCGGCTCGGTCGCGCGTCAGGCGGTCCAGCGAAAACCGGTCGCTGCGGGTGCGGGCGCCAGCGGGCTCGCCGGCAGTCCCGGGCGGGGCTCCGGCTCGTTGAAGCCGCCTGGAGCCACGTCGTTCGGGGAGTCGGAGTGGAAGAGCGAGGCCAGGTACTGGATCTGGCCTCGCCCGGGCCCCAGCTCGAACTGGCCGCCGCCGTACATGCGGATGCCGTGCTCGTTGCAGTACGCGTAGGTGTCGAAGAGGGCCTCCAGGCTCCCGATGCGCGACGGCTTGATGTTGAGCGCCTTGACGGGGAAGGGGAGCCCCTCGATGTCCGCCACGCCAGTGGATCGGCTCGTCCCACGTGATGCGGTCGCGGTGGGGGCGCAGCACGGCATCGGTCTCCGGCGTCAGCGCGGGATCCTCGATCCACGCCTCCGGGAATCCTTCCGCGACGCGGCGGTACAGCTCGGGGTCGGGCGCCTGGTCGACCACGGTTCCGGTGTAGCGACCCTTGAGGTCGACGGACTCGACCGCGCCGGTCGCCGCGAGCTCGTTCACGAGCTCGTCCGTCCAGGCGCTCGTCGGGTCGAGCTTGAACTCGAGGCCCGGGTAGAGCTCGAGCCGCCGGGAGACGGGATCGAGCGAGGGCGGCTCAGGCAGGCGCATCGAGACGACGAAGCGCACCGGCCGGCTCTCCTTGCCGAGCGCATCGGCGAGCGAAACGCCCGCCTGGCGCAGCGCCAGGTCGAGAGCGGCGCTCTCGTAGGCCCAGCGGCGGTAGAGCCGGTAGGCGGCGTGCGCCGGCGGCGTGGGGAAGAGGTCGAGCGAGCCCACGAGCAGGCAGAACGTCCCCAGCGTGTGGCTCCCGACGAGCGCAGCGGGCGGACCGGCGGCCTGCTGCTCCCGCTGCAGGTCGCCGTCGTAGGTCACGTCCTCGCCGATCCCCTCCTCGCCCTGCCCGCGCAGGCGCACGACGGTGGTCACGCGGGTGAACGCGCTGGACACGGGCTGCTCGAGGCCCTCGAGGTCGGCCCCGTCGATGGTCAGGGGCAGGTCGGCGAGCTCGCTGGGCAACCCCGGCACGCCGAGGAGCCTACGTTCCGGTGTCGTTCGCCTCGCGGGTGAACGTGAGCACGGGGCTGTAGCCGGCGTCGTAGCCCGGTCCCGCCTCGGCGGCGGTCATGTGGAGCCGCAGGAAGCTGCGTCCGACCGGCAGGGTCGCCTTGACGATCGAGCGTGCAGACTGCGTCCAGCACGATGCGGCGGAAGACGCGCCAGCTGCCGCCGGGCCTCCGCAGCTGCAGCGTCACGTTCTGGCCGGCGAGCGAGTGCGCGCTGCGCGCGCGTGCGAGCAGGCCCGCCTTCACCTGCGTCAGGTCGAGGTCGGGCGACACGCGGACGACGACGCGGGCCGTGGGCACCATGTTCCACACGGCGCGATATGTGGTGCGGATCCGCGGCCGAGCCGTCCACCGCCAGCGCCCGCCTTCACCCGTCGACACGGCCGCGGCGTGCACGAACTCCTCGCTCCCGTACGGGAGCGCCATGATGTCCACGCGCTCGCCCGCCACCGCGCTCGGGACCGTGCCCGTCAGGACGACCGTCTTGCCGAACTCCAGAGCTCCCGCGGCCATCGCACCGACCGCGAGCACGGCTGCCGTGGCTGCGGCGCCCACGAGAGCAAGCAGCGGCACGGCGCGTCGGCAGCGCCTCGGCAGATCGCTCTCTCGTGCTGCGGTGATGGGAACCCCTTCGTTGATGCGGCACCGCAGGGTAGTCCAGCGACGGAGGCCGCTCAAGCGCGAGCGGGCACGACGGGACGCTGTGAGGCGGGAACCTGGGCCGGGCTGTCGTTGCGGCCTAGCCGGGCGGACGGGCGCGGGGGTCGAGCGCCCGCTTCAGAGCGACGAGAGCCTCCTGCGGACGTCCTGCCGCTTCCAGCACCTCGGCGAGGCCGGAACACGCGCGCACGAGGTACGGGCCGGGGTACTGCTCGAGCATCTCGATCGCGAGCTCGAAGAGCTCTTGTGCCCGGGCTGCATCGCCGATCGAGGCGTAGATCTCGGCCAGCAAGGTGTAACTGCGCCCGGCCTCCTTGGGCTGCGCCCCCTGTAGCAGCCCGGCGACCTCCATCGCGAGCGCGGCCGCCTCCTCACGCCGGTCGAGCTGCGCGAGCGCGCGCGCCTCCTCGAGGCGGTAGCTCGCTTTCTCGACGTCGTTGCCGCTCTCGAGCATGGGCCAGCCCCGCTCGAGCAGTCGGAGCGCCTCCTCCGGCCGCTCCCGGTCGAGCTCGATGTGGGCGAGCAGCTCGTGCGCGCGCGCGACGTAGTAGTCGTGCTCGGTCCGCTCCACGATCTCGAGCGCCCGGCGCGCGTACTGCGCTGCCCGGCCCGTGTCGCTGCGCAGCGCGTGCAGGCGGGACTGTGACCAGAAGAGTCGTGCCATCAGGAGTGGGTCGCGAGTGGACTCGGAGAGCCTGGTCGTCTCCGCGAGCACGGCCGCCGCGCGGTCGAAGTCGTTGCCGTCGATCAGGGCGTTGGCCAGCAGGACGCCGAACCGCACCTGCTCGATGACGTCCTTGCGTGCCTCGGCGGCGGCGAGTGAGCTGCGAAAGACCGCTGCAGAGTCCGCCAGTCGGCCCTGCATCGCGTAGGCGCGGCCCAGCGTGTCGGCCAGCGACGGGTGCTCGGAGGGCTGCGCACCCCAGACACCGAGCGCCTGCTCGATCAGCTCGATAGCGCGGAGGGTGTCGCCGCGGCGGAACGCGAGCTCGCCGAGCCCCGCCAGCGCGCGGGCGCGGTCCGACTTGTTCCACGGTGCCTCGAGCACGGCGTTGAGAAGCTCATCTGCCTGGTCGAGATCGTCGAGCCGCAAGGAGACTGCCGCCTCCAGCAGGCGGCTGTCCTCGGTCGCAAGCCGGTCGTCGCCGGTCGCCAGAAAGTCCTCGCTGACGTCGAGCCGGCGGCCCAGCTCACGGAGCAGCTGTAGCGACGGAATTCGGTCGCCGGACTCGATCCGCGAGATGTACGCCGGCGAGCAGCCGGGGAAGGCGAGCTGGCGCTGCGTCAGGCCCGCACGCTCGCGCGCCTCGCGAAGGCGGACGCCGACAGCAGCAGGGTCGTCGACATGTGTTGACTTTCGGCGCGGCACGAGCGGGAACGTCGTATACTACTCGCCTCCCCGGGCCCGGGGCCGTCAGTACCAGATCAACAGAAAGGACGGTCCCGTGAAGCGTCTCGGAACACTCCTGCTCGCGCTCGCAAGCATTGCGGCGGTGGCCGCCGGCCTGCCCTGGCCGGCCCCGAGCTAACGACCTCCCCCGATCGGGGGATCAGGCCTTGACAGGACTGCGGCGATGTTTCCTCCTGTCAGGACGCCCATTCCGACATGAGGGCCGGCCGGTTAGCCGCAGATCGGCCGGCCCTCACCTTTTCTCTCGATTTAGTCGGCCGTGGGGACGTCCTCCGCGGTGCGCTCGCCGTCGGTCGGATCGGGGGCGGGAGAGTCGGCCACCAGCTCGTTGCGGTCGTCGGTGCGGCCCGCGTCGTCCTCGTCGGAGCGCCGCTCGGCCGCGGGCGTATCCTGATCGGTCATGCGGATCATCCTCCCCGATCGCTCCGAACTTGAACTTCCGGCCGGCGCCACGGGCCTCGATGCCGCCAAGGCGATCGGCCCCCGGCTCGCCGAACAGGCTGTCCTCGTCCGCTTGAACGGCAGCGTCCGCGACCTGCGCCTGCCGCTTGCCGACGGCGACGAGATCCAGATCCTGACGACGCGCGACACCGACGACCCGGACGCGCTCGCAGTGCTCCGCCACTCGGCCGCGCACCTGCTCGCCGAGGCGGTGCGGCGGCTCTACCCGGGCGTGAAGGTCGCGATTGGCCCGCCGATCGAGCACGGGTTCTACTACGACTTCGAGTTTCCCGAGCCGATCGGCGAGGACGCCCTCGAGCGGATCGAGGAGGAGATGCGCCGCGAGCTGGAGGAAGGGCGCAGCTGGGAGCGCAAGGAGGTTCCGCACCTGGCGGCGCGCGAGTACTTCGAGGAGGAGGGCCAGCCCTACAAGGTCGAGCTCGTCGACCTGATCGAGGACGAGATCTCCTTCTACACGCAGGGGGACTTCACCGACCTCTGCCGCGGGCCGCACCTGCAGGACTCGGCGCCGATCAAGGCCCTGAGGCTCACCGGCCTCGCCGGCGCCTACTGGCGCGGCGACGAGAAGAACACGCAGCTGACGCGGATCTACGGCACGGCGTTCTACTCGCAGGCCGACCTCGACGCCCACCTGCAGCGGCTCGAGGAGGCGCGAACGCGCGACCACCGCCGGATCGGCGCCCAGCTCGATCTCTTCCACTTCGACGAGCACTCCCCCGGCTCGGCGTTCTGGCATGCCAAGGGCATGGCGATCTGGAACGTGCTCGAAGACCTGCGGCGGCGCGAGAACGCCCGCCGCGGCTACGTCGAGGTGAAGACGCCGCTCATCTACGAGCGCGCGCTCTGGCAGACCTCGGGCCACTGGGAGAAGTTCCGCGACAACATGTTCCTGATCCCGCTCGACGACGAGACCGTCTACGGGATGAAGCCGATGAACTGCCCGGGGCACATGCTGCTCTTCGGACACTCGCTGCACAGCTACCGCGAGCTGCCGCTCCGCTATGCCGAGGCCGCGCCGCTGCACCGCAACGAGCTCGCGGGCGCGCTGAGTGGTCTGACCCGTGTCCGGCACGTCACCCAGGACGACGCGCACATCTTCTGCACGCAGGAGCAGATCGCCGACGAGCTCGACGGCTGCATCGCCTACCTGCGGTTCCTCTACGGCCTCTTCGGTCTCGAGCCGCGCGCGGAGTTCTCCACGCGGCCGGACGACAAGCTCGGCGACGCAGCGGAGTGGGACTTCGCGGAGGGTGAGATCCAGGCGGCACTCGAGCGCAACGAGATCGAGTACGTAGTCGGCGAGGGCGAGGGCTCGTTCTACGGCCCCAAGATCGACCTGCACGTCGATGATGTTCTCGGTCGGTCGTGGCAGCTCGGGACGATCCAGCTCGACCGGCAGATGCCGGCGCGCTTCGGGCTCACCTACATGGGCGCGGACAACCGCGAGCACCCGGTGTTCGTCATCCACCGCGCCCTCTACGGGTCGTTCGAGCGCTTCGTCGGCCATCCTCGTCGAGCACTACGCGGGTGCCTTCCCTGTCTGGCTCGCGCCGGTGCAGGTGCGGGTCATCCCCGTCGGCGAAGGGCACCGTGACGCGGCTGAGGCTCTGCGCGCCCGGCTCGTCGAGGCGGGCTACCGCGTCGAGGTCGACCAGCGGGACGAGACGGTGGGCAAGCGCATCCGCGACGGCGAGGTCGACAAGATCCCGAAGGTCGTCGTCTGGGGCGACCGCGAGTCCGACGCCGCCCTGGCCGTCCGCTCCCACGGCGGCGACCAGGCGAATCCGAGCCTCGACGAGTTTCTCGCCGAGCTCGCCGAGCTCCAGGCCGTGCCGGACGGCGGCCGGCCGTAGCCGCTGCCGGAACCGGCCGTTTCCGCCCGGCGACGGACGTTGCTACGCTCTACCTCTGCCAAGCAGGAGCGGACCCGTTCCTCACCTCCCGGCCGCGAGGCTCCGGAGGTTCAACCGAGACGGTTGGAGAATCGGGCCGCTGCATGCAGCGGCTTTCATCGTTGAGAAGGAGGATTCCAAGCTGGTGAAGGGCATTTGAGACCGCGCAGAGGGCCACGCTTCGAGCCCGTCCGGCCGCAGCCGCAGGTGCGGGTGAACGAGGCGATTCGGGTACCCAACGTGCGCCTCGTCGACGAGGACGGCTCCCAGATCGGCATCACGCCGACACCCGAGGCGCAGCAGTACGCCTACGGCAAGGGGCTCGACCTGGTCGAGGTGGCGGCACAGGCCGACCCGCCGGTGGTGCGGGTCATGGACTACGGCAAGTACCGCTACGAGCAGGAGCAGAAGGCCAAGCTCGCGCGCAAGCACCAGATCTCCATCAACGTCAAGGAGATCAAGCTCAGGCCCAAGATCGGCAACCACGACTACGAGACCAAGAAGGGCCACGTCCTCCGCTTCCTCAACCAGCGGGCCAAGGTCAAGGTCACGATCATGTTCCGGGGACGTGAGCAGTACCACCCGGAGCGGGGCCGCGACCTGCTGATGCGCCTAGCCGAGGAGGTTCAGGAGTTCGGTGTCATCGAGCAGCCGCCGCTCCAGGACGGCCGCAACATGACGATGCTGCTCGGCCCGACCAAGAGCGCAGGAGTGACCAGAGATGCCAAAGCAGAAGACCCACAGCGGAGCGAAGAAGACATTCAAGGTGACGGGGCGGGGGAAGGTGCTCCGGCGGCCGACGATGCGCGCCCACAAGCTCGAGAAGAAGTCCGCAAAGCGTAAGCGCGGGTTCCGCAAGGTCGTCGAGATCGCCAAGGCGGACGTTCGCGAGGCGTCGCGCCTCCTCGGCGGCATCGGCCGGAAGGAGTCGTAGATGCCGAGGGTCAAGCGATCCGTCCACGCGCGCAAGAAGCGCCGCAAGGTGCTGGCGGAGGCGAAGGGGTACTTCGGCCGCCGCCACTCGAGCTACAAGCTCGCCAAGGAGCAGGTCGAGCGCTCGCTCGCCTACGCCTACCGTGATCGCAAGGCGAAGAAGCGCACCTTCCGTCGTCTCTGGATCCTCCGCATCAACGCGGCGGCACGCCAGAACGGACTCTCGTACAACCAGTTCATCGCCGGCTGCAAGCGGGCGGGCATCGAGCTCGACCGCAAGGTGCTCGCCGACCTGGCCGTCAACGACCCGGCCGGGTTCACACGCGTCGCCGAGCAGGCGAAGGCTGCCCTCGAGGGCGCCGAGCAAGCCGCGTAGGTGACCGCGCGCCGTGCGGCCGCAGTGCGGTTGCGCGGCTGATGCACTCCTAAGGCCGCAGGGCCCGCTCCATTCGAAGGGGGAGCAAGTCCCCCCTCGAGCTCCCCTCGCTCCTCGCATAGGCCGAGACGAGTAGCCCGTCTGGTCACACGCGACTTCGCGCGGTGTGGCTCTCGCCGAGCACGCTCGGCTCCGCCGGCACTGCGCACCAGGTCTATCGGGTGCTCGTCGCGACATCGTCGCGACATGGGTTGGTCTACGCCGATACTGACGGGCTCGTGATCACATCGGCCGCCAACCCGCGCCTCAAGCTGGTGCGGCGACTGGCGTCGCGACGCGCGCGCCAGCAGCTCGGGCTCTTCGTCTGCGAGGGCGAGGACCTGGTGGCGGCTGCGCTCGAGGCGGGCATCGATCCGGTCGAGGCGCTCGTCGACGCCGAGCGGCCGGTGTTGGCCGGCGAGCTGGCGGGGGCGGAGGCGGTCGAGCCGCGCCTGCTCCAGGAGGTGTCGGTCCTCGGCCACGGGCCGCGGGTGATCGCGGTCTTTCGCCGCTCCGACCTGCCGGGGGCCGACGCCCCGGGTGGGCTGGCGCTGTGGCGCGTCGGTGACCCGGGCAACCTTGGCACGCTCATGCGCGTCGCGGACGCGCTCGGGCCGGCCTCGCTGTGGCTGTCCGAGGGCTGCGCCGACCCGACGGGGCCGAAGGCGGTTCGCGCCTCCGCCGGCGCCCTCTTCCGCGTCGGTGTCGGGCGGTTCGACGAGGCGCCGGCGCCATGGCTCGGGCTCGTGGCGCGGGACGGCGAGCCGATCGACCGGGCGGAGCTGCCGGTAGCCGCGACCCTCCTGCTCGGAGCGGAGCGCGAGGGCCTGCCCGATGACCTGCTCGCACGCTGCGAGCGTCGGCTGACGATTCCTCAGACCGGCGACGCCGAGTCGCTGAACGTGGCGATGGCGGGCAGCATCGCGCTCTGGGAGCGCCGGCGCCGCAGCGGGTAGATTCGGCCGCCGTGGCGCACGTCTCCCACGTCTGGGTCTCGCCGGGGAAGAACAGCGGCCGCATGGAGCCGCGCGACGCGGTGCAGGCGATCGCCGGCCACGGCTTCGACGGGTGCGCCCACGCGCGGCCCGGAACGAAGCGGCAGGTGCTGTTCGCCTCGCTCGAGCACCTCGAGGCGGTGGGCGTCGAGCCGGGCCGCATCCGCGAGAACATGACCGTGGACGGCGACGACGTGCACCGCTGGGAGATCGGTCAGCAGGTCCGCGTCGGCGAGGCGCTCTTCGAGATCACGATGGTCTGCGACCCCTGCGAGCGCATGGACGCGATCCGCCCCGGCCTGCGCGTCGAGCTCGAGGGCCGCCGCGGCATGCTCGCCCGCGTGCTCGAGGACGGCCGGGTCGCCGCCGGCGACGCCGTGGAGCTCCTGTGAAGACGCTCGGCGAGGTGATCGTGTACGTGCGCGACATGGACGGCGCCCTCGCCTTCTACCGCGACGTCGTCGGCCTCGAGCCGGACTACGTCAGCCAGCACTGGACGACTTTCCGGACGGGCGAGTGCACGTTCTGCCTGCACGCGACCGCCCGCCGCGAGCCCGGCGTCGGCGAGCCCGACCCGACCTTCATGGTCGACGACCTCGACGCGGAGCACACCCGCCTGAACGCCGCCGGCATCGCGGTCACGGAGATCCGTGAACCGGTCCCCGGCACGCGCGTCTTCGACGCGAAGGATCCCGAGGGCAACCGCTTCTCCTTCGAGCACCGCTCGTAGCCCACGGCACCGGAGCGCTCAGCCCACAAGCCGAACGGCTCGGGTCAGTCCCCGTGCGGCGATGGCGTCGCCGCACGGGGACAGACCTTCCTGCTCGATGTCGCGGCGCAGCCGCGACGAGCACTCGGCTCGCGGTCTTGTAGTTCACCGGCGGAGCCGAGCTTGCTCGGCGAGAGCCACAACGCGGGAAGCGCGTGTGACAGATGGCCTTGTCGTCTCGAACGCCGAGTGGACAGGGGGAGCTCGAGGGGGACGTGGCTCCCCCTTCGAATGGAGCGAGCTCTGCGGCCGCCGGACCCGCGTCGGCCGCTCATGCGTTCCTCGGCCGCACGGCTCGCGGTTACCAGGCGCCGCCGCCTCCGCCGCCACCGCCGCCTCCGCCTCCGCCCGAGAAGCCGCCACCCCCGCCGCCGGAGCCGCTGCCGGGTGGCGCGAGCGCCTCGCCGAAGCCGGTGCTGAGGTCGGAGATGCCGAGCGCGGACGGGCCTGAGCCGAGATCGCCGCCGGGGCTGATCCAGTAGATGGTGCTCTCATCGTGCAGCTGCGGCGGCA
The DNA here is from genome assembly GCA_963809765.1 of uncultured Thermoleophilia bacterium. Lineage (GTDB taxonomy): Bacteria > Actinomycetota > Thermoleophilia > Gaiellales > Gaiellaceae > JACVRM01. The sequence continues at coordinate 829,612 of CAWEKT010000001.1, forward strand.
TGTGCAGCTGGGCGCCCTGAAGCACGCGCTCGGCGATCCCGAACGCGATTCCGTAGACGAGGTAGCGCTCCCAGAGCGCGAGCGAGGCGGGCGGCGCCTCGTCGAGGCGGGGGAAGTCGGTCAGGTAGCGGCGGAACGCCCCCCAGCGCTCGGCCTCCTCCTGCGCCGGCCGCTTGCGCCGCCGCCAGAGCGACCCGCGGAAGCAGGCGAGCAACAGGACGCAGGCGTTGAGGGCGCTGCAGACGCCGAGCGCGATCAGCACGACGTCGTCCCAGCGTGGTGCGAGCGGGCGCCAGCGGTGGATGCCGAGGAAAAGCAGGAGCGCGCCGAGCGCGCCGAACGCGACGATGCCGGCGACGAGCGGCCAGACGGCGTCGCTGTACCAGCGCCGGCCGTTGATCGCCCGCTCCACGCTCTCCTTGAAGTCCGCGAAGCGCTTGGAGTTGCCCGCGCGGTCCTTCTCGATGCGCTCGCGGAACTGCGAGAGCCGCTCGGGCGAGCCGTCGAGGACGGCATCGACGACGCGGTCGACCGGACGCTCCCACGACTCGAGCTGCCCTGGGGCCGCGCGGCTGATCTCGAGGTCGGCGATGTCCTGCGTCCGCAGGCCGGCCCACGTCTTCTTCTCGGTGGTCACCGGCTTGGCCGCGTAGACGCCGCGCCTGATCAGCTCGAAGAGCGTGGCCGTGAACTCGGCCGCCCCGGCGTTCGTCGACTGGCGCAGGAGCGCGGGCACGAGGGCAGGCGGCGTGTCGGTCGGCGGCTCCTGCTCGTACTCGCGGTCGTAGCCGGTGGAGTGCTCGCGCCCGTAGACCCAGTACGTGACCGTGGCCACGCCGAGGGCGGGGAGGACGGAGAGGGCGAGCAGGATCAACAGCCAGCGCCCGATGTGGTCGACGGCGTCGTCGATCTTCTCCTCGTCGCGGGCGATCTCCCTGGCGTCGGCCTCCTCCTCCGCGACGATGCGCGCGAACCCGCGGCCGCTGACGACCTTGGCCCCGGCGGTCGAGCTCAGCAGCGCGCGCGGGAAGACCACCCGCAGCTCCACGAACTGGCCGGCCGGCACGGCCAGCGCGCGCAGCAGTGCCGCGCGCGGTGTGCGCGAGACGTCGCCTCGCACCCACTGCGGGTGACCCCACACGCGGTAGCGCGTGCCGGTCGCGACCCCGGGGAGGGTCATCGTCGCGCCGAGCTGGGCGAGCGGCACCTGCCATTCCTCGCCCCACACCTTGAGGTTGACGTCGACGACGTCGTCGTAGGCCACCGCCAGGCCGCGGAGCCGGTAGCCGACCGTGAACGTCCGCTCCTCCGAGATCGCGCTGTAGTGCCAGACGATGCGCAGCCCGTCGTCGGTCTCGGTCGTCCCGAACGTGTCCGGCGCACCGGAGCTGCCGAGCTCGGCCGAGGCGCCCGGCTCGTAGCGGCGACCGGCCTCGGCGACGTAGACGGCGTCGATCGTCTCGCCCGAGCGCAGCGGGATCTCGCGGAAGGCTCCGGAGAACGCGCCGTCGAAGTCGAAGGTGATCCGCTCGGCGACGACAAGCGACCCGTCCTCGGCGACCTGCACGTTCACAGCCGCCTGCCGCAGCGTGAACGACTTGCCTGCCGCGGCCGGTGCCGCGCAGGCGGCGAGCACCGCGACGAAGGCGGCGGCTGCGGCGAGCCGCAGGGTCAGAACGAGACCTGCGGCGCCTCGCGCGCGGCGGGGTCTTCGAGCTCGAAGTACTGACGCGGCTCGAAGGAGAAAAGCTGCGCGATCATGTTCGTCGGCACCGACTCGAGGGCCGTGTCGTAGGTGAGGACGGTGTCGTTGTAGATCTGGCGCGCGACGGCGATCTTGGTCTCGGTCTCCTCGAGCTGCGCCTGCAGCTGCTGGAAGTTCTCGGTCGCGCGCAGCTCCGGGTAGGCCTCGGCGACCGCGAACAGCCGCCCGAGCGCCGCCGTCAGCATGTTCTCGGCCTGCGCCTGCTCCTCGACGCTTCGCGCCTCCTGGGCTGCGGTGCGCGCCTTCGTCACCTCCTCGAACGTGGCCCGCTCGTGGGACGCGTAGCCCTTGACCGTCTCGACGAGGTTGGGGATCAGGTCGTACCGCCGGCGGAGCTGGACGTCGACCTGCGACCACGCGTTCTCGGCCCGGTTGCGCAGCCGCACGAGGCGGTTGTAGAGCACGACGACCACGAGCCCGAGCACGACGAAGATGCCCACCGATACGAGGAGCCAGGTCACGGCGCGAGCTTACGCCGTTGCCCGGCGCGCGTGCCGGGACGAGCGGACGGACATGTCCGAAACGGACAGCCCCCGGAAAGCGCACCCCGCCCTCCCAGAAGGGGAGACGTCCTCCACCACCCGCCCGTTTCCGACGGTATCGGCTGAGCGCGCACGTGTCTGTGCCGGCTCTGCGCCGGCTTGGTGAAACCGCGGCAGCGCGTGCGCCGGCGCCCGGCGCCACGCCGAACGACTACGCCACGCGGCGCGCGACGAAGATCGAGTCCTCCTGGTCTCTGTACGGGGTGCGGTCGAACCAGCCGTAGTGAGCGACCACCTCGAAGCCCGCGTCCTCGAGGAGCGCCTGCCACTCGTTCGGCGTCACCCACGCGAGCCGCATCTGGGTCGCGCCCTCCAGGCCCCGGACGCCGAGGGTCAGCGTCCGTGTCTCGACGTCCCAGTCGGCGCGCTCCCAGATGGACGGCTCACGCTCGAGCCAGCGGCCGTTGGTCTCCGCGACGTCGTCCGCGTCGGGGGCGAAGACGTCGAAGACGAGCCGCCCGCCGGGCTCCAGCAGCTGGGCGGCGGCGGCGAAGGCCCCGCCGCGCTCGTCGTCGGTCAGCAGGTGCAGGTAGGCCCGGAACGGGCACAGCACGAGCGGGACTCGCTCCGTCACGGGCGGGCGGCGCAGGTCGCCGACGCGCAGGTCGAGCAGCTCGGCGACGCCCGCCCGCTCAGCCTCCTCGAGACAGCGCGCCAGCATCTGCGGGGAGTCGTCGACCCCGATGACACGAACGCCGGCGCGGGCGATCGGGATCGCGATTCGGCCGGTACCGACACCGAGCTCGACCACGGGGCCGCCGGCCGCCTCCGCCTCCTCGACGTAGAACGGGATGTCCTCGACGACGCTCCGGCTCCACCGGTCGAACAGGTCGGCGATCGGCTCGTACGGGCTCGTCACGCCCCAATTGTCACGTGTGGCGGTCTCCGGCTAAGGTGGGTGCGATGGTTCGAACGCGAGCGACCTTCGTGTTTCCACGGCCCCGGCTCGTGCCCGGGGCCGGCGTCGCCTAGCGATTCGCCGTCACCTCGAACGAGCCGGGGCGCCGACGTCCGTCCGCCAGGTTGCCCTGAACGAGGAGATCCCACATGCAGACCGACCACAACCAGGCCGTCCCGCCGTCTAGAGTCGCCGCCGTGGACGCGGAGGCGCTCGAGCGCGACGCCCGGGCGGCGATCGAAGCCTCGGCAACGCTCGAGGAGCTCGACGAGGCCCGGGTTCGCTTTCTCGGACGCAAGAGCGAGCTGAAGCTCGCGCTCCGCGGCGTCCGCGACCGGCAGGGCGGCATGGCGCTCAACGAGCTGCGCACCCGCATCGAGGAGACGCTCTCCAGGCGCAAGGCGGCGCTCGAGCAGGCCGCCCGCGCGTCGGCGGCCGCCGCCGACGGCTTCGACCCGACGCTCCCCGGCGAGGCGCCGCCGCGCGGCTCGCTGCACCTGCTCACACAGCTCCGCCGGCGCATCGAGGACGTCTTCCTCGGGCTCGGCTACGAGGTTTACGACGGCCGCGAGGTCGAGACCGTCTGGCACAACTTCGACGCGCTCAACCAGCCGGAGGCGCACCCGTCGCGCGACCCGCAGGACACGTTCTACGTCGACGAGCGCACGCTCCTGCGCACCCACACCTCGCCGTCTCAGATCCGCGCCATGCTCGAGAAGCAGCCGCCGATCTACCTCGTCTCGCTCGGCCGCACCTACCGCCGCGACGCCCTCGACGCGACCCACACGCCGGTGTTCCACCAGGTCGAGGCGCTCGCCGTCGACCGGGGCATCACCCTCGCCGACCTTCGTGGCACGGTCGAGCACTTCGCCAGCGCGGTCTTCGGCGGCCGGCGCGAGATCCGCATGCGCACGAGCTTCTTCCCCTTCACCGAGCCGTCTGTCGAGTTCGACATGACCTGCTACCTCTGCGACGGCGCCGGCTGCGCGGTCTGCAAGCGGTCGGGCTGGATCGAGATGGGCGGAGCGGGCGAGGTCGATCCCGCCGTGTTCGAATCCGTCGGCTACGACCCCGAGGTCTGGCAGGGCTTCGCGTTCGGGCTCGGGATCGACCGCATCGCCTTCGCCCGCCACGGCCTGCCCGACCTGCGCCTCTTCTGGGAGAACGACATCCGCTTCCTGGAGCAGTTCTGATGGCCATGCACGTGCCCGTCTCCTGGCTGCGCGAGTACGTCGACTTCGGCCTGCCCGTCGAGGAGGTCGCGCGACGGCTGATCTTCTCGAGCTGCGAGGTCGAGCGGGTGGTCGAACGGGGCGTCCCGGATCTCGACGGAAATCTCGGCCACTTCCGTGTCGCGCGCGTGCTCGAGGCCGGCAAGCACCCGAACGCCGACCGCCTGCAGCTCTGCCAGGTCGACGTCGGCGAGGGGGAGCCGCGCCAGATCGTCTGCGGCGCCTGGAACTTCGGCGCCGGCGCGACCGTCGCTGTCGCCCTCCCCGGGGCGCTTCTCCCCGGCGCCGACCAACCGCTCGGCGAGGCGAAGCTCCGCGGTGAGCGCTCGCGCGGGATGATCCTCTCGGAGCGTGAGCTCGACCTGGGCGCCGACCACAGCGGGATCATGGTGCTCGAGGAAGAGCTCGAGCCCGGCACGCCGCTCGACGACGTGCTGCCCCTCCGCGAGACCGTCCTCGACATCGAGACGATCTTCAACCGGCCCGACCTAACGGGCATCTACGGGATCGCGCGCGAGGTCGCCGCCGTCAGCGGGGGCGAGCTGAAGCCGCTGCCCGGCCTCGTCGCGGGGCACGAGCCGGAGGCGAACGAGCCGGTCGACGTGCGCGTGGAGGACTTCGCCGGCTGCCCGCGCTACCTCGGGCGCTTGCTGCGTGGGGCCACGATCGGGCCGTCGCCGCCGTGGCTCCGTGCCCGTCTGCACCTCGCGGGCATGCGCCCGATCTCGAACGCCGTCGATGTGACGAACTACGTCATGCTCGCGACCGGGAGCCCGCTGCACGCCTTCGACCTCGCTCGCCTGCGGGAGGGGCGGATCGTCGTGCGCCGTGCGCAGCCCGGCGAGGAGCTGCAGACGCTCGACGGCGAGCTGCGCCGGCTGCAGCCGTCCGACCTCGTCATCGCCGACGCCGAGCGGCCGGTGGCCATCGCCGGGATCATGGGCGGCGAGGACAGCGAGGTGCGGCCGGAGACGAGCGACCTGCTGCTCGAGGCTGCGAACTTCGACGCGCTCACGGTGCTGCGGACGTCGCGCCGGCTGCGGTTGCGGACGGAGTCCTCGACCCGCTGGGAGAAGGGCGTCGACCCGTACGCCGCGGAGGCGGCCGCCGACTACGCCACGCAGCTGCTGGCCGAGCTGGCCGGCTCCCGCTGGGCGGGCGCCGTCGACGTCCACGACGGCCTGCCGGAGCCGCCGGTCGTCCGGCTGCGTCCGGAGCTCGCCGACCGGCTTACCGGGATGTCCTTTCCTGCCGAGGAGCAGCGCACCAGGCTGCAGCGAATCGGCTTCGAGGTCGGCGACGACCTCGACGTCCGCGTGCCCACCTGGCGTGCGCTCGACGTCACGCGGCCGGTCGACCTCGTCGAAGAGGTCGCGCGCTTCCGCCTCGAGGAGGTGCCGGCGACGCTGCCGGAGCGTCAGGCGATGTTCGGCCAGCTGTCCCGCACCCAGCGGCTGCGGCGACACGTCGAGGACGTGTTCGTCGGTGCGGGCTACCACGAGGCGTACGCCTGGAGCATGGTTCCCGCAGGGAACGGCCGTATCGAGCTGCCGGAGCCCTTCTCGGCCGAGCTGGCTGCGCTGCGCACCGACCTTAGGGCCGGGTTGATCGAGGCGGCGCGTCGCAACGCCAACGCGGGCGTCAGCCCGGTCGCGCTCTTCGAGCTCGCGCACGTCTACCTGCCCTCACAGGAGGAGCTGCCGGATGAGCGCGTCCACGTCGCCGGCATCACCGACGGCGGCTTCTCCCGCGCCAAGGGTGCGGTCGAGACGCTCTACGCCTCGCTCCACGTCCCGCTCGACCTGGAGCGGGCCGAGGGCCGCGCCGCGCGCCTGCCCGAGGGCGTGATCGAGGAGCTCGACGAGGGCTGGGGCTACTGGGAGCTCGACCTCGACGGTCTGTTCGAGCGGGCCGTCGACCTGCCGCTCTACGAGGACGTCATCACCTACCCGGCGGTCAAGCAGGACCTCGCGTTCGTCGTCGACTGAGGGCGTCAGCGCCGGCGAGCTCGCCGCTGCCGCCCGCGAGGCGGCCGGGCCGGAGCTCCGCGAGCTGCGCCCCTTCGACGTCTACCGCGGGCCACAGGTGGGCGAGGGGCGCAAGTCGATCGCCTTCGCGGCCGCCTTCCAGTCGCCCGAGCGCACGCTCACCGACGAGGACGCCGCCGTGCTGCGGGGGCGCATCGTGAGGGCGCTCGCCGACCGCTACGGCGCGGAGCTACGGGCGTGACACGAAAACCGCTGAGCGCGCAAGCTGGTAAACAGTGGCGCATGCGCAGACTGCTCTTCCTGGTCGTCGTGGGGACCGGCGCCGTCGTGCTGGTGCCGCTGGGGGTCAGTGCGGGCCCGACGCTGACGGGGGTCGTCGGGCCCGCGTTCACCATCTCGCTGACCGGCTCCAGCGGCGCAGTCACACAACTCGACGCCGGGCCGTACACGATCCAGGTCCAGGACCTGGCCCCGGATCACAACTTCCACATGCGCGGCCCGAACGTGAACCAGGTGACCGGCCTCGAGGAGGTCGAGAACGTCACCTGGGAGGTGACGTTCGCCAACGGCCTCTACACGCTCGTCTGCGACGCCCACCCGGTCTCGATGCGCAAGACGTTCCGGGTCGGGCCCCTGCCGGTCGTGCCGAAGCTGTACGGGACGGTCGGCCCGGGGCGCGTGATCAAGCTCGGCACGAAGGCGGGCGGCAAGAGCACGTCGGTGAAGGCGGGCGCGTACTCGATCGTGGTCTCCGACCGCTCCGCGACCGAGAGCTTCCACCTGGTCGGGCCGGGCGGCGTGAACCGCAAGACGGGCAAGGCGTTCAAGGGCACCGTCACCTGGAAGGTGACGCTCCGCAAGGGCGGCATGTACCGCTACTACTCGGACGCTCGCCCGACGCTGGCCGGCGTCCTGCGCGCTACCTGACGCGCCGCGACGGCTGGACGAGCCCTGCCTGCGGGCCGCCGGCGGCGCGGATCGCTGCCTGGCGCTCGAGCTCGGCGTTCAGCTCGGCGCCGTAGAGCAGCGCGTAGGCCGAGTAGTTCAGCCAGAGCAGCAGCACGATGCCACCCGCAAGCGACCCGTATGTCTCGCTGTACGAGCCCGCGACGCTCGTGTACAGGGCGAAGAGCGACGAGAGGATCAGCCAGGCGAGGCTGCCGACGACCGACCCGGCCGACAACCAACGCCAGTTGCGGTGGCCGGTGTCGGGCGCCAGGTGGTACGTCAGCGCGAAGAACAGCAGGATCGCGACGAACGCGATCGGCCAGCGCACGATCGTCCAAAGCAGCTCGAACTCGCTGCCAAGCCCCGCCTGGTCGGCGATCGCCTGACCGAGCGGCCCGCCAAAGACGATCAGCAGGAACACGCCCGCGGTTGTGACCCCCGTGAGGATGACGAGCACGAGCGCGGTCAGCCGGATCCGCCAGAACGGTCGGGACTCCTGGCGGTCGTAGGCCCGGTTGACCGCCTTGATTACCGCTCCCATGGCACCGCTCGCCGCCCAGACGGCGAGTGCTGTCCCGAGCAGCACGGCGGCCGCCGAGCCGCCGCCTCCCTGCGAGTTCTCCTCCGCCAGGTCGATCGCGTCGATCACGGCGCCCGGCGCTACCGAGCCGAGGAACGTCTGAAGCTCGTCGAAGGCGCCGAAGAGGCCGAGCAGGCCGACCAGGACGACCACGGCGGGCAGGAAGGCGAGCAGCGAGCTGAAGGCGACCTGCTGGGCGAGACCCATGCAGTCGTCGGCGATGAACTCCTTCGCGCTCCGCACGAAGGCGTCCCGCCAGTCGCGCCTGGTCAGCCCGCCAGGGCCCTTTGGCGGTCGGCCGACCGCAAGGTCGTCAGTCGTCGTGCTCGACAACGATGAAGCGGCCGAAGCGGGCGACCTGGGTGCCCCCACGGCTACGCCGGAAGACGAAGCGGACGGTCGCGCCGATCCCGCCGCCGAGCACGAAGCCGGCCGCGAGTGCGGCGCCGGCGGCAGCGGGCAGGTGGGCGCGGAGCTTGCTGCCGACGTCGGTTGCCTCGGCCACGCCCGCTCTGAGCTGGTCGACGGCGCGCGAGAGCCCTTCGCGCTCAGCACTGATCTCGCGGCGGATGTCTGCTGCTGTGCGTGCTTTCTCGGTCATCAGTGCTTCAGCGCCTCCGTGGTCTGCTTGGCCTCGTCGATCGCCTGCCGGGGCACGGGCGGCGCGCCGCGCTTGAACGAGCGCAGGGCCAGCCAGCCGAGGAGGGCGACGACGAGGACGAGGATGACGGTGACGATCAGGAGCGCTAGCCAGAACGGCATGAACTCCGCGAGCCCGGCGGTAATCGTGGCGAAGAGGAATCCCAGCGCGTACAGCGCCACGAACAGCGCCGCGACGGCGAAGACGGCGCCGATGCCGAGCGCGGCCACCTTCTGCTTGATCTCGAGCTGGGCGAGCTCGAGCTCGAGCCGGGCGAGCGTGCTGGCTCGCTCCGCGACTTCCTTGGCCGTCGTGCCGAGACTCTCGCGAGCCGGCGCCGGCGCCTCGGTCTCCGCGGCTGGGAGCGGCTCAGTCTCTGGGGTGTGCATGGCCTCTCCAGTCGACGAACTTCGCGACCGCGATCCCGACTGCGAAGGCGACTCCGACGACCAGGAATGGGTTGGGGCCGCCGCGCTTCTTTCACCGGGTGCGCGCCGAGCTGCGGGCCCGAGGGGGCGACGACGCCCTGGGCCGGCTTCTGGTTCGTCGGCGCCTCGCCGCGAAACCGGGCCGCCATCAGGCTCGGCTTCAGCTTGCGGATGAAGTCGGCGTCGCCCGCGAGCTCCTCGGCGAGCTTCGCGTGGGCTGCCGCCCTTGCCGGCGAAGTCGTTGGCGAGCTCCTGCAGCCGGTCGGCGGCACGCTCGACGAGCTGGTCGCCGCGGTTCACTTCTTCGCGGGCGGCTCTTCGCCCGTCGCAATCCGCCACACGCCGGAGGCGAGGCGTTTCGCAACCAGCGTCGCGACGTGCTGCGAGCACGCCGTAGAGCGCGGTCCAGACGAGTTTGCGCACCATCATCGGTCAAGCGTACCGCGGAGCGGGAGCGGCGAAACGCAGATGCGTCACCGCGTAGGATGGCGCGCCGTGCCCGAGCGCCCGACCGATCGTTTCGTTCGCTACGAGGAGCTGACGCAGCTACTGCACGCATGGCGCGACGAGCACCCGCAGCTCGTCGAGGTCGAGAGCATCGGCCAGTCGTTCGAAGGCCGGGACATCTGGCTCGTCACCGTCACCAACACGGAGACGGGGCCTGCGGCGGAGAAGCCGGCATTTCTCGTCGAGGCGAACATCCACTCGCTCGAGGTCACCGGCTGCTCGGCGGCACTGCACCTGATCGACCGGCTCGTCAGCGGGCACGGGCCGGACCCGAAGGTGACGAGGGCGCTCGACACCCGCGCCTTCTACGTCATCCCCCGCCTGAACCCCGACGGCGCCGAGCTCGCGCTCGCCGACCGGCCGCGGTTCGTGCGCTCGAGTGTTCGTCCCTGGCCGCTCGAGGAGGAGCAGGACGGCCTCCATGCCGAGGACCTGGACGGCGACGGACGCATCCTGATGATGCGCGTGCGCCGATCCGAACGGCTCGTGGAAGCGGCACCCCGACGACCCGCGGGTGCTCGTCCGCCGGGATCCGGACGAGGGGCCGGACGACGGGGAGTTCTTCCGCGTCTTCCGCGAAGGGGCGATCCGCAACTACGACGGCGTCATGATCGACGTCGCGCGGCCGCTCGAAGGGCTCGACCTGAATCGCAACTTCCCGGCCGACTGGGCGCCCGAGGGTGAGCAGCACGGCGCCGGGCCGTTCCCCGCGTCAGAGCCGGAGATCCGCGCCTACGTCCAGGCGGTCACCGACCGGCCGAACATCTGCGGGCACATCGCCTACCACACCTTCAGCGGCGTTCACCTGCGGCCGTACGCGACTCAGCCGGACGACTACTTCCCGACGAGCGACCTCCGTGCGTTCCAGCTCATCGGCGAGGAGGCGACCAAGCTCACCGGCTACCCGGCGATCTCCGTCTTCCACGAGTTCAAGTACGACCCGAAGTCGTCGATTCGCGGCGGCGTCCACGACTGGCTCTACGACCACCTCGGCATCTATTCCTGGGTGACGGAGTTCTGGGCGCCGCAGCGCCAGGCCGGGATCGAGGACTACCTCTACATCGAGTGGCTGCGCGACCACCCGCCCGAGGACGATCTCAAGCTCGTCCGCTGGAGCGACGAGACCCTCGGCGGGCGCGGCTACGTGGACTGGTACCCGTTCGAGCACCCGCAGCTCGGCCCGGTGGAGCTCGGCGGCTGGGATTCCTTCTACTGCTGGGGCAACGTGCCGACGCACCTGCTCGAGGACGAGATCGCCCCCCACGCCGACTGGGCGATCTTTCACGCGCTCGTCTCGCCGCGCCTCGAGCTGCACTCACTCGACGTGACTCCCGTGGGCGAGGGGGCCTGGAGTGTGCGGCTCGTGCTGCACAACACCGGCTGGCTGCCGACAAGCGTCTCCGAGAAGGCGGTCGAGCGCAAAGCCGTAAGGCCGGTCGAGGTCCGGCTGAGCCTGCCGGAGGGCGCGCGTCTCGCCGCGGGCAAGGAGAAGGAGGAGGCCGGCCAGCTGGCCGGCCGTGTCGACCGCCGCAGCCTGCTCTGGTGGTGGTCGAACGACGCGACGAGCGACCGCGCCAAGCTGGAGTGGGTGATCGAGGCGCCCAGCGGCGGCGAGGTCGGCATCGAGGCCCGCCACGCCCGCGCCGGCGTCGTGCGGGCCACTGCGAAACTCGAGTAGCGCGCTAGCCGAGGTCGGGCAGTGACGCCCGTCGTCACCGAGGGTCTGTCCCCTCCGGCGGCGGCGAGCCGCCGCCTCCGGTGACAGACCCGACAACCGCTGGCGCTACGCCAGGTCCGTCGTATCCGCCCGCACCCTGGCCTGAGGTGCAGGCTCGGCGTGCTCGGGCAGCGCTTCGAACTCGTCCCGCGCCAGGTCGAGGTCGATGCGGCCCTCGACGATGGAGGTGACGCGCTCGGCGGGCACGTAGCGGTTGTGGCGCAGGAGGCCGGGGGAGACGATGAGCCCGTTGAAGATGTCCGTGCCCGAGTCGCCGACCACCTCGGCGGCAGTCCCGAGCTCGGAGCCGTCCGCGCCGCGCACCTCCCAGCCCGGCTCGATCACGAGCCAGCTGACCGGATCCGGCATCAGACGGCCTTCCCGCCGACGTACCAGACGGGGCCCTGCGTGTAGACGTGCTCGGTCTCGGAGAGGGCCCACAGCACGGTGAAGTGGCCTGGAATGCCGTCGTCGTCGACGCGGGCGAGGCACCGGCGCGCCATCCCGGGGGCTGCGCCGTAGCCGCGCATCCTGGCGCAGCGGAAGCGGAAGGCCAGCCGCTCGCCGTCACGCGCCGGGTTCACCGGCGCGAGCAGCAGCGCCGTGCGGTCGAGCAGGTCGCTCGAGTCGATCTCCAGCTCCGCGAGCAGGTCGCTCCAGTCCGCCGCCAGGCCCGCCGCCGCCTTGTCCCATTGCTCCACGAGCCGTGTGGCTCCGCCTGCCGAGAGCCGGAGGGGGCCCCGCCCGGCCGCCGGCACCGCTTGAGGGGCCGAGCCGGCCGGCTGGGGCGCCGTCTGGGCGACGCCGGTGAGCTCGAGCGTTCCGCGCATGCGTTCACGGTCGAGGCGGCCAAGGAGCCGTCGGACGGCGTCCTCGCCGGGACCGCTGTCCCTGGAGACTCCGAAGCGCACGTCCTGGCCGCTCCGGCCCGACGCCAGCGGCGCGAGGAGCGCGTTTGCGCGCTGGGCTGCCGCCTCGTCTTCCGTCCGCAGCAGGAGCCTCGCGTCCCCCCAGCCGTCGGGTAGCGACGCCCTGATCGCCTGCCACTGCCGCTGGAGCGTCAAGGCGGCCAGCGTACATACACTGCGCCGCGATGGCGAAGGTCGAGCGCAAGGGAACGCTGGGCGCCGAGGAGCTGCGCGAGTGCTTCCGAGAGATGCTGCTCATCCGCCGTTTCGAGGAGAAGGTGGAGGAGCGGTTTCGCGCCGGCGAGCTGCCGGGCTTCCTCCACGTCGCCATCGGCCAGGAGGCCGTTGCGGTCGGCGTCTGCCGGGCGATGGAGGAGGGCGACGTCATGGCCTCGACGCACCGGGCGCACGGTCACACGCTCGCGCTCGGCACGCACCCGAACGAGCTCATGGCCGAGCTCTACGGGAAGATCGAAGGGCTGCTCGCACGGCTACGGCGGCTCGATGCACCTCTACGACGTCGAGCGCGGCAACCTCGGCGCCAACGCCGTCGTCGGCGGCGGGCTGCCGGCGATCGTCGGCGCGGGCCTGGCGTTCAAGCTGCGCGGGGAGCCGCGTGTCGCGGTCGCGTTCTTCGGCGACGGGGCGACGAACATCGGCACCTTCCACGAGTCGCTGAACCTGGCGCAGCTCTGGGGCACGCACAGCGTCTTCGTCTGCGAGAACAACCGCTGGGCGGAGTCCACGCCCGGCTGGCAGCACTCGCCCGTCTGGGACGACATGTCCAAGCGCGCGCTCGCGTACGACATGCGCGCTGTGAAGGTCAACGGCCAGGACGTCGAGGAGGTCTACGCCAAGGCTGTCGAGGCGCTCGAGCACGCGCGCTCCGGCGAGGGCCCGGTCTTCCTCGACGTCGAGACGCATCGCCTCCACGGCCACTACATCGGCGACCCGCAGGTCTACCGCTCCAAGGAGGACATCCAGGAGGTCCAGGAGGAGCAGGACCCGCTGACGCTCCTGCGCGCGCGGCTCGAGCTGTCCGACGAGGACGTCGAGAGCGTGGAGAAGGAAGTCGCGGAGGTCGTCGAGCACTCGGTCGAGTTCGCCAAGAACGGCACCGACCCGAAGCCCGAGGACGCGCTCAAGAACGTCTATGCCTGAGCTGAGCTACCGCGAGGCCGTCCGCGACGCGCTGGCGAGCGCCATGCGCAAGGACGACGACGTCTTCATCATGGGCGAGGACATCGCCGAGATGGGCGGCTCGATGGGCGTCACCCAGGGCCTGCTCGCCGAGTTCGGCCCCGAGCGTGTCCGTAACACGCCGATCTCCGAGATGGCCATCGTCGGCGCCGGCATCGGCGCCGCCATGCAGGGCATGCGGCCGGTCGTCGAGATCATGTACGAGGACTTCCTGACGCTCTCGCTCGAGCAGATCGTCAACCAGGCCGCCAAGCACCGCTACATGTCGGGCGGGCAGCTGAAGGTGCCGCTGACGGTGCGCACCCAGGGCGGCGCCGGCTGGTCGCCGGGCGCGCAGCACGCCCAGCAGCTCGAGGGCTGGCTGGTGCACATCCCGGGGCTCAAGGTCGTCTTCCCGTCGACGCCCGAGGACGTGCGCGGCCTGCTCTGGTCGGCGATCTACGACGACAACCCGGTCGTGTTCTTCGAGCACCGCACGCTCTACGGGATCAAGGGCGAGGTGCCCGAAGAGATCGAGCCGATCCCGCTCGGCCAGGCGCGCACCATGCGCGAGGGCGAGGACGTCACCGTGGTCGCGACCGGGCGCCTCGTGCACGAGGCGCTGCAGGCCGCCGAGGAGGCGGAGGGCGAGGGCATCTCGGTCGAGGTGATCGACCCGCGGACGCTCCAGCCGCTCGACGAGGAGGCGATCGTCTCCTCGGTCAAGAAGACGAACCGCTGCGTCGTCGCCCACGAGGCCGTGACGCGCATGGGCTTCGGCGCCGAGATCGCCGCCGTGGTGCAGCACGCAGCCTTCGACTGGCTCGACGCCCCGATCGAGCGCGTCGGCGCCAAGTTCGTGCCGCTGCCGTTCGCCCCGGTCATGGAGCAGTTCGTGATCCCGCACGCCGCCGACGTGCTCGCCGCGATCAAGCGCACGGTCGCGAGGCGCAGGGGAGTGACGTGGCTGCACCCCTCGCTGCTGCCTACCCTGGACGTCCACCTTTCACAGCCGGGCGCAGGGTCGCAGGGCAGTGGCCACCGAGGTCAAGCTCCCCCGCCTTGGGCAGGGGATGGAGTCCGGCACCATCGTCCGCTGGCTCAAGGCCGAGGGGGACAGCGTCGAGAAGGGCGAGCCGCTCTACGAGCTCGACACCGAGAAGGTCACCCAGGAGGTCGAGGCCGAAGCCTCCGGCGTCCTGCTCAAGATCGCCGTCCAAGAGGGCGAGGTCGAGGTCGGGCGCACGGTCGCCGTGATCGGCGAGCAGGGCGAGGACGTGTCGGCGCTCGGCTCGTCGAACGGCGAGACGCCTGACCGCGTCCGCCCGGAGGAGGGCGCCGCCGAGGAGGGTGCCGAGAAGCCCGCCGAGGGACCTGCGCGCGAGGGCGAGCGGGAACGGGGCCGCGAGGCGGCAGAGCAGGCGGCGCAGGGCAACGGCGGCAGCTCGGCCGTCGGCAGCCCGGCCACGGCGGGCGGCCGCATCAAGGCGTCGCCGCTCGCGCGCCGCATCGCGCGCGAGCTGGGCGTCGACCTCGCCGCGCTCTCCGGGACCGGCCCCGAGGGCCGGATCGTCGCCGAGGACGTCGAGCGCGCAGCGAAGCAGCCGGCCGCGACTCCGGCGCCGGCCGCGGCGCCCGCCGGCGAGATCGAGGAGGTCCCGCTCACCAGCATCCGCAAGACGATCGCCCGCCGCCTCACCGAGGCGTGGCAGGCGCCCGCGTTCCAGCTCCGCGTCACCGCCGACATGACTGCGGCCACGCAGCTGCGCGAGGGGCTGCTGGCGCAGGCCCGCGAGGGCGACGCGAAGATCACCATGTCGGACCTCCTCGACGAAGCTCGCCGCCGTCGCGCTGATGCGGCACCGCGAGCTGAACGCGCACTTCGCCGGCGACTCGATCCGGCTGCTTCCCGAGCGCCGACGTCGGCATCGCCGTCGCCGCGCCGCAAGGGCTCGTCGTGCCGGTCGTGCGCTCGGCCGAGCGCCTGACGCATCGCCGAGATCGCCGCCGCGGCGTGCCGACCTGGTCTCGCGCGCGCGTGACAACAAGCTGCGCCAGGAGGACCTGGAGGGCGGCACCTTCACGATCTCGAACCTGGGCATGTTCGGCATCGAGGAGTTCATCGCCGTGCTCAACCCGCCGCAGGCGGCGATCCTCGCCGTCGGGGCGATCGAGGAGCGGCCGGTCGTCCGCGACGGTGAGCTCGTCGCCCGGCCGCTGATGACGATGACGCTGACCTGCGACCACCGGGCCGTCGACGGCGCCGCCGGGGCGCAGTTCCTCCAGACGCTGAAGGCACTCCTCGAGCAGCCGGCACTGGCGCTGTAGCCTCACGGCGTGGCCACCCGCGTCTGGTACCACGTCCGCAACATCGAGGCCGCGCGCGGCTTCTACACCGACAAGCTGGGCTTCACCGAGACCTACTACGACGTCGAGGGCAAGTGGGCAAAGCTCGAGCGCGCGGGCATGCAGATCGCAATCGCCGAGGGCGAGCCGGAGGAAGGCGGCGTCGCGACGGTCGACGTCGAGAACGTGAAGGCGGAAGCCGACCGGCTCCGCGGCGTCGAAGTCGACGTCGGCACCGTCCTCGAGCTCCACGACCAGATGCGCCTGCTCGACGTCTTCGACCCGGACGGCAACCGCATCCAGTTCGTCGAGGACCTCGCCGCCGACCGCGACGCCGGCTGATCCCGGCGCCAAGCGGTTAGTGGCTGTCAGCCACTAACTCCTCCGAAGTCGCCTGGCCGGGCCGTTCGCGCTTGTGGCTGTCAGCCACTTGCAGAGTCGTGGCTCTGAGACGGGGCGGCCCCAAACCCTTGTTCGCGACTGCTCCCCACACTCGTGACGGTCCTGACGGCGCACTTAGTGGCTGTCAGCCACTAACTCTTCGAAACGGCTTGCAGCCGCGTGCTGCGGGGAGTACCGGCGCGGTTGGCTCGCTGCACGGACATCGGTGGTGAGTAGCGTCTGCCCGGTGAGTGCGCAGCGAGATCCGGCCGCCGGGCTCGCCGAGACGCTTCGGAGGCGAGATCGTCCGCCCAGGCGACTCCGGCTACGACGCGGCACGCGCGGTGTGGAACGCCGTCTTCGACCGGCGCCCGGCGCTGGTCGTCCGCCCCGAGAGCGTCGACGACGTCGTCGCGGCGGTCCGGTTCGCCCGGGAGCAGGGCCTCGTCATCGCCGTCCGCGGCGGCGGGCACAGCATCGCGGGGCACTCGACGTGCGACGGCGGGCATCGTCATCGACCTCTCGCGCCTGCGCGGCGCCACCGTCGATCCCGAGCGCCGGATCGCGCAGGTCAACGGCGGCGCGCTGCTCGGGGAGCTGGACGCGGCCGCGCAGGCGCACGGCCTCGTCTGCCCCGTCGGCGTGGTCTCGCACACCGGCGTCGGCGGGCTCTCGCTCGGCGGCGGCATGGGCCGGCTGCAGCGCCGCTACGGGCTCACGATCGACAACATCCGAGCGGTCGAGCTCGTCACCGCCGACGGCCGGGTCGTCCGCGCGAGCGAGGACGAGAACCCGGAGCTGTTCTGGGGCGTGCGCGGCGCCGGCGCCAACTTCGGCATCGCCACGCGCTTCGAGTTCGCGCTGCACCCGCTCGACGGCACCGTCACGCAGGGCAGCGTCGTCCACCCGCTCGAGCGTGCGAGCGAGCTCGCGGCCTTCTTCCGGGCACTGGTGGCGGACGCCCCGCGGACGCTGATGGCGAGCTTCGCCGTCGCGCCCGACGAGGCCACCGGCGGGCCGGCGGCCATGATCTCCGTGCTGCACTCCGGCTCGACTCGCGGAGGCGGAGCGCGACCTCGCCGAGCTGCGCCGCTTCGGGCCGCCGCTCGCCGACACGATCGGCGCCGAAGCCCTACCTCGCGACCCAGGGACTGAACGACGAGCCGCTCCGCTGGGGCCGCCGCTTCTACATGAAGAGCGCGTTCCTGCCCGACGCTGCCGGACGAGGTGGTGGCGGCCGCGGTCGAGCACGGGACGCGCGCGCCGGCCGGATGCAAGGGCGAGATCACGGTCTGGGCGTGGGGCGGCGCGATCGCCGACGTGCGCGACGAGGACACTGCGTTCACCGGCCGCGACGGCCGCGTTCTGGGCCGCCGCCGAGGCCGACTGGGACGACCCGGCGATCGACGACGCCTCGCCGCGACGTGGGGACGCGCCTTCGTCGCCGACATCGCCCCGTTCGCGCAGGGCGGCCGGTACGTCAACGACGTCGCCGAGCCGGGCGAGGATCCGGCGGCGATCTACGGCGCCGCGAAGCAGCAGCGGCTCGCCGAGCTCAAGCGCGCCTGGGACCCGGACAACGCCTTCCGGCTCAACCAGAACATCCGCGCCTGACGACCGGCGCGGCCCTGCGCTGGCCTGGTGCAGGCGGAGCCGCGCGGAGTAATTTCCCACGGGGATGCGCTGCCCGGCGTGCCAGAGCGAGAACGAGCCCGGCCGCAAGTTCTGCGGCGAGTGCGGTAGCGCGCTCGCGCAGGCCTGCCCTGCCTGCGGGGCGTCGAATGCGCCGACCGCGAAGTTCTGCGGCGAGTGCGGGACCGAACTCAGCGCGCAGCCCGCGCCGGCGGCGCGCCCACCGCACGCCGCACCGGCGGCCGAGCGCCGCCTCGTCTCGGTGCTGTTCGCCGACCTGGTCGGTTTCACGGCGGCGTCGGAGGGGCGTGACGCCGAGGAGACGCGGGAGCTGTTGTCGCGCTACTTCGAGACGGCGCGGACGTTGATCGAGCGCTACGGCGGCACGGTGGAGAAGTTCATCGGCGACGCGGTGATGGCGGTGTGGGGGGCGCCGGTCGTGCAGGAGGACGACGCCGAGCGGGCGGTGCGGGCGGCGCTCGACCTGGTCGCGGCCGTGCCCGAGCTGGATGCGAACCTGCAGGCGCGGGCGGGGGTGCTGACCGGCGAGGCGGCGGTCACGGTCGGTGCCCAGGGCCAGGGCATGGTGGCGGGCGACCTCGTCAACACGGCGTCGCGCGTGCAGTCGGCGGCGGAACAGGGGTCGGTGCTGGTGGGCGAGACGACGCGCCGGGCGTCGGAGGCGGCGATCGCGTACGAGGACGCCGGCGAGCACGAGCTCAAGGGCAAGGCGGAGCCGGTGCGGCTGTGGCGTGCGCTGCGGGTCACGGCCGGGCGTGCGGGAGCGCTGAAGTCGGTCGGCCTCGAGCCGCCGTTCGTCGGCCGCGACCGCGAGCTGCGGCTCGTGAAGGAGCTGTTCCACGCCTCTGCGGAGGAGCGGCGCGCCCAGCTGGTGTCGGTGGTCGGCGTGGCCGGGATCGGCAAGTCGCGGCTCGGCTGGGAGTTCTTCAAGTACATCGACGGCCTGTCGGAGACCGTCTGGTGGCACCGCGGCCGCTGTCTGGCGTACGGGGAGGGGGTCGCGTACTGGGCGCTGGCGGAGATGGTGCGGATGCGCTGCGGCATGGTCGAGGGTGAGGAGCACGGCTCGGCGCTCGCGAAGCTGCGAGCGACGCTCGACGAGTATGTGCGCGAGGAGGAGGAGCGGCGGTTCGTGGAGCCGCGGCTCGCCCACCTGCTCGGCCTCGAGGAGGGAGCGGCGAGGGGCAAGGACGAGCTGTTCGGCGCCTGGCGTGTCCTGTTCGAGCGGCTGGCCGAGCAGGGGCCGTTGATCCTGCTGTTCGAGGACCTGCAGTGGGCGGACGAGTCGTTGGTCGAGTTCGTCTCGTACCTGCTGGAGTGGTCGCGTGGCTACCCGATCTTCGTCCTCTGTCTCGCCCGGCCCGAGCTGGTCGAGCGCCACCCGGAGTTCGGCGTGGGCGCGCGCCAGACGACGATGTCGCTCGAGCCTCTGTCCGCCGAGGCGATGGAGCAGCTTCTCGACGGATTCGTACCGGGACTGCCGTCGGAGCTGAGGGAGCGCATCCTCACCAGGGCAGAAGGCGTGCCGCTGTACGCGGTGGAGACCGTCCGCATGCTGCTCGACCGAGGACTGCTCACGCAGGCAGGCGGTGTCTACCGGGCAACGGGCTCAGTCGAGGAGCTGGAGGTCCCGGAGACGCTGCAGGGGCTCATCGCTGCCCGCCTGGACGGACTGGCCGGCGAGGAGCGGCGGTTGCTCCAGGAGGCGTCGGTGCTCGGCAAGACCTTCACGCCGGCGGCGCTCGCGGCGCTGACCGATCGTTCGGAGGCGGAGCTGGAGCCGCTGCTGATCGCGCTCGTTCGGAAGGAGGTGCTCGGCGTGCAGGCCGACCCCCGCTCGCCTGGGCGAGGGCAGTACGGCTTCCTCCAGGACCTCGTCCGCCGGGTCGCCTACGACACCCTTGCGCGCGGCGAGCGCAAGACCCGTCACCTCGCGGCCGCCGCCCAGTTGCAGTCGAGCTTCGGGGAAGCGGAGCAGGAGATCGTCGAGGTCGTGGCTGCGCACTACCTGGCGGCCTACGAGGCTCAGCCGGACGCCGAGGACGCTCCCGAGATCAGGGCAAGCGCGCACCAGCTGCTCGCGCGAGCCGGCGAGCGAGCCGGCTCGCTCGGAGCGGCACGAGAGGCGACCCGGTACTACGAACAGGCCGCGAAGCTCGCTGACGATCCGGCTCGAGCGCGGGCGCCTGCTCGAGCAGGCCGGCCGGATGGCGCTCCAGAACGTCGAGTATGACGACGCGAGGCGTGCGTTCCAGGCGGCGGTCGAGCTGCTCGAGTCCTCCGGCGACGCGCACGCAGCTGCTCGCCTGTCAGGATGGCTCGCCCAGGTCGAGAGCGCGACCGGGGACTTCGACGGTGCGCGCGAGCGTCTGGAGGCCGCTTTCGCCGCCGTCGCCGGGGACGAGCCCGACGCGGATGTGGCAGATCTCGCAGGCCGGCTGGCGGGGGTCTACGCGTTCACGGGTGCCCTCGACCGGGTGGCCGAGCCGAACGAGCTCGCGCTGCAGTACGCGCAGGCGCACCGGTTGCCCGACGCAGCTCTGCAGGGCGCTGAGAACAAAGGCGCTTGTCGCCCAGGAGAGCCGGCGGCCCGAGGAGGCACTCGCGCTGATGCGCCATGCGCTGCGCGTCGCGGTCGAGAACGACGTGCTCGACCAGGCCGCCGCCGCCTACGGCGGCCTCTCGGACCAGTTGTTCTCCCTCGACCGTTACGACGAAGCACTGGAGCTGCTGCGAGAGGCGCTCACGCTCTCTCGCCGCATCGGCAGTCGTCGCTCCGAGCTCTACGTCCTCAGCGAGACGAGCTACGTGCTTTCCATGCTCGGTCGCTGGGAGGAAGCACTCGCAGCGTCGGCGGAGCTGCCGGAGGAGACGATCGCCACCACGATGAGTCAGCTGAGCGGAGTGCTCGAGATCCACCTGCACCAGGGGCGGCTCGACGAGGCGCAGGCCGTGATGACGCGCTTCGGCCGCCGCCTCGAAGGCACTGGTGAGGTGCAGACGCAAATCGTCCTCGCCGCCGCGCGCGCCGCCCTGCTCTGCACGGACCGACGGTACGCCGACGCGCTCGCTGCCGGCTCCGAGGCCGTCGAGCTTGGTCGTCTGCTCAGTCACGGCCAGCAGGGCGCCAAGCAGGGTTTCGTCTGGGCGATCGAGGCGGCGCTCGCTCTCGGAGACGCCGCGCGTGCCGATGAGCTGCTCCGCGAGGTCGAGGCATTGCCATCCGGTCTCCGGCCGCCCTTCTCGGAGGCGCAGGCGCACCGGTTCCGAGCCCGCATGGACGGCGGCGAAGCCGGCTTCAAGGCCGCGGCGGGCAGCTTCCGCGAGTACAGCTTCCCCTTCTGGCTGGCGGTGACCGAGCTCGAGCACGGCGAGTGGCTTCTCGGCGAGGGCCGCGACGCGGAGGCGGAGCCGCTGCTGGCCGAGGCGCGTGAGATCTTCGAGCGTCTCGGCGCCGTCCCGTGGCTCGAGCGGCTCGACCGGGCGCACGCGGGCGGCGGAGGTGCCGGCGTGACCTGCGCGAGCTGCGGCGCCGAGAACGAGCCCGGCCGCAAGTTCTGCGGCGAGTGCGGCAGCGCCGCTCGCGCAGCCGTGCCCTGTCGTGCGGGCGTCGAACGCGCCGACGGCGAAGTTCTGCGGCGAGTGCGGGACGGCGCTCGGCGCGCAGCCGGCAGCGGCGGCGCCGGCCGCACCCGCCGCGCCCGCACCGGCCGCGGAGCGCCGCCTGGTGTCGGTGCTGTTCGCCGACCTGGTCGGCTTCACGGCCGCGTCCGAGGGCCGTGACGCGGAGGAGACGCGGGAGCTGCTGTCGCGCTACTTCGAGACGGCGCGGACGCTGATCGAGCGCTACGGCGGCACGGTCGAGAAGTTCATCGGCGACGCGGTGATGGCGGTCTGGGGGACGCCGGTGGCGCAGGAGGACGACGCCGAGCGCGCGGTGCGGGCGGCGCTCGACCTCGTCGCTGCCGTCCCCGAGCTCGACGCCGGCGCTGCAAGCGCGCGCGCGGGCGTGCTGACCGGCGAGGCGGCGGTGACGATCGGCGCCGAGGGCCAGGGCATGGTCGCCGGCGACCTCGTCAACACCGCGTCGCGGATCCAGTCGGCGGCCGAGCCGGGCACGGTGCTCGTCGGCGAGGCGACTCGAGCGCGCCACCGAGGCGGCGATCGCCTACGACGGACGCGGGCGAGCACGAGCTGAAGGGCAAGGCGGAGCCGGTGCCGCTGTGGCGGGCGTTGCGCGTGATCGCGGCGCGCGGCGGTGCGCAGCGCTCGGCCGGGCTGGAGCCGCCGTTCGTCGGCCGTGACCGTGAGCTGCGCCTGGTGAAGGAGCTCTTCCACGCCTGCTGCCGAGGACAGGCGCGCGCAGCTCGTGTCCGTCGATCGGGATCGCCGGCATCGGCAAGTCGCGGCTCGGCTGGGAGTTCGAGAAGTACATCGACGGCCTGCTGGAGACCGTCTGGTGGCACCGGGGCCGCTGCCTGGCCTACGGCGAGGGGGTCGCGTACTGGGCGCTGGCCGAGATGGTGCGGATGCGCTGCGGCATGGTCGAGGGCGAGGAGCCGTGACGCGGCGCGCGCGAAGCTGACGCGCAACCGTCGAGGAGCACGTGCCCGACGAGGAGGAGCGGCGGTTCGTGGAGCCGGCGCTGGCGCATCTGCTCGGCTTCGACGACGGCGTCTCGGCACGCGGCAAGGAGGAGCTGTTCGCGGCCTGGCGCCTGCTGTTCGAGCGGCTCGCCGACCAGGGGCCGGCCGTGCTGCTGTTCGAGGACCTGCAGTGGGCCGACGCCTCGCTGGTCGAGTTCATCGCCTACCTGCTGGAGTGGTCGCGGAGCCACCCGATCTTCGTGCTCTGCCTGGCGCGGCCCGACCTGCAGGAGCGGCACCCCGAGTTCGGCCATGGAACCCGGCAGACGACGCTCTCGCTCGAGCCGCTGACAGCAGCGGCGATGGAGGCGCTGCTCGACGGGTTGGTCCCCGGCTTGCCGGCCGAGTTGCGGGCGCGCATCCTCGAGCGGGCGGAAGGCGTGCCGCTGTACGCGGTCGAGACGGTGCGGATGCTGATCGACCGGGGCCTGCTCGAGCTCGCCGGCGGCGTGTACCGGCCGACCGGCGCGATCGAGGAGCTCGAGGTGCCGGAGACGCTTCAGGGGCTGCTCGCAGCACGGCTCGACGGGTTGAGTGCGGAGGAGCGCCGCCTGCTCCAGGATGCCGCCGTGCTCGGGAAGACGTTCTCGCGCGAGTCGCTGGCGGGAGTGACCGGGCTCGTCGAGGCCGAGCTGGAGCCGCTTCTCGCCGCGCTGGTGCGCAAGGAGGTGCTCGGCGTGCAGGCCGACCCGCGCTCGCCCGAGCGCGGCCAGTACGGCTTCCTCCAGGACCTCGTGCGCAGGGTCGCCTACGAGACGCTCGCCCGGACCGAGCGGAAGGCGCGTCACCTCGCGGCCGCGGCGCAGCTCGAAGCCGGCGGGGCCGCCGAAGGCGAGATCGTCGAGGTCGTCGCCTCGCACTACCTCGCCGCCTACGAGGCGGCCCCGTCCGCAGAGGACGCGTTCGAGGTGCGGCAGAGGGCGTGCGCGCTCCTCGACCGCGCCGGGCTGCGGGCGCGGTCGCTCGGAGCGACCGCCGAAGCGGCGCGGTACCACGAGCAGGCTGCCGGTCTCGCGGACGACGCCGGCCGAGCAGGCTCGGCTGCTCGAGGAGGCCGCACAGTCGGCGCTCACCGCCGCCGAGTACACGTTGGGCGAGCGGCTGCTGCGCTCCGCACACGAGCACTTCGAGCAGGTCGGCGACACGCGGGCGGCAGCCCGGGTGTCGGGCAAGCTCGCGTACGTCGACTCCCGCGCTGGACGTGTTCGGGAGGCGATCGCCACGCTCGAGGCTGCCTACGAGACACTTGCGGACGAGGCCGACGCCGACGCCTCCGAGGTCGCCGGTCGACTGGCCTCGGCCTACGTCCTGAGCGGCGACTTCGATGCAGCGGCTACGCGCGAACGAGTTCGCCCTCCGCATCGGCGCAGGCCCTCCGGCTGCAGGAACCCCTCTCTCGCGCCCTGACGACCCAGTCCTGGATCCTGGCCGGGAGTGACCGCCGGGAGGAGGCGCTGGCGCTCCTGCGCCATGCGCTGAGTTACGCGCTCGAGCACGACCTCGGCCGCTCCGATTCCCACTGCGTACAGCAACCTCTCGGATCTGCTGCTTCCTGCTCGACCGCTACGACGAAGCAATCGAGCACCTCGAGGCGGGGCTGGGCCATGCGCGCCGCCTCGGTGCGCGCAGCAACGAGTACTTCGCGCTCAGCGAGATGACACATGCGCTCGCGATGACGGGGCGGTGGGACGAGGCGGTCGCCCGCTTCGAGCAGCTGCCCGAGGAGATCGTGCGTACGGACAGAGGCCTGACGAGCCCGCTCACGGGCCTGCTCGACGTGCACCTGCACCGCGGCCGGCTCGAGCAGGCCCGTCACTTCTTCCAGTTGTACGAGGGGTTCGACGAGACGACCGACGCTCAGGCTCGAGCAATGCGTACCTCCGCGGGCGTGGCGATGCAGTACACGGACGGCCGGTACGCCGAGGCACTGGCGGCGTCGCGTCCCCTCCTGTCAGCGGAGGCGATGCACATCTCTCACCAGGCGAGCAAGCAGGCCTTCGTCTGGGCGGTCGCGTCGGCCTTCGCTCTCGGCGATCGGGAGCGTGTCGTCGAGCTCCTGGAACCGGTCGAGAGCGTGTCTGCGGGTCTGCGCTCGCCGTACCTCGAGGGCCACGTGCACCGTGCGCGGGCACGCCTCGACGGAGTCGAGCAGCGCTTCAAGTCCGCGGCCGCGGTGTTCCGCGAGTACGGCTTCCCGTTCTGGCTCGCGGTCACGCAGCTCGAGCACGCGGAGTGGCTGACCGGCGAGGGGCGCGCCGCCGAGGCTGAGCCGCTGCTCGCCGAGGCGCGCGAGATCTTCGAGCGGCTCGAGGCGGCGCCGTGGCTCGAGCGCGTCGGCGGTCAGGCGGGCGTCGCGGCATGATCTGCGGCGCCTGCGGCTTCGAGAACGACCCCGGCCGCAAGTTCTGCGGCGAGTGCGGCAGCTCGCTCGCCCAGCCGTGTCCTGCGTGCGGGACGCCGAACCCGCCGGCGATGAAGTTCTGCGGCGAGTGCGGCACGGCGCTCAGCGCGCAGCCGGCGCCGGCCGCCGCACCGCCTCCCAAGGCGCCGACACCGGCCGCGGAGCGGCGCCTCGTGTCGGTCCTGTTCGCCGACCTGGTCGGGTTCACGACCGCGTCCGAGGGCCGGGATGCGGAGGAGACGCGGGAGCTGCTGTCGCGCTACTTCGAGACGGCGCGGACGCTGATCGAGCGCTACGGCGGCACGGTCGAGAAGTTCATCGGCGACGCGGTGATGGCGGTCTGGGGGACGCCGGTGGCGCAGGAGGACGACGCCGAGCGGGCGGTGCGGGCTGCGCTCGACCTGGTGGCGGCCGTGCCGGAGCTCGACGCGGCGGCTCCAGGCGCGCGCCGGCGTGCTGACGGGCGAGGCAGCGGTCACGATCGGTGCCGAGGGCCAGGGCATGGTCGCCGGCGACCTCGTCAACACGGCCTCCCGCATCCAGACCGCTGGCCGAGCCGGGGCGGGTGCTCGTCGGTGAGTCGACGAAGCGGGCGACCGAGGCGGCGATCGCCTACGAGCCCGCAGGGCCAGCACGAGCTGAAGGGCAAGGCGGAGCCGGTCGCGCTCTTCCAGGCGCTCCGCGTGACGGCGAACCGGGGCGGCGCGCTCAAGTTCGCCGGACTGGAGCCGCCGTTCGTCGGTCGCGACCGCGAGCTCCGTCTGGTCAAGGACCTCTTCCACGCCTCTGCCGACGACAGCAACGCGCACCTGGTCTCGGTCATCGGGGTCGGCGGCATGGGGAAGTCGCGCATCGTCTGGGAGTTCGAGAAGTACATCGACGGCCTCGTCGATCTCATCCTCTGGCACCGGGGGCGCTGCCTGGCCTACGGCGAGGGCGTCACGTACTGGGCGCTGGCGGAGATGGTTCGCATGCGAGCGGGTATCACCGAGGGCGAGGAGCCCGGCACGGCGCGCGCCAAGCTGCGTGAGTCGATCGAGCAGTACGTCGCCGATGCCGGAGGAGCGCACGTGGCTCGAGCCCCGCCTCGCCCACCTGCTCGGGCTCGAGGACCGGACGGCGTCCGACCGGGAGGACCTCTTCGCTGCCTGGCGCCTGTACTTCGAGCGCCTGAGCGAGCAGAGCCCGGTGGTGCTCGTCTTCGAGGACATCCACTGGGCGGACGCGAGCCTGCTGGAGTTCGTCGAGTACCTGCTCGAGTGGTCGCGAAACCACGCCATCTACGTGCTCACGCTGGCGCGGCCAGAGCTGCTCGAGCGCCACCCGGAGTGGGGAGCGGCCCGGCGCAGCCTCACCTCGATCACGCTCGACCCGCTCTCGCAGGGGGCGATCGAGGAGCTCCTCTCCGGCCTCGTCCCGGGGCTCCCGGACGACGTGCGGGGGCGGATCCTCGAGCGGCGGAGGGCGTGCCGCTCTACGCGGTCGAGACCGTGCGCATGCTGCTCGACCGTGGGCTGCTCGCGCGCGAGGGCGACCAGTACCTCCTCACCGGGCCGGTCGAGGCGCTCGAGGTTCCCGAGACGCTGCACGCACTCGTCGCCGCGCGCCTGGACGGGCTCACCGCCGACGAGCGGCGCCTGCTCCAGGACGCCGCCGTGCTCGGCAAGACCTTCACCAAGGAAGGGCTCTCCGCTCTGAACGGGCTCGGCGAAGCCGACCTCGAGCCGCTGCTGGCGACGCTGGTGCGGAAGGAGGTGCTGACGATCCAGGCCGACCCGCGCTCGCCCGAGCGAGGTCAGTACGGCTTCCTCCAGGACCTCATCCGCCACGTCGCCTACGAGACGCTCGCCCGCAAGGAGCGCAAGGCGCGCCACCTCGCCGCCGCCGAGTTCCTCGAGCGCCGAGTGGGGCCCGACCGAGCACGAGATCGTCGAGGTGCTCGCGTCGCACTACGTCGACGCGTACCGCGCCGCGCCTCAGGACGCCGACGCCACGGCGATCAAGGCAAAGGCGCACGACGCGCTGACGCGGGCGGGCGAGCGGGCTGCCTCGCTCGCCGCCAGCGAGGAGGCGCAGCGATACTTCGAGCAGGCGGCCGAGCTCGCCGACGCACCGCGCACCGAGGCGGCGTTGCGCGAGCGGGCCGGTCGAATGGCGGCAATGGGTGGCCGCAACGACGAGGCGCGGGCCGCGTACGAGCGCGCGCTGGAGCTGTTCGGAGACGCCGGGGATGTGCACGCCGGCGGCCCGCGTCTCGGCACGACTCGGGGAAGCCGAGTGGCAAAGCGGCCAGCTTGCGCAAGCCGTCGAGCGACTGGAGCGCTCGTTCGAGGTGCTCGCGGGAGAGGAGCCGGATCCCGACGTCGCGGAGCTGGCGGCGATGCTCGGACGCCTCCACTTCTTCGAGGGCAACCGCGAGCGCGCAGCCGAGCTGATCGAGCGCGCGCTCGAGATGGCCGAAACGCTGCGGCTGCCCGAGGTGCTCTCGCAGGCGCTCAACAGCAAATCCATGATCCTGAGCTCCGGGCGCCCCGAGGAGGCCCTGGCCCTCCTGCGCCATGCGCTCGACATCGCGCTCGAGCACGACCTCGCGGCCGCCACCCTGAGGGCGTACTTCAACCTGTCGTACCTCGCGCTGCAGCGGGAGCGCTGGGACGAGGGAGCACGCCACCTCGAGAGCGGCCTGGCGCTCGCTCGGACGAGAGGCGAGCGAGCCGCGGAGTGGCGCGCGCTGGGGAACCTCATCGACTTCCTCCAGTACGCCGGGGAGTGGGACGAGGCGCTGGCGCGCGCGGCCGAGTATCCCGACGAGGCACTCGACACCCCGCAGATCGGGCTGAACATCATCAATCCGCTGACCCGCATCCACGCGAGCCGCGGCGACCTCGCCACCGCTCGCGCGCTCGTCGATGACCCGCGTCCGTCGTGGGGCAACGCGATGACCGCCGACATGCAGCTGCGCGCCGCCGGCACCACCGCGCTCGCGGTCGTCCGGCGGGCAGACGGCCGCTACGACGAGGCGCTCGCCGCAGCCGAGGAGGCGCTGGGTTTCGCGCAGGTGCAGGGCAACGGGCTGGGGATCATGGAGTGTGTCGTCGAGGCCGTCGAGGCCGCGCTCGAGCTCGGTCGCGTCGAGACGGCCGAGGAGCTCCTCGCGAGCGTCGAGAACCTCGCCCCCGGCGTGGACACGCAGTCGCTGCACGCCCAGCGCTGGCGGCTCGGCGCCCGCATCGCTGCGGGGCGGGGCGATCGTGACCGTGCCGAGCAGGGCTTCAAGCGTGCGGCCGGCGGCTTCCGCGAGCTCGCCGTCCCGTTCTGGCTCGCCGTCACGCTGCTCGAGTACGGCGAGTGGCTGAGCGGCGAGGACCGCGCCGCCGAGGCAGAGCCGCTGGTCGCCGAGGCGCGCGAGATCTTCGAGCGGCTGGGCGCGAGACCCTGGCTCGAGCGCTGCGACGCCGCCGCGCCCCCGGCCGCTACGATCGCCGCGCCAGCGACCTAGGGGAGCCGAACGCGCCATGGAATGTGACGTCGCCGTCCTCGGCGGCGGCCCCGGCGGCTACACGGCGGCGATCCGGGCCGCGCAGCTGGGCGCCAAGACCGTCTGCATCGAGAAGGAGCCGGAGCTCGGCGGCACCTGCCTGCGCGTCGGGTGCGTCCCGACCAAGGCCTGGGTGCAGACCGCGTTCGCGATCAAGGAGGCCGAGGAGACGTTCGCCAAGCTCGGCGTGCAGGTGGGCGAGCCGCAGCTCGACTTCGCGACTGCGAACCAGTGGAAGGACGGAGTCGTCAAGCAGATGACCGGCGGCGTCGCGAGCCTCTTCAAGGCGAACGGCGTCGAGTGGGTCAAGGGCGCGGGCCGCTTCACCAACGCGAACACGATCGCGGTCGAGGGTGGGGAGGACGTCACGCTTCCAGTCGGCGATCATCGCCACCGGCTCGTTCCCGCTGCGCCCGCCGATCGACGGGCTCGACTCGCCGCGCTGCGTCGACTCCACCGGCCTGCTCGCGCAGACGGAGGTGCCGCGCCGGCTGGTCGTGCTCGGCGGCGGCATCATCGGCTGCGAGTTCGCCTCGATCTTCCGGCGCTTCGGCTCCGAGGTGACGATCATCGAGATGCTGCCGTCGCTGATCCCGCTCGAGGACGCGGACGCGTCCAAGGAGCTCGCCAAGCAGTTCGGCAAGCGCGGCATCCAGGTGAACCTGGAGGCGCGCTGCGACCGGGTCGAGGACACCGGCGACTCGCTGCGCGTCCACTACAACGGCGACCAGTCGGTGGAGTGCGACCTCATGCTCGTCGCCACCGGCCGGGGCCCCGTGGTCGAGGGGCTCGGGCTCGAGCAGATCGGCGTCGACTTCGACCCGCGCAAGGGCATCGCCGCCGACGAGCACCGGCGCACGACCGTCGGCGCACATCTACGCCGTCGGCGACTGCGCCGGCTACTGGCAGCTCGCCCACACCGCCTTCCGCGAGGGCGAGGTCGCGGCCGAGAATGCCTGCGGCCACGACGCGGTGGTCGACAACAAGGGCGTCCCGCGGCCGATCTACACCGACCCGGAGATCGCCGGCGTGGGTCTCACGGAGGCCGAGGCGCGGGAGCAGTACGGCGACGACGTCGCCGTCGGCCAGTGCCCGTGGGTGGCGAACGCCCGCGCCGTCATGCAGAACGAGACGGTCGGCTGGGTCAAGTCGATCCACGAGACGCAGTACGGCGAGCTGCTCGGGCTCGTGATGGTCGGCCCGCACGTGACCGACCTGATCGAGGCCGGCGTGGTCGCACTGGACGCCGAGTCGACGGTGGAGACGGTCGCCGACGGGATGGCCGCGCACCCGACGCTCTCCGAGGCGATCAAGGAGGCCGGTCTGGTGGCGCTCGGCCGGGCGATCCACCTGCCGAATCGCAAGCGGGCGGCGGCACGCGCCTAGTGCCTGCGCGCCGGCAGAGCGCGCCTCCTAGACCCGGAGCCTGTCCGTCCGGCCGGTTTACGTCCAGGGGTGCGGCGGGTAGCCTCGACCCATGTCCGTTGTGAACACACGCAACGCCCTGCTCGGCTGGGCGGTCTGGGCGGTCGCGAAGCATTCGGCCAAGCGGAAGGTCAAGAAGACCGTGCGCGACGGCGCCGGCGGGCGCCGCCGGCTCCTGCTGATCCCGTTGCTGCTGGGCGTTGCGGCAGCCGGCCTGGTTGCCTGGCGAAGCCACCGCGGAGCGGGGATCCAGCTGGCGGACGGGGCGCCACCGCCGTCCTCGAACGGCGCCGGCGACTCGGCTCCCACGGTCGTCCGTGACGCCACCGAGCCGGCAGCCGCAGACCCGGCTCCGGCGTCCGAGACCGTCACCGGCTGAGCCCCGCACGAGTTTTCCGCAAAGAGCGGCGAACATCGCCGCCCGGGCCATTGCGCCTCCGGGACAGGTCCCCTAGTCTCACCTCTGCGCCGAGCGCGGAGCGGAAGTAGGTCGAATCCCGACCGGGAGGCCGTAGGCGGAAGCCGAAAGTCAATCGGTTGGCGAGGACGAAACCGCCACCGACTCGGCGAATTTTTTTGCCCGGAGAGTGGGCGCCACGCTGTGTGCGTGGCAGCCCCGCCGGGCAAAAAAATTCTGTGACCGCGGCGTCCTGCCGCCCTTCTGTGTCGGCACACAATGCTTCTCGTGGCTTGGGCAGCAGGACGTCGCTCTCACGAAGGGGGAACGGCGTGTTCCCCCTTCGAGCTACCCCCTCCGGCTGATGGTCGGGTCGGGTGGGCTGTCTGATCAGACGCGCCGGGGCCGCGGGGTGGCTGCGCCGAGCAAGCTCGGCTTCGCCGGTACTGCACACGTCGCTGGTCGAAGTGCGAGGACTTGACGGGTCTGCCGCCGTGCGGCGACGGCGCCGCCGCGGGGACTGACTCCGAGTGACCGCTCGGCTGCGCCGTCGCTCTCTCTACGGGAACGGTGGTTCCTTTGGAGCTACCCCCTCCGGCTGACGGTCGGGGCGTTGGCTGTCTGGTCAGACGCGCCGGGGCCGCGGCGGCGCCGAGCAAGCTCGGCTCCGCCGGTACTGCGCGACAGCCTGTTGGGTGAACGGCAACAGGGGGAGTGGGTCTGTCCCCGCAGGGGACTGACCCGAGCCGTTCGCGGCGCGGGCGTATCGTCACGCACCGTGAGCCGTCGAATCGTCCTGCTGCCGCCGGGGGACCCGGATCCGGTCGAGACCGCGCGGCGAGACCGTGGAGCTGCGACCGGCCTGGGAGAGCGGCGTTGTCGGCATCGCCGGCTGGTCCGACGACGGTTGGGAGGCGCTGCGACTGACGGCCGAGCATCCGGAGATCGAGCGGCTCGTCCTGCTCGCGACGCCGGTCCGCGACGGCGTCGAGGTGCCGGAGATCGCCGCGAAGACGCTCCTCCTCTTCGGAGCGGACGATGCCCGGACCGGCGCGAAGGCAGCGCGCTGGTGGAAGCAGCAGATTCCACACGCACGCTTCGAGATCGCCCCTGGCAGAGGACACGATCTCCTTCCCGCGCTGTGGGCCCGCGTTCTGAGCCACCTCGCGCCAGGAGCGTTTCGGTAACCGCTCGGCTGCGCCGTCGCTCTCTCGAAGGGGGAACGGCGTGTTCCCCCTTCGAGCTACCCCCTCCGGCTGACGGTCGGGGCACGTTCGCTGTCTGATCAGACGCGCCGGGGCCGCGCTGTGGCTGCGCCGAGCAAGCTCGGCTTCGCCGGTAAACCACAGAGCCGTTGCCGGTCGGGCAGTTGCGCAGCTAGTCGGTGCTCGCCGCGGCTGCCTGCGCGAGGGTGATCCGGTGGGCGGCCTGGCGGAAGGCGGCGAACGCCGGCTTGTCCTCGCCGCGGGCCGTGACCAGGCCCGACTGCCAGCCGCGGAAGCGGGGCTCGTCGCGGATCAGGAACCAGATCAGCATGTCGATCCGCGGGTGGCGTTCCGCCTGCCGGGCTGCGGCTGCCAGGTACTGCGCCTGGCGGGCGAGGGGGACTCCGTTGGTGCGATCCGGCGGAGAGGTCTCGTAGCCGAGCTCCGTCAGCCAGATCGGCTTGCGGCCCCAGCGGCGCGTCACCTCTCCGACGAGGCGGTCGATGTTGCCGAGCGTGACCGCCGTGCGGTTCTTCGGCTTCGCCCACGGGGGCTCGCCGCGGCCGCTCGGGTGCGGTTGGTGGGCATACGCGTCGAGCCGCCGCACCCCCGCCTGGTGCATTGCGCGCAGGAAGCCGATCGGCGCGACCGACGACCAGCGCGCGCGAGGGTTGTTGTTCCCGCGCGCCGAGGTGACACCGCAGGCCACCCGCCGGTCGCGCAGCAGGGTCATGTGCACGCCCTCGTAGATGGCGTTGCAGATGTCCGCGTAGTCGTAGGCGCTCTGCGGCACCCAGCGGCGTCCGACCCGGCGCCACTGGCGTGCCAGCCCCAGACGGAGGTTGGGCTCGTTCCAGGCGATCCAGCGGCGGACCGCCGGGAGGACGCGTCCGTCGGTGCGTTCGTAGCGTGCCGCTGTACCGCGTCGCCGCCGCGTAGGCGAACGCCTGCAGGTGCACGGGGTTCAGCGGGGGTCGATTCGGCGGGTTGCCGCCGTTTGCCCAGCCCGGCGTGCCCCAGATCGAGAGGACGACCTCGATCCCGCGCCGGTCGGCCTCGATCACGGCCCGGTCGACCGCGCGCCAGTCGTAGGCGGGGTCTGCCGGATCGACGCCGTTCTCCGGGCGCCGCCGCGTGACGCCGCGCGAGCTGCCCCAGTAGAGCGTCACCCGCACCACGTGGGCGCCGAGCCGCGACAGCACCGGGAACGCGCGGTCGGGCTGCTCGAGGATCTCGGCGGAGTCCGACACACCCAGCGCCAGTCGGGGCGAGCCGGCGGCGTGCGGGGGCGCCGCGGCGGCGACGGCGAGTGCCGTGACGACGACCAGGCCGGCGAGTGCTGAACGCATCGTCATGCGCACGCTATCGCCGTCTACGCCCGGGTACTTGAGCGTGAGTCGTCGCAGGACTGCAACACACCTGTGACCGGCTGTCAGCTTGGCTGTCGGGGTGCTGGGACTCCCGCGTGCGGAGCGTCCGACCGTCCGCCAGATCTACGCGCTCGCTGCCGTTCTGTGCGAGCTGGGCGGCGAGGAGTTTCCCGAGACGCTCGACGACGCCTCCGACCAGCTGGAGCGGCTCCGCCGCGAGGCGGGCCACCCCCGCCCGCGGCTCGAAGACAACCCGCTACGGGGCTGGCGCCGACGCAGCCGCAGCCGTGGGCGCCGCCACCGGCTGGGGCGCGGCGAGCAGGCGTGGCCGAGGGGTTCCGTCTGACCGCGGCCTCAGGCCGCGCCGAACGCCTCTTCGAGGTCGGCCCAGCGCAGGCAGTCGCACGCCGCGTCGGCCAGCTCCTCGTCGCCGGAGGCGCGGGCCCGCTCCGCGAGCGCCCGACCGAGGGCCCGGAGCAGCGCTGAGTCCCCGCAGCCGTCCTCGACCATTCGAGCAAGCCGTGCGGCGTCGACCGTCTCGCCCTGGTCCGCCCGGATGACAGCCGCACAGGCCAGGGATGCGAGCCGCGCCTCATGTGACGCGTCCAGCCGGACCGAGGCCCGGAGGACGGCGAGCGCCTCGCCGGGATGTCCGAGCGTGGCGAGCGCAGCCGCGAGCGCGTTCAGCGCCCAGGCCCGCTCCTCCTCGTCCGCCGCCGGAGCGACGGTCAGCGTCTGTGCGAGGCGGGCAAGCTCCTCGTCGGCCGCGGCGAGCGAGGGGGAAAGCTCGCAGACGGCTTGCCAGAGCTCATGGAACGCGGCGCGGTTGGTAGGCATGGCGGCTGTATCGGCAGAGAGGGGACGGGCCTGAGCGTCATTCGCCCTCCCGAGGCCGATGCCTTCCGGCCGCGCGGCGTGCCTCGTGACCGCCAATCCGGCTGAGACAATCCGCGTCCATGCCGCCGCCCCGCCGTGAGCCGCTCGGCCGGCTCGTCGACTCGACGGCGTTCAACAGCGTCATCCTCGTTCTCATCCTGGGCAACGCGGTGGTGCTCGGCATGCACACCTACGAGGCGATCCAGGACGAGTGGGGGGCGGTGCTCGACGCGCTCAACGCCCTGCTGCTCGGCCTCTTCGTCGTCGAGCTCGCGCTCCGGCTCGTCTCGTACCGGCGTCCGTGGGACTTCTTCCGCGACTCCTGGAACGTCTTCGACTTCATCGTCATCGGCGCCGCATTCGTCCCCGGCCTGCGCGAGAACACGACCGTCCTGCGACTCGTCCGACTGGCTCGAGTCGTGCGCATCTTCCGCGTGTTGCCGGAGCTGCGGATCCTGCTGCTCGCGATCGGGCGCAGCATCCCGCCCCTCGGGTCGATGGCCCTGCTGACGACAGTGATCCTCTTCGTCTACGGGATGATCGGCTGGGCGCTCTTCGCCGACGAGCTGCCCGAGCGCTGGGGCGACATCGGCGAGGCGATGTTGACGCTGTTCGTGATGCTGACCCTCGAGAACTTCCCCATCTACCTCGAGGAGGGGCGGGCGGTCGAGCCGTGGTCGGTCATCTACTTCGTCAGCTTCGTGCTGGTCGCCGCCTTCATCGTCCTCAACGTGCTGATCGGCGTCGTCCTCAACTCGCTGCAGGAGGCGCGTGAGATCCACCTCAAGCAGGAGCTCGAGGAGCGCGGCATCCACCCGACCGAGGAACAGGTGACGGTGGCAATGCGCCTGCAGACCCTTCGTGCTGCGATCGACGAGCTCGAGGCGGAGCTCGCTCTGGCCGGGGATCCGGGTGCGGGTCGCGCCGGCGGGCCTCACACAACTTTTACGTCGAAGCACTCACTTCCGGGGGCCGACGACGTCGAACGTTGACGAGGACGGATCCCTCCCTGTCCGGAGCCCGTCCGCCTTGTCTCGCTGACTGCCCGAAGGGGTCTCGGGCGGAGGGCCGGAGGGAAGCTGGGGAGCGACTCAGCCCTCCGGCCCGGCGAGGCATTCGCCTCGCTCCGCGCGTCGCTTGCAAGCGAGATCGCCGGACCGGCAGGATGGGCGACCGGACATGGCGGCCGCAGGCGTTTCGCTCAACCTCTCACCCGACGAAGCGCTCGTCCTCTTCGAGCTTCTGTCGCGCTACAGCGACAGCGATCGCCTCGAGATCATCGATCAGGCCGAACAGCGGGCCCTCTGGAACGTCTGCTGTCTCCTCGAGAAGGAGCTGGCCGAGCCGTTTGATCCCGCCTACCTCGCGCTGTTGAGCGCAGCTCGGGACAGACTCCGCGACCCGGTGTAGGCGGCCCCGGTCGGTTCTGCCCGCTTGATCCAGGCTCCTTGTGGCCGAGAGCCTCAAGGGACGAGTCAGCCGCGGCGACCGTCGGGGCGCCGCCCGGGTCAGCGGGGCGGAGCAGGCGGCTCGGGCAGCGGATCCGGAAGCGGGTCCGGCAACGGCGACGGGTCCGGCGGCATGGGAGACGGCTCCGGATCCGGCACCGGGCGTGGGCGGCTCGGGGTTGGGGTACTCGGTCAGCGGATCACCGTGGGCTCGATCCAGATCTTCACACGCCGCTCGCCCGGCTTGAGCCGGAAGGGGTGGGTGCGGCCGTACTTGAGCGCCAGCTCGTTGATGTGCTCGACGGCCTCGTCGCCCTCGAGCCGCCGGACGACGCGGCCGCGGATGTCGCACGTGCTGGTAGGGGTCGTCGAGCGGCGAGATCGAGAGCGCCACCCTGGCCCCCTCTTGCATCGCGCGGTCCTTGACCCGGCCACGCGCCGTGTTGACCAGGATGTGCCGCCCGTCGGTGTCCACCCACACGGGCGAGACGTGTGGGCCATCGTCCTCCACCGCCAGGAAGCCGAAGTTGCGCCCGCGGAGGAACTCGACCGCCCGCTCGGGGAGCGTCTGCACGGCCGAAGCTCTACCAGTCGCCGCTCAGCCGGCGCCGCAATGGTGCCGATACAGGGCTCGTGGCACCTGTCGACTGGAACCAGCTCGATCTGACCGCGCTGGCGCGGCAGCTCCGCCGCGGGAAGCGCGACCGCGAAGCGGAGCGGCTGATCGTCGCGTTCGATCACGCGCTCCAGCTCGCACGCGCCGACGGGGCCTTCCTCGACGACCTGCTCGTCGCCGTGGTCTGCCTGCTCGCGCATGCGGACGGCTTGACGCCACGCGACGTGCTCGAGACGTGTTTCCGCCGGGCGATGCCGGACTCGCGCTGGCGCGCCGAGCTCGCGCCGCTGCTCTCAGGTCTGTCGTAAGCCTCCGCCGCTGGAGCGGAGAAGCAGCACGGCCACGAGGATCAGCCAGGCGGGGAACACGAAGATCAGCGCCAGCCAGCCGATCGGCGCGATCAGCAGCCAGACCGCGAGCAGGAACCCCACCCACCCGAGCCAGCGCGGTAGGGCCAGCCGTCGACTCACTACCGCGACGCTGGTCGCGAGCACGAGCAGAGCGGCGCCGTACATCGTCGCGATAAAGAACCCGTCCGTCGCGTACCAGAGCGCCTGCGCGGCGCCGGGCTCGAGCTGCGCCTCGTCCTCCTCGCCGGCGAAGGCGCCGCCGATCTGCGCCGCTGGGAGGGCCATCGCGAACATCGCGGTCGCGAGGCCGCCGCCGAACACGACCGATCCGAGGCGCGAGGAGAAGCCGCCGTCGATGCGCGAGCGGAGCGTCGAGACGAACCAGATCAGGAGCAGCGACCCCGCCATCAACAGCATCGAGCCGAGGTAGATGCTCATCGCGTCCTCCTCGAAGTACACGACGGCCTCTGCGCCCGTGCCGTTCTCCGGGTTGTGCTCGGCGCTCTCGACGGTGAAGAAGCCAGCTCCCCACAGAACCACCGTTCCGAGCGCAGCAAGGGGCGCCCACCGGCCCCACTCGTCCCACTTCGTGCGCTGTCCGTCCGTCGTCACCCCAGCCTCCCTCGGTTGCGATCGGACGCGATTCTGGAGCCCGCTTCGGACGGCAATCACGTTGCCTCGCTCGGCTACGGGTGGGCCTGCGCCTTCACGCGAGAGGAGGCGTGAAGTACCGGCGGAGCCGAGCCTGCTCGGCGCAGCCACACCGCGCCCCGGCGCGTCTGACGAGCAAGCCAACCTGCCCCGCCACCGGCCGGAGGGGGTAGCTCGAAGGGGGAACAAGCCGTTCCCCCTTCGAATGGAGCTATGCGCGCAGCGCGAGCGGTGTCCAGGCCCGGCGCTAGAGTCGGCCCCCCGTGCCCGAGGCGCCGTTCGTCCACCTCCACGTCCACTCCGAGTTCTCGATCCTCGACGGGGCGTGCCGCATCCCCGCGCTCGCGGAGCGCGCGGCGGAGCTCGACATGCCCGCGGTTGCGCTCACCGACCACGGCTCGCTCGCCGGCGCGGTCGAGCTCTACCGGCAGGCGGGCAAGCAGGGCATCAAGCCGCTGATCGGCTGCGAGGTCTACGTCGCGGAGGATCGGCGAGCCCAGGCGAAGGGCTACGCGCACCTGACCCTTCTCGCGGAGTCCAACGAGGGGTACGCCAACCTGATCAAGCTGGCGTCGCTCGGCTACCTCGAGGGCTACTACTACAAGCCACGCGTCGACTGGGAGCTGCTCGAGCGGCACGCGGGCGGCGTCGTCGCGCTCTCGGGCTGTCTCTCGGGTCGGGTCTGCAAGGCGCTCGAGGAGGGGCGCGACCGGGACGCCGAGGCGGAGCTCGACCGGCTGGCGCAGGTGTTCGGCCGCGACGCGGTCTACGTGGAGATGCAGAACGCCGGGCTCGACGTCCAGGGCCGGATCAACCCCGTGCTCGCCGGTCTGGCCGAGCGCCGGGGCCTGCCGCTGGTCGCCACCGGCGACGTGCACTACCTGCGCGCTGAGGACGCGCGCGCGCACGAGGCGCTCCTCTGCATCCAGTCCGGTGACTCGCTCAAGAACCCGAACCACTGGCGCTTCGAGACCGACGAGTTCTTCTTCAAGACGCCGGCCGAGATGGCGAAGGACTTCCCTGGTCACGAAGAGGCGCTGCGCCGTACCCTCGAGATCGCGGAGCGCTGCACCGTGACCATGGAGCTCGGCCGCGTGCTGCTGCCGGAGTTCCCGACGCCCGAGAGCCGCGACGCCTTCGAGTACCTCGTCGAGCTCTGCGAGCAGGGGCTCGAGCGGCGCTACGAGCGGGTGACGCCGGAGCTGCAGGAACGGCTCCAGTTCGAGCTCAAGACCATCCGCGAGATGGGCTTCGCCGACTACTTCCTGATCGTCTGGGACTTCATCCGCTTCGCCCGCTCCAATGGCGTGAGCGTCGGCCCCGGCCGCGGCTCGGCCGCCGGCTCGCTCGCCGCCTACTGCCTGCACATCACCGACGTCGACCCGATGCGCTACGGGCTCCTCTTCGAGCGCTTCCTGAACCCGGCCCGCAAGGACCTGCCCGACATGGACATCGACTTCTCGGTCGCCGGTCGCGACCGGGTGATCAACTACGTCGCCGAGAAGTACGGCCGCGACCGCGTGGCGCAGATCATCACCTTCGGCACGATGGCCGCGCGGGCCGCAGTGCGCGACGCCGGCCGCGTGCTCGAGGTGCCGTACGGCACGGTCGACAAGATCGCCAAGCTGATCCCCGAGGGGCCGGGCCAGACGCTCGACGAGTGCCTCAAGCCGGGCGCCGACCTGCGGCGCTCCTACGACAGCGACCCGCAGACGAAGGAGATCGTCGACCTCGCCAAGCCGCTCGAGGGCCTCGTCCGCCAGGACTCGATCCATGCCGCCGGCGTCGTCATCGGCGCCCAGCCGCTGATCGAGGTCGTGCCGCTGCAGCAGAAGGGGACAGACCAGGAGGTCGTCACGCAGCTCGGCATGTGGGACGTGGTCGACCTCGGTCTGCTGAAGATGGACTTCCTGGGCCTGCGCAACCTCGACGTCATCGACCGCGCGGTCGAGCTCGTCGGCTCGGTCGACATCGAGACGATCCCGCTCGACGACAAGGCGACCTACGCCATGCTCGCGGCCGGGGACTCGATCGGCGTCTTCCAGTTCGAGTCGTCCGGCATGCGCGAGGCTCTGCGCCAGGTCAGGCCGACCGAGTTCGAGGACCTGATCGCGCTCGTCGCCCTGTACCGCCCCGGGCCGATGGCCTACATCCCCGAGTACGCGCGCCGCAAGAACGGCCAGGCGCCGGTGACGTACCTCGACGAGCGCCTGAAGGCGATCACGGGCGACTCCTACGGCATCTGCATCTACCAGGAGCAGTACATGCAGATCGCGAAGGAGCTCGCCGGGTTCACGCCTGCCGAGGCCGAGACGCTCCGCAAGGCGATCGGCAAGAAGATCCACGAGCTGATGGCCTCGCTCAAGGGCAAGTTCCTCGAGGGCGCGGCGCAGACGGGCACGACGCCGGGGGTTGCCGCCCAGCTCTGGAAGGACATGGAGTCGTCGCAGGACTACTCCTTCAACAAGGCGCACGCCGCCTGCTACGCGCTGATCGCCTACCGCACCGCCTGGCTGAAGGCGAACCACCCGCGCGAGTACATGGCCGCTCTCATCTCCTCGGTGATGAACACCAAGGACCGCGTGCCCTTCTACGTCAACGGCTGCCGCGAGCTCGGCATCGACGTCGAGCCGCCCGACGTGAACGAGTCGCAGTGCGACTTCGCCGTCGTCGAGGGCAAGATCCGCTTCGGCCTGAAC
Organism: uncultured Thermoleophilia bacterium; assembly: GCA_963809765.1. Classification (GTDB taxonomy): domain Bacteria; phylum Actinomycetota; class Thermoleophilia; order Gaiellales; family Gaiellaceae; genus JACVRM01. The sequence continues at coordinate 868,946 of CAWEKT010000001.1, forward strand.
GCCGTCAAGAACGTCGGCGACTCTGCGGCGCGGGCGATCATCGCAGCGCGCGAGTCCGGCGGCCCCTTCGCCTCGATCTGGGACTTCACCGAGCGCGTCGACCCCCAGGTGATGAACAAGCGCGCGCTCGAGTCGCTCGTCAAGTGCGGCGCCCTCGACTCGACCGGCGCCCCGCGCAAGGGACTGCTCGAGTGCCTGGAGGCGGCCCTGTCCTGGGGCGGTCGCCACCACGCCGACCAGCTCGCCGGCCAGAGCTCGATCTTCGATCTCGGTGACGCCGGCGTCGACCAGGCCCCGCGTCATCATCCGACGATCCCCGCGGGCGAGTACGAGAAGGGCGAGCTGCTCGCGATGGAGAAGGAGAGCCTGGGCCTCTATGTCTCGGAGCACCCGCTGCAGGGTGTGGCCGAGCAGCTGCGCCGCAAGACCGATTGCCGCCTCTCCGAGATCGAGCGCCGCCGCGACGGCGAGGTCGTCACGGTCGGCGGGCTGGTCGGCGGCATCAAGGAGATGACGACGCGCAAGGGCGACCCGATGGTCTTCCTGCAGCTGGACGACGTCACTGGAGGCGCCGAGGTCGTCGTCTTCAACTCGGTCTACGCGACCTCCCGCGAGCTGCTCGAGCCCGACCGCGTGCTCGTCGTCAAGGGCCGGGTCGACCACAAGCAGCAGGGCGACACGAAGCTGATCGCGATGGAGGTGTCGGCATTCGAGGCCGTCCCCGAGCGGCGCGAGGTGCGGCTCAAGGTCGATGCTCAGCGGGCACGCGCCGGCCTCATTCGCGAGCTCGCCGAGCTCGTGCGCGAGTTCCCAGGCGAGGCGCCCGTGATCGTCGCGCTGACCACCTCCGCGGGGCCGAAGACGCTCACGCTCGGGCCCGAGTACCGGGTCGCGCCGGTTGCGGACTTCTTCGCCGAGGCGAAGGCGCTGCTCGGCGAGGCCGCCGTCTTGTAACCGCTCGTCGGACTTGTTACAACCGGCCGGTGCGGCGAAGGGGTCTGGCGGCGTGGCTCGTGGGTGCCACGATGGTGCTCGCAGCCGCGGGGTCGGCGGGTAGCGCGCCTGCGCCGCCCGAGCGGCACGCCGCTCCGCTCGCGGGCTCGAAGCTGACGCTCCAGCAGGTGGACGTCGACCGGACGGGGATCATCCTCGCGGCCAACTGGATGGCAGCGAAGGGGAGCGGTACCTGGACGCCGCCGTTCGGTACCGCGACGTATCAGTACCCGCTGCCTGACACGATTCCGGCGGCCGGGGTGAACGTGACCCTGTCCGTGACCGCGACCGCGGCGCCGACGTCTCGGTTCGCGCCCGCCCTCGGCATCTCGAGCCAGAGCGAGATCGGCATCGAGAACGGGCCGGCGCAGGCCGGAGCCCTCGCCGAGCCGGGCGAGACGAAGACCGGCACGAAGACCATCAAGCTGGTCCGCGCACCCACGCCAACGGCGCCCTCGTCAAGGTGATCGTCGGGCTACAGGACGGGCCGAGGATCACGTACACGTACAAGGCCTCGAACCCCGCGCCGAAGTGCAAACCATTCCGTGCCTCCGCCTCGACGAGCGCCAGTCAGGCCTGTCTCGAGGTCGCCAAGTTCGTGGTCTCCGCGTTCCATCCGGGGAGAGTGCGCGCTCCGACCGGGCGTCGCGTCTTGAATCGATGGGTGCTCAAGGGAGGCAACTCGGTCGCTCAAACGGTGCCGTTCCTGACCTACTACGAGGGCGCGAGCGAGCAGGACCCGGGGCGCACGCGCGGCTCGGTTCTGCGGCTGAAGGTGACCGGTGCCGACCTGCGGACGAGCGGCGTCGACGAGGTCGCGAAGCTCAACTTCGTCGTGGACGCGTGCGGGAGCGCGACCCGCTCATCGACATCATGCTCCGCTGCCGCGAGGGCGCACGCGGAAGCATCGTTCTCATCGACGACGACCGGCGCTCGCAGGGGCGCACCGACAGACCCGTGACAAGTTCATGGTCAGCGTCCGGCCTGCCCGTACCACTCCCACACCTACAGCAACGCCGACAGCCTCACGCACGAGCCCTTCGCCGGCGGCGGCAACCAGGGCGGGCAGCGTGCGGTCGTGACCATCCGGACGAGCGGCTAGACGCTCGCGCGCGGCGCTGATGCGGCGCTTGTAACCGCTCGCGCCCGGTGTTACAACCGCCGGCATGCGGCGACGGGGTCTGCGGTCCCTGGTGGCGTTGCTCGCGCTGGCGCTTCTGGTCGGAGTGCCCGCGGCGACCGGGACGCACGACCGCGAGCACGCGTTCGCGGGCAACTGGACGATCGATCCGCGGGGCACGCCGGGGCAGCTGAAGATCGCTGCTGTCGGCAAGGGGACGCTCGCGAAGGCAGACTGACCTCCAACATGTGTGACCGGCACGCCTCGGTGAGGCGCTGGTGCCTGCCGCTTGCCCTGGGCGCGCTCGCCGCGCTTGCTCCCGCGTCGGCAGGTGGCGTCGGCGGCGCGGATCTCGAACGCTCCGACCGCAAGGCGGCGCGGCTGACGCTTTCCTACTCCGTCCCCGCCCGGTTCGGCCTCGACGCCAACCGCGACGGCCTCGTCGACTACCAGGACACGGCTGCCGAGGTTCGACCAAGCAGCTGGTCGGTCTTGCTCCGGCTCGCCGGCTGCCGGCGGACGGCCATGTACCGCTGGACGGTCAACGGCAGGGTGGTAGGGCCGGCCCGGACGGCCGCCTGCTCCTGGCGGCTCACGCTCGCGCGAGAGGGGTCGTACGCCGTTCGTGCCTCCGAGCGAGGGGGGCGGCGCGCGTCGGCGACCGTGCTCGTGCAGGACTGGCTCGTCCTCGGCCTCGGGGACTCGGTCGCAGCGGGCGAGGGTGTCCCGGATGGCGCCGGCGGCCGCTGGCAGGACGCGAGCTGCCACCGCTCGGCCAACGCGTTCGGCGCGCAGGCTGCGCGGGCGCTCGAGGGCAGCGATGCGCGCACCTCGGTCACCTTCGTCCACGTCGCCTGCTCCGGCGCCACCCTCGACGACGTGCTCGCGCGCCAGATCCCGGTCGCGCGCACGCTCGTCGGGAGCCGTGAGGTCGACGCCGTCATCCTGAGCGCGGGCGCCAACGATCTGAACTTCGGGCCGCTTGCACTGTTCTGCGCCGCCCAGCCCGACTGCCCGAACGCCCCGTGGGGCGGTGCCCAGGGCGGCCCGACGCTGGCCACGCTGCTCCCGGGCTGGGTCGCCGCGCTACCGGGCCGGTACGGCACCCTCGCTGCTGGTCTAAGGTCGCTCGCCCCGCCTTCCCGGACGTACCTGCCCGAGTACTTCGACGCACTGCACGCCGCGGACGGCTCACTCTGCGCCCAGTCCGCCGTCGTCGACGGGCAGCACCTCGAGGTGACCGCGGCCGAGGCCCAGTGGATGCTGACGAACTTTCTCGCGCCGCTGAACAGCGCGGTGACGGCGGCCGCCTCGACGCATGGCTGGCGGCACGTATCCGGCGTCGAGTCTGCGTTCCGCCCGCACGGCTACTGCGCGGCGGAGCCGTGGATCGTCCGCTACGAGGACTCCCTCCTGGGTCAGGGCGACCCGAACGGGACGCTGCATCCGAACCGCCCCGGGCACGCCGCGATCGCCGGGCTCGTCAGCTCGTCGCTTCGCCGTGACCTCTATCCCGGCGGCAGGGCTCGGCGACCGGCGTAGCCGCTGCTCAGGGGCAGCCGCGGGCGATCTCGGCCGCGAGCGGGTCGGCGGCCGCGACCCGGCTTCCGACCACGTTCCAGCTGGCGGCGCTCGGCGTGCCGCCGCGAATCCGGACGAGCGCGGTCACCTGCCAGCCCTGCGTCGTCGTCCGCGCCGAGATCGACTGAATCGCCAGCCTGCAGCGGCGGGCGTTTCGGTTGAGGATCGCCCGCACCGTTGCGACCGCCTTCGTGCGGCTGACGCGCGCGGGGGTGCCGCGTCCAAGCCCCTGGTTGAGGCCGGCGAGCGGCGCCGCGGCGACCTGTAGGAAGGCCGAGTGCGGCTGGCGCTTGACCCGCTGCTGGACGAGCGCGACGAACGCGCGCATCTCGGCGCGGCGCCGGCTCGCGGTTCGCGCCCGAGTCAGCCGGGAGCTAAGCGCCGAGGCCGTCGCGGCGGTGACGATCCCTTGTGCCCGCAAGGAGTCGAGGATCGCCCGGACATCGTCGAGTGTGATCCTGCGGTAGTCGCGGTCCATGCCGGCTGTCTTGGCATTCTCGTTCAGGATCGCGCGGAGCGAGCGCGGGCGGGTGTCGAGCGGGAAGAGCTGTAGCGCGCCGGCCAGCGCCGCCTTGACGTCGTCGCGCGAGAACCCGTTGCGATTGAACCTCGCCACGAGCGAGTCCGGCACACCTGTCAGCTGCGACAGGGCGCTGACCCCCTGTCGTTGTTGCTGCGGTGTCACGGTGACGTCGATGCGTGCCCGCTGAAACTCCCGCGCGAGTCGCTTCGCTGCTGCCGCACGATCCCTCAATGCGAAGGCGTACGCGCCCCAGTAGGTGCGGGCTGCCGCTCTCTGCAGCGTCATCCCCGGATTGCTGGCCGCGTTGCGCGCGCCGCTGGCGCGGTTCGCCGTGATCGCCATCGCCTCGGCGATCGACGCGGCGCGCCCGTCGGCGGTTCCAAAGCCGATCATCGCCACCTTCAGGCGGCTGCAGGGTACGCCGCCGCGGACGATGCGGCAGACGGAGTTGCCGACCTTCGGCGCTGCGAACGAGCTCGGCATGGCGACGGCGCCGAAGCGGGGATCGGGCGGGTCGACCACGACGAGGACACCGGCCGCGATCAGTTGGGCGATGAAGCCGGCGCACGCGCCGGCAAACCCGCTGGCGAACACCTGGCCCGCTCCTGGGATCAGGAGGATCGGGCAGAAGGCGAGGGCGGAGCCGAAGCTGATCTTGGCGCCGGCCTTGAGGCTGTCCTTCGTCTCCTTGCTCATCCCGAGCAGGTTCAGCACCCCGGTGGTGGACGGCAGCGGCTGCCAGTCCGGCCGCCGATCCGAGGACGTGTTGGTCGTGACGCGCGTCTGGTTCGTGCCGTCGGCCTTCATCGTGTAGATCTCGTCGTTGCCGTCCCGGTCGGAGACGAAGGCGATGCTCTCGCCGTCGGGCGACCACGCGGGCTCGAACTCGTCGGCCGGGTTGCCGGACAGGTTCTCGACGCCCGAGCCGTCGGCGTTCATGACGAAGATCTCGCTGTTCGAGCCCTCGATCGAGCGCTCGAACGCGATCTTCTTGCCGTCGGGCGACCAGCTCGGGTCGCGGTCCGAGAGGTTATTGCGGGTGAGGTTCGTCTGGTTCGTGCCGTCGGTGCTCATGACGTAGATCTCGCGCTGCTGGTCGCGGGCGCTCCAGAACGCGATCTTGTCGCCGAGCGGCGACCACGCCGGCGAGCGATCGGACGACGCGCCGTTCGAGGTCAGGCGAGTGATCCGCTGAAGCTGCCCGCCGTGGTTGGCCCAGTAGAGCTCGGAGACGCCGGCCCGGTCGGACTCGAACACGAGCAGCGGCTCGATGCCGAGCGGCGTCCACGAGGGTCCCTGGTCGAGGGAGCCCGCCACGGTCGAGTTGCCGGTGAACTCCATCGGGTTGCTCGTGAGTGTGACGTCGTTTCGCCCCTGGTCTCCGACCTGCTGGAGCCAGATCCCGCCGCCGCCGCCGGTTCGCGCCCTCATATACGCGAGCAGCCGCCCGGTCGGATCCCAGGCCGGATCGTCCTCGTCCACCGCCGTCCGCGTCAGGTTCGTCTGCTCGCGCCCGTCGGCGCGCATGATGTAGATCTCCTGGTTCCCGTCGCGGCTCGAGACGAAGGCGATCCTTCCGTTCGCGCCCGGGTAGGCGCCGCCGCTGAGCGGGGCGCTCGCCGTGAGGGTCGCGCAGGTCGCGACGACGAGGACCGCCGCCGTTCCGGCCGCGCGTATCCGCCCTGAGCTGAGTCGCCGCACCGTCTCTGACCCCGCCGAGACCCTGTCACGAACGTCTCTCCGAATCAAGGGTCACAAAATCGTGCCGGACCGCGGCCGGTCACGCGGGAATCCGCGGAGCGGAGCGGTCTCGGCCACACCTGTCCGCAACGGCCATCTCGCGCCCGCGGGCCCGCGCGGTTACTCCGTCTGCGTCCATCGACAAGGAGGATGCGCATGCAGCAAGGACGCAGCCGGATGGCCGGCCTCGTCGCCGCGCTGGTGGCCTGTGTCGCGGTCACCGCCGGCCTGGCCTACGCCGCCGATACGCCGGCGCCGCCGATCAACGCCTGCAAGACGAAGATCCTCGGCTATCTCCGGGTGGTCAGCGTCGCGGGCAAGTGCCGCAAGAACGAGCTGCCGCTCTCGTGGAACGCCGTCGGGCCGAAGGGCGAGGCCGGGCCGGCGGGAGCAGCGGGGCCGGCAGGGCCTCCCGGCCCGCCAGGACCGCCCGGGCCGAAGGGCGACAACGGCGCGGCCGGCGCTGCCGGAGCCGCGGGGCCGGCCGGGCCGCCTGGGCCGAAGGGCGACCCCGGTGAGTCCCTGGAGGAGATCGGCGAGCTGAGCGGCACCGGGTGCACGACCCACGCGGGGGCCGACGGGGAGACCATGGTCGACGTCGCCGAGGACGACACCGTCGTGCTCACGTGCGTCGCCGGCGACGGCGAGGAGCCGCCGCCTCCGCCTCCCGAGGGGGATGCGCAGCTCGTCATCAACGAGGTCGACTACGACCAGGTCGGCACCGACCATGACGGCTTCGTCGAGATCCACAACGCCGGCGACGCCGTCGCCGACCTCGCGGGCATCGCGCTCGTGGCGGTGAACGGCGGCGACAACGGCGAGTACGCCCGCCGGACGCTGACCGGCACCCTCGCAGCGGGTGCGTACCTCGTGGTCGACGTCGAGCTGCAGAACGGCCCGCCCGACGGGCTGGCGCTCATCGACACCGCGTCGGCGACGCTCCTCGACGCGCTCTCGTACGAGGGTGCGATCACGACGGCATCCATCGACGGCGCGACGTACACCCTCGTCGAGGGCACGGCGCTGCCGGAGACGGTCGCCGACTCGAACACGGTCGAGGGCACGCTCATCCGCAATCCGGACGGTGCCGACACGAACGACGCAGCCACCGACTGGGCCTTCACGACCACGACGACGAGGGGAACCCCGAACGTCCTGACGCCGTAAGGCCGTGCTCTCCGCCGGGCCGGAGACGTCCGGCCCCGGCGGAGTGCCGGAACGCGGCCGCCCGCGACGGTGTAGAAGCAGCGGTGGTGGGCCGGCCACTGGAGGAGAGCGAGCTCGTCGAGCGCGCCCGGCGGGGCGATGCCGCCGCGTACGAGGAGCTCGTCCGCCACCACCAGGAGATCGCGTTTCGCATGGCACTCGTCATCACCCGCACCGCTGCCGACGCCGAGGAGGCGGCCCAGGACGGCTTCGTCAAGGCGTACCGCGCGCTCGGCCGCTTCCGGCCTGGCGCGCCCTTTCGCCCCTGGCTGCTCCAGATCGTCGCCAACGAAGCGCGCAACCGCCGGCGGTCGGCCGGGCGGCGCGAACGGCTCGTGCTGCGTGCCGCAGCCGAGAGCCCGTCGGGGGACGCGGCCCCGTCCCCCGAGGGCACCCTGCTCGCGGCCGAGCAGCGGCAGACGCTGCTCGCCGCGCTGGAGGAGCTGCGTGAGGAGGACCGGCTGGTGATCGGGTGCCGCTACCTGCTCGAGCTCAACGAGGAGGAGACGGCGAGCGCGCTCGGCTGGCCGCGCGGCACCGTCAAGTCACGGCTCTCGCGGGCGCTCGCGCGCCTCCGCGAGCAGCTGGAGGAGACCGGGTGAGCTCGCTCGAGACCCGCCTCCAGGAGCTGAGCGGCGAGATCGCCTTCCCGCCCACGCCAGACCTCGCCGGGGCCGTGCGCCGACAGGCTGCCCGTCGAGCAGCCGCGCTGGTGGCAGCGGCGGCTCGTGCTCGTCGCGGTGGCGCTCGCGGGTGTGGCCCTCGCAGGCGTGCTGGCGGTGCCCTCGGCCCGGACCGCGATCCTCGACTGGCTCGGCGTCGGCGGCGTCGAGGTCCGCTTCGTCGACGAGTTGCCCGCCGTGCCGCTGGCGCGGGAGCTCGACCTCGGTGACCGGGTCTCGCTGGACGAGGCGCGGCGCGCGGCCGACTTCCGCGTGCTCGTTCCGCCGGCGTCCCTGGGCGACGACCCGGTCGTCTACCTGCGCGATCCGCCGGCGGGCGGCATGGTCAGCTTCCTCTACGGCAGCCCGGAGGACACGAAGCTCCTGATCTCGCAGTTCCGCGGCGACTACGAGCCCTTCATCACCAAGTTCGTCGAGTCCTCGGCGACCAGCACGAGCCGGATAGTGGCCGGCGTGCCCGCCCTGTGGCTCGAGGGTGCGCACCTGGTCGTCTACCGCGACTCCGACGGCCTCTTCATCGAGGAGGCAACCCGGCTGGCGCGGAACGTTCTGCTCCTCGAGCGGGACGGCGTCACGTACCGAATCGAGGGGGCGCTCGATGAAGAAGAGGCGGTGGATGTTGCGCGCAGGTTGCTGGCCGGCACCGGAACGTAAAGCCTCCGTAAAGACGTTTCAATTCGGCCTAACCGGCAATCCGAAGCCATCGTTTCAGCGAACGAAGGGCACTGATGGCAGCCGAGCTACAGATCGAGTCCGAAGTCGAGCGCATCGAGCGCTGGCGCTTCGAGGCACTCGTCCGGGCCGGCTATGACGCGTCCCCGCACGCAGGCTCGCCGAGAGCCAGGACGTCGACCTCCACGTCGCCGTCGAGCTGCTCGAGCAGGGCTGCGACCCCGAGCTCGCGGTAGCGATCCTGCTTTAGCCGCGCGGGCTGGACCCTCGGGCCCACGACCCGCTCCGGGCCTCCTGGCAAGCTTTCTGTCGGCTCCGGCGGCGATCGCACGGCTCCGAGCGGCTCTAGTCGATTCGGCTGGCGCCGGCGCCGGGCTCGGCGCCGTCCGCGGAGCGTGCGCGTTCGTCGCGTCGGCCGAGTCGGCAGAATCCCCGCGATGCTTGCCTCGATCCCCTCGCCCGACTCCGGGACGTTCGACCTCGGGCCGTTCTCCGCTCCACATGTACGGCCTCATGCTGCTGCTCGCGGTCGCAGGCGCGGTGGTCGTCACGGCGCTGCGCTGGGTCAAGGGCTGGGCCTGGCGGCCGAACCTCGACGAGATCGACGACAAGCAGCCGCACGACTTCGACCTGGTGCTGCGGGTCGCGGTCTGGGGCGTGGCGGCCGGCGTCGTCGGCGCCCGGCTCTACCACGTCGTCACGAGCTGGGACGAGATCCCGGACCCGAAGTGGCAGGGCGTCTTCGAGGTGTGGGAGGGAGGGCTCGGCGTCTGGGGCGGCATCCTCTTCGGCGCCCTCGTCGGCGCCTGGATCGTCCGGCGCTCGGGACACAGCGTCAAGCTCTTCCTGGACGCGGCCGCACCCGGCCTGCTGCGTCGCGCACGCAATCGGACGCTGGGGAAACTGGTGGAACCAGGAGCTGTTCGGGAAACCGACCGACCTGCCCTGGGCGCTCGAGATCGACCTCGAGAACCGGCCCTCCCAGTACCTCGACGAGCCGACCTTCCACCCGACCTTCCTCTACGAGTCGGTGTACGCGCTGCTGCTGGCCGCCGTGCTGATCTTCATCGGCTGGCGCTTCCGCATCCGTCCGCCGGCGCTCTTCGCGCTCTACGTCGCCATGTACACGTTCGGGCGGTTCTTCGAGGAGCTGCTGCGCGTCGACCCGGCGCACGAGATCGGCCCGCTGCGGCTGAACGCGTGGGTCTCGATCCTCGCTCTTCATCGCCTCGACGGCGTACTTCGTCTGGTGGCAGTTCTACCGCCGCGCACTCCGCGTCGGAAGGAGCGGCCGCGGGTGCCGCCGAAGTCCCCCACCATGGCGATCCCGAAGCGCAGGCGCGTCCGGCCCTCTCGTTAGCCTCCCCGGCCACGTGACCGTGCGCGAGCTCGAGCTGGACCTCGACGCGTTCGAGGGCCCCTTCGACCTGCTGCTGACGCTCGTGCTGCCGCGAGGAGCTGGAGCCGGCCGAGGTCGACGTCGCCGCGATCGTGCTGCAGCTTCCTCGAGCGGCTGCAGGAGCGCGCACGGCGACGACGCGCTCGACCTCGACGCCTGCGGCGAGTTCCTGGTCCTGATCGCCGCCCTGCTCGAGCTCAAGGCCCGCGGCTTGTTCCTGGAGGCCGACGACCTCGAGGAGCTCGAGCCCGAGGAGGCGGCCGAGGAGCTCGCGCGCCGGCTGGCCGAGTACCGGCGGATTCGCGAGGCGGCAGTCTGGCTCGACCGAGCGACTGGCCGAGGAGCGCGACCGCTTCTTCAGGCTCGGGCCCGCGCCGCTCGCGCCCCGTCCCGAGCGGCGCCTGGCCGACCAGGAGCCGGCGCTGCTCGCGGATGCGCTTCCGGCGGCTCGCCGCAGAGCCGCCTTCGCTCTCGCTCGGCCACATGGCGCTGCGGTTCCCGCCCGTCTCGCAGTTCCTCGCCCGCTTCCGGGCGCTGCTCGCCCGTCGCCGCCGTTTCGACTTCGAGAGCGAGGTGTCGGGCCTCGATCGCGCCGAGGCGGCGGTCGCCTTCCTCGCCCTGCTGGAGCTGCGCAAGGCCGGAGAGGTGCAGCTCGAGCAGGCTGCCCCGTTCGCGCCGATTCGCGTTGCCCGCGCCGAGCAAGCCGTCACCGACCGTGAGGAGGACGCGTGGATCGCCCGCTCCGCCTGATCTCGTCCAACCCCGTCGACCAGCTGGCGCGAACGCGTCGAGGCGCTGCTCGTCGTCGCCTCGCAGCCGCTTGTCCGTCGACGGAGCTGGCCGCCGCGGCCGAGGACGACGCCGAGCGCATCGAGACCGCGCTCGGCCTGCTCGGGGAGCGGTACCGCGAGGGCCGCAGCGGCATCGTGCTCGAGTCCGTCGCCGGCGGCTACGCGTTCCGCGCGGCACGCGAGGCGGCCGAGGCGTGTGGACGCCTGTTCGAGCGCCCGGTCGAGCGCGGACTTTCGCCGGCGGCGCTGGAGACGCTCGCCGTCGATCGCGTACCTCGGTCCCTGCACGCGGCCCGACATCGCACGGCTGCGAGGTGTCGCGGCGGACTCCGTCGTCGCGGGCCTGCTCGAGCGCGGGCTGATCGCCGAGGCGGGCCGCGACGAGGCGGCCGCGGCCGTGCGCTACCGCGTGACGCCGCTGTTCGAGCGCGTGTTCGGGCTCGAGAGCCTCTCGGAGCTGCCGCGGCTCGACGAGCTCGGCGGCGACGCCGAGGAGCTGCGCGAGCGCCTCGAGGCCGTCGCCGCGCAGCGCCCGGCCTGATCCGCTCGCTTCGCTCGCTTCACGGGGAACCATGGGGATGGGGTACCTGGTTCCCCGTGGGCCGCTCCTTGCGGGCGGGGGCGTGGTGCGCGTGTTTCGGAGCCGGCGGCTGCGCGGCTGGGTTCTGGCGTTACGTCGCTGATCTCGACGCGCTTCCCGCGGGTGACTCTCGCGCGGGCGAGCCGCCCTTCGGCCGTGTGCAGTGGCCGCAGGCATGAGACCAGGCGGGTCGCGCGCGCCAGCCGGGCTATGGCCGGCTCCGGCGATCGGACAGGCCCGGAACGGACCTGTCTGTTGCAGACAGGTCCCGCCAGGTGCCCGTGACCTCCTCCCCGACGCGATCGTATCGCGGCGGGACGCACCTGTCAGCACCGGATCGGGTCGTCGCGGCTGCGCCCATACTGCCCAGGTGCGGCTGAACGCCTTCCTCGCCCGCGCCGGGGTGGCCTCGCGGCGGCGGGCGGACGAGCTGATCCGCGCCGGACGGGTGGTCGTGAACGGCGAGCGAGGGCAGCTGAACACGGTCGTCGGCGGGCGGGATCGCGTCGAGGTGGACGGGCGCCGAGTCGAGCTGCAGCCGCTCACCTACGTGCTGCTGCACAAGCCCGCCGGAGCCGTGACCACGGCCCGGGACCCGCAGGGCCGGCGAACCGTGCTCGACCTCGTCCGCGCTGACGTCCGCGTCGTCCCGGTCGGGCGCCTCGACGCCGACACGACCGGCGCTTTGCTGCTCACGAACGACGGCGACCTCGCCCACCGGCTCGCGCATCCGCGCTACGAGGTCGAGAAGACGTACGTCGCCAGCGTCGACGGCGATCCGGACACGGCGGCGCTCAGGCGCCTGGAGCAGGGACTCGAGCTCGACGACGGCCCGACGGCGCCGGCCCGCGCCCGCCGCCTCGGGCGCGGCCGCGTCGAGCTCGTCATCCACGAGGGCCGCAAGCACCAGGTGAAGCGGATGCTGGCCGCCGTCGGCCACCCTGTGTCAACGCTGCACCGCAGCGGCTACGCGAGCCTGAGCGCCGACGACCTCGCACCGGGCGCCTCGCGCGAGCTGACGCGCGAGGAGGTCAGCGAGCTGCGTCGCCTCGTCGGGCTCTAGGACGCCAAGAAGACCTGGATCAGCGCACTTCGCGCCTGGAAGCCAGCGCGCTACGTCGACTCGTCAGGCGCAAAGACGCCATGGGTTAAGGGTGTTCCCGCCGAAGGGCGGCTTGCCCGCCCGAGAGGCACCCCGCGGGCAGCGCGTCTGACCAGATGAAGTAAGCACCGGAGCTCCACTCGCATCCGCCGGCTCCGCCCACGCTGGTACCTCGCCCCCGCCCGCAAGGAGGGGGCTCACGGGGGAACCAGGTAACCCCATCCTCATGGTTCCCCCGTGAAGCGAGCGAGCGTCAGCGAGCTATGCGGGGGACGAAGCCCATGCGCTCGTACATCTGGCGAGCGTCGGCGCGGCTGCCGTCGGCGGCCTTCTCCGCACCGCGGGCCAGCATGCGCCGCAGCTCGGGCTCGTCGCTCCGCAGCTCCTCGAAGCGCTCCTGGATCGGCCTGACGCAGCTCGACCACCGCCTCGCCGACGTCCTGCTTGAACTGCCCGTAGCCGCTCGCCGTCGTAGCGCGCCTCGATCGCCTCGGGCGGCTCGCCGGTCGCGACCGACATGATCTCGATCAGGTTGGTCACGCCGGGCTTGTCGGGTGCGCGGACGCACGTCTCGCCCGGAGTCGGTGACCGCCGAGCGGAGCTTCTTGCGGATCACGTCGGGCTCGTCGAGCAGGCGGAGGGTGCCCTGCTCGCTGCAGCCGGTCTTGCCCATCTTGTCGCTCGGCTCCTGGAGGTCCATGATCCGCGCGCCCGGTGTCCGGGTAGACGCCCTCGGCACCACGAAGGTCTCGCCGTAGCGGGCGTTGAAGCGCTCGGCGATGTCGCGGGCAAGCTCGAGGTGCTGCCGCTGGTCGTCGCCGATCGGGACGATGTCGGTCTGGTACAGGAGGATGTCGCCGGCCATCAGCACCGGATAGCGTGAAGAGCGCAGCGCTGACGAACTCCTGCCGGTCGCCCTTCTCCTTGAACTGCGTCATCCGGCCGAGCTGGCCGTAGCTCGTGACCGCGCCCAGCAGCCACGCCGCCTCGGCGTGCTCGTGGACGTGGCTCTGAGCGAACACGGTCGAGCGCTCGGGGTCGAGCCCGGTGGCGAACAGCATGGCTCCGATGTCGAGCGTCAGCCGGCTGCAGCTCGGGCGGCTCGTACTCGACCGTGATCGCGTGCAGGTCGACGACGCAGAAGAACGCCTGCCCGCCGCTCTCCGCGGCACGGTCCTGCGTCGGCGACGTACTGGCGGAAGCCGCCGCTGTAGTTCCCGAAGGTCGGGTCGCCGGTCGGCTTGATTCCCGAGAAGACCCTCATGGCCAGGTGATTCTTTCCTTTCTGGACAGGCGCGGCCGCGCCTCCTGGACGACACGAGACGGATGCGCGGAGCGGCTGCGGCGCGTCTAGCGCGCGCTCCCGCCCCGCGCGCACGGCCACGACCAGATGCCTGTGCGGGTGGCGGGAGACATGCCTTCACGGTAGCCGCCTGCCGCGAGGTGCGCAACGAGCGCGTCACTAGACTGCCTCCGATGACCGCAGCCGACGTGCTCAAGCCGTTCCGGGTCGTCGGCCGCGAGGATGCGCCGTCGCCGACGGTCGTCGAGGCCCGTGGCCGACGTCTCGGCAACGGGAACTTCGGCCTCATCGCGGGCCCCTGCACCGTCGAGTCGCGCGAGCAGACTCTGGCGAGCGCGCGCGCGGTCGCTGACGCCGGTGCAACGTGGCTGCGTGGCGGGGCGTACAAGCCGCGTACCTCGCCGTACACGTTCGCGGGCCTCGGCCGCGAGGCGCTCGAGATCCTGGTCGAGGCACGCGAGGCGACCGGCCTCCCGATCGTGACCGAGCTGCTCGACCCGCGGCACGCGGAGGAGATCGGCGCCGTCGCGGACGTCGTCCAGGTCGGCGCCCGCAACATGCAGAACTACCCCCTGCTCGCGGAGGCTGGGCGCCTCGATCGCCCCGTCCTGCTCAAGCGCGGGCCGGCGGCGAGCGTCGACGAGCTGCTGATGGCGGCAGAGACGATCGCGAAGGAAGGGAACGAGCAGATCGTCCTCTGCGAGCGCGGCATCCGCACCTTCGAGCACTCGACGCGCTACACGCTCGACCTGGGCTCGGTCGCGCTGCTGAAGCAGGAGACCCACCTACCGGTCGTCGTCGACCCATCGCACGCGGCGGGGCGACGCGACCTGGTCCCGCCACTCGCTCGCGCGGCGGCCGCGGTCGGGGCGGACGGCGTGATGATCGAGGTGCACCCGCAGCCGGACAAGGCCCTGTGCGACGGGCCGCAGCAGCTGGCTGCCGCCGACTTCGCGGACGTCGCGCGCGAGCTCGCCGACGTCGTGGCGCTGCTCGGCAAGAAGCTCGGCTAGCCCCCGGCGGGCGCGTCCGCGATGGCCCGACTGGTCGAGCCTGCCGCGTCGGTCGCCGGCCACGCAGGCATGCCGGGGGACAAGTCGATCTCGCACCGCGCGGTGCTGGTTGCCGCCGTGTCCGAGGGCGAGACGGTCGTCCGCGGCTTCGGCCGCTCGCTCGACACGGAGGCGACGGTCGCGGCCGTCCGCGCGCTCGGGGTCGAGGTCGACGAGCCCGAACCGGACGAGCTGATCGTCCACGGCCTGGGGCTGAGGGGCCTGACGGAGCCCGCCGATCCCATCGACTGCGGCAACTCGGGCACCCTGCTGCGCCTGCTTACGGGCCTGCTCGCAGGCCACGGCGGCCGCTTCGAGCTCACCGGGGACGATTCGCTGCGAACCAGGCCGATGGAGCGCGTGGCGGAGCCGCTGCGGGCGATGGGCGCGCGCGTTGAGACGACCGGCGGGCTGGCGCCGGTCACCGTCGAGGGCGGCTCGCTCACAGGCGTGACGCAGGAGCTCGCCGTCGCGAGCGCGCAGGTGAAGTCCGCGGTGCTCCTGGCCGGCCTCTACGCGGAGGGCGCCACGACCGTCATCGAGCCGGTGACCACGCGCGACCACACCGAGCTGATGCTGCGGCAGGCTGGAGCCGACGTCGTGCGCCGCGGTGCCCGGATCACCGTGAGACCGGCGGGCGCGCTCTCGCTCGGCGAGGTCGACGTGCCCGGCGACCTCTCCGCCGCGGCGCCGTTCGTCGCTGCGGGTGCCCTGCTCGCCGGCTCGGAGCTGACCCTCCACGACGTCGGTCTCAACCCGACGCGCACCGGCTTCCTCGACGTGTTGGGCCGTATGGGGGCTCGCGTCACGGTGCTGCACCGGCGCCGCGCAGGGCCCGAGCCCCTGGGCGATCTCGACGTTCGCGCCAGCGAGCTCGTCGCGACTCGGGTGCCGCCTGCGGAGATCCCGCGGCTGGTGGATGAGCTGCCGCTGCTCGCGCTCGTCGCCGGCATGTCCCGTGGCACGACCTGGATCCGGGGTGCCGGCGAGCTCCGGGTCAAGGAGACCGACCGGCTCCAGGCGGTCGTCGACGCCCTCAGGCCACTCGGGACTTCACGTCGAGGCGGCCGACGACGGGATCCGCGTCCGGGGCGTGCCGGCGCGGCCCCGTGGCGGGACGATGATCGACTCACACGGCGACCACCGGATCGCGATGCTGGGCGGCGTCGCAGGCCTCATCTCCCGCACCGGCGTGCGCGTCGAAGGCGACGAGGCGGTCGCCGTAAGCTTCCCGGGATTCTTCGACGTCCTCGACGCCGTCGCCCAGCGCAGCTGACCGACCCATGCCACTCATCGCACCCCACCCGGCTCCAGTCGCCCTCCACCGGGGAGTGCGGGGCCGCGCATGATCGTCGCGATCGACGGTCCGGCCGGAGCCGGGAAGAGCACGGCCGCGCGCCTCCTCGCCGAACGCCTGCGCTTTCGCTACGTCGACACCGGCGCCATGTACCGCGCGCTCACCTGGCTTGCGACCGAGCGGGGAGTCGCGCACGACGCCGGAGCGGCGCTGGCTGAGCTCGCGCGCACGAACCCGGTCGAGCTCGACGCATCGGGGTCGGTGAGGATCGCGGGCGCGGATGTGACGGCTGCGATCCGAAGCGCCACGATCGACCGCGCCGTCCCGGTCGTCGCCCGCCAGCCGGAGGTCAGGGAGGTCATGCGCCGGCGGCAGCGCGAGCTGGGCGAGGCGGGCGACGCCGTCATGGAGGGCCGTGACATCGGCACCGTGGTCGCGCCGGACGCCGAGGTGAAGGTCTACCTGGTCGCCGACCCCGCCGTCCGCGCCGGCCGTCGTCAGGCGGAGCGCCCGGAGATCGGCTCGGATGCGCTCGTGACCGACCTGCGGCTTCGGGACGCGAGCGACGCGGCGCGCACGCAGCAGGCGGCGGACGCGCACGTGATCGACACGACCGAGCTCGAGCTCGAGGACGTCGTCGACCGCATCGAGGAGCTCGTCCGCGCCGCCGGGCGCGGCAAGCCGGTTCGCGGTGTCGTCACGGGGGAGTCGCAATGAGTGCGGTAGACGGTGTTTGGAGGGTGGGGCGACTCACGCTCGGGACGGCGACCCAGCTCGCTACTCGCTTGCGCGTCCACGGCAAGGAGCGCGTGCCGCCGGAAGGCGGCGTCGTGCTCGCCATGAACCACTTCTCGTGGCTCGACCCACTGTGCTTCGGCGTCGCCTCCCCGCGCACCATCTACTACATGGCGAAGATCGAGCTGCACCGGATACCCGCCCTCGGAAGCTTCGTGCGAGCGTTCGGCACCTACTCGGTTCGGCGCGGTGAGTCCGACCGTGAGGCGATCCGCCTCTCGCGGGAGCTGGTGCAGCAGGGGCGGGCGCTCGGGCTCTTCGTGGAGGGGACGCGCCAGGCGAGGGAGCCGGGCCCGGTCAAGCCGGGAGCGGCGCTGATCGCGCTCCAGGAGACCGTGCCGGTCATCCCTGGGGCGGTCCACGGCACGCAGTTCTGGCGGCCGACCAGCCCCCACCCTGTGTCCGTGGCGTGGGGCGAGCCGCTCGACTTCAGCGGCCTCGCCCCGGGCGCGAGCGGCTACCGCGAGGCGTCCGTCGAGATCGGCCGTGCAATCCGCACGCTCTGGGAGTTCCTCGTCGACGCCCACGAGGCGGGCAGGCCCCGCGGAATGGAACCGCCGACCGGAGCCGCGCCGGCACAACCTGAGACGGCGCCCCGGGACACAGCGCCGACGAGCTAGTGGCAGAGAGCCAAAAAGTCTCGGACAGCGAGGCACCGAGCGCTGACGAGGCCGCCACACCGGAGACCGGGGAGGAGGAGCCGCCGCGCGAGCTGCTCGGCACGGTTGCGATCGTCGGCTTCCCGAACGTCGGCAAGTCCACGCTCATCAACCGCCTGACCGCGACCCGGGCAGCCGTCGTCCACGAGACGCCCGGCGTCACCCGCGACCGCAAGGAGCTCCTCTGCGAGTGGAACGGCAAGGAGTTCCTGCTCGTGGACACGGGCGGCGTCGACATCGCCGACCCGTCCCCGATCACCCGCGGCATCGCCGACCAGGCGCGCGCCGCGATCGCCGACGCCGACCTCGTGCTCTTCGTCGTCGACGCAAAGACCGGCATCACTCCCGGCGACGAGGAGATCGCCTCGATCCTGCGCCACGCGCGCAAGCCGGTGTTCCTGCTCGCGAACAAGATCGACAACCCGGCCCGGGACTCGCTCGCGCTCGAGTTCCACCGCCTTGGCCTCGGCGATCCGATCCCGCTGTCGGGACTGCACGGTCACGGCACCGGCGACCTGCTCGACGCGATCGTCGAGCAGCTCCCGGGGGGCGGCCCTGCGCCGGTGGGCGAGGAGGCGATCCGGGTCGCGATCATGGGCCGCCCGAACGTCGGCAAGTCCAGCTTGCTGAACGCACTGCTGGGCCAGGATCGGGTGCTGGTCTCCGACGTGCCCGGGACGACGCGGGATGCGATCGACACCGTGCTCGAGCGTGACGACCGAACATTCCTGCTGGTCGACACGGCAGGCCTCCGTCGCAAGCGGCGTCAGCGGCAGGGGATCGAGTACTTCTCGGAGCTTCGTGCCTTGCAGGCGGCCGAGCGCGCGGACGTTGCGGTCGTGCTCGTGGACGCGAGCGAGGGCCTCGTCGAGCAGGATCTCCAGGTCGCCGAGACGGCCCGGAGGGCGCAGTGCTCCACGTTGATCGCGCTGTCGAAGTGGGACGTGTCGCAGGTGGAGCTCGATGAGGTCCGCGGAGAGCTCACCCGCCGGCTGCGCCAGCGGCCGCCGGTCATCGCGGTCTCGGCGCACACCGGTCGCGGCGTCGCGCGCGTCCTCGACCGCGTCACCGAGCTGTTCACGAAGCACACGGGCCGGGTGCCGACGCCCGAGCTGAACCGCTTCCTGCGCGAGCTCCGCGAGCAGCGGCAGCCGACCAGCCGCGGCGGCCGCAAGCTGAACATGCTCTACGGCGCCCAGGTGGGCAGGCGCCCACCGCGCTTCCGCGTCTTCGTCAACGACCCGGGCCTGATCACGCGCGACTACGGCTACTGGGTCGAGAACCAGCTGCGCGAGCGCTTCGCGCTCCAGGGCATCCCCGTCGCGATCGACTTCCTGCGCCGTTCATAGGAGGGATCACCCGCCGGCGGCGGGTGTCGACCGGACAGCTGCGTAGCGTTTGTCTCAAGCAGGCGGCCCGCTGAGCCGAAAAGAGGACGTATGCGGCCCCACAAGCGCACCTGCCGGGGGAGGTGACCGATGGAGATTGGCGCCCCCGAGACCGAGCGGGAGATCGAGATCGTGCCCGGCGAGGAGCCCGTGCCCGCCCCGCTGCCCCTCGAGCAGCCTGCCGAGCGCACGAGCGAGGAGCCGGCCGGCGTATGAGCGACGCTCTCCAGCCGAACGAGCCGATCCTCGGCTGGCGGCTCTGGCAGGTGCGCCCGCACGAGGACGGGCATCGGCTGGAGTCCTTCACGGCCCACCACGTGGCGTGGCCGGCGCTGGCAAGGCTCGAGGCCCGCTGCTCCCTGCAGGGCCATGCAGCGCCTGCCCGCGACCACGAGTGTGGCATCTACGCCTTCCGCACCCAGGCGCACGCCGAGGATCTCCTGCGCCGCTACGTCGGCGTCCGCCAGCGCTACGCTCGTGACGTCGAGCTGCCGCCGCCGCCGCGGCCCGCCCGCCCGATCGCACTGGGCCGCGTCTCGCTCTGGGGTCGCGTGCTCGAACGCGAGCACGGCTTCCGGGCGCAGTACGCGTATCCGTACGACGTCGTGCTGCTGGGCGCGGACGAGACGATCGCCCGCCAGCTGCGCCGGCTGTACGCAGTCGACGTGACCGCCGCGTAGCACGGCCGGCCGCGTCGCCGCGTCATACCGCTCGTCCACTCTCTGCAGAGCGCGTCTGTCCTCTTCCTTGCCGAAGGGCTGGCCCGCGCGAGAGGCACACCGAGGGCAGCGCGTGGAGGCCAGGACGGAAGCGCGGGCACCCAGTCCGCTACCGCCGGCTCCTGAAACGCTGGCACAACGCCTCGCTCGCAAGGAGGGGCGCACGGGGGAACGACGAGACCTGACGCGAGCGGCGTTAACGTCGGCGGCGTGATCTCCCTCCGCGAGCGCGCGGGTGCGCTCTCCGAGCGGCCCTTCCGCCTGCTCTGGCTCGGACAGACGACCTCGGCGATCGGGGACGTCATGATCGGCGTCGCGCTCGCGTTCGCGGTCTTTCAGGTCGGGGGCGGCGCCGCCCAGCTCGGCCTCGTCTTTGCGGCGCTGACGATCGGCCGCACCGTGTTCATCCCGATCGGCGGCGTCTGGGCCGACCGCCTGCCGCGGCGGCTCGTGATGCTCACGTGCGACGCGATCCGGGCGGTGGTTCAGGCCTTCGCGGCGATTGCGCTTCTCACGGGCGCGATGGAGGTCTGGATGCTCGCCGTCACCTCGTTCGTGTTCGGCGCGGCGAGCGCGTTCTTTCTCCCGGCCGCGACCGGGCTCGTCCCACAGACGATCTCGGCCGCCCGGCTGCAGCAGGCGAACGCGCTGCTGGCGCTCTCGCGCAGCACGGTTCAGGTCGTCGGGCCGGCCCTCTCGGGCTTGATCGTCGTGGCGGCGGAGCCGGGCTGGGTCTTCGCCATCGACGCGCTGACGTTCGTCGCGAGCGCCGCGTTCCTCTCCGTCCTTCCGATCGCCGCGACCGAGCGCACGCCGCGCCGCCCCTTCCTGGACGAGCTCGGCGAAGGGGCGCGCGAGACGTGGTCGCGCGGCTGGATGCGAGCCGGGCTCTCCCTCACCGCGGTCACCGTGCTCGGCATCTCAACCTTCCTCGTGCTCGGCCCCGTCATCAGCCAGCGCGACCTGGGCGGTGCGACTGCGTGGGGCGCCATCCTCGCCGCGGGGGCGGTGGGCGGGATCCTCGGCGGTGCCTTCGCCTTGCGTCTGCGGCCTCACCGCCCGCTCGTATCCGCGTTCGCAGCGTGGTCGCTGTCCGCGTTGCCCGCGCTGGCCCTCCTGCCGCCGTTGCCCACGGTGGCCGTCGCGATCGCCTACGGCGTCTTCCAGGCGGGCATCGCGTTCGGCAACAACATGTTCGAGACGGTCCTGCAGCGCGAGATCCCGGGCCACCTGCTGTCGCGCGTCGACTCCTTCACGTGGCTGGTCGCGCTCGGGCTGAGCCCGCTCGGCCAGGCGCTGGCGGGCCCGGCGTCGGACGCGTTCGGCACCGATGCGGTGCTGATCACGGCCGCGGGTCTCGTGGTGGTCTCGTGCGCGGCCGGCATCTCGGCGCCGTCCGTGCGCGCGATCACGCGTTTCAGCGCTCCCGCCCCGCCGCGCCCGGTCTGAGGGAGCAGCGCGCGTATCACGAAGCGAGCGAAGCGAAGTAGGCGCGCGGCTTGACTTGCGCGGCGCCGAGGCCGTTTGATTGCCCCTGCGCACAGCGGTACCTGCGGCGCCCACAACGGAGAGGGAGGTGCCATGGAGATCTTCACTGCCGAGCTGGTCGGGACGGCGATCCTGATCTTGTTCGGGGACGGCGTGGTGGCGGGCGTGCTGCTCGCACGCTCGAAAGCCGAGAACTCGGGCTGGATCGTGATCACCTTCGGCTGGGGGATGGCGGTTGCGATCGCCATCTACGCCATCGGCCAGTTCAGCGGCGCGCACTTGAACCCTGCGGTCACGATCGGGTTTGCGGTTACCGACCTCACTCCCTGGAACGACGTGCCCGCCTACCTGCTCGGCGAGTTCGCCGGAGCAATGCTGGGTGCAATCCTCGTGTACCTCGCCTACTACGTGCATTGGGAGGAGACCGAGGATCCCGGACTGAAGCTGGCCGTCTTCTCCACCGGGCCCGCAATCCGCAATACCCGCTTCAACCTCGTGACCGAGTTCATCGGCACGTTCGCGCTGGTGTTCGGCGTGCTCGCCATCAGCGGGCACTTCGCCCCGAACGTCATCGGTGACCTCGCCTTGACGACGGCGTTCAGTCAGGCATTTCCACCGCTCCTGGTCGGGTTGCTCGTGTTCGCGATCGGCCTCTCGCTCGGTGGCCCGACGGGGTACGCGATCAACCCTGCGCGTGACCTCGGGCCGAGGATCATGCATGCGGTGCTGCCCATCCCGGGCAAGGGCACGTCCGACTGGGAGTACAGCTGGATCCCGGTGGTCGGACCCATCGCCGGCGGCATCGTCGGCGCTGTGACCTATCAGGCGCTCTTCGCACCGGGTGTGGGCAACCTGGAAGTGCTGCGCTCGGTGATCCCACTCTGATGGGAGGAGGCAACGCGTGAAGAAGCTGATCAACAAGCCGGAAGACGTCGTCCGCGAGGCGCTGCAAGGTGTCGCCGCGGCGCACGGCGACCGTGTCCGCGTGCACTACGACCCGTACTACGTCGTCCGGGCAGACGCTCCGGTCAAGGGCAAGGTGGGGCTCCTCTCGGGGGGCGGCTCGGGGCACGAGCCGATGCACGGCGGCTTCGTCGGCATGGGCATGCTCGACGCGGCCTGCCCGGGCGAGGTCTTCACGTCACCCACGCCCGACCAGATGCTGGAGGCGACCAAGGCGATCGACGCTGGCGCGGGCGTCCTCCACATCGTCAAGAACTACACCGGCGACGTCATGAACTTCGAGATGGCGGCCGAGCTCGCCCGCGGCGAAGGCGTCGAGGTCGAGGCGGTCGTCATCGACGACGACGTCGCAGTGCAGGACAGCCTCTATACCGCCGGACGCCGCGGCGTCGGCGCGACTGTGCTCGTCGAGAAGCTCTGCGGCGCGGCCGCGGAGTCGGGCACGCCGCTCGCGGACGTCGCCGAGCTTTGCCGGTTGGTGAACGCCAACGCGCGCAGCATGGGCATGGCGCTCACCTCCTGCACCGTGCCGAGCGCGGGCAAGCCTACGTTCGAGCTCGGCGACGACGAGATGGAGATCGGCATCGGCATCCATGGCGAGCCGGGCAGGGAGCGGAAGAAGCTCGCGTCGGCGGCAGAGGTGACGCGCATGCTGACCGAGCCGATTCTCGACGACGGCGTCATCGGGAAGGGCGACACCGTGCTCGCTTTCGTCAACGGCATGGGCGGCACGCCGCTGCTCGAGCTCTACGTCATCTACAACGAGCTGGCGAAGCTGCTCGACGAACGCGGCGTCACCATCGGCCGCAACCTGATCGGCCCGTACATCACCTCGCTGGAGATGGCGGGCGCCTCGATCACGCTGCTCAAGCTGAACGACGAGCTGACCAAGCTGTGGGACGAACCGGTCAACACGCCCGCCCTCAGGTGGGGCGTCTAGGCCTGCTGTACGCGGGCGGCGGCACTGCCGCCGCCCGCGCTTGCGGAGGCAGCTGAGGTGGCGGTCTCCGGGCCGGAGCTCGTCGGCTGGATCCGCGCGTTCGCCGGCACGGTCGCGGAGCAGAAGGCGTACCTCACCGAGCTCGACTCGGCAATCGGCGACGCCGACCACGGCACCAACATGGACCGGGGCATGACCGCCGCTGCGGCCAAGCTGGACGGTCACCCCACCGACGACACCGGCGCGCTGCTGAAGACCGTCGGCATGACGCTCATCTCGACCGTGGGAGGAGCGGGCGGGCCGCTCTACGGCACGCTCTTCCTTCAGATGGGCATGAAGGCGGCCGGCAAGGCAGAGCTCGATGCCGGCGACTGGGACGAGATGCTCTCTGCCGCCATCGCCGGCGTCCAGGCCCGCGGCAAGGCGGAGCCAGGAGACAAGACGATGGTCGACGCACTCGTCCCGGCCCAGGAGGCCTTCGCGGCCGCACGGGCAGAGGGCGCCTCGTTCGCCGACTCGCTGCGGCGCTCGGCCGACGCGGCCGAGCAGGGCATGCAGGCCACCGTTCCGCTCGTGGCGCGCAAGGGCCGCGCCAGCTACCTGGGCGAGCGGAGCGCCGGCCACCAGGACCCGGGAGCCACGTCATCGTGGCTCCTACTGAAGACGGCCGCGGACGCCCTCGGGCCCGCGGCGGACTGACGAAAGGAGCGAGATGGCCGACTACGTCGGAGCACTCGACCAGGGCACGACGTCAACCCGCTTCATGGTCTTCGACCACTCGGGGCAGGTCGTCGGGATCGACCAGAAGGAGCACGAGCAGATCTATCCGAAGCCCGGCTGGGTCGAGCACGACGCGATGGAGATCTGGGAGCGCTCCCAGGCAGTCATCGGTGGCGCCCTGTCCAACGCGGGCATCGGGGCCAAGGACCTCGCGGCAGTCGGTGTCACGAACCAGCGCGAGACAACCGTCGTGTGGGACAAGACGACAGGGAAGCCGGTCTACAACGCAATCGTCTGGCAGGACACCCGCACGGACACCTACGTGAACGAGTTCTCCAAGGACGGCGGCCAGGACCGTCTGCGGCCGAAGACCGGCCTGCCGCTGGCGACCTACTTCTCGGGGCCGAAGGTGAAGTGGGTGCTCGAAAACGTGGACGGCGCCAAGGCCAAGGCGGACTCCGGCGATCTGGCCTTCGGGAATATCGACACGTGGTGCATCTGGAACCTGACGGGCGGCACGAAGGGCGGCGTCCACATCACGGACGTCACCAACGCGAGCCGCACGCTGCTCATGAACCTTGAGACGCTCGACTGGGACGACGAGATCCTGCAGCTGATGGGGATCCCGCGGGCCATGCTCCCGGAGATCCGCGCCTCCAGCGAGGTCTACGGCAACGCTGTCGGAGAGCTCGACGGGATCCCGGTCGCAGGCGACCTCGGCGACCAGCAGGCCGCCCTCTTCGGGCAGACCTGCTTCTCGGTCGGCGAGGCCAAGAACACCTACGGGACTGGCAACTTCCTCCTCCTCAACACGGGCACGGAGGCGGTCCAGTCGAAGAGCGGCCTTCTGACCACCCTCGCCTACAAGATCGGCGACCAGCCGGCGACGTACTGCCTCGAGGGCGCGATCGCGATCACCGGCGCGCTCGTGCAGTGGCTGCGCGACAACCTGGGGATGATCAGCTCGTCGGAAGAGGTCGAGACGCTCGCCAAGACGGTGGACGACAACGGCGGCTGCTACTTCGTGCCGGCGTTCTCGGGCCTGTTCGCGCCGTACTGGCGCTCGGACGCCCGCGGCGTCATCGCCGGGCTCACCCGCTACGTCAACAAGGGCCACATCGCCAGGGCGACGCTCGAGGCGACCGCCTGGCAGACCCGCGAGGTCGTCGACGCCATGAACACGGACTCCGGCGTCGACCTCACGTCGCTCAAGGTCGACGGCGGCATGGTCCACAACGAGCTGCTGATGCAGTTCCAGGCCGACGTGCTCGGTGTGCCGGTCATCCGCCCGACCGTCGCCGAGACCACCTCCCTCGGCGCTGCCTATGCGGCCGGCCTGGCGGTCGGCTTCTGGAGCGAGGTCGAGGACCTGCGCGCCAACTGGGGCAAGGACAAGCAGTGGGAGCCCCAGATGGACAAAGGCAAGGTCGAGCAGGAGTACGGCTACTGGAAGAAGGCAGTCACCAAGTCATTCGACTGGGTCGAGTAAGCGCTTCGCTTCGCTCGCTTCACGGGGGAACCCCTGGTTCCCCCGTGAGCCCCCTCCTTGCCAATGGAGGCGTGGTCAGGTGTTTCAGGAGCCGGCGGCTGTCGGCTGAGCTCTGGCGTTCACGTCACCTGGTCTGACGCGCTTCCCGCGGGGTGCCTCCCGGGCGGGCAAGCCGCCCTTCGGCGGTGCGGTGAAGGCCAATTGCTCTGTCTCTCCGACGTTCTGTGGTTCGGCTCGGGCGCTCATGCCTGCGCGCTCGTCGCCATGCGTTCGAAGAACTCGCTGACCTCCTGCGGGTCCTTCGGGTTCTCGAGGATGTCGCAGAAGGCGTCGCGGAACGGGCACGTCGTGGCGCGCGCCTGGGCCACGGCTTCGTCGATCGCGTACGGCGTGCAACAAAGCTCCACGCGCTGGTCATCGACGAGCGCCCAGAACGCGCCCTGGCGGCCCTCGTAGGGCATGCCCACGCTGCCTGCGTTCGCGAAGGTGATGTCGCCGACCACACGCGTGAACTGCACGTGCGTGTGGCCGCCGACGACAAGGCGCTCACCGATGCCGGCGAGCGCCATGCGGAAGCGCTCATCGCTCGAGACGCGGGTCAGGATCTCGTCCTCGTCGCGCGGCGAGCCGTGGCAGTAGAGGACGCCGTCGAGCGATCGCGCGATGGGCTGCGCAGCGAGGAAGTCGAGCGCCTCGGAGTCGAGCTGGGCCGCGATCCACTCCCACGTTCCGGCCGGCGCCCGCGGGGACTCCGTATCGCCGTTGCCGCGCACGAAGAGCGCCTTCGCGGCTCTGAGCCGCTCCAGGCACTCGGCCGGCAGCGGGCCGGCGACGACGTCACCGCCGCACACGACCGCGTCGAACGGCAGCGCCTCGAGGTCCGCGAGGACGGCGTCGAGCGCCGCCAGGTTTCCGTGCACGTCGTTGAGTACTGCGACGCGCACCGTTCAGCTCCGGTTACTCGTCGTCCTGCCCGCGCGCGAAGTCTCCATGCTCGCCGTGGCCGGACTTCGGCTCG
Source organism: uncultured Thermoleophilia bacterium (assembly GCA_963809765.1). GTDB lineage: Bacteria > Actinomycetota > Thermoleophilia > Gaiellales > Gaiellaceae > JACVRM01. The sequence continues at coordinate 895,167 of CAWEKT010000001.1, forward strand.
CCGCCCGAGGTGGCGGCCTGTCCCTCGGCGAAGTCGCGCTCCTCGTGGGTCGGGGTGCTTCGCTCCTGGCCGCGGGCGAAGTCGCCGTGCGCCTCGTCCTCCGGATGCGGCTCCCGAACCGCCTGACCCCCCGCGAACGACCCCTCGTGGCCTTCCTCGTGCTCGTCGTCGTGTTCGTGGTCGTGTCCCTCGTGGTGCGTCATGACACTCCTTTCGGCGGGCGTTGGCGTCCCTCCGCCGAGGAATCTACCCCCGCCGGAGCCCGTAAACCCGCTGCGATACTCAGCGCGTGGCGCGGCTCAGGGCCGACGTGCTCGTCATCGGCGGCGGCTCGACCGGCGCCGGTGTCGCCCGCGACGCGGCCATGCGGGGTCTCGACACGATTCTGGTCGAGCGGCGTGACCTCGCCGACGGCACGACCGGGCGCTTCCACGGCCTGCTCCACTCCGGCGGGCGCTACGTGGTGAAGGACCCGGACGCGGCGCGCGAGTGCGTCCCGGAGAACGCGATCCTGCGCCGCATAGCCGGCGACTGCATCGAGGACACCGGCGGGCTCTTCGTCACGACGCCGGAGGACGATCCCGACTACGCCGACCGCTTCGCCGCCGGCTGCCTGGCGACGGGGGTGCCCGTCGAGGAAGTCCCGGTCGCCGAGGCGCTGCGCGACGAGCCCCGCCTCAATCCGGCGATCTCACGCGCTTTCCGGGTGCCGGATGGGGCGATCGACGCCTGGAAGACCGTCTGGGCGAACGCCGATGCAGCCCGCGAGTACGGCGGCCGCGTGCTCACCTACCACCGGGTCGTCGAGTTGATCCACGACGGCGGGCGCGTCGTCGGCGCCGTCGTCCTCGACGAGCACGCACGCGAGGAGCGCCGAATCGAGGCCGACATCGTGATCAACGCCGCGGGCGCATGGGCGGGGCAGATCGCGGCGCTCGCCGGCTGCGAGGTGCTCATCCAGCCGGGCAAGGGGATCATGATCGCGATGAACCACCGGCTGGTGCAGACGGTGGTCAACCGCTGCAAGCTCCCGGCCGACGGCGACATTCTCGTCCCGATTCGCACCGTCTCGGTGATCGGCACGACGGACGTTCACGTGCCGGATCCCGACGAGGCTCCGGTGACGCCTGAGGAGGTCGAGCACATGCTCGACGAGGGCGAGGTGCTGGTGCCCGGCTTCCGGCAGGCGCGGGCGCTGCGCGTCTGGGCGGGAGTTCGGCCCCTCTTCCAGGAGACGAGGGTTGCCGACACTCGGGACGTCACGCGTTCGCATGCGCTGCTCGATCACGCCGCACGCGACGGAGTCGAGGGTCTGCTGACGATCACCGGGGGCAAGACCACGACCTACCGCCTGATGGCCGAGGTGACCGTCGACGCCGCCTGCGCGAAGCTCGGCGTCGAGCGCGAGTGCCGCACGCACCTCGAGCTCCTGCCCGGCTCGCAGCCCGGCAGGTTCTACTGGCTCGGCACCCGCCTCGCAGCGCGCGAGCCGCATCCGCGCTCGGAGCAGATCGTCTGCGAGTGCGAGCTCATCACCCGCGCTCGGCTCGAGGAGGCGATCCGCCGCCGGGCGACCACCAGCCTCGACGACATCCGGCGTCTGGTCCGCCTGGGCATGGGCCCCTGCCAGGGAGGTTTCTGCAGCTACCGGGCGGCCGGCATCCTCCACGAGGTCGGCCACCACGGTTCCGAGACTGCCAACCAGGCGCTCGTCGACTTCCTCCAGGAGCGCTGGAAGGGCGTCTACCCGATCCTGCACGGCGACCAGCTGCGCCAGGCGCGCCTCGATGAGTGGATCTTCCACGGCATCCTCAACGTGGAGGGCCTCCCCGGCGTCGAGTTGCCCGACGACGCGCGGGCGCCGACGGCGAGCGAGCCCGCGGCCGCGAGATGAGGCTCGACACCGTCGTCGTCGGCGCGGGCACGGCCGGGCTCGTCGCGGGGGTGCGTCTGGCCACGGCCGGTGCCCGCGTCGCCGTTGTCGCGAGCGGCGTGGGGGCGACGCGCCTGGCCCCGGGCACGATCGACGTGCTCGCCCGCCGCGAGGACGGCACCGCGGTCGACAGCCCGGGCGAAGCGCTCGCGCAGGTACGGGAGGGGCACCCGTACGCGCTGCTCGGCCGCGAGCGCGTCGCCGCCGCCACGCGCTGGCTCCGGGAGACGGCCGCCGAGCTCGCCTACGACGGCTCGCTCGACGAGAACCTGCTCCTGCCCACGGCCGTGGGCACCGTGCGGCCGACGGCACTCGCCCCCGCCGCGCTCGCCGCCGGCGACGTGCGCCGGGGCGGCCGCGCGCTGCTGGTCGGCTTCGCGGGCCTGAAGGACTTCTATCCGCGGCTCGCGGCCGTGAACCTGCGGCAGACCGCCCCACAGCTCGCGAGCGTCGAGGCGCTCGAGCTGCGCGTGCAGCTGGGAGACGACGGCGACCCGGGCCCGCTGGGCCTTGCCCGCTGCTTCGAGCGGACGGCGTTTCGCGACGCCGTCGTCGAGCAGCTGCGCTCGGCGATTTCGCCCGGCTCGCGCGTCGGGTTCCCGGCCGTGCTCGGGCTCCGCGAGGCTTCCGTGGTGCGGCAGGAGCTGGGCGAGCGGCTGCGGGCCGAGGTGTTCGAGATCTCGACGCTGCCGCCCTCGGTCCCGGGCCTGCGCCTGTTCGAGTCGCTCCGTGCCGCGCTGCGGCTGGCGGGCGGCCGGCTCGTCGTCGGCGGGCCGGTCGTCGGTGCGGAGAGCCGTGACGGGTGGGTCGAGCGCCTCTTCGTCCAGGCCGCCGGCCGGCGCATCGCCTACGACGCCGCGCACGTGGTGCTCGCCACCGGAGGCTTCGCCGCCGGCGGCCTCGAGCTGACGGACGCCGGCGTGGTGCGGGAGCGGGTGCTCGGCCTCCCGGTTGCAGGGCTGCCCGCAGGGCGGCCTGCATTCGCGCCGCGCTACTTCGACGAGCAGCCGCTGGCGCGGGCGGGCGTCGCCGTCGACGGCGACCTGCGGCCTGTGGGCGCCGACGGTGCGCCGCTCTACGAGAACGTCCGGGTTGCCGGCGCGCTGCTCGCCGGCGCGGAGCCGTGGCGTGAGGGCTCCGGCGAGGGGCTCAGCCTCGCAAGCGGGCACGCAGCGGCCGGGGCGATCCTGGAGGGCGGGCCGTGATCGAGCTCGCCCGCGGGAGCCTCGACCACTGCGTCAAGTGCACGATCTGCGAGACGGCGTGCCCGTACTCGGCTGCCACGCCGCTCTTCCCCGGGCCGAAGTACGTCGGGCCGCAGGCCGAGCGCTACCGCGGCACGGGCGACACCGTCGCCGACGCGTCAGTCGACCTCTGCTCCGGCTGCGGCATCTGCACGCAGGTCTGCCCGCACGGCGTGCTCATCGCCGAGATCAACTCGAAGGCGAGGGCGGCGATGTGGGAGGAGCGGGGGATACCCCTGCGGAACCGGCTGATCGCGCGGCCGACCGTGCTCGGCAAGCTCGGCACGCCCGTCGCGCCGCTGGCGAACCTGACGGTGCGCAGCCGCCTCTTCCGCCGCCTGCTGCACCGCGTGCTCGGCATCCACCGCGACGCACCGCTGCCGCGCTGGGCCGGACGCACGTTCCAGGCGTGGGCGCGGCACCATCGGCCGCCCGACACCGGCCGGGCCGTCGTCTACTTCCACGCCTGCGCCACGAACTACTACGAGCCGACGGTCGGCGAGCACGTGGTCGAGGTGCTCGAGCACAACGGCATCCGGGCCATCGTCCCGCCCCAGGGCTGCTGCGGCCTGCCGCTGCAGTCGAACGGAGACTTCCCCGCCGCCCGCGAGTACGTTCGCGCACTCGCGGCCAGGCTCGCGCCCTATGCACGGGAGGGGTACGACATCGTCGCCAACTCGACGAGCTGCGGCCTGATGCTGAAGCGGGAGGCACACGAGATCCTCGACGTCGACGACGAGGACGTGCGGCTCGTCGGCGAGCGGACGTACGACCTCTGCGAGTACCTGCTGAACCTGCACGAGCGCGGCCAGCTGCGGACGGACTTCCGCCCGATCGCCGAGGAGGTTCCCTACCACGCTCCTTGCCAGCAACGCGGCCACGGGATCGGCAAGCCGGCACTCGACCTGCTCGCCCTGATCCCGGAGCTCCGCGTCGTCGACCTGGACGCCGATTGCTGCGGCATCGCCGGCACGTACGGGATCAAGGCCGAGAAGTACGAGATCGGCATGCGCGTCGGCGAGCCGCTCTTCCGCCGGATCGGGGAGCTCGCACCCGAGCTCACGGCGTGCGACTCCGAGACCTGCCGCTGGCAGATCGCGCACGCGACGGGCGTTCCGTCGGTCCATCCGGTGGAGTTGCTTCACCGGGCGTATGGGCTCGGCTGATCGTCCGTTGACTGATCGAGGAGCCGGGCACCGATCGGGGCACCTCGTAGTTCGTGGCTGACACCACTAACGCGCGCCTTCCCGCTTGATCTCCCGCCTTCACTTCGTGGCACACAGCCACGAAGTCCCGCTGCGCCTGTTCGGCGCGCCACCCGAGCGAGTTCGTGGCTGAAAGCCACTAACTGACTGCGCGCGTTCCCAGGTCGGGAGCCACTCCGGTGACCCAAAGCCACTTGGCCCCATTTCATGAGGCGAGCGCCAACTGCCGGAGTTAGTGGCTGACAGCCACTAACTCGGTCGTCGTACGATCGCGCTTGTGGTCGGGATCGTCCTGGTTTCGCACAGCGCGAGGCTCGCGGAAGGCGTTGCGGAGCTCGCGCGCGGGATGGCCGGCGACGAGGTCAGGATCGAGACCGCCGGGGGGCTCGAGCCGCCGGAGGAGGCGCTCGGCACCGATGCGACCCGGGTCGCATCGGCCATCGAGCGGGCGGACGGGGGCGACGGCGTCGTGGTGCTCATGGACCTCGGCAGCGCGGTGCTCTCGGCCGAGCTTGCCCTCGACCTGATCGAGCCGGCGCTGCGCGAGCGGGTGGTCGTGACGCCTGCGCCGCTGGTCGAGGGCGCCGTCGCCGCCGTCGTCACGGCACGCGCGGGCGGCTCGGCGGCTGATGTCGCACGCGAGGCAGAGGGCGGGCTGGGCGCGAAGACGGCACAGCTCGAACCGGTCACACCGCCGGCGCCGGCGCCGGCGCCGGCGCCGCGACCGAGCGAGGGGACGAGTGTGACGGTGCCGGTCACGAACCCGCTCGGCCTGCACGCCCGCCCGGCCGCGAAGCTCGTCACCGCGGCCGCCGCCTGGGATGCAGAGGTCACGCTCACCAACGTCACCACGGGGCGCGGCCCGGCCAACGCGCGGAGCCTCAGCGCGGTGGCCGGCCTGGGTGTGCGGCAGGGGCACGAGCTGCAGGTGACCGCCGTCGGCCGCGAGGCCGAGGCGGCGCTCGCCGCGATCCGCGAGCTGGCCGCCCGCGGCTTCGACGACGACGTACCCGAGCCTGCTCCGCCGGCGACGCCGTCCTCCCTCCGCGAGCCGCCCGAGCCGGGAGCCCTGACGGGGCTGCCTGCAGCTCCGGGGATCGCGGTCGGGCCGCTGCGGCGCCTCCGGCTCGCGGAGGTGGCCGTCCCCGACGACCCGGCAGCCGAGGGAGAGGCGGAGCGGCTGGACGCCGCCCTCGCGGACGTGAGGGCGGCGATCGCCCGCACGCGCACCGAGGTCTCCGCCCGCGCGGGGGAGTCCGAGGCGGCGATCTTCGACGCGCACATGCTCCTGCTCGACGACCCCGAGCTGCTCGAGCAGGCACGCCGCGAGATCGGCGAGGGGCGGAACGCGGCGGCTGCCTTTGCGGCGGCGGCCGGCCGCGCCGCAGGGGCGTGGCGCGAGCTCGACGACGCGTACCTCCGCGGGCGCGCAGCCGACGTGGACGCCGTCGCCGACCAGGTCGTCCGCGCGCTGGCCGGCATCGACGCGGAGCCGCGGCTGGACGGCGCAGGCGTCGTCGCGGCGGGCGACCTGACTCCCGCGCAGACGGCGGCGCTCGACGCCGGCCTCGTGCATGGGATCGCGACCGCGGCGGGCGCCCCCACCTCGCACAGCGCGATCCTCGCGCGATCGCTCGGGATTCCCGCCGTCGTGGGGCTGGGGGAGGAGCTGCTCGCGCTGCCAGAGGGAGCCACGGTGATCCTCGACGGCGACGCCGGAACGCTGCTTCCCGAGCCCGCGGCCGAGCGGCTCGACGAGGCCCGCACCCGCGCCGAGCACCGGCGCCGGGAGGCGGGCGAGGCCCGCCTGCGGGCGGCCGGCGCGGCCGTCACCCGCGACGGCGTCACCGTCGCCGTTGCCGCCAACGTCGGCTCGCGCGAGGACGCCGTCGCAGCCACCGCCGCCGGCGCCGACGGCGTGGGGCTGCTGCGCAGCGAGTTCGTCTTCCTCGGGCGGACGACCGCGCCGAGCGAGGACGAGCAGGTAGACGCCTACCGCGAGATCACGGCGGCGCTCGCGGGGCGGCCGGTCGTGCTGCGGACGCTCGACGTCGGCGCCGACAAGCCGCTCCCCTTCCTGCGCCAGCCGCCCGAGGCGAACCCCTATCTGGGCAGGCGCGGGCTCCGTCTCGGGCTGGCCCTGCCCGACGTCCTGCGGACCCAGCTGCGTGCCGCGCTGCGGGTCGCCGACGAGCTCCCGCTCGACCTGATGTTCCCGATGGTGGCCACCCTCGACGAGCTGCGAGCCGCACGCGTCGTGCTCGACCAGGCTGAGTCCGAGCTGCAGGCCCGGGGCGTCCAGCTGGGACGGCGGCCGCGCGTCGGGATGATGGTGGAGGTGCCGGCCGCGGCACTGACCGCCGCTGCGTTCGCAGCCGAGGTCGACTTCTTCTCGATCGGCACGAACGACCTCACGCAGTACGTGCTCGCCGCAGAGCGCGGCAACGAGCTCGTCGCCGGCCTCGCGGACGGGCTCCATCCGGCCGTCCTGCGGCTCATCGCCGAGGTGACGGCCGCGGCCGAGGCCGCGGGCACCGACGTCCACGTGTGCGGTGAGCTCGCGGGCGACCCGGACGCGGTGCCGCTGCTCGTCGGGTTGGGCGTGCGCGAGCTGAGCGTCGCACCGCCGTTCGTCCCGGCGGTGAAGGACCGGGTCCGCGCCACGACCGCCGGCGAGGCCCGGGACCTCGCCCAGCGGGCGCTCGAGCTGGCGAGTGCGGCAGCGGTGCGAGCGCTCGCTCGCGAGACCGTCGCCGGGCGCGCATGACCGCGGTTCGCCAGAATCGACGGTCGATGGGCGGCGCGACCTTCCTCCACCGGCTCACGACGACGCGAATCGTCCTGGTGCCCGTGGTCATGGCGCTGGTCCTCGCCGACGACGGCGAGGGGGACGACGGCGCTGGTCGCGGCGGTCGTCTTCGCGATCGCGGCCTGCACCGACTTCGTCGACGGCTACCTGGCCCGGCGCTGGCAGGTGGCGACGAAGCTCGGCTCCTTCCTCGACACCACCGCCGACAAGCTTCTGGTCACCGGCGCGCTCATCGCGCTCGTGGCGGTCGACCGCGCGTCGGTGTGGATCGCCGCGCTGATCATCGCCCGCGAGCTCGTCATCCTGGCGCTGCGCGGGGCAGTCGCGGCGGAGGGCCGCCACCTCGAGCCCTCGTTCTGGGGCAAGGCGAAGACGAACGTCCAGTTCCTCGCCATCCTGCTCGCGATCATGCGGTTCGACGACACGCTCGGCCCGCTGTACCTCGATGAGTGGGTGATGATCGCGGCGGCTGTGATCACGGTCCTGTCCGCGGTCGAGTACTTCTCCCGGTTCGGCTCGGCCCTCACCTCGGCCGACGGCTGAGCCGCAAGCGCAGTGCCCCCGGACGGGGGAGCCGGTGCGGCCGGGCGCCCGGCTACGATGCGCGGCGATGCGTCGCGCGCCTCTTCTGCTCGCCCTGCTCGGAGCCATCCTGCTCGCCGGCTGCGGCGGCGACACCGACACCGTCTCGGTCGGCACCGGCACGGTGCCCCAGTCGGCGTCGCTCGCGCCGCCGGACGTCGCCTTCTACGTGTCGGTGAACACCGATTTCGACGGCGACCAGTGGCAGAACCTCCAGGCGCTGCTCCAGAAGTTCCCATCGGGCGAGAAGCTCGGGCAGGAGATCCAGAGCGCCCTCAACGAGGACGACGTCGACTTCGAGAACGACGTCAAGCCGGCGCTCGGGCCCGAGGTCGCGTTCATGGGCTGGAACCTGGACGCCGACGAGCCGAACTTCGTGGTCGCCACCAAGTCGCCCGACCCGGCGCAGCTGCGCAAGCTGGTCGAGGAGAGCGACGAACCAGGTGTGACTGCAGAGATCGAGGGCTGGACCGTCGCCGCCGAGCGCCAGGCCGACATTGCGCGGGTGCAGAGCGCGTCAGGGAGCCTGGCCGACGAGGAACCGTTCAGCGACGCGGTCGAGCGCGCTGGCGAAGACCCGTTCGTGCTCGCGTACCTCGGCGGCCCCGAGCTCCAGCAGCTCGTCCGGCGCAGCGCGGCCGAGGAGGACCTGCCTCCGAGCCTCACCAACAGCTTCAGCTCGTTCGAGGCGCTCGTGTTCACCGTGTCCGCGCAGAACGACGGTGTCCGCTTCGGCGCAGCGGTGAACTCGGACGGCGCGCCGGAGCCGAGCACCTACAACCCGTCCCTCGACGAGATCGTGCCGGCCGAGCCGCTGCTCTTTGTCTCCGCCGCGAACCTCGAGGAGCTTGGGACGTCCGCGCTCGAGGAGGCGGAGAAGGAGCCCGCGTTCAAGACGCAGCTCACCGAGGCGGAGAAGCTGCTCGGCCTGTCGCTCCGCAGCGACATCCTGCCGCTCCTGGGCGGGGAGGTGGCGCTCGCCCTTTACCCGGCGTCCGGCCAGCTGCCCGTCACCGTCGACCTCGTCATGGAGGTGGACGACGAGGACGAGGCCCGCCGCCTCGCCGACCGCCTCACCGGCCTCGCCGAGGTCAGCGGGAGTGGCAAGGCGACGAAGGTCGAGGTCGGCGACCTCGACGCGACGGAGCTGACCCTGGATGGCGTCTCGATCTACTGGGCGATCTGGGACGGCAGGCTCGCGATCACGAGCAGCCGCCAGGCACTCGAAGCGCTTGACTCGGATGGGCAGAAGCTCGCCGACGACGATGCCTACAAGGCCGCGCTCGAACGCGCCGACGTGCCCGACGAGGTGGTGAGCCTCATGTACTCGAGTCTCGAGGATGCGATCCCGCTCGTCATGGGCCTCGCGCCGGCAACGGGCGCCGAGGCGGACGAGGTGCGCGAGAACCTCGAGCCGCTGCAGACGGCGCTGGTGTACGGAACGGCGGACGGCGACGACGTCACAGCCTCCGGCTTCATCGGCATCGACTAGCGTTCCCGGCCCGTGGGCGGCCACAGCTACCTGTTCTCCTCCGAGTCGGTGACGGAGGGCCATCCGGACAAGATGGCCGACCAGATCTCCGACTCGATCCTCGACGCCGTGCTGGCGCAGGACGCGGAGGGGCGCGTCGCCTGCGAGACCCTGATCACGACCGGGCTCGTCGTGGTTGCCGGCGAGATCACCACCGAGTGCTACGTCGACATCCCCAAGCTCGTCCGCCGCAAGATCCGCGAGATCGGCTACGACCGGGCCAAGTACGGGTTCGACGCCGAGACGTGCGGGATCATCGTCGCCATCGACGAGCAGTCGGCGGACATCGCGCAGGGCGTCGACACGTCGTACGAGCTCCAGCGAGACCCCGGCGACGACGATCCGCTCGACCGCGTCGGCGCGGGCGACCAGGGGATGATGTTCGGCTACGCGACCGACGAGACGGACGAGCTGATGCCGCTCCCGATCATGCTCGCGCACAAGCTCTGCCGGCGCCTGTCGGAGGTCCGCAAGGCGGATGTGCTGCCGTACCTGCGGCCAGACGGCAAGGTGCAGGTGACGGTCCGCTACGAGCTCGACGAGCAGGGCCGCCAGGTGCCCGCGCAGATCGAGCGCGTGCTCATCTCCGTGCAACATCGGGAGGGGCTGGACGCGGACACGCTGATCAAGCCCGATCTCGCCGAGCACGTCCTGCACCCGCTGCTGCCGTCGCACCTCTACGAGGAGCGGCGGCTGCTCGCGGACAAGGACTTCTTCTACTGCAACCCGACCGGCAAGTTCGTCGTCGGCGGGCCGATGGGCGACACGGGCCTCACCGGGCGCAAGATCATCGTCGACACGTACGGCGGCGCCGCGCGGCACGGCGGCGGCGCCTTCTCGGGCAAGGACCCGACCAAGGTCGACCGCTCAGCTGCCTATGCGGCCCGCTACGTGGCCAAGAACGTCGTTGCCGCCGGCCTGGCCGGCCGCTGCGAGGTCAACGTCGCCTACGCGATCGGCGTCGCGCACCCAGTCTCGATCGCTGTGCAGACGTTCGGCACCGAGCGCGTGCCCCAGGCGAGGATCGAGCAGCTCGTGCAGGAGCACTTCGACCTCCGTCCAGGCGCCATCATTCGCGACCTCGACCTCCGCCGGCCGATCTACGCCAAGACCGCCGCGTACGGCCACTTCGGCCGCGACGATCACGACTTCACCTGGGAGCGCGTCGACAAGGCGGACGTGCTGCGCGAGGCTGCGGGCCTCGCCGAGAAGGCAACCGTCTGACCCGGCTGCAGCCCGGTCGCTGAGCGTCGCGGCACGTGGCAGCTGCGGAGGACCCGTCGGCCGGACGCCGAATCGCGGACGCACGATGGCTGCCACCACCTACTCAGCGCAGGAGCTCGCGCTCCTGACGGCTCTGGCCAAAAACCGCGGCGAGCTCTCGCCCGCCGCGCTCGAGCGCCTGCTGGCACTGCTCAGGCGCCGGCCGGCGTAACAGCTACGCCGGGCGGACGAAGAGGCCGGCGGCCGCCTTCTCGCCGACGGCGCGCTCGTCGCCATTGAGCCGCACGGTGAACTGGCCCGCCGCGGGCTGCGCGGCGCGCAGCTCGATCTCCTGCCCGGGGACGAGGCCTTCGGCGTAGAAGTAGTGCAGGAGCTCGCCGTCGTGCTCCGCGAGCCGGACGATGGTCGCCCGCTGGCCGGGCTCGAGCTCCGCCAGCGCGGCCAGCCCGGCGTTCTCCTCCTGCTCGACCCCCGGGTCGACCGGCCAGCCGTGGGGACAGCGGTCAGGGTTGCCGAGCTTCACCGAGATGCGCTCGACCATGTCGTCGCTGAACGTATCGCCGAGCTCGTCGGCATGCACATGCGCCTCTGCGGCTGTGTAGCCCATGAAGTCCGTCAGCAGGCGCTCGATGATGCGGTGCTTGCGCACGACCCGCTCGGCCCGCTCGCGGCCGGTCTCGGTCAGCAGCGCCTCCTTGTGTTCGCCGCGCTCGATCAGGCCTTCCGCCTCGAGCCGCTTGAGCATCTCCCCCGCAGAGGCGCGCGAGACGCCGAGCATCTCGGCGACCCGGGCGGCGAGCGTGGGGGAGCGGACCGTCAGCGGCCGGTACTCGCCGATCGGAAAGGCGAGGAAGTAGATCGTCTCCAGGTACTCGTCGACGGAGTGGCCGGCCACGGGGTCACTCTACTCCGCTGGCCCGGCGCGCTCACGACCCCGCTCCGGCCTGAGCGACACCAGGTAGACGAACGGCGCCGAGACGAGCGATCAGGAGCAGGGCGGGCAGGGCGGCGCCGCGAGTAGGCGGCCACGGTGGTGAAGCGTCCAGATCTCGGTGGCGAGCGTCTCGAAGCCGATCGGCCGGAGCAGCAGCGTGGCCGGCAGCTCCTTCATGGCGCTCAGGAAGACGAGCGCGGCGCCGGCGGCGAGGCCCGGCGCGACGAGCGGCGCGTGATCCGCGCGAACACGGCGCGCGGGGCTCCGGCCGAGGCCGCGGCGCGACCTCCTCGCAGGCGTGGGTCGACGCCGGAGCAGCGCCGAGTGCGACGCCGGCGACCGCCTGCGGGGAAGAAGCGCACGACGTACGCGATCACGAGCAGGGTGAGCGTCTGGTACAGCGGGCTCGCGTAGTTGGCTGCGAAGAAGACGAGCGAGAGCGCGATGACGATGCCGGGCAGCGCGTTGGAGCCGTAGGCGAGTCGCTCGAGCAGCACGGTCCACGGGCGCCGAAAGCGCACCGCCAGGAGCGCGACCGGCAGCGAGGCGGCGACCGCCGCGCCGGCGGCGAGAAGCGAGACCAGCGAGCGAGTTCGCGACCGTGCGCCAGTCGACCTCCGAGCTCGCCGAGGGCGACGCCGCGCCCGGTCCAGTACAGGAGCACGCCGATCGGCACGACCAGCCCGAAACGCCGACGACGGTCGAGCTGAAGGCCACGGCCGCCCACCGCCAGCGGCCGAGCCGCACGAGCGCAGGCGCGGCGGGCGGCTCCGGGCGCCGTGCGGTAGTGGACGCGGCGTCCGCGCGCCCACGCCTCTGCCGCCAGGACGACGGCCGTCAGGGCGACGAGCACGAGCGCGAGCACGGCGGCCGGCGTGCGGTCGAACAGCGACCGCGTAGTGGAGGTAGACGGCGCGCGTGAGCGCAGTCGTACTGCATGAGCGAGACGGCGCCGAAGTCGGAGAGCGTGTAGAGCGCGACGAGCAGCGTGCCCGCGCCGATGGACGGTCGCAGCGCGGGCAGCGTCACCGCCGGAAGGCGCCGAACGCCGAGCGGCCGAGGCCGCGCGCGGCCTCCTCGAGGGCGGGGTCGAGGTCGCGCAGCGCGGCCGGCGACGAGCAGGTAGACGTAGGGGTAGGTGGAGAGCGTCAGCGCGGCCGCACGCGCCGCCGGGAGCCCGTAGATCTCCGGAGCCGCTCGACGCCGAACGGACCCTCGAGCGCCTGCTGGAGCAGCCCGCGCGGCCCGAAGCGCGCCGAGGAGCGCGAGCGCGGCCACGTAGCTCGGGATGACGAGCGGCAGCGCCGCGGCGACGGCGAAGACGCGGCGTGCGGGCAGGTCGGTGCGCGTGACGAGCCAGGCGAGCGGCACGCCGATGAGCAGCGCGGCCGCGCCACCACGACGGCGACCAGGAGCAGGGTCTGAGCGACGAGCTCGGCGGTGCGTCGGCGCCGAGCAGGCGCCACGCACTGCGTCCCGCCGCCGACCAGCCCGGATGACGAGGTAGATGAGGGGAAGCGCGACGACGCCGACGACGGCGAGCGCCCGCGACGAGCAGCAGCGGCAGCGGCGGCCGGCGCGGCGGAGCGCCTGCCGGCCGCCGCTGCGCCGGCGGTCACGTCGTGTAGCCCGACCTCGCTCAGCAGCGCGAGCGTTCGCGTCGAGCTCGTCTCCGAGCGCGGTCGAGCTGAGATGTCCGGACCGTGCGGTCGGCCAGCGGCGGCAGGCCCGGCGCGAGGGGTCGATGCCCGCGACGAGCGGGTACTCGGCCTGCCTCGGCCTCCTCGGCGTAGAAGCGCTGGCCTCTCGTCGGAGAGGAGGTACTCGACGAACGTGCGCGCGTCGTCCTCGTTCCCGGTGCGGACTCGAGCACGCCGACGCCCGCGACGTTGACGAGCGCACCGGGATCGCCGCTCGCACAGGAAGTGGTTGGCGACGGGCGCGTCCGGCTGCTCCTCCTTGATCAGGTAGAGGTAGTAGTGGTTGACGAGGCCGACGTCGATCTCACCTGCGGCGACCGCCTCGCACAGCGGCGGTTGCTCTCGAAGAACTTGGAGTCGTTGGCCTTGAGGCCCCTCGAGCCACTGGCGCGTGCGGTCGTCGCCGACGCGCATGCGCATGGCGGTCACGAACGCCTGGAACGACGCGTTCGTGGGCGGGAAGCCGATCTTGCCCTTCCAGCGCGGCTCGGTGTAGCTCCCAGATCGTGCCGGCAGCTCGCCCGCGGGCAGCGCGTCGGTGTTGTACGCGACGACGCGCGCGCGGCCGGACGTGCCGACCCAGCGGTCCGTCCGGGTCGCGGAAGCGCTGTCGACGCGCTCCAGCAGATCGGCTCGGCAGCTCGCCAGCAGGCCCTCGCTCTCGACGGCACCGAGCGAGCCCGCGTCCTGGGCGAAGAAGATGTCGGCCGGGCGAGTTGTCGCCCTCCTCGGCGAGTCGTCGCCGCGAGCTCGGCACTGTCGCCATAGCGCACGTCGAGATCGATGCCGGTCTTCTCGCTCGAACCGGTCGTAGCAGCGGCTCGACGAGCTCCTCCTCCCGACCGGAGTAGACCGTCAGCGAGGTCTCCGCACCTTGCTGCTCGGCGCAGCGGCAGCCGGCAAGCACCGCGCCGACGGCGAGCACGACCGAGCGACGGCAGCGATTCGTCGTCTCTACATCCTCCTCACAGTCGATGTAAGGGTCACCTGACAGAGCAAAGTAAGGGTGACCTTACACCGAGCGAGCGCGACCGGCCCGTCGTGCGGCTCGAGCGCGACGCGTGCGCCGAGCGGGACGACTTCGGTCGACGGGCGGTGTGAGCACACGGTCGTCCCGTCGGCGAGGCGGACGCGGTAGAAGACGTCGTGGCCGCGGAACTCGCGGGCGACGATCTCCGCGTCCGCCGTCGGGATCGGGGCGAAGCTCGAGCAGCTCGGGGCGGACTACGACCTCGACGTCGGCGGCGCCGTTTGCCTGTGGCGCCGAGAAGCGGCCGAGCGCCGTGTCGACGGCTGCACCCTGGACGCGGCCGCGCACGACGTTGGCGGCGCCGACGAACTCGGCGGCCCAGCGACTGACCGGCTCGAGGTACACGTGCTCCGGGCTGCCCGCCTGGACGATCGCGCCCGAGCGCATCAGCGCGAGCCGGTCGGCGACAGAGAAGGCCTCCTCGCGCTCGTGGGTGACGAGGAGCACGGTCGCGTTCGCGGCGCGAAGGATGGCGCAGAGCTCCTCGCGCATCGCGCCGCGGAGCAGCGGGTCGATGTTGCTCCACGGCTCGTCGAGCAGGACCACCGACGGGCGCGGCGCCAGCGCCCGCGCCAGCGCGACGCGCTGCTGCTGGCCGCCCGAGAGCTGGTGCGGGTAGCGGGCGCTGCTGCGCGGCGAGGCCGACGAGCTCGAGCGCCTCGGCGACGCGCGCGCGGCGCTCCCGGCGAGGCAGGCCGAAGCCGACGTTCTCGCCGACGGTCAGGTGCGGGAAGAGGGCGTAGTCCTGGAAGACCATGCCCACCTGGCGCCGCTCAGGCGGCACCCAGGCCGAGCCCGCGACCGGGCGTCCGTCGATGGCGACCGTGCCTCCGTCGGGTCGCTCGAAGCCGGCGATCAGCCGCAGCAGCGTCGTCTTTCCGCAGCCGCTCGGGCCGAGGAGCGCGACGAACTCGCCTCTCGCCACGGAGAGGTCGGCGTTCTCGACGGCGCGGACGTCTCCGAAGCGCTTCGAAACGCCGTTTACGCAGATGGCGGGATGCATGCAAGGCAAACCTTACAAAAGGCGTGTGGACCCCCGTCGCAGGGCGTCGGAAGGGCCGCCGGCGTATGCCCGGCGCTCCGCCCGCCACGAAGTCGGCACACGCTCGGCACAGACACGTGCGGGGTTCGGCGGTACCGTCGGAGCCGGGCGGGTGGTGGAGGCGTTCGACCCCTTTGGGGAGGGTGGGGCATGCGGCCAGACTCGTCCGGCAGAGACAGGTCCAGGAGGGACGGGTCAGGTCGACGCGCCGGCCGCCGACCGGTCCGGGTGTCTAGCCTCGACCCGTGACCCGCTTCGCCGAGGTGCAGCCGCTCGTGACCGCGCGGGCGCTCGCCCGTCCGTTCACCTACACCGTCCCGGAGGAGGTCGGCAAGGGCGCGGTGGTTGCGGTCCGCTTAGGAGGCGCGCGGCGACGCGGTGTCGTCCTCGAGACCTCCGACGAGCCGCCCGAGGGCATCACGGCGGCGCCTGTCGACGGCGTCGTCGGTGCGCTCACGCCCGAGCTCGTCGACCTCGCGCTCTGGGTGGCCGACTACTACGGCTCCAGCCCCGGGCGTGCGCTCGCCCTCGTTGCGCCCTTCATGCCGCGGCGGCGGTACGAGCGGCCCTCGCCGGTCGGGCGGGAGGCGTTGCCGGGCGCCACGCCCGAGCGGCCTGAGCCGACGGAGAGCCAGCGGGCGGTCGGGGAGCGCATCGAAGCCGCGCTCGCCGGAGGAGGAGGCCACTTCCTGCTCTACGGCGCCACCGGCAGCGGCAAGACCGAGGTCTACCTCCGCGCCTGCGAGGCCGCGCTCGCCGCCGGGCGTGGCGCAATCGTGCTGGTGCCCGAGATCGCGCTTGCCCCGCAGACCCTCGCACGCTTCGTCGCCCGCTTCGGCGACCGGGTCGCCCTGCTCCACTCGGGGCTCGCCGAGAGCGAGCGGCGCGACGAGCGGGAGCGCATTGCCGCCGGCGACGCAACGGTCGTCGTCGGCGCCCGCTCCGCGGTCTTCGCGCCCGTCGCCCGGCTCGGTGTGATCTGCGTCGACGAGGAGCACGACGCCTCCTACAAGCAGGAGGCGGATCCGCGCTACGACGCGCGCACCGTCGCCGCCAAGCGTGCCGCCCTCGAGGGGGCGGTGGCGGTCTACGGCAGCGCCACGCCCCGGCCGGAGAGCTGGCAAGCGCTCGAGCGGCTCGAGCTCGGGGGTCGCCTGGCCGCCGAGCTGCCTCCGGTCACCGTGGTCGATCTCCGGCGAGAACCGGGCTACCCGCTCTCCACGCCGCTCGTCGACGCGCTCGCCGTGCTCGCACGCGACGGCGGCAAGGCCGTCCTGCTCCTGAACCGGCGCGGGGTTGCTCCCGCGATCCACTGCCGTGCCTGCGGGACGACGCGGCGCTGCCGCAACTGCGACATCGCCCTCGTCCTCCACGCCGACGGCCGCCTCCACTGCCACCACTGCTCGGCCGTCGAGCCCGCCGGCGAGCACTGCCCTGCGTGTGGCTCGCCCGACCTCGCCCGCATCGGAGCGGGCACGCAGCGTCTGGAGCGGGAGCTGGCGGAGCGCTTCCCCGAGCTGGAGCGCATCCGGCTCGACGCCGACGCGGTCTCGAAGCCCGGCGCCCTCGCCGAGGCACTGGGCCGGTTCGCCGCAACCGACCGGGCCGTCCTGCTCGGCACGCAGATGGTCGCGAAGGGCCACGACTTCCCGGGCGTCGCGCTGGCCGCCGTCGTCGACGCCGACACGGGCATGGCCCTGCCCGACTTCCGCGCCGAGGAGCGCACGTTCCAGCTCGTCACCCAGCTGGCCGGGAGGAGCGGCCGCGAGGCTCCGGGCCGGGTGATCGTCCAGACCTTCCAGCCGGACTCGGCGGCGATCGCCCACGCAGCCCGCCACGACGTCGAGCGCTTTCTGGCGGGGGAGCTCGAGCGGCGGCGCGAGCTCGGCTACCCGCCCTTCCGCCACCTCGTGCGCCTGCTCGTGGCAGGCCCCGAGCAGGCGAGCGTGGACCAGGCGCTGACCGAGCTCCGGCGCGGACTCGAGCCTGCGGACGCCGATCTGCTCGGCCCGACACCTCTGCTCCGCCTGCGCGGCCGCCACCGGTCGCAGCTCGTCGCCAAGACCGACCGCCCGCGAGCCGTCGCCGGCAGGGCGGCGTCGCTGCTCGCCGCCGCGGCGCCCGCAATGCGGCGCGCCGGCCTCACGGCGGTCGTCGACGTCGACCCGCAGTCGCTGTAAGCGGGACGCCGCAGGCCGAGCGGCCGCTTCTAGACTGCCGCCGTGGCCGAGGCGCACACCGAAGTCGTCGACGCTCCGCGGGATCCCGAGCGCGAAGCCCGGCGCCGCCTGGCGCTCGCGCAGCTGCGTCAGTACGGCGACCCCGTCCTGCGCATGCGCGCACGGGAGGTCGAGGAGTTCGACGCCGACCTGCGCCGGCTCGCCGAGCGGATGATGCACCTGATGGACGAGGCGGTCGGGCTCGGTCTGGCCGCCAACCAGGTCGGCGTGCTGCAGCGGATCTTCATCGTCCGCACCGGCGAGGACGAGGAGCCATTCGCCGTCGTCAACCCGGTGATCGTCCCGCGCGACGACGAGGTCGAGACCGAGGACGAGGGCTGCCTCTCGCTGCCGAACGTCCTCGTCCCGGTCGAGCGGAGCGTCAGGGTCCAGCTCCAGGCCCGTGACCTCGACGGCCGCGAGCTCGAGCTCGACCTCGAGGGGCTCGGCGCGCGCGTCGTCCAGCACGAGCTCGACCACCTGGACGGGATCCTGATGCTCGACCGCACGACGAAGGACGCTCGGCGCGAGGCGCTCGCCGTGCTTCGTCCGCGCGTCGTGCTCGAGTCGTCCTAGCCGGCGCCCGTGCGGATCGGTGTCGCCGCCTCGGCTCCGCTCGGCGCCGACGTGCTGGCGCGGCTCGCGGAGCGTCACGAGGTCGCCTGGCTGCTGACCCGCCCCGACCGCCCGCGGGGACGCGGCCGCCGCGTGGGAGCGACGCCCGCAAAGGAGGTCGCCGATCGGCTCCAGATCTCCGCGAGGCAGCCGGAGCGGCTCGGACCCGACTTCGAGGTCGACGTGCCGGTCGTGGTCGTGGCGGCGTACGGCGCACTCATCCCGGCGGTCCTGCTCGACCGGGCCCTGTGGCTCAACGTTCACCCCTCGCTGCTGCCGCGCTGGCGCGGGGCGGCGCCCGTCGAGCGCGCGATCCTCGCCGGCGACCAGGAGACCGGCGTCACCATCCACCGCACGACGCCCGAGCTCGACGCGGGGCCGATCGCCGCACAGCGCGCCTTTCCGATCGGTGCCGGCGACGATGCGGGCGCCGTCTATGCCCGCGCCGGCGAGCTCGCAGCCGAGCTTCTGGACGAGGTGCTCCCCGAGCCGTCCTTCCAGCCGCAGCCCGAGCAGGGCATCACCTACGCGGACAAGCTGACGGCCGCCGACCGCGAGCTGGATCTCGGCCGGGGGCCGGCGGAGGCGCTGCAGCGGATCCGGGCGCTCGCGCCCCACATCGGCGCCAGGCTCGTCGTCAACGACCGTCCACTGACGGTGGCGCGCGTGGCGGGCAGGACGCGGACGGGCTCGTGGTCGACGGGCTCGAGCTGCTGGAGGTGCAGCCGGAGGGCCGGCGGCGGATGTCCGGTGCCGAGTACCTCCGCGTACGGCCGGTGACCTCGATGGTCGCCGGCGACAGGGTCCCCGGCGCGGTCGCCCACTGTGCGCGACGCGCTCAGACGACCTGCCGCGCGACCTACTGCAGGAGCGCGACCGACCGCATGACCGCCACCGCCGCCCGCCGCGCCGCGTTCTCGGTCGTGCGCCGCGTCTTCGAGGACGACGCCTACGCCGACCGGGCGCTCGCGGCGGCCGCCTCCGGCCTGGACGAGCGCGACCGCGCCTTCGCCCAGCAGCTGGCCTACGGGACTGTGCAGCGCGTCCGGACGCTCGACCACGCGATCGACATGCTCGGCCGGCGTCCGGTTCGCAAGCTCGACGCGCCGGTGCGGGCGGCCCTGCGACTCGGCGCCTACCAGGTCGCCTTCCTCGACGGCGTGCCGGCGCACGCTGCCGCGAGCGAGAGCGTGGAGCTGGTTCGCGGAGCCGGTCTCGAACGAGCGGTCGCGTTCACGAACGCCGTCATGCGCCGCCTGACCGAGGGCGCGCGCGAGCTCGTGGCGGGGCTGACGGAGCGGACGCCGGCCGAGGCCGCGCTCCTGCACTCGTATCCCGAGTGGGTCGCCGAGACGTTCTGGCGCGAGTGGAGCGCGGAGGGCGCGCTGGCGCTCATGCGCGCCCAGAACGAGCCGCCCGAGACCGTTGTCCGGGTCAACCGGCGGCGTCCGGACGCAGGAGCGGTGGCGGGCGACCGCGACGCACTGCTGCCCGATGCGCTGCAGGTGCCGCGCGTCGATCCCGACGCGCTGGCCCGCGGGCTGATCTGGCCGCAAAGCCGCGGCTCCCAGCTCGCCGGGCTCGCGGTCGGAGCGACGGGGGGCGAGCGGACGCTCGATCTCTGCGCGGCGCCGGGGGGCAAGGCGACACAGCTCGCCGGCGAGGTCGTGGCCGTGGAGAAGCACGAGGGCCGCGCACGCGAGCTGCGTGCCAACTGCGAGCGCCTCGGCGCTACCAACGTCACCGTGGTGCACGCCGACGCCCTCGACCTGCCGGCCGAGCTCTCCGGCTTCGACCGGGCGCTCGTGGATGCGCCGTGCTCGGGGCTGGGCGTGCTGGCGGCGCGGCCTGACCTCCGCTGGCGCGCGCAGCCGCTGCCCGAGCTCCAGGCGCAGCTCGTGCAAGCTGCAGCCGAGCGGGTGCGCCCAGGCGGGACGGTCACCTACTCGGTCTGCACCATGAACGCCGAGGAGAACGACGCGGTCGTCGACGCGTGCGGCCTGGAGATCGATTCGTCGCTCGGCGACGAGTGGCCGGCCTTCCGGCATCCGGCGCGGCCGGAGTTCCTGCTCACCCTGCCGCACGTCCACCGCACCTCCGGCTTCTTCATCGCCAGGCTGCGGGTTCGCTGAGAAGATGCCGCGCGTGGCGGGCTGGGCGGAGTGGGTGCGCGACGGCGTCGAGGTCGAGCCGTCGCTCTACGCGGCGGACTTCGCCAGGCTGGGCGACGAGGTCGAGCTGATGCTCGACGCCGGCGTCCGCGTTTTCCACTTCGACGTCGGCGACGGCCACTTCGTCGAGCCGATCACGGTGGGCCCGATCGTTCTGCAGGCGATCGCCCCGCTCGTCCACGAGCGCGGCGGCGTGCTCGACTGCCACCTGATGGTCGAGAACCCCGGCAGGCACATCCCCCAGATCGCGGCCGCGGGCGGGGACAGCGTCACCGTGCACGCAGAGCTGGGCCCGACGCAGGAGCTCGTCGCGCTTGCGCGAGCGCACGGGCTCGGAGCGGGCGTCGCCTTCAACCCGGGCACGCCGGTCGCCGATGCGGTGCGGGCGGCCGACGGGGCCGACCTCGTGCTCTGCATGTCCATCTGGCCCGGCTACTCGGGGCAGGCGTTCATGCCCGAGGCGCTGCCTCGCATCGCCGAGCTGCGGGCGTCACTGCCTGAGGGCGTGCACGTCCAGGTCGACGGCGGCGTCGACGCCGGCAACGTCCGCGACCTCCGCGAGGCCGGCGCCAGCCTGCTCGTCGCGGGCTCGGCGATCTTTTCCTCGGCCGACCCGGCGGCCGCCTACCGCGAGCTCGTCTCCGCCGCCGGCGTGCGCGTGTGACCGAGGAGGACGAGGGCTACCTTCGGCGGGCGCTCGAGCTGGCCGAGCACGGGCGCGGTATCACGCATCCCAACCCGCTCGTCGGCGCCGTCGCCGTTCTCGACGACACGATCGTGGGAGAGGGTTGGCACGAGCGAGCGGGCGGACCCCATGCCGAGGTCACCGCGCTCGACGCGGCCGGTGCACGGGCGTCCGCAGCGACGCTCTACGTGACGCTCGAGCCCTGCGCACACCATGGGCGGACGCCGCCGTGCGCAGACGCGGTGCTCGCCGCGGGCATCAGCCGCCTCGTGGTCGGCGCGGTCGACCCGGACCCCCGCACGGGCGGCCGGAGCCTCGAGCGCCTGCGCGAGGCCGGGCTCGACGTCGAGGTGGCGACCGGCGAGCTCGGCCGGGCAGCCCGCGAGCAGAACGAGGCCTGGCGCACGTGGGTCGAGCACGGCCGGCCGTTCGTGACGCTGAAGCTCGCGGCCACGCTCGACGGGCGCGTCACCGTGCCGGGATCTCGCTGGGTCTCCGGTGCCGAGAGCCGGCGGCTCGTGCACGAGCTGCGGGCCGCCTCCGACGCGGTGGCGGTGGGGATGGGTACCGCCCGGGCCGACCACCCGCGGCTCGACGCGCGCGACGTGCCGGCTCTGCGCCAGCCGCGCCGGCTCGTGTTCGGGCAGGGGCCGCTGCCGGAAGGGCTCGACCTGGAGCTGCGCACGGGACCGCTGGCCGAGGAGCTGGCGGCCCTCGCGGCAGACGGGGTGCAGTCGCTGCTGCTCGAAGGCGGGCCGACGCTCGCCGCCTCGTTCCTCGAGGGCGACCTCGTCGACAAGCTCCTGCTCTTCGTGGCGCCGCTGCTCGGCGGCGACGGGCCTCACCTGCTCGGACGCCCCGTCGACCTGATCAGCGTCTACGGTGTGACCGGACGTCCGTGCGGAGAGGACGTCCTTTTGACTGCGTATGTCCACGAGCCCTGACACCTCGAGCCGAGCTGCCGACCACCTCGTGGCGGTGCTGTCGCAGTGGCTCGCGGGCCACGTCCGCGACGACGAGCTGCTGGCCGCCGTCGAGCGCGTCAGCGCCGGAGAGCTCAGTGCCGACCAGAGCGAGGCGGTCGAAGAGCTCCTGACCGAGCTGCGCGATCCGAACGGACACGCGGGCGAGCTGAACATGCTCGCGCGCGAGACGATCCAGGTTCTCTGCTTCGGATAGCTACGGCAGCGGCGCGAAGGAGACGCGCGTGATCGCGTCGTCGGCGACCTCGAAGGACGCGCTCGCGGGCACGACCTGTGCGACCTCGCCACCCTCGGCCCAGCGCATCACGTAGCGGCCCGTGAGGACGACGACCTCGCCGTCGTCCGCCTCGTCCTCCTCGAAGGTCTCGCGCATCGGCGCGGCCTCCGCGCCGGCGCCGTGCTCGAGGAAGGCGGCCCGGCCACGGAGCGTTCCGCCGGGCAGCACGACCTCGGCGTCGGGAGCCAGCAGGGCGGCGGCCTCCTCGCGGTCGCCGCGGTTGAGCGCGTCCACGTAGCTGCGGGCAAGGTCGAGAGCGGCCACGCGGCGGAGTATCGCGCCTCTAGCCTTGTCGTCGTGTTCACGGGGATCGTGCGGGAGATCGGCCGCGTCGCGTCGGCCGAACGGACGGGCGGCGGGCTCGACGGTCGTGGTCGAGGCGCCGGGCACGGCCGCCGCGAGCGTGGTCGGCGACTCGGTCGCGATCGCGGGCTGCTGCCTGACTGCCACCGCCGTCGCAGACGGACGCCTGTCGTTCCATGCGGTTCCCGAGACGCTCGCGCGGACGACGCTCGACCGCCTCGCCGCGGGCGACGCGGTCAACGTCGAGCCGGCGCTGCGCGCCGGCGAGCCCCTCGGCGGCCACTACGTCCAGGGCCACGTCGACGGGATCGGCCGCGTGCGCTCGGCGAGCGAGGAGGGCGACGGGCGCCGGCTGTGGATCGAGCTCGACGAGGAGCTGCTGCGCTTCTGCGTGGAGAAGGGCTCGATCACGGTGGACGGCGTGTCGCTCACCGTCGCGGAGCTGGCCGGCGACGCCTTCGCGGTCGCGCTCGTGCCCCACACGCTCGAGCGCACGACCCTGGGCGACGCGTCCTCGGGCGACGCGGTCAACGTCGAGGTCGACGTGCTGGCCAAGTACGTCGAGCGTCTGCTCGCCGGGCGCGAGACGGCCTGACCGGACGTCAGGGACACCGCTCGGCCCGGTCGGCGGCCGCGCCGTCGTTACGATCCTCCGCGTGACGTCGACGCTCGAACCGCACACGGCCAGGGACGCCGCCTTCGCCACGGTCGAGGAGGCCGTCGAGGACATCCGGCACGGCAAGTTCGTCGTGGTCGTGGATGCGCCCGACCGCGAGAACGAGGGCGACCTCGTCATCGCCGCGCAGTTCGCGACGCCGGAGGCGATCAACTTCATGGCCACGCACGCGCGCGGGCTGATCTGCCTCGCGCTGACCGAGGCGCGCTGCGACGAGCTCGGGCTGCCGCCGATGACGCCGCAGAACGAGACGCCGCTCGGCACGGCCTTCACCGTCTCCGTCGAAGCGCGGGAGGGCGTCACGACGGGCATCTCGGCGCACGACCGGTCGCGCACGATCCAGGTGGCGATCGACCCGGGCAAGGACGCCGGCGACCTCGTCCGCCCGGGCCACGTCTTCCCGCTGCGCGCCCGCGAGGGCGGGGTGCTGCGGCGCGCCGGCCAGACGGAGGCCGCGGTCGACCTCGCGCGGCTGGCCGGCCTCATCCCCGCCGGAGTCGTCTGCGAGATCATGCGCGAGGACGGGACGATGGCCCGCATCCCGGACCTCGTCGACTACTGCCACCGGCACGACCTCAAGCTGCTGACGGTCGCCGACCTGATCGAGTACCGGCGGCGCACCGAGAAGCTGGTCGAGCGCACGACCACCGTGCGCCTCCCGACCCCGTACGGCGAGTTTCGCGCCGTCGCCTTCCGGGAGACGCTCACGCGGCAAGCCGCACGTCGCGCTCGTCAAGGGCGAGGTGGAGGGCGCCGAGAACGTGCTCGTCCGCGTGCACTCCGAGTGCCTCACCGGCGACGTCTTCCACTCGCAGCTCTGCGACTGCGGCGAGCAGCTCGAGCAGGCGCTGCAGCAGATCGGCGCCGAGGAGCGCGGCGTGCTGCTCTACATGTCGCAGGAGGGCCGCGGCATCGGCCTGCTCAACAAGCTGCGCGCCTACGAGCTGCAGCAGGAGGGGCTCGACACGGTCGAGGCCAACCTGAAGCTCGGCTTCCAGGCCGACGCGCGCGAGTGGGGGATCGGCAACCAGATCCTCGCCGAGCTCGGGCTGACGACGATCAGGATCCTCACCAACAACCCGAAGAAGCTGACCGGGCTCGAGGGCTACGGGCTCACGGTCGTCGAGCAGGTGCCGATCGAGGTGCCGCCGAACGCCGAGAATCGCCGTTACCTGGCGACGAAGCGCGACCGCCTCGGGCACCGGCTCCACCACCAGGACATCCGCTTCGGGGACGAGGAGGACGAGTGAGCCAGCCGGCCGACGACCTGCAGCTCCCGGTGGCCGAGCCGCCGCAGGAGCAGGAGGAGGAGGCCGTGCCGGCGCTCCGGCCGCCCGGCGCGCCCCAGGACGCCGCGCCGACCGAGCATGCGGCCGGCGAGCTCCGTGTCCCGGACGGGTACGCGGTGATCGAGGGCGAGCCGAGCGGCAGCGGGCTCAACGTCGGCATCGTGGTCAGCCGGTTCAACGGCGAGGTGACGACGCTGATGCTCGAGCGCGCGCTGGAGGCGCTCGAGGCCGAGGGCGTCGCCCGGGAGGCGATCACCGTCGCCCCGGTCCCCGGTGCGTTCGAGCTGCCGCTGGCGGCGATGGCGCTCGCCAAGACGCGCCGCTACGCCTGCGTGGTCGCGCTCGGAGCCGTCATCCGCGGCGAGACCGCGCACTTCGACTACGTGGCCGGCGAGGCCGCGAGCGGCATTCAGCTGGCCGCGCTCGAGACGGGCGTGCCGGTCTCGTTCGGCGTGCTCACCTGCGACACGACGGAGCAGGCGCTCGCACGCATCGAGCGGGCGGGGGACGCGGCGCGCTCGGCGCTCGAGATGGCCGACGTCTTCAGCCGCATCCGCGCCAACGGCGCCCAGGCCGCCGCGCGTTAGCGACGTGTGCCGTATCGGCGGAGCCGAGCTTGCTCGGCGCAGCCACAGCGCGGCGCGGCGCGTCTGATCAGACAGCCAACGTGCCCCGACCGTCAGCCGGAGGGGGTAGCTCGAAGGGGGAACTAGCCGTTCCCCCTTCGAGAGAGCAACGCGCGCAGCGCGAGCGGTCACCCCGACGGCCTCCGCTACACTCGCCGGCGCCATGTCACGCGTCTGCGCCGTCTGCGGCAAGAAACCGTCCTTCGGGCACTCGAGGAGCCACTCGATGGTCGCCACCAAGCGCCGCTTCGACCCGAACCTCCAGCGCGTCCGCATGGTGCTCGCCGGCAAGCCGACGCGCGCGTACGTCTGCACGCGCTGCCTCAAGGCCGGCAAGGTCGAGAAGGCCCTCTAGGCCGCCCGGCGCCAGTCCGCCCGCCGCGCTCGTCGCCGTGCCGACGTGCATCCGGCGCCTGAGTCGAGGGGTGCCGTCGGCACAGGCGGGTACGGTCCACCGGATGGCCGCTCCGACCCGCGTCGTCATCGTCGAGGACAACGACGTCTTCCGCGAGGCCCTCGTGCTGCTGCTCGGCCAGCAGCCCGAGCTCGAGGTGGTCGCGGCAGTCGCCGGCGCCGAGGAGGCGCTTCACATCTGCCGGGCCGAGCGCCCGGACGTGGTGCTGATGGACTACCGCCTGCCGGGCATGGACGGCGTCAAGGCCACGACCGCGGTCCGCAGCGCCTCTCCCGGGTCGGCCGTGATCTCGCTGACCGCCTCGGCGACGCCGAGCGAGGCGCGCGCCCTCCGCGAGGCGGGCGCCGCCACGTGCCTCACGAAGGACGCGCCGCTCGAGGAGATCGTGGCGGCGCTGCTCGGCGCCGGCGAAACCGCCGAGCAGCCCGCGCGGTAGGGCGTGTGGACCGCACTAGACTGGCCGCAGGCCCGGGCACGCCCGGGCCGGGGTCTCTACCAACGCCGCAAAGGAGTCTGATTGCACATGCCTCGATTCACGCGCGTCCTCGCCCTGGGTGCACTCCTGGGCACGCTGCTCGTCGCGCCCGCCTCCTCGTCGGCCGCCACGCCGAAGCTCGTGGCGACGGTCGGCCCGGGCTTCACCATCTCGCTGACCAAGGGCGGGAAGAAGGTCAAGACGCTGCCCGCCGGGACGTACACGGTCACCGTTCGCGACAAGTCGAACATCCACAACTTCCGTCTCAAGGGGCCGGGCAAGGTCAACAAGGCCACCACGGTCAGCCAGGTGACGACGAAGACCTGGACGGTCACCCTGAAGAAGGGCACCTACCGGTACGTCTGCGACCCGCATCCGACCACGATGAAGGGGTCGTTCACGGTCACCTAGCAGCGCTGCCGGGGCGGCCGCGCCACAGCGCGCCGCCCCGGCGTTCCACTCGGGCGCAGCCCGCGTCCCGCCGCTCGCGACCGGCGTGAAGTCGGCGCACGTACGGCACAGACAGGCGTGACCTTCACCGCTACCGTCGACCAAGCGAACGACGGGCGGGTGGTGGAGGACGTCTCCCCTTTGGGAGGGTGGGGCATGCGCGAGCAGACATGTCCAGAGGGGACGTGTCCCCAACGGCCGCTGCCGCCCCCGATCGGTCGCTGCCGCTGCTCGGTCGCCTACTCGCCGAGCGGTTCCTCGTGCACGTCGCCGGCCTCGATGCGCCACGCGCGCAGCTCGCCGGTGTCGGCGCGGAGGATGACGTACGGCCGCCCCTCCCACAGCCCGATCGAGGCGATGTCGGTCCGGGAGGGCTTCGGCGGGGTCTCCGGGTGCGTGTGGAAGACGGCGAGCCCGTACCCGTCGTCCTCCAGGAACCAGACGTCGGGGTCGACCTCCAGCGTGAAGCGGTACGGCGACGCCGACGCGTTCCGGCCCCGGACGTAGCGCACGGCGCGGTCGCCCTCGAGCACGAGCACGCCGCATGCCTCGTCGGGCAGCGCCTCGCGCGCGTGCGCCAGCAGCTCCTCGCGGATGGCGCCGGGGATCAGCAAAGGGCCGGGCTGCCCGCAACGCGAGCCGGCGTCACCACCAGACCGTGCGCTCCATCGCCTGCTCCACGTCCTCGGCGGCCCAGAAGGGCGCCGAGAGGTACTTCCACCCGCCGTCGGCGAGCACGCAGACGACGACGCCCTCGTCGAGCTCGTCCGCCAGCCGGCGGGCGACGTGGACGACACCGCCCGACGACACGCCCGCGAAGATCGCCTCGCCGTCCAGGAGCGCGCGGACGCCGTGCACCGAGTCCTCGTTCGAGACGAGGATCTTGCGGTCGAGCTTCGAGACGTCGAGGATCGGCGGGACGTAGCCGTCCTCGAGCGAGCGCAGGCCGATGACCGGATCGCCTGGCAGCGGCTCGACCCCGGCGACGACGACGTCGGGGAACGCCTCGCGGACGCGCGCGCCGGCGCCCATCAGGGTGCCGCCGGTGCCGAGCCCGGCGACGAGCACGTCCACGCGCTCGAGCGCCTCGACGATCTCCGCGCCCGTCCCGTCGTAGTGGGCGCGCGGGTTGGCCGGGTTCTCGTACTGGAACGGCATGTAGAGCTCGGGACGCCGCTCGCAGAGCTGGAGCGCGAGCCGGACCGAGCCGTTCGTGCCCTCGCCCGCCGGCGAGAGCACGACGTCGGCGCCGAGCAGCGCGAGCAGCCGGCGACGCTCCTCGGTGACGTCCTCGGGCATGACGCACGTGAGCCGGTAGCCCTTGAGCTTGGCGACCATCGCCAGCGAGATGCCGGTGTTGCCGCTCGTCGCCTCGAGCAGCTCCCGCCCGGGCTCGAGCTCACCGGAGGCCTCGGCGTCCTCGATCATCGCCTTCGCGACCCGGTCCTTGATCGAGCCGGTCGGGTTCTGGCCCTCGAGCTTCGCGAAGAGCCGGACGCCCGGCTTCGGCGCCAGGCTGGAGAGCTCGACGAGCGGCGTCGAGCCGACGAGGTCGAGCAGCGACGAGCCGAGTCGGCTACGGAGTGGAGCGGCGGAGGACATAGATGGTCGGTTGGAGCTTCCCGAGCAGCTGGTAGACGCCCCACTGGTTGTTCGCCAGGGCCGCCTCCACGCGGTTGCGGCCGTAGCGCTCCACGAGCTGAGGCTCGCGACGGCACAGCCGCGAGATCGCCAGCAGCGCCTCGCCCGCGTCCCACTTTCCGAGCTCGACCATAGACTCGCGCCACTCTCCGTCGAGCGCGTCGGCGGACTCGATCGCGAGGCCGGCTTCGTCGGCGGTGCGCTCGAAGTACGAGCGATCCATGTTCGCGGCCACGGTCGCGGTCGCCGCGAAGAGGCGCGCGGCCTCGACCGGCTCGAGGCGGTCGGTCGCGAACGTCTGGTAGAGCAGCACGCGGCCGCCCGGCTTGAGCACGCGCCTGCACTCGGCGAGACCGCGAGGAAGATCGACGTGCGTCGTCGTGTCGCGGGACCAGACGAAGGCGGCCGCCTCGTCCGCTAGCGGCAGTGACTCGATCCCCGCCTGGACGACCTCGATCTCCCGCTCGAGCCGGGCCTCCTTCACGGCGCCGTGGGCCAGCTCCACATGCAGAGGCACCGGATCGATAGCGAGGACGCGAATGCTGAAGCGACGGACGAGCTCGACTGCGTGCCAGGCGTCGCGGCAGCCGACGTCGACGACGAGGTGGCCTGGCGCCGGCCCGAGCGCGGCAAAGGCGTCGTACAACGCCGTCAGCGGGCGGGGCTCGAGGCTTCGGCGGAGCTCTTCCTCGAGCGCGGCGTCGCCCGGCCAGATCTCGCCATAGAGCTCCTCGACCGTGACCATCTCGCGACGCGGCCCGGCCGAGTCAGTGCGTCAGACCCAGCCCGCCCGCCATGGCAGGCAGGAGGATGACGGTCGACCCGTCGCGGACCGGCGTCTCGAGCCCCTGCAGCGTGCGCACGTCCTCGCCGTCGACGTAGGCGTTGACGAACCGCGCCAGGCCGCCGTTCGCGTAGATGCGCTCGGACAGCTCGGGGTAGCGGCGGGTGAGGTCGTCGAGCACCTCCGCCACCGTCGCGCCGACCGCCGGCACCTCGCGCTCGCCCTCCGTCTCCTCGCGCAGCGTCGGCGGAATGCGGACGCGGACGTTCACGCGGCCGCCCCGGCGCAGAACTCGGCGTAGTCGATGTACTCCGTGATCGTCGGGTGCTCCCCGCAGACGGGGCAGTCCGGGTCGCGGCGCAACGCCACCTCGGTGAAGGACGCCTCGAGCGCGTCATAGAGCAGCAGGCGGCCGACGAGCGGCTCGCCGATGCCGAGCGCCAGCTTCAGCGCCTCGTTCGCCTGCAGCGAGCCGACCACGCCGGGCAGCACGCCGAGCACGCCGCCCTCGGCGCAGCTCGGCGCGAGCTCCGGCGGCGGCGGCTGCGGGAAGAGGCAGCGATAGCAGGGGCCCTCGTACGGGCGGAAGACCGTGATCTGGCCCTCGAAGCGGAAGATCGAACCGTGCACGACCGGGATGCCGCGCCAGACGGAGGCGTCGTTGACGAGGTAGCGGGTGGGGAAGTTGTCCGCGCCGTCGACGATCACGTCCCAGCCCTCGCCAAGGATGCGGTCGATGTTCTCGGACGTCAGCCGCTCCTCGAAGGGGACCACCTCGACGTCCGCGTTCAGGCCGGCGATCCGCTCACGCGCCGAGTCGACCTTCGGCCGTCCCAGCGCCGCGGTGTCGTGCAGCACCTGCCGTTGCAGGTTGGAGTCGTCGACGACGTCGGCGTCGACGATGCCGAGGGTGCCGACGCCGGCAGCGGCGAGGTAGAGCGCTGCGGGCGAGCCCAGCCCGCCCGCGCCGATCAGCAGCATGCGCGTGGAGAGCAGCCGCGTCTGACCCTCCTCGCCGATCTCGGGGATCAGCAGGTGGCGGCTGTAGCGGCGCAGCTTGTCCGGGTCCAGCGAGCTCGGCACGATCGTCGGGTAGCCGGCCGCCTCCCAGTCGAGGATCCCGCCCGCGACGTTGATTGGCTCCGCGTACCCGAGGCCGAGCAGGATGGCGGCGGCGCGATGCGACCGCGCGCCGGAGCGGCAGTAGAGGAGCACCGTGCGCTCGGGGTCGGGCGCCACCTCGCCGATGCGGGCCTCGAGCTCGGCCAGCGGCAGCAGCGTCGCCTCCTCGAGGTGACCCTGGTTCCACTCGGCGGGTTGCCGCACGTCGACGAGCACCGGGCGGTCGTCACCCGTGAGGAGCTCCCGTGCGCGGGCGACGTCGACCTCGCGCACCCTGTCCGCGGGAAGTGCCATCTGAGCCGAGAGTAGCTGGCCACTGTCGGCGCACGAATGCGCGCGGCTACAGTCGCGCGGGTGAGCGGCCGCACGCGGATCCTGGCGCTCGTGGGCGCGGCCGCGGTCGTGGCCGCGGCAACCGTCGGGCTGGTCGCGTGGCGCGGCTCGGACGACGAAGCAGCCGGCGCGCGCACGGGCCCGCCGCCGCTTGCGATCGAGCTCGGCGTCCGCGAGGACGCCGAGGCGAAGGAGCTCCGCCGGGCGCAGAAGCTCTACGCGGGCGGCAATCGGGTCGAAGCCGCCCAGGTTTTCGGGCGCTACTCGTCTGCGGCTGCCCAGGTCGGTGCAGCCTTCGCCGCCTGGCCGGTCAGCACGCTCGCCCGCATGGAGGGCATTGCCGGGCGCCACCCGGGCGACGCGCTCGTCCTCCTGAACCTGGGCGTCGCCCGGTTCTGGAGCGGCGACGAGGCAGGTGCGAGCGCAGCCTGGCGGAGCGCACTCGCGCGGGATCCCGACTCGCCCGCGGCCATCACTGCCGACTGGCTGCTGCACCCCGACACGCCGCAGGGTGCTCCCGTGTTCGTGCCGAGCTTCCCGGCGCGGCGCTCGGCTGAGTCGCCGGCCACGCAGCTGCGCCTGCTCGAGCGCGAAGCGAGAAGTCGAGACGTTCGGGCGCGGCTCATCTACGGCGTCGCCCTCCAGCGCGTCGGTCGGCAGCGGTCCGCCGAGCGCGCCTATGCCGCCGCGGCCGCGCTCGACCGCGGCGCGGTGGAGCCGCAGGTCGCGATGGCAGTCGCCCGCTTCTCACGCAGCAACCCCTCGCGGGCGTTCTCGCGGCTCGGGCCACTCACCCGCAAGTACCCGCGTGACGCCACCGTGCGCTTCCACCTGGGGCTCATGCTGGCCTGGCTCGGGCAGGTCGGCGAGGCGGAAGACCAGTTCGAGCGGGCCAGCAAGATCGACCGCTCCGACCCCCTCGCGCGCGAAGCGGGCCGCTGGCTCGCCAGCCTGCGGCAGGCCCAACAGGCCGCTCACCCTAGGTCCTCGGGTCCCGAAGATGAGTCCAAAGACCCATAGCGAACACGTGGCCCGACAGGAAACATCCGCCTCGTTGACGGCTACCGCACACGCAGATACCGTGAGTAAGGCGTTACCGGAGGGGGGCCGAGTGGACGCAGATGCAGCCGAACCCAAGCGTGGGCGGCGGCAGGTAGGGGACATTCTCGAGACGGACGAGGCGCGGGTGCTGCTGGCTGCCGCGCAGGAAAACGGCTCGCTGAGCTCTGAGGACATCGCGCTCGCATTCGACGAGCTCGAGGTCGACGCTGCCCAGCTGGACGAGTTCTACGTCGCGCTCGAGGAGCTCCACATCGAGATCGTCTCCGGCGAGGCCGAGGACGCCTCGGCTGCGCCTGCCGAGCCTGCTGCGCGCGAGGTGTCGACCGATGCCCTGCAGCTGTTCCTGAAGGACATCGGCAAGGTCGACCTGCTGACGGCTGCTCAGGAGGTGGAGCTGGCCAAGCGCATCGAGCGCGGAGATCATCGCGCCAAGCAGGAGATGGTCGAGGCGAACCTGCGGCTGGTCGTCTCGATCGCCAAGCGCTACCGCAACCAGGGGTTGCCGTTCCTGGATCTGATCCAGGAAGGCACGATCGGTCTTGTCCGCGCCGCCGAGAAGTTCGACCACCGCAAGGGGTTCAAGTTCTCCACGTACGCGACCTGGTGGATCCGCCAGGCGGTCGCGCGGGCGCTCGCCGACAAGGCGCGGACGATCCGCATGCCGGTGCACGTCGTCGAGAAGCTGAACAAGATCGTCCGCTCGGAGCGAAAGCTGCGCGCCGAGCTCGGACGCGAGCCGACATCCGCAGAGATTGCCGCCGACCTGGAGCTGACGGAGGACGACGTCGACCACATTCGCCGCTCGGCACAGGTCCCGGTCTCACTCGAGAAGCCCGTCGGCGACGACGAGGAGTCGGAGTTCGGCCACTTCCTCACCGATGAGACGCAGCCGCTGCCCGAGGAGTCCGTCGAGGAGACGCTCCGCAAGGACACGCTGCGACGGATCCTCTCGATGCTCTCGCAACGCGAGCGCCGCGTGCTGGAGATGCGCTACGGCCTGAACGGCGAGCGGCCGCGCACGCTCGACGAGGTCGGCCGCACCTTCAACGTCACCCGCGAGCGCATCCGCCAGATCGAGAACCAGACGCTGAAGAAGCTCCGCGCGCTCGCAGACGCCCAGCGCCTGCGCGACGTGGCGTAAGGGTCTATCCCCGCAGCGACGCCGGTCGTCTCTGCTGGGTCGTCCCCCCAGGGGACTGACCCGAGCCCTTCGCTACGCCGAGGGTGTCCACGGTGTTGCAGACCGTCTCAGCGCAGGCTGGAGCGAACGAGCGAGAGCAACCGCTGGACATCGCCGTCGTCGATCGCCGCCGGCTCGCCGTGGCGCCGGCCTAGTAGGAGGGTTCTGGGAAATCGACGAAAGTCCGCGGGAACCGGGCTTCTGGCGCGCCGGGAGTGTTCGTTACCCCCCGAACGAGCAGCCGATACCCCATCAGCGCGCGCGAACTCGAGTGAGGCAACGCTCGCTCAGGCGAGACGGTCCTTACTCCGAGCGCTTGCCTCAGGGCCGTTGTCGCAGCCAATCATCGCGGGGAAGCGTGTAAACCGTCATCGGCTCGCCCGAGCGCCCGTGGCCTCGGCCGCGTACCGAGAATCCGAGCTTGGTTGCCACGCGGCGGGATGCTTCGTTTCCCCTGTCCGAGATGTACGCCGTGATCGTCTCGACGTCGGTGCGGCTGAAGAGATCGTCGATCGCCGCTTCCATCGCTTCGGTCGCGATGCCGTCATTCCGCCGGTCCTCGGTCACCCACCAGCCCGCCTCGACTTCGTCGGGGGCGATGCCCTCGATGCCGTCGCCGGCGAGACGCAGCTCGGCGCAGCCGAGGAAGCAGCTGCCCTGCTCGTCCCGGACGGCCCACGGGCCGAAGCCGTGCTCGCGCCACTGGACATCGGCCGCGCGGGTGTCGCGCAAGGCGTCCGCTGCATTCCTCGATGCACGAGCATGGTCGGACTCGTCGCGGCTTGTCAGCGGGAGAAGCCTCAGCCGTGCCGTTCGAAGACTGGTTCCTTCCGGGTCAGGCCCCGGCGGGTCGCTCTCGCAGCGTCCACCCACGCGCGGAGTATGACCGCCCCGTTCGGGTGACATTCCCGAACACTGGCCCACGCGAGATCCGGCTGCCCCGCGCCACCCTTATCACCCGCTTACGAGTCGTTTCGGCGCCTTTTGCTCCCACGCATCGGTAAGGAGTTCGCCCAGGAGCTCGCGATCCGTACGGGCAAGGGTGACGCCGACCGCCGCCGCCCGCTTCCCCCACCACACCTGCTCGCAGGCATCTGGCGCCCTTTCGACTGCCGTCAGTATCCCGCCCTCATCCAGCATCACGTTCATCCGACCCTCGTTCCACAACGTCGCGAAGATCTTGCCGCCTACGCGAAACGACGGACGCCCGTGATGATCTAACTCGACGGCCTCGGGCAGCGAGAGGGCCAGAGCGCGAGCCTCGTCTGCAGAGACAGCCACGGCCTCACAGTATCGGGAGCCTTCGGGGGACATTCCCGAACGCTGGCCCACCGAAGGAACCCTCCCCCGGCGTCATCCTCCTTGCCCCAGTGAAGCCCCAGGGACCGAGATGATGCTCGGGGCTCCGCTAGGAAGCGTGAGCGGCGAGAAACGTCTCGATGGCGGCCGCGACGGTCTGCGGGCTCTCGAGGAATCCGTAGTGGCTCGCGCCTGGAATCACGACGAGCTGACCCTGTGGGATCGCCTCGGCGATCGCGGCCGACGACGCAACCGGAACGGGGTCATTTTCGCCGTGGATGACAAGGGTTGGGCAAGCGATGCTGCCAAGCTTCATGGGCAATGTGTGCTCGCCGAAGTCGGCGAATAGCCGTTGTGCGGTGTCGCGGTTCTTCGATCTGTTTTCAGTGAGCCGGTACTGCGTGTTCAGAGCGACCAAGTGCGATCTACCGACGCACGGGAGACCGTCCCGTCGGGCTCAACGTCAGCGCGGCGGGACGGTTAGTTGTATGAGCGGGGCTCCGTGCTTAAGCGGGGCACCCGTAGAGCGCCTTGAGAGCGCTCGCGCCAGTGATCAGGCCGCCCCGGCCGTGACGAGCCGCAGGTCGACCGGCGCCATCGGCGACAAGCCGGCGATGAGCGTCGCCAACGTTGCGAGGGACTCGTCTTCGACCGGGCCGGCGGCCCCGCAAGCAGGTCGACGTCGCTCTGACCCGACCGGAAGCCACCAGCCGCGAGCGAGCCGTGCAGGACGACTGCAAGGCAGGAAGTGCCGAGCACGTCGACGCACGCGGCGGCGACCGCGTCGGCGAGCTCCAGAGCAGCGGCAGACCTCACCCGGCGGCGAGCGTAGGCGAAGCGCACACGCCGAAAGCCCTTAAGATCGCGCCCGTGACCGACTTCGACCCGACGATGCAGGCGGAGCTGACCGAGTTCCTCGCAATTCCGAGCGTCAGCGCCAACCCGGCGCACAAGGCGGACATCGTGCGCGCCGGCGAGTGGGTCTGCGACTTCGTGCGGGCGGCCGGGGGCACCTGCGAGCTCGTCGAGACGAAGTCGCAGCCACTCGCAATCGGCGAGATTCCGGCCTCGAACGGGGCCGCCGGCGCGCCCACGGTCATGGTCTACGGACACTTCGACGTCCAGCCGCCCGAGCCGCTCGAGCTCTGGGAGTCGCCGCCGTTCGAGGCGACGTTCCGCGACGGCTGGCTCTACGGACGCGGCTCCTGCGACGACAAGGGGCAGCTCTACATGCAGCTGAAGGCCGCGGCCGAGCTGGCCCGGGACGGCGCCCTGCCCGTCAACATCCGCATCTGCTGCGACGGCGAGGAGGAGATCGGGGGCGACTCGATCGTCGAGTTCCTGCACGCCGACGAACGCGGGGCGGACGCCTGCGTGATCTTCGACGGGCTGATGGAGCGCAAGGGGCAGCCCTCCTTCTGGCTCGCGACCCGTGGGCTCATCGGCTACTCCCTGCGGGTCACGACGGGCGAACGCGACATGCACTCGGGGCTCTTCGGCAATGCTGCACTCAACGCCATCCACGTGCTCATGGACCTCCTCGGCGTGCTCAGGCTCCGCGACGGCCGCCTGCCCGAGCCGCTCCGCGCCGGCATCGCGCCGCCGACTGCGGACGAGCTCGAGTCGTGGCAGAAGCTGCCGAGCGGGCAGGAGATGCTCGACTCGATGGGCGCGCGGCCGATCGACGACCGCGCGGTCGAGGAGTTCTACGTCCGCACGTTCGCCGAGCCGTCGATGGACGTGAACGGCATCATCGGCGGCAAGCCGGGGCTGCTCAACACGACGCTGATCGTGGCGGCCGCGGCGAACTTCACCATCCGGCTCGCACCGGGCCAGAAGCGCGCCGAGATCGACGCTGCGGTGCGCCGGCTGATCGAGGAGGCGACACCGGCCGGCGCCGAGGTCGAGCTCACGCTCGACTCCAGCGCAGAGCCGGGGATCATCAGCCCTGACGACCAGGTCATCCAGCTGGGGCTCGACGCGTTCGAGCGCGCGACGGGCGTCCGGCCGCTGCTCGCCCGTGCCGGCGGCACGCTGCCGATCATCCCGGCGCTGTCGGCGAACGGCATCCCGACCGTGCTGACCGGGTTCGCCGTGCCGGAGAGCAACGCGCACTCGCCGAACGAGTGCATCCCGCTCGACTACATCCCGCTCGGGATCAAGGCGGCAAAGGAGCTCTACACGGCGTTCGGCCAGCTGCGGTAGCGAAGCGCCGCACATGACCTGGTACGAGCTCTGGCTCTTCCTGCACATCACCGGGGCGCTCGCCTGGGTCGGGGGAGCCGGAACGCTCCAGGTGTTCGGGATCCTCACCAAGCGGGCTGCTGATCCGGCCAAGTCGGCGTTCTTCGCCAAGAACGCCTCCTGGACGGTGCTGTACGTCTTCCTGCCTGCCTCCGCGCTCGTCTTCGTCGCCGGTGTCGGACTGACGTCGGAGGGCAACTGGGACTGGGACGAGCCCTTCATCCTCTGGGGGCTCGTGCTCTGGGCGGCCGTCTCGGTCGTCGCGTTCGGCTTCCTCGGGCGCGCGATGGGCGCCGCGGGCCGCGAGCTCGAGCAGTCCGGGCCGAGCCCGGCGCTCGCACTGCGGATGCGGAACCTGGTCTGGCTCTCGCGGGTGCTGCTCGTCGTGCTCCTGGTCATCGTCTTCCTGATGACCGTCAAGCCCGGAACCTGAGCGCTAGGAGCCGGCGGGCGGGCGTTGAACGGCTGGGTCAGTCCCCCGCGGCGACTGAATCGTCGCCGCGGGGAGCAGACCCGGCCCGCTCAGGATCTCCTCGACGACGGCGGTCTTCGCGTCCGCGTAATGCTGGACGTACTCCCACGTCTGGGCCGCCAGCTCTCGTTTGGAGCGCAGATAGAGCTCGCGGTCGGCCTTGTCGCGGCGCAGGTGGTCACGAAAGGCGAGCATCCGGCCCGGCTCGTCCGAGCTGGGGGAGTACACGTGCAGGTTGATGTTCGTGTCCGGCCCCTTCAGCAGGCGGTGCTCGTGCCAGTCCGGCTCGCGGATGGTGAGCCGGTAGCCGGCCGCCTCGAGGTCGGCGACGTAGGCGGCCTCGTCGGCCGAGTCGGGGACGACGAGCAGCATGTCGATGAGCGGCTTCGCCGGCAGTCCCGGCACCGAGGTCGAGCCGACGTGCTCGAGCAGCAGCACGCGGTCGCCGAGCACCGAGCGCACGCGCGCGGCCTCGCGCTCGTACAGCTGCGGCCACACGGGGTCGTACTCGGCGAGGTCGATGGTGGCGCCGTGGCGCGGCGGCTCGCCGACGAAGGCCTCGCGCAGGCGCTCGACGGGTGTCGGCTCGCCGGTCACGCGGTCATTCTCGCCCGGCTACGGCTGTCACTGCGCTGCACTCAGTCCCAGGGCGGCGGATTGTGGACCCAGCGCCCGCCGACCATGGTGGCGACGACCGCGACCCCGTCCAGCTCCTCCGGCGCGCAGTCGACCGGGTCGCCGCTGAGGACGACGAGGTCGGCCAGGTACCCAGGGAGCAGCCGGCCGCGCCGGCGCTCGTCGCCCGCCAGCCACGCCGGCGCCAGGCACGTCGCGGCCAGCGCCTGCTCGACGGTCACCGCCTCCTCCGGCCGCCACGGATGCCGGTCGTCGACCGTGCGCAGGACGCCTGCGCGGATGCCGGCGAGCGGGTCGAGCTCCTCGATCGGCGCGTCCGAGCCGTTGGCGACGACCGCGCCCGACTCGAGCAGCGAGCGGAACGCGTAGGCGCCGTCGAGCCGGTCGGCCCAGAAGCGCTCGGCGAGGTCGCGGTCGGAGGTCGCGTGGCTGAACTGGACCGAGGCCGTCACGCCCAGCTCCGCGAAGCGGCCGAGGTCGGCCGCGTCGAGCAGCTGCGCGTGCTCGATGCGCTGCCGCAGGCCGCGCGGCGCCCACTCCGCGCGCGTCGCCTCGAAGGCGTCGAGCGCGTCTCGGTTCGCCCGGTCGCCGATCGCGTGCACGGCGACCGGCCAGCCGGCGGCGGCCGCTCCGCGGACGATCCGTTCGAGCTCGTCGCGGCTCGTGATCTCGACCCCGGAGCCGTCCAGCATCCTCGCCGTCTGCGACCCGAGCGTGCCGTCCATGAACGCCTTCAGGTACCCGACGCGCAACAGGTCGTCACCGAGCCCGGAGCGCAGCCCGAGCTCGGACAGACGCTCGAGCTCGGT
The DNA here is from genome assembly GCA_963809765.1 of uncultured Thermoleophilia bacterium. GTDB lineage: Bacteria > Actinomycetota > Thermoleophilia > Gaiellales > Gaiellaceae > JACVRM01. The sequence goes on from CAWEKT010000001.1 coordinate 933,167, forward strand.
CGCCGGCAGCGACTGCCAGACGCGCAGCGTCAGAGCCTCGTCACGGTGCAGCTCCTGGAAGAAGCGGAGCGCGCCGATCCAGCCGTCCTTGTCGTGGATGGCCGTCACCCCACGGGCGGCGGCGACCTTGAGGGCGGCGCGCATGGCGGCCAGGTATTCCTCGTCGGGCACGGTCACGACGTCGTCGCGAAAGCGCCAGGCCGCCTCCTCGCGCAGCACCCCGGTGGGCTCGCCCGCGGCGTCGCGCTCGACGACTCCGCCGGGCGTCTCCAGGTCGCCGTTGACGCGTGCCAGCGCGGCGGAGTTGACCCAGAGCGAGTGGGAGTCGCGGGCGAGCAGCGCGACCGGCACCTCGCCGGTGACCTCGTCGAGCGCCTGGCGGGTGGGCTCGGCGGCGGGCCGCCAGTCGCCGTCGCGCCAGCCGCGGCCGCGCACCCAGGCGTCCGGGCGGTTGCGCCCGACCGCGTCACCGACGCGGGCCAGCACCTCCTCGATCGAGCCGGTGTCCTCGAGCCTCACCTCGCTGCGGGCGACCGCCCAGGTCGGGAAGTGCACGTGGGCGTCGGAGAAGCCCGGCACGACCGTGCGCCCGCCGAGGTCGACCCGCTCCGGGCTCGCGAGCGCGCGCTCGTGGGTGCCGACGCCCCCCGCGACCCAGTCGCCGGCGATCGCCAGCGCACGCACCACGGGCAGCGACGGATCGAGTGTCCGGACGAGCCCGTTCTCCAGGATCACGGCGGCACCCTAGTGCCCCTTCAGGTGATGCGCCCCCGCTCCCGGCTGTGAAAAGCAAGCCGGGCTAGGACGCAGGGAGCTCGCGTATCGGTGCGTACGAGTGCGACCGAGGACAACGCCCGGCGCCGCTTTGCAGCAGCCGGGGGTGATGGAGTGCATTGCCTGAAGGGGCACTCATGCGGCTTGACGGGACCGAGCCCGCGCGGCGACACTCGCGTCGTGCTGAACCACGTCATCCTCGACGTGACCAACCTGGAGGCGTCCAAGCGCTTCTACACCGCTGCCCTCGCGCCGCTCGGCATCGAGCCCCTCATGGACTTCGAGGACGGGGAGACGGGCATGTGCGGCTTCGGCAGCGACCGCAACGCCTGGTTCTGGATCGCCCGACGGGCGGGCGAGGTCCGGGGCGGCGGCACGCACGTCGCCTTCGAAGCGGAGAGCCGGGCAGTCGTCGAGGCCTTCTACGAGGCCGCGCTCACCGCGGGCGGTCGTGACAACGGCCCGCCCGGCCTTCGCGAGCAGTACAACCCGACCTACTTCGGCGCGTTCGTGCTCGACCCCGACGGCTACAACATCGAGGCCGTGACCCACGCGGCATAACGCTCGTCGGCTGCATCTACGGGTGCGGCGGGCCTGACGTGCCGTCGCCGTGCCAGGACTCCCAGAGCGCTGCGTAGGAGCCGCCGCGCGCGACGAGCTCGTCGTGCCGCCCCAGCTCCTGGAGCAGGCCCTCCTCGACGACCGCGACGCGGTCGGCGTCGTGCGCGGTGTGCAGCCGGTGCGCGATGGCGACGACCGTCCGGCCGCGCAGCACCGACGCGAGCGAGCGCTCCAGGTGGCGGGCCGCGCGGGGGTCGAGCAGCGACGTCGCCTCGTCCAGGACGAGCGTGTGCGGGTCGGCGAGCACGAGCCGGGCCAGAGCGACCTGCTGCGCCTGCGGCGGCGTCAGCGGATAGCCGCCTGCGCCGACGGCGGTCGCGAGCCCGTCGGGCAGTGCGTCGGCCCATTCGAGCGCGTCCACCGCGGCCAGCGATTCGCGCAGCTCGTCCTCCGACGCGCCCGGGCGGGCCAGCCACAGGTTGTCGGCGAGCGTGCCGACGAAGACGTGGTGCTCCTGCGTTACCAGCGCCACTTCGCGCCGCAGCGTCTCGAGCGGCAGGTCGACGAGCCGCACCCCGCCGACCTCGACCCGGCCCTCGCGCGGCGGGTGGATGCCGGCCAGTAGGCGTCCGAGCGTCGACTTGCCGGCTCCCGACGGCCCCACGACCGCGACCCGCTCTCCGGGCCTGAGGTCGAGGTCGATGCCGTGGAGCACGTCGCGGTTCTCCACGTAGGCGTAGTGGACACGCTCTGCCCGCAGGTGCTCGTCGGCGGGGTCGTCGTCGCCGGCCTGGCGGTCGGGCGGGACGCGCGCGATTCCGACGAGCCTCGCGAACGAGGTCGCGCCCACCTGGATCTCGTCGAGCCAGGAGACGAGCCGGTCGACCGGGTCGGCGAGCTGGACGACATACAGCGCGATCGCGGTCACCTCACCCACGGAGGCGTGGCCGGTGCTGACGAGCCACCCGCCCCAGGCGAGCGCCCCCGCGACGGGCAGCACGTACGCGAACTCCGCCGTCGGAAACCAGACCGTGCGCAGGTAGAGCGTGAAGCGCTCCCAGTGGTAGGCGTCGCGGAGGTCGCCGTCGATACGCCGGACACGCTCGTCGGTGAGCCCGAGCGCCTCCAGGGTGCGACCGCCGTCGACCGTCTCGCCGACGCGGCCGGCGAGTGCGGCGTAGGCGGCGCGCTCGGCCAGGTACCCCGCAGGCGCGCGACGGAGGTACCAGCGGGTGCCCACCCACAGCGCCGGCACGCCGACGAGGCAGGTGAGACCCGCGAGCGGGTTCACCCAGATGGCGGCGGCCACGGTCAGCACGGTCGTGACCGCGGCGATCAGCGTCTCCGGCACGGCGAAGCGAATGGTGCGCGCGAGCGCCTCCACGTCCGCGGTCGTGCGCGAGACGAGATCACCCGTGCCGGCACGCTCCACGGTCGAGAGCGGCAGCGCCAGCACCCGCCGCATGAAGTCCTCGCGCAGCTCGGCGAAGACCCGCTCGGAGAGCACGAACGAGGCCCGGCGGGCCAGCCACGTGAGCACGGTCTGCGCCGCCAGGAACACGGCCAGGGCGAGCACGAGTCGGTCGACGTACGCGCGCGAGGTGCCCTCGTCGACCGCCTCGACGAGCATGCCGAGCAGCGCCGGCCCTGCCAGCCCGGCGGCGGCAGCGCCCGCGTGCAGCAGCACCACGCCCGTGAGGGCGCGACGGTGCCGGCCGCTCAGCTCCTGTGCCTGCGCTCGCAGCTCGCTCTTGCCGGCGACGGGCAGGAGGACGCTCACTCGTCCTCACCCCTCGTGACGATCTCGCGGTAGCGCGCGTCCGCGAGCAGCTCGCGGTGGGTCCCTTCTGCCCGGACGCGGCCGCCGTCGAGCCACGCGACGCAGTCGGCGCGGTTGAGCAGCAGCGGGCTCGCGGTCACGACGACGGTCGTGCGGCCGGCGCGAGCGTCGTGCAGCCGGCGGGCGATCCGGGCTTCGGTGTGGGCATCCACGGCGCTCGTCGGCTCGACGAGCACGAGCACCTCGGGGTCGGCCAGCAGCGCGCGGGCGAGCACGACGCGCTGCCGCTGGCCGCCCGAGAGCGAGCGCCCGCGCTCCTCGATCTCGGCGTCGAGGCCCTCGGGGAGCGCGTCGACGACATCCTGGGCATCCGCAAGCCGGATCACTCGGCGGATGGCCTCGTCGTCGGCCGCTCCGTGTGGATCGATGACCTCGCGCAGGCTGCCGGAGAAGAGCATCGGGTCGGCTTCGCTGACGACGATGCGGCTGCGCACGGCGCGGAGCGGCAGGTCGACGAGCGGAACGCCGCCGAGTCGCACGCCGTCGTCCTCCACGAACCGGCCCAGCCGGTCGGCGAGCTCTGCGCCGTCGTCCGGCCGGGCGGTGACGACACAGGTCAGTGCGCCCGGTGCGGCCACGAAGCCCGTCGCGTCCTCGCTGAGCTGGGCGCCCACGCGGCGGCTCGTCGGCGGCCCGCGCGGGCTCGCGCACGGCCGGGTCGACCGCGAGCACGTCGAGCATCCGCCGGGCGCCGACGAACGCGCGGGTCACCTTGTCGACGGCCTCGGCGGCCGTCCGTAGCGGGATGACGAGGAACGCGGCATAGCCGTAGAAGGCGACGAGCTCGCCCGGCCCGATGCTCCCGGAGAGCGCGAAGCGGGCGCCGATCCAGGTGACGATCACGACGAACACGCCGGGCAGGAAGACCTGCGCCGCATCGAGCGTCGACTGCGGGATCGCCACGCGAACGCCTGCCGCGCGCACCGTCTGCGACTGCGCCCGGTAGCGGTCGAGAAACGCCTGCTCGCCGCCGATCCCTCGCAGCACCCGCAGTCCGGCGGCGGTGTCGGCACCGAGCGCCGTCAGCGCGCCGACCTCGTGGCGCTGCGCGCGCTGCCGCGCCTGCAGCGGCTTGATCACGAGGCCGAGCATCAGCACGAGCACCGGCACGCCGACGAGCACGACCAGGCCGAGGACGACCGAGGCGGAGAGCAGGACGAAGGCGACGACGACGTACGCGGCGACCGCCCCGGCGAAGCGCGCGGTGATGTCGAAGGCCCCGCCCGCCCGCAGCGCGTCGTTCGTGATCGTGGCGACGACCTCGCCCGTCGAGTGGTGGGCCGCGGATGGCCGAGCCCGTGCGCGCGACATGGTGACTCACCACCTGGGCGAGCCGGAACGACGCCTGCAGCCAGTTGGAGACGGCGAGCCGGTGACGCATGACGCCGCTCACAGCCTGCGTCAAGCCGAGGCCGAGCAGGACGCCCGTCCAGAGCGCGAGCGCGCGGCCGTCCTCGTCGACGATGCCCTGCTCGATCGCCTGGCCGATCGCGAACGGCATCAGCGCCTGCGCGAGCATCCAGGCGATGCCGAACGCGACGCCGGCCGCGAGCGTCGGCACCTGCTGCTTCCCGACCCAGAGCAGCAGCCGCGCGGACGACCGCGTGTCCGGCGTTCCGGGATCGGCGAACGGCAGCTCGACCATGGCAATGACGCTAGTCGTCAGTGACGCTCCGTCGTCACTGAAGGGTCTGTCCCCGGAGGCGACGGCTCGCCGTCGCCGCAGGGGACTGACCCGAGCAGTTCGCCCAGAGCGGCCGCCTCGGTCTGCGGACGGCTCGGGACGGCCCCATCCGGGGGACAGCCCTGCAATTGTGGGCGCATGCGCGTCATCGCCGCCGGCCGCGCCTCCGAGATCCTCGACCTTGGCGACGGGCGCGTCCTCCGCCGCTTCAAGGCGCCCGGCGACCCGGCCCGCGAGGCCCGGATCATGGGACACGCGCGGGCGCACGGCTTCCCGGCCGTCCGGGTGCTCGAGGTGCGCGACCAGGCGCTCGTGCTCGAGCGCGTTCAGGGGCCGACGATGGCGGCCGACCTGCGCCGCCGTCCCTGGCGAGCCGCCCGGCACGCCCGCCTGCTGGCACAGCTCCACGACCGCCTGCACGAGATCCATTACGAGGACGCCCGCCTGCTGCACCTCGACCTGCACCCCGACAACGTGCTGCTCGGCCCGGGTGGCCCGGTGGTCGTCGACTGGACGAACGCGCGCGCGGGCGACCCGGCCCTCGACGTCGCGCTCACCTGGGTGATCGGAGCGACCAGCGCCGGTCTGCCCGGGCGCGCCTTCACGCGGCTCTTCCTCCGGCACGTCGACCTCGAGGCCGCCAGGGCCGCGCTCCCCGCCGCCGCGGCCTACCGGCTCGCAGACCGGAACGTCACCGACGCCGAGCGCGGGCGCGTCACACGGCTGCTGGCCGCCGAGCAGTCCGACGTGGCTGCCTCGGACGGCGACGCTGCCGCAGGCTAGGGTCGTCGCGGATGACCGACCACCATCTCGGGAGGCTCCTCGACCACGTCCACCTGCGGGTGGCCGACCTCGACGCCTCGAAGCGCTTCTACCGCGCCGTGCTGCACTCGCTCGGCCGCGACCTGTCCGGCGAGGGCGACGGCTGGTTCTACGCCGACGAGCTGTTCGTCTCGGCGGACGGAGCGCCGACCAGCGGCCTGCATCTGGCCTTCCAGGCGCCCGACCGCGACACGGTCGATCGCTTCCACGAGATCGCGGTCGCCGCGGGCGGCACCGACAACGGCGGGCCCGGGGAACGGACGTACCACCCGGGGTACTACGGCGCTTACGTGCTCGACCCGGACGGGACGAACGTCGAGGTCGTGCACCACGGCCCCTCCGAGCGCTCCGCCGAATCGGTGGTCGTCACGGCGCCCGGGCCGTGACCCGCAGAGGGTGGCTGCTTGCGGTTCGCGGGTACGCTGGCACCGTGCCACAGCTTCCCCGTGGTGACGCATTGATCGAGCGTCGTTGTGCGAGCTGTGGCTACGGCGTCGCCGTCAGAGAGGCCCCTGAGCGCTGCCCGATGTGCGGCGCGACGGCCTGGTCGATCGCCGCCAGCGCCATTCACCTCGACGACCCGGTCAGCAGCCAGGAGCTCTACGACCGCCTGCTGATGCGGGCGATCGAGGAGGCCTCAGGTCGCGAGGACGCCGTGGCCGAGGGGTCGCGGCGGGGGCCGGCTACCGCACCCCGCCGCGCGTCCGACAACTAGCCGGCGCTCGCGGCGCCTTCGCCCTCCCGTGCCCTCGCTGCTGCGGCAACGTCCTCCGCGGCGTCCTCGACCGTGTCGGCGACCTCTTCGACCGCATCGGCGAAGAGCGCGAGCAGCCGGTAGCGGCGGCTCCAGCCCACGGCAACCACGAGCGCGGCGACGGCGACGGTGCCGGCCGGGATGAGCAGCTTCGGCGACCGGAGCGCCTCGATGGCAGCGCGCCGGCGCGACCGCCGCCGGCGCGTCACCGCTGTGAGGAGTGCGCGCGGAACGGCAGCGACCGAGGCTGCGCGCGTTCCGTTCCGGTGGAGCACGTCCGGGGCAGCTGCGACCACGGGCGCCGCGACGTAGTCGATGGCCCCGTGAATCTTCGCGGGGATGACCTGGGCGTTCATGTGACCTCCTTCGTCCGTTGGGGAGGCCTTTACCGTATGAGCCGGGGTGAAAACCCGGCGCGCCTCGTGGCGCGCCGGGCCTGGTGCGCTCAGCGCTGGACGACGACGCGTTCCTCGCGGTTGGCACCGCCGAAGCCGCCCCAGCTCGACCAGAAGATGAGCGAGAGCAGCGCGCCGAGGGCGCCCACGACCAGCAGGATCCAGCCGACGGCGATCAGGTCGACGCCCGCAACGGTCGCATCGACCGCAAAGACGAGGATGGCGCCGGCGGCAATCAAGAGCAAGCTGACAGAAACACCCAAGTGAACCTCCTTTGTCCCGCCGAGGTATTCCCACTCGGGCGCTCGCGTAACGTTAGAAATCCGTGAATTTGCTCGCACTTCGCTGCGCCGACGGGCCGACGTAGACTGGTTTCGTGCCCCTCGACCCGCTCACCGACGACCAGCGCGAGATCCGCGAGCTGATCCGCGAGCTCGCCCGCGAGCGCATCGCGCCGCGGGCCGCGGAGATCGACAAGACGGCCGAGTTCCCGTGGGACGTGGTCGAGGTCTACCGCGAGCACGACGTCTTCGGGATCCTCTTCGACGAGGAGTACGGCGGGCTCGGCGCCAGCGCGCTGATGACGCTCGTCGCGGTCGAGGAGGTCTCGAAGGTCTGTGCGACGAGCGGTCTGATCATTGCCGTCCAGGAGCTCGGCTCGCTCGGCATCAAGCTGGCGGGAACGGACGCGCAGAAGGAGCGCTGGCTGCCCCGACTCGCCAGCGGCGAGTGGCTGGCCGCCTACGCGCTCACCGAGCCGGGCTCGGGCTCCGACTCGGCAGCGATGCGCTCGGAGGCACGCCGCGAGGGCGACGAGTACGTCCTCAGCGGCTCCAAGCGCTTCATCACCAACGCCGGCGTCGCATCGCTCTACGTCGTCTTCGCGAAGACCGATCCCGGCGGCGGCCACAGCGGCATCTCGGCGTTCGTGGTCGAGGCCGACGCACCCGGCTTCTCGGTGGGGCGGATCGAGCCGAAGATGGGCATCAAGGGCTCGACCACCGGCGAGGTCTTCTTCGACGAGTGCCGCCTCCCCGCGGACAACCTGCTCGGCGAGGAGGGCGAGGGCTTCAGGATCGCCATGCGGATCCTCGACCGCTCGCGGCCGGGGATCGCCGCCCAGGGCCTCGGCATCGCCCAGGGTGCGACCGACTACGCGCTCGAGTACGCGCGCTCGCGCGAGACGATGGGCCGGCCGATCGCGGAGCACCAGCTGGTCGCCGCCACGCTCGCCGACATGGAGACGAAGTGCGAGGCGGCCCGTGGCCTGCTCTACAAGGTCGGGCAGATGATCGACGAGGACCACCCGGAGCTGACCAAGTACTCGGCGATGGCCAAGCTCTACTGCACGGACGTCGCCATGGACGTCACCACCGACGCGGTGCAGGTGCTCGGCGGCTACGGCTACATGCAGGAATACCCGGTCGAGCGCATGATGCGCGACGCGAAGATCACCCAGATCTACGAGGGCACGAACCAGATCCAGCGGCTCGTCATCGCCCGGGAGATGCTGCGCGAGTCGCGCGCCTTCCTCCTCGCCGGCGTCGGCTGAGCCCGTGACCGCACCACGGCACGCCCCTCCCGACGCGTTCGGACGGGCAGCCGAGCTGTACGAGCGCTCACGGCCGGGCTGGCCTGCGGCGTGCGGTCGAGCACGCGCTGCACGAGCTCGGGCTCGGGCAGGAGTCGACCGTCGCCGAGGTCGGCGCCGGCACGGGCAAGCTGACGCGGGAGCTGGTTCGTGCGCGTCGGGCGTGTCGTCGCAGTCGAACCGGACGGCGACATGCGGGCGGTGCTCGAGCGCGTCGTGCCGGCCGCGGAGGTCGTCCCGGGCGGCCGAGTCGCTGCCGCTCGCGGACGCGTCGGTCGACGCAGTCTCGCGGCGGAGGCGTTTCACTGGTTCGACGGCCCGCGGGCGCTGGCGGAGTTCGCCCGGGTCCTACGCCCGGGAGGTGGAGTGGCGCTGTTCTGGAACGCGCCCGGCCGATCAGGGGCCGGGCGACGGCCTTCGAGCCGAAGCCGCCACCCGAGTTCTGGGCTGCGCTCGAGCGGCGCAGCCTGCCCAAGCGGCCGCGGGACAGCTACGCTCCGGCCTCTGGCGCGAGGCCTTTGCCGGGTCGCGCGTTCGGCGAGCTCACCGAGGCGAGCTTCCCGAACGAGCTCGAGCTCGACCGCGACGGGGTCATCGAGCACATGCAGTCGTGGAGCATGATCGCCGGGCTGCCGGAGGCGGAGCGGCGCGACACTCGTCGAGGAGCTGCGCTCACTGCTCGACGCGCAGACGACGTACCGCCGCCGGCTCGAGACGCGCGTCTACTGGGCCCGGCTGGGGTAGCCGTCATGCCCGACGCCGTGGTCATCGGGTCCGGGCCGAACGGGCTCGTCGCCGCGATCACGCTGGCGCAGGCCGGTTTGGACGTCATCGTGCACGAGGCCGCGGACACCGTCGGCGGCGGCGTGCGCTCCGCCGAGCTGACGCTTCCCGGCTTCGTCCACGACGTCTGCTCGGCGATCTACCCCCTCGCCGCCGGCTCTCCGGTGCTGCGCGCGCTCGAGCTCGACGTCGAGTGGGTGCAGCCGCCGGCCGCGCTCGCCCATCCGCTCGACGACGGCACCGCGGTCACGCTCGAGCGCGACGTCGCCGAGACGGCAGCCCAGCTCGGCGCCGACGCTTCGGCCTATGCGGAGCTGGTCGGCCCGCTCGCCGGCGCGTGGGACGCCGTGGCGCCCGTCCTGCTTGCGCCGGCCATGCCCCCGCCCGGCCGTGCCGCGCTCAGTCTCGCCCGCGCGCTCGGACCGGCGGGCGCGCTGCGGTCGGTGCGCGCCGCGCTCGCGGACGCCCGTTCGCTGTCGAGGCTGTTCGCGGGGCGCGAGGCGCGCGCGCTCCTCGCCGGCAACGCCGCGCACTCGATGCTTCCCCTCGAGCGGCGCCCGACGGGCGCGTTCGGGCTGACGCTCCTGGTGCTCGGGCACGCGACGGGCTGGCCGCTCGCCCGAGGCGGCGCGCAGCGACTCGCGGACGCGCTCGCCGACCGTCTCCGCGGGCTCGGCGGCGAGATCCGGCTCGGCTCCCGGGTGGACGAGCTGCCCGCCGCCGGGATCGTGCTGGCGGACGTCGGCGTGCCGGAGCTGCTGCGGCTGGGGCGCGGCCGGCTGCCGGAGTCCTACGCCCGCGCCGCCGCGCGCTACCGCTACGGCCCCGCCGCGTTCAAGCTGGACTGGGCGCTCGCCGGGCCGATCCCCTGGCGGGCGGAGGAGTGCCGTCGAGCGGGCACGGTCCACCTCGGCGGCACGCTTGAGGAGCTGGCGGACTCCGAACGCGCCCCGTGGGAGGGCCGCGTCTCCGAGCGGCCGTTCGTGCTGCTGTCGCAACCGAGCCTGTTCGACCCGCACGCGCGCACCCGAGGGCAAGCACACCGCCTGGGCGTACTGCCACGTGCCGAACGGCTGGGACGGCGACGCGACCGAGGCGATCGAGGCCCAGGTCGAGCGTTTCGCGCCCGGGTTCCGCGACCTGATCCTGGCTCGCCACGCGCTCGGGCCGCGCGAGCTCGAGCGGCACAACCCCAACCTCGTGGGCGGCGACATCAACGGCGGCGCGATGACGCTCGGCCAGGCGCTCTTCCGGCCCGTGCGCCGGCGGAACCCGTACGGGACGGGCGTGCCGGGGCTCTACCTCTGCTCGGCCTCGACGCCGCCGGGTGGCGGCGTCCACGGCATGTGCGGCTACCACGCCGCCCGGGCTGCGCTCGCGGATCTCTCCTAGCGCCGGCCCCAGGTCGGCCGACCCGCAGTCACAATGGCTGCATGCAGGAGCCGGCCGTCGACGATCGGATCGAGCGAGCGCGCGACGCGGTCGCCAGCGGCGACTGGGTGCAGGCGTACGAGCTCCTGAGCCAGCTCGATGCGGAGGGCCTGGCCGGTCCCGACGAGCTCGTCTCGCTCGCCCGCTCTGCGCACTGGACCGGGCGGATGAACGAGTGCCTCAGTGCGTTCGAGCGCGCGTACCGACTCTTCCTCGACGACGGCCGCCCGCGGAACGCGGGGATGGCGGCGCTCGACCTCGTCCGCTGGTACCGGCACAAGCTGCAGCCGGCGGTCGCCGCCGGCTGGCTGCGACGCGCGGAGCGCCTGCTCGAGGCCGAGCCCGACACCGTCGAGTTCGGCTACCTCCAGTACCGCCGCGGCGGAGACGCTCTCGCCAAGGGTGATCTCGACGCCGCCGTCGAGCTCACCACCGAGGCGGAGGAGCTGGGCCGCCGCTTCGGCGACATCGATCTCGAGCTGCTCGCCCAGCACGAGCGCGGGATCGCGCTCATCGCCCGTGGCGAGGCGGAGGAGGGGTTCGCGCTGATCGACGAGGCCGCCGCCGCCGCCCTCGGCGGCGAGCTCGAGCCGCTGCCGACGGCGATCGTCTACTGCAACACCATCACTGCCTGCCGGGACGTGGCCGACTACGGGCGCGCGGGGGAGTGGACCGAGGTCGCCAAGCGCTGGTGCGAGCGGCAGGCGATCAACGGCTTTCCCGGCATGTGCCGGGTGTACCGCGCCGAGGTGATGCGCCTCCGCGGCGACTGGGAGGCGGCCCGCGAGGATGCGCAGCTCGCGTGCGACGAGCTGCGCGACTGGTCGCCCAACACGGCCGGCGCCGCCTTCTACGAGCTCGGCGAGATCCGTCTGCGCATCGGCGATCTCGACGGAGCCGAGGCTGCGTTCCAGCAGGCCCACGAGCTCGGCCGCACCACGGCGCCGGGCCTGGCCCTGTTGCTCGCCGCCCGCGGCGACGCCAGCGGCGGGGCGGCGCTCGTGGCTCGCGCGCTCGCGGAGGAGACCCACGGGCCACTTGCGCGCGCACGCCTGCTTCCGGCCCAGGTCGACCTGGCGGTCGCGACCGGCGATGTCACGACAGCCGCCGAGGCGGCCGCCGAGCTGAGCTCCACGGCGGAGGCCTACGGGTCCGCGGGGCTGCGCGCAGCCGCGGCCGCCGCCGAGGGCGCCGTCGCGCTGGCTCGCGGCGACGCGACCGCGGCGATCGACTCGCTCCGCACGGCGCTCCCCAACTTCGGCGTCGCCGACCTCCCCTACGAGACCGCGAGCGCCCGCATGCTCCTCGGCCGCGCCTACCGCGCCTCCGGTGACGAGCGGGCCGCCTCGGTCGAGCTCGAGTCGGCCCGGGCGGTCTTCGAGCGGCTCGGCGCCGCGCTCGACCTCCAACGGGTCGGCGAGCAGCTGGCAACCGGCTCCGGCGATGCAGTCACCAGGACGTTCGTCTTCACCGACATCGTCGACTCGACGCCGCTCGCCGGCGCGCTCGGAGACGAGGCGTGGGCAGGGCTCCTCGCCTGGCACGACCGCACGCTGACCGAGCTCTTCGGTGCGCACGGCGGCGAGGTCGTCGATCACACCGGCGACGGGTACTTCGTGGCGTTCGACGCGAGCGAGCGGGCCCTGGCCTGCGCCGTCGCGATCCAGCGCCGGCTCGCCGAGCACCGGAAGACGAACGGGTTTGCGCCCGGCGTTCGCATCGGGGTGCACGAGGCGGTGGCCCGCCGGACCGGCGACAACTATCGCGGCCACGGCGTGCACGAGGCCGCCCGCATCGGCGCGCTCGGCGGCGCCGGCGAGATCGTCGCGAGCGCGGCCACGGTCGAGGGTCGCAGCGTGCGTCACTCACAGGCGCGGCCGGTCGAGCTGAAGGGCGTCGACGGCCCCGTCGAGGTGGTCACCGTCGACTGGAGCTGACTCGGCGCACGCGGTTCCGTCACGGACACGGCACCACTTCCTGCGGTACCGTCGAGCGCGGGCGGGAGGTGGAGGCAGCACTCCCCTTGGGAGGGTGGGGCCTGCGCGCCGCCAGGGCTGCCGCGGACATGCCTCGCGCGGACGTGTCCTCCGGGGACGTGTGCGGAGCCTGACGGGCCCGGCTAGCGAGGACGGAGCGACGAGGCGTCGACGACCTCGAAGTCGCTCGGCCGGACGCGGTGGAGCGTGTGCAGCTGGTCGTTCGACCAGCGCGGGTGCGGCTCACCGGAGATGTAGAGGTCGGAGCCGTTGTCGGCGACGATCATCCCGTAGCGCTTGAGCGCCGTCAGCACGACGCGCGCCTGCGGCGGGAACGGCCTCACGTCGAAGCTCGCCTTCAGGCGCAGCCGCGTGCCCATGGCCGGCAGCGCGGGATCCGTGAGCGTGCTCGCGAAGTGCCTGGCCGGCCAGACGTACGCCCGCTTCGTGCGCCGGACGGTGAAGCGGAGCGCGTGGTCGATCCGGCCGCGCTGCACCTCGTCGTGGCGCGCGAGGCCGGGTGCGATCGCAAGCCCGGCCGCGTCCGCAGACGTCCAGCCGGCCGGTCGCAGCCGGTTCGAGCGGAGGTTCCAGATCGCACCCGAGCCGGCGTGCCAGCGGCCGCCCTCGCGCCGCAGCGCGAAGAGCTCGTAGAGGCGGCAGCCGTCACGGTCGAGCAGGAGCGCGTGGCGGTCGCCGTCGGCGCTCGGCCCGCCCTCGATGCGGACATTGGCAGGGATCGGGTACGGCCCGCGGTCGCTCTCGTCGGCGTACTCGAACGACACGGGGACCTTGCGCTGTGCGGCGCGCACGGTGGTGATCGGGATCCCGATCGGCCCGCCCTCCCAGAGCCCGGAGCCGAAGTCGGCGTGGACGTGGCCGCCGATGGTCGCGATCGTCGCGTCGGAGCCGGCGGCGACCGGCAGCCGGTCGACGCGCTGGTTCCAGGGGTTGGAGGCGGGGAACAGCGGGCACTTCGGCGCCGTCGGGTGGGGCAGGGCCCACGCAGCCGAGCCTGCGAGGGCCAGCGCGAGCACGACGGTCGCGAGGAGGCGGTGCATGCGACCCCTATCGGCAGCTCCTGACCGGCCCAGCATCCTCAGCTCGGGCCCAGGAGCCCGGGCAGCACCGGGTCGTCACCCGCGCGCCAGAGGCTCAGCCGCTCGTCGATCGGCTGCCACGTGTACGTGAACAGGAAGCCGGCGTCGTCGCCGTCGCCGCGTGACGACGTGCTCCCAGGTATCCGGAAGATCGTCGGCCTCGACGAGGAACGCGTGATGGGCATACCGCGCCGAGGGGAAGCCGGGCTCGGCGATCGCCAGCTCACGGATCACGCGGTACCGGTCGATGCCGGCCTCCTCGAGCAGCTCGCGGCGCAGGCACTCCTCGGGCGCCTCGCCCGGGTCGCCGCGGCCCGCCGGAACCTGGAGGAAGTGCTCGTACCCGCTCTGGCGGAAGACGAGCAGCTCGCGACCACCGTCGCGCTCTCGCACGACGTACGCGAGGACCCTGATCCGCCTACGGCTGGGCTGCGCGCTGCTTCGCCTTGTAGGCGCGCTTGGCCTCCTGGTAGCGCTCGCGCGCCTCGTCCGAGTCGATGTCGCCGGGCGTCGGGTGGTCGGGCACGAGCGGCCGGGCGACCTCGACGCCGAGCCGCTTCGCGAGCACCGCGGCGCAGATCCTGACCTTCATCGGGCCGAAGCCCGGCAGGGCGGAGAGGCGGCGGCGCAGATCTTCCGCATCGGCCGCGTCGGTCCAGATCCGCTCCGCGCGGCCGCCGTACTCGGAGACGACGGCGCGGCAGAGCTCCTGGACCCGCCCGGCCATCGAGCCGGGGAAGCGGTGGATCGCCGGCCGCTGCCGGAAGGCCTCGTCCAGCTCGGCGGGGGGCATGCCGGCGATGGTGGCTGCGTCGAGGTGGCCGAGCCGCTCCTTGAGCACGAGCGGGCCCGAGAACGCCTTCGGCATCGGCACCTGCTGGTCGAGGACGAAACCGATGAGGAGCGCGAGCGGGTCCCGCGCGAGCAGCGCGTCCGCGTCCGGATCGCCGGTGAAGTGCAGGCGCTCGACCGCGCGCACGGCCATGCCGTGATCCTACGTCTCTGGCCGGCGGCGGCGGAAGGTCGCGGAGCATCGTCCACGCACCGTCCCAGCGCGGGTTGCGGGCGACCAGCGCGTCGAGCCGGTAGCGGGCACCCTCGAGGTCGCCGGCTCGCCACGCGGCCGTGACCGCGTACCACTCGAGGTCGTCCTCGCGGACGCCGGCCGACCGCGCGAGCTCGACCTCCTCGGCGGACACCTCGCCGTGCAGCGCGCCCAGCCGCCGGTAGGCCTCGCTCAGTAGGACGAGGCGGCCGAGCTCGTCGAGCGGCTCGTCGTGGTCGTCGACGCGGAGGTCGACCACCCGGTCGTCCCAGGGGCGCCCGGAGGGCTGTGCGCCGACCACGAGCATGGCGGCTGTCCGTCGGCCGCGGAAGTCGCCGCCGGCCGCCTCTGCCGCCCGGAGCGCGCCGAGCAGGCGCTCGGCGAGCGAGCCGGCCGAGCCGGCGAACGCCTCCGCCATCGCGGGCCACACGTCGGCGCTCGCCATCATGTTCGCCTGGGCCGAGAAGCCGTCGCCGGTCACGTGGCCGGCCTCTGCGATGCAGGCGCTCACCGGTGTGCGCTGCGGCCCGGCCCTCGGCGTCGACCATGCCGACCTGGCGCACCTGTTGCTGCGGATCGGCGGTGACGAGCGCGACCAGCGTCCTGGCGGGCTCCCGGCCCGGCCCGCATCAGCTCGAGCCCGAGCGGCCCGTACGAGCGCTCCGTGAAGGACTGGGTGGCGACGGCGCCGACACCCGCCTCGGCCCAGGGCACGACGGCGCCGACGGCGAACGCCTTCGTCTGAACCGCGACGCCGAGCTCCCCGGTCGTGGGTCGCGGGCGACGATCGAGTAGGTCACGCGGCGATCGTACGTCGCACGGTCGGCGTCTTAGGCTTCCAGGCGTGGCCGCGATCCGCCGCCTGGGCAGCGGAGACGACTGGGTGCTCGCCGAGCTCGCCCCAGGAGGAGGCGGCATTCGATGCGGGTCCGGGGCGGCCACCGCCGCCGCGGGATCGGGCAGCGCGCTCGTTCGCGAGCTGGAACGCAGGCTGGAGGGAGCCGGCGTCCGGAGCGTCTGGGTCCTGCCCGGCGACGAGGCCGAGTCGTTCTACGCGGCGTGCCGCTTCATGCGCGAGGACCCGCAGCCGATTCAGATGGTCCGTCGGCTCGGTACGCCCGACGGCTCTTCATGACGCGACGACGTTCCGGCTGAGACCGGGCAGGCGGTAGCCGCCGTCCGTCCAGTACGACTCGGCGCTCCGCTCGACCTCGGCGCGAACAGCCTCCTGCTCGGTCGGCGCGAGCGACGCGACGGCGACAGAGAGCGCGCGGCCGAGGTCGAGCATCGTCGACCAGTAGTCGGCGAAGCTCTCGTACTCGAAGACCAGCGGCACATCGTCGATGAGGATCGATTCGAATCCGGCGCCCTGCACGAGCTCCTCGATGCGCTCCCGCGTGCCAGCGCGAACATGCCCGGCGCGCCCGGCTCGGGCGGGGGGAGCGCGCCGTGCGTCGACGAGCGTCCGGCCCGCGATGGCGGTCCAGGGGTTGGCGTCCGGCTCGGCCCAGACGGCGAACGCGAGCCGCCCGCCGGGCCCCGAGCACGCGTCGCGTCTCGGCGAGCGCCCGCCGGGGGTCGGCGATGAGCATCATCCCCCAGCGGCAGAGCACCGCGTCGCACGCTCGCGTCCGGCAGGTCGATCGCCTCGGCGTCGATGACGCGGTGCTCGACATTCTCGACCCCGCGCTCGGAGCTCAGGCGGCGGGCAGCGTCGACCATGGCCGGCGAGAAGTCGGTGGAGATCACACGCCCCGCCGGCCCGACGGCCTCGGCTGCGAGCAGGCCGGTCTGGCCGACGCCGCCGGCGAGCTCGAGCACCGTCTCGCCTGGGCGGAGTTGCGAGCCGGTCGACGAGGTCGCGGCTGACGGGCTCGCGTCGCGCGCCACTGCTCGTCGGTTCGCCGCTCCCAGCTCGGCGCGACACGCTGCCAGCCGGCGTAGCTCTCGCTGCGGTAGTCGGAAGGGGCCGGCCACGGGCCGCACGATACCGCGGAGTGACGGCGGATACCCAGCTGGACGTCGGTCTTCCATCCGCCCCAATATCCGCCCACGGCGGGGGATAGGCGGCCCTCGCCGCGGGGCAGAGAATCGTCCCTATCCCGGGCCGGGGAGAGCCCGGGATTTCTTCTTGCTTTGCAGGCACACCTGGGCGCAGCCCGCCGTCCGCAACGAACACTTGTTCGCATCAGGGGCGACGCGGTACGCTGGCCCCATGGCCGCGCTCGACGTCTTCACCCCGCGCACGCGCGAGTGGTTCGAGCGCGCCTTCGCCGCGCCGACGCCGGCGCAGGAGCGCGGCTGGCCGGTCATCGCCTCCGGGCGCGCACACGCTGATCCAGGCGCCGACCGGCTCGGGCAAGACGCTGGCCGCGTTCCTGTACGGGCTCGACCGGCTCGAGGCCGAGCCGGGCGAGGGCATCCGGCTGCTCTACGTCTCGCCGCTCAAGGCGCTCAACTACGACGTCGAGCGCAACCTGCGCGGCCCGCTCGCGGGGATCGGCAGCGCGCTCCAGGTCGGCGTCCGCACCGGCGACACGCCGCAGCGCGAGCGCCAGCAGATGCTGCGCACGCCGCCCGACATCCTCATCACCACGCCCGAGTCGCTCTACCTCATGCTCACGTCGCAGGCGCGCGAGACGCTCAGGACCGTCCGCACGCTCATCCTCGACGAGGTGCACGCCGTCGCCGGCACGAAGCGCGGCGCGCACCTGGCGATCAGCGTCGAGCGGCTCGAGCGGCTCGTCGAGGAGCCGTTCCAGCGCATCGCGCCTGTCCGCCACGCAGCGCCCGCTCGAGGAGATCGGCCGCTTCGTCTCCGGCGGCCGCCCGATCGAGCTCGTCGACGCGGGCCGGGCCAAGGAGCTCGACCTGCAGGTCGTGATGCCGGTCGAGGACATGCGCGAGCTCGCGTCCACCGCCGAGCTCTCCTACCCGGTGCCCGCCGACGGCCAGGAGATGGACGCCGGCACCGAGCGCAACAGCCAGTCGATCTGGCCGTCGATCTACCCGGAGCTGCTCCGCCTGGTGCGCGAGCACCGCTCGACGATCGTCTTCGTCAACAACCGCCGCCTCGCCGAGCGGCTCGCGCTGCGGCTCAACGAGCTGGCCGAGGAGGAGATCGCCCGCGCCCACCACGGCTCGCTCGCGCGCGAGCAGCGCGTCGAGATCGAGGAGCTGCTGAAGCGCGGCGAGATCCCGTGCCTCGTCGCCACCTCGTCGCTCGAGCTCGGCATCGACATGGGCGCCGTCGACCTCGTCATCCAGGTCGAGAGCCCGAAGTCGGTCGCCCGCGGCCTCCAGCGCGTCGGCCGCGCCGGCCACGAGCTCGACGCCGTCTCGCGCGGCCGCATCTTCCCCAAGTACCGCGCCGACCTGCTCGAGTCCGCCGTCGTCGCCCGGCGGATGCTCGACGGCGCGATCGAGGAGACCGTCATCCCGCGCAACCCGCTCGACGTGCTCGCCCAGCAGGTCGTCGCCATCTGCGCCGACGAGGAGATCGCCGTCGACGAGCTGCACGAGCTCGTCCGCCGCGCGTACCCGTTCGCCGAGCTCTCCCGCCAGCAGCTCGAGAACGTGCTCGACATGCTCGCCGGCCGCTACCCGTCCGACGAGTTCGCCGAGCTGCGCCCGCGGATCGTCTGGGACCGCACCGGCGGCGTCATCCGGGGCCGCACCGGTGCGCGCCGCCTCGCCGTCACCAACGCCGGCACGATTCCCGACCGCGGCCTCTTCGGCGTCTACCTCGTCGAGGGCGGCGGCCGCGTCGGCGAGCTCGACGAGGAGATGGTCTACGAGGCGCGGGCCGGCCAGACCTTCCTGCTCGGCGCCTCGACCTGGCGCATCGAGGAGATCACCCGCGACCGGGTGCTCGTCTCGCCGGCACCCGGCGTGCCCGGTGCCGTCCCGTTCTGGAAGGGCGAGGGCATCGGCCGGCCGTACGAGCTCGGCGCGGCGATCGGCAAGACCTCGCGCGAGCTCGTCTCGCTGACCGAGGAGAAGGCGGTGAAGCGGCTGCGCGAGGAGCACCGGCTCGACGAGCGCGCCGCCAGCAACCTCATGACCTTCCTCAACGAGCAGGTCGAGGCGACCGGGGCCGTCCCCTCCGACCGCACGGTCGTCATCGAGCGCTTCCGCGACGAGATCGGCGACTGGCGGGTCTGCGTGCTGACGCCCTTCGGCGCCCGCGTGCACGCGCCGTGGGCGATGGCGATGACGGCCAGGCTCCGCGACGGCGCGGGCGTCGACGCCCAGTCGATCTGGTCGGACGACGGCATCGCGCTCCACTTCCCGGACGCCGACCAGCCGCCGCCGGTCGAGGAGCTGCTCATCGACCCGGAGCAGCTCGAGGACCTCGTGGTGGGAGAGGTCGGGCAGACCGCGCTCTTCGGCGCCCGCTTCCGCGAGAACGCCGCCCGCGCGCTGCTGATCCCGCGCCGCTACCCGGGCAGGCGGACGCCGCTCTGGCAGCAGCGCCTGAAGGCGCAGAGCCTGCTCGGCGTCGCGCGCAAGTACGGCTCGTTCCCCGTGATCCTCGAGACCTACCGGGAGTGCCTGCAGGACGTGTTCGACCTGCCGGCGCTGAAGCGGCTGCTGCAGGGCCTGCAGGCGCGCGAGCTCGATCTCGTGGAGATCGAGACGGCGTCGGCCTCGCCGTACGCCGCGTCGCTGCTCTTCGACTACATCGCCACCTACATGTACGAGGACGACACGCCTGCGGCGGAGCGCCGCGCGCAGGCGCTGTCGCTCGACCGCGACCTGCTGCGCGAGCTGCTCGGCCAGGAGGAGCTCCGCGACCTGCTCGACCTCGGCGCGATCGAGGAGGTGGAGGCGCAGCTGCGCGGCGCGCCGAAGAACGCGGACGGCCTGCACGACCTGCTGCTCCTGCGCGGCCACCAGCTCGAGGGCGAGTACGACCCCGGCTTCGCCGAGACGCCTGCGCCGCGAGCGTCGCGTCATCAGCTTCCGCGTCGGCGGCGCCGAGGCGCTCGCGGCCGCCGAGGACGCCGGCCGCTACCGCGACGCGGTCGGCGCCATGCCGCCGGGCGGCCTGCCGGAGGCGTTCCTCGAGTCGGACGAGCAGCCGCTGCGCTCGCTGCTCGCGCGCTTCGCCCGCGGCCGCGGCCCGTTCACGACGCGCGAGGCGGCGGAGCGCTTCGGGCTCGGCGCCGACCGCATCGAGCCCGAGCTGCTGGCGCTCGAGCGCGAGGAGCGGCTCGTCCGCGGCGAGCTGCGCCCGGGCGGGACGGAGCGCGAGTGGTGCGACCCCGACGTGCTGCGGCGGCTGCGGCGCGCCTCGCTCGCCGCGCTGCCGCAAGGAGGTCGAGCCGGCCGAGCAGGCCGCCCTCGGCCGCTTCCTGCCGGGCTGGCACGGCATCGACCGCCGCGCGTCGCTGCGCGAGGCGCTCGTGCCGCTGCAGGGGCTCTCGCTTCCCGTCTCGCTCTGGGAGACCGACGATCCTGCCGCGGCGCGTTCCCGGCTACCACGCCGCTGCAGCTCGACGCCCTCTGCGCGTCGGGCGAGCTCGTCTGGGTCGGCGCCGGTCTCGACCGCGTCGCGCTCTTCTTCCGCGAGGACGCGCCGGTGCTCGGCCAGCCGGCGGCGCCGAGCGGCCGGACGGCGCCGGCGCACGCCGCCATCCGTCGCGCGCTCGGCGCGGAGCGCCGAGTTCTGGCTCGACCTGCTCGGCCGCGACCGGCCTGGAGGCCGCCGACGTGCTGCCGGCGCTCTGGGAGCTCGTCTGGGCCGGCGAGGTGACGAACGACGCCTGGGCGCCGCTGCGTGCCGGCCGCCGCTACGGCGTCCCAGCAGGCCCGCGGCGCGGCCGCCGCTTCTCGCGGCGGCGTGCGAGCGGAACGACGGCGACGCAGGGCCGCTGGTCGCTGACCGGTCGCCTCTTCGCGCCGGGCGGCACACCCAGCTCGGACCGCCGGGCGCTCGCCGAGCTCCTGCTCGAGCGCCAGGGCATCGTCACGCGCGACGGCGTCCGCGCCGAGGGCATCCCCGGCGGCTACGGCGCCGTCTACGGCGAGCTGAAGGCGCTCGAGACGCTCGGCCTCTGCCGGCGCGGCTACTTCGTCGAGGGCCTCGGCGGCGCCCAGTTCGCGCTCGGCGGCGCGGTCGAGCGCGTGCGCGAGCTGCGCGCTGCGCCGGAGGACGAGGTCGACGCGCTCGTGCTGGCCGCAGCCGACCCGGCCCAGCCCTACGGCGGCGTGCTGCCCTGGCCGAAGCGGGCGGGCGGCCGCGCCTCGCGCGTCGCCGGCGCGCAGGTGGTGCTGCTGAACGGCGAGCCTGCGCTCTTCGTCGAGCGGGGCGGGCGCGACGCTCGTGCCGCTGCGCGACCCCGACGAGGCCTGGCTGCGGCCGGCGCTCGCGGCGCTCGTCGAGCACGTCCGGCGCGGCCGGGTGAAGCGGCTGGCGGTCGAGCGCTTCGACGGCGAGCCCGTCACCGAGAGCGAGCACCTGCCGCTGCTCGTCGAGGCCGGCTTCCTCGCCGGCCCGCGGCGCGCCGTCCTGCGCCCCTAGGCGTTCGTCAGGCCGGCAGCTCGTCGTGCTGCGGCAGGCCGTCGGTGATCTCGAACCAGGGCGCCTTGGAGCCCACGAAGATGTGAGCCGTCGGCCTGATGGTCGGCGCGTCGACGAGCGACCCGAGCGCGACGTGAACCCAGGCTCCCTCGCGCACGACGGAGTAGAGCAGCGAGCCGCAGGCCCGGCAGCGCGCATCGTGTGCCCCGGCCTCTCCGACGACGAGAAGCTCGCCTGAGCCTTCGTCGACCTGGAGCTGGTCGCGCTTGATGCCGGCGAACGCCTTGAAGGCGGAGCCGGTCGCCGCCCGGCAGCGCGAGCAGTGGCAGTTCAGCGCGTACCGGAATGCGTCCGCCACCTGGTACCCGACGGCGCCGCACTCGCAACGGCCGCGCAGCATGCGGGTCTCGTCCGCTGCCATCGTCCCCGGCTAACGCGCCCAGCGCCCGAGCAGCACGCCGAAGAGGGCGTGGCGGGCGGTCGCCTGGGCGAACGCGCGTGGGTTGCGCAGGAGCGGCGGGATGCCGGGCTCGCCTCGCGCCGGGTGATAGCGGTCGACGAACCAGCAGAGCGGGTAGAGGACGAGGTGCTCCGCCAGCGCCATGCCGAGCGCGAGCGGCCGCCGGGGGAGGCCGGTCCGGCGCCGGATCACCTCGTAGGTGACGCCGAAGAGAGCGCCGTTGGTCGCATGCACCGCCAGCCCGACCGGCAGCCAGTGCCGCCGCGTCACCGCTTTGCCCAGCAGGGCGACGTCCGAGTAGTCGCACCGGAACAGCCGACGGTCGAGCGGCTCGAGCGCCGCCCAGGCGGTCGCGGCGAGGGCGCCTGCGGCCGCAGCGCGCGTGGTGGCGCTCACGCGGCGAGCTTCTCGAGCGCCGGCACCGCCCGTCCGACGCTGTCGCCCACGTACCGCGCTCCGGCGAGGCGAGCCAGGTCACGCGAGGCGACCGCGCCGCCGAGCACCACGTGCAGGCCGCCGCGCGGGCGCAGCGCGAGGCCGTCGACGAGCGCTTCGATGTGCTGCGGCATCGTCACGCTGAGACAGAGCAGCCGCGCCTGCGACATCCCCGCGAAGGCGAGCGCGTCCCGGATGGGTGTCTCGGCGCCGAGGTAGGCGACTCCCCAGCCGTCGGCGCAGAGCATGGCGGCCAGCATCAGCAGCCCGAGCTCGTGGCGCTCGCCGGGGGCGCAGGCCAGCACCGCGTGTCCGCGCACGGCCGGGCGCCGGTCGGCCAGGAGCCGGACGATGCGCCCCCGGACGGCGGCGCTCAGCATGTGCTCCTGGGCGACCGTGAGCTCGCCGCGTTCCCAACGCTCGCCGGTCACGACCAGCGCGGGACGGATGACCTCCTCGAGCGCCTCCGTTAGCGGCAGCAGGGCCAGCGTCTGATCGAGGAGGGCCTCGACCGCGTCGGCGTTCGTCGCCGACGCGGACTCGGCCAGTGCCGCACGCAGCTCGGTCGCGGTCCGCGCCGGCACGGGCGAGCCTGCGAGCAGCGCGGCGGCCTCGGAGATGCGGTACCCGTCACGGAGCCGGTCGCGGAGCCACGTGATCCGCGCGACGTCTCCTTCGCCGTAGCGGCGCTGCCCTCCGGAGGTGCGCGCCGGGCAGATGACCCCGTAGCGCTGCTCCCACTTGCGGAGCGTGTGAGGCGGCACTCCGGTGCGGCGGGCGAGCGCTGCGATGTTGAGCCCGGGCTCGCCGGTCATGAGACACAAGTGTGACAAAATCGAGACGTGCCCGAGGGCGACAGCCTGCACCGAGCCGCCCGCCGGCTGCAGGTGCTGGTCGGCGACCACGTCCGTGCGGAGTCGCCGAACCCGCGCGGCCAGGTCACCCGCGTCGCCGAGCAGGTGGACGGCCGTCGCCTGGAGGCCGTCGAGGCGGTCGGCAAGAACCTCGTGCTGCGGTTCGAGGGCGGCGTGACCGTCCGCAACCACCTGCGCATGTCGGGGCGCTGGCGCGTGACGAGTCCGGAGGCACCGATCGCCGGCCGGCCGTGGCTCGTCCTGCGCGGCCGCAGCGCCCAGGCGCTCCTCTACGGCGGCCGCGTGCTCGAGCTCAACAGTCGCGCGCTCGCGCGGCTCGGGCCGGACATCCTCGCCGCCCCGCCCGACGTCGAGCGCATGCTCGGAAACCTGCGTCGCGAGCACCCTGGGCGGGAGCTGGGGGATGCCCTGCTCGACCAGCGGCTCGTCGCCGGCATCGGGAACATGTGGAGGGCCGAGGCGCTCTGGGCGGAGCGCGTCTCGCCGTGGCGGCCGCTCGGCGAGGTCACCGACGAGGAGCTCCGGCGCGTGCTCGAGTGGGCCGGCCAGGCGATGCGCCGCTCGCTGGACACCGGCCGCACCGAGACGAAGGTCACGGCCCGGGCAGGGCAGCCGTGCCCTCGCTGCAGAACGCCGATCCGGTCGCACGGCCAGGGCGACGACAACCGCACCGCCTACTGGTGCCCGTCCTGCCAGCCCGGGCCCGACCCGGCCCTGCGGCCGCGCGCCCGCGCTTCCTGAGTCGCCCGAGCCGCGGCCTGGTCAGAGCGCGCGCGCGAAGTGGTGCGAGGTGATCTGCAGCCCCGCGTTCAGGTAGAGGCGGTGGGCGTCGGCCCGCGTGTCGCCGACACCGGAGTCGAGATGGAGCTGCTCGCACCCGAGCAGGCGGCCCTCCTCGGCGAGCCAGTCGAGCAGCCGGCGACCATGGCCGCGCCGCCGGGCGGCCGGCGCGGTCGAGAGGTCGTCCACGTACAGGAAGCGTCCCCAGGCGAGCATGTGCCCGACGCGGAAGCCGGCGACGGCGGCAGCCTGATCATCGCCGCCCTCGAAGACGCCGACGAGCCTGTACCCCTCGGGCCGCTGCACCTCGTCGACCGTTCGCACGAACTCCGCTTCGTCTGCAAACCGCGGCCGGAGCTCGCGCATCGCCGCGTGTGCACTGCGGGTCTCGGGCGGCCGGATCTCGCGCACCTCGGGCTCGTCGTGCTGCACGCCGTGGTTCTAGCGCAGGAGTCGGTCACGCAAGCGCGTACGGTGGTCCGTGGCCCACCGCTCGCCCGAGCTGCACGCTGCGCTTCGTCTGTTCTGCCTGGCCGGCTTCGCCGCGCTGCAGGACGACGTCGACGGTGGCGCGGACGTCCCCTTCGCGTTCGAGGAGCATGACGCGAGCGGCCGCACGACCTTCTACGAGTTCCGGCCACTCGTCGGCAACTTCGTCGAGAAGCGCCGCGAGCGGCTGCGTGAGCTGGGCGACGCCCGGATCGCGCTCGATGCGCTCGCCGCCGAGCCCGCCGCCGCCCTCTTCGCCGGGTCGCTGACGGGCGGAGCGGGGAGGCGAGGACGTCCTCTTCGACACGATCGTGCTTCCCCTGCTGGCGCGGGTGTCCGAATCGAGGGGCGGCTTCGACTGGGACGACGAGACATTCGAGCGCGAGTACGGCGAGCTGGAGCGCGCGCTCTACGGGTCGGAGCGGCTCCACGTCGCCGTCGCCCCGCTCGTCGGCCTGGAGGTGCCGGCGGCGGTCGACCTCGGCGGCGGCGTCCAGGCTCGACCGTTCGTCGTCGGGGAGCTGGCCGGGCCCTGGCCCGAGTCCAGCGGCCTCCTGCCCGACCGCTTCGGCAGGGAGCCCGACCGGGCGGCGGTGCTCGAGCTCAAGCACGCGCTCCCGGCCGGCAGCAGTGTGCGGCCCGACGCGGCCGCTGAGCTCGCCGACGCGGCGACTGCGCTCCGACTCGCGCTCGGCGGTGCGATCGCGACCGGCTCCGTCTTCTTCGAGCGCATCGACCGGCACCCGGTCGGGGTCAAGCCGATGCTCCCGATCGCGGCGGCGCTCCCGGCAGGGGAGCCGACCCGCCTGGACGTCTTCCGGGGGGATCTGGCACGTCGGCTGCGCGAGCGGGTCGCAGCCGCCGACGAGGACCGGCGGCTCGGCGACGCGCTCGACCGCTGGGAGCTCGCACTCTTCCAGGACGAGCCGTTCCACTCCGAGCAGCTGCGCGGCGCCCTCGAGTCCGTGCTCGGCGACGGTGGCGGGCTCTGGGCCGCCTCGTTTCGGGCGGCGCTGCTGCTGGGGGGGACCGGGAGCGAGCGCAACGAGCAGTACGCGCAGCTACGGCGCTTCGTGGACGGCGACGCGCGTGCGGCCGACGCCGGCGTCGTTCGCAATGTGCTCCTCGAGACGCTCCTGCACGGCGATCGCGCCGGGCTCGTCGCCTGGCTCGACGAGGCTCTGCTCGGCGTCCGCCCACCGCCGACGAGCTACTTCGCCCGGCTCGTCGAGCCGGCGGGCGAGCCGGTCGCTGCCTAGGACCCGCGCCCCGTCACACTTCCGGCACTGAGACGTCTCGTTCGAGCGAGTTTCTGTCGTCCATACTGGCAACGTGGACGACGCCGAACGAACGCTCCGCCGCCTCGAGCGGATCGAGCAGCTCCAGGTCGCCGGAGCCGGTCCGCGGCTGCTGATCGACGAGCTGCGCGCGCTGGTCGACGAGGCTCAGGCGTGGGCGGCGGCCGAGGGGGACGAGCGGGCCGGCCGGGCCGTCGCGCGTTGCCGCGCCGCGATCGAGCGGAGGGAGGTGGCCGTGTAGATTCGAGCCGTGATCGTCCACTGGGACGAGCTCGAGGCCGAGCGCGCCGAGCTCGGCCACCTCGACGCTCGCTGGACCGCGCTGGGCGCCGCCGCCGGCACGCGGCACGTCGGGGTCAACCGCATCCAGATCGCCGCCGAGCGCTGGTCGACGCCGGTGCACCGGCAGACCGCCGAGGAAGAGATCTTCTTCGTGCTCGAGGGCGACGGCCTGCTGTGGCAGGACGGGGTGACCCATGCCGTGCGTGTGGGCGATTGCATCGTCCACACGGCGCGCGGCGCGGCCCACTCGCTCAGGGGTGGTCCCGCGGGGCTGGACGTGCTCGTGTTCGGAACGCGGGTGCGAACCGAGATCGGCCACCTGCCGCGGCCGGGGATCGCCTGGGTCGGCGGGACGTGGGTGACTGTCGGCGAGGAGCCGAGCCCGTGGCGTCGGGAGGTGGCGGCCGGTGAGCCGGACGTCCTGGCGCCGAGTGAACGGCCGGGCAACGTCGTCAACGTCGACGAGTGCGAGGCGGAGAGCTGGGCTCAGGACGACATGGGCGGGGACGTCCGCAGCCTCGGCCAGGCGGCGGGATCCCAGGCGACCGGGCTCAACCACGAGCAGATCGCGCCGGGACTGCTGAACACGGCGCCGCACTGCCACTCGGCCGAGGAGGAGGTGTTCGTCATTCTCGGGGGCGAGGGCGTCTGCCTGCTCGGGGAGGTCGAGCACGGTGTTCGCCGCGGGCACGTGGTGGCGCGGCCGGCCGGAACCGGGGTGGCGCACGCATTCCGCGCCGGGGACAAAGGCCTGACCCTCCTCTCCTACGGCACCCGCGAGCCGCACGACATGACCTACTACCCGCGCTCGGGGATCGTCGCGTTCAGGGGGCTGCGCGTGGTGGGCCGTATCCAGCCGGCGACGGCCGACGAGATCCGCTGAGCCGCCGGGGCTGCCGGCCGCGCCTGCGGGAGCAAGGAGTCCGCTCTGTCCGCCCGAAGAAGGCATGCTGATGGGAGTCATGAGCCTCCTGCCACGACCGGGCTCCGGCACGGCCGGATCCGGGAAGAAAGCCCGGGTCATCGCCTTCGCGAACCAGAAGGGCGGCGTGGCGAAGACGACGTCGACGTTGAACCTCGCCGTCGCGCTGCGGGAGCAGGGTCTGCGCGTGCTCGCCGTGGACCTCGACCCCCAGGGCAACCTGACCATGAGCCAGGGGCTCAACCCCGACTCGATCACCCGCTCGATGTTCGACGTGCTCGTCCACCGGCTGCCGATCGAGCACATCATCCAGGAGACGGAGATCGATCTCGCCGTGTCCTCGATCGACCTCGCGGGCGCCGAGCTGGCGCTCTCCGCCCAGATCGGCCGCGAGCGCGCGCTCGACAAGGCGCTGACCGAGGCGCGCGAGCACTACGACTACGTCCTCATCGACACGCCGCCCTCGCTGGGGCTGCTGACGATCAACGCCCTGGTGGCGTCGAACGGCGTGATCGTCCCGGTCCAGTGCGAGTACCTCTCGCTCCGGGGGCTGGTGCAGCTCGAGAACACGCTCACGATGATTCGCGAGAACCTGAACCCGAACGTCCACATCGTCGGGATCCTCCCGACGATGTTCGACGGCCGGACGCTCCACTCGCGCGAGGCGATCGAGATCCTCCAGGAGAACTTCGGCGACCTCGTGTTCCAGACCAGGATCCGCAAGACCATCCGCTTCGCGGAGGCGCCCGTGAAGGGCACGTCGGTGCTCAGGTACGACCCCCGCGGGTCGGCCGCGGCCGCCTACCGCGAGCTGGCGAAGGAGGTGCTCGATGGCGCGAAAGCGCGCTAGCCTCCGCGAGGGCCCGCTCGCGGAGCTCTTCAAGGCCACCGAGGCCGCGCAGGAGCAGGCCCGGAAGGCAGAGGCGGAGCCGCAGGCAACGCCGCCCGCGGCCGAGCCCAAGGAGCGTGACGACCCCGAGGGGGCGACCGTCCACCGGCTCGAGGTGCTGCCGGAGCAGCCGGCGAGGCTCCACCGTGCGCCCGGGCCGGAGACTGCGCCCTATCTCGCCGTTATCCGCGTCGTCGGCGTCGGCGGGGCCGGGCTGAACGCGGTCAACCGGATGATCGACGCGGGCATTACCGACGTCGAGTTCCTCGCCGTCAACACGGACATGCAGCAGCTCGCTACCAGTGAGGCCGCGCTCAAGATCCACATCGGCAGCGAGCTCACCCGCGGTCTCGGCTCCGGCTCGGAGCCGGACGTCGGGCGGCGTGCCGCTGAGGAGGCACACGACCAGATCAAGCGCTCCCTGCGCGGCTCCGACATGGTCTTCGTCACCGCCGGCGAGGGCGGCGGCACCGGATCCGGCGCCGCGCCCGTCGTCGCCGCGATCGCGCGCGAGGTCGGCGCTTTGACCGTCGGCATCGTCACCACGCCGTTCCGCTTCGAAGGCACCAAGCGGAAGCTGACCGCCGAGACCGGCCTCTCGCAGCTGCGCGAGGCCTGCGACACCGTCATCGTCATCCCGAACGACCGCCTGCTCGAGGTGGTCGACAAGTCGACCTCGATGCTCGACGCGTTCCGGCTCGCGGACGACGTCCTGCGCCAGGGTGTGCAGGGCATCTGCGACCTGATCACGACACCGGGGCTGATCAACCTCGACTTCGCCGACGTCCGCACGGTCATGAAGGACGCGGGCTCTGCGCTCATGGGCATCGGCTACGCCACGGGCGAGGAACGCGCCCGCCAGGCAGCCGAGCGGGCGCTGCGCTCTCCGCTGATCGAGACGGAGATCGCCGGCGCGCGCGGCATCCTGCTCTCGATCGCCGGCGGCGACGACCTGTCGCTCTACGAGGTGAACGAAGCGGCCGAGGTCGTCCGCGAGGCGGCGGTCGACGACACGAACATCATCTTCGGCGCGACCGTCGACGAGCGGCTCACCGGCCAGATCTGGGTGACCGTGGTCGCGACGGGCCTGAGCGGAGCACCGAGGCGGCGGACGTTCATCGCCGAGAACGAGCCACTGCCGCCCCGCTCGTCAGGACGACCCGCTCGAACCTCCGAGCTTCCTCCGAGACCTGTAGGAGCCAGCGACGGCGGCGCGTCTGCGCCGCCGTCGCCCTCCAATCGCCCTGAGAGGACGGGTCTGTCCTCGTGCGGCGACGTGGTCGCCGCACGGGGACTGACCCGTGCCGTTCGCCGGAGCTCTCGGCGGGCACGGCGAACTCCCGCCAGACGCGGCACGGCCGGCCGTAAAAGTCATGGCGGCTCACTCACCCAATGAGGGCCGCCCCAGCGCAGGTCGAAGCTGTAGTCGTTGGCGACGTGCGCCCAGATCAGCCAGGCGACCCAGCGGGTGACGCCGTAGAAGAAGCTCGCGCGGTAGAGGGCGAGCAGCGCCACCTCGGGCAGCCAGCGCCCCAGCCGGTCCCAGACCGGGTCGGCGGCGACGATGACCGAGCGGAAGTACTGCCGCGTGAGCACGCGCCACGAGAGGACGCCCCAGACGACCCACACGCCGTCCCAGACGAAGCCCGGGCCGCTGAAGTACGCGCCGGCGTCGTCGAGCCTGCCCAGGTGGCCGGCGTAGGCCCAGGCGTCGACGCTGATCCGCTGGGTCCACGGGAAGAAGAGCATCGTCCCGACCTCGTCGCCGATATCGGTGATCGCGTGGGCCCAGTGGCCGATGACGAAGCTGATCGCCCAGATGCGGCTGCGCGTCAGCGCCAGGATCAGGAGGCCAACCGCGACCCCGAAGATCAGCGAGTGCGTAAAGCCGACTCCGGGCCAACCGCGGTGGAACTCGACCGTGTCGGAGGCCTTGAGCTCGACTCCGAAGACGTTGACGCCGTACACGAACCACTTGCTGAAGAGGTCCGGCGAGTAGGAGCCCAGGATCAGCGGGATGATCGCCACCCGGCGCCCGAGGTGGCGCTGGATGATGTACGGCTCGAGGTCGTGGGCGGCCCAGCTCACTGCTGGTGCCCCGTCAGGTAATGCGCCCCCGCTCCCGGCTGTGAAAAGCAAGCCGGGCTAGGACGCAGGGAGCTCGCGTATCGGTGCATACGAGTGCGACCGAGGACAACGCCCGGCGCCGCTTTGCAGCAGCCGGGGGTGATGGAGTGCATTGCCTGACGGGGCACTAGCGGCGGAGACGGGCCCACACCGCCGGCAGGATCCAGACTGCGAGCAGCAGGAAGGCGGCTCCCTCGACCCAGGAGAACAGCAGCGAGGGCCACGCGACACCGAGCGCGATGTAGGCGACACCAGCGGCGACGTAGAGCGCCAGCTCCCGGCGTTCGGACACGAAGGCGGAGAGGCTAGAGCCTCGCGGCGCCGGCCGCGCGCGGGAGCTACTGCACGGGCGTGTCGGTCGGGACAGCGCCGAGCTCGTGCCGGCGTCCCAGCCTGCCTGCGGGCCACGCCAGCGCGGAGCGCCGGCCGAGCGCCGCCGCCTCGACCACGAGGTAGCCGGCGAGGCCGGCGAGCGCGACGTCCTTGGGCGAGTCGTTGACGACCAGCGAGGTCGCGACCGCTGCCGAGAACGCGAGCGGGAGCGCCCGCTCGCCCAGCTGGACGTCGAGGCGTGCGACGCGGACGGTCAGGAGCGCCAGGGCACTGATTGCCGCCGCGGTCGAGATCGCCGTAGAGGCGTTGTCCGTCGCCCGGCGCCACGACAGCTCGACCCGGTCGGCGAGGTCGCCCGCGAGGCCGCCCGGCCCGTCGGCGAGCGCGCGTGTGACGTGGCTGGACACGCCCGTCGCAGCCTCGAGGGCGAGCAGGACGAGCGCTGCGAGCACGGCGCCGGCGGCCAGGAGCCCGAGCGTTCGTCCGCGCGCGTCGGCGGCGAGCCCCGCGAGCACGGCAAAGCCGACTGCGAGCACGACCGCTCCGCCGCCGTCGGCCCCGAACGTGCTCGCGGCGACGGTCACGAACGCCAGCGCGGCTACGAGCGCAGCGAGCGGCCAGCGCCGGCCGGCGAGCGCCGCCGCCGCCAGGGCGGGGACGAGCAAGAGCGTCTCGAGCAGGTTGGAGATGCCGTAGAAGCGGGCGTTCTGGGTCGGCCCGAGCGGCGAGAGCGCAACCCAGCGGTCGTCGAGCAGGAACGAGGCCAGATAGAGCACGAAGACGCTGCCGAGGACGACGGCGAGCCACCGCCGCGCCCGGACCACTCGTGCCAGCGCGAGCCCGGCCACGACGGCGCCGACCAGGATCAGCAGCGCCGCCAGCGGTGGCGCATGCACCGCTCCGAGCACCAGGTTCGCGGTCAGCGCCGCAGCGACGCCGAGCAGCGCGGCGGGCGCAGACACCACGGCGGTCGCGACCGCGGCGAGCTCGAGCCAGGTCGCCGTGCGCGAGCGCCACTCGTTGTGCTCGTCGATCCGGCGGTCGAGGCTGCGCAGGTCGGCGGCGCCGCCGTCCGTCGTCCCGAGCGCGCCGTCCTCGCCGAGCGCCGTGGGCGCGATGTCGGCGATCGAGACGAGCCCCGGGATGCGCGTCGAGTCCGAGGTCAGCAGGCCGCGGTAGCCGTCGGCCACGACGACGACCGGGTAGCGGCGGTCGTGCGGGCGCGGCGGTCCCTGGGGCAGGCCCACCAGGATCCCGGCTTTCCTGCCGCCCAGGCCGCTGCCTCGCTCGACCCTGATTCGAGGGGTGCCCGACGGCAGTCCGTCGCGGAGCGAGTTTCGCACCACGCCGAGCTCCAGCATCCGCTCCGCTGCCGCCCCGCTGACCTCCGGCCCTGCACCGGCGACGAGCAGTCCGACCGCGCCGCGATCATCCCAACGTTCCAGATCCTCGACCTCGAACCCCGGAACCACGATCACCGGAAGCCGCTGCGCGGAGGCGGTTCCCGCGAAGACGGCCGCGATCACGCCTAGGATTGCGGCGACGCGGATGATGCGGGAACGGTACAGCCCGCCTCCGTGCGTCCGATCGCGGGCGCGGAGGCAACGTTGACGGCGTTCGCTGAACCGATCGCCGTCGTCCGGCGACGGGAGACGCTGTACGTCGGCGTGCTCGCGGCCGTCCCGGCACTGCTGATCGCGCTCTTCGGCCCGGCGGGCGGTGACGCGCCTGCGCACCTGTATCGCACGCTCCTCGTGCGCGAGCACGTGTACCTCTGGGACAACCTCTGGTTCGCGGGCCACTACCCGCTCGTCTCGTACAGCCTCCTCTACTACCCCGTGGCCGCCGTCGTCGGCAACGTGACGCTCGTCCTCGGCTCCGTGGTCGCCTCGGCCGTCCTCTTCGAGCGCGTCTGCACGCGCGAGTGGGGCCAGGTGGCCGTCTGGCCGGCGCGCGCCTTCGCCGTGCTCGCCTGCGGGCCGCTCTACACGGGCACGTACAGCTACGCGGCCGGCGCGGCCACGCTGCTCGGGACGATCTGGGCGCTGCAGAACGGCTGGACGTGGACTGCAGTCGGGCTCGCCGCCATCACGCTCGGCTTCAGCCCGCTCGCATTCGTCTTTCTCGTGCTCGTGCTCGCCGCGGTCGTCGTCGCCCGGCGGCCGGTCGGGCGCAAGGCCGTGTGGTTCGGCGTCGGGCTCACGATCGTCGTCGCGGTGGAGGTGCTCGCGCTGCACCTCTTCCCGACCGACGGCAGCTACCCGTTCCGCGCCATCGAGCTCGCGCTGGTGCTGGTCGTGGCCGGGATCGGGCTCGCCGTCGCCTCGCGGGCGGCCGGAGGAGCGGTGCTCGCGGCGCTCTTCGGCCTCTGGTTGCTGGTCTCGGTCGTGCTCTTCCTCGTGCCGGAGCCGGTCGGCGAGAACGTGACCCGGCTGCGCTCGGTCGTCTTCCCGCTGATGCTGCTGACGGCTCTGGTCGCCCGCTTCCGGCCCCGCCGCCTCGTTCTGCTCGGCCTCGTCGCCGCGCTTGCGTACAACGTCTATCCGTACGTCGCGACCGTGCCGGTGCGGATCGACACCCGGGCCTCGGAGGAGACGTTCTGGGCGCCGGCGCTCGCGTTCCTGTCCGAGCACGCCACGCCCGACCACCGCGTCGAGGTGGTGCCGACGTACGACCACTGGGAGTCCTACTGGGTGCCGCGCGCAGGATTCGCGCTCGCGCGCGGGTGGTACCGGCAGGTCGACCTGGCCGAGAACCAGGTGCTCTACGACAAGCCGCTGACCGCCACCGGGTACCGCGCCTGGCTCCGCCGCATGGCGGTGCGCTACATCCTGCTGCCCGACCTGCCGCTCGGGAAGAAGGGCGCCAACCGCGAGGCGGAGCTGCTGCTCGCCGGCGTGCCCGGCGTGCCGCTCGTCTACCGGACGCCCGACTGGCGCATCTACCGCTTCACGGACGCGGCGCCGCTCCTCACCGGGCCGGGCAAGGCGCGGCTGACGATGTTCGCCCACGACCGCATCTCGGGCCGCGTCGAGCGTCCCGGGCGCTATCGCCTGTCCGTGCAGCACATGCCGTACTGGCAGGTGAAGTTGGGCGCCGTCTGCGTCGCCCCGACCGTGGACGGCATGACCTGGGTAGTGGCGCGGCGGTCCGGCGGCTTCGTGCTCGAGACCAAGGGCGGCCCCGGGTCGCTCGTGCGTCGCCCCTGAGCGACAGCGGACCGCTGCCGCGAGAGCCGGTCGAGGCTGGTAGTCGTGCACGGCGCCGTCGCCGGCGGCCATTCGCTCACGGCGGAAGCCGGCGCGCGCGTGCTCGAGGCGGGAGGCAACGCCGTCGATGCCTGCGTGGCCGCGTCGTTCGTCTCGTGGGTCGCCGAGAGCCCGCTGACGGGCCCGGGCGGCGGCGGCTTCATGCTCGTTCACACGGCGGGCGACCGGACGACTCGGGTGCTCGACTTCTTCGTGACCATCCCCGGGCTCGGGCTGGACCCGTCGGAGCGCGTCGGCGAGATGGACGAGGTCGACGTCGAGTTCACGAAGGGCGGCGCGAAACAGGTCTTTCGGATCGGCGCCGGCGTCCTGCGCCGTTCCGGGCACCGTCGCGGGCCTGGCGGCCGCGCACCGGGCCTACGGCACGCGGCCCTGGTCGGAGCTGCTGGAGCCGGCAGTCCGGCTCGCGCGCGAGGGGGTCGTGCTGACGCCGCCGCAGGCCTACCTGCACGCGATCCTCGACGTGATCCTGCGCGCGAGCCCGGAGGGACAGGCGATCTACGGCCCCGAGGGCCGGCGGCTCGCCGCGGGCGAACGGGTGGTGATGCCCGACCTCGCACGCACGCTCGAGCTGCTGGCCGAGCAGGGGCCTGGTGCGCTGTACGGCGGCGAGCTCGGCAGCGCGCTCGTCGAGCACGTGCGCGGCGGCGGCGGGACGATCACCGCCGAGGACCTGCGCGCCTACCGCGTGATCCGGCGCCGGCCGGTCTCGGTCGAGCTCGACGGCCACACCTTCCTCTCCAACCCGCCGCCGTCGTCCGGGGGCGTGCTGATCGGGTACGGGCTCGCGCTGCTCGACCGGCTGCCGGTGCGGCGCGCCGGCAGCGCAGAGGCGATGCAGCAGCTCGTCGAGATCATGCGCGAGCAAGCCCGAGCCCGCTCACAGCCGAGCTTCACGGCCTCGCTCTACCGCGGCGGGCTGCCCCGGCGGCTCTACGAAGAGGCGCAGCTGCGCGCGGCGCTCGCGCGGATCGGCGCGGCCGCGACCGTGCCCGAGCCCGCACCGCCATCGGGCACGACACACATCTCTGCGGTCGACCAGCAAGGGAACGCCGCGGCGCTGACGATCTCGACGGGGTCGGGATCCGGTGTGATCGTGCCGGGCACCGGCATCCACCTGAGCAACATGCTGGGGGAGTTCGACCTCAACGTCACCGGCGCCGCTCGCGCAGTCGGCCTGCGGCTGACGAGCATGATGGCCCCGTCGCTCGTCGTCGGCCCCGAGGGGCCGAGGCTCGTGGTCGGCAGCGCCGGGTCGCTGCGGCTGCGCGGAGCGATCATGCAGGCCGTCGTGAACGTCGTTCGCCACGGGCTGCCGGTCGAGGAGGCGATCGCGGCGCCAC
This sequence comes from uncultured Thermoleophilia bacterium, assembly GCA_963809765.1. Taxonomy (GTDB): domain Bacteria; phylum Actinomycetota; class Thermoleophilia; order Gaiellales; family Gaiellaceae; genus JACVRM01. The sequence goes on from CAWEKT010000001.1 coordinate 967,951, forward strand.
GGTTGCACGTCGACGACCAGCACGTCCACGTCGAAGGAGGCGCCGATCCGGCCGAGGCCGACCGGCTCGCCGAGCTCGGTTACGACCTGGTGCGCTGGCGGCGCCGCAACCTCTTCTTCGGCGGCGCGGCCGCGGTCGAGCGCCAGCCGGGCGGCGAGCTCCATGCCGCGGGCGACCCGAGGCGCGGCGGCGACAGCGTCGTGGTCTGAGCGTCAGCCCCGGTACTCGTAGGCGCCGATGTCAGGTTGTTTGCCCCGCGCACGCCCGGTGATGTCGGTGGGCGGCGCGTAGATTCGGGCCGCGAGGTTGCGCAGGTGCGCCGAGCGGGTGTACGGCTTGCCGTGTCGGTCGAGCGCGATCCCGCCGACGCGGTCCGTCTTCGAGCAGCCGACGCCGCGGACGATGACGTTCGCGACGGATTCCTTCACCGTGCTGCAGACGTGGTTCGGCACCTTCAGCAGCGCGATGACGTTGTTCGCCAGCAGAGGGCGCAGCCGCTTCGGAAGGACGCCGTACTGGTTGCTCATCCGGATCGAGCCCTCGTAGCCGTCCTTGCGGCGCCAGCCGGTCAGGATCGTGTTGTTGAGGATGCGCACGCCGCGGGGCACTCGCGGTGTCCCGGCGCTGCCGATCACCATTGCTACGCGGGCGCGATAGCCGGGTACCCGCGCGTCGGTGCCGACGAAGACGTTGTTGTAGATCCAGACGTCGCGGGTGCGGTCGGTGACGTACAGCTGGGCCGCTCCTCCCCGGTACACGCCGAAGTAGTTGCGCTCGACGAGCACGCCGCGGCCTGCGAAGAGCTGGACGAGGTCCTGGTGCCCGCACCGATCCACGCGGCCGCGGCACGGGAGCGCACGGACGAACCGGTTCCGCCGGAGGACGAGCTTCGAGTGGAAGCGGCCGTGGACGAAGTCGCAGCCGTAGCAGTCGTGGAAGAAGCTGTCCTCGATCGTGACGTGGCTGGCCCAGCGGAGCCAGACGCAGTTCGTCTGCAGCGTCGAGCGGTCGCCGCAATGGGAGAAGTCGCTCCGCCGGATGCTGACATGACTCGAGTCCGGCAGCTGCACGGTCGAGCGGAAGCGCGTCCCGGCCGCCGTGATGACGAGGTTGTGCAGCTGAATCCGGGATGCGCGCTCCGCCAGGATGCCCGCGTCGCCGCTCACCGGTGCGACCGTCAGCCGCGAGATCCACACTCGCTGCGCGCCGTCCAGGAAGATGCGCTCGACGCGCGTTCCGCGGCGCCCGACGATGAAGAGCGGCGCCCACGAGCGCGGCCCCACCCGCAGCTCGCCGCGAAAGGTGCGTGGCGCCAGCACGATCGTCCCGCCTGACGAGCGCATCCGTGCGACCGCCTTCGCGAACTGACCCGTGGTGCGAACCCGGATCGTCCGCGGCTGCTTCGGCTTCGCGCGGTTCGCGCGCGCCGGCTGCTCGGGTTCCGGAGCGCGCGCCGAAGCAGCCTGGGCCGTGCCAAGCGCAAGCGCCGCGGCGCACACCGTCAGGACAGCTACGTGCTTCATTCCCCTCTCCCCGCGGCAGCGTAGTGCGCCGCCTGCGCCGCTGCGGCCGGTACATCCTCGGCGCACTTGCGTTCCACCCACGCGCGCCGGGTCTCGGTACGGTCGAACCGGGGAGGAGGAGTGGTGGCCTCCCGGCCGCCCGGCGCGGACATGTCCGAACTGGACATGTCCCGCGGTGTCGATACGCGGCGGCGGCGGGGCGGCTGCGCGTCTCCTAGGATGCGCGCCGATGTCGAGCCCTCCGTCGGCGACGAGCGGCCTCTGGGCGAGCGCGTCCGCCTACGACGCGTTCATGGGCCGCTGGAGCCGGCTCGTCGCCGCGCGAGTTCCTCGACTGGCTGGCCGCGCCGCCCGGCGCCGCCTGGCTCGACGTCGGTTGTGGCACCGGCATGCTCAGCGAGACGATTCTCGACCGGGCAGAGCCTGCGCGCGTGACGGCCGTCGACCCGTCGGAGCCGTTCGTCGAGGCCGCGGCAGCGAGGCTCGCCGGGCGGCCGGTGGACACGCGCGTGGGCGACGCCATGAGCCTGCCGCTCGACGACGGCGCCTTCGACGTCACCGTCGCGGGGCTGGTGCTCAACTTCGTCCCGGAGCCGGCGACGGGCGTCGGCGAGATGGCACGCGTGACCCGGGCCGGAGGCACGGTCGCGGCGTACGTCTGGGACTACGCCGAGGGCATGCAGATGCTCCGCCGCTTCTGGGATGCGGCCATCGAGATCGACCCGCGTGCAGCCGACCTCGACGAGGGCAGCCGATTCTCCGTCACCCGGCCCGACGTGCTCCGCGGGTTGTTCGAGGACGCCCGGCTCGGCGAGGTGGAGGTGAGGGAGATCGTCGTCCCCACCCGGTTCGCGAGCTTCGACGACCTCTGGTCGCCCTTCCTGGCCGGCCATGCGCCGGCGCCCGCGTTCCTCGTCTCGCTCGAGCCGGCGCAGCGCGAGGAGCTGCGAGAGCGCCTCCGGGCCTCCGTCGAGGAGGCCGAGGACGGCGCGATCGAGCTCACCGCGCGCGCCTGGGCCGCCCGCGGGCGGGTAGCCGCCGCGGTCCAGTAGGTCCGTTCGGACTTCATTGAGAGCGGCTTGATCTGCCCTTGAGGCAGACGGCCGACCGTGTCTCCATCGACCGCGCTGAAGCGGTCACGAAAGAAGGAGACAGTCAAATGAAGCGCACGTTCCTCACCAAGCTCGCAGTTGGCGCCAGCATCCTCGTCACGGCGCTGATCTCCGCCGGCGGCGCAGCCGCTCATGGCCAGGATCCGACGCACACCTTCGGCGTGCGGTGCCTCTCGAACGGCATGGAGACCAGCATGGCCAGCACGATCCCCGGCAGCTTCTACGCGGTGTTCGTGCAGAAGTACCTGCCGCCCAACTGGGTCGGCATCGGCTACCGCACCGGCTGGATCGCGACGGACGACTTCCGCAGCGTCTACCAGAACCCGGTCGCGGCGCCGATCACCTTCCGGTCGAAGGCCCAGTTCGCCCTCGAGCCCGGCTCGTACTTCGCCTGGGGCCTGTTCGCCTTCCCGAATGGCCAGGGCGGTTTCAGCTACCACTTCACGCCCGCCGACCGCGTCTGCACGATCCAGGGCAGCGTCTTCGCCAAGGCCGGCAAGCACGCGAAGCGCGTTGCCAAGCCGAAGCGCCTGCCGACCAAGGCGCCGGTCATCGCCGCGACCCGCAAGCCCTAACACTTCCCTCCGGACCGAAGAGCGGGGGACGGCGACGCCGTCCCCCGCGCGCATGGACCGGGCCGGCTCAGCCGGCGGTTGTCAGCCCGTACGGCGACAGCGCACGGAAGCGCACGGCCACCGATCGCTCGGCGTCCCTCACGTCCTTCCGGCGCGACGCGTAGCGGCTCGCCGCGCCCGCTTCTGCCGCCGCCGCCAGCCTGTCGTACGCTTGCGCCGCGTCCGCCAGGGACATGTCGAGCGCGCGCAGCTCAGGGCGCGCGAGCGCAGCGAGCTTTGCCGGACGGAGATTGCCGGCGGCAGTGCGGTATGCGTTCGCGACCTGGCCGGCTGCGCTCGCCTGTTCCGCGGAGTTCGCCGCGCGCCGCATCGCGTCGAGCCCGCGGCCCCGGCTCTGCTCGAGCGATGTGGCCAGCCGGCGGAGCGCTCTGGCGTCGACCGCGCGCGGTTGCAGGGTGACGGGTCGCTCAACCGAGGCCTCGTGCAGAACGGCCTCGCACTTCGGGAGGAGCCCCGGCGCGCCGTCGCAGAGGACGACGGTCGAGTCTGCCGCGCCCGGGAGCGCATAGGCCGTCGTCGAGCCGATCCGGTAGCGGTACGCCTGCGCGTTGCCGACGCGGACGATCCGCCGCTTCTCGAGGGCTGCTCGCCTGGCCAGCGAGCCCGGCAGGAATGACGGACGGACAGGGCGGGCCGAACCCGCCGTCAGCGTCGTTCGCCGGGCGCCCTCCGTCAGCTCGATCGCAGCAGCCTGCTCCAGCGGCGTACCCGTCGCAACGTCACGCGACCGCCACGGCCGCACGTACGGCAGCGAGATGTTGGCGGCAGTGATCCGCCGATCAGCAGTCTCCGGGTCGCTGCCAGATCCGGTCTCGCCGACCGCGTAGCCGGCGACGGCGAGCAGTGCCGCCGCGACGCCGACCCCCGCGAGCACGAGCCAGCGTCTGGACGGGGTCACGTCGGGCGAGGCGGCACGGATGCCCGCCTCGGCCGGCGCAGAAAGCGGACCGGCCGGCACGTCGAGGGCTGTGCCGGCTGCGGCCGCGGCTTCGGCGGCCGAGTCCATCAGCTCGCCGGCGCTGCGGTACCGCGCTGCCGGTTCCTTCGCGAGCGCACGGGTCACGACGTGGTCAAACCCGGGCGGCAGATCCGGTCGCCGCTCCGTCACCGCCGGCGGGAGATCGGAAAGGTGCGCGTAGAGGACGGCCGCGTCGGAGTCTCGGGGAAACGGAATCGAGCCCGTGAGGCTCTCGTACAGGACCGCCCCGAGCGCGTAGACGTCACTCGCGGGCTCGGCAGGCTCACCGCGAATCTGCTCCGGCGAGATGTAGTCCAGGGTGCCCACGAGGCGCCCGGTTCGCGTCAGCGCCGTCCGTCCGTCCAGCGTCTTGGTGACTCCGAAGTCGGTCAGGAACGCGTGCCGGCCGTCGCCGCTGACCAGGATGTTCTCAGGCTTCACGTCGCGGTGGATCAGGCCGGCCGCGTGGGCCGTGTCGAGCGCATCGGCGACCTGCCCGAGCAGCCTGACTGCCGCGCCCGGTGTCAGCTCGCGGCCCACGATCAGGCTGCGCAGGTTCGGTCCCCGAATGAGCTGCATGGCCAGGAAGAGGCCGTGCTCGCTCTCGCCGGCCTCGAAGACGGGAACGATGTGTGGATGGCTCATGGCGGCGTGCACGTGGCCCTCGCGCCGGAAGCGCTCCCGGAAGTCTTCGTCGTCTCCGAGCTCCGCCGAGATGAGCTTGAGGGCGACGGTTCGGTTCAGCGACAGCTGGGTCGCCTCGTAGACGGCGCCCATGCCGCCCTGCCCGAGCAGTCGGTCGATCCGGTAGCCGGCGACGGTCGAGCCGGGAGCGAGCACGCCCGTGAGTCTCGCCCTAGCGGCGGATGATCGTCGTGGTCGTCGTCTTCGGCGGAGGCGGCGGAGGCGGCTCGGTACCGCCAACAGGCGACGCAGTCGGCGCCGCGGTCGTGGTCGTCACCGAGGTCGCGCCGCCGGATGCACTCGCGGATGCCGGCTTGAGCGCGGGGATGCTGCCGGCCAGCGAGGGCGGCCGCGCTGCCACTTCTGCCGGCTGCAGCACGGCGAGATCGGCGGCCGGGGCGACGCCGGGCCCGGTCTGGCTGTCATCGCCGCCCGCGCGACCCGCGACGAAACCGAGCGCTCCGGCGAGCAGCAGCGCGGCGCACGCGGCGGCGATCAACGCAGGGTGTCTCACGAGCCCCTCGACACGCGTTTGCACGCCACCGGCTTCTGGCTGCCCGTCGGCGGGACACAGCGATGGCTGGACACTCGGCCCGTCCGCAGGTGGTAGCGGAGGTCGAAGCCGATGAACCCTGGCTTGGTTGCCCGGATGACGATCGTCGTGTCCAGACCGAGCGCCTGTCCGCGCAGCTTGCGGCTGTAGACGGAGCGGCCGCGCGAGACGACGGTCTCCCGGCCGCGGGCGCTCGACAGCGTCACGATGGTCTTGGCCTCGAGGCGCGTCAGGCCGAAGTATCGGACGAGCAGGCGTGGCTTTCGTCCGCCCGTCAGGCCCAGCTCGACGACGTCGTCGAAGACCAGGCGCTTGAACGGCCCGGGGCACCCGTTTGCATTGGTGTCGTACCTGCCCCCGGACACCGTCGGGCACCGGTCGCTGGGATCGGCGAGCGCGTCGCCGTCACTGTTCGGCGGTGGCGGGGCCGGGGTCGTCACGCTTGCGAACGCCGACGGCGGGCTGACGTTGCCGGCGGCATCGAGAGCCCGCACCTCGTAGGTCAGGGTCGCGCCGACCGGCGGAGAAGCGTCGGTGTAGCTCGTGCCCGTTGCGGTGCCGAGCTCGGCGCCGTTCCGGTAGACGCGGTAGGCCGTCACACCGACGTTGTCCGTGCTTGCCGCCCAGGACAGCGCTACCTGCGGCCCGGCCTGCAGAGCTGCGGTCAGCTGGGTCGGAGCCGCCGGCGGTTGAGTGTCGGGCGGCGGCGGAGGCGGAGGGGGCGGCGTGAACTGCAGCGTGTACGTGAGGCGATTGCCCGATGCGGCGTCGTCCGGCACCAGCTCCTGGTCGGGGGTGCCTGTCTTGGCGGCGAAGATCCAGAAGTTGAACGCCGCCGTGGTCGCGAGATCGGAGCGGTTGATCGTGAACGTCAGCGTCTGCGTCGCCGGGTCGAAGGCGCCCGCAAACGTCGGAGCCGGCACGTTCTCGGTGAAGCCGCTCGCGCCGCACGTGTCCAGCGCGAACTTCGGGAACGACAACCCGAAGTAGCGGAGGCGAAAGTCGGTGCCGGCGCAGGTGCCTCCCGGCGTAGCGGTGCTGCGGTCGGCGTCCAGGAAGAGACTGATGCCCTCGTCGCCGAGCCCGCCGCTGCGGTTGCCGAAGACGAGCTTGAAGGTGAGGAGCCCCGCATCGTCGTTTGCGATCGTGACCGTGACCGCATCGGCCGCCTGGCCGGCGTCGCCCGCCGGGTCGGTCCACGACGATGTGCCGGCGGCGACCGCGCCGGAACCGCCGAGAGCTCCGAGCACCAACGCCAGGAGTGCGCACGCGAGCAACGCGGCCGTTGGGACGCGCGTTCGCGCCTCTCGAACCTGCCGCCGCACCTCGCCTTCAGACCCCGTTTCGATGTTCACAAGACCGCGGACCGAGTGTACTGCGCCTTTCCTCCGACCGGAAGAGCGCGCCTCTTGAGCGCGCCTTGAGCGGACGTTGACGATCCGCGCCGATCGTGCGGCTCATGAGCGATCGAAGGAGGGTTCCCATGCACCGCGCCGCACTGCTCGTCCTGATCCTGGCCGCTGTCGCAGCGGTCTCCGCTTCCCCGGCGCGGGCGCTCACGCCCGAGCAGACGCAGCCGGAAGGCGTCGCGTCGTTGATGCGGCCGAATCTCGACGCTTTCTGGAGCTCGACGCTCGGCGCACGGTTCTCCGCGCCTGGTTTCGCGTGGTACGCCGCCCCGGGTACGGCGTGCGGCGTCTGGATCGAGGGCCCGAACTCCCTCTACTGCCCGCTCGACTCCTCCGTGTACCTGGACTACAACTGGCACCGGCAACTCATCGCCCGCCGCGGCGACTTCGCCTCCGCATTCGTCTTCGCGCACGAGTATGCCCACCACGTGCAGCGCCTCCGCGGCTTCTTCGAGTGGGCGAGCAACCATGCTCTCTTCGCCGCGCGCGAGCTGCAGGCGGACTGCTACGCCGGCCTCTTCACCCGTTGGGCCTTCGACCGCGGCCTCGTCACCCAGGCAGACCTGCTCGAGGCGAGCCGGTGGCTGCAATCGAGCGGCGACGCCCACGACTGGGAGGACGCCTGGGCGCACGGGACGGGGACGATGCGGAATGCGTGGTTCCGGCACGGCATCGCCCATCGCACAGTCGCCGCCTGTGATCTGGTCTACCGCCGTGTCCACGGCACCAAGGTGCTGGCGCCGGTGGCACCGAAGCCGAAGGCAAAGGCCAAGCCCGCGAAGCCCAAGCGTAAGGTCGTCCGCAGGTAGCGGCAGCCGAGGCGTGCGATCCTTCGCCCTGTGAGCCTGGAGCGGATCGGGCTCGAGCCGGGCGACGCGATCGGCCACTTCCGGCTCGAGCGTCAGCTCGGAGAAGGGGCGATGGGTGTCGTCTTCCTGGCCGCCCGTGAGCCGGAGGGGGAGGCCGTCGCGCTGAAGGTCTTGCGGCAGGCGCTGGCCGCCGACGAGGTCTACCGCGACCGCTTCCGCCGAGAAGCTCGGGTTGCCGCGGATGTTCAGCATCCGGGGCTTGTCCGCGTGGTCGAGAGCGGGGAGGCCGATGGATTCCACTATCTGGCGGTCGAGCTGGTCGAGGGCGGCACCCTCGAAGATCTGCTCGAGCGCGAGCGCTGGCTCGCGCTCGCGGACACGGTCCAGATCGCCTCGGACATCGCCGGCGGGCTCGAGGCGCTCCACGCAGCAGGCATCGTCCATCGCGACGTCAAGCCGTCGAACGTGATGCTCCGCACGTCGGGCCGGGCGGCCCTGACCGACTTCGGGCTGGCGAAGGGGCGGGCCTACACCGTGCTGACCCGGCCCGGGCAGGTGATGGGCACGCTCGACTACATCGCCCCGGAGCTGATCCGCGGCGAGGAGGCGACCCCTGCTAGCGACGTCTACGCACTGGGCTGCCTCACCTACGAGTGCGTCACCGGCGTGGCCCCGTTTGCCAGCAAGGCAATGTTCGAGGTCGCCGTCGCTCACCTCGAGGAGGAGCCGCCGAGCCCGGCCGCCGCCCGGCCGGACCTGCCCGCGGATCTCGGCTGGGTGATCATGCAGGCACTCGCGAAGAAGCCCGAGGAGCGTCCGCCGACGCCCCGCGCATTCGCCACGATGCTCGGCGTCGCCGTCCCGGGCCGGTGAGCACCTGCCCTGCCTGCGGTGCGGATTCCCCGCCGGGCGCGCGCTTCTGTCCGGCCTGCGGGTTCGCGCTCGACGGCGGCACGACAGCGGCGACCGGGAGCTCGCTCGCACCGTTGCCTCAGCAGCCGAGTCGCTCTATGCGCAGACCCGCGAGCACTACCTCGAGGCGCTTGCCCGGTGGTATGCGGAGAGCGGCGACACAGCCCGCGCGGTTGCGTGTCTCGAGGCCGCCGCCGCCTCGCTCGAGGGCGAGGCGGCCGAGCACCTCCGCGAGCGAGCCGCGCGTCTGGCCGGGCCGATCGCGCCGCCGACGTCGCCCTAGTCCGGCTCCGGTTCGGGTTCCTCGAGCGGCATCATCACTTGCTCGAGGTCGCCCTCGGCCCAGAGCGCCTCGACCGTTCTCCGGATGACGTCGTCCGAAATCTCCTCGACGACGACCGCATCCACGCCGCCCCAGAAGTCGATGCCGCCGCCGTACTCCCGGTATGCGCCCACTTCGCCATGAGGGTGCGAATGTTTCGCACGGTGTAGAAGGTCGCTCCCCACCGGCGGCCGTCGGGGGTCCGTACCTCGACATCGAGGTTGTCGTCACCGACGGGAAGCTGGAGCCCGTGATCGAAGATCGTGAGCTGGAGGTCTCCGAGGCTCACCCTGCGCACGGGGCCCTAGCCTAGGTCTCGAGCGCTTCGGCGTACCACGCGCCGACCAGCACGAATCCGCACGGAGGTCACGTGGCCGCGTCGAGCGACCAGGTGAACCGGGTCAGCGCGCTCGGCGGGCTCAGTCCGCCCGGCCGTACGCCGCGACGAACCACGACCGTGGCGGCGCGGGCCCCCGCCACGACCTCCGCGCGAAGCGCGCCCAGGCCATCCTGGCGCCAGCGGGGAGACAGGCCCATGACGAGGAGAGACTGCTCGGTGGCCGCATCCAGAATGCTCGCGGCACCCGGAGGAAGCAGCACCGGCTCGGTGACGACTCCCGCGAGCTGCTGAACCGCGAGCGCGGCCGTTGCCAGCAGGCGGCTCGCGTCCCGACGCTCCCCCGCGGCGTCGGCTTCGGTGCCGAGCAGGCGCAGCGGCGACCCGGTCGCCCCTGCAAGCCACGCGCCGAGCTCGAGCGCGCCCCACTCGTGCTCTCCGCCGCCGAACGGTACGAGCACCGCCGAGGGCTCGGCGGCCCCCGAGCGTGCGAGCAGCGCAACGTCCGACGGGGCTCGTTCGAGGACGGTCTTCACGGGTCCCTCACGGAGATCGCCGTCCACCCCTGCGGCCGTCGGGTGCAGGAGCAGCAGGTCGACCTCTTGCTGCTCGCTCAAGCGGCACACGTCCTCCTCCCAGGCGTCCGACGTGAACGCCGCGGCGCGAGCGCTCACGCTCCGCTCCAACAGCCCTGCGCGTCGATCGTGGAGCGTGGCCGATGCCTGCGCGAGCTCGGCAGGTGAGACGAGCCGGGCGAGCACCAGCTCGTGCGGGCTCGTGGAGCGAGCGAGGGGCTCGGCCAGTTGCAGCTGCGCGTCCAGCTCATCGTCACTTCGGGGCACGAGCAGGATCGAGCGCCCGGTCGCCGCGGCGCGAGCCGTCGCGGCTGCAGGCGCGGACGCGGGCGCGTCGAGCGCCGGATCCTGGTTCAGGATCGCCTTCTCGAGCTGCTGCAGGGCGGGGCTGGGGTCGATGCCGAGCTCGTCGACGAGGACGCGCCTCGTCTCCTGGTACGCCTCCAGCGCCTCTGCCTGCCTGCCGGCCCGGTAGAGCGCGCGCATCAGCTGCCCCCGTGGGCGCTCGCGCAGCGGCTGCGACCGAATCAGCCCTTCGAGCTCTCCAGTCACCTCGCCGTGCCGGCCGAGCGCCAGATCTGCCTCGATCCGCTCCTCGAGGGCGACCAGGCGAAGCTCCTCGAGCCGCCCGATCGCGTTCTGAGCAAACGGCTCGAAGGCGAACTCGGCGAGCGCCGGCCCCCGCCACAGATCCAGCGCCTCGCCGAGGAGGCGGGCCGCGCCGGCCGGATCGGGCCCGAGCTGTTCCCGGGCGGTGCCCAGCAGCTGCTCGAAACGGGTGAGATCGATCGAGTCAGGCTCGACTGCCAGCAGGTAGCCGGGCGACCTGGTCACGAGGCGCTCGCGGCCCAGCACCTTGCGCAGCTGCGACACGTAGACCTGCAGCGCATGGGCCGCCGTCTCCGGCGGCTTTTCGCCCCACAGGTCGTCGATGAGGCGATCGTTGGGGACGACTCGATTGGCGCTGAGGAGGAGGATCGCGAGCAGTGCGCGCTGCTTGGCGCCGCCCAGGGTCAGCGCGGCGCCCGCGTCGAGCACTTCGAGCGGGCCGAGAATCCTGAACTCCATCGGGGCGGGCGGCACTGAGCGGATCTTGACGGCTGCTTGAGGGCGTGGCACGAGCCTGCGGTCATCGGGCTGCATCGCAGCCCCTGACCAAAGGATTCGACATGACCCGCACCACCACGCTTGACCGCCTCCCCCGGGAGCTCGCCTACCGCGTGAGCGACGGCATCGAGGTCTGGCTCCTGTGGATGAGGAGCGACAACAGCCTCCGCGTCCTCGTGGTCGACGGACGGATCAACGACAGCTTCGAGTTTCCCGTCACGAGCGATGTGGCCATCGACGCCTTCAACCACCCGTTCGCGTACGCGGCCCATCGCGGTGTCGCCTACGCGTCGCGCAAGCGGACGGGTGACGTGGTCTACGCCTGATCAGGCTCGACCGTCCTGCGGCCCGCCCCGCGGCCACGCGGGGCGCGCGACCGCGTGCACCGGGGCCGGCGTGGGTCGCCCTTGAGCGCGTCCTGAGAGCCCCTTGAGGGGTGCATTCGAGGCTCCAGAGGTCGGGCTGCAACCCCCACTGAAGGAGATCCGATGCACGCCACGCTCATCCGCACCGTCCTCGTCCTCACCATCGCCCTGGCTGCTGTGACCGTTTGCTCGCCTGCGGCCTTCGCCTCATCGGCGGCGGTCGACGGACGGGTTTCCGACGAGCTGCGCTCCACCGGCGCGGTGGAAGCGCTCGTCGAGGTCTCCTTCGAGGAGGGCTTCGCGCACATCGAGCGCGCCGCCGTACAGAACGACACGGGCGGCGTCGTGGTGCTCGACCGGCTCCAGCAGCTGCCGCTCGCGCTCGTCCGCTTCACCAGCGAGCAGGCGCTGCGCGACGTCGCGAGCGCCACGGGCGTCGTCGCGATCCGCCCGAACGCCGAGCTGCGCGCCTCGCTGGTCCAGAGCCTTGGGCTCGTCCGGCAGCCGGAGGTCGTAGCCGCCGGGCACGCCGGGCGCGGTGCATACGTGGCCGTGCTCGACACCGGGCTGGACTACCGCAGTCACCCCGCCTACTTCGGGCCCTGCCCCTCCCCGGGCGCGCCGGGCTGCCGGGTCGCGGCGACCTTCGAGGCGGCGCCGGACGACGGTGCGCTCGACGACGGAGGCCATGGAACGCACGTGGCGAGCATCGTCGCCCGCGTGGCGCCGGGCGCGAGCATCATCGGCATCGACGTCTTTCACGTCGAGCGTGACGCCCAGGGTCAGCTCGTGCGCCTCGCGTCTGTCGCCGACATCGCCCGGGCGGTCAACTGGGTCGTCGAGCAGCGGCGTCGCGGCCTCAACATCCGTGCCCTCAATCTGAGCCTCGGCGGCGGCTCGTACACCGGCGCCTGCCGGGACGACTACGGGCTCGGCGTCGCACGTGCGGCAGGCATCCTTCCGATCGTCGCCGCCGGCAACGGCGCGTACGGCCAGCGCGGCCGCGAGGGGCTGTTCACGGACGGGATCGCAAGCCCGGCCTGCGTGCCCGGCGCCGTTGCGGTCGGCTCCGTCCACGACGCCGCGTTCGGCCCGTATCGCTCGGCACACTGCACGGACACCGTCACCGCACCGGACCTGGTCTCCTGCTTCTCGCAGACGGGCGCCCGCCTTTCGCTCTGGGCTCCCGGCTCGAGCATCGACGCGGCCGGTGGGGTGAAGAGCGGGACGTCCATGGCAGCCCCGCACGTCGCCGGCGCCGTCGCAGTGCTCGCCGGCGCACAGCCGTCTGCAAGCCCGGACCGCATCGAGCAGGTCCTGGTCGGCAGCGGCCCCGAGATTCGCGATCCACGCAACGGCGTCGTCCGCCGGCGGCTCGACCTCGCTGCTGCGGTCGGCGCGCTCGTGGGCGTTGCCCGCCCCCAGCCGCAGCCGCAGCCGAAGCCGGCGCCCCGCCCGCAGCCGACGGGGCCGACGGTCGCCTCCCCCGCTCACTCGGTCGCGTACCTGGCCGCAGCCGGGCCGACGACCGTTCCGGTCGACGTCACGATCAGCGGACGTGGCGGGGCAGCGCGGGTCGGGCGTCTCTTCCTGTACGTGAGTCGCGAGGGCGGCGCCTGGCAGCTCGCCCGCGTTCGCACGGTCAGCGTCCTGAGCCGCGGCCTGCAGCGCACAGCCGTCGTCAGGACCGCACTTGCCCCTGGGTTCCGCTACACGTTCGCCACCCGGGCGAGTGACACCGCTGGACGGCTGAGCGGAATGGCCTACGGCGCACCGTTCCGGCTCGACGCGCACGAGGAGCGCTCCTCGTCGATCGCGTGGTCGCCCGGCTGGCTGGAGGCGAACCAGGGGCGAGGTCATGGCGCCCTGCTGCGCTACGCCACTGCGCGGCAGGCGACGGCCACGCTCGGGTTCACGGGCTCTTCGGTCGGCTGGCTCGCCCGCACCGGAGCCGGCCGTGGGCACGCCTACGTCTTCGTGGACGGGGTCTTCCGCATGACGGTCGATCTCGGGCCACGTCAGGGCGCGGCAGCCCGGCGGGTCGTGTTCAGCCAGGCGTTCGCGTCGCCGGGTCCGCACACCCTGCAGATCCAGGTCGTGGGCACTCCGGGCAGGCCGCGTGTCGACGTCGATGCATTCCTGGTACTCGGCTAGGTACCGCCGTAGACTGACCGCATGCTGCCCTGGGAGACGACGAAGCGACTCCTGCGGCTCCAGGGCGTCGCGGACGAGCTGCTTGCAACGGCACGCGCCGGCACCGCCGACTCGCCCGAGGCGCTTGCCTTCCAGGTCGACTCCGTGATCGGGGAGGTGCGCTCGCTGCTGGCGGAGCACGACGCCGCGCTTGCCGGTGAGTTCGAGCGCATGGTCGCGCGGGCCGACCGCCGAGTCGATGCCGGCCGACGTGCGTGCTGCGGTTCTCGCCGGCTGGCTGCGAGCGGGGCTGAGCGTCGAGTCGCTGGATCAGCAGCGCGCGGCAGCCGCGCCTCCACCGAGGCGCGGCGGCGCAAGCAGACCATCGGTTTCAAGATCCGCTCGCCGATCACTCGCGAGCAGGAGCCCGAGCAGAGCTAGAGCTTGTCGCTCTAGACACGTCTTCTTCCCCTGTCGCATACTCGGCCGACTCTGTCACCGAGGAGGGGGTGCTGATCTCCATGCGTCATCTGAAGAAGCGCTTGTCACCGGCGCTGCTGCTGTCCATGCTCGCGCTGCTCGCCGCACTGGCCGGCACAGCCGGGGCGGTCGACTCGCCGGCCACGGCGGACCGTGCCACGACGCCCGATGGGGTCGCGGCGGCGGTGGCGACGAAGCCGGCGGCACTCGCGCAGCGCGGCCCGCGCGGGCCGCGTGGGCCGCGTGGGCTACGTGGGCTTCGCGGCCTGAGAGGGTTCGCGGGGCCGCCCGGCACCGCCCGGGGCCATGGGTGCGACGGGTGCGGCCGGTGCGACAGGGTGCGCAGGGGCCTGCAGGGCCGGCGGTGCGCCCGGTACCGCGCTCGGGTACGCGCACATCAACTCCGACGGCACCGTCGACCTCGCCCGTTCCAAGGGGGTGGCGGCCTCGAACGTCGGCAAGCCGGGAACCGGCGTCTACTGCCTGAACGGGCTCGCGCTTCACGCCCGCGAACGCCGTGGCCTCGGCGGGTCCAACGGGCACAGCCTTCGTCGCGGTCACGCAGATCGGCGTGGCGTTCGGTTGCGGCGCCGGGACGCAGGTCTCGCTGCTGCTCGTCAACCTGGGCGGGACTGCAGCAGACAACGAGTTCATGGTCTTGCTCAACTAGCGGCCTGCCGGCCGGGGCCGGCAACTTCTGCCTGCCCCGGCCGGCCTGCTACAGAGATCCGCACGCATGGACGTCGTCGGCGGCTTCCTGATCCTCGCGGTGCTGGCCTGGGCCGCGTTCAAGCTCCTCGAGCAGCTTCGCACCGCAGTGACGACCCGCTGGCGTGCCCGCGCGGTACTGCGCCGCCCACGACGACCGGCGACGACCGCTTCGTGGAGCTCGCGCTCCGGCTCGGCGGCGAGCACGCGACCGTGGACTCGCTGGAACGGGATGCGCGCTTCATCCAGGCGCGAGACGAGCTGGTGGCGCCCGCGATGCCCGCCGACGTCGTCGTGCGCCTCGCGCGGCACGGTCAGGCTGCGCCGGCTGCCCTCGGGCTGTCTGCGCTGGCGGCTCGCGCCGCTGCACCGCCCGAGACGACCGACTGGGCCCTCCGGACGCTCAAGCGCTGCGCACCCGAGCTGGAGCCGCTCGCTCTTCCGGGTGCTGCTCCGTCACGCCGACCGGCCGGTGATCGGATCGGCGCTGTCGCAGATCGACGAGGGTGTCTCGTGGGACGCGCTCGCCGAGTTCGTCCGCGATCGGCAGCAGCACGAAGAGGTCACCGTCGAGACCTTCCGGCGGAACGTCGCTCGCCGCCTGGCCGACGACCTCGAGCGGTTCATCGACCGCTACGAGCACGACCTCGGGCCGGGGTTTCGCCAGGCATTTGACGACTGGCGCACGACGACAGTCGACACCGAGTTCCTGACCGGCTTCGCGCGGGTGTGGGAGCGGCCGTACGACGCGCCGCCCGACCCTCCTCGTCGGTCGCCGCCGTGAGCTCGTCGAGATGATCCTGTCCGCGCTCGAGGTCGAGCCTCGACGCTCCCTGCTCCTGGTCGGCGAGCCGGGCGTCGGGAAGACGGCGCTCGCCCGTGCGGCGCTTCGAGCGGCTGCCAAGCTCCTTCATCGTCTTCGAGGCGACTGCGGCACAGGTGAACGCCGGCGCGATCTACATCGGCGAGCTCGAGGGCCGGGTCGCCGACATTGCGGGCCGCCTCAAGGAGCCATCGAGCCGTCTGGCTCCTGCCCGGGTTCGAGGAGACGCTCTACGCCGGCCAGCACACGCGCAGCCCGCAGGGGATGCTCGACGCGCTGCTCCCGCACGTCGAGTCGGGGCAGCTCACGATCGTCGGCGAGATCTCGCCGACCGCAGCGGAGCTGCTGCTGGGCGAGCGGCCCCGCGTCGCCGCCGCCTTTGATCTCGTCCGCGTGCGGCCGTTGGACGAACGCGAGGCGATCCAGGTCGCCCAGCACGCGCTCGAGCACGACGGGCTCGACGTGGAGACGGACGAGCAGACGCTCGCCGAGGGCTACGAGCTCGCTCAGCAGTTCCTGCCCGCCCTCGCCGCCCCGGGCAACCTGCTGCGGCTCCTGTCGGCGACGGCAGCCGAGGCCGCCGAGCAGGAACGCGCTCGATTCGCCACGCCCGACCTGCTCGCGGCGCTGGCGGCGAGCTCCGGGCTGCCGTTGGCCGTGCTGGACCCGAACGAGCCTCTGCAGCTCGACGACGTGCGCGCGTTCTTCGGCGGGCGAGTCCTCGGTCAGGACCGAGGCGGTCGACTGCATCGTCGAGCGCATCGCGATGGTCAAGGCGGGGCTCACCGACCCGACGCGCCCACTCGGGGTCTTCCTGCTTCGTCGGCCCGACCGGCACCGGCAAGACGGAGATCGCCAAGGCGCTCGCGGAGTTCATGTTCGGCTCGCCGGCGCGGCTGATCCGGCTCGACATGAGCGAGTTCCAGACGCCCGACGGGCCTCGAGCGGCTGCTCGCGGACTCGAGCGTCGACCCGCGGGCCGCGAACCTGATCGCCTCGGTGCGCAAGGAGCCCGTTCGCCGTCATCCTGCTGGACGAGTTCGAGAAGGCGGCGCGCGCCGATCTGGGATCTCTTCCTGCAGGTGTTCGACGACGGCCGGCTCACCGACCAGCGCGGCCGGGTAGCCGACTTTCGCCGCTCGGTGTTCATCCTGACGTCGAATGTCGGCTCGTCGCTCGCGGCGCACCGGGGAGTCGGCTTCGTCCCGGCGGAGAGACACGTTCAGGCCGGCAAAGGTCGAGGAGGCCGTCCGGCGGTCGTTTCGGCCCGAGTTCCTCAACCGGCTCGACCGAGTCGTCGTCTTCCGGCCGTTCGAGCGGGCGGACATGCACGCGCTCCTGGACAAGGAGGTGGCCGATGCCCTGCGGCGCCGCGGCATCCGCAGTCGGCCGTGGGCCGTTGAGCTCGACGACTCGGCGTCCGCCTTCCTGATCGAGCAGGGCTTCAGCCCCGAGCTCGGCGCTCGACCCCTGAAGCGTGCGGTCGAGCACCACCTGCTCGCGCCCATCGCGGCTGCGATCGTCGAGCAGCGCGTTCCGCAGGGCGACCAGTTCCTGCTCGCGAGCGCGCCCGACGGCAGACGGATCGAGGTCACCTTCGTCGATCCTGATGCGCCGTCCGATCTACCGGCTGATGACGACCAGCGCCGCGGGGGATCTCCGTGCGGTGGCACTCCATCGCCAGGGCGGCCCCGGTGCGGTCGCGGTCGTCCTTGGCGAGCTCCGCCGCGTCGCCGCGGAGATCCGCAGCACGGAGATCGTCGAGCGAAAGACCGAGGGGCTGCGCGCGATGGGCGAGCCGGGCTTCTGGGAGCGAGAGAGCCGCTTCGCCACGCTCGGCGAGGTCGAGTATCTCGACCGGCTGCAAGCTGCCCTCTCGACCGCGGAGCGGCTGGCCCGCCGGCTCGAAGGCCAGCGCCGGGACACCAACGGCGGGGCGGCCGACCTCGCGGCTCTGCTCGCCGTGCGGCTGCATGTGCTCGACCGTGCCCTGGCAGGCATCCGAACGGGCTCGCCGTCACAGGTGTTCGTGCGAGTCCGCGGCTCGTCGGGCGAGGGGGACGAGCAGGGCCGCCTGGCCGCCGCGCTCGCGGAGATGTACCGAGGTTGGGCAGCCCGGCGGGGCATGCGGGCCGAGTCCATCGAGCTTGGCGGCGGCTCCTCAGAGCACGTGCTGGCAGTGAGCGGCCTGGGCTCGGGTGACATTCTCCGCGACGAGACGGGCCTGCACCTGTTCGAGTACCCACACGAGGGACGGGATGAGGGCCCGCCCGTCCGCGTCGGCCTTCGGGTTGACGTCGTGCCCTGGCCGGAGCGCCCCCCTGACGATGACGTGCCGGTCGACCGGGCGGCGCTCCGGGCGTTCGCCGAGGCGCCGGCCTCGAGCCAGGTCGTCCGCAGGTATCGCCTGGCGCCCTCGCCGCTCGTTCGCGATGATGTTCGCGGATACCGGACCGGGCGTCTCGATCGCGTGCTCGCCGGCGATTTCGACCTCTTCTAGCCGGTTCGCGCCGATCGTCACAAGTGGGCCGATCGGCCTATAGGAATCGCTCATAGAGCGAAGTAGGGTCGCCGTAGGGTGAGAGGAGCTGCGGCGGCTGCGAGCCAACCCCGATCGCGTGGGTGGGCTCTTGCCTGAGCGCCCGCGGCCGGTGCGATTCGGACCTCGGCCGGCGTACCTCCTGGCGGGGGCCGTGGTCGCCCTCACGGCTGCGGTCGGCGTCGCCTCGGCGGCGTCGGGCGGCGCGGATCGCCTCAGAACGCCGGTCTCGATCATGCCGCCCTCGCCCGCGACGATCATCGTCGGCTTCCACCGGGATGCACCTGGCACGGCCGGCGGCGGCCGGATCGACGCGGGAGAGCGGACGGGCGTCGTCAGCGCGCGAGGCGACGTGATCCTGGACGACCTCGACCTTCCCCGTTCGGGCGTCCACGCATCGCTGGTGGCGGTCTCGCCCGGACAGACGCCGTCCGGCGCCATGGCGGAGTACCGCGGCGATCCACACGTCGCCTACGTGGAGGTCAACGGCTCCAACGAGCTCGCAGCTACTCCCAACGACGTCCAGTTCGGCAACACGTGGGGGCTCCACAACGTCGGCCAGACGGTGAACTCACAGGTTGGAGTGGCCGACGCGGACATCGACGCTCCGGAGGCATGGGACGCCACGACGGGCAGCCAGAACGTCGTGGTCGGAGTCGCCGACACGGGGATCCAGTACGACCACCCGGACCTCGCGCCGAACATCTGGACGAACCCGGGCGAGAGCGGCGGCAGGCAAGGAGACGAACGGCGTGGACGACGACGCGAACGGCTACGTCGACGACTGGCGCGGCTGGGACTGGGTCAACGGCGCGGAGGCAACCGCCGGCTCGGGGGACAACGACCCCCGCGACCAGGACGGTCATGGGACGCACGTGGCCGGCACGATCGGCGCGAGGGGCAACGATGCCTACGGCGTCGCGGGTGTCAACTGGAGCGGTCAAGCTGATGCCGCTGCGCATCTGCGGTGCGGAGGACGACGGCTGCCCCCACTGGCGCCAGGCCAAGGCCTTTGCCTATGCAGGCCAAAAGGGTGCGGCCGTGGTCAACGCCAGCCTCGGCGGTGGCGCGTCGTCGCTGACCGTCTCGAACGCGATCGCGAACGCGCCGAACACGCTCTTCGTCGTGGCCGCCGGCAACGAAGCCAGCAACAACGATGCCGTGCCCGCATTTCCGTGCCAGTACCCGCGCGACAACATCGTCTGCGTCGCGGCGAGCACCATGAGCGACGACCCGCGCGAGCTTCTCGAACTGGGGCGCGACGTCGGTCGACCTCGCCGCGCCGGGCGCGAGCATCCTCAGCGACCACCTGCCGACGTCGTTCCTGGACGAGTTCGGCTCCAGTGCGAACAGCTGGACGTTCAGCGGTACCAACACCACCTGGGGCTGGGCGGACTTCGACGACCCGGACTGGGCGGGTACCTCGCCGATAGCCCGGATGGCGCCTACCTGAACAACACCGACTCGTTCGCGAGGATCTCCAACTCGCTCAACCTCACCGGTCGCACCGGGTGCAAGCTCACCTACTTCATGCG
Source organism: uncultured Thermoleophilia bacterium (assembly GCA_963809765.1). Classification (GTDB taxonomy): domain Bacteria; phylum Actinomycetota; class Thermoleophilia; order Gaiellales; family Gaiellaceae; genus JACVRM01. Next base: position 987,470 of record CAWEKT010000001.1, read on the forward strand.
GCTCGACACCGAGTTCAACTTCGATTTCCTCGAGACGCAGGCCTCGACGAACGGGACGACCTGGACGACCCTGGGAGGCTGGTGGGGATCCACCGGCGAGGCGTGGTCGTCGGTCGAGGACAGCCTCGCCGCGTACGACGGACAACCTTCCGTCCACCTTCGCTTCCACTTCCACAGCGACTCGTCGGTCGACGGTGAGGGAGCCGATCTGGACGACGTGTTCGTGCAGTGCACGACGAGCCCCGGCCACCTCCACGCCTTGCGCTTCCTGCAGGGAACCTCGATGGCCACGCCGCACGTCGCCGGTGCCGCCGCCCTGCTGAAAGCGCACGTTCCGGCCGCTACGCCCCTCCAGATCAAGGCGGCGCTCCTGGGGGGCGTCGACCCGAAGCCGGCCTTCGCGGGGATCACCGTGACCGGCGGCCGGCTGAACCTGCTCAACTCGATCAACCTCATCGGCCCAGGATCGATGCCCGGTGCGCCGACGACGGTCAGTGCCACGCCGGGAGACGCCCGTGCGACGGTTGCCTGGGCGCCGCCGGCGTCGAACGGCGGCCGGACGATCACGAACTACGTCATCACCCCCTACGTGGGTGCAACGGCCCAGACGGCAACGACCGTCGGCAACGTGACCACGACGCAGATCATGGGCCTCGCCAACGGGACCTCGTACACCTTCACGGTCGCGGCGCGCAACAGCGTCGGCACCGGGCCGGAGTCCACTCCCTCCAACCTCGTCACGCCGCTCGGTGCGCCAGGCCCGCCGAGCGCCGTCACCGCGACCGGTGGCGACGGCCAGGCAACGGTGAACTGGACGGCGCCCGCAGCGAACGGCGGTAGCCCGGTGACCGGCTACGTCGTGACGCCCTTCATCGGTGCCGTTGCCCAGACTTCGACCAACGTCGGCAACGCCACGAGCACGACAGTCTCCGGTCTGGTGAACGGCACGACGTACACGTTCAGGGTCGCCGCCAAGAACGCGCTCGGAACGGGGGCCCAGTCGGCTGCTTCGAACGCTGTCACGCCCGCCGGAGCGCCAGGGGCGCCGACCGCGCGTTACCGCCGTGCCGGGGAACGGCCAGGTGACCGTCACCTGGGCAGCGCCGTCCGACGGCGGCAGCGCGATCACGAACTATGTCGTGACACCCGTCCGCGACGGTGTGGCGCAGGCCGACGTGACGGTGGCGAACGTCACGAGCACGATCGTCGGCGGGCTGTCGAACGGGTCGACCTACACGTTCCGCGTGGCCGCGAAGAACGCGCCTGGGCGTGGGCCCCGTGTCAGGGCTCTCCAATGCCGCGATTCCCGATACCACCCCAGACGCTCCCAGCGGCGTCACAGCAAGCGGCGGCAACGGGCAGGCAACCGTCAGCTGGTCGCCGCCGGCGGGCTTCTCACAGGGCGCTGCGCTTCTCGACTTCTCGCTCCTGCTCATGCCGTTCCCCGCGGACGTCGTGGCCGCGAGAAATCCGATCACCGGCTACCAGATCAAGGCGTATTCGAGCGGCATCCTGTCGAGCACGACCAACGTCGGCGCGACGACGCAGGCCACGGTCGCGGGCCTGACCAACGGGGTGACCTACACCTTCTCCGTGGCGGCGGTCAACGTGATCGGTGCCGGTCCCGAGTCCGGCTTGTCGAACGCGGTCACTCCGGCAACGCTGCCCGGGCCGCCGCTCGCGGTCGCGGCAACCGGCGGCAACGCGCAGGCGACGGTGACCTGGGCGAGCCCCGCCTCCAACGGCGGCAACGCGGTCACTGCGTACGTCGTGACCGCGTACGTCGGGGCAGCGGCGCAGGCAGCGGTCACGGTCGGCCCCGTCGCCGCTGCGACGATCGGGGGGCTGGGGAACGGCACGCCGTACACGTTCCGCGTGGCAGCTCGAAACGGCATCGGCACGGGTCCCGAGTCGGCCTCCTCCAACGCCGTCACGCCCGCCACGCGTGCCCGGCGCTCCAGGGGCTGTGTCCGCGGTCGCCGGGAACGGACAGGCCACGGTGACGTGGAGCTCACCCGGCTCCACCGGCGGCGCAGCCATCACCAACTACGTCGTGACGCCGTACGTCGGTGGCTCGCCCCGCCCGGCGTCGACGGTCGGCGCCGTCACCAGCACGATCGTGACGGGCCTCACCAACAGGACGCCCTACACCTTCCGCGTCGCCGCGCGAAACGCCGTCGGGGCCGGTCCGGACTCCGGTGACTCGAACGCCGTCACGCCGGCCGCGCCGCGCGTCCCGGTCGTGCTCAGGTGCGTCGTCCCGAACGTCGTGGGGAAGACGCTGGCCGCCGCGAAGCGCTTGCTCGCAGGCGCTCGCTGCCGTGTCGGCACCGTCCGCCAGGCGTACAGCGCCCGGGTGCGCAAGGGGCGCGTGATCGCGCAGAGCCGCGCGCGTGGTCGCAGCCTGCCGCTGAACTCCAGGGTCGCGCTGACTCTCAGCCGCGGCAAGCCTCCCAGGCGCTGAGCGCTCCTCAGGCGTGAGAGGCGAGGCGTTCTTGTGAGGGGCAGAGGACGGGAGTACGATCGAGCCTGGTCGTCGAGGGGGTCCTTCGTTTCCAGGTCCGTGCGTCACGCTTCGTCGAGACTGCGTGTCCTCGCGCTTGGTCTGGTCCTCCTCGCCGCCGGGCTGGCCGCCGCCTTCGCGCTTCACGCAGAGGCCGCCGCGCTCGTGGTCTGGCTCGATCCGGCCGGTGACCAGGAGCCCGGTGCGCCGGACATCGTCGAGCTCGCCGTCTCGAACGACGACGCAGGCTACGTCGCGATTCAGGTCGCGCTCGCGAACCGGCCGTCCATCCAGGGAGGCGACAACGTCCTGATCTTCATAGATACGGATCGCAGCCTGTCCACGCCAGATCCGGCGCTGTGCCAGTTCGGCGCCGAGTACGGCGTAGGTCTGGCGACAACCGAGACCGAGACCGAGGCCGGTGTCCTCCGCTGCATCCCGGGCCTGGGGCTGCAGACGTTCGCGGCACCAACCTTCAGCTGGTCGTACGACGAGGACAACCAGATACTCACGTTCGAGCTCAATCGCAGCGAGCTCGGGGGCGCGACCGGATTCAACTTCCTCGTCATCGCGCTGGGACCCGGCGGCGTTCTCGACTTCGCGCCGCAGCAGGGCACGGGCGCCGCGCAGGGAAGCTACGACGTGGTCATCTCCCCGCCGCCGGCGGTCCCCGCCGCGGGCCGGAGCTGGGGCGACCCCGTCGGGGGCGAGCCCGCAGGCGTGCCGGACGTCAAGAGCGTGCGCGTGTCCAACGACGAGGCGCGGCTCGGCGTGGAGGTCGTCCTGGCCAACCGTCCCGCGCTGAACGAGCTCGACGCCATCGGCGTGTATCTCGACACCGACTTCAACGCAACCACGGGGTGCTCTCCATACGGCGCCGAGTACCTGCTCCTGGCCGGCGGCGCGCCCGGACAGGACGACTTCGCTGCCCAGCGCTGCGTCGGAGGCGCGATGCAGGACTTCGCGCCGGCCTCCTACGTCGGCTCGTACCAGGGAACAAGCCAGACGGCGACGTTCAGGATCGACCGCAGCGAGGTGGGCAACCCGCGCGCCCTGACGTTCCGCGTGCACGCCATCCGCGTCGGCGGGTCGTCGGACCAGGCGCCCGACGTCGGCCCGGCAGGACACCAGCTGGTGCTCGCGCCGCTGCCGCCCACCACGACCGAGACGACGACCACGACAACGACCACGGCGGTCACGACGACCACGCAGGTGACGGTGACGGCCGCGCCGGCTCCCCCTCGCGATCGCGTCCGGCCGCGGGTGCGCGCCCTGGACGGGACCGCGAAGCGGGGCGCGACGGCACGGCTGCGCTACACGGTCTTCGACGACAGCGGCACCACGCGCGAGGTCGTCCGCATCTTCGCTCCTCGACTGCTGGGCGTGAAGCAACTGCGGCTGGCGCCGACAGAGCAGGGCGAGCTCCACGTCGTCACCTGGCGTGTGCCACGGACTGCGAGGTCGCTCAAATTCTGCGTCCAGGCGTGGGATCAGGCGGGCAACGCGAGCGCCAGCGACTGCGGCAACGTGCGGGTGCGGCGATGACCAACGCGGCCCGCGTCGTGGCCGGCGTGTCGCTCCTGCTCGCCGGCATCGCGGCTGCCGCCGCCGTCGAGGCGTCGAGTGCCAACCGGGCGCCCGCCGCCGCGTCGCAGTCCTTCAGCGACCCGGCCGGTGACGCAACCGGCCCGGCGTCGCCCGACATCACGGGCGTGACCATCGCCAACGACAACTTCGGCACGCTGACCGCCGCGGTCACGCTTGCCAACCGCACGCAACTGAACGAGGGCGACCACGTCCGCGTGCTCCTCGACACCGATCTCGACCCGCTGACCGGCTGTGGCGTCGAGGGGGTGCCGAAGGCGGAGTACAGCGTCTTCGTGATCGGCCACACCCAGGAGCCGGACTTCTATGGGCCGCTTCGGTGCGTCGGGGGTCAGTGGGACCTCCTGACGCCGGATGCGTCGCTCACGGGCAGCTTCGAGCCGGCGACGCAGACGGTCAGGTTCCGTGTCAACCGCGCCGACTTCGGCAGCCCGTCGGCGGTTTCCGTGTGGGTGAACGCGAACTACCAGCCGACCCAGGACGCGGTCCCCGTCTTTGACCTCGCGCCCGACCGGCCAACGGGTCACGAGTTCGTCCTCGACCCGGTGGTGACGCAGACAGCGACGAGTGTCACGACGTCGACCACCGCCCAGACGACCACAGTCGTCGGCACGAACCCGTCCGACCGCCGCCGTCCCACGGCTCGCGCTCTCCCCGGCGCCGCACGGCGGGGCGCGCTCGTGCGGCTGCGCTACACGACCGCCGACGACAGCGGAGCGACCCGCGAGGAGCTGCGCGTGCGAGGCCGAACGGTCATCACCCTGATCCGCAGGCCGCTGGCGGCGACCGCTGCGCGTGAGGTGCATGCCGTCGCGTGGCGCGTTCCGCGGCGTGTCTCCGCACCGCTGCGCTTCTGCGTACGCGCGTGGGACGCCGCCGGCAACGCCAGCGCCGAGAGCTGCGCCCGGCTGCGACTCAGTTGAAGCGACCGGCGCGATTCGCGGCCGCGGGCGTCGCGTGCTGGCTGCTGGCGGGCGTGGCGAGCGGGTCCGCCGTCCCCCAGCAGACGCTCTGTGCGGGCGCCAGCGTGACCATCCACGGCACCGACGGCAACGACCAGCTCACCGGCACGCCCGGCAACGACGTCATCTCGGGCGGCGCGGGGGACGACTCCATCGTCGGCGGCGCCGGCGACGACAGGATCTGCGGCGACGACGGCAACGACCTGCTCCTGCTGGGCCAGGCCGGCAACGACGTCGTCCAGGGCGGGCCCGGGTCGGACGTGGTGTTCGGGGGCAGCGGCGACGACCAGCTCGACGGCGGCGGCGGCGTGGGGCCGCAGGCAGTCGACTACGCCTCCTTCCAGGACGCTCCTGCGGGTGTCGTGGTGAGCCTCCCGGAGGGGCGTGCGACCGGCGACGGCACGGACACGCTCATGGGCCTCGACTCCGCTCATCGGCTCGAGGTTCGCCGACACCATCACCGGCGACGCCGGGATCAACTTCCTGTCCGGCGGAGCCGGCGACGACGTCCTCGAGGGTGGCGGCGGCTTCGACTTCGCCACCTACGACTTCGGCGTGACCGCCAGCCTCGCGACCGGCACGGCCTCGGGGACACAGGGAGCCGACAGGCTCGGCGGCATCGAAGGCCTGATCGGAGGCGGGAGCACCTTCGCGCAGTTCGCCGGTCCCGACACCTTCACCGGGGACGCGACGGCCAACTATCTCTCGGGCGGAGGAGGGGACGACACGCTTGCCGGCGCGGCGGGCGACGACCGCGTCCACGGCGACAGCGGCGACGACCTCGTGCGCGGGGAGGCGGGCGACGACGTCGTCAGCGGCGAGTCCGGCGCGGACGCACTCGACGGCGGTGCCGGCTCCTTCGACTCGGTCTCGTACCTCGCTGCGGCGGCTGCGGTGGAGGTCGACCTCGCCGCCGGGCGCGCGAACGGGGGCGCCGGAGCCGACACCGTTCGGGGCGCGGAGGCCGTCTCCGGCTCGGTCCACGACGACACGATCCGGGGCGACGCGGCGGCGAACGCGCTCGCGGGGAACTCCGGCAACGACGCGGTCGCCGGTGGGCCGTCGTCCGACTTTCTCGGCGGCGGCTCGGGGAGCGACACGTTGACGGGCGGCGCCGGCTCCGACTACTGCCTGGGCGAGCGGCGGCCTGGTTGCGAGGTGACGGGCGAGCCCGGGATCCTGCCGGGGCGCGCTGCCCGGCCGCCGGTCGACACGGCCGGGCTGCGGCCGCGAGCCGCAGGTGACCTTGGAAGCGCCGACCGGCCGCTGAGCCTCTCGGCCGCCGCGGTTCGGGAGCGCAGCGCAGCCGCCTTCTCGCAGCTCGCAAGCTGCGGCGTGCGGTGCATCCGCCCGGCCCCCACCACGCCGGAGCGCGCGACATCTGACTCCCCGCCACGCGATCTCCTGCCCAACGCCTTCCGTCGCCTGGCGACCGCGGAGCAGAACGGCGAGGGAACCGCAGACTTCGAGTACTGGGGGACGCCGGCCTGCTTCACCACGCGCCGGCCCTACGAGACCTCGATCGCCCCGCCGCGGCAGGTGGAGCCCGTCGGAACCGACGGCAGGACGGAGGAAGCCTGGTGGCAGGCGAAGCTGTGGCGGTACGACAAGAGCCGGCGCTCCTGGCGGCTCCAGCGCGCCACCGGGTGGTCACGCGCCTACATCGCGGGCCCGAACGCCGTCACCGGGCTGCCGGTCTGGCAGGACCCGAGCCGGCGCCTGTTCACGCGGACCCTGCCGCGGGTTCGGGTCCCCGCGGGACGCTACGCCTGGGGCGCGCAGATCTACTGGGAGCGAAGCGGGCGGAGCGTCTACGGCTGGGTGGAGCCGCACGTGGCGTACGGCAGTAGTCCGCGCTACCCCAAGTGGTGCAGCTTCGGACGCGGCGCTAGGTAGGGCACGGCCTGCGGTCGCTGTCGGGGAGGAACGCGCGCCGCTCCTCCGCCTCCAGGTCGCGTCCGGCCAGCGCGCAGGCGTACGCGGCGAGCCGCCTGGCATCCCTCCAGAGCGCGCCGTCCCAGAGGAGTGTGCGCCCGTCGAAAGCAGTCGTGGCCAGTGGAGAGCCGGTGGGGGACCACGCGACCGTCAGCTCGCCCGCCTGGTCGCCCAGGTCGGGCCCCAGACGGCGCCGGGCGTCGACGTCCCACAGGCTCGCGCGCCCGTTGCGGTGACCCTCCGCGAGGAACCGCCCGTCGGGCGAGAACGCCACGCTGACGCCGCCCTCGCTCCCAGCCAGCAGCGTTGACTCGCCGCTCTCCACGTCCCAGAGCGTCAGCCCTTCCGCGCCCGCGCCGCCAGCGTCGCTCCGTCCGGAGCGAACGCGAGGCCCTCGACCGGCTCGGAGGCGATTCGCTCCAGACGGCGTACGCGTCGGTTCCCGAGCTCGACGAGCCGGACGCCGCCGTCCTCGGTCGCGGCCGCCAGGCGCTCACCGTCCGCGCTGATAGCGAGGCGCTCGATCCCGGCACCGAGTCGCAGCGCGTCCCGCTGCCCGCCGTTCGCCGGACGCGGGAACACGACCGTCCCGTCCGCCGTCCCGACCGCCAGCACACCACGTCCAGCCGCCGCAGTCCTGGCAGCGCCCGCAACCTCCAGCGGCTGCTGGCTGGTCCGCAAACGCGGCGCTGCCTGTTGCAAAGACCACAGCACGGCCGAGCCGTCCGGCTGGCACGACGGCCAGGCGCTCGCCGCCGGGGACGAACGCGAGCTCGCGGCCGCCGGCAGGAGGTCCTCCGGGTCCCGTGTCCGGCTTCGGCGGCAGTGTCAGCCTCGCCGTCGTACGGACGTCGAACACGGACAGCGGGTTGTCCAGGCCCGTGGTGACGAAGAGGCGTCCGCTGGGCGAGAAACCGGCGTCGGCCGCGACGGCTCCTGAACCGAGTGAGCGGTACAGCGGGCTCCCCTTCGCGCCCCAGACGGCCACGCTGCCGTCCGCTGCGGTGCTCAGGAGCCGCTCGGCCCCGTTCGTCAGCGACGTAGGCGAGACCCGTGACGGACGCGGCGTGTCCGGCGAAGAGCTCTCGAGCCGCGCGCCACTGATGGACTGTTCCGGAGCTCGTCCCGGCCGCCAGCGTCGTGCCGTCACGACCGTAGGCGAGCGCGGTCACACGCTCTCCAGGGCTTACCGAAAGCGTCCGCAGCTTTGCGCCACTCGGGGCCCATTCGGTCACGTCCGCCGTGCCGGACGAGGTCGCGAACCGCCCCGCGCCTGCGGCAACCGCCTGGATGGCCTCGAGGCCCGTCGGAACGACCTGGACCTCGTCGCCACGGAGGAGAGCCAACCCGTTGGCTGTCGCTGCCGCGATCGTCCGCCCGTCTGGCGCAAACGCGAGGGATCCAATCGGCCCGGTGGAGATGCGGACCGGCTCGCCGGTCTCGTTCAGCCCGGGCAGCTGCACCCGGCGCACGAAGCCGTTTCTCGTCCCGACGGCGAGCACCCTTCCGTCGGGGCTCGCGGCGATGCTGCGAGCCCCGCCCGGGCTGCTGGGCACGGCTCCGAGACGAGAGCCTTCCGGTCGCCAGGCCTCGACCGTCCCGGTTGCCGTGAGCCCCACGACGCTGTCCAGCCCCGTGACGACCCGGCGCACGTCTTCCGCGCCCAGCGTCGCACGCGGCCTGCCCGAGGGCGTGACGAGGACGATCCCGCGAGGGCTCGCGAGTGCGACCAGCGTGCCGTCGGAGGACGCAGCGACCCCGTGCGCACGCTCCGTCACCGGCGGCAGGTAGCGAATCAGCCGCCGGGCAGCGTAGACCGCCTCCCGCAGTGCGTTCTCGGAGTCGATCCCCGGCCGGGTGCGATAGGCCGCCACGCCGAGCAGGAGCGCCTGGTCGAGCCGCTGCGTGGCGACGGCCGTGTCGACGGCCCTGACCAGGGACCCCGATGTCGCCAGTCGCGCCTTGTCATCGGCCCGGTCGCGCTGTTGCAGCGCGAAGACCGCCGAGCCGACTGCGGCAAGCAGCAGGAGCGCAAGTGCCGCGCTGAGGCCGACGAGCCTGCGATTCCGCTTGCGTGCGGTCTCGAGCTCGTCGGCGTGTGCCGCCCGGCTTGCGGCGAGGAACTCGCGCTCCAGCGCATCGAGATCGGTGCGGTTGTCGTCTTCGAGCTCGGCGGCCGCGTCCAGCCGCGTCCCACGAAGCAGCGCTCCCGGATCGCGGCCGAGCGACGCCCACTCCTCCGCCGCCGCGCGCAGCCGCTGGCGAGCCATCAGGGTCTCTCGACTCTCGTCCAGCCAGCGCTCGAGCAGCGGCCACTCGCGCAGGACGGCCTCGTGCGCGACCTCGACCGTCCGCTCGCCGATGGTCATCAGGCGGGCGGCCACCAAGTGCCCGAGCACGCGCTCCGCTACTTCTGCGTCCACGGCGACGGACGTGATCTCGTCCCGGCTCGCGCGGCGTCGCGTGTACTCCTGCCGCTCGTTGACGGCGGCGAGCCGGAGGAACATCCGGCGTGCGACGTCCTGATCGTCTTTCGGCAGCTCGCGGTACACCCGGTCGGCTGTCTTCGCGATCGCCTCCTGGACACCGCCTGCGTCGTGGTACGCCTCGAGCGTGAGCGTGTCGTGTTCACGCCTGCGCCACGTCTCGAGCAACGCGTGCGAGAGGAGGGGGAGGGAGCCGGGCTCGTCACCGAGGTCGGTCAGGATCTGCTCCACCAGGCCGGGCTGGAGTGCCAGGCCCGCCCCGGCTGCCGGTCCCTCGATCGCTCGCCGCAGCTCGTGCTCCGTCATACGGCCGACGAGCGTCTGGCTGCGCTCGACCGCAGCGGCGAGCGCGGGAAAGGCGGCACAGTGACCGTAGAAGTCGGCTCGCATGGCAAGCACCACTACGACTGGCGCGTCCCCTGCCGCGGCGTGGAGCAGCGCGTCCACGAATGCACGGCGTTCGGCGTCGTCGGGACACAGGGTGAACGTCTCCTCGAACTGGTCGACCAGAAGCAGCAGGCGTGTGTCCGCCGGCGCCTCGAGCAGCGCCTGCCGAAGCGCCAGGACGACATGCGCCGGGTCGCGGCGGAGGTCGTCTGCGAGCGCTCCCGCTGGGACGTGCGCAAGGGCGGCGAGCCTCACCGCGAGCTCCGCGAGTGGCGTCGAACCCGGAGACAGGTCGATGACCCGCGAGGCGGGCGCTTCCGACGCAGCTTGAAGGGCGGGCACTACTCCGGCGTGGAGGACGGACGACTTGCCGCTGCCTGACGCCCCGACCAGCGCGTGCAGCCGACTCTCGAGCAGCCTGGCGATGACCTCGGCGATCAGCTCCTCGCGGCCGAAGAAACGGTCGGCGTCCTCGACCCCGAAACGGCTCGAGTCCCTGGTATGGCTGCGTCTCGGGGACGACCGTGGCGCGCCGACGCTCCTCTCCACGGGCGAGCACGGTGCGAGCAAGTCGGCTGCGGTCGTCGTCGAGGGCAGCTCGCCGCCGTCGGACTCGCTCGGCCTGCCCGGCCTGGAGCTCCGACAAGGCGCAGCTGCGCGTCGTCCAGCAACGCGCGCAGTCCGCTGGCCGTCTCGGCCGGGCCCTTGCCGCGGCTCTCACGCCAGAGCCGGCCTATCTCGGCGGCGAGAGCGAGCAGCCGGTCGCCGTCTGGACCGCTCGAGGCCCCACGCGAGCGCGGCGCGGATGTTGTGCTCGTCGGCAAGCACGTCGGCCGGTGAGCCAGCAAGTGCCTCGGCGTGGGCTGCCTCCGCGGCCACGTTCGTGTAGTACGCCGCGTGCCGGTTCGCGAGGTCGCTGCACTGCTCGCCGACAAGTCGGTCGGTTCCGAGCGCTCGCAGGGCCGGGTGCACGTCGAACCGGCCTGTGCCTTCGGCAGGGCGTACCAGCCCGGCATCGGCCAGCGCCGCCAGGTCGTCGAGGCCGGCTCCGCCGACAGCCTGGGCTGCGTCGACGGTGAACGTGCCGGGAAAGACGGACAGGTGGGCGAACGTCTCCCGCGACTCGTCCGAGAGGAGGTTGATCGCCCAGGTGAGCGACAGGCTGTCGCGCCCGTGCGAATCGCGGTCGCTCACCTGGCCGCGACGGAGGTCCTCGATGCGCGCCTGGAGGTTCTCCACCGACAGGAGCCGCGTGCGCGCTGCCGCGAGCTCGATCGCCAAGGGCAGCCTGTCGACGGCTTCGCAGAGCGCGGCTACGGCAGCGTCGGAGGCGGCCGAACCAGCCCGTTCACGAAAGAGCTCGACCGCCTCGTCGGCGGGAGCGGCGCGACCTCGTGGACATGTTCGAGGTCGCGCCCGGAGGAGGTTGAGGCTGTCGCCACGAGCTGCAGGCCGGGTGCCATCGCGAGCAGCTCGTCGAGCTCGTCGGCCACGTCTTCCGCATCGTCGACGACAACGATCGCTGTGCCGTCGCCGAGCACGAGGCGCAGCGACTCCGCCGGCGCCTCGTCACCGCCTAGGCCGAGCCGCCGGGCGAGCGCGGGCAGCACGCAGCGGCGGCCGCACGCCGGTCGCCTCGTCGATCCAGACGACGCTGCAGCGTCGCTCCGCCGCCGCCCGCATCGCCACGGCGAGGGCAAGCCGGGTGCGCCCCGACCCGGGGGCTCCGACGAGGGTCAGGTGCCGGGTCCCTTCGCCGAGCAGCGTGGTCAGATCGGCGAGCTCACGAGACCGTCCGACGAAGCTCCGCAGCACCGGCAGTGGGCGCGGCCGTGCCATCCGCGAGCGCGGCCCCGCGACGAGCTCGGCCAGGGCGCGCGCCAGCTCGCCACAACTGCCGAAGCGCTGAACCGGCTCCTTGGCGAGTGCCTTAACGAGGATCGGCTCGAGCGGCGCCAGGACGCCGCTCGGGTCGGCGAGCGGCGGCGGCGCCTCGCGCAGCTGCGCGAAGACCATCGCGGCGTCGCTGTCGCGGGCGAACGGCGGCTGCCCCGTCAGGCACTCCCAGGCAACGCACCCAAGCGCATAGACATCGGTGCGCCCATCGAGGGGTCGGCCGTCGATCTGCTCCGGCGAGGCGTACGCGAGCGTCCCCAGGAGCTGGCCCGGCTGGGTCAGCCGCTGGTCGGCTCCGAGCTCCCGAGCCAGGCCGAAGTCGGCCAGGTATGCACGACCTGCGACGTCGAGCAAGACGTTCGCGGGCTTGACGTCGCGGTGCAGCAGACCGCGGGCATGGGCGGCATCGAGTGCGTCCGCAACCTGCTCCAGGATCTGGACAGCGCGGTCGGGGCCCAGGGGCCCCTCGCGCCGGAGGAGCGAGCCGAGATCCTCACCCTCGATGTAGCGCATGGCGAGATAGAGCACGCCGTCTCGCTCGCCTGCGGCGTACACCGGCACGACGTGGGGGTGCTCCAGGGAGGCCGCCAGCCGTGACTCCTCCAGGAAGCGCCGCCGGAACTGGTCGTCCCGGGCGAGCTCGGTGGACAGCAGCTTGAGCGCGACGGGGCGGCCGAGCTCGAGCTCCACGGCCAGATACACGTCGCCCATTCCTCCGCGTCCGAGCAGACGCTCGAGCCGGTAACCGGCCAGCTTCGAGCCGACCTCTGGCGCAAGGGCCATAGGGCAGTTCTAACGGGGTCGGAGCGGTCTGCCTAGCCCTGTGCGGGGTCGTCCGTGGGACGTGCGGTCGTTGAGCCTGGCTTGAGGTCGCGTTGACAGGTCGAGCGGATCGTCCGCTCACGGGTCGCACGGGCGACCTCTCACCTGAAAGGAATCACCGTGAAGCGCATCCTCCTTGCCCTCATCGCCCTCGTCGTCCTCGCCGCCGGCATCGCTGCCGCGGGCACGGGCTCCGCAAAGGCACTCAACCCGCAGGAGCAGACGAGCATTGGCAACGTCGTCGATTACACCTGGTGGGACCTCCACCGCTTCTGGACGCTCAACTTCAACACGTGGGGCTGGCGGTACAGCTATCCCGGCGTTCGCTACTTCAATCCCGGCCCGTACACGAACTTCAACACGGGCACAAACTGCGGCTCGACGTCCGACAACACCTTCATCTACGACTCCGGCGTCTACTGCACGGCCGACCGCAGCATCTACGTCAACGTCAACAACGCCCAGGGACTCGTCAACACGAACAAGGACGGCACCGCGGCGTTCCTGATCGCGCACGAGTTCGCGCACCACATCGCGCACCTCCAGGGCCGGTTCCTCGGCAAGATGCTCAAGGAGCGCGAGCTCAACGCGGACTGCCTCGCCGGGATGTACTTCAAGTACGGCATGCGCTACTCCGGCTTGCTGAACGCGACCGACCTCGCCGAGGCGCGGTACGGCATCTATCAGCGGTTCGGCGGCGACTCGGCGGGCCATGGGACGTGGTCCGAGCGCCTGGCGTGGTTCGACTACGGCTACGCCACGTACGACATCGGCGCGTGCAACCGCACCTTCGGTTGGTACGGAGGCCCCGCGGCCTCGCGGGGGGCGGTCAAGCCCAACCCGCGCGTGCGCTGGAAGCAGGTGCGGCCCGCGACGAAGCGGCCGGTCGGCCCGCCGGTGCTGGCTCCGGCGCCCTCTCGCTGAACCTCGAGCATCGGATCGTTCCGAGCGCCCCGCGGAAGCGGGGCGCTCGGTCGTGTATCCGACCCGCTCCAGCCGCTGGTGAGCGCCCGCCAGCCTCGTCACACCACGCTCACGCTCGTTCTGACCCGAACTGGCCCCTTGAGCCGCTGTTGAGGGGCGGTTGAGCGCCTGGCTCGACGCTCTGCGTGTCATTCACCGACTACCCAAGGAGATTCCAATGACACGCATCATCACCAAGATCGCAATCCTCGCAGTGGTCGTCGTCGCCGCCTTCGGCGCCGCCGAGTCCGCGCGGGCGATGAACCCGCAGCACACCAGCGCCTGGACGCTCATCAACGACGTCAACTTCAACCTGCAGACCGGCGCCACCTCATACGGCAGCGTCGAGCACTTCTGGATGCTCACCCTCCGCAACTGGGGCTATCGGTACGTTCGGCCGGGGCTCTCCCTCTACGGCCAGCACTTCGGGTATCCCGGATCGGGCTGTGGGCCCACGTCTGACCCGGACATCCAGAACAACGGGTTCTACTGCCCCGACGACGGAGGCATCTTCCTCCACTACGAGTACATGCAGTCCCTCCTCAACACCTTCGGCGACTTCGGTCCCGGCGGCTTCATGGCTCACGAGTGGGGCCACCGGGTCCAGCACTACCTCGGCTTCAGCGAGAACAGCTTCCGCACCGAGTACCACGCGGACTGCCTCGCCGGCATGTACACCCGCTGGGGTTACGCGGCGGGCAAGCTGACCGGCGGCGACTACTGGGAGTTCTCGAATTGGCTCTCGAGCCAGTCGAAGAGCGACTCCCACGGCAGCGGCGCGAACCGGTCGGCCTGGTTCCGCCACGGCTACACGAACTACAGCCTGGCGGCTTGCAACCAGGCGCTCACCCTGACCGTCGCCTTCGCGAACGGCAAGGTCATCCTGAAGCCGAAGGTCAAGCGGCCGATCGACCTGACCCCGTCGGCCACGCTGCCGAAGGGCGGCAAGGTCATTCAGATCGGCGGTGGCAAGTTCAACGGCCCCGTCCCCGCGCAGGCCGACCAGCCCGTCGCGGTGAGCTCCCTGGCCCTCATCTTCTGAGAACCACCTCGCTCCCTCCCCTCCTGAGCCCGGGAAGCCTCGACTTCCCGGGCTCAGCCCGTTTTCGGAGACGGGGAGGCGGGGGTAGAGTCCGCTCGTGCCCGGGCGGCTCGTGGACATCGCCGACTCCTTCTTCACGCCGGCGATCGCCGACCTGGTGCCGTACGAGCCCGGCAAGCCGGTCGAGGAGGTGCAGCGCGAGCTGGGGCTGGAGCGCGTCGTCAAGCTCGCCTCCAACGAGGGGCCCTTCGGACCGTTTCCCGCCGCGCTGGAGGCGCTGGAGCGGGTTGCGCGCGATCTCAACCGCTACCCGGACGGCGGGAGCTACCGCCTGCGCGCCGCGCTCGCCGAACGGTTCGACCTCCGCTTCGAGGAGGTGGCCGTCGGCTCCGGCTCGGACGGGCTGATCGACTGCCTCACCCAGGCGGCGCTCGAGGCCGGCGACGAGGTCGTGTGCGGCTGGCCCTCGTTCCCGAGCTACGTCATCGACGCGAGCAAGGTCGGGGCCGTCGCCCGCACGGTGCCGCTCCGCGACCACCGCTACGACCTCGAGGGCATGCTCGCGGCCGTCGGCCCGCGCACGAAGATCGCCTACCTCTGCTACCCGAACAACCCGACGGGCACGATCAACACGCGCGAGGAGCTCGACTCGTGGTTCGAGCACGTGCCCGAGCACGTGCTCACGGTCGTCGACCAGGCGTACTTCGAGTACATCGACGATCCGGGCTACGTCGACGCCGTCGAGCGCTACCTCAAGGAGGGCAGGCGGGTCGTGGTGCTGCGCACCTTCTCGAAGATCTACGGGCTCGCCGGCCTGCGGGTCGGCTACGCACTCGCCCCCGCTGCCGTCGTGACCGCGATCGGCGAAGGTGCGACGCGCCTTCGACGTCACCGCCCCGGCCCAGGAGGCCGCGCTCGCGAGCCTCGACGACCGCGGCGAGCTCGCCCGCCGGCGCGACGAGAACCGCCAGAACCTGCCCACGGTCATCGAAGGGCTCCGCGCCGCCGGCCTCGAGCCCGCCGGCCCGGCGCTCGGGAACTTCGTCTTCGCCGACGTCGGCGAGGACGCGCGCCCGCTCTTCGAGGCGCTGCTGCGAGAGGGCGTCATCGTCCGGCCGACCGGCCGGCTTCGGCGCACCCGAGGCGATCCGCGTGACGGTCGGCACCGCCGAGGAGAACGCGATCTTCGCCGACGCGCTCGCGCGTGTCAGATCGGGGAATCGCATACCCCGGTCAACGAACCGGTACCCTGAGGCAGGCCCGGCCGCCCGGTGCGGCCTCGATTGACTTCGACGGCTTTGGATCGAGTCGGGCGGACCGGGTCGTCAATCGCGTGCCGGCAGGGCGAAGACCGACCAGACGCGCTGTTAGCGTGGCCGCATGAACGCCGGTCGCCGCCTGGAGCTGCTCGGCCGCTCGTCGTCCTTCCGGCTGCTCTTCGGGGCGACGCTGACGTCGGGGCTCGGGACCTGGCTCGCCTTCGTCGCGTTGATGGTGGACGTCTGGGACCGCACGGACTCGAGCGTCTGGGTGAGCGCGCTCCTGGCGGCCGACTTTCTGCCGCTCGTGGCGGTCGGGCTGCTCGCGGCGCCGCTCGTCGACCGGCTGTCGCGCAAGCGGGTGATGGTGGTCGCAGACCTCGTGCGCGCGGCCGTGTTCCTGCTGCTGCCCTTCGCGGGCGGCCCGCTGGCGATCGTCGCGCTCGCGGCCGTCGTGGGCCTCGCGTCCGGCTTCTTCCGCCCGGCGCTCTACGCCGGCGTGCCGAACCTCGTGGACGAGGACGACCTGCCGCAGGCGAACTCGCTGCTGCAGGCGGTCGAGAACCTCACCTGGATGCTGACACCGCCGATCGCCGGCGTCCTCGTCGGCGTCTGGGGGCCCGAATCCGGCGTACTGGTCAACGCGCTCTCGTTCGTCGCCTCGGCGTTGCTGCTCGTCCGGCATCCCCGGAGCGGCTGCTGCAGGCTGGGCAGGCCGCGAGCCGCGGGCCACGTCGCGCGACATCCTCGACGGGCTTCCGCGACGATCCTGCACACTCGCGCGCTGCTCGCAGTCTTCGTCGCCTGGAACGTCTTCTTCGTCGCGATCGCCGGCGTCAACGTGGCCGAGATCGCGCTGGCGCAAGACGGCGCTTCGACTCGGGCGACTTCGGCTACGGCCTGCTCGTCGGCGCGACCGGGCTCGGCCTCGTGCTCGGCAGCTACTTCGCCGCGACGATCACCGAGCGCTACGCCGATGGGCGTCGGTCTACGGCTGCAGCATCGGCCATGATCGCGCTCGGCGTCGCCGTCGCCGCGACCGTCGCCCACCGTCTGGGTCGCCGCGGCCTGCATGGTCGTCGTCGGGTTCGGCAACGGCGTCGCCGTCGTCTGCAACGCGCTCTTCGTCCAGCGGGGCGCCCCGGACGAGCTCCGGGGCCGCGTCTTCACCGTGCTGATGAGCTCCAACTACGCGGTGCTCGGCCTCGCGATGGCCGTCGCCGGGCCGCTCACGGACGCAGTCGGGCCACGGCTGGGTCTGGGGCATCGCCGCCGTCGTCTTCGGCTGCTGCGGCGGTGCTCGCCTTCTTGCTCACGCCGCGGCTGCGGCCGCTGCCCGCGAACCAGCCGCTGACGGGCGAGCCCGCCTGATGGCACGAGGCTGGACGGTGGAGTCGCTGGCGGCGGGGATCCGTGCCGCCGACCGGAGGGCGATCGCCCGCGCCATCAGCCTCGTCGAGGACGGCGACCCGTCGGCCTACGAGCTCGTCCGCGACCTCTACGGGGAGACCGGCCGCGCGTACGCGGTCGGCGTCACTGGGCCGCCAGGCGTCGGCAAGTCGACGCTGCTGAGCGCACTCGTACGGCTGGTGCGCGAGCGCGGCAGCACCGTCGGCGTCATCTCGGTCGACCCCTCCAGCCCGTTCTCGCACGGCGCCCTCCTCGGCGACCGTATCCGCCTCTCCGAGCACTTCCTCGACGAAGGCGTCTTCATCCGCTCGATGGGCACGCGCGGGCATCTGGGCGGCCTGGCGGAGACGACCCTGCAGGCGCTCCTCCTGCTCGACGCGGCGGGCAGGGACGTGCTCTTCCTCGAGACCGTCGGCACGGGTCAGAGCGAGGTCGAGGTGATCGGGGTCGTGGACACCGTGGTGCTCGTGCTCATGCCCGGCTCCGGCGACTCCGTGCAGGCACTGAAGGCGGGGATCATGGAGATTCCCGACGTGATCGTCGTCAACAAGCGCGACCACCCGCTGGCGAAGACGATGCTGAACGAGGTGCGCTCGATCCTGTCGCTCGACCGCGAGCGCGACTGGAAGACGCCGATCGTGCTGACCGAGGCGCTCGCCGGAGAGGGCGTCGACGAGCTCTGGGCCGCGATCGAGCGGCACCGCGCGCACCTCGAGCAGGGCGACGGCCTCGAGGAGCGCCGCCGCCGCAACCTCGCCCAGGAGGTGTTCGCCGTCGCCTCGGCCCGCGCGAAGCGTCACCTCGAGGAGACGGTCACCGAGGATCCCGAGCTGGCACGGCTGCTCGAGGCGGTCGGACGCCGGGAGCTCGACCCCCTGACCGCGGTGCGCGACATCATGGAGCAGGTCTTCTTCCGCGGCGGCGACGGCGCCCGCGGCGCCGCCCGCCCCGACGAGGCATCATCTTCCTGATGGCTGCCACGGCCGTCCCGACGCTCGCCGACATCGAGGCTGCGCGGGCGCGCGTCGCCGGCATCGCCCGCGTCACGCCCGTCTACTCGTCGGAGACCTTCTCGCGGCTCTGCGGCCGCGACGTCCTGCTGAAGGCCGAGAACCTGCAGCGCACGGGCGCGTTCAAGATCCGCGGCGCCGTCAACCGCATCGCCACGCTCTCGGACGAGCAGCGGGCCGCCGGCGTCGTCGCCGCAAGCGCCGGCAACCACGGGCAGGCGGTCGCCTGGGCCGCGCGCGAGCAGGACACGCCGGCGACGATCTTCGTCCCGCTCGACGCGCCGATGGCGAAGGTCGACGCGGCGAAGAACTACGGCGCCCGCCTGCAGATCACCGGCGAGACCTTCGAGGACGCGCTCACGGCGGCGCAGGAGTACGCGGAGACGACCGGGGCGACCTTCATCCACCCCTACGAGGACGAGCAGGTGATCGCCGGCCAGGGCACGCTCGGCCTCGAGCTGGCCGAGCAGCTGCCGCCCGAGGTCGGCACCGTGCTCGTGCCGATCGGCGGCGGCGGCCTTGCGGCCGGCATTGCGCTCGCGCTGCGCGAGACCCGTCCCGATATCGAGGTCGTCGGTGTGCAGGCGGAGCCGGCGGGGTTCCCGATTGCCGACGGCATCGCCGTCAAGCGTCCCGGGGACGTCACGACACCGCTGCTCGAAGAGCTCCTGGCCGACCGGGTACGCGTCTCGGCGGACCAGATCGCGGAGGCGATCGTGCTCCTGCTCGAGCGCACCAAGCTCGTCGTCGAGGGCGCCGGCTCGGTCGGCGTCGCTGCGCTGCTCTCCGACCGGGTCGAGTGCGCGAAGGGAGCGGCCTGCGCCGTGCTCTCGGGCGGCAACATCGACCCGACGCTGCTGATCTCGGTCATGCGGCACGGCCTGACCGCGTCCGGCCGCTATCTGGTGCTGCGGACGCGCATCGTCGACAAGCCCGGGGAGCTGATCAAGCTCCTGCAGCTGGTGGCGCAGGAGCGGGGCAACGTCATCTCGGTCGAGCACCACCGCGAGGGCATGGACGTCCCCGTGACGGAGAGCGAGGTCGAGCTGACGGTGACGATGCGGGACGGCGACCACTGCACCGCGCTCTGCGAGGCGCTGAGCCGCCAGGGCTACCCGGTCGAGCGCTTGAGGTAACCGCTCGCGCTGCGCGCGTCGCTTTCACGAAGGGGGAACGGCGTGTTCCCCCTTCGAGCTACCCCCTCCGGCTGACGGTCGGGGCGGGCTGGGCTGTCTGGTCAGACGCGCCGGGGCCGCGGGGTGGCTGCGCCGAGCAAGCTCGGCTCCGCCGGTACTGCGCGCCTGCCCGTGCGTGGGCGTCGCGGCGCATTGCTCATTGAGGCTCGGGCGGCAGGCCGTCGCTCTCACGAAGGGGGAACGGCGTGTTCCCCCTTCGAGCTACCCCCTCCGGCTGACGGTCGGGGCGGGTGGGCTGTCTGGTCAGACGCGCCGGGGCCGCGGGGTGGCTGCGCCGAGCAAGCTCGGCTCCGCCGGGTACTGCGCGCCTGCCCGTGCGTGGGCGTCGCGGCGCATTGCTCATTGAGGCTCGGGCGGCAGGCCGTCGCTCTCACGAAGGGGGAACGGCGTGTTCCCCCTTCGAGCTACCCCTCCGGCTGACGGTCGGGGCAGGTGGGCTGTCTGATCAGACGCGCCGGGGCCGCGGGGTGGCTGCGCCGAGCAAGCTCGGCTGCGCCGGTACTGCACACCTCTCGTGCGCGAACGGCGAAGAGACGATGGGCCTGTGCGGACCTAGTCGTCGTGCGATCGGGCTCCGGTGAGCCGGGGCTGCCTCGGGGGCGATTTACACTCGCCTCATGGGTAGGCCCACGCGCAAGGAGCGCAAGGTGGTCTCGGTCGTGTTCGTCGACCTCGTTGGCTTCACCGCTCGCGCCGAGAGCCTTGACCCCGAGGACGTGCAGGCGATCCTCGAGCCGTACCACGCGCGCGTGCGCGAGGAGCTCGAGCGGCACGGTGGCACCGTCGAGAAGTTCATCGGCGACGCCGTCATGGCCGTCTTCGGCGCTCCCGCCGTCCGCGAGGACGACGCCGAGCGGGCCGTGCGCGCGGCGCTCGCGATCTGCGACTGGGCGCGCGAGCAGGAGGAGGTCGAGGTCAGGATCGCCGTCAACACGGGCGAGGCGCTCGTCTCGGTCGATGCCCGGCCGGAGGCAGGGGAGGCGCTGGTCGCAGGTGACGTCGTCAACACAGCGTCACGCCTGCAATCGGCCGCGCCGGTCAACGGTGTTCTCGTCGGCGAAGCCACGTACCGCGCCACCGAGCGCGCGATCGACTACCGGGAGGCCGAGCCCGTCCAGGCGAAGGGCAAGGCGGAGCCGGTGCCGGTCTGGGAGGCGGTGCAGGCGCGGGCGCTGTTCGGCGTCGACGTCGACCTGCGTCCCGTCACTCCGCTTGTCGGGCGCCGCCGCGAGCTCGACCAGCTCGTCGACGCGCTCGCCCGCGCGCGGGCCGACCGCGAGCCGCAGCTCGTGACCATCGTCGGCGTGCCGGGCATGGGCAAGAGCCGCCTGGTGCAGGAGCTGTCGTCCGCGGTGGAGGCCGATCCGGAGCTGATCCGCTGGCGCCAGGGCCGCTCGCTGCCGTACGGGGCCGGCGTCAGCTTCTGGGCGCTCGGCGAGATGGTCAAGGCCGAGGCCGGCATCCTCGAGACCGATTCCGGCGACGATGCCAGGCGGAAGCTGCGCACCGTCGTGGAGCGGGTGTGCTCCCCGGGCGAGGCCGACTGGGTCGAGCGCGAGCTGCGCCCGCTCGTCGGTCTCGCGGACGAAGGCAGGCGGCGGCGGGCGCGACGAGGCGTTCGCTGCCTGGCGGCGGTTCCTGGAGGGCCTCGCGGACGAGCGCCCGAGCGTGCTGGTGTTCGAGGACCTCCACTGGGCCGACGACGGCCTGCTGGACTTCGTCGACGCGCTCGTGGACTGGGCGACGGACGTGCCGCTCCTCGTCGTCGGCACCGCGCGCCCGGAGCTGCTCGCGCGGCGTCCGGGCTGGGGCGGCGGCAAGCCGAACGCCGCGGCGCTGTCGCTGACGCCGCTGTCGGAGGCAGAGACGGCCGAGGTCGTGCACGCGATCCTCGAGCGAGCCGTCCTGCCGGCCGAGGTGCAGACTGCCGTGCTCGCGCGCGCCGGCGGGAACCCGCTGTACGCCGAGGAGTTCGCGCGCATGGTCGCCGACCGGCAGCTGCGCCCCTCGGACGACGAGCTGCCCGTTCCCGAATCCGTGCAGGGACTGATCGCCGCGCGTCTGGACGGGCTGGAGCGGGACGAGAAGGCGCTGCTCCAGGACGCGGCGGTGATCGGGAAGGTGTTCTGGCCCGGGGCGCTGGCGCGCGTGGGCCGCGCAGCCGGCGGCCTCGAGGACGTGCTCCGAACCCTGGAGCGCAGGGAGTTCATCCGCCGCGAGCGGCGCTCCTCCGTTGAGGGCCAGGAGCAGTACGCCTTTCGCCACGTCCTCGTCCGCGACGTCGCCTACGGCCAGATTCCCCGAGCCGAGCGAGCCGACAAGCACGTCCAGGTCGCCGACTGGATCGAGTCGCTGCCGCGCAGCGAGGACGCCGCCGAGCTGCTCGCGCACCACTACCTGAGCGCGCTCGACTACACGCGTGCCGCCGGCCGCGACAGCATGGCCCTCGGGGAGCGGGCGCGCACGGCACTGCGCGAGGCCGGACACCGGGCAATGGCGCTCAACGCCCCGGCGAGCGCGTTTCGCTTCTACGAGGCCGCTGCGGAGCTGATGCCGCGGGACCACCCGGAGTGGCTCCTGCTCGCGCTTGAGCATGCGGAGGCGGGCCAGTACGTCGACCTCGCGAACGATTACCTGCTGCTGGAGGCGCGCGACAAGATGCTTGCCGGCGACCGCGAGCTGGCCGCTCGGGGCGAGATCGTCCTGGGCGAATACCGGTGGCTGCGAGGGGAACGCACGGATGCGGAGGTCCACTTTCGCGTCGCGGAGGAGCTCGGCGACGAGCTCGACGAGTCGGAGGCGAAGGTCCAGGTGCTCGCCAACCTCTCCCGCTTCGCCATGCTCGCCGACGAGAACGAGCGCGCCGTCTCGCTCGGCCGGCGCGCCCTGGCGATGGCCGAGTCGCTGGGCCTCGACGCCATGCGAGCGCACGCGCTGAACAACGTGGGCGTCGCCCGCGTGCACCTCGGAGACGACGGCGGCCTCGCTGACCTCGAGGAAAGCCGACGCATCGCCCGCGACCTGAGCGTCACCGAGTTCATCCGGGCCACCGGGAACCTCGCGTCGACGCTCGTCGAGCTCGGCGAGCTCACGCGGGCCACGGTCCTGCACGAGGAGGGCCTCGCCGCTGCGCGCGACGTCGGGCATTACGAGCCCACGCGCTGGCTCTCCGTCGAGCTCGCCCTCGACCGGCTAAGGGCGGGCCGATGGGACGAGGCGCGGGCGCTGCTGGACGAGCTGCTGCCAGGCTTCGACGAGTCGCCCTTTTGGATCGAGCCCGAAGCACGCGTGTGCGCGGCGCGGATGCACCTCGCGCAGGGGGCAGTCGGCGAGGCGCGCGGCCAGGCCGAGCGCGGCGTGGAGCGGGCGCGAGCTTCCCAGAACCTGCAGGAGCTCTCGAGCCCCCTCGGGTTCACGGCGCGGCTGCTCGCCGAGCTGGGCGAGCTCGGTCCCGCCCGCGAGGCCGCCCACGACCTTTTGGAGCGGTGGACGGCGTCCGGCTCGCAGGGGAGCACGGGCGAGTGGTTGATCGAGCTCTGGCTCGCAACGGCCAGGACGGACGGCGAGGACGCACTCCGCGACGCCCTCGCGCCGGCCCTCCAGACGCCGTGGGTGCGGGCGGCTGCGGCGCTCACGCACCGCGAGTTCGCCGAGGCCGCCGAGATCCTCGGTGGGATCGGCGCTCGCTCCGAGGAGGCGCTCGTGCGCCTCTGGGCTGCGGAGTGGCTGCTCGAGCAGGGACGGCGGGCGGAGGCGGACGCGGAGCTCGAGCGCTCGCTCGCGTTCTGGCGCTCGGTCGGCGCCACCCGCTACCTGAGCCAGGGCGACGCGCTGCTGGCCGCCGCCTCGTGATCGCCTGCCCTGCGTGCGGCCGCGAGAACCCGGACGGGTTCGCGTTCTGCGGCTTCTGTACGGCGCCGCTCGCGGCGGAGACCGATCGCCGGCGACGGGAGGAGCGCAAGGTCGTGACGGTGCTGTTCTGCGACCTGGTCGGCTCGACGGCGCGCGCGGAGGGCGCGGACCCCGAGGACGTGCGGGCGTTGCTCTCCGCGCTACCACGAGCGCGTGCGCGCGGAGCTGGAGCGCTTCGGCGGCACGGTGGAGAAGTTCATCGGCGACGCGGTGATGGCCCTCTTCGGCGCGCCGATCGCGCACGAGGACGACCCGGAGCGCGCGGTGCGAGCGGCGCTCGCGATCCGCGACTGGGCGGCTGACGAGGAGGACGTCCAGGTGCGGATCGGGATCACGACCGGCGAGGCGCTGGTCGCGCTCGGCGCACGCCCGGACGCAGGGGAGGGAATGGCCTCCGGCGACGTCGTCAACACGGCCGCCCGGCTGCAGACGGCCGCCCCGGTGAACGGCATCGTGGTCGACGAGACGACGCGACGGGCGAGCGAGCGGGTGATCGTGTACGGGAGCAGCCGCCGGTCGCAGGCGAAGGGCAAGGCTGCGCCCGTACCGGTGTGGCAGGCGGTCGAGGCCCGTGCGCGTCTCGGCGTCGACGTCGGTCGGCAAGAGCGCGCGGCGCTCGTCGGCCGCGGCGCGGAGCTCGAGCTGCTCGTGCAGACGCTCGAGCGTGTGCGCCGCGACCGCGAGCCGCAGCTGGTCACGCTCGTCGGGGTGCCCGGCATCGGCAAGAGCCGGCTCGTCCACGAGCTCCTCCGTCGCGTGGACGCGGAGGCCGACCTGACCACGTGGAGGCAGGGGCGCTCGCTCCCGTACGGGGAGGGCCTGTCCTTCTGGGCGCTGGGCGAGATGGTGAAGGCGCAGGCGGGCATCCTCGAGACCGACACGGCAGGCCAGGCGGTGGAGAAGCTGCGGCGCTCGCTCGCGGAGCTCGAAGTCCAGAACCCCGACTGGTTCGAAGCGCACCTGAGCCCGCTCGTCGGCGCCGGGACGCCGCTCGCGGCGAGCACCGACGTGCGGGTCGAGTCGTTCACGGCCTGGCGCGAGTACCTCGAGGCGCTCGCCGACTTTCGTCCGCTGGTGCTCGTCTTCGAGGACCTCCACTGGGCGAGCGACGCCCTCCTCGACTTCGTGGACGAGCTCGTGGAGTGGATCGGCGGGGTGCCGCTGCTCGTCCTCGCCACCGCCCGGCCGGAGCTGCTCATGCGGCGGCCCGGCTGGGGCGGCGGCAAGCCGAACGCAAGCGCGCTCTCGCTGGCGGCGCTCACGCGCGACGAGACGAGCCGCCTCGTGCACGCACTGCTCCACCGTGCCGTTCTGCCTGCCGACGTGCAGGAAACGCTCCTCGAGCGCGCCGAGGGCAATCCCCTGTACGCCGAGGAGTTCGTGCAGCTCGTCGAAGAGGGGCGCGAGCCCGGCGAGCTGCCCGAGGGGCTCCAGGGCCTGATCGCGGCGCGCCTGGACGCGCTGCCGGCGAACGAGAAGGCGCTCCTGCAGGACGCAGCCGTGATCGGCAAGGTCTTCTGGATCGGTGCACTCGCCCACCTTGCGGCGAGCGACGCGGCCACGGTGGAGCAGGCGCTGCGCGGCCCCGTGCGGCGCCAGCTGGCGAGGCGCGAGCGCCGCTCGTCGATCGGCGACGAGACGGAGTACGCGTTCCAGCACAGCCTCGTCCAGGACGTCGCGTACGCGCAGATCCCGCGCGCGACCCGCTCCGAGAAGCATCGGCGGGCGGCCGAGTGGATCGAGTCGCTGGAGCGAAGCGACGACAAGGTAGAGCTGCTTGGACACCACTACCTGGCAGCCCTCGAGCTCGCGCGGGCGTCGGGAATACCGACGGATGAGCTCGCGCTGCGAGCCCTACCGGCTCTCCGCGGGGCCGGCGACCGTGCCCTGGCCCTCGGCGCGTCGGCGGCTGCACAGACGTTCTATGAGCGTGCGCTCGAGCTCACGAGCGAGAGCGACGAGGACTACCCCTACCTGCTCCTCGGCGCCGGCAAGGCCCACTCCGACGCAGAGCTTTCCGGCGACGAGCTCCTGCACGAGGCGGCGCAGCGGCTCCTCGACGCTGGCGATCCGGCCGCCGCGGCGGAGGCGCTCGTGCGCGTGGCGCAGATCGAGTGGCAGCGTGGCAACCGCGACGGCGCGACGGCGCTCCTCGAGCGCGCGATCGGGCTCGTCGAAGGCCTGCCGGC
The DNA here is from genome assembly GCA_963809765.1 of uncultured Thermoleophilia bacterium. Classification (GTDB taxonomy): domain Bacteria; phylum Actinomycetota; class Thermoleophilia; order Gaiellales; family Gaiellaceae; genus JACVRM01. Next base: position 1,013,047 of record CAWEKT010000001.1, read on the forward strand.
CTCGGAGGAAAAGGCCCGCGTCCTCAGCACCGCCGCCCGCCGGCTGACGCTCGCAGAGGACGAGCGTGCGCTCCCCGTCGGGCGCCTCGCCCTCGCGCTCGGCGAGGAGCTCGGCCTCGACGACGTCCGGGCAGAGTCGGGCATCACCGTCGGGCTGCAGCGCTGGCGCACCGGTGACCGGCAGGGCGCCGAGGCGGACATGCGGCGCGGCATCGCGATTGCCGAGGCAGCCCAGGACGCCATTCACGCATCGCGGGGTTACAACAACCTCGGCTCGGTCCTGTCGGAAATCGGCGACCCGCGCGGGCGCGCCCTCAGCGAGAAGGCGCTTGCCGTAACGGAGCGTTTCGGCCAGCGCGCAGCCGCCCGCTTCCTGAGGGCGAACATTGCGTCGCTTGCCCTCGCCGCGGGGCAGTGGGACGACGCGCTGACGACCGTCGAGGAGCTGATCCGGGAGACGGAGGCGGGCGAGCCGCAGTACATGGAGCCAACGCTTCGGGTAATCCGGGCGGTGGTGCGCCTGTCGCGCGGCGACCTGACGGGCGCCCTCGACGACGCCGGACGCGCGGCCGAGCGCGCCCGTGCGATCCGTGACCCGCAGCTGCTGTACCCGACACTCGCCCAGGCCGCCTGGGTCGAGCTGGAGGCAGGCAACGAATCAGTCGCGCGTACTCTGGTCGAGGACGTGGGTACGAACCGGCTCTCCCTGTCGGCCTCGAACACGTTCTTCGCCCCGCTGATCGAGCGCCTCGGCGGTGCGGACGAGTTTCTCGAGCTCGCCGGGGACATCGCGCGACCACATGCCTGGATCGAGGCGGCAGAGGCGTACCTTCGCGGCGACTTCCTTGGCGCGGCCGACGCGTACGTGCCGATCAGCGCCGTCGACGAGGCGTATGCGCGACTCCGCGCGGCGGGCGAGCTCGCCGCCGAGGGCCGGCGGGCGGAGGCCGACGAGCAGCTGCGCCGCTCGCTCGGCTTCTGGCGCTCCGTCGGAGCGACCCGGTACGTCGCCGAGGGCGAGTCGCTTGCTTGCGGCCAGCGCATGAGCACGGTCGCCTGCGCAAGTTGCGGCAAGCAGACGCCGGCGGGCTTCCCACGCTGCGCCCACTGCGGCGCCGAGTTGGCCGCAGACGAGCGCTGCGGGGCGCGAGGAGCGCAAGGTCGTGACCGTGCTCTTCTGCGACCTCGTCGGCTCGACCGCGCGGGCCGAGCGGCTCGACCCCGAGGACGTGCGGGCCATGCTCTCCGCCTACCACGCGCGTGTGCGTACGGAGCTGGAGCGGTTCGGCGGCACGGTGGAGAAGTTCATCGGGGACGCGGTGATGGCGGTGTTCGGGGCACCGGTGGCGCACGAGGACGACCCTGAGCGGGCGGTACGCGCGGCGCTCGCGGTCCGCGACTGGGCGCGGGACGCCCGCGAGGTCGAGGTGCGCATCGCCGTCAACACGGGCGAGGCGCTCGTCGCGCTCGCCGCCCGGCCGGAACTGGGCGAGGCGATGGTCGCCGGCGACGTCGTCAACACCGCGGCGCGTCTGCAGTCGGCGGCGCCGGAGAACGGCGTGCTGGTCGGCGAGACGACGTACCGTGCCACGCGCGAGGCGATCGACTACCGCGAGCTCGCAGCCTGTCGAAGCCAAGGGCAAGTCGGAACCGCTTGCGGTCTGGGAGGCGCTGCAGGCTCGTGCGCGCGTCCAGGTCGAGCGCATGGGCCGGACGCCGCTCGTCGGCCGCGACCGGGAGCTCGACGGCCTTGCGTGCACGCGCTCGAGCGGACGCCGGGACGAGCAGCGCGCCGCAGCTGGTCACGCTCGTCGGCGTGCCGGGCATCGGCAAGAGCCGCCTCGTCTTCGAGCTCGTTCAGGCTGCTCGACGACGGTTCCGGAGCTCGTCTCCTGGCGGCAGGGTCGCTCGCTGCCCTACGGCGAGGGCGTCAGCTACTGGGCGCTCGCCGAGATGGTCAAGGCGGAGGCCGGCATCCTCGAGACGGACGACGAGGCGCGCGCAGCCGAGCGGCTCGCGGCTGCGGTCGGCCGGCGTCGTCCCAGACGAGACCGACGCGCGGTGGATGGAGGGTCATCTGCGGCCGCTGGTGGGGCTGGATGCGGATCGGGACCGATCGGGCGACTCGCAGAGGCGAGGCGTTCGCCGCCTGGCGCCGCTTTCTCGAGGCGCTGGCCGAGCGTCGCCCCCTGGTGCTCGTCTTCGAGGATCTGCACTGCGCAGACGACGGCCTGCTCGACTTCGTCGACTACCTGGCCGAGTGGGCCGGCCGACCGTGCCGCTCCTGGTCGTCGGCACGGCACGCCCGGAGCTGCTCGAGCGCCGGCCCGGCTGGGGCGGCGGCAAGGTGAACGCGCTGACGCTCGCGCTGTCGCCGCTGTCGGAGGAGGAGACGGCGGAGCTCGTCCACGCGCTGCTCGAACGGCCGGTCCTGCCGGCAGACGTGCAGCGGCAGCTGCTCGAGCGCGCGGGCGGCAACCCGCTCTACGCCGAGGAGTTCGCACGCCTCGTCGAGGGAGGGTGCTCGAGCCCGAGCAGCTGCCCGAGAGCGTGCAGGGGATCATCGCCGCACGGCTCGACGGGCTATCCGCCGACGAGAAAGCAGTTCTGCACGACGCCGCCGTCTTCGGGCGGGTGTTCTGGCTGGGCGGCCTGGAGCAGATCGGCAGCGCCGCGCGCTGGACGCTTGAGGAGCGGCTGCACCGGCTCGAGCGCAAGGAGTTCGTACGGCGGGAGCGACGCTCGTCGGTCGCCGGCGAGGCGGAGTACTCGTTCAAGCACCTGCTCGTTCGGGACGTCGCCTACGGCCAGGTACCGCGGGCCGAGCGGGCCGAGCGGCACCGGCTCGCGGCCGAGTGGATCTCGTCTCTCGGGCGCGCCGACGACCACGCAGAGCTGGTCGCGAACCACTACCTCGCCGCCCTCGAGCTCGCCCGCGCCGCCGGCCGCGAGACCGCCTCGCTGGTCGAGCCCACGCGTCTGGCTCTGCGCGACGCCGGCGACCGCGCCCTCGCGCTCCATGCCCATCCTCCCGCGGTTCGCTTCTACGAGGCCGCGCTCGAGCTGTCGGCGGAGCACGACCCTGATCTGCCGGAGCTCCTCTTCAGCTTCGGCCGGGCGCTTGCAGCCGCGGGCGACGAGCGCGCCGACGCGGCGCTGCGCCGCAGCCGCGACGCCCTGGTCGCTGCCGGCGCGCGAGGCCGGGCCGCCGAGGTAGAGGCGCACCTCTCACGGTTCTGGTGGTACCGCGGTCAACGCGACCGGCTCACGAGCACGTCGTCCTGGCACGGCAGCTCGTCGAGGGCGAGGCGCCGTCGTTCTCCAAGGCGTTTGTGCTCGCCCAGGCCTCGCGGGATCTGGCGCTCGCAGGCGAGCGCTGCCGCTGCCGTCTCTGTCGCCGAGGACGCGGTTGCCCTGGCGGAAGCCCTCGCGCTCGACGAGGTGCGGACGCATGCGATGAACACCATCGGAATGTCCCGCTCGAGCGTCGGGGACTTCGGCGGCGTCCGTGCCCTCGAGCGAGAGCCTCCGGCTCGCGCAAGCGATCAAGGCGCCCGAGCTGCATCGCGGCCTCCGCGAACAACTTGGCGGACCTGTCTCGCGGCCTGGGGGTACGCCGGGCGCGGCCTAGAGGCTTCGCGCGCACGCGGTCGACATCGCTGAGCGATTCGGGCTCTCGCATCGTCGTCCGCTTTCAGCAGGCCGCGCTGATCGACTGGGACCACGCGCTCGGCAACTGGGATGACCTCTCCCGGCAAGGCGTCCGACTTCATGGCCGAGCGCGCACGGCACGGCCCCTCGTACTGGACGCGCTCGTCTTCTCCGCCCAGGCCGTGAGGGCGGCCGCGTCCGGGGACGACGAAGAGGCAGCCGCCGCACTGAGCAAGCGCTTGAGACCGCACGAGCCGCCGCCGATCCGCAGCTCCTGCGACCGGTGCTCGGGCAGGCGGCGTTCGTTGAGCTCGCTCTGGGCAAACTTGCTGCCGCGCGCACTCACGCGGCGGAGTCACTGTTGTTTCAGAGCGCGTACACCCATGGTGGGCAGCGCCCCGAGGCGTTCCTCTCGCTGATCGCAACCGAGCTCGGCGTGGAGGCCGAACTTCGTGCGGTCGTGGAGGGTGCGCCGCCAGAGGATCGCTGGATCCCGCCGCTCCGCGCGCTCCTCGACGGCGACGAGGTCGTAAGCGCCGAGCTCTTCGCCGAGATGGGACTACGACCGCTCGAGGCGCATGCCCGCCGGCGCGCGGCTCTGCGGCTCGTCGCGCAAGGCCGCGGCAGTGAAGCGGACGAGCAGTTGCGGAAGGCGCTCGCCTTCTGGGACTCGGTCGGCGCAATCCGCTACATCCGTGAGGGCGAGGCGCTGCTCGCCGAGACGGCATGAGCATCGTCTGCCCCTCGTGCGGTCGGGCGAACGCGGATGACGCACGCTTCTGCTCAGGTTGCGCGACCGAGCTCGTCGCTGCGCCCCTCGCCCGCGAGGAGCGGAAGGTGGTGACGGTGCTCTTCTGCGACCTGGTCGGGTCGACCGCACGGGCCGAAGGGGCCGATCCGGAGGACGTGCGCGTCATGCTCTCCGCCTACCACGACAGGGTGCGGAACGAGCTGGAGCGCTTCGGCGGCACGGTGGAGAAGTTCATCGGCGACGCGGTGATGGCGCTCTTCGGGGCGCCGGCGGCACACGACGACGATCCGGAGCGAGCCGTCCGCGCGGCGCTGGCGATCCGCGACTGGGCGATCGAGGCGGGCGACTTGCAGGTGCGGATCGGGATCACGACCGGCGAGGCGCTCGTCTCCCTCGGAGCCCGTGCCGGAGGCGGGCGAAGCCATGGCTGCCGGCGACGTGGTCAACACTGCGGCGCGGCTGCAGTCGGCGGCGCCGGTCGAGCGGGATCCTGGTCGGCGAGACCACGTACCGCGCGACCGAACGAGCTATCGACTACGCCGCCGGCGACCCCGTCTCCGCGAAGGGCAAGGCCGATCCCGTCCCTGTCTGGAAGGTCCTCCAGGCCCGTGCCCGCGTGGGCGTCGAGCGCGAGGCGAAGGCGCGTCTCGTCGGCCGCGAGAGGGAGCTCGAAGTGCTGGTGGATGCGCTCCGACGCGTCCGCGAGGACCGCAAGCCGCAGCTCGTGACCCTGGTCGGCGAGCCGGGGATCGGGAAGAGCCGCCTCGTCTACGAGCTCTTCAGGGCCATCGAGACGGGAGGGCAGCTGACGTCCTGGCGCCAGGGCCGCTCCCTGCCCTACGGCGAGGGCGTCAGCTACTGGGCGCTCGCGGAGATCGTCAAGGCGCAGGCGGGCGTGCTCGAGTCCGACGACGACGCGACGGCGGCGGCGAAGCTTCGCGATGCCGTCGCCGCGGCCGCGCCGGATGGCGCCGATGCCCAGTGGCTCGAGCGTCACCTGCGGCCCCTCCTCGGCCTCGAGGGCGCTGCCGAGGTCGAGTCTGACCGCCGGAGCGAGGCGTTCGCCGCCTGGCGGCGATTCCTGGAGGCGCTCGCCGAGCAGCGCCCGCTCGTGCTCGTCTTCGAGGATCTCCACTTCGCCGACGAAGGGGTGCTCGACTTCGTCGACTACCTCGCCGACTGGGCGAGCGGCGTGCCGTTGCTCGTCGTCGGCACCGCGAGGCCGGAGCTGCTCGCTCGCCGGCCCGGCTGGGGAGGCGGGAAGGCGAACTCGGTCACGCTGTCACTCGGGCCGCTCTCGGACGAGGAGACGGGGCGCCTGCTCCGGGCGCTGCTCGACCGGCCGCTTCTCTCCGCGGATGTAGAAGCGACCCTGCACGCCCACTCGGGCGGCAACCCGCTCTATGCCGAGGAGTTCGTCCGCGCGCTCACCGCGCGCGGCTCGGCGAAGGAGCTGCCGGAGACCGTGCAGGGGCTCATTGCTGCCCGGATCGACGGCCTGGCGCAGGACGAGAAAGCGCTGCTCCAGGATGCGGCTGTCGTCGGCAAGGTGTTCTGGCTCGGCGGGATCGCAGCGCTCTCTCGTCGCGAGCGCTGGGAGACCGAGGAGCTGCTGCACGCGCTCGATCGGAAGGAGTTCGTGCGCCGTGAGCGCCGCTCTGCGATGAGCGACGAGACCGAGTACGCGTTTCGCCACCAGCTGGTCCGTGACGTCGCCTACGGCCAGATTCCGCGCGCAGCGCGTGCCGACAAGCACCGACGCGCAGCCGAGTGGATCGAAGCGGTCGGTAGGGCGGCCGACCATGCTGAGCTGCTCGCCCACCACTACCTCAGTGCGCTCGAGCTCCTGCGGGCCGCGGGGCAGCCCGTGTCCGAGCTCGCGGAGGTCGCTGCGGTCCCGCTGCGCGAGGCAGGCGACCGGGCGTTTGGGCTGAACGCCTACCCGGAGGCTGCCCGGTACTACGCGGAGGCGCTGTCGCTCTGGACGGTCGGCGACCGCGGTGGCCTGCTCCTCCGCTACGGACGGGCGCTCGCGCTCGCAGACGACGGCCGCTTTGCGCCCGTGCTCGAGGAGGCCGCGGGGGTGCTCGAGGCGGCTGGTGATGCGGAAGCAGCCGCCGAGGCGCACGCGTTCCTGACGGAGGCGCTGCACCTGAGCGGAGAACGCGAGCGCGCATACGCCCACATGGAGCGAGCGGTCTCGCTCGTGGGCGACCGTCCTCTCTCGCCGGCAAAGGTCAAGGTCGAGACGGAGTGGTCACGACTGCTTGTGCTCGCCGGCCACAACGACGAGGCTCTCGAAATTTCCCAGCGGGCGCTTGAGGCGGCCGAGGCGCTCGGACTGGACGAGCTTGCTGCGCGCACGCTCGGCACCGCCGGGATCGCGCGGTCGCGGCTGGGCGATCATCTCGGCGGGATCGCCGACTGCGAGCGAAGCGCCGAGATAGCACTCGCGGCGAGCTCACCAGAGGCAGTGCGCGCGTATCACAACATGCATCCGTCCCTCTGGTGGATCGGGGAGACCGAGCGCGCAGTGCAGGTGCTCGAGGAGGCGATACGGGTGAGCGAGCGTTTCGGTGCCGTGCCCATGGGGCGCGCGAGCAGGACGAGCCTGACCTGGCTGTACTACCACCGCGCCCGTTGGGAGGAGGCGCTCGCCGGGGCCGACGCCGGGCTCGCCGAGTCGGAGGGCGGCACGCCGAGCTACTTCGACTATCAGCTCCGCCTCGTCCGCGCCCGCATCAACCTCGCCCGTGGCGAAGGAGAGGAGCGAATCCTCTCCGACCTCGAGGCTGCGATCGAGAGCGGCCGGACACTCCGGGACCCGCAGGCGTTGAACCAGGCGCTCGCGCACGCCACCGTCGTCTACTGGGAGCTGGGACGCCAGGGGGACGCTCGCGCGATGGCGAACGAGCTGGTAGAGGAGCTGACCGGCGGCTCGGCGCAGCCGATCGTGCTCGCGCTGATCGAGGTCGCCCCGGTCGCGGGCGCTGTCGATCTTGTCGAGCCTCTCCGGCACGTGCTCGCGAGCGACATAACGGTGCCGGACGTGTGGCGGGCGCCGTTCGAGGCGCTTCTCGACGGCGACTTCGCGCGGGCGGCCGACAGCTTCCGGGAGCTCGGCTACGTCGACGAGGGTTTGACCCGCCTCAGGGCCGCCGAGCAGCTGCTCGCGTCGGGCCGCCGCGCCCAGGCCGACGAGCAGCTGGAACGCGCGCTCGCTTTCTTCCACGGTCTCGGCGCGACGCGCTACGTGCGCGAAGGCGAGGCGCTGCTGGCGGGTGCCGCGTGATCGCCTGCCCGAGCTGCGCTCAGCAGAACCCTGCGGGCGCCCGCTTCTGTAACTCCTGCGGCTCGCCGCTCGGCGGCGGCGCGACCGCGGCGCGCGAGGAGCGCAAGGTCGTGACGGTGCTGTTCTGCGACCTGGTCGGCTCGACGGCGCGCGCAGAGAGCCTCGACCCCGAGGACGTGAGCCGGCTCCTGTCCGCCTACCACGAGCACCTGCGTGGCGAGCTCGAGCGCTACGGCGGCACGGTCGAGAAGTTCATCGGCGACGCGGTGATGGCGCTGTTCGGCGCTCCCGTCGCTCGCGAGGACGACCCTGAGCGCGCGGTGCGGGCGGCGCTCGCCATCCGCGAGTGGGCCGCGGACGGCGACGACCTGCAGGTGCGGATCGGCGTCACCACCGGTGAGGTGCTCGTCCGGCTCGGCGCGCAGCCGGAGCGGGGCGAGAGCATGGCCTCGGGCGACGTCGTCAACACCGCCGCGCGGCTGCAGAGCGCGGCGCCGGTGAACGGGATCTACGTCGACGAGACCACGCACCGCGCCACCGACGGGCGCATCGACTACGCGGAGGCGGACGCCGTCGACGCCAAGGGCAAGGCGGAGCCCGTACGGGTCTGGGAGGCGGGCAGGCGCGCTCGCGCTACGGCGTGGACGTGCGCCAGCACGGCGGCGCCGAGCTGTCGGCCGGACGCGCGAGCTCGAGGCCGTGCTGGGCGCGCTCGAGCGCGCTCGCGGCGAGCCGTCGGTGCAGCTGGTCACCCTGGTCGGCGTGCCCGGCATCGGCAAGAGCCGGATCGTCTGGGAGGTGTTCCAGCGGCTGGAGCAGGAGCCCGAGCTCGTTCGCTGGCGGCAGGGTCGCGCACTGCCGTTCGGGGAGGGCGTGAGCTTCTGGGCGCTCGGCGAGATGGTGAAGTCGCACGCCGGCATTTTCGAGTCCGACACCGTCGATGCTGCCACGGCAAAGCTCGGCGACGCGCTCGCGCAGCTCACGTTCGAGGGCGACGAGCGACCGTGGGTCGAGCGGCACCTGCGGACGCTCCTCGGGACGGGCGACGGCGACGGGGTCGCCGACGCGCGGCAGGAGGCGTTCACCGCCTGGCGACGGTTCCTCGAGGTGCTCGCGGAGGAGCGTCTGCTCGTCCTGGTCTTCGAGGACTTGCACTGGGCGGACGACGGGCTGCTCGACTTCGTCGACCATCTGGTGGACTGGGCCCGCGGCGTCCCGATCTTCGTCGTCTGTACGGCACGCCCGGAGTTGCTCGAGCGACGGCCGGCATGGGGCGGCGGGAAGCTGAACGCGATGACAGTTGCCCTCTCGCCTCTCGACGACGAGGAGTCGGCCAGGCTGTTCGGGGCACTGCTGGAGCGCAGCGTGCTGCCGGCCGAGACGCAGACAGCGCTCCTCGAACGGGCCGGGGGAAATCCCTTCTACGCGGAGCAGTACGCGCGCCTCTACCAGGAGCGCGGCTCCGTCGAGGACAAGGCGCTGCCCGAGAGCGTTCAGGGGATCATCGCGGCTCGCCTCGACGGCCTGTCGGATGCCGAGAAGCGAACGCTTCAGGACGCGGCCGTGATCGGCAAGGTGTTCTGGGCAGGCGCGTTGGCCGCGCTCGCCGACCGGCAGGAGCTGGATGAGCAGCTGCACGCGCTCGAGCGGAAGGACTTCATCAGGGCCGAACGCCGCTCGTCGGTGGCTGGTGAGCACGAGCTCGCTTTCCGCCACGCGCTCGTCCGCGACGTCGCCTACGGACAGATCCCCCGGTCGGCCCGCGCGGAGCGTCACCTGCTGGCGGCCGAGTGGATCGAGGGGCTCGGCCGGCTCGACGACCATGCCGATCTGATCGCCCACCACCGGGCGGCCGCCCTCGAGTATGCGCAGGCGACGGGCAGCGAGACGACGGAGCTGGTCGCGAGCGCGCTGGCCGCTCTCCGCCGCGCGGGCGACCGCGCCCTCTCGGTGCACGGCTTCGGCGCCGCCGCGCGCTACTACGAGTCGGCCCTGGCGCTTGTGGACGAGAGGGCACCCGAGTGGGCCCAGCTCGTGTTCGGACGGACGGTTGCCCGGTTCCGTGTCGGCGAGGCGACTCCCGCCGAGCTGACCGAAGTCGCCGATGCTCTCCTTGGAACCGGCGCCGTCGAGGCGGCGGCGGAGGTGCTGGTCATGTGCACCGAGGCCGCCTGGCACGCAGGCGAGCGCGAGGCCTCCGTCGCGGCCGCGAACGCGCCATGGCGCTGGTCGCTGACGGGGAGCCCTCGCGCTGCCCGTGCGGCCGTGCTCGCCGTCCAGCGCCCGGTACACGATGCTGGCGGGCCAACACGAGCGAGCGGTCGAGATCGCACGCTCCGCCCTGCCGCTCGTCGAGGAGCTCGGCCTCGTCGATCTGGAGATCAGCCTGCGCAACTCGCTCGGCGGCGCCCGGGCGGGCCTGGGCGAGGAGGGTGGCATCGACGACCTCGAGGAGGCGAGTCCGGTTCGCCGAACACGTCGGGTCGCCCGAGGCCGCTCGTGCCTACAACAACCTCGCCGCGATGATCTCGACGCAACGGCGACCTGCGGCGCTCGTCCGAGCTCCATGAGCGCGGGATCGCGGTGTCGCGTCGATTCGGGCTCGCGGCGATGGAGCGCTTCTCGCGCGGCAACCGGGCAGGATCGACCTATACGCCTCGGCGACTGGGACCGCGCCCTGGAGCAGGCAGAGGACTTCATTGCCGAGATCGAGGCCGGCTCGCCTCACTATCTCGAGCACATCGAACCGGTTCACCCGCGCACTGATCCGGCTGGGTCGAGACGATGTCGACGGTGCGCTCGACGACGCGGCGCGTGCGCTCGCCCACGCGCGGGCGAACCCCGAGCCGCAGGCCCTCTACCCGGCGCTGGCCGTGAATGCGCTCGTGCTCGACGACGTCGGCCGCGAGCGGGAGGCCGAGGAGCTTCGTTCGCGAGCTGTTCGGGCTCATCACGGACGCGCGCTCGGGCAAGACGCCGTTCGGGGGGCCGCCCGAGATCGTGTGGATGTACGAGCGCTTCGGCCTCTGGGCCGGGCTCAGCCGCCACTTCGCGTCCGCGCCGACCCAGCTGCTCGAGGCGGGCGATCTGCTCGCCGCCCGGGACTTCGCCGGAGCTGTCGCCGTCTACGTCGGACCTGGGCCTGCGCACGCACGAGGCGCGGGTGCGGCTGATCGCCGGCCAGGAGTACGCGGCAGAAGGTCGCCGCGCCGAGGCCGAGGCCGAGCTTGCCGCGGCGCTCGCCTTCTACCGCTCGGTCGGGGCGACGCGGTACGTCCGGCGCGGCGAGGCGCTGCTCGCCCAGTCGGCCTGAGCGAGCGCCTCAGTGCCCGCCGCAGCGGCGGAACGAGACGGTCTCGGCGCCGTCGGCCTGCCAGTCGTCGACGCCGCCGCCGACGACCGGACGGGCGTCGATGCCCTCGTGCGCGAGCGCGCTCGCGGCGACCGCGGCGCGCGGGCCGGTGCTGCAGATCGTCACGACCGGCTTGCCGGTGCGCAGGTCGTCCGCGAGCTGGCGGACGAGCCGGTACGGGCACGTTGCGGCTGCCCGGGATGAAGCCGTCGTCGCGCTCGTCCGGCTCGCGGACGTCGACGACCTCGACCGCGTCGTCGGCGACCAGCTGCTCGAGCTCGGACAGCGTGAGCGTCTCGGTGTGCGTCTCGTCGGCGCCGTCGAGCACGTAGCCGGCGAGGTCGAGGAAGCCGACGGCGCGCAGGCCGCGGGCGGCGTCGAGCGCCTCGTCCTCGGTGGCGGCGCGGATGACGATCCGCTCCTCCGGGCGACATCATGAAGCCGGCCTTGGTGGCGAAGCTCGAGCCGCTGACCGGGACGTTGATCGCGCCGGGCTGGTGCCCGTGGGCGTACTGCTCGAGCGGCCGCACGTCGAGCACGACCGCGTCGCCGGCGGCGTCGAGCCGCGGGAGCGGCGCGGCGGCGGCGACGAACGGCCCGCGGTTCAGCGCCACGATCCGCTGCGCGTTCGGCGGCTTCGGCGTCTTGATCGCCGCCGACTCCTCCACGAACGCGTCCTCGCTGCCGGCCGCCAGCGCGCGGTTGAAGCGCCGCTCGAAGCCGATCGTGGTCGAGCCCTTGGAGCTCATGGCGGCGCCGCAGAGCGAGCCGGCGACGTGCCCGGGGAAGACCTCGACGCCGTCGGGCAGCTCGAGCATGCGGTGGACGCTGTGGTAGAGGTCGCGGGCGCCCTCGCGTGCCTCGACGGCGAGGTCGGGCCGGGCGAGGTCGCCGACGAAGATCGAGTCGCCGGTGAGCAGCATCCACGGCTCGTCGCCGCGCGAGCGGTCGATGACGGCGAAGCAGCAGTGCTCGGGGCGGTGGCCGGGCGTGTGGATCACGCGCAGCGCGACCTCGCCGACGACGATCTCGTCGCCGTCGGCGAACGGCTCGTTCGGGTACTCCGCCCCGGCCGCCTCGTGGATGCGCACGGTCACGCCGTGCTCGAGCGCGAAGCGGCCGTGACCGGAGACGTGGTCGGCGTGCGTGTGCGTCTCGAGCACGGCGACGATGCGGACGTCCTTGTCGGCCGCTTCCTCGAGGTAGGGCTCGATCGCGTACGCCGGGTCGACGACGACCGCCTCGCCGGCCGCCGAGTCGCCGACGAGGTAGGAGGCACAGCCGAGGTCGTCGTCCACGAACTGCTTGAAGATCACGAAAGTGACGCTACCACTGCGCTCTGTCGGATCGGAAGCGCGGCGCGGAGGACACGGGGACGCGTCCTCCGCTCCATGCGGTCGTCATCGAGGGTCAGGGACGCATGGTCGACATCGGGCGCTTCGCGCACGCGGTCCGCTTGGGCCGCAGCTTCGCGGCGCACTTGCTCGCCGCCCGTGCACCGGCGGGATTGCCGTAGGTGCACCAGTCGGCGGACGGGCCGCTCATCCCCCAGCTGTCCCACGAAGGAGGCACGGTGTGCTTGCCGGCCCACTCGTACGAGCGAGCGCCGAACTGCCACCAGTACTGGACTGCGACGCGGTAGTAGCCGGGCCGGTTGATGGTGAAGTACGTCGTGTAGGCCGTCGGGTTCGAGGCGGTCCACCACGGGCCGTAGATCAGGCCCGAGCCGAACGCCACGTTCTGATAGGTGAGCTCGCCCATCAGGTCGCGCCGCCAGGCACCCTGACGCCACTCGAACAGGTCGACGCGCGCCCACACCGCCTCGTTGCCGTAGTAGCTCGTGACCTGGTGATTGAGGTCGATCGACATGTGCCCGTTGCTGCCGCACGAGACCGCCATCGACCCGTGGGGCAGGCGGCAGTCGCTCTGCGATTCGGCGATGCAGCGACTCTCGCCGGAGCTCGCGGCCGCTGAGAGCCGGGAACGGGCGCGACAGGGCGCCCCTCACGGACGCCCTGTCGGCCAGGGTCGCCAGGTCAAGCAGCTTCGCGCTGGCCCGCCGCCGGCGTGCGCTCCTGTCGCATCCGCGCTAGCGCGGAGGCCTTCGACTTACGGGTGGCCGGGTCGGCTTCGGAGCCCGCTTCTTGATCTGCTTGCCGCTGGCGAATGCTCCGAACGAGCAGCGCCCGAGCCATTCACCCCGGTACTCCCAGCGCCCGCCGATCGGCCGCGCGTACTCGCCGTAGAACGTGAACGCGCCGACGCCGCCCGGCCAGAGGCTCGGCCCCGCGATCGAGAAGGACGGGATGCTCGAGAACCAGCTGGTCGCTGTCCAGCGGCCGGTCTGGCTGTTGAAGATCCACGTGCGGTAATAGGCAACCGGTGCTGCCTCGTAGGCCCCGTTGTACGGGCGATAGAAGCCGGCTGTTTGGCTGATGCTGCCACCGACGTGGCAGTTGATCTGAAGAAAGACGAACGACCCGTCGCTGAACGTGGCGGCTGCGGCGGCGTCCGGGCGTGCGGCCGCTCCGACCGCAGTCAGGGCGAGGACGGCAATGGCGACTCTGCAGAGGTGTGTCTTGATGCGCATGGTGCTCCTGTCGGTTGTGGGCGTGCGTCACAACCGTCGCCTTGCGAACTCAAGAACCGCTCATGTGGCGCTCAAGCGGTCGAGTGGCGAAGGTGCACCGGAGTCATCCGTCCGGGAAGGGGCCTGCCCTGCTGGGCAGCGACGGCTAGAGACCGAGGTGCCGCGCGATCACCATGCGCTGCACCTCGTTCGTGCCCTCGCCGATCTCGAGGATCTTCTGGTCGCGGTAGAGGCGCGAGATGGCGGACTCTTCCATGAAGCCGTAGCCGCCGTGGATCTGCAGCGCGGAGTTCGCCACACGGTGTGAGAGCTCGCCCGTGTAGAGCTTCGCCATGGCGGCCTCGAGCGCGAACGGGCGACCCTGGTCCTTGAGCCAGGCCGCCTTGTAGACGAGCGCGCGGCCGGCCTCGATCTCGGTGGCCATGTCGGCGAGCGCGAACTGGACGGCCTGGAAGCGTGCGATCGGCTTGCCGAACTGCTGCCGCTCCTTGGCGTAGGCGTACGCGAGGTCGTAGGCGCCCTGGGCCAGCCCGACGCCCATCGCCGCGACCGAGATGCGGCCGCCGTCGAGGATGGTGAGGAACTGCTTGAACCCCTCGCCGCGCGGCCCGAGCAGGTTGCCCTCGGGGATGGCGACGTCCTTGAAGGAGAGCTCGCGGGTGTCCGAGGCGCGCCAGCCGAGCTTCTCCATCGGGGCGGAGATCACGTAGCCGGGCGCGCCGTTCGGGACGATCAGGTTGGAGATCTCGCCCTCAGCCGGTGAGCGCGGTGATCGTCACGCAGGCGGAGATGTCGGTGCCGGCGTTGGTGATGAAGATCTTCGAGCCGTTCACGACCCACTCGCCGTCGCGCAGCTCGGCGCGGGTGCGCGTTGCGCCGGCGTCCGAGCCGGCGTCGGCCTCCGTCAGGCCGAAGGCGGCGAGCTGCTCGCCCGAGGCGAGCCGGGGCAGCCACTCCTGCTTCTGCTCCTCGTTCCCGAAGTAGTAGATCGGGAGCGTGCCGAGCGAGTGGTGCGCCGCGACGGTGATGGCGACCGACGAGTCGATGCGCGTCAGCTCCTCGACCGCGATCGCGTAGGAGACGGTGTCGGTGCCGGCGCCGCCGTACTCCTCCGGGATGGTCATGCCCATGAGGCCGAGCTCGGCGAGCTCCTCGACGAGCTCGTACGGGAAGCGGTGCTCGCGGTCGAGCTCGCCGGCGACGGGCGCGACCCGCTGCTCGGCGAACTCGCGCACCGTGCGGCGCAGCAGCTCGTGCTCGGGCGTCAGGTCGAGGTTCACGGCCGCTCGCCGCTCGCGAGCCGCTCGGCCAGCGCCGTCATCAGCCGCACGCCGTAGCCGGTACCGCCGCGCTGCCAGAGGTAGTCGGAGCGCGACCAGGTCAGGAAGCCGGTGCCGGCCATGTCGACGTGCGCCCACGGACCCTCGCCTGCGAACTCCTTCAGAAACTCGGCCGCGTAGGCGGGCGCAGCCTGTCCGCGGGAGCTGGAGTTCTTGATGTCCGCGAAGTCGGAGTCGACCAGCTTGCGATAGCGCGGATGGAGAGGCAGCGGCCAGGCGTGGTCGCCGGAGGACTCTCCGGCGGCGACCACGGTCTCGCGCCACTCGTCCGGCGTGCCGAAGACGCCCGCGTACAGGTCGCCCAGCGCGCGGTCCATCGCGCCGGTGAGCGTGGCGAAGTCGACGATGTGGGTCGCCCCTTCGCGCCTCGCATACCAGAGCGCGTCGGCCAGGACGAGCCGCCCCTCGGCGTCGGTGTTGGTGATCTCGATGGTCTTGCCGTTGGCCGCGCGCAGGATGTCGCCAGGCCGGTAGGCGCCGCCGCCGACCATGTTCTCCGTCGCGGCGACCACGCCGATCGCGCGGAGCGGGATGCGCAGGGCGGCCAGCGCTCCCATGCCCGCGACCACGGAGCCGCCGCCGGCCATGTCGCCCTTCATGTCCTCCATGCGCAGAGCCGGCTTGAGCGAGACGCCGCCGGTGTCGAACGTGATCGCCTTGCCCACCAGGCCGAGCACGACGTCGGCGGGCGCCCCCGGAGGGTCGTATCGCATGACGATCAGGCGCGCGGGGTTGTGGCTGCCGGCGGCGACACCGCCCAGTGCGCCCATGCCGAGCTCGCCGATGGCGTCAGGATCGAGTGCGGTGACGGTGAGGTGCTCGACCTCGCCGGCGAAGGCGGCGGCGCGCTCGGCCAGCACGGCCGGCGTGAGCTCGTTCGGCGGGGCGTTGGCCAGGTCACGGGCGCGGTTCGTCCACTCGGCGACGACCACCGCCCGCTCGGCCGCCTCGCGCACCTCGTCGGTCTCCGCGTCGGCGAGCAGGACCAGTCCCTCGAGGACCGGCCGCGAGTCGTCGGACTTCCACCGGGCCGGGTCGTAGGCGCCGAGGACGACACCCTCGACGACAGCCCGGGCCTGCTCGGGAAGCGACGCCGGCAGCTCGGGGTCGAGCGCCCAGGCGACGGTGCCGCCGACACGGGCCAGCGCACGGGCGACGGTGGCGCCTGCCGTCCGCAGCGCGTCGGCGTCGGCACCGCCGACGCCGGCGGCGATCAGGCGGATGGGCTCGCCGCGCAGCACCACCGCTTCGCCGGGGTCGGCGCGCAACTCCCCGCTGTCGGCGACGAGACGGAGTCGGTCGGCGACACCACCGTCGAGCCCGGCCGCGCGCATGGGCGCGTCGTCGGGCGCCGGAACGGCGAGCGTCTGCGCGGGGAGGTCGTCCACGCGGCGGGGGGCAACCTCGATCCGCACGGAGGGCGATGCTAGCCGACCGCGAATCCTGCAGAGCCATGCCGTCTCTCAAGCTTTTCCGCCGACGCCCGATATCCGTGCGGGTGAGCACCGTTCAACCTGAGGCTCCGCTCGAGGATTCGAGCGATCCCGCGCCGGATGTCCTGCTCGAGCGCGTGGCCGTGCTCGTGCGCGAGCGGGAGAGTCTCCGCGCCCGCGGGGCGGGCCGGGGCGAGCTCGAGCGGAACCGCATGCAGATCGCGAACGCCCAGTGGGAGCTCTCGCGGGCGCTGATCACGCGGTATCTGCCCGCTCCCTAGTTCCGCTCTCTGGATAGCCTCCTCCCGATCGACCAGGAGGAGACAGTGGGACAGAGTGCCAAGGAGTTCTTCGACACGCTCTCCAGCCGCGTGGACGCGTCCAAGGCTGCCGGCGTCAACACGACCTATCTGTTCGACGTCGACGGCGCCGGCACGTGGCACGTCGCGGTCCAGGACTCGGGCGTACAGGTGACCGAGGGCAACGGCGACGCCGACTGCACGATCAGCGTCTCGGAGGAGAACTTCGAGAAGATCGCCGCCGGCGAGCTGAACCCGACCACGGCGTACATGACCGGGAAGCTGAAGATCAAAGGGGACATGGGCGCCGCGATGAAGCTGCAGAAGCTCTTCTAGGACCGTCGCTCCGCGGCCGAGCGCCGCGCGAACCGAGAAGGCGGCCTGTCGGGCCGTCTTCTTCGTTTCTGTGGCGCGTCGGCCTTCCGGTGTGCGCTACTCCTCGAGCTCGACGAGCAGCTGTCCGCCGCTGACGAGGTCGCCCTCGGCGACGTGAACCGCCTTGACGACCGCCGCGTACGGCGAGACCACCGGGGTCTCCATCTTCATCGCCTCGAGGACGATCAGCGGCTCGCGCGGCTCGCACGGTCGCGCCCGGCTCGGCGAGCACCTTGATCACCGTGCCGGGCATCGGCGCCCGCAGCTCGCTCGACTCCACCGGCCCGTGCCCGTGTGCGGTCGCGTCGACGTCGGGCGGCGGCTGCGGGGCGGGTGTGGGGAGGTTGAGCCGGAACGGCTGCCGCCACGGGCCTGCCGGCTCGCGCGGGTACGGCGAGAGCGGCGGATGCTCGACCAGGAAGGCCGTCGTCGGTCTCGCCGGCGCGGACCCGCGGATGGCGGACGAGCCAGCGCAGGAAGGGCAGGTTCGTGGTCACGCCGCGCACGATCGTCTCTGCCAGGGCTGCGTCGAGCTGGTCGAGGGCCTCATCGCGCGTCGGGGCGTGGGCGATCAGCTTCGCGATCATCGGGTCGTAGGCGACGCCGACCTCGTCGCCCTCGGCGACGCCGGCGTCGACGCGGACCTCGCCCGGCAGCCGCAGCTCCTCGATCCGCCCCGTCTGCGGCAGGAAGGTCTGCGGGTGCTCTGCATACAGGCGAACCTCGACCGCGTGGCCCCGCAGCGCGGGCCCAGGAAGCGGCGTCGACGGATCTGCGGCCAGGGCGAGCTGCAGCGCGACGAGATCTATGCCCGTCACCAGCTCGGTGACCGGATGCTCGACCTGGATGCGGCCGTTCAGCTCGAGGAAGTAGAAGTCGCCTCCGTCGACCATGAACTCGGCCGTACCGAGGCTGCGGTAGCCGACTGCGCGGGCGAAGGCTTCGGCAGCGGAGCTCATGCGCGCTCGCAGCTCGGCATCGACCGCGGGGGACTCCTCGAGCACTTTCTGGTGGCGGCGCTGGATCGAGCATTCGCGCTCGCCGAGAGAGATGACATCCACCTCTCCGCCGACCAGTTGGATCTCGACGTGGCGCGGGCGTTCGACGTAGCGCTCGCAGAAGACCCGGTCGTCGCCGAACGCAGCGGCTGCCTCGCGGCGGGCGGCATCGAGCGCCTCGTCCAGGTCCGCCGGATCGCGGACGACTCGCATCCCGCGCCCACCGCCGCCTGCCGCCGCCTTGACGATGAGCGGGAAGCCGATCTCCTCCGGGTCGCCCGTCGGCACGACCGGCACGCCGGCCGCCTCGGCCACGCGTTTCGCCTCGAGCTTGTCGCCGCCGAGCCGGAGCGCCTCGGACGGAGGGCCGACCCAGACCAGTTCGGCCGCCTCGACGGCCGCCGCGAAGGCGGGGCTCTCGGCCAGGAACCCGTAACCGGGGTGGATGGCGTCGGCGCCGGCCTGGCGGGCAGCGCGCACGTGCTCCTCCGAGTGCAGGTAGCTCGCGATCTCGACCGTCTCGTCGGCGAGCCGGGTGTGGAGCGCGCCGCGGTCGTCCGGCGCAGCGACCGCCACGGTGGCGATGCCCAGCTCGCGGCAGGTGCGGAAGATGCGCGCCGCGATCTCCCCGCGGTTGGCGACCAGCAGCTTGCGGATCACAGCCGGCTCAGGAGGTCCAGCTCGGCCGACGTCGCTCGAGGAAGGCGCGCAGCCCTTCCTGACCCTCTTCGCTCGTGCGCAGCCGAGCGGCGACATGGGTCGTTTCCTCGTCGCGGGGCCCTTCGCGCACGAGCTTCTTCGCCTCGCGGGAGGCGCGCGGCCCGGCCGAGGCGAGCTCCGCGAGCACCCGCTCGACCGCTGCGTCCGGGTCGGCGGCGACCTCGTCGACCAGCCCGATCTGCCGGGCGGTGTCGGCGTCGAAGCGCTCGCCCGTGACGAAGTAGCGCCTGGCGGCGCGCGCCGATGCGCGGCAGCACGAAGGGCGAGATGACGGCCGGGATGATCCCGAGCTTCACCTCCGAGAATCCGAAGACCGCGTCAGGGGCCGCGATCGCGATGTCGGCGCAGGCGACGAGCCCGGAGCCGCCGCCGAGGACGTACCCGTGCGCACGCACGACCACGGGCGCCGGGCAGGAGTCGATCGCCTCCATCATCCGGTAGAGGCGCAGCGCGTCCTCGACGTTCTCGTCGTAGCTGAGGTCGATCGAGGAGCGCTGCCACTCGACGTCGGCGCCGGCGCAGAACGCGGGGCCGTCACCGGCGAGCACGACGGCGCGAGCATCGCCGACGTCGGCGAAGGCCTCGGTCAGCTCGCGGATGAGGGCAGCGTCGAACGCGTTCCGGCGCTCGGGCCGCGCCAGCGTCACCCGCAGCACCGGACCGTCGCGCTCGGTTCGGAGTCCCGTCACGGCCGGCGCAGCTTACGTCCGGCGCCTCGCGTGCATACGCTGCCTCGATGCTTCGCGGAGCGTTCGCAGCCGCGCTGACGCCCCTGTGCGAGGGCGGCTCGAGGCTCGACGAGGAGGCTTTCGAGCCGTACGCCGCGTTCCTGCGGGGCGGGCGAGTCGACGGCGTCCTTGCGCTCGGGACGACCGGCGAGGGGATCCTGCTCGACCCGAGCGAGCGTGTCCGCGCGGTGGAGCTCTTCGCGGCCGCGGGGCTGACGACGATCGCGCACTGCGGCGCCCAGACGACCGTCGAGACCGTGCGCCTCGCGGCAGCCGCCGGCGAGGCGGGTGCGGCCGCGGTCGCCGTCATCGGGCCGCCCTACTTCCAGCTCGACGGGCCCGCGTTGCTCGCTCACTTCGAAGCCGCCGCCCGGGCCTGCCTACCGCTGCCCTTCTACCTCTACGAGTTCGCGGGAGCGTCCGGTTACGCAGTGCCCGTCGACGTGGTCGAGCGGCTGCGCGAGCGCGCGCCGAATCTCGCCGGGCTCAAGGTCTCGGACGCGCCCTGGGAGCGGTTCGAGCCCTACCTGCTCGAGGGGCTCGACGTCTTCGTCGGCCCGGAGAGCCTGATTCCGCAAGGCATGGACGCCGGGGCGGTGGGAGCGGTCTCCGCGCTCGCCTCCGCCTTCCCGGAGCGCGTCGCGGCGGCGGTGCGCGATCCCGGCGGCGAGCAGGCCGCTGCGCTCGGCGAGCTGCGTGCCGGCATCGAGCGGTTTCCGCGCCACGCGGCCCTCAAGCGGATCGTTGCGCGTCGCGGTGTGCCGCTGCGCGAGGACGTCCGCGCGCCGCTGCGGCTGTTGAACGAGGATGAGCGCGGGTCGCTGGACGAGTGGCTCGAATCGTCGTAGCGGGCGCAGGCGCCGTCGGCGCCAGCGTCGCGTACCACCTGGCCCTGCGCGGCGCCCGTGACGTCGTGCTGGCCGACCGGGGCGCGGTGGCGAGCGGGGCGACGGGGAAGGCGATGGGCGGCGTCCGCCAGCAGTTCTCGACCGCGGCCGAGGTCGGGCTCGCGCGCGCGAGCCTCGAGCTCTTCCGCGAGCTCGGCGCGCCGCTGTTCGAGGAGGTCGGCTACCTCTTCGTCGCGACCACGGAGGACGGCGAGCGGGAGCTCGAGGGACGGGTGGAGCTGCAGCGCTCCTTCGGTGTCCCGGTCGAGCGCGTCGCGCCGGACCGCGTCGAGGGTTTGCGCGTGGACGACCTGCACGGGGCCGCTGCGTGCTGGGAGGACGGGATCGCCGATCCTGTCGGCGTCACGCGAGCGATCGTGGAGCGCGCCGCTGCGCTGGGGGTGGAGGTGCGCGAGGAGACCGACGCGCTCGGCCTCGACGGGGACATGCTCGTCATCGCCTGCGGCGCCTCGTCGGCGGCGGCCGCGGCCGCTCGCGGTGTCGAGCTTCCGATCCGGCCGCTCTGCCGCCAGCTCGTCGACGTTGGCCCGGTCGCGGGCGTCCCCGCAGACCTGCCGATGGTGATCGAGCTCGAGACCGGGTTCCACTTCCGCCGCGTCGAGCGGGACCGCCTGCGGCTCGCCATGGCAGAGGATGTCCCGCGCTGGGGGGCGGACGAGTGGGTAGACGAACAGCTCGTCGCCGACTGGCGCGAGCGTCTTGCCGGTCGCTTCCCGCGCGCCGCGGGCGCCCCGGTCGTGCGCTCGTGGGCGGGCCTCTACGACATGACGCCGGACGCCCACCCGATCATCGGCGCGGTCGCCGACGGGGTCTACGTGGCCGCGGGGTTCTCCGGGCACGGCTTCATGCAGGCGCCGGCGGCCGGCGACGCGCTCGCCGCCGAGATCCTCGGTCAGGCGCCGCCTCTCGACCTCTCCGCCTATCGGCTCGAGCGCTTCGCCGGCGACGCGACCTTCCCCGAGACACTCGTGCTCTGATCCCGCGCCGGCCCGACGCTGGCACAAAGTTGACACGCAGTCGGCACAGACACGTGCGCCCGGCGCTGGTACCTCTTCACCGGGGTCGAGTGGGAGGCCCCACCCAGAGGGCGGGGGCTTCTCGCCCGCGCGCGGGCGCGCGTGCGCGGAAACTCGCTACTCCTCGAACGCGAGCCCGAGGCGCGAGAGCGGCTCCTCGGCGAAGAGCCCCTCGATCGTCGCCTCAACGTCGAACTCCTCGACGATGTCAGGGGCCTTGCCGATGAGCTCGCGCGCCCGGCTCGGCAGCTCCTGCTCCGACGCCTCGCGCGACTCCCAGAGGTAGACGGCACCCCAGCGGTCGGTCGTCTCGTCCGAGATCCAGGCCTTGAAGCGCAGGCCGGGCACCTCCGCGAAGGCGTCGACGGACTCCTCGCGCAGGTAGCGGCGGAGCTCGCCCACCGTCGTCAGGGAGTCGGCGAGGCTCCAGAGAACCAGCCGCAGCAGCACTACTCGTCCGGCAGCTTGGCGAGCAGCGCCTTGATCTGGCGCAGCACGTCGGCCTCGTCGTGGCCGAAGTCGTCCAGGTAGGCGTGGAGCGCCTCCCGGAGCAGGCGGAGTTCACCCTCGTCGAGCTCGATCGTGACCATGGCGGGGAGCCTAACCCCAGCTCGGAGGTTCGTACGCGCCCTGCTGGGGTGCCCCGATGGTGAGGAACTCGAGCCCGTCCGGGCCGGACACCGGCTGGCGCGTCGACTCCGGGTCGACGCGCACGAGCCGCCCGGGCCTGAGGTCGACCTCGTCGCCGTCGACCCGCATCACGCCCGAGCCGGCGACGACGAACACGACCTCCTCGTGGCCGTCACCCGTGTGGTCGTGCTCCAGTCCGGCCTGGTCCGGCGGGAACACGAAGTAGTTGAATCCGAACGCGCGCGCACCGACGGCGCGGCGTGCCTTTCGCACCATCCCGCCCGGCCCCTCGCCGGCCAGCTCGTGCACGTCGGCGACGTCGAATCCCACGTCTACATCCTGAAGACGCCGAACGTCGTCTCCGGGATCGGCGCGTTGAGCGCCGAGGAGATGCCGAGGGCGAGCACCCGCCGCGTGTCGCGCGGGTCGATGATGCCGTCGTCCCAGAGCCGGGCGGTCGAGTAGTAGGGGTTGCCCTCAGCCTCGTACTTCGCGCGGATCTCGTCCGGATCGGCGTCGCCGACCATGGTCAGCACCGTCGCCGCCTGCTCGCCGCCCATCACCGAGATGCGGGCGTTCGGCCACATCCAGAGCTGTCGTGGCCCGTACGCGCGTCCGCACATCCCGTAGTTGCCCGCGCCGAAGGAGCCGCCGATCACCACCGTGAACTTGGGCACCTCGGCGCACGCGACCGCGGTGACGAGCTTGGCGCCGTCGCGCGCGATGCCGCCAGCCTCGTACTCGACCCCGACCATGAAGCCCGTGATGTTCTGGAGGAACACGAGCGGGAGGCGTCGCTTGCAGCAGAGCTCGATGAAGTGAGCGCCCTTCTGGGCCGACTCGGCGAAGAGGACGCCGTTCGAGGCCAGGATCCCGACCGGGAAGCCCTCGATGCGCGCGAACCCGGTGACGAGGGTTTCGCCGTAGAGGGCCTTGAACTCGTCGAAGCGCGAGCCGTCCACGATCCGCGCGATCGCCTCTCGCGGGTCGAAGGGCTGGCGATGGTCCTCGGGGATCAGCCCGTAGAGCTCGTCCGGGTCGGCGACCGGAGGCTCGGGGGCTGCGACCTCCCACGGCGCCTCGCGACGCCGGTGGAGGTTGCGCACGATCTGGCGCACCAGCGCGAGCGCGTGCTCGTCCGACGTCGCGTAGTGGTCGGCGACTCCGGAGCGGCGGGCGTGGACATCCGCGCCGCCGAGCTCCTCGGCGCTCACGTCCTGCCCGGTGGCGGCCTTCACGAGCGGCGGGCCGCCGATGAAGATCGTGCCGGTGCCGCGGACGATCACCGTCTCGTCGCTCATCGCGGGGACGTAGGCGCCGCCCGCCGTGCACGAGCCCATGACCGCAGCGATCTGCGGGATGCCCTTCGCCGAGAGGCGGGCCTGGTTGTAGAAGATCCGCCCGAAGTGCTCGCGGTCGGGGAACACCTCGGCCTGGAGCGGCAGGAAGGCCCCGCCCGAGTCGACCAGGTAGATGCAGGGCAGGTGGTTCTGCTCGGCGATCTCCTGCGCACGCAGGTGCTTCTTGACGGTGAGCGGGAAGTAGGAGCCACCCTTCACCGTCGCGTCGTTGGCGACGATCACGCACTCCTGACCCTCGACGACGCCGATGCCGGTGACGATGCCGGCCGATGGCGCCCCGCCGTCGTAGAGGTCCCAGGCCGCCAGGGCGGAGAGCTCGAGGAAGGCACTGCCGGGGTCGACCAGGCGGTCGATCCGCTCCCGCACGGGCAGCTTGCCGCGCGAGCGGTGCCGCTCGAGTGCGCGGTCGCCGCCGCCGGCCGCGACCTGTTCCGTCCGCGAGCGCAGCTCGTCGACGAGCTCCTGCATTCGCTGCTGGCGCGCAGCGAACACCTCGGTGCGCTCGACCTGCGGCAGCAGCAGCCCCACGGCGCGGAGGGTACCGGTGGGGTCAGATTTCACTGCTTCGGCGCCCGTCCGTCACACCTGCGTGCGTCTCGGGCGAGTAGCGTCGAGACCGGAGGGAGGACCGCGGCCGGCCCCAGCGGCATGTCACGAAAGGACACCGGCCAGAGTGGACAGGGCGGCGCGTGCGGGCACCGCCCGTGCGCCGTCCTCGACCGCGCGTGCTAGGAAGGAACGGTGCCGGATCTCGCGCTCTACGGCGTCTTCCTCCTGGCGGCTCTCGGGCTGCTGCTCGTCCCTGGTCCGGCGGTGCTCTTCATCGTCGCCCAGAGCATCGAGGGCGGGCGCCGCGCGGGGCTCGTCTCGACCCTCGGCGTCCACTGCGGCTCGCTCGTCCACGTGGCTGCGGCCGCGCTCGGGCTGTCGTCGCTCCTCGTCTCATCCGCGCGAGCCTTCGAGGTCGTCAAGTACGCCGGAGCCGCCTACCTCATCTTCCTCGGCCTGCGCACCCTGTTCGCCCGGGCGTCGCCGCCTGACCGCTCCGACACCCGTCGAGCCGACTCGCAGCGGCTCAGGCGTGCGGCGACGGTGCAGATCCTGAACCCGAAGACGGCGCTCTTCTTCCTCGCCTTCCTGCCGCAGTTCGTCGACCCGAACGGGCCCGCGCCGACACTGCAGCTGCTCGTCCTCGGCGCGACCTTCGTCGCGCTCGGGCTGGTCACCGACGGGACGTATGCGCTGCTCGCAGGAGCCGTCGCGCCGAGGCTCCGGCGGGCTCGCGGGGCTGCGAGCGCCGGTCGCTGGGCGTCGGGCGGGATCCTCGTCGGACTCGGCCTCACCGCCGCGCTCACCGGCTCGCGCCGCACGGCGTGACTGCGGCCACGCTCCTCTCCGTCGACGAGGCGCTCGAGGCCGTGCTCGCGCGCGTACGCCCGCTCGGCGGGGAGCTCGTGCCGCTCGAGCTCGCCGCCGGCCGCGTCCTGCGGGAGCCCGGCGGCGCTGCGGTCGATCTGCCTCCGTTCGACAGCTCGGCGATGGACGGGTACGCGCTGCGCGCGGAGGACACCCCGGGCCGCTTGCCGGTGGTCGACCGCATCGCGGCCGGGAGACCGGCCGGCCGGGCGCTCCGTGCGGGCGAGGCGATGGCGATCGCCACCGGCGGCGCCGTGCCCGACGGCGCCGACTCGGTCGTGCCGATCGAGGTCGTGTCCGAGGCCGACGACACGCTCGACGTCCCTGACCCGGTGGCGCCAGGCGCGAACGTGCGACCGCGTGGCGGCGACCTCCGCAGCGGCGACACGGTCGTCGAGGCCGGCATGAGCCTCGGCCCCGCACAGCTCGCGGCGCTGGCGGCCGCAGGCATCGGCGACGTCCGCGTCTCCCGCCGGCCCACGCTGGCCGTGCTGGTCACGGGCAGCGAGCTCCGCCCGCCCGGGAGCACGCTGGAGCCAGGCCAGATCTACGACGCGAACGGCGTCATGCTCGCGACACAGGCAGCGGCGGCGGGCGCTGACGCGGAGAGGCTGGCCGCCGTCGCCGACACCCCCGACGAGCACCGCGCGGCGCTCGCGCGCGGGCTCGAGCACGACGTGCTCGTCTCGTCAGGAGGCGTCTCCGTCGGCCCGCACGACCTCGTCCGCTCGGTCGGCGCCGAGCTCGGGGTCGAGGAGGTCTTCTGGGGGATCGCGATGAGGCCCGGCAAACCGCTCTGGTTCGGCGTGCGCGAGGGCACGCTCGTGTTCGGGCTGCCTGGCAACCCGGTGTCGTCGCTCGTCTGCTTCCAGCTGTTCGTGCGACCGGCGCTGCTCGCCCTGCAGGGGCACGCGGCGCCGCGGCCGCCGTTCTCGCGCGGGACGCTCACGAGGGCGGTGCCGCGGAACGCGGCACGGGACGATCTGGTTCGTGCCCGCTGGACGGCTCGAGGCGACGGCGTCCAGCTCGAGCCGATCAGCGGCCAGGAGTCGCACATGATCGCGCGCGCCGCGACGGCGAACGCGCTGGTGCTCGTCGCCCGCGGCGACGGTGAGGCCGCCGCGGGCGAGAGCGTCCCCTTCCTGCCGCTCTAGGCGCCTACTTGGGCAGGCGCCGGAAGGTGGTGAACGCGGGCTTGCGCTTGCCCGAGGCCGTCAGCAGTCCGGACTGCCAGCCGGCGACCGCGCGCTGGTCGCGCAGCAGGAACCAGAGCATCATGTCGATGCGCGGGTGCTTGCGCGCGTACGTGTACGCCTGGCGCAGGTAGAGCGCCTGCTTCGAGAGCGTGACGCCGAAGCGGCGGTCCGGAGGTCGCGTCTGGTAGCCGTACTCCGTGATCCAGATGCGCTTGCGGCCGTAGAGGCGGTTCACCAGCTGGATCAGCTCGTCGATGTTGCCGAGCACGACCGGCGGCGCGATCCGGCCCCGTGCGCCCCGGTTCGACTTCGGCTTCGAGAGCGGCGTCTCGCTCGGCGAGCCGTAGTACGGATGGTGGGCGTAGGCGTCGAAGCGCCGGAGCTTGGCCTTCTTCAGCGCCTTCAGGAACGGAATCGGGCCGATCGACGCCCGCTTCGTGCCCGGGTTGTTGTTGCCCCGAGGCGCCGTCACACCGCAGCCGACCTTCTCGCCGCGGATCAGCGTCGCCTTCACGCCGTCGTAGACCGCGTTGCAGATGCGCGCGTAGTCGAACGGGCTCTGCGCCACCCAGCGAAGCGTGCGGCCCTTGCCGACGCGCTTGTACTGGGGCGAGAGGAAGACGGGGTTGTTGGGTTCGTTCCAGGCGAGCCAATGACGGACTGCCGGAAGCGCCGTCTCCTGGGTCGACGGATCACCGTCGTCGACGATGTAGGAGCCGCTGTAGCGCTTGGCCGCCGCGTACGCGAAGTTCCGCAGATCACGCGCCAGCCTGGGTGCGCGGTTCAGTGGCTTGCGGCCGTTCGCCCAGCCCGGCGTGCCGTAGATGGAGAAGACCACCTTCATGCCGCGCTCATCCGCCATCCGCACCATCCGGTCGTACGCGAACCAGTCGTACTTCGGGTCGGCTGGATCGGTCGGCTTCGCCGGCCGGCCCTTGCGCGCGACTCCGATGGGCCCACCCCAGTAGAGGTTCGTGCGGATCGTCTTCGCCCCGAGGGTGTCGAGCAGCGGGAAGGCCCGCTCGGGGTTCCCGAGCGTCTCGGACTCGTCGAACAGCCCGACCATCAGACCCCGCGCGCCGGGAGCGGCGGGGGACACCAGCGCGGCAAAGCAGGTAAAGGCGGCTGTGAGCAGCAGAAATCGCTTCATCGGTCTCCTCGCGTGGGGGACTCGTTCAGGTGGTCAGACGGGTGCGATTCCCGCTTGTTGCCTTCTTCATGCCCGGCCTTACACACTCTGAACACGCGCCTGCGGCCTTCCCGCACGTCCAAGCGGAGCATGGCCGACTCGTGCCCCGCGCACAGGCACGACGCGTGGCATTCCGCACTTGCACGGGTTGGTCAATGTCGGGCTGGATCAGTGACCGTCCTTCCGGGACACGTCCGCAAGAGCGACTAGCGGATCGCACCGTGCTGCTGTTTACTCTGGTGGCAACAGTGTTCCGCACGGCGCGCGCCAGGCGGCTCGACCGAAAGGAGGGATGCATGCCAGATGGACGACGCCTGGCCGGCCTCCGGCCGGAGGAAGCGCTCAGACGGCCGCTGGGAGCCGGGGCGCTCGTCGGGGTCGCACTCGGGCTCGCCCTCGCCGCGCTCGTGCTGCTGCGAGGCGCCGACGAGGGGTCGGCCCACAGAGCCACTGCGCCCCAGGCACCACCCGGGCAGACCCTGGACGCGGCCCACCTCCCACCGTCGCTCACCGTCCCGGGCGAGACCGTTGAGCTCCGCTATGACATCTACTGCCCGCCGCCGGCCGGCGCGGCGACGGACGCGTGCGACGCGGCCGGCTCGGTGTTCGTCCGCGCCGGCACGACTGGTGCGTTCACGCCGCTTCCGCTGAGCCTCGACGCGGAGGCAGCCGAGGGCCGGTACGTCGCGCGCGTGCCCGAGTCAGTCGCCGCCAGCCCGCGCGGCTTCACGTACTACGCCGTCCTTCGCGACCGGGCGACCGGCGCCAGCATGACGGTCCCCGGCGGCGGGCCGGCTGCGCCGGCGCGGAGCCTGCCGCTCCATCACGCCGTCGAGGTCGACCTCGGCTCACACGAGTTCGGCCGCACGCGGCCAGCCGACGAGCGGGTCTTCGGCGCGATCTGGGGTGACGGGGCAAGGGCCGTCGGGCTCGAGGGCGGGCCGGAGGCCCAGCCGATCGGCCCCTCCTCGTTCGCCGTGGCGACCGACGGCGGCGTGACCGTGCTCGACCAGGCGCACCGGCGAGTGCTCCGAGTCCCCGCCCGTGGGGGCGGCATGAAAGCCCTACCGCTCGCTGTGAACGGGACGCTGGCCGACCTGGCCCTTGCGGACGACGGCTCGCTCTGGGTGCTGGAGACGGCAGGCCCGGGCGGTCCGCGCCTGCGCGGGTTCCGGCCCGACGGCGAGGCGCAGAGCTCGATCCCGCTCGCCGAGCGAACCGCTGCTCAGGTGCGCATGGCCTCCGGCAGTCCAGTCGTGAAGCAGTACCCGTCCGAGCAGTGGCTGCCCGCCGTCGAGCCGGGCACCGGAACGCCGCTCTCGCGCGCCGCGCAACGGGAGCGCGGCGACTCGGTTCAGCCCAGTCGCGACGGCGCCGCCGTCGTCGTGCTCGCCGCGCCGGCCGAGCTCCGTGTGGCCCTCACCGGGCCGAGCGGCGTCCGCAAGGCGTGGCGGCTGCGAAGCGGCACGGCGCTCGCCGAGGTGCAGCTCGCCGAGCCGCTCGGTGGCGGCGTGCTGCTGGTCGTGCGCGTGTACGACGAGCGGCGGGACGAGTTCGTCGTCCTGAGGCTCACCGGAGCGGGTGTTGCGCGCCGCTTCTCGGTCGACTCGGCGGACTGGGCCGAGACGGCAGCGCTGGCGCGCTTCCGCGTTCGCGGCGCGTCGCTCTACCAGCTCGGCTCGACGCCGGCCGGGGCGCATGTCGATCGCTACGACCTGGAGGTGACGTCATGACGCTCGCTCGATGGGTCGGCATTGCGGCAGCAGCGGCGGCGACAATCGCGGCCGCGCTGGCGGCCACGGGGATCGGGCTCGCCTACCACACGAACTTCATCGGCAACAACTGCAACTACGGCCCGCCCCAGTTCACCTCGTACTTCACGCGCGACGGATCGATCGACGTCGCGCTCCGGGCCCGCTGGGAGGGCTACCAGTGGGGCGGCGGCTGCTGGAACAACAACGACGTCGACGACGCACCGTACGACCCGCCGGAGGATCCCTACACACGCGGCGAAGGCGGTGATTGCTCCGGCTTCACCTTCAAGGTCTGGCGGGAGTCGGAGGACACCTCCAACAAGGGCGCCTGGCAGTGGAACATGCTCCGCTTCGTCCACGGGCCCTACACGTCGTACAGCTTCATGGTCGGTGCCGGCGAGCCGAACGTGACGTACCCGAAGAGCGGGCTCATCCGGATGGACGCGCTGGCGAGCGCGAATCACGTCGGGATGATCTACGCGCGAAACGCGGACGGCAGCGACCAGATCATCGAGGCCAAGGGCGAGGCCTACGGCACGAACATCTGGACGCGGACCTACCGCGGCAACGCGGACTACGGAGGCGTGCGACGCCTCGGCTGGGACGCCTGAGCCACGGAGCGCGGTCGCGGCCGGGGCTGGCCGCGACCGCGCTCTGCCTGGCCGCCGGCGCCTGCGCAGGCGCCGGCGAGGCGCCTCCCGCGCAGCTCTACGACCGCGCGCGCCCCGGCCGGCCGCCTCCAGCATTGGCGGCCCTCGGCACAGTCGTCCCGAGTCACAGCCGGCTCGTCGGCCGCGCTTCGCCCGCCCTGAGGCACTGCGCGCGCCGCTTCCCCGGGCTCGGCTCGGGCCCACGCTTGGGCGTCATTCGCAGCGGCGTCGACGGAGGGAGCGTGAGCTTCGCGCTCGGGCCACTCGTCTTCGGCTGCGACGCGGCGGCGGGCGCGCGCGAGCCACCGGCGTGGGCGTGCGGCGGTGCCGCGGGCAAGCGGGTCGCGGGAGCGCTCGTCGATGCGCGACTCGGCCTCGCGAACTGCCTGGACCGAAGCGGCAGCCCGGTCGCGTTCGCGTGGGTGGAGCCGGCCGCCGGCGCCCACTGGGTCGCGGTCGAGCGCGAGGCGTGGCACGAGCTCTACGAGGTCGAGGGCGCCCTGCCGGTGCGAGTCGCCTCCACAGACGGGATCGACGAGGGGAAGGGGGTGGTTCAGCTTGCTGTGAGGCATCTCTCCGCGACCGGCCGCACGCTCCGCCGGGACGAGCTGCTGCTGCGCGTCGCGGGTTGAGTCGCGCTCAGCTCAGTGGCCGTGCTGTCCCGACGCCTGCAGGGCCACGAGCACGACGAAGGCGACGAGCAGGACGTAGACGGGTGCGAGCGCCCGGCGCTGCTCGCTCAGCTCCGGCGCCGGGCGCATCGAGAGCGCGAGCACGATGCCGAGCGCCTCCACGAGCTTGGTGGTGACGCCGATCGGATCGAGCAGGTCCTGGGTGAAGACGAGATACGCCATCAGCTGTCCGGCGAACAGGGCGGCGGCGGCGCGCGGCGGCCAGACGTTGCCGGGCTCGAGCACGAGGGCGATCGCGACGCCGCTCAGCAGCACGGCCGACGCGGCGAAGGACATCGGCAGGAGCGCCGGGTCGTCCAGGTGAGCCGGCACCAGCCCGGCGTGCACGCCGGCGCTGAAGGTGATCGTGCCCAGCAGCGTGAGGTGCGCTGCCACCGGCCGTGCGCGGATGCCGGCGACCGCCCGCTCGCCGCCGTGCCGGAGCCGCGGCCCGGCGCCCCGCGGTTCGCGCGCCGGCGCGCCGGCGGGCTGCGGCGTCTGCGCCATCGGGCCAGCGTAGCCCTGGCCGACTGCCGAGGGCCGGCGGTCAGCCGCGGGAGAGGATCCAGAGCCCGCCGACGGTGTAGACGACCATCAGGGCGAGCATCGGGTACTGGGAGCGCATCACCGTGGCCCGGTCGCGGAACAGGGCAACGGCACGGTCGTGAGCGATGGCCAGGCCGGCGACGTGGCCCGTCGACGAGCGCCGCCACCTGCACGTACCAGGTCGTACGCGGGTCGAGCAGCGTCAGGTTGGGCGAGAAGGTGGCGGTGCCGAGCAGGTCCCAGCCGCGGCCGAGTGGGTCCGAGATGAGGCGGATGGCGAACTGCCCCTGGATCACGAAGAGCGAGAAGTAGTGCGCGACCAGGTAGACGAACGCGATCGGCACCAGGCTCAGCAGGAACTCGTCGATCAGCGAGCTGGACGCGCCGACCGAGTAGCGCATGAGCGCGCAGGTTCCGACGTACGCCAGGGCGACGAGCAGCACGATCCCGAGCAGGCCTGCGAGGTTCACGAACATCCCGATCCGGTCGACCTGCTCGGGATGGTCGATGAGGTACGGCTTCTGCGCGCGGGCGAGCAGGTCCTGCCATTGCCGGGTGCGGCTGAACCCGTCGAACGCGACCGAGCCGAGCATGACGGCGATGACGGCGAGCGAGCCAGGCACCCGCTCCGCACCGCCGAGGCCGGTGAACGGCCAGCGCAGCGCGAGACGTCCGTCGACGACGTGCAGCGGCGCGATGCGGGCGAAGTAGGCGAACGCGACCGCGAAGCCCTCGCCGCTTCGGTGCCACGCCTCGCGGCCGAAGGCGGCGTACCCGAGCAGTGCGACGTACGTGTAGATCGCGGTTGCGACCGCGAGCGCCCGAGGCGAGGCCGGTTCGGTGTACGAGAGCTCGAGCGCGACGAACGCGAAGAGCGTCACGGCCGCCGGCCACCGCCCGAGCCGCTCCGGGTAGGCGACGAGCGGCCGAGGCGCCATGCCGGCACGGTCGGCGACCCAGACGAAGCCGTCGGCGATCGCCCGCCAGGGGCTGAGGACGCGCCAGACGTTGCCGAACAGCACCGACAGCAGCGGGACGCCGAGCCAGAAGACGACGTAGATGAAGGTGGGGGCGAGGTTCTCGAACGTCGACGTGCTGCCGGCCGCGGCCGCCCAGAAGACGAGGGCGAAGAGGAGCACCGAGAGCGCCTGGACGACGACGCGGACCGGCGTCGACAGCACGACGCGGCTGAGCGTCTCGAGCGGCCGCCCGCGCTCGTGCCGCTCGAGCAGCGGCTGGTCCCACAGCCTTCCTAGCAGCGCGAACGAGGCCACGAGCACGACCGACGAGCCGGTGTAGAACACCACGGCGGGAACCGGGAGGTCCTGGACCGCCCCGATGCCGTGCAGGAGCGGCAGGGCGGTCATCGCAGCCTCCTGGACGCGAGAGCGCTCATGAGACGGTCAATTGCGCGAGCAGCACATGCCTGTCCTCGAGCTCGATCTCGAACCGCCCGGGAATGTCGGCGACGAAGCTGATCCTGGCCGGCTTTCCCGGCGCGACGTCGGCGAAGCGGTTGTAGCCGTGGACATGCACATGGTCGGCCACGTCGCTGCGGACGACGATCATGACGCGCTCGTCGCTGTCGACCTCGGGGCGCTGGATCCCGCCCTGCGGCGCGGCGTCGACGACGCGAATGCTGACGACCGTCGCCTGCGGCTTCGGTGTCGGTGTCGGCGTCGGGGTGGTCGTGGTCGTGCTGGTGGTGGCCGTCGGCACCTCGGTGGGCGTGGGTTCGGTCGCGGCCGTGTCCGAGTCGCCGCCGCAGCCTGCGGCGAGCAGCACGGCCGCAAGGGCGCAGATTCCGGTCAGCTTCATGGTTCCTCCGTTCGCCGTCGTTCGCGGCCGGCCTGCGGCCGCCTGAGCTCAGGCGGCGGCCGGAGGAGCGCGCGGGCGGCTGCGGCCGACGATCTGCGCGGGCGCGAGCCGGCCGTGGAGCGTGCTGGCGGCGTACTGCGGGCGAGCGGCTCGGGGCCGCATCGTTTCTGCGCCGTCCCACCACTCGGAGCAGCGCCCGCGCCAGCAGCCAGACCGCGATCGCGACGGGCAGCTGCAGGAGCAGCCCGAGCAAGAAGACGGGCTCGGCGACCAGGAACGGAAGCGCACCGTCGTGCGCGAGGCGCTCGAGGTGCTCCTGTGCGACGAAGGCACCGAGCGCGACGGCCGGGAACGGCCAGGCCCGCAGGCGAGCGTCACGCTCGACCAGGCTCGCCCCCAGCAGCCCGAGCACGAGCAGGAGCAGCGAGAGGCTCGGCAGGTGCCCGAGGTACGCGTGGAGGTCTCCAGCGCTTGCGCCGGTTGCGCGGTAGGCGAGCGAGTGGGCGGCGAGCGTGCCGAGCGCCGTCAGCGGCAGGACGAGCGGCCAGGGGCGCAGCGCGCGAAGCACGCTCGAATAGTGCCATTACGTGGCGGCCGGGAGCTACCGGCGGAGGTAACGGCGGACCGAGGCGTCGAGCTCGTCGACCGAGACGGCGCCCTCGAAGCGGTCACGCACCACGGCCCTGCCGGTCGACGACGAAGACCCACGGCTCGCTCGGCAGGCCCCATTCCCGCACCCACCGGTTGCTGCCGTTGCCGGGCAGGTTGTCCTCGTAGATCTCGATGTGGATGAAGCGGATCCCCTCGCCCTCGTACCGGCGGCGCACCTTGTCGACCACGTCGACGGTCGGGCCGCAGGTGCGGCTCTTGCAGAAGGCGGGCGTGGCGAAGGTGACGACGAACGGAATGTGCCGCTCGCAGCGAGTCGGCGACCGTGTGGCGCAGCAGCCCGGTGTCGGGCGGACGCGCCGTCGTGATCTCCTTCGCCGGGCGGTCGGCGACGGTCGGGTTCACGGAGGCGGGCGCGCGCTCGCCCAGGCCGACGGCCTGCGAGCGTTCGGCCACGTCCAGAACCTGGAAGCCCTGGTACTCGACCCCTCGGGGCTCGATCACGAGCCAGGTCTTGCCAGGCTTCGCGAGCTCGAGCTCGGCGACGTAGAAGGAGCGGGCGTCCTCGCCGGCTGCGCCGGAGACGCCGAACGACGTGAGCTTCGCCGGCACTCGCACCGGCGGTGCGCCCGGGTCGGGGCGGTGGACGACGTCGGCCTCGGGAGCCTGGATCAACGACCCGTTGGCGCGCACGAGCAGGAAGGTGACGCGGGTGCGCCCGACTGCGAAGTCGGTGCCGGCCAGGATCGCCGCCCCCTCAGGCCCCGGCTCCCGCAGGACGCTCGCCGCCCAGGCAGGCGCCGTCAGCGTCGCGCCGGTGTCCGTGGCCTCGGTGTCGTCGCCGCCTCCACACGCTGCCAGGAGCAGGAGGAGCAGACCGACGGCGGCAGCGTTGCGACGGCGCATCTCAGCTCCCCGGGCTGTCCGCGGCCGGTGCGGAGTCCGGTGGGCGGCGTGCGTAGAGGATGACCGCGGCGACACCGCCGAGCGCCGCCAGCCCGAGCAGGACTCCCAGGAGCCACCAGCGCGGAGTGACGCTCGTCCCCGGCACGTACTCGAGCGTGCCTGCCACGGTGACCGGCTTTCCGGCCACCTCGAGCGGCACCGTCCAGTCGAACAGCCGCCGGCGCTCGTCGGGTGACTCCTCGACGGCGGGCGGCAGCGCCCGGCTCATCCACTGGATGCGGTGGTCGTGCCAGGCGTACGAGTTGTCGTCGCTCACCCGCTGCCAGCGCGGCTCGGCCGTGGGGTCTGCCGTGTCGGGCACGCGACCGTCCGGGTAGCGGTCGGCGTTGAGGTAGACGGCGGGCGAGCGCGTGTTCTGGAACACGCCCTCCTCGCTGAAGCGCAGGTACGGCTCGCCGGCGTAGCCCTTCACGATCAGCTCCTGCCCGCTGTCGTTGACGAGCAGCGAGCTGGTCGTCGCCGTCGATCACGCGGATGTCGAGGCCGGGCACGGCAGGTCGGACGGACGTGACCGTCGACTCGAATCCGCTCGGTCGGTTCTCGTGCGCACGCGCGGCGGGAGCGAGGACCAGTCCTGCAACCAGCGCGGCCAGGACGCTTGCAACAGCGGCTCGTGAGCCAGCACGCACAGCGGTCACGCTAGCCGTGCGACCCAGGACGGGTGAAAGGCCGCTTGTCACAACTGCTACGATCTTGAGGCGCGTAGACCTAGCGCGGAAGCCGTCGAGGCTTCGACTCCTCTTCGACTGCCACACCGGGTGTGATGCATCGGGAGACCCAGCGCGTGGGGTTCTCCGACAGGGTCGAGGAGGGGAACGACGGAGTCGTGAGTCCGCAGGTCGCATTCGGCTCGAATGTCCAGCCCAAGCGTTCGGTGCAAGGCAGCAAGCGCAGTGACTGGCTGTGCGACTGCCCGGAACGCGACGGGTCGCTCAAGCAGAATTTCGCCTTCCTCACGCGCTGCCCGGTTTGCGGCGTCGCGCGACGGAACGGCATTCCTGTGGGTCCGAAGGGAGTACGACGGTGAGAATCGAGCAGCCACGCAGGCACGGCCACTGGGACTCGCGCTATGACGGCCCGCCCCCTGGGCCTCCAAAGCTCACGCTGGTACACACCGATTGGCATTTGCCGAGCGGCGACAGCGAACCCGATGAGGGCTTCCCGCCGCGGCTCGTGCTCGTCGGGCCCGGTCGGCCCGACCACGAACCCATCAGTGTCTGGGAGAACGAAGGCGGCGGAAACGTCCAGGCGGCGAAGCTCCCCAGCACGCAGACCGCGGCGCTACAGCCCGGCCTGGGCTGGGACGGGTTCCGGACAGCCGGCTTTCCGGGTCACCTCCCGCATGACCTCGCCGCACTGAAGGCCTACGAGTCGTATCGGCACACTCCGGTCGCGGAAGCTCGCCCCGCCTGAGCGGCGGCGTCTGAAACAGGGGCGACAGGACTCGAACCTGCAACCCCCGGTTTTGGAGACCGGTGCTCTGCCAAATTGAGCTACGCCCCTGGGCTGGTCCGAGACACGGATCATAGCCCCGCCGTTCCGGGGGATTCGCGCCGCGCGCAGGCGGGAAAGAGGCGCGGATGAGCGAGAACACGATCGAGCACGGGGACGAGGCGCAGGGCGCAGCCGACGAGCTGCAGGACGAGCAGCTGGGCAAGGGGTACGGCGCGGACGAGGGCGAACGGCTCGAGCCGCTCCCCGAGCAGGGCATCAGAGACGAGGAGAGCGCGGACTAGGGGTAGAGTCGCGTGAGTGCGGGCCCCGTCGCAGCGGCGTGCGCTCGGCGTGCTCTTCTCTGCGCTCACCGTCGCCTTCGCGGGGATCGCGTGGGCTGCGGGCGACGCCGGGGTGTGGGTGATCGCCTTGGCCTCGGGTGTGATCGCGGCCTGGCTCGGCACGCTCGCATTCGGCGCGCTGCGGCCACGAAGGCGCCTCTCATGAGGAGTCGGCGGGGAGGCGCCGTATTCTCTTGACCGTGGCGGCCGAGGACACCCAGGGGCTCTGGCTCGAGTACCAGCACTCCAAGGACAAGGGGATCCGCGACCGGCTGATCCTCACCTACGCGCCGCTCGTCAAGTACGTCGCGGGTCGCGTTGGAAGCGGACTGCCGGCTCACGTGGACGAGGAGGACCTCGTCTCGTACGGGCTGCTCGGCCTGATGGGAGCCATCGATCGCTTCGACCCCAGCCGCGATATCAAGTTCGAGACCTTCGCGATCGCCCGCATCAAGGGCGCGATCATCGACGAGCTGCGCTCGCTCGACTGGGTGCCACGCTCGGTGCGCTCGCGAGCGCGCGACATCGAGCGGGCGATGGCCGAGCTCGAGCGGACGCTCCATCGTGCGCCGAACGACGATGAGATCGCCTCCAAGCTGGGCATCACCGAGGAGGAGCTCGACGACAGCCTGACCGACATCTCCCGCTCGTCGATCGCGGCGCTCGACGAGCTCTGGACGATCTCCGGCTCTTCCGGGGGCGATCAAGTCGCGCTCATCGACACGATCGAGGACACGACCGGCCCGGACCCTCAGGGCGCGCTCGCGCAGACCGAGCTCCGTGAGGCGCTCGGCGAGGCGATCGCACGGCTGCCCGAACGCGAGAAGCTCGTCGTCACGCTCTACTACTACGAGGAGCTGACGCTCCGCGAGATCGGCGACGTCCTCGGGGTCACCGAGTCGCGGGTCTCGCAGCTGCATACGAAGGCGATCCTCCGCCTCAAGGCCCGCCTGGCCGGCGGACGCGCCTGAGCACACCCGCCTCGGCACAAAACAGCTGCTCAGAGCAGCGGTAAGATCGGCACCGGCCTGCCGCAGGCCCGCCACGTCGATCCGAGGAGGGAACACCGCACATGCCGGCACTCGAACCCGGGAAGATTCGCAACGTCGCCGTCGTCGGTCACCGCGGGACCGGCAAGACGTCGCTCGTCGAGGCCATGCTCTTCCAGGCAGGCGCGACGAACCGGCTCGGCACGGTCGAGCAGGGGACGACGGTCTCCGACTGGGACGAGGACGAGCAGCGCCGGTCGATGTCGATCTCGGCGTCCGTGTGCCACGCCGAGTGGCACGACCGCAACATCAACCTCGTGGACACGCCGGGCGAGCCGAGCTTCCAGGGCGACGCGATTGCGTCGCTGATGGTCGTCGAAGGAGCGCTGTTCGTGGTCAGCGGAGTAATGGGCGTCGAGGTGCAGACCGGCCGCTACTGGGACCGCGCCGAGCGGCTGGAGCTCTCGCGCCTGCTCTTCGTCAACATGCTCGACCGCGAGCGCGCCGACTTCTTCCGTGTGCTCGAGCAGCTGCGGGAGATGCTCTCGCCGCGCTGCGTCGCCGTCAGCATCCCGATCGGCGTCGAGCACGAGCTGACCGGCATCGTCGACATCCTCCACCAGGTCGCCTACATGAGCCCGGAGGGGCAGCGCGAGGGGTCGACCGGCGAGATCCCCGCCGAGCTTGCCGACCAGGTGCGGACCTATCGCGAGCAGCTCCTCGACACGGTGGTCGAGACGGACGAGGGCTTGATGGAGCGCTACCTCGAGGGGGAGGAGCTCGGCGCCGAGGAGGTTGCGAAGGCGCTCAAGGACGCCGTCACCCGCGGCGAGATCTTTCCGGTCGCCTGCGGCGTGGCCAGCAAGAACCTCGGCACCGCCGCGCTGCTCGACCTCATGGTCGAGGGCGTGCCGTCCCCGGCGCGGAAGCCGTTGGCGATCGAGGCGGGCGGCGCCGCCACGGCCGCCTTCGTCTTCAAGACCGTCGCCGACCCGTTCGCCGGCCGGATCAACCTCTTCCGCGTCGTGGACGGGACGGTCACCACCGACACGACGCTCGTGAACGCGCGCTCGCACGCGAAGGAACGCATGGGCTCGCTCCTGCGCCAGCAAGGCAAGGAGCACACCGCCGCGGACGCGTTCGGGCCCGGCGACATCGGCGCCGTCGCCAAGCTGAAGGACGTCGAGACCGGCGACCTGCTGCTCGACGCAGAGCGCGAGCTTGAGCTGCCGCGGGTCGACCTGCCCGAGCCGGTGATGAGCTTCGCCATCTCGCCGAAGGCGAAGGGCGACGAAGAGAAGATGGGCGCCGGCCTGCGACGCCTACACGAAGAGGACCCGACCCTCGTCATGCGCCGCGATCCGCAGACGGGCGAGCAGCTGCTCGCCGGCCTCTCGCAGATGCACGTCGAGGTCGCGGTCGACCGGCTCAAGCGCCGCTTCAGCGTCGAGGTCGAGCTGCGCCAGCCGCGCGTGCCGTACCTCGAGACGATCCGCAAGGAGGCGCGCGCCCAGGGTCGCTACAAGAAGCAGACCGGGGGCCGCGGCCAGTTCGGCGACTGCCACATCGTGCTCGAGCCGCTGGCGAACGGTGCCGGCTACGAGTTCGTGGACGAGATCGTCGGCGGGGTCATCCCGCAGGGGTTCCGGCCCGCGGTGGACAAGGGCATCCAGGAGGCGATGCAGCACGGCGAGCTCGCCGGCGCGCCCGTGAAGGGCGTCCGCGTCCGGCTGGTCGACGGCTCGTACCACACCGTCGACTCGTCCGAGATGGCCTTCAAGATCGCCGGCTCGATGGCCTTCAAGACGGCCTACGAGAAGGCCGAGCCCGTGCTGCTCGAGCCGATCATGGAGGTGGAGGTGACCGCGCCCGACGACACCGTCGGCGCCGTCAACGGCGACCTCAACTCGCGGCGCGGCCGACTCCAGGGCATGGAGCCGCGCGGCGGCATGACGACGATCAAGGCCGAGGTGCCGATGGCGGAGATGCTCACCTACTCGCAGGCCCTGACCTCGATGACGGGCGGGCGCGGCGACTACCACATGCACTTCGCCCGTTACGAGGAAGTGCCCACGCACATCGCCCAGAAGGTGATCGCCGCGGCCCAGGCCGAGAAGGAGGAGGCGGCCCACTGATGCGCGCCGTCCGCCCGCCCGACACCGCCCTCATCTGCGCGATCTGCGAGCGCACTTTGCTCGTAGGCGAGCGGGCCTCGCGCTACACCCCGGACGGGACCGACCGCTACGTCGACGTCTGCCCGCTCTGCAACGAGGTGGCGCTCCAGCACGGCTGGGTGAAGGAGGGCAGCCCGACCACGCCAACGGCCGCGCCGCTCCGCCGGCGCCGGCGGCTCAGCCTCGCCGCCATCTTCGACCCGCGCCGCGCAGGCGCGGAGGAACCGGTGCTCTCGGAGCCGATCCTGCGGCGGCTCTCGAAGCCCGAGCAGGCGATCGTCGAGGCTGCGGAGCTCTTCAACGTGAGCAGCTTCCGTCGCACGGTCGGCGGCATCGCGCGCAGCCTCGGCTCCCCGCAGGTGAGCATCGTCCCGCTCTCCGGCGTGAACACCGAGGTCGTGATCACGGTCGCCTGGGACCTCTCGTGGTACCAGTACCGCGTCTCGTTCGACGCGCCGCAGCCGGTGCGCCTGGCGGAGCGCGGCTTCGAGGTCGACGAGCTCGAGCCGGCCTTCGTCGATTGGAACGCCGAGCTGGCCGAGGACGGCAGGCTCGTGCCCAGCATCGCCCGCCTCTAGCCGACTCTCCGGCGCCCGCCGACGCGGATCCCGGACAGCGGGGGAGGCCCACTGGCCGCGTCCGCTCCTACAATCAGAGCGTGATCTACTGCGTCGTCCCGCGCGAGCTCGAAGGCGAGCTGTACGCGAAGCTCGTCGAGCACTACAAGGACAACCCGAACGTGACGGTGCTGCTCGACCGGCGCGACGGTCCCGACCGCCGGGACGGCCGCGAGTACGGCGGCAAGCGCGAAGTCCGCGATCGCCGCCGCGGGCGCGCGGTCGGCACCTTCCTCAGCACCGAGCCGCCGCCCGACGCCTAACGCGGTCCCACGCTCACGGCGCGCAGCGGGACGTCGTCGTCGCTCGGGATCCAGTATCCGAGTTCGTCGCTCGCCGCGCCCAGCAGCTGCCGCCGCACGGGGCACGTCGTGAGCTTCGCGGCGTGGAGCAGTGTCTCGCGTGGCCTGATCCACCGGTACGTGTACGCGACGAACAGCGCCTTCCGCGTCCGCTCGGACGTGTTGTCGCCGCGTGCATGCCAGAGTCGACGGTCGAAGATCACTGCGCTCCCCGCCTCGGCGAGGATCGGCTGCGCGTCGTCCGGCTGCCGGACCTCCTCGCCCGGAGCCGGCCGCGGCAGGATGTTGCGGCGATGGCTACCCGGTAGCACCCACATTGGCCCGTTCGCGGCTGACTCCACGTCGGTCAGGTAGTACGCAACCTTGAGCGAGAGGCGAGGTCGCGTGGGCTGGGTCTCCAGCTCGAGGTTCTGCCGGCCGCCGTCCTGGTGCCAGCGCCAGCGCGGCTCGACCTCGTGCTGGGGCGGATGTGCATCCAGATGGGAGTGGTAGACGTAGATGTTCCAGCCGAGGGCATCCGTGACGACCGGTAGCACGGCGGGGAGGTCGAGGAGCTCAAGGAAGACGGCGTCCGAAGCGAGGAACCCGAGCAGGTGAAGCGAGCCGTCGGCAGCGACGCGACCGGCCGATCGCTCGGCTGTGTACACACGGTCGTGCGCGTCCTCGAGCCGCCCCAGGAGCGGCTCGGGTAGCGCACGCGGGATGACGACGCAGCCGTGGGTCTCGAGCTCCAGGGTCACGATCCTCCTACGACCCGCCCGGCGCACGAGGTCCCGCCGGAAATAAGATCCGCCGCGTGACTGCCGTCGGCGCGAAGAGCTTCCGCAACTACATCGACGGCGAGTGGGTCGACGCTGGCAGCGGTGAGACCTTCGAGTCCACCAGCCCAGCCAACGGCGAGCACATCGGGACCTTCCCGAAGTCGAGCGTCGACGACGTCGACCGAGCCGTCGCAGCGGCGGCGTCGGCGTACGAGCGCTGGCGGCTCGTGCCCGCGCCGAAGCGCGGCGAGATCATCTTCCGCTTCGCGCAGCTCCTCAGCGACCACAAGGAGGAGCTCACCGACCTGATGACCCACGAGATGGGCAAGGTCAAGGCCGAGGCCGGGGGGGACGTCCAGGAAGCGATCGACATGAGCTTCTACATGGCCGGCGAGGGCCGGAGGCTCCACGGGCAGACGACGCCCTCTGAGCTCCCCGACAAGTTCAACATGTCGGTGCGCATGCCGATCGGGGTCGTCGGCGTGATCACGCCCTGGAACTTCCCGATCGCGATCCCCTCCTGGAAGATCGTCCCGGCGCTCGTCTGCGGCAACACGGTCGTGTTCAAGCCCGCGAACGACACGCCGCTTCTCGGCGAGCGCTTCGTCGAGCTGCTCGCCGAGGCGGGCGTTCCGGCCGGCGTCGTCAACGTCGTGCACGGATACGGCGGGGACGTCGGCGAGCGCATCGTCCGCCACCCCGACGTTCGCGTGATCACCGTGACCGGCTCGCGCGAGACCGGCGTCAAGGTGCTGCAGGCTGCCGCCGAGGGGCTCAAGCACGTCCACCTCGAGCTCGGCGGCAAGAACGCCGTCATCGTCATGGACGACGCCGACCTCGACCTCGCCGTCGACGGCATCGTCTGGTCGGCCTTCGGGACGTCCGGGCAGCGCTGCACCGCTGCCAGCCGCGTGATCGCCCACGAGGCGGTGTACGGCGAGCTGTCGAAGCGCCTGGTCGCCGCGGCGGAGGGCATGCGGCTGGGCCCGGGTTGGGAGGACGACACCGACGTCGGCCCCGTCATCAACCAGCGCGCGCTCGACAAGATCCACTCCTACACGGAGATCGGTCGCGACGAGGGCGCCTCGCTGCTCACCGGCGGCGAGGTCGGCAGCGGCAACGGCCTCGACAAGGGCTTCTACTACCGGCCGACGATCTTCGGCGACGTCGAGGCGGGCATGCGGGTCGCCCAGGAGGAGATCTTCGGGCCGACGACGGCGCTCATCCGCGTCGGCTCGTACGAGGAGGCGATCCGGGTCGCAAACGGGGTCAAGTACGGGCTCTCCTCGTCCATCTTCACCCGGGACGTGAACCGCGCCTTCCGTGCCATGCGCGACCTCGAGACCGGCATCACGTACGTCAACGCCGGCACGATCGGCGCGGAGGTGCACCTGCCCTTCGGCGGCACGAAGGACACGGGCAACGGGCATCGCGAGGCCGGGCAGGCCGCGCTCGACGTGTTCACCGAGTGGAAGTCGCTCTACGTCGACTACTCGGGCAAGCTGCAGCGGGCTCAGATCGACAACGACTGAGCTCGGGGCCGTACGCGACGTTCAGTCGCGCGGTCGCGTAGGTTCGCCGCGCTCACTCGACCACGGAGGTGAAGGTGTCGTACTACGAGGTGCTCCTGTTCCTGCACATTGCGACCGCGATCGTCTGGCTGGGGTCGGCGGTGCTCTTCTTCGTGCTCTTCCAGCGCACCAAGATGGCGCCGGATCCGGTCCTCGCCGAGCGTCTCGGGGCCCACGTGAAGTGGCTCGCGCAGCGGCTCTTCATTCCCTCGGCCTTCGCCGTGCTGGTGTTCGGGATCCTGCTCACGATCGAGGGTCCGTGGAACTTCGACGACGTGTGGATCCTGGTCGGCCTTGCCGGCTGGGCGACGTCGTTCGTCGTCGGGGTCGGCGTCATCGAGCCGACGACCAACAAGATGCACGCCGCCATCGCGGCGCACGGCCCCCAGCACGAGAGCGTCGGCGGCTACTCGCGGCGACTCGACGGGCTCGCCGCCTTCGATCTGACGCTGCTCTTCGCGATCGTCTGGGACATGGCGCTCAAGCCGACCGACGATGACCTCGGCACGCTGCTGATCGCCGGCGCGGCGATCGCGATCGGAGTGGTGATCGTGGTGCGCGCGTTTCGCGCGAGCGCGTCCGCGGTGGCGGCGGCCTGAGCGCTCAAGGCAGCCGCCTCGTGCAGCGTCTCGGGGAGCCGGCTACGTGTACGTGAGGATGTGGAACAGCTCCAGTTCGAGCCCGTTGGGCTTGAGCCGGGCAAGCTTGGCGATGCCGTCCTCCTCCTCGAAGCGCAGGACGAGCTCCTGGCCCGTGTCGGTCGCGCCGTCGAGCTGGTCGAGGCGGAAGACGAGCGACGAGGTCTGCTCGCCGGCGGCGAAGACGAGTCGCGCCTCGACGTTGTTCGTCCGGCCGAAGTCCGTGCCCTCCTGGAGCATCAGCTCCCAGCTCTGGCGTGGAGTAACCCAGTCCTCGAGCGTTGCGGCGTGCTCCGTGAAAGCCTCGTCGACCTCGATCTCGACTTGCGTGTCCGCTCGTTCGGCCGGTGTCGGCCGCGGTTGAACTGTCATCGTTGGCATGGCGCGGCGGTTCCCGCTTCCGCGCCCCCACAAACGTGATGTCCGACTCTCAACCTCCTGAAATGCGAGCCTGCTCGGTTTGCAGCTTTCGGCGCGCTCTCGGCACGGACACGCGCAGATCGCGCCGATACGCTGGACCCAGGGGTCGCGGGGGACCCCTTGGGGGCACGTGGGGATGAAGGCGACGCTCTCGACGGACGGCGGCGCGAGGGGGAACCCAGGGCCGGCCGCGTACGGGTTCGTGCTCGAGGCCGAGGACGGGACGGTGCTCGCTGCGGAGGGCATCGCGATCGGCGTCGCGACGAACAACGTCGCCGAGTACCGCGCGCTGATCGCAGGGCTCGAGCGGGCGCTCGAGCTCGGCGTCGACGAGGTCGACGTGGTCTCGGACTCCGAGCTTCTCGTCAAGCAGATGACCGGCGAGTACCGCGTCAAGAACGAGGCGCTGCGTGCACTCTCGCTGCAGGCCGCGCGGCTCGGCGGGAAGCTCAGCGGCGTCAGCTACCGGGCGGTGCGGCGCGAGCACAACGAGCTCGCCGACCGGCTGGTCAACGAGGCGCTCGACGCGGCCGCTGCGGAGACCTAGGGCTCTCGCCGGTCGAGGGCGCTGAGCCGCTCGATG
The DNA here is from genome assembly GCA_963809765.1 of uncultured Thermoleophilia bacterium. Taxonomy (GTDB): domain Bacteria; phylum Actinomycetota; class Thermoleophilia; order Gaiellales; family Gaiellaceae; genus JACVRM01. Next base: position 1,057,136 of record CAWEKT010000001.1, read on the forward strand.
TTGGCGGCTTCGTCGGCATCCGCCTCGTCGACCGCCAGCCAGGCCTCCAGGATCGCCCGCGCCTCCTCCGGGCTCGTCTTCTTCAGGCTCATGACCAGCACGTTGGCGTCGTTCCAGCGGCGAGCGCCCTCGGCGATCCACGGATCCCAGGCGAGCGCCGCCCGCACGCCGGGCACCTTGTTCGCCGCCATCGACGTTCCCGTGCCCGTCCAGCAGAAGAGGACGCCCTGGTCGGCGTCGCCGGCGGCGACCGTCTCGCCGACGCGCCGGGCGACGTCAGGCCACTGATCTCGCTCCAGACACGGTGACGTCGTGGCCGCGCGCGCGTAGCTCGTCCACGACGGCGTCCGCGGTCGCGCCCTCGTCGTCGGAGCCCACCACGATCCGCATGGCCACGACCGTAGCGCGTGCGCGGATCGCCACGCGGCGACGCCTCTGGGGCGCGCCTGAGCCGGCGAAGACCGTGGCTATACTGGGCCGCGCGTGCGGATGTAGCTCAGTCGGCTAGAGCGTCTGCTTGCCATGCAGAAGGTCGTGGGTTCGAGTCCCATCATCCGCTCCATCAAAGCCCCCGGAAACGGGGGCTTTTTTCGTGCACGTACCTACGACGCTCGAACCAGACCCTGCTCGCGCGGTCGCGTGGCGATCGCGCAAGGCTGCCCTGCTGGGCACGTGACGTCAAACGTGTACGCGATGGCTCGCCACCGCTTCCTCGCGGTGTAGAAGACGCACTCCCAACTCCCGCGCGTGTCGACGACGCGCTTGCCGTTCATCTCGACCCGCGCGGTGACGTGGTAACGACCGGGCGAGCGATAGCGGTGCGTCACGCTTGCGGCACGGGAGGTTGCGGGCCATGCACCGCGGGTGGTCGCCGCGCCGTCGCCCCAGAGATAGGCGTACGTCGTGCGGCACGGGGCGGCTGCCTGCTGGCGGACGCTGTTCAGCGGATCGGCGTACACGTTCGGCCTGGGGGGAGGGGGCGGCAAAGGCGGCGGCTTGGCGGCTACGGGCTTGGGCGCGGCCGGCGGCGGTGCCTGCCGTTTGATGGGGACGAACCGCGCTGACCACGTCACGCTGACCTCTCTGCGATACGCGCCGCTGCCCGACGACTGCGTGGTCGAGCCGCCAACGGTGAATGCCTTCCCCTGAAGAAGGCGGGACTTGGGAATGTCGCGCCGCTTGCCGGAGGCCTGGAAGTAATACGGGTTCTCGATCGTCGCGAGCCGGTGGCACATGCTGTCCTCACGGGAGGGGCCGGAGATCGTCAGATCCCAAAGGAGGTCGGGGCCGCTGGCGTACGTCACCTCGAGCGAACGCGAATCCTCGATCCCGATCGCGCAAGTCTGTGCGGGGAAGCTCTCCCCGTACGTGCAGTCGGCGATGGTCGGTCCCACCGAGGCGCGCATGCTCAGGCTGAGGGGCGTCGGAACGTCCATGCGCACCTCCCAGCCGCTGCCGGGTTGCAGCGAGCGATGAAGACTCAGAAGGACCCATTCAGGCCCTTTGTCGGCACGGATGTAGAAGCGCGCGGTGGCTTGAAGCGTCTTGTTCAGTGCCGCGTCTGTCCGGGAGCACAGCTCGGGGGTCGCTCCGACCTGTCCCCAGGTCGTCTGCTGGCTTCCTTCCACCGTCAGCGTGACCTCATAGCTCACGGACTCGAACGGCGGCGAAGCGGCCGCCGAGGCCGAAATGGAGGCCGCCGCCGGCAGTCCGGCAACGCTGACAAACGCGATCGCCAGCAGAGCGCCCAATCGGTTTGCCCTCATCTGTTCCCTTGGCTTCGAGTCTGAGCTCCGAGATACGGCTCGCCTGCCGAATCAAGCACACTCCAAGCAGGCGATCAACCGTCTCTGTCAGGGTCTTGGCGCCGGGACCTCTCCACGGGAAGACGGCGCTTCGACTTACCGTCTTCTTAGTTGCTGACAGAGCGGACAAGGAGGTCGGGATGGTCACGGACGTGCAGGTAGAGAAACTGGAGCAGCTGCTCAAAGACACCGAGTTCAAGCGGCAGTTCGACGAGGACCCCGTGGCTGCGGCCCGTGGTCAGGGGATGGCGGGCGTCGCCGCTCAGTTCGAGGCGTGGCTCGCAAATCGTGAACAGTTCGAACGCGACTTGCCTGAGACCGAGGCCCACGGCCTGGGCGACAAACTGAACGCGACGTTGGCGACGAAGCCGAGGCTGGCGTTGCTCCTGCTCTCGTCGGCTGTGGCCGCTTCGGCTCTCGGTGGGATCCGTTATTGAGCAACGTGAGGTGGATCAGCTCGACGCTGCTCTTGTTCGTCGCCGGCGAACCTCGTGACGAGGATGACGGCGTGGGGTCGAAGCGCTAGAAGCGGACTTTTCGCCTCGCGGGAGTCGCGCTAGGATCTCAGCGCTGAGATGGGGTCTCGTGCGTTCCTAGCGGTTGCAGCGCTCGTGGCCGCCCTGGCGTCCGGGGCGTGGGCCGCCGCGCCGGAGGATGTCTCGCTGAACCTCAACCGCGCAATCGATCCCATCACGAAGACAGAGCGCGTCACGTTCTCGGGCGCGATCTCGAGCCAGGCGGGGGCCGAGCTGGTCACGGTCATGTACCAGAAGTGCGGTACGAACTTCTTCACGTCGGTCGCAGCGGCACAGACGCTCGAGGGTGGCACCTGGGCTGCGTCCCCGACGGCCGCGATCTCGAGCGGCATCTTCCGCGCCCGCTGGAAAAATGACCAGAGCGACCCGGTTCGCTACCGGGCTCCGGCGCGGGTGTACTTCAGCAGAGGACGCGGCCGCGAATTCAGAGTCGCGGTCGTGGCCGACACGATCCTCAACAGCCGCTTCGTGTTGCTCCAGCGTCTGTCGGGCGGCAGGTGGGTGCACGTCCGCCGGATCCGGCTCGAGCTCGACGGCGCCTACTCGGCGGAGTTCAAGGTGCAGAAGCGGGGGCTGCGACTCCGGATCGTCGTCCCGGAGAAGACCGCGGCTCCGTGCTACGCCCCTGCCGTCTCGCAGACCGTCCGCTCCTAGCTGACGCAGGGCGTTCCTCCTCGCCGCGCCGCACGGCGCCTGTGACAGCCGCCGTCGCGCCGGTGTAGACAGAGCGACGTGCCCCGGCCGGTGTCGGACTCGGAGCTGGTCGAGCGCGCCAAGCGAGGTGACACGACGGCCTACGAGGCGCTCATGCGGCAGTACCAGCACATCGCGTTCCGAACGGCGTACGCGGTCGTCGGCTCGGCGGCCGACGCCGAGGAGGCTGCCCAGGACGGGTTCGTGAAGGCCTACCGGTCGCTCGGGCGGTTCCGCAGCGGCTCGCCCTTCCGGCCCTGGCTGCTGCAGATCGTCGCCAACGAGGCTCGCAACCGCCGCCGGGCGATCGGGCGCCGCGCCCAGCACGAGGCCCGTTACGCCGCCGAGCCTGCGCCGCCGGGGGCCTCGCCCGAGGGCCGGGCGCTGGAGGCCGAACGGGCCTCGCGCATCCACGCGGCCGTCGACGCGCTCGCACCCGATGACCGGACCGCAGTCATCTGTCGCTTCGTGCTCGGCCTCGAGGATGAGGAGACGGCGGCAGTGCTCGGCGTCCGTCGCGGCGCCGTGCGCATGCGCGTCCATCGTGCGCTCGAGCGGCTGCGCCGCGCCCTGGAGGAGCCGGAACCATGAGCGGTCACCTGGAAGAGCTCGCCTCGTATCCGTTCCCGCCGACGCCCGACCTCGCTACCGAGGCCGCCGCCCGGCTGCCCGCCGGACCACCGCGGCGTCGGCCGCGGCCGGCCCTCGTTCTTGCGGTCACCGCTGCGGTCGTCCTCGGCGCGGCCGTCGCCGCGCCGCAGACACGCAGCGGGCTCGTCGACCTCGTCGACTTCGTCCCCGGTGTGCGCATCGACCGCGTCGACGAGCTGCCCGCCGTGCATTACAGGCAGACGCCGGACTACGGGCAGCTGACGTCGCTCGACGCCGCGTCGGGCCGCCTTGGCATGCCGCTGCTCGCGCCGTCCGAGCTGGGCGATCCCGACGCCGTGTTCGTCGATGAGGCGAACGACGCCGCCACGTTGATGTGGGGCGACCGCGATCGGCCGCGCCTCGTGCTCACGCAGTGGCGCGGCGGGGAAATTCTCTTCCACAAGCTGCTCGACTACCGGTCGAGGACGGAGCTGGCCCAGGTCGACGGCGCCTGGGGCATCTGGATCGAGGGCCCCGACCACGACGTCTTCTACGGCGACGACCGAAGAGTGGGCGGCTACCTCGCGGGGAACGTGCTCGCCTGGCACCGGGACGGGAAGGGTTACCGCATCGAGGCGGACGTCGGCCGCGAGCAGGCGCTGGAGCTTGCCCGCAGCCTGGGCCCGGTGTGACAGCACCGGCGCGGCCGGTGTACCCGAACGATGACCCGCACACTCGCTCTCGCTCTGATGGCGCTCGTGCTCGCCGCTGCCGCAGGCGGCGCCGCGCCCACTCCAACCTTCACCCTCCCGTACGACATCGAGCCGGCCCCGAACGGGGACCTCTTCATCGGCGACGGGAACAGTGGACGCGTGCTCCGGTACGTCGCGCGTACCCGCACGCTGCGCCTCGTGACCAAGCTGCCCTCGACGGAGGTGACGTCCATCGCGCGCACGCCGGCAGGCGTCCTCTACGTCGGCGAGATCCAGAGCGGCGTCATCTGGCGAGTCGACACGAAGGGACGGCGGATCCGCTTCGCCAGCGTTCCGGCTCCGGCGGAGTCCGTCTTGCACGGCTCGACGCTCTACGTCGCGAGCCTCGAAGGCGGAATCGTCGCGATCGACCTGAACACCAGACAGCAGCGGACCTTCCCGATGGATCCGGGCCCGCACGGGCTCGACGTCGACGCGGCCGGCAACGTCTACGCCGCCCGCCGCGACATCGTCAAGCTGGACCCGCGCACCGGGGAGCTCTCCGTCGTCTCGCCCCATGACGCCTTTAAGCCGCTGATCGCCCCAGATGGCACTGTCTACTACGTGGCGGGCTCCCCGACAGGCTCCTACGTGAACCGGGTCGAGGACGCCGGGCGCGTCACCCGCATCGCCGGAACGAACCGCATCGGCAACGTGCGCGAAGGCATGCGCGCCGTGGCCGCTCCGATGCAGATCTCCGACATCGAGTGGGCACGCGACGGCTCGCTGCTGATCGCCCAGACCCAGCCGCGGCCGGCCCGCATCTGGCGGATCGACCGCTCGGGACGGCTCAGGACGGTCGTGCGCTCGCCGAGGTGAGCTCGACCAGGTCGTCGCGCTCGGGGAGGAAGAGGACGAGGCGCACGATCTCGCCGAGCGACTCGTACGTCTCCCGGAGCAGCGAGCCCCGCAGCACCGCGCGCCCCGCGTCATCAGTCGCGGGATACACCTGCGCCTCCTCCGGAGCGAAGCCCTTCTTCGCGAGCTCGCGGTTGGCCGTCTCGATCAACACGTCCACAGAAAGGCGTGTGCCCACCTGGAGATCTGGCGTAACCCTGCGGCATACGGCCGCCGGGACTCAAGTCTTCCCCGGCATGAGCCGAAACAGGGGGCGTGTTGCGCCGCCCCCACCTGCTCGGACTGATCGTCGGTTGTGCAGTGTCGGCGTTCCTGCTGCCTTCGGGCACCGCTGCAAAGCCATCCGGCGCCGTCGGCAGCTGCATTCCAGGTGCGGACTGGGGCGCGGTGCGGCCTGAGCTGGCAGAGGACGTCGTCGGCCTCGTGAACGCCTGGCGTGCGCGCAACGGCCTCCGGACCCTGCGCCAGACGCCGAGCCTCACCGCGGCCGCCACCTGGAAGGCGCGGCACATGGCCAAGTACGGCTACATGTCGCATGACGACCCGGCCCCGCCGGTGTCGCGCTCGACCGCACAGCGCATTGCGGCATGCGGCTACGACGCGGGCACGCTGGGGCGAGAACATTGCCTACGGCTACCCGACGCCCGCGCAGGTGATGGACGGCTGGCTCAACTCGCCGGGCCATCGCGCCAACATCGCCGGCTCCGCCTACAGCGCCATCGGCGTGGGCGCCGCCGTGCACAACGGCCGCGTCTTCTGGGCGCAGGCGTTCGGCGTCGTCACCGGCGGCGCACCGCCGCAGGCCCAGCCGGTCGTCCGGCGCGAGGCGCGCCGGCCCGCCGTGCAGGCCCGCATCAGCCTCGTCTCGAGCCAGCTCTTCCACCTCAAGCGGCGCCCGAACGCCGGCCGCAAGTACCTCGGCCAGATCCTCGTGCTGACGAAGGACGGGCAGCGCATCACGGACGGAATCGCCCGCTGCTCGGCCCGCGTCGCCGGCCGGCCCGCCTGGAACGGCGTCCATCGCTTCAAGAATGGCATCGCGACGTGCATCTGGCGGACGCCGCGGTGGGCGCACGGCCGAATGTTGACCGGCACGATCCGCGTCTGGTCGCCGAAGGGCTTCGCGATGCGCTGGTTCTCGCGGCGCGTCAGGTAGCGGGCGAGCCCAGCGAGCGGTCGAGCCGCTCGACGATCGCCTCGACGCCCGCCGGCACCGGCTGTTCGCCGAGCACCGCCGCAGCCAGCTCGTTCGCCTCCCGTACCACGCCGTCGCGCTCGGCGGCCAGGCCGCTGCCCGCCAGCATCAGCGCGCCGTCGGCCCGTCCCGCCCATTCGAGGACCTCGTCGAGGCCGGCCTCCGGCCTGCCCGGTGACCGCGGCGCCACGCGCGGCGTCTGCCTCGAGCGTGGCAGCCAGCTCGGCGGCCTCCCGCCCGAGCCGGTCGGCGCGTCCGCGCGTTTCCTGCTCGTGTCGCGTGAACGCGTCGATGCGGCGCACGGCGGCGTCGCGATCGTCCTCCGCACGGGCGTGCGCCCGGCGAGCCTGCTCGGCCGCGAGCGTGCGTTCGTCCGAGGAACGCTTCGCGAGCTCGCGCTCTGCGGCTGCGAGCTCGTCGCGCCGCAGAGCCAGCTCGGACTCAGTCCGCTCGAGCGCCGCGGCGGCGCCCGTCCGCTCGATCGGCAGCCGCTCCAGGACGGCGAGCAGGTCGGCCGCCTCGTCGCGCAGCAATCGCGCACGTGCACGCAGGCCCTCGATCTCGTCGATCGCCGCAGCAAGCGACGCGTCGCGGGCAGCCAGCTCCCGCGCGTAGGCGAGCTGTGGGTCGGCCACGACCGGATTGAACCAGCAGCGCAGGAGGCCGCGTCGGGCCTGGACCGCTCGGTTCAGTCCCGGAGCGGTGACGAGTCGCCGCCGGTGACAGACTCTGCATCTTCCCCGCCGTTTCCGATGGTGCGACGAAGTCGCGACGAGCACCCGACAGACTCAGGCGCGCAGTACCGGCGAAGCCGAGCTTGCTCGGCGAGAGCCACCCCGGAAAGCGCGTGTGACCAGCCGGCCTTGTCGTCCCAGTCCTGACATGAGGGGGAGCTCGAGGGGGGTTCGAATGAAGCGAGCCCTGCGGCCGAGAATTGCCCCGACGACCTGAGCGCCCTCGGCCGCACGGCGAGCGGTCGCCGACTTCTAACGAACCGCAGCCACGCGCCGTCTCTAGGGTGAGGCCCGCGTGGGGGAGAACAGCCGAACAGTCGACCGCAGGACGGGCGGTTTGCGCCGCGTCGGCCTGCTGGTCACGGCCGCACTCGTGCTGATCGCGATCGTGGCCTTCGCCAGCCGGTCGGCGCCACCGGGGGGCGGGTCCGAGGAGGGCGGCGAGGTTGCCGCCACGCTCCTGGCGAACGGCTTCATGCTGGTCATCGCCGTCGTCGGCGCCGGCCTGCTTGTGCTCGTCATCTACAGCTTCTCGATCGGCCGCATCGTCAAGCCGCCACGACGCTCGGGTCCGGGCCTCATTGGCCAGTTGCTGATGATCGCCGTGATCATGGGCGCGCTCATGTACTGGCGGTCACAGACCCCAACGAACGTTCCCGACCAGGAGCCGGCGGGGGGCGCGCTCGTCCCGATCCAGGGGCAGACCCAGACGACTCAGGTCGGACCGGTGCGCGAGCCGCCCGCGCTCGACTGGCGGCTGGTCGCCGTCGCCTTCGGCGCGGCGCTCATCGTGTTCGGGATCGCCGGCGCGCTGTGGATTCGCGGCGGCGGGAAGGCGGCCGGCGAGCACGCGTTCGCCCGCCGGCTCTCGGACGTCTTCGACGACACGCTCGCCGATCTCCGCTCCGAGCGCGATCCGCGCCGGGCGGTGATCGCCGCCTACGCTCGCATGGAGCAGTTCCTGGGCCGCGAGGGCCTGCCGCGCAACGAGGCCGAGGCGCCGCACGAGTACGTCGCGCGCGTGCTCGGCGAGCTGGCCGTCGCCGGCGACTCGATCGAGCGCCTCACGGCGCTCTATGAGTGGGCTCGCTTCAGCGAGCACGAGGTCGGCGCTGACATGAAGGAGGACGCGATCGCCGCCGTCGAGGACATCCGCGACCAGCTGCGCGCGCCCGAGCCGGAGCCGCAGCCGCTCACGCCGGAGGCCGCCACGTGATCCCGCCCGGTGAAGCGTGGGAACCCAGACGCAGGTGGCAGCGCAGGCTCACGCTCGGGAAGGTGTTCGTGGGCCTGGTGGCAGTGCTCCTCGCGGTACTGACGTTCCAGCCCGAGCACCGGGGCACGGCACTGCGCATCTACTTCGTCGCTGCCGGCGCCCTCCTCCTCTTCGGCCTGCTCGCGGAGCTGCGCGCACGCCACCCGACGCGCCGATCGTCCTACGAGCAGGCGCTCAGGCGGCGGCCACGGCCGCCCGAGCGGCCGACGGATCTGACGCACATCGAGCGCGAGGTGGCTCTGGCCGGGACGAGTGCAGGCGACGTCCACATTCGACTGCGGCCCCGCGTCCGGGCGATTGCCGCACACAGGCTCTCCGCCAGGCGCGGGATCGACCTGGAGGCCGAGCCCGGCGCCGCGCAGGCGGTGCTGACCCCCATCGTCTGGGACCTCGTCCGACCCGACCGCGAGCCCCCGCGCGACCGCTTCGCCAAGGGCATCGACACCGGGCACCTGCGCCTCGTGCTCGACGGACTTGACAGCATCTGAGCGGTGAGCGAGCGCGAGGCCATCGAAGGGCTGTCGGCGGGGGCAGCTCGCGTGCTCGACGAGGTCGAGCGCGCGATCGTCGGCAAGCGCGAGGTGCTCGAGCTCGTCCTGCTCGCGGTGCTCGCCGACGGCCACGTGCTGATCGAGGACTATCCGGGTCTCGCCAAGACGTTGATGGCGCGCTCGTTCGCCGAGGCGACGAGCCTGGACTTCGGCCGCATCCAGTTCACGCCCGACCTGATGCCCTCCGACGTGACCGGCTCGTCGATCTACAACCAGCGCGAGTCGGACTTCGAGTTCCGGCCCGGGCCCGGTCTTCACCAACCTCCTGCTCGCCGACGAGATCAACCGCGCCCCGCCGAAGACGCAGGCGGCGCTGCTGGAGGCGATGCAGGAGCGGCAGGTGACGATCGAGGGCGAGACGCACCGGCTCGAGCGGCCGTTCCTCGTCCTGGCCACGCAGAACCCGATCGAGTACGAGGGCACCTACCCGCTGCCGGAGGCGCAGCTCGACCGGTTCCTGATCCGGATCGGCGTCGGCTACCCGTCGCGCGAGGACGAGTGGGAGGTGCTGGAGCGCCGCATCGAGCGCGGGGTCGACGAGGTCGAGCTCGACCAGGTCGTCGACGGCCCGGAGCTGCTCTCGATGCAGCGCGCGATCGAGTCGGTGCACGTGTCCGAGGCCGTCGGCCGCTACATGGTCGACCTCGTGCGGGCGACGCGCGAGTCGCCTCGCATCCAGGTCGGCGCGAGCCCGCGCGGGTCGCTGGCGCTGCTGAAGCTCTCGCGCGCGCGGGCCGCCGTCGCCGGGCGGGACTTCGTCACGCCGGACGACGTCAAGACCGTGGCGACGCCCGCGCTGGCGCATCGGCTGGCGCTGCGACCCGAGCTCTGGGTGCAGCGCGTCCGGGGCGAGGACGTCGTCCGCGAGGTGCTCGACTCGGTGCCGACCCCGGCTGCCGAGGAGCAGGGCGAGCCGCTCGCAGCGGTCGAGCGCTAGCCGGCCGCATCGTGCGCGCGAGCGCCTCCTCGAAGCCGGCGGTCTACGCGGCGCTCGCTGCGCTCTGTCTGCTCGGCGCGATCGCCCTGAGGCGGCCCGAGCTGGCGATCGTCTCGGTGCCGCTCTGGCTCACCCTGGCGCTCGGCCTCGGTGGCACCGACGCCCCCGAGGTCGAGATCGAGGTGACGCCGCCCGTCGAGCGCACGCTCGAGGGCGACGAGGTCGAGGTTGCGGTCGACGTCCGCTGGCGCCGGGCACCGGCGCATGCCGAGGTGCTGCTCGTCCTGCCGCCGGGGTTGCGCGCGCGGGACGAGACGCCGAACCCGGTCGGCCTGGCGCCGGTCGAGGGCGAGCAGCAGCTCCGCTTCCGCGTTCGCTGTGAGCGCTGGGGCGGATACGTGCTCGGCGACGTGTTCGTGCGCACGCGAGACCGCTTCGGCACCTCGACCTACGAGCAGCGGTTCCCTGCCCAGTTCCCGCTCAAGGTGTACCCCCACGAGGAGCACCTGATCTCCACGCTGAAGCCGCGAGAGGTGCAGGTGTTCGCCGGCAACGAGGTGTCGCGCCAGCGGGGCGAGGGGATCGAGTTCGCCGACCTGCGCCCGTTCGCCTACGGCGACCGCGTTCGCCGGATCAACTGGCGCGCGAGCGCGCGACGCCGCGAGCTCTGGGTCAACGACCGCCATCCGGAGCGCAACACCGACGTCGTGCTCTTCCTCGACACGTTCGCCGACGCCCGGCGGACGGACGCGAGCACGATCGACCAGGCGGTTGCTGCGGCCGCGACGCTGACCACGCGCTACCTGGCGCAGCGCGACCGCGTCGGGCTGGTCGCCTTCGGCGGCACGTTGCGCTGGTTCCTCCCGGGCTCGGGCCTCGTCCAGCGCTACCGGATCGTGGACGCGCTGATCGACACCGAGATCATCGAGAACTACGCCTGGAAGGACCTCCGCATCATTCCGGTGGGGACGCTGCCGCCGCAGGCGCTCATCATCGCGCTCTCGCCGCTCCTCGACCCGCGGGCGATCGAGTCGCTCCTGAACCTGCGTGCCCGCGGCTTCGACCTGGCCGTCGTGGAGATCTCCCCGGAGCCGTTCGCGTCTCCGGGGAAGAGCGAGGCGGACGAGCTGGCATACCGGCTGTGGCAGGGAACCCGCGAGGCGATGCGGGCGCGCTTCCATGTGGCGGGAGTCGCGGTGGTCGAGTGGCGGAGCGGGCGAGCCGCTGACGGAAAAGCTCCAGGAGGCCGAGGCATTCAGACGCTTCGCGAGACTCGCGCGCGCCTGACGGTGCTCGGGGCGGCTGCCGCCGTCTCGCTGCCGCTGGCCGCCTATCCGCTGACGCTCGGCGAGCGGGCGCCCGGATGGGTCTTCGGCATCGCCGCGGCAGGCGCCGGCGCAGCTCTGGTGGCGGCGTTCGTCGGGCTCGCCGAGGGCATCGGGGCCGGCCTGGTCGCACTCGTCGGCGCGTACGCGATCGCCGCCGACGAGCTCGGCTCTGAGCTCGACGAGCGCTCGTTCGCCTGGGCGGCGGGGCTCTACCTCTTCGCCGAGCTGCTGTTCCTCGCGCTCGAGCTCCGTGCGCCCTCGAGCCCGGTGGGGGCCCTCGTGCTCCGCCGACTCGCGGCCGTCGGGGGGATCGCCATGGCCACGTTCGTCGCGGGCGCCGGGCTGCTCGCGTTCACGACCATCGGCCAGACGGGCGGCATCACGCCGATGGCCGTCGGCGTTACCGCCGTCGTCGCGGCGATCGGGCTGCTGCTCCTGTTGCCGCGCAGATGACCGCGCCCGCGCGCCCGCCGCTCGGCGAGGTCGCGCTCGTCGGCGCGCTGTCGCCGCCGTGGGCATCGCGGTCGTCGCCACCTACGCCCGCATGCCGCTCGCGGAGCTCTACAACGTCAGCGAGACCGGCGCTTGCCGCCGGGCTCGGCCGAGCGCTCGTCTACCTGAACTTCCCGGTCTCGCTCGCGGCGTTGGCGGTGCTGCCGGTCGCGGTCGACCGGCTGGGCGTCAGCTCGCCGCAGCGTCGCAGCTGCCGGTCGTGGCCGCCGCTGCTGTGCGCGGTGACGGTGCTGCCGGGCGTCGTCGAGCAGGGCGACCTCGACGCGAAGCCGGTGAACCTCGTGCCGGCCGCCGGCGTCGCGCTCGTCGTCGCGCTCGTCGTGGCGTCGGCGCGCGGAACAGGGCCTCGGCGGGCTCGCCCCGCTCGAGCGGCTCGGACGCCGTCCGGCTCGCGCTTGCGGCGGTCGTCGTCGCCGTGTCGCTCCCGTGGATCTTCGCGGAAGCGGGCGTCTACACGTCGGACCTGCCGCTGCGTCGGTCGGGTCTTCATGGGCGACGAGCTGCGGCCCGAGCCCGGGGCAGCCGACGCTGCGGGCAGTGCACCTCGGCCGGCACCACGGCCTCGACGGCGCGCTGCTCGCTCTGACCGGGCTGGCGCTGTCGCGCGTCGTGCCCGGAGCTGCACCGTCGTGAGCTGCGGCAGGCTGCTGGCGCTCGCCGCCTCCGCCCTGCTCGTGCTACGGGCTGCTGAACGCGGCGCAGGACGCCTGGTTCGAGCAGGTCGTGAAGCGAGGCTGGACGGACGAGCGCCTGCCCAGCTTCCTGCGCCCGTCGCTCGGGTGGGCCTGGGCCGGCGGTCGTGCTCGGAATCGCTGCCCTCTATGCCACGGCGGGGCGGCGGCTGGCCGACTCGCCTACCCGAGGAAGGCCGCGGCGACCCTGAGGTCGGCGACGAGCGCGTCGTACTCGCGCTCGCGATCGGCGGGGGTCGCCTGCCTCGAAGAGGCTGTCGAGTCCCACCCGGCGCATCTTCCCGTCTCGACGCGGGCACTCGCCGGAGACAGGGCTACGATGAGACGCTCCGGCGCCGTGGCCGAGTGGTTAGGCAGCGGCCTGCAAAGCCGTTTACACCGGTTCGAGTCCGGTCGGCGCCTTGGCCATCTGAGGGAGAGCTCGGGGCCGTAGATGCGGCTCTTCGCTCTCCCCAGCTCTTCCTCGCGGCCCCGGCGCCCTGGGCCTTGGTCAGGAGCCACGCGTTGCTTCCCGGCGCAGGCCACCCGGAAACGCGGAGCTAGGCGCGCGCCGGGTCGGCGATGTGCGGGTGGGCGGCGTGGTCGCAGGGCAGGCACAGCTCCTCGTCGGGCAGCGCCCGCAGCGCCGTGCCGACCGCCTCCGAGAACGTCGGGAACTGGGCCATCGTGTCGCGCAGCACGCTGATCGGAATCTCGGCGCGGACGGCAAGCACGAACTGGTGGATCCACTCGCTCGCGAGCGGGGCGACCATCCACGCGCCGACGAGGATCCCGCGCCCGCCGTCGGCCACCAGGCCGAGGATGCCGCGTGGCTCCTCCTCGTACGTGTACGGCCGCGCGATCGAGCTGGGCAGGTCGACGAACGAGGTGACCACGTCGACGCCCTGAGCCCGCGCGTCCTCCTCGCTGAGCCCGACGGACGCCACCTCCGGGTCGGTGAAGAGCACGCGCGGCACAGCTCGGTAGTCGGCCTGCGCGGGCCTGCCGAGGATGTCGGCGCAGGCGACGCGGGCCTGGTACTTGCCCACGTGAGTGAACATGGCGACGCCGGTCACGTCGCCCGCGGCCCAGACGCCGTCGCCGGCGCGGCAGCGCTCGTCGATCTCGAGGCCCCGCGGCCCCGGCTCGAGGCCGACCGTGTCGAGCCCGAGCTCCCGGGTCCTGGGGCGCCGGCCGGTGGCGACGATGACCACCTCGCCGCGAACCTCGCTGCCGTCGTCGAGCGTGACGACGCGCTCGGCGCCGTCGAGGCGGACGGACTGTGCCTTGCGGCCGATCCGGAGCTCGACGCCGTCGCCCTCCAGCACCTCGGCGAGCAGGGCGCCGACGCGCTCGTCCTCCCGCGCCGCCAGGCTGGGCCCGACGATCGTCACGGCGACGCCGAAGCGGGCAAGGAACTGCGAGAGCTCGACGGCGACGACGCCGCCGCCGATGAAGACGGCGCTCCGGGGGAGCTCCTCGAGCGCCGTCGCCTCCCGGTTCGTCCAGTAGCCGGCCTCCGCCAGCCCGGGGAGCGGCGGGATGATCGGCTCGGCGCCGGTGGCGATCAGCACTGCGTCCGTCTCCAGGGTCCGCCCATCGACGTCGACCCGGCCGGGGCCGGCGAGCCGGCCCGCCTGCTTGAAGACCGTGATGCCGCGCTCCTCGTAGCGCGCGACCTTCCGTGTGTCGTCGTGATCCGAGACCATGAAGTCGCGGTAGCGGGCGAGCGCGGGCCAGTCGAGCCGCGGCTCGCCGACGCCGGCGGCGCGCAGGCTCTGCCCCTTCAGCTCCGGCGGCCGGAGCAGGGTCTTCGAGGGGATGCACCCCCAGTTGGTGCACTCGCCGCCGATCAGCTCGGGCTCGACGAGCGCGATCCGCTTGCCGGCCTTCTGGAGCGTGTTGACGGCGACCTCGCCCGCCGGGCCGGCGCCGAGGATGACGACGTCGAAGCTGTCGGGCATGGCGTCCTCCCTCGTCGGGATCAGTGTCCGTGTGCCGCGGAGTGGCTCACGACAGGGCAGCACCTTTGCAGGTGGGCGTGAAGCGAGGTCGCCCGGGTCGCGCTGCAAGCGCGCTGAGACAATGACGGCGATGAGCGAGCCGCAGGGGGAGGAGGCGATGGCCCGCGGAGGCCGGACGGGCTACCTGCCGATCGGCGAGCACGGTGTCATCGGCGACCTGCATACGGTGGCGCTCGTCGGCACCGACGGGACGATCGACTGGTACTGCACGCCGCGGTTCGACTCGCCGAGCGTCTTCGGCTCCATCCTCGACAGCGAGCGCGGCGGGTACTGGCGGATCGCGCCGGTGCGTCCGGGCGCCGTCAAGCAGCTCTACTTCCCGGCCTCGAACGTGCTGCTCACCCGCTTCCTCTCCGAGGAGGGCGTGGCGGAGGTGCTCGACTTCATGCCGATTGCCCGCACGTCGGCCGAGCGCCACCAGCACCGGCTCGTCCGGCGCGTGCTCGGCATCCGCGGCGAGGTCAGCCTGCGCGTCGAGGTGGAGCCTCGCCTCGACTACGGCCGCGCAGAGCACGTCACGCACGTCGACGAGTACGGCGCTGTCTTCGACCCGCCGGGCCCGGACGAGGGTCTTGCGCTCTCGTCGGCAGTCCCACTCGAGCGCACCGAGCGGGGCGTCCGGGCGGAGTTCTCGCTCACGCCCAACGACACGGCCTCGTTCGTGCTCCAGACGCTCGAGCCTGGCGAGCGTCCGCGCTACAGCGAGGCGCAGGTTCGCGACCTCTTCACCGAGACGGTCAACTTCTGGGAGCGGTGGCTCGGCCGCTCCTCGTACAAGGGCCGCTGGCGGGAGATGGTCGACCGCTCGGCGCTCACGCTCAAGCTGCTGACCTACGCGCCGACCGGCGCCATCGTCGCGGCGGCGACGACGAGCCTGCCCGAGCAGATCGGCGGCGAGCGCAACTGGGACTACCGCTACACGTGGATCCGCGACGCCGCTTTCACGCTGTACGGGCTCCTGCGGCTCGGCTTCACAGAGGAGGCTGCGGCCTTCATGGAGTGGCTCGTCGACCGGCTCCAGGACTCCGACGGCCAGGCGGAAGGGCCGCTCCAGATCATGTACGGCGTCGACGGCCGCGCCGACCTGGAGGAGCTGGAGCTCGAGCACCTGGAGGGCTACCGCGGCTCGCGGCCGGTGCGCATCGGCAACGGCGCTGCGAAGCAGCTCCAGCTCGACATCTACGGCGAGCTGATCGACTCGATCTACCTCTTCAACAAGCACGGCACGCCGATCTACCACGACGCCTGGGTGGCGGTCGCCGAGCTCGTGGACTGGCTGTGCGAGAACTGGGATCAGAAGGACGAGGGCATCTGGGAGACGCGCGGCGGGCGCAAGGACTTCACGTTCTCGCGGCTGATGTCGTGGGTCGCCGTCGAGCGCTCGATCCGCATGGCGCGGCAGCGCGGCCTGCCGGCGGATCTCGTCCGCTGGCTCGGCGTCCGCGACGAGATCTACGCGCAGATCATGGAGCGCGGCTGGAACGAGAAGCGCCAGGCCTTCGTCCAGCACTACGGCTCCGACGTGCTCGACGCGTCACTGCTGTTGATGCCGCTCACGAAGTTCATCGCGCCGACCGATCCGCGGTGGCTCTCGACGCTCGACGCGATCGGCGACGAGCTCGTCGCCGACAGCCTCGTCTACCGCTACAACGTCGAGGCATCGCCCGACGGTCTGCGCGGCGACGAGGGGACGTTCTCGATCTGCTCGTTCTGGTACGTCGAGTCGCTCGCGCGGGCGGGCAGGCTGGACGAGGCGCGGCTGGCGTTCGAGAAGATGCTGACGTACGCGAACCACCTCGGCCTCTACGCCGAGGAGATCGGGCCCACCGGCGAGGCGCTCGGCAACTTCCCGCAGGCGTTCACGCACCTCGCCCTGATCAGCGCCGCGGTCAACCTCGACCGCGCGCTCGGCTAGCGAGACGGCGTCCCGGGGCGGGCGTCTGCGGGGACGCGGCGCAGTCCGCCGGCGTCTCGCCACCAGCCGCGGATCGGCGCAGAGTCGGCGCGCTCTCGGCGCTGACACGCGCGCACTTCCCCGGTACCGTCGGCGACGGGCGGGTGGTGGAGGACGTCTCCCCTTGGGAGGGTGGGGCGGGCTCTGGGACATGTCTGCAAGGGGCATGTCCGGGGAGCCGGCGGCCCGGAGAGGCGTTACGGCGGGTCTGCCTGCGCGACCTCGACGAAGACCTTGATCCCGGCCTTCTCGGTCAGCGCCTCGAGCATGGCCTTCCAGTTCTCGAGACCGTCGATCGGCGTCGTCAGCAGGCGGGCGAGCCAGCCGGGGTAGGCGGCCTCGGCCAGCACGAGGTCGGTGACGCCGCGCTCGAAGTCGCCGCGTGAGGCGTTGACGGTGCCGACCAGCACCTTGTTCCCGAGCACGAACCCCTGGTTGATGCGGTCGGACGGGATCTCCGCCGTCCGGTCGCCGGCCGTGACGCTCGCGAGCGCGAGGACGCCGTTCTTGCCCAGGTGCTCGGCCGCTTGCCACACCAGCGGGCTATACCCGGTCGCCTCGAGCACGAAGTCGAAGGGGCCGTGCCGGTCGGAGACCGTGCCGAAGTCGTGCTGCTCGGAGTCGACGTACGTGGCGCCGAGCGCCTCGACCAGTTCGCTGTTGGGCGTCGGCGGCGCTCCGCGCGAGTAGACGACCACCTCTGCGCGCCGGAGCCGGAGCGCGAGCGTCGCGAGCAGGCCGATGCTGCCGCCGCCGATCACGGCCGCTCGCTCGAGCTCCCAGACCTTCAGCCGGCGCTGGATCTCCTGCGCCTGCTGAATGGCTTTCTCGGAGATCGAGAGCGGCTCGAGCAGGACGCCGACCTCGCTGAGCGTGTCCGGCAGCGGGACGATGAACGCATCGTCGTCGACGTAGCGCTCGGCCAGGTAGCCGTGCAGGCCGCTGATGCCGCGCTCGAGCACGGTGTCGTCGGTCGTCATGTCCTGGAGCCCGACGGCGTCGTACTTGCTCCCGCCCGGCCGTCGCACCGTCGCCACGACAAGCGTCCCGGGCGCGAGCGACGGCGGCACCGCCGGGCCGGTGCGAATCACGCGCCCGAGGCTCTCGTGGCCGACGATCAGGTAGTCGGCGCCTGCCGGTGCGCTCCCGTACTTGGCCTCGTTGATCTCCCGGTCGGTGGCATCGACGCCGACCCGCAGCACCTGGACGAGCACTCCGCGCCCGCCGGCCACGTCCTCGATCGCGGGATCGGGCGCATCCACGAGGTGCATCGAGCTGGGCGTGCCGGGCCGCACTGCAACTGCCTTCATGCGGGCGAGTCTGCCCGCTCAGCCGCCGGCCGAGTCCTCGGTGCCGCGTCATCCCCCTCGTCGGAGGGATCAGCGGGCCCTGGAAATGGCTCGATAGAAGCCCCGAACGACTTGGGGCTTGCGGCGGCCCATGAGGAGGAAATCGATGCGCCCCATCAGCCGCCGAGCCACCATTGCCCTTGCCGTCGTCCTGGCCGCATTCGCGGCCGGCCCTGCTGCCGCGGCGCTGAAGCCGCCGGCCCTGACCACACCGCCCGCGGGGACGATCGTCCAGTCGCTGCCGGCGTTTGCGTGGAAGCCGGTCGCGAATGCCGACCGCTACGAGTTCGAGATCGCGGGCGACCCGGGCTTCAACTCGCCGGTGCTCGGCGCGGGCAAGGACCACTTCTTCACCCGCAACACGCGCGCGACGCTCAAGGAGGGCGTGCCGAACGGCACCTACTACTGGCGGGCGCGCGCCGTTGCCAAGGCCGGCGGAGTCTCGAAGTGGTCGCCCGGGCGCCAGATCAAGAAGGCCTGGACGGCCGCCGCCGTGCTGCAGGCGCCGAGCGCGGGCGCCTCGCTCTCGTTCCCGACCGACGTGCTGCGCCTGACCTGGGCGCCGGTCCCCTACGCGGCCACGTACCTCGTGTCCCTCGGCACCGACCCGGCGCTGGGGACGCTCGTCCTCCACGACGCCGGCTCGTCCGGGCCCGTCGAGACCGCCGCGACCTCGCTGACCAGCCCGGTCGTCCTCGCGCCGGGCACCTACTACTGGTCGGTGGCGCCGGTGGATGCCAAGGGCAACCGCGGAGCACCCTCACCTGTCGCGTCCTTCACCTGGTCGTGGCCGTCCTCGACGTCGGCGTCCGTCTTCGACCTCGTCACTGCGGCAGAGGTCGTGGATCCGCTCTTCGCCTGGGGCCCGGTCTCGGGCGCGGCGCGCTACGAGGTCGAGGTCAACCCGACCGCCGACTTCGTCCCCGGCTCCAAGGTCTGCTGCACCGGGACGACGATCGCAACGAGCCTCGCACCCACATTCGTCCTCAAGGACAACGGCTACCACTGGCGCGTTCGGGCGATCGACGCCGACGGCAACGCGGGCATCTGGAACGTCGGCACCCCGTTCACGAAGACGTTCGACAAGGTGCCACCGGTGACGGCGCCGAGCATCAAGAACCTGCACATGGCCGACAACCTCGCCGACCCCGGCACCGATGCGGACGGCGGCACCGCCGGCTACCAGACGAAGGTGCCGATCGTGCGCTGGGACCCGGTGCCCGGCGCGTCGAGCTACACGATCGACGTGGTGCCCGTCGACGGCGGCACCTGCAACTGGACGGCGGGGCTGCTGCGGCGCTGGAGCAACACGACCGCGACCAACGCCTGGTCGCCCCTCGGTGACGGCTGGGGCAACAACAAGCCGTACCCGGACGCACGAGCCGTCGCGAACGACATGCCTGGACTCGAGCTGAACACGTCCTACTGCGTCCGTGTCCGGGCCCGCAGCGACCGGGACGTGGCGAACGCAGACGTCTACGGCGACTACACGTACCTCGACAACGGCGGCGGCTTCGCCTTCACCTGGACCGGCTATCCGACCGGCGCGGCCTGCAGCCCCTCCTGCACCGCCGGCTACCTCGGCAGTGGCGACTCGCTGCTTCCGGCCGCCGGGACGACCATGGCCCGGATGCCGTACTTCACCTGGAAGCCGATCGCAGGCAAGCAGAGCTACTTCGTGCTCGTCTCGAAGGACGCCTCGTTCAGCAACATCGTCGACTACGCCTTCACCCAGGTCCCGGCGTATGCACCGCGCGGTCAGACGCCGACGACCTACAGCGACGAGCAGACCTTCTACTACTGGGCAGTCCTGCCGGCCAACGGCATCGACGGCAGCGGTGCCGTCGGCGACCCGCTCTTCGCGGCGGCCAAGGCGTTCATCAAGCTGTCGGTCCCGCCGACGCTCCTGAGCCCCGGAGCCGGGGAGTCGATCGGAGGCCAGCCGACGTTCCGCTGGACCGCCGCCGAGGCGGCGCGCCGCTACCGCATCCAGGTCTCGCAGGATCCGAGCTTCGGCACCCTGCTCGAGGACACGGCGACGGCGTCGACGGCCTTCATCCCCATCACCACCTACCCCTCGGACACCGTCCTCTACTGGCGCGTCCGCGCAGACGACGAGAACCTGATCGGGCTGGCTTGGTCGGTCACCGGCACCTTCCGGCGCACGCTGCCGACGCCGGCACCGAGCTCCGCGAACCCGACCTCGGGCGACTCGATCCCGACCTGGCTCTGGGATCCGGTCCCGGGAGCCGTCTCCTACGACCTCTCGGTCGATCTTCCGGACGGCACGCACAAGGACCTGACCGGCATGCGCATGGCGGCGTTCACCGCCGTGAAGATGGCCGGCACGGGCCTCTTCCAGTGGCGCGTCCGCGCCAACTTCCCCAAGTCGCAGGCGAGCACGTCCGTGCCGGGGCCGTTCTCGGCGCCGGTCGCGTTCACCCGCACGATCGGCGAGCCGGGCGGGGCCCGCTCCGAGCTCTCGAAGAGCCACGTGCTGCTCGTCTGGGAGCCGAAGAGCGGCGCCAAGGAGTACCGGGTGCAGGTCTCGAGCCGTGCCGACTTCAGCACGCCGATCGAGGACGTCACCACCCAGGGGACGAGCTGGGCGCCGTTCCTGACCCAGCCCGGCTACCTCGACGGCGGCACGCTCTACTGGCGCGTGGCCGCCATCGACGCCGAGCGGAATGTCGGCGACTACTCGCCGGCGCAGAAGATCGGCCTGGCCGCGCGCATGCGCGTGGTGCTCCACAAGTACCCGATCCGCGGACGCCGCTCGGTGGCCGCCGTGAAGGTCGTCGACGCCGCCAACCGCCCGGTGCGCACGGTCGCCGTGCGGGTCACGGGCGCCGGGATCAAGGCCCAGCTGCGGCGCACGAATCGCGCCGGCGTCGCGAGCTTCACCGTCAAGCTGCGCCGCAAGGGCACGCTCACCTTCCGTGCCTTCAAGACCGGCTTCAACGGCGCGACCTACACCGTCCGCATCGGCTGACACGGAAGACAGCCCGCCTGCCGCTCGTCTTGGGAGCGGGGAGGTGGGCTGCCTTCCACCGCACCCGGCGGGCGGACGCGCGGGGAGACGCGTCCGTCCGTCAGCGCCTCAGCCGCGACCCGGCGGGCCTGGATCGTCGCTCGCGCGAGCGGCGTCGCCGCGGCGACGCCGCCACGCCTCGCCGACGGCGCGGCCCTCCGGTGTGACGAGGAAGTGCTCGAGCGGCACGTGCGCGAAGACGCAGCGCGCCTGGGCGAGCACGCCCTCCGCATCCCGGAGCTCGCCGCGGACGAAGAGCCTGCGCCCGCGATCGGCGTGCAAGGCAGCGTGAACGGTCAAGTCGCGGTTGATGGCGACGGGCCGGCGATAGCGGACGTCGAGGCGGGCCGTCACGGTCGGGAACCGGTACCAGGTCGCGAGCAGCCCGCAGGCCTCGTCCAGCGCGGCCGCCACCAGCCCTCCGTGCGCCAGTCCCGGCGCGGCCTGGTGGCGCTCGTCGAAGAAAAAGCGGGCCTCGTAGATCTCGTCGCCCTCGCGCTCCGGGCGTGGCAGGCGGATGCCGTCGGGCGCGTCGCCGCAGCCCCAGCAGCCCGGGTCGTGCTGCGGAGGGATGTGAGCGCCGGCGGAGCCGGCCGTCACGAAGGCGGCATGCTGCCGGCGCGGGTCATCGCCGGCCGCCCAGCTCGAAGTGGGCGCGGAAGAAATTCTCCGAGCCGGCCGTCGCCATGGCGGCCGATGCCGAGATCTCGAGCGAGAGCGTCGCGGCCGCCACGATCTGGGCGAAGCGGTACACGGTGCCTGGGCCCTCGCAGCCCATCATCCGCAGCCAGGAGCGCGCGTAGGGGTAGCTCGTGCCGCCGCCGACCGTGGCCACCTCGAGACCCGGCAGCCGGAGCGAGACGTGCAAACCGTCCGCGACCCGCCGCGCCGTGCCGTGCGCCATCGAGCTCGTCCCGACCATGCCCACGTCCTGGCCCGTCGCGATGAACATGGCCGCGATCGCCGTCGCGGGCGTGAAGGCGACCGACTGCATGCCGGATGCGATGGCACCGTGGGTGCCGACGAAGGTGAGCTCGAGCAGGTCGTCGACCGTCGTCCGCAGCACCCGGCGGACGGCCTCGTCGGTCAGCACGCATTCGGCGAGGACCGTCTTGCCGTGCCCACCGCGCTCGAAGTAGCGGTGCGACGGCTTCTTGTCACCGCCCATGTTGCCCTCGAGCATCGACCGCAGCGGTCGGACGGGCGTCCGCTCGCGCACGTAGCCCTCGTTGAGCGCGTACGAGTTGCGCGTGACCATGTTCAGCCCGACCGCGTCGCCTGTCGTGTACGCGTACATGACGTGGCACGCCGGCCCCACGACGTGCGTCTCCAGCTCGCGCAGGCGTGCGTGCTTCGAGAGGTTCGGGAGGGGCGAGGAGTCGAGCCAGTCCCGCATGGCCTCCACCTGGCCCTCGATCCAGCGGGAGAAGGCGATCGCCTGGGAGGTGCTCTCGAACAGGAAGGCTGAGGCGCGCGTCATGCGGTCGCGGAGCACGTGAGTACGGAAGCCCCCGGACTCGGCGGCCGCACGGGCGCCGCGGTAGAGCGAGACGGCCAGCCCGCCCTCGGTATTGGCGAGCGGCACGTAGACCTGCTGCGCGGAGCGCCCCCGTTCCACGAGGGTTCCGGCCGGCTCCTCGAGCTCGTAGTCGCCGAGCTCGATCGCCAGCGGCCCGATGACGGCAGTCGGTACGACCGCCACGCCGGTCAGGGCCTCGGTCGCGCCCGCGAACTCCTCGAGGTCGTGAGCGAAGACCGGCCCGTCCGTCAGCGCCGCGAGCTCGTCCTGCCGGGTGCGGATCGACTCGGGGTCGTTCCGCCGGGGCCACTTCCGCAGCTGCACCGGGGCAGCTTATTGGCCGGTGTCCCGCCGGCAGGGGCCAAACAGCTGCCGGGGTCGCAGGCAGCACCCCGCGACCCCGGCAGATCGCCCCGCCTCGGCGGGGCTGTCACGCTCGGCTAGAAGTTGCCCTCGCGGAACCCCGGCCCGCCCGGGCCGTAATAGGTGCCGAGCGAGCTCCGATAGCTCTCGTCGGCGACCATGTCCTCGTCGAACTCAGGGGCGTTCTTGATCTCGTCCTTCGTCCGGTTGACGAAGATCTTCTCCTCGTTCGTGTCGATCCGGTCGATCACGCCGGCCGGCAGCATCACCTTCTTGCCGAAGATCCAGGGACCGGTATCGACGACGACGCAGCTGCTGCCCACGTCGAACGTCGCGTCGTCGATGCTGCCGATCTTGCCGTCGACTGCCTCGACGTCGAATCCCGTCAGGTCGGTCCCGGCCGTGACGGTCTCGCGGTACGTCCACATTTCCGTAGTTGACACTCGAGCCACCTCCTCGTTGTGGTCGCGCGCCGTGATACCCGCCACGAGGTTGGACCAACCATCGAGGGACATACTCCGTGCATGGCAGACGTGGACTGGCATCAGGTCGACCTCGGTGAGCTCGCCGAGCGACTGCACGCCGAGAGCAGCGAGCCTGATGCCGACCGGACGATCTGGGCGTTCCAGCAGGTGCTGACGATTGCGCGTGGCGACCCGGAGCTGCTCGAGTTCGTGCTGGCCGCGGCCATCTGCCTGGTCGCGCGCTCCGGCGAGACCACGCCGCGCCAGGTACTCGAGACGTACGTTCGGCGCGCTCCCACCGATGCGCGCTGGTACGACGAGATCCGCCCACTGCTCGATTAGCCCGGTCAGGTGCCGAAGCGACCCGGCCGGTGATGCGGTGACGGGAATCCGCTAGATCGGGATGTGGACGTCGCTGACGTCGAGGCCGAACGACTTCGCGAGCCGGATGCCGTGCTCGATGTCCTGGCGCAGCATGCGCACGTCCGCCTCGTACATCAGCCGGCCGATCACCTCGCGCTCCTTTGGCCGCCAGAGCGCGTGCTGGACGAAGATAGGGATCAGGCGCTTGCCCGCCTCGATGAGGGCACGCTTGGTCTTCTTCGAAGCGTGCGCGAGCAGGACCCGCTCGTAGGCGACGCCGGAGCGATGGTGGATGCCGTCGTCCACGGTCAACCGGTTGCAGAGATCCTCGAGCACGGTGCCGCGCGAGTTCCGGGCGATCATGCGGAAGCGCGGGATGATCAGCCGCTCGAAGAAGACCTGGATCTGGAAGACCTTCTCCTCGAGCGTCTCCGCGTGCAGGGTCAGCTCGACCATCTGGTCGAGGTACGGGTCGCGCTCGCCGCGGCCGCCGACCTCGTCGATGAGCTTGAGCCATGCCTCCGTGTGACGTGCCTCGTCCTGCACCATCGTCGTGTAGTAGAGCTTCGCCTCGGGATCCGGCGCGAGTGAGAAGAGCTGTGCCGACATCTCGACGGCGAGCTCGTCCGCCTGCAGCTGCTGGGTGATGACCGAGCGCCACATGTCGCGACGCCGTGCGAGCTTCTTGGGCGCGCCCTTGTACTCCGGAATCGGCGGCACCTCGCCCCAGGGCAGGTCGCGTACCTGCCACTCGGCGCGCTTGGCCAGCTCGTAGTAGCGCAGCACGCCCGCGTACGCACTGCGGTCGTCCTGGGCGGGAGGAGCTTCGGTCATCTCGCCTGCGCTCACGGCCTGAGAGGCTAACGTCTCGCGCCGTGGCGACGCTGATGGATGGCCGGGCACTGGCGGCTCGGCTGCGCGAGGAGACGGCGGCCGAGGTCGCCGCCTTCGGGCGGCCGCTGGGTCTCGCCACCGTGCTGGTCGGCGACGACGCCGCGTCCGACATCTACATCCGCCGCAAGCACGAGGCCTCGTCGGAGGTGGGCATCGAGGCCCGCGACGTGCGGCTGCCCGTGGCCACGTCGCAGGAGGAGCTGCTGGAGCTGGTCGGCAGCCTCAACCGCGACGAGTCGGTGGACGGCCTGCTCGTGCAGCTGCCGCTGCCGCCTCACATCGACGAGGCGCTGGTCGTCAGGGCAGTCGAACCCGATCAAGGACGTCGACGGCTTCCACCCGGTCAACGCGGGCCTGCTCTACCTCGGCCGGCCTGGTCACGTGCCGGCGACGCCGCTCGGGATCATGGCTCTCCTCGACGAGTACGACGTCGAGCTCGAGGGCGCTCGCGCCGTCGTCGTTGGCAGGAGCACGATCGTCGGCAAGCCGGTCGCGCTGCTGCTCCTCGCGGCCAACGCCACCGTCACCGTCTGCCACTCGCGCACGCCGGACCTGGCCGCGCGCACCCGCGAAGCAGACGTGCTGGTGGTCGCGGCCGGTCGCGCGGGTCTCGTGGCAGCGGAGGCCGTCCGCGAGGGAGCCACCGTCGTCGACGTAGGCATGAACCGCACCGAGGAGGGGCTTCGTGGCGACGTCGACCCGGCCGCCTCAGAGCGCGCCGGGCTGATCACGCCGGTGCCGGGAGGGGTCGGGCCGATGACCATCGCGCTGCTGCTTCGCAACACCGTGCGAGCAGCCAGGTTCCGCCGTGGCGATCTTGTCTTCCCGGCCTGAACAATCAGCTATCGTTTCGCCCGCTTCAAACAGGTCGGCGGCTCGGTGCCCGGGCCGTCGTTTCATTTGCACCAAGGGAGGAACACAGATTGGCTCAGGGCACCGTGAAGTGGTTCTCGAACGAGAAGGGCTTCGGCTTCATCACTCGTGAGGACGGGGACGACGTTTTTGTCCACCACACCGCTATTCAGTCCGACGGGTACCGCTCGCTGACGGAGGGACAGAAGGTCGAGTTCGAGGTCGTGCAGGGCGACAAGGGCCTGCAGGCGTCGAACGTCCAGCCGATCTAGCCGGGAACCGAAGCAGTCGCCGACGGGCCCCGGAAGGGGCCCGTCACGTTGCTGGGACTTCAGGGAGGATTGAGGCTGATGGCGATCTCGCCGGACGAAGTACGCCACGTCGCGCGCCTGGCGCGGCTCGAGCTCACCGACGACGAGCTGGCCCGGCTCGGGGGCCAGCTGAATGCGATCCTGGAGGCTGTCGGAAAGGTCTCGGAGCTGGAGCTCGACGATGTGCCGCCGACGGCCCACCCGCTCGAGCTCGTGAACGTCTGGGCTGACGACAAGCCGCGCCCGTCCCTGAATCCCGAGGAGGCGCTGGCGCTCGCGCCGGAGGGCGACGGCTCGTTCTTCCGGGTGCCGCCGGCGTGATCGACACGCTACGCCTCACCGCGGAGCAGGCTGCGGGGCTGCTCGACGCCGGGGAGCTCTCCGCGGCGGAGCTTCACGCCGCCTACCTCGAGGCGATCGCGCGGGAGGACGGCGAGCTGAACGCCTACCTGCGCACCGTCGATGAGGCTGACGGCGACGGCGTTCCGATCGCGCTGAAGGACCTCATCTGCACCCGCGGCGTCGAGACCACGGCCGGCTCCCGCATCCTCTCGGGCTACGTCCCACCGTACGACGCGACCGTGGCCGCCCGCTGCCGGGACGCAGGACTGCCGATCCTCGGCAAGACGAACATGGACGAGTTCGCGATGGGGTCGTCCACCGAGAACTCGGCGTTCGGCCCGACGCACAACCCGTGGGACCCGGAGCGCGTCCCCGGCGGCTCCTCGGGCGGCTCGGCAGCTGCGGTGGCAGGGGGCCTCGCGCCGTGGGCGCTCGGCTCAGACACCGGCGGCTCGATCAAGCAGCCGGCCTCGCTCTGCGGGGTGGTCGGCCTGCGTCCGACCTACGGGACGGTCTCCCGCTACGGCGTCGTCGCGTTCGCTTCGAGCCTGGATCAGGTCGGGCCGATCACCAAGACGGTCCGCGACTGCGCGCTGCTGTACCGGATCATCTCCGGGCGGGATCCATGCGACTCGACGACCGTCGACCTGCCGCACGCGGTCGAGCTTCCGGACGCGGCGGACCTGCGCGGCCTGCGGATCGGCATACCGAAGGAGCTGAACGAGGCCGAGGGCATCGAGCCGGGTGTGCGCGAGTCCGTCGAGGCCGCGATCGCACTGCTCGGGGAGCTCGGGGCCGAGGTCGGGCCCTGCGAGCTGCCACGCTCGGTGGACTACGGCCTGCCCTGCTACTACCTGATCGCCCCGGCCGAGGCGTCCTCGAACCTGGCCCGCTACGACGGTGTCCGCTACGGACACCGCAGCGAGGGCGCCGCCGACGTGGACGAGATGTACTCAAGCACCCGCCGCGAGGGGTTCGGGGACGAGCCCAAGCGCCGCATCATGCTGGGCACCTACGCGCTCTCCGCCGGCTACTACGAGGCCTTCTACGGCCAGGCGCAGAAGGTGCGGACGCTGATCAAGCGGGAGCATGACGCGCTCTTCGAGCGCTTCGACCTGCTCGTCAGCCCGACCTCGCCGACGGTCGCGTTCCGGCTCGGCGAGCGGACCGAGAACCCGCTCGCGATGTACGTCTCGGACGTCCTCACGATCCCTTCGAACATGGCCGGGCTGCCCGGCCTTTCGATGCCCTGCGGCCTCTCGGAGGGCCTGCCGGTCGGGCTCCAGCTGATCGGCCCCCAGTTCGCCGAGAACGCGATCTTCCGTGCCGGCCACGCGCTCGAGCAGGCGATCGGCTTCGACTACGTGCCCGAGCGGCTCCGCAACGGAAGCGGGCGGGCGTGAGCTGGGAGGCCGTCATCGGGCTCGAGGTCCACATCCACCTGAAGACCCGGACGAAGATGTTCTGCCGCTGCTCCGTGGTGTACGGGGACGAGCCCAACACCAACACGTGTCCCGTCTGCCTGGGGCATCCGGGGACGCTGCCCGTGCCGAACGGCCGTGCGGTCGAGTGGACGATCAAGCTCGGCCACGCACTCGGCTGCCGGATCGCGGAGCGCGCGGTCTTCCACCGCAAGCACTACTTCTATCCCGACCTGCCGAAGGGCTACCAGATCTCCCAGTACGACGAGCCGCTCTGCCTCGACGGCAGCGTGCTGGTGCCAGGCCCCGACGGCGACGCCGAGGTCGGGATCGTGCGGGCGCACCTCGAGGAGGACGCGGCCAAGAACGTGCACGTGGGGGGCGCCGGCGGCCGGATCCACGGTGCGGGCGCCACGCTCGTCGACTTCAACCGCGGCGGCACGCCCCTGGTCGAGATCGTGACCCGCCCGGACCTGCGCTCCGCCGAGGAGGCGCGCCGCTTCCTGCAGCTGCTGCGGCAGACCGTTGTCGAGCTCGACATCTCGGACGCCGAGATGGAGAAGGGCTCGCTGCGGTTCGACGTCAACGTCTCGGTGCGGCCCGACGGGAGCGACGAGCTGCGCACCCGGACCGAGCTCAAGAACATGAACTCGTTCGCGTTCGCGGCGCGCGGCATCGAACGCGAGGTGCAGCGGCAGATCGGCATCTACGAGTCCGGCGGCGTCGTCGAGCAGGAGACGCTGCACTTCGATCCCGACCACGAGTCGGCGCCACCCCTACGGACGAAGGAGGAGGCCGAGGACTACCGTTACTTCGCCGAGCCCGACCTCGTCCCGATCGAGCCTGCGCCGGAGCTCGTCGAGCGGCTGCGCGGCGAGGTGCCCGAGGCGCCCGGCGCGCGTATACGCCGCTTCGAGGAGCAGTTCGGGCTCCCGTTCTACGACGCCGAGGTGCTGAACGGCTCGCTCGCGCTGGCGCAGCTCTTCGAGCGCGTGGCCACAGAGGACGTCGACGCGAAGGCGGCGTCGAACGTGCTCATGAACGAGTTCGCGCGGACGGGCGTCGACCCGGCTGCCGTCGACGGCCGCGAGCTCGCCAGGGTCATCGACGCTCGTTCGACGATCCCGCGCGACCGCTTCGACGACGCGCTCGCGGCGAGCGGCACGCCCGGCTTCTCCGCCGATGCCTACCTCGGCGACACGCTGGTGTCGGACACGTCGGAGCTGGAGCCGCTGATCGAGCGGATCCTCGGCGCCAACCAGGACGAGGTCGCCGCCTACCGCGCCGGCAAGCAGGGCCTGCTCGGGTTCTTCGTCGGCCAGGTCATGCGCGAGACGCAGGGCAAGGCCGACCCGCGGGTCGTCAACGAGCTCGTCCGGACGCGACTCGACGCGTGAGCAGCGAGGCGAACCTCGCGCTCATGAGCCGCTACGCGGCGGCGTGGGAGCGAGGCGACCCGGACGCGGCCTTCTCGTTCTACGCCGACGACGTCGTCATGACCTTGCCGGGTCGCACCGCGCTTGCGGGCGTCCACGAGGGCAAGGAAGCGGTGGTCGCCTGCATCCAGGCGCTGCTCGCCCGGACGGAGGGCGTGCAGGTCGAGGTGCTGGATGCGCTCACCTCCAACGAGCACGTGGCGCTGCTCCTGCGCGAGCGGGCGAGCCGGCCCGGCGCCGAGCTCGATATGGCGAGGGTGAACCTCTACCGCGTCCGCGGCGAGAAGATCGTCGAGATCACGATCTTCGAGGGCGACCAGTACGCGGTGGACGACTACTTCGCGGATGAGCGTTGAGGGGTCCGCGGCGCCTGTGCCGGCCGGGGTAGAGCACCTGCCGTGAAGCACGCGACCGAGTACCTCAGCTTCGAGACGCCCGGCCGTCGCGACTACGTCAACATCACCGAGCGCGTCCAGGAGGTCGTGAGCGCCTCGGGGATCCAGCACGGCCTCTGTCTCGTGAACCCGATGCACATCACGGCCGCGGTCTACGTCAACGACGACGAGCGCGGGCTGATCGCCGATCTCGACGACTGGCTCGAGCGTCTTGCTCCGCACGAGCCGACGAGCGCGTACCGGCACAACAACGGCGAGGACAACGCGGACGCGCACCTGAAGCGTCACCTGATGAGTCACCAGGTCGTGCTCCCGATCACCGACGGCAGGCTCGACCTCGGCCCGTGGGAGCAGGTGTTCTACGCCGAGTTCGACGGCCGCCGGCGCAAGCGGGTCGTGGTCAAGGCGATCGGCGAGTAGACGGGTCGCGACCAGCCCGCGGCCGGGACCTAATTCACGCGCGCGCCCCCGCCCGGGTGGGGTCGCGCCACCCACATCCCGCGGTCCACGCTAGCGAGACGATCCGCACCTGTCTGTTCCAGGGGCGTGCCGAAACTCGCAACGACGGTACGAGTGTGAGAGAGAGGCGGCACGCGGGGGAACCGAAGTTCCCCCGGTGCTCAAATGAGGCCGCAGAACCGGGCGGTGTTGGGCCACGGGTAGAACCCGCGCCCGGCGCGCAGTGCGCGCTCGGCCACCCACATCTGCTCGACCGGTGTCCAGCGGTCGGCAGTGCCCTTGCGGCGCAGCAGATCGCCGCCGTACGCGCGCTGGAACGACAGGTCCATCTGCAGACCGCCCCAGTAGGGGGCGTTCGGGTCGTCCCAGGCGCCCTCGTAGCGTTGGATGCAGCGCCACTCGCTCTCGTGCGGCGGGTTGGTCGCGCGGCGGTAGGCGCGGCCGGCGCGCTCGCGCCACAGGTTGCGGATCCAGGTGCGGTACGCATCCTCGGCCCAGCGCTCGTGGCCGTGGCTCGCGGTGCGCGGGACGCGCATCAGCCGCTGCCAGCGCCACGTCTCGCCGCGCCAGTAGCGGATCTGTCGGAGCACGATCTCTGCGCGGGCGTCGACCTGTGGCCGCACCGCAGTCGCATCCGTGCGTGCGCCGGCCTCGGCTCGCGCGCTCGCCGGCGGTGGGCTGCTCACCTGGGTGGCACCCGCCACCGACACGGCAAGCAGCAACAGCAGTAGTCCTCTCTTCATCCAGACCCCTTCTCTCGGGAACACTGGTCGCCGGCGGGAAGCGCCGCAACACACCGGCAACGGGGCGACTCGGGCGCGCGCAGAAGCGGCGGCCGAGGCCCCTCGTTGTTCTCGTTCGGTCGTGAGACGAAACCTCGCCGACGAAGTTAGGCGGGGTACCGCGGTAGGCTCCGGCGGTGACCACCACGGCCGATACCGTCGACACGCTCGGCCGCCTCTCGCTGTTCGCCGACCTGTCGCTGCCGGCTCTCGAGCAGGTCGCGCACACGCTCGGCGAGGCGGCCTTCCCAGCCGAGACGCGCGTCCTCCGCCGCGGCCTCTCGGGCCCGGCCTTCTACGTGATCCGGGACGGCGAGGCGTCCGTCTCGATCGAGGGCAGCGAGCTGGCGCGCCTCGGCCGCGGCGACTTCTTCGGCGAGATCTCGGTGCTGACGGGGCAGCCTCCGGCCGCCGACGTGATCGCGACCACGCTTCTGCGCTGCTTCACGCTCCCCGGCCCCGAGGTCGAGGGCTTCCTGCTCGACCACCCGACGGTGATGCTGCGCATGCTGCAGGCCGAGGCCCGGCGCCTTCGCGTCGCCAACACCTGGCGAGGCTGATGGCCGCCGAGCGCCCCTTCCCGCCCGGGGACTACGGGGTGGTGGTCGTCGGCAGCGGCGCGGGCGGCCTCCAGACGGCGTACTCCCTCGACCGCCTCGGCGTCAGCTACGCCCTGATCTCGGCCGACGACGCGCCGGGCGGGATGTTCCGCCGCCTGCCGATCTTCGAGCGCCTGATCAGCTGGACGAAGCCCGGCGCGCCGGTCGGCCCCGACGCGGAGGCGTTCGAGCGCTATGACCACAACAGCCTGCTGGCCGACGAGCCTGAGAACCGCGGGCTCGTGGCCCAGTTCATGGACCGCACGTACGACGTGCCGTCGCGTGCCGAGATGGAGGCGGGACTGGACGCATTCGTCACCCGCACGGGCCTCCAGGTGCGCTACGGCTGCGCGTGGCGCGCGACCAGGCGCGAGTCGGACGGCGACCTCGTGCTGGAGACGAGTGACGGCGAGTACCGCTGCCGCGCTGCGGTCTTCGCCCTCGGCATCACGGAGCCGTGGAAGCCGGCGATGCCAGGTGCGGAGCACGCGCCGCACTACGTGGAGACACGGCCCCCGGCCGAGTACCGCGGCCGGCGGGTTGCCATCATCGGCAAGCGCAACTCGGGCTTCGAGGTCGCGAACGGCCTCCTGCCGTGGGCGGCGGAGGTCGTCCTGCTCTCACCGCGTCCGGTCAAGACCGCGACGCTGGCGCTCACGCCGATCCGCACGCGCTACCTGCAGCCCTACGACGAGTACGCGCGCGGCGTCGCCGGGTCATACGTTCTCGATGCGGCGATCGAGCAGATCGAGCGCCAGGACGGCGGCTTCCGGATCATCGCCCACGGAACGACGCGCCCGGGCCCGCTCACCGTCGAGGCCGACGACGTGATCATCGCCACCGGCTTCCGCACGCCGCTCCTCGATCTCCCCGAGCTCGGCGTCACCACCGTGGCGGACGGGCGCATCCCCGCGCAGACCCCGTACTTCGAGAGCGTCTCGGCACCGGGCGTGTACTTCGCCGGGAACGCCACCCAGGGTGCGACAGGGATGCTGAAGACCGAGCAGGCCGGGCTCTCGAGCGCGGTCGGCGGCTTCCGCTACAACGCCCGCCTGCTCGCCCGGCACATCGCCGAGACCCACTTCGGCCGCGAGCGGACGCTCCCGTCGCTCGAGCCCGAGCGTGTCGTGCCCTTCCTGCTCGACGAGCTGACGCGCTCGTCGGAGCTGTGGGTGCAGCGCGGCTACCTCGCACGCGTCCTCACCTTCGGCGACGACGGCGTCCGCGACCACGGCATCCAACCGCTGACGAGCTTCGTGGACGAGGCCGGGCCCGACGCAGTCGCCGCCGTCATCGAGCTGCGCCCCGACGCCTCGATCGGGCCCGTCGTCTACGTGCGGCGACGCGGGACGGTCAGCGAGCACGCACTCGAGCCACACCAGCTCCACGCCTTCACCGGCGACGCCTACGCCGCGGAGCTCGGGCTGGTGCTGTCGCCGCTGCTGGCTCCAGCGCCGGTCTGACGTTCAGCGCCGCGACGCCTGGGTGCCGACCAGGCGCTGGGCGAGCACGCGAAGCAGCGAGCGGGCGACGGCCGGCTCGTCATCGAGGAGCTGCTCGAACGAGGCCCGCTGGATGGCCAGGCAGCGCAGCGGCGTCTGCGCGGTCACCCGCCCGGTGCGCTCGGTGCCCGCGAGGATCGAGAGCTCCCCGATCGTCTCCCCGGGGCCGAGCTCGTGCCGGCGGCCGTCATGGGTCTCGACGGTGACGGTGCCCTCGGACACGACGAAGACGCCGGACGCCGGCACGCCCGGCGCGATCAGGATGGTGTCGGCCGGGCACTCGTACTCGGTGACGACCGCGGCGACGCGCTCGAGCGCACGGTCGTCGAGCCCCTCGAACAGCGAGCTCTCCCGCAGCAGCTGGACGGTGTCCGTCGTGGCCATGCCGCGTCTCGTATATCAGGTCGTGCGCCGCGGACGCGAGACGAAACCGGCGTACAGCAGCACCACCGCGAGCGCCGCAAAGGCGGCGGTCTCCGCCGCGCCGAGCCCGGCCAGCGCGCTGCCGATCGCGGCGACGGCGACACCCGCCACGACGAGCGCGTTGCCGAGCGGGCGCCGGCGGATCGTCAGGAGCGCGACCGTGATCACCGCGAGCGTCCCGAGCGAGTTGCCGAGGATCGCGAGCACCCGGGCCGGAAAGAGGTCGAGGTGCTCCTGCGCCTCGGGAATCGACGTGCCCGAGACCGGCGCGGTCAGCGGCTCGGCCAGAGCGATTCCGGAGGCGAGGCCGGCGTAGACGAGCGCGACCGGCACCACCCAGCGATGGCCGCGGAGCAGCATCGAGCCGACGCCGAGGAGGGCGGCCGTCAGCAGGCCCCCGCAGAGGTAGTAGACACGGAACGAGTGGTCGTTCCACCCGGCTGCGCTGCCCCAGGCGAGCGCGGCCGCGGCCGCGGCGTAGGCGGCGAGCGAGGCGCTCCAGGCGAGCAGCTCGGGCCGTCGGCTCGCCCGCCAGCGACCTGCCAGCGCGCCGGCCAGCCGCAGCGCCAGCAGTGCCGCGGCGAATGCCAGCAGCGCCTCCACAGGCACAGCCTACGGCGGCGCTACTGTCCGGGCTGTGGCTGACAAGCGCTACCTGCTGACCCCCGGACCGACGCCCATCCCGCCGGCCGTGACGGCCGCGATGGGCGAGCCGATCATCGGCCACCGTGGTGAGGACTTCAGGCGCCTGCTCGGCGATGTGCTCGGCCGGCTGGCCGCCGTCTACCGGACCCGCGGCGAGCCGCTGCTCTTCACCGCCTCGGGCACCGGCGCGATGGAGAGCGCCGTCGCCAACCTGTGCTCGCCCGGGGACCGGGTCGTCGTGGTCACCGCCGGGAACTTCGGCGACCGCTGGCTGACGCTCGCCGAGGCGTACGCGCTCGACGTCGTCCCGCTCCGCTACGCCTGGGGGGAGACCCCGGTCGCAGGAGACCTGCGCTCCACCCTCGCCGACGCCGGCGACGTCCGCGTCGTGTTCATGACGCACTCCGAGACTTCCACCGGCGTGGTGAGCGACGTCGAGTCCCTGGCCGCCGCCGCGCGGGAGGCGGGAGCGCTCTCGGTCGTCGACGCCATCAGCAGCCTCGGCGCCGTTCGGCTCGAGACCGACGCCTGGGGCATCGACGTCGTCCTCTCGGGCTCGCAGAAGGCGCTGATGACGCCGCCGGGCCTGGCGACTGCGGCCGTCTCCGAGGCCGCTCGCAAGGCCGGCGAGCGCGCTACGTCGCCGCGCTTCTACTTCGACTGGGCGCGTGCGCTCAAGGCGCAGGCCCGGCCGCAGACGCCGTTCACGCCCGCCGTCACACTCGTCGTCGGCCTCAACGTCGCGCTCGGACTGATCCTCGAGGAGGGGCTCGAGCAGGTGTTCGATCGTCACCGCCGCCTCGGCCGCGCATGCCGCGAGGCCGTCAAGGCGATGGGTCTCGAGCTCTTCTCGCCGGACCACGACCGCTCGGCCGTGGTCACGGCCATCCGCATGCCGCCCGGCATCGACGGCCAGGAAGTCGTCGGCGAGGTGCGCCGCCGCTTCGGGGTCACGATCGCCGGCGGCCAGGGCGAGCTGCGCGGGAAGATCGTTCGCATCGGCCACATCGGCTATGTCGACGTCTTCGAGGTCGGCGCCGCTCTCGGCGCGCTCGAGCTCGTGCTGGCGGAGTCCGGCGCGGCCGTCGAACGCGGCGTCGCCGTCGCCCGCGCGCTCGAGGTCTTCGAGGCGGGCGGTGAGGCGGCGGTCACGCCGGCTGGCGAGGACCCGGCCGGCCCGCCGACCGGCCGCACTTGAGCACTGACGGCCTGCGCGTGCTCGTGCGCGAGCCGATCGCGCCGGCCGGTGTCGAGCTGCTCCGCAGCCGCTTCCACGTCGACGAGGACGGGGACTCCGACCTCGCCGAGAGCATCGCCGACTACGACGCCATCGTCATCCGCTCGGCGACCCGCCTCGACGAGGCGGTGCTCGCGCGCGCGGGACGGCTAAAGGTGATCGGCCGCGCGGGCGTCGGCGTCGACAACGTCGACGTCGAGGCGGCGACCCGCCGCGGCATCGTGGTCGTGAACGCCCCGGACTCGACCGTGATCTCCGCGGCCGAGCACACCATCGGGCTGCTGGTGGCGCTCGCCCGCAACATCCCGCAGGCGCACGCGGCGCTCAAGCAGGGGCGCTGGGAGCGCTCGCAGTGGGCGGGCACGGAGCTCGCCGAGAAGACGCTCGCGGTGCTCGGCTTCGGCCGCATCGGCCGCCAGGTCGCCCGGCGCGCCCTCGGCCTCGGCATGCGGGTGGTCGCCTACGACCCCTTCGTCGCGGGCGAGCGGTTCCGGGAGCTCGGCGTCGAGCAGGTGGACACGCCTGAGGATGCGTACGACGTCGCCGACTTCATCACGCTGCACCTGCCGCTCACCGATGACACGCGCGGCTCGGTGGGCGCCGCCGCCTTCGAGCGCATGCGGCCGGGCGTCCGGGTCGTGAACGCCGCCCGCGGCGAGCTGGTCGACGAGGCAGCGCTCGTCGAGGCGCTCCGCAGCGGGTCGGTCGCCGGGGCCGCGATAGACGTCTTCTCCGAGGAGCCGTACAGCGGCCCGCTGCTCGAGCTCGACAACGTCGTCGTCACACCGCACCTGGCGGCCTCGACCGCGGAGGCGCAGGACCGCGCAGGCGTCGTCGTCGCGGAGCAGGTGGCCGCCGCGCTCGCCGGCGCGGTCGTGTCGAACGCCGTCAACGTGCCGGCGGTCTCGCCCGAGGACATGGAGGTGCTGCAACCGTTCGTGCCGCTCGCGTCCGACCTCGCACGGTTGGGAATCGAGCTCGCGGGGCCGCGTGCCGACCGGCTCGAGCTCACGTACTACGGCGGCCTCGCCGGCCGGGACACGCGGCTGCTCACCGTCTCGGCGCTCAACGGCGCCTTCCAGGGTCGCGTCGACCGGGACGTCAACTGGGTCAACGCACCGCTCGTCGCCGCCGAGCTCGGCGTCGAGGTGAGCGAGGAGCGGCGCCGCACCTCACGTGACTTCACCAACCTGATCCGGGTCACGGTCCGGGGCGAGCTGGGCGACGTGCCGGTCGCCGGCACGACGATCGGGCACGACCACCGGCGCTGGTTGGTGAGCGCGCTCGGCTTCGAGCTCGAGATGGAGCTCTCGCCGCTGATGGTCTTCTTCCGCTACGACGACGTGCCGGGCGTGATCGGGCGCGTCGGCACGCTCTTCGGCGAGGCGGAGGTGAACATCGCCAACATGGCCGTCTCGCGAACGCGCCGCGGCGGCAAGGCGCTCATGGCGCTCTCCATCGACACGCCTGCGCCTCCCGACCTGCAGGCCCGGCTCCATGCGGAAGGATTCGACGATGCCCGCTTCATCGCGCTTCCCTGACCGAGCGGCTCGCGACGAGCGCCGCCGGCAGGGCGGCGCCTGGGTCACCGGCCAGACGATCCTGATGGCGGCGGTTGCCGTCTCGTGGCTCTTGCCGCCGCGCTGGCCCGACGGCGTCGCGGTGCCGCTCGCCCTCGCCGGCGCCGTGATCGCCGTCTGTGGTGCCGCGCTGATGCTCTGGGCGCACCGGTCGCTCGGCCCCTCGTTCTCGACGCTGCCGGAGCCGCCCCGCGCCGCCGCTCTCGTCGACCGCGGCCCGTACCGCTGGATCCGTCACCCCATGTACGCGGGCGGCCTGCTCCTCTTCGCCGGCCTGTCGCTCGCCTTCTCCATGGCTGCCCTGCTGCCGCTCGCCGGTCTGGCCGTCTTCTGGTGGCTCAAGGCTGCGGAGGAGGAGCGGCGGCTCGAGAGCCGGTTCCCGGCCTACGGGGAGTACCGTCGCCGCACGCCTCGCCGGCTGATCCCGTTCCTGGCCTAGCTGTAGCGTCCCGGCGATGTCGAGCTGGCCGGAACCGGTTGAGCGGGTGGCGTCCTTCCTGCGCGAGAGCGGCACCGAAGCTCGTATCGAGGAGTTCAGCGGCGGCACGTTGACGGCGGAGGCAGCGGCGAAGGCGGCCGGCACGGAATTGGCGCAGATCGTCAAGTCGCTGGTCTTCGTCTGCGACAGCCGCTACGTGCTCGCGCTCGTGCCGGGCGACCGGCGCGCGGATTCGGCCCGCGTCGCGGCCGCCGCCGGGGTGCGGCGCGCGCGCATCGCGAATGCGCAGCAGGTCGAGGAGGCAACCGGGTTCTCGCCCGGCGCCGTGGCGCCGTTTCCGTCCGTGCGCGTCGGCCTCGTCCTGATGGAGCGGCGGCTGCTCGCCCATGCCCACGTCTGGGTCGGCGCCGGCTCGCCCACGCACCTCGCCGAGGTGGCGCCGGCGGACATCGCGAGGCTCACGCGGGCCCGAACGGCCGACCTGGTCGAGCAGGCCGCGGAGGCCTGACCCGCCAATCGGCCCGGTAAACTCGGGGTGCCCACCCATTAGGAGGACGCTCCATGCGTGAGACCGAGAAGATCTGGATGAACGGCGAGCTCGTCGACTGGGCCGACGCGAAGATCCACGTCGGCTCGCACGGCTTGCACTACGGCACCGGGGTCTTCGAGGGAATCCGCTGCTACGAGACCGACCGCGGTCCCGCGATCTTCCGGCTCACGGACCACCTGAAGCGCCTCGACAGCTCGGCGCGCCTGCTCTACATGGATCTTCCGTTCTCGGTCGAGGAGCTGCGACGCGCCTCGCTCGACCTGGTCGGCTACAACGGCCTGCCCGAGTGCTACCTGCGGCCGTTCGCGTTCTACGGCTACGGCGAGCTCGGCGTCTCCACGGCCGGCAACCCGGTCGACGTCGTGATCATGAGCTGGCCCTGGGGGACGTACCTCGGCGACGAGGGGCTCCGCAACGGCATTCGCGCCAAGGTCTCGTCCTGGAAGCGAGTTGGCGCCAACACGATCCCGCATGCAGCCAAGGCGACCGGGATCTACCTCAACTCGATGCTGGCCGTCACCGAGGCGAACCGCGGCGGCTACGACGAGGCGATCCTGCTCACCGACGACGGCTTCGTCGCCGACGGCTCGGGCGAGAACGTCTTCGTCGTCAAGGACGACCGAATCGTGACGCCGCCGCTAGCGACCTCGATCCTGCCGGGCATCACCCGCCAGACCGTGATCGACCTTGCGGACACGCTCGGCTACGAGGTGCAGCAGGCGAACCTGATCCGGACGGAGCTCTACCTCGCGGACGAGGTGTTCATGACCGGCACTGCGGCCGAGGTGACGCCCGTTCGCTCGGTCGACGACCATGAGCTCGGCCCGCCCGGACCCGTCACGCGCCGGCTGCAGGAGGCGTACCTCGACCTCGTCCACGGCCGCGGCGACCAGCGCTTCGCCGAGTGGCTGGAGTTCGCCGAGCTGCGCTCCCCGGAGCCCGCGGGGGCGTGACGGCTCTCGCAGCTGCGAGAGCCGCCGCCGCGCGCTAGACGATGAGCTCGCCTGCGGGAACGCACACGGCTGCGCCGCAGCAGACGTGGATTCCACTGTCGCGGCCATCGCTCGGCCCGGCCGAGGAGGAGGCCGTGCTGGACGTGCTCCGTTCCGGCCGGCTCTCGCTCGGGCCCGGCGATCGAGCAGTTCGAGGACCAGTTCGCGAAGCGGGTCGGCGCGCCGTTCGCGGCCGCCGTCTCCAGCGGCACCGCCGGCCTCCACCTGCTGGCGCACGCCGCGGGCCTGCAGGCAGGAGACGAGGTCATCACCTCGCCGATCTCGTTCGTGGCCACGGCGAACTGCTTCATCTACGAGGGCGCGGTGCCGGTCTTCGTCGACGTCGACGAACGGACGCTGAACCTCGACCCGGCGGCGGTGGAGGCAGCCCTGACGGAGCGCACCCGAGCGATCGTCGCCGTCGACATGTTCGGCTACCCCTGCGAGCTCGACCCGCTTCGTGACCTCTGCGAGCAGCACGGTCTGACGCTGATCCAGGACGCGTGCGAGGCGCTCGGCGCCGAGTACAAGGGCGTGCCCGTCGGGAGCCACGGCCCTGCGGCCGTGTTCGCCTTCTACCCGAACAAGCAGATGACGACGGGTGAGGGCGGCATCATCACGACGCACTCGGAGGAGCTGTGGCAGCTGCTCAAGAGCCTGCGGAACCACGGCCGCTCCTACGACGCGCGCTGGTTCAACCACGTGCGCCTGGGCTTCA
This sequence comes from uncultured Thermoleophilia bacterium, assembly GCA_963809765.1. Classification (GTDB taxonomy): domain Bacteria; phylum Actinomycetota; class Thermoleophilia; order Gaiellales; family Gaiellaceae; genus JACVRM01. The sequence continues at coordinate 1,096,220 of CAWEKT010000001.1, forward strand.
ACTACCGGCTGACCGACCTGCAGGCGGCGCTCGGGCTCGCGCAGCTCGAGCGGCTGGACGAGATCCTGGCTCGCCGGCGGGAAGCGGCCGACCGCTACGCCGCGCTGCTCGCCGAGGTCGAGGGCGTCGAGCTGCTTGCGTCCGACGATGCCGAGCACGTGCGCTCGTGGTTCGTGTTCGTGGTCAAGCTCGACCGTGGCCTCGACCGGGACGCCGTGACGGCGAGCCTCGCCGGCGGCCGGCATCGAGGCGGGCCACTACGTGCCCTGCGTGCACCTGCAGCCGTACCTGCGCGAGCGCTACGGCTTCGCCGAAGGGCTCTGCCCGGTCGCCGAGGACGTCGCCCGCCGCACGCTCGCGCTGCCGTTCTACACCGACATCGAGCCCGCGGATCAGGAACGGGTCGTCGATGCGTTGCGAGAGGCGGTCGGCCGAGTCTGAGGTGTGCCCGCGTGCCCGCCCGGGTAGCGGGGGAGCATGCGCCTCGGCCTCGTTGGCATCGTCTACCTCGTCGTCGGCCTGATCGTGGCGGCCAACGACAACTACCTGCGCCGGCTCGAGACCGCGGAGGCTGTGCTCTCCGGGCTGCTGGCGATCGTGCTCTGGCCGCTGGTGCTGCTCGGCGTCGACCTGCACGTCAACTAGCCCGCTCGCATCGACCGGGCGCGCGATAATCACTCCATGGCCGAAGGTGCCCCCAAGATGGTCTTCCTCGGCTTCGGGAAGTACGCGCGGGCGGACAAGATCTACGCGCTCGATCCGCTGCGCGGCGACGAGCGGGGCGGCGGCAGCCGCACGCGGGTCTGGGTGGAGGGCCTGGCCGAGCCGATCGTCGCAAGCCGCACCGAGCGCAGCATCCTGGCGGCGATGGGCGTGAGCGACGAGCGGGCGTCCGAGCTCCTCGACGAGGCGCTCGCGCTTGCGGAGCGCATCGTGCAGGACGCCGACCGCGGACGGGTCGACCTGCCCGACCTGTCGAAACGCGCCCGGCACCTCCTCGAGTCGACGACGGCGTCGGCCGAGCAGCTGTTCTGAGCTGACCGCGCTCGCCGGCTGCCAGGCCGGTACCCGAGTAGAGACGGTCGTTAGCGTCCCGCGCCGTGAGCGAGCCACCCGTCGAACCCGAGCGCTCAGCGCCGCGCGGCGTGCTCCGCCGGATCGCGGTCGACCTGACGCCGCTTCGCATCTCGCGAGACTTCAGGCGGCTCTGGTTCGGCACCGGCATCTCGGCCATCGGCAGCGGCATCACGACGGTGGCGATCCCGTTCCAGGTCTATGAGCTGACCGGCTCGACGTTCGTGGTCGGCATGCTCGGCCTGGCGGCGCTCATCCCACTGCTGACCGTCCCGCTTTACGGTGGCGCGGTCGCGGACGCTGTCGATCGCCGCCGGCTCCTGCTCCTGTCCGACGTCGCGCTCGCGCTCGTGACCGGCGCGCTGATCGCGAACGCGATGCTGGACGAGCCGTCGGTGCCGTTCCTGTTCGTGGCCGAGGTGCTCTCGGTCGCCGCGTACGGTTTCCAGCGGCCGGCAAGGAACGCGCTGACCGCCAGGCTCGTCCCGATCGAGCAGTTGCCCGCAGCGATCGCCGTCGAGGACGTCGTGTCCAACCTTGCCCGCGCTGCAGGCCCCGCTGCCGCCGGCCTCCTGATCGCCTTCCTCGGGCTGCCGGGTGCGTACACGATCGACCTGCTGACGTTCGCCGCATCGCTCGTCGCCATCTGGCTGCTGCCGTCGATGCCCGCATCGCCGGGCGCCGATCGGCCGGGCCTGCGCTCCGTGCTCGACGGGTTGCGCTATGCGCAAGTCGAAGAAGGAGCTGCTGGGGATCTTCCTCATCGACTCGAACGCGATGATCTTCGGCATGCCGAGCGCCCTCTTCCCCGCCATGGGCGACGAGCTCGGGGGCGGAGCGACGACGGTCGGTCTGCTCTACGCCGCTCCTTCGGCCGGTGCGCTGGTGGCGTCCGTCTCCTCGGGCTGGGTCGGCCACGTTCGCCGCCAGGGGCTGGGCGTCTGTGTGGCAGCGGGTCTCTGGGGCGTCGCGATCGTCTTCTTCGGGCTCGCCGAAGCCGTCTGGCTGGCGCTGCTCTGCCTGGCGGCTGCGGGGGCGGCCGACTTCGTGAGCGCGGTCCTGCGATCGACGATCATGCTGTCGGTCACTCCGGACCACCTGCGCGGGCGGCTCTCTGGCATCGAGCTCGCGCAGGTCGCGGGCGCCCCGCAGATCGGCAACATCGAGGCCGGCGCCGTCGCCGCCCTGACGAGCGTCCGCTTCTCGATCGTCTCGGGCGGCTTCCTCTGCGTCGCCGGGACCGTCGTCATCGCTGCGCTCGTGCCGTCGCTGGTCAAGTACGACGCGCGCAGGCGGCGCGGAGTGACCCTCGGCCGGGACTTCTTCGCCCGCTCCGTCCACGACGTCGCGCCGGAGCTGATCGGCGCGACGCTGCTCGTCGACGGCGTCGGCGGCACGATCGTCGAGGTCGAGGCGTACGACCACGAGGACCCCGCGGCGCACGGCTACCGCGGCCAGACCGAACGGAACGCGTCCATGTTCGGCCCGCCCGGCCACGCGTACGTGTACCGCTCCTACGGCATCCACTGGTGCCTGAACCTCGTCTGCGAGGCGCAGGGCGTCGCGGCGGCCGTACTCGTGCGCGCCCTCGAGCCGACGAGTGGTGTGGAGGCGATGCGCGAGCCGTCGCGGCGTCGACGACGAGCGTCTCCTCTGCGCAGGCCCGGGGCGGCTCTGCCAGGCACTCGCCGTCACGAGGGAGCACGACGGCCTGGCGCTCGACGGGCCCCCGTTCGAGCTGCTCGCCCCCAGCGGACCGGTGGACGTCGAGCGGGCGACGCGGATCGGGCTTACGAAGGCGGCCGACCGGCCCTGGCGCTACGGCCTGGCGGGCTCGAAGTTCGTCAGTCGCCCGCTCAGCCGGCGCCCGTGATTCCCTACCGCCGTCTGACGCGGACGACGAGGCGGACGGTCGTCCCGGCCTTCGCGGCCGTCCCGGCGGCCGGCCGCTGGCGCACGACCCGCGCGGCCGGCGGTGCTTCGGCGGGCTGAACCCGGGCCTGGAGGTCGGCGCGTGCGAGCTTCGGGAGGGCGCGGCCGAGCGGCAGCCCGACCAGCTGCGGCACCACGCGGCCGAGCGACTTGGCGGCCACGAGCGTGACCCGCTGGCCGGCCACCAGCCGCCGTCCCGCCGTGGGGCGCTGCTCGAGGACGACCCCGACTCGCTGGCCGGTCACTGCCCGCTTGTAGACGACGAGCGGCTCGAGCGAGCGGTCGCTCACCACGCGCCGCGCGGCGCCGACCGTCAAGCCCACGACACGGGGCAGCTGGATCTCGCCGGCGCGGCAGTTGGCAGTGCGGTCGGGGCCGCCTTCGCTGAAGACGACGACCTGGAAGGCGTTGCGGCAGACGCCATTGTCGAGCTGCAATCGCCCGTCGCGCATGACGACGTAGCGCGGAGACGAATAGAGCGCGGGCGGCGGGTCGAAGGAGGCCGGCTCCGCCCGCAGGTGGGTGAGCGCGCGCTTGGCGAAGGTCTTCCAGATGAGGGCGGGATAGGTGCCGCCGGCAACCTCGCCGCCGTCGTACTCGGTCAGCATCGGGCGGAGCTGGTCCGGGTAGCCGACCCAGACGGCAACGGCCAGGCGCGGCGTGTAGCCGACGAACCAGGCGTCCCCGTGGTTCTCGGTCGTCCCGGTCTTGCCGGCGACGGCGACGCCGGGAAGGGCCGCGCGCTTCCCGGTCCCGATCCGGACGACGGCCTGGAGGATGTCGTTCAGGACGGCGGTCTTCGACGGGTCGAGCACCTGCCGCCCGACCGGGCGGTTCGGATCTTTCATCCGCACTCTGCTGCCGTCCTGCTCGCCCACCCACCAGATGGCGCGTGGGCGGTTGCCGAACGCCGAGCCGTCGTAGCGCTTGCCGCCGGCGGCGAACGAGGAGAATGCGCGGGCCATCTCGAGCGGGTTCACAGCCTCGGTGCCGAGCCCGATCGAGAGGTACGGGTTGAGGTCGCTCCTGATGCCGAGCCGATGCGCCATGTCCGCGACCGCCGGTGGGCCGATCAGCCCGGTCAGCTGGGCGTACACCGAGTTGTCGGAGTGGATCGTCGCCGTGCGGAGGTCGGCATTGCCGAGGTAGCTGCTCTCGTAGTTCTCGACGTGCCAGACCCTGCCGTCGAACGGGATGTCGAGCTCCTCTGAGTCGAACCTGGTGCCCGGCGCGATCCCCTGGTCGAGCGCGGCGGCGAGGACGAACGGCTTGAAGGACGAGCCGGGCTGCCGCTCGCCCTGCACGGCGAGGTTGAACTGGCTCTCGCGGAAGCTCGAGCCGCCGACCATCGCCAGCACGTCGCCGTTGCGCGGGTCGATCGCGACGAGCGCCGCGGTCGGGCCCTTGGGGTCCGTCAGCCACTTCGCGATCGACCGGTGCGCGATGCGCTGGAGCTCGAGGTCGATGGTGGTGCGCACCTGCAGCCCGCCGCCGAAGACGACGGAGGTGCCGTACTTGTCCACGAGCTGCTGCTTGACGTAGTTGGCGAAGTACGGAGCCGGCCCCTGCGTGCCAGGCGGACGGACGTCCGCGGGCTTCGGCAAGCGCCGCTTCGTGGCATTCCGGAACTGCTTGGCCGTGATCGTGCCCTGCGCCAGCATCAGCCGCAGGACGAGGTTGCGCTGAAGCTTGGCGGTCTTCGGGTTCGTAACCGGGTCGAAGCGAGAGGGATCGCTCGGGATCGCGGCCAGCAGCGCCGCCTCGTGCAGAGCGAGCTTCTTCGCGGAGTGCTGGAAGTAGGTGCGCGCCCCCTGCTCGACCCCGTAGGCGCCGTTGCCGAAGTAGATCGTGTTCAGGTACTCGGTGAGGATCCGCTCCTTGCTCCAGCGCTGGTCGAGCTGGCGCGCGAGGATCGCCTCGCGCAGCTTCCTGGCGATCGAGCGCTCGTCGTCGACGTAGACGTTCTTGACGAACTGCTGCGTGATCGTCGAGCCGCCCTGGACGAACTCCTGGCTGCGCACGTCGGCCCAGAAGGCGCGCCCGATCGCGCGGAAGTCGACGCCCTCGTGCTCCCAGTAGCGGCGGTCCTCGACGGCGACGATCGCCTGCTTCATCATCGGCGCGATCTCTGCGGAGGCGACGATGACGCGGTTCTCCGAGCCGCGCAGGACTGCGAGGATCTTCTTGCCGTGGCGGTCCCAGATGTAGCCGTTGACCTCGCGCTCCTGTTGCCGTAGCGACTCGAGCTTCCACGTCTGGCTCGCGACCGCCGTGATCACGCCGTAGGTGAAGGAGGCCGCGCCGAGCGCGAGCAGCACCAGCACGAGCGTGAACAGCCTCAGCTTGCGGATGCGCCGCTTGCGTCTGCGCGGCGCGGAAGAGCGTCGTCGGAGCCGCACGAGGCCCGATGGTAGTGGGACGCCGGGCCGACATGGCCGGGAACACGGCTACGATCGCTGGCCGTGGCGGCCACCGACGTGCTCGAGCGCCTGACGCGGAACGCCGTCCACCTCCTGCCCGACGGCGGCCTGGAGGCGAAGCTGCGGCTCGGACGGCCCCTGCGCGTCAAGTTCGGTATCGACGTCACCTCACCCGACATCCACGTCGGCCGCGCCGTCCCGCTCCAGCGCATGCGGGCCTTCCAGGACGAGGGCCACGTCGGCGTCCTGATCGTCGGGGACTACACGACACGCATCGGCGATCCCTCGGGGCGCTCGAGCGAGCGCCCGGTGCTCTCGGATGCAGAGATCGACGAGAACGCGCGCACCTACCTCGAGCAGGCCATGATCGTGCTCGATCCCGAGCGTACGGAGGTGCGCTACAACGGCGAATGGCTGGCGGGCCTCGGCTACGCCGACATCGTCCGCCTGGCGCGCGAGCTCACCGTCGCCCGGCTGCTCGAGCGCGACGACTTCGCCAACCGCTACGCCGCCGGCGAGCCGATCTCGGTCTCCGAGCTGCTCTACCCGCTGATGCAGGCGTATGACTCGGTCGCGATCGAGGCCGACGTCGAGCTCGGCGGCACCGACCAGCTCTACAACCTGCTGGCCGGGCGCGAGATCATGGGCGCGTACGGGCTCGAGCCGCAGGTCGTGCTGACGACGCCGCTCCTGCTCTCCTGGGACGGGGAGAAGATGTCGAGCTCGGTCGGCAACAACATCCCGCTGACCATGGCGCCGGAGGAGCAGTTCGGCCGCACCATGCGGATCTCCGACGAGCAGCTGCCGCAGTGGTACGAGCTGGTGCTCGAGAGCAAGCCCCCGGCCGGCGACCCG
>CAWEKT010000001.1:1107500-1370865 GCA_963809765.1 uncultured Thermoleophilia bacterium
TGGAATTGCCGTCGCTCAACGGATAAAAGGTACTCCGGGGATAACAGGCTTATCGGGCCCAAGCGTCCACAGCGACGGCCCGGTTTGGCACCTCGATGTCGGCTCGTCGCATCCTGGGGGTGTAGCCGCTCCCAAGGGTTGGGCTGTTCGCCCATTAAAGCGGTACGCGAGCTGGGTTCAGAACGTCGTGAGACAGTTCGGTCCCTATCCACCATGGGCGTTGGAAGCTTGAGAGGAGTCGTCCCTAGTACGAGAGGACCGGGACGAACAGACCTCTGGTGTATCAGTCGTCGTGCCAACGGCGCTGCTGATTAGCCACGTCTGGATGGGATAACCGCTGAAAGCATCTAAGCGGGAAGCCCACCTCGAGATGAGGCTTCCCATCCCCTCGAGGGAGTAAGGGCCGTGGGAGACCACCACGTCGATAGGCGGGACGTGTAAGCACAGCAATGTGTTCAGCGGACCCGTACTAATTGCCCGAGGTCTTGATTTCGAATACCACTAGCCACTATGGAGTTTTGAGGGTGCGCGATACCGCGCAGAATGCCCGACAATTTTCGGTGGCTTTAGCGGCGGGGGTACACCTCTTCCCATTCCGAACAGAGAAGTTAAGCCCGCCAGCGCCGATGGTACTCGGGGAGCAATCCCCCGGGAGAGTAGGTCGCCGCCGAAGCTTTGATACGAAGGCCGCGGAAGCGGCCTTCGTCGTTTCTGCGCTCAGAGGCGCGCAGGGGGGCTTGGCGACGACGACTGAGCCGCGGAGCGGCGCACTCCTGCGACGAGCGACGTTCCGCGCCCCCTAGCAGGCGCGCAGCTTGGCGCAGGCGCGATCGATGCGAACGGCGAAGTTGATGTTCTCGCCGCCGCCCGCCAGCAGCACGCCGACGAGGCGGCCCTTGCGGTCGATCGCCGGGCCACCGGAGTTCCCCGGATTGGCAGCCGCGTCCGTCTGGATCATCCGCCGGGTGACCCGGCTGACGATCCCCGTCGTCACGGTGCCGCCGAGCCCGTAGGGGCTGCCGGCCAGGAGCAGGCGGTCGCCGACGCTCGGCGCCGCTGTGCGAGGCCGCTGCCAGAGGGGCGCCGCCCCTCGCGGCCGCCCTTCGACGAACACGAGGGCCAGGTCGTTCTTCGCGTCGCGGCGGACGATGTCTCCGTGCCACGAGCCGTTGCGCTGCTCGATCGTGACGGGGCCATCGTGGCCGCGGACGACGTGGTTGGCCGTGATCAGGTACGTCCCGCCGGCGTCACGCCAGGCCGCGAAGGCGGAGCCGAAGCTCGAGCCGGCCGTGATCGTGAAGACGCTGCGCTGCGCGCGCCGCGCGAGCGGGGTCACGCTGACCTCGCGCTCGGTCGTGCGCATGCGGCGTGCGAGCTGGAGGTTCGCGCCCTGGACATCCTTCAACTGGCGCTCGACCCGCTCGGCGTGGAGACGCGCGACGTCGGCCGCGTCGACCGCCCGCTGCTGCCGCGCGAGCGAGACGATGGCAACGCCGAGCGCCAACAGTGCGACAGCGAGGGCCGGCCAGGCGCTGAGGGCGCGCCTGGCGCGCACGGGACTGAACTCGTCGTAGCTCACGCCGGTACCCGTCGCTCGTATCGCCCCGGCCACAGCCGACGGGCATCCCTGGGACGAGGGACGGGCGGTCTGACCCTCGACCGGCCGGCCTCGTCTCAGGCCAGGTCGGCTTCGTCGCCGCTCGCGAGCGGCGACCACCCCGGATCGAGCGCGCGCAGCCCCGCGATCCGCTCGGACGGCGCAGGGTGCGTGGAGAAGAGGCCGGGCAGCCCATGTTCCGGAAACGGGTTCACGGTGTACAGCGGGGCCGTTGCCGGGCTCGCCTGCACCTCGACGAGCTCCGTCGTCTGCTCGAGTCGGATGAGCGCGTCGGCCAGCCCGTGAGGCGACTCGCAGATCTCGGCGGCGCGCCGATCGGCGAGGAGCTCGCGCCTCGGCGACAGCAGCACGTGGACGGTGGCGGACGCGACCGGTCCGAGGACGAACAGGAGCGTGCGCTGCATGAAGCCGCCGAGCCGGGTGACCTCGACCAGGGCAGCGGCCAGAACGACGGCGGCGGTCTGCGGCAAGACGTCGCGGTTGCGCGCGTGCGCGAGCTCGTGGGCGAGCACGCCGTCGAGCTCGGCGGGCGGGAGCGCCTGCAGCAGGCCAGTGCTGGCCGCCAGCCCGAACGCGGTCGGCCCGCGACCGGCCACGAAGGCGCGCGGGTGGCCGTCGCGCACGACGTAGAGCCGCGGCATCGCCACCCGGGCGCGTGCGGCCAGGCGCTCGACGGTCGATCGGAACGCGGGCGCCTCGGCAGCCGGCAGCTCATCGGCGCCGGCGATGCCGGCGACGATCTTCTCGCCGTTCCAGTAGATCGTGGCCGCGGTCAGGAGCACGCAGAAGACGCCGATGCTGGCGCCGCGCGCTCCCCAGGCGAGCCACGTCAGGCCGCCGACTGCGGCGCAGGCCGCGATCAGGAAGAGCCAGATCTTGAGCAGGTTGCGCGCCGGCAGGAACCGGCCGACGGCGCTCGGCGGCTCAGGCGTCGTCTTCGCGCTCGTCCTCGACGAACCCGCGCGGCGGCCAGTCCGGCTCGGGGGCGTCGCACCTGCTCGTGCAGTGGAGGGAGGCGATGTTCTGGAGCGGGATGAGGATGTGGCCGTTCAGCTCGATGTGGGCGACGTCGTCGACCGCGCAGTACGCGGTCAGCACACCGTCCTGGTAGTCGCCCCCGAACAGCGCGAGCTCCACCTGTTCGCCCTTGTACTTGCTTGTGTAGTCCTCCACGAGCAGCTCAGTCTAACGAGCGCAGTCTTCCGCCCTCGATCGCGACGCGTGACATCTCGCAATTGGCGATGCGCCGAAACTCGCGCCGCTGGGTGCGGTAGTCGAGGCCCTTGGCGTCCATCAGGAGCGCGCGCAGCGGGCCGCCGTGGGCGACGAGCAGGATCTGCTCACCCTGGTGGGTCGCCGCCAGCCGCCTGGCCGCGGCGAGCACCCGCGCGGCGAGCTGGTCGTGGCTCTCGCCGCCGTCGTAGCGGTCGAGCCCGACGGTGGTCCACTGCTCGAATGCTCCCGGCCAGCGCGCGCGAATCTCCTCGGCGGTGAGGCCCTCCCACGCGCCGAAGTCGAGCTCGCGCAGGTCGGCATCGACGATGACCGGCAGGCCCGTCCGGGCGGCCACGATCTCCGCCGTCTCCCGGGCCCGTGCCAGGTCGCTCGCGTAGACGGCGTCGAACTCCGATTCGACGAGCTCCTCCGCCAGCTGTCGCGCCTGCTCGCGCCCTCGGTCGTTGAGCGGGACGTCGGTCTGCCCCTGGATGCGGCCGTCCCGGTTCCAGTCGGTCTCGCCGTGTCGGACCAGCACGAGGGTCGTCGCAGCCATGGCGGTACCGTAGCCCGGTGGATCTCGGGCTCAGCGGTCGCGTCTGCGTCGTCACCGGCTCGACCACCGGCATCGGCCTCGAGACGGCACGCCTGCTCGCCGCCGAGGGCGGCAAGGTGGTCGTCTGCGGCCGCGACGCCGGTCGGGCGCAGGCCGCTGCGAAGGAGGCCGGTGCGGCGCTCGCCCTGGCCGTCGATCTGGCGGAGCCGACCGGGCCGGCGGCGCTGCGTCGAGTGCGCGGTCCAGGAGCTCGGTGGACTCGACGTGCTCGTCAACAACGTCGGAATCGCCTACCAGGCGTCCTTCGAGGAACTGTCGGACGAGCAATGGGACGAGATCTGGGAGCTCAACGTGATGAGCTACGTCCGGGCGATCCGCGCTGCCCTGCCGGTGATGAAGGAGCGTGGCGGCGGCGCGATCGTCAACGTCGCCTCGACCTCCGGGAAGCGACCGTCGACCGGCATGCCGAACTACTCGGTCACGAAGGCGGCGGTGCTCTCGCTGTCACGCCTGGTCGCCGACCTCTATGCGGGGGACGGGATCCGCTGCAACGCCGTCACCCCCGGCCCCACTGCGACGCAGGCGTGGCTCGGCGAGGGCGGCCTTGCCGACCAGCAGGCGGCCCGCACCGGCCGCTCGCGCGACGACGTTCTGGCTGCGGTCGCGGCCGGCCGGCCGCTCGGACGCCTCGGCGAGCCGCAGGAGATCGCGGCGGTGGTGGCATTTCTGTGCTCGGACCGAGCCGGCTACGTCACGGGCGCCGCCTGGAGCGTGGACGGCGGCACCGTGCCGATCATCATCTAGCCGCTCCGCCTGCGGCCGGCACGAAGTCGGCACACACTCGGCACAGAGGCGTGCGTCGCGGTCCGCTAGCGTGAAAATCCCAAGCCCAATCCCCGGGTGGGTGGGGGTTTGGGATGGGGTGGATCCGTGGCGCTGCACCCGTCCGCTGCGGACATGTCTCGCCCGGTCAGGCCCCGCTGCCGCAGCCCTGCCCACGGAGTGCCGCTGCCGCGCACGCACGTCCGGCACGCACCGGCCCGCCGACTACGCTCTGCCCGGATGCCAGAGCTTGCCGGCAGGGTCGCGGACGCCTTCGCGCAGCACGTCCAGGAGCACGAGCGGACGTGGCTGTCGCCGCTGGCGGCGCGCTCGTACGAGACCCGGGGGCGGCTCACCGACGAGCCCGATTGCCGCCTGCGCACGCCCTTCCAGCGCGACCGCGACCGCATCGTCCACTGCAAGGCGTTCCGGCGCCTCAAGCACAAGACGCAGGTCTTCGTCTCGCCCGAGGGCGACCATGTCCGCACCCGGCTGACGCACACGCTCGAGGCGACCGGCATCGCCCGCGGCGTCGCCAGGGCGCTTCGGCTGAACGAGGACCTGGTCGAGGCGATCGGGCTCGGTCACGACCTCGGGCATCCGCCGTTCGGCCACGCAGGCGAGCAGGCGCTCGACCGGCTCCTGCAGGAGCGGCACGGCCGCCACTTCCGTCACAACGAGCACTCGCTGCGCGTCGTCGACTACCTCGAGCGAGACGGGCGCGGGCTCAACCTGACGGCCGAGGTTCGCGACGGGATCCTCAATCACACCGGGCCGGGCGAGCCCGCCACCCTCGAGGGGCGCATCGTCCGGATCGTCGACCGCGTGGCGTACATCAACCACGACATCGACGACGCGGTCCGCGCCGGCATCCTCTCGCCGGACGAGCTCCCCGAGGAGGAGATCGCCGCCCTGGGCGAGAGTGGATCGGCGCGGATCGACACGCTCGTGCACGACCTCGTCGAGACGTCTGCCGAGGCCGGCGACATCCGCCAGAGCCCGGAGGTCGGCGAGGCCATGCTCTCGTTGCGCTCCTTCATGTTCGAGCGCGTCTACCTCGGTGACGCGTCGCGCGAGGAGCACGGGCGGGCGCACGCTGCCGTCGGGGCGATCTTCGCGGCGCTCCACGACCGGCCCGAGCTGCTGCCGCCGGGCGGGGGAGAGCTGTGGCAGCGCGTGACCGACTTCATCGCCGGCATGACCGACCGCTACGCGCAGGCGTACGCAGCGTCAATCGCATGACCGCCTCGGCGGCCCAGCGTCCGACGGCGCGGACTGGCTCCGTGCGCGAGGGCTAGCGGTGGCGCGGATCAAGGACGAGTCCGTGCGCGAGGTGGTCAACGCCGCCGACATGGTCGACGTCGTCGCGGCGCGCACACGCCTGCGCCGGGTCGGCGGGAGGTTCACCGGCCTCTGCCCCTTCCACGACGAGCGCACGCCGAGCTTCTCCGTTAACCCGGTGGACAAGCTCTACTACTGCTTCGGCTGCGGCAAGGGCGGCGACCTCATCGACTTCGTCCGCGAAACGGAGCAGCTCGACTTCGCCGAGGCGGTGGAGTCGCTCGCGGCCCGCGCCGGCATCGAGCTCGAGTACGAGGAGTCCACGCCTCGCCTCGACGCCGAGCGGCGCCGGCGCGGGCGCCTGTTCGAGCTGCTCGAGCAGGCTTGCGTCTTCTACGAGCGCCTCCTCTGGGACTCGCGCGGCGGCGAGAGCACGCGCGCGTACCTGGCCGACCGCGGGCTCGATGAGGCGACCTGCCGGGAGTACCGGCTCGGCCTCGCCCCCGGCGGCTCGGTGCTGGGCGGGAAGGCGACGGACAAAGGATTCACGCAGCCTGAGCTGCTCGCCGCCGGGCTCGCGACCCACCGGGGCACCGACTACTTCGCGGGGCGGCTGCTCTTCCCGCTGGCCGACGCCCGCGGCCGCGTCGTCGGCTTCGGAGCACGGAAGCTGCATGACGACGATCCGCTGAACGCCAAGTACGTCAACTCGCCCGAGGGCGAGCTCTTCCGGAAGGGCTCGATCGTGTACGGCCTCGATCGCGTGCGGGCGACCATCGCGCGCGAGAACCGGGCGGTCGTCGTCGAGGGCTACACCGACGTGCTCGCGCTCCGCCAGGCGGGCATCGAGACCGTCGTGGCCTCCATGGGCACCGCCTTGACGGAGCGCCAGCTGCGCGAGCTCGGGCGGCTCGCCCGGGTCGTCTACCTCTGCTTCGATGCGGACGCGGCCGGTGAGGCCGCGACGCTCCGCGGGATGGAGCTCGCCGTCGCCCAGGGCCTCGACGTCAGGGTCGTCGCGCTGCCGCCTGGGAGCGATCCGGCGGAGGCGGCCGAAGGGTTCGACGAGCGGCTGCTGGCCGCGGAGCCCTATCTCCAGTACCGCGTCCGGCTCGAGCTCGAGCGAGCAGGCGAGCGGCAGGCCGGCTTCGACCGGGTCAAGGAGCTGCTCGCGCGGTACGAGGACTCGCCCCAGCGGCAGGATGCGCTCCGGCTCGCGGCCGACCGACTCGACCTGCCGCGCGAGCTCCAGGCGGCACTGCTGCCGGCCCGGCGGCGAGCCGCAGCGGCCGCCGGGGTGTCGCCGAAGCTGCTGCGCGCCGGCGACCGCCTCGAGCGGATGTTCCTGGCTGCGTGCTTGCTCGACCCGGACGCCGCCCGGCCGTACGTGCGCGAGCTCGCGGCCGACCACTTCGAGCGGCCCGAGCACCGCCGGCTGCACGCGTTCCTCACCGGCGCGGGGGAGCCCGAGGAGACGGCGTCGCTCCGAGCCGAGCTCTGGGCGACGGCCGAGCAGGAGGGGATCCGCCCGGAGCAGGCGCGCGGCCTCGCGCTCGAGCTGCAGGAGCGGCGTCTCGACCGTGAGATCGCAGCGCTCGAGAGCGCCTCGATGTCACGGGAGGAGGAGCGCAAGCACGCCGAGCTCGTGCAGCTGCAGAGCCGGATCCGCGCCGCGGTCGCCGAGCTCGCCTGAGGCACGCACCCACCCCTCACATGCGAGAGGCGCCGAAGGGCGCCTCTGTCAGCTCCGGGGGTGGGACTCGAACCCACAACCTATCGGTTAACAGCCGATCGCTCTGCCTGATTGAGCTACCCCGGACCGCCCGCTGTGCTACCGCGGAGAGTCATCGGCAAAGACGAGTCCTGCCTCCACCTCTGCGTGGCAGTTGGCGCACAGTAGCACGCACTTTTCCGCCTCCTGCCTGAGGATCTGGAGGGCGCGCGTGAGGCCTCGTTCTGCGAATTGGATGCGCTTTGTCGCCGGGTCGAGGTGATGAAACTGCAGGGCGCCGATGTACCGGTCGTACCCACAGAGGACACACGCGCCGCCCGCCTCTTCCACGAGAATCTCTTTCGCTCGCCGTCGTCGCAGAGCGACGCGCGCAGATGCGCAGAGCGGGCATCGGAAGGTCCTGGAGCGTCCGTAGCGGCGGAACCTCGTGCGACCGTGCGTGGAGCACTCGCGGAACGGTTCACCTCTCACCTCCCGACGCGCGCGTTGCGTGCGGAGCCCGAACCGACGCAGCCAGTGGCGGACTGTCGTTGGACTGAGACCGCATTCCGCCGAGATCTGTCTGATGGAGAGCCCGCGGTCGACCAGCACTCGAAGATCGGCCTCGTCAATGCCGCCGCGGGCTGCGTAGATGCGGACGTGGCGGGAGTGCAGGTCGAACTTGCGGGCCCAGTAGGAGACGGTTGCCGGGCTGCGGCCGACCTCGCGGGCTATGTCCGCGAACGAGCGCCCCAAGCTGACTTGGTGTTCGAGCCACGTTCGGTCGATACGGAGATGCTAGTTGGCTCAGCGGACAACATGCGCACCCGTCGAGCCAGGCCCACGGCCATGCGGAGCTCGGCGCAGTCCCCGCTTGACTGCGCTGCAGCCTGTGAACGGGCGCCCGACTAGCTGCCCTCGGTGACCTCGTAGATCTCGTCGGCGACGAGCCCGTGGGCCTCCCGGTGGACGCGATGCGCGGTGTCGGCGTCCGGGGCCTCGACGAGGCAGAAGATCTTCCCGGCCTTCTCGTCGACCCAGTACGACTTGTAGTTCACGCCGTGCGGGCCCTGCACCTCGAGGTCACGCTTGTGTGCGTCGAACACATCCTGGGCGGCAACGCCCCCCTCGATCGTGTGCACGTCCATGAAAAGCGGCAAGTCGAATCCTCCTTCGTGCGACGGCGGACAGTCCGAAGATCGTAGAGAACCGCCGGAGTCAGGTGGGCGAACGGGCCGTATCACCCTGGTGGGGTTAGAGCCCTGGTCAGACCGTCGGTAGAATCGGGACTCGTGGGCTGGCTCTGGATCGCCTTGCTGGCGTTGGCGGTTGCGGTGCTCGTACTGGCCGAGTGGCCCCGGCTGAGCGCCCTACTGCCGTTCGCAGCGGACCGAAAGCGGGAGCGCCGCCGTCGGCGCACGAACCTCCGCGTCGTCACCGAGGACCCGCTCGACGACCAGGACGACTTCGCAGCCAGCGTCGAGCGCGACCTCGCCCGCCTGCCGACGATCCAGGAGCGCGACCAGCTCTAGCTGCCGCTCCGGGCGGCTGAGACGTCGTTCCGCCGGGCCAGCTAGCTGGCCCGCACGACGAACGCCTTGGTCAGCGTCGTCGTGTTCGGCAGCACCCGAGAGACGTTCTCCATGTTCTTGGTCTCCTGGTAGTCGGAGACCCGCAGCGACAGCGTGTGCCTGCCCGGCGCGAATGCCGATGAGGACGAGCACCTGGCCCGTGCGCGAGTCGTAGCTGGCCGGCGTCGCACGGCCGTCGATCCTCGCCACCACCGATGCCGGGTCGATCCCCGAGCCGCCGTCCGTCGCCTTCACGGGCAGGAGTGAGTACGTCGCGATCGTCCGCCTCAGCAGACGCAGTGTCGGCGGCTTGATGTCGTCGACCCAGAACCGGAAGGTGAACCGGCCCGCCGCCTTGCGGCTCGGGCCGTCGAAGACCACGTCGTACGTGCCCGCCGCCGGGCGGATCGCGCCGGCTACCAGGGCCGGCTGCTGGTAGCGCGAGAGGAACGGGTTGAGCACGAGCGGCAGGCCGGCATCTCCCGTGAGCCGATTCTCGTCGCCCGCAGCGACCACGCGCGGCTGCACGCGGACGCCCGGCGCACGCGTCAGCACGGCGACCCCGAAGTTGGCCACTGGGCGCCTGAGCCGGACCCGGAAGACGCGCTCCGGACCGGGCAGGACGCGTGTCACGCCCACCCCGGCCGGGTTCTCCGGGTAGCGGTACTCGCTGACGAGTGCCGCGCCTCGTGTCGTGTCGCCGTGGTACGTGCCCGGCCGCGCCAGTGATACGACCCTGGCCTTGCGCAGCTGCGGGTTGACGACCCGAAGCCAGTAGGGCACGCGCCGTGTGTTCGCGCCCTGCTTCAAGACGAGGAGGCCCGATGCCTCTCCCTCGCCGGCGTTCGCTGCGAGCTGCACGGAGAGCGTGAGCGCTCCCGGGACGGTCACCGCCGTGGCCGCTGTGATCGTGACGCCGGTGGGACGGCTCTGGCTCTCGACCGCAACCGACCATGCGCCGGCGCCGCCGCCTGCGTCCGTCAGCTCGACCGCCCGCTGTGCACTCGTTCCCGGCCGCAGCAGGCCGAACGAGAGCGATGCCGGCTCGCCGAAGACGAGCGGTGTGTCCGCGGTGGCGACGTCGATCAGGCCCGCCGCCCACGCGGGACACCGGGGCCGGCGCCGACGACTGCGGGCGCGCGGCGACCGGCGCGGCCGTGCTGACGAGCGCCGACTTGATCTGGGCCGGCGTCCACGTGGGGTGGCGCTGGCGGAGCATTGCGGCCGCGCCGGCCACATGCGGTGCGGCCATGCTCGTCCCGCTGAAGGAGCTGAAGCGCCTGTTCGGGATCGAGGAGATGACGTCGGAGCCCGGCGCCGCGACATCCGGCTTGAGTCGCAGGGAGATCGGCGTCGGGCCAGCGGACGAGAAGCTCGAGACGTAGGCCCGGTCGTCGTCGAAAGCGACGGAGCCGGCCGTGATCGCCGCGGCGGAGGTGCCGGGCGAGAGCAGCGAGCCGCGACCGAGCTCGTCGTAGGCGTTGCCGGCCGCGACGGCGGACACGACCCCGGCCTTGGCCGCCGCGTCGAGGGCAAGGGCGACCAGGTCGCGGCGAGGGTCGATCTCCGGCTCGCCGAGCGACAGATTGATCACGTCCATGCCGTCCGCGACGGCCGCCTCGATCCCGGCGACGATCTCGGGCGAGTTGCCGTTCAGTCCAAGGCCGCCGGTGGGCACGCTCAGCACCTTGTAGTTGCCGATGTAGGCGCGCGGAGCGACGCCGGAGATCGTGTCGCCCGTCGAGGTGCGGGTACCGAAGTTGCCGGCCGCGATGCCGGCGACATGGGTGCCGTGGATGGACGAGACGGGATCGAACGCCTTGCCCGCGTGCTTCCAGGTCGTGCTGGCGGGCGCGAAGGAGCGCGCGACGATCACCTTGTTGCTCGTGTACGGGCGCTGGCCGAGCGGGTAGCCGGTCGGCATCTGGTAGCCGCGCCCGTCGAAGAACGGGTGGGCGACGTCGACGCCGTCGTCGAGCACCGCGATCTTGACGCCGTTCCCCGCGGAGGTGAGCTCGGAGCCCCAGAGCAGCGGCGCCTTGACTGCCTGGACGTTCTGCGCCTCGGTCGGCGCGTAGCCGACGCTGCGGTGCACGCGGGTCACACCGGGCACGGCGGCGAGCCGCGGAAGCGAGCGCTCGGGCAGCTCGACGGCGAGCCCGTCGAAGACGATGCGGTAGCGCCAGCGAATCCGCGCTTCCGGCACCCGCGCGCGGATCCGGGCGATGACCGCCTCCTGTGCGTGCTCCAGGTCGCGGAGGTAGCCGGCACTGGTCGGTGCGTCCGGATCGAGCCGTGCCGAGCGAACCGCAGGGCGCAGGACCCGGCTGGACGCGGCAGCCGTACTCAGCGACGGCGGGCCGAGCTCGGCGACGACCTGCACGCGGACGTCCGCAGCGCTCCCCGCGGACGCGGCGGCGAGCGCCGTCAGCACGGCGGCGAACAGGCTCGGCAGACCCCGGCGCACCTGCTTCATCGTAGGTAAGACGTCGGGGGCGCCCCATTCGGCCGTTGACGGCGCGAGGAATCGCGGCCGAGCGCCCTGCGCACCGGGCTCTCGCCAGGCGCGCGGCCGGGGAGCGGCGGTCCGTCGGGCGGCCCGGTCGGGGCTACAATGCGCATCCGCGCGGATGTGGCGGAATTGGTAGACGCGCACGGTTCAGGTCCGTGTGCCCGCAAGGGCGTGGAGGTTCAAGTCCTCTCATCCGCACTCCTCGTCGAGCCCGCTCCCGGCCCCGCCGGTGGAGCGGGCTCGGAGCCTCTGCAAAATTCGGTACGCATCCGTGACAGCTGCGTGCGTCGTGGCCGGCTAGGCTCGTCCGCAGGGAAGCGGGTGGCGCAGTTCCCCACCCTGGGTGGGGGAGTGGACCTGTCTGGAACGGACAGGTCGACGACGAGGGCCGGCGGCCCGTCTAGCCGGCCGCGGGGGCCGACAGCAGGGCGAGCACCTGCTCGGAGCTCTCTGTGGCATTCACGCTCCGCATCGCCTTGACGATGACGCCCGTCGGCATCGATCACGAAGGCCGAGCGGATGATGCCGACGTACGTCTTGCCGCGGTAGTTCTTCTCGCCCCACGCTCCGTAGCGGTCCGCGACGCGGTGGTCCGGGTCGGCCAGGAGCGGGAACGGCAGGCCGTACTTGTCGCGGAAGCGAACGTGCGAGTCGACGTCGTCGGGGCTCACGCCGAGCACGACCGCGCCGTGCTCCTCGTAGGCCGCCCAGTCGTCGCGGAACCCGCACGCCTGCGCCGTGCAGCCGGGGGTGTCGTCCGCTGGGTAAAAGTAGAGGACTACCGGGCGGCCCCGAAAGTCAGACAGCGACACTTGCTCGCTCGCGTCGCTTCGCAGCGTGAAGTCGGGTGCCGGATCACCTTGTTGCAGCATGTCGCCAACGTAGCTGGACTACAGCGCAGTCTCCCCATGTAGCTTGCGACGGTGGAAACGGTCTGCGTCAAGGTGAAGCTCAAGCCCGGTTCACTCGAGCAAGTCCATGAGTGGGCTGAAGAGCTTCGCTCGAGAGCCGATGAGGTTCTGGCGACGCTCCGCGACGAGGGCGTGGCGGTCGAGTCCGTCTTCCTGGACTCGAACGAGCAGGGTGACTTCCTCGTCTACTACATGAGGGCCCGGAGTCTTCCGGCTGCGCGTGAGGTGGCAGAGCGCTCGTCTCACCCGATCGACGCCTACCACGGGCGGTTCAAGGCGCAAACATGGGAGAGCCGGAGCTCCCTCGAACTACTCGTCGACTTCGAGAACTTGGCGTAGAGCCTTGCGGATGCGAGGTCGTCCTCTCTCATCCCGACCTCCTGTCTTAAGTTGATCGCGAGTCGTCCGCCGGATAGAAGTAGAGGACGACCGGCCGGCCGCGGAACGAGGAGAGCGTGACCTCCTCGCCGGAGTCGGACGTGAGCGTGAAGTCGGGAGCCGGGCGACCTTCCTCGACCACGCCTCCGTTGGTCGTGTTACCGGGATCGCTCAAGACGGCAGCCATCCTTCGCCGTACCGAGACCGCTCCTCTGGCCCCCAGCGGGCATACGCCTCTTCCGGGCTCGACGTCTCCTCGAGCACGCTCGCATCGTGCTTCGCTGCAACCTCGCTCACCGCATAGACGACCTCGAAGCCACCGACACGGCTGCCGGCCATGACGATCACGCACGGCGCGTCGCCCGTGCCGACGAAGACGTGCTTCGTCCACGGCGGGCAGTGAACGAAGTCCCAGGCCTGCAGGCGGCGCTCCTCACCCTCGATCACGAGCACGCACTCGCCCGAGACGACGAGGAAGTCCTCCTGGCCACGCTCACCGTGGTAGATGCCGCGCTGACCGGGGGCCACGACCTGGATGCGAAAGCCGAGCTGCGCCCACTCCTGCCCACCTTCGAAGTCAGTGTCCTGCCCGCGCTCCTCGCTTCGGATCCACGACGCGTCGCGCGCGTTGAGCACGAACCAGCCCTCGCCCTGGGGGATGAGCCCGGCGTCCGTCTTCTTGAGCTCGGCCTCCGGGACGGTCATCGCCGACGACCGGGGATCGTCGTGTCGGTCGCGACGTCACCCTCGCCGACCTGGCCGGTGGTGGTGTCTCCGTTGTGCTGCCACGGCGGTCAGCATGCCATCCTGCCGACACGTCCGCCGCGGAAGAGGGAATGCCGCGACCATGAGAGGGCGGCCGGTCCGACGGGTAGGGTCGGCACCGATGCGGGCGCACGAGGTCGTTGGGCTGCTCGTGCTCGTCACCGCGGCTGTGGCCGTCGTCCTCGGAGCCCTGGCATATGCGCGCGGCGGGACGGCCGGCGGCCCGGCGCGGCATCTGCTCGCACTCGTGCAGACGCTGCTCGTGGCGCAGGTCGGCCTCGGGCTGCTTCTGCTGTCCGACGACCGCAGGGCCGAGGACGAGCTGCACTACGCCTACGGCACGCTCGCCCTGCTCGCGGTGCTCGCCCCCTGGCTCTACGCACCGGGCGAGCCGCGGCGGCGGCTGGCGTGGTTCGTCGGCGCTACGCTCGTCGGCGGTGCGCTCGCGACTCGCGCTTACATGACTGCCGGATGAGACGCTACTTCGAGGACATGAACCCGCTGCTGCGCGGTCTGCTGATCGTGGCGGGGATCGCGGTCGTGATCGTCGGCCTGCAGCTCTACACGACGCTCGCCGCGCTCTACCTGATCGCGCGGATCGCCTTCTTCCTGGCGATCGCGTTCTTCGTCTACCTGCTCTGGCGCGAGCGGCGCAGCGAGATCGCCACCTGGTCGACGCGCGCGCAGGTCGCCTTCTACGGCGCCGCGATCCTCGCCGTCGTCACCCTCGGCGCCTACTTCACGGTGGGCGCATCCGGGCCGGATGCGCTGGCGCTGCTGGCCGTGCTGATCCTCTGCGGCTTCTCGATGTTCCGCGTCTGGCGCGACCAGCACTCCTACAGCTGACGAGCGCGCCGGCTCAGGCCCGCATGCGGGCGGCCGCCCCGTCGAGGGCGTCCAGCGCGGCGCGGATCGGCATCAGCTGGCCGACGAAGATCGGCGTGTCGCGCTCCGTGTAGGCGCTCGCCTCCGACTCGCGCAGGCGCAGCATCAGGTGCATGAAGTCTGCGGGCTCCTCGCACTCGAAGGCGGTCATGAACTCCTGGTCGTCGATCCCGAACGAGTACGTGGTGTGGTTCTTGATCCCTGGGAACTCCTCGCGCCCGATGCGGATGTGCTCGTCCATCGCGCGCTGTCGTTCAGCCTCCGGCAGGGAGTACCAGGGCCGCACCTTCACGAACGGGTAGACGACGAGATACGGCAGGTCGTGCGGCGAGATCTTCCGCGGCCGGCGCGCGGCCGTGTACTGCGAGGCCTTCGTCGTCGCCAGGTAGGAGTAGGGCGTCGTCAGCCAGCCGGCGAGGGGCGTGCCGTTCAGCTCCCCGCCCAGCTCCGTGAGATCGTCGTAGCGCTCGGTGATCTTCCAGAGGAAGAAGTCGCAGTCGGGGCGAACGCCTGCCGTCGAGTAGGCGCGGAGGCCCGCCATCCGCTCTGACCATGCCTCGACGACGTCGGCGAACGCGTCCTTTCCGGCCGCCCGCTCCTCGACCGGGAGGCGCCGCCAGGCAGGGTCCACGCGGTAGAAGCTGTAGGCGACGTACTGGCCCTCCACGGCCTCGATGCTAGCGCCCTCAGCCGCCACGGCAGCCCTCTGGGCGGCCAGTACGCTGGCCGCGTGGCGCACGCGCTCGAGCCCAAGCTGAAGTCGCTGCCGGCGAAGCCGGGCGTCTACCTCTTTCGCGATGCGCAAGGCGAGGTGCTCTACATCGGCAAGGCGAAGTCGCTGCGACCGCGTGTGCGCTCGTACTTCCAG
Source organism: uncultured Thermoleophilia bacterium (assembly GCA_963809765.1). Taxonomy (GTDB): domain Bacteria; phylum Actinomycetota; class Thermoleophilia; order Gaiellales; family Gaiellaceae; genus JACVRM01. The sequence continues at coordinate 1,122,594 of CAWEKT010000001.1, forward strand.
TCCGGCGAGTCGCGCCGGGGCGTGGCCGACCTCTCCCGGCGCATCGTCGATCTCGAGGTGATCGTCACCCCGAACGAAGCCGAGGCACTGCATCTGGAGCAGACGCTGGTCAAGCGGCACCGGCCGCCGTTCAACGTCCGGCTGCGCGACGACAAGTCGTTCCCGTACATCGCCGTGACCGTCGAGGACGAGTTCCCTCGCGTGATGTTCACGCGCGAGCGCCATCGCCGCGGCGTCGTCTACTTCGGGCCGTACGCCAACGCCAAGAAGGTGCGCGAGACGCTCGACGTCCTCAACCGCGCCTTCCGCTTCCGCCCGTGCGAGGGGCCGCAGCCCGGTCGTCACTCGGGGATCCCGTGCCTCGACTACCACATCGACCGCTGCCTGGCGCCGTGCGTCGGCTACGTGTCGAAGGAGGAGTACGCCGAGCTGATCGACGGCGTCGTGCAGTTCCTCTCGGGCGACACGAAGTCGATCCAGCGCCGGCTCGAGGAGCGCATGCGCGAGGCCGCCGCGGAGGAGCGGTTCGAGGAGGCGGCCCGCATCCGCAACCGGCTCTTCGCCGTCCGGCACCTGGCCGAGCGGCAGGGCGCGGACCGCCGCGAGTTCGGGACGATCGACGTGATCGGCATCGCGGTCGCCGGTGAGCGGGCGGCAGTGCAGGTGTTCCCGCTCCGCGACGGCAAGCTCGTCGGCCGCCACAGCTTCCATCTCGAGAACGTCGAGAACCAGGACAGCTCGACCGTGCTCGAGGCGTTCGCGCTCGAGTACTACGGCGGCTGCGCCGACGGTGCCGCCCGAGATCGTCGTTCCGGCGGCGGCGACCGAAACCGAGGCGCTGGCCGAGTTCCTCTCCGAGCGCCGGGGTGCCCGGGTGGAGGTGCGGTCGGCCAGGCGCGGCGAGAAGCGACGGCTCCAGGAGCTCGCGACGCAGAACGCCCAGCTCGCCCTCGAGTCGGACGCGGCGGCGAGCGAGCAGCGGCGGCTGCGGCGCGTGGAGGCGCTCGAGGAGCTCCGCGAGGCGCTGAACCTCGAGAGCCTGCCCGTGCGGATCGAGTGCTTCGACATCTCGAACATCCAGTCGCGAGTCGCCGGTCGGCTCGATGGTCGTCTTCCAGGACGCCCAGCCGAAGAAGGCCCACTACCGCAAGTTCGGGCTCAGGCAGCTCGAGGGCCCCGACGACTTCGCCGGCATGGCCGAGGTCGTGTCGCGACGGTTCGCCCGGCTGCGTGACGTCACCGCGGAGGAGTACGACGAGGGCTTCGCCTCGGTGCCGAACCTGGTCGTCATCGACGGCGGCAAGGGCCAGCTGTCGGCTGCGCTCGCCGCGATGCAGGCGTTCGATCTCCCGCGTGTCGCCGTCATCGCCCTTGCCAAGCGGGACGAGGAGGTGTTCGTTCCGAACCGGCCCAACCCGATCCTCCTCGACCGCCACGCCCCGGGCCTGCAGCTGCTGCAGCGCGTCCGAGACGAGGCGCACCGCTTCGCGCTCGGCTTCCACCGCCAGCGGCGCGACGCCCGCGCGCGCGAGTCGATCTTCGAGCGGCTCCAGGGCGTCGGCCCGGTGCGCCGCCGCGCGCTGATCCGCCACTTCGGCTCGGCCGAGCGTTTCCTGGCCGCGAGCGAGGAAGACCTGGAAGCGGTTCCGGGGCTGCCCGCCAAGACGGCACGGGCGATCTACGCGCAGCTGCACAAGGCCGGGCGCGGCTGAACAGCGCGCGCGTCGGCGACTGACGGCGCCGGCCTAGCTTCCGCCCGAGGGGCGCTCCGCGGCCGGCTCACCGGCCGCCGACGCCTCGGCGGCAGCCTGCTCATCCGCCGCGCCCTGCACGCGTCGCCGGCGCAGCTCGCGCCAGCTGACCGTGCGGGCCATCAGCAACAGGGCCGCGAAGCCGACGACGATGTTCCAGACCGTGAAGCTGAGCTTCATGCCGACGCTCAGCGAGATCAAGGCGCTGCGGGAGGCCTCGCCCGCGAGCACGAAGACGAGCAGCGCCTGCTCCGTCCCGATGCCGCCGGGGCTGATCGGAAGCACCGTGGCGAGGCTCTGCGACGACTGCGCGACCAGCGCATTGCGGAGGTGCGCGTCGACGTTGAACGCCCGCAGGCACCAGTAGGTGCCGATGATGCGGCAGGTCCAGTCGACGACCTGCCAGACGAGCACGCGGCGCGCGTAGCGCCGGAAGTCCCGCATGACTGTGAACCCCTGGGCAACGCGCTGCTTGAACGCGCGGACGTGCCCCGTCGCCCAGACGATCCCGATGCCGATCGCGACGCCCAGCGCCAGCGCGAGCGCCACCGCGAGGCGGGGACGCTCGAAGAGCCAGGCGAAGTCGAAGCTCGGCAGCGAGGGCAGGACGTCGAGGCTCGGAAGCACTCCCTGCTGCAGCGCGAACGCGAAGATCGCCAGTGCCGCGAAGAAGTCGAAGACGCCCATCACGAGGAGCGTCGTTCCCAGGGTCACGTACGTTGCGCCCGGGACGCGCGAGTGCGCGAGGTAGAGGCGAACCGCATCGCCGGCGCGCGCGGGGATCAGTGCGTTGACGCCGACGCCGGAGAGGTACGAGCCGTAGATCGAGAGCCAGCGCACTCGCTGGTCGGGGTAGGCGTCGGCGATCACGTTCCGCCACGCGGTGGTGACGGCAAGGCCCCGGATCATGTGGAAGAGCAGCGCGACCGCCAGGGCTCGGAAGTTGACCGCGGCGAGGTTCTCGAAGAAGACCTCGATCGAGTCGAAGACGCGGGTCAGCACGCCGGTTCGCTCCGTCGGTGTCCGGCTATGGCCCTGCGGCCCTGTTCCGTCACGGTCCGGTCACCCATGCGTGCGTCCGACCGGGGTACGGTCGCAGCGGGGAGGAGGCTGGAGGCTCCCGCGTCGTCGAACCGGACAGGTCCGCGCGGGGCATGTCCGGCGCGGGCACGCCTGCTCGTGACCTGTCCCCGCCGGACGCCTGGCCGCCGGTGGACGGCGTCGGCCGGCACCCACCCGCGGCCGCCCGGTGAGCGCGCGGGCGTCACCCGCTCCGGCTAAGGACGGTTGGGCGGACCGGATCCGTCCGCGCCGGGCTGCGACCCGTCCGCCATGAACGGGTAGCGATAGTCCGTCGGAGGGACGAACGTCTCCTTGATGGTGCGTGGGCTGACCCAGCGGATCAGGTTCCACATCGACCCCGCCTTGTCATTGGTACCGGACGCCCTGGAGCCTCCGAACGGCTGCTGGCCGACGACGGCTCCGGTGGGCTTGTCGTTGACGTAGAAGTTGCCGGCCGCGTAGCGCAGCTCCTGCTCGGCTGCGGCGACCGCGTCGCGGTCGTCGGCGAAGATCGCGCCGGTCAGCGCGTACGGCGCCGTGCGGTCGACGAGCCGGAGCGTGTCGTCGTACGAGCCCTCGGGGTAGACGTACGCCGTGACGATCGGGCCGAAGAGCTCCTCGCGCATCAGCGGCATCTCCGGATCCCTCGTCTCGATCACGGTCGGCTCGACGTAGAACCCCTCGGAGTCGTCCACGCGGCCGCCGACGATCACCTCCGTCTCGGCGTGGTTGCGCGCCAGCTCGATCGCCTCGGCGTGTCCGCGCTGTGCCTTCGCGTCGATGACCGCTCCCATGAAGTTCGAGAAGTCGGCCACGTCGCCCATGCGAATGTCCCCGACCTCTGCGATCAGCCGCTCTCGAAGCTGCGGCCAGAGGTTGGACGGCGCGTAGACGCGTGAGGCAGCGGAGCACTTCTGCCCCTGGTACTCGAACGACCCGCGCAGGATGGCCGTCGCGACCGCGTCAACGTTGGCGGACGGGTGGGCCAGGATGAAGTCCTTGCCGCCGGTCTCGCCGACGATCCGCGGGTAGTTGCGGTAGCGCTCGATGTTGCCGCCGATCGTGCGCCACATGCTCTGGAAGACGGGCGTCGAGCCGGTGAAGTGCACGCCCGCGAGGTGCTCGCTCCCGAGCGCGACGTCGCCGATCGCGGCGCCCGGCCCGTAGACGAGGTTGATGACGCCGGGCGGCAGCCCGGCTTCCTGCAGCAGGCGCATGACGAAGTGCGCCGAGTAGGCCGCAGTCGAGGCCGGCTTCCAGACGATCGTGTTGCCCATCAGCGCGGGGCTCGAAGGCAGGTTCGCGCCGATGGCGGTGAAGTTGAACGGCGTCACCGCGAAGACGAAGCCCTCGAGCGGCCTGTACTCCATGCGGTTCCAGGTGCCCGGCGCGGACGTCGGCTGCTCCTCGTAGATCCGCGTCATGAACTCGACGTTGAAGCGGAAGAAGTCGATGGTCTCGCAGGCGGCGTCGATCTCGGCCTGGTGCACGGTCTTCGACTGGCCGAGCATCGTGGCGGCGTTGAGCGTCGTCCGCCAGGGCCCGGCGAGGAGCTCGGCGGCGCGCAGGAACACGGCTGCCCGCTCCTCCCAGGGAGTGCGCGACCAGTCGTGCCACGCCTCGCCGGCGGCGGCGATCGCCCGCTCGACCTCATCGGGGCCCCCCTGGTGCACGGTCGCGAGGACGCTGTCCTTGTCGTGCGGCTCGACCTGCTCGAAGGTCGAGCCGGTGCGCACGTCGTCGCCGCCGATGACCAGCGGCAGGTCGAGCTGGTCGCCGCGCATCTGACTGGATCTTTCGCAGCACCGGCTCCCGCTCGGGCGATCCCGGCGCGTACTCGAGCACCGGCTCGTTGCGCGGCGCCGGTGGCCGGAAGATGGCCGGCGCGCTCACCGGGCACCCCGTTCACGGGACGGTGCGACTCACGCCGCTGATTGTAGGAGGGCCTGGCGGGACGTCGCTCGCCGCAGGAGTGCGATGGTCGTTCCGAGGCTAGGACGCCCAAGCGAACGGGTGCGCCGATAGCGGTGTCCTATCGGTGCGACCGAGGACAACGCATCGGGACGACCAGCGCGCTCCGGCGGCTCAGTCGTCGTCTCGCCAGGCCCTCCTAAGCTGCAGCGGTGTCCTCCTCGGCCGACCTGCGCAGCGAGCTGGCAGCCGTGGAGCCGACGCGGGCGTGCGACCGGCTCGCCGAGCTGTCGGCGCTCTTCCACGGCGCCGGCACGCTCGAGCTCCACGGTCGCTACGCCGTCTCGGTGCGGCTGGACGTCGGCGATCCCGGGGTCGCGAGGCGCGCCTTCGCCCTGCTGCGCGGCTTCGACGTGGTGACGGAGATCCGCACGTACCGCCAGCAGGCGTTCGCCCGCTCCACACGCTTTCAGCTCCACGTCCAGGGCACCGACCGTGCCGTGCAGGTGTTGAACGAGGCGGGCGTCCTCGACCGCGGGCTCAGGCCGCTCGAGGCGCCCCCTGCGCGGCTCGTGGCCAGGGCGTGCTGCCGGCGCGCGTACCTACGCGGCGCACTCCTCGCCGGCGGCTCGTACTCGGGACCGCGGGCGCCGCAGGTCGAGGTTCGCACCGCAACGCATGCCGCCGCGGCGTTCGTCGCGCGGGTCGCGCTGGCCGAGGGGGTCGAGCTGGCGGTCCGGGAGCGGCAGGGCTACTCGGCCGCGACGGCCCGCGGGCGGGCCGCCGTCGAGGGCCTGCTCGCGGCGGCGGGCGGCGACCGCGCCGTGCTGGCCCTCGAGGAGCAGGCGGTGATGGGGGAGACCCGTTCGCGGGCGAACCGGCTCGCGAACGCCGACCACGCCAATCTGATCCGCGTCAGCCGCGCGGCGGGTGCGCAGCTTCGCGCCGTCCGCCGGCTGGCAGCCGCCGGCAGGCTCGAGACGCTCCCGGCGGGGCTGCGCGAGGTCGCCGAGCTACGGCTCGACCACCCGTCGCTCTCGCTCCGCGAGCTGGGGCTCAAGTGCCGTCCGCCGATCGGCAAGGCCGCCGCGCACCGCAGGCTCAAGCGGCTGGAGCAACTCGCGCGCGAGTAACCACCAGCACGAGGCCTTGTTTGTGTCTTCTGCCATCCGTCATACTCGGGTTCGGGCGGGTCTGCGCTCGTCCGGCGTTGGATTCAGACCCCGTCCGACGCCACGGTCCGGAGCGCGGTTCAACTGGAGGGGGAGGTCGTCCTCGGAGCTTCCCCTCCGACCCGCCCACTTTTCGCGCGCCTGCCTTCTGCGATAGGCCCTGTCACGATGGCCCGACGATGGCGGGACAGGTCGTCCCACGCGTGGCCCGCCCCAGCGGCACTAGACTCGGCTCGACCGACCAGGGAGGGCGTAGCAGCGATGGCAACGCGTGTTGGGATCAACGGTTTCGGGCGCATCGGGCGCAACTTCTTCCGGGCGCACGTCGAGCGGGGCGGCGACTTCGAGATCGTGGCCGTCAACGACCTCGGTGACGCGAAGACGATGGGGCACCTGCTCCAGTACGACTCGGTGCTCGGCCCGCTGGGAGAGGACGTTCAGGTCGGCGGAAGGCACCATCCGCGCCGGCGAGACCGAGCTGAAGGTGCTTGCCGAGCGTGACCCCGCAAGCCTCCCCTGGGGCGATCTCGGCGTCGACATCGTGATCGAGTCGACCGGGATCTTCACCGACCGCGCCGGCGCGCAGAAGCACCTCGACGCGGGCGCCGAGCAAGGTGATCGTCTCGGCGCCGGCGACCGAGCCCGACTTCACGGTCGTGCTCGGCGTCAACGACGACGCCTACGACCCCGACCAGCACCACATCGTCTCGAACGCCTCCTGCACGACGAACTGCGTGGCGCCGATGGCCAAGGTCCTGCACGACGCATTCGGGATCGAGCAGGGCTTCATGACCACGATCCACGCGTACACGAACGACCAGAGCATTCTCGACTTGCCGCACAAGGACCTGCGGCGCGCGCGCGCCGCGGCCATCAACCTGATCCCGACGTCGACCGGCGCCGCGAAGGCGATCGGCCTCGTCATGCCCGAGCTGAAGGGCAAGGTGGACGGCATCTCGGTGCGCGCCCCTGTTCCGACCGGCTCGATCACGGACTTCGTCTGCGCGCTCGGCCGCGAGGTCAGCGTCGACGACGTCAACGGGCGTCTTCGCAGGAGGCGGCGGGCGGGCGGCTCGACGGCATCCTCCGTTCACCGACGACCCGCTCGTCTCGACCGACATCGTCCACTCGCCGTACTCCTGCATCTTCGACAGCGCGCTGACGATGGCGCACGGCTCGCAGGTGAAGGTGTTCGGCTGGTACGACAACGAGTGGGGCTACTCGTGCCGCCTGGTCGACCTGGTCGGCGAAGGTCGCCGCCTCGCTGCCTGCCGCTGTCGGCTCCCGCTCCTCGTAGCCGTGCTGGGCCGAAGCCGGTGAGGCGCCCGCGCTCGGTCCGCGACGCCGACGTCGACGGGCGGCGCGTCCTCGTCCGCGCCGACCTCAACGTGCCGCTCGAGGACGGCCGCGTCGCCGACGACACCCGCATCCGCGCTTCACTGCCGACGCTCGAGCTGCTGCTCGAGCGGGGCGCGTCGCGGGTGTCGGTCTGCTCTCACCTCGGCCGGCCGAAGGGTCCCGACCCTGCGTTCGCCATGGCGCCCGTCGAGGCGCGCCTGCGCGAGCTGCTGCCGGCCGGCGACGCGCCTGCAGGTGCTCGAGAACACACGCTTCGACCCGGGCGAGACGACGAACGACCCCGAGCTCGCACGCGAGCTGGCCGCAGCACGGCGACCTGTACGTGAACGACGCCTTCGGCTCGGCCCACCGCGCGCATGCCTCGACTGAGGGCGTCGCCCACCTGCTGCCCGCCTACGCCGGGCTCCTGCTCGAGCGCGAGCTGGAGCAGCTTGGGCGGCTGCTCGGCGACGTCGAGCGGCCCGTTCCTGCTCGTGGTCGGCGGCGCCAAGGTGGACGACAAGCTGGGTGTGCTCGAGCACCTCGGGGGCCGGGCCGACACGGTGCTCGTCGGCGGCAAGATGGCCGAGCAGATCCGCGAGTCGAACCCGCTCTCCTTCGACGTGGAGCTGCCGACCGACGTCGTCGCCGCCGCAGCCTTCGAGCCGGACGCCGAGGCGCAGGTCGTCCCCTACGAGGACGTGCCGGACGGCTGGCTCGGGCTCGACATCGGCCCCGAGACCCGCACGGCCTTCGCGAAGCGCATCGGCGAGGCGCGCACGATCTTCTGGAACGGGCCGATGGGCGTCTTCGAGTGGCCGCGGTTCGCCGAGGGGACGAACGCCGTCGCGCGCGCAGTGGCCGAGTGCGCCGGCTACACCGTCGTGGGCGGTGGCGACTCCGTGCGGGCGGTGCAGGAGCTCGGGCTGGCCGACGAGGTCTCGTGGGTCTCGACCGGCGGCGGCGCCTCGCTCGAGCTGCTCGAGGGTAAGGAGCTGCCCGGGGTCGCAGCCATTCCCGAGGCCGTACCCGCGGGGAGCGGCTGAAACTCGGCCCGGTCTCCGGCTCACGCTTGCGATTCGCCCTTTAGCCTTCGGGCCGAGGCGACCGCATGCTGATCGCGGGTAACTGGAAGATGCACAAGAGCCGCGCGGAGACGCGGGCGTTCCTCGAGGCCTTCGAGCCGCCGGCCGGCGTCGAGGCGGTCGTCTGCCCGACGTACGCCTCGCTGGAGGCGGCCGTCGGCCACGGCGTGCCGGTCTTCGCGCAGAACGTCCACTGGGAGATCGAGGGCGCGTACACCGGGGAGGTGTCGGCCGAGATGCTTGCCGAGCTCGGGCGTCGAGGGAGCGCATCGTCGGCCACTCGGAGCGACGGCAGTACTTCGGCGAGGACGACCACGGCGTCGCGCTGCGAGCGCACGCCGCCCTGACCGCCGGCCTGCGCGTCATCGCCTGCGTCGGTGAGCTCGAGGACGAGCGCGTCGCGGGGGAGACCGAGGAGATCCTGCGGGCACAGGTCAAGGTCCTCGACCCGCACCCCGCCCTGGTGATCGCGTACGAGCCCGTCTGGGCGATCGGCACCGGGAAGACGGCCACGCCCGAGCAGGCGCAGGAGGCCCACGCCTTCATCAAGGGTCTGATCGACGTGCCGGTGCTCTACGGCGGCTCGGTGAAGCCCGAGAATGCCGAGGAGCTGCTCGCGCAGCCGGACGTGGACGGAGCGCTGGTCGGCGGCGCGTCGCTCGAGGTCGAATCGTTCACGGCCATCTGCGAGGCCGCCGTGCGCGTCGCAGCCTGAGGCGCAGCGTGGCGGCGGCGGCCGACGCCCACACCATGGTCGCGCTGGTCATCCTGGACGGCTGGGGCTGTGCGCCGCCCGGCCCGGGCAACGCGGTCGAGCTGGCGGCGACGCCCGTCTTCGACCGGCTGTGGCGGGCCTATCCGCACACGACGCTCGAGGCGTCCGGCGAGGCGGTCGGCCTCCCGCCCGGGCAGATGGGCAACTCGGAGGTGGGCCACCTCACGATCGGCGCTGGACGCGTGCTCTTCCAGGACCTCCAGCGCGTCAACCGGGCGCTCGCCGACGGAAGCCTCTACGACAATCCCGCGCTCGCAGCCGCCTGCGCCCGGGCTGCGGCGCGCGGCGCGAACCTGCACCTGCTCGGGCTCGTGTCCTACGGCGGCGTCCATTCGCACATCGACCACCTGCGCGGCCTGCTCGAGCTCGCCCGCCGACACGGCCTGGAGGAGCGAACCTTCGTGCACGCGTTCACCGACGGGCGCGACGTCTCGCCGCACGCGGCGCTCTCGGACCTCGCGGAGCTGCCGGCAGCGCGCATTGCCACCGTCGCCGGCCGCTACTACGCGATGGACCGCGACCGGCGCTGGGAGCGCACCGAGCTCGCGCTCCGGGCGCTCCGCCACGGGACCTCACCGGAGGCCGCGGATCCCGTCGAGGCGGTCCGCGCCAGCTACGAGCAGGGCGTCACAGACGAGTTCGTCCTCCCAGTCGTCGCTCGCCGGCCGGCCGCGGCTGACCCCGGCGGACGAGGCGATCTTCTTCAACTTCCGGCCCGACCGGGCGAGGCAGCTGACGGAGCGCCTGCTGGCTGAGGGCATCCCGTTGACGACGATGACGCGCTACCGCGAGGACTTGCCCTGCCCGGTCGCCTTCGCCGAGCAGGTCGTCGAGCGCGCTCTGGCCGAGGTGCTGTCGAGCGCCGGCTTTGCGCAGCTGCACGCCGCCGAGACGGAGAAGTACGCCCACGTCACGTACTTCTTCAACGGCGGCCGCGAGGAGGAGTGGCCGGGGGAGACGAGAGTCCTGGTGCCGTCGCCCCGCGACGTGCCGAGCTACGACCACAAGCCCGAGATGTCGGCGGCCGAGGTCGCCGTCCGGACGGCCGCCGCGATCGACACCGGCGAGCCCCGCTTCGTGATCGTGAACTTCGCCAACCCGGACATGGTCGGCCACACCGGCGTGATCCCGGCCGTCGTCCGGGCCGTCGAGACGACCGATGCGGCGCTCGGCGTCGTGCTCGAGGCCGTGCAGCGTCGGGGCGGCGTCGCCCTCGTCACGGCCGACCACGGCAACGCCGAGACGATGCTGGAGCCGGACGGCGTCAGCCCGCATACGGCGCACACGACGAATCCCGTGCCGCTCGTGCTGACAAGGGCGGAAACGGCACTCCGGGCCGGCGGCCGGCTCTTCGACCTCGCTCCGACAGTCCTCGACCTGCTCGACCTGGCGGTGCCGCCGGAAATGACCGGAAAGACGCTCGTTGTGGAAAACCCGGCCGCCTGACACGCATCGCGAGGAAAAAGCGTGCAAAACGTTTTACAAACCCCGAATCCGGGGCTAGGGAATCGGCCGTCAGGCGGGATATACTCGGGACGCTTGTCGCTCCCACAGCCTGATCTAGCCATTCTTCGGAAGGCGCAGCGGGGTGACGAACGCGCGTTCTCAATCATTGTGCGTTCGTACGAGACCCCGGTCTTCAACTACGTCCTGCGCCTGGTCGGCGACCGCTCGCTGGCCGAGGACCTGACGCAGGAAGTTTTCCTGCGGCTCTACCAGGGCCTGCCCAGCTTCTCGCTCCGCTCACGGTTCACCACGTGGATGTTCCAGGTGACCAAGAACCGGGTGCTGGACGAGCTGCGCGCGAACGAGCGCCGGCCGCGCACCGTGGTCGCGATCGAGGACGCGCCGTCGCTCGAGGTGCTCGACGCGCCGCTCGAGAGCCTCGAGGAGATGGACGCGGTCTGGCGGGCGATCAACAACCTGAACGTCGACCTGCGCATGGCCCTGCTGCTCCGCGATGTCGTCGGCCTCTCGTACACCGAGATCGCCGACTCTCTGGAGATCACGCTGGCCACGGTCAAGTGGCGCATCTACAAGGCGCGCGAGGAGGTGCAGCTCTCGCTCACACGTGAGGGCATCTTCATCGGCACCTCGCGGCACCCGGCGGACGCCGACGTCGGCGAGCCCGCCGAAGCCACCGCTTAGGCCTAACTAGGCGCCGTACTCGAGCCGCCGGGCGAGCGAGGCGGGCAGGCCTGCAGCCTCGATGTCCTGCTGCATCGCGCCGACGTCGTACGACACGCGGCGGAACCACCCGCGGCCGGCCGAGAGGTCGAGCAGCAGGTAGGCGGCACGCGGGTCGCCGTCTCGAGGCTGGCCCACGGCGCCGGGGTTGAGGAGCCAGCGGCCTGCCGACAGGTCGAGCTCGGTGCCGGCGGCTGCGTGTCCGCCCGCGACGTGCCCGTCGGCGATCGTGACCGCGATCGGGATGTGGGTGTGGCCGACGAGCACGACCTCCTCGCGGGTCAGCTCCAGCGACCCGCCTGGCCGCCTCGTCCGTGAGCACGTACTCCCAGACCGGGTCGGCAGGGCTCGCGTGGAACAGGGCGACGCTGCCTCGCCGCTCCGCCGGCCGCAGGCCGTGGAGAAAGGCGCGGGTCTCGGACGACGAGCCGCTCGCGAGTCCAGAGTGCCGCTGCGCCCGCGTCGGGATTGAACTCCTCGATCGAGACGCCGGCCTCGTCGAGCGCGATCAGGTCGTGGTTGCCACAGAGCGAGAGGCCCGCGCGCTCGCGCACCGTCGCCGCCGCCTCGTTCGGATGCGGGCCGTAGCCGACGACGTCGCCCAGGTTCCAGAGCTCCGCGACTCCCTCGTGCTCGATCGCCGCCAGGACCGCCGTGAGCGCGTGGTGATTAGCGTGGACGTCGGAGATGACCGCGACGCGCAGGGCGGCAACGATAGCGGTGCTGTCCGCGGGCTGGATCGTCGCGGCGGCGCTGCTCTGGAGGACGAGCGTCCCCGACGGGCTCGACCTGCCGGCGCTCGACGCCGGCTCGCTGTTTCCCGCCGAGCAGGTGGAGCGTGCCGAGCGCTACGAGCGATTCCTGCGCTGGAACGCGCTCGCACGGATGCTCGCCCAGCTGGCTGTGGCCGTCGGGGTGGTGATCCTGGCGCCGGCGATCGTGCGTCGCCTGCGCGGCGGGCCGGTCGTGCGCGGAGTCACGCTGGTCGCGATCGCCTACGTCGCGCTCTGGCTCGCACGGCTGCCGTTCGGGCTCGCTGCGCTCTGGTGGCGGCGGCGCTACGACGTCGCTCGCGAGGGCTATCTCGACTTCGTCCTGCGCCCCTGGGCGACGCTCCTGGGTGAGCTGCTGCTCGCGTGCGCGGCGGCCGCCGCTCTGATGCTGCTCGCACGCAGGCTCGGGCCCCGCTGGTGGCTCGCCGGTGCCGCCGCCGTCGCCGTCCTGGGAACCGCGTACCTGCTGCTGCAGCCGCTCTTCCTGGCCCCGCGTTTCGCTCCGCTGCCGGACGGGCCGGTGCGCCGCGACGTCCAGGTGCTCGCCCAGCGGATGGGCGTCGACGACGTCGAGGTGAGGCTGCGCAAGGCGGCCGAGCGCACACGCGCGGCGAACGCGGAGGTGGTCGGCCTGGGCCCGAGCAGGCGCATCGTCCTCTGGGACACGCTGCTCGAAGGGTTCTCGCGGCGCGAGATTCGCGCGATCACCGCCCACGAGCTCGCGCACGTCTCGAGACGGCACGTGTGGAAGGGCATCGGCTGGTTCCTGCTCGCGGTCGTGCCGGCCCTCTGGCTGCTGGACCGCGCGGCCCGGCTGCGAGGCGGGCTGCGGCGGCCGGAGGCGGCTGGCGGCCGTGATCGCGGCGGGGCTCGCGCTGCAGCTCGCGATCACGCCGGCCGTGAGCGCGCTCGGTCGCCGCTACGAAGCCGAGGCCGACTGGGTGGCGCTCCAGACGACGCGCGACCCGGCGGCGATGCGGAGCCTCTTCCAGGGGCTGGCCGCGACCAACCTGGCCGATCCGGAGCCGCCCGGCTGGTGGTCGGCGCTCGTTCCGGACGCATCCGTCGTTGCTGCGCCGCATCGCGATGGCGGAGGCGTGGGCCGAGCGCGACGGTGTCGACCGCTGCCGCCCCCGCGGGCGCGCCGACCTAGAGCTACTCGGGCGTCTCGGGCAGGTTGCGGATGCCCTCGCTCGTCTGCCACTTCGACCACGAGTCCTCCATGGCCGCGAGCAGCTCCTGCATGAAGCGCGGGGACATGTTCACGCGCGTGACGACGACGCCCGGGATCTCGCCGTCGCCGACCTCGTGATCGATGCGCGCGAACGTGATCGTGAACTCGTAGTTCGAGAAGGTGATGTTGGCGAAGTTCGCGTAGACGCCCGCGAGGTGCTCGGGATCGAGGTGGATGTTGAGCTGGCGCTCGGTGTCCTCGTCCACGCGCCTACGATAACCGCCCGTGATCCGGCCCGCGTCCGTCCTGCCCGAGCTCTACGCGAGCTGTCCGGACGCGGGCAGGCGCAGCCAGGCCGACGCGGGTGTCTGACCCTGTTGCCGAGGTTGCGGGCGCGCTCTCCGAGCTCGCCGGCCGGCCGGTCGTGCTCGAGCGGCCCGCACGTGCGGAGCACGGCGACTACGCCACCAACGTGGCGCTCCAGGCGGCGCCCGAGGCCGGACGGGTGCCGCGCGAGCTCGCAGCCGAGCTCGCCGAGTCGGCGCAAGGGCTGCCCGAGGTCGTGCGCGCCGAGGTGGCCGGACCGGGCTTCCTCAACATCTGGCTGGCCGACGCCTGGTACGGCGGCGTCCTGCGGCGCGTTCTCGAGGCAGGCGAGCGGTACGGGGCAGGCTCGCCCGAGGTGCGCGAGCGGGTCCAGGTGGAGATGGTGTCGGCCAACCCGACCGGGCCGATCACGGTCGCCTCGGCGCGCAACGGCGCGTACGGCGACGCCGTCGCGAGGCTGCTCGAGCTGGCCGGCCACGACGTCGAGCGCGAGTACTACTACAACGACGCAGGCGCGCAGATGGAGCGGTTCCGGGCCTCGGTCGAGGCGATCCGGCGTGGCGAGGAGCCGCCCGAGGACGGCTATCAGGGCGACTACGTCCGCGAGCTCGCGGCGCTCGCCGGGGATCCCGTCCCGCGCATGCTCGAGCAGATCCAGTCATCGCTCGACCGGTTCCGGATCCACTTCGACCACTGGGCCCGGCAGTCGCAGCTCGAGACGCGCCTCCCGGGGCTGATCGAGCGCCTGCCCACCTACGAGGCGGACGGAGCGCTCTGGGTGCGCTCGACGGACTACGGCGACACGCGCGACCGCGTGCTCATCCGCTCGCCGGAGCGCGGCGGGCTCCCCACCTACGAGGCAGCCGACATCGCCTACCTCGCCGACAAGCTCGAGCGCGGCTTCGACCACGTCATCTACGTGCTCGGCGCCGACCACCAGGACGTCCGGGGCTGGTTCGCGGTGATCGCGCGGATGCTCGGCCACGACCCGCTGCGCATCGAGGTGCTCCTCTACCAGCTCGTCCACCTGACCAGGGGCGGCGAGCAGACGAGGATGTCGAAGCGGCGAGGCGACGTCGTCTTCCTCGACGACTTCGTGGCCGAGGTCGGCGTCGACGCAGCCCGCTGGTACCTCGTCAACCGCGGTCCCGACCAGACGATCGAGATCGACGTCGACCTCGCCGCCGAGAAGAGCGAGAAGAACCCGGTCTACTACGTCCAGTACGCGCACGCCCGCATCGCCGGCATCCTGCGCAACGCCGGCGACGCAGCCGTCTCAGCCGACCCTGCGGGCGAGCTCGCCGCCGAGGAGCGCGACCTGATCAAGCGGATCGCCGAGTTCCCGGGCATCGTCGGGGAGGCGGCGGAGCGCCGCGGGCCGCAGGCGATCCCCACCTACTTGATCCGGCTCGCCGACGACTTCCACCGCTTCTACCACCACCACCGCGTGATCGGCTCGGAGGCGGAGGCGTTTCGGCTCGCGCTCTGCCGGGCGACGAAGGCGGTCATCGCCCGCAGCCTCGACCTCGTCGGGGTCGAGGCGCCGGAGCGGATGTAGGCGAACGGCTCTAGGATCCGACTGGTGACGACGACGGAGCAGCCGCCGACCGAGCGCACCACCGGGCGGGCCAACCCGCCCGACCGCAACCTCGCGCTCGAGCTGGTGCGCGTGACCGAGGCAGCGGCGCTCGGCGCCGGCCGCTGGGTCGGCCGCGGCGACAAGGAGGCCGCCGACCAGGCCGCCGTCGACGCGATGCGGCTGATGCTCGACTCGGTGAACATGGCCGGCGTCGTCGTGATCGGCGAGGGCGAGAAGGACAAGGCGCCGATGCTGTACAACGGCGAGGAGGTCGGCTCGGGGCAGGGCCCGGAGGTGGACGTCGCCGTCGACCCGCTCGAGGGGACGCGGCTGACCGCTCTCGGCCAGCCGAACGCGATCGCGGTGATCGCGCTCGCCGAGCGCGGGACGATGTTCTTCCCCGGCGCCGCCGTCTACATGGACAAGATCGCATGCGGCCCGGAAGCGGCGTCCGTCATCGACATCGCCGCGAGCCCCTCGGAGAACGTGCGCCGGGTGGCGGCCGCGAAGGGCGTGAATCCGACCGACGTCTCGGTCGTCGTGCTCGAGCGCGACCGGCACGACGACCTGATCGCCGAGCTGCGCGAGTGCGGGGCGAAGGTGCTGCTGATCCGCGACGGCGACGTCGCGCCGGCGATCGCCGCCGCGCAGCCGGGGACGGGCGTCGACCTGCTGATGGGCATCGGCGGCACGCCCGAAGGAGTGATCTCGGCCGCCGCCGTGAAGTCGCTGGGCGGCGCGCTGCAGGGCCGACTCTGGCCGCGTGACGACCAGGAGCGCCAGCAGCTCGTCGATGCCGGGTACGACGTCGACCGCGTGCTCATGACCGACGACCTCGTGGCCGGCGAGAACCTGTTCGTGGCTGCGACCGGCGTCACCACCGGCGCGCTGCTCGGGGGCGTGCGCTACACCGCGCGACGGGGCGATCACGCACTCGCTCGTCGATGCGCTCCCGCTCGGGCACGTTCCGCCGCATCGAGGCGCACCACTCGTTCGAGAAGCTGACCCGCTTCGCGGGCGTCGACTACCGCTCGTAGAGATCACCGACGGGCTCCGTCTCGGCAGCCCGTGGCTCGGGCTTCGCCGGCGTGCTTCGACTACGCAAGTGATGTCCGCGCAGCGTTAAACCTGTTCGATCGTCCGGACTTTTCGCTGAAGGTCGGGGTCCGTGGTAGCCCCGGCCTAGCCGGAAGCCTAAATTCGATCCTCGCCTCTTGAAACGTTCTCGGGCCGGGTGTTAGCTCGACCGCGAGACGCGGGGTGGCCGCGCCTCGGGACCTGCAAAGGGGGGTGTAGATGTCGAGGAAGTACTTCGCCGCGGCAGCGGTGCTCGCTGTCGTGGCAAGCGTCTGGGGTGCGCCGGTAGCGGCTGCCGCGCCGATTCCCGAGTTCAACCCGCTCACAACAAATGTTCCGTATCTCGCGTGGCGGGGCGAGCAACTACGGCTTGTGAAGTGTTTGTCGCCTCACGTTGACGGCGAGTCGGCAGTCGCCCTGTTCAAGGACGACGGCGACGGCAGCCGGCGCTGGGAGGTCGACTGGCTGGTGGAGGACTGGTCCGGGTATCCGTTCCAGCCGCCGCAGCTGGAGAAGTCGACGGTGGCGTTCTTCCGTGGGAACAACGAGTACTGGGGAGCGCCATGCGTCAAGGCATCGTTCGCCTCTCTCAAGGCGGGCCTTGCGCAGATCAAGCTGGTGATCAGCGACGCCAGGACCGGGAACCCGGTGGTCAAGCATCAGTTCCTGGCCGGCTGGCTGAGCATCAACACGCCGACGCTCCGCGAGGTCTCCGCGGCCATAGGGCCGACGGATCCGCCCGGCGGCGGCGGCGTCCTCGGTGACCCGGCCGGTGACGGCATCTTCATCGCCGGTAGTGCACCAGGAAGGGTCCAGGTTCACGTCACGGGCAACCTGCCGCTCGGAAACAACTTCACCGAGCTGGGCCTGCCCGCGTCGATCAACCTGCCGACCGAGGCGAACGGCGACACGTTCTGGGACGACCTGGCACAGAGGATGGCAACGACGTCCGACTTCAGGCCGTTCTACCGCGACGCGCCGTGGCGGATGTGGGACATCCACGACGACCGGGCACGGACGGAAGGTCACGTCTCGCTGGGCCTCTGCCCGCCCGGCCCGCTCACCGTCGCTCGACGCGGTCGACTCGTGTCTGGGAGCCGAGGAGTTCTTCGGCGACGGCGAGTACTCGCGGGCGTTCAACGACACCAGCAAGTTCCCGACGTTCGGCCCGTTCGATCCGCTGCGGCCGGACGAGACGCTGCTTCCCGACGGGAAGCTCGACGCCGGGGACGTGCCGATGCCGTCAGCGCTGATCGAGGTCGGCATCACGCCGAACACCGGCGGGGCGACCGACATCAGCGGCGTCGGCTCGCTGGCGATCGCCGACCCGGCGAATCCCAATGACCGTGTCGGCGTCGTTCAAGTGCATCCCGTACTCGCGTGACAACAAGTGCACGTCGCTGACCGGGCCGCACTTCCCGACGAACCCGAACGTGGCACCGGCCGCCGTTCGGCCCGGCGCCGCACAACCACTACGCGCCGTACTACAGCCGGTGGCAGCCGGCGACCTTCGCCACGGTCGACTCCGACCTCGGCGCGGGCGCACCGCTCGCCCGCGAGGCCTCGGGGAACGACGGCCCGCCGATCGGGAACAACTTCCCGGGCTATCGCGGCTCCGGTCTGTACGACTACTGGCAGTTCGTCGACATCCTCAGCGGAGGCCACCGGCGGGAACACGACCTGCCGCGAGCGCGGCGGCCGCTTCTTCCAGCGTCCGTCCGGGCCGCAGCGGGTGATGGTGTTCTCCGACGAGCACGGCGAGGCGCAGGTGTACTTCAACCCGGGCGTCGGCTTCTTCGCCGACCGGCTCGGTGTGGGCCCGAACCTGAACGGCGGCTGCGAGCTGCGTGACCGGACCGACCTCGGGTTCGCGGACATCACCGCGATCGCCCGCTACCCGTACCAGAAGGTCACGGATCCGGACAAGGCGTCGAACACGATCCGGAAGGTCCTGCGCCACCGCTTCTCCAAGACAGTGGTGTGCGTGCCGAAGGGCCCGGTGCCGCCGATCGAGAACTCGTTCTCGTTCATCTGCACCGCAACCGTGATCGACATCACCGGCCGTCCTGTCCAGGGTGAGAAGGTGTGCTTCACGGCCGGCGGAGTCGGTAGTGAGGCGCTGATCGCCTTCCCGATCGGAACGCCGTTCACGACGGAGAACTCCTTCGTCTGCGTCCTCACGAACGCGAACGGGCAGGCCTCGGTAGAGGTCTTCGGGAAGTGCGGAGCGGGCAACGTGCTCGTCTTCTTCCCGGAGGAAGGGCTGATCAGGGTGGCTACGTTCACGTTCGGCTGTCCGGCACCCGGCGCGCCGCTCGGCACGCCTGGAACCCCGAGCAACCCGAGCGTCATTCCGCCCAGCGTCGCGCCGGAGTTGGTGGTGAAACCGGCTTCGCCGACCGCGGTGGAGAAGATCGTCGCTCAGGCGGAGGCCACGGCGACCAGCAGGCCTGCGAAGGCGGCGCCCGCCAAGGTGGCGCTCGTCCGCATCCAGAAGCAGGCGTTCGCGAAGCTCACCAACCGGTACCTCGTAGTCCGCGTGAACGGCTCGCAGGCGAAGGCCCGCGTGCAGGTCACGCTCATCTCCAAGCGCGGCAAGGTGCTGAGCAAGATCACGCGCGTGGTTCAGACGAACCGCGTCCTCAGGGTTCCGAACCTGAAGCTCAGCAAGGCCGTGGCAACGGCTCGAGTGAGGGTGCTGACCTAGCAGCCAGCTCGAGGAAGCAGCAGCGAGGGCCCGCCCAGTGCGGGCCCTCGTTCTTTCCGGGGCCGCCTAGACGCTTGGTGTGAACATCAAGCCTCTAGCGCCGCGGGACGATCTGTCCGTCGGCCGTGAGCACGAAGCGCCCCGCGCGAGTGAGCCCGGTGTACCGGATGCGTCCTCGTCGCGACTCCTGCGGCGCCGCGCTCCAGCTGTAGCGGCCCGGCTCCAGCGCGCTCCCGTCGGGCGCCTTGCGCGGGAGCGGGAACCGCGGCTCGACCGGCCACGCCTCGAGGATCTTGCGGGATCCCAGCTTCCCCTGCCGGTACAGCTCGAACCAGTAGACCGCGGCGCCCGGTCGCGGCCGCCAGGCGATGACGCGCGCGCTCTGGGCCGACGTGGTGGTGTCGTGGCTGGTCGCAGGTCGCCGTGGTGGTCGGTGCGGGTGCGGCCGGAGGCGGGGACGTGGTGCGGTTCGCCGCGGTGGTGCGTTGCGTCGTTGTGCGCCGCGTCGTCGACGGCGTGGCCGTCGAGCCCCGCTGCGTGGTCGTCGAAACGGGGCCGGCGATGCCCGCGACCGTCGGGGTCGAGAGCGTCCCGCGATCGAGCGCGCTGCCGTCGCCGTCGTCCGACTCCGCCAGCTGGACGGCCGCGAAGGCGCCGAGCGCCAGGAGGCCGAGCGTGGCGACGATTGCTGCGGCTGCCGCCCGCCGCGCCGAGCGCTGGGGCGGGGTATCGCTGCACCGGCTCGGCGCGGTGGTACCGCGGCCGCCGCCTCCTCGGCGGTCGCTCGCTGCGGGCGCGCCGCGGGCGCGGCCGCCGGCGGTGGCGCGGGGCTCGCGAGCGGGGTGGGAGCGGCCGGCGGGACGGGGACGACACGCTCGGCCCGCTCAACTCGCGTGCCGCTGTCCGGTGATGGCGCAGCAGGAGGTCGCGACACCGTCAGGGCGACGATGCCGCGCTTGAGGTCGACCTCGCCGCCGACACGACGACCCGCGACGACGAGCCCGCCGCGCAGCGCCGGCAAGCGACTCCAACGACCCTTGACGAGCGCGACCGCTCGCCCACGGAGCGGGACCCCTCTGCTCATCCCGCGGCCATTCTGCCCGACTTCGGGCCGCGCCGAGTCCGGCTTCCGAACGGCCGGGACGGCGTCGGGAGGGCGGCTATCCTGGCGTCACGCGGACGTAGCTCAGTTGGTAGAGCATCAGCTTCCCAAGCTGAGGGTCGCGGGTTCGAGCCCCGTCGTCCGCTCTCTTCCACGCAAGCCGCACGCACTGGAGCATCGGCGGCGCAGCGTGGCGCGGGACAGACTCCCCTGCACGAGTCCCATTGAAGCGCCGCCGAAAGGCTGCGAAGGTGGTGGGCGGCGCGGCGGCGTCCTCACCGGCCGCGTCGGCCGGCGCGATGCAGTACCGACACACCGCAATTGCACTCATCGGCTCCGTCGTCGTTGCCGCGCTCCTGGCCTCGTGCTCCAACGGTGAGGCGAGCGCTCCACCAACCACGCAGGCCACGGAGACGGAGACCGCCGCCACGACGACGGCCGCGACCACGGAAAGCGAGCGCGCGGAACATCAAACGGTTCGCTTCCGGGCTGGGGACGGAGTCGAGCTCTCGGGGCGGCTCTGGAGGGAAGGAAACGTCGCCGTCGTCCTCGCCCACGGCTTCAGCGTGGAGGGACAGGACGGCTGGGTGTTGTTCGCCCGCGACCTCGCTCGGCGCGGCTACACGGTCCTCAGCTTCAACTTCCGGGGATTCTGCGACAGCGAGGGGGGCTGCTCCGAGACCGACATGGAGCTGTCAGCTCGGCTCGCGAACAACTGGCGAGACGCGATCGCCGCGGTTGCCCTTGCGGAGGCGCGAGGCGCGAAGCAAGTCTTCATGATCGGAGCGAGCATGGGCGGGCTTGCCGTGCTGCGCGCGGCCCGCACTCCGGGTGTCGACGTGGCGGGCGTGGTCTCCCTCGCGACCCCCCAGTTCCCGTCGAAGTACTACACGGTGGAGCGGCACGCGGCGAACGACGTGACGCCCGCACGGCTGAAGCAGATCGACGAACCGAAGCTCTTCATCGCCGGCAAGAACGATGTCCAATTGCCCGGAGATGTGGCATTTCGGCCCGGGATCAAGAGCGTTCGGTTCGCAGAGGACGCGCGGAGGATGTTCGCGGCCGCCGAGCAGCCGAAGCAGCTCGCGCTGGTCAACTCCTCGTTTCACAGCTCGCAGCTCGTCACGATCGCCCCGGACGACGTCGTCAGGGAAACCAGGGCGCTGATCGTCAATTTCCTGAAGGCGAACAGTTGAGGTTCGAAGCGCTCTCCTAGCCGCCGTCCTGCCGCACCCACAGGGTCACGAGCCGGGCGACGAGCGTGACGAGGACGACCTGCCCGGTCAGCGCCTCCAACACCGTGAGCGCCTGCGGGAGGCCGACGGCGGGGGAGAGGTCGCCGAAGCCGAGCGTCGTCAGCGCGACGAAGCTGAAGTAGAGGTACTCGCCCTGAGTGTGCTCGCCGGGCTGGGCGAAGAACTCGTCGTGTCACCTCCGCCACCGCCAGGTAGAGGAAGGCGAAGAGCAGCCCGATCAGGACGTACGCGCACAGCGCGCCGAGAACGGTCTCGTGGGTGATCCGGCGGTGGCTCAGGACGCGGCTCACCGTTACCGGAAGCGTCGCGCTGACGAGGAGCCCGACGGGCAGCAGGTACGTCAAAGCAATCAGCTCCGCCGAGTTGACGAAGAGCACGAGCGGCGCCAGCGCGACGGCAGCCGCGATCGACACGACGTGCCGGCGCTTCAGCGTGTGCCCGGAGTCGGGGTCGCTGATCGCCACCACCAGCGCCGCGGCCGCGAGGAGCGTGCTGCCAATCGCCCCCCAGCGCGGATCGTCGACGAGCTCGAGCAGGAGGAAGTTCGCGAGCAGCAGCACGAGCAGGGTCGCGTAGCTGTCCAGGACGCGCACCACGTCCCGCCTTGCCACAGCCTTCCACCCCTGGGCCTGCGCGTCCGCCAAGAGGCCGCACGATAGGCGGCGCCGCGGGGTGGTGCACCGGCGACCGCCTCGACGCGAATCCCTCGAACGGGTGAGTTCGAGACCCCATGTCAGCGGGTACAACCCCGGCACAGGATCACGTGGCAGAGGCCCCCGGCGCACGCGGGGCTCCGACGGAGACCGCGTCGAGACGACAGCGCGAGCCGCAGGCGCTGGGGTGTCGGCGCCGGGGCCTCGGTCACAGTCGGATCAGCAGGGCTTCGCTCTACACTCCCGCCGTGCCACGTAGGCAGTCCGGGTCCGACGTCGTCATCGCCTTCGTCGTCGGCTGGGCTGTCAACATCCTTGCCCTCATCGTCGTCGACGCCCTCTTCGACTCGATTCGGATCGGCCGCTGGGGCTCGTTGCTGCTCGGTGCGGCGGTGCTCGGTATCGGCAACGCCGTCATCAAGCCGATCCTCGCCCTGCTCGCGCTGCCGTTCATCATCATCACGCTCGGGCTCGCGTACTTCGCCATCAACGTCGCCATGCTGGCACTCGCCGAATGGGTCGCACCGGAGTTCACGATCGACGGCTTCTGGACCTACGTCGGCGCGACGATCGTCGTCTGGCTCGTCAACCTGATCGTCGGGAGGCTGCTCGACAACGTCGCGGGCGGTCGCCGGCCGCGGACATGGCTGATCAAGCCGTAGAGCACACGGACGAGGCCGCAGACGAACCCCGCACGGGGGGCGCGGCGGGATTCAGGGCGCTCGAGGGCTGGGCCGGGCTCGACCCGAGGATGGAGCGTGCGCTGCTGCTCGCGCAGACCGAGGCGCTCACCGACGGGCTCCTCGTCGTCGACGGCTACGGCCGCATCGTGCTCGCCAACGCCCGCTTCGCGGAAATGTGGGGCATCCCCGCGGACGTCCTGCGAACCGGCTCCGACGAGGCGGCGCTCGCGTCGGTGCGGGACAAGCTGCGCGACCCCGAGGCGTTCCTCGCCCGGGTCGCCTACCTGTACGAGCACCCCGAGGAGCTGAGCCGCGACGAGATCCCGCTCCTGGACGGCAGCATCTTCGAGCGTTACAGCAGCCCCGTTCGCGGCGAGGACGGGGCGCTCTACGGACGCGTCTGGTTCTTCCGAGACATCACCGAGCGCGTCCGCCAGGAGCGCGCGCAGGAGCTGCTCGTGGAAGCCGGCACGGTGCTCGCGTCGTCGCTCGAGTACGAGACCACGCTGGCGAGCGTCGCCAGGCTCGCCGTGCCGAAGCTCGCCGACTGGTGCGTCATCGACCTGCTGGACGAGAACGGCGCCATCCACCGCGTCGCAGTCGTGGCCGCCGACCCCGAGCGCGAGCCGCTCGCACTCGAGCTGCAGCAGAGCTATCCGCCGCAGCTCGACCGCAGCGAGGGGACACCCAAGGTGCTGCAGCAGGGCGAGTCGGAGCTGATCGAGCGTGTCTCGGACGCGTGGATCGACTCGATCGCGCCGCACGAGCGGCAGCGGCAGATCCTCCGCAGCCTCGGACTGGTCTCGAACCTGCTGGTGCCGCTCGTCGCTCGCGGCCGGACGCTCGGCGTGCTGACGCTCGCGACCGCCGAGTCGGGTCGCGTGTACACGCAGGCGGACATGGCGCTCGCCGAGGAGCTCGCCCGGCGCGCGGCGGTGGCGGTCGACAACGCCCGCCTCTACGGCGAGGCGCAGCAGCAGGCCGAGGCCGCCCAGGCGCTCTCGTTCGTCGGGGACGGGGTCCTGCTGCTCGATCCCGACGGCATCGTCCGCCTCTGGAATGCGGCGGCCGAGGCGATCACCGGGCTCCAGGCCGACGCGCTCGTCGGGCGCTCCGCGGCCGAGGCGATCCCGGGCTGGGAGACGGTCGACGAGCGCGTCCGCTTCGCCGCCTTCCCCGGCGAGGCGGCGCCGGGCGACGTCGTGCCGTGGCAGCTCGGCGAGCGTGAGGTCTGGCTGTCCGTCGTCGGCGTCCGCTTCCACGCGGGCACGGTCTATGCGTTTCGCGACCTCACCGCGGAGCTCGCCGTCGAGAAGCTGAAGCGCGACTTCGTGTCCACGGTCTCGCACGAGCTGCGCACGCCGATCGCGGGTGTCTACGGCGCCGCCCTGACCCTCCGCCGAACCGATGTCGAGTTCAGCGACGAGGAGCGGCGCGCGCTGATCGACGTGATCGCGGGCGAGGCGGCTCGGCTGGGCCGGATCGTCGAGGACATCCTCTCGGCCGGGCAGCTCGAGTCGCAGTCGCTGCGGCTGACGGTCGAGCCGTGCGACGCGCACGACCTCGCAGTCGAGGCGGCGCGCGCGGCGGCGCTGCGCCTGCCGGACGAGTCGGTCATCGAGACCCATGTGGCCGACGCGATCAGCGCGGTGCTGGCCGACCGGGCGCGAATGCTGCAGGTGCTGACCAACCTGCTCGACAACGCCGTCAAGTACTCGCCCTCCGAGACGGTCGTCGAGCTCGCGGTCGAGCCGGCCGGTGCCCGGGTCCGCTTCGCCGTGTCCGACCGCGGGCAAGGCATTCCGCCGGGCGACCGGGATCGCGTCTTCGACAAGTTCTTCCGGCTCGACCCGGAGCTCTCCCGCGGCGTGGGAGGCACCGGGCTCGGTCTCTACATCTGCCGCGAGCTCGTCGGGTTGATGGGCGGCCGCATCTGGGTTGACGCCCGCACAGGCGGTGGCTCGACGTTCGTGGTCGAGCTCGACGCCGCCTGAGCCGCGCTGCGAGCGGCGCGCAGCAGCAGTTCCCCGAACGTCTCCACGATGAGCGGCTCGAACGACTCGGGCAAGATCCCGGCCGCATCCGCGTAGTCGCGCAGGTGATGCAGGTAGGCGTTCCACTCGTCCCGGCGCGTCGGGAACGACGCACCGTGCTCCCGTACCAGCTGCTCCAGCAGCGGCAGGTTTCGCTGGGGCGGCGCGGCTGCTGCCGTGTGCCTTGGCGCCGGCGTCACCGGCAGCTGAACGACCGGCTGCGCCTCCGGCTCGTCGCCACTCTCGCGCCCCGCAACCAGCGCCTCACGCCGGGCGACCTCCGCCTCCCGCTCGTCGAGGTCGTCCCGCCGCGACGCGAGCACCGTCTCGGCGCGCTCCAGCGCGCTCGACTCGGCGCCCTCCCACAGGGCATTTAGCTGCGCCTCGTGCGCGGCGATCGAGCGCTCGCGGCGGGTGACCTCGCGGCCGCGCCGCTCGAGCTCGACGGCGGCGCGCGCCTGCGTCTGCACCGTCTTCACGAGCTCGTCATGCCGGGCCGAGACCTGAGCCTCGCGGTCGTCCAGCGCCGCCTCGCGACGCAAGAGCTCCCGTTCGCGCTCCGCGGCACGCCGCAGCTGCAGCTGCTCCTGCTCCGCGGCCGCCGCGAGCTTCCGCTCGACCTCGGCCGTCAGCACGTCAACCTCGACGCGCCGCTCCCGGAGCCGCTCCTCGTCGCCCGCAGCCCGTGCCTCGTCGGCCGCGAGCTCCTCGCGCCGGTGCCGCCGCTCGTCCTCGAACTGCTGGCGCGCGGCGGCGAGCGCCTCGGTCGACCGCTCGAGCGCACGCTCTTGGGCGGTGAGCGCGCCCGCCTCTTCGGCGACGGCCGCCAGGCGCTCCTCGATCGTGCGCTCCCGCCCGTCCAGCGCGCGTTCCCGTTCCTCGAGGCTCGCGCGGTCCGAGTCGAGCTCGTGCTTGACGCGGTCGAGGGCCGCCACCCGCTCGGCGGTTGTGTCGGCCAGTCGCGCGGCCTCGCGCTCGCGCTCATCGGCGCTCCGCTTGGCGGCGTCTGCGTCGGCCGCGGCATTGACGGCCGCGGTGTGGGCGCGCTTCAGGTCGTCGATCCGCGTAGCCAGCTGGGCTTGCTGCTGGGTGAGGGCGTTCGCTGCAGCCTCGCGCTCGGCAACCTCACGCTCGCGGCGGCTGAGCTCCTCGGCGAAGCGCTCGAGTTTCTTTCGCTCGTCCTCGAGGCGGGCGAGTTCCTTTCGGTCTGCTGCGAGCTCGGCCATCCGCCGCTCGTTCTCGGCGACCGCCTCCTGCAATTGCGCCTCGCGCCGGTCGAGCTCGCCGTCCGCGGCAGCGTGGCGCCGTTGCGCTTCGTGGAGCTCGGCCTCGCGCGCCTGGAGGTTCTTCAGCACTTCCTCCCGCACGGCCAGCTGCTTCTCGGCCGCGGCCAGCTCCTTCCGCTTCTGCGCAACCTGCTGCTCGCGTCTGCGCACCTTGCCATCGCGCGAGCGCAGGTCGTCCTCCAGCCGCGCCTGCTCGCGCCGGCGCTGCTCGAACTCGTCGAGCGTCGCCTGGTAGCCGGCGACCGTCTCCTCGAGCTCACGCTCCCGGGACGCGAGGGCCGCGGCCTGGTGTTCCAGCTCGGCAGTTGCGGCGGCGCGCTGGCGCTCGAGCTCCGCGCTCGCCGTCGCTCTCTGGTGCCCCGCCTCCTCGAGCGCCCGGCGCGCCTGCTCGGTCTGCTCCCGGCGGCGCTCCAGCTCCTCCTCGAGCGCGGCGAGCCGCCACTCGCGCTCCAGGAGCGCGTCCCGCTCGCGCTCGAGGTCTGAGAGCAGGTGATCGTCGACCGTCACGTCGACCGTCGGGACGGAGGGTTGGTCGCGCGCGTCCATGCGCCTCGACGAATGATGTCGGCGCGGGCGGATACCGGCTGAAGTTCGGGGTTGCCGCACGGTGGGGCCGGTCCCTCCACGACACCTCGAAATGTGCCCGGAACCGGCCAATTCGGCACTAGAAAGTGCAAGCGGCGCGCGATAGCGTTACCGGTGCCCGAGAAGGCCTGACTCGGGGTGGCGAGCGGGGCGGCTTGCGATTCTCCCCCTGCAGCCGCCCCGCGCTCCGATTCCGGCCGGCGACGGGATCCCGCGTGCGCGCGTGCGTTGCGTTATGCCCTCCCGCGCTGCCCGTCGCCGGGCCACGCGTCGAGCAGCCGGCGGTGCGTCTCGGCCAGGTGCTCGGGGATGACCCGCACGTCGCACAGCACCGGCATGAAGTTCGTGTCGCCGCCCCAGCGTGGGACGACGTGCAGGTGCACGTGGTCGACGATCCCGGCGCCCGCGACCCGTCCGAGGTTCCAGCCCAGGTTGTATCCCTGCGGCGCGTAGAGCCGGCCGAGCGCGGCGAGGCCAGCGGTCGCCAGGTGGTGGATCTCGAGCACCTCGGCCTCCGACACGTCGGCGAGCTCGCCGATGTGTCGAGTCGGCGCGACCATGAAGTGGCCCGAGGTGTATGGAAAGCGGTTGAGGATCGCGAACGCGTGCTCGCCACGGTGCACGACGAGTGAGTCCTCACCCGGCTGCTCGAGTGCGGTGCAAAAGATGCACCCGGTTGCCTCCTCGGCGCTGCCCACGTACTCGAGGCGCCAGGGAGCCCAGAGCTGATCCGTCACCGGCGTCCCTCGGCGGCTGTGGTTCCGTAGAGTCGCCGCTCCTCGAACCCGGAAGGAGCGACGGTGCGGAAGCTGTTCGACGACTTCAAGGCGTTTGCACTCCAGGGCAACCTGCTCGAGCTGGCGATCGCGTTCGTGCTCGGCGTCGCGTTCGCGGCCGTCGTGAACTCGTTCGTGAACGACGTCATCATGAACATCCTCGCCGCGATCGGCGGGAAGCCGGACTTCAGCGAGCTGACGTTCTCGATCGGCGACGGCGTCATCCGCTACGGCAACTTCCTGACCGCGCTGGTGACGTTCATCGTGATCGCGTTCGTGCTGTTCCTGGTCGTCCAGGCGGTCCAGCGCGCGAGTGGCCCGAAGACCACGGAGCGGATGGACTGCCCGCACTGCCTGTCATCGATCCCGGTCGGCGCCAGGGTGTGCTCGGCCTGCACGCGCGACATCGGCCCGGCACCGGCGGTCTAGCGAAAGAGGGAGACAAGGCGCGACGGGTACCTGCGGTTTCCGCCGCGCTAGAGATAGCGCTTCCAGCGGAAGAAGCCGAGCATCCCTGCGAGGACGACGACGAGCGAAACCACGATCACCCAGAAGGCGGCGTGTGTGCCCTCGCCCGGGAAGAGGACGTTCATGCCGAAGACGCTGGTGATGAGCGTTAGCGGCAGCACGGTGACGCTGATGATCGTCAGCAGTCGGAGGACGTCGTTCTGCCGGTGTGAGATCACCGACTCGTTCGTGTCCTCGAGCGCCTCGACGACCTCCTTGTAGTTGTCGAGCAGGTCCCAGATGCGCTCGGCGGCATCGACGACGTCGTCGAAGTAGAGCTCGAGCTGCTCGGGCAGGAAGCGCTCGACGTAGCGCTCGAGGCCCCGCAGCGTGGGGCGCTGCGGCTTGATGATCTTGCGGTAGGAGATGATCTCCTGCTTGACGTTCGAGAGGTCGCGCACGACCTCGACCGAGGCGCCCTCGAACATCTCGTCCTCGATCGAGTCGAGCTTGTGCCCGATCTTGTCGAGGATCGGGAAGCAGTAGTCGAAGAGGTCGTCGAGGATCTCGTAGAGCAGGCGCCCGGAGCCGTTGGCGAAGAGTTCCTCGCGCTGGCGCTGGTCGTCGTGCACGCGCGAGAAGAGCCGCGTGACCGGCAGCAGCTCGACCGTCGGCAGCGTGACGACGTAGTCGGGGCCGAGGAAGACGTCGAGCTCGGCGGCGTTCAGGCGCTGGACGGACTTGTCGTAGAAGGGGAAGTGAAGGACGACGAAGAGGTAGTCGGGGTACTCGTCGATCTTCGGCCGCTGCCGCTTCGAGAGGACGTCCTCGACGTCGAGCTCGTGCCAGCCGAAGCGCTCGGCGAGCTCGGCGACCGCGTCCTCGTCGGGGCGGTCGAGGTGGACCCAGGTGAGGCCGGCGGCGGCGACCTCAGCAGGCTGCGGCCGTCGAGCCTCCCGCTCGGGCAGGGTGCGGCCACGATGCCGCCGGATGCGAGGCAGGCTCGGCATGGGTACTGAAGGGCTCGTCCGTCGCTGCCATGTTCGTGATTGTAGTGGCGCGTCCTCGCGCGCCCGGGCCTCCGGCTACGCCGCGTCCTGCGCCACGGCGAGCTGGGCCCGGACGCGCGCCGGCGAGCGGCGGGCGTCGCGTGGCAGCCGGCGCTCGACCACCAGGGCGACCGCCCCGGCCGCCAGGCAGATGAGCGCCGCGGCGAGCCAGAGGCCGTGCGGCCAGAGGCTGAGCGCGAGCCCCGAGAGCGCCGGCCCGACGACGAAGCCGACCTGCCACGACATGGACGAGAACGCGAGGTAGCGGCCAAGGATCCGGTTGTCCGCGAGGTCGACCACGAGCGGCGCTTGCACGGCTCCGTGCAGGCACGCGCCGAGGCCGAAGAGCGCGGCGAACAGGAGGAAGAAGACGACCGTGATCGTGCCCTGCGCGAGTGCGGTGCCGATCGGGAGCAGCAGCCAGGAGCAGGCCCACAGGACGCCCACCAGGGCGATTGCCCGCATCCGCCGCCGGCCCTCGAGGAGCCGCGCCACCGGCAGCTGGGCGAGGACGATCACGACCGTGTTGCAGAAGTAGATGAGCCCGATCGCGTTCTCCGAGAGGCCCGCTTCGTTCTTGCCGTACACAGGGAAGGCGCCGAGCTGCGCCATCCCGCCGGTGATCAGCAGCACGTTGATGGCGATCACCGCCAGGAAGGTGCCGTGCCGCAGCACGTCGCGGTAGCTCCCGGGAGTCGCACCGCGCCGGCGTCGGCTCTCGCACGGGCTCGGGGACGACGAGCAGCGCTGCCAGGTAGGCGAGGAACGTCGCCGCGTTGGCGAGGAAGATGATCGTGAAGCTCGTCGGATCGGAGGTGGTCGCGATCAGGCCGCCGACGAGGCCTCCGAGCCCGAAGCCGAGGTTCATGGTGATCCGCTGCGTGGCGAATGCGATCGGGCGCTGGTCTCGGGGAGTGAGCCCGGCGATGAGCGACGACTGGGCCGGCCAGAAGGCGCCGATGCCGGCGCCCACGAGGATGCTCGCGCCGAAGGCGTGCCACGGCTCGGTGATCAGCGGGTAAAGGCCGTAGCCGACCGCCTGCAGTACGAGCGACAGCGCGAGGACGGTCCGTCCGCCGATGCGGTCGACGAGCGACCCGGCGGCGAGACCGGAGAGGAGCCCGGCGGCGCCGTTCGTCGCCAGCACGAGGCCGGCCGTGTCGAGGCCGATGTCCCGGACGTTGTGGAGGTAGATGTAGAGGAACGGGATCGCCAGCCCGCTGCCGAAGAAGTTGATGAGCCCGCCCAGCTGGAGGGTCTGCACCGAGCGGGGCAGCTCCGGATTGAGCGAGCGGAGGTAGGCGGCCAGCAGGCGCACGCGCGCGAGCGTAGCCGCGGCCGCGGGCGGGACCCCGGCGTACGCTCCCGCCGTGGGGCTGCGCGACGCCTTCCTGCTCGACGACGGGATCACCTACCTGAACCACGGCTCGTTCGGAGCCTGCCCCGAGCCGGTCTTCCGGGAGTACCAGCGCTGGCAGCGCGAGCTCGAGCGCAATCCGGTCGACCTGTTCGGCCGCCGTCTGCCCTCGCTCCTCGACGGCGTTCGCGCCGCGCTCGGCGAGACCGTCGGCGCCGACTCCGACGGCCTGATCCTGGTTCCGAACGCGACCGCCGGCGTCAACATCGCGGCGCGCTCGATCGAGCTGCGGCCCGGCGACGAGGTGCTGACGACCGATCACGAGTACGGGGCGATGGCAATCGTCTGGCGCGACGCCTGCCGGCGCGCGGGCGCGACCTTCGTGCCACGGCGGGTAGAGCTGCCGTGCGGGACTGCGGAGGAGGTCGTCGAGGCGGTGTGGGCAGGGGTGACGGAGCGGACGCGCGTCCTCTTCGTCAGCCAGATCACCTCGCCCACGGCCGTCCGCTTCCCGGTCGAGGAGCTGTGCGCACGGGCGCGGGCGGCGGGAATCACGAGCGTGGTCGACGGCGCGCACGCCCCGGGCCAGCTCGACGTCGATCTCCGCGCCCTCGGGGCCGACTACTACGCCTCCACCTGTCACAAGTGGGCTGTGCGCGCCGCGGGGCACCGGCTTCCTCGTCGTCGGCGAGGCGCACCGCGATGCGCTCCGGCCGCACCTGGTCAGCTGGGGCGCCGAGTCACAGCGCTTCGCCGAGCGCCACGGCTGGTACGGCACGGGCGATCCATCCGCCTACCTCGCCGTGCCGGCGGCGATCGAGTTCCACCGCGAGCAGCTCGCGCCGCGGCGGGCGGAGTGCCACGCATTGCTCGACGAGTTCCGGCCGCGCCTCGGGCAGCCGCTGACGCCGCCGGGCAACACCTGGTTCTCGCAGATGGCCTCGGTCGAGCTGCCCGCCTGTGACGCGGTCGAGGTGGGGCGGCGCCTGCGGGAGGAGCACCGCATCGAGGTCGTGGTGCACGAGTGGAACGGGCGGCCGCTCCTGCGCGTCTCGGTGCAGGCATATAACACTCTGGACGATCTGCAAGCGCTCGAGTCGGCGCTCGCCCACGTCCTCAGGGTGCTCGATCGGAACGCTTCCGGTTCGTCCGAACCATTCCGTTCGAGGGGTCAGCGCGCCGAAAGTCGTGAGAGCGCCGATTCAACTCACACGGGCTGAGACGCCATGCCCGTCCGGCCCGCCTGCTTAGCTCGTCGGCGCAAGACGGGGTCAAAGGAGGTAGGCCGATGGACTCGTCGCCGCTTGGTCTCCGCCTCGGAGCGGAGGCGCTGGGTACGTTTCTGTTCTTCTTCTTCGGCTTCAACGCGATCGCCGTCTCGGTCGACATGGGGAGCGGGTCGATCAGCAGTCTGGGGATCGCGTTTGCGTTCGGGCTCGGCCTCGCGCTGGCGATCGGGGGGCTCGGACAGATCTCCGGCGGCCACTTCAACCCTGCCGTGTCCCTCGGTCTCGTCTCGGCGCGGAAGTTTCCCCCCAGGGAGCTGGTCCCGTACTGGGTGGCGCAGCTCGTCGGGGGCTTCGTCGCCGTTCTCGTGGTCGCGGTGGTGTACTCGGACCCCGCGGTCGACAAGCTGGATACCGCTCCCGGTCCCGGCATCTCGAACGCGGGCGCGCTCGTGCTGGAGCTGATCGTGACGGGCCTGTTCGTGATCGTGATCTGCACGGTCGCGACAGACGACCGTGCGCCCTGGAAAGGGGTGATGGCGCCTCTTCTGATCGGGCTCTTCATCTTCACGGCGGCGGACGCGGTCGGTCCGGCATCCGGTGGCTCGTTCAACCCCGCGAGATCGCTCGACCCCGCCCTCTTCAACTGGAGCTTCGACGACCTCTGGATCTATCTCGTCGGGCCGCTCGTCGGGGGCCTGGTCGGCGGAGTGGTCTGGCTGATGTTCCACCCGGATCGACTGGACCAGGCGACGACGATCCGCTCGACCGGCGGCGTGCCGCAAACCGAACACGCGGCGCGAGCGAGCGAGACCCCTCGGACAGCGAACCGCTGAAGTCGGGACGGAGTCGAACCCGCCGCTCCTCATCGGACAGGTGCTCACACGGTTCGTTCCGTTCGACGTCGGCGAGACGGCGTTCCTGGGGATGGAACCCGCGGAAGCTGCCCGCCCTCCCAAGGAACGCTCAGCGACGCCCTCGTCGAAGTCTGGCGATTGTCCGCCCGCGGCCGGGATGGCGAGGCTCGCGCGAAGCTCCTCGGCGCGTTATGCCGAGGCTGCCTTCATGTTCCGGGCAACGACCTCCATCGTCTGCTGCAGCGCCTCGGTTGGGCTGAACTCCACGATCTCTGTTCCCTCGTAGAGCGTGGGCGTATGTCCTGGCGGGGCATGGTAAGCCTCGCCGGTCTCGTACACCTCCTCGCTCCCGTCGGCGAACGTGAACTTGACCTTCCCCTTGAGCACGTAGCCCAGGTGGGCGCACTGGCAACGGTCGCCGGGAAGGCCTGCGAAGAAGGGAGCTAGGTCGGCGTCGGCCGTGTAGGTCTCGAAGGCGACGGTATAGCCGCCGAGTTCCTCGGAGTGGCCTTCGTACCCTTCGATCGTGAAGGAGTCTGACGCCGTTTGCTTCGATGCCTTGGGCATCTGGGTGCTCCTTTCATGGTGGGATGCTCGTGCTCGCGATCATCATCGAGGAAATCGCGGTCGTGGGCGCCTTGAGGGGCCTCGCGTTGCCTCGTCTGGCGAAATCCGAGGTAGGCACACCGGGGTAGGCACCGCACGCGCATTCCCGAGCACGCCTGACACCAAAAATGGCTTCCTCATACGGTCGCCCGCATGGACAAACAGGGGAATGCGCCCGGCAGGAATCGAACCTGCGACCTCGCGCTCCGGAGGCGCGCGCTCTATCCCCTGAGCTACGGGCGCCAGGGACGTCAAGTGTAGCCGGGAGCCTGTGAGCGCAATGGCCGGCCCACGACCGGCGCTCTAGGGTTCGCCCGGTGCAGGCAAGCGCCCGGATCGGTCACGCTCGAGCTCGCGGAGCGCTTCACGATCGCCCGCGGCGCCCAGGACACCGCCGAGGTCGTCGAGGTCGAGCTGCGGCACGACGGCGTCGCCGGGTTCGGTGAGGCAGCCCCGGTCGACCGGTACGGCGAGGACGCCGCGGGTGCCCGGGCTTTCGTCGAGAGCGTCGCGGACGAGCTCGGCGCCGACCCGTTCGCCCACGAGGAGATCGGCGCGCGCCTCGCCCAGCTGCCGGGAAACCAGGCGGCGAAGGCGGCGATCGACGCCGCCCTGCACGACCTCTGCGGCAAGCTGCTCGGGCTCCCCGTCTGGAAGCTGCTCGGCCTCGCCGCAGGCCGGCCCGCCGACCTCGTGGACGATCGTGCTCGACGACCCCGACACGATGGCGCGGAAGGCGGAGGCGGCCGACCCGCGCTTCCGCAGGCTCAAGCTCAAGCTCGGCGGCGGCGACGGCCTCGACGTCGAGCGCGTCCGCGCCGTTCGCTCCGTGACGCAGTGCCCGCTGCAGGTCGACGTCAACGAGTGGTGGTCGCTCGACGAGGCGCTCGAGGCGATCCCCCAGCTGGCCGAGCTCGGCGTCGAGTACGTCGAGCAGCCGCTGCAGGCCGGGGCTGCGGACGGCCCGGCGCTGCGGGCGCGTTCGCCGCTCCCCGTCTACGTGGACGAGGATCTGCACACGCTCGCCGACGTCGCCGCGTGCGCCGAACGGGCGCATGGCGTCACCATCAAGCTCGCCAAGTCCGGCGGCATCCGCGAGTCGATCCGGATCGTCCACGCGGCCCGGGCGCTCGGCCTCGGCGTCATGCTCGGCTGCATGATCGAGTCCGGTCTCGGCATCGCGGCCGGCGCGCAGATCGCCAGCCTCTGCGACCACGTCGACCTCGACGGCAACCTGCTGCTCGCGCACGACCCGTGGCCCGGGGTCGTGTTCGCAGACGGTGTTCAACTGCCGTCGTCGTCGCCCGGCCTCGGCGTCCGCGCCGCCGTCGCCCAGCCGTGAGCGGCAAGCGCTACCTGATCCTGGCCGAGGGTCGCAGCGGCGACCCGCACTACGGCAAGACGATGCGCGGTGTCGTCGCCTATGCGTCCACGCCCACGGTCGCGATCGTCGACTCGTCGCGGGCGGGGGAGACGCTACGAGGGCATCCCGGTCGTCGCCTCGGTCGAGGAGGGGCTCGCCTTCGGGCCGACCACCGCGCTCGTCGGCGTCGCGACGCAGGGCGGCCGCTTCCCGCCCGAGTGGAAGCGGCTCCTGCGCGAGGCGGTCGAGGGCGGTCTCGACGTCGAGAACGGGCTCCACGAGCGCCTGAGCGCCGTTCCCGAGCTCGCCGAGCTGGCAGCCGGCCGCGGCGTCGAGCTGCGAGACCTGCGCGAGCCGCCGCCCGGCCTCGACGTCCCGACGGGCGAGAACCTGCGTGTGCCGGCGCAGATCGTCCTGACCGTCGGCTCCGACTGCGCGATCGGGAAGATGACGGTGTCGCTCGAGCTCGACCGGGCGGCCAGGGCGCGCGGCCTCGCCTCGCAGTTCGTCCCGACCGGCCAGACCGGGATCGCGATCGCCGGCTGGGGCATCGCCGTCGACGCGGTCGTCTCGGACTTCCTCGCCGGCGCCGCCGAGCAGCTCGTCGTCGAGGGAGCGCAGCGGGGCGGCCGCCTGCTCTGGGTCGAGGGCCAGGGGTCGATCGCGCATCCCGCGTACTCGGGCGTGACGCTCGGGCTGATCCACGGCTCGGCCCCACACGCGTTCGTGCTCTGCCACCGTGCCGGATCGACGGAGGTCGAGGGCTACCCGGGGCACCCGCTGCCGCCGCTCGCCGAGCTGGTCGAGCTGCACCGGCAGATCTCGCTGCCCCTGCGTCCCGCCTCGGTCGTCGCCGTCGCGCTGAACACGCGCGGCCTCGACGACGACTTGGCGCGGCGCGCGGTGGCCGAGGCGGCGGCCGAGACGGGGCTGCCCGCCGACGACCCGGTGCGCTTCGGGCCGGAGCGCCTGCTCGACGCTGTACTCGCGCAGCTCGACCTGTAAGCCTTTGCATCGAGCTCCGTCAGGCCTACGATGCTCAAGCCGACACTGTCGTCCGCCGAAACGTCCCCTATGCCGATGCGACTCGCACTCGCGCTCCTTGCTGCGCTCACGGTTCTCGCCGCCGCGCCCGCCGGTGCGGGCGGCGCGCTGACGGTCGGGGTAACCGACGACAGCGGCCTCGGCTCCGCCGACGGCGGCACGTCCTTCGTCGCCACGCTGCGCGACCTCGGCTTCGCCGAGAACCGCGTCACCGTGCTCTGGGACCCCGATGCACCGGCGACGATCCCGAACGAGGCCGCGCTGGATGCCTACCTCGCAGCCGCGAGCGCGAACAGCGTGCGTGTCGTGCTCGCCGTCTACCCGGCGCGCTCGACCGCGCTCACCGCCTCGGCCAACGCGGTCTGGCAGTTCACCGCCTTCCTCGAGCAGCTCGCCCGCCGCTATCCGCAGGTGACCGACGTCGTCGTCGGCAACGAGCCGAACCAGCCTCGGTTCTGGCGGCCCCAGTTCGACGCCGCCGGCCACAGGGTCGGCTGCGCCGCGTACGCAGGTGTGCTCGCTGCCGCCTACGACGCGCTCAAGGCCGTCAACCCGGCAATCACCGTGGTCGGCCTCGGGCTGTCGCCGCGCGGCAACGACAACGCGCAGGCACGGGACAACGCCTCGACGTCGCCCGTTCGCTGCCTGCGCGACATCGGCGCCGCTTACCGGGCGAGCAAACGGGCGAAGCCGATCATGGACGAGCTCTCCTTCCACGCCCACCCCGAGAACGACACCCAGCCCTTCGGCGCCCGCGCAGCCTGGCCGAAGGCGGGGCTGAGCGATCTCGACCGCATCAAGCAGGCCGTCTGGGACGCCTTCAACGGAACGGCGCAGCCGACCTTCGCCGAGGCAGGACGCTCGGTCGTGCTGCCGACCCTGAAGCTGAGGATCGCCGAGGTCGGCTGGCAGGTCGGCATCGTCCCCTCGGCGCAGGGCTCCTACACCGGCACCGAGAACGTGCCCACGACCGACGAGGCCGCCCAGGCGGCGAACTACGTCGAGTCGGTTCGCGCGCTCGCCTGCGACGACAGCGTCCGCTCCCTGCTCTTCTTCGGCCTCGTCGACGAGCCCGACCTCGCGCGCTGGCAGGCCGGCCTGGTGCGCGCCGACGGGACGGCGCGGCCGGCGTACTCGCGCGGTCAAGGACGCGCTCGCCGCCAGCGGCGGCTCCTGCGCCGGCGCAGCAACGAGGTGGAACCACACCACCGTCGTCTCTGGCGGGACAGCCAAGTTCCCGTCGCGCACGGTGGTGCCGAAGAACTTCCGCGCCTGGGGCTTCACCGCGGGCGTCAAGGAGGACTCGACGTTTGTCGGCGCCCTCTACCGGCTGCCGCGGGCGCCGTTCGCCAAGCAGTGGCGCTCCGTCATCAGCAGCTCGCTCGCCGGGCGGAAGCCGTCAGGGATCCGGCCGGTCTTCCGCCTGTCCGGACGCGTCAAGGCGCCGTTCGGGCGCTCGGTCACCTTCCCCAAGCGGAAGCTGAAGCCGGGGTACTACGCCTACGGCCTTCGCCTCGCGGCCGAGATGAACCCCGGCCGCACGACGTTCGCGATGAGCAAGGTCTTCCGCCTCGGCCCGCTCGACCGCACGGGCAAGCCGACGCCGAAGCGGAAGCGCAAGACCAAGCGCTGAGCCGAACGCCCACTTGACACGAACAGATGTTCGCGTTACCGTGGCGAACACATGTTCGTGAAACTCATCATCGTCTGCCTGCTTGCGGCCGCCGGTGTCGGCGCTGTGGCTCGCCCGTCGGAGAGCGCCGCGCCTGCCCGCCACTACACCGTCCAGCCGGGGGACACGCTCTGGTCGATCGCCACGGAGCACGGCTCCGGCGATCCTCGCGAGGCGGTCTGGAAGCTCCAGCAGCGCAACGACGTCGACGCCGGCACCTTGCAGCCCGGCGACATCCTCGTCCTTCCGTAGCGGACAGAGAGGGCGGCACGCGGCGAGCGCGGGAGGTAGCGGCGACGGCGACCGTGCCGTCGGCGCATCGCGCTCCTGCGCCGAGCGACGTTCGGCCAAGCGCTCCCTAGACTCACCGCATGGACCTCGACCTCGTCTTCCTCGGCACCTCCGGGTCGATGCCGACCGCGCAGCGGGGCCCGTCCGCGCTGCTCCTGCGGCGGGGCGGGGAGCGCCTGCTCGTCGACTGCGGCGAGGGCACGCAGCGGCAGCTGCTGCGCTCGAGTGTCGGCCTGATCGACCTGCGCGAGGTGTTCCTCACGCACTACCACGCCGACCACTACCTCGGCCTGCCCGGGATGATGAAGACCTTCGCACTGCGCGGGCGCGAGACGCCGCTCACCGTGTACGGCCCGCCGGGACTGGTGGCGCTCTTCGACGCGCTCAAGCGGGTGTTCGGACGCCTGACCTACGAGTACACGCTCGTCGAGATCGGTCCGGGCGACGTTCTCGCCCGCGACGAGTACAACCTCGAGGTGCTCGCCGTCGATCACGGCGTCTCGGCCGTCGGGTACGCGCTGGTCGAGGCTCCCCGCCCGGGCCGCTTCGACGTGGCCCGCGCCGACGAGCTCGGCGTTCCTGCCGGGCCCGAGCGCGGCGCGCTGCAGCGAGGCGAGGCCGTGCAGGTAGCCGGCGGCAGGACGGTCGGGCCCGAGGACGTGCTCGGCCCCATGCGCCCAGGGCGGAAGGTTGTCGTTGCCGGCGACACGGCGCCGTCCCCGAGCGTCCTCGCCGCCGCCCAGGGGGCCGACGTGCTCGTGCACGAGGCGACCTTTCTCGACGACGAGGAGGAGCGCGCGCGGGAGACGCTGCACTCGACCGCGACCGATGCGGCCCGGCTCGCAGCGCAGGCCGGCGTGGCCATGCTCGCGCTCACGCACGTGTCCAGCCGCTACGGCGGCGGACAGATCGCGCGCGCCGCGCGCGCCGTCTTCCCGGCAACGGTCGTGCCCAAGGACTTCGATATCATCGACGTCCCGTTCCCGGAGCGGGGTCCACCCGTCCTCCGCAAGGGCGGCGCGCTCGAGCGGGAACCGGGTGGGGAGGCCGAGCTGACGACCGTGCTCCCGAACGAGGAGAACTCGACGTGACGACCATGGTTCAGGTGGCTGTGGCCGAGGACATCGGCGAAGCCGAAGAGCTGCAGGCCATCCTGACCGCCGCCGGTATCGAGTCCCAGCTGGAGGTGGCGGTCGACCATCACCCGCGTGAGATCGAGGACGCGCCGCAGAAGGTGCTCGTCCCCGAGATGTCCCTCGAGGCCGCCAAGGAGGCGATCGAGGCGATGACCGAGCCCGACGACATCATCAGCGAGTAGTGCGGCTCGCAGCGGTCGTGTGCGCGGGCGGGCTGCTCGCACTCTCGGCTGCCTCCGCGGCGACAGCGGCGACCGTCGTCGTGACGGCGAGAGCAGGGCCGGTCGTTGCGACCCTCTCCTACGTGCGGACGGTCGGCCGACCGGCCGTCACCGACGTCCGGCTCCGCGTGGCGCGGGAGGGGCGAGCCGTCCACGATGAGCGCCTGCGGCAGGTCGGTTGCCGCGGCTGCAGCATCTGGGTGGCCGGCCTCGGTGCGGCACTCGGCGAGCTCAGAGCGCGCGACCTCGACGACGACCGTGAGCCGGAGGTGGTGGTCGACCTCTGGACCGGGGGCGCGCACTGTTGCGCGCTCGCCGCGGTCTACCGCTGGCAGGGTGGCCGCTACCGCCGCACGGTGCTGGACTTCGGCAACGCGGGCTACGACCTCGTCGACCTCGACCGGGACGCGTTGCCGGAGCTGCGGAGCTCGGACGATCGATTCTCGTACGCCTTCGCGCCCTACGCCTACTCGCCACGGCCGGTCCGCATCTGGCACTGGCAGGCCGGACGCCTCGCCAACGTCACCCGCCGGTTCCCCAACGTCGTCCGTGCGGACGCGCAAACGCTCTTCAAGGCGTACGCGCGTGCCCGCAAACCGCTTGACCCGGT
This sequence comes from uncultured Thermoleophilia bacterium, assembly GCA_963809765.1. Classification (GTDB taxonomy): domain Bacteria; phylum Actinomycetota; class Thermoleophilia; order Gaiellales; family Gaiellaceae; genus JACVRM01. Next base: position 1,161,765 of record CAWEKT010000001.1, read on the forward strand.
CGCGGTCCGCGGCGCGCTGGCAGCCTGGGCTGCCGACATGCACGTGCTCGGCAGGACGGGTGAGGCCTGGCGGAGGCTGGAGGCGGCCCGCCGTGCCCGCGAGCTCGGAGGCGGTTCGCGCGATGCCCTCGGCTACCCGGCCGGCGCGCGCTTCATCACCGAGCTGCGCGGGTTTCTGCGCCGCTCCGGCTACGCCGGCTAGCGGGACCCGTGCGCTACCGCTGGGTCGTCCTCGGTGCAGGCGTCGTTGCCCAGGCCGCGTACTCCGCGCTCGGAACCGGCGTTGCCGTTCTCGTTCCAGAGCTCCGGGACGAGTACGGCCTGTCGCTCGGCGAGGTCGGCCTGCTCCTCGCCGGCGCCGGCGGGGGCATGGTGCTGACGCTGCTGCCGTGGGGTCTCGTCACCGACCGCATCGGTGAGCGGGCGGTCGTCGCCCTTGGCCTGGGCGGCGCGGGAGCCGGCTTCCTCCTGGCGGCGACGCTGCCCTCCTTCGGTGCGCTCGCGGCGCTGCTGACCCTCGCCGGCATGGCCGGGGCAAGCGTGAGCGCAGCCAGCGGGCGTGCGGTGATGGGGTGGTTCGACGCGAGCGAGCGCGGCTTTGCGCTCGGCATCCGGCAGACGGCGGTGCCGCTCGGGTGGGCGGTCGCCGCCCTCTCGTTGCCTCTCCTGGTTTCCGTGGGCGGGCTCGAGGCCGGACTGGCCGCGCTCGGAGCCGGCTGCATCGTGGGCGCGCTCGTCGGCCTCCTGCTGCTGCGGGAGCCGCCTGCGGTTGAGGAGTTCGGCGATCCGGCCCGACCGCTGCGTGACCGCCGCCTCTGGCGCCTCTGCGCCGGCAGCACTTTCTACGTCTTCGCCCAGATCGCAATCACGAGCTTCCTCGTCCTCTACCTGCACGAGGAGCGCGGCTTCACGCTCGGCGCAGCCGGGGGCGTGCTCGCCCTGGTCAGCGTGCTGGGCGGAGTGCTGCGGATCGTCGTCGGCCGCCTCTCCGACCGCATGCGCACGCGAGTCGTGCCGCTCAGGCGCCTTGGTCTCGCACTCGCCGCCGCGATCGGGTTGGCAGCCGCCCTGGTGGAGGCGCCGGACGCCGTGCTCGTGCCGGCGCTGGTCGCGGCGGGGGCGCTCTCGGCGAGCTGGAACGGGCTCTCGTTCACCGCCGCGGCCGAGCTTGCAGGACGCAGGAGCGCGGGCGCCGCTCTGGGCTTCCAGCAGACCGCCCTGGCTGCCGGGTGCGCGCTCGCACCCGTGCCGTTCGCCGCGCTCGTCGGCGCGAGCTCCTGGCAGGCGGGCTTCGCCGTCCTGGCGGCGCTGCCGCTTGTCGGCGTCTGGACGCTCGGGCCGCTGACCCGGCACTAAGCTCGAGGTCGTGACGCGGGTTCACGGCAGCTGTCTCTGCGGCGGCGTGCGCTTCGAGCTCGAGCCGCCGTTTCGCCGCGCCAACGTGTGCCACTGCTCCCGCTGCCGCAAGCACTCCGGCGGCGTCGGGCTCGTGCAGGGCCGCGTCGCCCGGGAGCGCTTCCGGCTCCTCGCGGGCGGCGAGCTGGTGGCCGTCTATCACCCTGAGGGCGGCGCAGCCAAGGCGTTCTGCTCCCGCTGCGGCTCGGCGCTCTTCGGCGGCACGTGGCCCGACGGGCCGGAGGTGAGCGTCAGGTTCGGCTGCCTCGACGACGATCCCGGCATCGCGCCGCAGTACCACTCGTTCGTCGGCTCACGGGCCGTCTGGGACGTGCTGCCCGACGACGGGCTACCCCGCTACGACGTCGCCAGCCCGACCGCCTGAGCTCTCGCCGAGGGCGGACGCGCTCGGATCTACAGGTGCTGGTCGAACCAGGCGATGATCCGCTCGAGGCGGTCCTGTCGCCGGTCCGGGCGGCCGGTGGCGCCGAGCGCGTGGCTCTCACCCGGGTAGCGAAGGAGCTCGACAGGCCGCTCGAGCCAGCGCAGCGCCGTGAACAGGATCTCGCTCTGCGACGGCGGGCAGCGCATGTCGTTCTCCGCCTGGATGAGCAGCAGCGGTGTGCGGTTGCGGTGGATGTGCGCGGAGGGCGACTTCTCCCGCACGCGCTCGGGGTCCTCATGGGGGAGGCGCACGCCTGCAGCGCCCTCGATCGAGAAGAAGCCGAAGTCTGAGTGCCCGAACTCGGCGACGAGGTCGCTGACCGGGTTCTCGCAGACCGCCGCCGCGAAGCGGCCAGGGTGATGGCCGAGCAGCCACGCGGTCATGTAGCCGCCGTAGGAGCCACCGATGACGCCGATCCGGTCTCGGTCGGCGTACCCCTCGCGCACCGCCCACTGAATCGCGCGCAGCTGGTCGTTCGTGTCCGGCTCGCCCCAGGCGCCGTGCAGCGCCTTCGCGTACTCCTCGCCGTAACCCATCGACCCGCGCGGGTTCGTGTAGAGGACGTGGAAGCCGGCGTCGGCGATCGCGAGCATCGTCGTCGTCGGCGGCGGCCCGTACGCCAGGTACGGCCCGCCGTGGATCGTCAGCACCAGCGGCCGCTTCTTTCCTGCAGCCCGGCCGCGGATCAGCCACCCCTCGAAGTCGCCGCCGCTCCGCTTGCCGAAGCGGACGTTCACGAGCTCGCGCTTGAACGGCCCGAACCACCGGCTGCCGTCCCGCGTGAGCTGCCGGACCCGGCCTTCCTCAACCGCGTAGACCTCGCCGGGTGCCGAGCCCTCGTTGCCGACGACTGCAACCCGGCCCGCAGCGGTGGCGAAGTTGCTGGTGACGAAGTCGCCGTCGGCGAGCGGCTGGACGCTGCCGTCGCTGCCGAAGAGGCACGGGTAGCTACGGCCGGTGCGCGAGAGGACGGTCAGGACGCGCTCGTCGTCGAACCAGCGAAGCGCTGCGCCGAAGAGCGTCGACGTGTCCACGAGGTCGGAGTTCGTCCACGTCCCGAGCGGCAGGTCGAGGTCGGCGGCCAGCCGTCGCAGCTTGCGGCGCTCGCACGATCCAGAGACCCGGGTTCTGCCAGAAGCGCGGCTCCTCGGAGTCGTAGCCGATCTGCGCCAGCGTGCCGCCGGGCGACCAGTCGGCGGTCTGCACCGCGGGCAGCGTGGTCTCCGCGCGCGGGCGGCCGCCGCCGGCCGGCACCGACCACACCGTCGGCCGCTCCCACAGGCCGGCCGTCTCCGAGCGGTCGGCGAGGAAGCCGATCCGCCGCCCGTTCGGCGCCCAGAACGCGTGCTGCACCTCGTACCCGGCTTCCGTCAGCCTGGCCGGCTTGCCGCCGCGGGCTCCGACCACCCAGAGGCTCGAGAACTGGTCGCGGACGCCGAGCCCGTCGAGACGCCAGGTGATGTCCGTGATCCGGCGCGCAACAGGATCCTCGGGCGTGCCGCCGGCGCGGAAGCGGTCCTCGCCGCTCGCGGCGATGACCAGCACCTGTGCGCCGTCGGGGGACCACGCCGCCGCCGACGCTGGCCCGGGGAGGTCGGCCAGCGGCTCGGGCTCCCCGCCCGAGAGCGACATGACGTAGGGCGCGGGCGGCTTGCCGCCTCGCCTCGAGATGAAGAGCAGGCGCGTCCCGTCCGGGGAGATGCGCGGCCGGCCGTCGACGTCCCCGCCCGTCAGGCGCTCGGGGCGCCCTCCGCGCCAGGGCACGCGCCACAGCCGAGCGCGGTACTCGTTGTCCTCGATCGTCCGGCGCCCGTAGACCACGAAGCTCCCGTCGGGAGCGACGTCGAGACCCTGCAGCTGCACCTGCCGGTGCACGTCCGCGGGCCGGAACGGGCGGCTCGCCATCGCCGTAGCTCATCACAACGCGCCGCGCCTGCGCGGGTCCGTCCGACGCACCTCGATACACTGCCGCCCGCACGAACCCCTTTAACCCGGTCCCGTGAGGCCGAGAAGGAGTCGCCAATGAACGCTGCGCCCATCCCGCCTGCGCTCCCCTGCGGGCGTTGACCCCCACCAGCCTCGGCACCGAGAAGGTCGTCCTCGACGAGGAGGCGATCTCGCGGACGCTGTCGCGCATCGCCCACGAGATCATCGAGGGCAACGAGGAGTTGACCGAGGTCGCACTCGTCGGCATCCACACGCGCGGCGTCCCGCTCGCCCACCGCCTGCGGCGGCTGGTCGGCGAGTTCGCCGGCGAGGAGCCCGCCCTCGGCACGCTCGACATCACGTTCCACCGCGACGACGTCCACGTGCGCGGCGGGGGCGAGGCGCCTCTGCACGCGCAGCCGCTCGTCCGCGACACCAAGCTCGACTTCCCGGTCGAGGGCAAGACGATCGTCCTGGTCGACGACGTCCTCTACACCGGCCGCACCATCCGCGCCGCCATCGACGCGCTCTTCGACTACGGCCGCCCGGCGCGCGTGCAGCTGGCCGTCCTCGCCGATCGCGGCCACCGGGAGCTGCCCATCCGCCCGGACTACGTCGGCAAGAACCTGCCCACGGCACGAGGTGAGCGCGTCCAGGTGCAGCTCGTGGAGATCGACGAGGTCGACCGCGTGCTGCTCGTCCCCAGCCCCGAGGAGGACTCATGACCGCACAGAGAGGGGGCGGCGCCGACATCCGCGTCGTGCACGACGCACTGCGGCCGCCGGCCCGAGGCACGCGTCGCCACGTCATCTCCGTCGGCGACCTGACCCGCGACGACGTCGAGCGCCTGCTCGCCACGGCGCGCTCGTTCGCGGGCTCGCTCGAGCGCGAGGTCAAGAAGCTGCCGACGCTGCGCGGACGACTGGTCGTGAACCTCTTCTACGAGTCGTCGACGCGCACCTCGTCCAGCTTCGAGCTCGCGGCCAAGCGGCTCTCCGCGGACACGATGTCGATCAAGGCTGCCGGCTCGGCCGTCGACAAGGGCGAGTCGCTCAAGGACACCGCGCTCACGCTCGCCGCCTACGACCCGGACGTCATCGTCATCCGGCACCCGCACATCGGCGCGCCGCAGCTCGTCGCGTCCACGGTCGACGCCCACGTCGTCAACGCCGGCGACGGCAAGCACCAGCATCCGACCCAGGCGCTGCTCGACCTCTACACCCTGCAGGCCGAGCTCGGCTCGATCGAGGGCCTCCACGTCGCGGTCGTCGGGGACGTCCTGCACTCACGGGTGGCGCGCTCGCTGGTACAGGCGCTCGTCCTGCTCGACGCGCGGGTCACGCTCGTCGGGCCGCCGCCGCTGCTCCCGCGCGGCATCGAGTCCCTCGGCTGCGAGACCTCGACCGACATCGGCGCGATCGCGGCCGCCGACGTCGTCTACGTCCTCCGCATGCAGCGCGAGCGGATGCAGGAGGGCGCCAACTTCGTGCCCAGCCTGCGCGAGTACACGGCGCGCTGGGGCGTCACGCCGGAACGCCTGCGCCCCGGACAGAAGGTGATGCATCCCGGGCCGATGAACCGCGGCGTCGAGATCGACGCGCGCGTCGCCGACTCGCCCGACGCACTGATCGGCGAGCAGGTCCGGGCGGGCCTGGTGATGCGCATGGCCGTCCTCTACGACCTGCTCACGCACGGTCCCGCCGCCGTGCGGGCCGAGGCGATGGAGGCGGTGGCCTGATGCTCTACGTCGCCGACAAGCAGAAGGCCGACCTCGTCGTACGCCGCGCCCGCGTCGTCGATCCGACCTCGCAGCTCGACGCGACGCTCGACGTCCGCGTCGACGGCGGCGTCGTCGCCCAGATCGGCGAGGACCTGCCCGGCAACGGCCACCGGGTCGTGGAAGGGGAGGGGCTCGTCCTCGCGCCCGCGTTCGTCGACCCGCACGTCCACCTGCGCACCCCGGGCAGGGAGGACGAGGAGACCGTCGCGTCGGGCACGCAGGCCGCGGCGGCGGGCGGGTACTGCGCCGTGCTGGCGATGCCGAACACCGAGCCGGTCGTCGACTCGGCCGCGGTGCTCGGCGCGCTGGTCGACGACGCACGCCGCTCGGCCGAGGTGCCGGTCGGCTTCCTGGCAGCGATCTCGCGCGGGCAGCAGGGCGCCGAGCTGACCGAGATGGGCGAGCTCGCCGACGCGGGCGCCGCCGGCTTCACCGACGACGGCAGGCCGGTCGTCTCTCCGGGGCTGATGCGGCGCGCGCTCCAGTACGCCTCGGTCGCCGGGCGCACGGTGGCCGTGCACTGCGAGGAGCCGACCCTCTCGCGGGAGGGCCAGATGCACGAGGGTGAGGTCTCGGCCCAGCTCGGGTTCACCGGGTATCCGTCGGTTGCGGAGAGCCTGATGGTCGGTCGCGACCTCGCGCTCGCCGCCTACGAGGAGCGTCCCCTGCACCTCCTCCACCTCTCTGCACGAGAGTCGGTCGACGAGCTGCGGGCCGCACAGGCGACGGGTGTCCAGGCGACCGGAGAGGTGACGCCCCACCACCTCGTGCTCACCGACGAGGCCGTCCGCTCGCTCGACCCGAACCTGAAGATGAACCCGCCGCTGCGGGCGGAGAGCGACCGAGAGGCGCTGGTGGAGGCGCTTCGCGACGGCACCATCGCCGCGGTCGCCACTGACCACGCCCCGCACGCGCGCGAGGAGAAGGAGGTGCCCTGGGAGGCGGCGCCCTTCGGCGTCACCGGGCTCGAGACGGCGTTCGCGGCTCTCAACACCCACCTCGTCGAGCCGGGGCTCCTGCCGCTGCCGACGTTGCTCGAGCGGATGTCCGCGGGCCCGGCCCGGATCTACGGCCTGCCCGTTCCGCGGATCGCGCTCGGCGCCCAGGCGAACCTCGTCCTGCTCGACCCCGACGCAGAGTGGACTGTCGAGCACCGCGGCTTCCGCTCACGGTCCGCCAACTCGTGGCTGCTGGGCGAGCGGCTCCGCGGCCGCGTGTTGCTGACGGTCGCCGCCGGCCAGGTGGCCTTCGGATGAGCGTCGTGAGCGAGCGGACTGTCGTCGACACGGCACACGCGGTCGTTGGCGCTCTGGAGCTTGATGTCGTTGCCGCGTACGCCATCGGCTCGGTCGCGACCGGCGGCTTCGAGCCGGGGCGTAGCGACCTCGACCTGATCGGCGTCCTGCAAGAGCGTCCGGCGCGTGGGGACATGGACGCTCTTGTCGAGCGCGTGCAGGCCGTCGACTTCGCACCCGCGCGCGGCCTCGAGCTCGTCGCTCTACGCGGGCGGCGAGGTCGTGCTCAACCTCAACACCGGCCGCGACATGGCCGAGCGCCTCGACTACGGCATTCCCGCCAGCGCGCGCTTCTGGTTCGTCATCGACCGCGCGATCGCCGAGCGGCACGCGATCGCGCTTGTCGGCCCACCGTGGTCCGAGTGCTTCGAACCCGTTCCGCGGAACGAGATCCTCGAGGCGCTCGAGGAGTCGCTCGAGCTGGATCGGGGCGCTGCAACATGGCGCGAGCCTGGGCGTGGGTCGAGTCGGGCGAGTGGCTGTCGAAGCCCGAGGCCGATCGGTGGCTCCGGGACCGGGTACGGGCCGCCCTCGAGGCAGCGCGGTGACCGGCTTCGTCGCGCTCGAGGACGGGACCGTCTTTCACGGCGAGTCGGTCGGCGCTCCGGGCCACGCCTGCGGGGAGGCCGTCTTCACCACCGCGATGACCGGCTACCAGGAGGTCGTCACCGACCCGAGCTTCGCCGAGCAGGTCGTCTGCTTCACCGCGCCGATGGTCGGCAACTACGGCGTCGCGGCCCACCGCAACGAGTCGACGCGCGCGCACGCACGCGCCGTGCTCATGCGCGAGGCTCGCGGCCCCGCCTGGACCGACTGGCTGCACCGGCACGGCACGGTCGCGCTCAGCGGCATCGACACACGCTCACTCGTGCTCCACCTGCGCGACGCCGGCGCCATGCGTGCGACCGTCGTTGCCGGCGAGGGCTCGGAGGACGAGGCCATCGCGCTTGCCCGCTCGCAACCCGGCATGGCCGGCAGGGCGCTGGCTGCTGTGGTCTCGACCGACGAGGCCTACGTCTTCGCACGCGGGGGCCGGGCCTCGGTCGCCGTGGTCGACTACGGCTGCAAGCGCTCGATCCTCGCCCGCCTCGCGGCCGCCGGCGCCGGCGTGACCGTCTACCCGCACGACGCCGGCCCCGAGGAGCTCCTCAACTACGACGCAGTGCTGCTGTCGAACGGGCCAGGCGATCCGGAGCCGCTCGCCGACGAGATCGAGGCCGTGCGCGAGCTGCTCGGCCGCGTGCCGGTGCTCGGCATCTGCCTCGGGCACCAGCTGCTCGCCCTCGCCGCCGGGCTGGAGACCTTCAAGCTGCCGTTCGGCCATCGCGGCGCCAACCACCCGGTGGTCGAGCGTCGCACCGGCCGCGTGCTGGTGACGTGCCAGAACCACGGCTTCGCGGTCGCACCGAGCGACGGCCGGGCGGCGACGTACGTGTCGCTCTACGACGGCACGGTCGAGGGGCTGGAGCTGCCCGAGCTGCAGGCGCGCTCGGTCCAGTTCCATCCCGAGGCGGGGCCTGGGCCGCACGACGCCTGGTCATTGCTCGACACCTGGGTGGAGGGGGTGAGCCTTGCCAAGGCGGCCTGATCTCCGTTCCGTCTGCCTGATCGGCTCGGGGCCGATCGTGATCGGGCAGGCGTGTGAGTTCGACTATTCGGGCTCGCAGGCGTTGAAGGTGCTGCGGGCCGAGGGGTTGCAGACGATTGTTGTGAACTCGAACCCGGCGACGATCATGACCGACCCGGGTTTCGCCGACCGCACCTATCTCGAGCCGCTGGATGCGCAGAGCGTTGCCTCGGTGCTGGAGCGTGAGCGGCCGGATGCGTTGTTGCCGACGATGGGTGGCCAGACGGCGCTGAACGTGGCGCTGGAGCTGGCCGAGTCGGGTGTGCTGGCCGACCTCGGCGTCGAGCTGATCGGCGCCCCGGTCGAGGTGATTCGCCGCGCCGAGGACCGCGAGCTGTTCCGCGAGACCGTGCGCGGCGTTGGGTTGCGGGTGCCGGAGTCGACGGTGGTGACCGCGCCGCGCGAGCTGCCGATGGAGTTGTCGTTCCCGGTGATTCTGCGGCCGGCGTTCACGCTTGGCGGCCATGGCGGGGGCACGGCCTACTCGGCCGAGCAGCTCGAGGTGCTGCTGGGGCGGGCGCTGGCGGAGAGCCCGGTCGGGCAGGTGCTGGTCGAGGAGTCGTTGATCGGCTGGGACGAGTTCGAGCTCGAGCTGATGCGCGACCGCCGCGACAACGTCGTCATCGTCTGCTCGATCGAGAACCTCGACCCGATGGGCGTGCATACGGGTGACTCGGTGACGGTGGCGCCGCAGATGACGCTCGCCGACGAGGAGTACCAGGAGTTGCGCGACGCGGCCATCCGCATCATCCGGGCGGTCGGGGTGGAGACGGGCGGGGCCAACATCCAGTTCGCGCGCTCGCGCGACAGCGGCGAGCTGCGGGTGATCGAGATGAACCCGCGCGTGTCGCGCTCCTCGGCGCTGGCCTCGAAGGCGACCGGCTACCCGATCGCCAAGGTCGCCGCCAAGCTGGCGATCGGCTACACGCTCGACGAGATCCCCAACGACCTGACGCAGACGACCCCGGCCAGCTTCGAGCCGACGCTCGACTACGTCGTCGTCAAGATGCCGCGCTTCGCCTTCGAGAAGTTCCCCGGCGCAGACACCACGCTCGGAACGCAGATGAAGTCCGTCGGCGAAGCGATGGGCATCGGCCGCACCTTCAGCGAAGCCTTCCTCAAAGCGCTCCGCAGCCGCGAGCTCGATCACGCCCCGGGCGCGCCGTGGCGCGGCCTCGACGCCGTGCCGGAGGGTGTGCACCCGTGGTTCCTGGCCGAGTTCGAGCAGATCACGGGCGAGCTCGGGCGGATCGGAGTCGCTCGACACCCTCACCGCCGGCGACTGGGTCCGGCTCAAGCGCCTCGGGCTCTCCGACGCCGACGTGGGCGAGCACAGCGGCGCGGGGGAGGAGCAGGCGCGCGCGGCCCGCCTGGCCTGCGGCGTCCGCCCCGCCTTCCGCCGCGTCGACTCGTGCGCGGGCGAGGTCGAGGCCGGCTCCAACTACCTCTACTCCACCTGGGGCGAAGCCGATGATCCGCTTCCGCCGACCGGCGGCGAGCGAGGCACGGTCGTCATCCTCGGCTCGGGCCCCAACCGCATCGGCCAGGGGATCGAGTTCGACTACTGCTGCGTCCACGCCGCCCAGAGCTTCCGCTCGCTCGGCTACGAGGCAGTCATGGTCAACTGCAACCCCGAGACCGTCTCGACCGACTACGACACCTCCGACCGCCTCTACTTCGAACCGCTCGGCGTCGAAGAGGTGCTCGCCGTCTGCGAGCGCGAGCAGCCCGTCGGCGTCGCAATCCAGTTCGGCGGCCAGACCCCGCTCAAGCTGGCGCCGGCGCTCGAGGCGGCGGGCGTCCCGATCCTGGGCACGCCGCGCGAGGCCGTCGACCTGGCCGAGGACCGCGAGCGCTTTGCCGCTCTCTGTGCCGAGCTCGGCGTCCGCTGCCCCCCGTGGGGCATCGCCCGCTCGGCGGAGGAGGCGGTGCAGACGGCCGATCGGATCGGCTACCCGGTGCTCGTGCGGCCGTCGTACGTCCTCGGCGGCCGCGCCATGCGCATCTGTTACGACGCGAACGAGGTGGCGGCAGCCATGGCGGCGATCCACGGCCCGACCCTGGTCGACCACTTCCTCGAGAACGCGGTCGAGATCGACGTCGACGCGCTCTGCGACGGCGAGGAGACCTACGTCGCCGCGGTCATGCAGCACGTCGAGGAGGCTGGGGTCCACTCGGGCGACTCGGCCTGCGTCCTGCCGCCGCCGTCGCTCGCCGCAGCCGCGCAGGACGAGGTCGAGGCCGTCGTTCGCCGCCTCGCCCCGGCGCTCGGCGTGGTCGGGCTCGTCAACGTCCAGCTCGCAGTCGCCGACGGCGAGGTGTTCGTGCTCGAGGCGAACCCGCGCGCGTCGCGCACGGTGCCGTTCGCCAGCAAGGCGACCGGCGTCAATCTCGTCGGCGCCGCCTGCGCGCTCGCCGCCGGCCATCGCCTCGCCGATCTCGACCTGCCCTGGGGCCGGACGCCGCTGGAGGTCAGCGTCAAGGCGGCGGTGCTCCCATTCGCCCGCTTCCCCGGCGCCGACCCGGTGCTGGGGCCCGGAGATGCGCTCGACCGGAGAGGTGATGGCCTCCGCGCACGACTTCGCAACCGCGTTCGCACAGGCGGAGCGGGCTGCCGGGCGGCCGCTGCCGCAGTCCGGGACCGCGTTCCTCTCCGTGCGCGACGCCGACAAGGAGGCGCTGGTGCCGGTGGCCGCCGGGCTGGCCGGGCTCGGCTTCCGCCTCGTGGCGACGGCCGGCACGGCGCGCGCCCTCGGAGCCGCAGGCGTGCCGGTGGAGACCATCCGCAAGGTCACAGAAGGGGAAGACGGCCCGACAGTCGTCGACCTGATCCGACGCCGCCGCTGCGACCTGGTCGTGAACACGCCGCAGGGCCGCGGGGCCCGGAGCGACGGCTACGCGATCCGCGAGGCGGCGCTCGTCGCGCGGGTGCCGTGCATCACGACGCTCTCGGGCGCGGCGGCCGCTGTCGATGCCATCGCGAACGCGCGTGACGGCGGCGCGGTCTCGCTGCAGGAGCGCCACGCCGCCGCACAGGCGAGCTAGTGCCCCGGCGGGAGCACCTGCGCGTCGCCGGCCTCGAGCCGGTCGGCCCGTACGTGCTGCTCCGTGTGGCGCGCGGCAGCGTCGCCCCAGGCGTCCCGGGTCAGTTCTTCATGCTGACGCCGCCCGGGCGGACGCTGCCGCGGCCGATGAGCCTCTGCCTGGCTCCGCCCGGCGAGCTGGCGTTCCTCTTCGACGTGGTCGGTCCGGGTACGCGGGCGCTCGCGGCGCTGCGCGCCCGGCGACCGGTTGGCGGTCTTCGGCCCGCTCGGCAACGGCTTCGACGTCGACGTCGCACGGCCGCTGCTGGTCGGCGGGGGCATTGGCGTCGCCCCGCTGCCGTACCTGTCCGAGCACCTGGACGGCCCGCCCGCCGTGCTCGGATTCCGCTCCCCCGAGCATGCGCAGGCGGCGGCGCTCGTCCCCAACGCGGAGGTAGTGCTCGAGCCGACCTACGTCACCGAGGCGCTCCCGGACGGCGACTGGGACGTCCTCGCCTGCGGGCCTGAGCCGATGCTCCAGGCGCTGCGCCCGCTCGCGCCCTCGGCCCAGATCGCGTGGGAGGCCCCGATGGCCTGCGGCTACGGCGGCTGCTACGGCTGCGTCGTCGAGATCGACGGGCGCCTGCGCCGGCTCTGCCTCGAGGGGCCCGTCCTGCAGGAGGCCGCATGAGCGTCCCGATCCTGAACGCGTCCGGCTGCCTCGATGCGCTCGCAGCACCGGACGTCGCCCGGGCGCTGGACGCGTTCGTCACCAAGACGGTGACGCCGCTGCCGCGCGAGGGGAACGAGCCGGTTCGGATCGCCGAGAGCGAGGTCGGCATGCTCAACTCGATCGGCCTCCAGAACCCCGGCATCGACGCCTTCGTCGTCGAGCACCTGCCGCGATTACGTGAGCTGGGCGTCCCAGTCTGGGTCTCGGTCGGCGGGTTCACCGCCGACGACTACGCCGAGCTCTGCGATCTCCTCGACGGCTGCGAGGGCATCTCCACGATCGAGCTCAACCTCTCCTGCCCCAACGTCGAGGAGGCACCGCAGTCGGCCGCCGAGATCGTCGAGGCGGCGCGGCGGCGCACGAGCCTGCCGCTCTACGCGAAGCTCTCCCCGGCCGCCGCTGACCTGCCGGAGGTCGCCCGCGCGGTCGAGGCGGCAGGCGCTGACGGCCTCACGCTCGTCAACACCATCCGAGGGCTCGTGCTGGACGAGCGCACGCTGCGCCCCGTCCTCGGCCGGGCAGTCGGCGGGCTGTCGGGTCCGGCGCTCCGCCCGATCGCGCTCGCCGCGGTGTACGCCTGCCGGCGGGTCACGGAGCTTCCGATCGTCGGCGTCGGCGGCGTCTCGAGCGGCCGTGATGCCCTCGAGCTCGTTGCCGCCGGAGCCAACGCCGTCGCGCTCGGAACGACGCTCTTTGCCGATCCGGCTGCGCCTTCGCGCGTGCGGACCGAGCTCGCCGACGCTGCTCGATCGGTCGGTCTCGAGGCGCCGGCCGACGCCGTGGGGGTGGCCCATCACGGTGCGCGGGCCGCGGTGGCCGGCCGGAACTAGCCAAAAGTAGCGGTTTAGAAAATTCCTGCAAATGGGCGGTTTTCTTCTCGTTGCACGCGGCTGTGAATCTGGTAGCCTCCCGCGCTCAAGATGGTCACCACGACCAAGTCCCCGACCCAGGCGCCCCTCCGCTCGCCGGACCAGCGGATGGAGGCGCTCAAGCGCGCGAACGACATTCGCGTCCGTCGCGCGCAGCTCAAGAAGGACCTGAAGCTGGGCCGCGTCCACGTCTACGAGATCCTGCGCAACCCGCCGGAGTACGTGGCCACGGCGAAGGTCTTCGACATCCTGATGGCGGTCCCGAAGTTCGGCCGCGTCAAGGCAACGCGCTACCTCAACCAGGCGCGCATCAGCCAGTCGAAGACCGTGGGCGGTCTCTCCGACCGCCAGCGCACCGAGCTGATCGCCCTCTTCGGCCGGTAGTCATTCCGCGCAACGGAATGACTCGGTGGCGGGGGTAGGTGCTCTCGTTGCCCAGGCGTCCCGTCTTCGTGGTCACCGGTCCCTCGGGGGCAGGCAAGGGCACCCTCGTACGCGCACTGCTCGACCGGTTCGACGATCTCGAGCTCGCCGTCTCGGCGACCACCCGCGAGCGGCGCCCGGGCGAGCATGACGGTCGCGAGTACTGGTTCCTGAGCGAGGACGAGTTCGCCGCCCGGGTCGAGCCGGGCGACTTCCTCGAGCACGTCGAGTTCGCCGGACACCGCTACGGCACCCTCCGCTCCGAGGTCAGCCGGATCCTCGGCCGCGGCAAGTGGCCGGTGCTCGAGCTGGAGATCGAGGGGGCCATCACGGTCGCCCAGGAGCTCGAGGGCGCGGTCACGATCTTCGTCACGGCGCCGCTCGAGGCGCTCGAGGCACGCCTGCGCGAGCGCGCGACCGAGAGCACGGGCGAGATCCACGAGCGCCTCGCGATCGCGCGGCGGCAGCTCGAGCACGCCGGCGAGTTCGAGCACGTGGTCGAGAACGACGACCTGGCGCGGGCGATCGAGCAGATCTCGGCGATCGTCGCCCGAAAGCTCGACGGCGCCGCTACCATGGCTCGGCCATGATTCATCCCCGCATCGACACGCTGCTCGACAACGTGGACAGCCGCTACGCGCTCGTCATCGTGGCCGCCAAGCGCGCACGGCAGATCAACAACTACCACCAGCAGCTCGGCGAGGGCACCTTCGAGGACTTCGCTCCGCCGCTCGTCGAGTCCCGGTCGAAGAACTACCTGACCATGGCCCTCGAGGAAGTCGCCGAGGGCAAGATCAAGTATCAGTACCGCGGCTAGCCGCAGCTGTCGGCGACAGTCCCTGCTTCCTCCGCCGGTCCCCGATTGCCGCGACGAAGGCGCGATGAGCTGCGCCGTAGGAGCGACCCAACTAGAAGTCGTCGCTCGCGGCACGGCGAGCGGCCTCCACTTAGTGGCTGACAGCCACGAACTGGACCCGCGATTTCGACCGCGCAGCGCCTGATCGGCACAATCTCTGTCGTGGCGCGGATCCTCCTCGGTGTCAGCGGCGGCATCGCGGCCTACAAGGCCTGCGAGCTCACGCGCCTGTTCGTGAAGGCAGGCCACGAGGTCACGCCTCTGCTGACGCCGGACGCCGAGCGCTTCGTCACCGCCGAGACCTTCCGCGCGCTTGCGCGCGTCAGCGGCGACCCGGGGCCCTACCCGCACCTGGAGCGCGCTGACCTGCTCGTGATCGCGCCGGCGACGGCGAACACGATCGCGAAGCTCGCCCACGGGCTCGCCGACAATCTCGTCACCGAGGCCGCGCTCGCGCACGACGGTCCCGTCGTCGTGGCGCCTGCGATGAATGTCCGCATGTGGGAGCACCCGGCGACGCAGGCGAACATCGGCGTCCTCACGGAGCGCGGCGTTCACCTCGTCGGGCCCGACGCCGGGGACCTCGCGGAGGGCGAGCTGGGTATGGGTCGTATGGCGGAGCCCGAGGCAATTGCAGCCCGGTGTGCCGAGCTCCTCTCCACACGCGGCTCAGAGCCACGAGGACCGGGGAGCCTCGCCGGTAAGCATGTCCTGGTCAGCGCAGGGGGCACGCGCGAGCCGCTGGACGCAGTGCGCTTCGTCGGCAACCGCTCCTCCGGGCGCATGGGCGTCGCGCTTGCCGACGAGGCACGCCGCCGCGGTGCTGCGGTGACCCTGCTCGCCGCCAACCTCGCGGTCCCGGCGCCTGACGGCGTCGACGTCGTGCCGACGCCGACGGCAGCGGACCTCGAGCGGGAGGCCCGCGCGCGAGCCGGCAGCGCCGACGTCGTGGTCATGGCCGCCGCGGTCGCCGACTACCGGCCGGCTGCCCCGCTCGACGGCAAGCGCTCGAAGGACGGGCGCGGCTGGAAGCTCGAGCTCGAGCCGACCGCCGACGTGCTCCAGGCACTCGGCGATGAGCGCCGCGACGGGCAGGTTTTGGTCGGCTTCGCTGCGGAGACGGGGGACGGGGGTCTCGCGCGCGCACGCGAGAAGCTGCAGCGCAAGCAGGCCGACGTGATCGTCTACAACGACGTCTCGGGGGAGGACAGTGGCTTCGACAGCGAGGACAACGAGGTGGTGATCGTGGCGGCGGCCGAGGAGCGGGCGGTGCCGCGCGCGCCGAAGACGCGGATAGCGGCCGCGGTGCTCGACGAGATCGAGCGGCTGCTCGAGGAGCGGAATGGAACAGGCGCCGCATAGCGGGGCGGGCCTGCAGGCGGCGCCGCGCTCGTCGGCCGCGGTTCTGGACTCGATCGCGGCCAACGTGGCCGAGGTCGTCCACGCCCCCGAGGAGACGCTCAGGCTCTCGGTCATCTGCCTCGTCAGCCGCGGGCACCTGATCATCGAGGACTTTCCCGGCGTGGGGAAGACGATGCTGGCCAAGGCGCTCGCGCGCTCGATCGACTGCTCGTTCTCCCGCCTGCAGTTCACGCCGGACCTGCTGCCCTCCGACGTCACGGGCGTCAACGTCTTCGACCAGCGCACGAACGAGTTCCAGTTCCGGCCGGGCCCCGTCTTCGCGAACTTGCTGCTCGTGGACGAGATCAACCGGGCCTCGCCGAAGACGCAGGCCGCGCTGCTCGAATGCATGCAGGAGGACCAGGTCACGGTCGACGGCGTCTCCTACGAGTTGCCGCGGCCGTTCATGGTCATGGCCACCCAGAACCCGATCGAGTACGAGGGCACGTACCCGCTGCCGGAGGCGCAGCTCGACCGCTTCACCATGCGCATCTCGATCGGGTACCCGGCACTCGCCGAGGAGGCGGCCATGCTCCGCGAGCAGACGAGCGAGCCGCCGCTCGAGCGCCTCCAGCCGGTCACGACGGCGGACGAGCTGCTGGCCCTGGCAGCCGACGCCCGCGCGGTCTACGTCGAGGAGAGCGTCAACCGCTACGTCGTCGCCCTGCTGCGCCACACGAGGAGCGACGACCGCGTCTACCTCGGCGCCAGCCCGCGGGCCGGCGTCGCGCTCCTGCGCGTGGCGAAGGCACGGGCGCTCAGCGAGGGGCGTGACTTCGTGCAGCCGGAGGATGTCAAGGCAGTCGCCGTCCCGGTGCTCGCTCACCGCCTGATCGTTGCGCCCGAGGCGCGGGCGTCCGGGCTCGACGCCGCCGACGCGATCCGGGACGCGCTCGAGAAGACCCCCGTTCCCGTCTAGCTCGTGGGTGCCGGAGTGAGCCGTTGACCGGGCGCGGCCGCGCGGCGCTCGCGCTCGGCGTCGCTCTCTACGGGGCCGCGTGGCTGCTCGGCGCGCGCCCGCTCTACCCGGTTGCTGTGGGACTGGTCGCGGCCTCGCTCGGCGCGACGCTCTGGGTGCGGCTCGCGGCGCGCCCGCAGGCGGTGGAGCGCCACCATGCACGCGCCCACCACGTCGAGGGCGACGACCTCCAGATCGACGCCGACGTGACGCTCTCGCCGGGGCTCCGCCCGGTCGGCCTCGAGCTGCACGACCGCATCGCCAGGCTCGGCGACCGGACGATCCCGCTCGAGGTCGAGGGCAGGCGCGCGTGGGGCAGGTACACGCTCGCGCGGGTGCCGCGCGGCCGCTACTCGCTCGATCACGCGACGGTGACGCTCGGCGATCCCTTCGGGCTGGCACGGGCGGAGGCGCCCGTTCCGGCCGGCGGCGCGCTGCTCGTGTACCCGCGGCTGGTCGAGCTCGACGGCCTCTTCTCCGAGACTGGCCGCACCGGCCAGCAGGGGCGCCGCCTGCTCATGCGGCGGCCGACCGGGATGGAGCTGCACACCGTGCGCGAGCACGCGGAGGGCGAGTCGCTCCGGCGCGTGCACTGGCCGTCGACCGCCAAGCGTGGCCAGCTGATGGTGAAGGACCTCGAGGACGCGCCGCGCGACGAGCTCGCCGTCGTCCTCGACGCGCAGGCCGGCGCATCGGCCGGCGAGCCCCCGGACTCGAGCTTCGACGCGCAGGTACGGGCGGCCGGCTCGCTCGTGCTCTCGCTCGCGCGCGGCGGCAGGCGCTGCGTGTTTGCCATCCACGGCGCCACCCCGACGGTCCTCCGCGTCGCCTCGTACGACGGTGACTGGCCGGTCGCCTACGACGCGCTCGCCGGGGTCGAGCCGACCGCGACCGCGCCGCTGACCGCTCTGCTGGGAGCCGAGGGAGGTTCGGTCGCGCGCGCCGCCGAGCTGGTCGTCGTCAGCTCACTCCTCGGGCCCGCCTCCGTCGATGCGCTCGTGCGGAGAGCAGCTGCTGGCCGGCGTACCGCGCTCGTGTACGTCGACGCTCCGACCTTCGCCGGCGGCGACGGGTCAGCGAAGGCCGACCTGCTGCGGCTGGCGTCGGCCGGCGTCATCGTCGCCCGGGTGCAGCGGGGCGACGATCTGGCCGAGGTGCTCGGCGGCCACCTGGATGCACGGGCGGCGCATGGCTAGAACCGGGCTCGTCTGGCTCCTCCCGGCCCTGCTCGTCGCGGGCATGTGGTTGCGGCTGGAGAACCCGCGCGGGACTGGGGGCACCGTCGCCGTCATGCTCGTGCTCGCGCTCGTGCCTGCACTGCTGCCCCGGCGCAGCCTGCGCCTCGCGGCCGTGCTCCCCGCAGCGCTGGCGGCCGGAGCTGTCGCCTTCGACGCCGGTCTCGCAGAGCCGGAAGCGATGCGCGAGCGTGCGTCCGCGGGGCTCCAGGCGTTCTACTCCGTCAGCCTGCCGTTCTCGGCGACCGGCCAGCCGCACATGGCCGGGCTCGTCGCCTTCGCGATCTTCGCCTTTGCCCTGCTCATCGCGCTCGCCGTCGCCGAGCGGCGCCCCGTACCGGCGGCGCTCGCCCTCGCGGCCGGAGCCGGCTGGCCGGCCACGCTCCTCGCCGGCGGCGCCGAGCTGACGCGCGGAGCGCTGATCCTCGCCGGGATCCTCGTGCTCTTCGCGGGCTTGCGCGGCCCCGGCTGGGCGGCCCGGCCCGCCCTGCTCGCCGGCATCTCGATCGTCCTGGCCGCCGCGGCGGCGTCCACCTCCGCAAGCGTCGCCCGGGGCGGCATGCTCGACTGGCAGGACTGGAGCCCGTACGAGCATGGCAAGCGGGTCGGTGTCGACTACGTCTGGGCGGGGAACTACGCCGGCATCCGCTTCCCCGACGAGGCCACGACGGTGTTCGAGGTGGAGGCGCCACGGGAGCCGCGCTACTGGCGCTCGACGACGCTCGACGCGTACGTCGAGGATCGCTGGGACGAGGACCTGCGACAGACATTCCCGGTCGAGGGCGACGGGGGCCGCGACGAGCTGCTCCTGGACGACACGCTCGCCGAGACGGCGCGCGTCCGCTCCCGGTGGCTCCGCCAGAAGGTCACGATCCGCGCCCTCCGCGACGAGCATCTCCCGGCGGCCTCGGTCCCGGTCGCCTACGACGCCAACGAGCTGGGCGGCGTCTTCTACGCGGTCGGCGGCCTGGCGTTCGTCGGGAGGCTGTCGCGTGGGGACGAGTACACGGTGTGGAGTCACGTGCCGGCGCCGGAGCCCGCAGCGCTGAACCGGCTCGGCCCCGACTATCCGGACGAGCTGCTCGAGCAGACCGCCTCGTTCTCGATCTGGCCCGGGGCGTCCGTGCCGCCCTTCGGCACACCCGGCCGGGAAGAGGTCGTCGAGGACCTGCTCGACTCGCCGCAGCTCGAGGCGTACGCGCCCCTCTACCGCACGGCCCAGCGGGTCGTCGGCGACGCGCGGACGCCGTACGCGGCGGCGGTCGGGCTCGAGACATGGTTCCGGCGGGTGGGCGGCTTCTCTACGACGAGCAGCCCGGCGTCGTCCCGGGCAAGCCGCCGCTCGTCGGCTTCGTCATCGACCGGCGTGCCGGCTACTGCCAGCACTACGCCGGCGCGATGGCGCTGATGCTCCGCTACCTGGGGGTTCCGGCGCGGGTCGCCGCGGGCTTCACGAGCGGCAGCTACAAGCGGGACACCGGCCGCTGGGTCGTGACCGACTACAACGGGCACGCCTGGGTCGAGGTCTGGTTCCCGAGGTACGGGTGGCTGCCCTTCGACCCGACGCCCGGTCGCGGGACGTTCGACGCGGCCGTACTCGAACGCCTCGCCGAGCTTCGACGCCGGCGGCGCCGCCACCGCCCTGCTCGGCACCGGGGCGCTCGGCCTCTCCGCGCTCGAGCGGCTGCGACGCGAGCAGGAGGCGAGTGGCGCGGCAGGCGGAGAGGGATCGACCTTCACCTTCGACGAGGAGGGGTCGCGCCGGCCCGGACTGATCTCCGTCCTGCTCCTCGGCGCGCTTGGGCTGCTCGTGGTGCTCGGCTCCGCCAAGGCCGCGCGACGGCGCCTGCGCTACCTGACGCGAGATCCCCGCCGGATCGCTGCTGCCTGCCGGCGGGAGGTGGCCGAGCTGGTCGTCGACCAGCAGGTGGACGTGCCCGCGGGTGCCACCGTCAGCGAGCTCGCCGAGCTGATCACCGAGTCGGTCGGCCTCGATCCGCGCGGATTCGTCACGGCGACCTCGGCGGCCCGCTACGGGCCACCCGACCGCGCAGACGAGGCGGCCGTGCGCGCCCGCCGCGAGGTTCGCGGGCTGCGACGCGCGCTCCGCCAGCGCCTGACGTTCCGTGAACGCCTGCGCGGGGTGCTCTCGCTGCGCTCGCTCCGCCTACCGGCGTAGACGGCGTGGACGCCGTCGTCATGGCCGCCGGGCAGGGCACGCGCCTGCGTCCGGTCACCGAGCGCTGGGCGAAGCCGGTGCTGCCGATCGACGGCAGGCCGGTGCTCGCCTCACTGCTGCGCGAGCTCGCGGGCGCGGGCGTGAGGAAGGTCTGGCTCGTGACCGGGCATCTCGCCGGCCAGGTGGAGGCGCTCGCCGGCGACGGCTCCGCGTTCGGGCTCGAGCTCCGAGGCCGTGCGCCAGCCGAGCCCGGACGGTTCCGCCGACGCGGTCGGCGCGTGCGGTGGCCGCCGGAGTGGTGCCGCCGTTTCTCGTCACTGCGGCGGACACGCTCTACGCGCCGGGCACGGTGGCCGAAGTGCTCGCGGCCTGGGACGACGCCGACGCCGGCGCGATCACCATCCGTCGCCAGCCCGGCCGGCCTGCGGCGACGCGCATCCGGGTCGAGGACGGGCTGGTTCGCCGCGTGCCCGCGCCGGACTCCACGGACGACGTGACTGCCGCTCCCCTGCTCGTCGTCGGACGGCCGGTGGCGGCAGAGATCCCGGCCGCCTGTCGCGAGCCCTACGTGGCGCCGTACGAGCTCGACGGCCGCATTCCAGCGGGCAATCGACGCCGGTGAGCGCGTGCGTGCCGTCGAGATCCGTCCCACCCGGGATTTGACCGATCCGCTTGACTTGGTGTGGGAGAACTTTCCGTATCTCGGGGGCCTGAGATGAGCGAGGCGGACACCTACGAGCTGTACCAGCAGGGCAGGCAGCACCTCCGCAAGGGCATGCCGGCCCAGGCGACCGTGCCGCTCGAGAAGGCCAAGCGGCGCGAGCCGAACAAGACCTCGATCCGCGAAGCGCTCGGCATCGCGTACTTCCGCATCCAGCGCTACCGCGAGGCGGAGTCGGAGTTCCGCGCCGTCCTCGAGCTCTCGCCGGTCGACGACTACGCGCACTACGCGCTCGGACGCTGCCTCGAGAAGCAGGGCAAGGCCGCCGAGGCCAACGGCCACTACAAGCTCGCGAGCCGCATGCGGCCGGACAGCGAGGACTACTCGTCGCGCATCAAGGACCTCGGCGAAGAGCCGCAGCCTGCGCCGGACGACAGCTGAACGCAGCCTGCACGCGGGAACTCGCGGCTCGCCCGTGAATTACGCCGCATGCGGGCGGTCGTTCAGCGGGTGTCGCGTGCGCGGGTAGTCGTCGAGGGCGAGACCGTCGGCCAGATCGGCCGCGGGCTGGTCGTCCTGCTCGGCGTCGCAGCCGCCGATGCGGAGCCCGACGCCGACAGGCTGGCGGGGAAGATCGCCAGACTGCGCATCTTTCCCGACGCGGACGGCCGCTTCGACCGGAACGTCCTGGACGTCGGCGGCAGCGTCCTCGCGGTGAGCCAGTTCACCCTCATCGCGGACACCCGCAAGGGCAACCGGCCGAGCTTCTCGGCCGCAGCCGCACCCGAGGGTGCGGAGGTGCTCTACCGGCACTTCTGCGCCGGGCTCGCGGGCGAGGGCGTGCCGGTCGAGACCGGGCGCTTCGGCGCCCAGATGCAGGTCGAGCTCGTCAACGACGGGCCGGTGACGATCGTCCTCGACGCTTAGAAGCCCGGGAGGAGCGGCGCGGCCGCCCCTCCCAGACGATGCAGTGCTAGCGGCGGACCAGCGACTTGCTGACGGTGCGGCTGATCTTCCGCGAGGTGTCGATTGCCTGCAGCGTGACGATGTGCCTGCCTGTGGTGCGGAAGCGGGAAGCGGGAACCCAGCTGCGGGTGAACGAGCCACAACCTGCGGCGACCCGGACGGCGAAGCGCCGCGTGAACCCCTGCGCCCCCGTCTTGCGGTCGCGCTGGACCACGGTGACCCGGCCCATGCCGTCGTCACAGACGCGGAAGCGGGCGTAGACGCGGACGCCAACCCGCTTCAGCGCCACGAAGCGGATGGTCGGCGCGGCGTTCGTCGTCGGCGGCGGGTCGTCGGAGACGACGAACCCGCTGGTCGTCGAAACGGCCGTCGCCCGCTCGCCGGCACGCGTCACTGCCGTGACGAGCGCCCGCAGGCGGGAGCCGAGATCGGCAGCGCGGACGCCGTAGGTCTGCCCCGTCGCCCCGGCGACGTTCAGGCAGTTCGTCCCGTCGGTGTCGCAACGCTGCCACTGGTAGACGAACGAGCCGGGGACGGGCCGCCAGGTGCCGGTCGACACCTCGAGCTCGCCGCCGACGGTGGCGTCGCCGGTCACCTCGGGACGCGTGCTGTTCGTCGGCCCGTTGCGGGACGAGACGACCGCGGTCGGCCCGGACGGCACGGTATCCCGGCCGTCCGCGTTCACGGCGGTCACGAGCACGCGAACCGTCCGCCCGACGTCGTCGTCCGCGACGGTGTAGATCGAGCCGGTCGCGCCCTGGATATTGGCGCAGGCGCTCCCGTCGCTCGCGCACCGCTGCCACGCGTACAGGTAGGTGCTGGGACTGTTGCTCCACGACCCGCGCGCGGCCGTGAGCGCCGAGCCCTCACGTGCGGTGCCGCTGAGCGTCGGCGGTGCAGTGTTCTCGGGTGGAGCGGCCGCAGCGACACCCGGCGTCGCGCCGAGCACGAGAGCAGCAGCCGTTCCGATCATGAGCTTTCGCATGCAGGCATCACTCCTCGGTCTTCTTGAGTGGAACCTGCTCCTGATTCCCACAGCGACCGGCGAATGAACCGGCCTCGGCGACTGCTAACGGAACGCTTACGGACGGTCTCCCGGCCCCGGCGGCGACGGCGCGTGCGGTACAGCAGCACCATCCCCGAGCCGGTCTTTCCCGCCGGATCGCGGCCTGGAAGGCCGGAAGTGCGGTGCTATCATGGCCGCCACCACATTTCACCGGCTGTTTGGGAAATGGGCGCGCAGCGCCCGTTTTTTTTGAGACCGATGGACATTTACGTGAAGGAACGCACCCTGTTTTCAGAGATCGCACCCCACGTCGAGCGCCATGTGCCCGGCGTGCAGGTGCTTGCGCTCGAGCTCTCGGGCCCGCAGGCATTCAGCATCTACGTCGACCATCCGTCGGGCGTCGATCTGGCCCTCTGCGAGCGCGTCACGGACGTGCTTCGGCCCTACCTGGAGCGCTACTCCGTCGAGGTGTCGTCGCCCGGGAGCGAGCGGCCGCTCCGGACCGCCGAGCACTTCCGCGGCGCCGTGGGGCGCCGGGTGGCGCTCCGCACCGCAGCCGAGGTCGACGGCCGCCGCCGCTTTCGCGGCGAGATCGTGGCCGCCGGCGAGAACGCGGTGACCGTGTCCACCGGTGAAGACGCAGTTGACGTCCCGTACGAGGACATCGTGCGCGGCAACCTGATCGCAGAGAGGTGACAGCATGAGTCGCGAGATCGTCGAGGCAGTCCAAGAGCTGGAGCGCGAGAAGAACCTGGAGAACGGCGTACTCGTCGGGGCTCTGCGCGACGGGCTGCTCGCCGCTTACAAGAAGACCCCCGGCGCGTTTCGCCACGCGACCGTCGAGCTCGACGACGAGGGCGAGTTCCGCGTCATCGCCATCCACATGCCGTCCGACCTCGAGGAGCGCCTCCTCGACGACGCGCGCGAGCGCGCTCTGACCGAGCTCGAGAAGATCGAGGAGGAGACGGGCGAGCGCCAGCACACGCTGCTCTCCGACGACGACCTCCAGATCGACTGGGACGAGGTGCCCGAGGATCAGATCGAGCGCGAAGACGTGACGCCCGACGGCTTTGGCCGCATCGCGGCGCAAACCGCCAAGCAGGTCATTCAGCAGCGCATCCGCGAGGCGGAGCGCCAGATCATGTACGAGGAGTACATCGACCGGGTCACCGAGGTTGTCACCGGGATCGTCCAGCAGGCCGGCGACCGCAACAACGTGCTCGTCGACCTCGGCAGAGTCGAGGCGCTGCTGCCGCGCTCCGAGCAGGTCGACGGCGAGCGCTACGAGCAGGGCAGCCGCATCAAGGCCGTCATCACCGAGGTGCGGTCGGGGACGAAGGGCCCGCAGGTGATCCTCTCCCGGCGCGACCCGGAGCTGATTCGAACGCTGTTCGAGCTCGAGGTGCCGGAAATCGCCGACGGCCTGGTCGAGATTCGCGGCGTGGCGCGCGAGCCCGGCTACCGCTCGAAGATCGCGGTCGAGTCCCATGCCCAGGGAGTCGACCCGGTCGGCGCGTGCGTGGGCCCCCGTGGCTCCCGCGTGCGCATGGTCGTGTCGGAGCTGCGCGGCGAGAAGATCGACATCATCCCGTGGAACACCGAGCCGGCGCGGTTCATCGCGAAGGCGCTGTCGCCCGCGCGCGTGCGCGAGGTGCTCGTCGACGACGACACGCGCGAGGCGACGGTGATCGTCCCGGAAGACCAGCTCGCGCTCGCCATCGGCAAGGAGGGTCTCAACGCCCGCCTCGCCACACGCCTGACCGGCTGGAAAATCGACATCACGTCGGACGTCGAGTTCGCGCAGCAGGAGGCCCAGGCAGCCTTCGGCGGCGGCGAGGCCGGCGAGGAAGAGTTCTCCGGGCGCTGCGCCGCCATCCTGGCAAACGGCAAGCGCTGCCCGAACGCGTCCCTGCCGGCTACGCGCTTCTGCGGCATCGCGGCCCACCAGGAGCTGGCGAGCCGCCCGCCCGAGGAGCTCGTCGGCCAGGTCGTGCAGGTCGGCGGCCCGCCCGCAGTCGACGATGACGAGTCCACGAACGGCGTCGGCGAAGCCGCGGAGGCTGGCGATGGCGGAGAGCCGGTCGCGTCTGCGCTCGGCAGCACGGAGCCGGAGCCCGTCGATACACCGACCGGGGAGGAGAGCCAGCGGACCGAGTGAGCCCCGAGCGCACATGCACCGGCTGCGGCCGGCGCGCACCCCAGTCGGAGCTCCAGCGCTTCGTGGCCGAGGACGGCGTCCTCGTGCCGGGCACGGAACGTGCTGGCCGCGGGGTGTATACGTGCCGGAGGCTCGTGTGCTTCGAACGGGCACGCGAGCGGCGGGCTTTCGCCCGCAGCCTCCGGCGTAGCGTGCGCGTCGATTCGGAGCTCGCGCGGCTCTACACTGGACGCTGACCTATGGCCAACGACCGTCCCAACCGCCCCATTCGCCCGCGCGGCCCCGTCGGTGGCCGCCGCAAGCGCCGCGTCGTCATCGACACGCAGGCCTCGCGGCCGCGTCCCGACTCGAGGCAGGCGCGCGATCGCCCGGCGGAGCGCCCGAAGCAGCAGACTCCGGCGGCACCCCCGACCGGCCCGGTCACCGTGCCCTCGGGCGTGACCGTGCGCGACTTCTCGCAGGCGCTCGGCGTGCCTGCGGCGCAGCTGATCAAGATCCTGATGGGACTCGGAAAGATGGTTCAGATCACCCAGTCGCTCGCCGACGAGGAGGTCGACCTGATCGCCACCGAGCTCGAGCGCGAGGTGACGATCAAGCACGCCTCCGAGGAGGAGCCCGAGCCCGAGGTGTTCGACGATCGCG
The DNA here is from genome assembly GCA_963809765.1 of uncultured Thermoleophilia bacterium. Lineage (GTDB taxonomy): Bacteria > Actinomycetota > Thermoleophilia > Gaiellales > Gaiellaceae > JACVRM01. The sequence goes on from CAWEKT010000001.1 coordinate 1,187,343, forward strand.
CCGAGGACCTCGTCGACCGGCCGCCGGTGGTGACGATCATGGGTCACGTCGACCACGGCAAGACCACCCTCCTCGATGCGATCCGCGAGACGGCTGTGGTCGAGACCGAGGCCGGCGGCATCACGCAGCACATCGGCGCCTACCAGGTCGACCACGACGGGCGCCGCATCACCTTCCTGGACACCCCCGGGCACGAGGCCTTCACGGCCATGCGCGCACGCGGCGCAAAGGTGACGGACATCGCCGTGCTGGTCGTCGCTGCGGACGACGGCGTCATGCCGCAGACGCGCGAGTCGATCTCGCACGCGCGCGCGGCGGATGTGCCGATCGTCGTCGCCGTGAACAAGATCGACCTGCCCGACGCCAACGCCGAGCGCGTGCGCAGCGAGCTCGCCTCCGAGGAGCTCCAGCCCGAGGAGTGGGGCGGCACGACGCAGTTCTCCGAGGTCTCGGCGAAGGCGAAGCAGAACCTCGACGACCTGCTCGAGAAGGTGCTGCTCGTTGCCGACGCCGAGCTCGAGCTCAAGGCCAACCCGAGCGCCGAGGCGTCCGGGCCGATCATCGAGTCTCGTCTCGACGTCGGCCGCGGTCCCGTGGCGACGATGCTCGTCCAGCGCGGCACGCTCAAGGTCGGTGACGCGATCGTCGCCGGCGACGCCTGGGGTCGCGTGCGCGCGCTCTACAACTTCCGCGGCGACAAGGTCCGTGATGCGACGCCCGGCGATCCGGTCGAGATCCTCGGCTTCGACCGCCCCCCGCCCGCCGGCGAGCTGGCGCGGGTGGTGGAGAGCGAGCGGGCCGCCAGGCAGCTGGCGACAACGCGCGGCGCCAGGCTGCGGCGCGAGCAGTTCGCCGCCAGCGCGCGGCCGGCCGTCTCGCTCGAGCAGCTCTTCGGCCAGATGCAGGAGGGCGCCGTCGAGGAGCTCAACCTCGTCGTCAAGGGCGACGTGGACGGCTCCGTCGAGGCCGCCGTCGGCGAGCTCCAGAAGATCCAGCACCCCGAGGTCGGCGTCAACGTCATCCACACCGGCGTCGGCGGCATCACCGAGAGCGACGTCATGCTGGCCGCCGCCTCACGTGCGCTCGTGGTCGGCTTCAACGTCCGCCCGAACGCCGAGGCGCGCATGCTGGCCGAGCGCGAGGGCGTCGACATCCGCACCTACCGGGTCATCTATCAGCTGACCGAGGACATCGAGAAGGCGCTCGTCGGCATGCTGCGGCCCGAGGAGGTCGAGGAGGTGCTCGGCGAGGTCGAGGTGCGCGAGACCTTCCGCGCCTCTCGTGTCGGCACGATCGCGGGCTGCTACGTCCGCCAGGGCGTCATTCGCCGCGCCGCACGTGTGCGCATCGTCCGCGACGGCACGCTGATCCACGAGACGAGCATCGACTCGCTCAAGCGCTTCAAGGACGACGTCCGCGAGGTCGCCGAGGGCTTCGAGTGCGGCCTCCACCTCGCAGGCTTCGACGACATCAAGGTTGGCGACATCCTCGAGGTCTACGAGACCCGCCAGATCGAGCGCACCGACCTCGCGACGGACGGCGCTGCCAGGGCGCCGGCGCCGGCCGCAGCCGCTCCGAGCGGCGAGTAGCTACTCCTTCCTAAAGCGACATCTGCGGCGCGGCCGGCTCCACGGCGGCGGGCTGCTGCCTGAGCAGGTAGACGCTGAGGATGACGATGAACACGAGCACCAGCAGGGTGGGGAAGACGGCGAATCCGAAGAGGCCCGCGATCGTCGCGAGCACACCGAACCAGCCCACCCAGCGCGGGAAGACGCCGGCGTAGAAGACCAGCGTGGTCACGGCGAGTGCCATCGCCGCTGCCGCGAACATGGACATGACGAAGAACGCGTACTCGAGGATGTCGAAAAGACGCGCCGTGTTCGCGTCCACCTGGAACTCCTCGTTGTAGAAGCCGGCCGCCCCGGTGACCGCGGTGCCGATCACGTGCGCAGCGAGGGCGAGGGCGATGAAGACCGCCCCGGACGAGATCGCGGCAGTGGTGATGCGGGCCGGCTCGCCCTCGGCACGGGCAAGCGCGCCGCGGAGGCTGCCGAGGAACTGCAGGAAGCACAGCCCTGCCAGCCCGACCAGGACGAACGCGATCTCCTGTTTCGTCTGGTTGTCGCCGTCCTCGTAGTAGGCGACCCACTCGGCGTCGGTTGCTCCTTCGCCCGGCGAGTCACCGACGATGAGCGTGGCAACGACCACGAGCACAGCGAAGGCGATGCCGGTGGCGGGAACCCAGCGCGCGATCTGCGGAAACATCGATGTCCTCCTCGTAGCGATCGGCGCGAGCTTCGCACGCGGCCACGCGCGGCTTCAAGCGGGACGGCGCTTCGGCTTCGGCTCGAGCTTGAGCACGTAGAGCCCGCTGACCATGTCGCTCGCGAGCACGTAGCCGCGGTCGACGGCCACGCCCCAGACGGCCCGGCAGGGGCCGGCCGGGCAGAGCGAGTCGAACGGGTCGGCCTGGACCGGCGGCAGGAACTGCGCCAGCACGCGCGGACGGGACGGCCGCGAGACGTCGGCGGCGATCACTCCCTGTGCGTACCACGAGAGCACGAGCGTCTTGCCGAGGAAGTCGGGATCGTGGACGCCGTTCATGAACGACCGGGCGCCGCCGGCGGCCGGGATCGCGGCCCCCGGGATCGACAGCTGACCGAGCCGGCGCGGCCGTGTGGGCGCGCTGATGTCGAACAGGGTGGGCAGCCCGCCCTCGACCTCGTGCGTCTCGACGAGCAGGGTGCCGTTCCGCCCGAGCGCCGCCGAGTGGGCGCTGCGCGTGGCGGGTGTGCGACCGAGGTAGCGCGGGGCGACCGGGTCAGTTGTGTCGAGGATGACGGTGCCGAGGTCCCAGTAGGACAGGTAGGCGCGGGTGCCGGCCGCGTTCGAGCGCACCGAGTGGACGAAGTGGCTCGGCCCGACCGGCGCCCCGGCCGGGTGTGGGTTGATGCTCAGCTGCCGCCAGGCGCCCCACTCGGCCACCTGCGCCGGCGCCGCGGGGTTGCTCACGTCGTAGACGCGGAAGTCGGCGGGGCCGGGAGCCGAGGCCGTGCGTCTGGCCGCGTCGTAGTCGGGCGCCGAGATCGTCTCGGAGTCGATGATCGCTGTGTAGACGTACGCCGAGCCGTCGCGCTCCTGGAGCCAGATCTCGTGCGACCCGCGGACGCCCGTGTGCACGAGCGCGAGCCGCCGCGGCTGCGCCGGGTCGGTCACGTCGTAGAGCGCGAAGCCGCGAAAGGCGCCGTCCGCGCAGTGCTGCAGGCTCGTGACGGCCAAGCTGCCCGCGAAGGCAGGCGTGGCCACGCGCTTGACGATCGTCTTCTCGGTCCAGGTCCCCACGAGCTCGGGCTCCGACGCGGCACTCGCAAACGTCGCGACGTGTCGCGGCCGCGAGGGGCGGGCCAGATCGAACACGCGGACCCCGGCCGCCGGGCACGCCTGGCCGCCGAAGCTGGAGACGTAGGCGTGGCTGCGATGGGCCCAGACGTCCGCGGTGTAGCTCCCGGCGGGGTTCGCCCGCCCGACCAGGCGCAGCCGGTGGGTCGTCGCCAGCGGCGCCGCCGCGGCCGTCGGGCCGGCGACCACAGGCGCGGCAGCACCGAACTTCGTCAGCTGCGCGCCGGCGAGCGGGAACGCCGCGGCGACGGCGCTCACCTCCGCCGGCGCCTGGTGCAGCGTGCAGGCGTCTGCCGCCGCCGCTCCCAGCAGCAGAGCGGCTGCCGGTACGGCCAGCAGCGAGACGGTCTTCACGGGCGTGTGCCCCTTGCGACGTCCGAGCGGGCTCAGGAGTTGGCGAATGCGTCGCTGTGTCACCTGGACGCAGTGTGGGCGACCCAGGCCCTCCCGCGAACCTCGAGCCTCTAGCCTGTGCGGCCGAGGCGCCCCGACAGGCGGGAGCCCCCGACCGGAAGGCACCTGGAGATGAGCAGCGGCTACGTGGGGATCTTGACGCTCGAGCTCCACTTCCCCGAGGCCGGCTCGCTGAAGGGCAAGCGGCGCTACGTGAAGTCCGCGAAGGCGCAGCTGCAGAACCGGTTCGGCGCCTCGGTCGCCGAGGTCGACCACCACGAGCTCTGGCAGCGTGCCGCGCTGACCGTCGCGTGCGTGGCCAGGGAGCACAACGAGCTCGATGCCCTCCTGGACGACGCGCTCCGCTACCTGCACGGCCAGGAGTGGGAGGTCGCCCGGGCGGAGCGGGAGGTGGTGGTGCCCGGTGAGTAGCACTCGCCGCGGGCCGCAGTCCGGCCGCATGCGCCGCGTGAACGAGGTCGTCCGCGAGGTGCTCTCCGAGGCCGTCGGCGAGCTCAAGGACCCACGGCTCGGCTTCGTCACCGTCACCGGCGTCGAGACATCACGGGATCTGCGCAGCGCCACGGTCTACGTCAGCGTGCTGGGCTCCGAGCGGCGCCGCCGCGACAGCCTGACCGCCCTCTCGTCCGCGCACGGGATCCTGCAGGCGCGCCTGGCCCGCGAGCTGCGCCTGAAGCGAACTCCGCAGCTGACCTTCGAATACGATCCGACGGTCGAGCGGGGCGTCCGCATGTCCCACCTCATCGACGAGCTCGCCCCCGATGACGACGACGACGCAGACTGACTTCGCGACCGTACTCGCGACGATCCGCGGCAACGACCGCTTCGTCGTCACCACGCACGAGAACCCCGACGGCGACGCGCTCGGCTCCCTGCTCGGGATGACGATGGGGCTGCGCACGCTGGGCAAGGACGTGCTCACGTACCTCGCCGGCGACGTGCCGCTGCCCGCGGAGTACCGGTTCATGCCGCTCCAGGAGCTCCGCCGAGGCGAGCCGCCGCCCGAGGCACGGGACCGGGTCGTCCTCGCGCTCGACTGCGCCAACGAGAGCCGGCTCGGGGCGGCGGCCGACGCTCTGCTCGAGGCGCCGCTGGTCGTCGACATCGACCACCACCACGACAACAACCGCTTCGGCGCCGTCAACCTGGTCGTCGCCGACGCCTCGTCGACGGGCGAGATCGTCGCTGACCTGCTCGGCGAGCTCGGCGTCCCGATGACGCCCGAGCTGGCGGAGCCGCTCTACGTCGCCCTGGTGACCGACACCGGCCGCTTCCAGTACTCCAACACGACCGCGAAGGCCCACCGGCTCGCCGCCGACCTGCTGGATGCCGGGGTGGACGTGCAGCGCGTCTTCCGCGGCGTCTACGAGTCGATCCAGTTCGCAAAGCTGAAGCTGCTCGCCCGGGCGCTCGAGCGGGCGCAGATCTACGACGGCGGGCGGATCGTCGTCTCGTACCTGCTCGCCGGCGACTTCGCAGAGGTCGGGGCGGAGGAGCCGTACTCGGAAGGGATCATCGACTCGCTGCGGGCGGTCGAGGGTGCGCAGCTCGCCGCGCTGATCCGCGAGCCTCCGCGCCCGGGCGCCCCCCGGCACCGGGTCAGCCTGCGCTCGAACGCCGACGAGCTCGACGTCTCGGCGATCGCGCGCGCGTCCGGCCACGGGGGCGGCCACCGGCAGGCGGCCGGCTTCTCGAGCGAGCTGTCGGTCGAGGAGATCACGGAGTTCGTCCGACGTGAGTTCGCCAGCGCCACTGCGGCCGTCGCCTAGCCGGCGGCCTCGTCCCGCCGCTGCACTGACATGCCGCCGCGCGGACTCGAGCCGACCGGGATCATCCTCGTCGACAAGCCGGAGGGGCCCTCGTCGTTCGCGCTCGTCGCCGACGTCCGGCGCCGGACGGGCGCGCGCACCGGCCACGCCGGCACGCTCGATCCGTTCGCGAGCGGCCTGCTGCTTCTCCTGTCCGGACGGGCGACCAAGCTCGCACGCTGCTTCGTCGGCCTCGACAAGCGCTACGTGACCGACGTCGACCTCTCCGCCCGCACCACGACCGGCGACCGTGAGGGGGAGCTGCTGCAGGCGAGCGATCCGCCGGACGGCGCCGAGCTGGAGCACAGGCTCGACGCGCTCCGCGGCGAGATCGAGCTGCCGATCCCGGCCGCCTCGGCGGTGAAGATCGGCGGCGAGCGGGCGTACCGCCTGCACCGGCGCGGCGTGGCGGTCGAGATGCCGCTGCGGCGCTCCCGGGTCGACGCGCTCGACGCTCCTCTCCCACCGCGACGGCATCGCCCGGCTCGACCTCAGGGTCAGCTCCGGGACCTATGTGCGCGCGATCGCGGACGCGCTCGGTGGGCACTGCGCGACGCTGCGCCGGCTCGAGATCGGCCCGTTCAGCGTCGACGAGGCCGACCTCGACCGCGTGATCCCCGTCGACGACGCGCTCGCGCGGCTCCCGGCCGGCTGGTCCGACGCGCAGGCACCGTCCCGGTGAACGTCGTCCGCTCCGTCGAGGAGCTCCAGAGCCGGCCCCGCGCCGTGGCGCTCGGGACCTTCGACGGCGTGCACCGAGGCCACCTGCGGGTCATCGAGACTGCCGTGAGCAGCGGCCTCGTGCCGACGGTCGTCACCTTCACGCCGCATCCGCGGCGTGTGCTGGGGCGCGACGTTCAGCTGCTGACGACGCTTGAGCGGCGGCTGGAGCTGCTCGCGGGCCTCGGCGTCGCCGACGCGCTCGTGCTCGAGTTCACGGCGGAGCTCGCCCGCCTCGACGCCGAGACGTTCGCCGAGCAGGTGCTGCGTGCAATCGGCACCGAGGTCGTCGTCGCCGGATACGGCTTCGGCTTCGGGCACGACCGGGGCGGCGACCTCGATCTCCTGGCCCGGCTCGGCTTCGACGCGCGTGCAGGTAGAAGCAGTCGAGGGCGTCTCTTCGACCGCCATCCGCGAGCTGCTCGCGGCGGGCGACGTGGCCGGTGCCGCGGCGCTGCTCGGGCGCCCCGCGGAGCTCGAAGGCACCGTGGTGGGGGGTGACCGGCGCGGCACGACACTCGGCTTCCCGACCGCGAACCTCGACGTGCCGGCGGACCTCGCCGTCCCCGCGCACGGCATCTACGCCGGCGCCGCCCTCGGGCAGCGCGCCGCGATCTCGATCGGCGTCAACCCCCACTACGGCGGCAGCGAGCGCCGCGTGGAGGCGTTCCTGCTCGACTTCGAGGGCGACCTCTACGGGCAGCGACTGCTGCTCGAGGTCTGGCAGCGCCTGCGGGGCGAGCAGGCCTTCGCAAGCGAGGCAGAGCTCGTCGCGCAGATCTCTCGGGACGTGGAGGAGACGCGCCGCGCGAGGCCGCCGGCTCGGACACTTGACCGCTACGACAGAGCGGACGATGCTGCACGGCAATCGTCAAAGGAGGGCTACATGCTGGGTAAAGCCCGAATCGGCGCGTGCGTGCCGGTTTCCGACCTCGAGCGCGCTATCGAGTTCTACGGCCAGACGCTCGGGCTCGGAACGCCGGAGCGGGACGACATGCCGGAGAACCCGGGAGCCCGCTTCGACATCGGCGGAGGCGAGCTGTACATCTACAAGAGCGTCGGCGCCGGGCAGAGCCGCCATACGCTCTGTGCGTTCGAGGTCGAGAACATCGAGCAGGAGGTCAAGGACCTCCGCAGCAACGGCGTGACGTTCGAGGAGTACGACATGCCGGGGATGAAGACCGAGGACGGCGTCATGCAGATGGGCACCGACATCAAGGGCGCCTTCTTCAAGGATCCCGACGGGAACATCATCGGGATCGGCCAGCGCTCCCGCGTCCACGCGAGCGTCTAGGGCGAGCGTTCGAGCGGCGCCGCTCCGGCGCGGGTCGCCGGCGGCGCCGCTCGGTTCGTCCACGCGCCGGCGGGTGCTAGGCGCCGCCAATGGGCGCGCTTGACCGATGCTCGCGCGAACCGCAATCCTCCGACGGGCAACTCGTCCGCAAAGGAGGTCTGCATGCTGACCGGAGTTCGTGTCCAGGCTGTCGTCCCCGTCTCCGATCTCGACCGCTCGATCGAGTTCTTCACGCAGAAGGTGGGGCTGGATCCGCCCGTGCTGGACGAGATCCCCGGGACTCCGGGTGCGACATTCACCGTCGGCGGAGGCGTCCTCTACCTCTACAAGAGCGTCGGGGCAGGCCAGAGCCGCCACACGGTCGCGGGCTTCCTGGTCGACGACGTCGAGCAAGCCGTCGAGGAAATGCGCCGGAACGGGCTCGCCTTCGAGGAGTACGACACCCCGGGCGTGAAGACGGAGAACGGCATCGCGACGCTCGGTCCCGAGCGGGCCGCGTGGTTCAAGGATCCGGACGGCAACATTCTCACTGTCTTCGAGATCGTCGAGGTCGGGGCAGCCGCCTGACGACCCCGCTCAGTCGAGCACCCGCGCCGCGCCGCTCCGGCGCGGGTCGCCGGCGGCGCCGCTCTCCGTCGTCACCACGCTGACGCCGCCGAAGTAGTGGTGGAGGGCGTCCCAGCGGCGCACGATCCAGCCGCGTCGCTCCAGCTCGGCGAGGCCGTTCTCGTCGACGCCCGGCTCGGCGTTGACGGTCGTGCCTGCCGGGTGGAAGCGCGGCCTGGCGACTGCATCCGACGCAGGGAGGCCTTCGTCGAGGATGCCTGCCAGGACCCCTGCGACCGCGGTCCGGATCCGCGTCCCTCCTGCCGCGCCGGCGACGAGCATGAGCCGCGCCGTCAGGGTCGAAGGCGAGCGTGGGGGACATCATGCTCTCCATGCGCGCGCCCGGCTCGAGCGGGCCGCGGATCAGGTCGGCCTCGCCGAGCATGCTGTTCAGGTGCAGGTCGAGGCCGGGCACCCAGTCGCCCGAGCCGAGCCCCAGGCTCGAGATCAGCGCGCACGCGTTGCCGTCGGAGTCGACGACCGCGAGCGCGGTCGTGTGTGACGCCACCCGCCACCGGAGCGGGGGCGAGGGTCTCGGTCAGCGCGACGACGCGCTCGGCCGGCGACAGCCCGCGGAGCGGCGGCAGCTGCCCCAGCAACTCGGGCAGGCGTGAGAGCCCGACCCGGGTTGCGACCCGCGCCACCGGCGTAGCGGACGGTCGCCGGCTCCCCCCAGACCGGCTCGTAGCCCGCAAGGTCCGCCTCAGTGAGGAGCCCGCCGCGCTCGTCGGACAGCTCGAGCAGCCGCCGGGCGATCGTGCCCGAGTACACGCTTCGCGGCGCCTTCGTCCGCGACGAGCTCGAGCGCACGGACGATGTTCCGGCTGCGGCACGCGCGCGCCCGCTCCGAGCAGCTCGCCCCCAGGCGCGTAGATGGCGGCGCCCTCGTTCATGGTCATCACCGGCGCGAGCATCTCCAGGCACGCCGCATGTGCCGGCGGTAGCTCTGCGCCGGCGTGGGCGACGGCAACCGCGGGCTCGACGAGCCGCGGCCAGGGCAGCCGCCCGTGGGCGCGCCAGAGCGCATCGAGGCCGGCCGGGAGGCCGGGAACACCGCAGGTCGCCGGGCCGACCGCGTAGTGCACGAGCTCGGCTCCGAAGGGGATCTGCAGCTCGACGACCTGCCCTGCGCGTGGCTCGGCGCCCAGCCCGGGGACGGTGACGAAGCAGTCGAGGGTCGTCGCGCGGCCGGCGGCCGCATCCCAGTAGATCGCGTGCCCGCCGCCGAGGAGGCCGGTCATCATCGTCTCGGCCACGCACGAGGCCAGGGAAGCGGCCACGGCGGCATCAGCAGCCGTGCCACCGGCCTCGAGGATCTCGATGCCGGCCTCGACGGTCGCCGGATGGCCCGCGGCGATCGCTGCCTTCACGGTCTCAAGTATCGGTGGCGGGGCGGTGAGCCCGGATGGGGGGCGCCCTCGCGATCGGTCCTCCGAGGCGGCGAGACGGCTTGGGCGGGACAGTTGCTACCCTGCTCGCGACCGCAGTCTCGGCCGCGCGCGCACTTCCTTCGCGGCGTGCTGGGACCGCGGAGTCGTCTGCAAGGAGGCATATGACCCTCACAAAGGAAGCGAAGCTCGAGATCATCGACAAGCACCGGCAGCACGGCTCGGACACCGGGTCGCCGCAGGTGCAGGTCGCGCTGCTCACCACGCGCATCAACGAGCTCACCGAGCACCTGCGCACGCACCCGAAGGACCACTACTCGCGTCGCGGACTGCTCAAGCTCGTCGGCCGGCGCCGCCGGCTGCTGCAGTACCTGCAGCGTGAGGACCTCGAGGCCTACCGCGGGCTGATCAAGGAGCTCGGGCTCAGGCGCTAGACAAGGGAAAACCCGGAGGGTGGAAGTTTGAGCGAGCTCCGGGGCGCCGGAGCTGTCTCAAACCTCCACCCCCCGCCGAAGGGACGGAGGACACATCACATGAGCATTGCAACCGCGGCCGAGACGATTGGCGTCTCGACGACCGTCGGCGACCAGGAGATCACGTTCGAGACCGGCAAGCTCGCCAAGCAGGCGGACGGCGCCGTGCTCGTCCGCTCCGGCGACACGATGGTGCTCGCGACCGCGATGGGGCGGATGGAGCCGCGCGAAGGCGCGGACTTCTTCCCGCTCACCGTCGACGTCGAGGAGCGCATGTACGCGGCCGGGAAGATCCCCGGCGGCTTCTTCAAGCGCGAGGGCCGGCCGACCGAGCGCGCCATCCTGACCGCGCGCATGATCGACCGCCCCATCCGGCCGCTCTGGCCGAAGGGCTATCGCAACGAGACGCAGGTCATCTGCACCGTGCTGTCGGCCGACCTGATCACCCCGCACGACATGCTGTGCATCAACGGCGCTTCCGCGGCGCTGATGATCTCGCCGCTGCCGTTCATCGGACCGGTCGGCGCCGTACGCGTCGGCCTGATCGACGGCGAGCTGCGCGTCAACCCGACGCTGCCGGAGATCTCGGAGCAGTCGACGCTCGACCTGATCGTCGTCGGCACGAAGGAGGGTCTGACGATGGTCGAGGCCGGTGCCGAAGAGGTGCCGGAGACGACGCTGCTCGAGGCGCTCGACCTGGCGCAGCGCGAGATCGCCAAGCTCTGCGAGGCGCAGGAGCAGCTCCGCGAGCGCGCCGGCAAGGCGAAGTGGCTCGAGCCCGCCGTCACGGCCGAGCTCGAGCAGCAGTACCTGCCGACGATCCGCGAGCGGATCGGCGCCGAGGGCCTGCGCGCCGCAGACGGGGTCGTCGAGGAGATCCTCGCGCCGCTGAGCATGGATTCCACCGAGGACGACGTCATGCTGATGACGCAGCGCAAGCTGAGCTTCTCGATGATCCTCGAGCGGGCGCGGCTCGACGCGGTGTCAGGCCCGGTGCGCGAGCAGTTCGAGTCGGACCTCCGCTCTCTCACCGAGGCCGAGCAGGACTCGAAGGAGCTCAGGTCGGCCAAGCGCCATCTGCTCTTCGAGCGCATCGTCGAGACCGTGAAGCTGCCGTTCCCGGTTGGGCCCGCGGTCGGCGACGGCGAGCCTGCGACGGTGAAGGACTCGATCACCAAGAACTACGTCAAGAAGGCAGCGGAGGCGACCTACAAGGAGCTCGTCCGGCGCAAGATCGCGGTCGAGAAGCAGCGCCCGGACGGCCGCGGCCCCGAGGAGATCCGGCCGATCACCTGCGAGGTGACGATGTCGCCGCGCACGCACGGCTCTGGCCTCTTCACGCGCGGCCAGACCCAGATCCTGTCGCTCCTGACGCTCGGGACGGCCAAGGAGGGCCAGCGGATCGACGACCTCTCGCTCGAGACCGACCGCCGCTTCATGCACCACTACAACTTCCCGCCCTACTCGGTCGGGGAGACGGGCATGATGCGCGGCCCCAAGCGCCGCGACATCGGCCACGGCGCGCTCGCCCAGCGGGCGCTCGAGGCCATCATCCCGACCGCGGAGGAGTTCCCCTACACGATCCGCATCGTCTCGGAGACGCTCGAGTCGAACGGCTCGTCGTCGATGGGCTCCGTCTGCGGCTCGACGCTCGCCCTGATGGACGCCGGCGTGCCGATCAAGGCGCCGGTGAGCGGGATCGCGATGGGACTTGTGAAGGAGGGCGACGACTACGTCATCCTCACCGACATCCAGGGCGCCGAGGACCACCTCGGCGACATGGACTTCAAGGTCGCAGGGACGCCCGGCGGTATCACCGGGATGCAGATGGACATCAAGATCACCGGTGTCACGCGGGAGATCATGCAGGGCGCGCTCGAGCAGGCAGCGCGGGCGCGCGCGTCGATCCTCGAGGAGATGCTCAAGGCGATCCCGGAGCCGCGCGGCGAGCTCGCCGGTCACGCCCCGCGCATCTCGTCGGTGAAGATCGACCCGGAGCAGATCGGGCTCGTCATCGGCAAGGGCGGCGAGACGATCCGCTCGCTCGAGGGCGACTACGACGTCCAGATCGACATCGAGGAGGACGGCACGATCCTCATCTACGCCACCGCGGGCGACAAGGCCGACGCCGCCATCTCGGCGGTCAAGGCGCTCACGAAGGAGCCCGAGGTGGGGGATACCTACACGGGCAAGGTCGTCAAGACGACCGACTTCGGCGCGTTCGTCGAGCTCAAGAAGGGCACGGACGGGCTGCTCCACGTGTCGAACGTCGGCCCGGGCCGCGTCAAGCACATCGAGGATGTGATCAGCCGCGGCGACGTGCTCGACGTCCTCGTCCAGGAGGTGGACAAGCAGCGCAACCGCATCGGCCTCAAGCTGGTGGCGAAGCACGAGAACGGCTCGCTCGTCCAGCCCGAGGAGCTGGTCGAGCGCGCCAAGGACGCACCCGACCGTCCGCGGGAGGAGCGCCCGCCGCGGCGCGACGGCGACCGCGGCGGCCGTGGCCGCGACCGCGCCGGCTCGCGGCGCGACTGACCGAGGCCGCAGGCACGGGCGGGCTCGCGCTCGCCCGTGCCGCGTGTCTCAATGCAACGTTGCTGAGGTCATCGTCGGCGGGAGATCCGTCAGCTGACGAGCGCCTCGTCCTCGCGGAACGCGTCCCGCGCGACCAGGCCGGCGTACGTACCCCCGAGCGCGAGCAGCTCGTCGTGCGTCCCGCGCTCGACGATCCGACCGCCGTCGAGGACGACGATCTGGTCGGCGTCGCGCACGGTCGAGAGCCGGTGGGCGATCGTGATCGTCGTGCGGCCCTCGGCGAGCCGGTCGAGCTCCGCCTGCACCGCGCGCTCGGTGCGCGTGTCGAGCGCGCTCGTCGCCTCGTCGAGGATGAGGACGCGCGGGTTGCGCAGGATCGTGCGCGCGATCGCGATCCGCTGCTTCTCGCCGCCTGAGAAGCGGTAGCCGCGCTCGCCGACCTTCGTGTCGTAGCCGTCCTCGAGGCTCGTCGATCAGCTCGTGGATGCGTGCCGCGCGGGCCGCCTCCTCGATCTCCTCGTCGGTGGCGTCGGGCTTCGCGAAGCGCAGGTTCTCGCGGATCGAGGCGTGGAACAGGTACGTCTCCTGGGAGACGACGCCGATGGTGCGCCGCGAGCGAGTCGAAAGTGACGTCGCGCACGTCGATGCCGTCGAGCGTGACGCGGCCGCGCTCGACCTCGTAGAGGCGCGCGACCAGGTAGCCGAGCGTGGTCTTGCCCGAGCCCGGTCTCGCCGACGATCGCCGTACGCGTGCCCGCCGGCACCTCGAAGGAGACGTCCTGCGAGCGTCCACGGCGCCGTCCGCGTCGTAGCGGAACCAGACGTCGTCGAAGGTCACGTCGCCGCGGCAGGGCGGCAGCGGCATGGCGCTCGGGCGCTCGTCGATCTCGACCGGCAGGTCGAGGTACTCGAAGATCCGGTCGAAGAGCGCGAGCGACGTCTGGATGTCGATCCCGACCGAGAGCAGCGAGCCGACCGGGAAGAAGAGCCGCGTCTGCAGCGTGGTGAACGCGACGACCGTACCGAGGTCGATGTCGCCGGCGAACGGCTGCCCGGCGAACCAGTAGATCGAGCGCCGGCATGACCGAGAAGCGTCGTCTGGATCGACGCCATCACCCAGCGGCCCGCCATGCGCTGGCGTACCTCGAGCTCGGCGAGGGTCGTCCGACTCGCGCTCGAAGCGGCTCGGCGAGCTCGCCGCCGCGACCCATCGTCTTGCCGAGCAGGATCCCGGAGACGGAGAGCGACTCCTCGACGAGCGTCGACATGTCGGCCAGCGTCGACTGCCGCGTCGGTCGTGATCCGCCGGCGCTCACGCGCCGACGCGGCGGCGTCAGCAGCACGAAGACCGGTAGCAGCGCGAGCGAGAAGAGCGCGAGCCGCCAGTCGAGCAGGAACATCGCCACCACGGCTGCGATCACCGTGGTGACGTTGGAGACGATCGACGTCGCGGTCGAGGTGACGACGTTCTGGATGCCGCCGATGTCGTTCGCGATCCGCGACTGCACCTCGCCGGTGCGCGTGCGGGTGAAGAACGCGAGCGACAGCCGCTGCAGGTGGCGGTAGACGGCCGCGCGCAGGTCGTGCATGACCCGCTGGCCGACGACGTTCGAGAAGTCCAGGTCTGCAGGACGCCGAGCACGCCGTGAGCACGACCGACGATCGCGATCAGGCCGCCGACGAGCAGGTTCAGCAGCTCGCGGTCGTCGTTCGGGCAGCGCCTCGTCGATGATGTCCCGGATCAGGAACGGCGTCACCATCCCGATCACCGCCGAGACGAGGATGAGCAGCAGCACGCAGCCCGAGCCGGGGCTGTAGGGCCGGAAGAGACGCGATGATGCGGCGCAGGTTCGCCCGCCGGACGGCAGGGTCCGCCGGGCGCTCGACCGGCTCCTCGGCCGCCGAACGTCCGCGGCCTCCCGTCGGAACCCCGTCTAGCGCGCATAGACACACGCTAGCCCGCGCGGGATCGCCCAGGACGACCCCATACGATCCGTCGGTGCAGCGGTACGTGCTCTCGGAGCTCGACTCGGGCGAGCGCGTGTCAGCGGCAGGCGGACAGTGGGTGCGCTCGGTCGCGATCGGCTTCTGGATCGGCGCCGGCTCGCGCGACGAGGACGCAGCGGAAAGGCCGGCGTCGTCGCACTTCCTCGAGCACCTGCTTTTCAAGGGCTCGCGATCCTACTCCGCCGCAGCAGATCGCTTCGATCTTCGACCGCCTCGGCGGCGAGCTGAACGCCGCCACCTCGCGCGAGCACACGGTCGTCTATGCCCGGGTTCCGGACGACCGGCTCGGACGTCGCCATCGACGTCATGGGCGACATGGTCTTCGCGCCCGCAGTTCGCCGACCTTGACGCCGAGCGCGAGGTCGTGCTCGAGGAGATCGCGATGTACGAGGACTCGCCCCACGAGCTACGTCCACGACCTGATCTCCGAGGCGGTCTTCGGCAGGCACGCGCTCGGGCGCCCGGTCGTCGGCACGGTGGAGACGGTCTCCGCGATCTCGACGGCGGTCGCTGGCCGCCTACCACCGGGCGATGTACACGCCCGGCAACATCGTCGTCGCAGCGGTCGGCAACTTCGAGCACGACCGGCTGCTCGGCCTGCTCGAGGACGCGGCGAGCAAGGCACCGGCGACCACCGCGCGCCGTCCGATCCGAGCGCCGCTCCTGCGACCGCCGCCGCCTGGGCTGCGCTTCCAGCGCAAGGACACCGAGCAGTACCACGTCTGTCTCGCCGCGCCCGGCATCTGCACGCTCGGACCGGCGCCGGTTCGTCGTCTCGCTCCTCGACAACGATCCTCGGCGGCTCGGCCTCGTCGCGGCTCTTCCAGGAGATCCGCGAGAAGCGCGGGATGGCCTACTCCGTCTACACGTTCGCGTCGCAGTACACCGACACCGGCCAGATCGGCCTGTACGTGGGCACGCGCGAGGACAACCTCGCCCCGTGCCTGGAGATCGTGGCCGTGACCCAGATCCTCGACATCGCCGCCGGCAACCTCACCGACGAGGAGCTCGAGCGCGCCAAGGACAACCTGAAGAGCCGGATCAAGCTCGCAATGGAGTCGACCTCGAACCGGATGTCGCGCCTCGGCAGATCGCTGATCACGAACACCGAGCTGCTCTCGCTGCCGCGGATCATCGCCGAGATCGACGCGGTCACCCCGGCAGCCGTCGCCGAGCTGGCCGGCGTGCTGCTCGCGCCGGAGCGGCTGTCCGCCGCCGCCATCGGGCCGCGCGAGGACCGCTTCCTCGAAGCGGTGGAGCGGGTGACGCCGACGCTGGGCGCCCGGGCGGCGGCGTGGGAGCGGCGCCGTGAGGATCGCCCCGCTCGTAGTTCGGTGCAGAGCGGCAAGGGGTGGCGGGCGCGCGCTCGCGCCTGGGCCCTCTTCGGCGCGGCGAGGGCGACGAGGTGGACCGGCGATCGGGCGCGAGGGCCGAGTCAGGCGCTCGAAGGGCACGACGCGGCGATCGACTTCACACGGCCCGAGGCGGCCGCCGGCAATGCGCGCGCAGCGCTCGAGAACGGGGTCCCGGCGCTCGTCGGGACATCCGGACTCGGCGCCGACGACCTCGCCGCGCTGGACGTGGCTGCGAAGGAGCAGGGGCTCGTCTGTCTCGTCGCACCGAACTTCGCGGTCGGAGCGGTTCTGATGATGCGCTTCGCCGCGCAGGCCGCCCGCTACCTGCCGCAGGCAGAGATCGTCGAGCTGCATCACGACTCCAAGCTCGACGCGCCCTCCGGCACCGCCAAGGCAACGGCCGCGCTCGTGGGGGAGGGGACGCCGATCCACTCCGTCCGCCTGCCGGGCCTGGTCGCACACCAGGAGGTGCTGTTCGGCGGCCTCGGCCAGCTGCTGACGATCCGCCACGACACGTACTCGCGCGAGGCGTTCGTCCCCGGCGTCTTGCTCGCGCTGGCCCGCCTCGACGAGCTGCCACCCGGCGTCACCGTCGGGCTCGACGCACTGCTCGACTGAGAACGGCGGGTCAGTCCCCGGCGGCAACACCAACGGCAGCCGCCGGTGACAGACCCGTTTTTCTGAATGTGGCCGCCGCGGAGCCGTACGCGCCGCGAGGATCGCGAACGGAGGGGGCTACACTTGCCTCGAGTGCTCGGCGAGATCCTGACGGCGATCGTGACGCCGTTCCGTGCGGACGGCTCGATCGACGTTGACCGCTTCCAGGCCCTCGCCCGCCACCTCGTCGAGCACGGGTCCGACGGCATCGTCGTGTCCGGCACCACCGGCGAGTCGCCGACGCTCGACGACGGCGAGAAGGTGACGCTCTTCCGGGCTGCCGTCGAGGCGGTCGGCGAGAGCGCCACCGTGCTGGCCGGCACCGGTACCTACGACACGCGCCACTCGGTGCACCTGACGGAGCAGGCACACGAGGCCGGCGTCGACGGCTTCCTCGTCGTCACGCCGTACTACAACAAGCCGCCGCAGCGGGGCATCGTCGAGCACTTCCGCGCCATCGCCGCGGCGAGCGACCGGCCGATCGTCGTCTACAACATCCCGGGCCGGGTGGTCGTCAACATCGAGCCGGAGACGATCGTCGAGCTCGCCGAGATTCCGAGCGTCGTCGCCGTGAAGCAGGCGAACGACGACCTCGAGCAGGCGCGGCGCATCGTCGAGGACACCGGCCTGCAGCTGTACGCGGGCGACGACAACCTCGTCTTCCCGTTCCTGCGCCTTGGCGGCACCGGCGGGATCTGCGTCCGCAGCCACATCGCCGGCGAGCGGTTCAAGGAGCTGGTCCGGCTCTACCGCGCAGGCGACGAGGACGGGGCACGGGAGATCCACGACGAGCTGACTCCGCTGTTCGAGCTCGACCGTGTCGCCGTCAACCCGATCCCGATCAAGACTGCGCTCGCCATGCTCGGGCACGACGTCGGCGGCTTCCGCCTGCCACTCGTCGACGCGACCGACGCAGAGCGTGAGGCCGTGCGGGCGGCGCTCGAGCGCGCCGGCCTGCTCACGCCCGCGCCGGCGTAGGCGGCAGACGCAGACTGGCGGCGAGGCGCCGGAGCTTTGTCGCCCGGCCGGTGGTGCGGTACGAGGTCGTCGGCGGGAAGGCGTCGTGCACACGCCGCTCGACGAGACCAGCCTCGCCCAGTTCCTTGAGCGCCAGCGTGAGCGCACGCGGGCTCGTTCCGAGCGCGACACGCAGCTCGCCGAAGCGGCGCTCCTCGTCCAGCGCCAGCAGCACGGGCATGCTCCACTTGCGCAAGCCGACGTCGAAGGCGCCCTGGCGCCGAAGCTCGGCAACCAGCCTCGCGCACGCCGGGGCAACAGCCCGGCCGCGCTCGGTCAGCAGGTACTCGGGCCGCAGCGGATGTCCGTACCCCGGGTTCCGCTCAACCAGCCCCTCCGCGATCAGCGCAGCCAGCGTCTGCCTGAGCGACTCGCGGCTGAGGCCGAGGGCGCGTGCGAGCGTGACGAAACGACCCGGCGAGTCGGACAGCTCGGCGAGGACCGGGACCGCCCAGCGGTGGTGGAAGAGACGTTCTATTGACACAAAAGTAGTTGTAGTATAAAAACCTGTCCAATGCTAATCGAGGAGGACGGGATGAGCGAGCAGATCACAGCGACGAGGGGTACCACGGGCATCGAGTACGAGCCGGCCAACCTGACGATCTCGGTGAACGTCTCCGACCTGGAACGCTCGATCGCCTGGTACCGCGAGGTGCTCGGCTTCGAGGTCGAGTACCGGATGGACGAGATCGGCTGGGCGGAGCTGACCACGCCGTTCGGCGCCGTCAACATCGGCCTGAGCCAGACCGAGGAGCAGCGCGCAGGCGGTACGGTGCCGACGTTCGGCGTCACCGACATCGAGTCAGCGCGGCGGCATGTCGAGCGGCACGGCGTCAAGACCGACGACACCTTCGACGTGCAGGGGATGGTGAAGCTGATGGGGTTCTACGACCCCGACGGCAACCCCTGGATGTTCGCCGAGACGAGCGCCACGTACCCGGGCAGCTAACGGCCCGGCATCGGATCACCAGGCGCTGAGAGGAGCCGGCGGGGCAGTCATGGCCTCAACGCCTTGCAGCTGCTTCGCGCCCAGGAACTCGGGCTCCTGTGCGTACAGGCGCTCCATCGCCTCGATCACGACGGGGCAGAACTGGGTTCCGCTGTTCGCCCGCAGCTCCTCGATCGCCTCGTCGACGCTGCGCCCGCGCCTGTACGGCCGGTCGCTCGTGAGCGCGTCGAACGCGTCCGCGACGAGTACGACGCGGGCAGGCAGCGGGATCTCGTCTCCGGCCAACCCGTCGGGGTAGCCGCGTCCGTCGATGCGCTCGTGGCTGGAGCGCGCGACCTGCAGGACGATGGGGTGGAGGTCGACCTCCGAGAGGATGTACTCGGAGATGATCGGATGCCGCTTCATCATCTCCCACTCGCTGTCGTCCAGTGGCCCGGGCTTCTGCAGGATCGACTCGGGGATTCCGATCTTGCCGATGTCGTGGAGGAGCGCACCGACCTCGATCGCGTCGAGCTCGGTGCCCGAGAACCCGAGTCGCCGGGCGAGGGAGACCGCGACCTCGGCAACGCGTTCCGTGTGCCCACCCGTGTAGTAGTCCTTGGCCTCCATGCTCTTGGAGAGCGCGGCGATGGTGGCCACATGTGTCTTTCGGACGCGCTCGACGAGCTCAGCGCTCTCGATCGCGGTCGCGAGCTGCGGCACGATCGCGTCGCGGAGCCGGGACCAGCGCTGGTCGTCAAGGTTGCTGGAGTCGCCGAGCTCGAGGACGCCGACGATCCGGCCGCCGGCGACAAGCGGCGAGCCCGCCTGTCCCGGCTCGCGGATACGAACCTGGGCGCCGATCAGCCTGCCGAGCGCCTGCTGCGCGTACGACGTCAGCTCGCCGCGATCGTGCGCGCGCGAGGCGAGCCCGCCGGCGAACTGGAAGAGCGCGCGCAGGTCCTCGTTGTGGCTCGCGAGCTCGTCATTGGCCAGGCGGAGCTCGGTGTTCGCGCGGCGAACCTCCTCGACGCTCTGCTTCGTGCGCTCGACGTACTGGCGGACCGAGAACATCATCATCGCGGGGGGCAGGGCGAACGCCAGCAGCCCGGTCATGCCGAGGCGCTCGTAGGCCATCGTCAGGGCGTAGGCGAGCGGCCCGGCCACCAGGTAGTAGGGGGTGAGCCAGCGGAAGCGCTCGGTCCACACGTCCAGCGGTGTGGTGCCGTCCGCCAGCGCGATGGCGACGGACAGCAAGCTGACGTTCACGACCATGTAGGCGGCGCCGGCGGCACAGGCGGCAACCACGTCGGGCATGCCCACCGACACACCGACGGAGTAGACGGACGCTCCCGCACCCGCTGCGAGGGCGAACTGGGCGGCGTCGAAGACAGCCCGGTTGAGCTTGCCGCGGCGGACGACCATCGTGATCGCGCCCATCAGGACCGCGGTCGCCATCGCGGCGCCGACGCCGAAGGTGAACCCGACAGCGAGGACGCCGACGCTGCCGAAGCTCGTCGCGCCGCGACCGTAGACCTCGATCGACCAGGACTGGAGCGCCATGGTCAGGGCGACAAAGGCGGCAAAGGCCAGCGGGTCTGCCTCCGCTGCTGTGATGATCGACCCGGAGTTGACGATGAGAGCCGCTGCGGCGAGGCTCGCGACGACCGAAATCAGGACGTTGGGATCCCGGCCCGCGTCGGCGGACAGCGCGGCAGGTGAGGTGGCCGGGTGCATCTCAGTCCCAGATATCGGCCGAATTCCACTCCGATGTAGCGTTCCATGTCCCTCCCGCGGAGTTCCACGTCGTCGAGCTGTTCCAGGACGACGACGCATTCCACGAGGAGGACGCATTCCAGGACGAGGATGCGTTCCAACTCGAAGCCGCGTTCCACGAGGACGAAGCTGCGAAGCCGGCCCCGTTCCAGCTCGAGGACGCGTTCCAGGAAGAGGACGCATTCCAGGACGACGAGGCGTTCCAGGACGAGGACGCGTTCCAAGAGGAGGATGCGTTCCAGCTCGACGAGGCCGTCCATCCGGCCGACGACGTCAGCAGGGCGGTGGCGCGGGAGTCGGCCGCCGCAGCCCGGCTCGAGTCGCCCTTGACCCGCCAGGCCGCCGCCGCCTTCTTCCAGGCCTCGATCGCGGAGGTCGCGACGTACCCGCGCTCCCAGCGCGTCGCCGCCTGCTCCATCGCCTCGGCAGCCTTGTCGGCGATCCCGCGCACCCGCCAGGAGTTGGCGGCGAGCTCGAGCGTCACCGGCGCCCACTCGGGCAGCCCGGCGCTGACGAGTGGCGCGACCGCTGCGGTGTGCGCAGTTGCCGCGCGCTCCCACGCGGTGGCGTACGCCCACGCGCTCGCCGCGCGGTCCCAGGCAGTGGCTGCCTTCGCATGGAGCGACGAGTTGTTCCAGGCGCCCGCAGCCCGCTCCCAGGCGTCGGCCGCCTCGACCCAGCGAAGGTTCTTCTCGTACCGGCCGGCGGCACGCTCCCAGGCGACGGCGTCGATTGCGCCGGAGTTCAGCTGCGTGCTCGTGGTCGTCTGCGTCCCGCCCGTCGACCGCACGAGCCCCTGGTTCGCGAGCAGCGGCGTTCCGGTGTAGGCGAAGGCCGCACCGAGATCGAGCGCAGGCGCGTTGCTGCCGACAAGCGGCCTCGCCGTCCTGACGAGGAGCCACTTGACCTGGTCCGGCGTCCACTCGGGATGTGCCTGCAGCAGGAGCGAGACGGCTCCCGCGACCTGAGGCGCGGCGAAGGACGTTCCGTTGATGCGGAGGTACCCCGGCTCGACCTGGTTCTCAGTCGGCGCCAGCGCCGTCAGTGTCATCGAGGCGGGGACCGGTCCGACGATGTGCCTGCCGGGGGCGACGATCTCGGGCTTCGTGAAGCCGTCCGCTGTCACACCGTGCGACGAGAAGCTCGCCAGGAGGTCGTCACTCACGCCGGCCGTGCCGGCGAGGTCCGAGCCGCCGACGGTGATGATGTAGGGGTCGTTCCCCGGCGCGTAGTAGACGCTGTTCGGCCCGGCATTGCCCGACGAGGCGACCACGACGATCCCCGAGTGCCAGACCTTCTCGACTGCGAGGGCCAGCGGGTTCGAGCGGTAGGAGCTCGGCATGGTCTCGCCCAGGGAGAGGTTCACCACCCTGATGCCGTTGGCGCGGCCGTTCACGTAGATCCAGTCGAGTGCCGCGATCACGTCGCTCGTCCGCACGCCATTCGAGGAGTTGACGTTGAACGCGAAGATCCGGGCTTCCGGCGCGATGCCGACGTAGCGGCCGTCCGCGCTCATGCCGGCTGCGACAGAGGCGACCAGCGTGCCGTGGCCGTACGTGTCGTCGAGCGAGCCGGACTGGCCGGGCAGGGGCACCTGGACGACCCGGGAGCCGAGGTCGGCGACGGGCGCGACGCCGCTGTCGATGACCGCGATGTTGGCACCGTTGCCCCGGAGGCCGGCCGACCAGGGGCCGAACGTGCCGTTGACGCCGGGGAAGAGCGTCGCCAGTCCGGGAGAGGGGAGAACCGGGGTCGAGGCCGACGTCGTGCCATCGGTGTCGAGGAAGCGGATGGGGGAGTCGAGCGCGATGCGGCGCACATGCCGCGAGCGGGCCAGGCGCGCGAGGTCGCCGGCACGCACGACGGCGCCGCGCGCCGGGATCGTGCGCAGCCGCCGGTCGAGGACGACGTCTCCCTGGAGGGTCTCGTTCGACGGGCCACGCCCGAACACGAGCACGTGCAGCTGCCGGTCGGCGGCGAGCCGCAGGCAGCGCCCCGTGGCGGGCCGGTAGGCCCTCTTCGCGCAGGCCGCACGCGCGACCTGCGAGTCGATCTTGCTGTCGAACTGAACCGCGGCCCCCGCAGGTGCTGCAAGGGACAGAACCGTTGTGGTGGCAAGCGCAAGCAACGCACCACGAAGGTGTGAGGGCCGCATGTCCCTCGTTTTCCGCGAACGGGCCGTCGGCTGCGCCCCCCGAAAGGGTTAGCGGGCAACCCCGATCGAGGGATTCATCCCGGCGCGCGGTCGAGAACGCCGTTGCTGCGCATTGCGCGACAGGACCCGGCGAGACAGGCCGGTACGATGCCCGCGTGCGGCCCGAGCCCCTGCGCGTCATCCCGCTCGGCGGCCTCGGCGAGGTCGGCAAGAACATGACCGTCTACGAGCTCGGCGAGGACATCGTCATCGTCGACGCGGGGCTCGCATTCCCGCGTGACGAGCAGCTCGGTGTCGACCTCGTCCTGCCCGACTTCTCTTACCTCGAGGAGAACGCGAGCCGCGTGCGCGCCGTCCTGCTGACGCACGGGCACGAGGACCACGTCGGGGCACTCCCGTACCTCCTGCGCCAGGTGCCGGTGCCCGAGGTGTGGGCGACCAGACTCACCCTCGGACTGATCCAGTCGAAGCTGGACGAGCACGGCCTCCTGCGAGCCGCCGAGCTGAAGGAGGCAGAGCCCGAGGGCCCGCCGATCCAGGTCGGTGGGTTCCGAGTCGAGTGGGTGCGGATGGCGCACTCGATCCCCGACACGGTCGCGATCGTGCTCGAGACCCCGGCGGTACGAGTGGTCCACACCGGCGACTACAAGATCGACCACACGCCCGTCGACGGCATGCGCACCGACGTCGGGCGGCTGGCGGAGATCGGCAACCGCG
The DNA here is from genome assembly GCA_963809765.1 of uncultured Thermoleophilia bacterium. GTDB lineage: Bacteria > Actinomycetota > Thermoleophilia > Gaiellales > Gaiellaceae > JACVRM01. The sequence continues at coordinate 1,210,592 of CAWEKT010000001.1, forward strand.
GCGTCGACCTGGTCTTCGGAGACTCGACCAACGCCGAGCGACCGGGCGTCACGCCGTCCGAGCGCGTGGTGGGTGAGTCGTTCCGGCACCTCATCCCCGTCCGTGACGGCCGCATCTTCATCTCATCCTTCGCCAGCAACGTGCACCGGATGCAGCAGGCGATCGACGTCGCGGTCGAGGTAAACCGCAAGGTCTGCGTCATCGGCCGCTCGATGCGCAAGACCGTGAACATCGCCCGCAACCTCGGCTACATGCAGGTGCCGGACGACGTGCTCGTCCGGCCTCAGGAGCTCGACGAGCTACCGCGCGGGCGCACACTCGTCCTCTGCTCGGGCAGCCAGGGCGAGCCGCTGTCCGCGCTGACGCGAATCGCGTACAACGACCACCCGGCCGTGAACGTCGAGCGGGGCGACACGGTGATCATCTCGGCGAAGCCGATTCCGGGCAACGAGCTCCGCGTCCACGACACGATCAACGGGCTCGCACGCCTCGGAGCGGAGGTGCTCCACGAGGAGAACGCGCTCGTCCATGCCTCAGGGCACGGCAACGCGGAGGAGCTGCGGACGGTGCTGTCGCTGCTCCGGCCCCGCTGCGTCATGCCCGCGCACGGCGAGTACCGCATGCAGGCCGCGCACGCCAGGCTCGCGGAAGAGTCGGGTGTCGACCCGCGCAACATCGTGCTCGCCGAGAACGGCACCATCGTCGAGCTGGATGCCCACGGGATCCGCACCGCCGGCCGCGTCGAGGCGGGCGTCACCTTCGTGGACGGGCTCGGCGTGGGGGACGTGCAGGACGTCGCCCTCCGTGACCGGCGTCGACTCTCCGAGGACGGCGTGGTCATCATCGTCGCCACCCTCGCGGGCCGGAACGGCGGGGGTGTCGCCGCGCCGCCGGAGCTGATCGTCCGCGGTGTCGGCGACGACGCCGGCGCGACCGTCGAGGAGCTGCGCGACGAGGCGGAGCGGGTGCTGAACGAGCTCGTCGGCCAGCGCGTCACCGAGATCAAGCTGCTGCAGGAGCACCTGCACGACGAGGTGGGGCAGCTGCTCTACGACCGCACCGGCCGCCGCCCGATGATCCTCCCGGTCATCGTGGAGGTATAAGCGCCCGACGAGACGGGTCTGTCCCCGTAGGGGACTGACCCAGCAGTTCGCCGCGGCGGGCACCCCTACGAGCTGCCGCAGCCGAGCTCCAGGGCACGCACCAGGCTCGCCGGCGGTGGAGGGAGCGGTTCGCCGGGACCCGCCTCCGAGCCGACAGCCCGGAGCGCCGCTGCCGCCCGCCGCTCCTGGGCTGCAGTCCGGGCGTAGATCTTGATTGTGCCCGTGCTTCGTGAAGAGCACGAGTGCGTCGTGTCGGACGGCCGGGACACCGCGCAGCGGCGCCCTCCGGCTGCAGCCCACGGCGCGCCGCCAGTCCGTTGCCCGGAACGGGAACGACTGCACCGAAACGGGCGCGCCGCAGCCCCCGTCCGCGGGCAGAGAGATCGTGCACTGCCCATAGGCGAACGTTGCCGATCCGGGACGAGACGGCGCAAACTCAACGGCCGTCAACGGCAGCCCGTCGAAGCGCCGCCCGAGGAAGTAGTGCGGTCGCGGTGCCGTGGCTCGAAGCTGTCGCAGCTCCTGCGCGACGTCGTGCCCCGACGGAACGGTGACGGTGCCCTGGTCACCGGCGCAACCGGCAGCGACGAATACGGACACGAGCGCGAGGACAGCTCGGCGCATGTTCAGATGTTCCCGCCGGGCACCGCGACACGCAAACGAGCGGCGCGTGCACACGCGCGCTTCCTCCACCTAGACTCAGCGTGTGAGCATCGTCAGCGCCAGCAGGCCCGGATGGCCCGACGTCCTGGCCCGCCACTCGACCGACACCGGCACCGGCCCGCGCGTGATCGCGCAGCTGCGAGCCTGCGAGGTGGCTGCGCTCGCCTTCTGCCGGCTGCTCGAGCGCTGGGCACGCGGCGACGCCGACCCGTGCACGCCCGGCCGCCGGCAGGCCGCACTGCGGCGAGCCGCTGAACGCGCCGAGACGGCCCTGGTCGGCCTCGAGGAGCCGCTCGGCCGCTACCTGCTGGAGCTCGAGCCGGACCAGGCGGAGGGTGCGTCCTGGTACGGCGAGCCGTCTGCTGCCGAGTTCGTCGAGTGGGAGCCGGTGCTCCAGCGCGCCGGCGTTGCCGTCTCCTCCGCGCGGGTCACGCGCGCCTACCTGGAGCTGGCGGTGTTCGTCCGCGCGCTCGAAGGTCTTGCCGCCGCGGCGGAGTGGGATGCCGTCCCGGACCGCTCGGCGCTCTGGGCCGGCCTCTTCGACCTGCGCGAGAACCTCACCAACGGCGCCGCGCAGGACCTGCGCGCGCTGGCCGCATAGCGCTGCGCTGGACGCGGGCACACCGGGCGACGTACCGTGTCGGCGTGCCGCGCCTGATTCCGCTCACCGTTCTCGCGGCGCTGCTCGCGGCCGGCACGCTGGTCGGACCCGCCGGCGGTGGGCCGTCCGCGCCGAGGACCGTCCAGCTCGGGTGGAGCGAGCAGGCGCCCGCGACGGGCCCGGCGATCATGACCCTCCGCGTCGAGCGGCTCGTCATCGACGGCCAGAAGTGGCGCCTGACAGCGAGCTTCACCAACAAGTCGGGCATGAGGCTCGGGATCGAGCCTCGCTTCAAGCTCCTCATCGGCCCCACGCGTAGCTCGACAACGAACGTGATCCGCGTGGCCAAGCGATTCGTGCCCGCGATGCCAAAGAGCATCGCGCCCGGGAAGACCTGGCGCGGGACCTGGCACGGCGAGTTCGCGGGTGTGCTCAAGCCCGGCCGCTTCCTCCGCGTCGGCTTCGACCGGTTCGTGGGCGAGATCGCCCCGGGCCTGCAGGAGTTCGGCCTGATCACCGACAACGTCAAGAAGCTCTAGCTCGGGCCCCGGCGGCCGCCTCGACACGGCAACTCCCGAGGCGTACGCTCGGCGGCATGAAGGCGACACGCTGGCTGGCGGTGCTAGCGGCCATGACGGTCGTCGGCAGCCTCGCCGCCGCAGCAGGTGCAGAACCGAACGCCTCGCGCACGATCAGCCTGAATTGGAGCGAGGCGGCGACCGCCGGCGGGCGAACCCTCATGACGCTCCGCGTGAAGCGGCTGGTCATCGAGGATGACCGCTGGACGTTGCACGCGTCGTTCACCAACCGGTCGGCGAAGACCCTGCGCATCCAACGGCGGTTCGCGCTGCTGCTGGCAGACAGCCGAAAGTCGAAGACCCACACCGCGCGTAGGGCGAAGGGCTTCACGCCACCCATGCCGACCTCGCTGCCGCCGGGCACGACCTGGAGCGGTACCTGGCGCGGTGACGGGGCGGGCGCACTCAGGCGTGATCGCTTCCTGCGCGTGCACTTCGACCACTTCCTGGCCGCCGGCCTGATCCCGGGGCAGCCGGGCTTCGGCTGGATCACGGATCACGCCAAGAGGCTTTGACGGCGCTCGGCGCCGCCGGCTCGCGTGGCGTCGGGGCCGTCTCGACCACGCTCGCCGTGGCAGCGATGGCTGCCGACCATCTCTTGCCGGGCGACTGGCCGGCATTCCTGATCAGCAGCGGACTGTGCCTCGCGGCCGCCGCCCTCCTGTTCCTGCGAGTGCTTCCGCGGCTCGAGCACCGGCCCGATGCGCTTGAGCGGGCGGCGGTGGTCGGCCTCGTCCTGGCCTCCCTGGCGATCGTGCCGGGAATCGCGCTCCTGTGGCTCGGCTTCCCCATCGTGGTGGCGGGCGCCGGACTGGCGCTGGGGCTCAAGGGTCGCGACGGCCGGCGGCGTCGCCTGGCCACAGCCGCCACAGCGGTCGGCGCCGTAGGCGTTCTCGGCGGCTTCGTACTCGAGCTCGCGGTCGGCTGATCGACACCGGGTAGCCACCCGGTCGCGGAGGGGACACCCCCCGCCCGTCGAAACAGGCCGGACATGTCGCGCCGGACGAAGAAACGGCCGCTCCGGCCGCGCAAGCCTACGCGCGTGAAGCGGCGCACTCAGCGCTCACGCCGTAGCCGCAGCCATCACCGCCCGGAGCTTGCCGGGCTCGGGCTGATCGCCGTCGGTCTCTTCCTCAGCTCCTTGCTCTACCTCGGCTGGTCGGGCGGCATCGCCGGCGAGCACATCGTCGAGTGGCTCGACGCCCTGATCGGCAGCCTCTCGTATCTGCTCCCGCTGGTGGCAATCGCGTTCGGAGCGCTTCTCGTCACGCGCGCGTCGCTCCTCGACATGCGCCCGTTCCGTACCGGCAGCACCATCGTCATGCTCGGGCTCTTCCTCGTGCTCGGGCCGAGCGCAGGGCTGATCGGCCAGGGGCTCGACGCCGCAGTCGGCCGCGTCATCGGCAACACCGGACGCGTGCTGCTGGGTGCCACGGCCACCGTGGCAGGTGTCCTGCTGCTCACGGGGGCGTCGATCGGCGCCCTGCTGCGGCATTCGGGGCACGCGGTCCGCCGTGCGACCGGCGCCGCGAGACGTGCGCCGCAGCGCATGAAGCGACCGACCCCGGCCGGCGCCCCCATGGATGAGCCGCGCGTGGCTGTGCTGCCGTCACCGCCGCCGGTGGACGCCGCCGAGGCGTATCCGGACGTCATCGGCGAGCCGCAGCCGGAGCCGCGCGCGCCGCTGCTCGAGCTCGCGCCCGAGGAGACGGAGGAGGACTCGCTGGCCGCGGGCCTGCCGGCGCCGAAGACGCACGCCACCTACCGGCTGCCCGACCGCGCAGTCCTGCGCCGCTCGCCGCCCGCCGGAGGCGGCGGCCGCGAGGCGAGCGCCCAGGTCGCCGACGCGCTCGTGTCCGCGCTCGGGCACTTCGGCATCGAGGCGTCGGTGGTCGGGCAGATCGCCGGGCCGCGCGTCACCCGCTACGAGCTGCAGCTCGCGCCCGGCACCAAGATGTCCAAGGTCTCGGCGCTCAAGGACGACCTCTCCTACGCGCTCGCCACCACCGAGATCCGCATCCTCGCGCCGATCCCGGGCAAACAGGCGGTCGGCGTCGAGGTTCCCAACCTGTCGCCCAACCTCGTCACGCTCGGCGACATCTACGACGACCTGCCGCCGACCGCGAGCCCGCTGGCCGTGTGGATCGGCAAGGACATCTCCGGCAACGCCGTCTGGACCGACCTCGCGCGCATGCCGCACATCCTCATCGCGGGCACCACCGGCTCGGGCAAGTCCGGCTGCATCAACACCGTCCTGACCTCGATCCTGCTGCGCTCCACGCCCGACGACGTGCGGCTGATCCTGATCGACCCGAAGCGCATCGAGCTCAACCACTACGAGTCGATCCCGCACCTGCTGACGCCGGTCGTGTCGAGCCCGAAGGAAGCCTCGGCCGTCCTGACCAACGTCGTCGCAGAGATGGAGCGCCGCTACGTGCGCCTCGCCACCGTCCGGGCGCGCAGCCTCCCGGAGGCGAACCGCAACTTCCGCCAGCGTGGGGAGGAGGAGATGCCCTACCTGCTCGTCGTCATCGACGAGCTCGCCGACCTGATGATGGTCTCGCCTCAGGCCGTCGAGGACGCCGTCATCCGCCTTGCCCAGAAGTCGCGCGCCGTCGGTATCCACCTGGTGCTCGCGACCCAGCGGCCGTCGGTCGACGTGATCACGGGGATGATCAAGGCAAACGTTCCGTCGCGGATCGCATTCGCCGTCTCGAGCCAGACGGACTCGCGCGTCATCCTCGACGGTGCGGGTGCCGAGAGCCTGCTCGGCCAGGGCGACATGCTCTTCAAGCCGCTCGGCACGTCCCGCCTGCAACGTGTCCAGGGCGCGTACGTGACCGAGGAGGAGATCGCGCTCGTCGTCGAGCAGTGCCGCGCCCAGCGCGAGCAGGAGCTCGACGAGTCCCTGCTCCAGGCGGCGGAGGAGCCGGTCGAGGCCGACGCGGGCGACGACGACTTCGACCCGGACGAGGACCCGCTGCTCGACCGCGCGATCGAGATCGTCGTGCAGACGCAAACGGCATCCGTCTCCCTCATCCAGCGGCGCCTGCGGGTCGGCTATACCCGCGCCGGGCGCCTGATCGACATGCTGGAGCGGCGGGGGATCATCTCGGGCTACGAGGGCTCCAAGCCCCGGCGCGTGCTGGTCACCGAGGCTGACCTGCACTCCGTGCTCGAGCATCACGTGGCCTGACCGAGCCGCTGGACGCGCCCGGCCTTAACACGAACCCTCTGGCACCCCTCGTGCGGCTGCTTTAGCATCGCGCCGGATCCGAATTGCCAAGGAGGAGGACGGTTTGCAGAGGAAACGCTGGTTTCTGATCCTGGCTGCGCTGGCGGCGCTCGTGATCGGGCTCTCGGCCTGCGGCGGGGACGACGATGACGACGACGGCGACGGGGCCGCGACGACGACGACAGAGGCGACCGACTTCAGCGTCGCGTTCGTGACTGACACGGCGGGCGCCAACGACAAGGGGTTCAACGAGTTCTCGATCAACGGGCTGGAGAAGGCCGAGCGGGAGCTCGGCGTGACGACGCGCATCTACATCTCGAAGTCGAGCGAGGACTACCTGCCCAACCTGTCCGCCGCGGCCGAGGACGGCCACGACCTCGTGGTCGCCGCGGGCTTCCTGATCGCGCCAGCAGTGATCGAAGCGGCGGAAGCGTTCCCGGACACCAACTTCGCGGGCGTCGACCACTTCTACGGCGGCGACACCTGCGCGGCATCGAAAACGTGCGCTCAGCCGAACGCGCTCGGGATGCAGTACCCCTCGGAGGAGTCCGGCTACGTGGCCGGCGTGGTCGCTGCCCTGATGACGAAGACCGGCGTCGTCTCGACCGTGGGCGGCGAGAAGATCCCGCCGGTGGACAACTGGATCGCCGGCTTCCAGCAGGCTGTGATCGACACGAAGCCCGGCACGAAGACGCTCAACGCCTATTCGGACGACTTCCAGGACCAGGCGAAGTGCAAGGAGATCGCGCTCGACCACATTTCACAGAAGGCGGACATCGTCTTCCAGGTCGCCGGGCTCTGCGGGCTCGGGGCGATCGACGCCGCCTGCGAGAAGGATCTGCTCGCGATCGGCGTCGACGCAGACCAGTTGTCGGCGGGCCACTGCGTGCTCACGAGCGCGCTCAAGCCGCTCGAGGAGTCGGTCTTCGGCGTGATCGAGGACGCCGTCGCAGGGAACTTCGTTGGCGGCAAGAACGTGACGTTCGGCGTGGCCGACCTGCCCGACGCCCAGCTGCTCACACAGTTCTCGAGGCCGGTCCCCGACAACGTGGCGGACGCGGCGGCCAAGGCCGAGCAAGACGTGAAGAGCGGGGAGATCGACCCACCGGCGTCGCTCGACGCGGTCCAGAGGTAGGAGAAGTCACGGTACGGGGGCGGCGGGCAGCGCCGCCCCCGTACGATCCGCCCCGATGGAGGAGGCGCCCCTTCTCGAGCTCGCGGGAATCACCAAGCGCTTCCCGGGCGTCGTCGCCAACGACGCAGTCGACTTCGAGCTCAGGCGCGGCGAGGTGCACGCCCTGCTCGGCGAGAACGGCGCCGGCAAGTCGACGCTGATGAACATCCTCTACGGGCTCTACCGCCCGGACGAGGGTGAGATCCGTCTCAAGGACAGGATCGCGGAGATCCACTCGCCGAAGGACGCGATCGAGCTGGGCATCGGCATGGTGCACCAGCACTTCATGCTCATCCCGGTGATGACGGTGGCGGAGAACATCGTCCTCGGCACGGAGCCGACCCGCACCGGCATCTTCCTCGACGCCGATGCGGCGCGAGACCGAGTGCGCACGCTCTCCGAGACACTCAAGCTGACGGTCTCGCCGGATGCGCGCGTGGAGGACATCTCCGTCGGCCAGCAGCAGCGGGTCGAGATCATGAAGGCGCTCTACCGCCATGCCGACATCCTGATCCTCGACGAGCCGACGGCGGTGCTCACGCCTCAGGAGGCGCTCGAACTGTTCGCCATCCTCGAGACCCTGCGCGTCGACGGCATGTCGATCATCTTCATCACGCACAAGCTGGGCGAAGTGCTCCGCTTCGCCGACCGAATCACGGTCCTGCGGCGCGGGCAGGCGGTCGGCACCGTGCCGCGGGAAGGAGCGACGAGCGACAGCCTGGCGCGGATGATGGTCGGGCGCGAGGTGCTGCTCCGGGTCGACAAGACGCCCGCCGAGCCAGGTGAGGCGCTGCTCGAGGTGGACGACCTGCACGTGAGCGACGTCCGCGAGCTAGAGGCCGTGCGCGGCCTCTCGTTCTCCGTGCGTGCCGGGGAGATCGTGGGCATCGCGGGGGTGGACGGGAACGGCCAGACGGAGCTGATCGACGCCATCGCCGGCCTGCGGCGATCGACCTCCGGGCGGGTTGTCGTCGAGGGACGTGACGTGACGCACGACAGCGCAAGCGAGATCCTGGACGCCGGGATCGGGCACATCCCGGAGGACAGGCAGCGGCGCGGGCTCGTGCTCGACTTCACGCTCGCCGAGAACCTGGCGCTGCACGACTTCGACAAGCCGCCGGCGTCGCGCTTCGGCTGGCTCTATCCGAAGCGGCTCGTCGAGCGCGCCCGGACGCTGCTGCGCGAGTTCGACGTGCGCGGGGGCGGGCCACCCACCCTGGCGTCGGCACTCTCCGGCGGCAATCAGCAAAAGGTCGTCATCGCCCGCGAGGTGTCGCGGAACCCGCGTGTGCTGATCGCGGCGCAGCCCACACGCGGGCTCGACGTCGGGGCGATCGAGTTCGTCCACCGCCGGCTGGTGGAGGAGCGGGACGAGGGGCGCGCGATCCTGCTCGTGTCGCTCGAGCTCGAGGAGATCCTGTCGCTCTCCGATCGGATCCTCGTCCTGTACGAGGGGCGCATCGTGGCGGAGTTCACGCCGGACGTGTCCGAGGAGGAGCTTGGCATCGCGATGACGGGCGCAGGGGCAGCCGAGGCCGCATGAACGACGAACGCAAGTCCCTGACGAAGGTGGTCACCGACTGGTTCCAGTCCAGGGCAGGCGGCGTGCTCACGCCGCTCGCCGCGACCGTGCTCGCCTTCATCATCGGCGGCCTCGTCGTCCTGATGACGGGGGAGAACCCGCTCCAGGCGTACAAGGCGATCTTCGAGGGCACGGGCCTCAACTGGTTCTTCCCGTGGCTCGACGACCAGGAGCGGAACGGGGCTGCGCGCGATCTGCAGCAGACGCTGATCGTGATGACGCCGCTGATGCTGACGGCTGCAGCCGTGGCGTTCGCGTTCCGCTGCGGGCTCTTCAACATCGGCGGCCAGGGCCAGTACTGGGTCGGCTTCATCGCGGCGCTCTACGTGGGGACGCACTTCTCCGGCACGCCGCGACCGGCGCACATCTTCTTCGGAATCGTCGCCGGGATCGCCGCAGGCGCGCTCTGGGGCGGCATCGCGGGGATCCTGCGCGCGACCGTCGGCGCCCATGAGGTGATCACGACGATCATGCTCAACTGGATCGCCATCTACGTCGGCTCGTACCTGTTCGAGCTCGGCGGTCCGCTCCAGGGGTCGTCGCCCTCCCTGCCCCGCTCGGACAATGTGCTCGACTCGGCGCAGATCTGGATCATCTGGGGGAACATCCAGGCGCTCCACGCGGGGATCTTCATTGCGATCGTGGGCCTCGTCGTCTTCTCCGTGCTGCTCAATCGCACGACGCTCGGGTACGAAGTCCGCGCCGTCGGCTTCAACCCCGAGGCCGCGCGCTACGGCGGCATCTCAGTGCCGAAGAATTACTTCCTGGCACTTGCGATCTCGGGCGCGTTCGCGGGCCTTGCCGGTTCCCTCGACATCCTCGGTTTCAAGCAGGCGATCGACACGAGCGACTTCAGCACGAACCTCGTCGGCTTCACCGGCATCGCCGTAGCGCTGCTGGGCCGCAACAAGGCGGTCGGCATCTTCTTCGCCTCGCTGCTCTTCGCCGCTCTTCAGGTCGGCACGTCGTCGCGACAGCTCGATCCACGCGTGTTCGATCCCGAACTCGCGACCAACCTCGCGACCATGATCCAGGCGCTCGTCATCTTCTTCGTCGCCGCTGAGCTGCTCATCGTCTACATCTGGTCGGCACGCCGGTACCTGAGGGTCCGGCCGGCTCGCGTCGAGCCCGAGGCGCCGCTCTGATGGAGGGGCGCAGCGTCCTCGCGAGCGAAGGCATACGGCGGCTGTCGCAGGCGCGCACGGTCGCAATCGTCGGCATCGCACTCGGCCTGCTCGCATTCTGGTTCTCGATCCCGCCGTGGACCGTGGAGGCGATCGGCGTGCCGCTCGCGGTCGGCATCGCCGGGGTCGCGTTCGGCATCGCCGCAGCGGCGCGGGACGAGGTTCGGCTCGGGCTGTGGGCAATCGCCGCTGGCTTGGGGGGGACGCTAGGAGCGCTCTGGGTCCAGAGCCAGGACTCGGCGTCGGTCAAGGCTGTGCTGACCGCGGGGCTCGTCGCCTCCACGCTTCGCTTCGCGACGCCGCTGGCCTTCGCGGCCATCGGAGGCATCATCTCGGAGCGTTCCGGGGTGGTGAACATCGGCCTCGAGGGCATGATGCTGATGGGCGCCTTCTTCGGCATCTGGGGCTCGATCTGGAGCGGCTCCTGGGTGGTCGGAATCTTGATGGCGATGACCTTCGGCGGCCTGCTCGCGCTCGTCCACGCCGTCTTCTCGATCCACTTCCTCGCCGACCAGATCGTGAGTGGCTTCGCCGTCAACCTGCTCGCGCTCGGCCTGACGGGCTTCCTGTACACCTCGCTCTACCCGACCGGGATCACCGCGTCCGAGGTCGACCGCGTACCGATCCTCCGCCTGGACTTTCTCGAGTCGATCCCGTGGCTCGGCGACTTCCTGCACACAGTCTTCGGCTCGCTGAGCCTGCTCGTCTGGATCATGTTCGCGACCGTGGTGCTCTCGAGCATCGTCCTCTTCAAGACCACGATCGGCCTGCGCCTGCGCTCGGTGGGAGAGCATCCCCGCGCCGCCGAGGTCGTGGGCATCTCGGTGTACGGGGTCCGCTACGTGGCGGTTGTGGTGTCGGGCATGCTGGCCGCGCTCGGCGGCGCCTTCCTGTCGATCGGGTTCGTCGGCACCTTCGCCGAGAACATGACCACCGGCCGGGGCTTCATCGCGCTGGCGGCGGTCATCTTCGGCAAGTGGCGGCCGGGGTGGGCCTTCGCGGCGACGCTCATGTTCGGCTTCGGCTTCGCGCTCTCGATCCCGCTCCAGCGCGAGGCGGACGTGTCGTCCTCCCTTCTTGCCACGCTGCCATACGTGCTCACGCTCGTTGCGGTCGCCGGCCTGATCGGCCGCTCGATCCCGCCCGCCGCTGTTGGCCGTCCATACCGCAAGCAGTAGCTTCGCCGCGCCCTCCGTCCGGCGGAGCGCCTGGCTGGCGGTGATTCTCGGCTTGCTGGCCGTCGCAGCCATCCCCGCTGCGGTCGCTGTCTCGCGCCAGACCGAACGCTTCTCCTACCTGGAGTCCGGCTGGTCCGTGATCGCAGCGGCCGTTCTCGGCCTGGCGGCGATCCTCGTCGGACGCCGCGGAAAGAAGCGCGAACGGCGCGCAGTGCTCCCCGTCGCGGGGGCGCGCGCAGCCCGCTGGGGCCGCCGCCTCGGCTGGCTCGGCCTCTACCTGGCCGCCACAGGCGCGCTGGCGCTCGGCGTCTACGCGCTCGAGACGCTCCTTTCGGGCTGAGCCAGGCGGCTTCTGAAGCGCCGCCTGGACGGCGTTAGACTGCTGCCTCCGTGTTCGAGATCGGGAACAGCCTTCGCGAGGCGCGGGTTCGGCAAGGGGTCGACTTTCCGGAGCTGGAGCAGGCCACGAAGATTCGTGGCAAGTACCTGCGCGCGCTCGAGGACGAGAACTTCGAGCAGCTCCCCGGGCAGACGTACGTCAAGGGCTTCCTGCGCACGTACGCCGACTATCTCGGCCTCGACGGCCAGCTCTACGTCGACGAGTACAACTCGCGCTACGTCACCGGCGAGGAGGAGCCGGTGAAGGTGCGCGGCGGCTCGTCGTCGCTCGGGCCGCACCGCCTGCAATCAAGTGCCGTGCTGATCGCGCTGACCGCGATCGGCATCGCGACCGCGCTCGTCATCGCGGCCTGGCGCTTCGGCGCCCCGGACAGCCGCGCGACGCTGCCAGGCCTCGACCCGACCACCACGCAGCAGACCAGGGCGGCCAGGACGACGCCGGCCAAGAAGCAGACGGCGGCGACGGGCAAGCAGGTGAAGCTCGTCGTGCGGGCGGCGCGGGGCGACTCCTGGCTCAAGGTGCATCGAGGTGGCTCTCCCGTCGGTGCGGTCGAGTACGAGGGCACGCTCCTCCGCGGCCAGAGCCAGGTGTTCGTTCGCAAGGCGCTCTGGGTCACCATCGGCGTGCCGGGGAACGTCGTTCTAAAGGTGAACGGCAGGGCCTACGAGCTGCCAGCCAGCGACGGCCCCGTGGACCTGTCCGTGACCCGGAAGGCCATCAGACCGGTCACCTAGTGACCCCCGCCGCGAGGCCGCGCGCGGCCGTCGTCCTCACCGGCTCCGAGCTGGTGCGCGGCCAGCGCACCGACCGCAACGGCCCGTTCCTCGCCCGCGAGCTGGTCTCGCTCGGCTTCGCCCCGGCCCGGCTCACGATCGTCGGCGACGACCCGGCCGAGCTCGAGACGGCTTTCCGCGAGGCGCTCTCCGCCGACCTCGTCGTCCTTTCCGGCGGGCTCGGCCCCACACACGACGACCGGACGGTCGAGGTCATCGCGCGCGTGACCGGCCGTGAGCTGCAGGTCGACCCGGCCCTGCATGCGGAGATCGAGGCCGTCTCGCGCGCGATCTCACAGCGCTTCGGCCGGCCGTACGCGCACTTCGTGCCCGGGATCCGCAAGCAGGCGACCCTGCCTGCAGGCGCGCGCTCCCTCGGTCTGGCGGGGACGGCGCCGGGGTTGCTGATCGAGGAGGGGGAGGGCATCGTGGTCGTCCTGCCCGGGCCCCCTGGCGAGCTGCAGCGGCTCTGGCGGGCCGCGGTCGAGACGGAGCCGCTGCGGCGCCTGCTCGAGCGCGTGCCGCCGTCGAGCGAGCGCGTGCTGCGCGTCTACGGGCTGACCGAGTCGGCGGTCGCGACCGCGTTCGCGGAGGTGGGAGGCGAAGCGGAAGGCCTCGAGGTCACGATCTGCGCGCATGACTGGGAAATCCGGGTCGACCTCGTGTCCGCACCTGAGGGCGAGGAGCGCGCTGCCGCCGTGGAGAGCGCCCTCGTCGAGGCGCTCGGCGACCGTGTGTTCGCGCGCGACGGGCGCCCGCTGGAGGAGATCGTGCTCGACGCGTGCCGGCGCCGGGGCTGGACGCTCGCGACCGCGGAGAGCTGCACCGGCGGGCTCGTGGCCGCGCGGCTGACCGACGTGCCGGGCTCGAGCGACGTCGTGCTGGGCGGGGTGGTGGCGTACGCCGACAGGATCAAGGCGGCCGAGCTCGGCGTTCCCGAGCAGGTGCTCGGGGAGCATGGCGCCGTGTCTGCGGAGACGGCGGCGGCGCTCGCCGAGGGCGCGCGGCGCCGCTTCGGGGCCGACGTCGGCGTCGGCGTCACCGGCGTGGCCGGGCCTGGAGGCGGCTCGGCGGAGAAGCCGGTCGGCCTGGTGTTCCTGCACGTCTCCTCGCCGGCCGGTGCGAAGGCGCGCGAGCTGAACCTGCCCGGCGACCGGGCTGCCGTCCGCGGGCGAGCGACCGCCGCGGCGCTCCACCTCGTCCGGCGCCTGGCCGAGTGACGCGGTCCCGGCACGGACCCGGCGCGGAGCTGTGACGGACGCCGCCCGTCGCCCAGCTAGCGTCGGCGGCGATGAGCGGCTGCGGCTCTTCTTCGGCATCCGCCTTCCCGACGACGTCGCCGACGCGCTGGCGGCCTGGGCGGGACGCACGCTCGCGGGTGGCGGCCGGCTCGTCCCGCAGGAGCACCTGCACGTGACGCTTGCCTTTCTCGGCTCCAGGCCGGCGGAGGAGCTGCCGGCGCTGCGCGCCGCGCTCATCCGAGGCTGTCGAGGACGCAGGTACGCCGCGGCTCGCGGTCGACCGCTACCGGGAGACACGGGCAGCGGGCATGCTCGTCCTGGAGGACCAGGGCGGCCGGGCCACCGAGCTCGCGGCGGCGCTACAAGGCAGGCTCGAGCGGCTCGGCGTCTACCGGCGCGAGAACCGACCGTGGCTGCCGCACGTCACGGTGGTGCGCTTTCGCGAGCGGCCGCGTCTGGCTCCGGCGCCGCCGGGGGTCGCGCCGTTCAGTCCGTCCGATGCGGCTCTCTACCATTCAGTCCTGCGACCCAGCGGGGCGCAGTACCGGGTCATCGAAGCGGCACCCCTAGGAGGTTAGAGCCAGTGGATCGCGACCAAGCACTCGACGTCGCCCTCAGCCAGATCGAGCGCCAGTACGGCAAGGGCTCGGTCATGAAGATGAGCGACCAGGCGCACGTGTCCACGGGCGCGATATCGACCGGCTCGCTCGCGCTCGACCTCGCCCTCGGAGTCGGCGGGCTCCCGCGCGGCCGCATCGTCGAGATCTTCGGGCCCGAGTCCTCGGGCAAGACGACGCTCGTCTACCACGTGATCGCCGAGGCCCAGCGTCAGGGCGGAATCTGCGCCTTCATCGACGCCGAGCACGCGATGGATCCCCAGTACGCGCGCCGGATCGGGGTCGACATCGAGAACCTGCTCGTGTCGCAGCCGGACCACGGCGAGCAGGCGCTCGAGATCGCCGAGCTGCTCGTCCGCTCGGGGGCGCTCGACGTGGTGGCGGTCGACTCCGTCGCCGCCCTGACGCCGAAGGCCGAGATCGAGGGCGAGATGGGGGACAGCCATGTCGGCCTGCAGGCGCGGCTGATGTCGCAAGCGCTCCGCAAGCTCGCCGGCACGCTCAACCGCACCGACACGATCTGCATCTTCACCAACCAGCTGCGCGAGAAGATCGGCGTCATGTTCGGCTCGCCCGAGACGACACCGGGCGGCCGCGCGCTCAAGTTCTACTCGACCGTAAGGCTCGACATCCGCCGGATCGAGACGCTCAAGGAAGGTGTCGAGGCAATCGGCAACCGCGTGCGCGTGAAGGTGGTCAAGAACAAGGTTGCGCCGCCGTTCCGCCAGGCCGAGTTCGACATCATCTACGGCACCGGCATTCCCTGGGAGGGGACGCTCCTGGATGCCGCGCTCGAGCGCAAGATCGTCCAGAAGTCCGGCTCCTTCTACAGCTTCGAGGACGAGCGGCTCGGCCAGGGCCGCCAGAACTCGACGGCCTTCCTGCGCGAGCATCCGGACGTCGCCGAGCAGATCCTGGCGCGCATCCAGGCAGAGATCGGCCCCGAGCAGGTCGCCTCGGCCCGGCTTGTGACCGACGACGCCGCGCCGGCGCCGGCCGAGGAGGACGAAGCCGAGGGCGAGGGCGAGCCCGCCGCAGCCGGTCGCGCAGCAGCCGGCTGAGCCACATGCCTGCGGAGCGGCGCGTCACCGCCCTCCGTCCGGCCCCGCGCGACGAGGTGGATGTCGAGCTCGACGGCGACCGCTGGCGCAGGCTGCCGCTGGCCGCCGTGGTCGCGGCGGGACTCGTCGAGGGCGCCGTCCTCGACCGGCCGCGGGCGCGCGCGCTGGCGAGGGCGCGGCGGCAGGACACGGCGATCCGCGTCGCTACGCGGGCCCTGGCACGTCGACCGCTGTCCGAGCACGAGCTCGAGCAGCGTCTCGCCCGCCGCGGGGTGGCGCCGGCCGCCCGAAGCGACGCCGGGCGGATGCTCAGCTCGGCGGGTTACCTCGACGACGGCAAGGTGGCCGCCGGCCGCGCCGCGCTGCTGGCCGAGCGAGGGGCGGGCAACGAGCTGATCCGGCACGACCTGGATGGGCGCGGCATCGACGCGGCCACGATCGAGGAGGCGCTCGAGGCGCTGGCGCCCGAGATCGAGCGAGCCTGTGAAGTGGTGCGCCGGCGAGGCGCTGGGCCGGCGACCGCTCGCTGGCTCGCCGCCCGCGGCTTCGACGAGGACGCGGTCGAGTCCGCCACCCGACCAGACGTTGCGGACGAGGGCGGCAGCGTAGTAGGATGACGGCATCCTCATCTGACAAAATTGCCTGCATAACGCGCTTTTCCATCGATTGTCGACTGATCTTGAGCCTGCCAATCACCTTGACCAGCGTCCCCGAGAGAGACCCGTCGAGTAGCCAGCTGAGCGGTCTCTAGCCGTACCCGGCGAGCCCCGGTGGGCTCCGCCTGTTCCGAAACGCGTTGTGCGGTCCGTTGCCGGATCGGGATGTGCGCGAGCGCTGACACGACGCGTCCGGGCGTGACCCGGAGGAAGGCGGAGCGAGGATGGAGATCGCGATCGGGATTGCCGGGGGACTCCTCCTCGGGCTGCTCGTTGCGCTCGTTCTCGGCCGCTACGTCCGCGGGTCGCGCCTGCACGCCGCCGACCGCTCCCGCCGCGAGCTGATCGAGGACGCCTCGCGCCAAGCGGACACCATCCGCCGGGAGGCGCACATCGAAGCGCGCGAGGAGGCGGTCAAGCTCCGCGCCGAGCTCGACGAGGAGGTTCGCGAGCGGCGTCGGCGCATGCAGACCCTGGAGGAGCGTGTCCTCGCCCGGGAGGACGAGCTCGCCGGGAAGCTCACCGAGCTCGATCGGCGCGAGCAGGGGGTGAACGACCGCGAGGTCCACGTCCGGCAGCTCCAGGTGGATCTGAAGGAAGCAACGGAGCGTGAGCTCGCCCGGCTCGAGGAGATCGGCCGGATGACCGTCAGCGAGGCGAAGGCTACGCTGCTCGAACGCTCGGAGGACCTCGTCCGGCACGAGCTCGCGCGGCGCGTCCGCCAGCTCGAGGAGGAAGCACAATCCGAGGCGCGCCGACGGGCGCGCAACCTCGTGGCCGACGCCCTGCAGCGCGTGGCGGCCAGCCATGCGGCGGAGACGACGGCCTCGGTGATCGAGCTCCCGTCGGACGACATGAAGGGTCGGATCATCGGCCGCGAGGGGCGCAACATCCGCACGCTCGAGCACCTGACCGGCGTCGACGTCATCGTCGACGACACGCCGGAGACCGTCGTCCTCTCATCCTTCGACGGCATCCGCCGCGAGATCGCCAAGCTGACCCTGCAGAAGCTGATCGATGACGGCCGCATCCACCCGGCCCGTATCGAGGAGATGTACTACCTCTCCAAGTCCGAGATCGAGGATCACATCCGCCAGGCGGGCGACCAGGCCGTTTTCGAGGCGAACTGCGGCGAGTTCCACGAGGAGATCGTCAAGCTCCTCGGGCGCCTCCACTACCGGACGAGCTACGGCCAGAACGTCCTCAAGCACACGCTCGAGGTCGTCCACCTGGCCGGGATCATGGCGGCGGAGCTCGGCGCCAACGTCAAGGTCGCGAAGCGGGCGGCGATGCTGCACGACCTCGGCAAGGCTCTGACGCACGAGGTCGAGGGGTCACACGCCGCCATCTCGGCCCAGTACGCCAAGCGGTACGGCGAGCCGCCGGCCGTCGTGCACGCAGTCGAGGCCCACCACTACGAGGTGCAGCCCCAGACGGTCGAGTCGGTGCTGCTGATTGCGGCGGACTCGATCTCCGGCTCGCGACCGGGCGCCCGCGGCGACAGCCTCGAGAACTACGTCAAGCGCCTGGAGGCACTCGAGGAGCTCGCCAAAGGCCACAAGGGCGTGGACAAGGTCTACGCCCTGCAGGCGGGCCGCGAGATCCGCGTCATCGTCAGCCCCGGTGAGATCGACGACGACGCTGCCGTGCTGCTCTCGCACGAGATCGCCCGCGACATCGAGGACCACCTCGAGTATCCGGGCCAGATCAAGGTCACGGTCATCCGCGAGTCACGCGCCGTCGAGTTCGCGAAATAGAGACCGCGAGCCGTGCGGCCGAGGATCGCGTCGGCGCGCGGCACACTGCCTAGCGGCCGCAGGGCTCGCTTCATTCGAAGGGGGACTGCGTCCCCCCTCGAGCTCCCCCCTTCCTCGAAGCGGTCGGGGCGCCCAGGCCATCTGGTCACACGCGGCTGCGCGCGGGATGGCTCCCGCCGAGCAAGCTCGGCTTCGCCGGTACTGCGCGCTCAGGATTGTCGGGTGCTCGTCGCGACTTCGTCGCGACATCGGGGAGGGGATCAGAAAATGACGGGGACATACCCGCGCCCCTCGACGATGAGTCCGTTCAGGGGGCGATGTTGCCGTTCAGCCGGAACACGTTCTCGGGGTCGTAGCGTCGCTTCAGCTCGAGGAGCCGCTCGTAGTTCGCGTCCCCGAACGAGGCGCGCAGAAGCCGCTCGCCCTCCTCATGGAAGCCGGGGAAGTTCAGGTAGGCGCCGCCGGTCGAGTACGGCTCGAGCTCCGCCAGCGAGTCGCGGACCCAGGCGACGTTCGCGTCACGCGTGCCCAGCTCCTCGAAGTTCGCCTCGTAGCCGAGCAGGAACGCGGGTCGCCGCCCGAATGCGGTCGCCTGCGGATCAACCCTGCCCATGGCGCCCCCGTTGAACCACACGTCGATGGTCGAGTGCCCCGACGGTGCCGCCTCGGCGTGGGCGACGAGCCGGTCGACCACCTCGTCGGTGAGGGCATCGAGCCCGAGTGACTTCCAGTAGTAGCCGAGCCCGTTCGGGTAGTCCTCGTCGAGCGCCTTCTGGGCATCGACGTACGGCATGGGCGCGCTGAGGTCGGCGATCGGCTCGGCCAGCTCGCGGAGCGGCTGCAGCAGCCGGCTGCCCTTCTCGGCGTCACCAGTGTGAACGCCGAAGACCGCAACGTACGGACGCCCGTGGTCGGCCGCGTCGAACACCTCGGCCTCGGGCACCCGGCCAAGGAAGGCAAGTGGCGCGAAGTCCTCGTGCCCCGCGTCCGTCAGGTCTTCGAGCGCACGGAGTGCAGCGCAAGCGTGCTCCAGCGGGTAGAGCACGAAGACGACCATCACCTCGGGCCCGACCGGGAATGCGCCGTACTCGAAGGTGGTGACGACGCCGAAGTTGCCGCCGCCGCCACGCAGTCCCCACATCAGGTCGGGCTCGTCGCTCTCGGTCACGCGAACGATCCGACCGTCGGCCGTGACGAGCTCGGCGGCGACGAGGTTGTCGCAGCTCAGCCCCCGGCTCCGCCGGAGCCAGCCGATGCCGCCCGAGAGCGTCAGCCCTGCGATGCCCGTCTCCGAGACGACGCCGAGCGGCACTGCGAGGCCGTGCGCCTGGCCGGCGGCGTCGACGTCGCCTAGCCGAGCGCCGCCGCCGGCGCGAACCAGCCGCGAGCCCGCGTCGACCTCGACCGCGTTCATGGCCGAGAGGTCGATGACCAGGCCGTCGTCGCAGGTGGCGTAGCCCGCCACGCCGTGGCCGCCTCCGCGGACTGCGATCGGGAGCCCCTGGTCGCGCCCGTAGAGGATGGCCGCACGGACGTCGTCGGCCGACGTGCAACGAGCGATGAGCGCCGGGCGCTTGTCGATGAGCCCGTTCCAGACGAGGCGGGCGGCCTCGTACTCGGTGTCGCCCGGCGCGAGGACCGAGCCCGCGAGTGTCAGTGCCGCGGTCGCCACGCGCCGAGTATCCACGACGAACCCGAGTACGATCAACCCGTGGAGCAGGCGGTGCTCGAGGGCCTGATCGCCGTTCGCGCTGCCATCCACGCGCGCAGTCGCGAGGTGCACCGCGTGCTCGTCCGGCGCGGACGAGACGACCGACCGGTGCTCCAGCTCGAAGAGCGTGCGCGAGCCGCCGGGATCCCTGTCGACCGTGTCGACGAAGCGGAAATAACCGAGCTCGCGAGCGGCACGACCCACGGCGGCGTGGTCGCGCTCGCCGGGGAGCGACGCTTCGTTCCGCTGGAGGAGCTCGCCCGCGAACAGGCGACGCCCTTCCTCGTGCTGCTCGACGGGATCGAGGACCCGTTCAACTTCGCCGCCTCGCTCCGTGCCTTCTACGCAGCGGGCGCGCACGGTGCGGTGCTGCCGCCGCGCAACTGGATGTCGGCGGCGGGGACGGTGGCTCGCGGCTCGGCCGGCGCCTCGGAGCTGCTGTCGCTCTCCGTCGCCGAGCCGGCCGACGCGGTCGACTCACTCTCGGAACGGGGGCTCGCGATCGTCGCCGCGGCGGCCGAGCGCGACGCGCGGCCGCTCTGGGACGCCGACCTGCGCGGCCCGCTGCTGCTCGTCGTCGGCGGCGAGCGCCGCGGCATCTCGCGGGCGCTGCTCGAGCGCGCCGACAGCGTCGTCCGCATCCCCTACGGCCGCGATTTCCGCCAGTCGCTCGGCACCACGTCGGCGGCCGCAGTGCTCGCCTTCGAGGTGCTCAGGCAGCGCGGCGGGACGTGAGCCGCGGTAGGCCGGGGCTACCATCCGCTCGTGAAGCGCTACTTCGTCACCACCTTCGGGTGCCAGATGAACGCGCACGACTCCGAGCGGATCAAGGGTGCGCTCGAGGAGCTGGGGCTGGGCGAGGCGCCCTCGCGGGAGGACGCCGACATCCTGGTCTTCAACACCTGCACGATTCGCGAGAAGCCGGATACGCGCTTCGCGGCGTACATGGGGGACGCGGGCGCGCGGAAACGGCGTGACCCAGACGCGATCGTCGCCGTCGGCGGGTGCTACGCCGAGGCGCAGCGGGAACGGCTCTTCCAGCTCTACCCGTTCGTCGACGTCGCCTTCGGCCCGGGCACTATTCCGCACCTCGCGGAGTGGATCGGCGCTGGCGGGGTCGGTGTCGCGCGGGGCGCGTTCGGCACGGGCGCGGAGCGTTCGTTCTCGGCCGCCCTGCCGATGCGCCGCGAGCGCTCGTACCAGGCCTGGGTGCAGGTCTCGATGGGCTGCAACTCGACCTGCGCGTACTGCATCGTGCCGGCGGTGCGCGGCCGGGAGGTCAGCCGCCGCCCCGGTGAGATCGTGGCCGAGGTGAGCGCGCTCGCACGCGAGGGCGTGCGCGAGGTGACGCTCCTCGGCCAGAACGTCAACTCCTGGGGGCGCGATCTGCGCCCGGCACTCTCGACCGAGTTCGGCGAGCTGCTGCGGGCCGTCGATGCCGTGGAGGGAATCGAACGGATCCGCTTCACAAGCCCGCATCCGAAGGACTTCCGGCAGCCGGTGATCGAGGCGATGGCGGCGTGCGGCGCGGTCTGCGAGCACGTGCACCTGCCGCTGCAGTCGGGCTCGGCTCGCGTGCTCAAGGCGATGCGGCGGACGTACACGCCGGAGCGCTACCTCCAGCTCGTTGCGCGGCTCCGCGACGCTATTCCCGACCTCGCCCTCGGCACGGACATCATCGTCGGCTTCCCCGGCGAGACCGAGTCCGACTTCGAGGCGACGCTCGCCGTGGTCGAGGAGGTGCGGTACGACAGCGCGTTCACGTTCATCTACTCGCCCCGCCAGGGAACCGAGGCCGCGGCGATGCCCGGCCAGGTGCCCGACGAGCTGAAGCACGAGCGGCTGGAGCGGCTCGTCGAAGTCGTGCAGCGCATCGCCGGCGAGCGGAACGCCGCACGCGTCGGGCAGCTGGAGGAGGTGCTCGTGGAGGGGCGGAGCCGGACCGACGGGGCTCTGCTGCGGGGGCGGACGCGGCGCAACACGACCGTCAACTTCCACGGCTCGGCCGCACCCGGCGCGCTCGTCCCGGTCACGATCGAGGCGGCCACGTCGACGACGCTCCGCGGCGTCCAGGCCGCCGCCGTCGCGGCGTGACACGGATCCGTCACGGTCGCCGCACACACGTGCGCGGCCGGCGCCACTAGGCTCGACGCCGGGGAGGAGGAGTGGCGGTACCCCGGCACCCGTCCACTCCGGACATGTCTGGGGAGGACATGGCCAGCGGGGAGCTGTCCGGCCTGGTCATCGCCCTCTTCGGGCCGACCGCCTCCGGCAAGACTGCAGTCGCGGAGGTGCTCGCCGACCGGATCGGGGGTGAGGTGGTCTCCGCCGACTCGATGCAGGTGTACCAGGGGGTGCCGATCCTGACGGCACAGCCCTCGCGGCCGACGCGCCTGGTTGCGATCTGGCCGTTGTCGCACGAGGCGTCCGTGGCCGAGTACGCCGAGCTGGCGCACGGGGCGATCGACGAGCTGCTCGCCGCCGGGCGCCCGCCGATCGTCGCCGGGGGTACCGGCCTCTACCTCCGCGCCACGCTGGCCGAGCTGGACGTGCCGCCGGCGCCCTTGCCCGGAGCGCGGGAGCGCTGGGAGCGGCACTACGACGAGGCCGGAGCGGAGGCGGCGCACGAGGTGCTCGCGGAGCGCGACCCGGCGGCGGCCGCCGCCGTGCATCCCAACGACCGGCGCCGGGTCGTCCGTGCTCTCGAGCTTGCCGAGGTCGGCGCAACCCTGCGCCCGGCGGAGAGCACGCTCTGGAGCGAGACCACGCGGCACCCGACCGTGATCGTCGGCCTGGAGGTGCCGCGCGAGGAGCTCGACCGCCGGATCGAGGAGCGCTCGCGCAAGATGGTGGCCGCGGGCGCCGCGCGCGAAGCTGAGCGTGCCCTCGCCGCAGGCCCGTCCTCGACGGCGCGGCACATCATGGGCCTGCGCGAGCTGACGGAGCTGCCGGCCGACGAGGCGCTCGAGGAGCTCGTCACTCGCACGCGCCGGTACGCCTCGTACCAGCGCAAGTGGATGCGGCGGATTCCGGGCCTCGTTAGCGTGGACGCATCCCGGTCGCCCGGCGAGATCGCAGATGACGTCCTCGAAGTGGCACGCGCACGGCAACGTCTACCGGCTCGTCGAGCCGGGTGACGCCCGCCTGACGCCGTCCAGGGCCCGGGAGCTCGCGACAGGAACGGACGGCGTCGTCGAGGTGGTGTCGGCGGACGGCGGCGAGGCCGCCGTCGTAATCTGGAATCCGGACGGCTCGCAGGCGGAGATGTCGGGGAACGCGACGCGTATCGCGGCCCGCTGGCTCGCCGAGCGCTCCGGTCGAGAAGAGGTAACGGTGCGCATCGGCGAGCGCGCGGTCTCCGCCCGGATGCTTGCCGACGGGCGCGTGGAGCAGGAGCTCGGCGTCGTGACGGTGGGCGCGCCGGAGGAGCTCGAGGGGCTGCGCGTCGTGCCGGTGGACGTCGGCAATCCCCACGCGGTCGTCGAGGGCGACCCGAACACGCTGCTCGACGTCGGCCCGCTGCTCGAGACCCACCCACGCTTCCCCGAGCGCACGAACGTGCAGGTTGCGCGCATCGACGGGCCGGGACGGGTGAGCGCGCGCGTCTGGGAACGCGGGGTGGGGGAGACCTCGGCGTCCGGGACCAGCGCGGTCGCCGTCGCGGCAGCTACACACGGGGAGGGGGAGGTCGTGGTCTCGTTCCCGGGCGGCGACCTGACCGTCAGGCTCGAGAACGGCCGGGCGACGCTGATCGGGCCGGCGGAGCGGCTGGCGGACTGAGGCTTCAGCCGGCGCCGACGCTGACGTCGCCGCGCCCGTCGAGCTCCCACGGCCCCCAGTCGGGCATCACCAGCGCGTCGAGCATCGCCTGCGCGCCGGCGCGCTGTTCCGGCGACGGCTCGGCACGCCCGAAGAAGACCCACGCGTCCACGTGGTAGCGCTCCGGCACGAGCCCGTGCAGTCGGTAGAGGGAGATGTCACGCACCTGGCCTTCCCAGCCCGGGCCGCCCTTCATGTCGGCAAGCCTCAGAGGCAGCTGGATGTGCGGCAGGCCCCGGCGGACCTCGCTCGTCGGCGGGTAGCGGTTGTCGCGCGCGACTCCGACCCAGAGCAGGACGCCGTCCGGTGGCAGCGTCTCGAGCGTACGCGCCGGCGGCAAGTCCCGGGGTTCGTTCAGGTACGGAACCGTCGCCGCCCACGCCTCTGCGTAGTCGGTCGCCCGCACCTCGCCGCCGTCAGCGGCGCCGACGTGCCAGCCCTGCGTCGCCTCGAAACGGGGCGGCGCGATGCGGCCCGGGTAGAAGTCGCCGGCCTGCACCTCAAGCGTCGAGAGGAGCTCGTTGAGCTCGGCGACCCGCTCCGGCGTTGGCTGAAGGCTGCCCGACTCGACGAACAGGTCGAAATAGCGGCCTGCGACCCGGAAGTTCCGCCGGGCAAAGCCGCGGTCGCCGGGATTGTCGTCGCAGCAGTCGGGCGGGCCGAATTCCTCTACCCGAAACGGCGCCGGCGGACCGCTCGAGTGGGTCCGGTCGATCTCCCACCCATGGAAGGAGCCGGGAACGGGTTCGAACTCGTAGACGTCGACGGCGAGATCGTCGAGCCCGAGCCGGCGAGCGGCCGGCCGCTCGCCGAGCGGGACGGTGGCCGCCTCGACCGTACCCCGGGTCACTCGCGCGTGCCAGCCCTCGGGTACGACGACCGCGATCCCGTAGCGCTCGAGCGCCCGCTCGCCGGCCGAGGGCTCGGAGGAGTCGACCGTGCCGCCGCAGCCGCCGGCGAGCAGCAGCGGGAGAGCGAGGAGCGCGAGCCGCGGCGGAAGGGCCACGACCTCTGTACGCGCGCCCGGCGGGAGTAGGTCCCTAGGTAGCGATCTCGAACTCGCGCAGGACGTCGTTGAGGCTCAGCCGCAGGTCGTGCGCCTCCTCGCGGTAGCCGATGATGAGCGCGCAGTCGAGCTGGTACGTGCCCGCCGGGAACTCCTTCGGGCGGGTGCCGGGCACGACGACGGCCCGCGCCGGAACCTCGCCCCGGTACTCGACCGGCTCGGCGCCGGTGATGTCGATCACCGGCACGCTCCGCGTCAGCGAGACGTTGGCCGCCAGCACCGCCTCCCGGCCGATGCGCACCCCTTCCGTGACGATGCAGCGGGAGCCGATGAAGGCGCCGTCCTCGACGATCACCGGCTGGGCCTGCGGCGGCTCGAGCACGCCGCCGATGCCGACGCCGCCCGCCAGGTGGACGTCCGCGCCGATCTGGGCGCACGAGCCGACGGTCGCCCAGGTGTCGACCATCGTCCGCGGCCCCACCCAGGCGCCGATGTTGACGAAGCCGGGCATCAGCACGACGCCCTCGGACAGAAAGGCGCCGTAGCGCGCGATCCCTGGCGGGACGACGCGCACGCCGCGCTCGGCGTAGTCGGTCTTGACGGGGATCTTGTCCAGGAACCCGAGCGAGCCGGCTTCGATCGGCTCGACCTTGCGCAGCTTGAAGTAGAGGAGGATCGCCTTCTTCAGCCACTCGTTGACGACCCACGAGCCGTCTCGGGGCTCGGCGACGCGCTCCTCACCGCGGTCGAGCTGCGCGATCGCCGCCTCGACCGCCTCGGCGTCGTTCTCGCCCGACTCCCAGGCCGCGTCGATCCGCTCCGCAAGGTTCACAGCGACTCCAGGATCGCCGCCGCCTGCCGGCACTGCTCGAGCGGCGGCGTGAGCGCGATGCGGATGTAGCCCTCTCCGGCGGGCCCGAAGAACGAGCCGGGGGAGACGACCAGGCCACGGTCGAGCAGCCGTGCGGCGAAGGACTCGGAGCTCTCGCCGGCCGGCACCTCGACCCAGAGGTAGATCGTCGCCGCGCTGCCGGCGACACGCAGCCCCGCCCGCTCGAGGGCTGCCAGCAGCGAGATCCGCGCTTGACGCGGTAGGCCTCCCGCGTCCGCACGACGTGCTCCTCGTCCCCCCACGCGGCGACCGCCGCCAGCTGGACGAAGGCCTGCGGCGCGGTGCCGACCGTCGGCCGGAACGCGCGCAGCGTCGCCACGAGCTCGGGGTCGCCGGCCGCGAACCCCGACCGGTAGCCCGTCATCGACGAGCGCTTGCTGAGGCTGTTGAAGACGAGCACGTTCGTCCGATCGGCGAGCTGCAGCGCCGAGGCCGGCGGCTCGTCGTACCAGAGCTCCGAGTACGCCTCGTCCGAGGCCAGCACGAAGCCGTGGCGGCGAGCGAGCTCGGCCGCGCGCTCGTAGAAGTCGAGCCCGGCGACCGCTCCCGTCGGGTTGTTCGGGTAGTTGACCCACAGGAGCGCGACCCGATCCCAGTCCACGGCGTCGAGATCCGGCAGGAAGTCCCGGCTCGCCTCGAGCGGCACGGCGAGCGGCTCCCCGCCGGCGAAGAGCGCGCCGCGCTCGTACACCGGGTACGCAGGCTCCGTGTAGGCGACGGTGCGGCGCTCGCCGTCACGATCGAGCAGCGCGAGTGCCAGCGTGAAGATCGCCTCCTTCGACCCGAGCGTCGGGATGACCTCGCTGCCGGGGTCGAGCCGCGCGCCGAAGCGGCGGCGCGGCCCAGGCGGCGACCGCCTCGCGGAGCTCGGGCAGCCCCTGCGCGAGCGGATAGCCCGACGTCTCCGGTAGCGCCGCGATCAGCGCCTGCTCGATCAGCGGGTCGGCCCGCTCGCGCGGATCGCCGACGCCCATGTCGACGACGTCGAGCCCCTCGGCAAGGCGCTTGCGCTTCGCCTCCTCGAGCCGCACGAACGGGTACGTCCCGGTCCGGGCAAGCAGGGGAGATACGGGCGCCACGACCGTGGATTCTGCCCGTCAGCTGCGAGCAACGCCGCCTCCGACGCTCCTCCCGATGTCGCGACGCAGTCGCGACGAGCAACCGACAACTGAGAGCGGCGGAGCCGAGCTTGCTCGCCGAGAGCCACACGGTGCGAAGCCGCGTCTGACCTGATGGCCCAGTCGCCTCGCCTCGGAGAAAAGGGGGAGCTCGAGGGGGGACTCGCTCCCCCTTCGAATGAAGCGAGCCCTGCGGCCGTCGTAGCGCCCCGCCGACGCAAGCGCCCCTCGGCCGCAGGGCTCGCGGTCTCCGCTCGCGGTCTACAGTTGCTCCTGTGACGAGGGCCACCCGCGAGCCGGTCGCCGGCGACGAGCCGGAGCGCGGGTTCCTGCTCGCGGTCCTCGGCGCGGGCGACCGACGCAGAGGAGGAGCTCGGCGAGCTGCGTGAGCTGGCTCGCGCCGCACTGGTCGAGCCGGTGGACGAGCTCGTGCAGCAGCGGGCGAGGCCCGACACGCGCTCGTACGTCGGCAAGGGCAAGCTCGAGGAGCTGAAGAGCGCCTACAAGGCCGTGCGCGCGGATGTCCTGATCGTCGACGACGAGCTCTCGCCGACCCAGCAGCGGACGCTCGAGAACGCGCTCACGGCCCGCGTCGTCGACCGGACACAGCTGATCCTGGACATCTTCGCCCAGCACGCCGTCAGCGCCGAGGGCAAGCTCCAGGTCGAGCTCGCGCAGCTGGACTACAACCTGCCGCGCATGCGCGGCATGTGGCAGCACCTCGAGCGGCTCGGCGGCGGCCGGGGCGCCGTCGGCAGCGGCGTCGGGACGCGCGGCCCCGGCGAGTCGCAGCTCGAGAGCGACCGCCGCATGGCGCGCCGCCGCATCCTGCTGCTGCGGCGGCGGCTCGAGGAGCTGCGGCGCCAGCGTGCGACCCACCGGCGCGAGCGAGCGCGCACGGAGATCCCCACGGTCGCGCTCGCCGGGTACACGAACGTCGGCAAGTCGACGCTCCTGAACGCGCTGACGGACGCGGACGTGCCGGTGCGCGACCGCCTCTTCGAGACGCTCGACCCGACCACGCGCGCGTTCGAGCACGAGGGTCGCCGCTACCTGCTGACCGACACGGTGGGCTTCGTCCGCCGCCTGCCGCACCAGCTCGTCGAGGGGTTCGCGGCCACGCTGGAGGAGACGCTCGTCGCCGACCTCGTGCTGCACGTGGCCGATGCCTCGGGTCCCGACGAGCGGCTGGACGCGCAGATCGAGGCCGTCGAGGCGGTGCTGGCCGAGATCGGCGCCGCCGACCTGCCGCGCGAGCTCGTCCTGAACAAGGTGGACGCGGTCACGGCCCTGAGGCGGCGACGCCTCGCCAGCCGCTTCCCGGGGTCGTTGCAGGTCTCCGCCCTGACCGGCGAGGGGTTGGACGAGCTGGGCGCTCGCATCGCCGAGCGCTTCGCGTCCCGCTTCGACCTGGTCGAGCTGCTCGTGCCCTACGAGGACGGCGCGGCGCTGGCCGAGCTCTACGCGCTCGGCGCTCCGATCGAGGAGCGGGTCGACCGCGAGGACGGCGTCTTCGTGCGGGCCCGCCTCGGCCACCGTGACCTGCGCCGCTATGCGCCGTACCTGGTGCTCGAGCACCCCGAGTCCGCGGCCGCCTCGTGACCGAGCTGCCGCTGCGGCGGCTCCACCCGGATGCCGTTGTCCCCAGCCGTGCGTACGAAGGCGACGCCGGCCTCGACCTCGCCGCGCTCGAGCGGCACGTGCTCGGCCCCGGCGAACGGGCGACCGTCTCGACGGGTCTCGCAGTCGCGATCCCGCCCGGGCACGCGGGGCTGGTCGTGCCTCGGTCCGGCCTCGCCTCGCGGCACGGCATCACGATCGTCAACGCGCCCGGCCTGGTCGACTCCGGCTACCGCGGCGACGTGCGCGTCGTGCTGCTGAACACCGACCGCGACGCCGAGTTCGTCGTCGAGCCGGGCATGCGCATCGCCCAGCTCGTCGTCGTCGCCGTCCCCGAGCTCGAGCCGGTCGAGGTCGACGAGCTGGCCGAGACCGAGCGAGGCGTCCGCGGTTACGGCTCCTCGGGGCGGTAGTGGGCGCCGAGCCGCGCATCCGCGTCTCGGCCATCCTGCGCTGGCAGGGGCGCATCCTGCTCTGCCGCCACGAAAAGAACGGGCGCGAGTACTGGCTGCTCCCGGGCGGCGGCGTCAACGCGGGGGAGAGCCTCCCGGCTGCCCTGCACCGCGAGCTCCACGAGGAGGTCGGCCTGGACGACGAGCTCCCACTGGAAGGACCCGTCGCGATCGTGGACTCGATCTCCCCGGGCCAGATCGTGCGCAAGCACGTCGTGCACCTGATCTTCTCGACCGACCTCGGCGCGCGCTCCCTGGAGCGCGTCTCCTCGCAGGACGTCGCCGTCCGCGGCCACCGCCTCTTCGACACCGCGGATCTCGACGGCATCGCCCTGCACCCGCCGATCCAGCGTTTCCTCAGCCGCTGGCGCCCGGGCGACCCGACGGTGTACCTCGGGCCGCTCTGGGCTCCCTAGCGCGGCGCCCCCGCGCGAAAGACTCAGGCGAGGGCGCGTTCGAGGTCGGCCGGGCTGAAAGGCCCGCCGTGCGTCGCGAGCACATACTCGACCGGCAGCGAGCGGAGCGGCTCCAGGTAGGCAAGCACCATCTCTCGGGTCCTGTTCTCGCGAAGCCACCGTTTGTTGATCTCGAGACCCGAGCCAAGATCGGCCAGGGTGTCGCCGGAGATGACCGCGCGGTGACTTTCCACCCAGAGCACGTGGTCGTTGGGCTCCCTGCCCGGGAACGTCTGAATCCCGAGCTCGAGCCGGTCACCGCCCTCGTGCCAGTGCACCTCGCCTGCTTCTCCCGATTGGAGCCACTTCAGGTCGGGGCTGCCGTCGCCGGCCTGCTCGGCCGTGACTGCCCCACTTGTCCATGAGGTCCTGCGCACTGTCGGGCCGGGGCGTGAACACCGGCCACCCAAATCGCTGAACGAGATCCTGGGTGTCCCGCTCGTGCCACGGTGAGGTGAGGACGATCACCGTCTTGCGGCTCGCGGCGAGCTCCTCGAGCTCGCCCGGCACGCCGAGCGGGTCGAACAGCATCAGCTTGCCGCCCTCGTCGATCGCGTAGGACGACACCGCGGGGTCCCAGGGCTCGCTCTCCCGCCAGCCCGGGTGCGTCGCCTGCCAGTGCCAGAGCCCGGGTCGCAGCTCCTGCATGGTTGCTGCCGGCCCGCGGACGGCTAGCGCTGGGCGCCGGTCATCGCCGGCTGCTCGACTCCGCTGAGGTCGCCGGCAACCAGCGTGTGCGTCTCGAAGAACGTGAAGGTCACGTCCTCGCGCTTGATGCCGACCTTGGCCCACACTTCGGCCAGCCGACCCTTGGCGAAACGATCGAAGTCGTCGCGCGACTTCCAGACCGTGACGACTCGCCAGCCCGTGTCGGACTGGCCCGCGACCTGGAAGATCGCCCCCTCCGGCGGAAACTCACCAGCGCGAAGCTGCTCCATGACCTCGCCGAACTTCCCCGCATCCATCGTCGGGTTCTCTGCGATCACACACGTCGCCATACCCGTCCTCCTTCGTTCGACGCTCTGCCGGGGGTGATCCTACGCCAGTCCGCTCAGGCCCGCCCGCCGCGAGACCGCGCGCGTTCGGCGGCCACTGCGTGAGCGCGCTGCTCGAGCTCGTCCGGCAAGGGCTCGAAGCGTTGCGCCTCGCCGGTTGCATGCTCGGCCGCCCGCTCGAGCAGCCAGTCGGCGAGCCAGGGATTGCGCGGCAGCAACGGCCCGTGCAGGTACGTGCCGACCGCGTTCTGGACGCGGCAGCCCTCGAAGCCGCTCTCGCCGTCGTTCCCGAAGCCGGCCACAACCCGGCCGAGGGGCTGGGCGCCGTCGTCCAGCAGCGTGCGCCCGGCATGGTTCTCGAACCCCGCCACCGTCCGGCGGTCGCCCGGCTCGAGCTCGCACTCGAGCAGCACGTCGCCGATCATCCTCCGCTCGCCGGCCACGGTCTCGTGCGGGAAGACGCCCGCACCGGGCAGGTCGGCGCCCGCCTGGTCGCGGTAGCCGCGGCCGAGCAGCTGGTAGCCGCCACAGACGGCGAGCACAGCAGCTCCGCCAGCCACCGCCTCGGCGAGCGCCGCCCCGCGCGCGGCCAGATCGGGCGCGATCAGCGCCTGCTCGCGGTCCTGGCCGCCGCCGACGTACAGCAGGTCGAACGAGCCCGCCTCGAGCCGGTCACCGAGGCCGACGCCGTGGACCTCGATGCCGACACCGCGCCAGGCCGCGCGCCGTGTCAGGACGGCGATGTTGCCGCGATCGGCATAGATGTTCAGGTACTCCGGGTAGAGGTGGGCGATCCGGATCACGAGCGCACCGCCTGCTCGGGCGCTGCATCGGCCGCACGCTCCCAGTACGGGGCCACGAAGCCGCGTTCGGCGACCACGCGGCGCAGCGCCAGCATCGCCGTGTACGTGGGCAGGCAGACGAGCTCCTCGCCCGGCGGCGTCAGGCGCAGGCCCAGGTCGAGCGCGCGCTCGAGATCGCGCTCGACCGTGACCGCCGACTCGTCGAAACCGGCGTACTTGCAGCGCAGCGCGAGCTCCTCGGCCCGCGAGCCGGTGGCCACGACAGCCTCGAGCTCGGCGAGGAGCGGCTCGAGATCGATGTCCCAGATCCAGGAGACGTCCCGGCCGTCGGCGATCTCGTCGTTCAGCGCGATCACCGCCAGCGGGGGCGCACCGCCGGCGAGCAGCGTCCGCACGACCTCGTTCGCCCCCGCCGGATTCTTCACGAGCAGGATCAGCAAGCGGCGGTCGCCGACCTCGATGCGCTCGAAACGGCCGAAGGCGGGGGTGAAGCGCTCGAGCCCGGCGACGATCTCGTCGAGGCTCGCACCCAGCACCTGCGCCAGCGCTGCCGCGGCGACGGCGTTGTAGACGTTGTAGAGACCCGGCAGCCGCAGCCGGACGCGCCGCTCGCCCGCGGGTGTGACGAGCTGGAAGGACACGGCCTCGAGGCCCTCGAGCTCGACCTCGCGCGCGCTCACGTCGAGCCGCGGCCTGGCGTGCCCGCACGCGGGGCAGCGGTAGTCGCCGAGGTGGCCGACGTAGGCCGCCGCGTACTCGTAGGCATGGCCGCAGCGCAGGCACCACTTGGAGTCGGCGGCGTGCTGCAGGCCAGGCCGCGCGTGGCGCGGGTCGTCGAGCCCGAAGACCGTGACGTTCTCCCGGCCGGCGGCGAGGTCGCCGACCGGCGGGTCGTCGCCGTTGACGACGAGCCGCGTCTCCGCCGGCAGCACCTCGACGAGCGCCCGCCACCGGGCCGCGAGCAGCTCGAGCTCGCCGTAGCGGTCGAGCTGGTCGCGGAAGAGGTTGCCGAGACACACGGCACGCGGCTGGACACGGCGGGCCACCTCAGGGAGCGCGGCCTCGTCGACCTCGAAGAGGCCAAGCTCCGCGTCGTCTGAAGCAAGCAGGGCCGAGGCCACGCCCGAGAGCAGGTTCGCTCCGGCGCGGTTATGGGCGAGACGGTGGCGCCCGCCGAGGATCTCCGCGGCCATCGCGGCCGTGGTGGTCTTGCCGTTCGTCGCCGACACCAAAGCACTGCCCGCGCGGGAGCCGCGCCGCGAGGCGCTGGACGGCGGAGGGATCGAGCGCCGAGAGGATGCGCCCGGGGACGGTTGTGCCGCCGCCCGTCCGCGCGAGCCGGGAGAGCCGTGCCGCGCCACGCGCGAGCGCGATCTCGAACCCGAGCGGCAGCCGAGGACGCATCGGTCGAGCGTAGCCACTCCGGCAGCGGGCTCCCCTGCAGCGAGGGAGCCCGCCGGGGGTTCACTCCCTCGGGGGATGTACCCGTGCAGCAGCGCTCGTACGTTCAGAAGGCGGTTGCCCGGGATTGAGCGGCCGCCCCCGACGTTATGAACACGCTCGACTGCGGCATTCACGGCCTTCCGTCCCCACAGGCAGCGGTTTGGGGCGAGTGAAGGCATCTCCGTCCGACCTCGGGATGCGCGCGCCGCGCGCGCGAGCGGCATGAGCGCCAACGCGGGCACAGCCCCGCTGCGGCCCGTCGCGCGCGTGTACCTGGCGCTGACTGCCGGGGCGGCTGCCACGGCGGCCCTGCCGTTCGTCCGCGAGCTGTCGCCCGACACACCCGGCTGGCCGACGTTCCTCCTGCTCGCAGCCGGTGCGGCCGTCACGCAGCTCTTCACCGTGCGCAACCAGCGCAACTACTCGTACCACATGACCGGGGTCTTCCTCGTCCCGGCGATCCTGCTCCTGCCGACGGGGCTGGTGGCGCTCATGCCGCTCGTCCAGCGCCTGCCCGACTGGGTGCGGCGCCGGACACCCTGGCCGCTCCAGGCGTTCAACGTCAGCGCCTACACGCTCGCGGTGCTCGCCGCGAAGGGTGGGGTGGAGGTGGTGCGGGCCACGACCGAAGGCGCCGTCACCCTGGCGCTCGCCGGCTTCGTGGCGGTGACCGTCTTCGTCACCGTGCAGTCGCTCGTGTCGGCGCCGATGGTGATGCTGGCGCGGCGGTGCTCGCTGCGCGAGACCGGCATCTTCACCTTCCAGGGCCTCTCGACCGAGCTCGTGCTGGCCGCGCTCGGTGTCGGCGTCGCCTTCCTCTGGGATCAGAACCCGTGGCTGGTGCCGTTCGCACTGGCGCCGCTGCTCGTCGTGCACCGCTCGCTGGCCGTGCCGATGCTCGAGGCCGAAGCACGCGTGG
This sequence comes from uncultured Thermoleophilia bacterium, assembly GCA_963809765.1. Lineage (GTDB taxonomy): Bacteria > Actinomycetota > Thermoleophilia > Gaiellales > Gaiellaceae > JACVRM01. The sequence continues at coordinate 1,243,628 of CAWEKT010000001.1, forward strand.
ACGCCAAGACCGGTCTCTTCAACGCGCGCCACTTCGCGACCGTGCTCGAGAGCGAGTTCGGGCGCGCGCGGCGCTTCGAGCGTCCGCTCTCGGTGCTGATGGCGGACCTCGATCTGCTGCGGGAGGTCAACAACACCTACGGCCATCTCGCCGGTGACGTGGTTCTGCGCGAGATCGCGGAGGTGCTGCGCAACGAGCTGCGCCACTACGACGTGCCTGCCCGGTTCGGCGGCGAGGAGTTCGCGGTCGTGCTCCCGGAATCGTCCGCGGACGAGGCGGCGGAGACGGCTGAGCGCATCCGGCGCGCCGTCGCGGCGCGCCAGATCACGGTCGACACCTCGCCGGAGCCGATCTCGGTCACGATCTCGATCGGCGTCGCGACCTTCCCGGGGGACGCAGCCGATCAGCGCGACCTCGTGCACCAGGCCGACGTGGCCGTGTACCGGGCGAAGGTGCAGGGCCGGAACCGCGTCGTGCGCGCCGGCGGAGAACTGCCGGTCTCCGCGCGAGCGGACGCTCCCGTGCAGGCCGAAGGGCAGGGCCGCCGACAGGCGGAGCTGCCACTGCTGCCGCAGGGGTTGCTGTGGCTCGTCGGCATCGTCGGCGTCGCGGCCGGTGCCCTGGGCATGGTGCTCGGGACGAGCGACGACCTCGTCGGCATGCTGGCCGTGGTCGGCATCGTGGCCCTCGTCCACGCGCTGGCCGACGGGCCGGGCCAGGAAAGTCTCTCGGTTGCCGCCGTCGGCGTGATCTCCGGAGCCGCGCTGTTCGGGCCGCGCATCGCCGTCGGAGTGGCGATCGCGGCCTGCGCCGTCGAGTGGGGGCGGACACGGCTGCCTGCGGCCCGCGTCGCCTTCGAGACCGGTCTGCTGACGCTGGCCGCACTCGGCGCGGCCGGAGCCTTCGCGATTCCCGACAGCTCGCTCAGCCCCGAGGCGGGCGCGCTGCTGGCGGGCATCCTCGCCGGAGCGACGTACTTCGCCGTCGTCACCGCCCTGCCAACCGCCCTGACGCACATGCACGCGGGACACGCCGGAGTCGGGCGCGGAACACTTGCGTGGACGCTCGTCCAGCACGTGTCGGCCGGGTTGCTCGCCGGGGTGGTCGTCGTCGCCTTCGCCGCCGCCGGCCTCTGGACGCTGGTGTTGCTCACGGTTCCGCTGCTGCTCGCACGCGCCACCCACGATCGCACCGCGGCCCGTGCCGGCGAGCTCGTCGACGAGCTGGGGGCGACGGTCGAGCGGCTTCAGTCCCGCGTCGGCATACTCGAGCGCGCGAACGAGGCTCTCCGGGAGCACTCGACCGAGCTGATGAGCGCGCTCGCGCGGGCGATCGACCAGCGCGAGGCCGCGGGGCACTCGCGCGAGGTGCACCGGGTCGCACTGGCCGTCGGCGCCCGGCTGAACCTCTCGCCGGCCGAGCTCGACGTTCTCAGCCACGCAGCGCGGTTCCACGACATCGGCAAGCTGACCGTGCCGGACGCGGTGCTGCTCAAGCAGGGCGTGCTGACGGAGGAGGACTGGCAGCGGCTCCGCGACCATGCCGGGGAGGGCGCGAAGCTCGTCGAGCATCTCGCCTTCCTGCAGGACGCGGCGCCCGCGATCCGCCATCACCACGAGCGCTTCGACGGGCTCGGCTACCCGGACGGGCTGGCGGGAGACGACATTCCGCTCGGCGCCCGCATCATCCACGTGGCCGAGGCGGCGGTGGCCATACTCCAGGAGGGGGACGCGGCATACGCGACGCCGGCCGACGCGGTGCTCGCGGAGCTCGAGCGCTGCCGTGGCTCCCAGTTCTGCCCGCGCTGTGTCGACGCGATGGCCGAGCTCGCCCATGACGGCCTGCTTGCGGGCGTCCGTCGGCCCGGCGCGCCGCGCGTGCTGGCCCAGTAAGCCTGGCCGCTCTGGCCTATTTGCAAGCGGCCCATCCTGTTCTAATCTATTTGCCATGCCCCGTCGCACCCCCGTGCGAGCGCTCGACCGTGTCGACCCCGACGCGCTGAAGGCCTTCCAGGCCGGCCTGCGCCGTCGCTACAGCGACGAGGAGATCGTCGAGCAGCTGCAGGCCTCGGCGAAGCGCCTGGGGCGCTCGCCGACCATGCGCGAGTTCGCCGCCGACGCCGAGGCGACGGTCCATCCGCAGACGGTGATTGCCCACTTCGGCAGCTGGAACGCCGCCAAGCGCGCTGCCGGTCTCGTGCCGAGGCGGTTCACCACCCGGGCCGACCTCGTGCGCCTGCTGCGCGAGCTGGGGGAGGAGCTCGGCCGTCCGCCGACCGCCCGCGACCTCGACGAGCACCGCGCCCGCATGCCCTCGAAGTCCCTGTACTGGCACGAGTTCGGCTCGCTGGCCACGGCCCTGCGCGAAGCCGGCTTCGACGTGCCGATCGGCGAGGAGCGCCTCGAGCGCGCGCTGGACCAGGGTGTGGCCCTCTCCCGGCAGCTCGGCCGCCTCCCGAAGTTCGTCGAGTGGCGCGAGACCCGCAAGAGCGACCCGACGCTGCTCAGCGAGTGGCAGATCTACCGCATGTTCGAGGGCAGCCGCGGCGCGTGGGCGGCATTCCAGTTCCTCGTCCGCGAGCGCCTCGTCGAGCAGGGCGTCGACGTGGCTCCGGACGGCAGGCTCGCCTAGACCTGCGAACGGCTGGGGTCAGCCCCTCGGCGGCGACGCTGCGCGTAGGCGCTGGGGACAGACCCGTGAAACTCACGATGTCGCGACGGAGTCGCGACGAGCCGAGCAGCCGCCGCTTGGCGCTTCACGGCGAGCGCTTACGCGCTCGTTACTCGCCGAAAGCGACGAGACCGGGGAGGAGGCGCAAGCACGAGTCGCGCTCGTGCGGTGCGCGGATCGCCGGTAGCGGCGTCTCCTCGTAGCGGTCGTCGGGCTGGAACGAGGCCCACTCGACGTTCCCGTCGGCGTCGAGGATGGCGTGCGAGCCCTCCGGCATCTCGGCGTAGGAGAGCCGGACTCCCAGGTAGCGCTCGATGAGCTCCAGCGTCCGCCGGGTCGAGGCGAAGAACGTCTCCTGGGGCCCGTAGCCGAGCCAGAGCGGGCGGCCGACGCCGCGTGCGAGGTGAAGCTCTCCGGGCGCGCGGTCGTCGAGCCAGGCCGTCGCCATCGAGCCGCGCAGCTCGCCGAGCGGCGGGCGGGCGCCGGTCTCGTCCGCGAGCGCGAAGATCGCCTCGGAGTCGACCGTCATCTCGGGCCGCTCGCGCTTCCAGCCGTGGCGCGCGAAGAGCTCGTCGTCGTTGACGATGACGCCGTTGTGGATGCCGACCACGGCGCCGTGACGGACGGGGTGGTTGTTGGCCTCGATGCGCGGATGCCCCTTCGTGTAGTCGCGGACGTGCACGAGGAGCTGGGTGGCCTCCGCAGGCAGCGCGACGTGGGCGAGCAGCTCGCTGGCGCCGGAGCGCTGCTTGTAGACGTGAACGGCAGCCGACTCGTCGCGATAGGCGTAGCCGGCGGCGTCAGCGCCTCGCTCGGCAATGCCTGCGAGCAGGACGCGAGCCGCGGCCGTCCGTGAGACGGAACTCGCGTCCGTGAGGTTGAAACCAGCGATGCCGCACATAGGTGTTCTTATCGACCCCTTGTCCTCAACGTACAGCGGGTGGACGACGTTGTGTGAGGTCCAGACGACTTCTCCGTCTTCACCTCGGTGCCTGCTTCCACCTACGACGTTGGCTCACACACCGAGTTAGCCGGCGCTGAGAACCCTTACACCGCGTTAGCGATTTCGGCTGCCCCGGTCGAGTGTCCCTCGATCGAGTGTCCCTCGGGTCGCGGGAGAGGCCGATAGACCCCGCGATGGCGTTCCGGCCGCTCCCCGATCCCGCCGACCCGGCGGAGGCTCATCTCGAGCTGCTTCCGGGCGCCGACGCCGCACGCGAGCTCGCGGACGAAGAGCCGGTCGCGCTCAGCGAGCCGACCGACCCGCAGATGGCCGATCCGCTCAAGCTCTATGTCCGCCAGATCGGCGACGGCCCGCTGCTGACGCCCGCGCAGGAGCGGGAGCTGGCGCGGCTCAAGGACCTCGGCGACGAGGCCGCAAAGCGCCGCCTGATCGAGTCGAACCTGAGGCTCGTGATGTCGATCACGCGCAACTACACGAAGGCCGGCGTGCCGCTGCTCGACCTGATCCAGGAGGGCAACCTCGGTCTGATTCGCGCGGTCGAGAAGTTCGACTACAAGCTTGGCTTCAAGCTCTCCACCTACGCCACCTGGTGGATCCGGCAGGCCGTGACGCGCGCGCTTGCCGACCAGGGGCGCACGATCCGGCTGCCCGTCCACGTGGCCGAGCAGGTTCGCAAGATGCTCCGCGCGCGCCGCGTGCTGACCCAGAAGCTCAACCGCGACCCGACGCCGGAGGAGCTGGCGACGGAGAGCGGCTTCCCGCTGAAGCGCATCAACGAGCTGCTCGAGCTGGTCGAGGACCCGGTCAGCCTCGAGGTGCCCGTCGGCGACGGCGAGAGCCTCTACGGCGACCTGATCGAGGACCAGCACAGCGACCTGCCCGACGAGGCCACGGCAAAGCAGCTCCGAAGCCGGGAGCTGGTCGAGGCGCTCAGCGTCCTCAACCCGCGCATGCGCATGGTGCTGACGCTCCGGTTCGGGCTCGACGGCCAGAAGCCGAGCACGCTCGAGCAGGTCGGCAACGAGCTCGGCATCACCAGGGAGCGGGTGCGTCAGCTCGAGGCGCGCGCTCTCCGCGAGCTGCGCACCGTTGCGCCAGCCCTGAAGCTGTATCTCGGAACCGACTGAGTCTCAGTCGTCGGACGCGGCCGCGCCGACCGCTTCCATCTCGCGCAGGCACGCCAGCCGCTTCAGCGACTGCAGCTCGATCTGCCGCACGCGCTCGCGCGTGAAGCCGAGCACCCGCCCGATCTCCTCGAGCGTCTTCGGCTCGCGGCCGCCGAGGCCGTAGCGAAGCACGATCACCGCACGCTCGCGCTCGCCCAGGGCGCAGAGCGCCTGCGCCAGGGCCTGGTTGCGCAGCGAAAGCTCGACCGCTTCCTCGGTCGCCGGCCCGTCGCCTGCGACGAAGTCGCCGAAGACCGCGTCCTCGTGCTCGCCGACCGGCTGGTCGAGGCTCGTGGAGGCGCGGGCGGCCTCGCGCACCTCGCGCGCCTGCTCGACGGGCAGGTTCGCCTCTTCGGCGATCTCGGCCAGCGTCGGCTCGCGGCCGAGCTGCGTCCAGAGCGTGCGCTCGGCCTTGTTCATCTTCTGCAGGCGCTCGACGATGTGAACGGGCATCCGGATCGTGCGCGCCTTGTCGGCGAGCGCGCGGGCAACGGCCTGTCGGATCCACCAGGTCGCGTAGGTGGAGAACTTGAAGCCGCGGCGCCAATCGAACTTCTCGACGGCGCGAATCAGCCCGAGCGTCCCCTCCTGGATCAGGTCGAGGAACGGCAGGCCCTGGTTGCGGTAGTTCTTGGCGATCGAGACGACGAGCCGCAGGTTCGACTGGATCATGTGCTGCTTCGCCTGCATGTCGCCGCGCTCGACGCGCTTGGAGAGCTCGACCTCCTGGGCCGCCGTCAGCAGCGGGTGCCGGCCCGCCTCGCGCAGGAAGAGCTGGAGCGCGTCGGTGGTCGTGTCAGGGACGGCGGCGAGCTGCGGTTGCCGCTCGGCAGGAGCCTCGACGATCTCGATCCCTCGGCGATCCAGCTCGTGCTGGATCGTGTCGGTCTCGAGCGCGTCGAAGCCGTGTGCCTCGATCAGATCGTTGAGGTCGGCCGTTGGCAGCGAACCCTGCTGCTCGGCCGAACTGATCAACTCTCTGACCGCATCGTTCTCGAGAATGAGCTCGGCTGCGACCGTCACAGGATCGAGATGATCCTTTCATGTCCGAGCCACGTTGAAACATCCCGAGCCCGCTGGCCTGGCCCGTTGCCCGGCCGACGCACGATAACCCGGGTTATGTCAACTAGCGTGAAGCTGAGATCCCTCCCCCGGTGTCGCGAGAAGAGTCACGACGAGCGGGTTAGCGACACCGTGCTTCGCGAAGGAAGTCGGCCGGAAGCGCCCACGACGCAAACTTGACGATCCCGAGCAGCCGTCCGGTCTTGTCGAAGTCGAAGCGGAAGTCGCCGGCCACGTCGTGCTCGACGAGCCGGTGCGAACGCGCCACCTCTGCGTCGTCGAAGTTCGTGAGGTAGACGTAGGCGGTGTTCTTGCCGCCGTCCAGCGTGACCCGTACAAGCGGGATGTCGGGCCGCCAGCAAGCCCCCTAGGCGTTGCAGGACCGGCGAAGCCGAGCTTGCTCGGCGAGAGCCACACTGCGCGCAGTCGCGTCTGACCAGATAGCCAGCCTGTCCCGCCACCAAGGACAGGGGGTAGCTCGAAGGGGAACGAAGCTCCCCCTTCGAATGAAGCGAGCTCTGCCGCCGTCATTCGTTTCGACCAAGGGGGGTCGGCGGCACGGCTCGCGGTTTCCACAAAGACGTCCACAGGCAATGTGGAAATGTGGATGAATCGCCGGTCGCAAAGAGCGGCTTTTTCCCGGTTTGATCCCCTTGTTGGAGGTCCCCGGGGCCACTACCTTTCCTCTTGCGCCGAGTACGGAACGCGACTAGGACGAAGCCCCGCCGGGCGGCTGTAGGTGCAAGCCGAAAGTCAGTCGGTGAGGTGGACGAAAGCGAGACCGGTTCGGCGAACAGAAGGGGCCCCTCCGGGGGCCCCTTCTCTGTCTGTGGTGACCGCGAGCCGTGCCGCCGGGCTCAGTGCGCGGAAGCACGCTCGGCTCCGCAGGTAGACCACGCTGTCGCCGTCGAATGATCGTCGCGACATCGAGAGACCTTGTTGCGCGTCATGTCCGCCACGTGCCGGCGAGCGGAACGGTGGCCCCGAGGACCCTTTGCGCTCCCGACCGAGAACGCGAGCTCGCAAACAGCGGCTTTTTTCGTTCTCGAAGCCCTTGCTGCGAGTCGTCGGGGGCACTAGTTTTCCCCCTGCGCCGAGTACGGAACGCGACTAGGACGAAGCCCCGCCGGGCGGCTGTAGGTGCAAGCCGAAAGTCAGTCGGTGAGGTGGACGAAAGCGAGACCGGTTCGGCGAACAGAAGGGGCCCCTCCGGGGGCCCCTTCTCTATTCATGTGACCGGCCAGGATCAGCTCTCGGCGGGCGGGAACGGCAGGCGCAGCGGCTCGTAGTCGCCGGGCCAGTCCGCGTAGGCCTCGTCCGGCACGTCGGTGTCCGTAACGGCAGACGCGCCGTGCTTGGCCGCTGCCTCGCTCGCCGGGTAGTGCAGCTTCTCGACGTCGGGCCGTGCGCCGAGCATGAGGACCGCGCACGGGCCGTCGCCGGCGCCCACGAGGACGTGGCGGGTACCGGCAGGGCAGTGGAAGTAGTCCCACTGCCGCAGCGTCCGCTCCTCCTCCTCAACGACCAGCGTGCACTCGCCCGAGAGCACGAGGAAGCCTTCCTGTGCCTCCTCCGAGTGGTAGAGCGCGTTGGGATCGCCCGGCCAGAGCACGGAAACGCGAACCCCGACGTCGCGAAACGGGTGATCCTGCGACTCGATCGGGTACGTCGCGCCGCCCTTCTCCTCGTTCCGCACCGCGAGCGCGCCCTGGAGGTTCAAGACGAACCAGCCCTCCGAGCTGACATAGCGGCCGTACGGGGTATCGGCCACGGTTGCTTCCTTCACCGGCATGCAGTCCTCCTCGATCTCGTGCTCCGACGCGGGGACGGTGACCGCAACGGTCGTGCCCGACCCGCCGGGCGGGCAAGCGTACTGCCCGCTCAGGTCACCGAGAGGCCAAGGAGGAGGGCACCGAGGGTGACCAGGCTGGCCGCCGCCGTCGTGCGCCTCGTGGCGGTCCCGGTCGAGGAGCTCCTGGCCGCCGCCGAGGACCAGGAGGCCGGCGACGAAGAGCGGCGCCCCCACCGAGAAGACCGCGAAGAACCCCCACGTCAGTAGCGCCGCCACGGCGACCCCGAGGCCGGCGGCACGCACAAGCGCCGGTGCCCCGCTGCGCTCTCGCGCCACGACGGCGCCCGTGACTCCGAGGAGCAGCGTGACGACGACGAAGACCGTCCGAGCGGACACGCCGGCGCCGTCCTCTCGGATTGTCAGCACCAGAAAGACGACCACGGTGACCGCGGCGATGAGCGAACCCGCAAGGAGCAACTTGTCCGGGCGAGACCCGAGATCGAAGCGTTTGGAAATTGCGCCTTTTTCTGTTCGAGGGGCCTTGCTGTGCCCTGGCGGAGGCACTAGTTTCCCTCCTGCGCCGAGAACGGAACGCAACTAGGTCGAAGCCCCGCCGGGCGGCCGTAGGCGGAAGCCGAAAGTCAGTCGGTGAGGTGGACGAAAGCGGAACCGGTTCGGCGAATAGAGCGGGCCCCTCCGGGGGCCCGTTCTCTTTCTTCTCTGCAGAGCGAGACCGTTGCGGTAGCCCGCGCGCTCTGCGCCGCTCCCTCGCTAGGCTCGGTGCGTGCACCTGCGCGCTCCATCGGTCGACCACGGCGTCGCCTCGTTCCTCTGGGGCTTCGGCCTCGGCCTCTACATCTGGCTCGGCCTGGCGCTGATCGGCATCGCCGGCGCGACCGCGTTCATCTTCGGTGCGCTCGGCGGCGCTGCGATCTTCCTGTTCGTCCGCCGGTTCGGCGAGGAAGAGGTTCGTCAGGTGAGCAGCACGCGCTCCCGCATGCGGTGATCGCCGGCGAGCGCTGACACGAGCCTGTCTGCCATCGGGCCCAGGGAACCCTCGAGGCGCTCGCGCGCGCTCGGGCGAATGGGACCGAGGAGACAGTCGATGTGGGCGCAATCGGCCATCAGCCTGCGGGTGGCGGGCTCACCGAGGAACACAGTGGGGGCGGGAGTGGCGAGCATCACGCTCTAGTTATCGAGCGCTGAGCCCCACGGGTCCATCCCTGGCCGGAGTGACCCATCAGGGGGATGCGCGTCTCCCCCGTTCAGGTGTCGGACGAGCGTTCGGGCGGCGTGGGTACCGGCGTGCGCTCGGTGACGACCTCGATGTCGTCGTCGTCGTCGTCGCGGCGCACCACGCGGGTGTCCGCCGCTTCGTCCACGACCTCGTCGTCCCGCAGCCGCGCGTCCTCCTCGGCCGCCAGGACAGGTGCGCCTGCCGGAGCGACACGGCCCTCGTCGTCCGTGACGACCTCCGCATCCTCGGGCACCTCACGGACGACCCTCGGGCCCGTCGTGTCGATGCTGAAGCCGGCTACGAGGCCGATGACGAGCGCGATCGCCGAGACATTGAGCACCGATCCCCCGACATCGGCGATGAAGCCGTCGACACCGATGTCGTCCGACCACTCGCGGACGTGGTCGCCCAGCCACGCGGAGCTCGGGTCGAAGCCGGCGATGATCCAGCCCCCCACGATCAGGGCCGGCAGGAACGCAGCCAACAGCACCGGGCTCGAGAGCCTCGGCCAGCCCCACTTCGTCCAGCCGCCCAGGACCTGGGTCAACGCCAGCGACAGCCCGGCGAGCGCGCAGAGGCCCACCCAGGCCCAGTAGTCCCAGCTCGGAGTCCCGCCGCTCGCTTCAGGGTCGAGGACGCGGGAGCCGAGCCACAGCAGGACTCCTGCCGCAGCGACGCCGAGCAGCGTGCTCGTGGCACGTGTTACGCCGTACATCTCGCGGGTTCTCTACCCGCTTTGCAGGAAGTTATTCCAGGTCGAGGCGGCGCAGGTCGAACCGCGCAGACTCGAGCTCTTCGCGGAATTCGGCCACGACGCCATCCGCTTCGTCGCCGAAGACGTGGGCGACCACGCCGACCTCGCGATCGTTGTGGAAGGGCACGTCCACATGAGCCGGGGAGACGAGGTTCAGCGACAGGCGCGCGCAGGCCGGGCAGCGCACACCCAGGCCGAGCGCACGGTGGCCCGGCGCCAGGAGCAGGAACGATGACGGAAACGCCGGCCGCGGCCGTGCCTCCGGGTAGCAGTAGAAGCTCCACGGCCACTCCCCCGCTCCGATCCGTCGCGCCGCCAGCTCGCCGAGCTCGAACGCCGTGTCGTCCAGGCGCGACGTCATCACGTTGAAGAACGCCCCGCCGCCGAGCCCGAGCGGCGCCCAGTCGAGGTCGTCGTGGGACACGAGCCCGACGTGATCGCCACCGCACGCGCACGCGAACGTGACGCGGAACACCGCCGGATGCGCCGCTCCCGGAAGCCGCTCGACCCGCCGAAACGCCGACAGCGTCACGCGCGTCTCTCCGCGCGCGGGGCACGCGAAGCAGTAGCGAGCGGTGAGCACGTCGTACATGTCCCTGTCTCGGATTGTGGCTGGAAGATCGGCGGGCGCAACCGGGGGCCGCCCAGGCCGGTCGCGTCGGGCAGCCCCCTCCGGCGACCCGAGTCGAGCCTCACTCCTTCCCGCACCGTGCGTCTCCCCCACCCCACCCCCGATGTTGCGACGAAGTCGCGACGAGCACTCGACGACCACGGTGCGCAGTACCGGCGGAGCCGAGCTCGCTCGGCGAGAGCCACATCGCGCGAAGCCGCGTCTGACCAGCTGGCCTGGTCGCCTCGAACGCGACGTAGCCAGGGGGGAGCTCGAGGGGGGACGTAGCTCCCCCTTCGAATGAAGCGAGCCCTGCGGCCGCAGGATTGCGTCGCCCGCGCAGCGCCTCACGGCCGCACGGCTCGCGGTCTCTCAGTAGCTGATGAGCGAGTGCAGGTCGTAGCCTGCGAGGCGTTCGCGGCCGTCGAGAAAGGTCAGCTCGATCAGGAACGCGACGCCGACGACCTGGCCGCCGAGCTGCTCGACGAGGTCGGTGATCGCCCTGACGGTGCCGCCCGTTGCGAGCACGTCGTCGTGGATCAGCACGCGCGCGCCGCCGGCGAAGGCGTCGGCGTGCACCTCGAGCGCGTTCTCGCCGTACTCGAGCGCGTAGCTGGCGCTGATGGTCTTCCACGGCAGCTTCCCGGGCCGCCGGGCGGCGCAGAAGCCGCAGCCGAGCCTGTGTGCGAGCGCGCCGCCGAGGATGAAGCCGCGGGCCTCCGCTCCGAGGATCAGGTCGGGACGCCGAGGCTCCGCCCACTCGGCGAGCCGCTCGACCGACTCGTGCAGGGCCGCCGGGTCCTGGAGCAGGGGCATGATGTCCTTGAAGACGATCCCCGGCTCGGGGAAGTCCGGGACATCGCGAACCTTTGCGGCGAGGTCGACGGCGGTGTTGCTCATGCGGACGCAACTCTACGTAGCGCACGTTGGAAGAGCAGCTGTGAGAGCCGCTGTGCCTGGATGGAGAGCTCCTGGAGCTCGTCCAGCGCCCGCTGGCGCCTGTCGCCGCTGCGGGAGCGCAGGCCCGGCGCGGCGACCTGGCCGAGCAGCGCGACCTCGCGGTCGGCCGAGGTCCGGAACGGCCGCAGGTGGCGCGGCGTGAGCCCGAAGCGGGCGAGCTCCGCACAGGCGACGGCGACGTCCACGTCCGAGTCCGCGTAGCGCTTGCCGCCGGCCCCCCCACGCGCCTCGATCAGTCCGAAGCTCTCGAGCTCGCGCACGAGCTCGGGCCCGACGCCGGCGCGGCTGCACAGCTCGTCGACCTCGATCAGCTCCTCCGGCTCACCGAGGGCGAGCGGCCGCCGCCGCCGGCGCTCTCCGAGCGTCGGCGACGCCAGCTCCTGGCGGATGACCCGCAGCGGCAGGAACTCGTCGCGCTGGAGGCGCAGGATCGTCCGCAGGCGCTCGACGTCGTCGTCGCCGAACATGCGGTAGCCGCCCTGCGTGCGCCGCGGTGTCAGCAGGCCCTGGTCCTCGAGGTAGCGGATCTTCGAGATCGAGACGTCGGGGAACTCGTCCTTGAGCGCCCTGCAGACGGCGCCGATCGTCAGGCGGCCGCCCCGGCCCTCGGCTCGGGTCTCGACGGCGGCGCTCATGCGTAGAAGGTCATCCGGTACTTGCCGATCTGCAGCTCGTCGCCGCTCTCGAGTGTCGCCCGCTCGATCCGGCTGCGATTGACGAAGGTGCCGTTGAGGCTGCCCTGGTCCTCGACTGCGAAGCCGCCGTCGACCTTCGAGCAGGACGGCGTGGCGTCGCGAGACGGTGACGTCGTCGAGGAAGATCTCGCAGTCCGGCGACCGCCCGATCTGCGTGCGCTCGCCCTCGGGGATGAAGTGCTCGCCTGCCCGCCCGCCGCCGGAGCGCACGACGAGGGCCGGCCCCTCCACGGCAGGCTCGGTGTGCGACTCGGCCTCGGCAGCCGCCTCGTCGAGCGTGTAGGTCATCGTCACGTCCGACGGCTCGTCGGGCTTGGCGAGGTGCGCCCCGCAGCGGGCGCAGAAGTTCGCCGACATCGGGTTCTGGAACCCGCACTCCGGGCAGTAGACGTGACTCACAGTGGTCTCCTGGCAGCGACGGCTGGGGCCGCTCGCGGCACCTCAGTCGAGGCTGGCCTCGGTGGGCGGCGCGCTCTTGGCGGCGAGCACCTCCGTCAGGCGCTGGACGTCGGCCTGGCTGATGGGGCTCTCCCCCGCCTGCACCGAGCCCTGCAGGCGCGCAACGAGCTCCGCGCGCAGGATGTCGATCTTGCCGTGGAGGATGCGGCGGCGGTACGACACCTCGTTCTCTTCCCGCACCAGATCACGGATGAGATCCTTGAGCTCCTGGTCTGACAGCGTGGCGAGATCGGGAAGCGCTTCCACTGAGGCCCTTTCGGTCGGGGGGACGGGTGTAGGGATTAGAGCAGCAGGATGCCCAAAGGGTCAACCTGACGTTGAGGTTGGACGAACCGGCTCGACCTCCTCCTGCAGCAGCTCCTCGACGAGGCCGCGCAGCTCACCCTCGAGCTCGCTCGACTCCGAGGCAGTCCGTCCCTCCGCGTACACGTGCACGAACGGCTCGTCGGGGTCCGGAAGGATCTGGGCCCAGCCGCGCTCGTCGAAGACCTTGATGCCGTCGGTGAGATCGACGTCGCGATCCTTGAGCCGCTCCGTGAGCACGCGCATGACGTACCCCTTGAACGTCCACGGGCACGGCACACGGCGGTGGACCAGCGTCGAGGCAGGCAGCTCCTCGACCAGGCTCGAGATCGGCCGCCCGACCGGAGCGAGCAGCTCGAGCAGCTTGCAGAGGCTGGCGACGGCATCGTAGGCGGGCAGAAACTCGGGAAAGACGTAGCCGCCGCCGACGGCGCCCGCGAAGACGACGCCCTCGTCCGCGGCGGCCCGCGTCAGCGCCGCGAGCGAAGCCGGCGTGCGCACGACCTCGAGGTCGCTGCCGCCGACCAGGTGGTCGACCTGGCTCGTGACGGTGATCGGGAAGGCGAGCTTGCCGCGGCGGCCGTTGCTCGAGATGAGCCGGAGGAACAGGAGCAGGGTCTGCTCGACAGGGATCTCGCGGCCGCGCTCGTCGACCAGGTAGAGCCGCTCGGCGGCGCCGTCGAAGACGACGCCGAGGTCGGCGCCGACAGCGTCGACCAGCTTCTTCGTCTGCCCGACGAGCCCGCGGAGCGTCGTGCCGCCGCTCGGCGCCTCGCCGGAGAACGCGTGCGCGGACACGAGCTCGACCCCGAGCGGGCCGAGCACGAGCGGCAGCACGAACGAGGCGGCCGAGTAGCCGTAGTCGACGACCACCCGGAACTTGCGGGCACGGATCGCCTCCGCGTCGAGGCCGGAGAGCAGCTCCTGTGCGTAGGTCTCGGCGGCACGGGCCGGGATAGGTGATCTCCCCCACGTCGCGCGCGGCGACGCGGCGCAGCTCCTGCCGGGAGAAGTGCTTCTCGATCTCCTTCTGGAGCGCTGCAGTCAGCTGGATGCCCGGCTGCTCGAAGAAGTGCACCTGGACGACCTCGGGGTCGGTCGCGCTGATGCCGACGTGGAAGCCCGCCTCGGCGCCCTCGTTCTTCAGCAGGTGCCGGTTGATCGGCGCCGGGATGACGCGCAGGTCGGCGACGTCGACGCCGGTCGAGATCAGCCCCGAGATCATCGCCCGCTTGACCAGCCGCGCCGCAGCCGGGCCCTCGCGGCTCGCAACGACGCGTCCGCCCCGCTTGAGCGCGGTTCCGAGCGCGGCACCCACGCGGACGGCTGTCTCGGGCGTGAGGTCGACGTTGACGCGGCCCGCGACGCCGTCTGCGCTGAAGAGGCGAGAGACCGCGCGCGCCTCCCAGATCAGGCTCTCGTGGATCTGCGCGCCGGACTCGACCTCCTTGTAGGGGTAGATCCGGACGCCGGGCATGATCACGCTCTCGGCCCCGATCGTCACCTCGTCGCCGATCGCCACGCCCTCGTGGATCCGTGCGTGCGAGCGCACGTCGCAGGAGCGGCCGAGGATGGCGCCCTCGACGAGAACGCTGCGGCCCAGGTGGGTGGCGACGTCGACGACCGAGCGCGTGGTGCGCGCGCGCTCGAGCAGCGTCACGCTCGCGTGCAGCACCGAGTGCGGCCCGACGGAGGCCTCCGGCGCCACCCGGCAGTAGTTGCCGACGAAGGCCGGCCCCTCGATCGCGTCGAGGTCGTCGATGTCGATCCCCTCCCCCATCCAGATGTTCCCGCGCAGGCGGATGCCGGGGATGTCGAGCCGCACGAGCCCGTCGAGCGCGTCGAAGTTGGCCTGCCGGTACTGGTCGAGGTTGCCGATGTCCTGCCAGTAGCCGTCGAGCACGTAGCCGTAGATCGGCCGGCCCATCTCGAGCAGCAGCGGGAAGAGCTCCTTCGAGAAGTCGAACGGCCGCCCGGTCGGCACGTGCCGCAGCACCTCGGGCTCGATCACGTAGACGCCCGTGTTGATCGTGTCCGAGAAGACCTGGCTCCACGACGGCTTCTCGAGGAAGCGCTCGACCCGTCCCTCGGAGTCGGTGACGACGATGCCGAACTCGAGCGGATCGGGGACCGACTTCAGCCCGATCGTCACCGCGGCGCCGCGCTCGCGGTGGAAGCCGATCAGCTCGGTCAGGTCGAAGTCGCAAAGCGCGTCACCGGAGATGACGAGAAACGTCTCGTCGAGCCGGTCCGACGCCTGGCCCACCGACCCGGCCGTGCCGAGCGGCGATTCCTCGACCGAGTACTCCACGTTCATGCCGAGCGACTCTCCGTCGCCGAAGTAGCCGCGGATCGCCTGCGGAAGGAACGCGACCGTCACGATCACGTCAGCCAGCCCGTGGGTGCGGAGCAGCTCGAGGATGTGCTCCATGCAGGGCTTGCCGACGATGGGCACCATCGGCTTCGGCTGGTTCGACGTCAACGGCCGCAGACGCGTGCCCTCGCCGCCGGCCATGACGACCGCCTTCATGCCGGTTCCTTGAGCATCCGCCAGGCGGTGGTGACGTAGCCCGCGCCGGCCGCGACCGCCATGCCGAGGCCGATCCAGAAGAGCCAGAGCGGCCAGTCGGTGCCGGGCTCGGTCAGCATGATCAGCCCCAGCGAGGCGTAGAGCACCCAGGTTGCGACCTTGCCGAGCGTGTTCACGTCGATCTCCACGCCCCGCGGCGCGAGCACGCGGTAGCCCGCCAGGAGGACGACGTCGCGCAGGAGGATCAGCGCCAGGGCGATCCACGGGAGACGGTCGTCCAGCCAGAGGAAGATCACGGCTGCGTCGATCATGAGCCGGTCGGCGAGCGGGTCGGCGACCTTGCCGAAGGCCGATTCCGCATGCCAGCGCCGTGCGAGGAAGCCGTCCACCTGGTCGGTGATGCCCGCGATCCAGAAGATGAGTCCTGCCGCGACGCTCTGGCCCCCGTCCGCGCGCAGCATCAGCACGACGAAAACGGGGATCAGGAGCAGCCGGCCGATCGTGAGCGCGTTCGGCAGCTGCGTCAGGGGTGCGGGCACCGCGCGGCTCGCCACAGGGGAAGGATAATTCCCGCCCGCAGCCGACTCGGCCGCGGCGGGGTCGTTGACCGCGTCCGCGCCGCCCGCTACCGTTGAAGCGTCGTCGAGCCAAGGGAGGTGGTCATGCACAGAGAGAGCTCAGTCACGCAGGTCCGCATGGCCCGCGGCTCGACGCTGCACGCCTGAGCGCTTCGTAGCCGCGGACTCCGACGATTCGAAGGGAGTTCGTTTTGCACGCGATTGACCTGGCCGCGCTCGGCTGGACGGACGAGCTCGAGGCGGCCTTCACAACCTATGCCGCACGCGGGTTCGAGCCCGCGCGTGTCGTCGCCGAGCATCGCGGCGGCTACCTCGTCCGCGGCGAGCGGGACGAGCGGCTGGCGAGTGTCCGGGCCCGGCTGCGCGATGACGTCGAGCTCTACGGAGGCATGCCGGCAGTCGGCGACTGGGTCGCCGTCTGCGACGCCGGCGAGGGGCAGGCGGCAATCGAGGCCGTGCTGCCGCGACGGACGAAGGTGTCGCGGAAGACGCCCTGGCTCAAGGTCGAGGAGCACATCCTCGTGGCCAACGTCGACACCGTCCTGCTCGTCGCGGGGCTGGACGGCGACTTCAACGCGCGCCGGCTCGAGCGCTACCTCGTCGCTGCCTGGGAGAGCGGCGCCAACCCGGTGGTCGTGCTCACGAAGCTCGACCTGCTCGACGACGACGAGGTGCTCGCCGAGGCGGAGCAGGTCGCCATGGGCGTGCCGGTGGTGGCGGTCAGCGCCGTCACGGGCGAGGGCATGGAGGCGGTCGAGGAGCTGCTGGCGCCGGCCCGGACGTTCGTCATGCTCGGCTCGTCGGGCTGCGGCAAGTCGACGCTGGCGAACTGTCTCGCCCGGCGGAGGCTGATGCCGACGTCACACCTGCGTCGTGACGGCCGCGGCCGTCATACGACCAGGCATCGGCAGATGCTCGTGCTGCCGAACGGCGCGCTGCTGATCGACACGCCGGGCCTCCGCGAGCTGCAGCTCTGGGAGGGCGACGTCGACGAGGCGTTCGCGGACATCGCGGCGCTCGCGGGCCAGTGCCGCTTCAACGACTGCGGCCACAACAACGAGCCCGGCTGCGCGGTGAACGAGGCCGTGGCCACCGGCGCTCTCGACGAGACCCGTCTCGCGCAGCTACCGCAAGCTCCAGCGCGAGCTGGCCTCGATCGAGGGCCGCCACAACCACCGCGTCCAGCGCGAGCTGAAGCGCCGCTGGCGCATGCGGACGCGGGAGCACCGCCGCGAGCGCCGCTACGGGCATCGTCCGTGACGTCAGTGACGCTCGTCGTCACTGAGGGGTCTGTCCCTCGGGGCGGCGACTTCGCCGCCCGAGGGACTGACCCGACACCTTCGCCCCGCGACCCCACCTCACCGGCCTGTCCCCGCAGTGACGCCGGTCGTCCCTGCCGGGTCTGTTCCGGCATCGACGCTCGTCGTCACTGAGGGGTCCGTCCCTGCAGGAGCGCTCGTCGTCACTGCCGGGTCTGCGTCCCGGGCGGCGCAGTCGCCGCCCGAGGGACTGACCCCAGCCGTTCGCTCCGCCTGGCGCCCTTTTCCGAAGTTGACACGAAGCCGCGCGCCCTCTGTGTCCATACCTGGCCCCATCCAGGGGCGCGGCGGATTCGGCTTGTCCAAGCGGTACTCCAGTCTCTTTGTCACGCTCTTGGCGCACATTCGCGCGGCTTCCATGGCGGTGCCTGGCCCCGTTCGACCGGCCGGCGCCGCCCGCCGCCGGTGCCTTGGTAGCGTCGCCCGCGTGGCGCTGACGCTCCCGGGCTTCGTGAACGCGCACAGCCACACGTTCCAGCGCCGCCTGCGCGGGTGTGCCGAGACGGCGGAGCACGGCGACTTCTGGGCCTGGCGCGAGCGGATGATCGCCGAGGCCGAGCGGCTGACGCCCGAGATCGTGCGCGCCGACTACGAGCTCGGCTACGCGGAGCAGCGGGCAGCCGGGTACACGGCCGTCGGCGAGTTCCACTACGTGGGCGCCGACGAGGCGCGAGCGGCTGCGGCAGCCGGCCGCGCGGCCGGGGTCGAGGTCGTCGTGCTGCTCGCGGCGTACGCGCGCGGCGGCAGTCCCCGTTTTCGCCAGGAGTCCGTCGCCGCGTACATCGAGCAGCTCGAGTCGCTGCGCGCAGAGGGCACCCGCGTCGGCGTCGCCCCCCACTCCGTGCGCGCCTGTCCGGACGACTGGCTCCGCGAGCTGGGCGCCTACGCCGAGCGCGAGCAGCTCGTCCTCCACGTCCACGCGTGCGAGCAGCCGCGCGAGGTCGAGGAGTGCCTGGCCGAGCACGGCCGCCGTCCCATCGAGCTGCTCGCCGAGACCGGCTGCCTCGGGCCGCGCACGACGATCATCCATGCCACCGAGGCGTCCGACTCAGAGCTCGATCTGATCGCCGATGCCTGCGCCCGCGTCTGCCTCTGCCCGACGACGGAGGCGAACCTCGGAGACGGGTTCGCGCCGGTCGAGAGGCTGCTGGAGCGAGGAATCGGCATCTGCATCGGCTCCGACTCGAACGTGCGGGTCGATCCGCTGGAGGAGCTGCGCGAGATCGAAGGCATCGCAAGGCGCGCCTCAGGCCGCCGCGGGGTCGTCCCGCTCGACACGCTCCTCTGCGCCGGCGCGGACGAGGGTGCCGCCTCGCTCGGTCTGACGGAGTGGCCCGACGTTCAGATCGACACGAAGCATCTCTCGCTCCGCGGCATCGACGAGTGCGACCTTTTGGCCGCTGTCGTCTTCGGCTGCAGCGCCGACGTGATCACGGCCTGAAGCGCCGGGTGATTCCCGTTGCGGGAGTCACCGTCGTCGCGTCGAACGTGCTCACCGGGGCCGGGAGTGTGCCCCTCCCCCGCTCCGGGGCCGCAAGGCCCCGGGCCTCCCGGCCCCCTCCTGCTCTGGGTTACGCCGCGCGTCCTCTCCAGAGGAGCGCCACTGCACCCGCCGCATAGGCCAGCAACGACACCACGGCTGTGAGCTTGAGCGGGCGATCCACACGAGGGGTATCGGCGGGAACAGCTCCTCCAAGAGGGGGTATTCCGATCACCCTTACGGGGGATCGTTGCTCCCCCGCGGCCGTCCTACAACGAGTGAACAGGTCATCCCATCGGACGGAGGAGTCCCATGGCTGCGGCAACCCAACAACAGCACGCGTATCTCGCCGACGACACCGACCGCGAGCGCGTGATCCGCTGGCGCGTCGAGCAGCTCGCGAAGGTCGGCTACAGCTGGCCCGCGGCGATGGTGATCGCGGCGAACACCCAGATCGATCTGCACGAGGCCGTTGACATCGTGCGCGCCGGGTGTCACCCCGAGATCGCCGTTCGTATCCTGCTCTAGTGCCGGTCTCGTCTTCCGTGCTCGGCCCTGAGGGCCTGGTCATCCTGATCGCGGTCCTGCTGCTCGCGGGCTTCCACGTGGCGCAGTGGGCCGGCGAGCGCCGGGCCGTGGCGACGTCTGACCGGCCGACCGTCAACCAGGCGATCCGCGGCCTCTCCGGCAGCGGAGACCCATGGACGAGGGCGCTCGTTCTGGTGGCGCTCCTGGCGCTCTGCTTCGCCTTCGCCGCGCCGCTCGTCTCGGCGCTCAGCTAGCCCGCCACAGCGGCCTCGCTCTCCGCCTCGACGGCCGCCTACCGCTGTAACCTCGCCCGCGCATGGTGTATGCGCTCCTCATTGCGGCGGCTGTTGCGCTGCTCGGAGGCCTGCACCTGATCGCCTCGCGGCGCGACCGCGAGCCCGCCGCGGCGCCGGCCGGAGCACGCAGCCGGTCGGACTCCGGGACGCGCTTCCTCGTGGCGGCGGCGGTCGGCGCGACGCTGTTCGCTCTCGGGGTCATCGCCGTGCCCGCGCTCCAGGACGACGACGAGGAGACCGTGGACACCACCCAGCCGACGATCCCGACCACTACGGCGTCGAGCACGACCGGTCCGGAGCCCACGACGAGCCGGCCGGAAACGACGACGACCGAGCCCGAGACGACCACGAGCACTCCGGAAACGACGACGACCGAACCGGAGACCACCACCGTCGACGACCGACGGCCACGACGCCACGAGCACGAGGCCCACGACCACCAGGCCCACGACCACCCGGCCCACGACCACCCGGCCCACGACGACACGGCCGACGACCACCACCCCGACGACGACCACCACGCCCACCCCGCCCCTGCCGGAGGGCCGCACCGTACTCGTGGCGTTCACGGTCGGGCCGGACGGAGAGGTCCTGCGCAGCGTCAGCCGCGTCGGCGGCGAGGTGCAGGTGCGGAGCCCCTCGCAGGGCGTCTACCGCGTGACGCTGCCTCCGCTGACCGAACAGCAGCGCTCGCAGGCTGTCGTCCGGCTCTCCGTCCCGCCCAACACGGATGCGACGGGCAACTGGGAAGGCAACCGCACGCTCGTCGTGCTCATAGCGGACGAGGGCACCGGCGCGCCGGCCGCCCGACCCTTTGCGGTCGCCGTGCGCAGTACGGGGCTCCCCGAGACCAAGTAGCGCACGAGAACCCCGCGCCGGTCCGCTTTCCTCGTCCACGGGGCCAGAGGCCCACGCTGGGATTGCTCCCGGCGGACGGCGCGGGGTTGGCCCCAATCGTGACGACTCGCCCGAACCGGGTCAACCGCGCGGGGCCGGGAGGAAGGACCGTCCGGGCCGGGAACTGGCCACCCGTGGTGCGGCGTCTCCGCTCCTTTCTCGCCCTGCTCGCGCTCTGCGGGGTGGTCGCCGCTGCCGCGGCGGCGCTCGTCGTCGCGCGCTCGACCGGCCAGCGGGTCGACCAGCTGGCCCGTCAGATCGAGGCCGCGCGCAGCGAGACACGGCGCTCCCGGGCCCGCAGCCTGACCGCTTCGTCCCAGATCGAGTCCGTCAGCCGCCGCGTGAGGGCGCTGAGCCATCCGATGTTCGCGTCGCTCTCGTGGCCCGTGGACGGCGGGGTGCTGAGTCAGTACGGCCTGCGGGGCTGTTGCATGCACCCCGGCATCGACCTCGACGGCCCGGCCGGCGCCGCGGTGCGGGCAGCGGCCGTCGGCGTCGTGCTGGAGGCCGGCTGGGAGTCGGGCTACGGCAACCGGGTCGTCGTCGACCACGGGCGCGGACTGGCGACGCTCTACGCACATCTCGCAGCGGTCGGCGTCCGCCCGGGGACGCTCGTCACACGGGCGACGGTGCTGGGCAGCGTCGGCTGCACCGGCAGCTGCTACGGCACCCATCTCCACTTCGAGGTGCGCCTGAACGGCAAGACGAGCGACCCGCTCCTCTGGCTGCCGGAGCAGCGCGACGACGTCGCTGCACTGCAGTACGCCGGCTGACCTCACGCGCATCGACACCTTGCGCGGGCGGTGGGAGAATCCGCGGATGAACGGCCGCGCCCAGCTCGTCAACGCCGCGCTCCTGGGCGCCCTGCCGGCGGACCTGCAGGAGGAGCTGCTCGCAGCCGCGGAGCCGGCGCGCCTCGACGCACAGGAGTGGCTCTTCCGCGAGGGTGACCCGGCAGACCACCTCTACCTGCTCGTCTCGGGCCGCCTGCGGGTCATCGTGGTGCGCGACGGCGAGCCGCGCGTGCTGCGCCTGCTCGGGCCGGGGGCCGCGATCGGGGAGCTCGCGATCCTGACGCAGAGCCCCCGCTCGGCCTCGATCCAGGCGGTTCGCGACAGCGAGTTGCTGCAGCTGGACGGCGAGCGCTTCCTGGCGCTGCTCGAGCGCAACCCCGACCTCGGAGTGGCGCTCGCCCGGGCGCTTGCACAGCAGCTCCAGGAGAGCGGCGGCCTGTCCGAGCCCGACGTGACGCCCACCGTGTTCGCGGTCACGGCGACCCCCGGACTGGACGTGCAGCCGTTCTGCAACGAGCTGCTGCGCGCCCTCGAAACCCTCGGCTCCGTGACGCCCGTGCAGCAGATTCCGCATGAAGACTGGAGCACGTCGCTCGCCACGCTGGAAGCCGCCAACGACTTCGTGCTGCTGCTGGCGCCCGCCGACGGCGGCGCCTGGAGCGAGTTCTGCCTACGGCAGGCGGATCGCGTCGCCGTTGTCGCCGCCGGCCCGCCGCCCCCGGAGTTCCGTGCGCCGGCAGGCTGTGACGTCGTCTTCCTCGACGCCTCCGCCGCGCGCACGCTCCGCGACTGGAACGCAACGTGCCGGCCCCGGGCGCACCACGTGGCTCGCGCCGGTGACGCGGATGCCGTCGCCCGTGTGGCGCGCCGCCTCGCCGGCCGCTCGCTGGGCCTCGTGCTGTCCGGCGGCGGCGCGCGGGCGTTCGCGCACCTCGGGGTGCTCCAGGTCCTGGCCGAGGAGGGCATCGCGATCGACCGGGTCGGCGGGACGAGCATGGGCTCGTTCATCGCGGCGATGGTTGCGTCGGGACGACCGGTCGCAGAGATGATCGAGATCTTCCGGGCGGACGTCGCGCGGCCGGTGCCGCTCACCGACTACACCGTTCCCCGCTACTCGCTGCTCAAGGCACGCAGCCGGGGCGAGTCGCTCCTCCGCGAGCTGTTCGGCGAAATGACGGTCGAAGAGCTGCCGCGACCGCTGTTCACGGTCAGCGCCGACCTCGTGAGCGGACAGATGGTCGTCCACCGGGAGGGATCGCTGGTGGAGGCGGTGGCGACGAGCATGACGATCCCGGGCCTGCTGCCTCCCCGCCTGCGCGAAGAGCAGGTGCTCATCGACGGGGGGATCCTCAACAACCTGCCCGTCGACGTCATGGTTGCCGGTGAGCCGGGCCCGGTCGTCGCCGTTGACGTCATGCGGCGAGTCGACGCCGCCGACCTGCAGGCGGCCGGGCGCAGCGCGCTGCCGACGATCCTGGAGACGCTGGCCAGGGCGACCGTGCTCGGGAGCATCGAGCGCGCGGAGTCCAACCGACGCCTCGCCTCGCTCATGATCACGCCCGACGTCCAGGGGCTGGGCCTGCGCGACTTCCGCCGCATAAACGAGGCGCTCGACGCCGGGCGCCGCGCAGGTGAGGCGGCGCTTGCCGCCGGCGGCAAGGAACGCCTGCAGGTCCGGCGCCCGTCACCGGCTGAGGCGCTCACACCGGCCTGACGTGCTGGCGCAGATCGCCGCATTCACGCTGGCGGCCACGCTCGTCACCGTCGTGCCCGGGCCCGACATGGCGCTCGTGGCGCGCCGGGCGATGGCGGACGGCTGGCGCCGGGCGACCGTCACGAGCGCAGGCATCGTCTCGGGCCTGCTCGTGCATGCGACCGCCTCCGCGATCGGCGTCTCCGCGATCCTCGTCCGCTCGGCGACCGCCTTCACCGCGCTGAAGGTCGCGGGGGCTTGCTACCTCGTCGTGCTCGGGATCCTCAGCATCCGCTCCGCGGGACGCACGGCGCGCCGGCCGACCGGCGCGCTCGAGGGCGAAGAGCCGCCCGCTCGCTCCGGTCGGACGAGCTTCGCCCAGGGCTTCCTCAACAACGTGCTGAACCCGAAGCCGGCGCTCTTCTACCTGGCGTTCGTCCCGCAGTTCGTCGAGCCCGGAGACCCGGTCTTCCTGCTGACCGCGATCATGGTCTCGATCCACATCGTGATCAGCATCGTCTGGCTGGTCGTGTGGGGCTGGCTGGTCAGCAGCGCGACCGACCTGGTCACCCGCTCGAACTGGCGCGCTGCGCTCGAAGGCGTCACGGGGGCGGTGCTGATCGGCCTGGGGCTACGGCTGGCGACCACGAGCCGCTAGACGGCGAACCAGGCCGGGGCTGCGGTGGCGGGATTCCTGAGGCTGCTAACCGCTTCGACTGATCGCGGCGATGGCCGTGCTCAGCATCGCTGCCTCGGCTTCGGCTTCCGGGATGCGGCCGCCTCGGATCTCGTGGCTGGCGGTGTGAACGATCGCGCGGACGACCGCGAGGTGCCAGGCGATCGGGAGATCGTTCCTGAAGACGCCCTGCTTCTGGCCTCGTTCGATCAGGGGCTCGAGCTGGTCGAGCATGGGAGTGTGACGCCGGTGGAGCTCCTCTGCCGAGAGTCGGGCGGTGTTGAGCGCGAGCAGACCGTGGAAGCGGGCAAGCTGTCGCCAGGTGGCTCGGAGCACTCGCTCCAGCGCCTCCTCAGGCTCGCCGAGAGTGGTGGTCGGCGCCTCTCATCGCCTCGACGACCTGTGCGACCGCGTGGTCCATGACCGCGTCGAGGAGAGCCGTGCGGGTCGGAAAGTGGACGTAGATCGTCGCTCTGACGACGCCGGCGCGGCGAGCGATCTCCGACATGCTGCTGTCGGGATCGCTCGCCAGCGCCTCGAGGGCGGCGTCGAGGATGGAGGCGACGCTGCGCTCCGCGTCGGCCCGGCGGCGCTTCGGGGTGGCCGGCTCAGAGGATGTCGTCGCTTTCCGCATCAGTGGGTCGGCATGGCGCTCGGCGAAAGACGCATCCTGGGGACGAAGTGACGTGCGCGCGGAAGCACGGCGAGAGCGACCAGGCTGGCGAGACTAGCGAGGAGCGCGGCCGCGATGAACGCGTGCGAGATCCCGGACGCAGCCTGTGGGCCGGCGATGGCGCCGCTGCCGGCCGCGATGGTGGAGAAGATCGCGATTCCGACGGTGCCGCCGATCTCGTGGGCAGTTGAGTTGAGACCGGAGATCATCCCGGTCTCTTGTTCGCGGGCGCCGGTGAGGATGGCGATCGACACGGCGACGACGGCAACGCCGAGCCCGAGTCCGGCGACGAGCATTCCGGGCAGCACGTCGCGGAGGTAGCCGCCGTTCTCGCCGACGTGTGCGAGCAGAGTCAGTCCGGCGGCGGCGACGAGGAAGGCACCGGCAAGAGGGCCACGGACGCCGTGGTTGCTGACGATGTGCCCGGCGCCGTGCGCGCCGACGCCGGCTGCGAGCGCGAGCGGGATGAAGGCGAGGCCGGTCGTGAGCGGCCCCCATCCGAGCACGTTCTGGAGGTAGAGCGAGCTGAGCAGGAAGAGCCCGAACATCGATCCGGTTGCGGCGAGCATCAGGAGGACGCCACCGCCGACTGCACGGTCCGCCAGCCGGTCGATCCGCAGGAGCGGCGTATGCGTGCGGCGCTCGATGGCCGCGAAGGCGACGAGGCCGGCAAGACCGCCCAGGCCGAAGAGGTGCGTCTGGGTCGACGTCCAACCCGCGCCTTCTGCCTGGGTGATCGCGAAGACGATCGCGGCGAGACTCGTCGTGGCGAGCAGAGCCCCCCGAACGTCGAGACCCTTCCAGCGCGGCTTGATGGTGTCGGCCGGAATGATCTTCACAACGGCTATCGCCAGTGCTGCGGCGACCGGGATGTTGACGTAGAAGATCGTCCGCCAGCCGGCGAACTCGGTCAGGACGCCGCCGACGAGGACGCCGATCGCAGCACCTGCGCCGCCGACTGCTCCCCAGGCGGCGAGCGCTTTCGCCCGCTGGTTGCCCCCAAAGGCGGACATGATGATCGCCAGTGCTGCGGGGGAGAGCATCGCGGCGCCGAGCCCCTGCCCCGCTCGGGCTGCGAAGAGCGCACCGGCAGTGTCGGCGAGAGCGGAAGCGAGAGATGCAGCGGTGAAGATGCCGAGCCCGGTCAGGAACATCCGGCGTCGTCCGAGCAGGTCGGCGGCGCGGCCGCCGAAGAGGAGCAGGCTCCCGAAGATCAGCGAGTAGCTCGTGATCGTCCAGCTGATGGTGGACCCGGCAGGTTCAGGTCGTCTGCCAGGCTCGGAAGCGCGATGTTCACCGCTGTGATGTCCAGGATCACCATCAGCTGCGCGATCAGGAGGACGAACAGCAGCAGACCATTCTTGCGCGTCGGCTTCTCGGTGCTGGCGGTGTGTTGTCGGTGGCTGTGACCAGTTGGTGTTGCGTTGGCTGACTTGCTTCCGTGCATGGCTGATCCTTTCTAAGTCGGACACTGTTGTCCGTGTTACTAAACCAGACATCAGTGTCCGATGTCAAGGACCTGTGTTGCGGTACTCGCTCGACCCGCCTCGAGACCAGTCAGGGCTGCGCGTGGCCGTCGGGCCCAGCCGTCCACCCGGGCGTAGCACTGCAGGCTAGAGCCCGAACGCCTCAGCCGCCTCGCACCTGACTCGGGCGCGGCCTGAGCACGTCGAGGACCTTCGCCGCACCGTCCTCGATCCGATAGACCGTGACCGCCCCGGCGGTCGTGTCGCCGTTCCGCGATCGGCAGGGGCGGCGGTCGGCCTCGCCGCCCCAGCTCTTCGAGCCCGGCATGAACCGAGGACCTCTCGTCCGAGCCAACGCGGACAGGGTCTCGAATTGATCGACGGCCGTGCTCATTGATCCCGCTACGAACCCTGTGGGGCAGGACTCGTGCCCGTTTCACCGCCGACTCTGCGGCGCTGCTCGCGAGCGGCGTTGACCTCCTCCGAGCTGGTCTCTGCACCGTCCTTGCGAATGCTCAGGTCGTAGAAGAGCAGGGCGATGACGATGCCGGCCGCGGGCAGCACGAACACGTAGACGAGCGAGGAGACGAGATTGATCACGGCCAGGGACGCAGGCGTGACGAACATCATCGCGACCCCGATGATCGGGCCGAGGAGAGCGACCGTTCCGTTCACGAGCGCGCCGATCGCGAAGACCCGTAGCTCGCTGCCGCGCACCAGTTCGCCGCTGCGCCTCAGGCCCGAGGCGCCCCCACGCTCCTCGATCACGATCGACTGCAACGTGAGCGTCTTGCGGATGAGGTAGACGATGGCGATCGGGATCCCGATCACGGTGATGACCAAGAGGCCCGCGACGATCGTCATGCGCACCGTCGCCCAGGCGAGCGAGATCAGCCCGGGAAGAATGCCGCGGTAGGCGTCGAGCGCATCGGGCTGCTCGGCCCTCGTCGATCCGGTCGAGCGCCTCGGCGCAGTCGCCGCATACACGAGCACTGGCGGCGATCAGCGTGGTGAAGGCACCGAAGAGCACGGCGGCCGAACGCGCCGACGACGGGATCCTCGACCGCCACGTCCGTGAGCGGTGGACAGCCCGGTCACGCCGAACAGGAGGTGCTGCGCGATCGCTGCGAGCGCGCCGAGCGGGATCGCCACCAGCCCGATCCCGACGAAGAGCGACCACCTCCCCCGATAGACGCGGAACCCGGAGCGGTAGATCTCACCGACGTCGCGCCGCTGCCGGATCGGAGTCGGCAGAGCGGGCGACCAGTTCGTTCGGCGCGAGAGCCAGACGGCGAGCATCCCGATCGCCAGGAGGATCCCGAGCACCGCGAACGGGTTGCGCAGGAAGCGGATGTAGATCTCGGATCCCGTCGCGACGGCGGTGCAGAAGAAGCCGGTCGCCGTCGGCGCGACCGAGCTCGCGGCCGGCACCTGCACGCTGTCCGACCGCCACTCCTCGTCGACCCAGGTGATCGGCTCGGTCCACTGCGCCTTGACGGTGGGGCCGGTGGGCCCGCTGTTCGGCCCGGAGACCTCCTGCCCCCAG
This sequence comes from uncultured Thermoleophilia bacterium, assembly GCA_963809765.1. Classification (GTDB taxonomy): domain Bacteria; phylum Actinomycetota; class Thermoleophilia; order Gaiellales; family Gaiellaceae; genus JACVRM01. The sequence continues at coordinate 1,270,776 of CAWEKT010000001.1, forward strand.
TGCCCGAGGTAGCCGAGCCAGGCAAACGGGTCGCCCGAAGCAGTCGCCTGCCGACGGCACCACCACGACCTGCGTCGGCTCGTAGCTGGTCGGCCCGCGAGTGTCGTCACAGCCGAAGCCGGTCTGCGCGCTGTGCCCCAGATACAGCGCCTGGACGAACTGGTTGGCGTGGGAGCCCGCGCCCGGGTACACGACCGGGTGCCCGTCGCGCTTCTCGAGCTTGTCGTCGTCCCAGGTCGCGCTCTCAGCTCCCTCGTGCTGGGAGTAGCCCGACGAGCGCTGGCATCTGACCGAGCGCCTCCTCCGCCGTGCGAGCGTCGAAGACGAGCTGGATCATCTCCCAGTCGCTCTCGTGCTTGTTGTTCCAGTCGTTGAAGGGGTAGTAGAACCAGTACTGGAGCGCGAGCTTCCCCTGCTCCTCGACGATGTGCGCGTACGCCGTGGTCGGCTTGCCGGCGGCGATCCGGTTGAACCACTCCTCGTAGCTGCAGCCGGCGTCCAGCGGGTCGCCCGGGAAGTCGAGCCAGTACCCGTCGCCCTTCCCGTACAGGTCAGCTGCGGTCGGCGCGCTGCTTCACGACCGTCCCATCCGGCCCGAGCAGCACGACGTCCGCCTGCCCGAGCACTGTCTCGACCGGCACCGGACGGTAGGGCTCGCCCGTCTCCGCGCACGGCTCGTGCTGCTTGAGCCCGACGACCGGCGCGTACTTCTCGGCCAGCTCCTGCTCGGCAGCGTCGGCGCCGACGGCGGCGGCCGGAAGGAGCAACGCCGCAAGCCAAGCAGTGGCAAACGCTGCGCGCGCGCCGGCCCTCACTCCGTGATCCTAGGGCGCGTGCGGATTCGACAGCCGCCCCATTCGGACACGCCTCGTCCCTCGACGACGCGCTACGCGGCGGGGATGACGAAGAACGCGATGGCGCAGAACTGGCAGGCCACGCCCGCCGTCACCAACGTGTGGAAGATCTCGTGGTAGCCGAAGACCGCGGGGGCGGGATCCGGACGGCGCAGCGCGTACACGACTGCTCCGGTGATGTAGAGCACGCCGCCGGCGACGGCTAGACCGATCCCTGGAAGGGCGACGCTATGCATCAAGTCCGGGACCAGAACGGCCCCGGACAGTCCGAGCGCGACCGCCATGGCGGCGTCGAGCGCCTTCGGCGTCGCGAACCAGAGGACCTTCAGCATCGTCGCGGCGATTGCCCCCGCCCAGATGGTGGCCAGCACGAACGCCTGCCGCGCACCGCCGAGCTCGAGCAGCACGTACGGCGTATAGGTGCTCGCGATCAGCACGTAGATCGTCGCGTGGTCCAGCCGCGCCATGCGGAGACGCTGACGAGCAGCCCAGGTGATGCGGTGATAGAGCGCACTGACACCGAACATGGCGCTCGAACTGGCGGCGCAGAACACGGCCGCGACCCGGGCGAGCGCAGTCGGTGCGCTCGCGACGAGAAACAGTCCGGGCGGCAGAGACGCGACGAATGCGTACTGATGGACAACCCCGCGCAGGCGTGGCTTCACCCGGGCCGCTCCCACAACGTGAGTCGAGCGTTCCATAGACACCTTGCGTCTACGGGGCGGAGGACGCCGGCCCCGCGGCGTCCTCCGCCTCCGTCTGCTCGCGTAGGCGGCGAGGGCTCACTGACGTGACATCCTGCGTCGCGCTGGCCTCCACGCGCCTTGTCGCTCCGCTCCCCCACGGAACGAGCGCGCGAGCAGTCTCTACAAAGGCTGCGAGTTCCCGGTCCAAGGCTTCGAGGTCGTTTCCACCACCTGGGTTCGCCACGTCACGGCGGGTGGGAAGTGCTCCTGGGGACGGCGATGACCCGTACGCCGGGGCGGGTGCTGCCTGTGACGACTCATCTCCCACCAGATCCTCCCTGCCTGCGAGCGTGACGGCCGAACGCGTCTTCCTGGTCGGCTCGGCTTGCGCGTCTCCAACCCGCTTCGCTGGGGGTGGACCTCTGCGGAACCTGTGTCTACGGCCCCGCGCGCGATCCGACACCTGGGTCTGAGGTGTCGGAGCCGGGCGAGTCTAGCAGCACGCCATTGGCGGCTCTGGGCGCCCCGGAACGTGGGCTGCACCCGCTCGAATTTTGTGTGCGGGTTGGACGACTTGGCGGTCTTCGCCGCGCCGACGTAGCTCGCGCGCGAACTGAGCGCGAAGCTCCGCCGCGGCTCGTATCCCAGCAGCGAACGTCTAGGGGGCCGGAGGCGGTGGCAGCAAGAGCAGGTGGCTCTCGACGACTGCCTCGGCCACGTCGACGAGCTTGCGGCCGTTGTGTTGCGAGTGGTCGCGCAGAAGCTCGAACGCCTTGTCGGCAGTGACCGCGTGGCGGGCCATGAGGATGCCCTTTGCCTGCTCGATGACGGCCCGACGTCCGAACGCTCCCTGCAGGCCCTGGTACTCGGCGAAGCGACGCAGTGTGATGTCGATGGCGCTCTGGAGCTCCGCCGGATTGCCGTCCACGATGTACGCGAAGACGCCGCGCTTGGCGGCCTCGTTGACGTAGTCCGGGTCGGTCGCCGACAGGAGCGCAATGACCGGGCAGGACGCCTCGTGAACGATCTCGGAGATCAGCTCGAGGGCGTGCTCGGAGCTGGAGCCGAGTCCCACCAGCGCGACGTCGGGTCGCTCGCGCGCCGTGACGGCGCCGACCTCGGTGACCTCGATCTCCCTCGCGATGACCTCGTGCCCGAGCCCGGCAACGACCTGTGCGACCAGCTCCAGGCGGTCACGCCGCTCGTTCGCGATCAGGACGCGAAGGTGCTGGCGTGCAGGCTCAGCCCGGGTTGCGCTCGTCGCTTCGGGTCGGAGTCGGACGTCGGTGGGCGCCACCGCCTCCATCTTAGCGGGCCTCTCGCGCGCCGCTCTCGCGCCGAAAGAGCAGGCTGCTAGGATCCGCGACGCGCGCCTCAGCGACGCGGCGCGAGGATCTACCAGCTGGGCCATAGCAGACCGGCCCCGCGCAAGGTCCACCCTCAGCCACGCGGGTTGGAGACCCATCGGCCGACGGCAGCCACGCGAGTCGGCGATCCGCAACGGCGGGAGGATGGCAATGCAGCTTCGAGTCGCACTTTCCGGTCAGACGAGACTGGCCAGTCTGGCGCACGATCTCGACGGTCTCTTCGACGCCGACACGGTGTCGTTAGACGCTCGCCGTGGCGAGCTCTGCGTGGAAGCCGAGCACGACGCGGACCGGACGATCATCAAGGTTCTGGGCGCGGTTCAGGCGTGGCTGGAAGCCGCCGGCGGCGGCCCGGCGCACGTATTCCTCGAACGACGCTCGTACACGTTCGCCGGAGGATTGCTGCCGCCGCGCTGGGAATGACAGGCAAGGCGCAAAGCTCTGGGAAGGACTGCTCACGCCGAGTGCGCGGAGCGTGACGGCGCATCCGGGCCCGTACACACCGCAGGCAGCACGCGCCGCGTACGGACCCGCTGCGCACGCGTGAGCAGAGGGAGGCGGAGGACGCCGCACGGGGGGTCGGCGTCCTTCCCCTCCATACCTAGCAATTGGATCTCTTTTTATTCCGCAAAATCGTCGGTTTTTTCATCTCTAAAACCGGAGACCAGAATTTCATGCTAAAGTGCCGACGCGCAGAGGCTTAGCGCGGAAGTCGCTGAGACTCCGAATTCTTTCAGAGGCTGTCACATCTGGCCCGAGTGTTGAAGAGAGCTCGTTGGAGTGAGCTCTCGACCTTTCAAGCAGTAGGAGGACACACATGCATGCCACCATGCGACAGTACGAGGGGATCGACGCCAGCCGCACCGGCGAGCTCAAGACGAAGGTCAACGAGACCCTGATCCCGCGCCTGAACAAGCTGCCCGGATTCAAGGGCTACTACCTGGTCGACGCGAAGGACGGCGTCATGAGCTCGTTCAGCCTGTTCGAGAATGCCGCCAACTCCGAGGAGGCGACAAAGCTCGTCGCCTCGTGGATTCGCGACGAGAAGCTCGAGTCGGTGCTCCCGAACCCGCCGAGGACCACCTTCGGCGAGGTCATCGTCCAGAAGAACGGCGTGGCCACCGTCTAAGCAGCGCGGCCGCTTTCACAGCACGGAAAGGCCCGCCGTTTGGCGGGCCTTTCGCGTTCTCCTATGCCGCACATGCGGGTTCGCTGCGATAAAGCCCGACGAGTGCGACGTCCGGCGTTCAGAGCGGCAGTCGCTGCCAACTCGCCCGGAACATTTGCGCACACTCACGAAGTCGGACAAATCCTGGACAGAAGCGGATGTATACTCGCCGCGGACCCCGGGGCACATGCGCTCGTCCCGGACCCGTTCGGCCCCGAATGCCGTGGGCACGAGCTGATGCGACCGATCACAAGACCTGGGTCGGGAAACGCTTTTCGCCGTGCAACTTGGGAGGGTCGAGGATGGAGATCGGCAATGGCGCACCATCGTTGGACGAGGCTCGGAACGGCGGGACGTCCGCGGCTGAAGGCGTCCGCGCGAGGCTCCCCTCGGCCGGTCGAGTCGAACCTGCTGCCGTCACCGACCAGGAGCTGATCGCCTCGCTCGCCACCGGAGACGAGCTCGCGCTCGGACAGCTGTACGACAGGTTCGGAGGCGCCGCGTACGGCCTCGCGAGACGCATCGTGCGCGACGGCGGGCTCGCGGAGGACGCCGTCCAGGAAGCCTTTCTCTCAGTCTGGCGTTCAGCTGCGCAGTTCGATGAGACGCGCGGCTCGGCACGAGGCTGGGTGCTGATGCTGGTGCACCGTCGCGCCGTCGACCTCGTCAAGCGGAGAACTCGCCGTCCCGAGGCGCCGATTGAGGCAGCGCCCGAGCCTGCCGGGGCCACCACGGCCGAGGAAGCCGATGTGCGTGCTGAGCGGAGAAGGGTTCTCACCGCGCTCGCGGCCTTGCCGGCTGCGCAGCGGCGCTCGATCGAGCTCGCCTACTACGGAGGCTATTCGCAGAGCGAGATCGCCAGTCGCCTCGGCGCGCCGCTCGGCACGATCAAGAGCCGGATGTTTGTGGGGCTTTCGACCCTGAGGAACCTCCTGTTGGAGCATGACGAGTCCCCGGACCGCCCGGTTGAACTGACGCTCGCCCAGCTAGGGAACGGCCGCGGCGAGGAGAAGCCGCCCCTGGCCGGCGCCGCGACGCCCGGTATTCCCGAGCGAAGCGGCCACCGCGGTGGGGACGCGACGGCGTCGCTCGACCACTGACACGCGCCGCCGCCGGCGACGGCTGCGGGCGACCAGCTTCGCCGTTCGTGCAGGTCGCCGTCAACGCCCGAGGCGAGGTCGATCCTGCGCCTGGCCCACCGCCCTGGCAAGGACGCTTTCCCGCAACGCCGCGGGCGGTTCACTTCTTGTGCCTGGAAATCAGCCGTGCGCGTACGCGAGTCCCTGGTAACGAGATGCAACGCGTGGAGGCAAGCCGTACGCGCGCCGTACGCGGAGCTCAGTCCAGATGCCCGACCGTCTGCTCGCCGACACCCACTTCCGCCGGTGCCTCGAACGGCGGCGCCGCAACGGCCTCCCGACCGCCCTGGAGCTGCCGCCTCCAGCCCGCGAGAAGGCCGTGCACGCTTGCGGCACCGAGGATCGGGCCGTCCGGGACCTCAAGCCTGGCCGGGTGGAGGATGAACGCCCGGGTCTGAGGACCGCCGATACCTCCATGGAAGGAGATCAGCTCCTCGAAGGCGCAGCCCTCGTCGAGTGCTGGGTCGTAGAAGCTGCCCACCATGATGTCCGCGACGTGCTCGAAGCCGTCGGTGCGACGCAGGTGCTGCGGCGCGGAGGGAGAGAAGTGCGCGAGCGGGTCTTCGCCCTCGATGCGACCGTCGGCAAGGTAGTGCGTGCCGCGTGGGCCGAGCACGACCGGGCCGTATTGGGAGGAGCGGACGAGCAGCCAGCCGACGTGCGGGTGCGACGTGAGGGCGGCCACGAGCTGCGGGTGGCGCGCCTCGATCTCCTCCAGTGTCAGCCGCCGGCGCTCTTCCATCAGGTAGATCAGGCCGAGGTTGCCCGAGCCGAGCACGACGACGTCCCGATCGGAGACGTCGTTCTTGGGCTTCTTCTGCGTCTTGCCCGTCGCCTCGCCCACGGCGAGGCCAACCATCGCGTTCTGCTCGTCGCCACCGGCGATCCCGGCAACGTCGCCGTCCGCCAGCGAGCGCTCGACCAGCTCGTCGAGGCCGTACCCGTTGCGCTGCTTGAAGGTTGCGCCCTGCGTCTGGCCGTGGTCTGAGAGGACGACGATCTCGTACGGCCGCGGGGCGTAGCGGCGGGCTCGATCGATGTCCGCGAACTGGTCGTCGAGCTTCCGCAGCGCCTCGAGCGTGTCTGCGCGCTCGAGCCCTGAGTGGTGCGCCACCTCGTCGTAACTCGAGAACGTCGCGTAGACGGCGGGCCGGCCCCGCATCATGTCGGTGAGGACGCCCGAGACAATCAGGTCGCGTACGAAGACGCAAAGCGCCGCGCGCATGAACGGGTAGAGGCCGCCGCGGTGGCCTCGGGGTCGCACGTCGCGGCGGCGGGCGCGCAGTGCTGCCGTCCACTCGAGGATGACCTCCCAGCCGAAGAGCACGAGCACCCGCGTGACGTTGTCGCCGTTTGCGAGGAACGCGCGGTAGCCCGGATTGGACTTCTTCTCCGCCTCTATGCGGCTGACGGTGAGAATCACTTCGTCGGCTTCGCCGGAGAGCAGGTTGCCGCGGCTGGCGCCGCCGTCGACGAGCAGGCCGATCCCGGTCGCGTTCCGGCGCTCGATCTCGGCGCAGTCCAGCGGTGCTGAGCACGTCATCAGCGTCGCGGTCTCCTTCTCCACCCAGCGGAACGCCGAGATGTCCTCGTTCGACCCGAGGAGGATTCCCGCCTGGCTGGCGCCCGTCTGCGACGAGAGGTCCGTCTCCCACTCGGCCAGGTGATGCGTCTCCTCGGCGACCCAGCGCGCCATGGTCGGGGCGTTGCCGTCCCGCATCGCCCGGCGCAGGACAGGCAGCGCGAGCCCGTCGATCTCGAGGTAGATGATCCCAGGGACCTCGGTCTGGGCGATAAGCCCCTGCCGGCGCGCGATTCGCTGGGCAATGCGGATCGACGACATATCGTCCAGGTCGAGCACGACGGCGAGCACCAGGCTTACGGCGGCGACCGCGAGCGCCGCGAGCAGCGCCCAGCCGAAGTTGTCGACTTCGAAAGCCCCGCTCGCTATGCGCGCGGCTGCGAGGAGGATCGCGGCGTCCGCGACCAGCACGAGCAGGAAGCCGAGGACGAGCATGAACGGCAACCGCAGCGCCGCGAGCACGGGCGGGATGACCGCATTCAGCGCCGCGATGATCGCCGCGACACCCAGAGCCCCCCAGAAGTTCTTGACGTCGACGCCGGGCAGCAGCGCGGCGGCCACCATCAAGGCGACGCCCGTCGCCGCCCACGAGAGCAGGAGTGGGAAGACCCGGAAGCGGGGACGCTCGGGCTTCCACGACGTGGACTGGCCGTACATCTGATCCGGCTCGCCGAGCATCAGCGTTCTCCTCAGTCGGGGGCGACCCGGCAAAACGTACGCCGCCGACCATTCGGATACGTCACCCGGATTGGACGAACGACCGGCCGATCAGGCAGTGGATCGGCCACGTTGCGCCGCGTTGAGTCGCCGCTCGCCTCGCGGCCGCTCATGCCGCCGCTACGGCGCATCAAGTCTTCTAGCCGCCCCAGGCGGTCGCCGATGACGTCTAGCTTCGCTTCGATCCGCTGCTCGGCCTCGTTCTCGGCGACCCTCCCGCTCTGCGGCTGCCCGCGCGACAAAGATGGACGTGATTGCCGCGACGAAGATGGTCAGACATCGGCGGCGGAGGCGCGTTTGCAACCCGCGCGCGGCGGGTTTAGGGTCCCGACCGGTCCGGTCGTTCGAGCAGTTTCAGGTTGAACGGCTCCAGTTCTCTACGGGAGGTACATCTGAACGTGCTGCTCGCTGACGATTATCCGTTTCTCGGCATCTTCTGGTCGATGCTCGTCTTCTTCGCCTGGGTGGCCTGGTTCGTCTTGCTGTTCCGGATCTTCGGCGACGTCTTCACCCGGCACGACATCGGCGGCGGAACCAAGGTGTTCTGGATCATCTTCGTCATAGTCCTGCCGTTCCTCGGCGTGTTCATCTACGTGATCGCCAACAACGAGGGGATGACGCAGCGAGCGATGGAAAGGGCGCGTGGCCAAAGGCAGCAGATGGACGAGTACGTTCGTACTACCGCAGGCAGCGGTGGTCCGGCGGCGGAGATCGACAAGGCGAAGCAACTCCTCGACAGCGGCGCCATCACGCAAGCCGAGTTCGACGCCATCAAGCAGAAAGCACTCGCCTAACCGCCGCTCCACCACGCGGCCACGCGTGGTGGACCGCCGAGAGGTTCGATGATGGCCAGGCGCTCTGCAGCCGTAGTCGAGATGCGCCCGGAAGGCGTCGTGGCGAGAGGGCGTTAGCGTCTACCGCCCCGGTCAGGGCGACTGCCTGAAGATCAAGAGCCGGGCTACTGGCGGTTGACGACGCCCGCCACCTTGCTGGGCAGCGTCTGCAAGGCATCGAACACCGATTGACGACCCGACTCCAGCGTCGCAGGCACAAACGGGTCGGAGGTCGCGAGTCTTTCCCCGTCGTACTGGATGCGTGTGACGCCGAATCGCTCCAGTGCCTCCAGGGTCTTCTCGCACGCGGCGTCGTTGTCCAGCGTCCAGTTCTCGGCGGCGCGGGCTCTCGCGATGAAGTCCTCTGGAATCAGTGTGATCGGCACACCTCGACCGTAGCCGCGATCCCACAAGCCCGTAGTTACACGCGGCGCGCGCTAGGTCGTCGCGGCGGATCCAGCGCGGCGCCCCACGGCGAGACCTCTGGGAAGCCGCGCTGGAGCATCATCCAAACGGCTTCATGCGGTCAGGGTGATGCATCTCCCACGGCACGGCGCTTCGATAGTTGAGCGACCGACAACGAGGGGGGCCCATGACTGACGCAACGACAGAGTTCTTCGAAGGCCTGGGCGCGCGCGGCCACGAGCCGCTGCTGGAGAAGGCAACCGGCACTCTGCGCATCGAGCTCTCGAACGGCACGCGACCGGCCCGCTGGCTTGTAACGGTCAAGAAGGGCGACGTGACCGTGTCTCACGCCAACGCGAAGGCCGATTGCGTTGCCCGTATGGACCAGGCCCTCTTCGAACAGATCGTCACCGGGAGAGAGAACGCAACCGCGGCCCTGCTGCGAGGACTCGTCGCTGTCGAGGGCAATCCGCAGCTGCTCGTGCTCTTTCAGCGCCTCTTCCCAGGACCGCCCAACGGAAGGAAGCGGCCATGAACGGCGGGCCTGTTCAGATCCTCGACGGCAACACCTTCGTGGTCAGCGATTCAAGCGGCGATATCGAGGCCTCGCTCACGGATCCTACCGGCCTCTTCTCGTACGACAGCCGCTTCCTCTCGACGTGGATCCTGACCGTCGACGGCGAGCGGCTCAATCCGCTCTCGGTCGACGACCTCCAGTACTTCGAATCGCGCTTCTTCCTCGTGCCGGGCACGGGGACGGTCTACGTCGACGCCAAGATCTCGGTGATTCGCCGCCGCGCTGTCGGCGACGGGTTCCACGAGGAGCTCACGATCCTGAACCACGACGACAAGCCGGTCGACCTCAAGGTTCGCATCGAGGCCGCCAGCGATTTTGCCGACCTGTTCGAGGTCAAGGATGCGCTCGAGAAGAAGGGGCGCTACTCCACGGAGGTGAAAAAGGGCCGCCTCCTGCTGTCGTATGAACGCGGGTCGTACGCGCGGCAGACCGCGATCTCGGCTTCCGCACCGGCCAAGCTCGACAAGAAGGGGCTGAGCTTTGCAGTTCACCTCGAGCCGCAGGGTGAGTGGACGACCGACCTCGACGTCGTCACCGCGATGGGCGCTGGAGGAACCTTCTCGCGCCCGAAGTACGAGCGGGGCCAGCGGAAGGCTCAACCGAACATGGAGCGCAGCCTCGACCGCTGGCTCCACGAAGCCCCGCGCCTCGAATCCGACTCGGACCCGCTGAAAGTCACCTACCGACGCAGCCTCGTCGACCTCGCCGCGCTCCGCTTCTCGCCGCCGATCGCCGGAGGGCGCAGCCTGCCCGCTGCCGGCCTGCCGTGGTTCATGACCATGTTCGGCCGCGACAGCATCTTCACAAGCCTGCAGGCGCTGCCCTTCACGCCGGAGCTCGCAGCGACGACCATCCAGGTCCTCGGGGACTGGCAGGGGAGTCGCGTCGACGACTTTCGCGACGAGGATCCGGGCCGGATCCTCCACGAGGCCCGCTACGGCGAGATGACCGCCTTCGAGGAGCGACCGCACTCGCCGTACTACGGCGCCGCAGATGCCACGCCGCTCTACGTCGTGCTGCTCGATGAGTACGAGCGCTGGACCGGCGACAGGCGCCTGGTGCGCGCGTTCGAGCGCGAGGCCCGAGCCGCGCTCGCGTGGATCGACGACTACGCCGACCTCATGGGGAACGGCTACATCTCCTACCAGCGCCGCAACGAGGAGACGGGTCTCGAGAACCAGTGCTGGAAGGACTCCTGGGACTCGATCTCCTACCGCGACGGCCGCATCCCGGGCTTTCCGCGTGCGACCTGCGAGCTGCAGGGCTACGCCTACGACGCGAAGATGCGCGGGGCGCGCCTGGCACGGGACGTCTGGAAGGATCTCGCGTTCGCCGACGAGCTGGAGCGGCAGGCGGCGGACCTCAAGCGGCGGTTCAACCGCGACTTCTGGGTCGAAGACGGCGAGTACTTCGCGCTTGGCCTCGACAACGAGGGAAAGCAGATCGACGCTCTGGCCTCGAACAACGGCCACCTGCTGTGGAGCGGCATCGTCGACAAGTCCAAGGCGAAGAAGGTCGCGGAGCACCTCTTGGGGCCGAGGCTCTTCTCCGGCTGGGGCGTCCGCACGCTCGCGGAGGGCGAGGGTCGCTACAACCCCATCGGCTACCACGTGGGCACGGTCTGGCCGTTCGACTGTTCCTTCATCGCCTGGGGCCTGCGCCGCTACGGCTTCAAGGACGAGGCCGCCGTGATCGCCGCCGGGATCCTCGACGCAGCCGAGCTCTTCGACGGACGTCTACCTGAGGCCTTCGGGGGCTACGAGCGAGGCCTGACGAAGTATCCGGTGCAGTACCCCACAGCGTGCAGCCCGCAGGCGTGGTCGACCGGAACACCACTGCTCCTGCTCCGTACGATGCTCGGCCTCGAGCCACAGGGCGAGCACCTCATCGTCGACCCGGCACTGGCCGAGAACATCGGGCACCTCGCCCTGCTCGACATTCCCGGACGCTGGGGGCGGGTGGACGCGTTCGCCCGAGGGCGCGTCGAAGTCGCGCCCGAGCTGCGGAGCAAGGCGCGGGCCCGAGCGGGCGTCTAGTCGAGGACGGCGGCCGGGACCGCTTGACCGAGCGTCCGTGGGCGATTCCGCCCACGGACGCACTCGTCGGCGCGGAGGAATTCGCTCGCCGACGAGTGGATCCACCCCCCAGGGAACTGGTGGCCGCCGGCGTCGCAGGTAATGGCAGCGGAGCTAGCCGGCCGTTCCCTTCACGAAGGCCAAGCACGTTGAGCTGCTGCCTCCGCTGTATCGCAACGCGGTCGAGCTTGTCCTGGCCCGCTGGCCCGTCGGCTCCGACAGCCCGCGCCCTCCGCACCTCCCTGCGTCCAGACCGTCCGCGTGCTTGCCGCCTCACAAGCCGCTCGAGCCGGTGTGTGTCGCTGGTTCGCGTACTGCGCGGTTCGACCCAGAGACATCGGACCGGACGGCATCGCCCACGACCGGTCGAGCAGGCACGGTGTGAATCAACTCGCCTGCGGCTCGGGTTTGGCAGGCAGGAACAGCGCCGCCACAAGCCCGATGAGTCCGAGCACGGCGACGGCGACCATCGCGAGCGCGTAGGAGCGGTTCCCCGTGGCGACGACGGATACCAGGATCGTGCCGGCGATGGCGGTGCCGAAGGACGAGCCCAGGTTGGACACAGCGCGCGAGAGGCCCGAGATCTCACCTTGCTGCTCCTCGGGAAAGCTGGACTGCACAACGTTGACGGAGGGGGTCAGCATCCCTCCCACCCCGAGTCCGATCAGTAGAAGTCCGGGCAGAAACGCGACGGCGCTCGTCGAGACCTTGACCAGCGCGAGCAGGACTCCGATCCCGATCAGCGTGACGACGAAGCCGGCCACGATGAGGGTCTTCTGAGGGTATTTCTTCGCGAGTCGGCTCGCCGCGAGGGACGACACGAGGATGCCGACGGTCGCGGCGGTGAAGACCACACCTGTCCCGATGGCGCTGTAGCCACGAACGGTCTGAAGGAAGACGGAGACGACGAATGATGTCGCCATGAGCACGAGCCATTGGATGTTCTGCGTGACGAGGGCGAGGTTGCAGGTGCGGTTCTTGAACAGCCCGGAGGACAGCAGCGGTTCCTTCCCCGCCCGCTCCCGGACGCGGATGAAGACGAAGAACCCGATCAGGAACGCGGCTCCAACCGCGAGGAACACAGTCATCAGCGCGTAGTTGGTCCCGGCCTGCAGGATCCCGAAGACCACGAAGAACATGCCGACCGCCGACAGGATCGCTCCAACCGCGTCGAAGGGACGCGTCGGGTCCGCCGGCACGGGATCGACCAGCCGCCGGCTCAGGAAGATGATGGTCGCGACGACTGCAGCCTGAAAAACGAACGCCGCCCGCCAGCTGATCGCCGTTGTGATGAAACCGCCGATCAAGGGCCCTGCCGCAGCGCCTATGCCTCCCAACCCGCCGATCATGCCGAAGGCCCAGGCACGCGAGGTCACATCACTGAACCACATGGTCGCGAGGATGTAGACGGGAGGGATCAACAGCGCCGTGCCGACGCCTTCGAACACCGAGTTGCCGAGGATCAGCACACCGAGACCGGGGGAAAGCGCGCTCAGCAAAGCTCCGATTCCGTACAGCGTGAGGCCCGCGATAAAGCATCGCTTGCGGCCCCAGCGGTCTGTCAGCTTGCTACAGGGGATCATGAGGATCGCCATGATCAGCAAGAACAAAGTGATTGCGGTTTGCACGCCCTTGACGGTCGTGTCCAGGTCCTCGCTGATGTCGTTGATCATCACGTTCATGTTCGAGCCGGCGAAACTGCAGATGAATTGCGCAAGAGCGAGAGGAAGGATCAGCCTCCGCGGAGAAACGACCGGACGCTCCGGAATCAGGGCCTCGCTCGCTGCCATCGCACCCTCAGCCACCTGGTTCTAGACCTGCAACGCGCGTCGGTCCAGACCCGACCGACGGTCGGCCCGGACGCCTTCTGGCTACAAGGGCCAGCAGTTCGTGCCGCCCTCGCTCGATCAGCTCAGTCACGTTGCCCCTTGCCTCGGCCTGTCCGTCAGTGCAGCTGACGGTGGCGTCGAGCATCGCGCCAGACACGGCGCAGCTGCATCGTCCGAAATGGATGAGCGGGCGCTGCGTCGAGTTCTGACCAACCCTCCTCGGCCTCCCGCCGGCGATGCCGCGCGCGGTCTACCTTTGGATCACGGCGACTTCCTCGCGGGAACCGTCGTCGTGTACGACACGCGCGCGGAACAGCTCAGGTCCGGGCTCAGACCGCGACGCTGATCGGAGAGGTTGCGATCCAGACCAGGGTGCCGAGAAACACGAGGTAGCCAAGCGCGAGCGTGATCTGTCGGAGGCGGGTGTCCTTGAGCTTGGTGCTCATTCCGGCGAAGAAGAGCGCGACGGAGAAGAGGACGACACCGAGGATGTAGTTCGACGCCCGCTGAATGTTGCGCCGCACCGTCGCGGCCGAGACCTCCGCCTCCGCGTCGAGTCGTTGCGCCTCGGCCGCTGCCGCAAGCTTGTACTGGGGCATTGCGAAAGGAGTCAGCGGCGCCTTCGGGTTCTTGAGCGGCCTGGTTGCGAGCCAGGCCACTACGGCCGGCCGGAACTCCTTGCGGAAGCGCTTGAAGTAGAAGTCCGCGAGCTGCGTCTCCTTGCGTGCGTAGGCATCGACCCACTGGGTGAACGTCGCGACGTCGACCTGCGTCTGTGCTTGCGAGAGTCCTTGCGCGCGCGCCGCCTCGATCCTGATCTTGTTGGTGGTTCCCGACGCCTTCGCCTGTTCGCCGTTCCAGCGTGTCGCCTGGTAGCCGCTCCAGGCGGTCGCGACGGCGGCCACAGCGAGGAGTACCGTCGCGAGGACTTCGATGCGCTGCGTCACCGCGGTGCGCCCGCCTCGTCACACGGAAGGGGAGCCGTGTCGTTCAAGGCGTCGCGCGCCTCGTCGAGGATGACAAGCGAACGCTCCATAGCCACCGGCTTGAGACTGCCGACACCCGGCTGGTAGGGGTTGTCGAGTGCGTGGATGACCAGCAGCGTGGCAGTGACGACCGCGGTTGCCGAGCCGATCAGCATCGCCTGCGAGCGGGCTCGTTCGGCGCTGTCGGCAAAGAACAGCATGAACGCGAACACGATCCCCGCCGTGAAGAAGAGGACGAGCCAGACCGAGTTGGGAATGATGCCGGTGGCACCGTGCACCCGGTCGCGGCGCGCCTCCTCCCGATCCGAAGTCTGATCCAGCCACTTCCCGTAGGCGGCCTCCTCCACCGTCGTCTTCGGGTTGGCGAGCTTCAGGCTTCTGAAGAGCGCGAGACTCCAAGGATTGATCGTGTCGCCCACCGTTCCCTCCTCCATGCTCGGCCACTCCGCGCCCACGACCGAGCGGCTGTAGCAGACCAGCTCTCCCGTCAGGCGCGTACGGACGTTGGCGGGCAGGAACTGTGCGGTCTCGAACTGCTGGACGACCGTCAGCGCCTCAGCCTCCGCACCGCTCCGAGACTGGTCATAACTGGTGAAGGCGAGAAAGATGACGAACCCGGCGAAGATGGCGAAACCCGTCGCCAGCACCCCGAACACGCCCGACGCCCGGTCGCCATCCTCGAAGTAACTCCCCTCAGGCGCGCTCCGCCGCACGAACAACATCGCGCCCACCGCGACCGCGACCGCACAGGCGAGGATGAGGAGCGCCAAGAGCAGGTTCATCGGCGCGCGAGTATGACGCCCGCCGCAGTCTGGGCCCTGACGCATCCCCCATCGCCGTCAGGGCGTCCTCCTCCCCGGCCCAGGACGCGTCGATCGCGGGCGTGTGCGACCAGAGCCGGTACGCAGCCGGCTGAGATCAGGTCGGTAGACGCCGTGCCGTCCAGGTCGCGCGCAGGGTCGAGGCGTCCGCCGGCTCGTGCGTGTACTCCTCGCCGACCGCGATCACCGCGAAGCCCGCAGCTCGCAAGGACGCGCGAACGGCCGCATCGGTGTGGAAGTACTGCCGGTGCTGCTCGCTGAACGGGTCACCATTACGAGGCTTCGTCAGCTCGATTCTTGTGTCACAGGTGCGGGCGCCGGGATCGACGACGCTGCTAATCACGAAGTCGTTCCCCGCCGATCGACCCGCGACCGTGGGGTTGGCGACGGTGAAGTTCATCATCGCGTCGGTGTGGAGGTCGAAGACGAGCCAGCCAGCGGGACGAATGCAGCCCGCCACCGCGTCAATCGTCAACCGCAACTCATCCGGCGCGAGGTAGTTGAGGCCGTCGAACGTGCAGACCGCTGCGTCGAAGACATCGTCGACCGTCAGGTCGGGGAGCGTGATCCGCCTCAAGGTGACCGCGTGGCCGAGGCGCTCGCGAGCACGGGTCAGCATCGCCTCGGAGGCGTCGACGCCGACGACCCGGTAGCCCCGTGCGGCCAACTGACCTGCCAGCAAGCCGGTGCCGCAGCCGAGATCGAGTACCGAGCGTACGCCCTCCGGATCGGCACTCCAGAGCCCGTGGAGGAAGGAGGCCCAGCGGTCATGGCAGGGGTCGACGACGATCTCGTCGTAGACCCCTGCCAGCCGCGAGTACGCCTCGACGCGCCTCACCGGGCGGCGCTGCTCGGTCAGATTCCGAGAATCTTGGCCTTGGCGGCGGCGAACTCCTCATCGGTGAGCACGCCCTGCTTGTTCAGCGCCGCCAGGTTCTGGAGCTGCGCGGTCGCGTCCTCCTCCGCCGGGGGCGGTGGCGCCTGCTGCGCGTACTGCTGCTGTTCCTGCGCGTACTGTTGCGCCTCATCCTCCTGCCATCTGGCGGCCTGACGGCGGTGCACACGCCCCGACACGGCGGTGGCGGTTCCCGCCACGACGGCGGTGCGCGCTGCCATACCTAAAAGTCCCATTCTCGCTACCTCTCTCTCCTCGACGGGACTGGGCTACTTTCCTCGAACGCTTCCACGACGTCGACCGGGATCCGGATCGAGTCGATCAACACGGCGTCCGCAGCCCGCAGAGCATCGACCACTTTCCCGACCCACAGGTTCTCGAACGCGATCAGCAGGGCAGAGCTGTCGGACGGAAGGTCGTCGCTGACCTCCTCGGCATCCTCCTCGCCCAACGCACCCGGCTGCGTGACGTCGATCGAGAGGAAGGCCGCGCCCTCCTCGCCGATGTCCGACGCCTCGACCGTCGTCACGACGCCGTCCGCATCCTTCATCACGAAGAGCAGGTCGAGCACGCGGATCGTGCCGTCCTCCACGAGGTCGAGGATCGCCGGCGCGATCCGGCCGGTGAACTTGTTGCCTGGAAAACCAATGATGTAGACGTCAACGGGGCCTACTGCCATGACCTCTCCTTGTTGGGGACCGCTCGGACTTAGTCAACATACACCTGAGTTCGACCACATCCTCCCGACGGCATGAATCCTCGGGCTCCAGCGGTGGAAATGCCAACGGATCGGCCTGCCAGAGTGCGAAGATGTTCCCGTCCACGACTGCGTACCATGCGACCTTCAAAGTGCGTCACTGAAGCAGCGATGGTGTTGGCTCTCTCTCACTCGATCGCCGCGGCGTATGCGACGGATCCGTACGAGCGAGAGCTTCGGCCGCGACTCTCCAAGAAAAGCCCTGCTAACAGGGCTATCTCATCGGGGTGCCGAGATTTGAACTCGGGACCTCTCGTCCGAGCCAACAAGCTGCAGCGAGACGCAACGAGTTGAAAGTGCTTGCAAATCAGGCGTGCGCGTACGGGAATCCGCGGTAACGAGCTGCAACGAGTGGAAGCAAGCCCGTACGCGCACCGTACGCGCGGGTTGACATCCAAGCCCGGCTGTCACGCTGGACGTGCGCTCGCGGCGGGCGGATGATCACGGCGTGCGGCAGGATCTCCCGACTGGCACCGTCACCCTCCTGTTCACGGACGTCGAAGGGTCGACGAATCTCCTGCACGAGCTCGGTGCGGACGTGTACGCCGAGGCTCTTGCCAAGCACCGCACCATCGTGCGCGATGTGTGCACGGCGGAGGGCGGAGTCGAGGTCGACACCCAGGGCGACGCATTCTTCTTTGCCTTCGCTTCGGCACCGGGTGCCCTAGCGGCGGCGCACGCAATGACCGATGCGCTCGGACCGGGGCCGATCCAGCTGCGTATCGGCCTGCACACGGGCGCGCCGCTCGTGACCGACGAGGGCTACGTCGGGGACGACGTCCATCTCGCCGCACGGGTCGCAGCCTCGGCCCACGGAGGGCAGGTCGTGCTCTCGCAGGCGACCGGAGCGCTTCTCGACTCCCACTCGCTCACCGATCTCGGCGAGCACCGTCTCAAGGACATCGACCGGGGGGTCACCATCCTCCAGTTCGGGGAGGAGCGCTTCCCTCCCCTGAAGACGATCTCGAACACCAACCTTCCCCGTCCTACCTCCTCCTTCGTCGGCAGGGAACGAGAGCTGCAGGAGGTCCTCAGCAGGATCTCCGGGAGAGCGCGCCTGCTCACCCTGACCGGACCCGGCGGCTCTGGGAAGACCCGGCTCGCGCTCGAGGCCGCTGCAACGCTTGTCCCTTCCTACAAGGCAGGCGTCTTCTGGGTCGGCCTGGCCGCGCTGCGCGACCCGGCGCTGGTCAGCGAGACGATTGCCCAGACGCTGGGATCCAAGAACGGCCTCGCCGAGCACGTCGGCGAACGCGAGCTGCTCCTGCTGCTCGACAACCTGGAGCAGGTGATCGAGGCGGCGCCCCAGTTGTCCGCGCTGCTCAGCGCCTGCGCCAATCTGAACGTACTCGTCACGAGCCGCGAGCTCCTGCGCGTCCAGGGCGAAGTCGAGTACCCGGTGCCGCCGCTCGCCTCGCCCGAGGCCGTGGCGCTGTTCTGCGAGCGGGCCGGGCTCGAACCTTCCGAGGAGATCGCCGAGCTCTGCGTCCGACTCGACCAGCTGCCGCTCGCAGTCGAGCTCGCCGCCGCACGCGCCAAGGCGCTCTCGCCGAGACAGATCCTCGAGCGGCTCTCGCAGCGCCTCGACCTGCTCGAGGGCGGCCGCGACGCCGACCCGCGGCAGCAGACGCTGCGCGCGACGATCGACTGGAGCCACGACCTGCTCTCCGAGGAAGAGCAACGCGTCCTCCATGCCATCTCGGTCTTCGCCGGCTGCACCCTGGAGGCCGCCGAGGAGGTCTGCGCCGCCGACATCAGCACGCTGCAGTCGCTGGTCGAGAAGAGCCTGCTCCGCTTCTCAAGCGAGCGCTACTGGATGCTCGAGACCATCCGCGAGTACGCGCGCGAACGGCTCGACGAGGCCGGCGAGACCGACGCGCTCGCACGTCGCCACGCCGACTACCACCTCGCGTTGCTCGAGGAGCGACAACCTCTCATGCTGGGCTCCGGCCGTGGGGAGCTGCTCGCGTGGTTCGGGGAGGAGGAGGACAACCTACGGGCAACCCTCGACTACCTCGAGCGCGCTGCGCCCCCCGACGCAGCGCGTGCGGCAGATCTGCTCACGTGGTTCTGGATGCCGCGCGGCCGGGCCGTCGAGGCGCAGGAACGCCTGCTTCGGCTCCTCGCCCGCAACGATTTCGCCGCGGGCACGCGCGCGATGCTGCTCGGGGGCGTCGCCGACATCGAGCTGCGCCTGGGACAGCTCGACGCCGCCGAGTCTCATGCCCAGGAGGCTGTCACGCTCGCCCGCGAGTCGGGGGAGCGCCGGACGCTCGCCTTCGCCCTCTGGAGCATCGCCTGGGTCGCCCTTAACCGGGGCGACTTTGACGAAGCGATCCGTCTCCTCACCCGCGTGGTCGAGGAGACGTCCGACGACGAGTGGTTTTCGGGTGCTCTGAGAGACCTGGCGTCAGCTCAGATGGAGGCCGGTCGTGACGAGGAGGCGCGCCAGACGTTCCGGGAAGCGAGCAGTCGATTCCACGCGATGGAGGACGACGCGAACGAGGCAACGACGAGCATGTGTCTCGCGCACCTCGAGCTCTACGTGCGCGATTTCGAAGCCGCCTACGTCCTGGCGGCCTCCGCGCTCGAGCAGGTCAGGGCAATCGGAGACCTCTACAGGAGCATCGGCGCTCTCATGGTGCTCGGCTTCGCCGCCCTCGGGCTCGGCCGCCGTAGCGAGGCGAGAGAAACGTTTGCGGAGTCGCTTGATCTCGCCCTCTCCGCGGACACGCGATCCGATGCATTGCCGGCAACGCTCATAGGAATCGCGCTCGCAGCCGACACGGCGGACGCGCGATCGGCCGCGCGGCTCCGAGGCGCCGTCAACAAGCTTTACGAACCCATCACCCGCGGCACCCCGCGATTCCTCGAACTCGAGCGATATCTCGAGCAGCGGCTCATCGACGCACTCGGCGCGGACGAATACGCGAACGAGCAGGCACTCGGCGCCGGAATGGATATCGACGCCGCGATCGACCTCGCGCGAACGCTCGCTGACCCGGAGAGGCAAGGAGCGGTCGCCAAGTCCTGCTAGGCGGGCTTTAAGGAGGTCGGAGTGACCCCGACTCGCGATGGAGCGCCTCGCCGTCTACTGCGCGGACGTCGGCGATCAAGCAAGGCAACTTCGGCTGGGCTCGCGAGCGAGCTGCCGGCCGGTACCTCGACTGGCCGGCTTTCGGGGCCGGGGCAGCGGGCTCTTCGTTTGGGAGGCGTTCGTGACCGAGAAGGCGAAGGCGACCACGCACGTCGACGACGCCACGAATTGCGGTCGCGCGCTTCACGGCCGCACTGCCCGATCCACCGAGTGCAAACGTGGTCACCGCCGAGCGGCCGCTCTCGCTAATCGGGGCGGCAGCCCTCTGGGCAGGCTGGAGCGCCGACGACGAACTCCTCCGCGCGCCGTGCCTTGTCCTGAAGGCCGCGGCTGCCGACGCGGCGTCAACTGGGTAATGGGGCGGCGGATAGTGGCTGAGGCGTGTGACGGCCGTCTGGCGAGCGCGCCTCGGTTCGTAAGCGGGTCGAGTGGATCCCGTGCGTGAGATCCTGCAGCCATGCCCGAAGTGACGCTCGTCCGTGAGAAGCTTGACCAGGCGCCCTCGATCCTCGAGGAGCATGGCGTCGACCTTTGGCTCACGCTCGTTCGCGAGACGCTCCTCACTCGCGACCCTTGTCTCGAACTGATCGCGGGCACGTATTGCGCCTGGCAAGGCGCGTTTCTGCTCTCGCGCTCGGGTGAGCGGATCGCAATTGTCGGGCGCTACGACGCGCCGAGCGTCGAGCGGCTCGGCCTGTACTCAGAGGTCGTGGGTTACGACGAGAGCATCCGGCCGCCGCTTCGCGGGATCATCGAACGCTTGTCGCCCGAGACGATCGCGGTCAACTATTCCGAGAGCGACCCGGCGGCAGACGGGCTGTCGCACGGCATGTGGCTCGTGCTCCGGGACACTCTGGAGGGGACGCCGTACGCAGACCGTCTCGTCTCCTCGGAGCCGATCGTCGGATCGCTGCGCGGGCGGAAGTCGCCGTTCGAGATCGAGCGGATCCGGGCCGCGGTCGCCGAGACCGAGGAGATCTTCGCGCACGCCGGAGACCGGCTCGCGCCCGGCATGAAGGAGACCGAGATCGCTGCGCTCATGCGGGCGGAGGTTGCGGGGCGCGGCCTCGGCTACGCGTGGGGGGCCGACCACTGCCCCGCTGTCAACGCGGGCCCGGAGAAAGAGGTCGGTCACAGCGGGCCGAGCGATCTCGAGACCCGGCGGGGCGAGCTCCTGCACATGGACTTCGGCGTCGAGAAGGAGGAGTACTGCAGCGACCTGCAGCGCGTGTGGTATCTGCTCGACGACGGCGAGAGCGAGCCGCCCGACGACGTTCTGACCGTGTGGCGCGACGTCTGGGCCTCGATGGACGCGGGCGCTGCCGCGCTACGTCCCGGCGCTGTCGGCTACGAGGTCGACGCCGTCGCCCGGGCGTCCCTCGTCGCGGCTGGCTACGAGGAGCCGAAGTACGCACTCGGCCACCAGCTGGGTCGTGCTGCCCACGACGGCGGCACGGTGCTCGGACCGCGCTGGGACCGCTACGGCGACGCTCCGCTCGGCCGGGTCGAAGAGGGCCACGTCTACACGCTCGAGTACGGCGCGCCGCTCCGCGGCCGCGGCTACATCGGGCTCGAGGAGGTCGTGCTCGTCACGTCGAACGGCCTCGAGTGGCTGAGCAGGCCCCAGCGCGAGCTCTGGCTCGTCGAGTAGCGCAGCTCTAGCCTCGCCACGCGCGCGCCACGCGAGTCCATGGATGTCGGCTCCCTCAGTCGGAGTGCCCGGATCTGAACCGGGGACCACTGCTGTGCGACACTGCGCGCCGTCTTCATGCGTACCCCTACTCAGCCGACTCGTACTACCACGGTACGCGCAGCGGCCAGCTCTCAAGATCCCCCAATGAAAAAGCCCTGCTAAGAGGGCTTTCTCAGTCGGGGTGCCCGGATTTGAACCGGGGACCTCTTGTCCCCCAGACAAGCGCGCTAACCAGGCTGCGCCACACCCCGCGCGAGGCGCACGATAGCCGATTGGCGGCCGTGCTCTCTTTGCGGTGGCTCCAGCATGCTCTAGACGTTTGGATGCCTGCCCGCCCGGGGACCACTGAACCTGTCCGGGAGGAGACCTCCTCCTTGCTAGAGGGCGGCTCTCTGGGCCGCCCTCTCGCTTTCTCAGCCGAGCCGCTTGTAGAGGCGGTCGATCAGCTCCGGCATCGACTCGAGCTTCTCGGTGATGCGGCGGAGCCGGTACTCGCGGAAGTGCTCCGGCTCGACGCCGAGGGACGCGGCGATCCGCTCGATGACGTCATCGGCGGGCACCGGCCGGTTCCCGTGGACGATGTGGTTCAGGTAGCCGGCCGAGAGGTCGGCCGTATGCGCCAGCCCGCGATAGGTCACGCCGGTCTCGTTCATCAGCTGCTCGAGCGTCGGGCCGAACGGCTCGGAGCTGAAACGCCGCCGCCGGGCCATCACGCCACTCCCGCCAGCTCGCGGATCTCGACGCGGCGCTCGTCGCCCGTGGCGCGGTCGCGCACGTCGACAGCGCCGTCCTCGACGGTCTTCTTCCCCACGGTCACGCGGGTGGGAATGCCGAGCAGGTCGGCGTCGGCGAACTTCTCGCCCGGACGCTGGTCGCGATCGTCGAGCAGGACCGAGCGCCCGCCGTCCTCGTAGGCGCGGGCCGTCTCCAGCCCTTGCTCGTCCACGCCCGCGAGCACGAGCACGTGCACGTCGTACGGGGCGATCTCCCGCGGCCAGCTGATGCCGTGCTCGTCGTGGTGCTGCTCGACGGCGGCGGCAATCACCCGCCCGGGACCGATGCCGTAGCTGCCCATGATGATCGGCTTCTCCACGCCGTCCTCGTCGAGGAACATCGCACCGAGCGCGTTGGAGTGGAAGGTGCCGAGCTTGAAAATGTGGCCGAGCTCGATCGCCGGCTGCACGGTCAGCTCGCCGCCGCAGATCGGGCACGCATCGCCCGCCCGTGCCTGGCGGATGTCGACGAACGTCGGCTCGTAGTCGCGCCCTGCCTCGACCCCGCGCAGGTGCCAGCCGTCGCGGTTCGCGCCGGCCACGAACTGCCCGTCGCGCAGGCTCTCGTCCGCGATCACCTCGACGCTCACCCCGACCGGCCCGAGCGAGCCGCCGCCGGCGCCGAACGTCTCCCGGATCTCGTCCTCGGTCGCCGGCCGGAACGTCGCCTCGAAGTGCGTCATCAGCTTCTCCTCGCTGAGCCGGTCGTCGCCGCGGACGAGCGCGAGCACGACGCCGGTCGCCGACCACGACCGGCATCGCCTTCGAGGTCGCGGCCGGGTCGATGCCGAGGAACTCGGCGAGCGCCTCGATCGTCGTGACGCCGGGCGTCTCGATCTCCTCCGGGCTCCCGAGCGACTCGGGGAGCTCGGGCGCGCGCGGCACGCCGCGGGCGGCCTCGATGTCGGCGAAGTAGTCACCGTTCGCGCAGCGCATCAGCTCGTTCTCGCCGGAGCCGGTCGGCGCCAGGAAGCCGAGCGACTCCTTGCCGCCCATGATCCCGGACTCGGCCTCGACGAGGTATGCCTCGACCCCGCAGCGCTCGAAGATGCGCGCGTACGCCTCGGCATGCCGGTCGAAGCTCTCGTCGAGGCCCGGCCTGGTCGCGGTCGAACGAGTACGAGTCCTTCATGATGAACTCGCGCACGCGCAGCAGGCCGCCGCGGGGACGCGGCTCGTCGCGGTCCTTGGTGCTGAAGTGGTACCAGAGCTGCGGCAGCTGCTTGTACGACTGGAGCTCGCGCGCGTGGAAGGTCATCGACTCCTCGTGCGTCAGCGGCAGGACGAAATGCCCGCCCGCTGCGGTCGCTGAGCTTGAAGAGCTCGGGGATCGCGATGCGGCCGGTCTCCTCCCAGAGCTCGGCCGGCGTCAGCGTCGGGCAGAGCATCTCCTGGCCGCCGATCGCGTTGATCTCCTCGCGGATGATCTGCACGACCCGCTGCTGCACGCGCCAGCCGAGCGGCATGTACGTCCAGAGGCCGGCGCCCGACCTGGCGGATGAACCCGCCGCGGACGAGGAGCTTGTGCGACGCGGCCTCCGCGTCTGCGGGCGCGTCGCGAAGGGTCGGCGTGAAGAGCTGCGACTGCCGTGCGATCACAAGGCCGAGAGGTTAGTTGAGCCCGCCACGTGGAGCCCCGTGGAGCAGCCTCGCGTCCCGAAGGAGCACTTAGTGGCTGACAGCCACAAGCCGATCCGGCTCGAGACAGCGCCTCGGTCCGAGTTAGTGGCTGTCAGCCACTAACTCTCGCTGCGAGCGCTCGGACCCGCGCGGGCTTGTGCACCGGTGCGCCGCGGCCGCTACTCGATCGGGATCAGCGAGGCCTCGGCCATCGCGAGCGCGGCCGGCTTGGCCATCTTGAGGCGCTTCGGGCGGGGCATGCCGGCTTCGATCCAGGTGTCGATCTCCCGGAAGAGCTCGTCGACGAGGATCGGCGACCCGACCTTCTTGAGCACGCGCCCGTGGGCATAGATGAAGCCGACGTCGCGTCCGCCGGCGATGCCGAAGTCGGCGTCGCCCGCCTCGCCCGGCCCGTTCACCGCGCAGCCCATCACCGCCACCTCGAAGGCCTGCGGGTAGTCCCGCAGGCGCGCCTCCACCTCGACCGCAAGGTTCTCGACGCCGACGTTGTCCCGCCCGCAGGAGGGGCAGGCGATCATCACCGGGCCGCGCTCGCGCAGCCCGAGCGCCTTGAGGATCTCCCAGGCGACCTCGACCTCCTTGACCGGGTCGGCTGTCAGCGAGACGCGCAGCGTGTCGCCGATGCCGTCGGCGAGCAGCGAGCCGATGCCGACGGCGCTCTTGATCGACCCGGCGAACGGTGTTCCTGCCTCGGTGACCCCGAGGTGGAGCGGGTAGGGCACCTTGGCCGCCAGCATGCGGTAGGCGCGGATCATCGTCGGCACGTGCGTCGCCTTGACGGAGATCTTGAAGTCGTGGAAGTCGAGCTTCTCGAGGAGCTCGACCTCCTCGAGTGCCGCGGCGACGAGCGCCTCGGCCTGGTCCTCGCGCGCGAGGTCCTCGAGGTGGCGTGGCAGTGAGCCGGAGTTGGCGCCGATCCGCATCGGAACACCTGCCTCCCGCGCCCGCTCGACGACCTGGGCGACCTTGTCGGGGCCGCCGATGTTCCCGGGGTTGATACGGACGGCGGCCACGCCCGCGTCGATCGCCCGCAGGGCGAGGCTGGCGTTGAAGTGGATGTCCGCGATCACCGGGAGCGGCGAGAGGCGGACGATGCTCCGCAGCGCCTCCGCGTCCTCGATCTTCGGGACTGCGCAGCGCACGAGCTCGCAGCCGGCTGAGGCGAGGGCGGCGATCTGCGCCACGGTCGCCTCGACGTCGCGCGTGGGCGTGAGCGTCATCGACTGGATGACGACCGGCGCGCCGCCGCCGACGGCGACGCTGCCGACCCGGATCTGACGCTCGCTCGGCATGGCTACTCGCCGAGTCTGCCGATGTCGTTCGACAGCCCGACGAAGAAGAGCAGGAGCACCACCGCCAGCCCGACGGCGGATACCCGCTCGTACACCGCCCGCCCGACCGTGCGCCCGCGGACGCCCTCGATGATCGCGAAGGCGATGTGGCCACCGTCAAGCGGCAGCAGCGGCAGCAGGTTGAGCAGGGCGAGCGACAGGCTGATCAGGCCGAGCACCCAGAGGTAGCGCTCGGTTCCCTGGTCGAGCGCGGTCGAGGAGCCCTGGACGATCCCGACCGGGCTCGAGATCTCCTCGCGCCCCTCGCCCGTGACCAGCCGTCCGAGCGACTTGCCGATCTCCTTGGTGACGAGGCCGGTGAGCCTCACCGCCCGCCACGCGGCCGCGGGCAGGCCAAGGCCTTCGCGCTCGAGCACGAAGCCGATCCGGTAGATGCCGTCGTCCTCGAGCCGCGGCCGTGTCGGCCCGAGCGTCACCGCCTCGCCGTCGCGGATGACCGTGATCGTGATCGGCTTGCCCTCGGAGGCGTTGATCTGCCGCGCGACGTCCGCAGGCCCGACCGGCGCGTCGGCGATGGCGACGATGTCGTCGCCCGCCTGGAGCCCGATGGCAGCGGCGGGGAAGTCGCTGCGGATCGACTCGACGCGCGAGCTCGCGGCTCCGCCGGCAGTGAGGAAGAGCGCCGTGAAGAGGATGAGCGCGAAGAGGATGTTCGTCGCCGGGCCCGCGAGGATGACCGCCACCCGCTTCCAGGTCTGCGACTGCCAGTACGCCTCGCTGCCGAGCGCGTCGTCGAGGTCGCGCAACCCGCGCTCGGCCGCCTTGCGCGCGCCGGGCGACAGGTTCGCGTCCGCGAGGAGCCCGCCGATCGTCACGAGCTCCTGCTGCGCCACGCGCATGTGCCCCTCGGTGAGCGCCCGCTTGACGCGCTCCACCGGGCCGGCGAGCTCCGGCCGCTCCGATCGCGCCGGCCCGAACGCGTACTCGGCGTCGCCGGCGGTCGGGCGGTGCATCCCGGGGATGCGCACGTACCCGCCCAGCGGAATGGCGCCCAGCCCGTACTCGATCCCGTTTCTCCGGAACTTCACGAGAGCAGGCGGGAAGCCGACGTAGAACTTCCGCGGCCGCATGCGAACGGCCAGTGCGGTGACAAAGTGTCCGAGCTCGTGCACGAAGACGAGGAAGGCGAGCCCGAGGATTGCGACGCCGACGTTCATCCCGCGACCACCTCGCGCGGCGCCGTCACCCGGACGACTTCCTCCTCGGCCAGAGTGCGCGCCCGCCGGTCGGCCTCGACGAGCTCAGCCAGGTCACCGGCCTGCCCGCCGTCCCAGCGAGCGAGCACGGCTTCGACGACCGCGCCGATGCCGAGGAACGGCAACCGGCCTTCCAGGAAGGCTGCGACCGCCACCTCATCGGCGGCGTTGAAGGCGCAGGGGTGCGTCCCGCCGTGCTCTCCCGCCTCCCTCGCATGCGCGAGCAGCGGGAACGTCTCCAGGTCGGGCGCCTCGAACTCGAGCGACGTACCGGCGAGCGGCAACGGCGGCACAGGCGTCGCAGGCCGCTCGGGGTAGTGCAGCGCAAAGGAGATCGGGACGCGCATGTCCGGCAGCCCTACGTGCGCGAGCGCCGCGCCGTCACGGAAGCGGACGAGCGCGTGCACCACGCTCGCCGGGTGGACGACCACCTCGATGCGGTCGTAGGGCAGGGAAAAGAGGTAATGCGCCTCGATCAGCTCCAATCCTTTATTCGCGAGCGTGGCCGAGTCGGTTGTGATGCGCGGGCCCATGCTCCAGGTCGGATGCGCGAGCGCGTCGCTCGGCTGCACGTGCTCGAGCTCCGCGCGGGTGCGCCCGCGGAAGGGACCGCCAGAGGCCGTGAGCACGAGCGAGTGGATGCTGTCGGGATCGCGGCCGTCGAGGCACTGGAAGGCCGCCGAGTGCTCGCTGTCCACGGGCAGCAGCAGCCCTCCTCCCCGCGCCTGCGCGCGCACGGCCAGGTCGCCTGCGGCCACGAGGCTCTCCTTGTTCGCGAGCGCCAGGTCGACGCCGTGCTCGAGCGCCCAGAGGGTCGCGCCGACGCCCGCGAAGCCCACCACCGCGTTCAGCACCAGATCCGGCTGGGCAGCGTCGAGCAACTCTGTCAGGTCGCCGCCGGTCTGGTGGTGCGGGATCCCCCGCGCCGAGGCGAGCTCGCCCAGATCCGAGGTTCCCGCGGCGACCGCGCAGAGCTCGAGGTTCGGGGCGGCATCGACGATCTCGAGGGCCTGGCGGCCGATCGAGCCCGTCGCGCCGAGGAGCGCGATCCGCTTCATGTCTGCCACGTGAGTGTAGGCAGCGGTGGTGTCCCTCAGCCGGCGCCGTAGGCGAGGATGACGTAGTAGGCGGCAACGCTCGCGAAGAGGGGCGCGTCGATGCGGTCGAGCATGCCGCCGTGGCCGCCGAGCAGCGTGCCACTGTCCTTGGCGCCTGCATCGCGCTTGACGGCGGATTCGAAGAGGTCGCCCAGCACGGCGGTGACAGCGATGACGCCGCCGAGCACGAACGAGCGCGGGCCCTCCATGAAGCCCGTCTCGTAGAAGGACACCCAGGTGACGAAGACGCAGACGGCAGTGCCTGCCACGAACCCTTCCCAGGTCTTGCCCGGCGAGACCCGCGGGGCCATGCGGTGCCGGCCGACGAGCCGGCCGACCACATAGGCGCCCGTGTCGGCGGCGAAGACGGCCAGGATGACCGCGAAGGCGGCCAGGCGCCCGTTGTCGTCGAGCCCTCGCAGCAGCAGGAAGTGCGAGAGCCCGAGCCCGACCCAGGCGACGCCGAGCACGGTGACCCCGATCGACGCGGTGATGGAGGTTCGCGCCCATGTCGGCGCGCGCAGGAGGAAGGCGAGCGGGATGGTGGCAAGCGCGCCGGCCATCATCCACTCGGGCCCGCCCGCCTGGGCGCCGCCCAGTGCGAGCAGCGCGCCGACGAAGCCGGCCAGCGCCACCGGCCGGAAGGATCGCGTCAGGCGGAAGAGCTCGTGCAGGGCGAGCGTCGCCCCGACCGCGGCGAGCGCGGCGAGCCACCAGCCGCCCAGGTAGACGGCGCCGAGCACGACCGGCAGGCCGACCGCGGCGACAAGCAGCCTCGATACGAGAGCGCTCACCGCCCGCCGTACCGCCTGCGCCGCTGCATGAACGCCGCGATTGCCTCCTCGAGGTCGGCCTTGCCGAAGTCGGGCCAGAGGCGCTCGGTGAAGTAGAGCTCCGAGTACGCCGACTGCCAGAGCAGGAAGTTCGAAAGCCGCAGCTCGCCTGAGGTGCGGATGACGATGTCCGGATCGGGCATCTCAGGCGCGTACAACGCGGCGGCGAGGCGTTCCTCGTCGATCTGCTCCGGCCCCACGCCGTTGCCGAGGAGGCGCCGTGCTGCGTCGACGAGCTCGCGGCGGCCGCCGTAGTCGAAGGCGATCCAGAGCGCGAGCCGCTCCTTGTCCGCCGTGGCCTGCTCGAGGTGCTCCATCTGCGCGCGCAGCTCGTCGGGGGCGCGATCGCGCCGGCCGATGAAGCGCGTGCGGACGCCCTCCTCGGCGAGGTCGGGCAGCTCGCGCACGATCGTCTCGCCGAAGATCGCCATCAGGTCCTCCACCTCGTCGACCGGTCGCGCCCAGTTCTCGGTGGAAAAGGCGTAGAGCGCGAGCGAGTGGATCCCGAGGTCGATCGCAGCCTCGACCGTGCGGCGTACCGCCCGCGTCCCCGCCCGATGTCCCTCGGCAGTCGGCACGCCCTGCCGCTTCGCCCAGCGGCCGTTGCCGTCGAGGATGATCGCCACCGCGCGCGGGCTGTCGGCGGCGTCGGGGGCGGCGTCGGGGGCGGCGGCCACGGGTCTCAGATCCTCGCAGGTGTCCCGATACTGGTCTCGCGACACCGGCTGGCCGGGCCAGTACCGGCTCGCCGGGACGCTACGAGGGGTCAGACCCCGGTACCACAGCTCCTGTCGAAGAGTTGTGACGAGTTCGTGCCAAGAGTGCGGGCGACCGCGCCGGGCTGGTGCTCCTCCGCAGCGGCTGCTTTACTCTCGAAGCACGCAGGCGCTGATCGACCAAGGAGGCGAAGTGCGCACAGCGTTCATGTCCATCGCGAAGGGCTTTGCGACCTATTCGGAGGGTATGACGCTTGCTTGCACGAACGCTGAACTTGGGGATCCTGGCGCATGTAGACGCCGGTAAGACAACGCTCACCGAGCGGCTCCTGCACGCCGCCGGCGTCATCGACGAGCTGGGCAGCGTCGACGACGGCACCACCCAGACGGACACGCTGACGCTCGAGCGGCAGCGCGGCATCACGATCAAGTCGGCGGTCGTCTCGTTCGCCGTCGACGACGTCACCGTCAACCTGATCGACACTCCGGGCCACCCGGACTTCATCGCCGAGGTCGAGCGCGTCCTGAGCGTGCTGGACGGGGCCGTGCTCGTGCTCTCGGCGGTCGAGGGCGTGCAGGCGCAGACGAGCGTCCTCATGCGGGCGCTGCAGCGCCTCCAGGTGCCGACGCTCCTCTTCGTCAACAAGATCGACCGCGTCGGCGCCGACCCGGAGCGCGTGCTCGCACAGATCGCGGAGCGGCTGACGCCTGCCGCCGTGCCGATGGGCTCGACGTCCGGTCTTGGGACGCGCGGCGCGAGCTTCGCGCCGTCGACCCGCGGCGACGACCTCGTGCCCGTCCTCGCCGAGCGCGACGAGGAGCTGCTGGCCGCCTACGTCGAGGACGAGGCGAGCCTGCCCTACGACGCGATTCGCGGCAAGCTCGCCGACCAGAGCCGCCGGGCGCTCGTGCACCCGGTCTATTTCGGCTCGGCGATGACCGGCGCCGGGGTCGACGCGCTCATGGAGAGCCTCGCCGAGCTGCTGCCCGCTTTCGCCGGCGACAGCGAGGCGCCGCTGTCGGGAACCGTGTTCAAGATCGAGCGCGGGCCGGCCGGCGAGAAGGTCGCCTACGTCCGCCTCTTCTCGGGAACGCTGAAGACCCGCGACCGGGTGCGCTTCGGCGAGCAGCACGAGGGCAAGGTGACCGCGATCCGCGTCTTCGACCGCGGCCCGTCCGCGCCACACGGCTCCGTGCGGGCCGGACAGATCGGGCAGGTCTGGGGGCTCGGAGCGGTTCAGGTCGGCGACGCCGTCGGCGTTTCGCCACCTCGTGCCCGGCGCATGTTCGCGCCGCCGACCCTGGAGACCGTGATCCAGCCTGCGGATCCGGCCGAGAAGGGCGCGCTCCGCAGCGCGCTCGCGCAGCTCGCCGAGCAGGATCCGCTGATCGACGTCCGCCAGGACGACGAACGCCAGGAGCTGTCGGTGTCGCTCTACGGCGAGGTGCAGAAGGAGGTCGTCCAGGCGACGCTCGCCGCCGACTACGGCCTCGAGGTCACCTTTCGCGAGACCACGACCATCTGCATCGAGCGGCCGGTCGGAACGGGAGCCGCCCTCGAGCTGCTCGGTGAAGGGGGCAACCCGTTCCTCGCGACCGTGGGGCTCCGCGTCGCGCCCGGACCGCTCGGGTCCGGGATCTGCGTCGCGCTCGACGTCGAGGTCGGCTCGCTGCCGCTCTACGTCTACGGCGCGGTCGAGCCGTTCCGCCAGGCGCTCGAGGAGACGGTGCGGGGAACGCTGCGCGAGGGGCTCTACGGCTGGCAGGTCGCCGACTGCGCGGTGACGCTCACGCAGTGCGCATATGCCGCGCCGTCGACGGGCGCGCAGGGACTACCGCCTGCTCACGCCCATCGTCGTCATGAGCGCGCTACGGGAGGCGGGGACCGTCGTGTGCGAGCCCGTCGACCACTTCAGGCTCGAGCTTCCGGCGATTGCCCTGGGCGTCGCGCTGCCGGCGCTGGTGCGCCTGGGCGCCGTGCCCCAAGCGCCACAGCTGCGCGGTGCCACGGCCGTGGTCGAGGGCGAGATCACTGCGGCGCTCGCGCACGAGCTGCAGCGCGAGGTCCGCGGCCTGACGCATGGCGAGGGCGTGCTCGAGACCGCGTTCGCGCGCTACGAGCCGGTCACCGGAGTCGCCCCGACGCGGCCGCGGTCGGATGCGAACCCCCTCAATCGCAAGGAGTATCTGCTCCGCGTGACGCGGCGGCGGCTCGGCCCGGAGGGCGCACGTGCGCGCGCGTAGGTTGCATCCCGACGAGTTCCTGACCGACGTGCCGCTCGTCCGGCGGATGGTCGCGGCCAGGTTTCCGCAGTGGGCCGACCTGCCGGTGGCGGCGGTCGAGTCCGCGGGCAGCGACCACGCGCTCTACCGGCTCGGCGAAGAGCTCGTGGCGCGCCTGCCCGGGCGCGAGCACGTCGCCGACCAGGCCGACAAGGAGGCCGAGTGGCTCCCGCACCTCGCCCCGCACCTCCCGTGCGCCATCCCGGCGCAGGTCGCCCGGAGCGGGCCCGTCGCGGGGTTCCCGTTCCGCTGGTCGGTCTACGACTGGCTGCCGGGCGAGAACCCACCGTGGGGGGCCTGCGAGGACGAGGTGCCCCTCGCGCGCGACCTGGCGCGGTTCGTGCGGGCGCTGTGGCGAAGTCGATACCCGAGGTGGTGCGGGTGCCGGCTCGCAGAACTTCGGGCGCGGCTGTCCTCTGGCGACCCGGGACGAGCCGACGCGGACGGCCATCGCCGAGCTCGGCGACGACGTCGACGCCGGGGCGGTGACGGCGGCGTGGGAGTCGGCGCTCGCGACGCCCGCCTGGACCGGGTCGCCCGTCTGGGTGCACGGCGACCTGACGCCGGAGAACATGCTCGTGCAGGAGGGCCGCCTCGCGGCGGTGATCGACTGGGGCTGCCTCGGCGTCGGCGATCCGGCCGTCGACCTGATGCTCGCGTGGGACCTGCTCGCGGCGAAGGGGCGGGCGGTCTTCCGCGACGAGGTCGCCGTCGACGACGCCACGTGGGCGCGAGGCCGCGGCTGGGCGCTCTCGACCGGGCTGATCGCGCTCCCCTACTACCAGGACACGAACCCCGTGCGTGCCGAGAACGCCCGCTACCGCATCGGCGAGGTGCTGTCCGACCTCGCGCGGGGTTGACCGTCTCGAGCGGACAGGACTGGCGATCGCGGCCATGTCCCGGGGTCAGACCCCGGTAACACGGACCGCGTCACAGACCTGTCACGACTTTGCGCCAGGTCAGTCGCCGTCCGGGTCGCGTCGAACGGGGCCAGGCACAGCACCTAGAGACGCGCGACTTCGTGCCGATTGTGTGACTTCTACGGCTCTGCGCCGCTTGGGAAAGCCAGATCCGCTCCTCCCTACACCGGGGCCAGGTATGGCATCGGGAGGCGCGCAGCTTCGTGTCAGAAGTGTGAAAGCTGGGCCGCGATGCGCTGCGCCGGAGCGGCACCCTATGATCGGCCGCCGTGATTCCCGCACCCCAGCCCGTCGACCAGGGGACTGCGAGGAGCGCTGACGGCGTCCGGATCGCCTGGTGGCGGTACGGCGCCGGCGAACCGGCGGTTCTCTTCGTGCCGACGTGGAACCTGGTCGACTCACGCGTGGTCGGACACCAGATCGAGGCGCTCCGAGGCAGCGCGACGGTCGTCCGCTACGACGCGCGCGGCGTCGGCGAGAGCGAGCGCCCTGCTCGCGGCTACGAGTTCACACGGCACGCAGACGACGCCCTCGCGGTGCTGGATGCACTCGAGATCCAGACTGCCTCGCTGGTGACCGCGTCTCGCGGCCTGAACGCCGCCGTGCTGCTTGCCGTCGACCACCCGGAGAGGGTCCAGCGGATCGCAGTGATTGCGCCCTACATGCGCCTCGAGCCCGACGCCTCGCCGCCGCGGCCCGAGTTCCTCGATCGGCTCCGCAGTGACTGGCCTGGATTCATCGTGCCGTTCATGCGCGACGTCTTCACCGAGCCGGACTCGGAGGACCTGATCGACGAGATGATTGCCATCGGCCTCGACGCGACCGCCGAGGTGGTGGCCGACCAGGAGCTGGAGCTGGACTGGGACAGGCCGGCGAGGCTCCTCGGCTCGGTGGCCTGTCCCACGCTGATCGTCCACGGTGAGCAGGACAAGCCGGTGCCGGTCGAGCTCGCGCAGCGGATCCACGCTGCCCTCCCCAACGCGCAGCTCGAGATCATCGCCGGCGGCGGCCACCGACCCGATATCCGCAGTCCCGAGCTCGTCAACCCGATCTTGCTGGAGTTCCTCAGCCTGGCCGGCTGACCGTCCGTCGGGGACACCCCTGTCCAATCGGGACACTCGACGGGTCAGACCCCGGTAACACGGATCCCGTCACACCAATGTGCCGACTTCGTGCCAACTCAGGCACTGGCGACCACGCGTTATCGAATGAGCTAGGGGTTCCCGGGCTTCACCGGGAAAAGGAATGCGTGCTTGTCCCAGCGCGCGATCTCGCATCCGTCGGTGCGCGTGAACGTCGCATTCACCGTCTCGCCCTTGAACAGCCCCTCGACCTCCGCGACCGCCGGCCCGCCGTACACCGCTGCGCACGCCGTGTCCGGCGGCGTCTGTGCAAACGGATTGTCGAGCGCGAAGAGCGTCGTGCAGGCCTGCTCGGGGTTTGGAAGCGTCCCGCCCGAAAGGTCGCAGTGGAGCCTCCACTCGCGGGGCGCGCCCGCATCCCTGCCGTTCGGCCACGCCCTGAGATGCAAGACCGTCTGCGTGCCGGGCGTCTTGCCTCCTTCCCAGCCCCCGCAGCCGGCGAGAGCCAAGAGAACCACCAGTAGAGGCGCTGCGTACCACTTCACGGTCAACGCATTGTGCGTACGAACAAGCGCCGGCCGTAAGTGCCGCCGGCCAGGGTGCGAGATCAGACCTCCGCTGCGCCACACTGAGCGGGGCCAGGCACGGCTTCTAGAGACGCGCGACTTCGTGCCGATTGTGTGACTTCGAGGGTGCGGCGCCGCATGGTTGAGCCAAATCAGCTGCTCTCGCGCTGGGGCCAGGTATGGCCTCGAGATGCGCACGGGTTCGTGCCAGGAGTGTGAAAGCTGCCAGTGGGAGCCCTGACAGCAGCGGGGTCAGTCGCCGGCGCCCTACCCAGCTCGCTGCCGACAATCTGAAGGATCGCGAGGAGACACGCGTCCCCGCGATCACACCTCCATGATCTCGGCTTCTTTCTTCTTCAGCAGCTCGTCGATCGAGTGGGTGTGGTCGTCGGTGAGCTTCTGCACCCGCTCCTCGGCGCGGTGCTCCTCGTCGGCGCCGACGTCGCCGTTGTCGACGAGCTCCTTGAGGTGGTGCATGACGTCCCGACGGACGTTGCGGACGGCGACTTTGCCCTCCTCCGCGAGATGGCGCACGACCTTGACGAGCTCCTTGCGCCGCTCCTCGGTCAGCTGCGGGATCGGCAGGCGGATGACCTTGCCGTCGTTCGAGGGCGTCAGGCCGAGGTCCGACTCCTGGATCGCCCGCTCGATCGAGCGCACCGAGCTGGGGTCGAAGGGCTGGATCGTGAGCATGCGCGGCTCCGGCACGTTGATGGTCGCGAGCTGCTGCAGCGGCGTCTGCTGGCCGTAGTAGTCGACGCTGATGCGGTCGAGCAGCGCGGTGGAGGCGCGGCCGGTGCGGACGCTGTTGAACTCGTGCTGCGTGTTCTCGACCGACTTGTCCATGCGGCGGACTGCGTCGGCGATCAGCTCATCGATCATCGGGTACCTCCTCGGCCTGCGGGGTCGAAATGATCGTGCCGACGTGCTCGCCCCGGACGACACGCGCGATGTTGCCGTCGCTGAGGCCGAACACGTGGATCGGCAGGCGGTTGTCCATGCAGAGGGAGAGCGCGGTCGTGTCCATGACCTTGAGCCCGCGCTCGATCACCTCCAGGTGCGTCAGCGAGCGCAGGAGCGGCGCGTCCGGCTCGACCGCCGGATCGCCGTCGTGCACGCCTTCGACGCCGTTCTTCGCCATCAGGATCGCCTCGGCGCCGATCTCGAGCGCCCGCAGCGCCGCCGCCGTGTCGGTCGTGAAGAACGGGTTGCCGGTGCCCGCGGCGAAGATGACCACCCGCTGCTTCTCGAGGTGGCGGATCGCGCGGCGGCGGATGTAGAGCTCTGCCACCTCCGGGATGCCGAGCGCGGACAGCACGCGGGTGTCGGCGCCCTGCCGCTCGAGCACGTCCTGCAGCGTCAGTGCGTTGAGGACGGTGGCGAGCATGCCCGCGTAGTCGGCCGTGGCCCGGTCCATCCCCTCCGCCGAGGCGGCCATGCCGCGGTAGATGTTGCCGCCGCCGACCACCAGCGCGATCTGTGTCCCCGCCGACTGGACGCTCGCGATCTCGGCCGCGATGGCCTCGACCCGCTCGAGGTCGAGCCCGAAGGCCTGGTCGCCCATGAGCGCCTCGCCTGACAGCTTCAGCAGCACACGCTCGAACTGCCGCCCGGACGACGGCGCGGCAGCCGGGCGCGTGGCCGGCTGCGCGGTCATCCCGCGAGCGAGAAGCGCTCGAACTCGAGCACCTCGGCGCCGGCGGCGCCGAGCGCCTGCCCGACCGTCTGACCCTGGTCGTGCACCCACGTCTGCTCGGTCAGCACCTGGGCGGCGAAGAAGCGCTTGTTCAGCATGCCGTCGACGATCTTCTCACGGGCCTGCTCGGGCTTGGACTTGACCTCGTCCGAGTTCGTGTAGATGTCCCGCTCGGCGTCGACGACGTCGCCCGGCACGTCCTCGCGGCCGATCCACTGCGGCGCGGAGGCAGCGATGTGCATGGCCACCTTGCGGGCCAGGTCTCCGTCCCCACCGCGCACCTGGACGAGCACGCCGAGCTTGTTCGCCGGCGGGTGCGCGTAGGCCGCGACGACGCCGCCGTTCGTGGCCCGGAAGCGGGCCGCCCCGGAGACCACGATGTTCTCGCCGAGCTTGGCGACCAGCTCCTGCCGATCGGTGTCGAAGCGCTCGATCGCCTCCACGCCGTCGGCGTCGACGGCCCGCAGGACGGTCTCGGCGAAGGCGAGGAACGCGTCGTTGTTCGAGACCGGCTCGGTCTCGCAGCCGACTGCGACCATCGTCCCGCCCGAGCCGTCGTCGGAGACGATGTAGCCGACCTTGCCCTCGGTGGTCGCCCGGCCGGCGCGCTTGGCCGCTTGTGCCATGCCGCGCTCGCGCAGGAGTCGCTGCGCCGCCTCGAGGTCGCCGCCGGTCTCCTGCAACGCCCGCTTGCAGTCCATCATCCCCGCGCCGGTCAGCTCGCGGAGCTCCTTGACCAGTGTGGCCGAGATCTCGGTCACGCCTTCTCCTCCTCCTGCGTCACTGCAGCGTCGACGGCAACGGCCTGCGGCTCTTCGGGCTCCGGGCGCTGCCTCGGCCGCCTCCGGCACTTCCTCGGCAGCCTCCGGCGCGGCCTCCGCCTGTGGCTCCTCGGCCTCCGGCGTCGCTTCCGCTGCCGCCGGCACTCCCTCGGCAGCCTGCGGGGGCTCCACCTGCTCGGCCGCCGACACGACCTCGTGCTCAGGCGCCTCGGCCACATCGTCGGCGCCCGGTGCCTCCGCCTCGGCCGTCGGGGCCGAGCCTCCGTTCCGCTCGAGCTCGGCCTGCGTGACCTTCTGCTTGCCGGACTCGATCCCCTGGGCGATCGCGCGGGTGATCAGCTCGCACGCCCGGATCGCGTCGTCGTTGCCGGGGATGATGAAGTCCGCCTCGTCCGGGTCGCAGTTCGTGTCGACGAGCGCGATGATCGGCAGGTTGAGCCGCCGGGCCTCGCGCACGGCCAGCTGCTCCTTGCGCAGGTCGACGATGAAGACCGCGTCGGGCTGCTTGCGCATGTCGGCGACACCGCCGAGGTTGGCTTCGAGCTTCTCGAGCTCGTTCAGCATGGCGATGCGCTCCTTGGCGGGGAGCAGGTCGAGCTGCTCCTCGTCGCGGAGGCGGCGCAGCTCGTGCAGCCGCTCGATCCGCTGGGCGATCGTGCGCCAGTTGGTGAGCAACCCGCCGAGCCAGCGGTTGTTCACGTACGGCATCCCGACGCGCCTCGCCTGCTCGGCGATGGCGTCCTGGCTCTGCTTCTTGGTGCCGACGAACAGGATCGAGCCGCCACGGCCGGCGATGTTTCGCGCGAAGTCGTAGGCCTCCTCGAGCAGCTCGAGGGTCTGCTGCAAGTCGATGATGTAGATGCCGCCGCGCTCCGTGAAGATGAAGCGGCGCATCTTGGGATTCCAGCGGCGCGTCTGGTGGCCGAAGTGGACGCCGGCCTCCAGCAGCTCCCGCATCGAGACGACGGGCACTGAGGTCCTCCTTGTGGTTGTTGGGCGCTTCAGCCGGCGGAGAGCGGGTGGAACCGGCGCGAGTCGCCGGCACCGCCACTCGCCCGAGCCCGCCGGGTCGAGGGACGAAATCGCCCGAAGTGTACCCGCGCTGTGGGAGGTCTACGGGCGCCGCTCTGCCTAGGCTGGCCGCGTGGCGGGTGTCCCCGCCTCGAAGCCCACCGCTTCCCCGCAGAGCCGATAGGTGTCCCCCTCAACCCTGGCTTACAAAAGGCCGATGAGTCTGGAGTGAGGCCGTTGAGTTCACCCCGGCCCACTCGGCCGGACGAGTTGAGTGTCGATCCGCCGCGCCGGCTCTTCGAAGAGCTCGCCGACACACCCGACCGCGCGCTCGGCCGCGCCTCGCATCAACTGCGCGAGGCGTCGTGGGAGCTGGCGCTGCTCGTCGTCCACGAGGCGCTCGCCGACGGCAGCGTGCCGTCGCTCACACGCGTCGAGGCACTCGACCGGCTCGGCCAGCTGCCGGCCTTCATCGGCGAGCTGGGCCGTCAGGTCGCCGATCCGCAGACGCGCCGCATCGGGCCGGACGCGCGCTTGGCCGAGGTCGCACGCGAGCACGCACGACATCGCGAAGCCCTGGGCTTCTCGCCGCGCGAGGTGGTCACCGAGCTGCTGGTGCTGCGGCGCGTGCTCTGGCGCTTTCTCACCCAACCGGCGGCCCACCTCGACGAGGGCGGCCTGCTCGTCGCCGAGCGCCGGCTGCACGAAACGCTCGACGCGATCGTGGTCGAGTGCGTCGCCGGCTACTTCGAGCGGGCGACCGCCGAGCTCAGCGACCGCGCCCGGCGCGATCCCTTGACGCGGCTGCTCAACCGCGAGGCATTCTGGAGCGAGCTCGAGCGAGAGCTCGACCGAGCACGACGCTTCGGGCACGGCCTCTCATTCATCTTCGCCGACCTGGACTGGTTCAAGCAGGTGAACGACACGCGCGGCCACGCCGTCGGCGACCAGGTCCTGCAGGCGGTCGCCGAGTGCCTGACGAGCAACCTGCGCGGCTCAGACCTCGCCGGGCGGATGGGCGGCGACGAGTTCGCCGCCGCGCTCGTCGAGACCAACGTCGACGCAGGCCCGCGCTTCATCGCGCGCGTCAGCGAAGCCCTCAAGCACCGCACGAGCCACCTGCTGCTCGAGCAGGAGATCAGCTTCAGCGCCGGCACGGTGCACTTCCCGAGCGAGGCCGAGAGCGGTCCGACGCTCTTCGAGCTCGCGGATCAGCGGCTCTACGACGGGAAGCGCTCGAGGTAACGCTCGAGCGCGGGCGGCAGCGGCGAGGAGACCTCGACCCGCTCCCCCGTGATGGGGTGGTCGAAGGCGAGGCGCGAGGCGTGCAGGAACTGCCGGCGTAGCGCCGGCTCCGGGATGCCGTAGACCTGGTCGCCGATGACCGGCAGGTCGATCGCCGCGAGGTGGACGCGGATCTGGTGGGTGCGACCGGTCTCGAGCCGGACCTCGAGCAGGGCGTGGCCGTTCAGCAGCCGCTCGACGGTGAAGTGGGTGACCGCGTCTCGCGGCCTGTCCGTGTCCATGGAGTGCCGCTGCGAGTCGGTCCGGTCGCGCCCGATCGGCGCATCGATGCGGCCACGCCAGGAGCGCGGCCGGCCGCGTACGAGCGCCGCGTAGGTGCGCTCCACCTCGCGGCGGCGGACGAGTCGCTGCAGGCGCCGGTGCACCTCCGGTGAGCGCGCCACCACCATCAGGCCCGAGGTGTCGCGGTCGAGTCGGTGGACGATCCCCGGCCGTTGGGCCTCGCCGCCGGCCGCACCGAGCGTCAGCAGCGCCGCAGCCAGCGTGCCCGTTCGGTGTCCCGGCGCGGGATGAACGACCACGCCGGCCGGCTTGTCGACCACCAGCAGGTGCTCGTCCTCCCAGGCGACGTGTACCGGCACCGAGGCGTCCGGCTCCAGCTCGACCGGCGGCTCGTCCGGCAGCTCGACGACGACCTTCTCCCCGCCCACGAGCTTGTACGCGCGCGTGCGCGCACCCTCGTCCACGGTCACGGCACCACCCTCCAGCAGCCGCTGGGCCACCTGGCGCGACGCGACGTCGGGCAATCCGGCGAGGAACCGGTCCAGCCGTTCGCCTGCCGCCTCCGCCGGAACGGTGACGCGGACGCGGCGCCCGCTCACCGGGGGCTCACGGCCGGGTCGACTGGGAGACGGGCTCGACCCGCCGCCGCGGCGTGTCGCCTGCGAAGAGCGCGACCACGAGCAGGATGACGCCGACGACGATGAACGCGTCGGCGAGGTTGAAGGCCGGCCAGAACGCGAAGTCGAGGAAGTCGGTGACGTGTCCGAGCCGGAGGCGGTCGATCAGGTTGGACGTGCTCCCGCCGATCAGGAAGCCGAGCGCGACGGGCAGCAGGCCGTGGCGGCCGCCCGAGCGGGCGAAGAAGTAGATCATCCAGGCGACCGCGAGCGCCGTCACCGCGGTCACGATGGGCGTCGCCGAGCCGAACAGACCGAACGCGATGCCCGTGTTCTGGACGTGGTGAATGGTGAGGGGACCGATCACGTCGGTTTGCTCGCCGAGCGAGAGCTCGCTGGTCACCACGGCCTTGGTCAGCTGGTCGGCGACGACCGCCGCTCCGGCGATGGCGACGAGGGCCACCCAATGCGGCGCCCGCGCGCTCGTCTGCCGCTCGGCGAGCGAGACAGGCTCGAGCCCGTACGTCGAGGAGCCGACGCGAATGTCCGGCGCGCGCGCCGGCGTCTCGTTCAACCCCGCTCCAGCCGCCGCTGGCAGTCGATGCAGAGCTCGGCCCAGAGGCGCGCCTCGAGCCGCTCCGGTGCGATCTCGCCGCCGCAGTTCGTGCAGATCCCGTACGTGCCCTTCTCGACTCGCACCAGGGCGGCCTCGATCTGCGTCAGCACGCTCTCGGCGCTCTCCTCGAGCGTGTAGTCGAGCTCGCGGTCGAACGTGTCCGTGCCGACGTCGGCCATGTGGTCGTCCAGACCTGAGACCAACGAGCCGGCCTCGTCCTCGAGCGTGCCCGAGTTCTCGAGCTGGAGATGCTCGATCGCGGCGCGCACCCGGTCCCGCTCCTCGAGCAGGGCGTCGCGAAACTGGTCGGTCTGGAGCTTCGTCATCGGGCGGCCTCCTTCTCGGCGGCGGCCAGCCGCCGGTCGGTCTCAGCAGCGGTCAGTCCGGTCAGTTCGACGATCTTCGTCCGCGCGCCGTGCCCGGACACGAGCCGGATGTCGCGCTTCGGCAGCGAGAGCGCACCCGCCAGCAGCTCGAGCACGGCGTCGTTGGCGCGCCCACGCTCGGGCGCCTCGCGCACGCGGATCTTCCAGTCCTCGCCGTGCCGTCCGGCGACGCCCGGCGTCGCCGAGCCGGGTACTACGCGGACGCGAAGCCTCGTCCCCTCCACGGGGGAAGTATAGGTTCGCCCTGCTGCGCTTCCGGCGCTGCTATGCGGCCTGCGCGGGCCGCTTGACGGGCTTCGGAACTTCGGGCTCGGCCTCCTCGACGCTCTGCAGCGCGGCGCCCAGCAGTGCTCGCACACGCCGGGTCTCGCCCAGCAGCCGCTCTCGCTCGGTGACGGCCTCGCGGGTGATGGTGCGGGCTTGCGAGTGCGCCTCGCGGACGACGAGCTCGGCCTCGGCACGTGCGTTGTCCTTCAGCTCGATCGCGGACTTCTCCGCGGTCACGAGTGTCTCGCGCAGCAGCGACTCCAGCTCGCGGTGGCGGCGCAGCTCGTTCTCGAGATGTTCAACCTTGTCGCGCAGGTCCTCGCGCTCGCGCCACACCTCCTCGAAGCTGTCGGCCACCTCGACGATGACCTGGTCGACCTGCCCGCGCCGGTAGCCGCCCCCGACGGAACGTTTGAGTCTCAAATGGCGTAGCTCGACCGGAGCAACGGCCATATCCTCACCTCCCTAGCGCAGCTGGTCGAAGAGCACCCCGACCAGCCGGTCGATGACCCCGAGCGCGATGATGGCCACGATCGGCGACAGGTCGAGCGGCCCGAACGACGGCAGGACCCGTCTGAAGAGCCTCAGGTACGGCTCGCAGATGTCGAACAGGAACCGCTGGATGCGGCTCATGGTCGGCGAGTACGGGAGCCTGATCCACGACGTCAGGATGTAGGCGAAGATCAGCAGCACGTACACGCCGATGAAGACGTGCACGAAGTTCTCGACCGAGTCGAGCGCATCGGCAAGCAGCGCGGCTCCCGTAGCCCACACGTTCATCGTTTCGGCCTGTTGCGGGGGGTTCCTGCGCCGGAGGCCGTGCGAGAGGCATGGCCCGCAGCGGCGTGAGCGCCGCAATGCAGGCGGCAGCACATGGACGTTCCCGAAGGGCCCGCTCGCCTCACATGAAGCTCGTGGCTACCGGACACTGGGCCGCGAGCCGACGAAGCCGCTCGGTCCTACGCCTGGTTGAAGAAGCCGCGTTCGAGCATCTTTGCGCGCTCCTCCGCGGACACGGAGACGTTCCGCGGCGTCAGCAGGAAGACCTTGTCGGCAACCCGCTGCATGCCGCCGTCGAGCGCGTAGGTCAGCCCGCTGGCGAAGTCGATCAGGCGCT
Source organism: uncultured Thermoleophilia bacterium (assembly GCA_963809765.1). GTDB lineage: Bacteria > Actinomycetota > Thermoleophilia > Gaiellales > Gaiellaceae > JACVRM01. The sequence continues at coordinate 1,312,735 of CAWEKT010000001.1, forward strand.
TGGAGAGCTCGCTGTCGGTGCCCTGGAGGTTGAGGATCACGGGCACCCCGTCCTTGAAGCGGTCGGCGATCTGCTGGGCGTCGTTGAAGGAGCGGGGCACGACCAGGTGCACCTGGACCGACGGAGCCGGTGACGGCGCAACCTCGAGGTTGCGCTCGCCGCGGCGCGAGAGCGAGCGCAGCGAGCTCTTGCTCGGGGGCGCGGCTGCCCCTGGCTCTCCGTCCAGTCGTCGAACTCGTTGCCACGGCGGCGCCGCGGCTCGAGCCGGCGGACGTTCGGGCGCTCCGCGTAGGTGCGCTCCAGTTCCTCCTGCGTGGCGTAACCGTCCTCGTCCCACTCCTCGTCGTCCTCCTCGGCGATCCCGAAGTAGACGAGCGTGCGGCTCCAGACGTCGGCAAGGCCCATGATCCGTGGATGTTAGAGGTCTCGGCCGTCGACCGGGGTGGTCGCGGACTTCACGCTCCATCCCCCTCTTCGCCCCACAGGACGCTGCCGACGCGGACGTAGGTCGCCCCCTCCTCGACCGCGGCCCGCCAGTCCTGCGACGTCCCCATCGACAGCTCACGGAGGCCGCGCTCTTCGGCCAGGGCGCGCAGCCGCCGGAAGTAGGGTCGGGACGCCTCGGGGTCGTCGGCGAGCGGCGGCATGGTCATCAGCCCGCGCACCTCGCCGGCGGCGGCGAGCAGGTCGTCGAGCTCCTCCGGCGCGACCCCGGACTTGGTCGGCTCGTCCGACAGGTTGACCTCGACCAGCGCCGGAACGGCGAGTCTCGCGGCCGCCGACTGCGAGCCGAGCGAGTGGACGAGCTCGCAGCTCTCGTTGACGACCTTCGCCTTGTTCGACTGGAGGTGGCCGATGAAGTGCCAGCGGAACGCCGAGCCGTACTCCTCGTGCTTGCGCTGCAGGTCCTGGGCCCGGTTCTCGCCGACGACCTCGATGCCAGCCTCGGCGAGCACCGCCATGTCCGGGAGCGAGATGTACTTCGTGGCCGCGACGACCGTGACGCCCGGGCCGGCCTCCTCGCGCAGGCGTGCGTACCGCTCAGCGACTCGACTCGCGTCCACCTCAGCCCCCGCGGACGAGCGCGATCGCGCCCTGCCGGCCGGTCAGGCCGCCGTCGCGGCGATGGGAGAAGAAGCGCTCCGGATTGCAGGACGTGCAGTCCCCCAGGTCCTCGACCTGCCAGCCCGTGTCGCGCAGGAGCTTCGCCGCGGCAGCGGCGAGATCGACGCGGCGCCCGCGGACGACGCCGGCGCCGAAGCGGTCGCGGAAGGCGGCAGCGACGTCCTCCCCCACCTCGTAGCAGCATGGGCCGATGCCCGAACCGAGCGCCGCGTGCCCTGCCCGGCCGAGCTCGGCGACGGCCGCCTCGACGACCCCCGCCAGCAGGCCGCGCCACCCGGCGTGGACGAGCGCAATCCGGGGCTGCGGCCCGTCGACCGCGAGGGCGATCGGCAGGCAGTCGGCCGTGAGCACCATGACCGGCAGCTCAGCCTCGTCCGTCCAGATCGCGTCCCCGGGCGTGCCGCGCCCGCCCGGCACGGCTCGATTGACGCGCGCGCCGTGCACCTGCCTGTTGAGCGCCGCGCGCTCGGGCTCGGCATCAAGCCGAGCGCAGAGTCGGCGCCGGTTCTCCTCCACGCGCGCGGGCTCGTCCTCGGTGAGCAGGCCGAGATTGAGCGAGGCGTACGGGCCGTCGCTGACGCCGCCCTGCCGCTCGGAGAAGGCGACCACGACGGCGCCGTTCGGCTCCCAGCGGATCAGCGGAGCTCCCCAGCCCGGGCCAGGAGCCACTCGCGCGTGTTGCGCGACGGCTCCTCGACGACCTCGTCCAGCAGTGCCTGCAGGGCGCGGCCGAGCGCCGGCCCTTGCTCGAAGCCCTCGGAGAGCAGGTCGCCACCGTCCACCGCGAGGTCGGAGAGGCGGTGCGGGCTCGAGTGCTGGGCGGCGAGCTCCTGCTCGAAGGCGGCGAGCGCCGGCAGCTCCCACGCCTCGACGTTCTTCGCCAGCAGGTCGGCGCGCTTGTGAGCCACCAGTGCTGCGGCGCGCTCCGCACCATGCTGGGCGAGGAAGCGTCGCGCCTGGAATGGAGACGGCTCGCGCGGGATGCGGAACGAGTGCGCCCGGACGATCCGCACGACATCGTCGCGGAGCCGGGTCGGGTAGCGCAGCCGCCGAGGACCGTGCCGGCGAGCTCGGCGGCGATGCTCGCGTGCGAGCGCTGCCCGTCGGCGCGGGCCGCGGGCTTGCCGAGGTCGTGGAGCAGCAGCGCCAGCCGGACGGGAAGCGTCGCGCCGGCGTCCGCCCCGTGCTGCACGGCCTCGAACGTGTGCTCGTCGATCGGCAGCCGCTGCCGCTTGGTGCCCGGCTCGTAGCCGATCACGGCTGAGAACTCGGGCAGGATCGCGACGAGCACGCCGGTATCGCGCGCCAGCCGCAGCGCCTTGCGCGGCCACTGGCCGAGCAGGAGCTTCGAGAGCTCGCCGCGGCCGTCGGCCGCCAGACCGCCGCCGACCCGCTCGGCCGACACGAGACGCACCTGCGGGGCCCACTCGCGCATCTGGGCGAGCGTCGGCTCGTCGGGAGTCAGGTCGAGCTCGGAGACGAAGCGGAGGCCGCGGACGATGCGGAGCGGGTCGTCGCGAAAGCTCGTGGGGGCGGTCGTTCGCAGAACCTTGCCGGCCAGATCGTCACGTCCACCGAGGGGGTCGAGCACCTCGCCCGTGCCGAGCCGCTTCGCGATGGCGTTGATCGTGAAGTCGCGGCGCTCCATGTCCTGCTCGAGCGGGATCGACGCGTCGGCGACGATCTCGAAGTCGTGCCGGCCGGGGCCGGTCGACCGCTCGACCCGCGGCGGCGCGAACTCGACGCCGGCCGGCGCCAGCGCGCGCGCGGAGCGGTCGCTGGGGATCAGCCGGACGCCCACGTTCTGCCCGGCGACGACCAGGTCCTCGACCCGCCCGTGAGGCGCAAGCGCCGCGCGCAGCTCGGCGTGGCCGACGCCGGGGACGACGAAGTCCGTGTCGCGAATCGGCTTGCCGAGGATCTCGTCGCGCACGGCGCCGCCGACGATCCAGGCGTCGAGCCCCAGCGAGCGGACGTAGTCGGCGACGGTCTCCCAGGCCACGGGGCAATTCTGCCGCTGCGACCAGCGGCCCACGGCATGCGCGCGTGTCTGACGTCCTGACCCGCGGCCGCGCTTCGCCGTTCAGGGGCACAGTGGATCGCCACACATCCGGCACGAACGCGGCACAGACACGTGCGTCGTCGCCGGATACGCTCGCCGCAGGGAAGCGGGTGGCGCAATACCCCTCCCCGGGTGGGGGTGTGGGCCTGTCCGGAACGGACATGTCCCGCCGCGCGCCTGGCTGCCGTGCCGTTTACGTGTCGAGCGGCGCGGCCGCTAGCCGACCGTGCCCACGGCCTCGATCTCGACGAGCGCGCCCGAGGGCAGCTTCGAGACCTCGATCGTCGCCCGCGCCGGTGGGGTCGAGCCCACGTGGCGCGCGTACACCTCGTTCATGCCGGCGAAGTCGTCGAGGTTGACGAGGTACACGGTCGTCTTCACGAGCCGGTCGAGGCTGCTGCCTGCCGCCTCGAGGATCGCGCCGAGGTTGCGCATGACCAGCTCGGTCTGCTCGCCGATCGAGTCGCCGACGATCTCGGCGTGGTCCGGCCGGAGCGCCAGCTGCCCCGAGACGAAGACGAGCTCGCCGACCCGGATCGCCTGAGAGTAGGGCGCGCCCTGGAACGGCGCGGGCGCCTGCTCCGTGCGGATCGCCTGCTTCTCGGCCACGGCGCTGACCCTAGCGCGCGACGGGCCGGCAGGACTGCGCGATCGCGACGCCGAGCGACTTGAAGATCGCCTCGAGCACGTGCTGGGCCTCGTCGCCCTCGATCAGGCGCACGTGCAGGGTCAGCCCGCCGCCGTGGGCCAGCTCGTTGAGGAAGCGCGCGACCACGTCGAAGTGGAGGCCGCCGACGTGCGCCCGTGTGAGATCGACGTTCGAGACCACCAGCGGTCGGCCGGAGGCCTCGAGCGCGACGTGGGCAAGTGCCTCGTCCGCCGGCACGCTGCCGGAGCCGTACCCGCGTGACTCCTCGGCGTGGAAGCGCTCCGCGCAGCGCGTCGCCGAGGGCCCGCCCGGCCGCGGCCACCTCCTCGTCGGCGCCGCCCGGCGCGACCTCGAGCCGCAAGGCGAACCCGGCGTGCCGGGCGAGGAGATCGAGGAGATAGTCGAGGATCGGCAGGCCGGTGCTGACGACCGTGTTGCCGCGCTCCTCGAGCGCCACGCGGACACGCAGCCCGTCGTGCGTCTCGTTCACGCGGCGAGCCTACAGCGGCGCCGGGCTCACGGCGGCGCGCCCGGGCGGTTCGCGCCTAGACGGCGACCCGCTCGATGCGCGCGCCGAGGCCGCGCAGACGTTCGTCGATCCGCTCGTAGCCCTTGTCGATCTGGTACGCGTCGCCGATCATCGACGTCCCTTCCGCGCAGAGCGCCGCCAGGAGGAGCGCCATGCCGGCGCGGATGTCCGGGCTCGCCATGCGCTGGCCGTAGAGCCGCGCGGGACCTGTGACGACGACGCGGTGCGGGTCGCAGAGGATGATCCGGGCGCCCATCGAGACGAGCTTGTCGACGAAGAACAGCCGGCTCTCGAACATCTTCTCGAAGATCAGCACCGTGCCCTTGGCCTGGGTCGCGACCATGACGGCGATCGAGGTCAGGTCCGCCGGGAAGGCGGGCCAGGGGCCGTCCTCGATCTTCGGGATCGCCCCGCCGAGGTCGTCCTCGACCACGAGCTCCTGCCCGGCCGGGACGCGGACCCAGTCAGGCCCGAGCTCGACCTGGACGCCGAGCCGCCGGAAGGCCGGCAGGATCGGGACGAGATCCTCGGCGACCGCGTCGTCGATCGTGAGGTCGCCGCCGGTGATGGCGGCCATGCCGATGAAGCTCCCCACTTCGATGTGGTCGGCCGCGATCCGGTACTCGCCGCCCGCGAGCCGGTCGACGCCGTCGACGTAGAGGATGTTCGAGCCGATGCCCTCGATCCTGGCCCCGAGCTCGACGAGGAAGCGGCAGAGGTCACGCACGTGCGGCTCACAGGCAGCGTTCGAGATCGTCGTCCGGCCCGGCGTGAGCGCAGCGGCCATGACGGTGTTCTCGGTCGCCATCACGGACGCCTCGTCGAGGTGCACCTGTGTGCCCTTGAGGCGCCCCTCGAGCTGGTAGCCGCCGTTGGCCCGCACCGATGCGCCGAGCTCGGCGAACGCGTGAATGTGGGGGTCGAGCCGGCGGCGGCCGATCACGTCCCCGCCCGGCGGCGGCACCGCGACCCGGCCCAGACGTGCGAGCAGCGGCCCGGCCAGCAGGAACGACGCCCGGATGCGGCTTGCGAGCTCGGCATGCACCTCGTGCGTCACCACGTCGGCCGCGTGGACGCGCACCTCGTTCGCGCCGAGCCAGTCGACCTCGACGCCCAGGTGCTCGAGCAGCGCGAGCATCGTCTCGACGTCGAGGATCCGCGGGATGTTCTGCAGGACGACGGGCTCGTCGGTGAGCAGGCACGCCGCCAGGATCGGCAGCGCGGCGTTCTTGTTGCCCTCTGCACGGATCCGGCCCGACAGCGGCCGGCCGCCTTCGATGACGAACGACTCCACGAGTGTCTCCTGAACGGTGGTCGGGGGCATGTCGCGTAGTGTGCCGAGCCGGTCGGAGGGTTCCCGCGGATGCCCCGCGTTAACCGCGAACGCCCCGGTAGATGCCGGTTTCGCGGGGAGAGGGCGGTACGCTAGCGCCCGTGACGCCGACACGCGAGCAGGCCTGGGACACGCTCACCCGCTACACGAAGAGCGAGGCGCTCCGCCGCCATGCGCTGGCCGTCGAGGCCTCGGTGCGCTGGTACGCCCGCCACTTCGACGAGGACGAGGAGCTGTGGGGCGTGACGGCGCTGCTCCACGACTTCGACTACGAGATCCATCCGACCCTGGACAAGCATCCGCAGGACGGCGCGCCCATCCTCCGGGAGGAGGGCTATCCGGAGGAGGTCGTCGAGGCGATCCTCTCGCACGCCGAGCACCTGGCGATGCCGCGCGACACGCCGCTCAAGAAGACGCTGTTTGCGTGCGACGAGCTCTCGGGGTTCGTGCACGCGTGCGGCCTCGTCCGTCCCGACGGGATCGAGACGCTCGAGCCCAAGTCGGTCAAGAAGAAGCTCAAGCAACCCTCGTTCGCGGCCGGCGTGCACCGCGACGAGGTCTACGCGGGGGCCGAGCTGCTCGGTCTGGAGCTGGACGAGCACATCCGCAACGTGGTCGAGGCGCTGCGGCCGATCGCGCCCGAGCTCGGCCTGCGGACGGCGGCCACGGCGCAATGACGCCCGCGACTCGACGCAATCGGCATGGCCGTCGCCGATCTCGGCGCCAGCCTGGCGTTCTACCGCCGGCTCGGCCTCGACATCCCCGACGACGCGGAGTCGCGAGGGTCACGTCGAGGCGACGCTGCCCGGCGGGATGCGGCTGATGTGGGACTCGGTGGACGTGATCAAGAGCTTCGATCCCGACTGGCAGCAGCCGGAAGGCCGGGGCCGCATCGCCCTCGCGTTCCTCTGTGACTCGCCGCAGGACGTCGACCGCGTGTACGCCGAGCTCGTCGCGGCCGGCGCGACCGCCCACAAGGAGCCGTGGGACGCGTTCTGGGGCCAGCGCTACGCGGAGGTGCTCGACCCGGACGGCAACACGGTCGATCTCTTCGCCCCGCTCGGCGACTAGCGGACTCTCAGCAGCTCAGACCATCCTCGGGCGGCCGGAATCCGGGTCGTCGCGAATCGACCGTCGGCGCGCCCCAACTTTGGGGCCAGGCACCGCCACAAGAGGCGCGCGGAACTGTGCGGAAAGCGTGACGACTCGTCCCGATTCGGCGCGCTCACGCCGTTCCTGCAGGTTCCGCGAGTGGGGCCAGGCATAGCCACAGAAGGTGCGCCGAAATGTGTCGATTCCGTGCCAATGTGCCCGGGTGCGCTCGCGGCGATGCGTCGACGCGTGCCGCCTTAGCCGTCGCGGTCGCTGCCAACGGCGCGTGCGCGCTCGAGCGCGAGCTCGGTCGAGGCGACCAGCTCCGCATCGCCGAGCTCCCGGCGCTGCTCGAGCGCCCGCTCGAGCAGCGCTACCGCCTCGCCGGGGCGTCCGGCATCGACGAGCGTCTTGCCGAGGTGCTGAAGCGCGTAGTGCTCTCGCGGCCCGGCCGTCGGCAGCACGTCGCGCAGGAGGCGTTCGGCCTCGGCGAGCTCACCGGCGCCGCGATGTGCCTCCGCAAGACGGATCGTCGCTGCGGGCCCGGGCGAGACGTCGCGCGCCTTCGTGAGGGCAGCGATCGCCTCGTCGTAGCGACCGAGCAGGTAGTAGGCGTGGGCGACGTACGTGAGGCCCATGGCCAGTCCTCGCTCGACGGCGTCCACGTCGGCCGCCCGCTCGCGGAGCCGCTCGTCCCACTCGGCGAGCCTCTTCAGGTCGGGGAGCCCGGTCACACGGCGACGGCGGCGAGGCGCTGGAGGTCGTCCTCGTTCGTCCACCAGCCGACGGAGGCGCGGAGCCAGCCGAGCCCCGGCATCTCACGGATGACCACGCCGGCATCGAGCGCACGCAGGACTGTCTCTTTCGGGTCACCCGCGACGCGCCAGGTGACGAGGGTCGCGTGCCCGGGCTCCGTCACCACCTCCGCGCGCTCCGCGATCAGCTCCCGGCAGCGGGCCGCCATCTCGGCCGCCCGTTCGAAGCGCCCTTCGGGCGCGATCGCGAGCGCGGCAAGCAGCCCGGAGAGCGACGAGGCCGGTACCCAGCCCGGATCGAAGCGCCGCGCACCCTGTTTCGGCGTGAAGTCGCCGGCCGGCTCGTAGCCGTCCTGGGAGAGGTAGCTCGGCAGCGCCGCGCGCAGCCCCTCGGGGTCGGCCACGACGAGCGCGCCGGTCACGTCCGGACCGCACAGCCATTTCTGTCCGGACACCGTGTAGAAGGCGAACGGGCTCACGTCGACCGGCACCGCGCCGACGGACTGGGCGCCGTCGACGAGGAGCGGCACGTCGAGCTGCGCCTGCAGCTCGGCCACGGGCAGCACATGCCCGGTGCTCCAGGCGATGTGCGACAGCGCGACGAGCCGCGTCCGCGAGCTGACCTCGGCCAGGATCGCATCGAGGGCCTCGCCCGCCGGGCGCTCGCGAACCCGGGCCACGCGGACTCGCGCCGGGCTCGCTCCGACAGGGCCGAGGAGGCCGAAGTGCTCGACGTCCGTGGTGACGATCTCGTCGCCGGGCCCGAGCTCCAGGCCGGCGAGAGCGATCCGGCAGGCCTCGGTGGTCGACGCCGTGAGCGAGACGTGGTCGACATCCACGCCCACGACCCGAGCGAGGGCGGAGCGCAGCTCTTCGCGCAGCGCGAGCACCCGCTCGAAGCGCCGGGACGAGCCTCTCCCCTCCTCCGTGTCCACCGCGAGCTCGCGCTCGACGGCGTCCGTCGTCGCCCGGGCGAGCGGTCCGACGCTCCCCGCGTTGAGGTAGGCGATCCGCTCGAGCACCGGAAAGTGCGCACGTGCCTGCTCCCAGCTCATGCGACCGCGAGATCGACGGGAGGATGGTCGGACAGCAGCCGTCCGGACACGCGGCGGCGGTCGGCCTGCCATACCTTGGGCGACTCGGCCTCGGCCCCAAGGACGAGGATGTGGTCGATCCCGGACGCCGGCCCGGAGAAGCCCCACTCTGGCCCGCAGAGGTCCTGAAGCGTGCGCGACACCTCCGGTCGAATGTTGAAGTCGCCCCCGAGCACGCACAGCTCGCCGGGTCGGGCAGCGCTCCTCGCGAACCAGGCCGCGCGGAGGAGCTCGGCGTCGGGGAGGCGCTTGTCGCGCGAGCCGGTCGCATGGATGTTCGTCACCGTCCCGCGGCGGCCGTCGGCGAACGTGATCCGGACGGCGTGCGCGACTCTGCGCTCCTTCGCCCAGGCGAGGCGCGCGAGCAGCGGCAGGTCGAGCAGCTGCGACTGGATGTGCCGGAACCGCGACGGGTTGAGGACGAGCGAGCCGGCGGCCGCCGCCTGGTGGCGGGCGGCGACGAGCACCGCGTTCGCCTGCCCGCTGAAGGCAGAGCGAAGCGTGCCGCTGTCGAAGTTCGTCAGCCACTGCCCCAGGCCGGCCGTGGAGGGCAGCGGGCCGACGCGTGGCGGGGCCGCGACCTCCCAGAAGGCCTGGTACCCCGTCCACCGGCGGAGCCGCCGCGCAGCCGCCACGGGCAGCTCCTGCAGCAGAACGACGTCCGGTTCCCCCGCGGTTGCAAGCTCGAGTGCGTCGCGCAGGTACGAGCGGCGCTCGGCCGGCACGGCGTTGCCGTGGAACAGGTTCCAGGTGCGCAGGAGCAGCGCCACGAGCGGGCTAGTCTAAGTCGGTGTTCCGGCGCGATCCGTTCGCCGACGTCGTGCGCCGGCAGCTCGATCTCTTCCGGGAGCAGGAGGCAGTGCTGATCCGCCAGGTGGAGGACGCGGAGGACGCGTACCGGCGGGCACCTGCGGACGAGGCGGAGGCCGCCTACGAGCGGCTCTCCGATCTACGAGACCTCGGAACGGAAGCGCTGGCCGAGATCCGCGACGCCTACCGCAGCACGCTCGACTGGGACACGGCCGAGGCGTACGAGGCGTCGTTCAACCGCGCCGTGGCGAAGCGGTTGAAGCCGTTCGCGCTCGAGATCCGCGACACCTGACCGCGACACGGCCGCGAGTGTCACCGCAGGCTCGGTGAGCGGCCTACCCCGCGCCGAGTGTTGAAACGCGCGGCACTACCCGCCACAGTTTGTGGCGTACGTGTCGTAGGTCCGAGGGAGGGTCATGAAAGTCACGCTCCGCCGCAGCGTCGCGCTCACCGCGCTGGCTGCGCTCACCGTCATCCTTGCTTCGCTGCCGGCGCAGGCCACGGGCAGCGGGCCGGCAAAGGAAGGTTTCATCGTCGTCTTCAAGCCCTCGGTCGCCAACCCGGCGGCCGTGGCCGCCGCGCACGGCAAGGCGTTCGACGCCGACATCAGCTTCGTCTACAGCCGCGCGCTCAAGGGCTACGCGGCCGCCGTGCCGCCTGGCCGGGCCGACGCGCTCGCGGGCGATGCGCGTGTCGCCTACGTCGAACGCGACAGCGTCATGTCGATCGACACGACGCAGACCGGCGCCACCTGGGGCCTCGATCGCATCGACCAGCCTGCGCTGCCGCTCTCGGGCACCTTCACGTATTCGAACACCGGCGCCGGCGTGACCGCGTACGTCATCGACACCGGCCTCCGCTTCTCGCACAGCGAGTTCGGCGGCCGCGCGGCGAGCGGCTTCGATGCGGTCGACGGCGGCTCCGCCGACGACTGCCACGGGCACGGCACGCACGTCGCGGGCACGGTCGGCGGCACGACCTACGGCGTCGCCAAGGGCGTCTCGCTGGTCGGCGTCCGCGTCCTCAACTGCTCCGGCAGCGGCAGCACCTCCGGCGTCATCGCCGGCATCGACTGGGTCACGGCGCACCACCAGGCCGGTTCCCCGGCGATCGCGAACATGAGCCTCGGCGGGGGAACGAGCACCGCCCTCGACGACGCCGTGCGCCGCTCGATCGCCGACGGCGTCGGCTACGCGATCGCCGCCGGCAACGGGAACCGAGGCGGCGTCGCGCAGGACGCGTGCAAGGGATCGCCGGCCCGCGTCGCCGAGGCGATGACGATCGGGGCCACCGACAAGACCGACACGAAGGCGCCGTGGTCGAACTACGGCACGTGCGTCGACTTCTTCGCCCCCGGCGTCGGCATCACGTCGGCCTGGTACTCGAGCAACTCCGCCACGAGCACGATCAGCGGTACGTCCATGGCCACGCCGCACGCGGCCGGCGTCGCGGCCTTGTATCTGCAGGGCAACCCGGGAGCGTCGCCGGCGACCGTCCGTGACGCGCTCTACGCCGCGACCACCAAGAGCATCGTCAAGTCGTCCAAGACGACGAACAACCACCTGCTCTTCACGAGCTCCTAGGCATCGCCGCGGAGGGCGGCTTTCGAGCCGCCCTCCGCCGCACTCGCCGCTAGCGGTGGCCGAAGTGGTGCGCGTCCGGCAACGCGCTGCCGACGTGGCCGACGCCGGCGACGCGCCGCGCCAGCGGGCCGAGCGTCTCGATGCGCCGCACGACGACGTTGCGGTTGCGGCCGACCTGCTCGAAGGTGCCGTGGGCGAGCACGAGCGGCTCGCTGCGGACGACGGCACGGTTCGCGTCGTAGATCGGCGGCGGCACGATCAGGTTGATGTGGCCGTGCTCGTCCTCGAGCAGCATGAAGACGACGCCGTTCGCGGTCGACGGCCGCTGGCGCGCGACGACCATGCCCGCGACGGCGACGGCGCGCCCGTGACGCTGCTCGGCCAGGCCGGCGCTGCCGAGCGTCCCGGGCGGCAGGTGCGGGCGCAGGAGCTCCAGCGGGTGGAGCCGACCGAGAGGCCGGTGCCGCCGTAGTCGGCGAGCATGCGCTCCCAGACCGTCTGCTCGGGCAGCTCGGGCGTCTTGGCCGTGGGGCCGAGCGGCAGGGCGAGCTGCCGCTCCTCGCCGCCCGAGCGGCCGACCGCCTCGCCGCGAGGGACGAGCCCGAGCTCCCAGAGCAGCTCGCGGCGCGGCTTGCCGAACGAGTCGCAGGCGCCGGCCGAGACGAGCGCCGAGAGCCGGTCGCCCGCGAGCGGCGTCCGCTGGGCGAGCTCGAGCACGCTCGCGAACGGTCCTCGCCGCTCGCGCTCGGCGACGACCGCCTCGGCGTCTGCCTCGCCGATCGAGCGCACGTAGCCGAGCCCGACGACGACCCGGCCTTCGACGATGGCGCAATGCGCGCCGCTGGCGTTGACGTCCGGCGGGATCACCTCCACCCCGCGCCGCTGGCCGTCGCGGACGAGCGTCGCCGGCGGGTAGAAGCCCATCGGCTGCGCGTTCATCAGCGCGCAGAGGAACTCGGCCGGGTAGTAGCGGCGCAGCCACGCGGACTGGTAGGCGAGGAGCGCGAACGCCGCCGCGTGCGACTTGGGGAAGCCGAAGCCGGAGAAGGCGGCGAGCTTGTCGTAGACCTTGTGTGCGGTCTCCTCGTCGACGCCGTTTCGCGAGCGCGCCCTCGACGAAGCGGGTCGCGGAGCGCCTCGAGCGCCGCCTCCGAGCGCTTGCGGCTCATGGCGCGCCGCAGGCTCTCGGCCTCGCCGACGCTGAAGCCGGCGAGCGCCATCGCCACGGCGAGCACCTGATCCTGGAAGACGACGACGCCGAGCGTGTCGCGCAGCGGCTCGGCGAGCAGCGGATGGTCGACCGGCGGCTCGAAGGCGGAGTCGCGGCGCCGCGCCTCGCGGTGGGCGATGTACGGGTGGACGGCGCCGCCCTGGATCGGCCCCGGGCGGACGAGCGCGACCTCGATCGTCAGGTCTTCGAGGTTCTCCGGCCGCGTGCGCAGCAGCATCTGCATCTGCGCGCGGCTCTCGATCTGGAAGACGCCGACCGTGTCCGCCTGGCGGATCTCGTCGTAGACCTCCTGGTCGTCGAGCGGGATGCGCGAGAGGTCGATCGGCTTCGCGCGCAGGCTGCGCGATCTGCTCGACGCAGTCCTCGACCGCCGACAGCATCCCGAGCCCGAGCAGGTCGATCTTGAGGAAGCCGGCGTCGTCGCAGGAGTCCTTGTCCCACTGGACAGATCTGCCGGCCCTCCATCGCCGCCGGCTGCACCGGCACGAGCTCGACGAGCGGCCGGGACGAGATCACCATCCCGCCGGGGTGCTGCGCGATGTGGCGTGGCAGCCCGGCGATCTCGCGGCAGAGCTCGCCGAAGGCGCGCCAGCGCGGCGAGAGCACCTTGCGCTGCGCGTCGGGGAGCTGGGCGAGCTCCTCGGCGACCCGGGCCGCGTTCCAGCCGTCCGAGTAGCGGGCGAGCCGCTCGAGCTCGGCGTACGGCAGGCCGAGCGCCTTGCCCACGTCGCGGATCGCGCCGCGCGAGCGGTAGGTGGCGAAGCTCGACACGAGCGCGGTGTGCTCCTGGCCGTAGCGCTCGATGACGCGGACGATCAGCCGCTCGCGGATGTCGCGCGGGAAGTCGAGGTCGATGTCCGGGACGGCCGCGAGCTCGCGGTTCAGGAAGCGGCCCAGCGAGAGGCCGGCCTCCACCGGGTCGACGTGCGACAGCCCGGTCAGGTAGCAGACGATCGAGCCGACCGAGCTGCCGCGCCCGCGGCCGGGTGGGAGCACGCCGCGAGCCGCGCTGTCGCCGCGCACCTCGCGGGCGACGTCGCGCGCGAGCTCGAGCACCTCGTGGTGGAGGAGGAAGAAGCCGGCGAGGCCGATGTCGCCGATGAGGACGAGCTCCTCGTCGAGCCGTGCGCGGGCACGCTTCTTGTGGCCGTTGGCGCCGCCGTAGCGCTCCTCGAAGGCGCGGTCGCAGATGCGGGTGAGCTGCACGATGGCCGGCTCGCCGGCGTCGGAGAAGTCGGGGTAGCGGTAGCCGAGGTCCTCGGTCAGGTCGAACTCGAGCCGCTCGGCGAGCTCGGCGGTGCGGGCGACGGCGTCGCGGTCGTTCGGGAAGTGCTCGGCCAGCTCGGCGGGGTCGCGCAGGAACGACTCGTGGTTGCCTCGCCGCTCGGGCTCGCAGCCCTCGAGCGAGGTGTTGTGGCGGACGGCGACGAGGACGTCCTGCAGCGGCGTCCGCCCCGCCTGGTGGGCGTGGACGTTGCCGGTGGCGACCGTCCGCACGCCGAGCGCCTCGGCCAGCTCGCGCAGGCGTGCGTTGCGCCGGGCGTCGCCGCGCTCGTACGGGCGCTGGAGCTCGACGTAGAAGCGGTCGCGGCCGAACGCCTCGGCCACGCGCGCAGCGACGTTCGGCGCCCGCACGGCGAGCCCCTGCCGCGCGCAGCCGGAGAGGCAGACGAGCCCCTCGGTGAGCTCCAGCAGCGTCTCGAGCGGCAGAGCGGGCGGCAACGCCGGCCGGTACGCCGTCGAGAACGCGCCGGCGCCGCTTCTGACCAGTTAGTGGCAGTCTGCCACTAACTGGTTCGGTGTGCGAGAAAGCCGCTTGGTTCCTCGAGAAACCGGGACGGCCGTCCGGCAGGACTTCGTGGCGACTCTGCCACTAGCTCGACCCGGGCGGGTGCCCGCGTGCGCGGCGGTGAGGAGGCGGCAGAGATTGGCGTAGCCGCGGGCGTTCTCGACGAGCAGGGTGACGTGGGAGCCGCCCTCGAGCGTCACCTCGGCGCCGGTGATCGGCCTGACGCCGAGGAGCTTCGCCGCGTGGGCGAACTCGAGCGAGCCGTAGACGCCCTCGTGGTCGGTGAGCGCGAGCGCGCCGTAGCCCAGCTCGGCCGCGGCGGCGACAAGCTCCTCGGGCCGCGAGGCGCCGTCGAGGAAGGAGTACGCCGAGTGGGCATGCAGCTCGACGTACGGCACTGAGCTGCGGCGGCGGGATGAAGAGGTCTCGCGAGTCGATGCGTCGTCGCTGCGGCTCGCTCGGACAACGGCTCGGGGCGCACGGTCCCCTGTCGGCGGACGAGTCAGACCCGACTTCTCGGTACGGCGCCCACGGTGCGGTGTCTCGACGGGCCGATCGCCGTCGACGAGGCGGCGCGGCCGCGTCACCGCAGCGTGACCGCCCGCCGCAGGCGAGCGATATTCGCCTGCGGAAGGGCGAGGTCAACGGCTTGGGTCAGTCCCCTGCGAAACAGGATCTCGGCTGAAACGACGTCTTGACGGGGACAGACCCGACAGACCCGCGTCAGGTGCGCTGCGAGAACCACGTGCTGCGCTTCTCGTCGCGGTAGACGACCGTGTTCTGGCCGCTCTCGAGCACGACCTCGAAGTAGCGGCGCTCGACCGGCTCCTCCGTCCACCAGCGGTCGACGACCCGCCACTCGTCGCGCAGGAGCGCGACGCCCTGGCGGTTGACGCGCCGGGGCGAGCCGTCGGCGTGCGCCTCGACGAGCGCCGGTCGCGGCGCGGCCAGCTGCCGCGGTCCACGGGTCGGTGCGCCTCCCTCCCGGGCCCGTACCGGTGCCTGCGCCCGCTGCCCCATTCGCAGGTCTTGAGGCCCGGCGGCCTTACGCGTCTTTCGGAACGAGCAGCGCCCGCTGCTCGGGCAGCCGCGACCACGGAGCGACGTCGACGACCGTGCAGACCGCCCCGCCTCCCGTGCTCGCGCGCACCTGCTTGAGGCCGTCCTTGAGCCGCTCGCTCAGGTCCTCGCCGTCGGGGACGACGAGCGCGAGCTGGTCGCCGCGCGAGTGCGACAGCTCGACCGCCTCCAGCGCGAGCCACATCACCGGGCCCGGCAGCTCGGCCAGCTTCGGCCCGAGCGCAGCACGGAGCCGGTCACGCTCGGCCGCCGGGTCGCGCAGCGTCGCCGTCCGCCGCCAGGAGCCCCCGCCCGCGAGGCGGGCGACGAGCGCCAGCTTGCGGATGAAACGCTCCTCGCGGTCTGGCCGCGCGAGCAGGCGGTCGACGAGGACGCCGAGCGCACGCCTGAGCGTCAGCTCGTTACCGACTGCCTCGGGAAAGTCGATCCGCTCGACGAGCTCGGCCGGCGGACGGCGGCCCTCGACGCGGCGCGAGCCCCTCGCGCGTGCCAGCGTCCAGGCCTGCCGCCCGTCCCGTCCGAGACGCTCGGCGACCGCGGCTCCGGGCAGCTCTGCCAACTGCCCCAGCCGCCGCACGCCGAGTTCTGCGAGCTCCGCGCGCCGCTCGTCCTCGAGCGGCAGGAGCGTGAGCGGCAGCGGCGCCAGGAACTGGCGGGCCTCGTCGCCGTCTGCGACGACGACGACCTGGCCGGCACGGGCAACGCTCGCCGCCGCGAGCGCGGAGAAGCGACGCGCGGATGCCCCCGCCCGCGCCTCCCACCCCGCGCCCACGGCCGCGAGCGCCCGGTGCAGCGACGCCTGGACGCCGCCGTACAGCCGCTCGACTCCACGGGTCTCGAAATACAGAGTTCCGATGCCGGCCGGCTCGACGGAGAACCCGGAGTCCTCCAGCCGGCGCACGATCGCCTCCCAGGCCTCCTCGGCCTCGGCCGGGTCCTGCTCGACGAGCACGAGCGACGGACAGGTCGCCAGCGCCTCGCCCATCCGCATGCCGGGCTTGACCCCGGCCGCCTCGGCCGCGGCGGTCACCGGGCCGAGGAGTGGCTCGCGCCCCGGCCGGGGCGACAA
Organism: uncultured Thermoleophilia bacterium; assembly: GCA_963809765.1. GTDB lineage: Bacteria > Actinomycetota > Thermoleophilia > Gaiellales > Gaiellaceae > JACVRM01. Next base: position 1,328,936 of record CAWEKT010000001.1, read on the forward strand.
CGCCGCCGGCCGGAGCGCGAGGGAGGGCCGCGTCTTGAGCGCGGCGCGCAGCTCGAAGCCTGGAATGACGATGCAAGCGATCACCGGAACGTATGTTCTACACGAACACACGTTCCCCTGTCAAGGACTTTCGAAGAAATCGCTGCCCAGCGCGCGCTGGTCGGCGAAAAGCGTCGGGTCAGTCCCTCGGCGAGGGAAGACGCCTGCCCGGCAGCTCCTAGGTACGGAGCTCGTCGATGAACGCCCGCATTGCCCGGGCTCCTGGGGCGTTCTCCTTGCGCTCGTAGAGATCCAGCGAGCGCTCGGCGGCCGCAACTGCTCGCTCGGGCTCGCCGGCGGCGTCGAGCGCCAGGGCGAGCACGCTCAGCGCGGCGGCATGAAGCCAGATGAAGTCGGTCGGCTCGAGCAACGCAGCCGCCTCCTCGGCCACCCGGACCGCTTCCGCGTGGTCGCCACGCCCCGTCAGCACCCGTGCAAGCGCGGTCCGCCAGCGCGGCTGGGCATCGAGGTCGTCGGTAGCCGCGAGAGTGCGACTCGTCTCGACGAAGCGCTCGGCCTCCTCGTAGCCGCCCTGCCGCGCGAGCACGTCTGCCAGCTGCGCCGTCAGCGTCGCGCGCACGCCGGTGTCGCCGATCTCCTCGAGCACCTCGTCGCTGCGGCGAAGCCGCTCCTCGGCGGACGGAAGGTCGCCTGCGAGCACGAGAGCGTCCGCGAGGTCGACCGCGTACACGCCGTGCTGCGCCCTGAGCTCGTACTCGCCCATGATCGCGTCTGCGCGGTCGATCGACTCACGCAACAGGCCGGCGTCCTCGAGCATCGCCGCCATCACGGCCCGCACCTGGAGCGCGTGCAACTGGAGGGAGACACTCACGTCGCCGCGGCTCAGCAGGCCCTCGCTGAATACGAGCGCCTCGCGGGCGGGCGCCGGCCCCCAGGGCTTGGTGCGACAGAGCGCGGACAGCGAGCGCTGTTCGCCCAACAGGTCCTCTGCAGCGAGTGAGAGCGCCACTGCCCGTTCGAGGTCGAGTGTCGCCTCGGCAGCGTGCCCGAGCACGAAGCGGCACATTCCGGCGGTGTCGTACGCGCGCGCGAGCAACGTGTGCTCGCCGAGTTGCTCGAACTCGGCTGCGAGCGCAAGCGCCTCGACTAACCCCTGCCCGGTGCTCCACGTTGGATCGGTCCTCGTCTTGAGGTCGACCATCAGCAGCAGGGCGTGACCCTCGGCCACGCGATCTCCCGCGGCCTGCGCGCGCTCGAGCGCCTCCTCGAGCAGCCTGCGAGCGTCGTCGTAGCGGCCCCTGCGCATGAGTGTCCTGGCGAGCTCGGGAAGCGCCCGGAGGCGAGCAGGGTCGTCGGCGGCGAGGAGATCCGCTCCCCGCTGCAGGAGGGAGGCGGCCGCCGGCAGGTCGGCGCGCTGGTTGGCGGCGCGCCCGGCCGCGGCCAGACGGGCAGCGGCGCGGCGCGCCAGCTCCTCCTCGGCCGGGCCGCTGCGGCCCAGCTCGGCCCGCAGCTGCACGGCCTGCTCGAGGTGGTACCCGACGAGCTCGTCGAGCTCGAAGGCCGCCTCAGCGGCCGACCGGTCGAGCCAGTCGGCGAAGCGTGCGTGCAGCTCGGCGCGGAGCTCCTTGGGAGCGGCGCCGTATGCGGCCTCCCGGATCAGCAAGTGCCGGAAGCGATATGCGTCGTCGCCGCGAATCGCGGCGACATCGGGCCGGATCAGGTCCTTGCGCACCAGGCTCGCGAGGTGCTCGTCGACCTCGGGCGCCGCCTCCGACGGAACGAGCTCGAGGACCGCGCCGCGGTGGAAGACCTGGCCCTCGATGGCGGCGCGCCCGATGACGAGCCGCTCTCCGTCGGCGAGGGAGTCCAAGCGGGCCTGTAGCAGCGCGTGGATGGTGGGCGGGACATCCACCTCCGCCCCGCTGCCGCGCTCCCGCACCATCGCAACCATTTCCTCGACGAACAGCGGATTGCCTTCCGAGCCGGCGGCGATCCGCGCCCGCACACCCGCCTCGACGCCACCGTTCTCTACGAGGCTCTCGATCAGCTGGTCACGCTCCGTCTCGTCGAGGGGCTGGAGCGAGAGCGAGGTGGCGTTGAGCTTCCCTCCTCCCCAGCCGGGACGCGAGTCGAGGAAGTCTGTTCGCGCGATGCAGAGCAGGAAGATCGGTGCGCTGCGGGAGAGATCGGCGATGTGCTCGACCAGGTCGACGAAGATCGGCTCCGCCCACTGCAGGTCGTCGACGACGACGATCTGCGGGCGCCGGGTCGCTCGCTCCTCCAGCAGCCGGCGAAACGCGACGCGCGTCTCCTCGGGTGACGCGGCGACGACGTCGTCGGGCTGGACGCCGATCGATGCCAGGATCTCGACGAGCGGCCAGTAGGTGATGCCCTCGCCGTAGTGCAGGCAGCGGCCTCGCATCATCTCGGCGTCGTCGCCGACCCGATCGAGGAAGTCGGCGACGAGCCGGGACTTGCCGATCCCGGCCGGGCCGAGCAGCGTGAAGAGCCGGCAGCTGCGGTCGGCGACGGCGTCTTCGAAGTCGCGCCAGAGCCGGTCTCGCTCCCGAACCCGGCCCACGAGCGGCGTGTCCAGCCGGCGCGCGACGGCGGGAGCGTCGCCGCTGACGCTGAGCACGCGGAACGCCTGCAGCGGAGCAGAGCGCCCCCTGAGGGCGAGCTCCTCGAGCGGCTCGACCTGGACTGCGTCGCGGACGAGCAGCCGCGTGTCCTCGCCGATCCGGATCTCGCCCGGCGCCGCGGCCTGCTCGAGCCGGGCGGCCACGTTGACGGCGTCGCCGGTGACGAGCGTCTCGACGCCGCCGCCCACGACGACCTCGCCGGTGTTGACGCCGATGCGCGCCTCGAGGCCGTGAGCCGCGACGGCCTCCTGCATGTCGGCGGCCGCCCGCACGGCACGGAGCGCGTCGTCCTCGTGCGCGCTGGGGATGCCGAACACGGCCATGACCGCGTCGCCGATGAACTTCTCGACGACGCCGCCGTGCCGCTCGACAACGGTGCGAAGGTCCTCGAAGTAGCTGCGCAGGCGGGCTCGCAGGACCTCGGGGTCGGTCGACTCGCCCAGGCCCGTGGAGCCGACCAGATCGCAGAAGAGGACGGTGACGACCTTGCGCTGGTCGGCGTCCACGACCACAGGGTGAGTCTAGGGGGGCTTGGCGAAACGACGTCTGTGCCGCCGGAGCGCGCTGGTCGTCCCGTTTGAAACGACTGCGTTGTCCTCGGTCGCACAGATAGGACACCGCTATCTGTGCTCCCTGCGTCCTAGCCTCGGAACGACCATCGCACTCCTGCGACGAGCGACGTTCCGCCAAACCCCCTAGGGCGCGCGCGTGGCCGGATCGGACTCCGCCGAGGGGAGCGGGCGCCCCTCTGCGGCGAGTCGCTCGAGCAGCGCGACGGCGTGGTCGCTGCTCGGGAGCGACTCCACCTCTCGCTGGATGCGTCGAGCAGCGGTCCGGTAGGCCGGCTCGTCGAGGACGGCCGAGACCTCGTCGCGGATCAGGTCGGAGGTGGCGCCCTCCGCGTCCACCACCCGCCCGACGCCGAGCTCGGCGCACCGGCGGGCGTTCGGCTCCTGGTCGGCGCCCAGCGGCAGCACGACCTGCGGCAGGCCGTGGGCGAGCGCGCCGATCACCGTTCCGGAGCCGCCGTGCGAGACGACGGCGTCGAAGCGGCCGAGGACCGCGGACTGGTCCAGGACGCGCTCGACCCGGACGTTGCCGGGGATCGCCGGCAACTCCGACGGCTCCCGGCCGGCGCCGGTCGTCGCCACCACGCTCGCCTCGACCTCGCCCAGCCCGGCGAGAACCCGCTCGAAGAGGTCGCCGGACTCCAGGTTGAAGATTGTCCCGAGCGTGAAGTAGACGCGGGGCTCGGGGAGGCGCTCGAGCCAGGCCGGCGCCTCGACCGTCGCGTCCAGCACCGCCGGCCGGATCGAGTGCAGCGTCGCCGGTACCGGCGCCTCCGGGTCGCGGAAGCTCGGCGGCACAGGCGCGAGCACGAGGTAGCGGCTCAGCGCCGCGAGCTCGGGATCGGGCGGCAGGCCCTCGCCCCTACGTACCTCGTCGAGCGTCTCGGCGACGAGGTCGGGGCGGACGAACGTCCCGGCCGCGAGCACGACCACGGACGCGTACGGCAGTTCCAGCCGTTCGGCGGCGATCAGGCTGCCGAAGTCCGTCTCCTCAGCCACGACCACGTCCGGCCGCCACTCCCGGCAGAGGTCGGCAACGAGCGGCGCCCGGAAGCGGGCGCCCCCGCCGGCAAACAGGTTCCGGAACTCGTGTTCCTCGCGGCGCAGGTCGAGCGGTCGCAGCGCCCGGTCGCGAGCCGAGCCGCCGCCCGGCTCGCCGATCGCTCGGGCGGGCAAGCCGAGCGCCTCGACGACGGGAAGCTGCGACGGGGTCGAGGCGAAGAGCACCTCGTGGCCGGCTCGCTCGGCCGCGCGCGCGAGCGGCACCAGCGGCTCGAAGTGGCCGCGCCCGCCCGTGAATCCGAACAGGATCCGCACCGGGCGGGGACGTTACGTCAGCGTCAGCTGGGGGGTGCCTTCGCTACGGCGCTCGCGGAAGCGGCGGGTCGCAGTCGCATGGTCGACGACCGGCTCGGGGTAGCGGAGCTCGCGCCGTCGCGGGCCCTCCAGCCGCCAGGGCTCGTGGATCTCGTCCGCGGAGAGCTCCGCGAGCTCGGGCACCCAGCGCCGCACGTAGTCGCCGTGCGGGTCGTGGCGCCTCGCCTGCAGCGTCGGGTTGTAGACGCGGTGGGGGCGCGTGTCGACGCCGGTGCCGGCCACCCACTGCCAGTTGCCGACGTTGTTCGCGACGTCGCCGTCGGTCAGCAGCTCGAAGAAGTGGGCCGCGCCGAGCCGCCAGTCGAGGTACAGGTGCTTGGTCAGGAACGAAGCGGTGATGAGGCGGGCGCGGTTGTGCATCCAGCCCTCCGTTCGCAGCTGTCGCATGCCGGCGTCGACGACGGGGTAGCCGGTCTCGCCGCGCCGCCACGCCTCGAGGAGGTGCTCCTCGCCGTCCCAGGCGTCGCCGCGCGGGCGGAAGTCCTCACGCGGCGTCTCCGGGCGGTGCAGCAGCAGCTGGGCGTAGAAGTCGCGCCAGCAGAGCTCGCGGACGAAGTCGCCGCCACCGGCCGACTCGGCCTCGAGCGCGAGCTCGAGCGGCGAGACGCAGCCGAAGTGCAGGTAGGGGCTGAGCCGCGAGGTGGCGTCGAGGTCGAGCCGCTGCCGGTCGGCGTAGCGATCGAGCCGGCGCAGCCAGGCGCGCATCCGCGTGCGGCCGGCCTCCTCGCCGCCACGAGGCCGCTGCGGCGACTCGTCGCGGTGAGCAGCTGCGAACCGGCGCAGGATCGCCGAGCCCTGGTCGAGCCCTGCCGGCATGCGGAGCGTTCTCGGAGCCGGCTCCGGTCGCCGCTTCGGTTCCTGCGCCCACGCGCGCCAGTACGGCGTGAAGACCTTGTAGTAGTCGTCGCCGCCCGCGGGGGCGAGCGCGTCCGGCTCGACGATGGTGGTCCCCTCGTGCAGCTCGAGCGACACGGAGTCCGCCAGTCGCCGCTCCCTGGCCTGCGCGTAGCCGCTGACGTCGCGGCTCAGGTGGACGGCGTCGGCGCCCGTCTCCTCGACCACCCGCTTCGTCTCGGCGACGACGTCGCCCTCGCGGACGACGAGCCCCGCGCCATGGCGGCCGAGCTGCGCGTCCAGGTCCGTGAGCGCCTCGCCGAGAAAGCCCAGCCGGTTCGGCGCTCCGAACGCCTCCTGGATCGCCTCGTCGAGCACGAAGAGGGGCACGACGGCCTCGGCCCGCCGAGCCGCTGCCGCGAGCGCCGGCTGGTCGTGCACGCGAAGATCGCGGGTGAAGAGCACAACTTCTGTCCGCATTTTGTCCAAGTCTAGCCGGGCGGCCGGGCAGACATCCGGAGCCACTCCCGCTAGGGTCGCCCCCCATGAGCGAGCACGAGCCCGAGCGCACGACCGAGTTCCAGATCCAGGTCCCCAACGACCTGGAGCCGGGTGTCTACGCGAACTTCCTGTCGGTCTGGCACACGGCCTACGAGTTCACGCTCGACTTCGGCGTCACCCAACCGCCCCAGGTCGACAACCCGGAGGACCCCGACGAGCCGGTGCGCGTCGAGTGCCGGGTCGTGGCGCGGGTGAAGATCCCGGTGACCGTCCTCTTCGACGTGCTCCGTGCGCTGAACGAGAACATGACGCGCTACGAGCAGGTCTTCGGCGAGATCCGCCGGCCCGAGGGCCCGCCGGACGAGCCCGGCTCAACGGCATCTAGGAGGGCTTGGCGGAACGTCGCTCGTCGCAGGAGTGCGATGGTCGTTCCGAGGCTAGGACGCAGGGAGCGCCGATAGCCGTCGCCCTATCGGTGCGACCGAGGACAACGCATCGGGACGACCAGCGCGCTCCTGCGGCACAGTCGTCGTTTCGCCAATCCCTCCTACGCGCTAGGCCACGATCTCGGCGGCCGCGCCGACCATCCGCGAGAGCCGCGGGACGGTCTCGAGCGAGTCGACCCGGCACACCCAGGCGATGTCGTCCTCCATGCCCGGCGGGCCGTACGTGCGCGCGTTGATGCCGTCCAGCGCGTCGGGGTAGCGGGCGGCGACCAGCTCGGCGGCCTTGGCGCCGTCGCCGCGCTCGCCCTCGAGCAACGCCACGATCCGACCCGCGCAGTAGGCGTCGTCGATGGCGAAGGTGCCCTGGAAGCCGGCGCAGATGACGGCCACGTCCTCCCCGGCCCCGGCGGCCGTTTGGGCGACGGCGCTCAGGTTGAGCAGGCTCCCGAGCAGGACGGTGTCCGCGCGCGCTGCGGCAGCGAGGATGGCGCGCGTCCCGTTGGTCGTCGAGAAGATGATCGGCTCCGAGCCGCCGTCGAGGAACTCCCGCGGCGAGGCGCCGACGTCGAAGCCGGGGATCTTGACGGCCTGACGCTCGCCGCCGAGCAGGCCCTCGCCGAGCTCGTCGCGCAACGCCCGGGCATCGTCTACGCCGGCCGCTGCCAGGACGCGCGGGTAGCCGGACGCGAGCGCCTGGGTGATCGTCGAGGTCGCCCGCATCACGTCGACGACGATCGCGACGGGAGCCCGGGCCGGCTCCTCGGGCGTGAACGCGACGTCGACCCGCACGCCGCCAACCTAACGTCAACGGCTGGGGTCAGTCCCCTGCGCAACAGCGTCCCGGTCGCGGCAGCGCCGCGAACGGGGACAGACCCGTCGTCTCAGACCGCCGCGACCTCCGCCGGGTCGTCCCCATCCGACGCTGCCGCGACCGCAGCACAGTGCTCGGGGGACTGACCCGAGCAGTTCGCCGTTGACCGAACGACCCTGCAGCTGTCGCGACCGTCCAGGTGTCTACTCTGCGCGCGTGGCCGAGCTGACCCGGTGCTACCGGCACCCGGACCGTGAGACAGGCGTGACGTGTTCCGAGTGCGGGCGGGGCATCTGCCCCGATTGCATGATCTTCGCCCCGGTCGGGATCCGCTGCCCCGACCACGCGGGCGGGCCTGCGGGCGCCCCGGCGCGGCCGCGCACCACCACGCGCGTCCGCCGAGGGATCTTCGACACCGGCGGCGCGATCGTCACCAAGGTGCTGATCGGGCTCAACGTCGGCGTCTTCTTCGTCAATCTGGCGCAGGGCGCCAGCCTGAACCGAAACGACGGGAGCCTCTTCGTCGACGGCGCCCTGATCGGGCGGGCGTTCGATCCCGCGACCAACCAGCTGATCGGGGTGGCCGAGGGCGAGTGGTACCGGATGGTCACGGCCATGTTCCTGCACGGGAGCGTGATCCACCTCGGCATGAACATGCTGATGCTCTACTGGATCGGGTCGCCGCTCGAGGAGGCCGTCGGTCGCCTCCGCTTCCTGCTCATCTACTTCGTCAGCGGCCTCTGCGGCTCGGCGGGGGCACTCGCGCTGACCGAGCCGAACTCGATCACGGTCGGCGCATCGGGCGCCATCTTCGGCATGCTCGGCGCCGCGCTCGTCTACGAGCGCCAGCGCACCTTCGTGCTCGGCGGCAGCGCGATGGGGATCATCCTCATCAACCTGATCCTCACGTTCGCGGTCCCGAACATCTCGATCGGCGGCCATATCGGCGGCCTCGTCGGCGGCGCAGCCTGCGCCCTGGCCCTGACGCAGGTGGGGCGCGTCCACGCCGCCTACGGCCGGCCGGGCGTGCTCGGCTTCGCCGGCGTCGCAGCGGTCGCGCTCGCCGCACTCGGCGTCTCGCTCTTCACCATCGCGGGCTACTGAGCGCTCCGCTCGGTGCGCGATCGCCGATCCGAAGCCGCAATCCTGCGGTAGCGTCGGAATATGGGATTGATGCCCCTGCGAGCCGAATCGCCGCCACCGCCGCTACCGGCCGCCGTTTTGGAAGGGCGTGGATCGCGTCCTCGACGAGATGGACGCTCCGGCGGCGCTGGCCCATCACGTCGGACCGCTCGCAGCGCGCCGCTGGCGCGTGCTCGGCAGGCCGGTGCCGGCGGAGATCGCTCAGCAGGAGCGCTCGGCGCACTTCGGCGCGCTGCTCGCGATCCCGGTGCTCGAGCGCATTCGTGCGGCCTACGACGGCCGCATGCTGCTGATCAAGGGGCCGGAAGTGGAGGCGCACTACCCGATGGGAGGCCGGGCCTTCGGCGACCTCGACCTGCTCGTCGACGACGCCGCCGCCGCGCACGCTGCGCTCCAGGCGGCAGGGTTCGAGGAAATGCCGGGCGCCCCCGATCGCCGGCCCGTCCACCTCCCTGCGGTTCGCTGGTCCGGAAGCGCGTATCCCGTCGAGGTGCATCTCCGTCCGAACTGGCCGCGGCACCTCGAGCCGCCGAGCAACGACGAGTTCTTTGACGCGGCGGTCCCGTCGCGTGTGCCGGTGGATGGGCTCGAGACGCCCTCCGCCGAGCATCACACCCTGATCGTCGCGGCCCATGCTTGGAAGCACATGCCGCTCGGGTACGTGCGCGACCTCGTCGACGTCGCCGCCCTTGCTGACGGCTCGGACGAGCAGGAGCTGACACGAGCCGCACAGTCATGGGGACTGGCCGGGATCTTCGAAACGACGCTCGCTACCGCCCGCTGGCTGTTCGACAACGGCGAACGACCACTCGCCACCCGGCTCTGGGCACGGCACCTACGCCCAGCTCGCGAGGCGTCGATCCTGGAGCGCCACTTGCGGCGCTGGGTAACGCCCTTCTGGATGCTGCCGCCCGGACTGGCGGCTGTCGCCGCTGGCAAGAACATCGCGAGCGACGCTCAACCCGTTGACGGCGAGGGTTGGTGGGAGAAGCTCGATCGAATCGCCTGGGTAGCGACGCACCCCGGCCGCACCCGCTCCGAGCGACCGACTCCCAGGCGGCGACGACGAGGACTTCTAGAAGCCGTCGAACGCAGGCGGGTAGAGAACGCGCCCTCGTAGCGAGTGCTCGTACGCCGACAGCCTCTGGATCATGAAGGCCGCGTCGGGAATCTCCGGCCGGGGCGCCAGCAGCCCGAAGCCCGATGCCCGCTCGAAGCCGAGCGGCGGGTAGTACGCCGGGATCCCCTCGACGAGGACGAGCGGCTCGCCGCGCGCCTCCGCCCTGGCGACGACCTCGCGCGTGAGCGCCGCACCGATCCCCAGGCGCTGGCGGTCGGGCCGTACCGCCAGCGGCGACAGCAGGAGGAGCCGGCGAGTCGACCCCTCGAGCCCCACGTAGGAGAGCATCGTGTGGCCGACGACCTCGCCTTCCTCCTCTGCCACGTAGCGCCAGCTCGGGCACGTAGTCGTCGGATGCGCGGATGAGCTCGACTAGCCGGGCAACCGCGGCACCCTCGTCGCCGAACGCGGCTCGCACAACTGCAGCGATGCCCGAGAAGTCCGCGGGACGCTCGGGGCGAACGAGCACCGAGTCACTGTGTCGCGTGGAGTCCCCCACGACGAGAGCTTCGCAGCACCGCCCTGCAGTCGGTGCAGCGTCGTAGACCGGAGTTAGTGGCTGACAGCCACAAACTGGAACGCCGTGGCAGCCCCGTTTTCGAAGACTTAGTGGCTGTCAGCCACTAACTGATTCGCCGGCACGGCGTCGCCGGACGAACGGCTGGGGTCAGTCCCCTGCGGGGACAGACCCGACAGTCCCGGCGCTGACGACAGGCGCTAGCCGCCGGCGATCGCGGCCGTGACGCCCGCGTCCGCGAGCGATGCCTGCGCCGCGGCGAGGCGAGCGAGCGGCACGCGGTAGGGCGAGCACGAGACGTAGTCGAGCCCGAGCTCGTGGCAGAAGGCGACCGACGGCGGGTCGCCGCCGTGCTCGCCGCAGATGCCGAGCTTCAGCTCCTTCACGGCCAGTCCGCGCTCGACCGCGATCTTCATCAGGTCACCGACGCCGGACTGGTCGAGCGTCTCGAACGGGTTCTTCTCGAGGATGCGGTCCTGCAGGTAGTGCGTCAGGAACTTGCCCTCGGCGTCGTCTCGCGAGAAGCCGAGCGCCGTCTGCGTCAGGTCGTTCGTCCCGAACGAGAAGAAGTCGGCGTGCGCGGCGATCTCGTCGGCGCGGATGCACGCTCGCGGCAGCTCGATCATCGTGCCGACCAGGAGCTCGATCTCGCCCTCGTCGGCGGCGGCCGCCAGCGTCATCGCCCGCAGCCGCTTCAGCTCCTCGGCGAAGCCGACGAGCGGATGCATGATCTCGACGAGCGGCGCGTCGCCCGTGCGCTCGCGCACCGCGATCGCGGCCCGCACGATCGCCCGCACCTGCATCTCGTAGATCTCCGGGTACATCAGCCCGAGCCGGCAGCCGCGGGTGCCGAGCATCGGGTTCGACTCCTGGAGCGCCCGGATGCGCGCCGCCACGCGTTCGTCCGGTGCCTGGTCGAGCGGCGGCAGGAACTCGTGCAGCGGCGGGTCGAGCAGCCGGATCGTCACCGGCAGCCCGGCCATCGCCTCGAAGATGCCCTCGAAGTCGCTCTGCTGGAACGGGAGCAGCCGGTCGAGCGCCGCGCGGCGTCCGTCTTCGTCCGAGGCCAGGATCATCTCCCGCACCACGGGCAGCCGGCCCTCGGCCATGAACATGTGCTCCGTCCGGCAGAGGCCGATGCCCTGGGCGCCGAACTCGCGCGCGCGCGCGGCGTCCTCGGGCGTGTCGGCGTTGGCGCGGACGCGCAGCCGCCGCAGGTCGTCGGCCCACTCGAGCACCGTCTCGAAGTGCTCGTTGATCTGCGGCGGTACCAGCTCGACGGCGCCGATGATCACGCGTCCGGTCCCGCCGTCGATCGTGATCACGTCGCCCTCGGCCAGCCGCCTGTCGCCGAGCCCGATGGTGCGCGCGTCGAGATCGATCGTCAGCCCCTCGCAGCCGGCGACGCAGGGCTTCCCCATGCCGCGGGCGACGACCGCGGCGTGCGAGGTCATGCCGCCGTGCGCGGTGAGGATGCCCGCCGCCTCGATCAGGCCGTGGATGTCGTCGGGCGTCGTCTCCCAGCGGACGAGGATGACGCTCTCGCCTGCGCGCCCGCGCTGCTCGGCCAGGTCGGCGTCGAGCACGATCTCCCCGCAGGCGGCGCCCGGCGAGGCGTTCAGCCCACGCGCCGCCACCTCCACCTCGGCCGCCGGGTCGATCATCGGGTGCAGCAGCTGGTCGAGCTGGGCCGGGTCGATGCGCGCGACCGCCTCCTCGCGCGAGATCACGCCCTCCTCGACCATGTCGGCGGCGCAGCGCAGCGCAGCGGCCGCGGTGCGCTTGGCCGTGCGCGTCTGCAGCAGGTAGAGGTGCTCGTCCTCGACCGTGAACTCGATGTCCTGCATGTCGCGGTAGTGCGTCTCGAGCCGCGCGATCGTGTCCTGCAGCTGCTGGTACGCGCGCGGCAGCACCTCGCCCATGCGCTCGATCGGCTCGGGCGTGCGGATGCCGGCGACGACGTCCTCGCCCTGGGCGTTGCGCAGAAACTCGCCGTAGATCCCCGGCGCGCCGGTGGACGGATCGCGGGTGAAGCAGACGCCGGTGCCCGACGTGTCGCCCTTGTTGCCGAACACCATCTGGACGACGTTGACCGCGGTCCCGATGTCGTTCGGGATCCCGTTTGCCCGCCGGTAGACCTGCGCCCGCGGCGCGTCCCACGAGTCGAACACGGCCCGCACCGCCCGCGCGAGCTGCTCGGCCGCGTCCTGCGGGAAGGGCCGGCCCAGCCGCCGCTCGTAGAGGCCCTTGAACGTCTCCACGAGCCCGGCCAGGTCGTCCGGCGACAGCTCCACGTCCTGCGACACGCCCCGCTCCCGCTTCAGGTCGGTGAGCGCGCTCTCGAACTCGTGGCCGTCGATGCCGTCCACGACCTCGCCGTACATCTGGATCAGCCGCCGGTACGAGTCGAACGCGAAGCGCGCGGTTGCCGGTGCTCTCGGCCAGTCCCTCGACGGCCTCGTCGTTCAGGCCGAGGTTGAGGATCGTGTCCATCATCCCCGGCATCGACACGGCCGCCCCCGAGCGAACGGAGACGAGCAGCGGGTCGTGTGGGTCGCCGAACCGCTTGCCGGCGCGCTCCTCGAGGGCGCTCAGGTGCTCGTCGATCTGCGCATCCAGCCCCTCGGGCACTTCCTTGCCGGCGGCCATGTAGGCGCGACAGGCCTCGGTCGTGACGGTGAAGCCGCCGGGCACCGGGATGCCGAGCGCGGTCATCTCGGCCAGGCCGATGCCCTTGCCGCCGAGGAGCTCGCGCCCGCCGGGCGCCTCCTCCGCGAAGTCGTAGACGTAGCGCACGCCGCTGACCGGTGAGACCGCCATGCGGCGAGATACTTCCACAGCCGAGCCGCAATACTCTCGCCGTGCCCGAGCCTCAGATCGTCGCGGCCGGCGGCGGCGGCTTCTGCCGCGAGCTGGCCCGCCACATTGTCGAGCTCGCCGGTGGCGGCACGCGCACGCGTGTCCTCTACGTCGGCACCGCGAGCGCGGAGGACCCGCGCTACGCGCTCGAGGTCGGCGACCTCTTCGGCCCCGAGGTCGAGTACACGCGGGCGGAGTTCTTCCCCTGGCCGCGCCCCGACCTGGAGGAGCACTTGCTGCGCCAGGACGCCGTCTTCGTCGACGGCGGCAACACCGCCAACATGCTCGCGGTCTGGCGCGTGCACGGCTTCGACCGCATGCTGCGCCGCGCCTGGGAGCAGGGTGTCGTCCTGTCGGGCTCGAGCGCGGGCGGCATCTGCTGGTTCGACCAGGGCGTGACGGACTCGTTCGGGCCGCAGCTGGACGGCATGGACTGCCTCGGGTTCCTGCAGGGCAGCCTCTGCCCCCACTACGACGACGAGGATCGCCGCCGCCCGGTCTACCACGAGCTGCTGCAGAACGGCATGCGCGCCGGCTACGCGGCGGAGGCCGGGGTCGGCCTCCACTTCGTCGGCGAGGAGCTGCGCGAGGTGGTGTCGTGCCGCGAGGGCTCCGGCGCCTTCCGCGTCGAGCTCGTGGACGGCGAGGTGCGGGAGACGCGGCTGGAGGCGCGGCATCTTGGCTGAGGCCCCCACGAAGACGGGTCTGTCCCCGGCGGCGGCCTGCCCTTGGGTGAGCAGGGTCTGTCCCCGGAGGCGGCGGCCTCCGCCGCCAGCCGTTCGCGCGGACCGCCGGCGACTCGACCTCGGGTTGCGGGGACAGCCCTGCAACCTTGAGCTCGAAGGAGGGCTGGGAGGCGCAGGCCGCCAACTGGGCTGCCTGGGCCCGCACTCCCGGCCACGACTCCTACTGGCAGTTCCGCAACCCGTTCTTCGACGAGATCGTCCCGCCGCCGGGCCGGGCGACGCTCGAGGTGGGCTGCGGCGAGGGGCGCGTCGCCCGAGACCTGCGGGACCGTGGCCATTCCGTCACGGCGGTCGACGCCTCCCCCACCCTGATCGAGCTGGCGCGCGAGGTGGACCCTGACAGCACCTACGTGGTCGCCGACGTGGCAGAGCTCCCGTTCGACGACGGCAGCTTCGACCTGGCGGTCGCGTTCAACTCCTTCATGGTGTTCGACGACGTCCCGGCGGCAGCGCGGGAGCTCGCCCGCGTGCTCGTCCCCGGCGGCCGGCTCGCCGTCTCGATCACGCATCCCGTCGCCGACGCCGGCAGGTTCGAGAACCGGCAGCCCGACGCGCGGTTCGTGATCGCCGGCAGCTACTACCAGCGCCGGTGGGTCGAGGACTCGTTCGACCGCGACGGGCTGCCGATCACCTTCTACGGCTGGACGCACCCGCTCGAGGACTACACGCGGGCGCTGGAGGACGCGGGCTTTCTGATCGAGCGGATCCGCGAGCCGCAGGCACCAGTCGAGGCCGCCGAACGCGACCCGAGCGACGGTCGCTGGCAGCGCCTGCCGAACTTCCTGCACCTGCGCGCGCTGCGCCCGTGAGGCGGGTCGTCGTGATGGCGAGCGCCAGCGGTAGCGGAAAGACCACCTTCGCGCGGGAGCTCGCGCGCCGCCTCGAGGTTCCCTTCGTCGAGCTCGACTCGCTCCACTGGGGACCGGGCTGGCGCGAGGCGACCGCGGAGGAGCTGCGGGCGCAGGTCGAGCCGATCGTCGCCCAGGACGACTGGGTGATCGACGGCGCCTACATGGGCAAGCTCGGCCACCTGGTCGTCGCGCGAGCAGACGTCGTCGTCTGGCTCGACCCGCCGATCTGGGTCTGGCTGCCGCGGCTGACGAAGCGCTCCTGGCGGCGCCTGCGCGGCCGGGAGGAACTCTGGCACGGCAACCGAGAGTCGCTGCGCGGCCTCTTCTGGGGGCGGGATTCGCTGTACGGGTACACGTTCCGCACCTTCCGACAGCGCAGGCGGCGGTACCTCGAGCGACTGCGGCCGTACCGGGTCGTTCGGCTGCGCCGGCAGGCAGAGGTGCGTCGATTCCTCGAGGACGCGCGCACATGAGGGAGGCACAGCGCGGCGATCGACTCGTGCGACTCTCGAGCGAGTCGCGCGTCCTCTTCCCGGGCAGCGGCGTCACGAAGGGCGACCTCTGGGACTACTACGAGGCGGTCGCGCCCGCGCTCGTGCCGCACCTCCGTGACCGCCCGTTCACCATGAAGCGCTGGCGTGAGGGGATCCGCGGCGGCTCGTTCTTCCAGAAGCAGGCGCCGAAGGGCATCCCCGACTGGATCCCGACCCGCACGTTTCGCACGTACCCGCGCGAGGGCGGCTCGCGGCTGGTCGACTTCCCGCTCGTCAACGACGAGCTGGCGCTGCTCTGGATGGTGCAGTTCCACTGCATCGACATGAACGCCTGGTACTCCCGCGTGGACAAGCCGGAGCGGCCGGACTTCGTCCTCTTCGATCTCGACCCGCCCGAGAGCGCGAGCGGCTTCCGGCACGCCGTCGAGGTCGCCCACCTGGTGCGTGAGTCGCTCGCGCGAACTCGAAGCTCGAGAGCTGGGCGAAGACCTCCGGCGCCGGCGGCATCCACGTGCTCGCTCCGATTCAACGGCGGGCGTCGTTCCCGCAGGCGCACGAGCTCGCCGAGCGGGTGACGCGCTTGCTCGCCGCAGAGCACCCGGGCCTGGTGACGGCGGAGTGGCTGAAGGCCAAGCGTCGCGGCGTCTTCATCGACTACCACCAGAACGGTCACGGCAAGACGATCGCCTCGCCCTACAGCGTGCGACCGAAGCCGGGCGCACCGGTCTCGGCGCCGTTGCGCTGGGAGGAGCTCACGCCCGACCTCGACTACCGCGAGCTGACCATGCCGGTCGTGCTCGAGCGCGTCCAGCGCGAGGGCGACGTCTTCGCACCGGTGCTCGCCGGGGGCGGCCGCCTCGCGCCCGCGCTCGAGCAGCTCCGCAAGGCGTCCGCGGGCGAGCCGCCGAAGCGCCGCGGCGGCCGGCGCCGATGACCGCGGCAACGGCGACGATCGCCACGGCGCGTCTCGACCTCGTGCCACTTACGGCAGCGGCGATGTCCGCGCTGCTCGCAGGCGACCGCGCCGAGGGCGAGGCGGAGCTCGGCGCGACCATTCCGGCCGGATGGCCGGATGCGCACGATGCGGGCTTCCTGCGGCTGAGGCTCAGCGAACTGCGCAGCCGCCCGGAGGCGGCAGAGTGGCTCGTGCGCGCGCTCGTGCTGCGCGAGACCGGCGCCGATGGTCGGCCACGTCGGCTTCCACGGCCCGCCCGGCGTGAACGCCCTCGCACGGAGCGACGCCGTCGAGCTCGGCTACACGGTGTTCGCGGAGCACCGCTCGCGGGGGCTGGCGGGCGAGGCCGTCGCGGCGGTCATGGACTGGGCGCGGCGGGAGCACGGCATCTCGGCGTTCGTCGCCTCGATCGCGCCGAGCAACGAGCCCTCGCTGCGCGTCGTTCGCCGGCTCGGCTTCCGGCACGTCGGGGAGCACTGGGACGAGCACGACGGCCTCGAGCACGAGTACTTGCTCGAGGCAGCTCTGGGTCTTAGCCGGGTCTGTCGCCGTCAGCGACGCGTGCAAGAGGTCGGGTCTGTCCCCGCAGCGGCGACGTCGTCGCCGCTGACGGGAGACCGACCCAGCCGTCGGGACTGCGGGGCAGCAGCGTCGCGCGGCGCACGGTGGCGCCGACGCCACCAGGACGTCGACGGGCGGATCGCTGCTCCGACGACGGACGGGTCTGTCACCGGCAGCGACAGCCGTTCGTCGCTGTCAGGACTGACCCGGACGCCGCTCGACTCAGCGGCGCCGCGACTGGAACTCGGCCACCCAGGCGAGACCGCGGAGGCCGAGCCAGATCGGCGTGAGAATCACGTAGAAGACGACGATCGCGCAGGCGAGGATCGAGTACCACAGCCCCCAGCGCCAGAGCGGCACCGGCGGGTGCAGGCGCGGCTCGCCGGTGGGGTCGGCGCTCATGCGGCTCCCGCCTTGCTCTCGCGCTTCTCCCGGTCGAGCTGGCGTTGCTCGACGAGGCGGATGACGCGAGTGGCGGTCTCTTCGATGGAGAGCTCGCTCATGTCGATCACCGGGCAGCCGAGCCGGCGGTGGACCCGCTCGGCCTCCTCGAGCTCCTCGTAGATCGCAGCCAGTCCGGCATAGTTTCCATGGCTGGAGCCGCCCAGCGTGCGAGCCCGCGCCTGGCGGATCTCGGCGAGCCGCTCGGCTCCGATGGTGAGGCCGACGATCTTGGTCGGATCGATCTCCTTGAGCTCCTTCGGCGGCGCGATGCCGTTGACGATCGGGACGTTCGCGGTCTTGTAGCCGAGGTAACCGAGGTACATGGACAGCGGCGTCTTCGAGGTGCGCGACACGCCCACGAGCACGATGTCCGCTTCCTCGAGCCCGCGCCCGACGCCGTCGTCGTACCGGACGGCGAACTCGATCGCGGAGATCCGGCGGAAGTACTGGTCGTCCAGCACCGGCCGGGCGCCGGGCGCATCTGCGCGGCACGGCCGGAGACGCGCGCCACCGCCTCCATCGGGTGGCCGAGGATGTCGCAGTAGTGCACCCGGGCCGAGCGGCACAGCTGGCGCATCACGTCGCGCAGCTCCGCGTCGACGAGCGTGTAGAGAACGACTGCCGGTCTTCCCTTCGCGCGGTTCACTGCGAGGCGCAGGTCGTCCGACGACTCGACGCGCGGATGATGGATCTCCTTGAACTCCTGCCCCGGGAACTGCGCCTCGAGCGCCTGCACGAGCCGCGACGCGGTCGCGCCCGTCGCGTCCGAGATCACGTGCAGCTCGACGGTCGCCTTGCTCGCCACGAGCCCATTCTGCCCCGGCACCGAGGCGTGCCGTCAATGCCGGGTCTGTCCCCGGAGGGGACTGACCCCAGCCGTTGGCCCCTGGCGTCCCGAACGCCGGGCGAGAGTCGACGAGCAACTCTTACTTCCCTCTCAGAGTGAGGCGTGCATGCTGTGGCGAGTGGGCGGGTTGTCCCCTCTTGCGGCTCTGATCGCGGGCGCGAGCCTTGCCGCGAGCCCGCAGCCGGCATCCGCGCCAGAGCTGAGCGCTCCCGTTGCCTGGGAGATCGGCCACGCAGTGGGCCTGCGGCTCGACCGGACGCCCACGCTGGCCGCAGCTCCTGCTCGCCCCTTCGCTCGCTGGGGCGGCTCGTACACGACCCCCGCCGGCGAGACGCTGCAGCTGACCTTCTCCGACACGTACCCGCAGGACGACGCACTCGCGCAGGCGTGGGTCACCTACATCGCCTCGCTCGTGCACGGCCCCGAGATCAGCACGGTCTCGATCCACGTCGCGCCGCTCGAGGAGGTGCAGCGCGTGTGCGGGATGGGCGCGCTCGCCTGCTACAGCCCGTCGGGTCGCGCGATCGTCACGCCCGGCGACGATCCGGACGAGGACCTCTCCGCCGAGGCGGTCTTCGCGCACGAGTACGGCCACCACGTCGCCAACAGCCGCAGCAACCCGCCGTGGCGCTCGGTCGACTACGGCCCGAAGCGTTGGGCCTCGGCGATGGACGTCTGCCGTGACGCCGAGGACGGCTACCTCTTCCCGGGCGCCGACGACCGCGCAGGCTACGAGCTGAATCCCGGCGAGGGCTTCGCAGAGGCGTACCGGCTCCTCAACGAGCGCCGGCTCGGACAGCCGGAGTCCGTCTGGCAGATCGTCTCCACTCTCTTCTATCCGAGTGACCAGGTTCTGGCCGCGCTGGACCAGGACGTCACGACCCCGTGGACGCAGAACACCGTCTCCACGGTCAGCGGATCGTTCGCCAAGCGCGGCGTCGCGGCGCGCACACACACCCTCTCGACACTGCTGGACGGCACGGTCAACGTGACGCTGCGCGCACCCCGCACGGCGCGGCTGCGACTGGACCTGCTCGGGCCGGACGGCCGTGTCGGCAGCACGACGATCAGCGCGGGCTCACGCTCGGTCACGACCACCGCCTGCGGAACGCGCTCCTACCGTGCCCGCGTGACCCGCCTCAAGGGCTCGGGCACGTACCGGCTCACGTTCTCGCGGCCCTGACCCTCTAGCGAACGGCTCGGGTCAGTCCCCTGCGGGGACAGACCCGGCGACGCCTCGCGAGCCAGTCGGCGAGCACCTCGTCGGCGCGCTCCTGGCTGAAGTGCTGCAACCAGCGTTCCCGCGCCGCCACGGCCATTTGCTCCCGCCGCTCCGGATCGCGCAGGAGCTCGAGGATCCGCTCCGCCAGCTCCTCGGGCTCGGCGCGGTCAAGGACGAAGCCGCTCTCGCCGTCGACGACCGTCTCGCGGATCGCACCCTGGTCGGTCGTCACGACCGGCAGCCCGTGTGACATCGCCTCGAGCACGACGCGCGGATGACCCTCCGGCTCGGTCGGCGGGAAGAGGAACACCGAGGCCGAGGCCATCAGACGCTCCTTGTCAGGTCCGGTGATGCGCGTCGCGAAACTCGATCGCTCCGGCGGGCGCGCTCGCCCGCACGCGCCCGGACCGAGCGCTCGAATTCGGCGTCCTCCCAGTTGCCGACGAACACGAAGCGTCGCTCGCGGCTCCGCCGCCAGCACGAGCAGCGCAGCCGTCGACCGCCTCGGACGAGCCCTTGCGGGCACGGAGGTTGCTGACGGAAGAGGACACGCCACGGGTCCCGCTGCATCCCCGCCGCGCCCGTCGGCGCCGGCGTCCCGTTGCTGACGACCGCGATCCGCTCGTCGGCCACCAGCCCGTCGAAGACGCCCCGCAGGGACTCGCCCATCACGGCGAGCGAGGACGAGCCGCCGGAGCGTGAACCGAACGTACGCACGGACCAGCGCGCCCTGGCGCTCGTAGAACGCCTCCCGGAACTCGCTACCCCTGAGGTGTGCCACGACCTTCCAGCCCCGCGCGCGGGCCACGTAGAACGAAGAGCGAGTCTCGGAGAAACGGGCCGAGCGCCTGCGAGAGCGGCAGGTAGACGACCCCGCGGGGCCGCCGGCGAGTCGCAGCAGGCGCGCGGCGTGCAGGAGCCCGAGACCGAGGTTGGTGAAGTCCCAGCGGCCGATCGTGCTGACCGGGCGGCGGTCGCTCGTGTCGAGGTGCTCGACCTCGCGAAGCGCTCGCGCAGCAGCGGGTTGGCGAGCACGAGATCGGTCGAGACCGTGACGCCGTGGTACGGGCGGCGGCACCGGCCCGATGACGATGAGCCGTCCCGAGCTCGCCGAACGGGCACGGGCGTGCTGCTCGCCGGTACGCGTATGCGGCGGACGATTGCGCGAGCGCCGGGTCACGGCGGCGCGAGCGTAGCGCAGCGATCCGCGCAGGGCGCTTCAGGAGCCCGAAAAGTGCCTGCGTATGATCAGAGAGGGGATGTTCAGGCGGGATCACACGTCGCGGCGCGGCCGGCGTCGCTCGAAGGCGGCCTCGGCAATGAAGCAGGTCGCACAGCGCGCACGGACGGCGCGTTCCTCGTCGTCGACGCGCCGATTCCGGCGCTCCGCCCGGGCTGGGTGCTCGTCGCACAACCGCGCCTCGCTGATCAGCGCCGGCACGGAGCGCACGAAGGTCGAGATGGGCCAGAAGAGCCTTGCCGCAGAAGGCGCGCGCGCGGCCCGACCTCGTCAAGCAGGTCGTCGACCGCGCACGCGACGAGGGCATCCGCTCGACGGTCGCGACCGTGCGCGACCGGCTCGACGCGCTCGACGCCGCTCGGCTACTCCTCGAGCGGCGTCGTGCTCGAGGTCGGCGCGGGCGTCGAGGGCATCGCGCCGGGCGACCGCGTCGCCTGCGGCGGCGGCGGCTGGGCGAACCACGCCGAGGTGGTCGCGGTGCCGCAGAATCTCGTCGCGCGGCTCCCCGACGGCGTCGGCTTCGAGGCCGGCGCGTACGCGACGGTCGGCGCGATCGCGCTGCACGGCGTCCGACAGGCCGAGGCGAGCGTCGGCGAGACGGTCGGCGTCATCGGGCTCGGGCCTCGTCGGCCAGCTCGCCGCCGCGCTCGGCGCTCGCATCGGGCTGCACCGTGGTCGGCATCGACCTCGACCCGGCGCCGTCGCGCTCGCCGAGGCGGCCGGCGCGCACGCGTTCGCTCCGGACGCCGCCGAGCTCGCCGGCGATCGTCGCGCGACCTGACGGGCGGGCGCGGGCTCGACGCGGTGCTCGTCTGCGCCGCCTCGTCGACTCGCGGACCCGCTCGCGCTCGGCCGCCGCGCTCGCGCGCGACCGCGGCCGGCTCGTCGTCGTCGGCGACGTCCCGGTCGAGCTCGACCGCGCGCTCGCCTACGACAAGGAGCTCGAGCTGCGGCTCGTCGCGCTCGTACGGGCCGGGCCGCTACGACCGCGACTACGAGGAGCGCGGCCGCGACCTCCCGCGCGGGCTACGTCCGCTGGACCGAGCAGCGCAACATCCAGGCGTTCGTCGACCTGGTCGGCAGCGGGCGGCTCGACCCGACGCGACTGACGACGCACCGCTTCCCGCTCGAGCAGGCACCCGAGGCCTACGCGCTCCTCGCCGGCGCCGAACGGCGGCCGCGCGGCCGTTCGGGATCGTGCTCGAGTACGCGGAGCGCGGCCGAGCCGACCGCGGTGCGGCCGTCGACCGCCACGACGCGCCGCCGCTCGCGGGCGCGGTCGGCGTCGGCGTTCGTCGGCGCCGGCAACTTCGCGCGCTCGACGCTGATCCCGGCCTTCGCAGGCCGCCGGCGCGCGGCTCGTCGCGGTCGCGTCGCAGAGCGGGCTGACGGCAGGCGACGGCGCCGCGCGCTTCGGCTTCGAGCGCGCCGCCGACGACGGTCGACGAGGCGATCGGCGACGACGACCGTCGACGCGGTCGTCATCGCCACGCGCCACGCATCGCACGCCGCGCTCGCTGCCGCGTGCGCTTCGAGCCGGCAAGGCCGTCTTCGTCGAGAAGCCGCTGGCGCTGACGCCCGAGCGAGCTCGACCGGGTCGAGGACGCGCTCGGCCCCGAGTCGCTGCTCGATGGTCGGCTTCAACCGCCGCTTCGCGCCGCTCGTCGACCGCCTCGCGAGACGCGTTCGGCAGCCGCGCGCCCGACGTCGATCCTCCATCCGCGTCAACGCCGGGCGCGCTCGCGCCGGACCACTGGCTCCACGACCCCGAGGAGGGCGGCGGACGCCTGCTCGGCGAGGGGTGCCACTTCGTCGACCTCGCCGTCCACCTCGCCGGCGTCGCACGCCGGTCGTCGGTGCACGCGTCGCGGCCGCGCCAGCCGGACGGCCCGGTCGAGGCAGCGAGACCTTCGCCGTGCACGCTCGGCTTCGCGGACGGCGCGACCGCGCACGCTCGTCTACACCGGCGGCGGCGACCCGAAGCTCGGCAAGGAGCGCATCGAGGCCTTCGGCGGCGGCATCTCCGCGGTGCTCGACGACTTCCGCAGCCTCGAGCTCTACCGCGAGCGGCAAGCGCACGCGTGGATCCGCGGCGACAGCGACAAGGGCCACCGGGCGCAGGTCGCCGCGCTTCGTCGCGGCGGTCGCCGGACGCGCGCCGGCGCCGCGACTGGAGCTCGTACGTCGCGTCCACGCGGGCGACGCTGGCGCGCCGCGGAGTCGCTGCGCACGGGCCGTCCGGTCTCGCCTCGGAGACGGGCGCTAGCCGTGTGCGGCATCTGCGGCACGGTCGGCCGCGCCGAGCGCGTCCGAGCTCGCGTTCATGACCGACGCTCATGGCCCACCGCGGGCCGGACGGCGAGGGCGTTCAGGTCTTTCCCGGGGACCCGCCGGCCGGCCTCGGGCACCGGCGGCTCGCGATCATCGATCCCGTCGCCCGGCCGGCGCGCAGCCGATGTCCTACGCCGACCGCTGGTGGATCACCTACAACGGCGAGCTCTACAACTTCCGCGAGCTGCGGCGCGAGCTCGAAGCGGACGGCGAGCGCTTCGCGACGAGCTGCGACACCGAGGTGCTGCTGCGGCATGTTCGCGCCGCACGGGCCCGACGATGCTCGAGCGGCTCAACGGCATCTTCGCGTTCGCCGTCTGGGACGACCAGGAGCGCCGGCTCTTCCTGGCGCGCGACCGCCTCGGCGTCAAGCCGCTCTACTACACGCAGACGCGCGACTGCTTCGCGTTCGCGTCCGAGCTCAAGCCGCTCCTGCCGCTGCTCGGCTCGCCGCAGGCTCGACGAGCGAGGCGCTCGCTCGACTTCCTCACGCTTCCTCTGGGTGCCGGATCCGCAAGACGGCGTTCCGCGACGTGCACAAGCTGCCGCCCGGCCACTTCGCCTGGTTCGACGCGACGGGGAGCTGCAGGTCGAGCAGTACTGGGATCTGCGCTTCGAGCCCGAGGAGCGCAGCGAGGACGAGTGGCGCGACGCGGTCCGCGAGGAGGTGCAGGCGGCGACCGCGGCGCCAGCTCGTCAGCGACGTGCCCGCTCGGCAGCTTCCTGAGCGGCGGCATCGACTCGTCGGCGATCGTCGCGGCGATGGCGCGCGACCGGCGCGGTGAGCACCTACACGGTCGGCTTCACGAGGAGGACCTCGCCCACGAGATCGTCCCCGACGACCTGCCGCATGCGCGCGAGGTCGGCCGGCTCTTCGACACCGACTACCACGAGCGCATCCTCCGGCCCGAACGTGCTCGAGCTGCTGCCGAACGCCGTCTGGCACCTCGAGGAGCCGGTCGCCGACCCGGCGGCGATCTCGACCTACCTGATCTGCCGCGAGGCGGGCCAGCGACATGACGGTGATGCTGAGCGGGATCGGCGGCGACGAGGTCTTCGCCGGCTACCCGCGCTACCTCGCCTGGCATCTCGCCGAGACCGCCGAGCGGCTCCCCAACTCGGTGCTCGGCGGCGCTCGAGCCGGCGTGATCGCGCCGCTCGCACGCCCGGGCGGCGGCGGCCGCCTGCGCGGCCCGCGCCGCAACCTCTGGAAGTTCATGCCGCGGCGTCGGCATGGACGCCGCTCGAGCGCTACCTCTCGTTCTCGACCTACTACACCGAGGCCGAGCTGCGCGACGTGCTGTCCGAGCGCCTCGAGCGCGTGCTCGGCGGACACGACCCGCCCGCAACGCACCGTCGCGTACCTCGACCATGCGTCCGGCGGCGACGCGCTTCGCGCACCTGCTCTACCTCGACGCGAAGACGTTCCTCCCGTGCCTCAACCTGACCTACACGGACAAGATGTCGATGGCTGCGTCGGTCGAGGTGCGCGTGCCGCTGCTCGACGACGAGCTCGTCGCGCTCACGAGCCGGCTCCCGTCCTCGCTCAAGGTGCGGCGCCTGACGCGCAAGTACGTGTTCAAGAAGAGCCAGGAGCCCGTGCTGCCGCGCAACATCATCTGGCGGCCGAAGGCCGGGTTCGGGATGCCGGTCCGGTCGTGGCTCGAGCGCGACCTGACGCCGCTGGTCGACGAGTTCCTGAGCGCCGGACGTCCTGTGCCCGGCGCGGCCTCTTCTCGCCCGCGGCGGTCGCGCGGATGCGCGCCGAGAACACGGCCGGCGAGGCGGACTACAGCCTGCGGCTCTACGCGCTGCTCAACCTCGAGCTCTGGCACCAGGCGTTCGTCGACCGACGGTGGAGCTTCGACGACGCACCGCGTTCCGGCGAGCTCGCGCCGGCCGTTGCCGGCTAGCAGCCGGTAACCCGATCGGGGGAGGCCTATCCCTCGAAAGGGGGACTGAGGTATGGACCGCAGCGTCCGACCTCTAAGGGCGCATGAGTGTCCCGCTTCGCCCCGCGGGACGGCCTCGCCGCCGTTCGCCCCGTAATGCCTGGCTGATCCTGGTCGCCTTCGCGATCCCGGCCGCCCTCGCCGTCATGGGCTGGTCGGCAGCACCCGTCCAGCCAGGCGCAGCTCGCCCCGGATCCCGAAGACCTGCGAGGGCTACCCCGAGAAGCGCATCTACCTCGAAGCGCAGTCGTGGTGGGAGGCCCAGGCCGGCCCCGCCGAGCACCCCGGCACCGGCAAGCAGGGCCACATCCACGTCGGCACCTGCTTCCCCCTCTTCCAGCGTCTCTCGGGCAGCAGCCTGCACCTCGACGTCTTCGTCCAGTTGCACAACCTGCCCTCCCAGATCGCCTACTTCTCCACCGACGTCGAGACCGGCGAGGACGGCGGCACCCTCCTACCACCAGCTCGTCCCCGACTACCGCCGCCGCTGCGCCAGCGCCGACTGCAACGAATGGGTCAGCATCGACATCCCGCTCGCGCAGCTGCCGAGCAGCGGCTGGGCGATGTTCAAGCTGCTCCCCCACGCCGACACGCCCGACGGCAACGCCCAGCGCGTCGTCAGCGGCTGGTGGGCCTACATCGACAACGGCAAGCCCGCGCACCAAGTCGGCCACGCCCGGCGATCGCAGGGCATCGGCTGGTTCTCACCCGGCGGCCCCGCCGGCAAGTACTCCGGCCGTCGCGATCGCCAACAGCGACCTGCCCTGGAACCCGCAGACCGGCCAGGCCGATCCCGCTCAGCGGCACCTGGCAACCGACCGTCGCGCATCTCACGCGACGAAGCCCTCGTCCTCATCGACCCCGCCCTGCACGCCAACCCGCCCAACTTCGGCAACGATCGTCCTCTCCAACAAAGGCCGCTGGGACCGCATCGGAAAAACTCACCATCGACACCACCAAGCTCACCGACGGCAAACACCGCCTCCTCATCGGCGGCTGCGACACCCGCCCCGACGGCAAGAACTGCGGCGTCCTCGTCGTCCCGTTCGTCGTGAACAACGCGGCGCTCCCTCCACGTCGACCCCTGCTCCGCCCGCCAGACGACCACGACGACGCCGACGGCGCCGCACGCCCGCGCCGACACCCGCGCCGGCGACCGGGAACCTCGTGCTCGGCCCGCTGCAGACCGCCAACGTCGCCTCGTTCTCCGGACTCAGCCGCGCGCTCGCAGGTCGTCTCTTCTATGCGCGCGTCTCGGTGACCGACTCCGCGACCGGCGCCTCGCCGCGAGCTGGCCACGACGACGTGCGACGGCCTCGCGGGCGCTCACCCCGGTCGACGCGGACGCGTCGTACTCCGGCGGCTACGCGCTGTGCGTCTTCCGCCTGCCGGCCGACTCCGCCGGGAAGCCGTTCAAGGGCTCGATCCGCGTCACGTCCGGCGCCGCGTTCGCGAGCCGCTCGTTCATCTTCCGGATCAACGCTCCGACCTCCGCCGACTAGGCACCGATGCCTCGCGGAGACGCGAGCCAGCGCGGCGCGCACTCATCACCGGCTGCCCTGGCTGCCGACATAGAGAGCGCGTGCACGTGGTCAGCCCCGAGCTTGCGCTGGTCGACGACGCGCTCGCGAGGTACGCGCGGGCGTCGTTGCCCGAGCCCGATGTCTTCGCCGTCCTCGACCGTCTCCGCGAGTGCGAGCGCCTCGAGCGGCTTCGCACTGCGCTCGCCTCCGAGTACGAGCCTCCGCCCGCGCAGCGGGCAGCAGCTCGTCTCGCAGCCGCTACCGGCCGCCCGCCGGAGTCGCGCTGACCGTCACCGCGCTCGCCGCCGCGTGTACAGCCGCGGCGCTCGCCTCGGGCAGCGGCGACGCCGTCCCGGTCCGCGATGCGAGCACGCTCGAGTCGAGCGGCGACAGCGAGCAGCACCGGTCGCTGCCCGCAATCGGCGTGGCGGCCCGGCTCGAGCAGCCGGCAGTGCCGCGCGGCGACGCCGACGCAGCCGACAGCTCCGAGCTCCGTGCCGCTCCGGCCACGCCGAGCCGAAGGGCGATGCTCCGCAGACCTCCGAGACCGACCTCGAGCGGCGAGCAAGCCCACGAGCCGACGCGCCGCAGGACGCGCGGCATGCAGCTCAGCCGGCGAGCCGGTCCGGCGCCGCGTCGTCGCCGCGCCCGGCGGCCGCACGGACCGTCACCGCGAGGCCCGAGCTGCGCTGGGACGCCAGCTCGAACGCCGACTCGTACCGCGTCCAGGTCTTCCGCGCCGAGCGCGGCGGGAAGATGCTCTTCGAGGTCTGGACGAACAAGCCGCGCCTGCGCATCCCCTCAGCCTGGCTGCGCACGGGCCCGGCTCCGCTCCAGGGCTCCTTCCGCTGGATCGCCTACCCGGTGCTCGCAGGCGACGACCGCTTCGGGACGGACTCGGCCGCCGCGTCCCCCGCCGCCCGCGGCTCGTTCTCGATTCCCTGAGTCGAGCGCCCGGGTATCACCGGATCGAGGCTCAGGCTTTCCAGTCGGCGCCGATGGTAGGCAGGTATGAGTGTCCCGCTTCGCCCCGCGGGACGGCCTCACCGCCGTTCGCCCCGTAATGCCTGGCTGATCCTGGTCGCCTTCGCGATCCCGGCCGCACTCGCCGTGCTCGGCTGGTCGGCAGCACCCGCCAGCCAGGCGCAGCTCGCGCCGGATCCCGAAGACCTGCGAGGGCTACCCCGAGAAGCGCGTCTACCTCGAGGCGCAGTCCTGGTGGGAGGCCCAGGCCGGCCCCGCCGAGCACCCGGGCACCGGCAAGCAGGGCCACATCCACGTCGGCACCTGCTTCCCGCTCTTCCAGCGCCTCAGCGGCGACAGCCTCCACCTCGACGTCTTCGTCCAGCTACCACAACCTGCCCTCGCACGATCGCCTACTTCTCCACCGACATCGAGACCGGCCTGGACGGCGGCACCCTGCTCCACCAGCTCGTCCCCGACTACCGCCGCCGCTGCGCCAGCGCCGACTGCAACGAGTGGGTCAGCATCGACCTCCCACTCGCCAAGCTCGCGAGCAGCGGCTGGGCGATGTTCAAGCTCATCCCCCACGCCGACACCACCGACGGCAACGCCCAGCGCGTCGTCAGCGGCTGGTGGGCCTACATCGACAACGGCAAGCCGCCGCACACGAACGCCGCCAGCGGCCCTGCGATCGCAGGGCGTCGGCTGGTTCTCACCCGGCGGCCCCGCCGGCAAGTACTCCGACCGCCGCATCGCCAACAGCGACCTGCCCTGGAACCCGCAGACCGGCCAGACGATCCCCGCTCAGCGGCACCTGGCAGCCGACCGTCGGCATCCAGCGCGACGAAGCCCTCGTCCTCATCGACCCCGCCCTCCACGCCAACCCGCCGAACTTCGGAACCATCGTCCTCTCCAACAAGGGCCGCTGGGACCGCTCGGAGAAGCTCACCATCGACACCACCAAGCTCGCCGACGGCAAGCACCGCCTCCTCATCGGCGGCTGCGACACCCGCCCCGACGGCAAGAACTGCGGCATCCTCGTCATCCCCTTCGTCGTCAACAACACGACGCCCGCCACCGCGCCGTCCGACGGCAGCGGCGAGTCGTTCGACCCGACCAACCCGCCCCTTCCCCTCCGGCTGCCGCCGACGGGCTTCCCGCTGACCAGCGGAACCCGCCTCGCCGCGCTCGAACCCGGCGCCGGGCAACGCCGACACGCCGGCCGCGACCAGACGCGTCGTGCTCGGGTCGATGCAGCGGTCGCGCCAGACGACCTTCCGCGGCAGCGCGCGAGCGATCGCCGGTCGCGCCCTACTTCGCACGAGTCCCCGTCACCGACGTCACCACCGGCGCGGCACCCGCGCGCGCGACGGTGCGGTGCAGCGCGCTCGCCGGCCGTGCGGCGCTCAGGGCCCGCGCCCGCTTCGGCAACGGCTACGCGACCTGCTCGTGGCGCGTCCCGGCGAGCAAGGTGGGCCGTCTGCTGCGCGGCTCGATCCGCGTCGAAGCAGGCACGACTCGCGCGAGCCGCAGCTTCAGCACGCGCATCCGCCGGGCGCGCTGAGCGTCTAGAGCGGCAGCTGCCCGAAGTCCGCGAGCGCTCGCAGCGCGTCGCGAACGTCCACGAGCAGCCGTAGCCGGTTCGCGCGCACGGCCGAGTCCTCGGCCATGACGAGCACCTCGTCGAAGAAACGCGCCAGCGGCGGCCCCAGCTCCGCGGCTGCACCCAGCGCCCCCGCGTAGTCCTGCGCGGGCAGCCGCGCACCGAGCTCCGCCTCCACACGCTCGAGCGCCGCCGCCACCTCGCTCTCGGCCTCGTCCGCGAAGAGCGATCGGTCGAGAGACGCCGCCACATCGTCCGCCCGCCCGCCGAGGCGATCGGCGCGGGAGTACACCGTGTGCAGCGCCTCGAGCTGCTGCCGGTCGGCGGCGGCGAGCGCGAGCGCGAGCCGGGCGACTCCTCCGAGCTCGCGGACGGCCGCCGAGCCGCGCGCAGCGCGCACGAACTCCACGGGCACGTCGAGGAGGCTCTCGAGCCGCTCGCCCACGAAGTCGACCACCTCCGCGCGGTCGAACTCCGGCACGACCTCGGCGCCCTGCTCCACCAGCAGCTTGTGGCTCAGAGCCACGAGCTCGTCGAGCTCCAGCTGCAGCCCGCCCTCGTGCGCCAGACGGCAGAGGCCGATCGCCGCGCGGCGCGAGCCGTAGGGGTCCCGGGACCCGGTCGGTCGCTGCCCGAGTGCGAAGGCGACGGTCAGGTTGTCGATCTTGTCCGCCGCCGCGAGCGCCTTCCCGGGCTCGGTCGAGGGCAGCGGGCCCCCGGCCGCGTCGGGCAGGTACTGCTCGTCGACGGCCGCCGCGACCGCCTCGGGGAAGCCGGCGTGACGGGCGTACTCGGCGCCGATCGAGCCCTCCAGCTCGGGGAACTCGCGCACGAGCTCTGCCGCCTGGTCGGCCTTGGCCAGCCTGGCGGCCTCGCGCGAGGCTTCGCCGCCGCCGAGCGCCTCGACCAGCCGCAGCAGCCGGTCGCGCTTGTCGGCGAACGTGCCCGCGCCGGTCCTGAAGACGATCGAGCCGAGCCGCGCTGCCAGCCCCTCGATCCCGACGGCGATGTCGCGGTCGAAGGTGAAGGCGGCGTCGTCGAGCCGGCCCTCGAGCACGCGCACGTGGCCGGCGCGGACGACGTCCGGCTCGCCCGCGTTCGCGACGATCGCGAAGCGCGCGCCGCCGAGCGGGAAGTAGCGCTGGTGCGCCTGCATGGCGGTCACGACCACCTGCTGGGGCAGCTCGAGAAAGCGCTCGGAGAACTCGCCCTCGAGCACGGTCGGCGCCTCCACCAGGTGCACGACCTCGGCCAGCTTGCCGCCCGGGTCGGACCAGTCGCCGAGCGCGTCGAGCGCGGTGACGATCGCGTCGCGGCGCGCTTCGGCGTCGGGCTCGACGCCGGCGGCTCGCAGCCGCTCCTCGTACCCGGCCGCCGACTCGATCTCGACCGCCTCCGGGTGCGTCCAGCGATGGCCGTACGACTCGCTGCCCGACTCGAGCTCACCGAGCGAGACGCGAAGCGTCTCCTCCCCCGCTTCGCGCAGAGCCAGCGGACCGGCCGCGCGAAGCGGAAACCGTCGTCGCGCCAGCGCATCGACTTGGTGAAGGCGAGGCCGCGCACGAGCTGCTCGAGCCGCTCGGGCAGCACCTCGGAGATCGCCTGTCCCGGGACGCGCGCCCAGACGTGGCCGTCCCGCCGCTCGAGCGCGTCGACCGTGACGCCCGCGCCGCGCGCGAACCCTTCCGCTGCCTTCGTCGGCTTGCCGTCGTCGCCGAAGGCAATGCGCTCGGCCGGGCCGCGGCGCACCTCCTCCTCGCCGCCCTCCGGCAGGTCGTCGATCCTGACCGCCAGCCGCCGCGGGCCGATGAAGAGCGCGTCCGGCTCGCTGCCGAGCAGCGTGCGGCAGAGCTCCGGCAGCTGTGCACCGGCCTCGCGGCAGGCGAGCGCAGGCAGCTCCTCGCACCCGATCTCGAACAGCAGCTCAGGCACCGACGGCAACCTCCTCGCGGTCCGGCGCGAACTTCGCCAGGTATGCCTGCGCGACCCGCCGCGTCAGCGTGCGCACCCGGCCGATGTAGGCCGCCCGCTCGCTCACCGAGATCGCGCCGCGCGCGTCGAGGAGGTTGAAGATGTGCGAGCACTTCAGCACCTGGTCGTAGGCCGGGAGCGGCAGCTCTCGCTCGACGAGGTGCGCGCACTCGGCGGTGTGCTCCTCGAAGCGCCGCGTGAGCACGTCCACGGGCGCCTCCTCGAAGTTGTACGCCGACCACTGGCGCTCGGCCTCCAGGTAGACGTCGCCCCAGGTCACACCGGGTACCCACTCGAGGTCGAGTGCCGAGTCCTTGCCCTGGATGAACATCGCCAGCCGCTCGAGCCCGTACGTGATCTCCGCGGGCACGAGGTCGACGTCGAGGCCCGCCAGCTGCTGGAAGTACGTGAACTGGGTGACCTCCATGCCGTCGAGCCAGACCTCCCAGCCGAGCCCCCAGGCGCCCATCGTCGCCTGCTCCCAGTCGTCCTCGACGAGCCGCGGGTCGTGCCGCTCGAGCTCGATCCCGATCGCCCGCAGCGAGTCGAAGTAGAGGTCGAGCACGTCCTCGGGCGCCGGCTTGAGGATCACCTGGTACTGGAAGTAGTGCTGGAAGCGATACGGGTTCTCGCCGTAACGGCCGTCCGTCGGGCGGATGACCGGCTCGACGTACGCGGCGCGCCACGGGTCGGGCCCGAGACAGCGGAGGAAGGTGGCGGGATTCGCCGTGCCCGCACCGAGCTCCGTGTGGTACGGCTGCATCAGCACGCACCCGCGCTCGGCCCAGTAGCCCTCGAGCGCGCGGATCATCTCCTGGTAGTTGAGGGCCGCCACGACTCCGGCCAATGCTACGCGGGGTCGCGGCGGGGCCGGGGACGCGCTACGAGGCGCCCTGAACGACGACCAGCGTCTTCCCGAAGGAGAAGCGCGCGGCGTCGGCGAGTGCGAGCGGATCGACCTGCCTCGCCCGATCGCTGCGCAGGACGACGACGGTGTACTCCGCCTTGTCCACCCGCCGCGACGGCGTGAAGCCCGGCGGGCTCCGGACTTCGATCTCCGGCTTGACGAACGCGCCGCCGCGGCTCCGCTTGCCCGCCATCGCGACGATCGCGATCTCCCGCACCGCGGGCCGGGCGGGGCAGGGCCTGCCGATCGGCTGGGTGACGGAGAGTGATCCGCCCGTGCCGCCGCCGCACGGGCGTGAGAGGCCGTCCAGGTACGGGGTCAGCGGCGAGCTGAGCGGCGTCACGACGACGACCGAGGCGTCCGGCCGGCCGCAACAACCGCGGCGGCTCCCCGCCAGTCGGTTCGCTGCAACGCGGGGTCGTTCACGACGGACACGACCGCGATCAGCGAGATCGCGATCAGCACCGCGCCGGCCGCTCGCGTCCACGTCGTCCGGCTGAAGGCGGCCGCGACGACGAGTACCGCCGGCGCGATCGCGCCGACCACGTACAGGGAGTTGAAGTAGTCCGCGCCGAGTGCCGCCAGCAGCACGGGCGTCACGACCCCCGCCGCAGCGACCGACCCGGCCAGGAGCAACGTCCGCGCCTGCTGGCGGGGAAACGTGAGCACCAGGCCGGCGAACGCCACGGCGACGCACGCGGCGGCCGCTACCGCGAGACCCGTCTCCTGCCAGGCGTCGAAGCCGATCAGGAACTCCTTCGGAACTCGCAGCGCCCGCGAGACGAGCGAGAGGTCGCGAAAGGCGTACGCCGGCTTGCGCTCGTCGACGGCGAGCGGGATCAGCGCCACGCCGACGGCGGCGACAGCCGCGACAGCGGCGATCGTGCGCCGGTCCCGCCGCTCGCGGAGAAGAAACAGCCGCCTGCGCGGCGACGAGGAAGGCGGCGTAGTAGTGGGTCAGCAGCGCGGCCGCCGAGACGATCGCCCAGAGAGTGAGCGCTCGCCACGACGCCCGCTCCATCGCCCGCAGGAAGAAGTGGACGCCGAGCGCCGAGAGCAGCACCAGCAGCGCGTAGCTCCGCGCCTCCTGCGAGAGCCAGACGAGGAACGGGTTGACGGCGACGAGCGCGCCTGCCCAGATCCCCGCCTCCGGCCCGAGCCGCTCGCGGGCAGTCCAGAAGGCGACGGCGACGGTGGCCGTGCCGCAGAGGGCCGAGAACGAGCGGAGGCCGACCTCGCCCGCCCCGAACAGCTGCGTCCAGGCCCAGGCGAGGACGTAGTAGAGGTGCGGCGTGGACTCGGTCTCGGGGACGAGCTCGACCATGTCGAGGAAGGACTGGCGGACGATCTGCACCGTGAAGGCCTCGTCGAGCCAGAAGCTCTGCAGATCCAGAGTCGCGAACCGAAGCAGGCCGCCGACTGCGACGAGCGCCGCCGAAATGCCAAGGTCGCGTCTCCCCATGCGCTGAGTCTGACCGCGAGCCGAAGGGTCTGTCCCCGCAGGGGCCTGACCCGATCAGTTCGACCAGCCGAGTAGCCTCAGCCGTGTGAAGCCGTGGTCACGAGACCTCACGGGACGCCTGGACGAGCACGTCTTCGTCAGCGAGGCGCTACGCGACAACCCGCTCGGCGATCCGCACGAGCGGCCGCTGTGGGTCTACGTGCCGCCCGGCTACGACGACGAGCCCGACCGCCGCTACCCCGTGATCGTCGTCATCCAGGGCTACACGGGCCAGCTCGACATGTGGCGCAACCGCACCGCGTTCCGGCCCAACGTGTCGAGCTGACCGACGAGCTGTTCGCCGACGACGACGTTCCGCCGGCGCTCGTCGTCTACGTCGACGCGTGGACGTCGTACGGCGGCAGCCAGTTCCTCGACTCGCCCGGAACCGGCCGCTACCACACCTACCTCTGCGACGAGGTCGTGCCCTGGGTCGACGAGCACTACCGCACGCTCGCCGCACGCGAGCACCGCGGCATCGCCGGCAAGTCGAGCGGCGGCTACGGCGCGATGGTCACGGCCGATGCTGCGGCCCGACCTCTTCGGCGGCTTCGCCACGCACGCGGGCGACTCGCTCTTCGAGGTCTGCTACCCGCGGGACTTCGAGGTGGCCGCGCGGACGCTGCGCGACCTCTACGACGGCTCGTACGAGCGCTTCTGGGAGGACTTCCGCTCCCGCCCTGCCTGGACGCGGCCCGGCGACGCGCAGCTCGTCAGAGGCCTGGGGATGCGCGGCTGCGTACTCGGCCGACCCGGACGGCACGGTGCAGCTCCCGTTCGACCCGTCCACGGGCCGCGCCGCGTCCGGAGATCTGGGAGCGCTGGCTGGCCTGGGACCCCGTGCGCATGGCACCGACGACACGCCGACGCCCTGCGCTCGATGCGCGCGATCTGGATCGACGCCGGCACCCGTGACGAGTACTTCCTCGACCTCGGCGCCGAGGCGTTCCGCCAGGAGCTCGAAACGCTCGGTGTCGACGCCGCTCGTCGTCCACTTCGAGCTCTTCGACGCGACCCACGCGCAGATCGAGTACCGGTATCCGCTCGCCCTCCGCTACCTGTCCGAACGGCTAGCCGCTTAGGCTGTCCAGGTGGACTGGGGTGGTCACCCCGCGCACAATGAGCAAGGGGTGCGGGAACAGTGATCGATCTCTACATCGGTGAGCGCATTCGGGAGGCCCGCCGGGCCTGCTCGATGACGCAGATGCAGCTCGCGCGGGCGGTCGGAGTCCCGATGGGGACGATCGAGCGCCTGGAGACCGGCGAGACGGATCCCACGCCCTACCTCGAGCGCCTCTCGGAGGCGACCGAGGTGAGCGTCGCCTGGCTGCTCGGCTCCGGCGTCGGCGACGAGGCCGGCGCCTACCTCGAAGCGGCCCAGGCGACATCGGCGCGGGGGCTGGAGCTCGACCGCCTCGAGCAGCAGCTCGAGCAAGCTTCGACCGACGCAGACGCAAGGCTCGCGGCGGCTCAGAAGGCGGAGGACGAAAGCCGTACCCTCGCTGAAGAGATCGCCGAGCGGGAGCGCGTCCTCTTCGAGCGCGCTGCTCGGTTCGAAGCCGTGGCCGAGGCGCAGCAGAACGCCGCGAAGACGCTGGAGGCGCGGACCGAGGGGCTCGGCGAGCGCGAACGCGCGCTCGAGACCGCCGAGCAGGAGCTCGCCGATGCGCGGGCTCAGCTCGACGAGCAGGACGGGCGCGTCGCCGCCGCGCAGCAGAGCCAGCAGGAGACGGCCGACGACCTCGCGGCACGACAGGCCGAGCTCGAGCGACGGCTCGGCGATGTGGCCGAGCGCGAGGCGAGCCTTGCGACTCTCGACGCGCGCGAGGCGGCGCTCGCAGCCGAGGCAGCCGCGGTGGCCGCGCGGAGCAGCGAGCTACGCGACGTCGAAGAACAGGTTCTGGAACTCGACCGCCGCCGGCACGACGTCGAAGTTGCCGAAGCCCGGCTCGCCGAGCGCGAGCACGCGGGATCGAACCTGCCGAGACCGCACTGACCGCGCGCGAAGAGACACTGGCTCGGCGCGAGCAGGAGCACGCGACCAGGGCCGAGCACGTCGCCTCGGAGAGCGACCGGCTCGAGCGAGAGGCGACCCGGATCGCGGAGGCCACCGCCGCGCTCGAGCCGGAGCGCGCACGTCTCGATCAGCTCGGCGAGAGCCTGGGGGCGCTCGAGACGGAGTTGCAGCAGCGCCTGGAAACCGTTGCCGCGCGGGAGACGCAGGTGGCGTCGCTCGCCGAGGAGCTGGAGCAGCGTGCGCGAGTCGCTACGGAAGCTCACGCGGTCCTCGAGGCGCGGGCAGAAGAGCTAGGCACGCGTGCGCGAGAGCTCGACGCGCAGGAAGCGACCCTCGAGCGGCGCGAGCGCGCGGTCGCGCACGCGGATGGAGAGCTCTCGTCTGCAGCGATCACACGTCGAGGCGGGCCTTGCTGCGCTCGCGGCGCAGCAGGCTGCTGCCGCGACCAGGAAGGAGCGGCTTTCCACGCTGCGCGCAGAGCTCGAACGCCGGCGGAAGCAGCTCACCTCGACCACTGAGGAGCTCTCCGAGCGCGAGCACGCGGCCGCGGTCCGGGAAGCCGAGCTTGCCACCAAGGAGTCTGGCCTCGCGGAATCGGCCCAGAAGCTTGACGCGCAGGCGGTGGACCTCGCGCGGCGCGAGCAGGCCGTCGCCGTCGAGACGGATCGGCTCCGCGAGGGCGAGCAGGCGGCGATCGACCGCGCCACCGAGCTCGAGGCGAAGGAGACGGATCTGACCGAGCGCCTGGCGAGCCTGAGCGAGTCTGAGGCCGCCTTCGAGGCACGAGCCGCCCAGCTCGACGGTCAACGTCAGGAGCTCGAGAATCGCGCATACCGGCTGAGCGTCACACAGGCGGACGTACGGCGCCGCACGGTCGAGCTGGAGGAGGCCGAACAGGCCCTGGACGCCCGCACGGCCGCGCTCGAGCAAGCCCAGGCCGCATTGGACACCCGCGCCGGCGAGCTCGAGCGTCGCGAGTCGGACGTCGCCGCGCGGGACGAGCAGCTCGCCGCCGCCGAGCGCGCCACGCGTAAGTCACTGGCCGAGCTTGAACAGCAGCAGACTGCGCTCGCCGGCGACCTGGAAAGGGCTCAGACGCGTCGCTCGCGGCTCTCCGCACTTCGCATCGCGCTCCATGACCGCGCGGCGACGCTCGCCCAGCAGCGCGAGCGGCTCGCCGGCCAGGAGCGCAACGTGGCCCAGCGTGAGGAGCAGGCCGCCGCCGCCGCGGCCGCGCTCGAAGAAGCCCAAGCCGCATTGGACGCCCGGGCCGGCGACCTCGAGCGTCGCGAGTCGGACGTCGCCGCGCGGGACGAGCAGCTCACCGCCGCCGAGCGCGCGACGCGTAAGTCACTGGCTGAGCTTGAACGGCAGCAGACTGCGCTCGCCGGCGACCTGGAGAGGGCTCAGACGCGTCGCTCGCGGCTCTCCGCACTTCGCAGCGCGCTCCGTGACCGCGCGGCCACGCTCGCCGAGCAGCGCGAGCGGCTGGCCGACCAGGAGCGCAGCGTGGCCGAGCGGGAGCAGCGGCGACCGCCGCTCGAGGACGCACTGCACGCAGCGGGAGACGACCGCAGAGGCACGTGAGACCCGGCTCACGGTGGCTGAGGGCGAGCTCGCTGCACAAGGTGGGGCACACACGGAGGCGGCAGAAGCTCTCGCTGCCGACCGTGCGCGCGTGGACACCGCCGCCGCGGACGCCGCACGACTGGCCGAGGAAGCTCGGCGTGACCAGGCTGCGATCGAGCAGGAGCGGTGCGCATCGAGCAGCGGGAGGCGGGTATCGCGGAACGCGAGGCACGGCTTGCGGCACAGACGAGCGAGCTCGAGGCGCGGGAGCAGGCGCTCGCCGGACGCCGTGCCGACCTGGAGCGCCGCGAGGCCGACGTCGCCGAACAGCTGCCCGGTGATCGCGACGCTCAAACAGCGGCAGCGGCACCTCTCGCGGCAGGAGGACAGGCTCGAGCGCTCGCTGAAGCGGGCCGAGGAGGCCGACGAGAAGCGGGCACGGCGCGCGCAGGAGCTCGCCGAGGCGGAGAAGCGCCTCGTCGAGCAGCTCACGAGCCTCGACGCGCAGCGTGAGGAGCTCGGACGGCGGCAGACCGCATTGAGGGACGAGCTCGACCGCGTCGGCGAGCGCGAGCACGCCGCGGCGAAGACGGCGGACGAGGCACAGCGGCGCCAGCGAGCGCTCGACGGACGCGAGGAAGAGCTCTCCAACCGCGAAGCGGAGCTCGAGGCGCTCGGCCGGCAGCTCGCACGCGACAAGCAGATCCAGGTCACGATCCAGGACGAGCTGAGCCAGGTCCGGGCGACGGTGGACGCGCAGCTGCGCGACGTCGCCGAGCGCGAGGAGACGCTCGCCGACCGCGAGGCACGGATCGAGGAGCGCCAGCGCGAGCTCGACGTCGCGTGGACGACGATCGAGCAGGCAGCGATCGAGCGCGTCGAGGCCGACCGCCTCCGGCGGAAGGCTGCCCTCGACGACCAGGAGCGCGAGCTCGCCCGCCGCGAGGTCGAGCTCGCCCGGCGCGGCGACCCGACGATCGCGGACGACCTGACGCGCGGGCGTCACGGCGCTCTCGCCCCGCGAGCCTGCGCCCGGCCAGTGCGCCGGGAGGGCTCACGCTCGCGCATCTGGAGCAGCTGATCGAGCGGCACGGCGAGGCACCCCAGGAGCAGCTCGACCTCTGGCGGGCCTACCTCGTCGTCCTCCGCGACTACGTCGACAGCGCCGGCGTCGTCCAGCCGGACTTCCACGACCTCGTCTACGAGGTCTTCGGCGACCTGCTCGAGCCGGACGCCCAAGCCGCCGCCGGCGAGTGACGAAGAGCTGCACACCCCGCGCACTTCCAGAGCAAGGTCGGCGTTTCCGCGAACGAACGAGATACGGCAAGCAAAGTGCCGCACCGCCCGATCAGTGCTGATCCGGACCGGCGATCAGCACCTCTGCCCCTGGCGGGTCGGCGCCGCGCGCCGCTCGCGGCTATCCGCCGCTGAGAGTTTGAGAGACAGCGCTAGCCATAAGTGAGCAAAAGTCCTGCTGAAGCGCGGGCCGTGACGAAGTCCGAGACCTGCGCCGCGATCTCGATCGAACAGGGCCCCTTCCTCGCCCGTCACGATCTGCGCCGGCTCGCCCCGGACTGCACGGAGGAACTGCTCGAGCCTCGACCGTCAGCGGCTCGCGCCGTTCGAGCACCGGCCGCTCCGGCTCGTGGCCGCTGAGTGCTCGAGCTCGCGGAAGCTGTCGACGGAGGCGAGCGGCCGAGCCGCGTAGTAGCGCAGCTCCTGCGTCACGTACTCGACCTCCGCGTAGCCGTTGGTGCCGGTGAGGGCGAGCGCCCCGGATCTTCACTGGTGCGCGAGCCAGTTCACCTGCAGGAAACAGGTCACCTCGCCGAAGCGCAGGATGATGTCGGCGAAGTCGAAGCGGTCGGTGACGATCGCGCGCCCGGCCGAGGCGAAGATCTCGTCCGGCCGGTCGGCGCCCAGCAGATAGCGAAAGATGTCGATGTCGTGGACGGCGAGGTCGACGATCACGTCGGCGTCCTTGATCTGCGGCGGCATGTTCCCGACGCGGCGGGCGACCAGCGACAGCGGCGCACCCAGCATGCCCGCGTCGAGCCGCCGCTTGAGCTCCTGCACGGCCGGGTTGAAGCGCTCGACATGGCCGACGGCCAGCACGACACCACGCTCCGCGGCGCGCGCACAGAGCTCCTCCGCCGCCTCGACCGTGGACGCGATCGGCTTCTCGACCAGGACGTGCTTGCCGGCGTCGAGCAGCTCGCCCGCGATCTGCCGGTGCGTGATCGTCGGCGTCGCCACCGTCACCGCCGCAACCTCCGGCGAGCGCTCGAGCAGCTCCGCCACGGTCTCGTAGGCGACCGCGCCGTGCTCGGCGGCGAGCTCGCGCGCGCGCGCCGGGTCCGGGTCGACCACCGCGACGAGCTCGGCGCCAGGCAGCTCGGCGTAGTTGCGCACGTGGTGCCGGCCCATGTTGCCGGCGCCCACGACGGCGACAGGGATCACCGGCTCGGCCACGGGGCCTTCCTATCAGCAACAAGGACATGATCGGAAGAAGGGCCGCGACTGCTGATCGTCGCTCATGACCGTCACATCCCCGTCTACGCCCTCCCTGCTGCGCTGAGCCGACCGCACACTGCTGCCTGAAGATCCTTGCCGGCTCGCTCCCCCGTCTGCGCTCAAGCCTTGCGCGCCAGATCGCCGATGAGTGCGGTGAGATGCCGCCCCGCATCGCCGTCTACCGAGGCGCGTTCGGTCGTGACGAGGCGGAGCGCCTGCTCTGGCGCGCCGGCTTCGGGCCTCGCCCCGGCGAGGCTGACCGCCTCGCCCGCAAGGGCCTGCACGAGGCCGTCCGCACGCTGACCTCACCCGGCCGCGAGCGGCTCACCGGCCCGAAGCCGCACGAGCGGAACGGCCGCCCGCTCGCACCACGCGACGCGTGGGGGCACGACCACCTCTGGTGGCTCGACCGCATGGTGCGGACGCGCCGGCCGCTCGTGGAGCGCATGACGCTGATCTGGCACGACTGGTTCGCGACGTCGAACGACGGCGTCGACTCCCAGCGCCTGATGCTGAAGCAGAACGAGCTCTTCCGCCGGAACTCGCTCGGCTCCTTCCGCAGCCTGCTGCTCCAGGTGACGCACGACCACGCGATGCTCGTCTGGCTCAACGGCATCGAGAACGAGAAGGGCTCGCCCAACGAGAACTACGCGCGCGAGCTGATGGAGCTCTTCACGCTCGGCGCCGGCCGCGGCTACACCGAGGCCGACGTGCGCGAGCAGGCTCGGGCGCTGACCGGCTGGGCGCGCGACTGGAAGTACAACAAGCCGTTCTTCCACTACGACCGCAAGCGGCACGACACCGGCACGAAGCGGGTCTTCGGCCGCGGCGGCAACTTCGACTGGACGGACGCCTGCCTCATGTGCCTGCGGCACCCGCGGCACGCCTCGTTCTTCGTCCGCAAGCTCTGGAGCTACTTCATCCCGACGCAGCCGAACGCCGCCACCCAGCGCGCGCTCGAGGCGCTGTACCGCCGCGGCTACCAGATCCGGCCCGTCGTCACCGCGATCCTGAAGCACCCGGACCTCTACACCGGGCCGCGCATGGTCAAGCCGCCCGTCGTCCACAACGCCGGCCTGCTGCGAGCGATCGGCCGGGGCATCGACACCACCGACTGGACCTGGATCGCCCCACTCGCCGGGCAGCGGCTCTTCTACCCGCCGAACGTCGCCGGCTGGGACGAGTCCCGCTGGCTCGACACCTCGACGTTCCGCGGCCGCTGGCTGCTCGCGAACTACACGCTCCAGACGAAGGCGCTGGAGGTCTCCAGCAACTTCAACGGCTCGACCGACCCGGAGCGCGTCCTCGCTCGCGCCCACGAGTTCTGGGGCAAGCCGCAGCTGACGGGCACACACGCGAAAGATCCTGCTCGAGTTCGCGAAGGACTCGCTGCGAACCGCGGGCACGGACACGAGACGCCGCGCCTCCACCGCCGCGCTGACCGAGAACGCGCTGCGGCAGCTGATCGCCGTCTCCCCCGACCTCACGACCTGCTGATGGCCCGCTGCTGCAACGACTTCACGCGCACCGAGCTGGTCAGGCGCGGCGTGGCCACCGCCGGCGCGGGCCTGCCGGGAATCGAGGCCGGCATGCCGCTCCCCGCGGGAACAGGGCTGACGCGCCGCTCGCTGCTCACGCGCTCGCTCGGCGTCGGCCTCGCCGTCTACGGCGCCACCCGCAGCCCGCTCTCGCTCTTCGAGGACGCGATCGCGAACGCCGCGCCGTCGGCCGACCGCGTGCTCGTCTCCGTCTTCCTGGACGGCGGCGCCGACTCGCTCTCGATCCTCTTCCCCGCGGGCGACCCGAAGTACCGCGCGCTGAGGCCCGTGCTCGGACTCGCGCCCGACGCGGGCTCGGCGTTCGCGGACGACAGCCGCCTGCGCTGGCACCCGGCCGCCGCGAGCCTCGCCTCGCTCCACGCCGAGCGCAAGCTCACCGTCTTCCCCGCGATCGGCTACACGGGCCCCGACCAGTCGCACTTCACCTCACGCCACTACTGGGAGGTCGGCGCGACCGACGCCGACCTGCGCACCGGCTGGCTCGGACGCGTGCTCGACCGCATCGGCGACGGCGACAACCCGCTCCAGGGCCTCTCGCTCGACTACCACCTCCACCCCACCCTGGCGACCGGCCGCGTGCCGATCGCCTCGCTCGACTCGCCCGACGGCTACTCGTTCTGGGCGAAGAACGTCTGGGGCGACGTCCAGGACCGCATGCTCGAAACGGTCGGCGCGATGGGCAGCGCCCACGCCGCGAGCAAGGATCCGGCGCTCAAGCGGGCCGGCGAGATCACGGTGCAGTCGATGCGGCTGCGCCAGCAGCTGCTCCCCTTCGGCGGCAAGACGATCACGAGCCCGGTCGCCTACCCGACGTCGAACGACGCCTTTCCCAAGCGCCTGCGAGCGCTCGGCGCGATGCTCGGCGCCGGCCTGCCGATCCGCTGCGTGGCGCTGCGGGCGCCCGGCCACTACGACACCCACTCGGATCAGCCGGACGCGCTTGCGCGCGGCCTGAAGCTGACGGCGGACTCGCTGCTCGCCTTCCAGCGCGACCTCGAGGCGCGCGGCCTCGCCGACCGCGTGCTCGTGCACGTCTGGTCGGAGTTCGGCCGCCGGGCGAAGGAGAACGGCTCGCGCGGCACCGACCACGGCGCCGCCGGCATCGGCTTCGTGCTCGGCACGCGGACGACCGGCGCGATGGTCGGCGAGTTCCCGGGGCTCGCCGACGGCACCGGCATCGACCGCCACGGCAACCTGCAGGCGACGTCCGACTTCCGCGCGGTCTACGCGGCGCTGATCGAGCAGTGGCTCGCAACGGACGCCGGGGCGATCATCCCGCGCGCCGGCTCCTTCCAGCGGCCGCAGCTCGTTCGGTGACGCGTTCCGGGAGGGGTCTGTCCA
>CAWEKT010000002.1:0-4651 GCA_963809765.1 uncultured Thermoleophilia bacterium
GCCACCGCTGACGGTACGCCTGGCGCCCGCTCGCTGCAACCGTTCCGGCCTGTGACGCGTGATACGTTCGCGCCCCGGACAAGGAGGCTCAGTGACCGACCCGACGAGCAACGGGGACCAGCGCGAGTTCGTCGAGCGCTGGCGCGACAACGCGTACGGCTGCTTCTCCTCAGGCCACAAGTTCTGCCGCGAGGTGTGCCCGGTCATGCAGGTCACGCGCAACGAGAACCACACGCCGACGGCCTTCCACGCGAACATCGTGGCGATGGAGAAGGGCCTCGTCGACGTCGCCGACGTGGCCGACGACTTCGT
Organism: uncultured Thermoleophilia bacterium; assembly: GCA_963809765.1. Taxonomy (GTDB): domain Bacteria; phylum Actinomycetota; class Thermoleophilia; order Gaiellales; family Gaiellaceae; genus JACVRM01. The sequence continues at coordinate 313 of CAWEKT010000002.1, forward strand.
CCACTGCACGCAGTGCGGGGCCTGCGAGCTGCGCTGCCCGAACACGCTCTTCACCGGCGACTTCTACCGCCACCGCACGCAGACCGTGAAGGTCGTGAAGGCGATGCGGGCGCTGATGGTCGAGACCGGCAACGAGCGCGAGGGCTGGAAGCTCTGGAACGAGCGGCTGGCCGCGCAACCACAACGAGCCGGTGCTCGGCGAGGTCGACGTCTCGCAGGAGCACGTCGCCGACTGGGCCGAGGGCCTCGACATCCCGGTCGGCGGCGAGACGATCCTCTTCGTCGACTGCGAGGCGGCCTTCTACCGCACCTCGTACACGCGCGCGTTCGCGCAGCTGCTCCAGCGTGCCGGGCGTCGAGTTCGGGCTGATGCGCGAGCAGTGGTGCTGCGGCGGGCCGGCCGCCGAGATGGGCTACGTCGACCTCGCGCGCAAGCACGCCGAGCACAACGTGGCCGACTGGCGGGCGGTCGGCGCCAAGCGCATCATCGCGCCCGACCCGCACGACTTCATCGCCTTCACCGAGGACTACCCGCGGTACTTCGGCGACGACTACGACTTCGAGATCGTGCTCGGGGTCGAGCTGGTCGCCGAGCTCGTGCGCGACGGCAAGATCGCGCTGACCGAGCCGGTCGAGCGCGTCGTCACCTACCACGACCCGTGCCGGCTCAACAAGCGCAAGGGCGTCCACGAGGCGCCGCGCGAGCTGCTGCGGGCGATCCCGGGCCTGACGTTCAAGGACGTCGACCGCGTCACGCAGTGGAGCTACTGCTCGGGCGGCGGCGGCGGGCTGCCGATCGAGAAGCCGGAGATCACCGCCGAGATCAGCCGCCGCCGCGTGCAGCGGGCGGCCGACACTGGAGGTCGACGCGCTGATCAGCGCCTGCCCGTGGTCGGAGCGGCCGCTGTCGGAGGTCGGGGACGCTCGAGGTGATGGACCTCTTCGAGCTGCTCGCGCAGTCGGCCGGCATCGAGGTCGGCGGCCACACGAGCGCCGAGGCGCGGGCATGATCGCCTCGCCGTCGACGACGCGGTGCTCGACGAGCTGCGCGCGATCATCGGCGACGACGACCGCGTGCTCGACAACGTGTCCTCGCGCGTCGTGCCGCACGCGCGTGCCGGCGCCGTTCCCCGTCCACCGCTGGGGCGAGCACCTGCCGCGACGTCGCGGTGCTGCCGAAGACGGCCGCAGGAGGTCAGCGAGGTCGTCAAGCTCGCGAACCGCCTCGGCATCCCGGTCGTCCCGCGCGCGGGCGGCACGGGGCTGTCCGACGGCGCGGTGCCGATGCGCGGCCGCGGCGGCATCCTCGTCGACGTCAAGCTCATGAACCAGATCCACGAGATCGACCTCGTGGACCGCACGGTGACCGTCGGGCCGGGCATCAACATGCTCAAGCTCAACGAGGTGCTGCGCCCGCACGGCGTCTTCTATCCCGACGACCCGGCGTCGTACCCGTGCTCGCTGGTCGGCGGGCGGATCGGCACCGGCGGCTGGTCGCTGCTCGGCGCGCGCTTCGGCCACACGCGCGACCTCGTGATCTCGATGGAGGTCGTGCTCCCGACCGGCGAGATCGTCGAGATCGCCGAGGGCGGCGGCCGCAAGCTGCGCAAGTCCTCGACCGGGCTCACGCTCAAGCACCTGTTCACCGGCCACCAGGGCACGCTCGGCATCTGCACCGAGGCCACGCTCGAGCTGGTCCCGCGGCCGGAGACCGAGTTCGCCGCCTTCTTCGCGTTCGACGACTACATGAAGGCGTACCGGACGATCGGGCGCGCTGACCAAGTCGGGCCTCGCCACGATCGCCGGCGTCGTGCTGTTCGACGAGTGGAAGCTGCGCTACCTGCGCCGCGACGACGAGGCCTACATCCCGCAGCCCGAGGACGTCGCGGTCGGTGATCGCCGTCGCCATGTACGGCCGCCGCGCGGAGGTCGAGCCGGCGTCGAAGATCGTCATGGAGATGGGCCGCGCCGACGGCGGCAGCTACCTCGGCGACGAGATCTCGCAGGGCGACTGGGCGTCGCGCCACGACCGCTACGCGACGCCGCTGCACGGCCGCACGCTCGACGGCCAGGTCGTCCCGATGTCCTGGCACTGCGAGGACGCGGCGCTCAACTACTCGGTGCTCCCGCAGGTGCGCGAGGAGTGGCACGCGATCGTCGACCGCTACATCCGCGAGTACGGGATCTTCGACGACTGGGGGATGTTCGCCTACACGAGCGGCGCCTATAAGCCGTGGGGCGACTACCTGGTGGAGATCGACGTCGGGATCTGGGAGCAGAAGCTCGACGAGGCGAACTGGGACGCGTGGGTGCGCTGCAAGCGCGAGATCTCCGAGGTGTCGCTCAAGTACGGCGGCTCGATGACGGCCTGCCACGGCGCCACCCGCGAGGGCGACGCCGAGCTGGTGCCGACCGAGATGGGCTCCTCGTGGGAGGTGGTCAAGCGCATCAAGCGCGCGCTCGACCCCAACAACGTGATGAACCCCGGCAAGCAGTCGATGGACGAGGCCTACGAATGAGCATCTTCCGACTCGGCGACCAGAAGCCGCCGGAGCCGCAGCGCATCAACGACGACGTGGTCATGCGGTTCGAGCACGTCTACGAGGTCGACCCGGAGAAGATGCAGATCTTCCCGCAGCAGGACATGCCGGCCTGGGACACCCAGCGGATCGTGGCGGCGCGCTGGGACCACCTGGACTGGATGCACGACCACTTCGCGGACGAGGTCCTGTCGACGGGACTGGGGTCCGAGACGATGCCGGAGGAGGACGAATGAAGTTCAGCTACTGCATGCTCCCCGACTATCCGCTCGAACGACTCGATCGAGACGATCAAGACGGCGGACGAGCTCGGCTTCTACGCCTGCTACTCGGTCGACGAGACGTGGCACAAGGACCTGTGGGTGCTGTTCGCGGCCGCGGCGGACAAGACGCAGAACATCCGCTTCGGGCCCAACGTCACGCACGTGTTCCTGCGCGAGCCGACGCTGATCTGCCAGCAGCTGGCGACGCTCGACGAGCTGACCGGCGGGCGGATGGAGGCCGTCGTCTCCACCGGCAACTTCGGGCTGATGCAGCAGTACCACATCGACTGGGCCGCCAAGAAGCCGCTGTCGCGCCTGAAGGAGGCGCTGCACGTCATGCGCACCTTCCTGGACGAGGGGAAGATCGACTTCAAGGGCGACTTCTTCGAGTACACCGGCCTGTTCACGGCCGCCCGGCCGGTGCAGGAGCGCATCCCGCTGCTGATGGGCGGCATGAAGGGCCCGCGCTCGTTCATCGCCGCGGGCGAGCTCGCCGACGGCCTGCACCACGCGCTCTCGTACTCGCGCGAGGCCTACGACTACGTGGTCGAGAACGTCCGCAAGGGCGCCGTCGAACGCCGGCCGCGACTTCGACGAGCTCGACGTCGGCGCCTGGGTGGTCACCGTGGTGGGCGAGGACTCGCGCGGCCGCCAAGCAGGCCGCGCGCATCATCGTGGCCTTCTACATCTCCTCGATGCCGCCCGAGCAGCTCGAGCGCCACGGGATCACGACCGAGGAGGTCGCGCCGGTGGTCGAGGCGCTCGGGGCGGGCGACGTCGCCAAGGCGATCGAGCTCTTCCGGCCCGAGCTGTCCGAGAAGCTGTCGATCGCCGGCACGCCCGAGGAGTGCGTCGAGAAGATCAAGACCGACATCGAGCCGGCGGGCGTCAACCACATGATCCTGTGCCTCACCGACGCCCACCTGGTCGAGTTCTTCTCCGGCGCAGAAGGTCGAGAACGTGCCGGACATCCAGGGCCAGCTCAAGCTCGTCGCGGAGCGGGTGATCCCGGCTTTCGGCTGATTCTGGACATATGTCCGCCTGAGCGTTCCCCGGGCGGTGCCGATACCGGTCTCGGAGGCGAATGACCGCCACCGATTCACAGGCCACGGAAGGGAACCGCTTGACGATTCGCTACGGGATCCGCTGGGACGGACGAGGCCGGCCGAAGCCGACCCGGATGGCGGCCCTCGGGCTCGCCGCGATCGCGCTCCTGCTGCCCGCCTCCGCGCGCGCGGCCGACGCGGCGACGCAGCCTCGATGCAGCGGATCGCCGGCGGCAGCGGCATCGCCGCCGGCGCGCCGGACGGCGCCGGCGTCGACGTCGCGCTGATCGACTCCGGCGTGGTGCCGGTCGGCGGGCTCGCCGCAGCCCGGCCGCGTCGTCCACGGCCCCGACTTCTCGTCCGAGCGCCGCGACCGCCGGCTCGCGACGCTCGACACCTTCGGCCACGGCACCCACCTGGCCGGCCTGATCGCCGGCCGCGACCCCGTCACCGGCTTCGCCGGCGTGGCGCCGGGCGCGCGCATCGTCAA
>CAWEKT010000003.1:0-1689730 GCA_963809765.1 uncultured Thermoleophilia bacterium
AACAGCTTCAGCGGTGACGTGAACGAGGCGTACGAGAGGGTCTCCTGGCTGGGCATGACGACGATGTCGGCGGCGTTGAGGTGGTCTTCGACCTCCGCCGGAGGGACGAATCCGGTCAAGAGGGCGCCGGTCCTCGCTGCCTGATCGAGCAGGGACGGCTCGTACACTCTGCCGACGAGGACCACCAGGGGTTCCAGGTCTTCGAGCAGCCGGGCAGCCTCGAGCAAGACGGAAGCCCCCTTCTCGACCATGACGCGGCCGGTGTAGACGACGACCGGTCCGCGCGACCGGCGACAGGCCGAGTCGCGCCCGCGCCGCCGCCTTGTCCGCGGAAGCGGCGTCGTGAACGAAGACGCCGTTGCGCTCGACCCAGGTCCGCGCCGCGAGGCGCGGGTATCTGCGCAGCACCGCGTGCCGAAGTGCCCCGCTCGTCGTGACGACGGCGTCGCAGCGGCGGACCACGCTCCACTGCGCGCGCGACGCCGGCTCGTCGTGCAGCTCGACAGCGACGAGCTTGCAGGCGCTCCGCCGTCGCCCCCAGAAGCGTCGCATCGTCAGGGCGAGGGCTGCTCCGAGAAACGACCGTCCGTACCAGACGAACGGAGCATTCCCCGGGCGGGTTCTGCCGACATGGAATCGCCAGGTCGCCCGGAAGCGAGCGAGGCGACTGCGCCAACGGCTGCGCGACGAGGACTCATCGAGTCTCGTGGGGAGCTCGAGAATCTCGAAGCTCGGCTCGATCCCGTAGAACGCCCAGAGGTCACCGCGCCACCCCTCGGGCGGCTCACGCCTGCTCGGCGAGTGGACGAGCGTGACCGCGGCACCGACGCGCGCGAACGCCGGCGCACATCCGCATCACCTGCATGCTGTTGCTCGACCGGCTCGGGATCTGCGAGTTGCAGACGTAGACCATGCGCAGCCGCGCAGTCGCGACCGTTGCGATCCGGCCGGCGACTGAGCGTCGGGAGTGGTCCACGCATCGCCCATCGTATGGCGCACGCGGCGCGCGTGTCCCGCTTCGTCGCGGGCGGCCGTATACTCGGAAGAGGGGTTGCTGGTGCAGCGCGCAGGCCGGGGGACGACGTGGTGGAAAATGTCGCATGCAATCTGTGTGGCAGCTCGGCGTCGATCGAGGTGTATCGATCGCGCGACTATCGCTTGCGCGTCGACGACCAGGACTGGCGCATCGTCCGTTGCGCGGAGTGCGGACTCCGGCTACCTGAATCCACGACCGACTCCGCAGGAGATCGGGCGCTACTACCCGGACTCCTACTTCGGCTACCGGCTCGACTCCGCGAGCGCTACGAGCGACAGGCCGACCTCGTTCCGGGACCGCCCGGTCGACTGCTCGACGTCGGTACCGCCACCGGCGAGTTCGTCGACGTGATGACGCGATCGAGGCTGGGACGCCTACGGCATCGAAGCGTCCGATCAGGCCGAGTTCGTCGCCAGGGCGCGGATCGTGCGCGCCGTTTCCCCGACGAGGCACCGTTTCCTGATGAACACTTCGACGTCATCACGGCCTGGGCGGTCTTCGAGCATCTGCACGATCCCGCGCTCGCGCTTCTCACGAGTGCCGACGCATGCTCAAGCCAGGCGGGACTACTGTCGTCCAGGTGCCCAACATCGAGGGCGCCTTCGGCTACGGCCGCCTCTTCGAGGACGTGCCGCGCCACCTCTACTTCTTCTCTCCGGCTCGACGCTGCCGATACGCCAGCGAGACCGGGCTCGATCGGTGAGCCGCGTCGAGCACACGCCGCAGTTCTACGGAGGGAGCGGCCGCGGACTGCTTCGGTACGCGCTGCCTTCGCGGTCTGCGGCGCTCGCGCGACCAGTACTTCGAGGTGCTGCGCACGCCTCGCCGCGAGCGCTTCCGGCGCTGGCCGCTCCTCGCGCTCGTGTGGACCGCGTCGCCGCCGTCGAGCGGGTCCTGATGGCGGACGCTGGTCGCCGCACTCGTGCGAGCAGGACGATCATCGGCTACTTCCGGCATGCCGAGGCCGACGCGGCGACGCTGCCCGCGGGGAAGCGGCCATCGGAGCAGCCGCCTGATGTCGTGCACGCGCTCACGCTCGTGGCGGATGTCAGCTCGGCCAGCGAGTGGCCGAGGCGCGCCGCAAGGCCGGACTGACGCAGCGTGCACTCGCCGAGCGAATCGGCGTTCGGCTGGGCGACGTCAACCGCATGGAGCGCGACGCATCTCGCCGCTCCCTACCTCCAGCGCGATCGCCGAAGCGACCCACGTCCCGGAGTCGTGGTTCGCCGTGCCGCAGCCGGCGCGCACGTCAGCGGACGCGCCGAGGCCTCAGCGAGCCACGTCGGCCGCGGCTGCCGGCCCGAGGCGCCCGCCGCCGACAGCTCATTCTCGCCACCTTCGGGCTACTCGTCGTCATCCGCTTCTTCACCGAGCAGATCGGCGTGCTTCCCGGTGCGACCAACTTCATCGACATCCCGCTCGTGTTGGGGCTCGTCCGCCGCGGCTGTCCTGGCTGCCAGGCGTGGCGGAGACGCGGAGCGTTGGCCCGCCTACCTCGCGACTCCCCTTCTTCGCGGCGTGCGCCATCGGCACGGCGATGAACCCTGACCTGTCGCGCCGGCGCCGGTCGTCCTCTTCATCTACACTCTTCCTGGCGCCGATCGCGCTGTACTTCGTCGCGTATCGCGTCTGGGTTCCCGAACGGCGGGTCTGAGCCTCTCGTACCTGCTCGTCGCACTCGGCGCTCTCCAGTTCGTCGTCATCGTCGTCTTCGACCTGCCGACGTTCATGTCGAGCGAGAATCCGGACGACATCGTCGGGACGTTCGGCGGCAACGCCTACCAGCTCGTCTTCTTCCTTCTGCTTTTCTGCGGTCTCGTCGCCGGCATTGCCGTCTTCCAGAAGCGGCAGCTGACCGCCCGCCTCGCCCCGCTCTTCTTTCGGCGCCGCCTTCCTCACGATCTTCCTCGCGCAGTACCGCTCGCTCCTGGCCACCACCTTCCTGACGGTGCTGTTCGTCGGCGGATTGCTCGTGTACGCCACCGGCAGGGGCCTTGCGGTGATCGTCGCGCTCGACCGCTGACGCTCGTCGGCGGGCTCTGGTACGTGGCCGTGAACTACCCGATCAACAAGTTCAGCGAGACGCTCGTCGCTGCTCGCGAGAATCCGACGTTCTTCCTCGATCGGCGGCTCCGGATCTTCGACGACGTCCCGCTCATCTACGCCGAGGATCCGATGTACATCATCACCGGTACGGGCCCGGGGACGCACTCGAGCCGTTCGTACCAGACGTTCTCCCAGTCGACATCCAGACAACTTCCTGAGCGCGGCGAGAAAGGCACAGCTCAGCGTCGTGAATCTCCTCACCGGCGGCGACGGGATACACCGTCCGAGATCGCCGACCGCTACACGCGCCGGCGCGCGGAGCGAAAGGAGGCGGTGCTCGGCTCGACCGCGCTCGACACACCCTATTCGAGCTACCTCGCGCTCCTCGTGGAGACCGGGCTGCTCGGCTTCTTCGCGATGGTCGCGATCTATCTCTTCGCTCTGGTCAGATCGCACGTCGATGGCGGTAACGTCCATGCGCCGACGCGTCGAGAACGACCCGCTTCCGGCCTTGGCGCTCGCTGCCGCCGTCGGCTTCTTCGTTCTGCTGCAGATGGCGGTCTTCGGCAGCTGGCTCGAAGTCGTGCGCCTTACCGCGCTTGCGTGGATCCTGCTCGCGATCGCGACGAAGGAGTTCAAGACTCGCGGCCACCATCTGCCCCTGCCGCCACGCAGCACTGCCGGGCCGCCGTAGTAACACGCGGCCGGATCGCTTCAGCCGGCCAGGCGATCTCAGTCGCGCGACGGACCTGTCAGCGCGCCAGCGAGATCCAGCGGCGCCGCTCGCGGATCTCCGGAAGTACCGACTCGTCACTGCGGAAGTGCTCGAAGCAGGCGCGCAGGCCCGTCTTCGAGCTGCACGCTCGGCTCGTAGCCGAGCACTCGCCGCGCCTTGCTGATGTCCGCCTGCGACTTCCGCACGTCGCCGAGCGCGGCCCGGCGCGTAGACCGGCTCGAGCGCCCGACCGCTGACGGCCGACACCGTCCGCAGCAGCTCGTTGATCGTCGTGCTGTCGCCGCAGGCGATGTTGAAGGTCTCCCCCGCCGCGCCGACGGCGTGTGCCGCCACGAGGTTCGCCGCGACGACGTTGTCGACGTAGGTGAAGTCGCGCGACTGCTCGCCGTCGCCGTAGATCGTCGGGCGCTCGTCGAGCAGCGCGGCCGCGAAGAAGTTCGGGATGACCGCCGCGTACTCGGAGATCGGGCTCTGGCGCGGGCCGAAGACGTTGAAGTAGCGCAGCGACACCGTCTCGAGCCCGTAGACGGCGTGGAAGCTCGAGCAGTACGCCTCGCCCGCGAACTTCGCGACCCCGTACGGCGACAGCGGCGCGACCGGCAGGTCCTCGCGCTTGATCGCGTCGGCCGTCGCCGCGCCGTAGACCGACGACGACGACGCGTAGACCACGCGCCGCACGTCGGCGTCGCGCGCGGCCAGCAGCACGTTGAGCGTGCCGGTGACGTTGACCTCGCTCGAGCTCAGCGGATCCTGCACCGAGCGCGGCACCGACGGCAGCGCCGCCTGGTGGAAGACGAGCTCGCAGCCCTTGCACGGCGGTCAGCACACGCTCGAAGCTGCGCAGGTCGCCCTCGACGATCTCGATGTGCGCCGCGGCGTGCAGCAGGTTGCGCCGGTCGCCCGTCGCGAAGTTGTCGAGCACGCGCACGTCGTCGCCGCGCGCGAGCAGCGCGTCGACGAGGTGCGAGCCGATGAACCCGGCCCCGCCGGTGACGAGGACCCTAGGCATGAACCGCCGTGTCGTCGAGCTGGGCGGCGAGCCCGTCCTCGAGACTCACGGTCGGCGACCAGCCCGGTCGCCGCTGCGGATGCGGGCCGTGTCGGCCGCCGTCCGCGTCACGTCCCCGGCTGCCGCGTCGTTGAAGCGAGCGTCGAGCGGCCGGCCCGCGTGGCGCTCCAGGATTCGGATCGCCTCGAGCAGTGTCGTCTCGCTCGCCGCCGCCGACGTTGTAGGTGTCCGGCGAGGCGCCGCGCTCGAAGGCGGCGATGCGTCGCCGCGACCGCGTCGGAGACGTAGGTGAAGTCACGGCTCTGCTCGCCGGTGCCGTAGACGAAGAACGGCTGCCGCCGACACGAGCGCGTCGACGATCCGCGCGAACGCCATGTCGGGTCGCTGCCGCGGCCCGTAGACGGTGAAGTAGCGAAGCGCGACGACGTCGAGCCCGAACGAGCGCGCGTAGACCCGGGCCAGCTCCTCGCATGCCATCTTCGTGACGCCGTACGGCGAGATCGGCAGGCGCGGTCGTCCTCGCGCGTCGGGTAGCGCTCGGCGTCGCCGTAGACCGACGACGACGAGGCGAAGGCGACACGCGACGCCGGCCGCGCTCGCTGCCTCGAAGAGGCGCTGCGTCACGCGGAGGTTGTTGCGGGCGTACACGTCGAAGCTGAACCCCCAGCTGGCGCGCACGCCGGGCTGCGCGGCGAGGTGGAAGACGCCGTCGACCCCGTCGAGCAGCGGCAGCAGCTCGGCCTCGGCGAGGTCGGCCTCGACGAGCGTGAAGCCGTCGTGCTCGCGCGCAACCGCGAGGTTGCGCTCCTTGCGCTCGCGCTCGTAGTAGTCGGTGAACGCGTCGACGCCGACGACCTCGTCGCCGCGCGCCAAGCAGCGCCTCGGTCAGGTGCGAGCCGATGAAGCCGGCGCAACCGGTGACGAGGTAGCGGGCCATCAGGCTGCGAGCTCCTCCCAGACCGAGTCGATCTCGACGGGCATGCCGCCGTTCTCGCAGCGACTCGTCGACCGCCTCGACGACCTGGATGACGTCGACGCCGATCCGGGCCGACGACCGCGGCTCCGCGCCCGTGCGGATCGCGTGGCAGAAGTCCGTCGAGCTCGAGCGCCAGCGGCTCGGTCGCGTCGATCCGCGGCGAGACGATGTCGCCCGTTCGGTAGCTGAGCCGGTACTCGCCGAAGGTCTCCGGATCGGCGATGTCGACACCCGAGTCGAAGACGCGCACGGGCTCGGTGCTCGTGTCGTCGTACACGACCATCCGCTCCGAGCCGACGACGGCCGTGCGCCGCAGCTTGCTCGGCGCGAGCCACGAGAGCTCGACGTGCGCGATCGCGCCGCTCGGATAGGTCAGGTGGATGAAGGCGACGTCGGGCGTGCCCGGCATGACGCAGCCGCGGCTCGTCGCCGCGACGCGGCACGGGTTCTCGCCGAGCCAGTGACGGAGGATCGAGAGGTCGTGCGGGCCGAGGTCCCAGACCACGCTCACGTCCGACTGGTGCAGCCCGAGGTTCACGCGGCTCGTCGAGATGAAGTAGATCTCGCCGAGCTCGCCGGCGTCGATGAGCTCCTTCACCTTGTTCACCGGCGGGCTGTAGAGGAACGTGTGGCCGGGCATGAGCACGAGGCCGCGGCTCGACCGCGAGCTCGGCCAGCGCCTTGGCGTCCTCGGACGAGGCGGCGAGCGGCTTCTCGACGAACGTGTGCTTGCCCGCGTTCGAGCGACGCCTCGGCGAGCTCGCGGTGGGTCGAGACCGGCGTGGCGATCAGGACGGCGTCGATCGAGTCGTCGTCGAGAACGATCTCGAGGTCGGAGGTCGACGTACGCGTCGGGGTACCGCCGCGACGCGGTGCGCAGGACGTCGGCTCGGAGGTCGCAGATCGCGGCGAGCTCGGCGTCGGCGAGCTCGCGGATGTTGCGAACGAGGTTCGGCCCCCAGTAGCCGAAGCCGACCACGGCGAGGCGAAGGCGCCGGTCGGAGAAGATCGGCGGCCGGTGGCCCGATGCGCGCGGTCATCGAGTGGCTCCTCGTCCGAGCAGCTGAACCGGCGTCTGCAGCAGGAGCTTCAGGTCGAGGCCGAGCGACCAGCTACGCGCGTACGCGACGTCCATGTCGAGCGCCTCGGCGAACGTCGAGCGCGCTCGCGCCTTGACCTGCCACAGGCCGGTGATGCCGGCGGGGACGAGGAACCGCTCGAAGTGATGCGGCTCGAAGTTCTCGGTCTCGTAGGGGATGCAGGGACGCGGACCGACGAGCGACATGTCGCCGCGCAGGACGTTGAGGAGCTGCGGGAGCTCGTCGAGGCTCGTCCGCCGCAGCCAGCGGCCGAACGGCGTGACGTCGTCGCGCCGCTCGAGCTTGTAGAGGCCGTTCGACTGCGGCGAGGCCTTCGAGCTCGCGGCCTCGCTGATGTACGCGCGGTGGTCGTCCGTCGGACGTATCCGACCTTCATCGTCCGGAACTTGAGCGCCGTGAACGGCCGCTGGTTCATGCCGAGCCGCGTCTGCCGGAAGAAGACCGGGCCCTCCGAGTCGCGCCGGATCCGCCAGGCGATGAAGGCGAACAGCGGCGCGGTGACGCACGAGCATCAGCGAGGCGCCGACGACGTCGAAGGCGCGCTTGACGAGCAGGCGCGCCTGCGACGCGCGAACCGGCGGGAGGCCGATCAGCTGGATGCCCTCGACGCTCGTGACCTCGGCGCGCGGGCCGACGACGTCGAAGAGCCGCGGGACGATGTCGACCTGGATGTCGATGGCTCGGAGCTGCGCGCACGAGCTCGAGCACCTCGGGCGTCGGCTCCTTCGAGAACGCGACGATCACCCGCTCGACGTCCAGCAGCGCGACGAGCTCCGGCAGCTGCTCGGGCGCGCCGAGCACGGCGAGGTGCGCGAGCTCGACGCGGCGCTCGCGCGGGTCGGCGTCGACGAAGCCGACGAGGTTGACGCCGTACTCGGGGTGCTGCACGAGCTTGCGCGCGACCAGCTGGCCGACGTCGCCCGCGCCGACGATGATGCAGTTCTGGATGTACGAGAGGCTCCGCCGCGCAGCCGCGCGCGCGGCCACTCGCCTCGTCGTCACGAGCGCCGAGCGCCAGCGCCCAGAAGAGCAGCGTCTTCGTCTGGTCGGCGATGACGACGTGCGTGGCTGCCCCGATCATCCAGAGCGCCCAGGTCGTCAGCGTCACGAGGTGGAAGACGCCGACGAGGTCGTCGGTCGTCGAGTGGTCGGTGCGCTCCTCGTCGCGGTCGTAGAGGCGGTAGAGCGCGCGCGAGCACGAGCCAGACGGGCAGCGTCAGCGAAGAAGACGACGAACTCCTCCGCGCGTCGTGATCCCCTCGCCGTCGCCGCCGCCGACGAGCAGCTGCGTGAGCGACGAACGCGAGCGAGAGGCCGACGACGTCGGCGACCAGCAGCGCCCGGCGCACGAGCGCGCCGCGGCTGCGGAACGGCCGGGCCCGGCGGCGGTGGTCGAGGATCGCGCGCGTCCGCTCGTCGACGCCCAGCGCGCCTGGTCTGAGCGACCGCGCTCACACGACCTCGCGCTCGCGGCGGCGCGGCCGTACGCGTAGTAGCCGACCGCCTCGTACGAGTCCTCGAGGTGGGCGCCCGTCAGGACGAAGCCGAGCGCCACGGCCGGCGCGGTGCTGAGCATGCGCCGCAGCTCGGCGACCATCGGCCGCCGCAGGACGTTGAGGCGCGAGACGAGGATCAGCGCGTCGACCTTGGCCGTGAGCGCCATCGCGTCGCCGACGTGCAGCATCGGCGGCGCGTCGATGAGGACGAGGTCGGCGCGCTCCTCCAGCTCGCGGAGGATCTCGCTGACGACCCGGCTCTCGATGAACTCGCCGGCGTCCGGCGGCAGCGGCCCGGTCGGCAGCACCTCGAGCAGGCCCTCGATGCCGACGTTGCCGTTGAACTTCATCCGGCCGTCGTCCTCGTCGTCGTGCGGCGCGGCGATCGGGATCGTGCAGAGCGCCTCGTCGAGATCGACGTGCCCGAGCGCGATGTCGGTCAGCCCGGCGTGGCCGTTGAGGTCGAAGAAGCGCGCGAGCGACGGGCGGCGCAGATCGAGGTCGACGAGCGCGACTCGCTTGCCGGTGCGCGCGAACGCGACGGCGAGGTTGGCGACCGTCGTCGACTTGCCCTCCTCCTCGAGACCGCTCGTGACCATGATCGAGCGCGCGCCGCGCTCGAGGTTCACGAACTCGAGGTTGGTGCGCAGCATGCGGAAGGCCTCCGCCTGCGGGCTCTCCGGCGCCTCGAGCATCGCGAGCCTGCGCTGGTTGCGGAGCTTCTTCGGCGGCTCGGGCACGCGAGCGAGCAGCGGCAGGCCGAGGCGCTCGCTGACCTCGCCGGCGGCGCGGACGCGGGTGTCGAGCGCGTTCCAGAGGAACGCGAGGCCGATGCCGAGCATCGCGCCCAGGATCAGCCCGAGCATCCCGTCGCGCACGTGGCTGGGCCCGATCTCGGCCGCACCGTAGGCCTGGCCGCGCGAGCGATGCGGTCGACGATCTGCAGCCGCTCCGCGATCTCGAGCGACTGCGCCTGGTCGGCCAGGTTCGCGTAGAGCGCCGAGCCCCGTCGGCCCTCCTCCTCGAGTGCCTCGAGCTGCTCGCTCGATGCGCGCGCCGCGAGCTCTCGATCGAGCTGCGTGGTGCTCTCGTTCCGATGGACCAGGTACTGCTTCGCGAACGCATTGGCGAGCGCTGACCGCCGTACAGCGGCATCGCGGTGCGTCGCCCGGAAGATCGAGGAAGTCGGACGTCCCGGACGGCGACACCGAGACGTACGCGGCCAGCAGCGCCGGCGGACCAGCCCTCGGAACTCCGGCAGCTCGGCCACGCGCTCGCGCGACGAGCGGTCCCTCGGCGATGAACGCCTGCGTGACGCCGTCGCGAATCGGGTCGGGCCTCGGGAACGTGCCGAGGATCGCCATCGCCGGCGTCGACTGGTTGATCAGCACCTGGGCGTACGCCTCGTAGTGCGTCGGCTCGCGGCTCGACATGAGCAGCGCGACGGCCGTGACGACAGCCGTCGTCGCGATGACGATCCACTTACGCCGACGCACGACGCGGACGTGGTCGCCCAGCGTCGAGCCATGGCCGAACTGATTTTCGGTCACTCCCCCTGACCTCCCCGCAAAACCCGCAAGCCCCTTAATGCGTACTGCTTCGCCACATCATAGGCAAGAAATCCCGGAGGATCCAACCGGCGAGATTTCCCGCGCGAGAATCCCTCGTTCGGGGCGTCACCACCCGTTCACCGGCAGGCCGCCTCAGCGCGCCGCGACGGCTTCCAGCAAGACGTCGCGGATGCGCTCGGCCGCGTGCCCGTCCCAGCCCTCCGGGACTCGTGTGCTCGCGCCCGCTCGAGCACGCAGGAGGCCGGGAACCTCGACGATCCGCTCCGGCGCCAGCCCGAGGAGGACGTTCGTCCCCGACTCGACGGTCACCGGCCGCTCCGTGTTGTCGCGCAGCGTGAAGCACGGGACGCCGAGGTAGGTCGTCTCCTCCTGGATGCCGCCGGAGTCGGTCACGACAGCCGCAGCAGGCCGCGACCAGGCTGAGGAACTCGACGTACCCGACCGGCTGGACAAGGCGAAGCTCGGTGGGCGCGCGAAAGCCGAGCCGGTCGATCGCCTGGCGCGTGCGCGGGTGCGCCGGAAAGACGACCGGCAGCTCCTGTGCGAGCTGTGCCACCGCCTCGAGCGCACGCCGCAGCAGTTCGCCTTCGAAGAGCGCGGCTCGGTGCAACGTCACCACGACGTACCTGCCCGGCTCGAGACCGTGGCGCTCCGCCGCGCCGAACGACTCGAAGCGGGGCCGGAGCGCCACCAGCGTGTCGATCATCGTGTTGCCGACATCGTGGATCGCCTCCGCCGGCCGCCCCTCGCGCAGCAGGTTCTCGCGAGCCTCGGGCGAGTGCGTGAAGAGCAGGTCGGACACCGTGTCTGCCACGATCCGGTTCAGCTCCTCGGGCATCGTCGGGTCGAAGCTCCGCAGCCCCGCCTCGACGTGCCCGACCGGGATGCGCAGGGTCGCTGCGGTCAGGGCGGCTGCGGCGGTCGAGTTGACGTCGCCGGGCACGAGCACGACGTCGGGCCGCTCGGAGACCAGCACGGGCTCGAGGCGCTCGATCACGCGCGCCACCTGCACGGCCTGTGTCGCAGAGCCGACCCCGAGCAAGTGCGACCGGCTCGCCCAGCTCGAACTCCTCGAGGAAGATCGCCGACAGCTCGTGGTCGTAGTGCTGCCCCGTGTGCACGAGGACGTGCTCGAAGAGCGCCGGATCGCGGCGCAGCACGGCCGCGATCGGCGCGATCTTCATCATGTTCGGCCGCGTGCCGACGACCGAGAGCACCTTGAGCGGCCCCTGTCCCACCTTCCGAGAATAGGGTCGATCGCCCCGGCGGACCTCGACCAGGCGGGGAGCCGCGGTCGCCCGCGGCGGTTACGTTCTGACCATGGGGAACGGCTTTCGCCGACTCGTCTCGGGCTCGACGCTCGCCGTCGCCCTCGGTCTCGCGGCGGCCAACGGCTACCAGCTGCTGCTGCTCGCGGCCGCGGCTTCGGCCAGGCCGCCGGCCGGGCCTGCACCGGATGGGAGGCGCCTGCGGTTCGTCGTCCTGATCCCGGCGCACGACGAGGAGGAGCTGCTCCCGGCCTCCCTCGACGCGGTCGCAGCGCAGGACTATCCCGGCGAGCTGGTGGACACCGTCGTCGTCGCGGACAACTGCTCGGACGCGACCGCGGAGGTCGCGCGCCGGGCCGGCGCACGGGTGCTCGTACGAAACGATCCCTCACGTCCGGGCAAGAGTCAGGCGCTGAACTGGGCAATGCCGCAGATCCTCGACTCCTGCGACGCCGTCGTCGTGCTCGACGCCGACTGCCTCCCCACACGCAACTTCCTGGCGGCAGCGTCGGCACACCTTGCCAACGGCGCTGCAGCGGCGCAGAGCGACGACGTCGTCGGCAACGCCGGCGACTCCGCCTCAGCAGCGCTGCAGGGCGGCCTCGTTTGCGCTCCTCGCTCGCGTGCGTGCCCAGGGCAAGGACGAGCTCGGGCTGTCGGCGGGGCTCTTCGGGACGGGCATGGCCTTTCGACGAGAGATCGTCGCCGCGCAGCCGTGGCACCCCGCAGCCCTCGACGACGGCCTGGACTACCACCTGCAGCTCGTGGACGCCGGGGTGCGGGTGCGCTTCATGCCGGAGACCCAGGTCGTCTCGCACATGCCCGCCTCGGCACCGGCGAGCCTCGGCCAGCAGCGACGCTGGGAGGCCGGCAAGCTGCAGTCGATCCGACGCTGGCTGCCTCGCCTCGTTCGCAACGGCATCCGCGAGCGTGACGCTGCGAAGCTCCACGCCGCGTTCGACCTCGTCGTCCCGCCGCAGTCACTGCTGGCCGTGCTGAGCGGCGGCACCCTCCTGGCCTCGGCCGGCCTGGGATCCCGGCCGCTCGTGCGCCTCGCCGCGATGAACGTTGCCGCGCAGGCGCTGTTCGTCGTCGGGGGGCTTCGGGTCGCGGACGCGCCTCCGGCCGTCTACAGGCACCTGCCCGCGGCGCCGCTTCTGATGCTGCAGAAGCTCGCCATCTACGCGAGGCTGCTGACCGGTAGGCCGACGGACTGGACGACCGGCCACCGGCGGTGAGCGTGCCCGCTCACGTGTGCACGGCGCCGCGCCGATAAGCAGAGTCGCGGGTTCGACCACGCATGGAGGAGCTGCCGGCACATCCACAGACGAACGGCGGCGGCGTCCCCGCGCCGCACGTCGCCTACGTCATCGGCCTCCACCCCGCGCTCTCGATGACCTTCATCCTTCACGAGGTCGAGGCGCTGCGAGCGCTCGGAGCCGAGATCGAGACGATCTCCATCCGCCGGGCGACCGGCGAGCACCTGCTCTCCGCCCGGCACCGGGCGGCGGCCGAGACGACGTACTCGATCCTGCCGGCGCACTGGGGCGCACTCGTAGGAGCACATCTCTCGGCGCTTCGTCCGCCGCCCACTGCGCTACCTCGGCGACACTCGCGCTCGCGCTGCGCCTGTCGCCCCCGGGTCTGCGCGGGCACCTCTGGCAGCTCTTCTACTTCGCCGAGGCGATGCTCGCGTGGCGACACTGCGCCCGTGCGGGCGTGCGCCACGTGCACGCCCACATGGCGAACGTCCCTGCCGACGTTGCGCTGCTCGCGGCGCACTTCGGGCGCTGGCGCTGGAGCTTCACCATGCACGGCTCCTTCGAGCTCTTCGGCGTCCGCCTCCACCGGCTGCCGGAGAAGGTTCGTTCGGCGAGCTTCGTCGCGTGCATCAGCCACTTCACCCGCAGCCAGCTCATGAACCACGTCGAGGAAGACCAGTGGAGCAAGCTGCACGTCGTTCGCTGCGGCCTCGACCCCGCCGACTTCAAGCGCACGACTCGCTACGAGGAGTCGGACGGAGAAACGATTCTTGCGATCGGCAGGCTCGTGCCGGAGAAGGGCTACGGAATCCTGCTGGAGGCGCTGCGCCTGCTCCGGGACGAGGATGCGTGCGGCCCGCGTCGTGATTGTCGGCCCGGGGCCGAAGGACGCCGATCTGCGCGAGCTCGCCCGCAAACTCGGGCTGGAAGATCGCGTCGAGCTGACCGGAGCGGTTGGCTACGACGAGATCCGCGACCACTACGAGCGCGCCGCGATCGTGTGCTCGCCGAGCCTTGCAGAGGGGATTCCGTTCGTGCTCATGGAAGCATTGGCCATGGAGATCCCCGTCGTGGCGTCGCGAATCATGGGCGTGCCCGAGCTCGTCGAGGACGGCGTCTCGGGTCTCCTCGTCCCGCCGGGCGAACCGCGCGCCCTCGCGGATGCGCTTCGCGAGCTCCTCGGTGACCCGGAGCGGCGCGCAGCCATGGGTCGCGCCGGCCGGGCTCGGATCGTCGCGGACTTCGACGCACGCGGGTCTGCACGGCAGCTCGAAGACCTGTTTGCCTCCGTCGGGGCGGTAGCGCGCTGAAGACGCTCCTCGTCACCAGTGCGGGCGGCCACCTCGCCGAGCTCCACCGCCTGCTCCCCCGGCTCCGCGGCGTCCCAGAGCAGCGCACCTGGGTGACGTTCGACACGCCTCAGAGCCGGTCGCTGCTCGACGGGGAGGACGTCGTGTTCGTACGCCACACCTATCCGCGCGACTTCGCCGGCATCGCCCACAACACGGCCACCGCGGTCCGGATGCTCGGGCGGCGAGCAGGCGTGTCGGCGGTGGTCAGCAACGGGGCGGCCCTGGCCCTCGCCTTCCTCCCGTACGCCCGGATCCGCGGGCTGAACGCCTACTACATCGAGAGCGGCGGCCGTATTCACGCGCCCTCGCTCACCGGGCGTCTCCTCGAGTACTTGCCGGGCGTGTCCCTCTTCACACAGTACGACCGCTATGCGCGCGGACGCTGGCGCTACGCCGGATCGATTCTCGACGGGTTTTCGCCGGCCGAGCCGGCCGATGCAGACATCCGCCGCTTGACCGTCTCGCTCGGCACCACGCCGTACGGCTTCCGGCGGCTCGTGGAGCGCGTGCTGGAGATCGTCCCGGAGACGGTGGACGTGTGCTGGCAGGTCGGACCGACCGACGTGACGGGGCTACCCGTTCCCGAGCGCCGGGTCGTGCCGGTGCATGAGCTGGAAGAAGACATTCGCTCGTCGCGACGCGGTGATCGCCCACGCCGGCTTCGCCACAGCGGTCACCGCGCTCGAGCTCGGCCGCTGCCCCGTGCTCGTGCCGCGCCGCCGGGAGCTCGACGAGAACGTGGACGACCACCAGCTCGAGATCGCCGGCGAGCTCGCGAACCGCGGCCTGGCCGTGGCGCGGGCGGTCGAGGAGCTGACGTGGGACGACGTCGTCGCCGCAGCCCGCAAGCGGGTGGCGGTGCACAACGAACTTCCGCCGATCGAGCTCTCGTAGCACGGTCTGTCGCCCGGAGGCGACGCTCCAACAGAAGCCGGGTCAGTCCCCCGGAGGCGACGCGTCAGCGTCGGGTCGCCTCCGGGGGACTGACCCTTCCACCATCGCCGCGATCTTCTGCATCGCCCCCAGCGCGCTCTCCCGCTCGCGTGCGACTGCGTCGAAGAGCGCCGACCGGCGCGCGGGCAACTCGGACAGAAAGCGGTCGAGCGCCTCGACCGTGCCTTCCGGCGTCATCGTGTCCGCGTCCAGCACAAAGTCGCCGAGCCCGAGACGGCCGAAGAGCTCGTTCGTCTTGAACTCGCACGCGATCGGGAGCACCGGAACGCCGGCGTTCAGCGCCAGGATCGCCGCATGCATGCGCGCCGCAACCACGAGGTCGAACCCACCGAAGCGCTCCTGCAACTCGCGCGGACGGTGCCAGTCCGAGCTCACCTCGACCCGACTCGCGACCTCGTCCGGCAGCAGCTCGACGATCTCGCGCGCCAGGCGCGAGTCGTCGGTCACGTACTCGGGCACGCCCTGGCACGTCGACAGGAACGTGACCGCCGCGTCGTGTCGGCGAACGAGGTGGGTCACGAGCGCCGCCATCGACTGGCGGTAGCCCTGCCCCGCGCCGGGCCACTCCCGAACTGAGACCGCGACGCGCGGCCGCGTCCGGCAACGACCCCTCACGTGCCGCCGCGAGCGTCTCCGGGCTCGCCCACAGGAAGGCTGTGTCGGCCGCAAGCTCGCCGCGCAGGCCGATGTCCTCGAGGTGGCGCAGCGAGCGCTCGTCGCGCACGAACACGGTCACGCCGTCGAGAGACCGCCGGAGCGCGACCCGGTTCGACCCGCTTGCGAAAGGGCCCGAGCGACTGGGGCCCGAGCACGAGCGGACGGCGAAGCGCCCGGCAGACACGGAAGTCGAGCAGGTGCGGCGCCAGCCGGTACTGCTCGACGAGGTACGTGCCGCCCTTGCTGATGACGAGATCGGCCCGCGCGTACTCGTCGAGGAGCTCGAGCTCTCGCCTGCGGAGCGAGGAGCCGTGCCGGAACGCGCAGCCCCCGGCCGAGCAGCCGGGCGGCGAGCAGGGCGCGCGCGATCCCGACCGCGCGCACAGGAGTCCGCTCGGCCGCCGAACACGTGCCACGGCCATGGGCGGATCGCGAGCTCAGGGAAGAGCCGCGCCGACACGTCGGGTTGCTGGTCGTAGACGGTGAACTCGACGGGCCGCCCGAGACGCTCGCGGAGCGCCTCGATGGTCGCCTCGACGATCGCGGCGTCGCCGCCGTTGAGCAGCACGCAGTTCGTGATGTGGACTCGCACCGGCGTCTCGACCCCGGGTCGCCGTCATGCGCTGACGCGCCTGAGGACGAGGCTGGTGTCGACCGCCGGCGGCCTCGAGCCCATGACGTCGCGGGCGATCTCGACATCGCGCGCACGACCGAGGAACTCGTCCACCGCGGCTCTCGCGCCCTCGAAGTTGTGGTAGTCGTCGCACACGAGGTAGCCGCCGGTCTCGAGGTGCGGGTAGATGCGCTCGAGGCACGTCCGGACGGGGTCGTACCAGTCGCAGTCGAGATGGGCGAACGCCACCGGCCCCTCAGGACGGAGGATGTCCTCGAACAGGCCGCGGTGCAGCTGGGTGGCGCCGCCGGTGCAGACCTCCGCCAGCAGCGATGCGACCCGCGCCTCGAGATCGGGCAGGTAGCCGTAGTACGGGTCGCCGCCGATTCCCTCCGAGCGCCCCGAGGCGATCGCCTCGTACCGCCTCGCTGCGCTCGCCCCGTCCTTGTCGCTGGACGGCGCGGGGATCGCCGAGAACACGTCGTAGACGTGCAAGGTCCGCCCAGGGGGAAGCCGGGCGCAGATGACCGCTGCCGAGCCGCCGAGCGCAGCTCCGCACTCGAGGAAGTCGCCTCGTACGGTGAGCGCGCGGTCGACCGCGGCCTCGAGCTGCCGGAGGCTCCGCCACGAGAGGTACGTGAGCTTGCGGCGCTTGACTGTGCGGGCCGTGCCCGACACGCCGAGCCGGTCGCGAAGCCGCGCGACGCGCCTCATCACGTTGCGCTGCCGGCGCGGTAGCACGTGCGCCCGCAGCAGCGTCCTCAGCTCTCCCCAGGCTTCGAGCCGGAAGCGCCACGCGATCGCCGAGATAGGCGGCAGCTCCGACTCCGAGGCCGAGGAGAAGGCGCAGGAGCGGCGAGCGACCGTCGAGCAGCCACTTCGCACGCGGCGACGGGCACTGCCGTCGCCGCCGCGGCCAGCGCGATCCCCTGGAGC
Source organism: uncultured Thermoleophilia bacterium (assembly GCA_963809765.1). GTDB lineage: Bacteria > Actinomycetota > Thermoleophilia > Gaiellales > Gaiellaceae > JACVRM01. The sequence goes on from CAWEKT010000003.1 coordinate 17,013, forward strand.
GAGCGGACGACGTCGCCGAGGCTCATCCCGATCAGCCGTCCCGGGATCGCCAGCGCCGGCGGGGCGAGCAGAACCGTCCGAACGGCGTACGCAACAGCCACGCCGACTGCGCCCCACTGCACCCCGATGACGACCGCCGTGACGGTGACGGCCGCGTTGGCGAGGCCCCAGCGGAACATCCAGTCGGTCCGGCCGCGCGCCTGGTAGATCCAGCCCGCGGTCGCCGTCACCGTCTGCAGGAGCCCGACGACGCAGAGGATGCGGAAGATCTCGATCGCCCCTTGCCACTGGCCGCCGAGCAGCGTGAGGACGAGTGGCTCCGCGACGACGAAGAGGACCACGGTCAGCGGGAACGTCACGAATGCGATCAGCCTGACCGCCCGCAGGTAGGCGCTGCGGATCCGCTCGACCGCGTCTCCGAGCCGGGAGAGCGCGGGAAACATGACGCGGCCGCTCACCCAGGTGACCTGGCTGAGCGGCAGGAGCATGAGCTGGTACGCGCGCGAGTAGAGCCCGAGCGGCCCAGCGCCGGCGCCCACGCCGACGGCGAGCTGGTCGACGGAGCGGATCCAGTACCACGTGGCGTTGTACCCGGCGAGGTGACCGCCGTAGGCGAGCAGCTCCCGGGCCGATTCCCGGTCGGGCCGCTGCCTCGGCCACCAGCTCGTCGACAGCCAGAGCCCGAGCGAGCGGGCGCCGGCCTGCGTCAGCGCCTGCACGACCAGGCTCCACACGCCCGCTCCCGCCCAGGCCGCACCGATGGCTGCGGCGAAGGAGAGGACGACCGCCCCGCTCTCGATCACCGCGAGGCGCCTGAAGTCCATCCGCCGCTCGGCGAGCCCTGTCTGCACCGCTCCGAGCCCGGCCAGCGGGAGGCTCGCCGCCAGCGCAACCGTGATCCCCACGAGCCGCGGCTCGTCGTAGATCGCCGCGACGAGCGGTGCGAGTGCCGCGAGCGCGAGACCGAGCAGCAGGGCAGTGCCGGCGTTGACCCAGAACGCGGTCGAGCGGTGCCGCTCCGTGAGCTCGGGCCGCTGGACGAGCGCGGCCGTCAGGCCGAGATCGACGAAGACGGCTGCGAAACCGGTGAAGACGGCCGCCATGGCGAGCAGGCCGAAGTCGGCAGGAGCGAGCATGCGCGCGAGAACTGCCACGCCGGCGACGGCAGCGGCGTGCTGGACGAGCCGGCCGCTCGCCGTCCAGGCGAGTGCCGTCACCGAGACACCGGTCAGCTCGCCGGCCAAGAGGTCGTCGTGCGGTGCAGCCGACGCGCTCCCGCCGAGCGCCACTTCAGAGCTCATTGGCTCATCATGCGGCGTCCAGAGGACGCGCAGGCAGGCAGGCGGACAGGGGACCTGTACTGTCAGAGGGTGGCCAGGGTGGGGAAGGCACAGGCGCCCGCGCAGCAAGAATCCCGTCTGGACGTCCTCGTGCTGCGAGGAGGCCAGGCGAAGCACGTGCGAGAGGTGCTCTCTGTCCTCGCGAACGGCGTCGCCACCGCTCACCGAGTTGAGGCAGCCGACGAGTGGCGCCAGGGCGAGCTCGGGAAGCCGGGGGTGATCCTGATCTGCGGCATGACCGGCGACGATGCCGCCACGCTGGCGTGCACGATCCACGCAGAGTCGCCAGCGGCCTGCATGGTGGTCGTCGTCGCAAGCGTCTCGCAGCGCGAGCTGCGGGACCTGCTGGCGGCCGGGACCGTCGGCATCGTCAGCCAGGACGACGTCCGGCAAACCCTCGAAACCACTGTCGACGCCGTCTCCAGAGGGCTCGTGGTCGTGCCGACCACGCTCTGGCAGCCGCTGGCGCGGCCCACGCTCTCGCCACGTGAGAAGCAGGCTCTGGCGATGGTGGTCATGGGATTTTCGAACGGCGAGATCGCCGCCCGTCTCTACGTCACCGAGGCAACCGTCAAGAGCCACCTGTCGTCCGCGTTCGCGAAGCTCGGCGTCCGCTCCCGGGCCCAGGCAACTGCGCTCATCCTGGATCCAAACCAGGGACTGGGAGCCGGCGTGCTCGCGATTTCCGACGGAGCCCCGCGACGCAGGCGGCGGGCCGGCGCCTCCGCAGCGGACTGACTCGCCTCAGATCTCGACGACCCGGCTGAAGTCGCGCGCCGGAAGCAGCGCAACGCCGTTGCTCTCCACCCAGGCGTGGGCCTCGAAAGGCTCCGTCCGGACGCCGAGGATCACCGATGCGAAGATGCCCCGGCGTGCGAGCATCGCTGTCAGCACGAGCGAGCGCATGAGACAGCGAGAGTCGAACGGCATCGGCTCGAGCACACGCCGGACGACGTCGCCCAGGCGGATCGCGGCCTGCTGCTGGTGGGTCTCCGCAGCGGCGACGGCGCGTCCCGTGCTGTCGCGGCGGAGCGCCGTTACGGCGCCCCGAAGACCGCGCCGCGCAAGCAGCCAGCGCACGCGGGGATAGATCACCGCAATCTCGGCAGCGATCGCGACCTTCTCCGCGAACGGTCGCTTGCGCAGGTGATCTAGCTGAGAGACGGCCATGTCGTGTGAGACTCGCGCGAAAGCAGGCGCGTCAGACCGCGCCCGCGGGCCGCAGCTCGAGCAAGCCTCGCTGCCGAAGGTCCTCGCAGAACTGCCGGAGGTCTTCCTCGATCTCTGCGAGCGGGCGCCCGTAGTGCTCCGCGAGTCGGGCCGCGGCCTCACGCAGCGTGGCCGAACGAACGAGCTCTTCCAGCATGCGGCCGCCGGTTGGGTTGACGCCGTGGTAGAGACCCGTCTCGAGGTTCAGAAAAACGGTCTCGTTGGCGAACGCGCGAAAGACGACGTGCTCGGGTGTGCGGGCCGAGCCGTCGAGGTCGAGTCGCGCTGAGCCCTCGTTCGTGGACACGTTGCTCACTTATCCCAGTTTGCCTAAAGCCTGTTGAGCGTCACCGCTAGTACAGACCGAGCGTGCCCCGCTTGCGCTCGTGCCGGACGCCGACGCGGAAGGCGAGGTGGCCGAGGATGAGCGAGACCGTTGCCAAGGGAAGCAGAACAACCATGTCGCCGGGCACCTCACGAAAGCCGGCGTCGGCGAGGAGTGCTTCGCGCATGCCTTCGATCGAGATGGCAAGGGGGTTGACGGCCGCGATCCGCTCGAACACGTCTGGCAGGAGCTCGAGCGGGAAAAACGCCCCCGAGCCGAGCATCAGGAACGTGACGGCGAGTGCCACAACGCCTCCCCCGCGCCTGATCGTCATGGTGATCGCAGCGCTCACGAGCCCGAGTCCCCACACAAAGGGAATCGTCGCGAGGAGGTAGGTCGCTGCGGCAGGCACGCCTGGTCCATCGAGGTCGAGTCCGAACGCGACCACGATCACGGTGTAGAAGACCGTGACGCGGATCGGGATGTAGATGAAGTCGTAGAGCACCGACCCGACCTGAACGGTGAAGGGAGAGGTCGGGGTCATCAGTACCGACTCGAGCGTGCCGGCGTACTGCTCCTGCCTGAGCACCGCCGAGACACGTGAGAGCGAGAGCGAGACGAAGAGTGCCAGCGCCATCCCGACGAGGACGAACTCCATGTAGGAGACCCTCGACCCTCCGTAGCTGGGAAGCTTCGCCGGATCGACGAGGAGACCGACGAAGTAGAACAGGAGCGCGCTGAAGGCAAGTCCGACCCAGTCGCTGACGAAACCGACCTTGTAGGTCAGCGCGGTCAGGAAGTCGCGCCGCAGAAACGCCCCGAGCTTCCCCACTTCGACGGCGAAGGCGCTCATTCGGCCACCACCACTGGGCCGACTCGCCCCTCGGTGAGCGACATGAAGGCCTGCTCGATCTTCGACTGCTCCTCGGTACAGCTGACCACGATCGTCCCAGAGGCGTTAAGCGCTGTGATTGCGTCACCCAGAGCGGCCCGGCGCCCCACGACGAGCACGAAGTGCTCGAGGTCGCCGTCGGGAGAGGGCTCGGCGAGCCCTGTGTCACCGAGCGCCGTGTTGAGCGCAGAAACACTTGGCGGCAACCCCGTGCTTTTCTGCCGAACCTGGACGAGAAACCGCCGCGGATCGGCATGGGCCATCAGCGCAGGCACCGTGCCCGCGAAGACGACCCTGCCGCGACGGAGGAGGGTGACCCGGTCCGCGAAGCCTCGGATCTCCTCGACTCGCTGGGTCGTCCAGACGACCGCGACTCCGGTCGCCGCCAGCGACGCAACCAGGTCTCGCACGCGCCTCGCTCCCTCGGGGTCGAGATCGTGCGTGGCCTCGTCCACCAGCAGGACGGCCGGATCTGCCAGGAGCGCCCGGGCGACCCCCAGTCGCTTCTGCATGCCGTGGGAGTAGAGACCGACGGGGACACGAGTCGCTTCCTCGAGCCCGACTTCCGCAATCGCCTTGTGGGCGCGCGCGAGCGCCTCGCGGCGGGAGAAGCCGTAGAGGCGTGCGAAGAAAGCGAGATTCTCGAGACCCGAGATGCGGTAGTAGAAGGTGCGGTCGACGGCCGGCACGAGCCCGACCCGCTGGCGCAGGGCTTTCGCATTGTCCCTCGGATCGAATCCCGCAGTCTGGACAGTGCCGCTGTCGGCGTGGAGAAGGCCGACGAGGATCCGCACGAACGTCGTCTTGCCCGCCCCGTTCGGCCCGAGCAACGCATGGATCTCTCCCGCCCTGACGGTGAACGACACGGACTCGAGTACCTGCTTCGGACCGAATGCCCGCGCCACATCGACTGCTTCGACGACGGCGTTCGAGAGCTCGCCGGTGCGGCGGTCTTCGCCGGTCCGTGCGGACACGCTCTGTGCGGTCTCGGCCACCATCCCTCTGCTTACCGTAGCTCCATCTCGGCAAGCTGCCCGCACGGTTCTCGTCACCGGCGGGCGCCCGATACGGCGGTGTGTCGACTCCGGGTTCCTCTCAGGGCTTCGGAGCGGACGTCAGCGAGGAAACGCTCCCGCCTGCGGAGGTTCGTCTTCCCTCAGAAAGAGGCGAAGCCCCCGCAGAGCGGGGGCTTCGCAGAACTCGCTACTGAGCCGAAGCTTACGGCGTGCTCGTGCAGACGCCGCGAGAGTTGTTGAACGACACCGCCTTGCTCGGGTCGTTCGGGAACTCGAAGTCACCGGAGCCCGGGTCCGCACAGGCGGCCGTGATCTCCACCAGCGTTCCGTAGTCCGTGACCTTCGGCGTCTCGTAAGTCTCGATGTTGCTCTCCATCCGAATCCTCCCCTTCGCGGTCTGATGGAAGGATGCCACCCGCACGGGTGCCTGGCCAGGCGGAAAAAAGTCGTAGTTCCGCGGGCCCGTGGCTTAGTCTGCGCCGCTCGGACCGCCTCGTCCGACAGCGTCTGCGGAACGTCGTCGGGTGCGCGTGACCTCGAACTCCCACGGAATGACGTCCACCTGCTCGGTGAACGACGGGATCCCGTTCGTGCTGCAACCAGCATTCGAGCGCCGCGAGCCGATAGACGGGAAACGCCGCTTCAGCCCCGGCGACGGTAGGCAGGGAGTCGAGATCGCGAAGCATCGCGTCGCGAGCAACGTATGCCCGAACCTCCGCGCGTGGATTCCGCAGCAGGCGATCGATCGCGCCCGCTTCGAGGCGAATGCCTTCCAGGAAGTGATTGTGAAAGACGGTCTTGTCGGGGCGCAGGCGGACACTGTCCGGTAGATAGCCGGTCGAAGCCGCCCGAAGCAGGGGCTTCGTCACCGCGCCGTGGAACCCGAGCTGCGGCGGGCAGCGGAGCGTCGCCATCACCAGGTCGACGTCGAACAGGGGCGCGGAGAAGCGGTACCCCGCGGCCTCGCCGAGTCGTCGACTGAGCGGCAGCATTCCGAGGGTCGGCACTCGTGTGGTGAGGTGGTGGACATCGACGCGTCCACCACCGCGGGCCTCGAAGACGTGACCACGCCGCTTCGTCACGCGCCTCTCGCAACTCGGTGACAAGGGCCGGCGCAAGCCAGCTCGGCGCCCGAGCGGCCTCGACTCGACCCAGCCGCCGGAGCGCGCGCGTCGCGGCTGGGAACGTCAGGTCGGTCGCTGCTCTCCGCAGGAGTGAGGCGACAACCCTCGGCGGCGGGTAGAACCACATGCGGGGTGCTCTCCGAGCAAGGCGGTAGGCACTGATGAGGCGCCCCTTCCGGAGCGAGTCGGCGATCAACCCAAAGCGGATATCGAAGATCTCGTCTCCCCCGTCCCCCGTCAGAACCGTTCCGACCCCGTCGATCGCCGGCTGGCGCCAGAGGGGCCGCCACCAGTAGCCCGAGCCGTCCGGTGGCAGGCTCCAACGGCGCGTGAACTCGATCAGGCTTGCAAGCACGCCCTGGGGCTTGCTGACCACCCGCACGCTGTCGACGTCAGGAAATCGCACGACCGCTTCGATCCACTCGGACTCGTCGCGATCCTCCTGGCCGGGAAAGACGCCTGAGTACGCCGTCACGTCGGCTCCGAGCGAGTGAGCCAAGGCGGCGACCGCGCTCGAGTCGAGGCCGCCGCTCATGAGCACCCCGGTCTTTCCGCTCGCAGCGAGACGTCGTCGGACCGCTTGCTGCAGCATCGGCCTCAGAGCGTCGGCCGCCTCCTCCATCGTTCCAGGCGTGCGGAGTCTGGTACTCCGGCTGCCAGTACGGCACGACGCGCGTCTCTCCGGGGGTCAGCACCAGTCGGTGCCCGCTCGGGACCTGCGCGACGCCCTCGTAGAGGGTTAGCTCGGGGCGTGACGCGTCGAGCCCGAGCCACAGCGCGATCCCGGTTGCGGACGGCCCGGGCCGTGCTTCGACGGTCTCGACCAGGAGCCGGATCTCCGTCGCGAACACGACGTAGGCGCCGCGTGCTCATCCAGTAGAGCGAAGCGTGGCCGAGGTGATCCCGCGCTGCGTAGCCGCCGCGAGTCGAGCCATCCCAGTCGACCAGCACCCCCTCGAAGCGGAGGTGGTGCGGGGCGTGGTCTCCCCAGCTGACGCATCGCTGCTTCCAGAGCGAGCCGTCGTCGTGCGCATGCGACGGGCTGTCGTCGAAGAGCGTGCCCGCCAGCACCGCCGAGCGGGAGTCTCCGATCGTCACCACGTCCGGTTCGGCCTGACCGAGCACGAGCGTCAGGCCGGGCAGCTCCAGATTGGTCACGCCTTCCGCGCCCAGCTGCAACAGTGCCTCCCTGGCGCGAGCCACGAGACTGCGCGGGGGCATCCCCGGCGAGGCCGACTAGGTGGGCACCGCTCACGGGACTCCTAGAGCTCGAGGAGGGTCATCCGACTGTCCTCCACCGCCGGGGGGTCGAACGCCGATCCGCCCACTTCGACCCAGGCGAGGGGAGTCAGCCGGGGCGCGATGCCGACCCCAAGGGCGAGACGAGCGTGAACACCACGCCGCGCAAGAACCGCCGTCAGCACCACGGACTCGATCACGCCTCCACGGTCGCTCGGAAGCCGGCGGATGAACCTTCGCGACGAGTCGGCTGTGCTCGCCCAGCTGCGGCTTGTCATGGCCGCCTCTCGCTGAGGTCATCCGGTAGCGCCTCTCTCGACCTCGCCGAATTCGTTTCAGGGCGCCCTGGACTCCCGTATCGCAGAAGGAGCCACCGCACGCACGCATACGTTCGAAACACCTCTCCGACGAACCTCGCCTTCGCTCGTGGCGAGAGGCGTTCCTCGGGCTGCCCGGTCATGCGCGACCGTGCGCCCGCTCGTGCTCGACGATCGCTCTGGCCAGGCGGCCGGCGTCGACCGAAGGGGGGCTGACCGCCTGGTAGACGCCCGCGCTACGGCTGACGGCCGCGTAGAGGTCGAGCATGTCGATCAGCCGAGCTCTGTCGCGCACGACGTTGTTGTAGGTCGAGCCGATGAGCCGCCGAGGATCGGCCGTCTCGACGAAGCGCGGGGATGCACCGCCCGTGGCAGCCCGCTCGGGGAGATACACGGCACGGACCGGCAATGCGGCCTGGACCCGGGGGATCGCCACGAATCCGTTGCTCGGCATCCTCGGAGACGACCGAGTCGAACGCCTTCAGATTCGCGGCCGACAGGCGACCGAGCTCCAGGTGGCGGATACCCGCCAGACCCAGGCCCGGATGGGCGATGACGTGATCGTCCTGACGCTCCAGCGCCACCACGTCGTCTGCGAGCAAGCCGGCCCCGGCGGCGACCAGGTGCACGGCGATCGACGTCTTGCCGACACCGGACGGGCCCGCGACAAGAAGTGCGCCCTCCCCGAACGTCACCGCGCTCGCGTGAATGGTCTCCAGTCCGCTCAGAAGCGCCACGAGCGGCAAGATCTGCCCGATCAGGAAGCGACGCCACTGCCGCTCCGAGTCCGTCGGCACGCACAACACCTCTCGGCCCTCGCTCGAGACCAGAAAGTCTCCGTACGGCGTCGCTGAGACGAGCACCGCTCCGTTGTCGTCACTGACCGTCAACGACAGGACGCCCTCTTCGGAACGTTCTTCGTAGAGCAACCGCCCTTCGAAGTCGGCCAGGTGCGCCTTCAACGTCGGGTTGCCTTGAAGCCGCAGCCGACACCTTCTGCGCGAGCTCGACACCGCGTCCTCGGGGATGCCTGGCATGTCGAAGTCGGCGGAGAAGGCGACGCCGAAAGCCGTGCAGCGCCAAGCCTCAGCCCCAGCCGCGTCTTCGGCCAGCGTGAAGAGATCAGTGCTTCCCGTCATAGGGCCGTCTGCCGGAGAGCATTCTCGACGAGGTCCGCGAGGACCTCGGGCGAGGCGGCGAGATCCGCCTCGATGCGCGAGACCGGGACGCCGGCCGCCAGCTCTGAGCAGAGCTCGAATGTGCGACGTGGCTCGTCGTTCACGAGCCCGTGCATCAGTGCGTGCGGGAGCAGGTCGAGGGCGGTCGCCTCGAGCGCAGCGACACGGCGCTCCATTCCGTCCGCCCGCGCGAGCAGGAAGAGGTGAACGAGCGGCGCCGGCGTCCGGGCCGCGTTCGAAACCCGCACCCAGTCCTCCCCGTCTATCCGGGCGATCGGAAGGATGCTCGGCATTGCCGAGCCCGAGCCCGCGGGGAGATTCATCAGCGGGGGGCCTGGGTGGACCACCAGTCCGTCCGTGCCTCGATCGAGGCTCAGGACGTCGTCACAGAAGAGCGCGTGGCCCCGCCGAATCAGCTCGAGAACGAGGCTGCTCTTGCCCGAGCCGCTCTCGGCCAGGACGCCGAACACCCCAACGCCGTGCTGGACCGCCCCGGCATGAATCAGCTCGAGGTTGTGGAGGAGCGCGGTCGTCCACAAGACGGTGTCGAGCAGGAGGCGCTGCGACACCGGGTCAGTCTCGGTGTCCGGGCTGCACGAGATGACCCGAGCGTCTCGGTCGAGATGAAATGCGGCGCCCTGCTCCTGCGTGAGGCGAAAGTCGTTGCCGATACCCCGTTCGATCGCGAAGTCTCTGCCGTCGATTGTGAAGCGCCACGGTGGGATGTCAGCCGAACCGCTCCACAGCGCACCGACCTCCCCGCAGAGCCGGATGGTCACATCGGGCTCGCCGGCCGCCTCGTCAGCCGGCGCGGGCCATGGAAAGCTCGACGTCCAGGTCAACCCAAAGGCGCGATACGACCACTGCCGCCGCGCCGGTTGATCGCGAGGCGGCGTGGCCGTGGAGTGCGAGGGTGGGCGGGAGATACCCGTAACTCTTCCTACCCGGTAGCCACGCCCGGTTGGCAGGAGGCGCAGAACCACGTGCCCCTCCCGCCGACCCGCGTCTTGCTGATCGGCGTGCCGCAGCGGTCGCACGGCTCGCCTTCGCGCCCGTAGACGTGGAACTCGTGCTGCATCCCGCCCGCCTCGCCGTTGGGGCGGCGGTAGTCGCGCAGCGTGGCGCCCTGGCGGGCGATGCCCGTCCGGAGCGCATCGCGGATCGCGCGCGGCAGGCGGCGGAGCTGCGCGGGCTCGAGCTCGCCGGCCGGCGTGAGTGGATGGACGCGGGCGCGCCAGAGCGCCTCGTCGGCGTAGATGTTCCCGAGACCCGCGACGGTGCGCTGGTCGAGCAGGGCCGCCTTGACCGGCGCCCGACGGCCCGCGAGACGCCGGGCCAGCCAGGCGGCGGTGAACCGCGGCTCGAGCGGCTCGACACCGAGACGCACGCTGAGGTACGGCTCGACCTCATCGGGCTCGAGCAGCCGCCACGTGCCGAAGCGGCGAACGTCCCGGTATCTGACCGACGCACCGTCGTCGAGGTCGATCGTGGCCCGGACGTAGGGGTCGAGCCCATCGCCGTTCCGGCCGAGCAGGAAGCTGCCGGTCATCCGCAAGTGGCAGAGCAGCGCGCGGCCGCTCTCGAGGCGGAGGACGAGGTACTTGCCGCGCCGTTCGACCGCCTCGACACGCTCACCCTCCAGCTCGAGGGCGACCGCTCGCGGGTCCTCGGGCGCGACGAGCCGCGTGTCGAGCACGTCGACCGAAGCCAGACGGCGCCCCGTCAGAGCCGGGGCAAGCGAGCGCGCGCACGGTGTCGACCTCGGGAAGCTCGGGCACGGTGCGAGCGTAGTCGGCGACCTTCGGGTCGCGCTCGGCGGCTAGCTCGCTAGCCGGCGACCGATACGTGCCTGGAGATCGAAGCGGTCTTAGGCCGTCCCGGTGCAGGCTGCAGCTGGTTGGCCGCACGACGCAGGTACCTGCGCGCCCGTGGGCTGTGGTCGAGGCGGACCGATTCGACGCCGACGATCGTGTGGCCCGGCCAGCGGTCGGCAGCCGATGCGAGGCCACGCTGCCCAGCCTCATCCGGGCCTGAGGCGACAACCCACTTCTGGTCGTGCGCCCGCGAGCCGTCGCTCCGCTCGAGGAGAACCTCGACGGTGAAGACCTTGACCTGACCCGACGGCGCTGCAAGCTGTCGGTGGAACATCCTGACCCCCTCGTGTTCGGGCTGGGAGAACTCCTCCTCCGAACGCCCCGGCCCGAGAAAGGCCGACCGCAAACAGGCGTGGCGGCTAGCCCTTGTGTAGCAAATCCCTCCGCGCCGTGGGAGTACGCGCGTCGAGATCCCGCAAAACGTCGGGGATCGGCGCCTGTGACCTAGACGATCGTCTCGAGCACGATCCCCCGCGATGGGGGAGGTGACTCGGCCACCACGTACGCGCCCAGAACCTCGGCGGCGGCGCGCTCCGCATCCGCCTCGTCGCGCGCGTGGATCTCGGCCAGCACATCGCCCGCTGCCACCTCGTCCCCGCGCTTGCGCTGGCAGACGATGCCGACCGAGTGGTCGATCGCGTCACCGGCATCTGCACGGCCGGCGCCGAGGTGCAGGGCCGCCCGGCCGACGTCCATGGCGCCGACGCGGCTCACGTAGCCGGCCTCCGGCGCGGGCACCCCGCGGACGACTGGCGCCGTCGGGAGCACCGCCTCGTCGGGGTCGCCGCCCTGCGCGCGGATCCAGCGCTCGTAGGCAGCCGTGGCGGAGCCGTCCGCCATCGCCCGCTCGGCTCGCGCCCGGCCCTCGACCTCGTCGATGCCGAGGTCGGACACCGCCAGCAGGCGCGCGACCGCCGACAGCACGAGCTCGCTGAAGTCGGGCGGGCCCTCACCGCGGATGGTCGCAATGGCCTCGCGGAGCTCGAGCGCGTTCCCGACGGCGTTCCCGAGCGGCTGGTTCATGTCGGTCAGCAGGCAGACGACCTCGCGACCGGCTCGACGGCCGAGCTCGACCATCGTCTCGGCCAGGACGCGTGCGTCTTCCAGGCTCTTCATGAAGGCACCGTCGCCGACCTTGACGTCGAGGACGATCGCCTCTGCTCCGGCGGCGATCTTCTTGGACATGATGCTGGCCGCGATCAGCTGGATGCTGTCGACCGTGCCCGTGACGTCGCGGAGCGCGTAGAGCCGCTTGTCGGCGGGCGTGAAGTCGCCGGTCTGACCGATGATCGCGAGCCCCACCTCCTTCACCTGGGCGAGGAACTCGTCGCGCGAGAGCTCGACGCGGAAGCCCGGGATCGACTCGAGCTTGTCGAGCGTGCCGCCCGTGTGCGCGAGACCGCGCCCGCTCATCTTCGCGAAGGGAACCCCGCAGGCCGCGACGATCGGCGCGACGGCGATCGAGGTCTTGTCGCCGACCCCGCCGGTGGAGTGCTTGTCGACTGCCTTGCGCCCGAGCTCGGCAGAGAGATCGAGGGTCTCGCCGCTCTGGACCATGGCGTCGGTGAGCGCGTGCGTCTCGGCGGGGGTCAGGCCGCGGAAGACGACGGCCATGCAGAACGCGCTCATCTGATAGTCGGGCACGTCACCGCGGGCGAAGCCGAGCAGGAGCTCGGAGATCTCGTCGGGCGAGAGCTCCTCGCCGTCGCGCTTGCGCTCGATCAGCTCCGGCGACGTGGATCACCGGCTGGCGCTCGTGTCGCTTGCCGTCACGGCTCGAGGATCGGTTCGCCAGGAGTGCGCTTGGGCGGCGCCTTGCCGCCGAGCCAGCGGTTGACCGTCGCGCCGACATCGGCGAACTCGCCCTCATGGATCCGGCCGGCAGCGTTCTTGCCGTCCGCGTAGACGAGCAGGAGCGCATGCTCCCGGGAGTGGTCGGTCGACGGCGTCGTGGGGTCGCAACCGTGGTCGGAGGTCAGGACGAGCAGGTCGCCGGCCCGGAGCGCATCGAGCAGGTCGGGCAGGCGCTGGTCGAACGCCTGCAGGCAGCGGTGGAAGTTCACGGGGTCGTTGCGATGGCCCCAGAGCTGGTCGGTCTCGACCAGGTTGACGAAGATGAAGCCGTCGTCGACCTCGCGCGAGCAACTGCTCCGTCTTCGCGATCCCCTCCGCGTTGGAGCGGGTCGGGTGGGACTCGTCGATGTCCTGGCCGGCGAAGATGTCCGGGATCTTGCCCACGCCGTGCACGGTCTTCCCGGCGTCGCGGATGAGCGAGAGGTAGTTCGGCCGGCGAGGGACGAGCGAGAAGTCGTGGCGGTTCGGCGTCCGCTCGTAGTGCCCCGGCTCGCCCGTGAACGGCCGCGCGATCACCCGCCCGACGGCATGGTTGCCGGTGAGGATCTCGCGCGCGACCTTGCAGGCCTCGTACAGCTCCTCGAGCGGGATCGTGTCCTCGTGCGCGGCGATCTGGAAGACGGAGTCGGCCGACGTGTAGACGATCCACTTGCCGGTCCGCTGGTGCTCCTCCCCGAGCTCCTGGATGATCTCGGTGCCCGAGGCGGGCGTGTTGCCGAGGACGCCGCGGCCCGTCCGGTGCATGAAGGGGTCGAGCACGTCGTGGGGGAAGCCGTGCGGGTAGGTCGGCATCGCCTGCGGCGTGACGATGCCCATCAGCTCCCAGTGGCCGCTCGTCGTGTCCTTGCCCTTGGAGCGCTCGAGCAGCCGTCCGGCGATCGCCGGCGCGCCCGGCTGCGGCGGGCAGCCGTCGAGCGGCTCGACGTTCCCCAGGCCGAGCGCCTCGAGGTTCGGGAGGTCGAGACCGCCGACGGCTCTCGCGACGTTGCCCAGCGTGTCCGACCCCTCGTCGCCGTAGTCGGCGGCGTCGGGCAGTGCGCCGGCTCCTACCGCGTCGAGGACGATCACGCAGGCTCTGGCCACGGCGTCTCCTTCCGCGTAGCGCGCGCCTCGGAACTGTCTTCCCGACTCACGGCGCTAGTCTAAGGCGGTCGTGGAGAGCGTCCTGGGACTGATCGGCCTTGCCATCTTCTGCGCGGCGGTGATCGCGCTGGCCGCGGGCGTCACGTACCTGGTGATCAAGATCTCGCCGGCAAGCCGCGCGAAGAAGTCGGCCGCTTCGACGACGAACAGCTAGACCCGGGAAAGCCCCATCACGTCCTCGAAGGGCGTGTACGGGAGCCCGTGGGCTTCGGCGACCGCCTCGTAGGTCACCTTCCCGTCGAGGACGTTGACGCCGCGTGCAAGCGCTCGGTCGCGCGCGACCGCCTCGCGCAGGCCATGGTCGGCGATCGCCTCCACGTACGGCAGGGTGGCGTTCGTCAGTGCCTTGGTGGAGGTGATGGGCACGGCGCCGGGCATGTTGGCGACGCAGTAGTGCGTGACGCCGTCGACGACGTAGACGGGGTCCGAGTGCGTCGTCGGGTGGGATGTCTCGGCGCAACCGCCCTGGTCGATCGCCACATCCGCCAGCACCGAGCCCTCCTTCATGCCGCGGATCATCTCGCGGGTTACGAGCTTGGGCGCAAGCGCACCGGGGATCAGGACGGCGCCGATGACGACGTCGGCTTCGGCCACCGACTCCTGGATCTGGAGCGCCGAGGACATCAGCAGCGTGACGCGGCCGGACAGGACCTCCTCCAGGTGGCGCATGCGATCGATCGAGCGCTCGAGGATCGTCACCTGACCGCCGAGGCCGATGGCGATGACCGCCGCGTTGTAGCCGACGATGCCACCGCCGATCACGACGACGCGGCCGGGTGCAACGCCGGGGACACCACCAAGGAGAAGCCCGCGGCCGCCGAGCGGTTTCTCGAGGAAGTACGCGCCGGCCTGGGCCGCGAGACGTCCGGCGACCTCGCTCATGGGTGCCAGCAGCGGTAGGCGCCGGTCGTCGGTCTCGACAGTCTCGTACGCGACGGCGGTGATGCCGCTCCCGACGAGGGCTCGCGTCAGCGGCTCGTCGGCCGCAATGTGCAGGTAGGTGAAGAGCACGAGCCCCTCGCGGAGGCGGTCGTACTCGAGGATGATCGGTTCCTTCACCTTGAGCAGCAGGTCGGAGTCCGCCCAGACGTCGTCGACGGACACGATCCGCGCGCCGACCGCGGAGTAGGCCTCGTCCGGGAAAGCGCTGCCGGCGCCGGCGCCGGTCTCCACCAGCACCTCGTGGCCGCGCTTGCCGAGCTCGAGGGCGCCGGCCGGCGTCAGCGCCACCCGGTACTCGTCCGGCTTGATCTCCCTGGCGACGCCGACTCTCACGGCCGAGGAACCCTACCGTCCCTCCGGCCCTCATCCGGCGGGTCCAGCCAGGCGTCGCGTGCCCGCAACTCTTCTTGTCGCCAGGTCGCGGGCCAGGCCGCGAGCAGACCCGCGAACAGGAACTGGAGCCCGTAGGCGTGGTTGTGCACGAACACGAGCGTGCGCCGGACGTCGCCGTAGTCGGCGGCGGCGAGCAGGGCCGAGACGGCGAACAGGAACGCCTGCACGACGGCGATGCTTCCGAGCACGGCCCGGAAGCCGCTGCCCTCCGCGCGACGACGCCAGACGACCAGTGCGCAGCCGCAGGCCAGCGCCAGCGCGAGCACCAGCGCCGTCTCGGCGGCGAGCGGGAACGCCGGCTCGAGCTTGGAGATCTGGTGCGTCGGACTGAAGTCGTCGCGATCCCAGAGATAGAAGGGCACCGTGACCGCCGCGAAGGCAGCGATGACCACCGCGAGCGACCACGCAGCGCGGCGCGGGCCCGCTCGCGCCGACGGCTGCAGCGAGGACGGGCGGCAGCACGAAGAGGAAGTTGGCGCGTGACGAGAGGGCGAGCCCGAGGAACGCGGCCGCCCCCGCCCGTCGGCCACCGCCGCCCGGCCGCCGGTCGTGGACAACGAGGAAGACGAGCGCGGCGACCGTGACGTACACCGAGTTCGCGATCCGGTCGCTGCCGACGATGAGGATCTGCAGCACCGCCGGCGAGAGAAAGACGAGGGCCAGGAACAGGCCGAGCGCGCTGCGCCACTGGCCGAACACGTAGCGGCAGACCGCGGCGAACGCCGCCAGCCAGAAGAAGTTCTGGTAGCCGGCGTCACCGAGGATCGTGAACGGGAGCGCCAGCAGGACGGCTCCCGGAAGCGGCGAGATCGGATTCCCGAACTGGGTCTCGACGCCGTACGGGAACCGCCCGTCGAGGAGGCGCTCGCCGGCCAGCTCGAGCGCATCGTCGGCGTCTCCGCGCGTGGCGTCGAGGTCCGGGTGCACCAGCCCGTACGCCAGCGCGAGACCGGCGAACGTCAGGGCGAGCAGGACGAGCGCCGTGCGTGAGCTGATCAGGCGCGGGAGCGGCAGGCGCTGCGCGACGGCCAGAGCGACGAAGACGCCCGCGGGGTACAGCACCGCCGGTGCGACGCCGAGCCGCTTCTCGACGAACGCGAGCGAAGGCACGGCGAGCACCGTGGTCAGGAGCAGCCGGTTTCCCGCGCCAGGGACGCGGAGCCACTGTGCGGCCACGCCCTCAGCCGCCATGCGCCAGGCGCTCGACCAGCGTCCGCTCGTCGGGCCCGAGCCAGGGCGGCTCCCCCGCGCGGGCGTTCTCGGCGGTGCGTTCCGCGCGGCGCGTCGCCGGGATGACGGCGTCGACCCGCTCGTCGGAGAGGGCCCACTTGAGCAGCGCCTGGGGCCACGTCTCGATCCCGAACGGTCGCAGCGGCTCGAGCTCCTCGGCCGCCGGCTCACGCGTCAGCAGCCGGCCGGCACCGAGCGGCCGCATGACGAGCACGGCGATGCCGAGCTCTGCCGCGAGCGGCAGGATCCGCTGCTCGGCCTCCCGCTCGAACGGGTTCAGCGGGATCTGGACGGTGTCGAAACGACCCGTGCGCAGCGCGCGCTCCAGCTCGCCGAACGCCGACGGGTCGTAGTGGGTGACGCCCAGCCGGCCGAGGCGTCCGGCCTCCCGCTCGGCCTCGAGCCACGGCAGGTGCTCCCGCCAGGCCACCAGGTTGTGGACCTGCTGGACGTCGACGTGGCCGTACCAGTCGAGCTGCGCAGCGAGCTGCGCGCGGGCCTCGCCCGGCGACGCCGACCAGATCTTCGTCGCGACGATCGCCTCGCTCGCGCCGACCGGAGAGCGCAGCGGCGAGCGACCCCTCGGCGCCGCCGTACATCGGCGACGTGTCGAAGAGGCGCGTGCCGGCCGCGAGGGCGGCGCCGACGACCTCCCGGGCAAGGCTCGTGTCGCGGTCGAACGTGCGGTACGTCCCCAGTCCGACGACGGGGCCAAGCCGTCGCTCCTCCATCAGCACTCCGCCCAACTGCCCCCAAGGGCACCCCGGGTGCCCCTACCGAAGGTGTACCCGGCGCGAGCGCACGAGTGTGTGACGGTCTCGCACCGAAAGTGCAGCGGTGGGAATCCGCGGCGATCGAACGCGGCCGGCGACGCCGACAACGAGCGCGCCGACGTCACGGCAGCATGCGACGGGCGACGGCGCCCGCAGCGAAGGCAGCCTTGAAGAACGTGGGATCTTCGCCGGGCCCGCGGCCCATGTGCGAGAGCGGCAGGCCGTCGCAGGCCTCGAGCCAGCCGCTCGCGTCGACGTCGTCGCGCTCGCCGAGCCAGTCCGGGCGCCTCCATCCCGGACGGCCACGCGACCACAGGTCTGCTGAGGCCGAGGACGGCCCGTGCGTGGTGCGAGACGCCGCGGTGGCGCTCGCGCGGGTCGGCTTCGGAGACCCGGACAGCGAGGATCGGGCGTCCTCCGAGCGCCGCGGCGGCGTGCACGACCTCGGCGGCCGCGACCGCTCCGTGGCCGAGCTCTGAGCCCGTGCCCGCAAGGCCGGGGCCGGGCCCGCAGACCACCACCTCCGCCCCGCTCGCGCGCGCCGCGAGGAGCGCCGACGGCACGCCGGCGCACTGGAGGTCGCCGTCGAGGCACGGCGCGGCAGCGATCGCCAGGCCGAGCAGGTCGTGCGCCTTCAGCGCACGCACGGCGTCGGAGAGCGAGACCGGCAGTGCCCCGCCGGCGATCTGAACCCAGGCGGCGCGTGCGGCCGGCGAGGGCCGCGGCGACCGGCACGAGCTGGCTGTGCAGCGTGCAGACCACGACCGGCATGCCGTCGAGCGCGTCGGGCAGCTCGCCGCTCCTCCTCCGCGAATCTCGTCGCCGCCTGCAACGGCGTGTAGGGCAGCGTCATGACGTGCGCCCCGGGCTCCGGGTCGAGGCCGAGCCCGCGCGTGAGGTTGGCGTAGAGGACGTCGAAGCCGCCCGAGCCGAGCCCGAGCTGGCGCGCCTGGACGTTGACGAGCACCTCGTCGCCGAGCGCGACGGCGCCGGTCAGGCGCGGGTAGGCGACGCAGGGCTCACCGTCGACCTCGCAGCGGACGAGCCCCTCATGCCGCTCGAGCACGGCCGTGACGGTTCCCCGCCGCAGCCCGAGCGGCATCAGCCGGTTCCGTTGCGCGCCGCCTCGACGAGCGCCAGCGTGACCTCGACCATCCCCTCGAGGTCGGCGACCGAGATGTGCTCGTCCGACGAGTGGATGTTGGCCATCCCGTTCGCCAGGTTCAGGCACTGGAGACCGCGCTCGTTGAAGACGTTCGCGTCGGCCCCTCCGCCTGAAAGGACAAGCCGGGGCTCGTAGCCGGAGCGCTCGAGCGCCGCAGTGGCGAGCCGCACGGGCTCGTCGGCGGGCTTGAAGCGGTAGCCGCTGAAGTGCTCCTGCACCTGCGTCTCGACGTCACAGTCGGCGAGGCTCGCCGCGTACGTCATCGTCTCGAGCATCTCGCGCACGAGGTCGCGGAGCTTCTCGGCGTCGTGTGAGCGCGCCTCCGCCGCGAAGCTGCACAGCTCGGGGACGACGTTGCGCGCGCTGCCGCCGCGGATCTCCCCCACGTTCGCGGTGGTTTCCTCGTCGAGCCGCCCGAGCCGAAGGTCGGCGACCGCGCGAGCGGCGGCGGCTACCGCTGAGCGCCCCTCCTCCGGGTACATGCCTGCGTGAGCCGCCTTGCCGCGGAACGTTGCGTCGATGGAAGCGGCGTGCGGCGCGCCCAGGATGACCTCGCCGATCGGTCCGGCGTGGTCGTAGACGTAGCCGACGCTCGCGTGCAGCCGGGTGTGGTCGAACGCCTCGGCACCGCAGAGCCCGACCTCCTCCTTCGGCGTGAAGAGGAGCTCGATGCCGGCGTGCGGCCGGCCCTCGACGAGCACGCGGCGCGCGGCCTCGAGCATCGCGGCCACGGCCGACTTGTTGTCGGCGCCGAGGATGGTCGCGCGGGCGTTGCGGATGACGCCGTCCTCGCCGACGACCGGCTCGATCGAGCTGTCGGGCGGGACGGTGTCGAGGTGCGCGCAGAGGAAGATCGGCGTGCCGCCGTTGTCGTCCGTCGGCGGCAGCCGGCAGTAGAGGTTGCCCATGCTCGAGCCGATCGACGGCCCCGTCTCGTCCTCGTCGACGTCGAGTGCGAGGTCGCGCAGGTAACGCGCGACGGCGTCGGCGACAGGGCGCTCCTCGCCCGAGGGGCTGGCGATCGCCGCCAGCTCGACGAACAGGCGGGCGACGTCGGGCAGGCCGTTCACGGACACGGCCGGATCGTACGGAGTCACGCCCGGCACACGCGCGGTTCAGCGCGTCTCGGCGGCCGGAGCCGTGCTACGCAGGCTTGCGGACGACCCGGTTGGCGAGCTTGGTCACGCCGACGCCCAGCGCGGCTCCCCCGCCGAGCGCCAGGCCGACGAGGTTCGTCGTCGTGCAGGTGCGGCAGACGTTGCAGCACGCCGGCGCGATCGGCGCGTACTCGGCCGCGCGGCTGGTGATGGGCGCCATGCGAACGCTGAGCCTTCGCAACATCGCTCTGAGTTTAGGGCGAGCAGGGCTGCCGTGACGCGTCAGGAGCTCGCGACGGTGAGGCCCGAGCCGGCGCCCTCGCGGCTGCGCGCCCGCTCGAGCGCTGCGCCGACGAACTCGCGGAAGAGCGGCGCCGGGCGCGTGGGCCGCGACTTGAACTCCGGGTGGAACTGGCTGGCGACGAACCAGGGGTGGTCCGGCAGCTCCACGATCTCGACGAGACGGCCCTCCTGGTAGGTGCCGGAGACGACGAGGCCGGCCTCCTCGAGCTGCGGCCGGTACTGGTTGTTGACCTCGTAGCGGTGGCGGTGCCGTTCGTGCACGACCGGCTCGCCGTAGGCCTCGCGCGCCTGCGTGTCCTCGACGAGCTCGACCGCCTGCGCACCGAGGCGCATGGTGCCGCCGAGATCCTCGATCTCCTTCTGCTCGGGCAGCAGGTCGATCACCGGGTAAGGAGTTTCTGGGTCCATCTCCGTCGAGTTGGCGCCCTCGAGGCCGATGTGCCGCGCGAACTCCGAGACGGCCACGTGCATGCCGAGGCAGATGCCGAGGTACGGGATGCGGCGCTCGCGCGCGACGCGGCAGGCGAGGATCTTCCCCTCCCACCCGCGCGAGCCGAAGCCGCCGGGGACGAGCACGCCGTCGACGGAGTCGAGCGTCTCGGCCGCCTCCTCGTACGACATGTTCTCGGCGTCCACCCAGCGCACCCGCACCCGGCAGCCGTGCTCGACGCCGGCGTGCTTGAGCGACTCGTGGACAGAGAGGTACGCGTCGTGGAGCTTCACGTACTTGCCGACGAGCGCGATCTCGACCTCGTCGAGCCGGTGGTGGATCCGCTCCGTCAGCCGCAGCCACTCGCCCAGGTCGGCCGGCGCCGTCTCGAGCCCGAGCTGGTTGCAGACGAGCTCGTCGAGCCCCTCCTCCTGCAGCAGCGAGGGGACGAGGTAGACGTCGGGGACGTCGCGGCAGGAGACGACGGCTCCGGGCTCGACGTCGGCGAAGAGCGCGATCTTGTCGCGGATGTCCGACGTCAGCTCGTCGCTCGAGCGGCAGACGACGACGTCGGGGTGGATACCGATACGGCGCAGCTCGTTGACCGAGTGCTGCGTCGGCTTCGTCTTCAGCTCGCCGGCGGCGCCGATGAAGGGCACGAGCGTGACGTGCAGGTAGAGCACGTTCTCCTGCCCGACCTCGCGGCGGAACTGGCGGATCGCCTCGAGGAAGGGCAGCGACTCGATGTCGCCGACGGTGCCGCCGATCTCGCTGATGACGACGTCGGCCGGGGTCGCCTCGGAGGCCCGCTTGATCCGGTGCTTGATCTCGTTCGTGATGTGCGGGATCACCTGGACGGTCGCGCCGAGGTACTCGCCCTTGCGCTCGCGCCGCAGCACGGAGCTCCAGACGGCGCCGGCGGTGTGGCTCGCGTTCCGCGAGAGGTTCTCGTCGATGAAGCGCTCGTAGTGGCCGATGTCGAGGTCGGTCTCGGCCCCGTCCTCGGTGACGAACACCTCCCCGTGCTGGAACGGGCTCATCGTGCCCGGGTCGACATTCAGGTACGGGTCGAACTTCTGCGCCTGGACGGTCAGGCCGCGCGCCTTCAGCAGCCGGCCGAGCGAGGCGGCGACGATGCCCTTGCCGAGCGCGGAGACGACGCCCCCGGTGACGAAGACGTACTTCGTCGGCGTGCGGCTCACGCCGCGCTCCGGCCGAGCCGGTCGAGCGTGCGGAGCACCGGCGTGCTCTCGATCAGGCGGCCGAGCGAACGCTTCTCGCCGTAGGACGGTGAGGCCTGCGAGGGCGCCGAGCGCGATCCACCGGCCTCGTCCCGTGAGTCGATCCACGGAACTCAAGGCTAGCAGCGCACCCAGCGCGTTCGACCCCGCGTCCCCCAGCATCCCCATCTCGCGGAGATCGTAAGGAAGCAGGCAGACGGCCGGCCGGCGCGGCGCGCCGACCACCGTGGCCGCGAGCAGGTAGGCCTTGAGCGCACGCCCGGGCCTGGTGTCGAGCTGGTTGAGCAGGTTCGCGGAGAGGGCGACGAGCGCGCCGCCCGAGAGCGAGCGGGTGGCGGCGACGGCGACGGCGGGAATGCCGACGAGCTTGAGTACCCCGGTCGTCCGGCCGCTGCCGAGGTGGGCGCGAAAGCCGCGCTCGGGGCCGCTCCAGAGGTCGTCGGCGAGGCCGATCGCGGTGACGGCGGCGACCGGCCCTCCGCGCAGGCCGACGAGCCAGCCGACGAGCGGCAGGCGCAGGCCGCGGTGATTCACGGCCGTCGGGCCGGCCGCCAGCAGCGCGTCGAGCAGCTGGCGCCCGCGGTGGAGGAACCCCGCCGCATCGCGGCCGGTGGCGCGGTGGCGAAGCGGCAGCTCGATCTCCTCGACGCGCAGGCCGGCGCGCAGGGCTGCGATCGTGCCGCCGACCTCGGCGCCGTAGCCCGACGCGAGCGGGAAGCACGCCTCGCGCGCGGCCGGCGAGAGCAGGCGCTGGCCCGAGAGCGGCTCCCGCAGCGCGCGGCCGGTGCTGAAGCGGATGAGCGCGCGGGCCGTGCGTTTCGCGAGGCCGAAGCCGCCGCCCTGGCGCTCGGCGAACGCCGCGATGGCGAGGTCGGCGTCCGCCTCGGCGAGCGGGCGCAGGTCGCCGTCGAGATCGGCATCGCAGAGGAGCAAGGCGCCGGGCGGCGCGTGCGGCTCGACCAGTGTCAGCGCCTGGCCCTTGCCGCGCCGCGGCAGGCGGAAGACGGCGGCGCCGGCAGCCTCGGCACGAGCGGCGGTCTCGTCGCGCGAGCCGTCGTCGGCGACGACCACCTGCGCGTCGGGGAACGCAGCTCGAAGCGCCTCGACGGTGGCGGCGATCCGCGGCGCCTCGTCCCGGGCGGCGACGAGGATCGCCTGCGGGTCAGTCAACCTGGACCGGCTCGATCGGCGGCATCAGGCCGTCGGCGCTCTCCCGCAGCCCGTACTGGCCTTCCTCGCCGCCGGCGAGCAGGAGCGCGGCCGCCAGCCGCCCCGTCACCGTGTCGATCGCGTCGACGCTCGAGAGGCCGTGGCGGCGGTAGATGCCCACGGCAGTGGTCTTCGCGAAGGAGTTCTCAACGCCCACCACCGGCACGCCGCTGTCGCCGAGGCCCGCGTAGAACCCATTCAGGAAGCGCGCCGTGGCGCCCTTCTGGGGCGAGGTCGTGCGCGCGACGACCAGTCCGTCGGCCGGACGGCCGAGCGTGCCCGTCTGCTCCTCGACGAGGTTGCCGCCGAGCGCATCCCAGAGCGGCGTCTCCTCGCCGTTCACCAGTTCCAGGCCGAGGTCGTAGCCGAGCTCCGAGATGCCGTCCTCGCCGGTGTAGGGCGAGGCAAGCGAGCGGCCTGCGAGCGCCCTCATCATCGCGCGGCGGTCGACCGGCACCTTGAGCGCCCGCATGCGTGAGACACGCCCGCCGGCGTCGGAGACCGTCCGCTCGACGTTGTCGAGGATGCCCGAGTCGCTGGAGCCGACGAAAACGGTGGCGACGTCATCGCCTTCGAGTCGCCGGGCCATGAGGGCCGGGTAGCTGTCCTCGACGAAGTCCTTTGTCGCCTGTTGCTGGCGGTTGAGATTGGACGAGGTCTGCTCCTCGTCGTCGAGGCGCTCCTGCAGCCTGTCGATCTGCGCACGCAGCGATTCCTCGCGCAGTCCGCGATCGGCGATGCCGACGCCGACGAGGATGCCGATCACGAGCGCCAGGAAGACGGCGACGAGCGAGGCGACGTGGTAGCGGAAGTCGAACACGGTCGAGCGCGAATCATGCCGCGTGGGTGGAGTTGGGTCTGCCCCCGGCGGCGACGCGCAGCGTTCGCGCCGAGCGGACTGACCCGAGCGGTCACCGCGCGAACTGCTCGGGTCAGTCCCCTCCGGCGACGGCGAGCCGTCGCCTCCGGGGACAGACCCGACACCTTCGACGAGCCGTCGCCGCCCGGGACAGAGCCGACTTGTGCTGCCGCTCAGTCCAGGCCGAGGAGGTCGCGCAGGCGGAGCGCGACCAGCTCGAGCACGTCCTGCAGCGCCGGCGAGAACAGGATCGCGACCACGATCGCGGCCAGCCCGGCGAGCGCGACGACGGCGAGCGGCCAGAGGCCGACCCGACGGCTGACGAGGCGCGAGACACCCTTCGCGTCGACGAGGATCTCCCCCACCCGCAGGCGCGTGAGGAAGGTCGAGGACATGCCTTCGCGGTTGCGCTCGAGGAACTCGATCAGGTTGAAGTGGGTGCCGACGGCGACGATCAGCTCGGCGCCCTTCTCGTAGGCGAGCAGCATGGCGATGTCCTCGCTCACGCCGGGTGCGGGCACGACCTGGTACTTCACGCCGAGCTTGCGCGCGCGGTCGGCGCCGGGCGCCGTCCCGTCCTCGTAGCCGTGCACGAGCAGCTCGGCGCCGCAGCGAAGCGCCCGGTCGGTGACCGAGTCCATGTCGCCGACGATCACGTCGGGCCGGTAGCCGGCCTCGAGCAGAGCGTCCGCGCCGCCGTCGACGCCGACGAGCACGGGCCGGAAGTCGCGGATGTAGGGGCGCACGATCCGCAGGTCGCGCTTGTGTCCCGGGCCGCGCGCGACGACGAGCGTGTGGCGATCGCGGAAGCGGGTCTGAAGGCGCGGGAACTGGATGCCCTCGGCCAGCAGCCGTCCTTCGTCGCGCAGGTAGCGCATCGTGTTCTCGGCGAACGCCTCGAGCGCGCCGGTGACGCGGGTGCGCTGCTCGGCGAGGGCCGCCGCCAGCTCCGGGGGCTCGAGCACGCGTCCTGACACCAGCCGCGTGCCTTTCCGGTAGACGCCGCCGCCCCGCACGGTGAGCACCTCGCCGTCGGTGACCCGCTCGAAGAGGTCGGCGCCCGGGGCGTCGATCAGCCTGACGCCGCCCTGCACGAGCGTGAGCGGTCCGGGGTTCGGGAAGCGGCCGGTCTGCGACTCGGCCACGTTGACGACGACGCGCACGCCGGCCTCGATGAGCTCCTCGGCGGAGACGCGGTCGAGGTCGGCGTGGTCGACGATGGCGATGTCGCCCGCGTCGAGGCGCCGCACGAGGTCTTTCGTCCGGCGGTCGAGCCGTGCCGGCGCCGAGTACTCGGCGAACGCCCGCACGCTTCGCGGGGCGGCGAGTGGGTCAGCGAGGAGCTTCATGTGTCGGCAATCGAGGACGCGCTGCCGGCGGCGACGCTGGCGAGGAATTCACGCCCGCCGAGCATACGTTCCAGCTCGTCCGGGCGCGCGGTTTCGTCGAGCTCCTCGATCCTGGTGCGCGTCGGGTCGCCCGGCACCTTCTCGACGCGGAAGTGGCGGTGGGCACGGCTCGCGATCTGCGGCAGGTGCGTGATCGTCAGGACCTGGGCCCGCGCGGCCAGCTCCTCGAGCAGCGCGGCGACGGCGTGGGCAGTGCTCCCGCCGACGCCCGCGTCGATCTCGTCGAAGACGAGCGTCTCGCCGCCGCCGACGGCGGCGATCGCGAGCGCGATCCGCGAGAGCTCGCCGCCCGATGCCGTCTCGGCCACGGGCGCGGCCGGCATGCCGGGATTGGGCTGCACGAGGAAGGTGACCGCATCGCCGCCGGTCGAGCCGACGGGCGCGTTCTCGAGCTGCGCGACGAACTCCCCGGCAGCGAGGCCGAGGGAGGCGAGCCGCTCGGAGACGGCTGTGGCGAACTGCGGTGCCGCCTTGCGGCGCCGCTTCGACAGCGTGGCGGCCAGCTCGTCGACGTCCGCCTGCGCGGCATCGGCCTCTGCTCGTGCGGCGGCGACGGGATCGGTGCCCGCGGCGTGCGCGTCGAGCTCGGCCACGCGCGGACTCGACCCGGGCGATGAGCTCGTCGGTGGTCGCGCACGAGAAGCGCCGTCGGGCACCGGCGATCGTCTCGAGCCTCGTCTCGACCTGCTCGAGCCGGCCGGGCTCCGCCTCGAGCGAGCCCAGGAAGGCGCGGAGCTCCAGGGCCGCCTCCCTCGTGCCGTAGCTCGGCGTCGCGGAGCTCCTCCCCGATGCGGCCCAGCTCGGGCGCGATGCCGGCCAGGGGCTCGAGGGCGCGGTGGGCGCGCGCGGTCAGCTCGGCGGCGCCGTCCCCGTCCTCCGGTGCGAGCGCGTGCGCCGCCTGAGAGGCACCGTCGGCGAGGTCCGCGACGTGGCGCAGGCGCTCGCGCTCGGCGCGGAGCTCCTCCTCCTCGCCGGGCTGAACGTCGCCGGCGTCCTCGACGAGCGCCTGGAGCTCGGCCAGGCGCTCACCGGCGCCCGCGGCCGCCCGCTCGGCGTCGGCGAGCGCGCGGCGCGTAGCGCCCAGCCGTCGCCAGGCCGAGGCCAGCTCTCGTCGGAGCGAGCCTGCCTCGGCGAAGGCGTCGAGCACCTCGAGCTGGTACGCCGGGCGCGCCAGGCGGCGCTGCTCGAACTGGCCGGACATGGAGAGCAGCCGCTCGACGGCGGCTGCGACGTCCTCGCGCGGCACGCTCCGCCCCCACGCGTACGCGCGCGTGCGACCGTCTGCGAACACGCGCCTGGCAACGAGCAGCGAGTCCTCGTCCTCGGGCCGCAGCTCGGCGAGCGCCTCGAGCCCGTCCTCGTCGAGCAGGCCGGGCGGGAGCTCGAGCTCGGCCTCGACGTAGGCCTCGTCGCCCGCGGGGCCGATGGCCGAGCCGTCCACCTTGGCCCCGAGCAGCATGCCGAGCGCCTGCGCCAGGATCGTCTTGCCGGCACCGGTCTCGCCCGTGATCGCGTTCAGCCCCGAGGCGAAGTCGAGCTCAGCCTCGTGGATCAGTACGAGGTTCTCGATGCGGAGGCTACGAAGCAAAGGTCTCGCGGAAGCGGTGGAAGAAGAGGGCCTCGGGCAGCATTGCGAGGCAGCTTCGCTGCTCGCCGATGCGGACGCGAAGCTCGCCGGCCCCGCCGATCTCGCCGACCTGATGGCCGTCGACGAGAATCGCGGCCTGCACGTCGCTGCTGCGGTTGCGGACGACGACCTCGGTCTCCGGGCCGATCGACGAGGGGCCGGGCATTGAGCGAGTGCGGTGCGATGAAGGTGATCGCCATCGCGTCCAGGCCCCAGGCGAGGACGGGGCCGCCGTTCGAGAGGTTGTAAGCGGTCGAGCCCGACGGCGCGGCGCAGATGACGCCGTCGCAGGCGAGAGTGCCGAAGTCCTCGCCGCCGACCTCCCAGGCGAGCTCGACCATGCGCCCGAGCGTCGCCGAGTGCGCGACGACGTCGTTCACCGCGGCGTGCGTCGCCCCGGCGGCGCTCGCTGCGAGCGTCGGCAGCTCGATGACCTGCGCCTCGCCGGCAAAGGCGCGGCGGAGGCCGGACTCGAGCTCGTCGGCCGGGATCGACGCGAGGAAGCCGACGCGGCCGAAGTTGACGCCGATGACGGGCACGCCGGAGCCGAGGTAGTGGGCGAGGGCGCGCAGCATGGTGCCGTCGCCGCCCAGCACGACCGCGAGGTCGGGAGGCTCGCCGTCGAGCCCCTCGACGAGCTCGACGCCGAGCTCGTCCGCGAGCGCCTCGAGCCGCGCCAGCGCGGGCCGGACCGTGTCGAGCTTGGTGTGCAGCCCGACGGCAGCACGGCGGACGGGGCTAGCCAACTGCCGCGGCGATGCGCTCGTCGAGGTCATCGGGGAGGCGGGGATCGGTCGAGTGGACGAGATGGAGGAAGGTCTCGCGGTTGCCCTTGGGGCCGGGCAGGCCGGAGTCGATCACGGCACGCGGCTCGGCGCTCCAGTCGGGGGCCGCGTGGGCGATCTCGCGGACGACGCGCCGGCGGACCTCGACGTCGCGGACGACGCCCCCGCCGGCGTCGGCGCGACCGGCCTCGAACTGCGGCTTGACGAGGACGAGTGCCTCCCAGCCGGGCGCAGCGAGGGCCAGGGCGGGCGGCAGCGCCAGCCGCAGGCTGATGAAGGAGACGTCGCAGGTGACGAAGTCCGGGGCGAACGGCAGCGAGGAGAGCTCGCGCGCGTTCGTGCGCTCGAGCGACGGTCACGCGCGGATCCTGCCGGATCCGCTCGTGCAGCTGGCCGCGGCCGACGTCGAGGGCGATCACGCGCGCGGCGCCGCGCTGGAGCAGGCAGTCGGTGAAGCCGCCGGTCGAGGCGCCGAGGTCGAGGCAGTCGCGGCCGGCGACGTCGAGCTCGAGCACGTCGAGCGCGTGCTCGAGCTTCTCGCCGGCGCGCGAGACGAAGCGCGGCGGCGCCTCGACGGCGAGGTCGGTCGCCTCGTCGACCTGCTCGCCCGCCTTGGCGTAGCCGGGCACGCGCCCGGCCATGACGAGCGCCTGCGCCTGCGCGCGCGAGGCGGCCAGTCCGCGCTCAACGAGCAGCACGTCGAGGCGCTTCTTCACGGCCTAGAGGGTAGGCGCGCGGGCGGCCCGCGCGCGAGCACGCCGGCGGGACTTGGCGCACTTTCGGCACTGCGCGCGCGGCGTCAGGCACCTGGCTCGAGCGGACATGTCCTCTCGGGGCATGGCCGCGGCGGCCGGTGGCTCCACGAGCGCAGGCCCCACCCTCCCGAGGGGAGAGCTGCCTCCACCTCCCGCCCGCGGTCGACGGTACCGGCGGAGAGCGCACCTGTCTGTGCCGAGTGCGCGCCGGATGTGTGACGGCGCAGCGGCTCGGGACTCGAGCTACGCCGCCTGGCGCGCGAGGTCGTCGAGGAGCGCACGACACCACGCGGGTCTCTGCCCCGGTCCGCTCCAGCGCCGCCCGCGCAGCGGCGGCGTGGTCGGCGGCCAGCGCGCGCGTGCCGTCGGCGCCGAGCTCGGCGACGGCACCGTCCCCGTCCGCGAGGTCGTCGGCCGCCTGGAAGAGCAGGCCGAACGACTCGGCGAACTCGCGCCAGGGAGCGTCCTCGGGCTCGGAGAGCCCGGCGACGGCGGTCGCGACGCCCACCGCGGCGCCGAACAGCTGCGCGGTCTTGAGCCGGTGCAGCTCCCGCAGCGCGACATCGCCGCCGGTGACGTCGAGGTACTGGCCGTCGATCATGCCGAGCGTCGTGTGGGCGAGGACACGCGCGGCAGCAGGCGCCGGGTAGCCGGCCGCGAGCCGGAACGCGTGCACGAGCAGGGCGTCGCCGGCGAGGATCGCGACCGCCTCGCCGAACTGCACGTGCGCCGACGGCCGCCCGCGGCGGCTGGCGTCGTCGTCCAGGGCGGGCAGGTCGTCGTGGACGAGCGAGAACGCGTGCACGAGCTCGACCGCGGCAGCTCCCGGCAGCAGCTCCTCGACCTCCACGCCGAGCGCCTCACCGACGGCGAGACAGAGCACGGGTCGCAGCCGCTTGCCACCGCCGAGCCCGTACCGCACCGCCTCGGCTACGCCGCTGCCGTTGGCCGACCCGGCGAACGGCAGCGCGCCGAGGTACTCCTCGACGAGCGCCCGCAGGTCGTCAGGCGTCCGCATCGGCTGCGCGGCGTGCTTCAGTCAGCGCCGCCTCCACCTCGCGGGCGACCTCCGAGAGCTCGGAGAGGATGTCGATCGCGTCGGCCGGGTCCTCCGTCGCCTCGAGCCGGGAACGGGCGTCCTCCAGGCGACCGAGCAGCTCCTCAGCCCGCCGGAGCGATGCCTCGGCGTCAGTCACGCGCCACCCCCCGAGTGTGCTGCCTGCTCCTGGGCAATGCGGCCAAGGATGCCGTTCACGAGCCGCCCCGCGTCGGCCGAGGCGTAGCGCTTGGCCAGGGCGACCGCCTCGTTGATCGCCACTTCAGGCGGCACGCCGCCCTCCTCGAGCTCGTGCACGGCCATGCGCAGCGCGTTGCGCTCGACGGCTCCGAGTCGATCGGCGGTCCAGCCCTCCGCGGCCGCAGTGATGCGCTCGTCGAGCTCGGCCGCCCGGCTCGAGACGGCGCGCGCCAGGTCGAGCGACCACGGGTCGACGTCCTCCAGGTAGAGCGAGCCGATCGGCTGCCCGGTCAGGTCCCACTGGTAGAGCAGGATGAGCGCCGTCCGGCGTGCCTGGCGGCGGCTCACGCCGGCTCCTCCGACACCCCTGTGAGCGCCGGCAGCCGCGAGCCCGCCTCCTCCAGGAACGCCGTCGAGTAGCGCCCCTCCACGAACTCCTCGCTGCGCAGCACGTCCGCCGCCGCGCCGGCGGTGGTCGGCACGCCGCGCACCTCGAGCTCCCCGAGTGCGCGCAGCATCCGCGCGATCGCGCCGGGCCGGTCGGCGTCCCAGCAGATGAGCTTGGCGACCAGCGAGTCGTAGTACGGCGGGATCACCGCCCCCTCCTCGAGGTGCGAGTCCACCCGGACCCCCGGCCCGTGCGGGAAGCGCAGGCGCTCCACGCGACCGGGGCTCGGCAGGAACCCGCGCGCGGGATCCTCCGCATTGACGCGCACCTCGATCGCGTGGCCGCGCCGCTCGGCCCGGCCCGTGTGCAGGAGGGGCTCGCCGGCCGCGACCCGCACCTGCTCGCGGACGAGATCGATGCCGGTCAGAAGCTCGGTGACCGGGTGCTCGACCTGCAGGCGCGCGTTCAGCTCGATGAACGAGAACGACCCGTCCGGGCCGAGCAGGAACTCGAAAGTGCCGGCGCTGCGGTAGCCGAGCCGGTTACAGGCGCGCTCGGCAGCAGCCTCCATCTCCTCGCGCCGCTCGGGCGTCAGCGCGACCGAGGGCGACTCCTCGATCAGCTTCTGGTGGCGGCGCTGGATCGAGCACTCGCGCTCGCCGAGCGTCAGCACGCCCCCGTGCGCATCGCCGAGCACCTGGATCTCGACGTGACGGGCGGGCGCGATCACCTTCTCGACGTAGATGCTGCCGTCGGAGAACGCAGCTTCCGCCTCGCCCGAGGCGAGCGCGTACGCGTCGTCGAGCTCGTCCGCGCGCTCGACCAGGCGCATGCCGCGGCCGCCGCCGCCTGCGACCGCCTTCAGCAAGACCGGGTAGCCGATCTCGTCCGCCACGGCGCGCGCAGCCGCCGCCGAGACCGGCGCCTCGCTTCCGGGGACAAGCGGCACGTCGGCCGCTGCCATCTCCTCCTTGGCGCGCACTTTGTCGCCCATCCGGCTCATGGTGTCCGGGAGCGGGCCGATGAAGACGAGGTCGTTGTCGGCGCAGGCGGCCGCGAACGCGGGGTTCTCGGAGAGGAAGCCGTAGCCGGGATGAACCGCCTGGCAGCCAGTCGTCGTGGCTGCCGCGATCACCGAGGGGATGTTGAGGTAGCTCGCACTGGCGGCAGGCGGACCGAGGCAGACGGCCCGGTCGGCCATGCGCACGTGTAGTGAGTCGGCGTCTGCCGTCGAGTAGACGGCCACCGCCTCCACGCCCAACTCGTGGAGCGTGCGGATGACGCGGACGGCGATCTCGCCGCGGTTCGCGATCAGGACGCGGTCGAACACGGCCCGTGCCTAGAGGGCGTCGAGCGGGCGGGTTGCGAGCGGCTCCAGCTCGAACAGGAGCTGCCCGAACTCGACCGGGTCGCCGTTGACGACGGCGATGCCGCGCACGACCCCGGCGATGTCCGCCTTGACGTGGTTCATCAGCTTCATCGCCTCGAGGATGCAGAGCGTCTGGCCCGGCTCGACGACGTCGCCCTCCTCGACGAACGGCGCAGCGCCGGGCTCGGGCGCGCGGTAGAAGACGCCGACCATCGGCGACTCGACCCGCATGAGACCGTTCGTGGACGCGTCGGACTCGGCCGGAGGCGGTGGCGCCGACTCCGGGAGAGGCGCGCTCACAGGCACGTCGGTCGTCCGGTCGGCGGTGCGACGGACCGTGACGCGCAGGTCGCCCTCCTCGAGCGTGATCTCGGCGACACCCGACTCCTGGACGACGCGCACGATCTCGCGGATGCGCTCGGCGCGCGACTGGTCGACCGAGCCGCGCACGAGGCCCTCGTCGCCGCCCGCGCGTGCGCGGATCGTCTCGAGCAGTCGCGGCGCGTCGTCGGGGAAGAGCGCCAGCAGGATCAGCTCCTCCTCGCTCGAGGCGAGCCCCTCCGCGTCCTCGCGCAGATCCTCGAAGTCGGGCACCGGCTCGGCAGGCTCGGCATCGGCGTGCAGCGAGAGCGCCCGCGTCACGGCGGGGTCGATGCCTGCGGGCGGCGCTCCGAAGCGGCCGCCCGCCAGGTCGCGGAACTCGTCGATGATCGTCGTGTAGCGCTCGGCCGAGAGCACGTGCAGCAGCGCCTGAGAGGCGAGCACCTGACCGATCGGCGATGCGAGCGGCGGCCACCCGGTCTCGCCGCGGATGCGGTTGAGCTCCTCCAGCACCTCGTCGATCCGATCCCCGGCCGAGCTCGCTCGCAGGTGTGTGTCGAGGGCGGCGACGAGCCCGGCGGGCAGCTTGTGCCGGGCCGCGCGCACGGCGACCCGCGGCGCGAGCGGCGTCACGGGGTCGTCGCCGATGTGCTCCATCACGATCTCCGATGCCTGCCAGAGCCGGTCGACGTCGATCTGCGTGTCCAGGCCGAGCCCCGCCAGCGCCTCGGCGAGCCCTTCCGCGGACACACGGTGGAGGTTGAGCGCGATCGGGTAGACGGCGCAGGCGATGCGGTCGGCGCCTGCGCGGGCCGCCTCGAGCGCTCCGGCGAGCGCGTTCCCCGTCGCCCCCTGGCAGTAGAACCCGATCGGGAGGCCGCTCGCCTCGCCGAGCGAGCCGACGAGCTCCTGGACGAGGTGCGGGTCGAGCGCGCCCGAGGGATCGTGCAGGAGCACGCGCGTCGCCCCCTGGTCGGCGAGCAGCTTCGCGCCGCTCGACGAGCGTCTGCGTCTCGCCTGCAGGCCCTGGGCTGAAGATGAGGCCGGCGTCGAACTCGCGCCCGGCCGCTTCGATCGCCTCGCCCGCCTCGCGCAGGTTGGACACGTCGTTCAGAGGGTCGTGGAGGCGGAACACCTCGATGCCGCTCTCCGCCGCCGAGGAGACGAAGCGGCGCACGAAGTCACCGCCGACCGGCCTCGAGCCGACGAGGAAGCGGCCGCGGAGCGCCATCGCCAGTGGCGTCGACGTCCGCGCCTCGAGCGCACGGATGCGCTCCCAGGGGCTCTCGATGCCGCGCCGGACGGCGGTGTCGAAGACGCCGCCGCCCGACACCTCGAGGTAGGCGAAGCCGGAGCCGTCCAGAACCTCAGCCAGCTCGAACAGGCGTGACGTCGGCATCCGCCCGGCCAGCGGTTCCTGGCTGAGCAGGCGAATGGTCGTGTCGACCAGGCGTGGCACGAGGGCGCCTACTGTAATCGGCATCCGCCGGCGTCACGGCCTCGCCGGCACGGTGCGCGGGCAGGCGGACCGGCACAGAACCGGCGCAGACGCGTGCGCTTCTCCCTGATATCCCTCCCAACGGGGTCCGAGTGGGAGGCCCCACCCTCAAGGGCGGGGGTTTCACGCGCGCGAGGGCTGCGTGGCGCGCGGCCGCGGGGAGCGGCTAGGCGCGCGAGATGTAGCGGCGCTCGCGGGTGTCGACCTTGATCCGGTCGCCCGCGTTGACGAACAGCGGCACCTGCACGACGGCGCCCGTCTCGAGCGTCGCCGGCTTGGTCACGTTCGAGACGGTGTCGCCCTTGATGCCCGGCTCGGTCTCGGTGACCGCCAGCTCCACCGACGCCGGCAGCTGCACGCCCGAGGGTGAGCCGTCCACCGTCAGCACCTGAACCTGCGACGACGGCTGCATGAAGTCGAGGACGTCGCCGACCGCGTCCCGCGTCATGTTGAACTGCTCGTAGGTCTCGTTGTCCATGAACACGACGTCGTCGCCGGCGTCGTAGAGGTACTGGGCCTCCTTCACCTCCGTGTGGATGCGCGCGAACTTCTCGCCGGCGCGGAAGGTGCGGTCGACGACCGCGCCGGAGCCGAGGCTCTTCACCTTGGTGCGGACGAAGGCGCCGCCCTTGCCGGGCTTCACGTGCTGGAACTCGACGATCCGCCAGACGCCGCCGTCGAGCTCGATGTGCATCCCGTTCCGGAACTGGTTCGTGCTGACGATCTCGGCCACGGGCGGCACCTTAGCGGCGGGAACGGCGGAAGGCCCAGCTCACTTCGGCCCTCCAGAGGAAGCGGTACTCACCGGCCGGAAGGAGCGTCGCCGAGCTCGGCGAGCGTGCTCTGGCGCTCCTCGTCGGGCCTGCGCGCGATCTGGCTCATCGACGCCGCGAACGCGAGCACCTGCTCCCGGTCGCTCACCTGCTCATGGTCGACGACGACGGTCTCCAGCGAGCCGAAGGGGTCCCGCTCGAGCGCGAAGCGGGAGTCGCGCGGCGGCATCGGCACCGAGTCTCGTAGCTCGCGCAGCCGCCGGCGGTATGCGTCGGGGAGGGGCGACACCTCGTCCGGGCTCGGCTGGTTCCAGAGCAGCACCGCGACGCCACCGTCGGCGAGCACGCGCCCGATCTCCGTCACCGCCTGGTCGGTCGCGAACCACTGGAACGCCTGCGCCACGAAGACGGCGTCCACGGCCGCGTCCGGCAGGGGGATCGCCTCCGCGCGGCCCGCCAGCACGTCGGCGGCCGGAGCGCGGCGCTCGAGCACTGCCCGCATCCCGTCGAGCGGCTCGACCGCGACGACGCGCGCGTAGCGTCGCACCAGCGTCGCGGTGAGCTTCCCGGTTCCGGCGCCCAGGTCGAGCACCGTCGCACCCGGGCGGCACGGGGACGGGATCGAGGACTGCCTCCGGCCAGACGGGACGCCCGCGGTCGTACTCGTCGGCGGCGCGGTCGAAGCTGCGCGCCGGGTCGATCACGAAACGGTGGTGAGCTCCTTCGGGAACGACGTCAGCACCTCGACGCCGTCCGCACGGACGACCACCAGGTCCTCGATGCGGATGCCGCCGCGGCCTGGGAGGTAGATCCCCGGCTCGACGCTCGTCACGTTCCCTGCCTCGACCGTCTCCGTCGACTCGCGCGAGAGCCGCGGCAGCTCGTGCACCTCGAGACCGACGCCGTGCCCGAGCCCGTGCCCGAAGTGATCTCCGTGGCCGGCGTCCTCGATGAGGCTGCGCGCCGACGCGTCGGCTTCGACGCCGGGCACGCCCGGGCGCACGCCCTCGAGGCCGGCAAGCTCTGCGCGCAGGCAGAGCTCGTAGGCCGCGCCGAGCTCGTCGTCGAGGCCGCCGGCGACGAACGTCCTCGTGCAGTCGGAGCAGTAGCCGTCCACCTTGGCCCCCGCGTCGAGGATCACGGTGTCGCCTGCCTGGATCCGGCGGTCGCCCGGAATCGTGTGCGGGTTGGCTGCATTCGGTCCGCCGGCGACGACGGGCGGGAAGGCGAGGCCGTCACCGCCCTCCTCGTGCATGAAGACCATCACCTGCCAGGCGAGCTCCGCCTCGGTACGGCCCACCACCGGCCCGGCGGCGAACCGCTCGAACGCCCGGTTCGTCACCTCGGTGGCCGCGGCGGATGGCGTCGATCTCATCATCCTCCTTGACCGCGCGCAGGCCCTCGACGAGCCCTTCGGTGGGGACGAGCTCGAGGCCGCCCGAGGAGAGCGTCTCGTACTGGGCGTAGGACAGCGTGGCCGCCTCGAAGCCGATCGTGCCGTCCAGGCGCTCACCGAGAGCGAGGGCGAGCGACCGCTTCGTCAGCTCGAACTCGACGCCGGGCACCTTCTTGCCGGCCTCTGCGTAGCGAAAGTCGGCGAAGAGGCGCACCCGGTCCGGCTCGACGAGCACGGCGGCGTTCGAGCTGATGAAACCGGTCAGGTAGCGGACGTTGATGAGGTTCGTGACGAGCAACGGCTGTTCGAGCTGCTCTCGCAGCCGGGCGATGCGGTCGGTCATGCAGCAGCCTCCCTGGCAACGAGGAACTCGAGGGCCTCGCGATACCCCTGCGGGCCCCTTGCCGACGACGCGGTGCGCTACCACGCCCTCCAGGACGGAGGTGCGCCGCCACTCCTCGCGGTTGTCGATGTCCGATAGATGCACCTCGACGAGCGGCTTGCCGAGGTACTCGAGCGCGTCGTGGATCGCCCAGCTGTAGTGCGTCCAGGCCGCCGGGTTGACCACGAGCCCGTCGACACCGTCGAAAGCGTCGTGGCACCACGAGACGTATTCGCCCTCGCTGTTCGTCTGACGGCAGCGCACCGTGCAGCCGAGCTCGGTGGCCCACCGGTAGATCTGCGACTCGAGCTCGGCGAGCGTCAGCCCGCCGTAGAGCTCAGGGTCACGGCGGCCGAGCACGTCGAGGTTGACCCCGTTCAGAACGTCGATGCGCACCGCGCGATTATCGCGGCAGGCCGCCGCGCGCGACTCTGGAACGCCACCAGCCCTACCGCGCGCGCCCGCTCCGGAGGAGCCGGAACGCCCAGACGGCCAGGATCACCCCGAGCGCGAACACCATGACCCCCGTCTCGTCCTCGTAGTCCTCGAAGGTGGAGCGGCTCGGATGGGCCACGACGAGGGCGACACCGCGGACGAGAAACCCGAGGGCGAGCGCTCCAATGACGAAGCCGCGGGCGCGAGTGCCGGTCACTTGCTGACCAGCCGGTCCAGCGCCTCATGTATCGCATCGAGCGGCAGCTCGTCCGAGACCCGCGGGTGGCCCGGCGCGTCGAGCAGGACGAGCCGCAACTGGCCGTCGCGGGCCTTCTTGTCATGTGCGAGCGCGCGCCGTGCCGTCTCCGGATCGACGCGAGCCGGGCGCGGGCTGAGTGTCTGCTCCACCTCGGCCCGGACGCTCCTGTCCAGTCCGAGGTGGTCCTCCGAGAGGCGGAGCGCGGCGGTCAGGCCGAGGGCGACCGCCTCGCCGTGCCGGAGCTCGTATGCCGCTGGCCGCCTCCAGCGCGTGCGCGAACGTGTGGCCGAGATTGAGGATCGCCCGCTCCCCCTGCTCGTACGGATCGCGGAGGCACACCGCCGCCTTGAAGGCCGCGCAGCGACGCACGAGCTCGGGCTCGGAGAGCTCCCAGAACGGCTTGCCTGCGAGCAGCCCGGTCTTCACCACCTCCGCAAGCCCGGCTCGCCGCTCCGCCTCCGGCAGCGTTGCCAGCAGCGCAGGGTCGATGACCGTGCGCACCGGCCAGTGAAAGGCGCCGACCCTGTTCTTGCCGGTCGGCGTGTCGAGCCCGGTCTTGCCGCCGACGGCCGCGTCCACCTGGCCGACGACCGTCGTCGGCACTGCCACCCAGGGCACGCCGCGCAGGTGGGTCGCCGCCGCGAAGCCGGCGACGTCCGTCAGCGAGCCGCCACCGAGAGCCACCACGGTTCCGCCGCGGTCGAGCCGAAGCTCGCTCCACAGGCGCTCGAGGACGTGCAGCGACTTGGCCTCTGCACCGGGAGGCAGCTCGTGCAGCGAGGCGAGCCGCGCCCCGAGGGCGAGCTGTGCCTCGGCGCCGTGAATGCCGGCGACGTGCGCGTCGGCGACGAGCGCCACCGGCCCGTCGCCGGGCACGAGCTGCCCGAGCCGCTCCAAGGCCCCCGTCTCGACATGGATGCCGGCAGCCGCGAGCACGACGTCATCGGCGTCGCGCGCGACCGCGTCCGCGACCTCGGCGTAGAGCGGCTGCCGCTCTTCGAAGAGGCGCCGAAACGCGCCCTCGTCCTGTGCGAGCGGCCGGTCGCTGCCGCTGACCCGCTGCCACGCCGTGTCCACGTCGACGTCGACGAACACCGTCACGGCTCGCTCGCGAAGCGCCGCCCGCACCTCGGCGGACGTCACCGCGCCGCCGCCGAGCGCGAACACCGTCGGCTCGTCCGCACCCGAGCGACCAGACGATCTCGTCTTCCTCCTCGGCGCGGAACGCCGCTTCGCCGTGCTTCCGGAAGAACGCCGGGATGTCGTCGCCGACGCGGTGCTCGACGGCCCCGTCGAGGTCGTGGAAGCCACCACCCGATCGCGGCTGCGACCTCCCTCGCGAGCGTCGTCTTGCCCGCACCCATGAACCCGACGAGGGCGAGGTGCCGGTTCAGGATCGGGGGCGCCACGGGATCCGCTCGAGGTACGCGCGGTAGGCGGCAAGGAAGTCCGCCAGCGCGTCGCCGCCGAACTTCTCGCGCGCGGCACGGGCGAGCTCCCAGGCGACGACCGCCTCCGCGACCACGGCCAGCGCCTCGACTGCGGCCACGTCGCTGCGCTCGACGAGCGCCTCGCGCGGCTCGCCGGTCGCGAGGTCGACCGAGCGGAGCGGGCGCATCAGCGTCGGCAGCGGCTTCATCGCCGCCCGGACGACGACGTCCTCGCCGTTCGTCATCCCGCCCTCGAGGCCGCCGGCGCGGTTGGTGCCGCGATGCAGGTCGGGGCCGATCTCGTCGTGCGCCTCCGAGCCGGCGCGCCGCGCAAGCGCGATTCCGTCCCCCACCTCGACGGCCTTCACCGCCTGCGTGCCCATCAGCGCGCCGGCGAGCCGCGAGTCGAGGCGATCGTCGCGCGTCGCGAACGAGCCGAGCCCGGGCGGCAGCCCGGTCGCCCGCACCTCGACGATGCCGCCGAGCGTGTCGCGGTCGGCCCGGGCGCGGTCGACGGCGAGGCGCTGCTCCTCCTCGTCGGCCTCGCCGCCGAGCTCGACCACGTCGCCCGCCACCTCGACGCCGAGCTCGCGCAGGAGCGCCTTCGCGACCGACCCGGCCGCGACCGTGACGGCGGTCTGGCGCGCGCTGGCCCGCTCGAGCGCGTCGCGGGCGTCCTCGTGGCCGAACTTCAGCGCACCGGCGAGGTCGGCGTGCCCCGGCCGCGGCAGGGTCACGGGCTTCGTGCCCTTACCGCGCGGCTCGCCGTCCGGCGGCCAGGGACTCATGGCCCAGGCCCAGTTCTCGTGGTCGCGGTTGCGGACGACGAGCGCGAGCGGGGTGCCCAGCGTGCGCCCGTGGCGCAGGCCGGCGATGCACCTCGACCTCGTCGTGCTCGATGCGCTGCCGCTGGCTCCGTCCGTACCCCTGCTGGCGGCGCGCGAGGTCGGCGTCGATCGCCTCGCGGTCGAGCTGCAGCCCGGCGGGCAGGCCGGTGAGGATTGCGACCAGCGCGGGCCCGTGCGACTCGCCGGCGGTGACGAGCGCCAGCGTCATCGCCGGCAAGGCTACGGCCGCGCGCGTCTCCTCGAGGCTCGGGATCAGCCGCGGACGCGGCCCGCGTGACCTCGAGCGGCGCCGGCACACCGGTCCAGAGCTCGAACGACGCTGCCCCTTGCGCAACGAGGACGTCGAGACCGTCGAGCACGCGCGCGCCGGCCGCACGAGCCGCGTCCGCGGTCGCAGACATCGGGTAGGGCAGGTCGACCAGCGTCTGGCCCGGGCGGAGCTCGACCAGTACCTCCTCGCGCACGGGCGTGGCGTTGACGACGAGGTCGGCATCGTCGGCGCAGCGGCGGCCAGCGCTCCCGCCGCGAGAAGCGCTCGACAGTCGCTCCCGCCCGCCGCAGCGCGTGCTCGAACGCAGCAGCCGCGCCCGCCGCGCGCCGAGGACGACCGCGTGGCGCGGCGCCTCGCCGTCGAGGATGCGCGCATCGGCGCTCGTGGCCTCGACCCTGCCGTCGAACACGAGTGTGTTCACCGACCCGCTGTGGCGCCGTCTCGTCGACGTCGTCGCAGAACGGAGCACCGCCTGCTTGTGCGGTGCAGTGACGTTCGCGCCGGCGAACCCGAGCGCAGCGAGGCCGCGCATCGCCGCCTCGAGCCGCGGCCGCACGCACGTGGCAGGCGACGTAGGCCCAGTCGAGCCCCCGCGCCGCGAAGGCGGCGTTCTGCATGCGCGGCGAGAGCGACCCGGCGACGGGGTCGCCGAGCAGCGCCACGAGCCGCGTCTCACCGCCGAGCATTCGTCACAGATCCGGCACAGACACGCGCGTTCCACCTCGATACGCTCGCCTCGGGGAGGAGGCCACGGGTACCTGCGCTGCCAGTCTCACCGGGACGTGTCCACTCGGGACAGGGAGCACGCGAGCGCGGCGCTGGGCCACGGCTAATTGCCGTACTGGCGCTGGTAGTTGTCGTGCTCTTCCTGGGTCTTCGAGAAGAAGTGGTGCACCCGGTCCGGCTTGCGGACGAAGTAGAGGTACTTGGTCTCCTTCGGGTGCGC
The DNA here is from genome assembly GCA_963809765.1 of uncultured Thermoleophilia bacterium. GTDB lineage: Bacteria > Actinomycetota > Thermoleophilia > Gaiellales > Gaiellaceae > JACVRM01. The sequence continues at coordinate 56,295 of CAWEKT010000003.1, forward strand.
CGCCGCCTGCATCGAGGCCAGCCCGGGATTCGCGATCGGCCCGGGCGGCAAGCCGGCGACGGCCCGCGTGTTGTAGGGGTGCGGGTTCTCCAGCTGCGACTGGCGCAGGGGCTCCGTGGCCGGAACGCCGAGCGCGTACCGCGTGGTCGCGTCGATGTCGAGCTTCATCCCGGCTTTGAGCCGGTTGTAGATGACCGACGCCACCAGCGCGCGCTCCTCCGGCGCGATCACTTCCTTCTCGACCAGCGAGGCGATGGTCAGCACGTCGTACGGCGTCAGGTTCTTCGAGCGCGCGTACCGCAGGTCGACCTTCTCCCAGTTCCGCTGGAACGCGGCGAGCTGCTGCTTGACGAGCTGCGCCGAGGTCGTCTTCGGCCCGAACTCGTAGGTGGCCGGGAACAGGAACCCCTCCAGGTTCCGGCGCTTGCCGTCCCGTGCCAGCCGCCCGGGCAGGGGCGAGCGTGCGGTCGCCTGCAGGTACGCCTTCTCGGAGAGCCGCGGCGAGATCCCACGCTTCTCCTCGGCCAGGGCGTTCACCGCCGTCACGCGCGCCGCCATGTCCTCGCGCGTGAACCCCTCCGGAAAGATGATCCTGAGCACGGGCTGCGGCGCCGGCACGGCGACGGGCCCCTCCGACGACGAGTCGCCGCGAACGAGCGAGACGCCGACCCAGCCGAGCACGGCGAGGCCGCCGATCAGCACGACCAGGGCCAGGAGCCGGCGCACATAGATGCGCCCGCGTGAGCGATGTGTCGTCTGGGCGGTCACGCGACGTCCTCCCGGCCGCGGCGCCACTCCAGGTAGCCGCTCAACAGGTAGGCAGCGGCCCGAGCGTCGTCCTCGCCGGCGAGCTTCGTCGTGAACCGCTCGTCGTAGGTCTCGACCGGCACGTCTACTCGCGCGCGCAGAGCGTCGAGGAACACCTCCGTCGCGCGAGCCTGCTCACCTTTCTCCCCGCGCAGGGTCAGCGGCAGACCGACGACCACGAGCTCGACCTCCTCCTCGCGGACGAGCTGGGCGAGCCGTGCGAGCCCGGCGTCGCTGTCGGCGCGCTCGACGATCTCGAGCGGCCGCGCGACCGTGCCGGTGGGATCCGACACGGCGACGCCGGTGCGCGCCGACCCGTAGTCGAGAGCGAGCACCTTCACGAGCCGGAACAGTGTAGGCGCGGGATCGGCGGTGATCCCGCCTGCTAGCTGAGTGCCGCGACGATCAGCTCTTCCGCACGCGCAAGCGCGTCCGGCAGCTTGTCCACGTTCTTGCCGCCTGCGCGCGCCATCGTCGGACGTCCGCCGCCGCCCCCGCCGATCAGCGCCGCCGCCTCTTTGATCACGGCACCGGCGTTCAGGCCGCGCGCCTCGAGCGAGCCGTCGAAGTTCAGCACGAGCGACGCGTTGCCGTCCTCGCGTGCGCCCAGCACCACGGCAGCCGGCGCGTGCTGCTGCTTCAGCTTGTCCGAGAGGTCGAGCAGTACGTCCATCGAGACGCCCTCGGGCTGACCGCTTACGAGGTTCACGCCGCTGACGACCCGGATCTCGGGCACAAAGTTGATCTCCGTTGATACGGCGCCCTTGACGACCCGCTTGGCCTCCTTCTTGAGGAGCTGCACCTCCGCGCGCAGATCCTCGGCCTCTTCGGCTCGCGCATGGAGTAGTGCCCACGCCTCGCCGGCGGTGACCGCCTCGATGCGCCGCGTCCCGGCGCCGACCGAGCTTTCGCCGGTGATCACGAATGGGCCGATCTCGGCCGTGCTGCGCACGTGGGTGCCGCCGCAGAGCTCGCGCGAGTAGTCGTCGATCTCGACCACGCGGACGACGTCGCCGTACTTCTCGCCGAAGAGCATCGTCGCGCCGAGCTTGCGCGCCTCGTCGATCGGCGTCTCGTACGCGCGCACCGGCAGATTGGCGAAGACCTGCTCGTTCACGCGTCGCTCGATCGTCTCCCGCTGCTCCGGAGTCAGCGCCTCGCCATGGGTGAAGTCGAAGCGCAGCTTGTCCGGGCGTACAGCGGAACCCGCCTGAGTCGCGTGGTCGCCGAGCTCCTCCTGCAGCGCCTTGTGCAGCAGGTGCGTCGCCGTGTGGTTCGCCATCGTCGGGTAGCGGACGTTCCAGGGGACCACCGCCCGCACACGGTCGCCGGCGGAGAACCCCTCGCCGCGGAAGACGAGCACCTGGTCGTCCTCGAGCCGGTAGGCCGCCTCCAGCTCGGCGCGCGGCGGGTTCTCGGGCGGGCCGTGTGCGCCGTCGAGCTCGATGAAGCCGGCGTCGGTCACCTGCCCGCCGCCGTCGGGGTAGAAGGGCGACTCGCGCAGCTTGGCCAGGAAGCTGCCGTCGTCGAGCTCCTCCAGCGCGCCGATCTGGGTGAGCACCTCGGTCTTCTCCCAGCCGACGAACTCGCTGCGGAAGCCGGCTGAGTGCGCGAAGTCGGCGGCGCGCTGGGCACCGCGCCCAGGCCCGCCCGCGCGCGATACCTCCCGGTGCTGCTCCATGAAGCTCGTGAACTCCTCCTCGTCGACCGCGAGGCCGCGCTCGCGGGCCAGCTCGCGCGTGAGCTCGACGGGGAAGCCGTAGGTGGTCGTCAGCTCGAAGGCGTCGCGTCCGGAGATCGCACCCTTGGCGGCGACCTCCTCGAAGAGCCGCAGGCCGCGCTCGAGCGTGGCGGAGAACCGCTCCTCCTCCGCGCGCAGCACGTCCTTGATGCGCGCACGGTGGTCGACGAGCTCCGGGTACCAGGGCCCCATCTGGTCGGCGACGACGTCCGCCAGCCGCCAGATGTCCTCGAGCCCGATCGCGCGCGCCTGCTGAACCGCGCGGCGGATGATGCGCCTCAGGACGTAGCCGCGGCCCTCGTTGGACGGCGTGACGCCGTCGCCGACCAGGAAGGTCATGCCGCGGCCGTGGTCGGCCAGGATCCGGTGCGCCTTGGTCGCGCGCTCGTCTGCGTCCCAGGCGACACCGCTCTCGGCCTCGATCCAGGCCATGATCGACTGGTAGCCGTCGGTCTCGTAGACGGATCGCGACGGGACGTCCTGGAGGATCGCCGACGTGCGCTCGATGCCCATGCCGGTGTCGACGTTCTGCTTCGGGAGCGGCGTCAGCGTCCCGTCGGCGTGGAGCTCGTACGCCATGAACACGAGGTTCCAGAACTCGAGGAAGCGATCGCAGCGCGGGCAGGCCGGCGCGCAGCTCGGGTCGCCGCAGCCGTGCTGCTCGCCCCAGTCCCAGTAGATCTCGGAGTCCGGGCCGCACGGCCCCGGCCCGCCGACCCACCAGAAGTTCTCCGCCGACGGGAGTCCGATGATCCGCTCGCGCGGCATGCCCACCCCGAGCCAGTGCTCGATCGCCTCCTCGTCCTCGCCGAGTCCGAACTTCGGATCGCCGGCATGGACGGTGACCCAGAGGCGGTTCCAGTCGAGCTTCAAGCGCTCCTGCAGGAACTCGGTCGCGAGCTCGATCGCACCCTGCTTGAAGTACTGGCCGAACGAGAAGTTGCCGAGCATCTCGAAGAACGTCAGGTGATGGCGGTCGAGTCCGACCTCGTCGATGTCGGGCGTGCGGAAGACCTTCTGCGAGGTCGTCGTCAGCGGTGCCGGCGGCTGCTCGCGGCCGAGGAAGAAGGGCATCTGCGGCTGCATGCCGGCGCTCGTCAGCAGCGTCGAGTGGTCGTCGGCGCGCGGGACGAGCGGCCACGACGGCAGCCGCCTGTGGCCCTTCTCCTCGAAGAAGGAGAGGTAGCCCTCGCGCAGCTCCGCCGACGTCTTCATGAGGGCGATTGTAGGCGGGCCCACTCGGCCCGCTCGAGCGCGCGCACATCCAGCGCGAGCCCGCCTTCCGGCCAGTCGACTGTGCGCCACGGCCGCAGCCCGAGCCGCTCCTGCACCCGCTTAGAGGCTCCGTTCTCCGGGTGGACGATGCTCACGAGCCGGTCGACGTCGAGCGTCTCGAACGCGTGCGCGATCGCGCAGCCGCCCGCCTCGCTCGCGAAGCCGCGGCCCCACAGGTCGGGCTCGATCCCCCACCCCACCTCGGGGTCCTCAGGCCAGAGGCGGTGGTACTGGACGCCGGTGCGACCGATGACGTTCCCGCTCTCACGCTCCTCGACGACCCAGAGGCCGAACCCGTGGCGCTCCCAGTGGTGCACCCAGTGCCGCACGGCAGCGGCCGACTGCGCCGCTGTGAACGGCGCCCCGTCCGGCGAGAGGTAACGAGTGAAGCGGGCGTCCGCGTTGATGCGTGCGAACGGCTCGGCGTCCTCGGCCCGCGGTCTGCGAAGTCGCAGCCGCTCGGTCAGGAGCTCCGTCAGATGCCCCTGGCAGCGCGGTCCGGGATCTCTTCCTCGTCGACCGAGATCTCGTCGCGGATCTTCTCGAGCGAGCGGCGGATCAACCGGGAGACGTGCATCTGCGAGATGCCGACCTTGGCCGCGATCTGCGACTGCGTCAGCCCCTCGAAGAAGCGCAGATGAAGAATGTGGCGCTCACGGTCGTCGAGCACCCGGAAGCCGGGCGCCAGCATCGCCCGGTCCTCCGACACCTCGTACATGTGCTCCTCGGTACCGATCGTCTCGAGCGGGTCGAGATCGTCGTCGTCGCCGCCGCCGCCCGACGAGAGCGAGACGGAGCTGTAGGCGCGGCTGCTCTCGAGCGCCTCGAGCACCTGCTCCTCCTCGACGCCGGCCTCCTTGGCGATCTCCGCGATCGTGGGTGAGCGCGCGAGGCGCACGGTCAGCTGCTCGATCAGCCGCGAGAGCTGGACCGAGAGCTCCTGCAGCCCGCGCGGAACGCGCACCGACCAGCCCTTGTCGCGGAAGTGGCGTTTGATCTCGCCGATGATGTTGGGCGTCGCATAGGTCGTCAGCTCGACGCCGCGGTCGATGTCGAACCGGTCGATCGCCTTGATCAGGCCGATGGCGCCGATCTGGACGAGGTCGTCGAGCTGCTCGCCCCGGTAGGCGTAGCGCCGGGCCAGCGAGCGGACGAGCGACATGTACTGCTCGATCAGCTGCTCGCGCGCCGCGAGATCTCCCTCCTCGTGATACCTGCGGAGGAGCTGGCGGTCGTCGAGGTTCGGCATTAGCCGGTGGCCGCCTTGCTCAGGAGCACCCAGTCGCCGCCCTCGCCGCTCTCGATCCTGACCGTGTCCACGGTCGAGTCGAGGACGCGCTTGAGCCCCAGGCCGTTCCCGTCGCCCGCCTGCATGTCGGCCTCGAGCACCTTGGCGTCGAACGGGCCGATACGCGCCTCCAGCGTTCCGTCCTCGACGCGAAGCTCGAGCGTGACCGCGCCGTCGCCGCGTTCCCGGCCGAGCACCTCGTCGATCGCGAGCTGCAGGTCCTCGAGCGCCTCGAGCGTCAGGTTCTGGCGCATCGCGACGCCGCCCAGCACGAGGTGCGCGACGGCGACGTAGCGCCGGTCGCGGGGCACGGTCAGGCGGATGCGATCACTCATGGGTGTCTCCATCGCTGCATCTTGCCGGGTGGGGTGCGCAGCCGCTCGCGCGGGTCATCCGGCGCTCCGAATGCGCCCCGCACCGACGACCGCGCCGTCAGCGTAGAGCACAGCCGTCTGCCCCCGTGCCACTCCGTAAACGGGCTGCTCGAGCTGCAGCCGGAAGCCGCCGCGCACGGGCTCGACCCTCGCGGGGACCCTGGGCGAGCGCGCGCGGAGCTTCGCCTCGACCTGCTCGGCCGGGAGGTGCAGCCGGCCGCTCGCGGAGACACGCGTCACCGCGAGCGCGGCGCGCGGACCGACGACCACGGCGTTGCGGCCGGGCTCGGTTCGCAGCGCGTACAGCGGCTCCGCGGCAGCGACGCCCAGACCGCGGCGCTGACCCGGCGTGTAGCGCCAGTAGCCGGCGTGCCGTCCGAGCTCCCTGCCGGACTCGTCGAGAATCGGCCCCTCGGCGGCGTCCAGCCCGTGCCTGGCGAGGAACTCGCGGTAGTCGCCCCCGGCGAGGAAGCACGCCTCCTGGCTGTCGGGCCGGTCGGCGACGGCCAGACCCGCGCCGCGCGCCTCCACCCTCGTCTCGGTCTTCAGGCTCTCGCCGAGCGGGAAGAGCAGCCGCTCGAGCAGCGCAGGCGGCAGCGTTCCGAGCATGTAGGACTGGTCCTTGTCCGCGTCCGCCGCCTCGGCCACCAGCAGCCGTCCCTCGCGCCGGACGAGCCGCGCGTAGTGGCCGGTCGCAAGGCGGCCGGCCCCCGCCCGCTTGGCGAAGCGCAGCAGCTCGGCGAAGCGGAAGCTGCCGTTGCAGCGCGTGCACGGGTTCGGCGTCTCGCCGCGCTCGTAGGCGCGCACGAAGGGCTCGACGATCGCGTCGCGGAACTCCTCGCGAGCGTCGAGCGTCACGTGCGGCAGGCCGAGGGCGTGACAGGTCTCGCGTGCCGCGACGACGGCCGCGGGCGAGCAGCAGGCACGGCTCGTGTCCGGCCCGGCGGGGTCGAGCCACAGGCGCAGCGTGACGCCGACCGCCTTCGGCCCAGCCCGCAAGAGGGCGACGGCGCTGTCGACGCCGCCGCTCATCGCGACCGCGACGCGATCCGGGTCCGGCCGCGCCCGGAAGACCGGCCCGATCGCGGAGGCAAGTGCGTCGACTGCGAGCGGCTCGCCGCCGACGGCGGCAGCCTCGAGCAGGGTCAGCCCGTCGAGCGACCGCTCCAGCCCGGGGGCGTCGGCGCTGACGATCCGGTCGTCGTCGACGGTGAGGCGGACGAGCGCCCACTCACCGCCGCGGGACGCATCACCGACGACCTCGATCACGCGGTCACGGTAGCGCGGCAGGTGGAAGTAGGCGTGGCGCCGCCACATGGCGAACTGCTCGGGTCAGTCACCGGTGGCGACGGCAAGCCGCCGCCACCGGTGACAGACCCGTCTTCTCTCCCTCGCCGCCTCCCCGATGTCGCGACGAAGTCGCGACGAGCAATCGACAGACCAAGTCGCGCAGTACCGGCGAAGCCGAGCTTGCTCGGCGAGAGCCACACCGCGCGAAGCCGCGTCTGACCAGACGGCCCAGGCGCCCCGCCTCCTGAGTGGAATAGGGGGAGCTCGAGGGGGGACGTAGCTCCCCCTTCGAAGAGAGCGAGCCCTGCCGCCGTCAATCGTTCCGAGCACCGAGGCCGGCGGCACGGCGAGCGGTCTCCGCTCGCGACCACAAACAGACTCCAGCTCGCCGTGGCCCTGCGCCCCTGAGAACCTGGACTAGCCAGGTGGGTGCCCTGCCGGCCTCGCGACCGGACGCAGGCTCCCTTCTCCTTGGTGTTGGTTCCAATCGGAACGCAGCGCCACGAACGAGCTCGAGTGCCCTCAGCGTAGCGCCTTCGCGGATCAATGCCGAGAATGCCGTGATGCCGATCACCGCCCCACCGCGAGCCGCTCGCACACGGAGACCTCACACTCCGGCCGCCGGCGGCCGGCGACCTGGACGCCCTCGTGCGCGCGTGCGGGGACCCGCAGCTGGCGCTCTGGGTCTGGCCGCCGCCGGAGGACCCCGAGGAGGCCGGGCGGCGCCTGCTCGACGATCTGATCGGCGGCTGGGAAGACCGCACCGCGACCCTCGTGGCGCTCGACCCCGACGGTGAGCTGGTCGGCATCGTCTCGCTGATGGTCGAGCACGATCCGGCAGTCGCAGAGGTGGCGATCTGGGTCGCACCGGAGGCACGTCGCCATGGATTCGGCACCACGCTCACGCGCCTCGTCGCGGACTGGGCCCACCGCGAGCTCGGCATCGCCCGCCTCTGGATCGAGATCGATCGCGGGAACACGGCCTCGCACCGGATCGCGCAACGGCTCGGGTTCGTCCGCGAGGGCGTGCTGCGCTCGCACTGCTTCGACCGCGCCACCGGCGGCCGCCGCGACTGCGTCGTGTACTCGCTGCTGCCCGAAGACCTGGGCTAGCCGGGGCTCGCAGCGAAGCGCCAGCGGATGAACTCGGTGCTCTGCAGGCCGAGCATCCGCGCGAGCGCCGTGCTGACCGCGAACTGCGTTCCCGAGGGCGTGCGCCTGGAGACGACCTGCGTGAGCACGACGCGGTCGCCGTAGGCGACGTACAGCTTGGTGCCACAGCCCAGGACGGCGTGCGCGATGCCGGCCGTCCGGCGGCGAACCACGAAGCCGCAGTTCGTCCGCGTTCCGCGCTCCTCCTGCAGCTTCGGCGCCGTGAGCGCCTCGTACCAGCCGCCGCCGGGCTTGGGCACTGCCTCCGGCAGCGCGGCGCGGGCAGGCTCCGGCTCGCGCTGCTCGACGATCGCGAGCGCGGCCACCGAGCCGAGCAGGGCGATGGCGCCGAGGGCGAGCCAGCGCTGGACGACGACGAGTGCCACGGCTAGGCGCCGCTGGGCGCGAGCAGCGCGGCGAACGACTCGCGCACGAGCTCGTCGAACTCGGGCGGCAGCATCCCGTCCGGCGACGCGTACTCCCGCAGGTGGACGAGGAGCGCGGCCCACTCCTCGTCCTGGAACGCATCCTCGCCGCTGCGCTCACGGGCGCGCCGCTCCAGGTCCCAGAGGTTCCACTCGCGGCCGCCGCGGGCGGGCAGCTCGACGAGCAGCCGGCGCTCCGGTTCCGGCACTGGCGCGGGTTCCGGCACTGCCGCGGGCTCCGGCTCTGGCTCGGTGGCCACCGCGACAGCGGCGACCTCGAGGGCCGCCGGCGTGGGCTCGGCCACGACCGGCTCGCGCTCCAGCTCGACCCGCTCTGGCTCTTGCTGGGGTTCCGGCTCTGGCTCCGGCTCTGGCTCCGGCTCAACGCGCTCCGGCACGATCGCGACAGGCTCGCGCTCCGCCTCGATCTCGACCGGCTCGATCACGACCGGCTCCGGCTCGGGCTCGACGCGCTCGGGCTCGATCGCGGCCGGCGTCGGCTCCGGCTCCGCTCTCTGAGTCGGGAACGCCGGGTCCTCGATCTCCGGCTCGGGCACCCGCCAGGTACCGCCGACCCGCTCCCGCGCGGTCGGCCAGCCGGTGAAGGCTTCCTCCGCGACGGGCTCCCCCTCGGGCTCCTCGGCGGCCTCGAGCTCCTCGTCGTCCTCCGGCTCCTCCACTACGGGCGGGCGCCAGACCGGCGGTGCCTGAGCGACATCCACCGCCACCGCCTCCTCGGTCGGGCCACCTTCGTGCAGCGGTAGCCCGTCGTCGGCCAGGTCGGGGTCGTCGCGCCGGGCCGGGAAGGCGCTCTGGAGCACCGCCCGCTCGAGCGCGGCGAGGCCGATCAGGGCGGCGACGACGATTGCCGAGAAGACGAGCAGGTCGACTCCGGCGACGGCGAGCGCAACGCCGACGACGACGAGTACGCCCGCCTCGAGCAGGAACCGCAGCGGTGCCGAGCGCATCGTGGCCGTCACCGCTCTCGTCGGAGCGTCCTGCCGACTTCGGTGCGCTCAGGCGCTGACGGAACGGGCGGGGCCGCGCCGCGCGCGACGACAATTGCGGCTGACGAGATCATGGGTGGCGCAGACTATGCCCCGCCGGCGCGCTGCTCGGGCGGAGCGAAGACATGCTCGTCGGTATCTGCGTCCTCGGTCGTGTCCCGCGGGATCAGGCGCACGTGCCTCGGCATGGGTCGCTCGGGCGGCGCCTCCTCCGCCTCGCTCCGCCGGCGGAACCAGCGCCGGCGGCCTCCGGACTCCCCGGTTGGCTGACGCTCGGCGGGACCCTCTCCGCCGCCGGCACGCGCAGGCTCGGCTGAGACGGCCGGTGTCGTCTCCGTGTCCTCTCCGGGGTCGGGCGTGCGTTCCTCGGCGTCGGCGCGGGCCGCGGCTTGCTCCGGCTCCGCGTGAGCCCCGTCCTCCTCGTCGTCCCCGGTCGCGTCGGCGTCGGGCTCCTCGGCGTCGCGTTCGACCTCGGCGACGACGGCCTCGGGGAGCGTCTCCGGGGTCGCATCCTCCTCCTGCTGCTCGTCGCTCTCGGCCTCGGCAACGGCTGCGTCCGCCGGCGCCGGCTCGTCGTCGGCAGCCTCGTGCGGCTCCTCGGTGCGCTGGCTTCGCGGCGACGACGTGCGCCGGCTTATCCGTGCGTCCAGCTCCGTCCGCTGCGGGAATCTCCTCGTCGGGGCGAAGCGCGGGCTTGTCGTCGCTCGTGCCCTCGACCGCGACGGCCACGTCCTCGGCGCCCTCGCGTCGGCAGGCGCGGGAACCGGCTGAGCGACGAGATCGGCCAGGCCGAGCGGAGGCTCGGCGCCGGGGGCAGCAGCGACCGGGGCAGCGCGCCGCTCGGAGGCACGCCGCGCCGCAAGGTTCCACGAGACGAGCTCGACGAGCGCGGTGAGCCCCCAGCCAAGGGCCATGAGGCCGATGATCTCGCCCGACGACAATCCCGCCAGGCCCGCGGCAACCGCGAGCATGACGAGGAACAGCGACTCGATGACGAGTCTACGGCCGGGCCCCAGCATCCCCCGGCAGGCTAGCGCTCACGGCGGCTCGCTTCGCTTCGCGCCTTCACGGGGGAACCCCTGGTTCCCCCGTCGGGCCCCCTCCTTCACGGCGGAGGCGTCACCCCGGCGTTTCAGGAGCCGGCGGCTGGCGGCGGCGTTCAGGCGCTAAAAGCGTCTGGTCAGGCGCGCGTCCCGCGGTGTGCCTCTCGGGCGGGCAAGCCGCCCTTCGGCGAGAACTGCCTGACGGCTTAGGCGCAAGCGGGCAAGTGCCCGCTCGCTCGTCGGCTAGTCCGCCGAGCGAAGCGGCGGTGGGCTGGACGACTGCGTCGGCGCGACGCCTGCGTCCTCGCGCTCGAACTGCGCCATGAGAGCCTCGACGACGCGGGTGACCGCGGGCTCCCCGAGACCGGCTGCGGCAAGCAGCTGCTCGGCGCCCTGCTGCGCGCGCGCCATGATCGTCCCCGCCTGGCCGCGCGACCACTCGAGCGTCTGCTCGACCTCGGCGCGGGTGGCGTTCGTGAGCTCGGTCGCCTGGTGGCGGGCCTGCTCGAGCAGCCGCGCCGCCCGGGCCTCGGCCTCGCGCACTTCCTGGTTCGCCTCCCGGTTCGCGTCCGCGAGCAGCTGGCGGGCCTCGTTGCGGGCCGCGTTCAGCGTCTCGGCACGGAGCCGCTCGCTCTCCTGGCGGAACCGCTCGACGTCGGCCTCGGACTGCTGCAGCTCCTGCTGGCGCCGGCGGATCTCGGCCTCCGTGCGCCGCAGCTGCGCGGCAGACGCGCGCTGCGCGTCACGCTCGAGCACGTCGGCGAACTCGGCCGCCTCGCGGATGAGGTGCAGCGCGTCCATGCGCATGGCATGACCGGTCGGCTCCACGTCGGCCGTGCGCCCGGCGGCCTTGAGCACGCGCAGCTGCGCCTGCAGCTGGACGACGTGGCGCCGGTAGGAGTCGAACGCGTCCCGAACGGCGTCGGTGTCGTAGCCCTGCTCGACCGTGCGGAGGTCCTCGAGGCGGGGCAGCGACGTGATCGTCGGGCGTCGTGCGGGCGGGCTGTTCGCTGGCCAATCTGCTCCTCGTCCGTGCCGGACGGATGCCGGCGGCGGAGTTCAGTATGACGGCACTCGTGGCCGCCGTCACGCCTCGGGCTGCGCGACGTACTTCGATCCCGAGCTCGTCGAGTTGCTCGTTCTCGGAAGCTGTATCGGCGCGCCGGTCATCAAATCAAGCCCGACCTGGCTCTTCGGGAAACGCCTGCGTGTCGCGGATCCGCGGCTCGTTGAGCAGCGCCATCAGCAGGCGGTCGATGCCCGAGGCGATGCCGCCGTGCGGCGGCGCGCCCATGGCGAGCGCGTCGAGCAGGAAGCCGAACTTCTCGCTGCTGCTCCTCGGGGCCGATGCCCGAGGTACTCGAACACCTGCTGCTGCAGCTCGGGCTCGTGGATCCGGAAGGAGCCGCCGGCGAGCTCGCTGCCGTTGCCGACCAGGTCGTACGCGACTGCCCGCGCCTTGCTCGGGTCGGTGGCGAAGAGGTCGAGCGTGTCGTCGGTCGGCCGCGTGAACGGGTGGTGCGCCGCGTGCCAGGTGCCGCGTCGCCTCGTCGTACTCGGCGGCCGCCATGTCGACGACCCAGAGGAACTCCCAGCGGCTCTCGTCGATCAGGTCGAGCTCGCGGCCGAGCTGGTTGCGGAGCAGGCCGAGCACCTTCTCGACGATGCGCTGCTCGTCGGCGACGAAGAGCAGCGTGTGGCCGGGCTGCCGCGCAGCTGCTCGAGCAGCTCGTCGGAGAGGAACTTGGCGATCGGCGAGGAGACCTCGCCGTCCGCGCGGAAGACGATGTAGGCGAGCCCCTTCGCGCCCCACGACCTCGCGTGGGTCTCGAGCGTCTGCACCTCGCTCCGCGAGAACTCCCTGGGCACCGCCAGGTAGCGAACGATCGGGGCGTTCGCAAACACGCCGAACTCGGAGCCGCGGGTCGCCTCGGTCGCCTCCTGGATCTCCATGCCGAAGCGGAGGTCGGGGCGGTCGATGCCGAAGCGGAGCATCGCCTCGTCGTAGGGCATGCGCTGGAACGGTGGGTTCAGCTCGACCCCGATGCACTCGCGCCAGATGCGAGTGACGATCCGCTCCATCAGCGCGAACAGGAGCTCGCGGTCAGGGAAGGCCATCTCGACGTCGAGCTGAGTGAACTCCTGCAAGCGGTCGGCGCGCGGATCCTCGTCGCGGAGGCAGCGAGCGATCTGGTAGTAGCGCTCGAAACCGGAGATGACGAGCAGCTGCTTGGCGATCTGCGGCGACTGCGGCAGTGCGTAGAACTTGCCGCGCTGCAGACGCGAGGGGACGAGGAAGTCGCGCGCGCCCTCAGGGGTCGGCTTCCAGAGGAGCGGCGTCTCGATGTCGACGAACCCTTCGGCCTCCAGCTCCTCGCGGATGATCCGGACGAGCTGGGCCCGGATGCGGAGGTTGCGCTGCATGTGCTCGCGCCGAGGTCGAGCCAGCGGTAGCGCTGCCGGAGCGTCTCGTCGACGTTCTCCTCGTCGAGCTGGAAGGGCAGCGGCGGGCTCGTGCTGAGCACGCGCAGCTCGTCCACCTGGAGCTCGACCTCGCCGGTCGGCATCTTCGGGTTGACGGTCTCCGGCGCGCGGCGACTGATCGTGCCGGTCGCCTGCAGGACGAACTCGTTGCGCACGCCGTGTGCGACCTCGGCCGCCTCCGGCGCGTGCTCCGGGTTGACGACGAGCTGGGTGACGCCCGTCTCGTCGCGGAGGTCGACGAAGATCAGGCCGCCGTGGTCACGGCGCCTGGCGGCCCAGCCGGCGAGCGTGGCGCGGCTGCCGTCGTGCTCGGCCCGCGGCTCACCGCAGCGCAGCGTGCGCCACGTCCTGGTCGCCTGCTGCTCGGCCGTCTGCGTCACTGCACCACCCTAGCCACGACCGCCTCGAGCTCGACCCGCTCCTCGGGCCCTCCGCGCGGCCTGATCCGGGCGCCTTCGTCGCTCGAGGACCACGACCGTCCGCGCCCCGAGTCGCCCCGCCTGCGTGAGCTGGCCCTTGAGCGAGCGCCCGGCGTAGTCGGTGTCGGCGGAGAGCCCGTGCCGGCGCAGCTCAGCGAGCAGGGCCGCGACCTGCGTGCGGGAGCCACCGTCGACGGCGAGGAACACGTCGATCGCGGGCTCGGCGTCCGGCGGCTCGCCGACCGACAGCAGCAGCCGCTCGAGGCCGGCGCCGAAGCCGATCCCCGGCGTCGGCGGCCCGCCGATCGCCTCGATCAGGCCGTCGTAGCGGCCGCCGCCGCAGATCGTGTCCTTCGCGCCGATCGCCGTGTCCCTGAACTCGAAGGTCGTGCGCGTGTAGTAGTCGAGCCCGCGCACGAGCGTCGGCGTCAGCACGTAGGCGACGCCGACCGTGTCCAGGTGCTCGCGCACGCGCGCGAAGTGCTCCCGGCAGGCGTCGCAGAGCGACTCGCCGATCGTCGGCGCCCCCTGCAGGAGCGCCTGGGTGCGCTCGCTCTTGACGTCGAAGACGCGCAGCGGCGAGGTCGCCCGCTTGCCGCGCGCCTCCTCGTCGAGCTCGCCCTCGTGCTCGTCGAGCCAGGCGGACAGCCGCTCGACGTAGGCCGGGCGGCAGTTGGCGTCGCCGATCGAGTTCAGCTGGAGCTCGACGCCGGTCACGCCGAGGCGGCGCAGCAGCTCGGCGTAGAGCTGCAGGATCTCGGCGTCGAGGGCGGGGTCGTCGGAGCCGATCGCCTCGACCGACAGCTGCCAGTGCTCGCGGAAGCGGCCCTTCTGAGGCCGGTCGTAGCGCCACATCGGGCCGATCGTGTAGAGCTTCTGCGGCTGGGGCTCACGGTGCAGGCCGTGCTGGAGGTACGCCCGGCAGATGGGCGCCGTCGCCTCGGGGCGCAGGGTGAGCGAGCGGCCGCCGCGGTCCTCGAACGTGTAGGTCTCCTTCTGGACGACGTCGGAGCCCTCGCCGGAGGAGCGGACGATCAGCTCGGTGTCCTCGAACGCCGGCGTGTCGATCCGCCGGTAGCCGTAGAGCGCGCAGACCGCCTCCATCTCCCCGCGCACCCACTGCCAGCCGGGCTGCTCGGCCGGGAGGATGTCGTGCGTTCCCCGCGCCGCCTCGAACTTCACGAGGCGGCCCTCAGGTCGGCGAGGAACGGGTTCGTCGCGAGCTCCTGCCCGAGCGTGGTCGGCGGGCCGTGGCCGGAATAGACGATCGTCTCCGCCGGCAGCTCACCGGCGAGCGTGCGCACCGATGCGAGCAGGGTCTCCCAGTCGCCGCCCGGCAGGTCGATGCGCCCGACGCTGCCGGCAAAGAGCACGTCGCCCGAGAACACTGCGTCGCCGGCAGCGAAGGCGAGGTGCCCCGGCGAGTGGCCGGGCACGAACAGCGTGCGCCAGGAGATGCCGCCGAGCTCGAATGTCTCGTCGCCGGCGAGCCGGACCTCGGGCGACCACGGGCGAATGTGGACGCCCACGGCGGCGTACCAGGCGTCGGGGTCCTCGAGCACCGGCGCCTCGAGCGCCGAGATCGACACCGGCGCACCCGTGCCCTCGGCCAGGTCGGCGACGGCGCCGATGTGATCCCAGTGGCAGTGCGTGACAAGGATGCCCGCGCACGTCGCTCCCATCCGGGCGAGCTCGAGGCGCAGGTCGGCGGCGTCACCGCCCGGGTCGACGACGACAGCCTCGGGGGCGCCGCGCTCGGCGCGGACGACGTAGCAGTTCGTCCCGATCGGGCCGAGCTCGTACCGGTCGACGATCACGACCCGAGGGGGCGCGAGGTCACGCGCGGCAGGTGCCGTCCGGGGACGGCCGCGACCAGCAATCCGAGGCGGACGGCCATGGTCGGGCGAGTCTAACGGCGCCGATTTCCGGGCCCTGAGCCGCGGTAGGATCGGCCTCGTGCGGATGTGGAACCTCGTCGAGGTCGAAGCGCCGGACGGCACCCGGGATCCGGTCGTCCTCCACTCGACGGACGAGGCCCGGGCCGTGCTGGTCGTCCTCAACCCGGGCCAGCGGCTCGGCGAGCACGAGGTCAAGGAGCATGCGTACGTGGTGGTCGTCTCCGGGAGCGTGCAGATGAACTCTGGCGGCGAGTCGACCGACGGCGGGCCCGGGACGATGTTCAGGTTCGAGCCCGGCGAGCGCCATGCGCTCTCGAGCGAGGAAGGGGCACGCGTGCTGCTGCTCCTGCGCCCCGTGGCCGGGTGACGGCCACTACCGCGGCGGCGGACCGACGCCGGCCTAGCGGCTTGATGTGAAATTCCCGGGGTAGCGGATGACGCCCTGGGCACGGCGCGAGGCCGCCCCGTCGCCCTTGAACAGGCTGACAGCCTGCCCTGCGGACGCCGCGACGCCCTCGCTTGGCCCAGGACGCCCCCGCAGAGCCGCCAATTTCACCTCAAACCTCTAGCGCTCCGCGCGGGAGCTCGACCCTCAGCGCCGGGACTTCGGCGCGTCCGCAGCGGTGCGCCGCGCGAACGCTCGGTACATGAACTTGTCCATCAGGTAGCCGAACGGCACGAAGAAGGCGAGCAGCATCAGCGTGTTCAGCACGAGGCCGGTGAGCGGCACCTCGTCGCCGTTCAGCACGTAGAGGATCCCGAACATGAACGGCGCGAACATCAGGCCGCGCTTCAAGGCCTTGCGCCACGACGCGGGCTCGACCGTGCGCCCCGTCCGGCCCCTCGGTGCACTTCTTGCCGCCCTCGGCTCCGCCGACTTGCCGTTGCGGCTGGGGACGGGCATCCCCTCGACCTCGACCTCCTGCCCCTCCTCGTCGACGTAGACGTACTCGTATTCGTGCCGGCGGTCCTTCTGGCGCCGGCGCCGCTGCTTCCGCGAAGGCATGTGTCCAGCCTAGCGCCGTCCCTGCCTGCGTCCTACCCGCTTTCACCGCCTCCAGAGCCGAGGTCGAGCGCCAGGTAGCGGGTGCCCTCGACCGGGTTGAACCGGTAGGCGTCCGTCTCGCGGAACCCGAGCTGCTCGTAGAGGGCGTGTGCCGCCGCCATCGACGGCAGCGTGTCGAGCAGCATCTGCCCGTAGCCGAGCCTCCGTCCCGCGGCGATCGCCTCGATCGCGAGCCGCCGCCCGAGGCCGGTGCCGCGAGCCTCAGGCCGCACGTAGAGGCGCTTCATCTCGCAGGCGCCCGGGCGCGGCGCGGCGCGCACGCCGACGCAGCCGACCACCCCGCCGTCGTGCTCGGCGAGCAGCAGGGCGCCGCCCGGCCGCACGTAGCCGGCCGGAAGCTCCGCCAGCTCCTGGTCGAAGTCCTGGAAGCCGAGGTCGACGCCGAGACCGTCGGCGTACTCGCGAAAGAGGGCGCCCGCAGCCTCGACATCGCTCGGGGACGAGGCGTCGAGCTCGCGGATCAGCTCGGGGCCGGCCACACGACCTCACCGCCGGCGACGACGCTCGCGACCACGTCTCCGCCCAGGTGATAGGCGAGGTAGCGCCAGTCCGGCGCGTCGAGCAGCACCACGTCCGCCCGGAAGCCGGGGGCGATCCGTCCCACCTGCCGCGCCCGGCCGAGCACGTGTGCCGCGTTGACCGTGCAGGCCGTGAGCGCTTCCGCAGGAGTCAGGTGGAGCTGGGTGGCCGCGAGCGAGCAGACGAGCGGCAGGCTCTCGCAGAAGGCCGACCCAGGGTTGAAGTCCGTCGCCAGCGCGACCACGGCACCCGCGTCGACGAGGGCGCGCGCCGGCGGCATCGGCCGGTCGAGGAAGAGGGCCGCGACGGGGAGCAGCACGCCGGCCACATCGCTCGCGGCCAGGGCGCGAACCCCGTCCTCGCCGGTTGCCTCCAGGTGGTCGACCGACCGCGCGCCGAGCTCGACGGCGAGTGGGATCGCCCCGGCCTCCGTGAACTGGTCGCCGTGCAGGCGCAGGGCCAGGCCGTGGCTCCGGCACGCCTCCAGGTAGCGGCGCGCCTGCGCCGCGTCGAACGCGCCGCGCTCCAGGAAGACGTCGGCTGCTTCGGCGAGCCCGGCCGCCTCGGGGAGCACCTCGGCGAGCGCGAAATCGAGGTAGTCGTCCGCGCTGTCGAACTCGGGCGGCACGGCGTGCGCACCGAGCCAGGTCGGAACGCCGCCGGCCGCGGCAACAGCGCGCAGCGAGGCGAGCTCGGTGTCGCGGTCGAGGCCGTAGCCCGATTTCCCCTCCCAGGTCGTCGTGCCGGCGCGCAGCATCCAGCCGCGGTGGTGCTCGACCGCCGCCGCGAGGCCGGCTTCGCCGGCTGCCCTCGTCGCCCGGACGGTCGAGAGGATGCCGCCACCTGCGGCGTGAATCTCCTCGTAGCCGGCGCCGGCCGCCCGGAGCGCGAACTCCTCCACGCGGTCGCCCGCCCAGGCCGCGTGCGTGTGGCAGTCGACCAGGCCGGGCACGGCGCACCGGCCGCGGCAATCGACCTCCTCGACGTCGCCGTCGAGGGCCGGCAGGTCGGCCATCGCGCCCGTGGCTTCCACGATGCCGTCGGCGCAGAGGACGAACGCGTCCTCGACCACCGTGACCAGGCCGAGCGCCGAGCCGCGAGCCGGGGCCGAGCCGACGGCGGGTGTCGCAAGCTGCGCGAGATCGCGGAGCAGCAGGCGGCCCACGGCCGCACCCTACTGCGGCGGCGCTCCGCAGCCGCCCGCGCCCGCGGCCCCGCGTGGGCGGCCGACCGCCGGCGACCTAGGAGTCGGCGCGACCGGGAAGGTCGAGGCCGGCCCGCTCGGCGGCGTCCAGCGCCTCGTCGTAGCCGGCATCAGCGTGGCGGATCACGCCGGTCGCCGGGTCGGTCGTCAGCACGCGCTCGAGCCGTTCGGCGGCCTCGTCGGTGCCGTCGGCGACCACGACCATCCCCGCGTGGATGGAGTTGCCGATGCCGACGCCGCCGCCGTGGTGGACGCTGACCCAGGTCGCGCCCGCGGCCACGTTGACGAGGGCGTTCAGGATCGGCCAGTCGGCGATCGCGTCCGATCCGTCGGCCATCGCCTCGGTCTCGCGGTAGGGCGACGCCACGGAGCCCGAGTCGAGGTGGTCGCGACCGATCACCACGGGGGCGACGACCTCGCCGCTGCGCACGAGCTCGTTGATCGCGAGCCCGGCCTTGGCGCGCG
This sequence comes from uncultured Thermoleophilia bacterium, assembly GCA_963809765.1. Taxonomy (GTDB): domain Bacteria; phylum Actinomycetota; class Thermoleophilia; order Gaiellales; family Gaiellaceae; genus JACVRM01. Next base: position 74,752 of record CAWEKT010000003.1, read on the forward strand.
CGCCGAGCCCGAGCCAGCAAATCCGCGCGGGCAGCCCCTGGAAGGCCACGCGGTCGCCGGCGAGCGAGAGCCAGCGGGTGAGGAGCGGATCGTCGGGGAAGAGCTCGAGCAGCGCGCGGTCGATGGCGGCGATGTCGGCCGGCTCGCCCGAGAGGACTGCCCACCGGAACGGCCCGACGCCGCGACAGAACAGCGGCCGGATATAGGCCGGGACGAAGCCCGGGTATGAGAAGGCTTCCTCTACGCCGGCTTCATAGGCCTCCCCTCTGAGGTTGTTGCCATAATCGAAAACATAGCTGCCGGCTCGGACGTACTCGAGGAGGCCCTCGACGTGGCGTGCGATCGACTCGCGCGCGCGACTGAGGTAGGCGTCCGGGTCGTCGCGACGGAGTGCATCCGCCTCGGCCAGTGAGAGGCCGGCAGGCACGTAGCCGTTGAGCGGATCGTGCGCTGCGGTCTGGTCGGTGACGAGGTCGAAGCGCTCGCCGCGGCGGGCGAGCTCGGGGACGACCTCGGCCGCGTTGCCGAGGAGCCCGACCGACAGCGCCCGGCCCTCCGACGCGGCCTCGCGCACTCGGCGCACCGCCTCGTCCAGGGAGTCGGTCGACTCGTCGAGGTAGCGCGTCTCCAGGCGCCGCTCGATGCGGGCAGGGTCGACCTCGACGCACAGGATCGCCGCGCCGGCGAGCGTCGCAGCCAGCGGCTGCGCACCGCCCATGCCCCCGAGCCCTGCGGTCAGGATCGTCCGGCCGGACAGGTCTGCCGTGCCGTAGTGCTGCTCGCCGGCTGCCGCGAACGTCTGAAACGTCCCCTGGAGGATCCCCTGGGTGCCGATGTAGATCCAGCTGCCCGCGGTCATCTGGCCGAACATCGTCAGCCCGGCCGCCTCGAGCCGGCGGAACTCGTCCCAGGTCGCCCATTTCGGGACGAGGAGCGAGTTGGCGATCAGGACGCGCGGCGCGTCGGCATGTGTCCTCAGCACCCCGACCGGCTTGCCGCTCTGCACGAGCAGCGTCTCGTCGTCGCCCAGGTCGAGCAGGCAGCGCACGAGCGCACGCAGCGCAGCGGGGTTGCGCGCCGCCTTGCCCGAGCCGCCGTAGACGACGAGCTCCTCCGGCCGCTCGGCGACCTCCGGGTCGAGGTTGTTGAGGAGCATCCGCAGCGGCGCCTCCGTCTGCCACGAGCGCGCGAGCAGCTCGGTGCCGCGCGGCGCGCGGATGTGCGCGAGGTCGCCGACGAGCCGCTCGACGAGCTCCTCGCGCGGGAGCGTCTCGCTCACTGCAGCTCCCCGATCTCGTCCTCCACTGCTGCGATCAGCGTGCCGTCGCGGATGGCGCCCGCCACCACCTCGATGTCGCCCGAGAGCGGCCGGTCGTCGCGCAGCCGCGGCGACAGTGAGCGGACGAAGGCACGTGCGGCGCGCACGCCCCGCCCGGGCTCGAGCGGCGCCAGGAACTCCACCCCTTGCGCGCCGGCCAGCAGCTCGATCGCCAGCGCCCGCTCGACGTTGGCCAGCACCTGCCACGCCTTCAGGCCGGCCGCGTTCCCCATCGAGACGTGATCCTCCTGGCCGGCGCTCGTCGGGATCGAGTCGATGCTCGCCGGATGGCAGAGCGCCTTGTTCTCGCTGACGAGCGAGGCGGCCACGTACTGCGGGATCATGAACCCCGAGTTGAGGCCCCCGGTCGTGGTCAGGAACGCCGGCAACCCTCCCGAGAGCGACGGATTCACAAGCCGCTCGACGCGGCGCTCGGAGATGCTCGCCAGCTCCGCCACCGCCATTGCCAGCGCGTCGAGCGCGAAGGCGAGCGGCTGGCCGTGGAAGTTGCCGTTCGAGACGAGGATGCCGTCGTCGACGAGCACGAGCGGGTTGTCGGTCGCGGCGTTCAGCTCGATGGCGACCGTCGCCTCGACGTAGGCCAGCAGGTCTCGCGAGGCGCCGTGCACCTGCGGCGCGCATCGCAGCGAGTAGGCGTCCTGCACCTGGTCGCACCAGCGGTGGGCCTCGTTGATGGCGGAGTCCTCGAGCAGGCGCAGGACGTTGGCGGCCGAGGCCTGCTGCCCGGCGAACGGGCGCAGCGCGTGGATGCCGGGCAGGAAGCTCGAGCGCGACCCCTGCAGCGCCTCGAGCGAGAGCGCGCACGCGATGTCGGCGACGAGGGCCAGGCGGCGCGCGCGAAGGGCGCCGAGGGCTGCCATCGCGCCCATGAACTGGGTGCCGTTCACAAGCGAGAGCCCTTCCTTCGCCTGCAGGCGTACTGGCTGCAGGCCCGCACGCTCGAGCGCGTCGCCACCGGAGAGCAGCTCGCCGTCGAACCACGCCTCACCCTCTGCCACAAGCGGCAGCGCGAGGTGGGCGAGCGGCGCGAGGTCGCCCGACGCCCCGACCGACCCGCGCGCCGGCACCCGCGGCAGGACGCCGCGCGAGAGCAGGGCCAGGAGCAGCTCGGCGAGCTCCGGCCGCGCGCCGGAGTTGCCCTTCGCGAGCGCGTTGGCCCGCAGCAGGAGCGCCGCGCGGACGACCTCGTCCGGATAGGGCTCGCCGACACCGCACGCGTGGCTCCTGAGCAGCCGCAGCTGCAGCTCCTCCGTCAGCTCCTCCGGGATGGACGTCGAGACGAAGCGGCCGAAGCCGGTGTTGATGCCGTACGTGTGCTCGGTCCCGCCGTGGGCGGCGCGCTCGACGACCTCCCGCGCGGCCGTCATCCGCTCGCGCGCCTCGGCGCTGATCTCCACGGGCCGCCCCTCGACGGCGATCGCCCAGACGTCCGCAACCGTGAGGTCGCCGCCCGTCAGGACGCAGGTGTCGATCACGTAGGCGAGTCTAACCGTGGCCTCAGGCGCACTTTCGTCACCGTCAGGTCACACACGCGTGTGCCGCTCCGGACTAGCCTCGAGACCGGAGGGAGGACCGCGGCCGGCCCCAGCGGCATGTCCCGGATGGACAGGTCCGACAGGGACAAGGGTCAGGTCTCGAGGAGGCGGAGCTCGAGCAGACGGCTCGCGTCGAAGCCGTCGATCCGGAGCCGCGCTCCGGCAGCGGCGGCGGCGGCGCCCGCGGGCATCAGCCCGACGAGCTCCGATCCCACGACCTCCGCCCCACGCGCGAGCGCCTCCCGCTCGATGCGCTCGACGATGTCGTGGAGCGCTGCGGCCTCCCAGTCCTCCACGTTCATGCTCACCTGGACGAGCCCCGCCCGTGGCAGGTCGAGCCCAAGGGCCCGAACCCCGGGAAAGCCGCCGCCGGTCTCGCGTACGAGCGCCGCCACCTCGCGTGCGGCTTCGACCGGGCCGCGCAGGTTGACGTTGAAGGCGATCAGGGGCCGACGGGCGCCGACGAGCACCGCCCCCGAGCGCTCGTCGAGCCGGGCTGGCCCGTGATCGGGGCGCAGCTCACCCGCGTCGACTCGCGCCCGAAGCGCGTCCAGGCCGCCGCGCCGGAAGAACGCGGGCCCGCGACCTGGAGCGAGCTCGCCGTAGCGGAAGACGGGCAGGCCGAGCTCGTCGCCCACGCGGGCGGCGAGCTCCTCCGCAGCCGCGCGGGCGCGCCCCAGGTCCGCCGGGCGGATCGGGACGAGCGGCACCACATCCGCTGCCCCGACGCGCGGGTGCGCGCCGGCGTGCGTACGGAGGTCGATGCGCTCGGTCGCCACCCGGATCGCCGCGAGGAGCGCATCGACCAGCCCCATGTCGTCACCGACGGCGGTGAACACCGAGCGGTTGTGATCGGCGTCGGCGTGGACGTCGAGCACCCGCGCACCGGCCGCGAGCGCCGCCCCGATCGCCTCGATGGTCTCCGCGTCCCGACCCTCGGAGACGTTCGGCACCGCCTCGAGCGGCAGCTCCACGCGCCGTACTGTACGAAGCGCAGCCGCGGGGACAGCCGGACCTAGGTCAGACCCGGAGGCGCGCCCTTCTCCCGACTCGTCGCGATAGAACGCCCGGACATGCCGCGACGAGGTCCGACGTGAGCGACTGCTACTCCTGCCGGGTCGAGGCGACGCTCGCCACGCAGCCACCACGCGAGCAGGCGCACGTCGAGGCGGGCTGGCGCGTGGCGCACGCGTCGGGTTCCGCGCTCCCGGGCTGGCTCGTTGCGCTGCCCCGCCGGCATGTGCTTGCCCTCGATGAGCTGACGTCCGAAGAGGCGGCCGCGCTCGGTCCGCTGCTGACGGACACGACCGCGGCACTGCGCGAGGTGACCGGCTGCGCGAAGACGTACGTGCTGCTGCTCGCGGAGAAAGAGGGCTACGCACACGTGCATTTCCACCTCGTGCCGCGCGCCGCCGACCTCGACACGGAGCTGCGCGGCCCACGCATCTTCGAGTTGCTTCGGCGGCCGGAGGACGAGTGGGTGCCCGAGGCCGAGCAGGACCGCCTTGCGACCGAGGTCGGCGCCGCCATCGCCCGGCGCCGGGCATGACCCGGCGGCGCACGCACTACCGGTCGATCGCGTCGCTCCAGCGCGACAACCGCGTGTGCCGTGCATGCGTCGAGGCGGGGTTTCCGCTCGAGTCGCTCCCCGTCGTCCAGCCGTACACCGGCCAGCGCGCCTACGTCTTCGGCCAGGCGCCGGGCGTCGTCGAGGGGCGGGAGCGCCTGCCCTGGCGCGGCCGCGCCGGCGCGACCCTGCGCCGTTGGCTCGGCATGGACGAGGCCGAGTTCTACGCCACGTTCTACTGCGCCTCCGTCACGCGCTGCTACCCCGGGCGCCATCCGTCCGGCCGTGGCGACCGGACGCCGACCCCGGCCGAGCAGCGCCTGTGCTCCTTCTGGCGCGACTGGGAGCTCCAGCTCATCCGCCCGGCGTTGGTCGTTCCCGTCGGCGGGCTCGCCATCCGGCATCTCCTCGGCGCGCGCAAGCTCGCAGAGACGATCGGGCAGCGATTCGACCTCGCGGGCACGCCCGCAGTTCCGCTCCCGCACCCGTCGGGCGCCAGCTCGTGGCTGAACGCGCCGGCAAACCGCGAGCTGGTCGTCGCCGCTGCCCGCCTGGTCCGCTCCGAGCTCGCGAGCGCCTAGTCCTCAGGTACCGACCTTGCCGCACACGGCGACGGCTCGATAGGACCAACCGGACCCGGGGGACTTCGCGTCCACGACGACCAGCCAGCCCGAGGGCGAGGCGACCGGGAACGAGTTGCGTACGGTGACTCCGGCGCCCGGAGTCGACGTGCCGCCACCGCCGGCAAGCACGCGAGTGCCCGACGGGCAGTTGACCTGGATGCCCTGGAAGCCCGCAGTCGTTCTGAGCGTCTTCTCGACGAAGGTGACCCCGCTGAGGCCCGGACCACCCTGATCGCCCTTGGCACCGGTGTCGCCCTTGTCGCCTTTCGGCCCGACGGGGCCTGGGTCGCCCTTCAAGCCGGCACGCTCGGCGGCTGCGAAGTCGATGACCTTCAGCGAACCGTCCCTGACCTTGAGCGAGTTCACCGCCCCTGTCTGAAGCTGCGGGGTGCCGACGCTGCCGCGCGGCAGCGCGTTGACGGCGGCGATCCCGGTGCCGCTCAGCGAGACGAGCAGAGCGAGACAGGAGACCGCGAGTGCGGGAGACGGGCGACGCATGGGAACCTCCTAAGGAAGCGGACGGCGCGAACGTACCCCGGCTCCGCTGCGGCCACAACGGCCGCAACCGGCAGAGCCCTCAGGGGGCTGCGCCGTCGCGCTCGACCGCCCAGAGGCGCCACTCGCCCGGGACGCCCTTGAGCTCGGCGACTCCACGGTCGGCGAAGCCGATGCCCGAGCCGGCGACGAGGTCCTTCACGGTGTTGGAGACGAGCACCTCGCCCGGAGCGGCCCGCGCCGCGACGCGCGCGCCGATCGAGACCGCGATGCCGGCGACCTTCTCGCCGAGCAGCTCGCACTCGCCGGTGTGGAGGCCGGCGCGCACCTCGAGTCCGAGCTCGCCCACCGACCGGCTGACCGCGCACGCACAGCGGATCGCACGGGCTGGGCCGTCGAACGTCGCGAAGAAGCCGTCCCCCGCCGTGTCGACCTCCAGCCCGCGGTGCCGAGCCAGCTCATGCCGGACGAGCTCGTGGTGGCGCTCGAGCAGCTCCCGCCAGCTTGCGGTCGCCGAGCTCAGCCGCCATCGCCGTCGAGCCGACCAGGTCGGTGAAGAGCACCGTCGCGAGCACCGTGTCGGGCTCCGGCTCGTGCTCGGGCAGCTCCCGGAGGAAGCGCTCGATCTCGCGGAGGACCGACTCCGTGTCGCCGGCGATCGGCAGGTGGTCGTCGCCGGGAACTGCGACGAAGCGCGCACCGGGAATGTGCTCCGCGACGTACCGGCCCGCCCCACACTCGATGTTCACGTCCTCCTCGCGATGCAGGACGAGCGTCGGGACCCGGATCGTCGGAAGAACGTCTCGGACGTCGATGTCGAGGTTCATGCGCGCGAGGTCGACGGCCGCGCCGGGGCTCATGCTCATTCGCGAGAACCGCGCCCACCAGGCAGTGAACTCGTCGTCGTCCGCCAGGCTCGGCGTGTGGCCGCGCATGCACCTCCCGGATTCGCTCCGGCGTCGCCGGCGCGGGGTTACGCATCCGTTCGTCGATGCGTTCGAGGACGAACTCCCGGGTCGGTCCCCACGGGTGATCGGGCGCCCACGTGGCCTTCGCGTAGGAGCCGTAGATGAGCAGCCCAAGCACGCGCGCCGGATACGTCGCCGCGAACACGATCGCCATCGGCCCACCTTCGGACACGCCCATGAGCACGGCCCGCTCGGAGCCGGCGGCGTCCATGACCGCACGGATGTCGTCCGCCCGGTCCTCGAGCGTGGGGATGCCCTTGACCCGGTCGGACATGCCGGTGCCCCGCTTGTCGAAGAGGATCACGCGCGCGAACGACGCGAGCCGCTCCCGCCACGCCGCAAACAGCGGCTGCTCCCACATCAGCTCGACGTGCGAGATCGGCGCCCGGCGTGATCACGAGGTCGATCGGCCCGTCGCCGAGCACCGAGTAGGCGATGGTGACGTCGCCGCTGCGGGCGTAGCGGGTCTCGGGCAGTTCCATCGGCCCGTAAGTCTCCGCGCGGCGCCCCGGTTCGGCAAGAGGGCACGGCTACGCTCATTGGATGGCCGCGGTGCCCTACCGGACGACGTTCGTTCGCCTGCTCGGGTTCCTGCGGCCCTACCGCTGGTCGCTGTGGGCCTCGATCGTGCTGGCCGTCGGCTCGCAGGCGGCCGCCGTCGCCATCGCTTGGCTGACGGGCAGCGCGCTCGAGCACGCCCTGGACTCCGGCGACCATGACGAGCTCTGGATCCTCGTCGCTCGCCGTGCTCGCGATCGGGCTCGCCCGGGCGCTCTTCATGCTCGGCCGACGGCTGATCTCGGGCCGGCAGGCGCTCGGCGTCGAGTTCGACATGCGCAACGCGCTCTACGCCAAGCTCGTGCGGCTGTCGTTCGGCTTCTACGACCGCCACCAGACGGGCCAGCTGATGTCGCGCGCCACGGTCGACCTGCAGACCGTCCGCTTCTTCCTCGGCTACGGCCTCATCTTCTTCTTCCAGCACGTGCTGACGATCGTCGGCGTCACCGCCGTCATGTTCGTCGTCAACTGGCGGCTGGCGCTGGCCGCCACGGCGGTGACGCCCTTCATCGTCGATCCTCGCCTACCGCTACAGCCACGTCGCCCATCCGGTGCTGCGCGACGTCCAGGCGCGCATGGCGGACGTCGCGACGGTGGCCGAGGAGAACATCGTCGGCGTCCACGTCGTCAAGTCGTTCGCACAGGAGCGCAACGAGTCGGAGAAGTTCGACGAGCGCTCCGAGCGCGTCTTCTCGCAGAGCGTGCGCGCGAACCGGCAGCGCGCGATCTACGTGCCGCTGCTCGCGTTCCTGCCGCTGCTCGCCCAGGCCGCCGTCCTGCTCGTCGGCGGCCGCATGGTCGTCCGCGGCGACCTCGGGTACGGCGAGTTCTTCTTCTTCAACGTGCTGACGCTGATGCTCGTCATGCCGCTGCGCATGCTCGGCATGTGGATCGGCCAGGCGCAGCGGGCGACCGCGTCCGGCGAGCGGATCTTCGAGGTCATCGACGAGCCCGAGGAGATCCGCGACCGCCCGGACGCCCGCGAGCTGCCGGACGGACGCGGCCGCGTCGCGTTCGAGGACGTCACCTTCGGCTACGCCGAGGGGCGGCCGGTGCTCCAGGGCGTCTCGCTGACAGTCGAGCCGGGCGACACGATTGCGCTCATCGGCCACACGGGCTCGGGGAAGACGACGCTCGCCTCGCTGGTGCCGCGCTTCTACGACGCTGGTCGGGGCGCGTCACCGTCGACGGGCTCGACGTCCGCGACGTCACGCTGCGCTCGCTGCGCCGCGACATCGGCGTGGTCGCGCAGGACCCCTTCCTCTTCTCGGCGACCGTCCGCGACAACATCGCGTTCGGCCGGGCGGACGCGACCGACGAGCAGATCGAGCACGCCGCGCGCCTCGCCCAGGCGCACGAGTTCATCGCCGCGCTCCCGGAGGGCTACGACACGGTCATCGGCGAGCGCGGGATCACGCTCTCCGGCGGCCAGCGGCAGCGGCTCGCGATCGCGCGCGCGCTCGTCCTCGACCCGCGCATCCTCATCCTCGACGACGCCACGGCGTCGGTGGACGCGACGACCGAGGCCCAGATCCGCGTCGGCCTGCGCGAGGTCATGCGCGAGCGGACGACGATCATCATCGCCCACCGGCTCTCGACGATCGCGCTCGCCGACGAGCTCGTCGTCCTCGACGAGGGCCGGATCGCCGCACGGGGCACGCACGAGCAGCTGATCGCCTCGAGCGCCGTCTACCGCGACATCTACGAGCACGGCCTGCTCGAGCGCGAGTTCGCCGAGCGCGTCGAGGCGCGGGCCGAGGCGGAGAACGGCGGTCCGGGCGACGGCGAGACCCCGCGCCGCGATGAGCGGGCGGTGACCGCATGAGCAGCCGCGCAGAACTCGGCACGAAGTTGGCACAGAGCCGTGCGCCCGCGACGGCTACGGTCGACTTTGCCCCGCCCGGGTGGGGGGATGGAGGTGGGCGCGCGCGCGTGTACCTGTTCCGGCGCGGCCGGGCGTTCGGAAAGGGTCGGCCGTGAGGGTCTGGCAGCCCGGCGGCCACCTGTCGATGCAGCGTGGCGCGGACGTGCACGACTGGTCGTGGGCACGCACGGTTCGCCGCGTCTCGACGCTCGCCAGGCTGACGGCGCCGTACAAGTTGCGGACGGCGCTGGCGCTCGGCTCGCTGCTGGCGGCAGCGCTGACGGCGCTCGTGCCGCCGTTCCTCGCAAAGTTCATCGTCGACGACGGGATCCTCGGCGAGGACTACGAGCTCCTGACCTGGCTCGTGGTCGCCTTCGTCGCGTTCGGGGTGCTCAACCTGGCGATGAGCTCCGCCCAGTCGTACTTCACGGGCTGGACGGGCGAGCGGATCCTGGCCGATCTCCGGAACCGTCTCTTCCGCCACCTGCAACGGCTGTCGCTCGGCTACTACGAGCGCAACCGTGCCGGCGTGATCATCAGCCGGATCACGAACGACGTCGAGGCGCTCGACCAGCTGGTCACCGACGGCGTCACGACGCTGGTGCAGAACACGCTCATCCTCGTCGGCTCGGCCGTGATCCTGTTCTACCTCGACTGGCGGCTCGCCCTCGCCGTGCTCACCGTCTTCCCGCTCATGGCTGTGGCGACGGCGTTCTTCCGCTCCCGGTCGTCACGCGCCTACATGCAGGTGCGCGAGCGGCTCGCCCACGTGACGGCGACGCTCGCCGAGGACATCAGCGGCATGCGGGTCGTCCAGTCCTTCACCCGCGAGCGCGCGAACCAGCGCCGCTTCCGCGAGGTGAACGAGCACTACCGGGCGGCCAACCACCAGACCGTGATCGTGAGCGGCCTCTACTTCCCCTTCGTCGATCTGCTCTCGGCGATCGCGACCGCGATCGTCCTCGGCTACGGCGGCTACCTCGTGCTCGAGGGCGACGTCACGATCGGGCTGCTCTTCACCTTCATCCTCTACCTCTCCAACTTCTTCGACCCCGTCCAGCAGCTGTCGCAGCTCTACAACACGTTCCTCGCCGCGGTCGCAGCGCTCGACAAGATCATGGACGTGCTCGACGAGGAGCCCGAGGTGCGCGACCACCCGGGCGCGCAGGAGCTCGACGAGATCGAGGGGCACGTCCGCTTCGACGGCGTGCGCTTCGCCTACGGGCGCGGCGCCGAGGTGCTGCACGGGATCGATCTCGACGTGGCGGCGGGCACGACGGTCGCGCTCGTCGGACACACCGGCGCCGGCAAGTCGACGATCGCGAAGTTGCTCGCCCGCTTCTACGACCCGGTCGATGGGCGAATCACGATCGACGGCGTCGACCTGCGCGACGTCACCCAGCTCTCGCTGCGCCGCCAGCTCGGCGTCGTCCCCCAGGAAGGCTTCCTCTTCGCGGGCACCGTCCACGAGAACATCGCCTTCGGGCGGCCGGGTGCGTCCCGGGAGTCGGTGGAGACGGCTGCCCGGACCGTCGGCGCCCACGAGTTCATCGAGGCACTCGAGGAGGGCTACGACACGCAGGTGCAGGAGCGGGGAACGCGGCTGTCGCTGGGGCAGCGCCAGCTCGTCGCCTTCGCGCGCGCGCTGCTCGCCGACCCGCGCATCCTCATCCTCGACGAGGCCACCTCCTCGGTCGACATCGGCACCGAGCGGCGGATCGAGCGCGGGCTCGAGACGCTGCTCGCCGACCGCACCGCCTTCATCATCGCCCACCGCCTCTCCACCATCCGCAACGCCGACCTGATCGTCGTCCTCGAGCACGGCCTCGTCGTCGAGCAGGGCTCGCACGCCGAGCTGATGGCCCGCCGCGGCCTCTACACCGCGTTGTACGGCGACTGGGCCGCCGCCTGACCCAAGTCGCGGCGCGGGCGGACACTCGTCGCCGCCCGCTAGGCACTTCGACTCGCGGCCGAACCGGTTAGGCTCCCCGGCCTTGGCCGGCGAGATCTACCGCGAGGCGTGGGCGCTCTACAAGCGTCACTGGAAGCACTTCGTGCCGATCGCGCTCGCGATCTTCCTGATCGTCTCGATCGCGGCGATCCTGCTCGGCGCGGTGCTCGGGGTGATCGGTCTGGCGTTCGCCGCCGTGCTGAGCATCGTCGGGATCTTCTGGCTGCAGGGCGCGATCGTCACCGCCGTCTCCGACGTCCGTGACGGGCGTGTCGATCTATCGATCGGCGAGACGCTCAACAAGGTCAGCCCGCGCGTCGGGACGCTCGTCGGCGCGGGCCTGCTCGCGGGCCTGGGGATCGCGGCCGGCCTGATCCTGCTGATCGTCCCAGGCCTGATCCTCCTTACCTGGTGGAGCGTGATCGTGCCGGTGATCATGCTCGAGCGCGCGGGCGTCCTCGAGTCGTTCGGCCGCAGCCGGGCGCTCGTCCGGGGTCACGGCTGGCAGGTCTTCGGCGTGATCATCGTCGGCGTCCTGATCTCTCTCGTGGCCAGCATCATCGTCTCGATCGTGCTCGCGTTCCTTCCCGATGCGGCTTCCAGCTTCCTCCAGAGCCTGATCTCGAACACCATCGTGGCCCCGTTCATCGCGACAGCGTGGACGCTCATGTACTACCGCCTCCACGGCGAGGCAACGGCTCAGGTGGCAGCAGACACAGCGGTCGCCCCGGACGCGCCGCTGCTCAGAGACGAGCCAGGCCCCGCCCCGTCCGAGCAGCCGCCGCTGCTCAGCGACGAGCCCGGCACCGGCCCGTCCGAGCGGCCACCGCACACCTAGAGCGAGCGAGACCCTCCGCAGTTCCGACCGCGGACGGCTCGGGTCAGTCCCCGTGCGGCTACGACGTCGTCATAGCCGCACGGCGACAGACCCGGCTCACCTTGCCTCTGCCATCACCCCGATGTCGCGACGAAGCAATCGAGAGACCATGGTGCGCAGTACCGGCGAAGCCGAGCTTGCTCGGCGAAAGCCACCCGCGGGAAGCGCGTGTGACCTAGATGGCACAGGTGCCCCGACCGCTTCGGGGAAGGGGGAGCTCGAGGGGGGACTTGCTCCCCCTTCGAATAGAGCGAGCCGTGCGGCCGCTCATCGGTGTTCGCCGGCCGACGAGATTCTCGGCCGCGCGGCTCGCGGTCTCCGGTCTCACGAGCGAGCGCCACGCCCGGCGCATGCCGACGCGTCCGCCTCTGAGCAGGCGCCCCGCCTACCGTAGAGTCCGGGCGTGGCGCTCGACCGAGAGACCGAGGAGAGGATCGCGGAGCCGATCCCCGATCAGGCCGAGCGCGAGACGCGGCTGACGCCGGCAGAAGCGGTCTCACAGATGAAGCTGAACGTCCCCGTGCGGGGCAACCGCAAGCTCCGTGCGCTGATGGCGCGGGTGAACGAGGACGACCAGCTCAAGGGCTGGTGGCACGTCGCGAACGTGAACGCCGCCGTGCGCATGGAGATCAACGACCACTCCTGGGTGCACATCCAGATCGTTGCGAACATCGCGCTCAAGCTCGTGCGCCAGCTGACCAAGCACCACGTCGAGCTGGCGGTCGTGCGCGACTACGGGTACGACAACGACGACGCCGAGGTGGTCGTCACGCTCGGCGCCCTCCTGCACTGCGTCGGCATGTCCGTGCATCGAGAGGGGCACGAGGACTTCAGCCTCTTCCTCGCCGAGCCGAAGGCGCGTGAGCTCCTGCAGGGGATCTACGACGAGCCCGACCTGACGGTGATCGTGTCCGAAGCTCTTCAGGCGATCACGAGCCACCGCGACTACGGGCACCCGCTCACGCTCGAGGCCGGAATCGTCCGCGTCGCCGACGCGCTCGACATGGCGAAGGGCCGCTCGCGCATTCCCTTCGAGCGCGGCCGCGTCTCGATCCACTCGCTCTCGGCAGCCGCCATCGAGGAGATCCTGATCCGCGACGGCGAGCACAAGCCGGTCGGCGTCGAGATCCATATGAACAACTCATCCGGGATCTACCAGGTGGACGGCCTGCTCAAGGCGAAGCTCCGCGGCTCGGGGCTCGAGCCCTACGTCGAGGTGATCGCCCGCATCGACACCGAGGCGGAGAAACGCCTCGTTCCCGAGTACCGGCTGGAAACCTGAGTACCCGTCGCCGGGGGACCGCGGCCTGTCCGAGGGGCTACAATCCGTGCGCCCTTGCGGGGTCGTCTAACGGCAGGACACCCGGCTCTGGACCGGGCAGTCTAGGTTCGAATCCTAGCCCCGCAGCTTCCTTCGCCCAGTGGTGCGATGCCCCTTTTGGGGGCCTTGCGCGAGGCCCTGATCATCCCACCCGGACGATGCTCCGCCCGGGGCGGCATCGTGATCGTTGCGAAGGTGGGGCAGATCCCGCACGGCGAGTCGCGGGCGCGCGGAAAGGAGAGGGGATGATGGTGCGAGGGAGCATCGCTGAGAGCACCGAGAAGGGGTTCCCGCTCGGCCCGGTGCAGATGCTGGTCGTGGGGTTTCCCGAGTTCGAATTCACCGGCACGATCATGGACGAGCTGAAGCGCCTCAAGGAGGCCGACATCGTCCGGCTCGTCGACCTGATGGTCGTGAAGAAGGACGAGAACGGCAACGTGGTCGCCGTCCAGGCGAGCGACCTCACCCAGGAGGAGTCGATGACCTTCGGCGCCATCGTGGGCGCGCTGATCGGCTTCGGCGCCGGCGCTGACGACGAGGAGGAGATCACCGCCGCGGCTGCCATGGGGGCGCTGGCCGGCGAGGACGGCCACATCTTCTCGGACGCCGAGGTCTGGTACGTCGCCGACGCGATCCCGGAGAACACGGCCGCGGCCGTCGCGCTCATCGAGCACCGCTGGGCGATGCCGCTACGCGACAAGATCCTCGAGAAGAACGGCTTCATCCTCGCCGACGAGTGGATCCATCCCAAGGATCTGATCGCCGTCGGCGCGACCGCGGCGGCGTCGAAGGAGGCCACAACCGCTTCCTGAGCGGCCACGCTACGGCACTGCGAAGGGCAGCCCACGGGCTGCCCTTCGTCGTCTCTCCACTCACAGCCTGCTTCGGCAGCCAGTGAGCGCGCGCGTACCTACGCCAGAGGTCGAGCGGTGCGGGCGAGCAGCTTTCCGCTCAGGAGTCCGAGCCCGTGAGGTCCTCGCACTCGGGAGCCTCACGAAAAGCCGTTTCCAGCTCGCCCGCGGCGTCCAGGCCTTCGACCCTCGAGAGCGCCGACTGGGCGTCGCTCGCCATCCGTGTCAGCGTGTTGCCGATCTCGGCCAACGCGGCGGCGGCCCCGACCCCTGATGCCGTCTCGACGGTGTCGCGGATCTCGTCCACACCGCCGCTCAGATCGTCGGCCAGGCCGTCGAGCTCCTCCTTCGCTTCGTCGCCCGACTCCGTGTCCGGCGGGCCGAGCCCGCGGATGTCGTCGACGAACTCGTCCGTCGCCTCGGCCAGCTCGGACACCGCTTCATCGATCGAGTCTCTGGAGACGTCGCCCGAGCGCAGCGGCTCGGCGGCCGACTCCAGGGAGTCCGTCCATTGGGAGAAGGCCGAGCAGATGTCGCCCGCCCACCCTGTCGCCGACGCCTCGTCGTCGTCGCCGCCGCAGCCCGCAACGAGCCCGGCGAGCACGAGCACCAGTGCTGCCACGGCGGATGCGCGGAGCGCTGCATGCCGGCGGAGCCCGTTCAACGACATCAAGGACATACCACCAGCGGATACGCCGGAGGGCATCCTCCCGATCGGATGACGCCTCTAACGCGGGCCGGCGTCGGTCGACGCCAGGTACATCAGGGTGGCCGTGACCCTGCGGTTCACCTGCTCGGACCCGTCCAGGCCGAGCTTGGCAAAAATGGTGCTGACGTGCCGCTCGACCGCGCGCCGCGTGATCGAGAGCGCCTCGGCGATCCCCCGGTTGCTGTGTCCTGTCGCGACGAGAGCGAGCAGCTCGCGCTCGCGCGGCGTCAGCCGGTCGAGAGGCGAGTCTCCCCGCGGCTGCTCGAGCAGCTGGTCGACGATGCGGTTGTCCACCCGTGATCCTCCGGCAGCCACCTCCCGGAGCGCGGTCGCGAGCTCCTCCGGATCGGTCAGCCGCTCCTTGAGCAGGTAGGCCCGCCCGCTCGATCCCTCCTCGAACAGCAGCAGGGCGTAAGCCGGATCGGCGTGCTGGCTGAGCACGACCACGCCCACCCCCGGATGGCTGGTGCGCAGCTCGCGCGCGAGCCTGATGCCCTCGTCGGTGGCCGTCGGCGGCATGCGGATGTCCGTCACGACTGCGTCGGGACGGAGTCGATCGACGGCGTCGAGCACGCCCGCGAGGTCCGTGCGTACACCGACCAGCTGCACGTCCTCGATCTCCTCCAGCACGTGCACGATGCCCGCGCGCGCGAGCATGTTGTCCTCCCCGACGACGACGCGAATCGGCGCACGCACAGGCGACTGCACGTCGCTCATCCGTCGTGCCGCCTCGCCACCGGAACCCCGCCGGAGGTTGGGCGTACCTCGTGGAGGCGACGTGAACCGCGCACGGCTGAACTGTACGGGAACACCCCGAGCCATGTGTGTTTTTACACACCAGCCATGGGTGTATACACGCACAGCGAGGCTGCGCCGCCCGAACCCTCCGTGCGTGCGCGCGCGGATGCCCCGCCCGCCCGCGCCGGAGAGACTCGCCCCGAGTCCCTTCGATGCCGACCCCCATCGTGGCCCCCACTCCGGCTAGCCGCCGCGCGCGCAGCGGCCGTGAGCGCACGCCCGCGCTCGCCCTCGTCGCGCCAGGCCCGGAATCGGTCGTCCAGGTCCTCGACTCCAAGCTCCGGCGCCCCGACGTCGAGCCCGGCACGGTCTCGCGGACCGGGCTCGTCAACCGCCTGCGGTCGACGGAGGGAGTCCGGCTCGCAGTGATCGCGGCGCCGCCGGGCTACGGCAAGACCACGCTGCTCGCTCAGTGGGCCGCGCGAGATCCAAGGCCCTTCGCCTGGGTCACGCTGGACGAGCACGACGCCGACCTGCTGGTGCTGCTCCGACACCTCGCCGTCGCGTGCTCACGTGTCGCACCGCTCGACGACGCAGTGCTCCGGCGGGTGTCCGCATCCGACTCCGTCTGGCGCGACGCCGCTCCTGCGCTCGCCTCCGCGGTCGCCGCCTGCGAGCGACCGTTCGTGCTGGTGATCGACGGCGTCGAGCACTTGCGTCGCGGCGATCCCGCCGAGCTGGTCGGCGCCCTCGGCGACAATCTCCCTGCCGGCTCCCTGCTGGTGACGGCCGGCCGTACCCGCCCGCCGCTTCCGCTCGCGCGGCTGCGAGCCTCCGGGGAGCTGCTGGAGCTCAGCGCCGACGACCTCAGGCTTGGCCGCAGGGAGGGGCTGCTCCTGCTACGAGGAGCCGGCCTTCGGCTCCCGGACGAGGAGTCGGCCGAGCTGCTCGAGCGGGGCGAAGGGTGGGCCGCGGGCATCTACCTGGCAGCGCTCGGACGCGCCGACCGGAACGCGACCGGCGGGGACGACCGCTACGTGGCCGAGTACCTGGAGGAGCAGCTTGAACGTATCCCGGCGACCCGGCGTGCCTTCCTCCGTCGTACCTCCGTGCTCGCGCGCCTCACAGGTCCGCTGTGCGACGCCGTGGTCGAAGGCGCGGGGTCCGCCGTCAAGCTACAGCGGCTCACACGGGAGAACCTCTTCGTGGAGCGGGTCGCCGGTGACGGTGGCTGGTTCCGATACCACCCCGCGCTGCAGGAGCTGCTTCTGGCCGAGCTCGAACGCGAGGAGCCCGAGCTCGTGACTGCATTGCATGCTCGCGCAGCCGCGTGGCTCGAGACGCACGGAAACCACGAAACCGCGCTGGACCATGCTCTCACTGCCGGCGACGTCGAACGTGCCAGGCGCATGCTCGCCGCCGTCGCGCTGCCCGCCTGCCACCACGGCCGCCTCTCCGCCGTGCAGGCGTGGCTGGAGCGGTTCGCCGCGCAGGTCGCACCCGAGGACTTCCCCGGCATCGCTGCGCTGCGAGGCTGGGTGCACGCGCTCCTCGGGCACCCAGCGGAGGCAGAGCGCTGGCTGGCGACCGCGGAAGCGGGCTGCGCGGCAGGGCATGGCGGCCCGTCGTCGAGCGCCTGGACGACCTTGCTCCGGGCGGCGATGTGCCCGAGCGGGCCCGAGCGTGCGGAGCGTGAGCTCGAGGGCCTGCTCGCCGGCGAGACACCACCGGGCACCTGGCTGCCGACGGCGCTGCTCCTGCACGCGGCGACCTCGCTTCTGCGCGGGGAGACGGCGGCCGGCGCCGACCGGCTGGACGCCGCTGCCACGGCCGCGGAGCAGCTCGACGCCGGAGACGTCCGGATCGTCGCGCTGGCGGTGCGCTCACTGCTGGCGGAGGGGTCGGGCGATGCTGCCGAGGCCGAACGCCTCGCCCTGGAAGCCCGCGCGCTCGCCGCCACCGGCGCATTCGAGGAGAGCGCCGCGAGCGCCATCGCGCACGCCGCCGCCGCGCGCGCCTGCCTGGCGCTGGGGCGCTGGGAGGAGGCCCGTCAGGAGCTCGTCGAGGCCGAACGTCAGGCGCGCTTCCTCACCCATGCGCTGCCGTGGCTTGCGCTCGAGACGCGGCTCGCGCTCGCCTCCGCGTACATCGCGCTCCGCGAACGCGACGGCGCCGCGGCACAACTCGTCGAGCTCGATGCGGTGCTTGTCGAGCGACCGGGGCTTGCGGCCGTCGCGGAGCTGGTTGCGGGCCTCCGCCGGCAGGTCGACGAGCTGCCCAAGCCCCGAAACGGCCGGGCCGCCGGGCTCACCGGCGCCGAGCTGCGCCTGCTGCCGCTGCTCGCCACCCACCTTTCGTTCCGCGAGATCGGTGAGCGCCTCTACGTCTCGCGCAACACGATCAAGACGCAGGCGATCTCGATCTACCGCAAGCTCGGCGTCTCGAGCCGGAGCGCCGCGATCGTTCGAGCGTCCGAGCTCGGCCTCGTCGACGGCCCAGCCCCGTAGGAGGATTCGCGAGACGATGACCGAGCCGCCGGAGCAACGTTCCACCAAACGCTCGTAGCGCCGTCGTCTCAACGGGATGATGCGCCGGGTGCCCTGGGGCACTTGGATCAGGGCGAGAGGCTGTGGCGGAGCACGAAGACACCCTGCGGAGGCTGTCCGTACGCGACGACGAGTTCGTCGAGCAGCTCCTCGGTGACACCCGGGCGAACGAGACCGTGTCCCGACTCGACGGCAAGACGCACGCACTCGTCCGCGTGGCCGCGATGGTCGCCCTCGACGCGGCTCCGCCCTCCTACATGGATGCGATCCGCTCGGCACAGCGATTCGGCGCTTCATGCGACGAGATCGTCGGCTGCCTGATCGCAGTCATACCGGTCGTCGGCGTCGCCCGGGTCGTTTCCGCCGCCCCGAAGGTCGGACTCGCCCTGGGCTACGACGTCGAGGCGGCGCTCGAGGCGCACCTGAGCTCGGCCTAGGGCGGCCGAGCCGCCCTTGTGGTTCTGAGTCATATACGGGCATGACGGGGCGCTTTAGGGCAGGGCGCGCCTCGGCCTGAAGGGGTGCGGCGTCAGCGCAGGTCGCCAGCGACCGCGGAGGCGCCGCGCTCGCGATCGATCCGCTGCGGGTTTGCCTCGCTCCGGTGCCGAAGCGATCATCTTCGGGTGGCCGCGAACCTCAGAGGCGCCGAGCCGGTAACCCCGGCCGGACTCGAGCCGCTTCTGCGGGAAGCACTCGGCGACCCAACCCTGAGCCTCGCGCTCTGGCAACCCGAACGGAACGCGTACGCCGATGTCGCCGGGCGGCCGTTCACCCTTCCGACGGGCAGCAGCCGTGTGGCGGTGACGACCATCGCCCGCAACGGCGATCCGTTCGCGGTGCTCGTCCACGACTCGGCTCTCGCTCCCGAGGCCTCCGCGGCGAAGGCGCTCGCCTCCACGGTGCTCATGCTGCTCGAGAACCTCCTCCTGGTCGAGGAGCTCCGACGGTCGCGTGCGCGCGTCGTCGCCGCTGCCCAGCAGGAGCGCCTGCGCCTCGAGCGCAACCTGCACGACGGGGCGCAGCAGCGTCTCTTTGCCCTGCTGCTCAAGATTCGAGACCTGCGCGCGGAGGTCGGCGACGGCGAGCCCACCCGGAAGCTCGACGCGATCGCCGAGGACGCGTCCGCCGCGCTGGAAGAGCTCCGCGAGCTCGCCCACGGCCTCTACCCGACAGTGCTCCGGGACCGAGGCTTGCCCGATGCGCTGCGCTCGCTCGCGGCGCGATCTGCCGTCCCGACCGAGGTCATCGACGGCGACATCGGGCGCCTGCCCGCGGTGGCGGAGGAGGCGGTGTACTTCTGCGCCCTCGAGGCGATCCAGAACGCCGTCAAGCACGCAGGGCCTCGCGCACGCGTGACCGTGACTTTCGAGCGAGCGGGCGATGATCTGCTCTTCGAGATCGCCGACGACGGCGTCGGCTTCACCCCGGGGCAGGCGTCGGGCGGCATCGGCCTCGTCGGCATGACCGACCGAGTCGGAGCAGTCGGCGGGTCGCTGGAGCTCACGGCGGTACCCGGACGCGGCACCACCGTCCGCGGATCGGTTCCCGGCGTGTTCGCCGCAACGTCCGGCTGATCCGCGTCATCCCAGCGGGGCGATGAAGCCCACGAGCCCCTGCTGTCTGCTCAGGCAGGCACATGAACATCTCCGGGGAGACGCGCGCCGGCCGCGCACGACGGGAGCCGGGCGCCGATTCACCCACACCACCCGGCGTGATCAAGGTCGTGCTCGGCGAGGATGGCTTGCTCGCACGCGAGGGCATCACGGCAGTCCTCGCCCGTCTGGACGGGATCGAGCTGGTGGCCGCGTGCGACGACCTGAGCTCGCTCCGTGCGGCGATCGAGCGCTCGGCTCCGGACGTCGTCCTGACCGACCTGCGGCTGCCGCCGACCCACACCGACGAAGGTGTCCGGCTGGCGACCGAGCTCCGCCGAACCCGGCCGCACGTCGGCGTGATCGTGCTCAGCCAGCAGGCGGAGCCGCTCTACGCCACTGCACTCCTGGCTGAGGGCGCCGGTGGCCGGGGCTACCTGCTCAAGGAGCGGCTGCGCGACCACGCGGAGCTTGCCGCGGCCATCCGGGACGTCGCGGCGGGCGGTGCGGTCGTCGATCCGCGCGTGGTCGACGCCGTGCTGGCTCTGCGAGGGCAGCGCGAGCAGTCGTCGCTCGCCGCGTTGACCCCGCGCGAACGGGAGATCCTCGCCCTGATCGCCGCGGGAGACAGCAACAGCGCGATCGCGGCCGAGCTCGGCCTCGCCAAACGCGGCGTCGAGCGGCACGTCAACTCGATCTTTGCGAAGCTCGACCTCGGCGATCCGGCGAACGTCAGCCGCCGGGTCAAGGCCGCGCTCCTGTTTCTCACGGGCGAGGGTCGGCTCACCATCCCGAGCCCAACCGGCCGCGACTGACCCCGTAGAGCCTCAGCCGGGTCGCTTCGGCTCGAACGGGCGCAGCTCGTCCTGGCCGGGCTGGACGATGCCGACGTGTGCATCCGGCACCTCGTTCCAGGCGCCCTCGAGGTCGCCGAGGGGCTCGGAGACCACCACTCGGGCCTCGTCGGAGAGGACGTCGAACCTGCGGTCGTCGGGATAGCGCTCCTTCAACACGCTCGGATGGGTGCTGAAGAAGAGCGTGCGCGACTTGCCCTCGCTCGAGTAGCGGGCGGCCACGATCCGCTCCCCGTCGCTCACCGCCACGGACATCTGCAGGGGGTGCTCGACCGCGTGCCGGGCACCGATCTCCTCGACGAAGCCGACCATGCGCTCCAACGCGGCCACCGGGTCGTCCTCGAGGCCGAAGGTCAGCGCCAGATGAAAGAGCACCTCCGAGTCGCTCGAGCCTTCGATCTCGGGCAGCAGGGAGGGATCGACGGCGAGCAGCAGGTCACGGCGCACTCGCCCGAACTCGCGGACGAGGCCGTTGTGCATGAAGAGCCAGCGTCCGTGCCGGAAGGGATGCGTATTGGTCTCCTGGACGGCCGTCCCCGTCGATGCGCGGATGTGCGCGAAGAAGAGCGGTGAGGAGACGTGTGTGACGAGCTCGCGCAGGTTCCGGTCATTCCAGGCCGGGTGGACGCTGCGATAGACGCCGGGCACCTCGTTCGTGCCGTCGTACCAGCCGACCCCGAAGCCGTCGCCGTTCGTCGTCGTGGCTCCCATGCGCGCGTGCAGGCTCTGGTCGATCAGCGAGTGGACCGGCTGGAGCACGAGCAGCTCCATCGCGATCGGGTCGCCGTAGTAGGCCAGCCATCTGCACACGGAGCTCTCCCTTCGTCGCCTAGCGAGAGGGTGCGCCGCACCGAGGGGGCGGAGCATCGTCCCGTCGGCATGAGCGGCGGGCAACAGCGCCGGTTCATTCGATCTGGGTGAGGATGCGTCGCGGCCGGGACGATTCGATTGGCGGGCGGGCGATCATGAGCGAGACCAACCACACAGCAGCTGACGGCCCAGCGAGCGCGGCAGCCCTCCGGCGGTGGCGCGAGCCCGAGCGTCCGCGCATCCGTCCGCTCCGCCTCGCAGTGGCCTGGGTGCTGTCGGCGGCCGCGCTGCTGTTTGCCGCGTGGGTGGTGCCGGGCGTCCAGGTCGAGGGCTTCGGCGGGGCGCTGGTCGCGGCCTTGCTCATCGCGTTGCTGAACGCGGTTCTGCCGCCCGTGCTGGCTGCCTTACGGCTTCCGTTCACGCTGGTCCTCGGACTGCTGCTGGTGCTCGTCCTCGACGCGCTGATGTTCATGATCGTCGCGGAGATCGCGCCGGGCGCTCTCTCCGTCGACTCCTTCTGGTGGGCGCTGGCGGCGCGCGCTCCTGGCCTCGCTCGCCTCGGTGGCGCTGGACACGATCTTCCGCTCCGACGACGACGAGACCTACCTGATCCGGGTGACGCAGCGCATCGCGCGACGCTCGGGCGAGCAGGTTCACAGCGATGAGCCCGGCCTCATCTACCTCGAGATCGACGGACTCGCGCTGCCGGTGCTGCAGCGCGCGATCGATGTGTGTCGTCATCCGCGATCTGATCGTCTACGGGGTCCTGGCGGACATGATGAAGGGGCGTCCCGCCATCTACGCCACCTTCTCGAGCTACGACGAGGTCGCGCACCATTCCGGGCTCGAGCGGGCGGACACGCTCGAGGCGCTGCGCAAGCTCGACCAGCAGTTCAGCCGCATCGACCGGGCGCGCCCGTACGCGCCTCGGCCGTACCACATCGTCGTCCTCTCGGACCACGGTCAGACACAGGGCGCGACCTTCCTGCAACGCAACGGCTACGGGCTCGATGAGCTCGTCCGGCGCTCGGTCACCGAGCCCGTGACCGCCGTCGAGGGCGGCGACGAGAACCACGCGAAGGTCGGCACGGCGCTGGAAGAGGCGACGGGCCGCGAGCCCGGCAAGAAGGAGAAACGCGCGAAGAACGACGTCAGCGGCGAGCGCGTCGTCGTGCTCGGCTCGGGCAACCTCGGGCTGATCTACCTGATGGACGAGCCCAGGCGGCTGCGGACGGCGCGCCGCAGCAGCCAGCCAAGCGCCCGGCCGGGGAGCCCCAGGTCGCCTCGAAGGGCAGGCTCAGGCTCGCCCGGGCCCTGGTCATCCTGGCGGTCATACTCGCGTTCCCGGCGGCGCTCGCCGGCTACGTCCGCTGGCAGGCGCTCGACACCGAGACCTTCTCCGACACCGCCGCGGAGATGATCGCCGACGATGCCGTTCGCGATCAGGTAGCGGCGACGCTCGTCGAGCAGCTCTTCGAGAACGCCGACGTGAGCAGCGGCCTGGAGGAGCGGTTGCCGGAGGATCAGCAGCAGCTGGCCGGCCCGCTCGCTGCGGCGATCCGCGTGCTCGCCGACCGCCTCGCGCAGGAGCTGCTGGCACGGCCGCGCGCCCAGGAGCTCTGGGTGAACGCGATGGATCTCGCCCACGAACGCCTCATTCGCGTGCTCGAGGACGAGGCGACGTTCCTCGCGACGGAGGAGGGAGCGGTAGTGCTCGACCTCCAACCGCTGCTGGTCCAGCTCGGCGAGGAAGTGGCCGTCTTCAACAACCTCGAGTCGAGGCTGCCCGAAGACGCGGGCCGCATCCAGATCATGGAGGGCGACCAGCTGGAGACCGCCCAGGATCTGACGGGCATTCTGGATGCGATCGGCACCTGGTTCTGGGTCGTGCCGTTCGGCCTCGCAATCGCCGGGATCGCGCTCGCCCGCGGTCGGCGCCGCCAGGAGCTGCGCGCGGTGGCTGTGGCCGCGATCCTCGTCGGCCTCGGGCTCTTCGCCCTGCGGGGGCTCGCCGGCGGCTACATCGTCGACAGCCTCGTGACGACGGAGTCGGTACGCCCCGCCGCCGAGAACGCGTGGGAGATCCTCACCAACCTTCTTGCCGACTCCGGGTGGACCCTGATCGGAATCGGCGTCATCGCCCTGATCGGCGTCTGGCTCGCCGCACCCACCGGTAGCGGCAGGAGCGCGCGAGCAGCACTCGCACCCATCCTCGGCCGCCGCACGTGGGCGTTCGGAACGGTCGCGGTGCTGTTCCTGCTGCTGCTCTGGTGGAACCCGACCGCCCAGACCGGACGCTTGCCTCAGATGCTCTTCGCAGCGGCCCTCCTCGCAGTTGCGGTCGAGGCGCTGCACCGCCAGACCGCTCGCGACTTCCCCGAAGAGTCGGCCGTCACACCGGGCGACGCGTTTCGCGCGCGGATGGATGCTCTGCGCGGGCGGACCGCCCGCCGGGACCGCCCCGCGCGACGGCTGACCCGCCGAACACGCTGCGCGGATCGAGCCTCGCCCCCAATGGCACGAACGGTTCCACAGGCTCGTCGCAGCCTCACCGAGATGCTGCTCGGCTCGCGGAACTCGATCGCCGGCACGGTCTACGGCAGCGTCATCGTCATGGCGACGATCGCCGCGGGCTCGAAGGGCGGGCTCGCCAGCCGTGGCAGCTGCTCGCCACCGTCTGGGTCACGGTGCTCGTGCTCTGGGTCGCGCACGTCTACGCAGACGGGCTGGCGGCGAGCATCCAGGCCGACCGCCGCCTCACGTGGACGGAGCTCCTGCACGTCGCACACCACGAGCTCGCTATACCCCTCGCGGCCGTCGCCCCGGGCGCGGCCCTGCTGCTCGGCGCTCTCGGCGTCGTCCGGAGCGCCACAGCAGTGTGGATCGCCCTCCTCACCGGGCTGGCGGTACTCGCGGTTCAGGGGCTCCGCTACGCACGAGCCGAGCACCTCAGCGGGTTCGCCACCGCCGTGTCCGTGGCGATCAACCTGTCCCTCGGTCTCGCGATCGTGGCGTTGAAGGCGCTGTTCTCGCATTGACCGGCAGAGCTCGCCCGTCCGACGCGACTGCGTTCATTCGATCGGGATGACGCACCGGACTGGACACACGGTTCGATGGGAAGGCGACTCCGAAGCGCGGACGGCCGTGCGCGACGACGACGAAGGAGGTCACCCTCGACGCCGCTCCGGATCACCTGGGTCGGTCACAGCACGGTGCTCATCGAGCTCGACGGCGCCCGGCTGCTCACCGACCCCGTGCTGCGGCCGAGGTTCGCCCATCTGCGGCGAGTCGCCGGCCACGCCGACGAGACGCGTTCGGACTCCCTGGACGCCGTGCTCGTCTCGCACCTCCACTACGACCACCTCGACGTGCCCTCGCTGGTCGGCTCGGCCGCGCGCAGCGCCTCGTCGTGCCGCGCGGCGCCGGCCGCCTGCTGCGGCGGTGGAAGTTCGCGCAGGTCGACGAGCTTGCGCGCGGTGAGGAGACGAACGTCGCCGGCCTGTCGGTCCGGGCCACGCACGCGGAGCATGACGGCCGGCGGGCACCGTTCGGGACAGCAGCCGAACCAGTCGGGTTTCTCGTGACAGGATCCGCAACGGTGTTCTTCGCCGGCGACACGGACCTCTTCGAGAGCATGAGCAGCCTCGCCCCGTCGCTCGATGTCGCCCTGCTGCCGATCGCGGGCTGGGGCCCGCGGATCCCGGCCGGGCACCTCGACCCCGAGCGAGCGGCCGAGGCGCTCGCCCGGCTGCGTCCGCGAGTCGCGGTGCCGATCCACTGGGGCACGTACCGCCCGATCGGGAGTCGCCGATCGGCGGCCGAGCGACCGCCGGAGCGGTTCGTGCGCCTCGCCGCGGACGCCGCACCCGACGTCGACGTGCGGGTGCTCGAGGTCGGCGAGACGCTCGAACTGCCCGGCCCGGGAGCCGCGGCGGCCGGCACTGCCGAGCCTGCGGGGGCGTGCCGGTGATCGTCGCGCGCGGCTTCCTCCCGTTCGACGATCCAGACCGCCGGGCGCGCCTGGTCAAGGTCGCTACCTGGCTCGGCGTGATCGCGGCCATCGTGGTCGTGCTGAACCTGCTCGGCGTCGACGTCAGCGGTTGGCTGTCCGACTTCTGGGACGCGCTCAGCGCCGTCGAGATCGAGTACATCGTCGCCGGGCTCGCGCTCCAGACCGTGCAGACGGCGCTGACCGCCGTCGGCTGGTACTGGATCCTCCGCTACGGCTACCCGGACGCCGTGATCCCCTACCGGTCGATCCTCGCCGCCTATGCCGCAGGCGTCGCCATGAACGGCTTCCTGCCCGCGAACATCGGCACCTTCGCCTCGCTGCTCATGTACACGGCGCTCATCGCCGGCGCGACCTTCCCCGGCGTCCTCGGCGGGATGGTCGTCCAGAAGATCTTCTACACGGTCGCCGGCACCGCCGTCTACCTCTATCTCTTCCTCTCGGTGTCGGGGTCGTTCTCGCTCCAGCTCGGCTGGTTCGAGTCCCATCGGCTGCTCGGCCGTGGTGCTGATCGCGGGCGGGCGCCTTCCTCGTCGTGCTGCTCGTGCGCGTGTTCTGGAGCAAGCTGCGCGGTCTCTGGGAGAAGGCCAAGCAGGGCGGCGCCATCCTCGCCCAGCCGAAGGCGTACTTCGTGCGCGTGTTCCTGCCGTCGTTCGGGGCCTGGCTCGCAAAGCTGGGCGTGATCGCCGTCTTCCTGGCCGCCTACAGCATCCCCGTCACCTTCCACACGGTCATGTCGGTCGTCGGCGGCAACTCGCTCGCCAACACGGTCTCGGCGACACCGGGCGGCGTGGGCATCAACCAGGCGATCAACGTCGCCGCGCTCGGTGACGTCACGACCGGCCAGACCGCGACCGCCTACTCCGTCAGCCAGCAGCTGATCACGACGGCGTGGAACGTGCTGTTCGCCACGGTGCTCGTCGTGTGGGCGTTCGGCTGGTCGGGCGGCAAGCTGCTCGTCGGCTCGTCGTACACCGAGGCGAAGGAGAAGCTCGCCGAGCAGAAGGCAGAGCGGGCGGCTCGCAAGGCCGCGGAGCGCGAGGCAGAGGCAGAGACCGACGGCGGCGGCCCCGGGCTCCTGCGGCGGGCCCGGCGACGCACGGACGACGACGAGCCCGTGCCGTGACCCGACCGCGTCGGACGCCGCTCCAGCCTTGACGCTCAAGCGCGCTCTCCTCGGGGCGGCGAGCCTCGCGGTGATCGTCGCAACGTTCGTCTTCTTCCTGCCGACGCTCGCCGACTACGGCGACGTCTGGGACGTCGTCCAGGACATCTCGTGGCAGTGGCTGGTCGCGCTGCTCGCCGCTGTCATTGTCAATCTCGCCACCTTCGCGCCGCCCTGGATGGTGGCGCTGCCAGGCATGCGCTTCATCCAGGCGCTCGAGCTGACGCAGGCGACGACCGCCGTCGCGATCGTCGTTCCCGCCGGCGCCGCCGCAGGCATCGGTGCGTCCTACGGGATCCTGCGGCGGTGGGGTTTCGAGCGGCGGGCGGTCGGACGGGCGATCGCGCTCGTCAGCCTCTGGAACCAGTTCCTGAATCTCGCCTATCCGATCATCGGCGTCTTCCTGTTGACGGCGACCGGCGAAGAGACGGCGCTCCTGGCGACGGCGGCGTTCATCGGCGCCGGCATCCTCGGCGTTGCGATCACCGGCTTCGTCCTCGTGCTCGCGACCGACCGTCTGGCCCGCGACCTCGGCGACGTGGCCGCCCGCGCCACCAACTGGGTCAAGGCCAAGCTGCGACGCGGCCCCGTGCCGTGGGACGGCCTGGCGTTCGAGCGCTTCCGCGACGAGGCCGGGGACTTCCTGAAGCGGCGCTGGCATCTGCTCACGCTCACGTCGGTGGCGGGGCACCTGAGCGTGTTCTTCGTGCTGCTGGTCTCGCTCCGGGCGCTCGGCGTCCCCGAGTCCGACGTCTCCGCCGCCGAAGCGTTCGCCGCCTGGGCGCTGGTGCGGCTGCTCGGCAGCATCCCCATCACGCCGGGCGGAATCGGGGTGGTCGAGCTCGCGCTGACCACGGCGCTGATCGGCTTCGGCGGCGACAACGCCGCCGTCGTCGCGAGCGTCCTCGTCTTCCGGTTCCTGACGATGATCCCGACGCTCGTGCTCGGACTGATCGCAGCGGCGACCTGGCGCCGCCACCGGGCGGCTCCCGCGGAGACCGCGGGCCCATGACGCCATAACGGCCGGCGTCGTGGGCTCGCTCCATTCGAAGGGGGAGCAAGTCCCCCCTCGAGCTCCCCCTTGCCACTCGGGAGACGGACGACAAGGCCAGCCTGGTCAGACGCGGCTTCGCGCGGTGTGGCTTTCGCCGAGCAAGCTCGGCTTCGCCGGTAGACCACTCGTGTCGCTTGTCGAGTGCTCGTCGCGACTTCGTCGCGACATCGGGCGGGGAGGGCGGGAAAGAGATGAAGGGTCTCTGTCCCGGTGGCGGCGGCTTGCCGGCGCTACCGGGGACTGACCCGAGCACTTCGATGTGCGAGTCCGCCCGACCGCAAGGACTTTGATTCATCCCGACGGGGTGAGGTCGGGCCGCTGCTCCCGCGAGACGATCACGAAGGTTCCTCGACCGAAGGAGATTCACACGATGGTGCTCGCCAACGACTTCTGGGAGAACTTCTTCCTCTTCCTGATCTTCTTGCCGCTGGCCATGGTCTGGGCCTTCGCGCTGCTGGACATCTTCCGGCGCGACGACATGGGCGGCGGCCTGAAAGCCCTCTGGGTCGCAACAGTGATTCTCGTGCCGTTCCTCGGCACGCTGATGTACCTGCTCTTCCGGCGTCCTGGGGCGACGCCGCAAGAGCGCGAGATGCTCGATCAGGCGAGCCGCGACTTCGTGCAGAAGTACTCGCCGTCCGACACTGCGACCCAGCTGCAGACACTGTCGGACTTGCACGATCGCGGCAAGCTGACCGACAACGAGTTCGCCGCGGAAAAGGCCCGGCTGCTCGGGGGCACTGCACCCGCGTAGCACGGTCGAGGAGCCCGCGGTGAGCGGGGTGCGGCGCGGCGGCACGGATCACCCGTAGCCGCCGCAGCCGGCCTCGCCGCCGCCTCTAGAAGGAGGAGACCATGCAGGACAACGGCGATGACGAGGGCCTCGGCGGGAGGTTCTGGCTCAAGCTCATCGGTGTGATCGTGGCCGGCGGCTTCGTGGTCATGCTCCTCTTCGGGCTGTTCGGCCGCGCCTGGTACACCTGGGGCATGCTCGGCGCGCTGATCTTCATGGGCCTGCTGGCGATCGGCTTCGGCTACGTCTACGACCGCCGCGAGCAGAAGCGCCGAAGCGGCATCGTCGCCTGACGCCGGCTCGACCAGCGGCGCGATGAGCTCCCTCACCGGAGGCGTGCCCGTGCGCGAGGGGGAGCTGGCCGCGGCCGCAGAGCGGCTGCTGGCGGCGCCGCGGGTGCGGATCTCCGACCTCGCTCTGAACTTCGAGGAGAGCCGGGCGTCCTCCGCGGAGGTCCTCGTCGGCGGGACGAGCTTCTACCCGCCGATGCTCGCCGACATCGAGCGAGCGATCTCCTCGATCCACATCATCCAGTTCGGCTTTCGGCCCGGAGTCGTCGGCGACCGGTTCGCCGCGGCGCTCGCCGCGAAGGCGAAGGCCGGTGTCCCGGTTCGCATCGTCGTCGACCGCAACGGCTCGAAGCCGGAGGAGGCGTCGCAGGAGTTCTACGAGCACCTGACCCAGGCCGGAGCCCAGGTCTGCAGCAACCGCGCGACGAAGCTTCGAGCACCGTTCGGCCCGCTGGGGTCGGGCGGGAGCGTCCGCTGGAACCTCGACAGCCTCGGACACATCGACCACCGGAAGATGATCGTCGTGGACGGGCAGATCGGCTGGATCGGCGGCGCCGGCATCGAGGACCACTTCGAGGACGGCCGCTTCCACGACCTCTTCCTGCGGCTCGAGGGGCCGGTCGTGTCCCAGCTGCAGCTCGTGTTCCTGGCCAGCCTGCGCTGGCTCGGCGGCTCGGCGCCTGCCGGCGACATCGCTGCGTTCTTCCCTGCGCCGGCGCCGGCGGACGGCGTCCCCGCACGCGTGCTGCACAACGCGCCGGGCCGCTTCCGGCCGATCACCGATGCAATCGCGGCGACCCTCGATGGAGCCCGCGAGACGCTCGACGTCGTCAACCCGTACGTGACCGACCGCGGCATGATCCGGCGGATCGAGCGGGCCGCGCGACGGGGCGTGCGCGTCCGGCTGTTCGTCCCGGGCGAGCCGAACAACTGGGCGTGCGGCGCCGCCGAGCGCTTCCACCACCAGGGCCTGATCGACGCCGGGGTCGACATCCTCGAGTATCCGACGATGCTCCATGCAAAGGCGTTCGTGCGCGACGGCGAGGATGTGCTCGCCGGCACCTGCAACCTCGAGGCCTGGAGCCTCAAGCGGTTCTTCGAGATCGACGTCCAGGTGCGCTCGCGGCAGCTGGCGCAGCAGTTCGACGAGCGGTTCAGCGCGCCGGCTGTCGCGGTCTCACGACCGGGCACCCTGCCCTCGGGCGTCAAGGAGCGCGCGAAGGCGGCGACGTTCGCCGCACTCTCGCCCTTCCTCTAGCGCTTCATCCCAACCGGGTGATGGCTGGCAGCGGTCGGTTTCGGGAGGATCGTGCTTATGACCCAGGCGCGGGAGGACGTGACGGCCGCCGACGCGGGTAACGGCGTGTTCAAGTCGCTGGAACCGGCAGGGTTCTGGCGGCGGTTCGCCGAGCTGACGACGATCGCACGCCCCTCGCGACAGGAGGAGCCGGCCGCGGCGCACGTGAAGGCGTGGGCAGCCGAGCGCGGTTACGAGGTCGCGGACGACGAGATCGGCAACCTGGTCGTCCGGGTTCCGGCGACGCCGGGGCGCGAGGGCGCCGCGACGGTCGTCCTCCAGGGGCACCTCGACATGGTCTGCGAGCGCAGCCCTGACAGCGCCTTCGACCCGGCGGAAGGCCGTATCGGCGTGCTGCGCGACGGCGAGTGGCTCACGGCGGACGGCACGACGCTCGGCGCCGACGACGGCGTGGCGATCGCGGCGATGCTGGCCCTGAAGGACGATGAGTCGATCGAGCACGGCCCGCTCGAGTTGCTGATGACTGTGCGCGAGGAGGTCGGTCTCGAGGGTGTGCAGGCCCTCGACGGCTCGATGGTCACGGGCTCGATCCTGGTCAACCTCGACAGCGAGGAAGACGGCAGGCTGACCGTCGGGTGTGCCGGCAGCACTGACACCTGGATCCGCATCGACGCCGCGCGCGAGCCGGTTGGGTCGAACGACGTGACGCTGACCGTCACCGTCTCCGGCGGCAAGGGCGGCCACTCAGGCTCGAACATCGCGCACGGCCACTCGAACGCCGTCAAGGCGCTCGGCCGCGCGCTGCGGGAGACGCTGGGCGGTGCCGTTCCGCCTCGCGTCGCTTCGCCGGCGGCAAGAGCCGCAACGCGATCCCGCGCGACGCCGCCGCAGTCGTCGTGGTCGAGGCCGGCCGGGAGCAGGGGTTCCGCGGACGCGCTCGAGACTGCGTCCGCGGGCGTCCGTGACGCCTACAAGGTGACCGACCCCGGCGTCAGATCGTGACGTAACGCTCCGCGACAGCTCCGCGACGCCTGGACGAGCCGAGGCGACGCGGACG
The DNA here is from genome assembly GCA_963809765.1 of uncultured Thermoleophilia bacterium. Classification (GTDB taxonomy): domain Bacteria; phylum Actinomycetota; class Thermoleophilia; order Gaiellales; family Gaiellaceae; genus JACVRM01. The sequence continues at coordinate 105,576 of CAWEKT010000003.1, forward strand.
CTTCTCGACGTCGTAGCGCTGGTCCCGTTCGGACCCGCTGTCGATGAGCCCCGACTTCGAGGGGCTCGTCGAGACGAGCACGTCTCTCGGCGAGGCGCTCACCGACGGCTCCCGGCTGACGCTCCACAGCCTCTCCCGTAGCGTCCAACGGCGCCGCTGCTCGCCGACGTGATGGCGACGCTCGAGGCGGCGGCGCGCCTGGGCGGCGGCGAGGTGGAGGTCAAGCACAACTACGGCGCGTGGCGCCCGAACCTCGACTCGGAGGTGCTAAGGCTGGCGGCGGCGGCTTACGAGCGCGTGCTCGGCGAGAAGGCCGATCGTCACGGCAGTGCACGCCGGCCTCGAGAGCGCCGTCATCGACGACAAGGTCGCCCAGGAGCTCGACATGATCTCGTTCGGGCCGCAGATCGAGTTCCCGCACTCGCCCGACGAGCGCGTGAGCATCCCGACGGTCGAACGCTTCTGGAAGCTGCTCGTCGGCTGCTCGACGAGTTGTCGAAGCCGGAAGGCGGCCGGCGCATGAGGGGTTGGTGGATCGTCGGCGCAATCGCGGCCGGCGTGGTCGCGGTGCTGCTCGTCTCAGCGGCCGTCGCCGGTGGAGACCACAGCGGCGAGAGCGTCCGCGCATCCTCGTGGGCCGACGACGTCTGCGGCACCGTCGGCGCCTGGGAGGGTCAGCTCGAAGCGATCGGCGATGACGTCGAGCTCAACAACATCGGCGCCCGCCAGAACGACGGCGGCTCCGGCGACCACGTCGAGGGCGTGCCCTACGTGCGCTCGGCGATCGACCGCGTGATCGACGCCACCGACCAGACGCTCCAGGAGGGACTGACCCGCGCAGGCATCCCGGACACCGCCAGCGCGGCGAGGTCGCTCGCGCGCCTTCATCGCCTGGGCGCAGACGACCGAGAACGAGCTCGTCGCCGTCAAGGAGGACCTCGAGGACGACCCGAACACCACGGCAGCCGCCTTCGCCGCGCTGGGCGAGGCAGTTCAGGTGCTCGAGCGCTCCGCCATCGCCGGCCGTGAGGTGTTCGAGCTCGTCGCAGGGCTCGAGCCCGAGCTCGACGACGCGTTCGACGGCAGCGGCGAGTGCCGCCGGCTGATGGACGAGGAGCCGTGAGGCGCGCGCTCATCATCGCGGTCGTCGGCGCCCTGCTCGCGGTCGGCGGCTTCTTCGGTGCGCTCGCTCTCGGGCCGGACGCCTCCGCGCAGGGCACCACCACGACGACCGCCGACCACGACTACGCCGGCCACGACCACGGTCGCCGCCGACGGAGGAGGTCGAGGACGCGGCGACGAGCGGCGAGGACTGGCTGCTGATCGCGATCCAGGGCATCGTCGTGATCGCGTTCATCGCGCTCGGCGTGCGCTCGGGCGGCGTCGGCCTCGGGCTCTGGGGCGGCGTCGGGACGCTCGTTCTCGTCTTCGGCTTCGGCCTCGACCCGGGCGAGCCGCCGGGGAGCGCGATCCTGATCATCATCGCGGTCGTCACGGCGGCGGCCGCCATGCAGGCCGCCGGCGGCACCGACTACATGGTCCTGATCGCCAGCCGGGCGCTGCGGGCGCAGCCGCGCGCGCTCAACTTCGTCGCGCCCTTCGTCTCGTACCTGCTCTGCATCCTCACCGGGACGAGCAACACGTTCTACTCGATCGTGCCGGTCATCAACGAGGTCGCGTACGCGAACAAGATCCGTCCGGAGCGGCCGCTCGCGAGCTCGACGGTCGCGTCCGCTCTGGGCATCACGTCGAGCCCGGTCGCCGCCGCGATGGCGACGATGCTGCCGCTCGTCGAGGTCTACGACTACGAGCTCGTCGACGTCCTCCTGATCACGATCCCGGCGAGCATCATCGGCATCCTCGCGATGTCGCTCGTGATGACCCGCCACGGCAAGGACCTCGACCACGACGAGGAGTACCAGCGCCGGCTCGCGGCCGGCGAGGTGCAGCCGCCGCCCGAGGCCGGCGACATCGTGCTGATGCCCTACGCCAAGCGCAGCGTCGCCATCTTCCTCGGCGCCGTGCTCGCGATCTGCGTCTTCGGCTTCTTCGAGGACCTGCGGCCGACGGTGTCCGCCGAGGGCGGCGGCACCGAGCCGCTCTCCGTGACGCCGATCATCGTCATGGTCATGCTGGCGGCCGGCGCGCTCATCCTGCTCTTCGCCAAGGTGCGCGCGACCGAGGTCCCGGACACGCAGATCTTCAAGTCCGGCATGGTCGCGATGATCGCGCTGCTCGGGATCGCCTGGATGGCCGACACCTTCATCGCCGCCAACGAGGACGCCATCGTCGAGGCGCTCGGCGACCTCGCGAGCGAGTGGCCGTTCATGATCGCGATCGCCATCTTCGCGGTGGCGGCGCTGACGACCAGCCAGTCCGCGGCGACGAGGACGATGGTGCCGCTCGGCCTCGCGCTCGGCATCGGCGCCGGCTACATGATCGCCATGTGGACGGCCGTGGTCGGCGTGCTCTTCCTGCCCGCCAACGGCACGCAGATCGCCGCCGCCGAGGCGGACACCACCGGCACGACGACGCTCGGCAAACGTGTCGTCGACCACTCGTTCCAGCTGCCGCTGCAGATCGCGTGGGTCACGACCGCGCTCGTCGGCATCGGGGCTGGTTGCGCTCTTCTTCGAGTGAGATGAGCGTACTGGGAAGCTCCGCCCTCGCATGAGCGAGCGCGAGTCCGCCGCAGGCGCTCCGAAAGAACGTATCTCCGTCACCGGAGCGGCCTTCCTCGGCATCGGAGCGATGATCGGTGCCGGCATCTTCGCCCTGCTCGGCGAGGCGGCCACAGTGGCGGGCTCGGCGGTGTGGCTGTCGTTCCTGCTCGCCGGGCGCGGTCACGACCCTGCTTGCCTACAACGTGACGCGGCTCGGGATTCGCTACCCGTCGTCCGGGGGCCTGATCGAGTACCTGCTGCAGGGCTTCGGCAACGGGCGGCTGCTCGGGATCGCCTCGTGGCTTGGCTACTTCGCGGCGTTCGTGATCGTCTGCTCGATGGTCGCGGTCTCGTTCGGGACCTACGCGACGTCTGTCTTCGTCGGCGACAGTGCAGGCTCGGCGTGGGACAATGTCTTCACGACCGCTCTGGTCGTGACCATGGCCGCGATCAACATGATCGGTGGTCAGTTCGTGTCGCGCGTCGCGTCGGTGCTCGTGGTCGTCCTGCTGGCGGTCTTCGGCGTCTTCATCGCCGTGACCCTCGTCGACGTCGACCTCGACCTGCTGGCGTTCAGCACGTACCCGTCGTTCTCCGACATCGTCGCCAGCATCGCGCTGACCTTCTTCGCCTTCCTGGGCTTCGGCGTGATGACGTTCACGGTCGGAAGCCTCGCCGACCCTGCACGCGAGCTGCCGAGGGCGATGACGCTGGCTCTCGGGGCTGACAACCCTCACGTACGTCGCTGATCGCGATCGGCGTCTTCGGCACGCTCACGGTCGATGAAGCCATCGGCTACGGAGAGACCGCGATCGCCGAAGCGGCACGACCGGCCCTCGGGGACGCGGGCTTCACGATCATGGCCGTCGCTGCGATGCTGGCCACGGCCGGCGCCACGAACGCAACGCTGTTCGGCTCGTCGAACCTCACGGCGATGCTGGCGAAGATCGGGCAGTTCCCACCGATCTTCGGCGTCGACTCGCGGCTCGGCCGCTCACGGCGGGCTGATCATCACGGCGGGAGTCGTCCTCGTCGTGGCGAACGCGGTCGACCTCTCCGCGATCGCGTCGGTCGGCAGCGCCTGCGCGCTCGTCGTCTTCCTCCTCGTCGGGGTGGCGGGCTACCGCCGCCGGGCCGAGACCGGAGCCAACGGCGTCGTCGTCCTGGTCGCCATCACGGCGACCGCCGTCGTCCTCGCCTTCTTCGCGGTTGACACCTTCCAGAACGCTCCAGAGACCTTCATTGCGATGCTTGCGATCGCCGCGCTCGCGGTCCTGCTCGACCTGGTCTGGAAACGCGCCCGCGACCGCGGCACGACCTCGAGCGACGCGGCCCCGACGCCGGCAGAGAACTAGTCTCGCGGTGCTCTGAGCCCGGCCGCGTTCAGGTATGACCGACACGGAGAGCCGTGAAAGGAGGGCCGGCATGAAGAGCGGCGATGGATCTCCGCGGCAGGCACCTCCTGCGCCTCGCCGACTTCACGCCGGAGGAGATCACGTACCTCCTCGATCTCGTCGGCCGAGCTCAAGGCGGCGAAACGGGACGGACGCGAGCAGCAGCAGCTGGTCGGCAAGTCGATCGCGCTGATCTTCGAGAAGGACTCCACGAGGACGCGGTGCGCGTTCGAGGTGGCCGCGTACGACCAGGGCGCCCACGTGACGTTCATCGGCCCGAGCGGCTCCCACCTCGGCCACAAGGAGACGGTCAAGGACACGGCGCGTGTGCTCGGGCGCATGTACGACGCCATCGAGTACCGCGGCTTCGCCCAGGAGACGGCGGAGGAGCTCGCCCGCTGGGCCGGCGTCCCGGTGTACAACGGCCTCACCGACGAGTGGCACCCGACCCAGGTCCTGGCCGACTTCCTCACCTTCCGGGAGCACGTGCCGAAGCCGCTCCGGGAGGTCGCCTTCTGCTACCTCGGCGACGCCCGCTTCAACATGGCCAACTCGTACCTGGTGGACGGGGCGAAGCTCGGCATGGACGTGCGTATCGCCGCGCCGCAGTCGCTCTGGCCGCGCGACGAGATCACCGAGCTGGCCCGCTCGATCGCGGCGGAGACGGAGGCGACGATCACGATCACCGACGACGTCGCCGAGGCCGTTCGCGGCGCCGACGTGCTGCTCACGGACGTGTGGGTCTCGATGGGCGAGCCGGATGAGGTCTGGGCCGAGCGGATCGAGCTGCTCAAGCCGTACCAGGTGAACGCAGAGACGATGCAGGCGACGGGGAACCCGGACGTCAAGTTCATGCACTGCCTACCGGCCTTCCACAACACCGAGACCGAGGTCGGAAAGCAGATCCACGAGAAGTTCGGGATGGAGGCGCTCGAGGTCACCGAGGAGGTTTTCGAGTCGCCTGCCTCCCTTGTGTTCGACGAGGCCGAGAACCGCCTGCACACAGCCAAGGCGGTGCTGGTGGCCACGCTCCGGAGCTGAGGGTGCGCGTCGTCGCCGCGCTCGGTGGCAACGCGCTGCTCCGGCGCGGGCAGGAGCTGAGCGCCGAGAACCAGCGAGAGAACGTGCGCGCAGCCTGCAAGGCGCTCGCTCCGGTCGCGCTCGAGCACGAGCTCGTCATCTCGCACGGCAACGGCCCGCAGGTCGGCCTGCTCGCGCTGCAGGGCGCCGCGTACCCGGAGGTCGAGACGTACCCGCTCGACGTCCTCGGCGCCCAGACCGAGGGCATGATCGGGTACCTGATCCAGCAAGAGCTCGGCAACGAGCTGCCGTTCGAGCGGCACCTGGCCACGCTGCTGACCATGATCGAGGTGGACGCAGCCGACCCGGCGTTCGGCGATCCAACCAAGCCGATCGGGCCGCTCTACGACATCGACGCGGCCAAGCGGCTGACGCGCGAGAAAGGCTGGGTGTTCAAGCCGGACGGCGACAGCCTGCGCCGGGTCGTCCCGTCCCCGCTCCCGAAGCGGATCTTCGAGATCGAGGCGATCAAGGCCCTGCTGGCGCAGGGAAGTGTCGTCATCTGCGCGGGCGGCGGCGGCATCCCGACCGTCTACACGGACGAGCCGGCGCCGGCCGGCCGCCGCCTGGTCGGAGTCGAGGCCGTGATCGACAAGGATCTCGCGAGCTCGTTGCTCGCGATCGACCTCGGCGCCGACATGCTGGCGATCGTCACCGACGTCGAGGCCGTCTACGAGGGCTGGGGGACCCCGCAGCAGCGTGCCATCCGGCGGGCGACCCCGGCGAGCCTGCACCGCTCCGACTTCGCAGCCGGCTCGATGGGGCCGAAGGTGCATGCGGCCTGCCAGTTCGTCGAGCGCACGGGCAAGGTGGCGGCGATCGGGTCGATCCACGACGTGGGCGCGCTCGTGCGGGGCGAGGCCGGCACGCTCGTGACGGCCGAGGCGAGTGGCGTCGAGCTCGCCGAGGTCGCGTAGATGCGGCGTGAACCGGACACAACCGGGGCAATGCATCGGGAGGACGCTGGATCGATGGCTGAGCCGACCCACAGACTCCGCCGCTGGTCCACGCGCTCGTGCTGTGCGCCTACGGCGCGGCCGCCGCGGCGCTGACGCCCGTGCTGGGCGGCGGGATTCGGGAGGCAGGCGGCGGCAGCGCTCGTCGGGTGCTCGTCGTCGGCGCGCTCGCGCTCTCGACGCGGCGAACCGCGCGGACGGAGCCCGTCGTCGCACCGGCCGCGGCGGTCGCGGCGAGCTTCACGGCTCGCCCTGCTGGTCGAGCTCGGGCCTGGACGCCTCGGCGGACGTCGCCACGCTCGCGGCGCTCGTCGACCTTCCTCCCGGGGATGACCCTGACGATCGGCATGCGCGAGCTGTCGACCGAGCACCTCCAGTCGGGCGTCGCCAACACCGCGAGCGCGCTCGTGCAGCTGCTCGGCCTCGCGTTCGGCGTGGCCGTGGGCAGCTCGATCGCGACGAGCTGGTTCGGCGAGGTCGACCCGCGCCGCACCGGACGCCTCCTTCTCCGGCGTGCAGCTGCTGGCGGCGGTGATCGCGGCGCTCGGCCTTCACGGTCACGCTGCGCGCCCGCGCTCGCGATGCGCTGCTCATGTGCGGCGGCCACGTGCCTGGCGCTCGCGGCCAACGAGGCCGGGGCGGCGCTGTTCGGCGACGCGGCCGCCGCGTTCGTAGCTGCGCTCGCGGTCGGGGTCACAGGCGGGGTGGTCGGTCTCGTTCATGCGCCGGTCCGACCTCGTGTTCGTCGTGCCCGGGGGTGCTGATGCTCGTGCCCGGCAGCGCGGGCTTCAACAGCGTCGTCCAGCTGCTCAGCGACCAGACCGTGAGCGGCCTGACCGCCGGCTTCGACACCTTCGTGACCGCGATGTCGATCGCGTACGGGCTCATGGTCTCGGTCCGCGTCCTCCCGCGGCGCTTCGCCGGCGGCAAGTGCCGCGCGATGCAACGTGACGGCCGCGGCCGGCCCGTTACGGTCTCCCGGTGACGACCACGGTGCAGCCTCGCCGGCCGACCTCCACCCCACGTGAGCGACGCGACGGCCGCGAGCGCCGCTCCGTCTGCGCGGGCTACCGGCTCGGCAATCGTCCTGCTGACGCTGGCCACGGGCCAGTTCCTGATGACGCTCGACACCTCGGTGATGAACGTCTCGATCGCGACGGTCGCCGAGGACGTCGGGACGACCGTGACCGGCATCCAGGGCGCGATCACCGCCTACACGCTCGTGATGGCGGCGCTGATGATCACCGGCGCCAAGATCGGCGCGATCATCGGCCGCAAGCGGGCGTTCGCGATCGGCTGCGTCATCTACGGCGCCGGCTCGTTCATCACCTCCATCGCCCCGAGCCTGCCCGTGCTCCTCTTCGGCTGGTCGTTCCTCGAGGGCGTCGGAGCAGCGCTGATCCTGCCCGCCATCGTCGCGCTCGTCGCCGGCAACTTCCCGGTCGAGCGGCGCCCGACCGCGTACGGGATGGTGGCGGCCGCCGGCGCGATCGCGGTCGCCGTCGGGCCGCTCGTCGGCGGCTTCTGCACCACCTACTTCTCGTGGCGCTGGGTCTTCGCCGGGGAGGTCGTGCTCGTGGCGCTGATCCTCCTCCTGACCCGGCGAATCGCCGACGCGCCGGCCGAGCAGCGGCCGAAGCTCGACCTCGTCGGCACCGTGCTCTCGGCGTTGGGCCTCGGCATGCTCGTCTTCGGCGTCCTGCGCTCGAGCGAGTGGGGCTGGATCCAGCCGAAGCCCGACGGGCCTGCGCTCGCAGGGATCTCACCGACGATCTGGCTGATCCTGGCCGGGATCTTCACCATCTGGGTGTTCTCGCGCTGGGAGGTGCGCCGGGTCGACCGGGGCCTGGAGCCGCTCGTGCGACCGGGCCTGCTCCGCAACCGCCAGCTGAGCGGCGGCCTGCTGATGTTCTTCTTCCAGTTCCTCGTCCAGGCGGGGCTCTTCTTCGTCGTGCCGCTCTTCCTCTCGGTCTGCCTCGGCCTCTCGGCGCTGGCGACCGGCGCGCGGCTGCTCCCGCTCTCGGTCACGCTGCTGATCGCAGCCGTGGGGATCCCGCGGTTCTTCCCGGACATCTCGCCGCGACTCGTCGTCCGCCTCGGCCTCTTCTCGCTGCTGCTCGGCACGCTCGTGCTGCTCGGGGGCCTCGACGCGGACGCCGGCCCCGAAGTCGTGTTCGTGCCGATGCTGCTGGTCGGGCTCGGCATCGGCGCGCTCGCCTCGCAACTCGGCAGCGTCACGGTCTCCGCCGTCTCGGACGAGGACACCCCCGAGGTGGGCGGCGTCCAGAACACGATGACGAACCTCGGCGCCTCCCTGGGCACCGCGCTCGCCGGATCGCTCATGATCGCCGCCGTCACGGCCTCGTTCGTCGCCAACATCCAGGCGAACGACGCCATCCCCGCCCGCGCGAAGGAGCAGGCGCAGGTCGAACTCGCGGGCGGCGTGCCCTTCGTCTCCGACGCCGACCTGGAGGAGGCCCTCGACGAGGCCGGCGTCAGCGGGAGGAACATCGACGAGGCGCTCGGGGACTACGAGGACGCCCGGCTGGACGGTCTCCGCGCGGCGCTCGTCGATCCTGGCCATCCTCGCGCTCGTCGCCCTCTTCTTCACGCAACGCGTCCCATCGACGCAGCCTCGCGCGGCCGCGACGTGAGCGGCGGGGCCGGCCGCGGCGACAGCGCCTCCTCCGTCGACGGCCGCCGGTTCACGCTCGAGGCGGCGCTGGACGGGCTCGAGCTCCGTCCCGGAAGCTACGTCTCGCTCGAGGGGCGCCTGGGACAGGTGTACGCGCTCCGCCACGCGCCGGGTCAGCCGGGCGTCGTTCACGGCGAAGGGGTCCTGATCGACGACGGGGTCTCCCCCTTCGCGGCGGCACCCGTCGAGCCGGCAAGCGTGGAGGTCGTCGCCGGGTGGCTGGAGCGCAGCACCGGCTCGCGCGCGGCGCTCGACGTCGGCGAGCTGGCACTCGAGCCCGGTGTCCGCTTCCCCCTCGACGCAGGCGGGTTCAGCCGCCACACGTTTCTGTGCGGGCAGTCGGGGTCGGGGAAGACATACGCCCTCGGCACCATCCTCGAACAGCTCCTCCTCCACACGTCGCTGCGGATCGTCGTTCTCGATCCCAACTCCGACTTCGTTCGCCTCGGCGAGGTGCGCCCGGACGTCGAGCGCGGTCTCGCCGCCGCGTACCGCGGCGCAGTGTCAGACCTGGCCGTAAGACGGGCAGGGGCGGCCGGTGAGGAGCGCCTCCACGTGCGGTTCACCGACTGCGATGCACAGGAGCAAGCTGCGATTCTCCGTCTCGACCCGATCGCCGACCGCGAGGAGTACGGCACGCTGCTCGACCTCCTCGATGAGGGTGTGCAGGATCCGAACGCCAGCGCCCAGGCGCTCGCCCAGCGACTGATCGCAGCCGAGGACCCGGCGGTGCGGGCGCTCGGCACCCGACTCCGCAGTCTCGGCATCGACCAGTGGTCGATCTGGTCGGTGGGCGATCGCGGCTCCCTCCAAGACCTCGTAGCGGGGGACGGGCCACGCCTGCTGGTGGTCGACCTGGGCTCTCTCGGCACACAGGGGGAGATGGCCGTCGCGGCCGAGAGCCTGCTTGCGGCTCTGTGGCGGCGCCGAAGCGATCGGGAGCCCGTCCTCATCGTCATCGACGAGGCGCACAACGTCTGCCCGCGCGAGCCGGCCGACGGGGTCAGCGCGCTCGCCTCCGAGCTCACGGCGCGCATTGCCGCGGAAGGACGGAAGTTCGGGCTCTACCTGCTCGTCTCGACGCAGCGGCCGTTCCGCGTCAACGAGCTCGTCGTCTCGCAGTGCGACAACCTCATGATGATGCGCATGACGTCCACGGGCGACCTCGCCTACGTCGCCGACCTGCTGTCATTCGCGCCGCGGCCGCTGCTGGATGAGGCGACGTCGTTCCGGATGGGCGAGTCGCTCGTCGCAGGGAAGATCGCGCCCCACCCCACGCTCGTCCGCTTCGGCCCCCGCATCGCCGAGGAGGGGGGCGCGGACGTGCCCGCAACCTGGGCAGTGCGCGCGACGTAGGGAGCGCCTGGGGCTAGCTCTCCGCCGGCGTGCCCGGCGCCGGGCCGTTGCTCCAACAGCGCCTCGATCCGCGCGAGCCGCTGGTCGAGGTGGGCGAGCTCGGGCCCGATCTCGGCGCCCCGGTCGAGACGCCGCCGCGCGCTCTCGATGAAGACGGCGGTGATCGACGCGGTGATCACGGTCAGGAAGCCGATGCCGCTCAGCATCACGAAGGTCGCGATCACCCGCCCGACCGGCTCATGAGGCGTGATGTCTCCGTAACCGACGGTTGTCACGGTCTGGACGGCCCACCACAGGGCGAGGCCGAGATTCGGAAACTCCTCGTTGTCGAGAAGCCACATCAAAACCCCGCTCGCGAGCGTCACCGCGATCGTGAAGAGGGCGATGATCTGGCCGGCGCGGCGCGCCGTCAGTGGCCGCCGCGCCGTGAGCCGAAGCAAGCGCTCGCTTGGCCCTTGCACGGACATGCGTCCGTGTTCGCGGAGGGCGGCGCGAAACCTTCGCACGCAGGTGCCGGCGCCGGCTCCCCCGTCCGGCGCCGGCGTTGCCGCGAGCTAGAGCGGGACTACTTCCCTCAGCCGCTTGCCGCCGTAGGCGACGAGGCCGTAGATGATCAGGATGTCGATGGTGAAAAGGGCTATCGACCAGATCGGGTAGGCGGAGACGAAGTGCAGCTGGGCGATCGCGTTCAACGCGGCCGCGCCCACACCGAACCAGCGTGCGAACTCGCTGCCCTTCACGACGGCGACGGCAGCGAACACCTGCGCTGCCCCGAAGAGCAGCATGATCCAGCCCCAGGTGTTCAGGTTGCTGAAGACAAAGAGCTCCTCGCCGACGAACACCCGCGAGTCCCCGATCGCGAGGATCCCGGTGAGAATGTTCCAGGTGCCGGCCAGGCCGAGCATGACCGCCGCGAAGTCCACCCAGCCGACGCCGCCGCCGCCTCCGGTGTACTCGTAGTCACTTTCCCCGGGGCGGTACGGAGCCGACGGCGTCGCCAGGGGTTGATCGCGTGCAGCTGTCATTGGCTGCTCCTCCCTCGTTTCATGATGTTCACGGTCACGGCAACTCGCCGGAACCGCGACCAATCGTCTCGCAGCGCCCCGCCGCTAGCCATCATCCCAACCGGGTGATGGGAGAGACCCTCGCCGTGCGGCCGCGGGCCTGAACGTGGCGGCTACATCACCCGATCCGTAGGACTCCGGCTCGGGGTCAGACGGTCGCGATGCGGGGGCTGAGGCGGTCGAGTCGCGAGCTGACGACCGCATCGGCTGCGGCAGCGCTCGGGGCATGGCCGGTGACCGCGCCGATGAACTGGTCGCGGGCGAGCGAGTAGAGCGTGACGTCCTCGACGGCGGTGATCGTGGCGGTTCGAGGGACGTCCTTCAGGAGCGCGATCTCGCCGAAGCCGTGGCCCGGCCCCAGCTCCCCCGCCGACTGCCCGTCCACGTCGACGGAGACCTTTCCGGAGGCGACGACGTAGTAGCGGTCGCCCTCGTCGCCCTGCCGGAAGATGAGGTCGCCGGCGGGGCGGCGGTGCTCGACGAGCGAGCCGGCGAGGAACTCGATCGTCGTCGCCGGCAGCGGCGCGAAGATCGGGATCTGCTGGAGCAGCTCGACGCGGCCGGCCGGCGCCTCGGCGTGGAGGTCGATCGCCGCGAGGCTGCGCCAGAAGAGCGCTGTCAGCACCGGCAGCAGGGCGCCCGTGACGATCAGCGCCCCCTGGATGCCGATCAGCGCGATCAACGCCGGGGCGAGCATGGCCCCGAGACCGACCGTGATGATCATCAACCCCTCGAGGGCACCGAAGACGCGGCCGAGCACGTCGTCGCGCACCGCCCGCTGCATCAGCGTCAGGCCGGCCACGTCGACGATGGTGTTGCCGGCGCCGATCACGATCAGCAGCGCAATGGCGATCGCCGACTCCGGGTAGATCCCGATCAGCACGATGGGGATTCCCCACAGGAACATGCCGGCGCCGAAGTTGGACGCGAGGCGGTTGCGCCCGGCCAGCCCCAATGCGAGCAGCGCGCCGACGAGTCCGCCGACCCCGACGGCCGAATTCAGGTAGCCGACCCCGACCTCGCCCAGGTCCAGCAGGTCGAGCGCCGCGGCGACGATCAGCACGCTGAACGCGCCCGAGACGGTCGTCTGGGTCGCCGAGAGGACGATGAGCGGGCGCAGTCGCCGCTCGCTGCCGATCGCACGGAACCCGGCCGTCGCCTCGGTGAAGAGCGTGGTGCGCTCCCCCTCAGCCGGTGCGGGGCGCTCCTGCGGCGTCTCGATCCGGGAGACGAGGAAGGCCGACACCGCGAACGCGCCGGCCACGGCGAAGAAGACGACCTGCGTGTCCGTGGCCGCCAGGAGCAGTCCCCCGACCGCCGGGCCGATGAACTGGCCGACGCTCTCGATCGTGCTCGTGGTCACGTTGGCGGCCGTCAGCTCGGTCGGAGTCCGCGCCAGCGACGGCAGCATGGCCGACTGTGACGGCCGGATGACGGTGCCGGCGACGCTCATCGCGGCCGCGCAGCCATAGACGAAGAACTCGTTCATGTCGGCGACCACGAACAGCGCCGCAGCTGCAATCAGCACTGCGCGCACCGCCGTGGCGAGCGTGAGCACCAGGTTGCGGCGGTACCGGTCGGCCAGGACCGAGAGGAACGGCGACGCGAGCGCCGACGGGATGACCCTGATGATCGTTACCAGGCCGACGGCGGCGGCTCCGCCGCGCCCGTACGCATAGACGGCGAGGGCGACGAAGTAGCCCCACTGGGCCAGCATCGTGATCGTCCAGGCGAGCTCCACCCGCCGCAGGTCGGGATTGCGGAAGACGGCGGCGATCGCCCCGAAGGACTCGCCCAGATGCCGCCGAAACGCCGCCACGTTGCGGAGCATCCCAATCTTTGCTTCGCTTGTGTAGCTGCGACCGAGGTGGATGGAAGAATTCGGCCGGGGTCTCCGTCCGGTTAGGTGGACGGGCAAGCTGCTAGGTCACAAGGAGGAGCAAACAATGTCGGAGTATCTGCGCGACGGGCTGATGAAGGACGACGGCGACGATGTCGAGGCCCACGAGTTTCTGAAGGATCAGGACAAGCGCGATCTCATGGCGAACGACGAGGGCGACGACGTCGAGGCCCACGCGATGCTTGGCCCGAAGGACGTCATGGACAAGCGGAGCGACGTCCTCTAACGCACTCGATCCCAGAGAAGTCTTCGAGGGGCGGCGAAAGCCGCCCCTTTTGCGTCGCCGGGCAGCCTTGGCTCCGCCCTAGCAAGGAAGTCGCGAGCATGAACGCGTCGCCACGCGCGCGAGGGTTCCGGCCGCGGTTCACGCGTTCAAATCCCTTCCCTGGTCTTCGTGCCGGCGTTTCGATGCCCTCGACGCACCGCAACAGATGCCCACGAGATCGCGGCCTAGCCGCGACTGGCACCCGACCGACCAACGTGCGCTGTACCGGCGGAGCAAGCCTGCTTGCGGAGCCACACCGCGCGAAGTCGCGTCTGACCAGATTGGCCTAGTCGCCTACGCCTTCCGAGTGGAAGGGGGAGCTCGAGGGGGGACGCAGTCCCCCTTCGAATAGAGCGAGCCCTGCCGCCGCGCGAACTGCCAGCGCACGGCAAGGCGCCCCGGCGGCGGCACGGCGAGCGATTACCCCTTGATGACCGCCTCGATGGCTTCCATCAGGCGAATGGCGTTCTCGCGGCGCTCGTCGTCGTCCAGCGCCGCGGCCAGGCGGGCGACCACGGCGGCATCGCCCTCACCGTCGAGCAGCGCACGGGCCTGGCGCGCCTTCTGAAGCAGGTACAGGGCGATCGCGGCCTGGTGACCGAACAGGCCGAGGAGCTCCATCTCCTGCAGCGTGAAGGTGGCGTTCTGCGGCCGGTCGAGCACGTAGAGGACACCGAGCGCGCGCTCGTCGTGCAGGAGCGGCACGCACATCATTCCCTCGGGCACGTAGCCGGTTCGCTCGGCCGTATCGCGTGAGAAGCGGGTGTCCTGGCGCAGGTCCTCGATGACGAGCGGCTGGCCGGTGACGAGCACCCACCCGCCGACGCCCGTGCTCGAGGGGAAGCGCTGCCCGATGAGCGTCTCCGAGCCCTCGCCGGCGACAGCCTCGAAGACGAGCTCGTCGTTCTCCGCGTCGAGGAGCATGAGCGACGACGCCTTCGCGCCGAAGATCGCCCTCGCCACCTCCACGATCGACTGCAGCAGCGCGCGGTAGTCCTCGTCCGCGCCGAGGACGCCGGTCGCGACCGCCGCGCGGAGGCGATCTTCGCTCACGTTGGGCTCCTCACTGCTGGCCCGCCACGTTGGTCGCGGTCAGGTAGAGGACGCTCTTGAGCTGGAACGGCGTCAGCTCGGGGTGCTTGCTGATGATCAGCGAGCAGATGCCGGCCATGTGAGGTGTCGCGAAGCTGTTGCCGGTGGAGCGAATTCGCCCTCCTCCTACCCAGGCGACGTCGACGTCGACGCCGCGGGCGAAGAATTCCACAGGCGGGTTGGGGTTGTAGTAGAAGACGCGCCCGTCAGACTCGTCGTGGCTGCCGACGGAGATGACGGACGAGAAGCGCCAGGGGTAGCTCTCGACCGGCATGTTGTGCGCCGAGGCGACGAGCAGCGTCCGCTTGAAGTACGCGCTGTCGGCGATCTCGTGGAGGTAGGTCGCCACCTGCGCCTTCGTCGTGGAGAGGCTCATGTTGATGACGTGGAAGCCCTGCTCGACGGCCCACCGCAGCCCGGCGAGCAGGACCGGCCCGCTGCCGGTGGCGCCGGCGCCCAGCACGCGGACGCTCCAGAGCTCGCAGTCGGGCGCGAGCGAGCGGATGATCCCGGCGCAGGCGGTTCCATGACCGACGACGTCGCCGGTGTCGTCGTCGTCCACCTGCACCTCGCCGTCCACGATCGAGACGACCTTCGACGCCGCGATCGGGCCGACCAGTGGGTGGTCGGGCTGGACACCGCTGTCGAGCACGCACACGCGGGCTCCCGCGCCCGTCGCCCCGCCCCACGCCCACTCCTGCGTGACCTCGGCGGGCCACTGCATCTGGATGCGAATGCGCTCGGCCTCGCCGGCGGGGAGGCTCCACGCGGGCATGGGGCCGCGGTCTGCGTGCGGCGGCTTGTCCTCGGCGGCGTGGGCTGCGCTCACGGACGCGATCCTATGGTGCGTCGAGCGAAGCCTGCAGTGCCCGCGCAGCGGCCTCGCTCGCCGTACGGACGTATGCCTGTGCGGCCAGGAGCCGCTCGTCGTCGGCACCCGTCGTCAGGTTGATCTCGACGAGATGGCTGGCGACGCGCGCGGCAGCCTCGCCCAGCGCGGCCGCCGCCGCGGCGTCGGGCCGGAGCGACGGCTCGCCCTCCTCCGTAGCGTGCGCCGCCAGCAGGGCGACGTCGGCCGCGCTCGCGGCGATCCTGAGCGGCGGCTCCGATGCCCGCCGCAGCGCGTCGCCGACCGGAGGCGAGCCGGGTTGGCGCGGCGCCGCGAGGGCGGCGAGCGCGCGCTCGTACGCCGCGGCGTTCTCGGCGGCCAGCGGCGCGAGGCGAGCCCGAAGTCGCGCAGCCTGAGCCTCCGCACCCGCAGCGCCATGCCAGTCGGGTGAGCGACTCGCGACCATTCCGACGAGGCCCGCGGCCATCGCCGCCGCCAGGGCACTCACGGCGCCGGCGCCTGGCGCGGGAGCCTCGTTCGCGAGCCGCTCGAGCAGCTCACCGACGGGAAGAGCGAGCAGTTCGTCGGCGGAGGCGCGTGGCACGCCGCGATCCTCCCACGACCGCGGTGTGCCGGGCGGGCTAAATCTCCGAGACGCGCTGGCGGAGCAGCTCGACCGCGTACCGGTCGGGCTCGACGCCTTCCGACTGCAGTGCGGCCTCGAGATCGGCGAGCACCCGGCCGCGGTACTGGACGTCCTCCCGCGCGCGCTCGACGATCGTGTCCAGCGTGCGCCGGGCAGGCCCGATCTGACGTGCGGCAGCCACCCACGCCTCCGGCGCGGGCGGCAGCAGCGCAATCAGCTCGGCCAGCGTCTGCTCGTCGTATCCGCTCACGAAGTTCCAGACTGAGTAGGGGAGGGTTTTCTTCCCTCGAGCTCGCCGCGCAGCTTCGTCAGGCAGCGGGAGATGCGGCTGGCGATCGTCCCCGCGGGCAGCTCGAGCTCCTCGCCGATGGTGCGATAGCTCTCGTCCCGGGCAAAGAAGCGGTCGAGAATCTCCTGGCAGTTGTCGGAGAGGCCCTCCAGCGCCGCGTGGATCGTCATCGCTTCGTCGATGCTCGCGAGCCGCTCGTCGACGACGGCGCCCTCGAAGATCTCCTCGGTCGGCTGCTCGCGCGTCCGTGCGCGGATCGTGTCGATGCAGAGCCTGCGTGTGAGCTGGGCCAGCCAGGGACGCACGGCGCTGTCCTCGCGCAGGCCGTCGAGGTGCTCGTATGCGCGCGCGAACACCTCCTGGAACACATCCTCGGCTTCGTGCGGCGGCAGGCGGAAGCCGACGGCGGCGATCGCATTCACGAAGCGCGAAAACCGCTCGACGAGCATTGCCCACGCCTCGTCGTCGCCCGCACGGCAGCGGGCCACCAGCTCCGCGTCGGTGGGCGGCCGGCCGTTCACCGGCCCATCCTGGCAAAGCCGCCAGGCGAACGGAACCACTGCCGCTCGCTGCACGCGTCTGCCCAGCCCTTTATGCTCCCGCGCCGTGGAGGCCAGCGTGACCACGAGTCGCGAAGCCGCCGGCCCGTTCGGCGAGCCGGTGGCCGACAGCGCGGTCCGTGCGGTCGGCGAGTTCGTCGGCACGTTCGCGCTCGTCTTCGTCGGCGTCGGGGCTGCGCTTTCCATCGGGCTCACCGCCGAGGAGGGCCTGCTCGTCATCGCGCTCGCGCACGCCTTCGTCTACGGCGCGATGGTGACGGCCACCGGACACATCTCGGGCGGTCACTTCAACCCGGCGGTGACGATCGGCTTCCTGATCACCCGCCGCATCCCGATCGCGCTCGGCGTGCTGTACGTGATCGCCCAGATGGCGGCCGCCACCGCGGCTGCCGGAGTGCTGCGCTGGCTCTGGCCCGGAGGCACGGCCGAGGCCGCGGGCTACGGCGCGCCGGCGATCGACCCTGGGCTCAAGACGGGCGAGGCGCTCGTCCTCGAGGCGTTGGTCACGTTCTTCCTCGTCTGGGTCTTCTTCGCGCTCGCGGCCGACATTCGCGGCGCCTACAAGGCAACGGCCGGGCTCGCGATCGGCCTCGTCTACGGCGCCGCCATTCTCGTTGCGGGCCCGCTCACCGGCGGCTCGACCGGCGCCGTCGCCAACCCGGCGAGGGTCTTCGGACCGCAGCTCATGGACTCCAGCTGGGACGACTTCTGGATCTGGTACGCGGGCCCGATCCTCGGCGGCGCGATCGCTGCACTGCTGTACGAGCTGCTCTTCCTCCGCCCGCTACGACCGGCGACGGCGCTCAGCTTCGCGGGCGAAGACCTTGTGTCGGACGACGAGCTGCTGGTCGACGAGCCCGAGGTGCTGGCAGGTCCGGCGACCGTCGAGGATCTGGCCGTCGCCGACGAGCCGCCCACGAGCGACGAGCCTCCCGAGCGGCCGCCGCCGGTCTGACCCTTACCCGGGAAGCTCGGGCGCAGAGCAACCCTGCACGTGGTCGTCGACGAGGCCCGCCGACTGCATGAACGCGTAGACGGTCGTCGGGCCGAGAAAACGGAAGCCTCGCGCCTTCAGCTCGCGGGCGAGTGCCGCAGCTTCCGGCGTCTGGGATGGAACCTCCTCGATCGCGCCGGGTCGCGGCCGTGGCGCCGGCGCGAACGACCAGAGCAGCTCGGCGAGCGGCTGGTCGAGCGCCACGATCGCGCGCGCGTTCGCGATCGCCGCCTCGATCTTGCCGCGGTGCCTGACGATCGAGGCGTCGCCCAGCAGACGCGTGACGTCCCGTTCGCCGAACCGCGCTACCTGTGCGACGTCGAAGCCGGCGAAGGCGCGCCGGAACCCCTCGCGCTTGTCGAGGATCGTCCTCCAGGAGAGCCCCGACTGGAACGACTCGAGCGTCAGGAGCTCGTACAGGCGGTCGGGCCGCCGCTCGGGCCGTCCCCATTCGTCGTCGTGGTGGGCGCGCATGCGCGGGTCACTGCCCGCCCACCAGCAGCGCGTGACGCCGTCCTCGCCGGTCACCAGGCCCGACACGCCTCAAGGATCGCAGCCGCGCTCACGGCTGCGTCGCCGCACGCGACATACGCCCGCCGCGCGCCACCCCGCTGCCCGTCGGCCGGTGATCCTTTCCGGTCGGCCCAGCGACCCGGCTCTGCCTCCTCCCGGGCACCGTCTCTCCGCCTCGGGCCGCGGCCGCAAACCCGCTGGCCACCGGCTCCCCGGAAGCGGAGGAGCCGCCCACGCGGGGGTGGCCGGGCGCGCCGGGACGCTGCTACAGTCCGTCGGCTCGCCCCCGTCGTCTAGCGGCCTAGGATGCCTGGTTCTCAGCCAGGAGATCGCGGGTTCGAATCCCGCCGGGGGTGTGAACGCACGGGCGCCTCGAGAGGGCGCCCGTCGTGTCTTCCGGGATGCCGCGATGGTCGCCGTCCTGCTGGTTGCTCTTGGCTCGGTTCCGGCACAGACACGCGCGCCTTTTCGCGTTACCGTCGGCGCCGGGCGGGTGGTGGAGGCGCTCTCCCCTTGGGAGGGCGGGGTACGGTTCGAGAGGCTGCTAGCAATTTGGTTGCAGAGTGCTAGCATGCGATCGTGGCCACGCTGCACGTACGCAACGTTCCGGACGGGCTCTACGAGGCCCTTCGGACGCGCGCCGAGCGCGAGGGCCGCTCGATCGGCAGCCAGACGTGCGTTCTCCTCGAGCAGTCTCTGCTCATCGAGCCGCTGCGGCTGTCCTCCCGTCACGGCCGAGCGGCTCCGCTCGCACCCGCGGAGCGATTCGCACCCCCCGCGCGTGAAGCCGTCGCGCAGGCGGCACGGGAGGCCGCAGCACTGGGTCATGACGCCATCGAAACGGAGGATCTGCTTCTTGCCCTGCTGGCCGACGAAGGGAGCGTGGCATCGCACCTGCTCGGGGTGCTGGGCGTCGACCGCGGGAGCGTGATGGAACGGCTCGGCGACGTTCCAAGCCCCAAGCGCCGCCAATCGGCGGAGCCGCTGCCGTTCGCCCCGGCGGTCAAGGAGGTGCTCGAGCTCGCACTGCGCGAGTCCCTTGCGCGGGGCGGCCCCGCCGGCACCGCCGCGATCGACTCCGAGGACATCCTCATCGCCCTCGCCGCGTACGGCCAGGGCCAGGCGGCGCACGCACTGAGGGAGCTCGGGGTCGAAGCGTCCACGGTGCGCGCGGCGGCGGTTCGCCTGCGGGGCGGCGCTGGACCCCAGCCGGCGTGGTTCGGACCGTTCGCCACGGCGACCGCCTGGGAGTACCAGACGCTCGATCTGACTGGCGACTCGAAGGCGTGGTCCCAGCAGCTCAACGATGCGGCCTCGGAAGGCTGGGAGCTGTTCTCGGTGGCCGAAAGCGAGACGCCGCGCGCGATCCTGCGCCGCGTCGCGGGTTTCTCGGCTCCCCCTCCCGACGCCTAGCCCCGGCTGGACACGAGCGGGCCGGTGTCGAGCGGCTCGTAGCCCAGGCGCCCGGCGACCTCCTCGCTGCTCGGCTGCGTGCCCTCGGCCCAGAGCTCACGCAGGAAGTCGCCTGTGCGTTCGTCCTGCCACCAGCCGTCGCCGACCTCGCGCCGCAGCCACTCGCGCAGCTGCGAGGAGCGGATCCAGGCGCGCAGGTAGTCGGCGGAGTAGAAGCCGTCGTCCATGTCGGCCAGGTAGTTGCCCGGCGGGTAGTGGATCCCGGCCGCCTCGGTCAGCAGCTCCGAGTAGCGCTCCGGCATGCCCGTCAGGTCGGCGCCGGCCGACCAGAAGTCCAGCTCGTAGCGCAGCTTCGCCTCGTAGCGCTTGAAGAGGAAGAGCTCGACGAAGTCCGCAGCCTCCGCGTTGGTGGCGGCCTGCTCGGCCGTGAGCCCGAAGTAGCGCTCGTGCCAGCCCGGCTCCCGGGAGATCGCCTCGAGGATGTACGAGTAGATCTCCGTCAGCGCGTGGTCGCGCGAGATCGCCCGATACGTGTAGGGCAGGCCTTCGCCCGAGCCGGCGTAGTGCAGCGCGTGGCCGGCCTCGTGCAGGAATGCGCCGTAGTCGTGAAGCCCGCCCTGGGCCCGGGTGATGAGATGAACGACCTCTGGCGGATCGGACGGAATCACGCAGGCGCGCGGGCTCTTCTGAGGGCGGTCGTCGAGGTCGAGGCGAATCGTGTTCTGCCGCTCCAGGTCCAGCCCCAGGCGCTGCAGGGTGTCGAGGCACACCTCGACGCAGCGCTCGCGCGTGTACGTCGCCTCGAGCGGCGACAGCCGGCGCAGGTAGGCGACGTGCGAGGAGGAGGGAACGTCCTCGCGCTCGGGCCCGAGCAGACGCTCGAGCCAGTGCTCGCGCAGCCGGCCGTAGTCTGCGGCGAGTGCGCCGCTCGCGTGCTGCAGGGCATGTGACAGGTCGGCGAGCACGACTCCCTTCTCCCCCTCGCTGCGAGCCACCGGATCTGCCTCGCCCGAGACGTCGGCCGCGCGATCCTCCTTCAGCCGCAGGAGCTCCAGCCGGCGGTCGTTGAACGACGCCGAGAGCTCGTGGACGAGCTCGCCGAGCTCGTCGCGGTCGCGGTACTCGGGCAGAACGGCGAGCTGGGCCTGCCCGGAGCGCAGCGGCAGCTGCTCGCCGCGGAACTCGAGGCGCGCGGCGAGGATCGCGTTCTCCACCTCGTCGGCCAGCGGCGCGACCGCACGCTCGACCAGCCCGTACTCGCACGACTTGCGCAACCGGAAGAGGCGCTCCCGCTCCGCCCCTTCCGCGTCCGCTTCGGCCGAGCGCAGGGCCTCGACCTGCTCCGGCGTGAAGAGGTCGGCGTAGGCGGCCACGATCGCGGCGCTGGCGGAGGTCTCCTTCTCCCCCACTCGCACCGCGCGTCCCTCCTCCATCCGTTCGAAGCGGTAGCGGCGAAGTCGCTCCTCGAACTCGCCGGGCGCACGGACACCGTTGGCAGGCGCGGCACGCGGCGGTGCGGCGTCGGCCAGGTCGCGCACCGTGCGCCGCAGCTCGCTCAGGTCGAAGGGCTTCGTCATCACTGCAGAGACGCCCGATGGCCGCGTCACGTCGCTCATCTCGACCGAGCCCGTGAGAACGAGGACCGCCGGCGGCGGCGTGCGCTGGAAGCGGTCGAGCAGGGCGAGGCCGCCGGTCCCCGCATCGCCGAGGCGGACATCGAGGATGACGACGTCGGCCCGGTCTGCGAGGTCGACAGCGTCGTCCACCGTCGGCGCCTCGAGCACCTGGAAGCCGTCGAGCTCCAGGTTCACCCGGCAGAGCATGCGCAGGGCCGCGTCGTCGTCGACGAGCAGGACGGTGCGATCGCCGCCGCTCACGAGCGCGCTCCGGTCGCAGCCCGCAGCCGCGCGAGCGAGGCGTCGCGCCCGAGGAGCTCGAGGCTCTCGAAGAGCCCCGGTGACACCGTCGAGCCGGTCACTGCGACCCGGATCGGCTGAAAGGCCTTGCGGGCGGACAGCCCCAGCTCATCGGCGACGCCGCGAAGCGCCGTCTCGATCGCCTCGGCCGAGAACGGCTCCACCGCCGACAGCGCCGCGAGCGCTCCGTCGAGCATCGGCGAGCCGTCCACGTCGCCGTCGGGTGCCGGCTCGGAGAAGAAGAAGCCGGCGTAGGCGGGGTACTGGCCGAGCGTCGAGATCTTCTCCTTGACCAGCGGCACCGTCTGACGGACGCGCTCCGCATCCCACTCGATCCCGTCCTCGCGGAGGTACGCGAGCAGCCGCTCGCCGTACTCGTCGTCGGGCAGCGCACGCAGATGGACGCCGTTCAGCCACTCGAACTTGGCGTAGTCGAAGACCGCCGGGCTCGCTCCCACCCGCTCGAGCGTGAAGCGCTCGACGAGCTCCTCCGGCGTCATCACCGTGGTCCGGTCGTCGTACGACCAGCCGAGCAGGGCGAGAAAGTTCATCAGCGCCTCGGGGATGTACCCGGCTGTGCGGAACTCGTCGATCGACTGCGCCCCGTGGCGCTTGGAGAGCTTCTTGCCGTCGTCACCGAGCACGTCGGGCGCATGCGCGTAGACCGGGGGCTCGTGACCGAGCGCGCGCAGGATCTGGAGCTGCTTGGGCGTGTTCGAGACGTGGTCGTTGCCGCGGATCACGTGTGTGATGCCGTCGTCCATGTCCTCGACCGGCGAGGCGAAGTTGTAGGTGGCGCGCCCGTCCGAGCGGACGATCACCAGGTCGTCGAGGCGCTCGTTGGGAAACTCGACCGGCCCACGGATGGCGTCGTCCCAGCCGGTCACACCCTCCTCCGGCATGCGGAAGCGGATCGCCCCCTCGTCCTCGTAGGCCTTGCCCTCGTCGACGAGCTGGGCCCCGAGCTCGCGGCAGCGCTCCATCGCGTCGAGCTGGAAGGTGACCGGGCCGTCCCAGTCGAGCCCGAGCCAGGTGAGCGAGCGCTGGATCTGCTCGACCGACTCGGCCACCTCGCGGCTCGTGTCGGTGTTCTCGATCCGGAGCAGGCACTCGCCGCCGCGGCCGCGCGCGAAGAGCCAGTTGAACAGGAACGTCCGCACGCCGCCGATGTGGAGGAATCCGGTCGGGCTCGGCGCCATGCGCACGCGGACGCTCACGCGCGCCCCCCTGCTCCGGGGCGGGGTCCGTTGCCGCTGACGGTGTCGCTGCTCTGCTGCATCTCGACAGGCCGCAACGGTGCCCGCCGCGGCCCGAGTAGGTTACTGGCGTGCTGCTCGGCGCCCACTGCTCCGGCGGTGTGAAGCGGGCGTTCGACCGGGCCGAGGAGATCGGGGCGGACGCCGTCCAGCTCTTCGCGCAGAGCCCGCGGGCGTGGCGCTTCCCCGATCACGATCCCGCGGATCTCTCGCGCTGCCGCGAGCGGCTCGAGAGCGGTCCGGTGCGCGCGGCGCTCATCCACGCCGTCTACCTCGTCAACCTCGCCACGCCGAACGAGGAGATCTACGAGAAGTCGACGACGACGCTCTGCCTGACGGTCGAGGCGGCGAGCGCGATGGGCGCTGACGTCGTCTTCCACGTCGGCTCTCACCTCGGCGCCGGTTTCGAGACCGGCCTCGAGCGCGCGCTGCCCGCGATCGCACAGGCGCTCGAGCGCTGCGAGGGCGATACGTGGCTGCTGATGGAGAACTCCGCCGGCGCCGGGGGCACGATCGGCCGCTCGATCGAGGAGCTCGCGACGCTCTTCGAACGGCTCGGCGGTCACCCGCGCCTGGGCATCTGCCTCGACTCGTGCCACCTGTTCGTCTCGGGCTGCGACGTGCGCGACGCGGAGGGGCTGTCGGCGGTGCTCGACTCGGTCGACGAGTCGATCGGGCTCGAGCGGCTGCGCGCACTCCACGTCAACGACGCGAACGCGCCGCTGGCCTCGAACCGCGACCGGCACGCGAACATCGGCGACGGCGAGCTCGGCGAGCGGCTCGGGGTCTTCCTCGGCCACCCGGCGCTGCAGGGACTGCCCGCGGTCATGGAGACGCCGGGCGCCGACGGCCATGGCCCGGACGCGGGCGACATCGTCCGCCTCCGCGAGCTCCACGCCCGCTGGGCACCGAAGCCTCAGCCGTCGAAGCCTCGTTCGCGCCAGAAGAGCGCCAAGCGCCGCGCGACTCGGCGCTAGCCGTCCGCTCGGGACAGGTCCCGCGGGGACATGCCGCTGGGGCCGGCCGCGGTCCTCCCTCCGGTCACGAGGCTATCGCCGAGAACCGCAACCGTGTGTGGCGTCGCCGTGCAGGGACCGTGACATGCCACGGGCAAGGGCCATCGTCGAGGCGCCCGGCGGTGCACCTCCCGAGAGCGCGTGCTTCAGGCGTTCGGCGCGATCCGCGCGAACACGCGGAAGCTCGGACGGTCGAGCGGGAGCTCGAAGAACTCCGGGTTGACGCACCCGAGCGGGTCGGCCTTCGCGTCGTAGCAGCTCGACACGGCCGCGTCGCACATCGGCAGCGGCTGCCGTCGCGCCTTCACCGCCCCGAAGCCGATCCGGCCGCGCTCGGCGCGCTCGAGCAGGTGCAGGTCGATCTCGACCTCGTAGACCTTCTGCATGCAGCCCACGTAGGTGCGGCCGAATTCCTCGAACGCGTACACGAACGGACACGCGCGGTCGAGGCACGACGCCGGATAGACGACCTTGTCGCAGTGGACATCGCAGCGCTGGCACTCGACCTCCTGCTGCGGGTGCAGCGGGAGCTGCCGCTCGGGCACCATCGGGGCCGTGTCCATACAGGGATTTTCCGTACGCCCGTGGACCGCCGCAAGACTTGACAGCGCCGGCCAAACGTGCTTGCTCAGCGCTCGCCGTTGAGCCGCCGGACGACGTTGAGCACGTCCATCAGTGTGTACGCCTCGTAGTCCGGCTCGATGCCGTCCGGGTGCTGGTCGGCACGCGACCACAGCGCCTGGATGGTGCGCATGCCGGCCTCGGCGGCGCCGCGGACGTCCTGCCGGAGGCGGTCGCCGACGAAGAGCGCCCGGGCGGCCGGCACGCCGACCTCGGCGAGTGCGCGCTCGAAGATCAGCGGGTGCGGCTTGCGCTTGCCCACTTCCGACGAAAGGACGACCGAGTCGAGGCGCTCGGCCAGCCCCTGCCGCTCGAGCACGGGCTCGAGCAGCCAGAGCGGAACGGCGGTGTTCGAGACGAGCCCCAGCTTGAGGCCACGGTCGCGGAGCGAGTCGAGGAGGGCGAGCGTCTGGGGGTGGAGGATCATGTCGGATTCCCAGAGCGCCGCCTGCGCATAGACGCGAACCTCCTCCTCGCTCAGTGCACACTCGAGCGCGTCGAAGCAGGCTGAGAGCAGGCCGACGTAGTCCAGCTCGTCGACACGGTCGTGTCCGAGGCTCTGCTCGTTCAGCCAGCGGCGGACCGCGTCGGGGTCGGGAGCATCCTCGCGGCCGAGCGCGGAGAGGCCGGCAGCGATGCGCTCGAGGACGTATTCGTCGGTCGCGATCTCCTCGAACGGCATCAGCGTGTCGCCCCAGTCGAACAGGACGGCGTCGATCACGCGCGGGATGAAAGCACGCGGCGTCGCCCAACCGGCGCGTCGCCGCGAACCGCCTGGCTAGGGTTCCGCACGTGGCACGGAGGATTCTCTGGGCGTCGCTCGCGCTCGCCCCGGCCACGATCGTCCTCCACTACGCCTTCCACTTGGGGGACACGGCCGACTTCGTGCTCGCGGCGCTCGCCCTCATCCCGCTCGCCTGGCTGATCGGAGAAGCGACCGAGCATGCGGCGCACCACACCGGCGCGGGCATCGGCGGCTTCCTCAACGCCACCTTCGGCAACGCGCCCGAGCTGATCATCGCGCTCTTCGCCGTCAGCGCCGCCAAGTTCGAAGTCGTTCGCGGGTCGCTGACGGGAAGCGTGATCGGCAACCTCCTGCTCGTCCTCGGCTTCTCGTTGATCTTCGGCGGGCGGGGAGAGGTCGACCGCGCCTCGAGCTTCGTCTCGCTGGCACTCGTCGCCCTGGCGACGCTGCTCTTCCTGATCCCGGCGGTGCCGAGCTGGGACGGCGGCGATCCCGAGCGCCACTCGCTCGCGCTGCTCTCGATCATCCCCTCCGTCGTCCTGCTCGCGATCTACGTCGTGGTCACGTACCTGAGCCTGCGCCGGCACCGTCAGCTCCACGTCTCGGACGAGCCGTCCGAGATGGCGGCCTGGTCGCTCCGGCTCTCGCTCGGCGTGCTCGGCCTCGCGACCGTGGTGACGGCCCTGATCGCCGAGATCCTGGTGGGCTCGATCGAGACGTTCGCGGAGAACGCACATCTGAGCGACTTCTTCGTCGCAGCCGTGATCGTGGCGATCGTCGGCAATGCGGCCGAGCACGGCGGCGCCGTCGTCGTCGCGTACCGCGGCAAGATCCGCCTCGCGGCGGAGATCGCGCTGGCCTCCAGCGCGCAGGTGGCGGTGTTCCTCATCCCCGCGGTGGCGCTGCTCGCCTGGCTGATCGACCCACTGGCGCTCTCGTTCCGTCCGGTCGAGATCGCCGCGGTGGCAGGCTCGGTGATCCTGACCGCGGTCCTGCTCGCGCAACGGCCAGCATCGAGCCGGTTCAAGGGCGCGGTGCTCGTCGGCGCCTACGTCGTCGTCGCGATCGCGTTCCTGCTCGCCGGCGACCGGTAGTCGGTCTAGCTCGCGGCAGCGCGGGCACGCGCGCGGGAGAGGCCGAGCGCGGGCGGGATCGCCTCGATCGCACGGCTCGATGTCCTCGTCGGTGACGTCGAGGTGCGTGACGGCCCGCAGCACGTTCGGGTGAATCGTGATCGACAGCCGGACGCCCTCGGCGGCGAGGCGCTCGATCGCCTCGGCGCTCGTCAGCCCGACGGCCCCCACGTCGACCTGGACGAAGTTCGTCTCGACCTGGGCGAGATCGACCGGCGCTCCCGCCGCCGCCAGGCCTTCCGCGAGCCGCCGGGCGCGCGCGTGGTCGTCGGCGAGCCGGTCGACGTGGTGCTCGAGCGCGTGCACACCCGCAGCTGCGACGATCCCGGCCTGGCGCATGGCGCCGCCGAAGAGGAACTTCATCCGGCGCCCGACGCGCATCAGCTCCTGCGAGCCTGCGAGGAGGGCGCCGAGCGGGCAGCCGAGCCCCTTCGAGAGGCAGAGCGTGACCGT
Organism: uncultured Thermoleophilia bacterium; assembly: GCA_963809765.1. GTDB lineage: Bacteria > Actinomycetota > Thermoleophilia > Gaiellales > Gaiellaceae > JACVRM01. The sequence goes on from CAWEKT010000003.1 coordinate 132,425, forward strand.
GTCGAAGTGACGGCCGATCTCGGCTGCCGGCACCTCCGACGCGACCGCTGCGTTCAGCACGCGGGCGCCGTCGAGGTGGACGCGCAAGCCCAGCTCGCGGCACGTCTGCGTCACCTCGACGATCTCGTCGAGCGGCCAGACCCGGCCGCCCGCCGCGTTGTGCGTGTTCTCGAGCGAGACGACGCGGGTCAGCGGGTGATGGATCTCCTCGTCGTAGCGGACGGCCCGCCGAATCTGGTCCGGCGCTCAGGCGCCCGTGGTCGCCCGGGAGGCCGCGGGTGACGAGACCACTGTGCACGGCGGGGCCGCCGAGCTCGTAGAGGAGGATGTGGCAGTGCTCCTCGGCGAGGAACTCGTCGCCGGGCTCGCCGAGGATTCGCAGGGCGATCTGGTTGGCCATCGTGGCCGTCGGCAGGTAGACGGCCGCCTCCTGGCCGAGCAGCGCGGCAGTCCGCTCCTCGAGCTCGAGGACGGTCGGGTCTTCGCGCTTCTGCTCGTCGCCGACGACGGCGGCGGCGATCGCCGCGCGCATGCCGGCGGTGGGCTGGGTCAGCGTGTCCGAGCGGAGGTCGACCACGGCCCAATTGTGGCAGAGCAGCCTCCACGGCCAGGGCGCCGAGCGGCACCGTCGCCGGCCCCGCTCGGCCGGGGCCAGGCGTGGCCGCGAAACACGCACGGATGTGTGCCGATACTGGGATTTCTGGGCCGCTGAAGCGCTTGCGCGCGCCGATTCCGCCTCGGTGATCCGTGGGGCCAGGCATGGACACAGAAGGCGCGCGATTCTGTGTCGACTTCGAGAAAAAGGCGCGGGGGCGCTCCTGCGGCTAGCCACACCTCGGCCCGGGAGGCGGAGCCGGGCTACCCTCCGGCATGGACCTCGAGCTGCTGAACCGCGTGCTCGACGGGCGCGGCGAGCCCGCCTACCGCGCGCGCCAGGTGTGGCGCTGGGCGGCCCAGGGCGCAGGCTCGTTCGAGCAGATGACCGACCTCTCGAAGGAGCTGCGCGTGCTGCTCGAGGAGCAGGTGCCCTTCTCGGCACTCACGCTCGCGAGCGAGCAGATCTCTCGGGACGGCACGGTCAAGGCGCTCTTCCACACCGAGGACGGCCATCCGGTCGAGACGGTGCTGATGCGCTTCCGCGACGGGCGACGCTCGCTCTGCCTCTCCTCACAGTCGGGCTGCCCGCTCACCTGCACGTTCTGCGCCACCGGGTCGATGGCGTTCGGCCGCAACCTGACTCCGTCGGAGATCCTCGACCAGGCGCTCCACTTCCGTCGTGCAGCGGGCGAGGAGGGCCTCAGCCACGCGGTGTTCATGGGCATGGGCGAGCCGATGCTGAACCTGGACGCCGTCCTCGAGGCCGCCCGGCGGCTGCCGGATCTGGGCATCACCCACCGGCGCACGACGGTGTCGACCGTCGGCTGGCTGCCCGGCCTGCGCCGCTTCGTCGACACGGTCGAGGAGCCGATTCGCCTGGCGCTCTCGCTGCACGCGCCCGAGCCTGCGCTCCGCAGCGAGCTCATGCCCGTCAACGACCGCTACCCGCTGCCCGAGGTGCTCGAGGAGTGCCGCCGCTACGTGCGGCTGCACGGCCGCAAGGTCTTCGTGGAGTACGTGATGCTCGGAGGCGTCAACGACCGTGTCGAGCAGGCCCGCCAGCTGGCGGCGCTGCTGCAGCCGCGCGACGCGTTCAAGGTCAATCTCATCCCGTACAACCCGACGGGCGGTGCGTTCGCGGGCTCGACGCGCCGCGCGGTGGCGGCGTTCGCCACGACTCTCGAGGCGGCCGGCGTCCTCTGCACCGTGCGCGTGACGCGCGGCCGCGACATCGCCGCCGCCTGCGGCCAGCTCGCCGCAACACCAAGGGGGCGCGTGCGCGTACCGGCAGGATGAGCCGTCTGCGCCGCTCGCTGCGCGCGGCGCGGGCGCTCGCCCGCGACGGCCGCATACCCCGCCGGCTGCGAGCGCTCGCCGCCTTCGGCCTCCTACCGCTCCCGGGGCCGCTCGACGAACTGGCGCTCGCCGTCGTGGCCGGCTGCCTCTGGCTGTTCCATCGCGAGCTCCTCCGCGAGGCGTGGCAGGCGGCGGACGCAGGCGCCGACGGCTAGGTCGCGCCCCGCAGGTTCCCGTTCCGGCGCACGAGCGCGCTCTGCTCCTTTAGCAGCTCGAGCTGCGCAGACGCGCTCCGTAGGTGGCTGATCACGAGCTCGAGCCGCTCGCGCTCCGAGCGCGACTCGAGCAGCAGCTGCTTCGTCGACAGGTCGACCTCGACCCGCGCGGCGATCGCCCACGCCAGCTCGGGCTCGTCGCGGTCGGGCGTGTCGACCTCGGCACCGACCGCGTCACGGAGCTCCTCGAAGAGCGTGATCGCCTCGGCTCGACTCTCCTCGCCGGGCGTGTCATCGCGGTCCTCGACCGGCTCGACCTCGCCCGTGCGGAACGATCGCCCTTCCGTCTCGTGATCGAGCTGGAAGCGCTCGAGGCCCTCGACGATGACGACGAAGCGGCCGTCCTCGAACCGCTCGACGACCTCCGTCACCTGCACGCGGGTGCCCACCGTGCGGAGACCTTCGTCGTCCTCGAGGAGGATCCCGAACGGCTCGTCGAGCTCCATCGCCTCGCCGACGAGCTCGCGGTAGCGCGGCTCGAAGATGTGCAGGGGCACGCGCTCCCCCGGGAGGACGACGAGGCTGAGCGGGAAGAGCCCGAGCTGCTCCACGCTCAGACGCCCTTCGGCGCTTCGGCGGCGACGGGCGGGGCGGGCTCGTTGCTCAGGTCCGGGTGCTCCTCGAACGCGTAGCGGACGACGACGCGCTTGGCCGCCTTGACCTCGTCGAGCCGCCCGACGACCGCGTTCGCCGGAGCGCGCTTGAGCGCCTCCGGATCGTCGCCCGCCTCCCGGGCGATATGCAGCATCGCGTCCGCGAAGGCGTCGAGGGTCTCCTTCGCCTCGGTCTCGGTGGGCTCGATCATCAGGGCCTCGGAGACGACGAGCGGGAAGTAGATCGTCGGCGGGTGGAAGCCGTGGTCGATCAGCCGCTTGGCGACGTCGAGCGCGCTGACGCCGTGCTCGCGCTTGAGCCGGCGCGCCGAGAGCACGAACTCGTGCATGCAGAGGCGGTCGAACGGGAGCTCGTACGCCTCGCGGAGCCGGGCGAGCAGGTAGTTCGCGTTCAGCACGGCCGTCTCCGACATCGCCCGGAGCTGCGGCCCGTACGCGCGCATGTAGGCGTAGGAGCGCACGAAGACGCCGAACGGCCCGCCGAACGCCCGCACACGCCCGATCGAGCGTGGCCGGTCGAAGTCCCAGCCGTAGCGATCGCCCTTGCGGCTGACCGTCGGCACGGGCAGGAACGGCTCGAGGACGTCACGCACGGCGATCGGCCCAGCCCCGGGGCCACCGCCACCGTGCGGCTGCGAGAAGGTTTTGTGCAGGTTGAAGTGGACGATGTCGAAGCCCATGTCGCCCGGGCGCGAAAGCCCGCAGACGGCGTTGAGGTTCGCGCCGTCGTAGTAGAGGAGCGCACCCGCCTTGTGGAAGAGCGCCTGGATCTCTCCGATCCCCTCGTCGAAGAGGCCCAGCGTGCTCGGGTTGGTAAGCATCAGACCGACGGTCTCGTCGTCGACCTTGCCCCGCAGCTCGTCGAGGTCGACGTTGCCGCGCGGGTCGGTGGAGACCTGCACGACCTCGTAGCCGGCCATGGTGACGCTTGCGGGGTTCGTCCCGTGCGCAGTGTCCGGAATGACCACCTTGCGCCGCTGCGTCTCGCCGCGGTCCTCGAAGTACGCGCGCATCAGCATCAGGCCGGTGAGCTCGCCCTGCGAGCCGGCGGCGGGCTGCAGCGACACGGCGGGCAGGCCAGAGATCTCCGCAAGCATCCCTTGCAGCCGCCACATCAGCTCGAGCGCCCCCTGGGCGCCCTCCTCCTCCTGGTGCGGGTGCAGGTCGCGGAAGCCGGGCAGCGCGACGACGCGCTCGTTCACCCGCGGGTTGTGCTTCATCGTGCAGGAGCCGAGCGGGTAGAAGCCGGTGTCGACGCCGTAGTTGCGGGACGTCAGCGCCGTGAAGTGGCGGACGAGGTCGGGCTCAGCGATCTCCGGCAGGCGCGGCGGCCGTGCGCGTCGCAGCGCGGCCGGCACGTCGACCCGCGGCAGGTCGTGGCGCGGCAGCGAGAACGCCGTGCGACCGGGTCGCGACTTCTCGTAGATCAGCTGCATCGCAGCCTCCTGGCCCGCGGGGAGTCTGTGCGCTCGCGCACGACGCTCCAGCTCATGCGGACGCCACCTCCGCCAGCACCTCGGCGAGCCGGTCGATGTCGGCCGGCGAGCGCTTCTCGGTGACGCAGACGATCAGCGCGTCGTCGAGCCCCTCGTAGTCGCGGCCGATCGCGTAGCCCGGATGGACACCGCGCTCCCTGGCCGCGGCGATCACCTCGCGTGCGGGCCGTCCGACCCGCACGGCAAACTCCTTGAACGTTGCCTGTTCGGGAAACACCAGTGGGAGCGCCAGTCGCTCCTTGGCGTACCCGGCGAGGCTCATGCAGGTCTCCCCCAGCTCGCGCAGCCCCTGCGGACCCAGCCAGCTGAGGTAGACGAGGCCGCCGAGCGCCAGCAGCGTCTGGTTGGTCGTGATGTTCGAGGTCGCCTTCTCCCGGCGGATGTGCTGCTCCCGGGTCTGCAACGTCAGCACGTAGCCGCGACGCCCCTGGACATCGGTCGTCTCGCCCACGATGCGGCCGGGAAGCCGGCGGACGAGGTCGCTGCGGGCAGCGAGGAAGCCGTAGTGCGGGCCGCCGAAGGCGATCGGATTGCCCGCTCCCTGCCCCTCGCCGATCGCCATCGCGCAGCCGTACGCTCCCGGCGCCTCCAGGACGCCCAGCGAGACCGGGTCGACGTGCGCAACTGCCAGCGCACCCGCGTCGTCGGCGGCGGCCGCGAGCTCAGGCGCCGGCTCGAGGCAGCCGAAGACGTTGGGCTGCTGGAAGATGACTGCGGCTGCGTCCTCGGCTGCGGCGGCGAGCCGGTCCGGGTCGGTGACGCCGCCGGTGTGCGGCACCTCGACGATCTCGAGGCCGAAGCCGGGCGCGTACGTCTTGACGACCTGCCGCACCTGCGGATTGACCGCCTCGGCGACGACGACCTTCCGACGGCCGGTCGCGTGCTTGGCGACGAAGCACGCGTCGGCGGCGACCGTCGTCCCGTCGTACCCCGACGCGTTCGAGACGTCGAGACCGGTCAGCTCGCAGATGGCCGTCTGGTACTCGAAGATGGCCTGGAGCACGCCCTGGCTCACCTCCGGCTGGTACGGCGTGTACGCGGTCAGGAACTCGCCGCGCGACAGGACCGTGTCGACGACCGCCGGCACGTAGTGGTCGTAGACGCCGGCGCCGAGGAACGAGAGCTCGCTGCCGACGTCCGCGTTCCGGGCTGCGAGCCGGGTGAGGTGGTCGACCAGCTCCGCCTCGGAGAGCGCCGGCTCGAGGTCGAGCTCGCGCCCGAGGCGAACCCCCGTGGGGATCTGCTCGAAGAGGTCGGCGACAGACTCGACGCCGATCGTCGCCAGCATCTCGTCGCGGTCCTCATCGGTGAGCGCGAGGTAGCGCACCTCGGACACGGGCCCGTCGGCGCTCACTGCTCGGCGAGCAGCGCCTGGTAGGCCGCGGCGTCCATGAGCTGGTCGAGCTCGCCCGGGTCGCTGAGGCGGACGCGGATGAGCCAACCTTCCCCGTAGGGATCCTCGTTGACGGTCTCCGGCGCGTCCACGACGGCGGCGTTGACGGCCACGACCTCCCCGGACAGCGGCGCGATCACGTCCGACACCGCCTTCACGGACTCGACCTCGCCGTACGAGGAGTCCTTCCGCACCGTCGCGCCTTCCTCGGGCGCCTCGTAGTGGACGAGCTCGCCGAGCGAGTCCGCCGCGTACCAGGTGATGCCGAGCGTCGCCTCGTCCCCCTCGACGCGGGCCCAGTCGTGCTCCGCGTGGTAGCGGAGGTCGTCCGGGTAGCTCTCAGCAGCCGCCATGCGGCGCCTCCATTCGCTCGGGCCGGGCCGGCCCGCCGGCAGCAGTGGTCTCCATGCTCCTCCCTCTCAGGTGTCTCCGTCCGCATCCGGACGGTGGTAGATCGGCTTGCGAACGACCCGTGCACGGCGCTGCTTGCCGCGGATGTCCACGGTGAGGGCCGTCCCCGGCTCGGCGTGGTCCGGCGACACGTACGCGAGGCCGATGCCCCGCTCGAGCATCGGTGAGTGCGAACCCGAGGTCACCCGGCCCCCCTCGACGAAGCTCATCCCGGGACGTGGGACGCCAGGCTCCTCCAGCACGAACGCCGCGAGGCGCTCCTCTGGCCCCTGCTCGCGGATCCGCCTGATCACCTCGACGCCGGTGAACTCCTTGTCGAGCGCGCACGTCCAGCCGAGGCCCGCCGAGATCGGGTCGGTGTCCGGGTCGATGTCGTTGCCGTGCAGCGGGTAGCAGACCTCGAGGCGGAGGGTGTCGCGCGCGCCCAGGCCGCACGGCACCGCGCCCCGAGCGACGACGGCGTCCCAGAGGGCCGACGCGTCCTCGTACTCGACGAGGATCTCGACGCCGAGCTCGCCCGTGTAGCCCGTGCGCGCGACCATGGCGGGCATGCCGTCGATCGCTGCCTCCTCGAACGTGAAGGCCGGCGCAGGTGACAGCCCGAGGCGCTCGATGGAGCGCGGCCCCTGGACGGCGAGCAGGGCGTAGCGGTCACTCACGTCCCGCACGTCGGAGCCGCGGATCTCGCGCTCCTTGATCCAGGTGAAGGCCGGCTCGAGGTTGGCGGCGTTGACGACGAGCAGCCAGCGGAACGCGTCGAGCCGGTAGGCGATCAGGTCGTCGGTGATCCCGCCGCGCTCGTTCGTCAGCAGCGTGTACTGCGCCTGGCCGTCGCCGATCCGCCCCAGGTCGTTCGAGAGCACCCCCTGCAGAAGCTCGACCGCCCGCGGGCCCTCGACCTCGATCTGGCCCATGTGCGAGACGTCGAAGACGCCGCAATCGGAGCGCACGGCGCGGTGCTCCGCGACGACGCCCTCGTACTGGACCGGCATCTCCCAGCCGGCAAAGGGAACCATGCGTGCCCCGGCGGCCACGTGTTGCTCGTAGAGGGGCGTCCGCCGAAGCGTCTGCATGCCGCGCGGATGCTAGCCCGGCGCCGGGCGCGCGGGCTCAGTGCGTGCCCGGAAGACTGTGATCCGTTCAGACGACCCTCGACCGCCTTCGGCGCAGCTCGGGCGCGTCCGTCACGCCCCGCACAGCGCGAGCTCTACCGTCGGCGCCGCTCCGCCTGGGCACCCGTGACGTCGCGCCAGGCGACGCCAGGTCAGTCGTCGCGCAGGAACGAGGGGATGTCGATGTCGTCCGGCGAGTCGAACGTCTCGCGACGGGCGCTCGCGGCGGACCGGCTCGTGCGAGCGCCGACGGGCGCCGAGATCGCGAACTGGCGGCGCCTGCGCAGGCGCGGCGTGCCGAAGCCCGTGGCGATGACGGTGACCTGAACCTCGTCGCCCTTCGACTCGTTGATGACCGCGCCGAAGATGACGTTCGCGTTCTGGTCGGCGGCGCCGGTCACGACCTCGGCCGCCTCGTTCACCTCGAAGAGCCCCATGTCGGCCGGGCCGGTGATGTTGAGCAGCACGCCCGTGGCGCCCTCGATGGAAGCCTCGAGCAGCGGCGACGAGACTGCAGCGCGTGCGGCCTCGGCCGCACGGTTCTCGCCCGGAGGCGATGCCGATGCCCATCAGGGCCGAGCCGGCGTCGCGCATGATCGTGCGCACGTCCGCGAAGTCGAGGTTGACCAGGCCCGGCACGGTGATCAGGTCGGTGATGCCCTGGACGCCCTGGCGGAGGATGTCGTCCGCGATCCGGAAGGCCTCGAGGATCGACGTCTGCTTCTCGACCACCTGGAGCAGGCGGTCGTTCTCGATCACGATCAGCGTGTCGACCTGCTCGGAGAGCTCCTGGATGCCCGTCTCCGCCTGGTCGGCGCGGCGCCGCCCCTCGAAGGAGAACGGCCGGGTGACGACACCGACGGTCAGCGCGCCGATCTCGCGGGCGATCTCGGCGACCACGGGCGCACCGCCCGTGCCCGTGCCGCCGCCCTCGCCGGCTGTGACGAAGACCATGTCGGCGCCCTTCAGCGAGTCCTTCAGCTCGTCGCGGCTCTCGTCGGCTGCGGCCTTGCCGACCTGCGGATCTGCGCCGGCACCGAGGCCGCGCGTCGCCGCCGAGCCGATCTGCACCTTGACGTCGGCGTCCATCATCAGGAGCGCCTGCGCGTCGGTGTTGACGGCGATGAACTCGACGCCCGAAAGGCCCGCCTCGACCATGCGGTTGACCGCGTTCGTGCCGCCGCCGCCGACGCCGGCGACCTTGATGACTGCGAGGAAGTCCCGGCTGTCGTCGCGCACTCTCAAGTCCTCTCTACCTCAAGCTCAAGTCGAAAGTGAAGGCTTCTCGGCCGATGGCCACCGAGGAGCGTACGCCCGGAAATCCCCGATGTCAACCGGACGTAAACACGCTGAGTCTCAACGTCAACTCGAGCTTGATCGCTTGGTTCCGGCAACGGGCCAGCCCGGAACCGAGAGGTCGAGGTAGGCGAGGCCGCGCCGCTCGGCGTTGGGCAGCGCGCGCAGCACCTCGGCCGCGACGGCGAGCTTGAGCGCGACGTCGCGCACGGCGCCGAGCCTCAGCTCGATGCCCGAGCGCAGCACGAAGGTCAGAACGCCGACGTCGGCACGGACCTTGCGCAGCTCCGGCCAGAGCCCGCTCCGGGCGCGCCGTGCCTCGGCCGCGCCGCGAACCGCGGTCAGGACCTGGCCGGCGACTGCGGCCGTCGAGCGGGCCGGTACGGCGCCGCGCTCGACCCAGATCTGCGGCAAGCGCGGCAGGGGTTTCCTCGTGAGCTTGCGGATGACCGCACCGTTCGCGGAGACGAGCCACGCCTCCGGCCCGCTGCGCAGCACGGCGACCTCGGGATCCGGACGGATCCAGACGCGCAGCGTGTTGGGGAACGCACGGTCGAAGGTCGCGCCGCGCACCTGCGGCAGGGCGTCGAGGCGCCGGTGCACCGCGTCGCCCTCGAGCGAGACGAGGCTCGTTCCGACCAGGGGAGCGAGCGCGGCGCGCACCTGGCGCTCGAGCGCAGGAGACGCGCCGCGGACGTCCACGGTCGCGGACGGCAAAGATCGAGGACTGCCTGGCGATGCCGAAGGCGACCATGCCGCCGACGAGCAGCACAGCGCCGGCGATGAGCGAGCGGGTCGACGGGATCAGGCGCTCGAGCTCGAGGCGCGGGGAGGCGGGCGCACGCCGCAGCGCGGCCACGGCTTCGACGGCAGCTCCTCGCCTCCGGCGCACACCGGATCGATTCGGCGCCGGCGGACGGCCTCCTACCGCGACGACGAGGCGGCCCAGGGCACGGTCACCTCGCCGAGCAGCTCGACCTCGTGCTCGAGCTCGACGCCGTACTGCTCGCGCGCCCGCCTGCGCGCCTCGGCCATCAGCCCGAGCGCGTCGGCCGTCGTCGCTCCGCCTGCGTTCTCGATGAAGTTCGCGTGACGGGGTGAGATCGACCGCCCCGCCGATCGCGAAGCCACGCAGCCCGCACGCGTCCAGCATCCGCCCCGCGCTCAGCTCGTGGTCGGGGTTCTTGAACACGCTGCCGAAGGTGCGCTTGTTGGTCGGCTGCGCCGCCTTCCGGCGTGCCTGCATGTCCGCCACCGTCGCCTTGATCTCCTCGACCGGGACGCGGCGTGAGCCTGAACTCGGCGCGGGCGACGACCTGGCCGTGGCGAAGCTCGGAGTGCCGGTAGCGCATCCCGAGCTCGGACGGTGTCAGCCAGCCCGCCCCCTCCGCACTCACGACCAGCGCGCGCACGAGCACGCCGGCGATGTCTCCGCCGTACGCGCCGGCGTTCATCCAGACGCCGCCGCCCGCGGTGCCCGGGATGGCGCACGCGAACTCGATCCCACCGAGCCCGGCGGCACGTGCGCGGTGGAGACAGACGGCCAGTGGCGCCCCGCCTCCTGCAACGAGCAGCTCGCCCTCGACCTCGGCCGAGGCAAGGTCGCCCGCGAGCTTGAGCACGAGGCCGTCGACGCCCTCGTCGGCCGGAAGGAGATTCGAGCCGAGCCCGACCACGGCAAGCGGCAGGTTTCGCTCGGACGCCCACGCCACGGCTTGCTCGAGCTCGTCGAGCGAGGCCGACCGGGCAAACGAGCTCGCCGGCCCGCCGGTGCCCAGCGTCGTGAAGCGCGCGAGCGAGACCGTCGGACTCGATCATCCGAGCGCCTCGAGGAGCGCCGGCGCGGACGCATCGACGTCGCCGGCGCCGACCGTAGCGACGATGTCACCCGCCCGCGCACGTGCGGCGAGCCAGCGGACGCCATCGGCTGCGGCGGGCGTCCAGGCGACGGGCATGCCCGGCCGCCGCTGCGTCAGCGCCTCGACCACGAGCCGGCCCGTGACGCCGGCAACGGGGCTGCTCGCGCGCCGCGTAGATGTCCGTGACGGCGACGGCGTCCGCGCCGGCGAGCGCCGCGGCCAGCTCGGCGGCGAGATGGCGGGTGCGCGAGTAGAGGTGCGGCTGGAAGAGCACGAGCACGCGGCCGGAGGCGAGCTCGCGCATGGCGGCGACGGCGGCTGCCACCTTCGCGGGGTTGTGCGCGTAGTCGTCGTAGACCGCGACACCGGCGGCCCGGCCGCGCAGCTCGAGCCTGCGGCCGGCGCCCCGGTACTCCGCGAGGGCGCCCTCCGCCTCCTCACGCCCGACGCCGAGCGCGACGAGCGCCGCGAGCGCACAGGCGGCGTTTCGCCGGTTGTGCTCGCCGGGCACTGCGAGCGGTGCGTCGTACGGCGGCAGCTCGTCGCCGCGGATTACGACCGGGACGTTGGGCAGCCACTCGGCGAAGAGCGCCTCGACCTCGGCCCGTGAGGCGAACTCGCTGTGATGGTCGAGGTCGACGTTGGTGATCACCGCGATGCGCGGGCGCAGGGCCGCGATCGTCCGGTCCGACTCGTCGCCCTCGACGATCAGCGGGCCGGTCCCGGCGCGGGCGTTGCCGTCGAGCTGGGGCACCTCGCCGCCGATGACGAAGGAGGGGTCGAGGCCGAGCCGGTCCAGTGCCACCGCGAGCATCGCGGCAGTCGTCGTCTTGCCGTGCGCGCCGGCAACCACGACCGCGTCGGCGTGCGTCACCAGCTCGGCCAGGAGCTCCGCGCGGCTGCGGCCCGGGACGAGCCCCCGGAAAGCGGTCGACACGACGGGCTCGCGGTCGGCAGGCGGCGCCGGGGGCTCGGCGGCGACGACCACCTCGATGCCGGCTTCGCGTACCGCCTCGAGATAGGGCGTCTCGGCGCGGTCCCACCCGCTCACGTCCGCACCCCAGGCGTGCGCGAGCAGCGCGTAGCCCGACAGGCCCGCGCCGCCGATGCCGGCGAACCAGAGCCGCCGGCCGGCGAGCGGGCCGGCCGGGACGACACCGCCGTCGATCCTAGGCGAGCTCAAGCAGCTCCTCGGCGACGACAGCCGCGGCGTCCGGGAGAGCCGCGGCGCGCATCGCGTCGCTCATCTGCTCGGAGACGCGGCTCGTCCTCCAACAGCGCGTGCAGAAGGTCCGCGACGCGGTCGAGCTCGGACTCCGGGACGAGCACGGCACCGCCCGCCCGCTCGAAGTGGCGCGCGTTCTTGGTCTGGTGGTCGGCTGTGGCGTGCGGATAGGGCACCAGCACCGCGGGCAGGCCCGCCGCTGCCAGCTCCCACACCGAGCCGCCCGCGCGCGCGAGCGCCAGGTCGGCGGCCGCGTAGGCCGCGCCGACGTCGTCCGTGAAGGCGAGCAGGCGGTAGCCGTGTCGGTGCACGCGTCCTTCCAGCTCCGGGTAGTCGCGCTCGCCGCAGAGGTGCAGCACAGCAGGGCCTCGCTCGCCGAAGCGTGGCGACGGCGAGCTCGTTGAGCGTCCGCGCACCCTGGCTGCCGCCGAAGACGAGCAGCGCCGGGCCCGTCGGCCGGCAGGCCGAAGCGGCTCCGCGCCTCAACACGGCCCGGCGCGTGCGACCGCCGGGGAATCGGGCGGCCGGTGACCCGGTACTTCTCCCCCTCGCGGCCGGCGAGCGGGAACGCGAGGAAGACGCGCCTGGCGAAGGGCGCCGCCAGCCTGTTGGCGAGGCCGAGGTGCGCGTCAGCCTCCAGCAGCCCGACCGGAATCCGGCGCCGCCAGGCAGCCACCGCGAACGGCCCCGAGACGTAGCCTCCCCCGCCGAGGACGACGTCCGGCCGCCGGCGGTCGAGGATGCGGCCGGCGCCACGGAGCGCTCTGGCGTCGGTCAGGAGCGCACGGACGAGTGCCGGCCCCGGGCGGCGCGGCAGGCCGACGACGTGCAGGGGGTCGAAGTCGAACCCGGCCTCAGGAACGAGCCGCGCCTCGAGCCGCTCCGGCGACCCGGCGAACGTCACGCTGACGCCGCGAGCCTGCAGCTCCTCGGCGACGGCGAGCGACGGGAGCACGTGCCCCGCCGTCCCTCCGGCCGCGATCAGGCACGCGAGCTCGGGCCGGTTGCGCTCCATCGGCGCCGATGTTAAGGAGGATCCCGGCGGCGACGAGCGAGAGGACAAGGCTGGAGCCGCCCGCAGAGACGAACGGCAGCGGGATGCCCGTGAGCGGAGCGAGCCCGAGGACGGCCGCGAGGTTGACCACTGCCTGGCCGCACACGAGCGTCGTCAACGCGGCGCCGAGGCGCTTGCCGAAGGGGTCGCGCGAGCGCAGCGCGATCGTGAAGCCGGCGTACGCGAAGACGCCGTAGGCGGCCAGCACGAGCGTGACGCCGACCAGGCCGAGCTCCTCGCCGATGATCGCGAAGATCATGTCCGTGTGCGCCTCGGGTAGGTAGAAGAGCTTCTGAACGCTCTCCCCCAGACCGACACCGAAGAGGCCGCCCGATCCGAGCCCGATCATCGCCTGCACGGTCTGGAAGCCCGCCCCCTGGGCGTCGTCCCACGGGTTGAGGAAGGCGAGGAACCGCTCGCGCCGGTAAGGCTCGATCCAGATCGCGAAGAGCCCGAGCGGCACCACGAGCAGCGCAGCCGTGCCCAGCAGGCGAGCCGGCGTCCCGGCGACCACGAGCAGGCCGGCGAGCATGACGACGAGCGTGATCGTCGTGCCCAGGTCGGGCTCGGCGAGCACGAGCACGCAGAACGCGCCGACGACGAGGCCGAGCGGCCTGGCGAGCTCGCCGAGCGTCTGCGGCGGCTTGCGGGCGCTCAGGTAGGCAGCCGCCCAGACTGCGACCGCCAGCTTCGCCAGCTCTGAGGGCTGGAAGACGGCAGGCCCGAAGGTCAGCCAGCGCTTCGCCCCGTTGATCGGTGTGCCGAGGACGAGGACGGCGACGCAGAGCACGGCTGCGGCGATCAGCAGCAGCGGTGACGCGTAGCGCAGCACGCGGAAGTCGAGCCGCGAGACCGCGAGCATCAGGGCGAGACCCAGGAGCGCGTAGATCGACTGGCGCTTGAGGTAGAAGCCGGGGTCGCTGTCGCCGAGCGTCGCCGGCGCCGAGGTGGCGCTGTAGACCATCACCAGCCCGAACGCGACCAGGCCGAGCGTCACCAGGACAAGCAGCGTCGACTCGAGCTGGCCCTTTTTCACTGCGCTTCGCTCCGCTCGCTCTCACGGGGGAACCCCTGGTTCCCCCGTGGGCCCCCTCCTTCACCGCGGAGGCGTGCTGCAGCCGTTCGCGGAGCCGGCGACTGGGAGCGGCGGTCGAGACGTTGAGGGCGACTAGATAGACGCGCGTCCCGCGTGGTGCCTCCCGGGCGGGCAAGCCGCCCTCCGGCGGTCAACGGCGCGAACATTGTTTTCACGACAGCGCCTCCACGAGGCGGCGGAAGTCGTCGCCGCGCTCCTCGAAGCTCGCGTACTGGTCGTAGCTCGCGCACGCGGGCGAGAGCAGGACGACGTCGCCCGGCTGCGCGTCAGCGGCGGCGGCCTCGACGGCGCCGGCAACGGTGTCCGCCCGCTGGTAGGCGCGCCCGGCCGCGTCGAGCGCGGCCGCGAGCTCGTCCGCCGCCTCTCCGACCAGGTACACGGAGGCGACCGTGGGCGGCAGCTCACGTGCGAACGCGCCGTAGTCCTCGCCCTTGGCCCGGCCGCCCAGGATGAGCCGGACCGGCCCGTCGAAGGCGCGCACCCCGTGCGAGACGGCAAAGGTGTTGGTTGCGATCGAGTCGTTCACCCAGCGCACGCCGGCGCGCTCGCGCACGAGCTCGAGCCGGTGCGGCACGCCCCGGAACGAAGCAAGAGCGCGCGCGATCGCATCGTCCGGCAGCCCGGCGGCCCGTGCCGCCGCTGTGGCCGCGGCCGCGTTCGCGCGGTTGTGGCGTCCCGGCAGCAGCGACTCGGCCGGAAGCGGGTCGTCGGCCGAGAACTCCATGCCCGAGAACCCGGAGTCGCGCGGGACCACAGCGACGCGCGCGCGCTCGAAGATGCGCAGCTTCGCCGCCCGGTAGGCGTCGAAGGAGCCGTGGCGGTCGAGATGGTCGGGGGCGAGGTTGAGCAGCACCGCGATCTCGAGCGAGAGCTCGTGGACGTCCTCGAGCTGGAACGACGAGAGCTCGCAGATGATCCACGCGTCCGCGGGCGGCTCGAGCGAGGTCAGCGGCGTGCCCACGTTCCCGCCCACGACGGCGGGCCGCCCGGCAGCGTCGAACATCGCGCCGAGGAGCGCCGTCGTGGTGGTCTTGCCCTTCGTGCCGGTGATGCCGACGAAGGGGCGCGGAGCGCAGCAGCCGGTAGCCGAGCTCGACCTCGCTCCAGACCGGCACGCCGGCGGCTCGCGCAGCCGTGACCGGCGCCGCCTCGGCCGGCACGCCCGGGCTCTTGATCAACACGTCCACGTCCCCCACTGCTCCCTGGTCGCTCCCGACGCGCACTTCGACGCCCGCGGCGACAAGCCTGCTCACGTCGACCGCCTCCGAGCGGTCGACTGCGAGCACCTCGACCCCGAGCCGTGCCAGGGCCAGAGCCGCCGCCTGGCCCGATCGCGCCAGGCCCACCACGAGCGCTCGCCGCGGCAGCTCGGCCACGGCCGCTACCGGCCCGGGAAGCTGAAGAAGTACTGGAAGTAGACCGCGAACGCGGAGGCGCAGAGGATCGCGCCGAGGATCCAGAAGCGCACCATGATCTTCGTCTCCGACCACGCCTTCATCTCGAAGTGGTGGTGGATCGGCGCCATCAGGAAGATCCGCCGCCCCCAGTACTTGAAGCTGAAGACCTGGAGGATCACCGACAGCGCCTCGACGACGAAGATGCCGCCGACGAGGAGCAGCAGCAGCTCGGTCTTGGTCATGATCGCGAACGCGCCGAGCGCGCCGCCGATCGCCATCGAGCCCGTGTCGCCCATGATCACGTCGGCCGGGAAGGCGTTGAACCAGAGGAAGCCGATCAACCCGCCGACCAGCGCGCCGCCGAGGATGGCCATGTCGAGGTAGACCTCGCTCGAGTCGCCGCTCTGACGCAGGCGGATGACGGTGAAGATGTTGATGGCGGTGAACGTGATCAGGGCGATGATCCCCGTGCCCGCCGCCAGCCCGTCGATCCCGTCGGTGAGGTTGACGCCGTTGGCGGCTCCCGCGATCACGAAGAAGAGGAGCACGTACCAGAGCCACCAGAGGTCGACCGTCCCGAACGGCGGCACGTAGACCGTGGTGCCGAGGTCCTCGTGCACGGCGGCCCAGCCCAGGAAGAAGCTGATGCCGACGAGCAGCAGCAGCTTCCAGCGCCCGTTGAGGCCGAGGGAGCGCCGGTGCCGGACCTTGATGAAGTCGTCGAGGAAGCCGATCGCGCCGCAGCCGAGCGCGACGCCGAAGACGGCGATGGCCGGGACCGTGTGGTGGCTGAGGAGCAGGAACGGGACGGCGGCGCCGATCAACATCAGCAGCCCGCCCATCGTCGGCGTCCCCTGCTTCACCTTGTGGCCAGGCGGACCCTCCTCGCGGATGTGCTGGCCCAGCTCGCGGTCGCGGAGGAAGTCGATGAACTTCGGCCCCGCCAGAATCGACAGGACCATCGCGATGATGCCGGCGAGGATGACTCGATCCACGCGCGCTCCTAGACCGTGGCCCCGGCGAGCGCCTCGGCGACCGCCTCGAGCCCGGCCGAGCGGGAGGCCTTGACGAGCACGCAGTCACCCGGGCGCACGAGCTCCCGCACCCGCGTGACCGCGGCCGGCAGGTCGGGAACCCACTCGCCGAACCCGGCCGACTCCACGTAGGCGGCCGCCAGAGGGCCGACGGCGAGCAGCTCGTCGACCTCGAGCGCGCGCAGGCCCTCGCCGAGCTCGCGGTGGTAGCGCTCCGCCTCGGTGCCCAGCTCGGCCATCTCGCCCAGGACGGCCAGCGTGCGGCGGCCCTCGGCGAGGTCGACCAGGTGCTCGAGCGCGGCCCGCATCGAGACCGGGCTTGCGTTCCAGGCGTCGTTGACCAGGAGGCCGCCACCGGGCAGCGGCTGCTCCTCGCCGCGCCAGCGAGAGAGCTCCACGTCGGCCGACCCCGCAGCCGCGGCGTCGAGATCGAAGCCGAGCGCCTCGAATGCGAGCAGCGCGGGAACGGCGTTCTCGGCCTGATGGCGCGCGCCGAGGTTGAGCGTCAGCTCGAGCTCGCGCCCTCGAACCTCGTACGTCGCCCGCGCGCCGTCGGGCAGCCGCTCCCAGCCGGTCAAGCGTGAGTCCGTGCCCGCGCCGAAGCGACGCACGTCGAGACTCGCGCGCGCGTGCCCCTCGAGCTCGGCGGCCGCCGCGGGGACGACTGCGACGCCGTCGGCGGGCAGCGCCGCCAGCAGCTCGCCCTTGGCCCGGGCGACGCCGTCGAGCGAGCCGACGAGCTCGAGATGCACCGGCGCGATGCTGGTGACCACACCGATCTCGGGGCGGGCGATCTCGCACAGCGCCTGGATCTGGCCGAAGCCGCGCATCGCGAGCTCGAGCACGCAGACCTCCGTGTCGGCCTCGAGGCGGCAGAGCGTCAGCGGGACGCCGAGCTCGGCGTTGTAGCTCGCCTCCGCCGCCACCGTGCGGGCGTGCGGGCGGCAGAGGGCGGCGAGGATGTCCTTGGTCGAGGTCTTGCCGACCGAGCCCGTGATGCCGACGAACCGGGCGTTCGACAGGTCGCGAAGCGTCGAGCCGAGCGCGGCGAGCGCGGCGTGGGCGTCGTCCGGCCGCAGCGCCGCAGCGGCGCCGCGCGCGAGCGCGTGGTCGCGGAAGTCCCAGCCGTCGCCGACCGCGACGAAGAGGTCGCCCTCGACGACCCGGCGAGAGTCGATGGTGACGCCGGTGACCTCGTCGGCCCAGCCGGCCCGCGCGAGCGTGCCCGGGCAGAGGCGCTCGACCTCGTCGAGGGCGAGTGGGATCACCCGCGCTCCGCCCCGGCGAGCAGCGCGCGCAGCGCCTCGCGGGCCACCTCGCGGTCGTCGAACGGCTGGACGACACCGCCGGCCTCCTGGCCGCTCTCGTGCCCCTTGCCGGCGATGACGACCACGTCGCCAGGCTCGGCGAGTCGGAGGGCGCGCTCGATCGCCGAGCGGCGGTCGAGCTCGAGCTCGAGCCCGGCGGTGTCGCCGCGCACCGCGGCGGCGATCGCTTCCGGATCTTCGCTGCGCGGGTTGTCGGAGGTCACGATCGCGACGTCGGCGAGCTCCGCGGCGACCTGGCCCATCAACGGCCGCTTGCCCGGGTCCCGGTCTCCGCCCGCGCCGAAGACGCAGAGCACACGACCGTCTGCGAGCTCGCGTGCCGTGCGCAGGACGTTGGCGAGCGCCTCGGGCTTGTGGGCGTAGTCGACGACGACCGTGAACGGCTGCCCTACGTCGACGCGCTCGAACCGGCCGGGGACGCCTTCCACCGCGGCGAGCCCAGCCGCGACGGCTGCCGCCTCGATGCCCGCAAGCTCGGCGCTGGCGATCGCGGCGAGCGCGTTCTCGACGTTGAAGCGGCCGGGGACGCGGAGCTCGACGTCGATGCCCGCCGCCCGGAAGCGGCTGCCGCCGGGGGCGAGCTCGAGCCGCTCCGGCCGGACGTCCGCAGCGGCGTCCAGGCCGAACGTGAGCAGCCCGCCGCCGCGGAGCTCGTCGGCCAGCCTCCTGCCCCACGCGTCGTCGACGTTCACCGCGGCCGGAGGACGCGGCTCGCGCACGAACAGGTGCCGCTTGGCGGCGAAGTAGTCCTCCAGCGAGCCGTGGAAGTCGAGGTGGTCGTGGCCGAGGTTCGTGAAGGCGAGCGTGCGGAAGCGCACACCGTCGAGCCGGTGCTGCACCGACCCGTGCGAGGTGGCCTCGAGCGCGCAGCTTCGGTCGCCTGCCTCCAGCATCGCCCTCAATGTTCGCTGCAGGTCGACCGATTCCGGCGTCGTTCGCACGGCCGGCATGTGCGCACCCCCGACCCGGGTCTCGATCGTCCCCAGCAGCCCGGGGCGCCGCCCCGCGGCCGTGAGGATCGCGTGCAGCATGAAGGCCGTCGTCGTCTTGCCGCTCGTGCCGGTGACCGCGAGCACGTCGAGCTCGGCGCTCGGGTCGCCGAAGAAGGCGACCGCGGCCGCCGCCATCGCCGTACGCGCATCCCCGACGACGAGCTGCGGCACCGGGAGCTCGAGCGGCCGCTCGACGAGAAGAGCTGCGGCGCCGCGCGCGACGGCGTCCGCGGCGAAGTCGTGGCCGTCGGCGCTCGAGCCGCGCACGCAGACGAAGAGGCCGCCCGGCCTGACCGCGTCGGCCCGGTAGGCCACGTCGGCGATCTCGACGGCGTCCACCTCGCCGACGACCGCCGCCGGCGCGACCGCGTCGACGAGCACCCGCAGGGGCCGGCTCACGACCGGCCGCCGGCGCTCACGACGTCACCCGAGATGCTCGCTGCCCCATTCACGACGTGCTGCGACGCCGACCCTAGCGACGGGAATCAGGATTGCGCGGCGGCGTCGGGTGCGACGCCCAGGTACGGAAGCGCGAAGCGGGCGATCTCGGCGAATGCGGGAGCAGCGACAGTGCCGCCGTAGATGTTGCCCCGCGGCTCGTCCACCGAGACGAGGATGACGAGCCGCGGCCGGCTCGCCGGGACGATGCCCGCGAACGAGGCGACGTACTTCGAGTGCGAGTAGCCCTTGCCGTCCGGCTTCGCGGCCGTGCCGGTCTTACCGGCCACCTGGTAGCCGGCCACGGCGGCCTTGGCACCGCTGCCGCGCTCGACGACGCCTCGAAGCATCTCCAAGCAGCTGCGCCGCCACACGCTTCGTGACCACCCGCCGCCGCTCCGGGCGGAGGGCGCGCCGACCTTCGACCTGCAGAGCGAGCCGCGGCTGCACCCAGACGCCCTTGTTCGCAAGCGCACCGTAGGCGGCCGCGAGCTGCACTGCGGTCACGCCGATGCCGTGCCCGATCGGGATGGTGCCGATCGAGGAGTCGGACCAGTCCTCGCGCGGCGCCACGATCCCTCGCGTCTCGCCCGGAAAGTCGATGCCGGTCTTGGTGCCGAAACCGAACCGCTGGATCCAGCGCGCGAGACGCTTCTGGCCGAGCTGGAGCGCGAGGGTGACGGCGCCGACGTTCGAGGACTCGGCGACGATGTCCGAGATGCTCATGTGCTCCGGGACGTCGCGCTCGTCCTCGGAGATGACACGGTCTGCAACCTCGATCTCGGGCTGCAGGTAGTAGCCCGAGCTCGGCGTGATGAGCCCCTCGGCGAGCGCGCCCGCGATGGTGACGATCTTGAAGGTGGAGCCCGGCTCGAACGTGTCGGTGACGGCCCGGTTCCGGGTCAGGTCGGGCGCGGTCGCGCTGAAGCTGTTGGCGTCGTAGCGAGGGGCGTTCGCCATCGCCAGCACCGTGCCGTTGCGGGGGTCGAGGACGACCGCCGTGGCGCCGCGAGCCTGCCAGCGCCGCACCGTGGCGGCGAGCACTTCCTCCGTGCGCGACTGCAGCAGCCGGTCGATCGAGAGATACACGTCCTTACCGTCGCGCGGCGCGGCCGAGCGGATGACGTCGACGGCACGGCCGGTCGGGTCACGCACGATCGTCTGCGCGCCGGGCGTGCCCTTGAGCACGCGGTCGTACTGGCGCTCGATCCCGGCGAGGCCCTCGTTGTCGACGCCCGCGTAGCCGACGACGTGCGCCGCCACCGCGCGCTGTGGGTAGTCGCGGCGCTCCTCCGGGTAGAAGCCGAGACCGGCCAGCCGCTTGCGCTGGAGCGCCGCGGCTGCCTTCTTGTCGGCCTGGCGGTCGACGAAGACGAAGCGGGTCGAGCGATCGCGCGAGCGAGCGCATGAGCGCGTCCGGGTCGATGCCGAGCGCCTCGCCCGCCGCCAGCGAGACCTTCCACGGATCGCCGATTCGGCGCGGGTCGGCGTACACGGTGGTCGCCCGCGTGCCCATCGCGAGGGGGACGCCCGAGCGGTCGAGGATCGCTCCCCGGCCGGCCGGCAGCGAGACGGTTGCGTGGTGCTGCGTCGCGGCGAGGCGCTCGAGCGACGACGCCTGCACGGCCTGCAGCCACACGGCGCGTCCGAACAGCGCCGCGATCGCGATCGCCACGACGAGCAGCAGGAGCCGGATGCGCCGGTTCGAGTGCTTCAGGGTCACCGGGCGTCGGGAGCGAGGTGGACGAAACGGATCTCCGAGGCGTCCACGGCCCGATACCCGAGCACCGCCGCCTCGGCCTTGATCCGCTCCGGCGAGGCGTCGATCGCCGCCGTCGACGCGAGCTCGGCGTTCTCGGTCTGCAACCGCGCGCGCTCGGCGCCGAGCTCGTCGAGCTCGAGGTTCAGGCGAAGCACGGCGACGTTCAGTGCGACCACGCCGGCGAGCAGCGCCGCGAGGACGGCGATCCACACCACGCTGCCCGCGAGGCGGAACCGCCGCGCCCGGGGCTGCGCGCGAGCTCGAGGCCGTGCCGGCGCACGGAGCGCCGGCGCGTGAGCACGTGCCGCATCGACGGCCAACGCCGCTACACCTTCACCGCTGCCCGCAGCCTGGCGGAGCCGGCGCGGGGGTTGACGGCGAGCTCGTCGGCGGCCGGACGGACGGCGCGGCGGGTCAGCGGCCGCAGCTCCGGCTCGCGGCCGCAGCGGCACACGGGGAAGTCCGGCGGGCAGATGCAGCCGCGCGCGAGGTCGCGGATGAAGCGCTTGGCGATCCGGTCCTCGAGCGAGTGGAAGCTGATGACAGCGAGCCTGCCGCCTGGCCGCAGCATGTCGACCGCAGCGGGCAGCGCCTCCTCGAGCTCCCCGAGCTCGTCGTTGACGGCGATGCGCAGGGCCTGGAACACCCGCTTGGCCGGGTGGCCGTCGCCGAACCGTGCCGGCGCCGGGATCGCGTTCTTGATCGTCTCGACCAGCTCACCCGTCCGCTCGAACGGCCGCTCCCGGCGGCGCCGGCCGATCGCGCGCGCGATCTGGCGGGCGTAGCGCTCCTCGCCGTACGCGCGGAAGATGCGGGTCAGCTCGCGCTCGCTGGCCTCGTTGACCAGGTCTGCAGCCGTCTCCTCTCGCGCGTGGATCCATGCGCATGTCGAGGGGTGCGTCGGTCGCGTAGGTGAAGCCGCGCTCGGGGCGGTCGAGCTGCATGCTGGAGACGCCGAGATCGAGCAGGATGGCGTCGGCCTGGACGCCGTTGTCGGCGAGCTGGCCGAGCACGACGGACGCTTCGCCGCGCAGGAACCGTGCCTGGACTCCCGCCGAGCGGCGGAACCGCTCGAAGTACGGGCGCACCGTCGGATCGCGATCGACGGCGATGAAGCGTCCGCTGCCGCGCAGACCCGCCGCGAGGACCGCCGCGTGCCCGCCGGCGCCGAAGGTGGCGTCGACGACCGTCTCGCCGGGCTGCACATCCAGGAGGTCGCGGACCTCCTCGGCGAGCACCGGGACGTGATCAGCTCCGTTGTGATGCAAGACGCTCGGCAACATGCTCCGCCCTCCCTTCGAATTCGTCTCGCTGCTTGCGCCAGGCCTCCCGGTCCCAAATCTCCAGGCGATTCCGTACCCCGGCGACGACGACGTCCCGCGTCAGCTGCCCGTACTTCGCGAGCGGCGCCGGGATCATCACGCGCCCCTGCTTGTCGAGGTCGGCCTCGGCCGCGCCCGAGAAGAAGTAGCGCTCGAGCTCGCGCGCTTCGCGGCTGAAGGGATCCAGGGGCGCGAGCCGCTCCTCCACCATCCGGTGCCAGTCCTCGCGGGGAAGGATGTAGAGGCACGTGTCGAGGCCCCGCGTGACGACCACGCCGTCGCCGAACGCATCGCGGAAACGGGCCGGGAGCGTGAGGCGGTTCTTGTCATCGATCGTGTGCTCGTACTCGCCGAGGAGCATTTCGGGGGCTTCTATCGACGTCCGATGCGCCCCACTTTAGACCACAATCCCCCACTCCGCAACACCATGGGTCCACCGGCGCGCAGGTATGACTCGAGCCCGATGGCGACGATCGCCGACGTGCGGGCGCTCGTGAACGGCCTCCCCAGGTCATACGAGGCATCGGTACGCGGCCGCGTCAAGTTCCGCGTCGGGCAGATCGTCTACCTCGCGTTCTCGCGTGACGAGACGCTGATGGGCTTCGCGTTTCCGAAGGAGGAGCGCGAGGCGCTGCTGCAGACCTACCCCGAGAAGTTCCAGCGGCCGCGAGAGTCGGACCTGCGCTTCAACTGGGTGGTCGCCCGGCTGGGGGCGATCGGCGAGGAAGAGTTGCGCGAGCTCGTGTTCGACGCGTGGCGGATGGTCGTCCCGAAGCGACTCGCCGCGGCCTCCGACGACGACCTCCTTCATCGCCGCTACCCCGCAGACTGAATGCACCTGCGGCGGCGGGCAGAACCCGTCTACGCTCGCGCTCGATGCCGTACGCGACCAACCCTGCGGACGGCGTCCGCACCTACTTCGAGTGCGGAACGGGCACGGACGCTCCGGTCCTCTTCTACTCGGGCTTCGCCGATCCGCTCCAGGTGGCGAGGGAGTCGCGCCTCGCACGCGCACTGGGCAGCGAGTTTCGGCTGGTCTTCGCGGACCACCGCGGCCAGGGCGGCAGCGACAAGCCGCACGAGCCGAGCGCCTACGCACTGTCGACGCGCGCCGCCGACGCAACCGCCGTGCTCGACGCGCTCGGGATCGAACGCGCGCACTTCCTCGGATCCTCGTGGGGAGCCCGGCTCGGCTTCGCGCTCGGCGAGCACGCCCCGGAGCGTCTGCTCTCGCTCGTCCTCTGCGGAAATCAGCCGTACGCGTGGGACCTCGAGACACCGACCGCGCGGGTGGTCGCCAGGGCGATCGCAGCCTCCAGGACGGAGGGCATGCGCGGCTTCGTCGAGACCTTCGAGGCCGGCCTGGACTACCGCCTCCCGGAGCCGGCTCGGACCTGGACGCTGGAACGCAACGATCCGGCCGCCCTCGAGGCTGCCTGGCGATCCGTGCCTGCCGAAGGCCCCGTCTCGCGCGACCTGCGCAAGTGGCGAGTTCCGTGCCTGATCTGCAGCGGCGACACGGACGAGATGCACGACTCCGCCCGGCGAGCGGCGCAGGAGATCCCGGGCGCGCAGTTCGTCTCGCTCGCCGGCCACTCGCACATCTCGGCCTTCTACGAGGCCGACGAGGCCTTGCTGCCGCACATCCGGGCGCTGCTCCGCGACACCCGGCCAGGACCCTGATCGGCCTGCTGGCCGCCTTCGCGATGACCCGGCTCCCCGATCCCGAGCCGTCGTCCGCCGCCGAGATGGTGCTCGGCGGCTGACAGTCAGGCCGACGCGATCGTGCCCGGCGTCGTCACGTGGACGCCGCGGCCGGTGATCGCGCCGGCTCCACAGGCGGCCGCGAGCTCGAGCGCCCGCTCGATCGGCTCGCCGCGACCGAGCGCCCAGGTGAGCCCTGCCGCGAAGCAGTCACCGGCCCCGTACGCGTCGACGGCCGGCCCCGGCAGCGGCACGGCGGCGTACGTCCCGGTGCGCCCGCGCTGCCGTCCGGTAGCTCCCGCCGCGCGCTCCGCCGGTGGTGACGACGAGGTCGGGCGGCGGCTCGAGCGCGCCCGGCACGTACACCTCGCCGGCGTCCTCGCCGCTGTGCACCAGCGCGTCCACCCGAACGCCCGCGGCGCTGAGAGCCGCGAGCTCACGAGCGGTCGCGACGAGCACGCCGGCACGTCGAGCCTGGCGAATGGCCTCGGGGTCGCGGGCCGTGACGTAGACGGCCGCGGTGTCGTCCAGCTCCTGCCACGGCAGGTCGTCGCCGCCGGCCGGAGTCAGCTTCGGGCCGAGCAGGACGATCGTGCGCTCGGCCGTGCCGTCGGTCAGCGTGACGCCGCGCCGGGTCGGCTCCGCGCGCCTCGCCGCGACGACGCGAACGCCGCGGTCGGCGAGCTCGGCGGCGGCCCGGTGCCCAAGCTCGTCGTCGCCGAGCGCCGTGTAGAGGGTCGCGCTGCCGGCGAGCGCCGCAAGCTGCACGGCGGCAACCGCCCCGCCCCCGCCCGCCTGCTCCCAGGTCTCGGTCGCCTGCACGATCGCGCCGGGCTCGGGGAAGCGCTCGACCCGCGCGAACTCGATCCACTCGACGTGTCCGACCACCGCCACGTGCACGCGCGGGAGTCTCACAGACACCCGGCTGGTCTAACGGCGCCGCCCTTCCGGCCGACCGACTGTCGATCTCACGCGCGGCCGGTCGCCGGCGTTTCACCCGCTGATGCAGACTGGAGCCATGAGTGCCCTGCCGCCCTTCGAGCGGTTCTACGCCGAGAACCGAGATGCCATCTTCGGCTTTCTTGTCCGGCGGCTCGGGCGAGGGCCGGCCGAGGACGCGTTCCAGGAGACGTTCCTGCGCGCGCTCCGCGGCTACGGCGCGCTCGACCACGGCGAGCACCTTCGCGCCTGGGTCTTCACGATCGCGACCCGGGTGATCGTCGACGAGCATCGCCGCTCGCAGCGGCGGCCGCAGACGGCAGAGGTAGCCGACCTCGAGTCCGTGGACGAGCCGCCGAGCTACGAAGAGCTGCGCGAACTGACGACAGGGTTGCCGCCGAAGGAGCGGGCGGCGGTCGTGCTCCGCTACGGCTACGACCTCGACTACACACAGATCGGCGACGCGCTCGGCTCGAGCGCCGAGGCCGCCCGACAGGCGGCGTCCTCGGGCGTCCGCCGCATACGCCGAAGGGAGTCACCGTGAGCGTTCCCGCAACCCTCGACCGCAGCTTCCGAGAGCGCGCCGCAGCAGAGCACCTGCTCGACATCGCCTACGACCTGGCGGACACGCCGATCGGCACGCTGCTCCTCGCCCGCACCGACGGCGGCCTGTGCCGCATCTCGTTCGACCCCGAGCCCGAGCGTCTCGAGGACGAGCTGGCGCGGAGCTTCGGCGCCCGCCTTCTGCGCGTGCAGCGGCCGCTCGACGACACCCGCCGCCAGCTCGACGAGTACTTCGAGGGCCGGCGCCATGAGTTCGCGCTGCAGATCGACCTCAGGCCGACGACGGACTTCACGCGGCGCGTCCTCGACGAGCTGGCGCGCGTGCCCTACGGCGAGACGACGACGTACGGCTCGCTGGCGCAGCGCGCCGGCCGGCCGAGCGCAGCCCGGGCGGTGGGCACGGTCATGAACCGCAATCCGGTACCGATCGTGCTGCCGTGCCACCGCGTCGTCGGCTCGACCGGCTCGCTGGTGGGCTACGGCGGCGGGCTGGAGCGCAAGCGGCACCTGCTCGAGCTCGAGGGGCAGCCGCAGCTGTTCGCCTGAGCGGTCGCCCGGCGGTGTTGAGACGCCGCCCGCGCAGCGACGGCGAGCGCCGCTGCCGGGTGACTAGAGCGGGGTCGTTCTGCGAACTGCTCGGGTCAGTCCCCTGCGCGGTGACGAAGACGTCACCGCAGTGACGACAAGCGTCACTGAGGGGACAGACCCTCATTGACGACGAGCGTCAGTGACTGTTCAGGCGCTCGACGCCGTCGAGCAGCAGCCAGTTGCCCTCCAGGGCGCTGTCCGCGGCGGCCGCGAGGCGCTCGTCCGTCTCGGCGTCCCGCGGTGCGGCCTCGAGGGCTGCGCGGGCGCGTGCCGCGTGCTCGTGGTCGCGTTCCGAGTGGACGTGGAAGTACGTGAGCGCCGGCGAGTCGTCCCGGTAGCCGTAGTGGGCCAGGAGCCCCCGCAGCTTGGTCTCGGCGATCGCAGGCTGTGCCGACTCGAGGGCGTAGAGCACCGCCGTCGCCTCGAGCGCGTCCGTCCTCGCCCAGGTCGACGCACAGGTCGCCGTCTCGGGGGAGGGAGCGCTCGGCTCCGCGCCGAGGCTCGTCGCCCAGGCGTCCCAGAGCGTGACGTGCGCTGCCTCCTCCGCCGCATGCTCGGCGTCCTCGGGCGACGCTGCGGCCTGCGCAGCGTCCGCCAGCGCAGCGACGGCGTGGCGGTACTGGCCGGCGTACACCTGGAGCTCGCCGCGCGTCAGCGTCCCGGCGTCCCAGCGGTCGTAGAAGGGATGCCGCAGGACGTCCCAGCGCTCCTGCGACTCGTGGATGCGTTCGATCAGGTCCACCGACAGCTCCTTCCGCTCGCGAGTGCGCACACCCTATCCGGCCGGTCCGCCCGCACTCTCACGCTGCTCCGTGGCAGGCGCCGGAGGCGTACCCTGCAGGCAGCCGCCGCACCGGCGACCAAGGACCGAAAGAGGAGGAAGCGGAGATGGCAGGCAAGAGCGACTTCACCGAGCAGGAGTGGGAGCAGCTGGAGAAGGGCGTCACCGGCCCGGCGATGCTCGTGGCAGTGAGCGACCGCGGGTTCTTCGACACGTTCAAGGAAGCGAGCGCGATGGCGAAGCACCTCGCTGCAGGACGCCAGAACGCGAGCAGTGAGCTCGTGCGCGACCTCGGCTCCACGAAGGGGATGGGGTTCGGTATGCGCACGTCGCCCGCCGAGCTGGAGCAGGAGGCGGTGGCGACGACGACCGCCGCGGTTGCGCTGCTCGAGACGAAGGCCCCGGACGAGGTCGACGCCTACCGGCAGTTCGTCCTCGACGTGGCCGGCTCGGTCGCAGAGGCCGCCAAGGACGTCTCGGCAGGCGAGTCGCGTGCGCTCGACACGGTGAAGTCGGCGCTCGGCTCGAGCTGACACGCGCCGGGAGCGGCTAGCCGGCTCCCCGCGAGCCGGTAGCCGCCCGGACGGCCTCGCAGCGCCCGTCGCTCCCGACGGGCGCCGCGGCGCGTGCTGTGCAGCTAGGCCGTGCGGCGCTCCGCGATCACCCGGTAGGCGATCAACAGAATGGCCGCGCCGGCGATCGCGGTCAGCCAGGTGCTGATGTCGAAGAACTCATCCAGCGGATCGTCGTTGAAGAGCGACCCGATCAGCCAGCCGCCGAGGATCGCACCGACGATGCCGATGATCGTCGTGATGATGAAGCCGCCGGGGTCGTCGCCCGGCATGAGCGCCTTGGCGATGATGCCGGCCAGGAGCCCGAGAATGATCCAACCGAGAATGCCCACCGCTTCCTCCGGTCGTCGCTTGACTGCGCGCACATTCCCTGGCGGACGCACGAGAAAACGTCACCCGGGCACAGGCGGTCGCCGCTACTCCAGCTCGACGAGCCGGTAGCCGACCCCCCACACGTTCACCACCCAGGGCCGCTCGCTCACGACCGCGAGCTTGCGCCGCAGACGGGAGGCGTGCGAGTCGAGCGTGCGCGTGCGCCCGAGCGAGCGGAAGCCCCAGACGTTTCGCAGCAGCTGCTCCTTCGTGAAGACCCGATCGGGCTCCGCCGCGAGCGCGAGCAGCAGCTCGTACTCCTTCGTCGAGAGCGCGACCCGCCGGCCGGCGACGGTGACGCCCCTGGTGCGCCGGTCGACGACGAGCTCGCGGGCCACGACCCGCTCGCGCACCGACCCGTTCGTGCGCCGCAGGACTGCGCGGATGCGCGCAAGGAGCTCCTCGTAGACGAGTGGCTGTGAGAGGTAGTCGTCGGCCCCGCGATCCAGCGCACGCACGCGGTCGAGGGGGTCAGAGGCCTCGTCGCCGAGCACGATCACGGGCACGTCGCGGTTCCACGAGCGTCCGGGCTCGCCTTCGCGCAGCCGCGAGCAGACCTCGACACCGGGCGAGTCGGGCAGCTCGCTGCCGAGCAGGACGAGATCGGGTTGCGCGCGCTCCGCGAGGTCGAGCGCCTCGCCCGCGGCCCCGGCCTCCCAGACGTCGAAGCCGTCGCGGCTCAGATGGTGTCCGAGGAACTCCCGGGTGCCGGACTCGTGCTCGGCGAGGAGGAGGGCGCTCACAGCTCCCGACGCTAGAGGCCGATGCGAGCGGGCGCCAGATGTCCTTTTGCGCGACTTCGCAACAGCGAGTCCGCAGGGTTGTCGACACCTGTCCGGGCGGGCGCAGGCCCGCCCGGACGTGGTAACCGCTCGCGCTACGCGCGTTGCTCTCTCGAAGGGGGAACGGCTTGTTCCCCCTTCGAGCTACCCCCTCCGGCTGGTGGCAGGGCAGGTCGGGCTACGTGGACACACGCGCGGGGCCGCGGGGTGGCTGCGCCGAGCGAGCTCGGCTCCGCCGGTAGTGCACGCCTCGCCTGAGAGCAGCGCGGGCGCGCGCGGCGGAGCAATCCCCTTTAGACCGCTACGCGCCGCCGCTCTCGCGCCGGCAGCACCAGGCTCGACCACGTGCTGCCGTAGATCAGGCTCCGCACGTTCCCCGACTCCAGGAAGCTGCGCGGGAAGCCGAGCTTCGGCGCGCCTGCCTCGTCGAGCGTCGCCAGCTCGTCTTCCGAGAGCTCGAGCTCGACGGCGGCCAGGTTCTCGACAATCTGCGCCTCGGTTCGTGCCCCGACGATCGGGACGATCGTCAGCTCGCGCGGCTGCAGCATCCAGGCGATGGCGACCTGCGCCGGCGTCGCCCCATGCCCGGCGGCGATCTCGACCAGCCGCTCGACCAGCGCCTCCGTCTCTTCGCTCACCGGGTCCTCCGGCCAGCGCCGCTCGGCCGCGGGCTTCGCGGTCAGGACGCTTTGACCGAGCACGCCCCATGGCACGAGCGCAAGCCCGAGCGCCTCGGCCATGGGCAGCAGTTCCCGCTCAGGCGTGCGATCGGCGACGCTGTAGGGGAGCTGCAGCGCCGTGAACGGTGTCCAGCCACGAAGCTCGGCGATCGTGTTCCCCTGGGCCACGACCCAGGCCGGCGAGTCCGAGATGCCCACGTGGAGCACCTTCCCGAGCCGCACCTGGTCGTCGAGCGCGCGAACCGCCTCGTCGATGGGCGTGGTGGCGTCTCGCATGTGCAGCCAGAGCAGGTCGATGTAGTCCGTCCGCAGGCGCCGCAGGCTCTGCTCGAGCGAGCGGACGAGGCTCTTGCGGTGATTGCCGCCGGCGTTCGGGTCGTCCTCGACCGTGGTCAGGCTGTACTTCGTGCCGATCACCCAGCGATCCCGGTCGCCCGCGGTGAGCTCGCCCACCAGCGTCTCGCTCGTGCCGTCCGTGTAGTTGTTCGCGGTGTCGATGAAGTTGCCGCCGGCCGCAGCGAACGCCTCGAAGATTCGCCGGCTCTCGGCCGCGTCGGCGCCCCAGCCCCAGTCCGGCCCGAAGGTCATCGTCCCGAGACAGATCTCGCTCACCCGCAGACTGCTTCGCCCGAGCAACTGGTACCGCACGTCGTCCTCCTTGTAATCGTTCGAAAAATTTCGAATACTCTTCGATGATGTTAGACAAATTCGTCCACGACGCAAGTGCGAGCACGGCCGCCGTCGAGCTCCGGGCGAGCGAGGCGCTCGAGCTGCTCGTCGGCCTCTGGGTGCTGACGACACCCACGCGCGACGGCGCGCCGAGCTGGGTGCCCGAGAGCCTCGACGCCGCTCCGCCGGCGGTGCGCACCGCCGTCGCCGCGGTCGGAGACGCGTCAGGTGAGCTCTGGCTGCACCTGCTCGGGCTCGCGCTCGAGCTCGAGGAGGGCACGGCAGCGGAGCTCGCGGAGGCGGTGGCCGGCACAGACCCGGCTGAGCTGCGGCGGCACCTGGTCGGCGCCTACGTCCCGGCCTGGAACGCCGTCATGGGTGCGGACACGCTGGCTGCAGCGGCCGCCGGCGATCGAGCTGCCGTCGACGCGCTGTTCGCGAGCGACCGCTACTACGCGGGACGCGCCCGCGAGGCGCTCGGCACCCTGCTCGGCCTCTCTCCGGCGAAAGGCCGTCGCCGCGTCGTGGCGGTCCTCGAGGTGTTCGCGCGAGGAGGTGCTCGCTCCCGCAGCGGCCGTCGTCCGGGAAGAGCTGGAGGCAGAGGCCGAGCGGCGCACGTCGCTCCGCGGCGCGGCCCCGGCCGACGCCGTCGCCGCCGTCACCACCGGCTTCGCTTACGAGCCCGAGCCGGAGGCGTCGCGAGTCGTGCTCGTCCCGCACCTCGCGGCCCGCCCCTGGCTGCTTCTCTGCCAGCACCGCGACGCCAGGATCATCTGCTACCCGCTCCCCGACGGCCCCGAGTCGGAGGACGTCCTGCGCGCGCGTGCGCTCGCCCTTGGCCGCGCGCTCGGCGACCAGGCCCGCGTGGCGATGCTACGGCGACTGGCAGGCGGCGAGGCGGGCCTCACGGAGCTAGCCGAAGCTGCAGGCGTCGCCCGCTCCACCGCTCACCACCACCTGGCGCAGCTCCGTGCGGCCGGCCTGATCGCCGTCCGCGGCAACGCGCGTGCGTACGTGTACTCGCTCGCCGCCGACGGCTTCGCCGGGGCGACGGGCCTGCTCCGCGAGCTGTCGCGCGACGCCGCGCCAGAGGCTTGAGGTGAAATTGGCGGCTCTGCGGGGGCGTCATGGGCCAAGCGAGGGCGTCGCGGCGTCCGCAGGGCAGGCTGTCAGCCTGTTCAAGGGCGACGGGGCGGCCTCGCGCCGCGCCCAGGGACGTCATCCGTTACCCCGGGAATTTCACCTCAAGCCTCTACAACCGGCCGTGGCGAATGACGCCGATCAGCAGCCAGAGCATCAGGATCCCCGACAGGAAGAAGCCCACGAACGCGAACAGATGGAGCCCGAGAGCGTGCGGGCCCTTCTCGGCGAAGATCCCGATCAGCGCCGAGGACAGGACCCCGGTCGCGACCACGACGGCGACGACGACGCGGTTCATCGCCTCGTCCAGCTTGACCAGGAACTCGTCGACGCCCTTGTGGACGAAGCCGACCTCCACCTGGCCGTCGCGCACCTGCTCGAGCACGTCGTGGAGCTGGTACGGAAGGTCGCGCCCGATGCGTGCGAGCTCCATGCCCTCGCGCCGGGCGCGCCCGGCGACGCGATGCGGGCTGAAGCGGCCGATCATCAGGCCGCCGCGCGAACGGCCGGGCGACCTCGACGGCGTTGAACTCGGGGTAGAGCTCCTGTCCCACCGACGCCAGCGTCGCGATCGCCTTGTCGAGCAGCAGCCAGCGCGTCGGCAGCTCGAGGTTCATCGAGTAGATGAGGTCGAATCCCTCCCTGATCACCTGGATCGGGTCGATCTGCGACAGCGGGGCGCCGTAGTAGCGGTAGAAGAGCTCTCGTAGCTCGGCCACGAACTCCGCCTCGCGGTCGCGCGGGTAGCGCACGCCGAGCTCGGCGAGCCGCTTCGGCAGCGCATCGACGTTCTCGTTCGCGGCGTCGATGAAGAGCCGCGTCAGGTTCGTCATGTCCGAGTCGCTGAGCTTGCCCGCGAGCCCGAAGTCGACCAGGCCGATCTGCTCCGGCTCCCTCCAGCACGAGGATGTTCGCCGGATGCGGGTCGGCGTGGAAGAAGCCGTTGTGGAAGACCATCGTCATCCACGTCTCGGTGATGATCTCGGCGAGGCGGCGTCGCTCCGGGTCGCCGTACGGCGTTCCGGCGATGTCGCGCCAGCTGGACGCCGTCGATGAACTCGAGCGTGAGGACGCGCGCCCGCGTGTAGCCCCAGTAGACGCGCGGGATGCGCACGCGCGGATGGCCGGCGAAGTGGCGGCGGAAGGTGTCGGCGTTCCGCGCCTCCGTGCGGTAGTCGAGCTCCTGCCGGATCGAGCGGCTGAACTCGTCGACGATGCCGCGGGCGTCGATGAAGTCGAGGCGCCGGATCCGCTCCTTGGCGAGCTTGGCCGCCTGGTAGAGCAGCGCGATGTCGGCCTCGACCTGGCGCGGCGCGTCGGGACGCTGCACCTTGACCGCGACCCGGCGGCCGTTCGGGAGCGTCGCCCGGTGCACCTGGCCGATCGAGGCGGCGGCCATCGGCTCCTCCTCGAAGTCGAGGAAGAGGCGCTCGAGCGAGAGCCCGAGGTCGGCCTCGATCACCTGCCGGGCCTCCTCGTAGGGGAACGGCCTGACGTCGTCCTGCAGCCCGCGCAGCTCGGCGATGATGTCCGGCGGCAGGATGTCCGGCCGCATCGAGAGCAGCTGGCCGAACTTGACGAACGTCGGGCCGAGCTCGTCGAGCATCGCCCGCAGGTGCGCGCCGCGCTGCGTCGGGTCGCCATTCAGCTCGGCGCGGCGGAAGCGGCGGTTCTCGAAGAAGAAGCCGAACCCGTGCCGGGCGGCGACCTGCGCGATCTCGGACAGCCGTCCGAGGTTCCGCTGCGGCGCCTGCTGCGTCACAAGCTCAAGTGTGACAGTGACGCCGGTCTGGCCGCCGCTCGGCGGCTACAGCCCGTGCGGCGCGCCGGCGGGCGGAGGCGGCGGGTCGGTGCCCTCGGGCGACGGGCGCGGAATCGCCGGCGCATCGCCTTCGAGCAGCCGCAGACGGTGCTCGAGCTGAGCGACGCGGAGCTCCAGGTCCTCGTGGCGCTCCTGGGAGACGAGTCCGAGCTCGTCCCACAGGCCCTCGAGCGCGGTGCTCGCGCGCTCACCGAGGCGGAGACGCCTCGGAGCGCCAGCGGGCGGTCGACTCTTCGATGATGACGCGCGCCTCGTCCTTCCGCATGCCGCCCTGGCGGGACAGGTCGTCGGCCAGCCGGTCGGCGCGCTCGGCCGTCAGCGAGACCGCGCCGACGGCAGCGAGGCCGAACTGGCGCAGAAGCTCTCGGAGCGAACCGTTACCGCTCCCCTCGGCCACCCGGCTACCTGGCGCGGCCGTGCGGGCGCGTACGGCGTCGCTGCCGCCGGCGCTCCCTGCGCGTGTCGAGGCGAGAACCGTCGCCGTCGCCGTCACCGTCGCCGATCGTCGGCGTCAGCTCGGGCGACCGGCTGCTTGGCAGCGGCGAGCGTCGCGGCCTCGTAAGCCTGCGCCGGATGCTTCTCCTCGTCCTCGGGCTGAGCCATGCGCCGCTTGAACTCGGGCTCGCGCTCCTTGAGGACGACCAGGAACGGCGCGGCGATGAAGATCGTCGAGAAGGCGCTGATCGAGATCCCGATGAGGATCGCGAAGGCGAAGTCCTGCAGCGTCTCGCCGCCAAAGAAGAACAGGCAGCTGACCGGGAGCAGGACGATGAACGTCGTCGCCAGTGAGCGCGGGATCGTCTCCCAGAGCGAGACGTTGGTGATGTGCGCGATCGTCGACCGCTTCATGATCGGGATGTTCTCCCGGACGCGGTCGAAGATGATGATCGTGTCGTAGATCGAGTACCCGATGATGGTCAGGAACGCAGCGACCGTCGCGGCCGACACCTCCCTGCCCGAGAGCGAGTAGATGCCGAGGGCGATGACCCCGTCGTTCGCGATCGTCCGCAGGATCGGCACCGCGAACCGCCACTCGAAGCGGATCGTGATGTAGAGCGCGATCAGCAGGAACGAGGCGAGCATCGCGTAGATCGCGCTCCGCAGGATCTGCTCGCTGAAGCTCGCGGAGACGTTGCGGATCCCCGTCACCGTCGCGTCGAAGCTCGTTCTCGAGGTCGTTGACGAGCCGCCGCTGGTCGTCCTGCTCGAACGACTCGGCGCGGATCTGGAACTCCCGGAAGCCGCCGTCCCCGACCTCTTCGCCGCGGCCCTGGATCGTCGCGCCGGCCTGAGCCGACCTTCTCCGCCTCGTCGCGGATGTCGCTGATCTGCACCGGCTGCGGCGTCTGGAAGCTGACCTGGCTGCCGCCCTCGAAGTCGATGCCGAGGTTGAGGCCCTTGAAGACGATCGAGGCCAGCGAGAGCGCGATCAGGACGCCGGCGATCGTGAACCAGAGGCGCCGCTTGCCGACGATGTCGAGGCGCTGCCAGCGCGGGATCTCCCGCGGGCTCGCGCCCATGAAGGCCGGGTTGTCGAACCAGCGGAAGCCGGCGAGCAGCGCGAGCAGCGCGCGCGTCACGAAGACCGCGGTGACGATCGAGATGCCGGTACCAAGGAGGACGAGGAAGGCGAAGCCCCGCACCCCGGAGGTCGCGACGATGAAGAGGATCACCGCGGTGATCGCCGTGACGACGTTCGCGTCGATGATCGTGTGGAAGCCCTTGGTGTAGCCGGTCGAGATGGCGGCGCGCACGGACTTACCCGCGCGCGACTCTTCCTTGATGCGTTCGAAGATGACGATGTTCGCGTCGGCTGCCACGCCGATCGTCAGCACCATCCCCGCGAAGCCCGGCAGCGTGAGCGTGACGTCGAAGAGCACGAGCACGGCGTAGAGGAACGCGGCGTAGATGCCGAGGCCGATGACTGCGACGAGGCCGAGGAAGCGGTAGATGACGAGCAGGAAGATCGCCACCAGCACGAGGCCGGCGAGCGAGGCCGTCAGCGCCTGCTTCAGGGCGTCGTCGCCGAGCGTGGCCGAGACGGTCGTCTGGCTCTCGATCGAGAACTCGACCGGCAGCACACCGGTCTGGAGGACGAGCGCCAGGTCCTTCGCCGCGTTGATGTTGCCCACGCCTGAGATCTGGGCGCCGTTGTCGCCCGGAATGCCGTCCGGGTTTTCCTCGTAGTCGATCGACGGGTAGGAGCGGATCTCGTCGTCGAGCACGATCGCGAAGTGGCCGAACGCAGCCTCCTTCGGCGTGCCGGCGGCCAGGCGGGAGGCGCGGATCTGGCCTTCCTGGGCGAGGTCGCGCGTGATGTCGTGGAACTTGTCCGCGCCGGCGCCCGTGAAGTCCATGAGCACGATCGGCTCGCTCGACTGCGGGTCGAAGTCCTGGCGCGTGCCGTCGAGGTTGAGATCCTCGCCGGTCATCTCCGGGACCGGGTTCTCCTCGTCGTCCGGCTGGTAGCGGAAGAGGTAGTAGTAGTTCTGGCCCCTCGCGGGCAGCGTCTGCAGGCCGGGGCACACGTCCGAGCCCTTGACGTTGCAGGTGATGACCCTGGTCTTCTCCGGCTGGGCGAAGATCTTCGTCCCCTTCGGGAACCCCTTCTCGCCGCGGAGCTCCTGCGCCGCCTTCGTCTTGACGAGGAGCTCGCGTGTGGGCATCGGCCCGGCGACGAGCTTCTTGTCGGAGTCGAACAGGTACCAGGCGGTTGCCTTGCCGCTGTCGGCCGCGCGCTTCGACACGGGCGCGAGCAGCGCGTAGAGCGAGCGGTTCGGGATCGGCTCGTCGGTCGAGCTGGTTGACCGACGGGCTGACGAGGTTGTCCTCGAGCTTGTACAGCTCGAGCTGCGCGGTCTTGCCGATGATCTCGACAGCGCGGTCCGCGTCGAACACGCCGGCGAGCTGGACGCTGATCTGGTCCTCGCCGGACTTCCGCACCTCTGGCTCGGACACGCCGAGCTTGTCGATGCGCTCGCGGATGATCTCGACCGAGCGGTCGAGGTCCTCCTCGGTCAGCTCCTGGCTCCGCTGCGGCTTCGCGCCGAGCACGACCTCGAGGCCGCCCTGCAGGTCGAGGCCGAGCGTCGGCTTCTGGTTGATCGGCGAGGCGGGGATCGCGAGCAGGGCGACGCCGACCAGCGCGGCCACGATGCCAACTATCAGGGCAAGTTGAGAACGTCCGCTCACGTGCGACCCTGCCTCAGCGTAGCGGCATGTCGACGTTACAGAGGCATCCGCAAACGTTCTTAAGGGTCGCCAAAACGTTCTTTACGTTCGCGGGGCGGCGGGCGGCTCCTCCGGCCCGTCGCCCGGCCTCGCGGCGCCGGCTTCGGCCAGCTCAGACGGCTCCTCCGCTACGGCGGACAGCTCGCCTCGCCGACGGCCGCCTCGTCCAGCTCCTCCTCCTGCTCGTCCTCCTGCTCGTCCTCCGTCAGCCGCTGGGCGACGGCGCGCCGGTCGAGGGTCACGCGCGTCCCGGGAGACAAGCTCGAGCGTGAGCCGGTCCTCGCCGACGTCGACCACCGTGCCGTACATGCCGCCCGCGGTCAGGATCTCGTCGCCGGGGTGGAGCTCCTCCAGCATGCGCTTCTGCTGCTGCTGGCGGCGCCGCTGCGGTGCGATCAGCAGCACCCAGACGAGCACCAGCATGACCAGGATGAAGAGCAGCGCGCCTATGAGTCCTCCTCGGCTGACGTGCCGAGGCGAGCAAGCGCCGCGGCCTTGAAGGATGCTAGCTCGCCGCGCTCGATCGCCGACCGCGCACCCGCCGTGAGCGAGAGCAGGAAGTGGAGGTTGTGGAGCGAGAGCAGGCGCAGGCCGAGCACCTCCTGCTGGTTGACGAGGTGGCGGATGTAGGCGCGTGAGAAGCGGGTGCAGGCCGGGCAGGCACAGCCCTCCTCGAGCGGGCGCGGGTCGCGTGTGTGGACGGCGTTGCGGAGGTTCAGGCGGCCAGCGAAGGTGAGCGCGCTGCCGGTGCGGCCGAGCCGGGTCGGCAGCACGCAGTCGAACATGTCGATGCCCTGCTCGATGACCGCCAGGATCCCCTCCGGGTCGCCGATCCCCATGAAGTAGCGGGGGCGCCCGGCCGGCAGCAGCGGCGCCGCGCGCGCCACCGCAGCCCACGTGCGCTCACGCGCCTCGCCGACCGAGAGGCCGCCGAGGGCGTACCCGTCGAAGTCCAGCGCGAGCAGCTCGTCGATCGAGCGACCCCGCAGCTCGTCGTCCACCCCACCCTGGCTGATGCCGAAGAGCAGCTGGCCGGGCGCGCGCGGCGCGGCGCGCTGGCGCTCGGCCCAGACCGTGGTGCGGCGCACTGCTTCGGCGAGCTCCGCGCGGTCGACGCCGGCGGGCCGGCAGACGTCGAGGCACATCGCGATGTCGGAGCCGAGCAGCCGCTGCGTCTCGGCGACGCTCTCCGGCGTGAACCGCGCCTCGCTGCCGTCGTAGACGCTGCGGAAGGTCACGCCCTCGTCGTCGGTTCGCAGGATCGTGTCCCGGAGCGAGAAGACCTGGAACCCGCCGGAGTCGGTGAGGATCGGGCCGTCCCAGCCCATGAAGCGGTGCAGCCCGCCCAGCTCGGCGACGAGCCCCGCGCCCGGGCGGAAGAAGAGGTGATACGTGTTGCCGAGCACGATCGGTGCGCCGAGCGCCTCGAGCTCGGCCGGGTCGACCGCCTTGACCGTCCCCTTCGTCCCGACCGGCATGAAGGCCGGCGTCGGCACGTCGCCGTGGGCGGTGCGGAGCACGCCGGCCCGGGCCGCGCCGTCGGTGGCGACGACGGTGAAGCTCATGGCGCCAGCATGTCGATCCGCCCGCTCCTTGGGGAGCAGTTGTGACGGCATCGACACGCGGTTGCGCGTCCTCTGTGTCCATGCCTGGCCCCACGGGAAGAAGAGCCAAGTCGCTCCGAAAGCCACTCGTCAAGCGAAGCGCCGGCCACGTTTCACACTCTTGGCACAAAGCCGCGCGCCTTCTGTGGCCGTGCCTGGCCCCGGTCGGACGAGCTCGCGAACCCGCCTCCAGACGAGTTTCTCCACAGGGACCTCGTCGCCGTGGCGGCGAACGTGGGCCGCGGAGGGGCCCCTCGCCGAGTGGCTTCAGAGAATGAGCAGTCGCGTCGCCGAACGAGTAGAAGCGGTAGCGCTCCTCGATGGCGAGCCGGTACAGCTCGCGCGTCTCCTCCACCCCGGCGAACGCCATCACGAGCGCGAGCAACGTCGAGCGCGGGAGATGGAAGTTCGTCAGCAGCGCGTCGACGCGCTGGAACTCGAACCCGGGCGTGATGAAGAGGTTCGTCCGCCCGTGCAGCGGCGCCCCGCGCGCGATCGACTCCAGCACCCGCACCGTGGTCGTGCCGACGGCGAGCACGCGGCCGGCGCGGCTGATCCGCTCCCAGGCCTCCGGCGCTACCTCGTAGCGCTCGCTGTGGATCCGGTGCTCGGCGAGCGTCTCTGCGCCGACGGGCCGGAACGTGTCGAGGCCGACGTGGAGCGTCACGCGCTCGGTCGACAGGCGCTCGAGCAGGTCGCGCGTGAAGTGCAGGCCTGCCGTCGGTGCAGCGGCGGAGCCAGGATCGCGGGCGTAGACGGTCTGGTAGCGGTCGGGGTCGTCGAGGCGCTCGTGGATGTAGGGCGGCAGCGGCAGCTCGCCGGCCGGCTCGCCCGCGAGGCGCACGCGCCAGCGGCCCTCGCCGAGCGACTCGAGGAGCGTGACGGCGCCGAGCTCCTGGCCAGGCCGGAGCCGTCGCGACGGCCGTGCGAGCGCCTCCCACTCGCCGTCGCCGAGCGACTCCAGCAGCAGCACCTCGGCCTGCCCGCCGCCCGGCCGAGTCGCGCGCAGACGCGCGGGCAGAACTCGGGTGTCGTTCAGCACCAGGAGCTCGTCCGGCTGCAGTTCGTCGGGCAGCTCGCCGAAGCGTCGGTGACGGACGGCGCCGGTCGCGCGCTCGTAGACGAGGAGCCGGGACTGGTCGCGCCGCTCCGCCGGGCGCTGGGCGATCAGCTCGACGGGCAGCTCGTAGTCGAGCTCGTCGGTCCTCATCCGACCCCAACGCTAACGTGGCTGCCCGTGAACGAGGACGCGGTCGAGCGGGCTCGCGAGCGGCTGGCACAGGCGTCGGAGGACCGCACGCAGGCGGCCGACGTCGAGGCGGCGCTCGACCGGGCGCGGGCCCAGGTCGAGCAGCTGGCCGAGCTCGCCGCGAACCTCGAGGCCTCGCTGCCGGAGCAGGTCGGCAACGCGGTGCGCGACGGCGTTCGGGCCGAGGCGCTCCCGGTCGCGCGGCAGATGGCCGAGGTCCGCGGTCTCGCCGGGCAGACGATCCGCCGGCTGGAACGGCTCGAGGGCCACCTCACCGCCGAGCGCCGCGCGCGCCTGGACGACCTGGCGCTCCTCGTCGATCTCGTCTCGTCCGGTTGGCAGGGCGTCGAACGCCGTCTCGAGCGGATGGAGCGCGGGCTCGAGACCGGGGGCGGCGCGATCGTCTACCGGATCGAAGAGCGCCGGGCGCCCTAGGAGGGCTTGGCAGACGGCGACTGAGCCGCAGGAGCGCGCTGCGTCCCACTTGAAACTACGGGGTTGTCCTCGGTCGCACCGATAGGACACCGCTATCGGCGCTCCTTGCGTTCCTAGCCTCGGAACGACCATCGCACTCCTGCGACGAGCGACGTTCCGCCAAACCCTCCCAGCCCCGCGCAACCTCCGCGAGCTACCGACCGGCCGGCGTTGCCGGCACCGGAAGCCGAGTCACCCCGACAGCGGGCAGCACGAGCTCGAAGCGGCTCCCCCGCCCCGGCTCGCTGTCGAGCGTGATCTGGCCGCCGAGCGCGATCGCGAGCTCGCGCGCAATCGCGAGCCCGAGGCCCGTGCCGCCGCCGTCCCGTGAGACGAAGGGGCGGAAGATGCGCTCCCGCTCCTCCGGGGCGATGCCCGGACCCGTGTCCTCGACGCCGACGAGGACGGCGCCGTCGCGTCGCACCAGCGAGAGCTCGACCCGCCCTCCGTCCGGGGTCCACCGAAACGCGTTCGACAGCAGGTTGGAGATGATCTGGAGCACGCGGTCGCCGTCCGTGACCAGGACCGGCCGCCCGTCGACCTCGACATCGAAGTCGATGCCGCGCCTGCGCGCCTCCTCGCCGAACGTCTCGTGCGCCTGGTCGAGCAGGCGGCCCATGTCCACCTCTTCGTGCAGCACCGTGAAGCGGCGCGCATCGAGCTTGGCCAGGTCGAGCACGTCGCCGACGAGCCGCTCGAGCCGGCTGGTCTCGTGCGCGATCACCTCGAGCGAGCGAGCGCGCGCCTCGGGGTCGTCCGCGATGCCCTCGCGCAGGACGTCCACGTGCCCGTGGATCGCGGTCAGCGGCGTGCGGAGCTCGTGCGAGACGCTCATCAGGAAGTTCCGCTCCTGCACCTCGGCCTCGCCGAGCCGCGAGGCCATCTCCTGGAAGCGCGCGGCCAGCTCTCCGATCTCGTCGGCGCCGGCGCGCGGAACCTCCACGGCGTAGTCGCCGGCGGCGATCCGGTCGGCCGCATCGGCGAGGGCGAGCACGGGCTGCGTCACCCGGCGCGACAGGTACCAGCCGACCGCACCCGAGACGGCGATGCCGACGAGGAACGCGAGCCCGAGCCGCTGGATGAGCGTCTCCCAGCGCTCCTGCAGCTGGTCGCGCGGCGTCGCGACGACGAGCGCGCCGTACAGGGCACCGCGGAGTCGAAGCGGGTGCGCGACGGCGAAGAACGTCTCATCCTCGCCGGGCGGCGTGAACTCGAAGGTGAGGATGCGGCCGCTTGCCCATTGCGGCACGGTGCGCTGCGGCAGCTCGTCGAGCACGGCCCTCCCGGTGACGCCCGGGTAGATGTCTGCGCCGACGTAGTAGAGCTGGTTGCCGCTCGCGCGCTCCAGCTCAGCGCTGATGAACGGCGCAGGCGAGCGGTCCTCGTCCAGCGTCTGCAGCGCCTGCTCCTCGTAGAGCCGGGCAAGTCCTGCCGCGTTTCGCCGCAGCTCGGCCTTCGTCCGGTCCTCGACGTAGTCCTGGAACAGGCCGATCGCCGTGGCCACCGCGACGAGCCCCGAGAGGACGATGCCGATGAAGAAGATCGCGGCGATCCGGAAGCGGAGCGAACGGAGACGGAGGCGCCGCCGGGTCGCGCGCCCGGAGCCGGCTGCCGGACCAGCGGCGATCCCTGGCGGCCACCGCGGGACGCCACGGGCGCGCTCCTAGGTGGACGGGAGGTCGGCCATTCCGGCCTCCCGCGGCGCGCTCTTTGCGGTCCCGACCTTGTAGCCGACGCCCCACACCGTGACGATCGGCGAGGCGTCGCCGAGCTTGCGGCGGAGCTGCCGCACGTGCACGTCGACCGTCCGCGTGTCGCCCGCGAACGTGTAGCCCCAGACGCGCTCGAGCAGCTGGTCGCGGGTGAGGACGATGCCGCGGTGGTCGAGGAGCTCCCAGAGCAGGTCGAACTCCTTCGGCGCCAGCTGGATCTCCTCTTCGCCGACCTTCACCTCGCGGCGGCCGGCGTCGATGTGCAGGTCGCCGTGCTGCATCTGCTTCGACTCCGACGGCCGCCGGTCGGCGTTCGCGCGGCGCAGGATCGACTTCACGCGCGCGACCAGCTCGCGGGGATTGAACGGCTTCGTCATGTAGTCGTCCGCGCCGACCTCGAGCCCGATGATCTTGTCGATGTCCTCGTCGCGCGCCGTCAGCATCAGGATCGGCACGTCGGACGTCTTGCGCACGCGGCGGCAGACGTCGATGCCGTCGGCGTCGGGCAGCATCAGGTCGAGCACGATCAGCGCCGGCTTCGCGCTCTCGACCTTGGCGAGCGCGTCGGCACCGGTCGGAGCGGTCTCCACGACGTAGCCGGCATTCGTGAGGTAGAGCGCGACGAAGGAGGCGATCGACTCCTCGTCCTCGACGATGAGAACGGTCTGCGGCGCGGTTGAGCTCACCTGCGCGCTCCCCGGATCAGGCGGCTATGCGTCATCGCGCTCACCAGCATGCCAGAGGCGTCTGCTGGGGCGGCGCCCGCGGGCATTAGTGCGCGCGCGTCGGGCGCGGCTTCGGCTGCGGCGCGCGCACGGGCACGACCTGGCGGTCGTCGGGGATCGGCATGAGATCGCCGCCGTTCACCGAGTACTCGCCGTTGGAGAGGCCGAACTCGGCGAGGCCGGCGCCGTGCAACACCACCTGCCCCTTGCCGACGACGCTCAGGTTGACGCCGACGGACTCCTCGATGCGCGCGACGAACCGCCCGCCGAGGATCCTGAAGCGGATGCCCTTGCCGCCGTAGGTGATGTTGGTGCCGCGGACGCGCACCCAGTCGTGCCCGCGGACGATCGGGTCGCCTGCCGTGCTGGCGAACGGGTTCTCGATCGTGAGCTTGCCGCGATCGATGCGCCCGATGACCGAGCCGGTCAGGTTGAGCACGAAGCGACCGCGACCGTTCTCGACCGAGAGGGTGCCGTCACCGCGTGCGCGCGGGCTTGTCGCGGCGAGCGAAGGCACCGCGAGCACGGCCGCGAGGACGACGAGTACCGCGACGAGGGCACGGCGAGAGAGGGGGGAACGCTGTCCCATCAACCAGAGTGTCACGACACGCGGTGTGGCCTGCATGAGTGAGTTGCAAGGAACCTGTTAACTGGCCTGCCCGTAGCATCGGCGCGTGGACGAGCTCACGACCTTCGGGACCGTCATTTTGGTCGTGTCCGCCGGCTTCTCGCTCGCGATCGTGGCGAGCAAGGTCACCGAGTACTTCCCGATTCCGGCGCCCGCTCTCTTCCTGCTTGCGGCCGCGGTCGCCTCGGAAATCTCGGAGGATCTGCACGGCGCGCTCACGGTCCGCGACGTCGAGCGGATCGGCACCATCGCCCTGATCCTGATCCTGTTCGACGGCGGCATCCACGTCAGCTGGAGCCGGCTGCGCCGCGTCGCCGCGCCCGTCGCCACGCTCGGGGTGCTCGGGACGTTCGCAACCGCCGGCCTGATCGCCGTCGCAGCGCACGCTCTGCTCGGGTTCGACTGGACCACCGCCGGGATCATCGGTGCCGCCCTCGCCCCGACCGACCCGGCCGTGATGTTCTCGGTGTTCGGCCAGCGAGAGGTGCGAGGCAGGACGGGGACGATCCTCGAGGGCGAGTCCGGCGCGAACGACCCGGTGGGCATCGCGTTGATGATCGGCATCCTCGAGTTCGCCACTCACGGAGACGGGTCCGAGCTGACGATCGCACGCGAGCTGGCCGTCGAGATGGCGGTCGGAACCGTCGTCGGCGTCGTCGGGGCGGCGCTGCTGCTGCCTGCGATGCGGCGGATCTCGCTGCCCGGCGAGGGTCTGTATCCGCTCCGGACGCTCGCCGCCGCAGGCGTCATCTACGGCGCCGCAGCCGTGCTGAGCGGCTCCGGGTTTCTCGCCGTCTTCATCGCCGGCCTGCTGATCAGCGACGCGCGCGCCCCCTACAAGGGCGAGGTCGAGCGCTTCCACGTCTCGCTCGCGAGCCTCGCCGAGATCACGGTCTTCGCCGCGCTCGGGCTGACCATCGACCTCGGCGAAGTCTTCTCGGACGAGGTGTGGCTCGACGGCGTGATCCTGGCGCTCGTGCTCGCCTTCATCGCCCGGCCGGTGGTGGTGGCGGCGCTGATGTGGCCGTTCCGGCTGCGCTGGCAGGAACAGGCGTTCATCGCCTGGGGCGGACTGAAGGGAGCAGTCCCGATCCTCCTCGCTGCGTTCGCGCTGCTCGCCGAGGCGGACGAGGCCAACCGCATCTACGGCATCGTCTTCGTCGTGGTGACGTTCTCCGTGCTCGCCCAGGGCTCGTCGCTGCCGTGGCTCGCCGCGCGGCTCGGGATCCGCATGCGCACGGTCGAGCCCGAGCCATGGGACATCTCGATCCGGCTCCGGGAAGAGCCGGGTGCGGTGCGCCGCTTCGTCGTCGGCCGCGACGCCCGGGCTGCCGGCCGCCTGATTCGCGACCTGCCGATGTCGGAGCGCGCCTGGATCGTGACCGTCGTGCGCGACGGGGCTGCTCTGCGTGCCGGCGGCTCGATGCGGCTCGAGCCGGGTGACGAGGTGCTCGTCCTGTCCGAGGAACCGGTGGGGCCGCTCCTCGGCCGCCTCTTCGAGGGCGGCCGCCCAAGCGGCGAGCAGGCTCAGTCGTAGCGGAAGAAGCCGCGGCCCGACTTGCGGCCGAGCAGGCCGGCCTGGGCCATGCGAACCAGCCGGGCCGGCGGCGCCATCCGCGGCTCGCGAAGCGCGTCGTAGAGCGCCTCGGAGGCGTGGACGTGGATGTCGATGCCGACGAGGTCGACGAGCTCGCACGGGCCCATCGGCCAGCCGGCGCCATGCTTCATGCCGGCGTCGAGGTCCTCCGGCGCGATGCGCGCCTCGTCGAGCACGCGGACGCAGTCGTTCAGCAGCGGGATGAGCACCCGGTTGACTACGAACCCGGGCGTGTCGTGGCAGCGGATCGGCGTCTTGCCCAGGCTGGAGGTGAAGGCGTGCGCGATCTCGTAGACGTCGTCCTCGACGACCTCGGTGCGAACGACCTCGACGAGCGGCATCAGCGGCGCGGGGTTGAAGAAGTGCAGGCCGACGAAGCGTTCCGGCCTGCCGCTCGCCGCGGCCAGCTCCGTGACCGAGAGCGCCGAGGTGTTGGTCGCCAGGATCGCGTCCGGGCCGAGCACCCGGTCGAGCTCGGCCAGCACCTCGTGCTTGAGCTCTGGCTCCTCGAGGACGGCCTCGATGACCAGGTCGCAGCCGGCCAGGTCGGCGAGCTCGGTGGTCAGCGACAGCCGGGCGACGGCGTCGTCGCGGGCCTCCGCCGCGAGCTGGCCCTTCTCGACCTTGCGGCCGATGAAGTGCGCGATGCGCTCATGTGCCCGCTCGCCGAGGTCGGCGGCGATCTCCCTGCCGACGACCTCGTAGCCCGCCTCGAGGCACACCTGGGCGATCCCGGCACCCATCGTGCCGAGACCGACGACTCCGACGCGGCGGACGTCCACGGCGGCGGATCCTATTCGGCCGGTGCGCGGGCGAGCACCCAGAGCCAGCGCACCTCGCCGTAGTCCGGGCCGATCGAGCCGTCCTCGTGGTAGTCCGGCTCGAGCATCGTCTCGAACGACTGCTCGACGAGCTCGAGACCCGCGTCGGCGAGGAGCCGCAGCGTGACCTCGGGCTCGTAGCCGCTGAAGAACATCTCGACCCCGAGCCACTCACCGCGCCACTCGGGCGTGTCGCTCGCCGGCAGCGAGGCGAGGAAGTAGCCGCC
Organism: uncultured Thermoleophilia bacterium; assembly: GCA_963809765.1. Lineage (GTDB taxonomy): Bacteria > Actinomycetota > Thermoleophilia > Gaiellales > Gaiellaceae > JACVRM01. The sequence continues at coordinate 177,303 of CAWEKT010000003.1, forward strand.
CGGACGCAGCCAGCGCGCGACGCGCTCGAACAGCGGCCCCAGCTCCTCCCGGGGCAGGCTGTTGAGGACGTAGAAGGAGACGACGGCGTCGAATGTGCCTTCGCCGAACTCGGCCTCCATGACGTCGCCGTGGACGAAGCGACCCTCGGGCAACCGCTCGCGAGCGCGACGGATCTGCTCGGCAGAGATATCGATGCCGGTCAGCCGGCAGCGCTCGGCCAGCGTCCGCGTCGCGCGGACACCCGCGCCCGAGCCGATCTCGAGCACGGAGGGCTGCAGCGGCAGCTTCGGCAGCAGGGCGTCGAGCCGAGCGAGCCGCTCGGAGTCGTCGATCTCGCCCGCCCAGGCGGCGAACGTGTCGGCCATCAGGTCGTATCCGCGCTCGACGATCTGCTTGCGTTCGTCCTGGGAGCTCATGTGCACCGCCAGCATGACTGGCGGACGGCCTCGGGTGACGTCAGAGCCGCTCGACGATGCCGGCGATCGCCATGCCGAAGCCGACGCACATGCACGCGATGCCGTAGCGCGCCTCGCGGCGTTCCAGCTCGCCGAGCAGCGTCGCCGTCATGCGCGCGCCGGTGGCGCCGAGGGGATGGCCGAGCGAGATGCCGCCGCCGTTCGGGTTGATGTCGTCGAAGCGGTCGTCGAGGCCCGCATCCCGCGCGAACTGCAGCACCACGCAGGCGAACGCCTCGTTGACCTCGATGACGGCGATGTCGTCCCAGGTCAGGCCCGCGCGGGCGAGCGCCTTCGCGCACGCAGCGGGGTTGCCGTGCAGCATGCGGTGCGGGTCGACGCCGGCGAGCCCGAACGAGACGAACCGCCCGCGCGGCTCGAGCCCGAGCCGCGACGCCGCGCCTTCGCTCGCGATCAGGACGGCGGCGGCGCCGTCGCAGATCTGGCTCGAGTTCCCGGCGGTCACCTTCCCGTCCGGGCGGAACGCCGGCGCGAGCGCGGCCAGCCTGTCGGCCGACGTGTCGCGCCGCGGCGTCTCGTCGTGCTCGAGCACTCGGGCCGGGGTCTCGACCACTGCGGTCGCGGTCGCACCGCCGGCTCCCGGCGTGCCGTCCGCGGCAGGGCCTTCGCCGCCCGGCCCGGCTCCTGCGGGCGCCTCGACGTCTGCGATCTCGATCGGCACGATCTCGCGCGCGAACGCGCCCGCGTCCGTCGCCGCGATCGCGCGCCGGTGCGACTCGAGCGAGTAGGCGTCGAGCTCCTCGCGGGAGAGCCCCCACTCGTCGGCGATCACCTCGGCGGAGATGCCCTGCGGGACGATGTCGTAGGCGTCGAGGAGCTCGGGCGCGAGGTCGCCGCCGTTCGAGCCCATCGGGACGCGCGACATCATCTCGACGCCCGCAGAGACGACGAGGTCGAGCTGCCCCGACCAGACCGCCGCCGCCGCGTTGAAGTTCGTCTGCATCGACGAGCCGCACTGGCGGTCGACGCTCGTGCCGCAGACCGTGTCCGGCCAGCCCGCGACGAGCGGCACCATGCGGCCGACGTTCCAGCCCTGCTCGCCGATCTGCGTCACGCAGCCGAACTGGACGTCCTCGACCTCGCCCGGCTCGACACCGGTGCGCTCGGTGAGCGCGTTCAGCACCCGGCCCGCGAGCACGTCACCGCGCATCGAGGACAGGGAGCCGTGGCGCCGCCCGATCGGCGAGCGCAGCGCGTCGATGATGAGCGCCTCGGTCACCGATCCAGTCTACGTCCGCGTTACCGCGAACAGGCGCCACTCGCCGGGCACGCCCTTGAGCTCGTGCTCGCCGCGCTCTGCGAACTCGATGCCCGAGCCGGCGACGAGGTCCTTGACCGTGCTCGACACCAGAACCTCGCCCGGCTCGGCCAACGCGGAGATGCGCGCGCCGACCGGCACGGCGATGCCCGTCAGCTTGCCGTCGAGACGCTCGCACTCCCCGGTGTGGATGCCGGCGCGGATGGTGAGACCGAGCCCGGACAGCGTCGCCGAGGATCGCCTCGGCGCGCCTGAATCGCCCGCCGGGCCCGTCGAAGGCGGCGAAGAATCCGTCGCCCGCCGTGTCGATCTCGTCGCCGCTGAACTCGCGCCAGGCGCCGTCGGACCGCAGCGTGGTGGCGCTGGAGCAGGTCGCGCCAGCGCGCATCGCCGAGCTCCGCGGCGCGGCTCGGTCGAGCCGACGATGTCCGTGAACAGGACCGTCGCGAGCACGCGTGTCCGACTCGGCCGCTCGGCCGAGCCGCGCCATGAAGGCGCCGGTCTCGCGGATCGTCTGCTCGTGCGACCTCGTCGTGGAGCCAGGTGTAGATGCCGGAGCAGGTCCGGCGAGCTCGACGATCTCGGCGCCGTGGATGGCGGCCGCGACGAAGCGGGACTGCTCGCGCTCGGCGGGCGCGGTGCAGGATCGAGCGTCGGCACGCGGATCGTCGGCAGGATGTCGCTGACGTCCGCGTCCTTCATCGCGCGGTAGAAGGCGAGCGCCGCGCCCGGACTGAGGCTCCGGCGCATGTGACCGACGAACCAGTCGAGGAACTCGGCGTCCTCCGCGACCGACGGGGCCCAATCGCGGAGCGAGGCCCGCGAAGAACTCGCGGCTTCCCCACCCTTCGCGAACGGCGGCCAGCTGCTCGCGCCACTGCTCCTCGGTGGGCGCCCAGGGGTAGTCGGGCGTCGCGGTGCCACGAACGCGACGGTTCGAGCAGGGCGAGCGCCAGCGTCCGCTCGGGGTACGTCGCGGCGAAGAGGAGCGCCGTGCGCGAGCCCTCGAGCCCGCTCCAGATCGCCGCGCGCTCCGAGCCCGCAGCATCCATCACGGCCCGCACGTCGTCCATGCGTCGTCTCGAGCGTCGGCGGCTCGCGCACCCGGTCCGACAGGCCGGTGCCGCGCTTGTCGAGCATGAGGACGCGCGAGAACGACGCGAGGCCCTCGACGTGGCGCACCAGCAGCGGCTGATCCCACGTCGACAGCAGGTCGCCGGCGATGCCGCGGAAGAAGACGAGGTCGATCGGGCCGTCGCCGACGACCTGGTAGGCGATCGCGACGTCGCCGCTGCGGGCGTACTGGACGTCGGGAGCCTTCACGCAGCCACCACGCCGTACAGCCGCCACTCGCCCGGCACGCCCTTCAGCTCGTGTGGGCCGCGGTCTGCGAACTCGATCCCCGAGCCGGCCACGAGGTCCTTGACCGTGCTCGACACGAGCACCTCGCCCGGGCCGGCCGCGGCCGCGACCCGCGCACCGATGTGGACTGCGATGCCGCGAACGTCGATCGCTCGAGAGCTCGCACTCGCCGGTGTGGACGCCGGCGCGGATCTCGAGGCCGAGCTCCGCGACGGCGCTCGCCGATCGCCCGCGCGCAGCGGACCGCCCGCGCCGGCCCGTCGAAGGTGGCGAGGAAGCCGTCGCCGGCGGTGTCGACCTCGCGGCCGCGGAAGCGCTCGAGCTCGCGGCGAACTGCGGCGTCGTGGCGCTCGAGCAGCTCCGCGCCAGCGCCGGTCGCCGAGCTCGCCGGCGCGCTCGGTCGAGCCGACGATGTCGGTGAAGAGCACGGTCGCGAGCACCCGGTCCGGCTCGCGGCCGCGGCGCACGCCGGTGAGGAACTCCTCGAGCTCGTCGACGACCGCGTCCGCGTTTCCGGCCCACGCCAGGTGGTCGTCGCCGGGCAGCTCGACGAACTTGGCGCCCGGGATCTGGCCGGCGATCCAGCGCCCCTCCTCGACCGAGACGTCCAGATCGCCCGTGCGGTGCAGGACGCAGCGTGGGCACACGGATCGTCGGGAGCACGTGCGCGGACGTCGATCGCGGTGTTGACGCGCAGCAAGGCGACGGCCGTGCCGGGGCTGGCGCTCCGCCGGAAGTACGTTGCCAGGCGGCGCTTGAACGCCGCGTCCTCGCTCGGCGCGAGCGTGTCGAGGTCCATCGTCTCGGCCCAGCGCTCCTCGAACTCCTGCGATCTCGCGCTCCCGCGCCTCCGGCGTCGGAGCCCACGGGTAGTCGGGGCTCCAGAGCCGCTTCGCGTAGATGCCGTAGAGGACGAGCGCCGTCGTGCGCTCCGGGTGGCTGGCGGCGAACAGCACGCTCATCAGCCCGCCCTCCGAGAAGCCGAAGAGCGCGGTGCACGACGAGCCGACTGCGTCGAGGACGGCGCGCACGTCGTCCATGCGCTCCTCGAGCGTCGGCGGACGGTCGAGCGGCACGGGGTCGGAGAGGCCGGTTCCGCGCTTGTCGAAGAGGATCAGACGCGAGAACGAGGCGAGCCGCTGGAGTAGATGCGCCTGCGCGGGCTCGTCCCACATCAGCTCGACGTTGGAGATCCAGCCGGGCACGTAGAGCACGTCGATCGGCCCCTCGCCCACGACCTGGTACGCGATGTTGAGGTCGCCGCTCTTCGCGTAGCGCGTCTCAGGAGGTGACGGCAAACAACCTCCAGTTCCCCGGCACGCCCTTGAGCACATGTTGGCCGCGGTCGTCGAACTCGAGGCCCGACCCTGCCACCAGGTCCTTGACGGTCTGGGAGACGAGCACTTCGCCCGGCGCGGCCAGCGCCGCGACCCGGGCACCGATGGACACTGCAATGCCGGTCACCTTGGCGTCGTGGCGTTCGCACTCACCGGTGTGCACGCCGGCGCGCACCTCGAGACCGAGTTCGCGGACCCCGTCGTGCACTGCCTCCGCACACCGGATGGCTCGTGCGGGGCCGTCGAACGTGGCGAAGAAGCCGTCCCCTGCGGTGTCCTTCTCCTCGCCGCGGAAGCGCGCGAGCTCACGGCGCACGACCGAGTGGTGCCGCTCGAGCAGCTCTCGCCAGGCACTGTCGCCCAGCGAGGCGGCGCGCTCAGTCGAGCCGACGATGTCAGTGAACAACAGCGTCGCGAGCACCGTGTCCGGGACGTGCGGCGTCTGCTCCTCGGCCAGGAAGGCGCCGACCTCGTTCGCAACCGCGTCGTCGAACCAGATCCTGAGGTCGTCGCCCGGAAGCAGCATGAGGCGCGCATTCGGGATGCGCTCCGCGAGGTCGCGCGCGAGTTCCTTCCGTCCGCGACCGAGGACGAGCGTCGGCACACGAATGGACGGAAGCGCGTCGCGAATGTCCGTTTCGAAGAACATCTGGAAGAAGGCGTGCGCCGCAGCGGGGCTGAGCGACAGCTGGTCGAAGGTCACGTACTGCCGCCGAAACTCCTCGTCGTCCAGCCCGGCGGGCGTGGCTAAGCCTCGCCGTTGGACGTACGCACGGGTTCCCCAACCCTCCCGGACGCGCCGGATGGTCGCTCGAGCGTCCTCCTCGCTAATGCCGAAGCGAAAGTCGGGAGCGGTCACGGCGCGTGCCTGGCTGTCGAACAGGATGAGCGCCTCCGTGCGTTCGGGATACGTCGCGGCGAAGAGCGCACACATCTGGCCGCCCTGCGACGAACCCAGGAGCACGGCCCGGTCAGAGTCAACCGCGTCGAGCACGGCACGGAGGTCGTCCATGCGTGTCTCGAGCGTCGGGAGGTCGCGCGGCCGATCGGAGAGCCCGGTACCGCGCTTGTCGAAGAGGATCAGTCGGGAGAAGGACGCGAGGCGCTGGTACATCCGCCGCGTCGGCGCGAACTCCCATGCGTAGGCGAGGTTGCTGTACCACGGCGCGAAGACGAGGTCCGGCGGCCCGGCGCCCACCACTTGGTAGGCAATCGAGACGTCGCCGTTGCGGACGTAGGCGACCTCGGGAGCTTCGAGCGCCACGCCCCGAGTCTCCTAGACTTGCTCCGTGGCGGCAACGGCAGTCGAGCGCAAGCTCCTGATCGGGGGCGAGTGGGTCGAAACCGGTGAGTGGCGCGACGTGCGCTCCCCCTACTCCGGCGAGGTCGTGGGGCGTGTCCCCAGCGCAGGCGCAGCCGAGGCCCGCCGAGCAGTGGGCGCCGCCGCGGCCGCGATGGAGAGCCCGCTGCCCGCCCACAAGCGGGCCGAGATCCTGGTCCGCGTGGCCGGCTATCTCGGCCGCCGCCACGAGGAGGTCGCGCGGCTGATCTGCGACGAGGCCGGCAAGCCGATGAAGGCGGCGCGCGTCGAGGCGTCGCGCGCGATGTCCACGTTCACGATGGCTGCGGTCGAGGCGCGCAAGCTCGCCGGCGACGTCGTGCCGATGGACGCCTCCCAGGCGGGCGAGGGCAAGCTGGCCTTCACGCGGCGGGTGCCGATGGGTGTCGTCGGGGCGATCTCGCCGTTCAACTTCCCGCTCAACCTGGTCGCGCACAAGGTCGCGCCGTCGCTGGCGGCGGGGTGCGCGGTGGTGCTGAAGCCGGCCGGCCAGACGCCGCTCTCGGCGCTGCTCCTCGCCGAGCTCGAGACGGAGGCGGGGCTGCCGCCGGGCTGGCTCAACGTGCTCGTCGGCCCGGCCTCAGAGATCGGCGACGTGCTGGTGGAGGACGAGCGGGTCGCCGTGATCACGTTCACCGGCTCCGGCGACGTCGGCTGGGGCCTGCGCGAGCGCGCACCGCGGAAGAAGGTTCTGCTCGAGCTCGGCAACGCGACGCCGCTGATCGTCGAGGCGGACGGGGACGTCGAGACCGCAGCGGCGGCGGTTGCGCAGCACGGGTTCTCGTTCGCCGGGCAGAGCTGCATCTCGATCCAGCGCGTCTACGTCGCCCGCGAGGCATACGACCGCTTCGTCGCTGAGCTCGTGCCGCGCGTGGACGCCCTCACGACCGGCGACCCCGCGGACGACGAGACCGACGTCGGGCCGCTCATCGACGAGGAATCCCGCGACCGCGTGCAGGCCTGGATCGAGGAGGCGAGATCCGCGGGCGCCAAGGTTCTGTCCGGCGGCGAGCTCGACGGTGACCTGCTGCGGCCGACCGTGATCGCCGAGGCGCCGCCCGACGCGAAGGTGTCGTGCGAGGAGGTGTTCGGCCCGGTGGTGACGGTGGCGCCGTATGCATCGCTCGACGAGGCGATCGAGCTCGCGAACGGCACGCGCTACGGCCTCCAGGCCGGCATCTTCACCGGCAGCATCCGGACCGCTCTGCGCGCGGCGCAGGAGCTCGACTTCGGCGGCGTGACCGTGAACGAGGCGCCGACGTTTCGCGCCGACCAGATGCCGTACGGCGGGGTCAAGGCGTCGGGCAACACCCGCGAGGGCCCGGCCTACGCGGTTCGCGAGCTGACGGACGAGCGGCTCGTCGTGATCCAGGCGTCGTAGCGCACCGTCGGCAGGCCGCGCCCGAGCAGTAGCTCGGTTTCCGCCGAACGGGCTCTACACTCGTCCGGCGATGGCGCGAATCCTCGGCCGCATGCGCCGGCGCCGCCCCGAGCTGCCGCCTGCTCAGGCTCCGCCGCCGCCAACGATGCCGCCCGGCGCCCTCCGCCGCGAGCGGCGGACGCTCGTGCGCGTGCGGGAGGACCGCATCCGCGACCTGGGCGGGCTCGCCCTGGAGATGGTGCGGCGCAGCCGCTTCAGGCAGGACTTGCTGCTCGAGCAGTGCAACGAGGTGCTCGTGCTCGAGGACCGGATTCATGCGATCGACGAGCAGCTGCGGCGCACCTCGAGCTCGCGCCGGCTCGGACGAACGCCCCGGTGCGAGTGCGGAGCTCCGGTGCAGTGGGCATCGCACTTCTGCGCCAACTGCGGTCGGCCCACGGGCGACGCGGTCGTCAGCTGCGGCAACTGCAGCAACCCGCTGCCCGCCGATGCCCGCTACTGCGCGAACTGCGGCGCCATCGCCGCCGAGACCGCCCGCTCAGAGCATGTCGCTGCGAGCTACGAGCAAACTGCGCACGGCGAGCAGTTCTGGGGCGACGCCGGCCCGCCTGAGGACGGGTGGAAGCATTGACGCCCGGCATGGGAGCCTGCCCGCGCTGCGACGCAGCGGTCGCACCGGGTCAGGAGTACTGCCTCGGCTGCGGGTCGCGCCTCCCCGACACGAGCGGGGTGCTGCCGACGCTCTCGGGCGCCTGGCGCACGCGCATGCGCTGGTACCCAGGCGACTGGGTGTGGAGTGCCCTGTTGCTCTTTGCGGTCGCCGGCTTCGCCACCGCCGCCGCCCTCATCGCCACGGAGGAGGGCACCTCGGGCGCGCGCCCGCTCGTGGCCACGTTCGACCGGCCGGCCCCGGTCACCAAACCTCGCGTCGCCACCTCCACCCCGGCGCCGCCTCGGGGCGAGCAGGCACCAGGCCTGACGACGCGACCCGCGACCACGACGACGAGGCCGCGCACGCTCGTGCAGTGGCCTCCCGGCCGCAGCGCCTACACCGTGGTGCTCGCGTCGTACCCGTCCACCACGGGGCAGCCGACGGCCACGCGGCTGGCGCGCAACGCCCTTCGGGCCGGACTGCCTGACGTCGGCGTCCTCGACTCGAGCCGCTACCCGAGCCTGCATCCCGGCTACTACGTGGTCTTCAGCGGCGTGTACGAGTCAGCCGACGACGCGGCCAGCGCGCTCGCCGCCGCCCAGCGGCTCGGGTACGAGCGCGCGTACACGCGCCAGATCGTCTCCTAGTAACACGGGGGAACCCCTGGTCCCCCGTGGGCCCCCTCCTCGCGCGCGGAAGCGTGATGCTCGCGTTTCAGGAGCCGGCGGCCGGGTGCCGAGTTCTGGTGTTTAGGGCGTCTGGTCTGACGCGCGTCCCGCGGTGTGCCTCTCGGGCGGGCAAGCCGCCCTTCGGCGAAAGAGAGCTGGGTCTGTCGCCGCGTAGCACGCCTCACCGCTGCGGGGGGTAACCCGAGCCGTTGATTCTCGGCAGCGCTACGCGGGCTCGGCGGGCTCGTCGAGCGTGCGGATGTCCCAGAGCGGTCGGCCGAGCTGGGAGTGCGTGAACGCCATGACCGAGAGCTGCCTCGTGTCGGGATACTCGACGGCGTCGGGCGAGGGACGGGTGCCGGCCATCAGGTAGCGGACGGGCTCGTCCGCGTCGTTTCGGAGCTGATGGGCGCCCTCCGGGCCGACCGGGAAGTGGACGACGTCGCCCTCCTCGAGCTGCCGCTCGCCATCCGGTTCTCGCAACGTCGGCCGGCCCCGTAGCACCACCAGGAGCTCCTCGGCGCCGTGGTGGAAGTGGTAGAAGCCGCCGGTCCGGCCGGGCGGCAGCTCGTAGACGGATGCGCCGAGCCCGGCGCCGCGCGGCAGCCGCGTCGAGCGGGCAGCGGCCCACGCCTCCTCGCTCTCGAACTCCCACTCGTCGCTCCAGACGTTCGGCTGCTCGGCCATCTCCGCTCTCCCTTCGCTCGGTCCGTGGGAACGCCAGGACACAGCGGGCCTACGATCCCGGCGTGCCCATCTTGCCGCTGCCCGACCGTTACCGCGTGAAACGGCCGGTGACCCGGCGACGCGTGGTCGCGATGCTGATCGGCGTGGCAGTGGTCGTGGGGGCCGCGCTGCTCTTGCAAGGCCAGGACACCTCTGAGTCCTCGTTTCCGGTGCTGTCCGCCACGCCCCGTTCGCCGCTCGAGGCACGGCTATTGGACGGCACGTTCGGGATGTGCGCTGACGGCCCCGACGTCGGCGGGTGCGCCGACTTCGAGGCGACGGCCGCGGCGTGCGCTGCACGAAGCGTCACGATCGACGGCCGCCGTTGGCACCGCTGCCGCGTGCGCTACGCGGCGGACCCACCCACGGGACCCGCCTCGTGAGCCAGTCCAGACGGTGTGCGCAGCGCTAAGACCAGGCGGTGGCTACGCACCCCGACCGTTGCCGGACTGTCTGCCAGCCTGACTCGTGCGATTGGAGGCGAGCGGCCGTGGCAAGAGCTCCACGGCCGGCACCCGCAGCGCCAACAGCCCTCAGCTCTCAGCCCAAGGGGGTAGCTCGAAGGGGGATCGATCCCCCTTCGAAAGAGCGAAGCCCCGGCGCGCCGCGGCCGCGGGTTTAGCGGCCGTGGCAGAAGCGCCGCGGCGAGCGGTTACGCCGCGCGCGCGGTCTCGAGGTGCTGGTGCGAGGGGCAGTAGTCGCGCTCGGGGAGCGGCGTGCGCTGGCAGGGCTTGCCCTTGCGCGTCGTCGCCCGGCAGCGCGGCACTCCGCCGTCGAACGCCCCCGCCTCGATCTGCTCCTCGACGAAGGCGACGGCCGCGTTGATTCCCTCACACACCGTCCAGGCCACCTGGGCCTGCGCGGTGATCGGGAAGTAGCGACGAATGTCCTGGAAAAGCGAACGATCCGGCCGCGAGAAGTACTGCGGGTCGCGGGCCAGCCTGCCCAGCGTGTGCTCACACTCCCAGAGCACCGCGCGCCGGTACTCCAGGCGCACCTCGTCGGAAACGTACGGGTCGATCAGGTCTCGAATCGAGCGATAAATCGCTCGAGAGTACTGATACATACATGCCTGAATTTGCTCGATCCGCGCGTCAGTCTCTTCGCGCTCGTCCAGCAATTCTCTGGTCGCAAAGCTTGTGCTCATGCGGTCTTTCGCTGACTCGGGGTCGCCAGCTCTGCCAGTGTAACGGTTTTCACCACGTTGTCACAAACTCGGCCGCTTGGTTGCCTGAGAAGAGAACCGGGAGACTTCTCGGGCATCCGGTCTGGTGAACGCCGACGCGAGTGAATACCGCACCTGCGGCCGGATTGCAAGCAGTCGGCCGGAATCAGATTGAATAGGCGCGACATGTCCCACGACACCGACAAGCTCATCCGGCAACTCTCGCTCGTCGCCTTCCTGATGGCCGAGCGCCGTCCCCTGACGGCGCGCGATGTCAAGCAGAACGTCGAGGGGTACTCCGAGATGTCGGACGAGGCGTTCGCGCGGCGCTTCTACAGCGACCGGGCCGAGCTGATCGCACTCGGCGTTCCGCTCGACTCGCAGCGGGACGAGTTCACCGGCGAGGAGCTGTACACGCTGCGCTCGGAGCGCTACTTCCTGCCGCCGCTCGAGCTCACCGACGACGAGCTCGCGGCGCTGCAGACGTGCCTGTACCTGCTCGAGGGGCAGTTCGCCTACGCCGAGCCGCTGCGCCTCGCGCTCCAGAACCTCGCCCTCGGGCGGCCCGGCTTCCGCGAGGCGACGAGCGACACGGCCGTCCGCGTCGAGGTCTTCGACCCCGACTACTCGCCCGAGATGCCGGGGCGCCTGGCCAAGCTCGAGTCGGCCATCTCGAAGCAGCGCACGGTGAAGTTCTCCTACTGGTCGATCTCGCGCGACGAGGTCGGCGAGCGGCTGGTGAACCCGTACGCGCTGCTGAACGACAACGGCGTCTGGTACCTCATCGGCCACGACGTCGACCGCGAGGCGATCCGGACGTTCCGGGTCGCCCGCATCCGGGGCGACATCCGCCTGGCCACGCGACGCGAGCGCGACTTCCGGCTCCCGGCCGAGTTCGAGGTGGAGAGCTTCCGCGCTCGGCCGCCGTGGCAGGTCGGCGAGATCTTCGGCGAGGCCCGGATCGCCGTCGCCGGCGACACCGCGTGGTGGGTCAAGCGGGCATTCGGGTCGAGCGGCAAGGTCGCCGACGGCGTCTTCACGACGGGGTACTCCAACCTGCGCCTGCTCGCTGCCTGGATCTTGCGGCAGGACGGGCGGGCGGTGCCGCTCGAGCCCGAGGAGCTCGTCAGCGAGGTCGACGACGCGCTCGAGCGCGTGCGCACGCGACACGAGGGCGACCCGCCCAAGGTGGCCGCCGAGGAGCAGGCAGGCGACGAGGAGCAGGAGGAGCGGCCGGCAGGCCCCGTGGCGCCTGAGCGCTTCGGCGTCCTGCAAGCCCTGCTCGCGTACCTGCTCGACCGCTGCGGCGACGAGCGCTCCGCACGCATTCCCGCCGACGAGCTCGTCGAGCGCTTCGGCATACCCCGCGAGTCGCTCGAGGAACACCTCTCGCTGCTGAACCTCGTCAACTTCGGCGGCGGGTGCTACGCGGTCTACGCGCAGCTCGACGGTGACGAGATCGCCGTGGAGAAGGAGCTGTTCGGCGATGCGTTCCGCTCACCGCCGCGGCTGACGCCGCTCGAGGCGCGGGCGATTCGCCTGGCGCTGGAGTTCGTCGGCCCGATGATCGCGGCCGACGCGCACACGCCGCTCGACCGGGTGCGGCGCAAGCTCGAGGAGACGTTCGGCGCGTTCGAGCTGGCGCAGACCCCGGAGCCGCAGGTGCGCCGCTCCGAGGAGACGCTCGTCTCCACGCTCACGCGCGGGATCCGCGAGCGCCGGCTCGTCGACCTCGAGTACCTGAAGGAGGGCGAGGAGACGCCGTCGCAGCGGACGGTCGAGCCGTACGCGATCGAGCGGCGGCTCCCGTTCTGGTACGTCCACACCTGGGACCGCACGAGCGACGGCGAGCGGAGCTTCCGGCTCGACCGCATGCGCAAGGCGGCGCTGACGCGCAAGCGCTTCGAGCCGCGCGAGGGCTTCGAGCCGCAGCGGCTTCGCGACGCACGGCGGGCGCGGATCCTCTACACGCCCGAGATCGCGCGCTGGAAGGTCGAACGCGGCGCGCGGCCGCTCGTGGACGGGTCGGCGGTGTCCGAGACTGCGGTCGGCTCGCCCGAGTGGCTCGTCGGCGAGATCCTCCACGACCTCGGCGAGGCGATCGTGCTCGAGCCCGAGGATCTGCGGCGGCAGGTGGCCGAGCGAGCGGTCGCGCTCGCGGCCGAGCTGCACGCGGGCGCGCCGGTCTAGAGCTCGTCGGCCACGCCGTCTGCGGCGGCCTCGGGTCGCGCCACGTTCGTCTGCGCGATCGCGGCGTTCCGTTGCAGGAAGCGGCCGTCGTTGCGCGGGACGTAGAGGCGTGCGTAGCGGCGGCGCAGCTCGTCCGGCTCGGCCTCGAGCCAGTCGACGAGCGACACGACGGGCTCCGCGCCCTCGGGCAGCTGCGTGGCCGGCGCGGCGCTTCTCGATGCCCCGATTCCAGGGGCAGACGTCCTGGCAGATGTCGCAGCCGTACACCTGGGCGCCGAGATGCTCCTCGAACGCGGCCGGCATCGGCGTCGGCGGCCTGCGTCCAGTACGAGAGGCACTTGGTCGCGTCGAGCGTGCCCGGCTCGTCGAGGGCGCCGGTCGGGCACGCCTCGATGCAGAGGGTGCAGGAGCCGCAGTCGAGCTCGAGCCGCGGCGTCGTCTCCACGGCCACGTCCGTGACGAGCGTGCCGAGGACGACCCAGGACCCGTGGCGGTGCGTGATCAGCATCGTGTTCTTGCCGTAGAAGCCGACGCCGGCGCGGGCCGCGCCCTCCCGGTCGACGTGCTGGTTCGCGTCGACCAGCACGCGGTAGCCGCCGCCGAGGCGCCGGCCGAGCAGGTCGAGCCGCTCGCGCAGCACGGCGTAGGCGTCGTACCAGGTGTAGCGCGGGAGCCTGCCCTCCCCCACGCCCGGCTCGGGCCCGGGCGCGTAGTAGCAGAGCGCCGCCGAGACGACCGTCCTCGCGCCCGGCAGCAGCGTCTCCGGGTGACACGACACCTCGGGCTGCGCCATCGTGAAGCGCATGTCGGCGAAGAGGCCGCGTTCCCGGCGCTCACGAATGTGGCGCTCGGTCTCCTCGTAGGGCTCCGCCGGAGCCGCGCCGACGACGTCGATCCCGAGCTCCTCGCGCGAGCCGCTCGAGCTCGGCCGCGCTCACACTCCTGTCCGTTTCAGACATGTCCTTTGCGCCTGGGGCCGGCCGCGGGCCTCCCTCCGGTTTCACGGTAGCCAGGCCGGGCGCACCGGTGTGTGCCGGGTTCGTGCCGGAAGCGTCACGGCGACGGCGAGGCCGCGGGTGGCGTGCGCAAGCCTCGACGTAGGATCTGCGCCTCGTGAAGGCGATCCGGATCCACGAGGACGGCGGGCCCGAGGTGCTGCGCTACGAGGACGCCCCGGATCCGGAGCCCGGCGACGGCGAGGTGCTGATCCGGCTGCGCGCCGCCTCGCTCAACCGGCTCGACGTCTGGGTGCGAAAGGGGCTGCCCTCAGTGCCGAAGCCGCGCATCCTCGGCGCCGACGGCGCCGGCGTCGTGGAGGCGCTGGGCCCGGGGGTGAACGGCTTCGAGCCCGGCCAGCCGGTGGTGATCAATCCCGGCGTCGAGCACGGCCGGAAGATCACGGTCATCGGCGAGCACACCGACGGCACGCACGCCGAGCTGATCGCGATCCCGGCGAGCAACGTCTATCCGCTGCCGGACGGCGTCAGCTTCGAGGAGGCGGCCGCGTTTCCGATGACTTTCGAGACCGTGTACCGGATGCTGGTCACTCGTGGCCGCCTCGAGCCAGGCGAGTGGGTCTGGTCTGGGGCGTCGGCAGCGGCATCGGCAGCGCGGCGCTCGTCCTCGCCAAGGCCCTCGGCGCGCGGGTCATCGCGACCTCCTCGAGCGAGGCGAAGCTCGCGCGAGCACGCGAGCTCGGCGCCGACGCCACCGTCGACCACGCCGCGGGTGACGTGGTCGCAGCCGTCAAGGAGGCGACGAGCGACGGGGTCGACCTGGTCGTGGAGCACGTCGGCGAGGCGACCTGGCAGCGCTCGCTGCAGAGCGCGCGCGTGGAGGGTCGCATCGTGGTTTGCGGCGCCACCACCGGCCCAAACCCGCCGGCCGCGCTGCACCGTGTGTGGTGGAAGCAGCTCTCGATCCTCGGCTCGACCATGGGGACGAAGGCCGACTTCGAGGCCGTCTACGAGCTCGTCGCCTCGGGCCGCGCGCGACCCATCGTCGATCGCGTCTACCCGCTCGCCGAGGCCGCCGCCGCCCACGAGCGGCTGGAGAGCGGCGACCAGTTCGGCAAGGTCGTGCTCTCGATCCCCGGCTGACCGGACCCGGGCCGCGTCGCGCTCAGTCGGTCGCGAGAAGCTGTCGAGCAAACTCGGCCTCTGGCCCTCCGGCACCCGCTTCGAGCCACTGCACGACCAGTTGGCGCGCGTCCTCTTCACAGAGGCCGCCCTCTACGACTGGCACGGCATACGCCCCACCGACCTTCGGGTGGCCTGCCGATGGGGACCAGGACTCGGCAACGCTTGCTGCGCCGTCAGCGCGAGCCGGCATTGCGTAGACGAGTCGCCCCAGAAAGAACGACATCGCCGTTCCCATGCACATCAGGCACGGCTCCAGCGTCACGTAAAGGGTCGCCAGGCGACGACCTGTGAAGTCGATCCAGGGATCGACTTCACGAAGAACGACGCTGTCGGGATGGCCGAGCAAGCCCTGCTCAGCTCCTTGCCAGAACGACTCGGCGAGGACTCGGCCTTCCACTGCCAGGACTGCGCCAATGGGCATCGCGCCTTGTGCCAACCCTTCACCGGCGACGGAGAGCGCTCTGCGCATCAGAGCCAGATCGTCCAGCCGACCGGCTGTTTGCTGCTCGCCCGCGATGTCGCCTACCCGGAGAGCGCGCGAGCCAGCGCCGAGCGGCCGTCCTCGGCGACGCCCCCGTGGGCGAGGCAGACGAGCTCGACCGGCAGGTCGAGCACCGGGCGGAGCGCGCTGCGAAGCTCGTCCTGCGTCTTGCTCGTCGTCCACGAGGGCGGGCACATCTGGACGCCGCCGTCCTCCGTGCCGAGCAGGACGTCGCCCGCGAACAGCGCGCGGTGCGCCGGCGCCCAGAAGACGACCTCGAAGCCGCGGGCGGCGTCGTACGCGACGAGGCCGCCGGGAAGCTCCTCACCCAGCTGGAAGGTGTGCGTGACGGTTGTGCGCTCGGCCATGAGCTCGCGGGCAGGCTCGTGCACCCGTACCGACGCGCCTTGGTAGCGCTCGAGGATCTCGCGCGAGCTGCGCGCGTGGTAGTAGATCGTCAGCAGGACAGCCGGTGGCCCGTGCTCGGCGACGTCGCGGTCGAGCGCCTCCCAGAAGCGCTCCGCCTCGCGTCCGGCCGGCGGCGCGAGCGGATCGACGAGCACCAGGGAGTCGTCCGACTGCAGGGCGTACGAGGAGACGATCTCCCCCAGGCCCTCGTCGTCCCATTCGGCGGTCTTCTCCGGGTGCGGCTGCTCCCACAGCCAGAGGCCAGGGCGAACCTCACGGACGTCCACGGCTAGCCGAAGCCGAGGATGAACTTGGCGTCTTCGGACATCCGGTCCGGCGTCCACGGCGGATCCCAGACCAGCTCGACGTCGACCTTCTCGACGCCCGGGACCGAGGCGGCCGCATCACGGATGCCCTCCTCGATCATCTGGCCGGCCGGGCAGCCCATCGACGTCAGGCTGTGGATGACCTTGACGCTCGGGCCTTCGACCTCGACGTCGTACATGAGCCCCAGCTCGACGATGTCCATGCCGAGCTCCGGGTCTTCCACCGTGCGCAGGGCCTCGACGACGTCTTCCTTCGTGGGCACGTTGCCAGTCTAGCCCCCACCCCAAGCCGTCCGAATCGGCCACGCCCTGTGGCGTTGCGGCCGGAGGTGACCTACCAGCCGGACGAGCTGCACACGTTCGACCTCGACGACTCGGGTCGTCGGTCGCAGGCGCTCGCTAGAAGCCGGGCAGGCGCACCTCTTCGCGCCGCTCGCGGGCGAAGAAGTGGATTCCGTCCACGAACCGGACCCAGTTGCAGCGGGTGCACATGACCAGCGAGTGCGTGAGCGCGCTGTCCGCCAGGTAGCGGACGCCGCGCAGCAGGTCGCCGTTCGAGACGCCGGTCGCAGCGACGATGACCTCGTCCGGCGCCAGGTCGTCGATGCCGAACACGCGGTCGACGTCCTCGATGCCCTGCTCGGTCGCCTCCTCGATCTCGCGGCGAGAGGTCGGCCAGAGCTGGGCCTGGAGCTCGCCGCCGAGGCAGCGGAGCGCTGCCGCGGCGAGGACCGCCTGCCGGGTGCCGCCGATCCCGACCGCGAGGTGGTCGTTGGTGCCGCGCACCGCGGCGGAGATGGACGCCGTCACGTCGCCGTCCTGGATCAGCTTGATGCGGGCGCCCGCCTGCCGGATCTCCTCGATCAGGTCGTGGTGCCGGGGCCGGTCGAGCACGATCGTGGTGATGTCCTCGGGCCGGCGGCCGAACGCGTCGGCGATCGCGCGCACGTTGTCGCCCATCGGCGCGCGGAGGTCGATGCGGCCGCGGGCGCGAGGGCCGACGGCCATCTTGCGCATGTACATGTCGGGCAGCGTCTGCAGCGATCCGCGCGGTCCGAGGGCGAGCATCGACATGGCGCCGCTCGCGCCGCGCGCGACGATGCCGCTCCCTTCGATCGGGTCGACAGCGAGATCGACGGGCTCGCCGCCGCGGCCGACGTGCTGGCCGGGGCGAAGCTCCTCCCCCTCCTCGGCGCCGATCACGACATGACCCTCGATCGGCTGCTGGTCGAGCGCGTCGCGCATGGCGCCGGCCGCGCTCGCGGCCGCCGCCTCGTGGTCGGCCCGGCCCAGCCAGCGCGCGCCCGCGAGTGCGGCCCGCTCGGTCACCCGGGCGTAGGTCTCGCAGATGCAGGTGCGCAGGTCGCCGACCAGCTCCTGCGACTCCGCCTCAGGCACGGTCTGCGTCACGGTCCTGTTGTACTTGCTCGCCGGCCTCGAGCACAAGCGTCATCACCTCGGACACGGCCTCGTGGACGCTCGTGTTGACGATCAGGGGCACGTCGTTGCGCCGCGCACGCTCGACGATGTAGCTCTGCAGCGCGCGGATGTCCTGGAAGTGCTGGATGTACTTGTCGAGCGCGCGCACGCCGCCGGAGGCGGTGTCGCGGATGTGGAAGTGGCCGAGGTGGTCATCCTCGTCCTCGATCACGACCACGCACTGGACGACGAGCGGGCCGTCGATCGGCGGCAGCATGCCGGGCACGAGGTGCACGCCCTCGATCGCCATCGACCAGCCCTCGTGCAGCGCCCGGTCGAGGGCGGCGCGGACGCCAACCAGGACGTTGCGCGTCTGGTCGAGGAAGCCCGACAGCCGACCCTCGGGCACGTCGTCGTCCGCGGTCGAGACGCGCGCCTCGAAGCTCGAGTCGTGCACCGAGGGCATGAACTCCCGCGAGAAGAAGGCCCGCATCGTCTGGCGGATGAAGTCGGTGGACGTGACACGGGTGATGCCGAGCCGGTACGCGGCCTCGGTCGCGATCGTCGACTTGCCCGTTCCCGTCGCACCGCCGACGAGCAGCACGATCGGCACGTCGAGCTCCTGGAGCTTGCGGTAGCGGCGCAACCGCTCGGCCGCATGGCGGCCCTCCTCGCCGAGCACCTCGACCGCGAGCTCGCCGACGCGTTCGAGCGACACGGCGCCGCCGCCCGGCACCAGATCGCTCTCGACCCGCTGTGCCAGCTCGTAGGCGGCCGCGGCTCGCACGCCCGTGGCCATGAGCGCGCGCGCCATCAGCCCCTTCGAGAACGGCCCGTCGTCGCCGCCCAGCGGCAGCGGCTCGAAGCGGCGTGGCTCCGTCATGCGACCCGCCCCACGGCGGGCGTCGCGGCCTGCCACAGCGCCTCGTCCAGATCCGGCTCGCCGGGCAGCGCTCGCACCTCCGCGTCGGCGAGCACGACCCGCACGCCGCGTTCCACCGCGGCCTCGGCGACGACGTCGATCGCCGCGGCCTTCAGCTCGACCACGAACACGTCCGCTTCCAGCCCGGTGAGATCCTCTGCGAGCGCAGCGCGATTCGAGAGGTTGCCGGAGACGACCACTTCCGCCGCGCCGTGCTCCTGGCGAAGGTGCCGCGCCAGCACGTCGTGGGCAGCTGCGGGAGCGGTCGTGAACAGGGCGACGCGCGCCCCCTCGATCGGGGCCAGCGGCCGCGGGCGCTGGACGGTGGCGATGACCGGCACCTCCTTGACCGATCGCACGGCCTCCCGGACGGCGCCGGCGACGTGCGGATCCTCACACATCGTCAGCACGACGAGGTCGGAGATCAGGATCCGGTACGCGTTCAGGAAGCCGGCGGCGACCTCGGGCGGCTGGTGCGCCGGCACCACGAGGAGCAGCGCGTCGGCGGCCACGGGCGGCAGCGCCGCCCCGCTGCCGTCGAAGACGAGGAGCTCGGGACTCGCCGTCCGGGCGACCTCGACGCCCTCGATGACGTTGTCGAGGGCGGTCGCGCCCGCCAGTCCGCCGCCGCAGCGCCGGCAGCCCACCGTCGGTACGCGTGCGAGCGCCGCCGTCTCGAGGTAGTCGGACGCCGCGTGGTGACCCGCGCGCGAGCGCCGCAGCAGCTCGTCGAGGCCGGGTGGCTCGAGCACGAGCTCCGGCTCGGCCGGGCCGCCGCGGCCCATGGCGACGACCACGACGCGGTGCTCGCGGCCGTAGAGCCGGGCGACGTGTCCGGTCACCGCCGTCTTGCCGACCCGCTTGCCCGTCCCCGCGACCGCGACCGACGGCACCTCCACCGGTGTCAGCGCCGGCGGCTCGAGGCGGAAGTCGGGGCCCTCGTAGGGCACGCCGGCGGCCAGCACCCGGCTGGCGAGCAGCAGGCGCTCACGCGGCCCCAGCACCGGTTCGTCCGAGAGGTCGTAGACCACGTCGGGACCGTGCTCTGCGATCGCAGCCTCCAGATCGGTGGTCACGAGCGGCACGCCGTAGTCCTCTCCCCCACGCAGCTTCTCGCCTCCGCCCGCAGACCAGACTGCGACGACGCGGTACGGCAGCGCGCCGAGGGCAGCCCGGACGACCGGCGGATAGTGCTCGCCGTCCACGACCGCAAGCGCCGTCCCGCCCTCGGGCTGCGTGCCGAGCGCCGCCCCCGGCGAAGAGCCTGCGGCCGCGCTCAGTGGGTCGTGACCTCGTCCTCGATGCGCTCGGTGTACTTCTCGAATGCGCGCGTCTCGGTCGAGAACTGGATGATCCGCTCCTGCCCGTGAAACGGGTACTTGCGCCAGACGTCCACGTGCGCGCCAGTGATCTCGACGATGTTGTAACAGGGCCTCGTGTCGCCTCTGAGCCTCGTGGTCGAGACCGTGCCGGTGTTGACCACGAAGAGGTCCTCCAGCCGCCAGGCGTACGGGACGTGCTTGTGGCCGGAGAGGACGAGATCGACGCCGGCGCGCTGCAGCGTCTCGATCGCGTCGCCGGCGTCGAACACGATGTTGCGCTCGCGGCCGGTGCCCGGGATGGGCAGCAGGTGGTGGTGCATGACGAAGATGCGCAGGTCGGCGGGGTCGGCGAACTGCTCGACGATCCACGGATAGCGCCCGCGGCCGATCTGCCCCTCGTCCAGGTCGGGCTGCGTCGAGTCGACCGCGACGACCGTGATGCCGCCGATGCGCAGCACCGAGTTGCGGTCGCCGAAGAGCTGCTCGAAGTGGACGTAGCCGACGTTGCGCGAGTCGTGGTTGCCGGGAATGACGACGAAGGCCTCGCACTCGATCCGCTCGAGGTAGTTCTTCGCGTCGAGGAATTCCTGCTTGAAGCCGAAGGTGGTCAGGTCGCCGGAGCAGACGACGAGATCCGGCTGCATCTCGTTGATCTCCGCGATTGCGCGGTCCATGAGGCTCGGCAGGAAGTGCGCGTCGCCGCAGTGGATGTCGGAGAGGTGCGCGATGCGGAAGGTGGTCTGCTCCATGCCGTCGGCGGAAGTGTATTGGCGGCGCGCGGCGGCACATCCGACGGCGCTGGTACCGTTCCGGCGCGTGCAGAAATGCCCGTTTTCCAGGCATATTCACATAGAGACGAGCCCCGCTTCGCCCACGATGTGGAACGTGAGTGTGCGAAGGTGCTCGACTACTACGGCGTGCCGTGGGAGTACGAGCCGCACACGTTCGTGCTCGAGGAGGACGACGAGGGCCGCGTGGTCGAGGCCTTCAGGCCCGACTTCTACTTGCCCGACCAGGATCTCTACCTCGAGCTGACGACGATGAAGCAGTCGCTCGTGACCCGGAAGAACCGGAAGCTCCGCAAGCTGCGTGAGCGCTACCCACAGGTGCGCGCGAAGCTCTTCTACAAGCGGGACATCGAGCGGCTCGCGCAGCGCTACCGGCTCGACCTGGCGAGCTGAGTGGGCGCCTCGCACGCCGGCCGGACGAGAGCGTGCCCGCGCAGGCTCTGAGCAGCGACGAGCGGATCGGCGAGGTCTACCTCTCGGCCGCCGAGCTGACGGCGCGGGTGGAGGAGATCGGCGCCGCCCTCGCCGAGGAGTACGCCGACCGCGAGCCCCTGCTGGTCGCGCCGCTCAAGGCGAGCATCGTCTTCCTCGCCGACCTCTCGCGGGCGCTGCCGATCCTGCACCACCTCGACTTCATCGAGCTCGCCTCCTACAACGGCGGCGACAACGGCGGCTCGGTCAAGCTGCTCAAGGACCTCGACGGGCCGATCGCGGGCCGCGACGTCGTCGTCGTCGAGGACGTGATCGACACCGGCCTGACGCTGAACTACCTCTGCCGCACGCTGCAGCTGCGCCAGCCGGCCTCACTGGCCGCCGTGACGCTGCTCGACCGCCCCTACCGGCGGCTCGTGGACGACCTGCCGGTGCGGCACATCGGCTTCACCGTCCCCGACGAGTTCTTCGTCGGGTACGGCTTCGACATCGACGAGCGCTACCGCAATCTGCCCGACCTGCACATCGCGCGCGCAGGCGCCGACTGACGCGCGAGAGGCTTGAGGTGAAATTGGCGGCTCTGCGGGGGCGTCATGGGCCAAGCGAGGGCGTCGCGGCGTCCGCAGGGCAGGCTGTCAGCCTGTTCAAGGGCGACGGGGCGGCCTCGCGCCGTGCCCAGGGCGTCATCCGCACGCCGGGAATTTCACATCACGCCTCTACTACATCCCGTCAGGGTCGAGCAGCGTGATGCTGCGGACCGGGTCCTCCTCGAAGGTCAGGATGCGGTCGCGCGTCAGCTCCACGCGGCAGAGCGTGTAGGTGGGGTCCTCGCCGCCGAGGATCGCCTCGCCGGCGTGCGCCTCGCGGCAGGCCGCGGTCGGGTACGCCTCGCGCACGTCGTCGAGCGGATCGCCGATCGCGATGCCACGCAGGGTCTCGGCGTCGGCGGCGGCCAGGAACGCGAAGACCCGGCCGCTCGCGAGCATGAATACCTCGTCGTCGTAGGCCATCACGGCCGACGAGCCGCCACCGGGGATCGGGACGGCGTACGGGCCGCGGACGTCGCCGTGGGCGGTCGGCCGGAACGCCTCGGAGTCGGACGGCTGCCCGAACACGGTGCGGACGTCGGCCTCGGTCGAGCCGATGCCCACGCCGCGGTACGACCCACCGAGCTCGTCGATCAGGTGCTCCGTGGCGTCATCCCCGTCGCCCGCGCACCCGGCCAGTGCGACCGACAGCGCGAGTGCGCAGAGCAGCACCCACCGCCGGGGCACCCGCGTGGGCACGCCGAGTTGCCGGGCCGGCCGGCTCAGAGGTAGCCGAGCGGGTCGACCGCGCCGCCGTTGACGCGCACCTCGAAGTGGAGGTGCGGCCCGTAGCAGTGCCCGGTGCAGCCGACGTAGCCGATCACCTGGCCCTGCGAGACCTGCTGGCCGTAGCCGACGGCGAAGCTCGACTGGTGCGCGTACGCGGTGGCGACGCCGCCGCCGTGGTCGATCACGATCAGGTTGCCGTAGCCGCCCATCCAGCCGGCGGAGATCACGGTGCCGGCGGCGACGGCGACGATCGCACGTCCCGCTCCCCGCGGCGATGTCGATGCCCTCGTGCATCCGTCCCCAGCGCCAGCCGAACCCGCTGACCACCGGGCCGGAGACCGGCCAGACGAACCCGGCGGCCGACGGCCCTGCCGAGGAAACGGGCGACAGCGCCTGCGCAGTGGACGCCTGCGCCGTCTCGATCTGGCTCGCGAGCTGCGCGCTGACGCGCCTCCAGGTCGGCGGCCTCCTTCTCGTAGCCCTCGTGCGCGTGCTGGACGGATTCGAGTGCCGCCGACTGCGCCCGCTTGGCCGCGACCAGGCCGCTCTGGCGCGCCAGCAGCGTGTTCTGCAGCTCGAGCGTCTGCGCGGTGCGGACGGCGATCACGCGGGTGGCGGCCGCGACGCGCTGGTGGGTGTGCCGCGTCTGTGCCCGCAGGACTCGCATCTCGGCGCGCGAGACCCGCACCTGCGCGGAGATCTCGGCGTCGAGGTCGCCGACGTCCTTCATGTAGTCGAGCTGGTCGAGAGCGTCCTCAAAGCTGGACGCCGAGACGACGACGTCGAGCGTGCCGATCGCATCCTGCTTGTACAGGGCGACGAGCCGGCGGTCGAGGCGCCGCTGTCGCCTCCGCGTACTGACGGCGCAGGAAGTACAGGCGCTCGGTCTGCAGGCGGAGCAGCTCCGTCAGCTTGGCGAGGCGCTCCCGGTGGAGCGCGAGGTCCTGCTGCAGCGACTCGAGCTTCCTGCCGACGTCGCCGACCGTCCGCTGCAGGGACTGGATGTCGGCCGTGACGCTCTCGATGCGAGCGGCGAGCGAGTCCTCGCGCGCGGCGGCCGCGTGCATCTTCTCCTCGAGCGCTGCGATGCGCTCATCGACGTTCTGCTTGCGGTCGACGGTGTCCCCCGCGGCGGGCGAGGCGAGCAGGAACGGCAGCAGGAGGAGGGCGAGGGGCAGTCGACGGGCCATGGGCAGACGTTCGTGCGGAGGGACTCCGCCCCTGCGCACTCGTGGCACCTGGTACTTCGGCTAGGCGGCGAGTCTAGCCGTTCGACCGGCCGACTTCAGCGGAAACCGGCCTGGCAGGCCGGGTTGGAGCGCTCCATGCGCTGCTCCCTGGGCCGTTCGGCGGCCGATTCCGGGGGCGGATCCGAGGGCGCCGCGACGTCATCGTAGGCCTTGAGGGCGGCGCGGGCGGCGCCCCTGAGCGGGCCGATCTGACGCGCGTAGTCCTCGTCGGAGATCTTGCCGGTGCGGTGGTCGAACTCGAGCTCCGAGAGCGCGGCGAGCGCCTGGTCGCGCTCCTCGGCCAGTCGCAGCCGTTGCGCGCTCGCCGGGCGTCGCGCCCGGCAGCAGATCGTCGGCCGGAGCGACTTCGGGCTCGCGCAGGAACGGCAAGGCGACGAAGACGACGGCCGCCAGGGCGAGGAGCGCAGAGAGGACGATCGCAGACGGTCACGGGCGTACGGCAGCCGGCGCCTGTGCGTAGCGGAGGGCGAGGCGGCGCTGCTCGCGCGCGTCGGGCCACATCACGACCGCAGAGCCGAGCAGGAAGACGAGGCCGGCGAGCCAGATCAGGTTCACGAGCGGCTTGACCGACGCCTCGAGGCGGACGCCGCCGCCGCGCGGGAAGTCGTCGGCGTTGAGGAAGAGATCCTCGCCGGTGAGCAAGTCGCTGCGGATCGCGACCTCGCGCGAGACCTGCTGCTCGGCGAGGTAGCGAGTTCTTGCCGGCTCGAGCGTGCCGAGGTCGTCGCCGCGGCGCTGGACGGTGATGAGCGCGCGCCGCTCGACCGCGTTGTCGCCCTGGCGGTCGACGGTCTCGCGGTAGGTAGGCGGTAGTCGCCGACGACCATCGAGTCGCCGGGCGTGCGCAGCACCGCCTCGCGCTTCGTGTCGTAGGCGCTCGAGCCGACGACGCCGATGGCGAGCAGCACGATGGCGGCATGGACGATGTAGCCGCCGTAGCGCCGGCGGTTGCGGCCGATCAGCGACGAGCAGCGCCGACCCCCAACCCTCGTGCGCAGTCGCGTGGCGGGCGCTCGTGCCGCGCGCGAACTCGTAGCGCGATCGATGGCCAGGACGAAGGCCGAGAAGGTGTAGCCGACGAGGCCGGGCAGCGACGAGCCGGCGCCGAGCGACGAGCAGGAGCCCGCCGGTCGCCAGCGCCGACCGCCGGCGGGCCAGGCGAACGTGCGGCCGAGCGAGCGCGAGCGAGGCGCGCCGCCACGCGACGAGCGGCCCGATGCCCATCAGCAGCAGCAGCGGCAGCCCGAAGACGCGCGAGGAAGAAGTTGAAGTAGGGCGGCCCGACGGTCACCGTCTCGCCGCGCACCGCCTCGGAGACGAGCGGGTAGACGACGCCCCAGAGGATGGTCAGGCAGAGCGCGACGAGCAGCAGGTTGTTGTAGAGGAACGTCGCCTCGCGCGAGACGACCGACTCGAGCCGCGTGCGCGAGCGCAGCAGGTCGATGCGGCTCAGGACGATCGGCGACGGAGGCCGCGGTGACGAAGCGTGATGAAGCCGAGGAACCAGGGGCCGATCGAGCTCTCGGTGAAGGAGTGGATCGAGTTGAGGATCGCCCGAGCGCGTCAGGAAGGTGCCGAAGAGCGAGAGGCAGAACGCGCCGATGCACCAGCGCGACGTTCCAGATCTTCAGCATCCCGCGCTTCTCCTGGATCATCACCGAGTGCAGGAACGCGGTGGCCGCCAGCCAGGGCATGAGCGCGGCGTTCTCGACCGGGTCCCACGCGTAGTAGCCGCCCCAGCCGATCTCGACGTAGGCCCAGTGGGCGCCGAGCAGCTGGCCGACGCCGAGGAACATCCAGGCGAAGAGCGTCCAGCGCCGCGTGGCCACGATCCAGAGCTCGTCGCCGCGGCGGGCGAGCAGCGCGCCAATGGCGAACGCGAACGGGATGGTCAGGCCGACGTAGCCCAGGTACAGGAGCGGCGGGTGGGCGAGCATGTACGGGTTCTGCAGGCTCGGGTTGAGGCCCATGCCGTCGGCGGGAGCCGCCTGGGTCGCGAAGGGGCTCGCGACGGCGACGAGCAGAAAGGCGAAGAAGGCGCCGACGACTCCGAGCACGGGCACGACCCAGGGCAGGAGCACCCTGGCCGCGCGGCGCGTGAAGAGCACGACGACCGCGGAGAGGGTGGTCAGGATCAGCAGCCAGAGCAGCAGCGACCCCTCCTGGCCGCTCCAGAGCGACGCTGCCGCATACCCGTCCGGCAGCGCGAGGCTCGTGTGCTCGGCGACGTAGCGGAACGAGAAGTCGCGGCGGAGGTGCGCCACGAGCAGCACGACGGTCGCGAGCGCGGTCGCGGCGAACGCGCCCACGATCGCGTTGCGGGCCGAGGCGGCGAGCCGCCGGCGTCCTCGCCAGGCCGCGTAGGCGCCGGCCCCGACCGCCCAGAGCTCGAGGCCGAGCGCGACGATCAGGGCGGAGCGGCCGAGCTCAGCCATGCCGTCCCGGCCTGGCGCCGACAGGCTTGGTGCTGGTCGCGGTCACGGCCGTCGCCGCGCTACCGCTGCTCGGCTTGCTTCTCGCCGCTGTACTTCGACGGGCACTTGGTGACCATGGTGCCCGGCTCGCCGTGGAAGACCCCGTTTCGGAGCTCGCCGCGGAGGTAGAGCTCGCGGCCCGGCTTGAACTGGTCGGGCGGCGTGTCCGGATAGCGGACGAGGATCGCAGTCGACCCCTCGCGATCCCTCAGCCGGAAGCGAACGCCTTCACCGCGGAGCTGCTGGACCGAGCCTCTGCGCGACCTTTCCCGGTGAGCACGACCTCGCCCGTGCGTCCGCGCAGCTCGCTCGGCTGCAGCTGCGGCGTCCCGCCGCCCGCGATCGCCACGTAGACGAGGAAGACCGCCAGCACGCCGGCGACCGACAGGGCGAGGATCAGGCGCGCCGGATTGCGCGTTCGAGCCACGGGGCGATTCTAGCCCTCGGCCGACGGACCGCCTCAGACCGCGCGGGAACCGTCGGGGTGCTTAGGTCTGCTCGGCGGGCGCCGGCCGGCGGCCGGGAACGCGGTAGCCGTGCTCCTCGCAGAGCGCCCCCGGCGTGTCCTCGGTCAGGGCGTCGCAGTAGCCCTTGCCGAACGCCGCGCGCATGAAGGCACCGACGACCTCGACGTTCCACTCGGTCACGTCGCAGGCCTCTCGCCAGAGGTCGCTCAGGCGCAGGTCGATGTCCAGCTCGAGAAGCTCGATGCGGGTTGGGCGCTGTGCCATGCAAATCAGCGTAGGAAGGGGGTCGGACGGCACCTGAGAGGCGGTTCGCGACACATGGCACGAGGCCATTTTCGAGGACTCGCGCGTGGCTGCCCGCCGCCGTGCCCGCTCGGCTAGCGTGGCCGCGTGGGCGAGATCCGCTTCGGCCCGGCCCGCGTGCCCTCACAGGAGAGCCCCGAGCAGGCGATCGCGCTCCTGCAGGAGCGCGGCTACACCGCCTCGGAGATCGACTTCGAGGGCGGCTTCTGGATGGACTACCCGTGGGCCGAGCGCTTCGGCGAGCTGGCGCGCGAGGCGGGGATCGTGCTCTCGGTGCATGCGCCGCTGCCGGCGTTCCTGGGCCACGTCGACCGCGGCAAGAAGTTCAAGATGGCGCTCGGGATGCTCGACCACACGGCCGGCATCGCGGTCACGTGCGGCGCGGAGGTGGTCGTGTTCCACCCGGGCTTCCTGCTCGGGCGCGAGCGGGAGCAGGCGCTCGCCGACGTGGTCTCCCAGCTCGGCGACCTGCACGAGCGGCTCGAGGGGAAGGGTCGGCTGGTGCCCTTCGGCGTCGAGGTGATGGGCCGAGTGCGGGAGCTCGGCACCGCCGACGACGTGTTCGCGATCTCCGAGCAGACGGGCTGGGTGCGCCCGGTCGTCGACTTCGCCCACCTGCACGCGACGAGCGACGGCGCGTTCACGGACGTCGACTCGTTCGCGGCCGTCCTCGAGCGCGCCGACGAGCTGCTCGAGCCCGGCGCGCCGTTCCACATCCACTTCTCGGACATCGCCTATGCGAACCGCAACGAGACGAAGCACCTGCCCTACGGCGAGGGCACGCTGCGTGCGGAGCCGCTGGCTGACGCGCTCGCACGCTTCGACCGCCCCGCGACCGTGATCAGCGAGTCGCCCGACGAGACGTCGCACCAGGCGATCCGGGCGACGCTGCTCGCCACCGCCGGCGCCTGACGCCTCCGCGCCTGAGCCCGTCGGCAATCGAGGACCTCGCCGAGCCCGTTCGGGCGCAGGGGTCCTCCCCGTGCCGCGACGTCCAGAGCGCTGCCCGGCCGGGCCTCGGCACCGCAGCGTACGGAGCCATGCGGCCCTGCGAAACCCCTGTGGACAACTTGTGACACTTCTGCCACGAAGGCCATGTCCTCGCGCGACACTTTTAGGGACAGTCCCGGGTCTTGGCTCACGCTGGTGCTCGCGAGCCGAGGAAGCGCTCGCGGTCTCGGTCGGGAGAGCGGCCGCGAGCTAGGCGACGGGCTCGGCCGCCGGCGTGCCGGGGCGGAGCGGCTCGGGGCGGAGCTCGGTGAGCCGCGCCTCGTACGGAGTCGCGTCGGCGGGCCGCCGGTCACGGAGATACGGCACGTAGGACTCGAGGATCTCGAGCTCGGTGCGCTTGAAGTCGGTCGACCTGATCTGAGTAAGAGCCTCGGTGTAGAGCCCGTCCGCTTCGTCGTCACGGTCCTGGGCCGCACGCAGCTCGGCCAGCGCGAGTGAGGTCGTGGCGAGCGAGGTTGCGTCCTGCGGCCCGACCGTCTCCTGAGCCTCGAGCGCGAAGCTCTCTGCCTCGTCGAGCTTGCCCTGCCTGGTGAGCGCCTGGGCGAGCAGCCGCTGGCTCTCGCACAGGGTGGCTCGGTCCTCGATCGACTTGAGCAGCTTCACGGACTTGCGCAGCATCTGCTCCGCCCGCGCCGGCTCCTCCTGCGCGAGGGCGAGCACGCCGAGGTAGTTGACCGTGCGGCCGAGCGCCCACGTCTTGCCCACCTCCGCGAGCAGATCCCTCGCCTCCTGCAAGTACGACTCGGCGTGGTCGAGCTCTCCGAGCTGGAGGTGGTAGAGGCCGGCGAAGCGCAGCACGACGCCGAGCGTCCCGGCGCTGCCGCTCGCGCGTGCGAGCTCCAGCGCCTCGTCGATGCCGACCTTGGCGTCGTCGAGCTGCAGGCGCGCGAGGTGGGCCGAGGCTGTGGTGGCTGCAGCGTGCGCCTCGAGGTCCGGGCGATCCAGCGTCCGGGCGAGCGCTCGTAGCTCCTCGGCGAGGCTCGCGTACTCGTCGAGGTCACCCGTCGCCCAGACGATGCCGGTGCGCGCGCCGATGGCGTTGTAGCGGAAGACGTCCGGCTCGGGCAGGAGCGCCAGCGCCTGGTCGGAGAGCTCGCGTGCCCGCGAGACGTTCCCGTGGCGGAGCGACGTCACCTCGGCGAGCGCGGCGAGCGACATCGCCTCGATCTTCGTATTGCCCTCCTTGCGGGCGAGCGCCAGCACCTTCTCGGCCTCGCGCTCGAGCGTGGGCAGGTCGGAGAGTCGCCAGGCCGCGCGCGCCGCTGCATACCGGCGCTCGAGCGTGGGCTCGAGCTCGACCGATCGGAGCAGCAGGTTGCGCGCCGAGCGGTTCGCCTCGCGCGAGAGCGCCCGTAGTCCGGCGTGCTCGAGCGCGGCGGCCGCCTTGGCGGCGAGCTCGGGCGGCGCGGACCCGTCGAGCTCGGCCAGCAGGGTGGCGGCCCGGTCGAGGTGGTACGCGCGGATCTCGAGCAGCTCGTCGCCCGCCCGCTCGGCCAGCCAGCCGGAGAAGGACTGGTGCAGCTGGGCCCGCGCGTGCTTCGAGAGCCCGCCGTAGGCGACCTCGCGGAAGAGGACGTGCTTGAAGCGGAACGCGGTCTCGTCCGAGAGTGTGGAACGCGACTCGGCCGCGATGTACTCGCGGACGAGCAGCGTCTCCATCACCTCGTCGAACTCCGCCATGTCCGGCGACAGGTGGACGAGGGCGCCCTCCCAGAAGGTCCGCCCCATCACCGCGGCGCGCTGCAACACCGTCTTCGCGGCGGGCGGCAGCCGGTCGATGCGGGCCGCGATCAGGGCCTGCAGCGTGTCGGGGATGCGCGCGGTCGAGCCGTTGCGGCCCTGCTCCGCCAGCATGCGCACCGTCTCCTCGACGTACAGCGGGTTGCCTTCCGACTTGTCGAGCACGGCGCGCGTCAGCTCGGGGTCGACGTTCCGCTCGCGCAGGAGCGCGTCGACGAGCGCCTCGCCGTCGGTGGCGCCGAGGGGCTCGAGCTCGACGGCCATCGAGCGCACGCGCCCGCCGGCCCACTCGGGGCGCACCTCGAGCAGGTCGAGCCGGGCGAGGCAGACGATCAGGAGCGGCGTCTCGCGCACCCATTCGGTCAGGTGCTCGATCAGCTCGAGCAGCGGCTCCTCGGCCCAGTGGATGTCCTCGAAGACGAGCACGAGCGGCCGCACCTCCGCGAGCCGCTCGACGAAGGCTCGCGCGGCCCAGGCGATCTCGTTCTGGCTGCGCTCGCCGTGGACGGCCTCGAGCAGCCCGATGCCGATGCCTAGCAGGTCGGCGACCGCCTCCGCCGGGCAGCACTGGCGGAGCTTCTCGATCGCGACGTCGAGCGGGTCGTCGTCGGCGATGCCGCTCGACTCCTTCACCATCTCGGCCAGCGGCCAGTAGGTCACGCTCTCGCCGTAGGGCAGCGCCCGACCGGTGAGCACCGTCGCGTCCTCGATCGAGTCGATGAACTCCCTCGCGAGCCGGGTCTTGCCGATGCCCGGGTCGCCGTAGATCGTGATCAGGTGCGCGCGGCGGTCACGGAGCGCGCGCGTGTACGTGTTCTGCATCAGCTCGAACTCGGCCTCGCGGCCGACGAACGGCGCCTCGAGCCCGGGCCTGCCCGGCCTGCCCTCGACCACGCGCTCGACCTTCCAGGCCCACACCGGCTCGTCGCGGCCCTCGAGCGTCAGCGGCCCCAGGTCGCCGAGCTCGACGACGCCGAGCGTCAGGCGCTGCGTGGCGGGACCGATGCGGATCTCGTTCGGCTCGGCCGACTGCTGCAGCCGGGCGGCGATGTTGACCGCATCCCCGGTCGCGAACGTCGACTCGACGTCGTCGACGACGACCTCGCCCGACTCGATGCCGATCCGCACCTGCAGCCCGAGCGCGTCGACCGCCACCAGCACGGCACAGGCGGCGCGCAGAGCGCGCTCGGCGTCGTCCTCGTGCGCCTGCGGGATCCCGAACGCGGCCAGCACGGCGTCGCCGGCGAACTTCTCGACCTTGCCCCCGTGCTGCGTGACGCAGTCGGAGACGCTCTCGAAGAACCGGTCGATCCGCCGGCGCGCGACCTCGGGGTCCGACTGCGCGACGAGCGCCGACGAGCCGACGATGTCGACGAACATGACGGTCGCGAGCTTTCGCTCCACGCTCACGATTGTAGAAACGCGCGCGGGTGGCCCGGGCTTCCCGGCGAAAGCGTTTAAACCTGGCGGCGCGATGGGTAGGCGCGATGCATCCT
The DNA here is from genome assembly GCA_963809765.1 of uncultured Thermoleophilia bacterium. Lineage (GTDB taxonomy): Bacteria > Actinomycetota > Thermoleophilia > Gaiellales > Gaiellaceae > JACVRM01. The sequence continues at coordinate 208,154 of CAWEKT010000003.1, forward strand.
CGTCCACCACCACTGAAGGGGGTTGCACATGCGGCAGTTCCTGCCTGCCATCGGCGTCGTGTTGTCGCCTCGCTGGCTCCGGCATCCGGCCAGCGCTGCCGAGCACTACGTCTCGACCGAGCGTGCTGGCGCATCCCGCTCATCGGCATCCAGTTGCGCACTGCCCGGACTACAACACCGATTCAAGCCGCGGTCGACCGCGGCGGCCCGACGGGTGACACGAATCGTTGTTTGCGACGGCGTTTACCGCGAGCAGGTGACGGTCGCCAAGGAACTCTGCGTCTGCTTGGAAGCGGCAACGCGGTGATCCAAGGCTCCCGGCCGCTGCCCCTGGCCGGTGACGGCGACATCGTCACGATCAGCGGACGCAGCGTTGTGATGTCCGGATTCGTCGTCCGTGGACCCGGGCCAACGACGTGCGACGGTCTGCGCGCGGGCATCCGCGTCCGGGACAACGGCACGCTGGACCTGAGCTTCACGCAGATCCGAGACATCTTCGAACTGGAGAACGGGCTGCTCTCCGGTTGCCAGAACGGCGACGGCATCCGTGTCGGCCAGCGCGCGGGCGATGGCGAGTCCGGCCGGCTGATCGCGGACAACGTGACGGTTACCAGTCGCAGAAGAACGGGATCACCGTTGATGGCCCCGGCACGACGGCGAAGATCACGAACACGACCGTCACCGGCTGGGGACCGACGACCCGGATCGCCCAGAACGGCATCCAGGTCTCGCGCGGCGCGAGCGCCACGATCTCCACGTCGACGATCCGCGACCACGACTACACGCCGAAGTCAGTTGTGGCCTGCGGCCTGCTCTGGTTCGACGCGGCCGGCGTGAACGACGACACCAACGTCTACCTCGCCAACGAGCGCGACAAGTGCGGCTTCAACGGCCGCGGCGGCACGTACGAAGGCGCTCCATAACCCAAGCCGTATCCGGGAGGCGGGCTGCGGCCCGCCTCCCGTAGCATCGCCGCGATGCTCGATCCCAAGGTCTTCAAGGCCTACGACATCCGCGGCATGTACCGGACGGAGCTCGACGAGGACGGTGCGCGCGCGGTCGGCCGCGCCTACGTCGAGCACTTCGAGCCGAAGCGCATCGCCGTCGGGCGCGACATGCGGGTCTCCTCGCCGGCAATGGCGCAGGCGCTGATCGAGGGGGCGACGGATGCCGGCGCCGACGTGGTCGACATCGGGATGGTCGGGACCGAGATGGTCTACTTCGCGGTCGACTCGCTCGGGCTCGACGGCGGCATCGCCGTCACCGCCTCCCACAATCCCAAGGAGTACACCGGCATGAAGGTCGTCCGGCGCGGAGCCCTACCCGTCGGCGGCGACTCGGGGCTGCTCGAGATCCGCGACCGGGCACTTGCTGCGGACGGGACTCCGTCCGCCGGCCGCAAGGGTGAGGTGACGCAGGCCGACGTCTTCCCCGGCTTTGTCGAACGCGTGCTCTCTTTCGTCGACGTCGAGGCGATCCGGCCGCTCAAAGTCGTGATCGATGCCGCCAACGGGATGGCCGGCGTGATGCTGCCGCCGACACTCGAACGGCTGCCGCTCGACACGGTGCGCTGCTTCTTCGAGCCCGACGGCACCTTCCCGAACCACGAGCCGAACCCGCTGCTGCCCGAGAACCGCGAGTTCATCGTCAAGCGCACGCTCGAGGAGCGCGCCGACCTCGGAGTCGCGTACGACGGCGACGCCGACCGGTGCTTCTTCGTCGACGACAGCGGCGACTTCGTCCCCGGCGACTTCATCACCGCCCTGCTGGCCGAGTCGATCCTCGAGAAGGCCCCTGGTGGCAAGGTGCTCTACGACGTCCGCGCAAGCCGCGCCGTGCCGGAGGCGATCGAGCGCGCGGGCGGCGTGCCGCTCGTCAACCGCGTCGGGCACGCGTTCTTCAAACACCGCATGCGCGAGGAGGGCGCGGTCTTCGGCGGCGAGGTCTCGGCGCACTACTACTTCCGCGACTTCTCGCAGGCCGACTCGGGCGTCGTCCCGTTCCTGCTCATGGTCGAGCTGCTCTCCAAACGCGGCCGGCCGCTCTCCGAGCTGCTGCGCCCCTACCGCGAGCGCTACTTCCTGACCGGGGAGATCAACACGCCGGTCGCCGACGTGCCGCTGAAGCTCCAGGAGCTCAAGGAACGCTATGCGGACGCCCGCATCTCGCACCTCGACGGCGTCTCCGTCGACTACGACGACTGGCACTTCAACGTGCGGCCGTCGAACACCGAGCCGCTGCTGCGGCTCAACCTCGAAGCGCTCTCCGAGGACGAGATGGAGCGTCGTCGCGACGAGGTGCTCGAGCTGATCCGCTCGTGAGAGCACGCGAGCTCGGGATCGCCGTCGGCGACCTGGAGCCCGGCCCGCTCGATGCGATCACCGACGTCGACGGCGTCCGCGTCGGCCACTCCACACTCGTCGAGGGCGACGACGTGCGCACCGGCGTGACGGTGGTGCTCTTCGACCACCTCCCGCTCTTCGCCGCGCCCGACCGGCTCAACGGCAACGGTGAGATGACCGGGCTCGAGTTCGTGCGCGAGTTCGGCCTGCTCGCGAGCCCCATCGCGATCACGAACACCCACAGCGTCGGCGTCGTCCGGGACGCGCTCGTGGCCGCCGCGGTCGAGAGCGGCGAGCTCGTCCAGCCCTGGGACCTGCCGGTCGTCGCCGAGACCTGGGACGGGCGGCTGAACGACATCAACGGCTTCCACGTCCGCCCGGAGCACGTGCAGGAGGCGCTTGCGGCCGCGAGCGGCGGCCCCGTCGCGGAGGGAAACGTCGGCGGCGGCACCGGCATGGTCTGTCACGGCTTCAAGGGCGGGATCGGCACCGCCTCCCGACGCAGCGGCGAGTGGACGGTCGGCGTGCTCGTGCAGGCCAACCACGGCTCGCGGCGCCGGCTGCTCGTCAACGGCGTGCCCGTCGGCGCGGAGCTCGGACCCGACGTCGTGCCGCTGCCGGGCGCACCGGGCGCCGAGGGCGCCGGCTCGATCATCGTGCTCGCCGTCACCGACGCGCCGCTTCTGCCCCACCAGTGCGAGCGGCTTGCCCGCCGCGCGTCGCTCGGGATCGCGCGGACGGGTGGCGCCGGCGAGAGCTCGAGCGGCGACCTCCTGCTCGCGGTCGCCACCGGCAACCGGCCGGCCGCCGAGGGCGAGTCCTCGCTGCGCATGCCCGCGGAGTCGAGCCTGGACGACCTCTTCTACGCCGCGATCGAGGCGACGGAAGCCGCAATCGTGAGCGCGCTGCTGGCGGCCGAGACGATGACCGCCCGTGGCGTGACCGTGCACGCGCTCGAGCCGCAGGCGCTCCTCGACGCGCTCGCCAGGTACGGCCGCCGCTGAGCGTCAGAGGCGCGAAGCGAGCGCCTCCACGAGCTCTCCCTGCAGCCAGGTGAGCCAGCCGTAGTAGGCGAGCTCGGCAGCGCGTGGATCGCGCGCCGAGATGCCCCGCTCGTAGAGCTCCTCCGTCACGCCGAGCTGCTCAGCCAGCACCAGGCGGGCGTCGTTCAGGACGCCGCACCAGGCGGCTGCCTCCTCCTCGTCGAGCCGCTCGGCGTCGAGGGTGCGGCGGACGGTCGCCAACGCCGCCAGCCGCTCCGACTCCAGGCTGTCGCGCACGAGCTCCTCGAATTCGGCCGCCGCAACTGGGTCGTCGCGATGTGCGGGCGGGAAGAGCCGTGCGGCGCCCGGGTCGCGCGCCGCCACCAGCGTGCGCAGCTCGTCGACCAGACGGCCGACCGCCTCGCGTTCCTCGCCCCGGAGCCGGAGCTTGTAGGCGCCGTCCGGCAGCGGCTGCACCGGGCGCCGGAAGAGCACCTCAGTCCTGCTGCAGCGTCGCCCACAGGCCGTGCGCCTGCAGACGGGCGACGTCGGCCTCGGCCTGCTCGCGCGGCCCAGTCGTGACGGCGGCCTTGCCCTCGTAGTGCACCTGGTACATCAGCTTCTCGGCCTTCGGCTTCGGAAAGCCGAACAGCTTCTGGAACACGTAGGTGACGTAGTTCATGAGGTTGACCGGGTCGTTCCAGACGATCACGACCCAGGGCCGGTCCTCACGCTGTTCCTCGCGCTGCTCCGGCTCCTGCGTACGCCTGGGCGCCTCGATGGTCGTTGCCATGACGCCCTCCATTGTTGCTGGCGGCGGCTCGTGCCGACAGAGGGCACGGTCGCACCGCCCGCTCGGGATTCCCTGCCCCATGGCGCGGTCGACGAGTCTCGGACGCGCTGCGCGCTAGGGTCGCCTGGTGGAGCTGGAGCTCGGCCGTGTCACCGACCGCAAGCCGCCGTTCAAGTACTCCGCACTGGACGCGGGTCGGGTTCTCGGACACCGACGCGCAGGGCATCGTCTACTACGGGCGCTACCTCCCCTACTTCGACCTGGCGCGCGTCGAGTACCACCGCCACCTCGGCCTCATGCGCATGGCCGGCGGCGTCGAGTTCGTCATGCGCGCCTCGGCGCTCGAGTACCTGGCGCCCGCCCGCTTCGACGACCTGATCGAGGTGTTCGTCCGCGTCAGCCGTCTCGGGCGCACGAGCGCGACCTTCGAAGGCGCCGCCTACCGCCCGGAAGACGACCGCCTGATGGTCACCGCCAAGCAGACGCTCGTGCTCGTCGACCTCGAGGAGCGGCGCGCCTGCCCCATCCCGGCCGAGTACCGCGAGCGGATCCGTGGCTTCGAAGGCGACGACTGCGAGGACGCTGCGTCTGAGCCGCGAGAATCGCCGTAGCCACTCCGGAGCGAAGGAGGGGGCACATGAGAAACCAGGGTTCCCCGTGTAGCGAGCACGCGCGAAGCGCGGCCAAGCAACACGGCGCGGGCCCACCCGTCGTCCCCGGGACAGGTGGGCGCCGCAGCCTGTGCCCCTCCCCCGATCTTCTTGTAGGGGACCTGGCCCGGACGGTCTATCCCTCAAACGAGGTACCTCGTGCACAAGGCCACGTATCCCTCGATCGAGTGAACGGCGATTCGGCGTGGGAATGCGTCACTGGCGCGCGTGTCCCCCAGGCGCGGTACCCCGCCGCCGGCGAGCCTCATCCCTCGCGCGGGTGACCCATCGACGTGCCGGGATCGCCCCCCTCCGGGGAGCACGCCGGAAGTCGGGATCGGAGCTTCGAATGGCTCCTACGACGGCGTGACGCGGTAGGCGTCGAAGACGGCGTCCAGGTGCCGCAGCGCGTTCAGGAGCGTCCGCAGCGAGCGGACGTCGCCGATCTCGGCCGTGTACCAGTTCTTCGCGAGCTGGTCCTCGACGTGCCCGCCGTACTCGACGATGTTCGCGCCGTACTCGGCGAACGTCCGGGCGACGTCCTCGAGCAGCCGCGGGCGGTCCCAGGCGTCGACGGCGATCTGGACGAGGAACCCCTGCGTGGCGCCGCCGTCCCACTCCACGTCGGTGAAGCGCTCCGGGTTGCGCCGTAGCGCCCGCACGTTGGGGCAGTCGTCGCGGTGGATGGTGATGCCCTTGCCGAGCGAGATGTAGCCGACGATCTCGTCGCCCGGCACCGGCGTGCAGCACTTGGCGAGGCGGACGAGCACGTCGGCGGCGCCGTCGACGCGGATGCCGACGTTGTTGGAGTCGACCGCCCGGCGGGCCTTCGGCGCCTTGAGCGGGACCGGCTCTTCCTCGACTGCCTCTTCCGTCTTGAGCCGGTTGAGGACCTTGTTGACGATCTGGCCCGGCTGCAGCTTCCCGGAGCCGAGCGCGAGGTAGAAGTCCTCGGCCTTCTTGAAGCCCGTCTCGCGGATCACCTGCGCCAGCACCGCCGACCCGGCCAGCTTCTTGTACGGCAGGTTCTGCTTGCGCAGCGCCTGCTCCAGCGTCTCGCGGCCGCGCTGCTCGGTCTCCTCGCGCGTCTCGCGCGTGAACCACTGGCGGATCTTGTTGCGCGCCCGCGACGACTGGGCGAGCGCCAGCCAGTCTCGCGACGGGCCGCGCCCCGACTTCGACGTCAGCACCTCGACCATGTCGCCCGAGTGCAGCTGGTAGTGCAGCGGCACGATTCGCCCGTTTACCTTGGCGCCGACCGTGCGGTGGCCCACGTCGGTGTGGACGGCGTAGGCAAAGTCGATCGGCGTGGCGCTGGCCGGCAGACGCTTCACCTCGCCGCGCGGGGTGAAGACGTAGACCTCGTCGTCGAAGAGGTCCGCCGAGAACGACTTCATGAACTCTGCCGGGTCGCTCTCGTCCTGGTCCCAGTCGATCAGCTGGCGCACCCAGCCGAGCCACTCCTCGGCGAGCTGCCGGCGCGGGTCGCCGCGCTTGTACAGCCAGTGGGCGGCGATGCCGTACTCGGCCGTCTCGGTGCATCTCGCGCGTGCGGATCTGGATCTCGAGCGGCCGGCCGTGGGGACCGATGACCGTCGTGTGCAGGGCGCGGTAGCCGTTCAGCTTCGGCATCGCGATGTAGTCCTTGAAGCGCCCGGGCATCGGCTTCCAGAGCGAGTGGATGAGGCCGAGGGCGCCGTAGCAATCGCGGGTTCCTTCCTCGGCCGAGCGCTCGGCGATGACCCGCATCGCGGTCAGGTCGTAGATCTCGTTGAACTCCTTGCCGCGCTTGGCCATCTTCTCGTAGATGGAGTAGAAGTGCTTGGCGCGCCCCGAGATCTCGGCCGGGATGTCCACCTTCTCGAGCTCGGCCTGCAGCTCGTCGCCGGCCTCGCGGACGTGGTCGTCCCGGTCCGCGCGCCGCTCACTGACCATCGCCTTGATCTCGTCGTACTTGCGCGGGTGCAGCGTCTGGAAGGCGAGGTCCTCGAGCTCCCACTTGAGCGTGTGGATGCCGAGGCGGTGGGCGAGCGGTGCGTACACCTCGAGCGCCTCGCGGGACTTCTGCAGCTGCTTCTGCTTGCCCGAGGTACTCGATCGTCCGCAGGTTGTGGAGGCGGTCGGCGAGCTTGATCAGGATGACGCGCGGGTCCCGTGCCATCGCCAGCACGAGCTTGCGGTAGTTCTCCGCCTCGGCCTGCTCGCGGCTCGCGAACTGGACGCGGGTCAGCTTGGTGACGCCCTCGACGAGCTGAGCGATCTCGTCGCCGAACTCGGACTGGACGTCCTCCGTGGTCGCGTCGGTGTCCTCGACCACGTCGTGGAGCAGCGCAGCGGCGATCGTCGCCTCGTCGAGGTGGAGCTCGGCGGCGCAGATCTTGGCGACACCGAACGGGTGGACGATGAAGTCCTCGCCCGAGCGGCGCTGCTGCCCGTCGTGATGCTCCGCCGCGAAGGCGAACGCTCGTGCGACGAGCTCGGTATCGGCGCCCGCGCGGTACGCGATGACGTCGGCCAGCAGCTCGTCGAGGAGGTGCTGATGCCGGCCAGCGGCCTCGACGACGGCCATGGATTCAGTGTACTGCGGCGGTTTCACGCCACCTCTCGCGCCGAAGGAGACCCGGGCTACGGGCCGAACCCCGGCCACGTGCTCAAGCGACGACGCAAGACGACGAAGAAGCTGGCCCGTCTCCTGATCCAGCTCGAGCGGGCCACCGTTCCGAAACCACTGCCGCGCTCCGGCCGCGCCTCGCTGCGCGCGATGGGCTAGGCCGCCCGGGCGAGCTCCACGGGCTCGGCGGCATCCGCGAGCAGTCGCTGGAAGGTCGCGGACTCCAGTGCGCTCCGCCAGACCGGGGTGGCCGCGTCGAGCCCGAGCTCCGCGAAGACGGCGCCCGCGTCCGCGCTCCAGCCGTCCTCCCCCACGCGCCACTCGTCGGCGAGCCACGCGTGCAGCTCGTCGTACCTCGGCTGCGACTCCCAGACCTCACGCACGACGAGCTGCGGCGCCACCGTCCCGTTCCAGTGGTTCTCCTCGAACCGGAAGGCGACGTCGTAGCGCACGGGCCGCCGCAGCGAGTCGACCCTGGTGCCGAGCCCGAAGGCGATGGCGCTGCCCGCCGAGCGCCCGTCGTGGCGGACGCGGAAGCGGAGGTGCTTCCCGTCGCCGACCGTGACCGGCTCGTCGACCTCCGCGCCGGATACCAGCAGGTTCACGGCCGGATTGCCCATCCCGAACGGGCGCAGCTGCCGCAGCTCGGCGCAGAGCTCGGCGGTCAGCTCGCGGCCGCGCACGACCCCGTCGACGACGAGCCTCGGCGCCAGGTCGTCGTCCGTGAGCACCGAGTCGGCGTGGGCGGCGAACGCCGTCGAGAACGCCTCGATCGCGTCCGGGCGAATGCTGAGCCCCGCGGCGGCGCGGTGGCCGCCCCAGCGCTCGAGCAGGCTGGAGCAGGCGGCGAGCGCCCCGTGCAGGTCGAAGGACGCGATCGAACGGCCCGAGCCCTTCGGCAACGGATCGGCCCCGGCGATCAGCACGACCGGCCGGCGGTAGCGCTCGACGAGGCGGGACGCGACGATCCCGATCACGCCCTCGTGCCACTCCTCGTTCGCCACGACGTAGCCGCGCGCGCGGCGCCGCGCCTCCGGCCAGGACTCCACCTCGGCGACAGCCTCGCGCAGCATCCGGTCCTCGATCCCCTGGCGCTCCCGGTTCAGCTCCTCGAGCCGGTCGGCGTACGCGCGCGCCTCGTCGTCGTCGGTGGCGAGCAGGAGCTCGAGCGCCTCCTGGGGCCGGCAGAGCCGGCCGGCGGCGTTGATGCGCGGGGCGAGACGGAAGCCGATCGCGCCCTCGTCGAGCGTGGCCGGGTCGACGCGTGCCGAGCGCATGAGCGCGCGCAGACCGGGCTTGTCGGTGCGCGAGAGCGCGCGCAGCCCGGTCTGCGCCAGCGCCCGGTTCTCGTCGACAAGCGGCACGACGTCGGCGATCGTCGCCAGCGCGACCAGGTCGAGGTGGCGGTGCAACGCCGGGTGGTCAGGGCCGAGCAGCGCCTGGCCCAGCTTCAGCACGACGCCGGTGCCACAGAGCTCGGGGAACGGATAGGCGGACGGCCTGGTTGCGACGATCGGGCAGTCCGGCAGCTCGTCGCCGGGGCGGTGGTGGTCGGTCACGACCACCTCGAGCCCCCGCGCGCGGGCGGCCGCCACCTCCTGGACGGCGGTGATGCCGCAGTCGACGGTGAGGACGAGCCCGCACCCCTCGTCGGCCAGGCGGTCGATCGTGCCGAGCGACAGGCCGTAGCCCTCGTCGAAGCGGCTCGGCAGGTGCCACGACGACCTCCGCGCCGAGCTCGCGGAGCAGCAGCACGGCCAACGCGGTCGCGCAGATGCCGTCGACGTCGTAGTCGCCGTGCACGCAGATCGTCGTGCCGGCGGCGACCGCGGCGCGGATCGTCTCGCAGGCCTCTTGCATGTCGCCGAGGGCGAACGGGTCGTGTCCCGGCGACTCGCCGGCGAGGAATGCTCTGGCACTCGCCGCATCGGCGTAGCCGCGGCGCACGAGCACGCGCGCCGTCGTGTCGGAGATGCCGAGCTCGGCCGCGAGCGCGGTCGCGAGGGCGGGATCACAGGGGGCGATCGTCCAGCGCATGGGGCGTCTCACCGTACGGAGGCCGCCGGATGGCGCTATCGCGCGACCTGGCCGCTCCGGACCGGTCCCGGCGGGACAGTCCCGCGGGGGCCGCCACGCCTCCTCCCCGGGATCGACCGTATCGAGGGGTCGCGCACCGACTTGTGCCGAGGGTGTGGCGGAAGCGCTCCGAATGCAGGGTTATCCTCAGCTGGATGGCCTCTGCGGCCCACCAGCCGTCCGACGACGACTTCGGCAACTACGCCTCGGGCGACGCCTACCTCGTCGAGTTTCTCGGCTACCGCTTCGAGTTCAACGCCTGCGACTTCCAGGAGCGGGTCGTGGCGGCGGCCGTGCGGCTCTCGCTCGTGCCGGGCAACGACCTGGACGACGACCAGACGGCCGACCTCGTCGAGCTCACCGCCGACGGCCGTATCGAGGAGCCGCGCAGCCGGCTCGGCGACTACCTGATCCGGAACTGGGATCGCGTCGGGCTGGTCGAGGGCGAATCGCTCGTCTACTGGCTGCGCAAGCTCGTCTTCCGCGGCGCCTGGCTCGACCACCGCGTGAAGCAGGGTTTGCTCGAGGTGTCGTGGGACGACGGCGCCGCCGACTTCGGCTACTGCCAGCCGAGCGGCGACCGGGCACTGCTCGAGCTCGCGCCGGTGCCCTCGTGGCGCGAGGTGCAGTACCCCACGTAGTGCCTGTCGCGCCCGACTGGTACGACGGGTTCTTCGACGACGACTGGCTGACGATCCTCGAGGGGCGCTCGACGCCCGAGCGCAACACGGCCGAGGTCGACTTCGTGGTCGAGGCGCTCGGCCTCGAGCCCGGTGACCGCGTTCTCGATCTCGCCTGCGGCTTCGGCCGGCACAGCATCGGCCTTGCCCGGCGTGGCATGCGTGTCACCGGCCTCGACCTGAGCGCACCCTCGCTCGAGCGGGGTCGGGCCGCGGCGGCCGAGACGGGAGTCGAGGTCGAGTTCGTCCACGGCGACATGCGCGAGCTGCCGTGGCGAGACGAATTCGACGCCGTGGTCAACCTCTTCTCGTCCTTCGGCTACTTCGCTACGGAGGCCGAGGATCAGCGCACGCTCGCTGCCGTTGCGTCGGCGCTCCGCCCCGGTGGCAGGTTCCTGCTCGAGACGTTGCACGTCTTCGGCATGGCTCGCGGGTTCGCCGCTCGCTCGTGGAGCGAGCTCCCGGACGGGCAGCTGCTGGTCGAGCAGCGCGAGCTCGATCTCCTACGCGGCCGCAATGACACCACCTGGACGGTCGTGGGAGCAGACGGGCGTCGGCGGGAGCTGCAGAGCTCGTTCCGCCTCTACACGCCGGCGGAGCTGGCGCGGATGCTGGAGACGGCCGGCCTGGAGGTGGAGGAGGTCTGGGGCGGGCTCGAGCGCGCAGAGCTGACTCTCGACTCGTACCGACTCGCGCTGAAGGCCGCCCGGCCCGCCTAGAACAGGCTCGGATCGACCTCGACCGGCACGGCGGCGCCGACATGCGCGCGGCCGAGCGTGGTGATGACGCGGCCCCGCGGCGTCCGCTGGATGAAGCCGAGCTGGAGCAGATACGGCTCGTAGACGTCCTCGATCGTGTCCGGCTCCTCGCCGAGCGCGACGGCGAGCGTGGAGAGGCCGACCGGCCCGCCTTCGAACTTGCCTGCGATCACCTCGAGCAGCTCGCGGTCGGTGCGCTCCAGCCCCTGCTCGTCCACCTCGTGGAGCGCGAGCGCCTCCGCAGCGACCTCGACCGTGATGGCGCCCTCGTGGCGTACCTCCGCGACGTCGCGGACGCGGCGGAGGATGCGGTTGGCGATCCGCGGCGTCCCCCTCGACCTGCGGGCGATCTCCCCCGCGGCGTCGTCGGCGATCTCGACGCCGAGGATGCGCGCGGAGCGCCGCACGATGCGTGCCAGCTCGTCGGGCTCGTAGTAGCCGAGCCGGAAAGTCATGCCGAACCGGTCGCGCAGCGGCGTCGTGAGCAGCCCGGTGCGGGTGGTCGCGCCGACGAGCGTGAACGGCGGCACGTCGAGGGTCAGCGTGCGGGCGGCGGGCCCCTGGCCGACGACGATGTCGAGCCTGAAGTCCTCGAGCGCCGGGTAGAGCACCTCCTCCACTGCCCGGCTGAGGCGGTGGATCTCGTCCACGAAGAGGACGTCGCGCGGCTCGAGCGCGGTCAGGATCGCCGCCAGGTCGCCCTTCCGCTCGAGGGCGGGCCCCGCGATGGTGCGGATGCCCACGCCGAGTTCCTCGCGGACGATGAAGGCGAGGCTCGTCTTGCCCAGGCCCGGCGGCCCGACCAGCAGGACATGGTCGAGCGCCTCACCGCGCGCCCGCGCCGCATCGAGCCCTACCCGCAGCTGCTCCTTGACCCGCTCCTGGCCGACGAAGTCCTCGAGCCGCCGCGGGCGGAGGGAGAGCTCGACCTCGTCGTCCTCGGCGGTCAGCGCCGGGGCGAGGAACTGCTCCGGCGCGGTCACGCCGCCCTCAGCGCCTGGCGGACCCGTTCCTCGGCGGGAAGCTCCGGATCGACCTCGGCGAGCGCGCGATCGGCCTCCACGACCGAGTAGCCGAGCTCGACCAGCGCGTCCCGCGCCACAAGGTTGTCACTCCCCGCCGCGGCCGGGACAGACACCGGCGCCTCGCTGCCGACCTTCTCCCGCAGCTCCAGCACGACGCGCTGAGCCGTCTTCTTGCCGATGCCCGGGATCGCCTCGAAGCGAGCCGTGTCCTCGAGCACGATCGCCCGGCGAAGCTCGGCCGGCGAGGAGCCCGAGACGATCGCGAGCGCGACCTTCGGGCCGACGCCCGACACGGAGAGCAGCGCCGTGAACAACTCGCGCTCGTCGGCATCGGCGAACCCGTAGAGCTGCATGACGTCCTCGCGGACGTGCAGGTGTGTCTCCAGCGTGACTTCGTCGGACTCGCGCGCGAGCCGCCGGGCGCTCCGCGTCGCGAGCACGAGGTACCCGACACCGGCGACGTCCAGCACGACGCCGTCCCCGGTCTCCCCCGCGAACCTGCCGCGCAGGCGCGCGATCACTGGCCGACTGCCTTCAGCAGCGGAGGTGCCAGGGCGTGGCAGATCGCCACGGCCAGGGCATCAGCCGCGTGGTCGGGAGCGGGTGCGTGCTCGAGCCCGAGGATCGCCTGCACCATACGTTGCACCTGCACCTTCTCCGCCCGCCCGTAGCCGCAGACCGCCTGCTTCACGCTCGACGGTGAGTACTCCGTGCAGGGAAGCTCATGCCCGGCCGACGCGACGAGGACGGCGCCGCGCGCCTGTCCGACGGAGAGCGCGATGCGGGCGTCTGCGCCGACGAACGACTCCTCGAGCGCGACGGCCGCCGGGGCATGCTGGTCGATGAGCGTGTCCACTCCGTCGAAGATCGTCCTGAGCCGCTGGGCCGGCGGATCGCCCGCCCGGGTCTTCCAGACGCCGTGGACGACGGCGCGCAACCGGTTGCCGTCTCGCTGGATGATGCCGTACCCGCAGGAGGCCGTCCCAGGGTCGATGCCGAGAACCTTCACGGGCAGAAGGTACGGACGGCGGCGGACGGTCAGTCGCCGGCGGCGAGGCGCTCGAGGATCCGCTCGGGCGAGCTTCCGAGCCGCTCCACGACGGCGTGCACCGCCGACGCCGCCGTGGTGAACGCAGCGACAGCAACAGGTGCGTGTCGTTCAGCTCCTCGTGTCCGAGTCGCACGGCCTCGTCGAGCGCCCGCTCGAGGACGACCCGTCCGCGGGCCGACACCCCGGCAGTCGACTTCGACTCGTCGTTGCGTACGCCAAGAAGTGCACGGGCCCGGTCGAGCTCGACTCCCTCCGCCACGAGCACCTCCCGGGCACGGCCGACCGGGAGGGCGAGCAGGCCGAGCAGCAGGTGCTCCGGCCCGGCGGTCCGGCGACCGGCTGCTCCTGCCTCGCGGCGCGCGAGCCGCACGGCCGCCCGTGCGACGCCCGTCACCGTGATGGCACCTTCCCGGGCGACTCCGGGTCGGGGAGCGCGCCCCGCGAAGCGCTGGTGCGCCGCCTGCTTGCTCACCCCGAGCGCACGACCGATGTCGCTCCACGAGTCCGCCGAGAGCGAGCGCTCGCCGCACGTGGTACTCCTCGAGCTGGCTCAGGCGCGTCCGCAGACAGCGAGACGGCCCGCAGCGCGTCCTGCGGGTGGCGGGGGCTGGAGGCGTCGCGCGCCAGCTCGACGATGCTCTGCACTCTCGACTGATTCCGTCAGCCTGCCTTGACGAAACGTTTCGCGCCCCCGCCGTTTGCGCAGGTAGCTCGCGTGAAGTTCGCAGAACTGATCAAGCGCTATGCGCGGGCGGGACACGGGAACGTCGTCACCGACGTGAACACGGCCGTCGCGGCCAACACCGGCGCGGCGGACGACGGGTCCACGCAGCACGCCACCAGCAAGCGCACGACTCGGATCGTCCAGCGAGACGGCGACACCGAGGTCTTCACATCGGAAACGAGCGAGAGGAGGTCGTCTTGAGCAGAGGACGAACAGGCCGGGCTGACCGAGGAAGAGATCGCCGAGCAGGCGGGCGAGGAGCTTCCCGATCGCGAGGCGATGTCACTGATCAACGCCAATGTCGCCGCGCCGGTCAACGCGGCGGTCGCGCTCAACGCGCTGTCCGACAATTCGACGGCGATCGCAAACGCCGAGCAGACGGCCGACATCGACCAGAGCAACTAGCGGCCTACTCGACCGGCGTGGCAGACGACGAGCGCAGAGCAGCCGTAAAGGCCGACGAGGAGGCGCTGGCTTTGGAGTCGCGCGCAGGAGCTCCCGGATCGCGAGCTGATGTCGCTGCTCGACGCGAATGTCGCCATCCCGGTCAACGCAGCCGTTGCAGCCAACGTCCTGGCCGATGACTCGGTCGTCGATCCCGACGCCGAGCACGGCGAGGACGTCGACCAACCCACGTAACGGAACCACGACCCGATTGGAGGGGCACACATGTCCGACGAGTTCCGCAAGCTCACGCGCGAGGAGATCGACGAGCTCGCAGGCGAGGCGCTTCCCGAGCGTGCCGCGATGTCGCTCGTGAACGCCAACATCGCGATCCCGGTCAACGCCGCCGTGGCGCGGCGAACGTCCTGCTCGGACGGGCGCGATCGCGCTACGCCGACGCCGCTGCAGACGCACGCCCATCGACCAGAGCAACTAGAGGCCATGGGCGAGAAGAGCGAATACCAGAAGCTGAGCCGCGAGGAGCTCGACAAGCTCGCAGGCGAGGCGCTGCCCGAGCGGGCGGCGATGTCGCTGATCAACGCGAACGTCGCTGCGCCCGTGAACCTCGCCGTCGCGCTGAACGTCGCGAGCGACAACTCGGTCGCCTACGCGAACGCCGAGCAGACGGCCGACATCGACCAGAGCAACTGAGAGAGGGGACGACAGCCATGACTGACACGCCCGAGTACCGCGCCCTCACCCGCGAGGAGCTCGAAAGCTGGCCGGAGAGGCACTGCCGGAGCGGGCTGCCATGTCGCTCATCAATGCGAACGTGGCTGCACCGATCAACGCGGCCGTCGCCGCGAACGTTCTCTCGGACAACTCCGTCGCGTACGCGAACGCCGAGCAGAACGTGACCATCGACCAGAGCAACTAGCCCGGTCCGCCGGTGCGAGGGGCGGCTCTGCGCCGCCCCTCGCCGGCGCACCTGCCGGGGGAGGACACGATCAGCACCAACCTTCAGGACGAGCAGCCGACGCAACGCCTGCCCGACGAGGACAGCCGCGGCGCGAGGACGCAGACGCCGACGGCGACGTGACCCAGGTGCTGGAGCCTGGTGCGGCGCAGCCCGGTTCGAAGCCGCAGGCGACGAGCGACAACGAGCGGAACGGCGACGTGACCCAGGTGCTCGGAGCCGGACGCGACCGAGCCCGACTCCGCTCCGCAGGCGACCAACGGCGACGCGGCCGGTCCGCAAGCCGCGCACGGCGCAACCGCGACGCAGCGGAAGCGAGGCCGCGGTGCAGGAACAGGATCAAGAGACGGCGACGGACGCCGCGCGCGGCCTCGACGTCACAGCCGACGGCCACGCCGCCCGAGGGCGGCCAGCCCGAGCTCTGCGCCCCGGCTCGCGGAGGGAATCGAGCTGCTCGGCCGCTACGAGGACTCGGGCTTCAAGGAAGCGCCGTTCATCGCGCGCCGGGCGGACGGGCAGATGATCCAGCTGCCGCCGCTCCTCTACGCCGTCGCCGAGGCGGCCGACGGGCGCCGGACGCACGCCGAGATCGCCGAGCTCGTCAGCGAGCAGATCGAGCGCCAGGTCAGCGACGACAACATCCGCATGTTCGTGGACGAGAAGCTGCGCCCGATCGGCGTCCTCGCGCAAGCCGACGGCTCCTCACCGCAGCTCGAGAAGTCGGACCCGCTGCTCGCGCTGAAGTTCAAGACCGCGGTCGTCCCGCGCTGGCTGACACGAGCGCTGACGACCGTCTTCTACCCGGCCTTCTTCCCACCCGTCGTCCTCGCCGTGCTGGGCGCCCTCGTCGCCGTCGACGTCTGGGTGTTCTTCATCCACGGCGCCGCGCAATCGACCAGGGAGCTGCTCTACAACCCCCTGCTGGTGCTGATGGTGCTCGGCCTGGTCGTCGTGGCGACCGCGTTGCACGAGATCGGCCACGCGACGGCGACGCGCTACGGCGGCGCCGAGCCGGGCGCGATGGGGGTCGGCATCTACGTCGTCTGGCCGGCCTTCTACACGGACGTCACCGACGCGTACCGCCTCGGCCGGGGCGGCCGGTTGCGCACGGACCTCGGCGGCGTCTACTTCAACGGCATCTTCGTGCTCGGCGTGTTCGGCGCCTACTTCGCTCACGGGCTACGAGCCGCTGCTGATCCTGATCCCGATCCAGCACCTGCAGGTGATGCAGCAGTTCCTCCCCTTCCTGCGCCTGGACGGCTACTACATCCTCAGCGACCTGACCGGCGTCCCGGACATGTTCCAGCGGCTCCGGCCGACGCTGCGGAGCCTCCTCCCCTGGCGGCGGAACGAGCAGGAGGTGGAGGCGCTGAAGCCGTGGGTGCGCTGGGCGATCACCGGCTGGGTGATCGCGCTCATCCCGATCATGCTCGGAACCTTCGGGCTCCTGCTCTTCAACCTGCCGCGGATGGCCGCGACGGCGTGGGACTCGTTCTGGATTCAGACCGATCGGATCTCGGACGCCTGGGCGGCCGGCGCGCTTCTCACCGTCGCCGTCGCCTCGATGCAGGCGCTCTTCCTCGTCCTGCCGGTCGCCGGCATCACCGCGACGTTCAGCCGGGTCGGCGGCCGCATCGTCCGCGGCGGCTGGTCCTGGTCGTCCGGGGTCGCTCGGCCGCCGCGCCGGGATCCTGCTCTCCGTCGGCGCGCTTGCGGGCCTCGCGGCCTACGTGCTGCTGCCGAACGGCGAGTACCGGCCGATCCAGCCGGGCGAGCGCGGAACGATCCTGGGCGGTCTGAGCCAGTTCGACGACGTCGGCTCCGGGCGTCCCGGACTGACGGACGAGCGTGAGCAAGACCTCGACGGCGCGCCGACCGAGCGCGAGAGCCGCCAGGACGAGCCCCCGTCCGAGGACGACCCCTGTAGGCGAGGCGCCGCCGTCGGAGACCTCGACGGACGAGACGCTCGACCACGCGAAGAGCCGGCCACGACCGATCCCCTGACCGAGACGACCGACACGACCGAAACCGCGACCACCGAGACGACCGACGACGGACACGACCCAGACGACGACGACCAGAGACCACCACGACCGAAACCACCACCACGACACCCACGACCACGACCGAAGCTCCGGAGGTACAGCCATGAGACGTCTCCTCGCCCTACTCCTGACCCTGGCCGCAGTCGGCGCGGGCGCCGGCTTCCACGCCGAAGCCGCCCGGGCGGGGGACGACAACCTCGCCGTCGCCGTCAACACGAAGGACGGCGCCTCGATCTTCAAGCTGGCCTTCTCGATCCGGAAGGCCGCCGGCGAGGTGGTGGACAACACCAATGCCGCCGTCGCCTACTCGAGCTGCACCGAGTGCTCCACGACCGCGATCGCGATCCAGATCGTGCTCGTCACCGGCGACCCGGACACGGTCACGCCGACCAACCTGGCGGTTGCCGTCAACGAGAACTGCACGCTGTGCCAGACCTTCGCGACGGCGTACCAGATCGTGCTCTCGACCGACGGGCCGGTCAGGCTCTCCGGCGAGGGCCGACGGCGTATCGCCGAGATCGTGAAGGAGATCCGGGAGCTCAAGAATGCGGGCCTCGGGCCCGCCGAGCTCGACGCCCGCATCGACGCGCTCGTCGACGATCTGAAGGACGTCCTCGCGACCGAGCTGGTGCCGAAGAACCCCGGCGACGAGGAGACCGAGGACGCTCGACGAGCAGGAAACGTCGACGACGACCGAGGCGACGACACCTACACCCGTGACCGGCGCAACGACGACCGGTGGCGAGCAGACCGTGACGACGACGTCCCCGGCCACGGACACGGCGACGACCACGACCACGCCGTCGACGACGACCACGACCGACGACGACGACGACGCCCACGAGCACGACCACCACCACGACGACAACGGAGCCGTGAGGCTCCTGTGTCGCTTGGCCGCCGCGCTCGGCGCGGCGGCCCTGCTCGCCGGCTGCGGCGGGGGTGGCGAGGCCGAGGGCGACCCGCAGGCGGCGCTCTCCGATACGGCCGCGAGACTCGGCGAGATCCGCAGCGGGGACGCTGGAATTCACGGCTCGTCCTCGACCCCGAAGGGCGAGGGCGAGCGCGTCGGGTTCGAGCTCGCCGGACCGTTCGCGCTCGGCGACGAGACGCACGGGCCTCGCTTCCGCCTCGACTACACGCAGCTACGGGGAGACGAGGAGGGCACGGTGACGATGACCTCGACCGGGGAGCGCGCGTACGTGACGGTCGGCAACGAGACCTATGAGCTGCCCTCCGACCGTGCGAGCGAGCTCACCGGCGCAGGCGCCGTGGTCGCGGGCGACGGTCTCGGGTCGCTCGACGTCGGCCGCTGGCTGCTCGACCCCGAGCTGAGCGCCGGCGACGAGGTCGCGGGCGACGCGACCGACCGGATCGAGGCCCGCCTCGACGTCGCAGCGGCGGTGCGCGACCTGGTCGCGCTGGCGCGGAAGGCGGGGGCGATCGCTCCCGGCGCTCGGCCCCGCCGAGGTACGGCGGCTCGCCGAGGCCGCGGACGAGGCGACGGTCGAGGTGCTCACCGGGCGTGACGACCGGCTGCTGCGGCGGCTCGCCGCGAAGGTGGACATCGGGTTCGAGGTGCCGGCGCAGCTGGAGTCGCTGCTCGGCGACGCCGTCGGCGCGACGATCGAATTCGAGCTCGGCATTGCGCGAGCCGAACGAGCCCGTCACGATCGACGAGCCGGCCGACGCGCGCCCGGCGTCCGAGTCCCCGGCGACCCAGCGCAGGCCGGGCGCTGGGCTACCCTCGACCCGTGTTTCGCGCCCGCCTGCCGGCCATCGTGCTCGTCGTCGCGCTCCTGGCGTCCACTGCGGCGCAGGCCGCTGTCGAGCGCGTCCGCGTGCGGGACGCCGGCGGCACGGAAACACAGGTTTTCCCGCCGGATGTCTACGTGACGCTCGAGTCCCCGTCGGCGTACACCGTGTCGGCGCCGGGGCGGTGGCAGGGGCCGCCGTACTGGGCCGTGGGGCGGCCCGAGGCGCCTGGGACGGCCTCGATGGAGTGGAGCGTCAGCTTCCGCGACCGCTCCCAGGAGGCGGCCGCGACGGCCGTGGGCGCGTCGACGCTCGGCTGGCCGGAGGATCAGAAAGCGGGTATCTCGGTGCCGCTCTACGCCGGCGGCCGACTGGTCGGCACGCTGCCCGGCTATTTCGTCCTCCGCGTCTCGCCGCGCCCCGATCAGGCCCGCTTCGAGGGGGTTGCCGCGGTGCCGCTCGGTCCCAACGTGCAGGCGCTCGTGCGCTTTCTCGTCGGCACCCCGACCTCCGACTCCTCGCCGTGGGGCGAGGTGCTCGTCCAGGGCTCGATTCTCGCGTCAAGCTGGAACCGCGGGCAGGCGCTGATCGCGCTCTCCCAGCTCCGGGTGGAGGGCAACCTCGCGCCGAAGACGGTCTCCATCCGCGCCGAGAAGCGGCCGCGGGCAATTCGCGGCCGGGTCGTCGACGACTTCCTCAACCCACTCGTCGGCGCTCCCGTCGTGCAGGAGCGCTGGAACGGCCTCACCTGGAAGGCGGTGCGCCTCGGGCGCACGAACGCCACCGGCCACTACCGCATGGCCGCAAGCCAGGGCCGGTTCAGGACGGTCGTCCGCAACGCCGGCGTGAGCGTGACGAGCGCGCCCGTCACGCTGCGCTGAGACTTCGGCTGCGCGCTCCAGGCGTGCCGGTGACCCGCTCGGACCACGCCGTCACCGCCACCGGCCGGCGCAGCGCTGTCCAGGGGTCAGACCCGGGTACCACGCGACGCGTCAGAGTGGTGTGTCGAGCCTGTGCCGAGACGCTCGTGCTGCGAAGCGGCGGCGACTAGCCCGCTACGAGCTCGAGCACGCGCTCGGGGATGTCGAAGTTCGCGTAGACGTCCTGGACGTCGTCGTTGTCCTCGAGCGCGTCGACGAGGCGCACGATCTTCTTCGCGTCCCCCTCGTGCTCGACCTCGACGGTCGTCTTCGCGAGCATCGTCACGCCCGCCGACTCGATCGCGAAGCCGGCGGCCTCGAGCGCCGACCGCACGCCGCTGACGTCCTCCGGCGCCGAGAGCACGCGGAAGGTCGACTCGTCACGCTCGACGTCCTCGGCCCCACCCTCGGCGGCCGCGAGCGTCAGCTCGTCCTCGTCGACCCCGTCGGCGCCGACGAGCACGAGCCCCGTGCGCTCGAAGAGCCAGGCGACGGCACCGGTGGCGCCGAGGTTGCCGTCGTTCTTCGTGAAGATGTGCCGCACCTCGGAGGCCGTGCGGTTGCGGTTGTCGGTGAGCGCCTCGACGAGCACGGCGACCCCGCTCGGGCCGTAGCCCTCGTAGATCACGGTCTCGTAGGCGGCCGCGTCGGCGTCGGTTCCCGCCCCGCGCGCGATCGCCCGGTCGATGTTGTCCTTCGGCATCGAGTACGAGCGCGCCTTCTCGATCGCGTTCTGCAGCGCCAGGTTGGCGGCCGGGTCGCCTCCCCCCTCGCGCGCCGCGACGATGATCGCGCGGGAGAGCTTCGAGAAGAGCTTGCCCCGCTTGGCGTCGGCCGCGCCCTTCCTGTGCTTGATCGAGCTCCACTTGCTATGCCCGGACATGCGTCTCCTCCCTGACCACGTCGAGGAAAAGCTCGTGGACGCGCGGGTCGTCCGTCAGCTCCGGGTGGAACGACGCGAGCAGCAGGTTGCCGTCGCGGACGAGCACCGGCTCGCCGTGGAGCTCGGCGAGCACCTCGACGCCGTCGCCGATGTTGCGGACGCGCGGCGCGCGAATGAACACGCCTCGCAGCGGCTCCTTGCCGTCCCCGAGCTCGAGATCGGCCTCGAAGCTCGCGACCTGCCGCCCGTAGGCGTTGCGGTCGACCTCCACGTCGGCGAGCCCGAGGTGCTCGCGGTCGACGACGATCATGCCGGCGCACGTGCCGAAGACGGGCCGTGCGAAGTCCCGTAGCGCCTCGTCGATGCCGTAGAGGCGCATCAGCCGCATCATCGTGGTCGACTCGCCGCCGGGAATGACGAGCCCGTCGAGCCCGTCGAGCTGCTCGGCCTTCCGCACCTCGACCACGTCCGCCCCGAGCCGACGCAGCACGGCAGCGTGCTCGCGCACGTTTCCCTGCAGTGCGAGGACACCGATGCGGAGCTGATCCGTCACGCCTCGATGGTACTTCCGGCGTCATCTCCGCCTGGGCGCCTCCCGACGACGAACAGGTGGGCGCTCAGGCCGAGCAGCGTGGGTTCTGACTCGACCGCTCGCGCCGCGTTCACAATGTGCGGGCGAAGAGCTGCGTCGTTCCAGAGCTCCGGTCGCAGCCAGCCTGGTCCTTCGATCCCCAGCACGGGTCCCGGCTCGAGCCCCGCATCGCGAAGCTCGGTCTCGAGCTCGTCCGGGTGATGGAAGTACGCCGTGGTGAAGTACTCGCCCGAGGGGTCGGGGCTGCGGTGCTGTCCGTCGGCGAGGTCGCGCTCGACGATCGGCCAGAAGCGGGGGTCGGTGAAGTAGCCGTGAGTGAGCCCGTCGAAGAGCGCTACGAAGCGTGAGATCGCCGCGACCGCGACCGTGCCGCCAGGCCTCAACACGCGGCGGGCCTCCATGAGCGCGCGCAGCCTGTCGCCTCGCTCGGTCAGGTGGTAGAGGGGCCCGAGGAGCAGCACGGCATCGATCGAGCCATCGGCGTGGTCGAGACTGCGGGCGTCACCGACGGCGGCGGAAAAGCGCCCGCTCGAGCGCGCGGTTGCCTGCTCGACGTGAACGGGAACCGGATCGACGAGGTGCACGTCGTAGCCGAGCTCCGCAAGCCAGCCTGCGTAGACGCCTGGCCCACCCCCGATGTCGAGAAGGCGCGCAGGAGCGGATGGGAGATACCTGCGCAGCAGCTCCTGCATCCGGGCGAGCTCGAGCGCCCCAGAGCCGCTCTCGAGGCGCCCGGCTTCGGCCCCGCCCGAGTAGTGCTCGAGGATCTCAGGCGCGATGCTGAACTCGCCGTCAGGAGCCACGCCGCGAGCGTAGCCCGTGGACTCAGCGTTGATCACACTGATCGGCCGCGTCAGGAGTCCCAGCCCGCCGGAACCGCCGGCAGGGGCCAGGTCGGGTCCGGCCGCCAGCTCTCCCAGCCCGTGGGGAACGGCCACTCCTCGATGACGCGCTCTCCCTCCGCGCGAAACGCGTCGGCCTCCATCGGCGTGAAGAAGCCGAGGTCGACGCCGGCAGCCAGCTCGTCCTCGTCCTTCCAGCGCCACTGCCCGGCGGGACTCACCACGATGTCGAGGGCGTGGTCCGCGGTGTCGAAGCCGAGCCCGGACTCGCGCCACGGCTCTTCCAGCTGCACGTACCAGCTTTGGAACTCACCGGCGTTCCAGAAGAGCCAGATCGAATGAGCGCGCCCCGGGCGACCGAGAATGAGGATGCCCTCGCCTTGCCAGGTGCGGTCGATGGGGCTCCGAGGCTCCGTGTAGCGATCGGCCAGCGGAACCTCGCGGACATGGAGCCCTCTGACGCCCGGCCACTTCACGGGTGTGCCACCCGCGAGCCACAGCACAGGCTCAGGGCCGGACGAGATCGCGCGCGTCGGCAGCGCACCGACCGGCTCGCCGCGAATGACGTACCGCAGTACCACCGTCTCACCCGGGAGCCGGCCGACGGATCGCCCGTCGAACTCGTGCTCGATCACGCCCTGTGCGACCGCGCCGGGTTCCCCGGCCTTCGGGGGCCTACCAGCCGCGGGTCTCGAGCAGCTCGGCGGTCTCGAGCGAGCTGGCGGAGATGCCGACCATCGGCTCTCCGAGGCCCTGGGAGACGCGCGCGAGCACGTCGGCATCCGCGTAGTGCGTCGTCGCCTCGACGATCGCCTTGGCCCGCAACTCCGGGTCGCCGGACTTGAAGATCCCCGAACCGACGAAGACTCCGTCGGCGCCGAGCTGCATGCAGAGCGAGGCATCCGCCGGGGTGGCGATGCCGCCGGCGGTGAAGGTCACGACGGGCAGTCGCCCGTTCTCCGCGACCCAGCGCACGAGCTCGTACGGCGCGCGCAGCTCCTTCGCCTCGGCGTAGAGCTCGTCCTCGCGCAGCGACTGCAGGCGCCTCATGCCGCCGAAGACTGCGCGCATGTGGGTGACGGCGTTGACGATGTCGCCGGTGCCCGCCTCGCCCTTCGTCCGGATCATGGCCGCGCCCTCGGAGATGCGACGGAGCGCCTCGCCCAGGTTCACGCAGCCGCACACGAACGGGACGGTGAACTTCCACTTGTCGACGTGGTTCTGGAGATCCGCGGGCGTCAGCACCTCGCTCTCGTCGATGTAGTCGACCTCGAGCGCCTCGAGAATCTGCGCCTCGGCGAAGTGGCCGATGCGGCACTTCGCCATGACCGGGATGGTCACGGCCTCCTGGATCTCCTTGATCTTGGTCGGGTCGGCCATGCGGGCGACGCCGCCGTCGCGCCGGATGTCGGCCGGAACGCGCTCGAGCGCCATCACTGCGACGGCGCCTGCGTCTTCCGCGATGCGGGCCTGCTCGGCGTCGGTGACGTCCATGATCACGCCGCCCTTGAGCATCTCGGCGAGGCCCGTCTTGACCCGCATGGTGCCGATGTCGGTCACGAGAGCGATTCTAGCCCGAGGACGTGAGTGCTCCCGAGCGTTGTGAGGAGGAGGGGCGCGCCGGGCCGCCAGCCCGGCGCGCCTGTGAAGCCGATTCAGGCGTCGAGCCGTGCTCTCAGAGCCGGTGCCCCGAAGTTGCGGAGCTTCCGGCGGAGCTCTACCGCAGACATCTTTGAACTCCCTTCACCGCAGAACGTTGCCCTCCCACGGTGCCTGCGGAGCGGGCGGACGCCATCCCCCGGGAGGGGAATACGCCATCCATCGTTCGAGGGATTCGCGGGGGTCCGAGAAGCGCGCTACAACGCTCAGGCCGGGCGGTCTGGGAGCCGACGAGCCCCAGTCGGCTCATCTCCCCCACCGGAGCCGCCCGGCCTCCCGTAGCTATCGGCACATGCGAGGAAGCTGCTGAGCCGTCCTCCCCGGCCGCGAGCGTCTGCGCGCCGTGACGGGCGGATGAAACTTTCGTAAGAAAGAGCTCTCACGCCGGGTTCATTTCCGTCCGATTGGGTAGACAGCCGCGGTGCACGAACTCGCCTCCTTCCTCCTCCAGATCGACGAGAGCGTCACAGCGCTCGCCCATGAGCTGCGCTGGGGCCCGCTCACCGTCCTTTTCGTGCTCCTGTCGGCCTGGTGGATGAAAGGCTTCGTCTTCGTGCTGGCCGGCGGACTCGCCGATCTGCGCAACGCCCGCTCGTCCTTTCCGACCGGCGCCGTCTTCGCGGGCATCAGCGTCGCGATCGGCGGGCTGCTGACGGGAGTGCTGAAGGAGTCGGTCGACCGGCTGCGGCCCGAGCCGGCCGGCGTCGGCCTCGATCCGGCCGTCCCAACGCCCGGGGATCCCTCCTTTCCCTCCGGCCACACAGCGACCGCCTTCGCCGGCGCCGTCGTCGTCGCCAGCCTCTACCCGCGACTCCGCTGGCCCGCGCTTGCGCTCGCCGCGCTCGTCGGCCTTTCCCGGGTCTATCTCGGGGTGCACTTCACGCTCGACGTCCTCGCGGGCGCGGCGCTGGGCCTCGGCGTCGGCCTGACCGCGGTCTGGCTGGGCCGCCGCGTGTTGCACCGCGTCCGCACGTCCGGCTGAACGCGCAGGATGGGCGCACGTGCGCCCCGGCCCGCCTCTCTCTCCGCTCGACGCCGGCCGCGTCGCCGCTGTCCTCCCCGCACACCTCGTGCCGCCTGCGCCGGACCTCGTCGCCGCCGTGTGCCGGCACGTCGGCGAGTTGCTGCTCGTCGACGACGGCATGCCCGCGCCTGCCGCGGCCGAGCTGGCCGCTCTGGCCGAGAAGCACGGCACCGGCCTCCTGCGGCTCCCGCAGAATCGCGGCAAGGGCCATGCCGTCGCCGCAGCGCGTCAGCTGCTGCTCGCGCGCCCGAGCCCGCCCCAGGCGCTGGTGGTCGTCGACGCGGACGGCCAGCACCCGCCAGCGGCGCTGCCACTTCTCCTCGCCGCCGCCGGCGACGCGGAGCTGGTGATCGGCGACCGCTCGCACGACCCGCAGGCGATGCCACGTGTCCGCCGGGTGGCCAACCGGCTCGCCAGCAACGCGCTCTCGGTGTTCATGGGTGTCCGCATCCCCGACAGCCAGTGCGGGCTGCGAGTGCTTCGCGGTCGCGCGCTCCATGACTGCGACTACCCGGCCGGGCGCTACGAGGCGGAGACTCGCCACCTCAAGCGCTGCCTCCGGGCCGGTCTCAGCGTCGCCTGGGTGCCGATCCCCGTCGTATACGGGGACGAGGCGAGCTCGTTCCGCCCGATGCGGGACGGCGCGCGCGTGCTGGCGTCGCTCGTCGCCGGCTAGGCGGTTTTTCCGACCCCGGCGCCGCGACTCCAACGCTCGGCGGTGGTGGCCGGACGCCGTTCCAGAAGCCCGATCTCCACGAACAGCGAGTACGCCGCCCGCGCGACGATCGCCCCGAGCAGGACGCCCGCGATCGTGTCGAGCGGGAAGTGCGCGCCGAACAGCACCCGCGTGAACGCGACGGCGGCCACGTATAGCCACAGCACCGGGAGCAGCCGCCGGAACACGAGCCCCGTGGCAATGGCGAGCGCGGCGGTGATGGCCATGTGCCCACTGGGATACGACTCGAGGTGCCCCCACTGGTCGCGCGGGATGATGCGGTCATCGGCCAGGACCTCCTCCGGCCGCGGCCGGTCGAAGAACGCGTACACGAGCTCGAGCAGGATCCACGAGACGAGGGCGGAGAACAGCACCAGCGAGACGACCGGGTAGACGAGGCGGACGCTGGTCACGGCCGCCGCGAGCGCCGCGAGCGCCACGAGCAGGACGTAGTTCCGCATATGCGGGTTCAGCGTCTCCCACAGGAACTCGGGACCCGGCCCGAGGTGGTTGATCTGCTCGAACACGGCCTCGTCGAGCGCCTGAGCTGCGGTGCGCCCGACCAGGTGCCCGGCCGCGAGCATCAGCGCGGCCAGCGCGACGAGGCCGGTGCTCCAGCGCACGACCCACGGGGCGGGAGGAGCGTGCAGCGGCCGGCGGGCCGACGACGGCAGTCCCACCGCCGCGAGCGGGACGAGGGCGAGCGCCGCCGCCACGGCCGACAGCACGAAGAGGGCGCGGTAGTTGCCGGTCAGCTCGACGGTCCAGCCGGCAGCCGGGAGCGCCACCGCCGCGGCGAGCGCGCGGACGGCGAAGAAGAGCGCCGTGTAGCCGCCCTCCTGCCCAGCGGGGATGAGCGTCGAGTAGAGCGAGTAGCCGAGCGTCGACACGAGCCCGAAGCCGATGCCGGCGGCGAGCAGCGCACCGAGCGCGGCGATCAGGTCGGGAGCGTTCGCGACGACGAAGAACCCGATGGCCATGAGCGCGATGCCCACCGACAGCAGCGTCTTCTGCTGTTCGGCCTGCTTCGTCCGGCCGGCAGCTATCACGGCCGCGGCGGTCGCGAGGCCGAAGCCGACGAGGATGAACGACGCCTCGGCCGCGGTGAGCTCGAGGACGTCCTCCGCGTAGAGCACGAAGAACGAGGGCAGCGCCGCGTAGCTGGCCACCCAGAGCACCTGCGCGCCGAGGAACGCGCGCACGCGTGGGCGAGCAGCGACCTGGAGGTAGTAGCGAACGGCGCGCCGCTCCGGTTCGGCCACGCTGACACGAGCCGGCTCGCGCAGCCGAACGACCGTGGGCACGGCGAGCAGCGGGACGGCCACGGCGGCGAGCAGGAATGGCGCCCAGGGCGCGACGAGCGTCAGCGCACCGCCGACGGCGACACCGGCCAGGGTGCCGACGAGCAGTGCCAGCTCCTGGATGCTCGTTGCCCGCGCGCGGCGGCCGGCATCGTCGAACAACTCCGGCACGAGCGCGCGGTGCGCGGTCGTGACCGCGTTCAGGCCCGTGTAGGTGGCGGCCCCGAACAGTGCCAGGACGAGGTAGGAGCTGGCCGACCCGAGCGCGATCGCTGCCGCGCCACCGCCTGCCAGCACGGCGCCGCCGAGGATGAACGGCGTGCGCCGCCCGCCGGGCCTCGCGCGCACGCGATCGCTCCACATGCCCACGACGAGCGGCACGAAGAAGCCGGCGACCGCGTTGACGAGCATGACCGTTCCGATCAGCCCGGGCGCGTCCTCGATCCGGTTCAGCAGGTACGGGAGGTAGCTCGTGACGACTGCGCGGCCCAGGCCGGCGCCGAGAGCTGCCGCGCTGAAGACGACCAGATACGGGTTCGCGAGCGCCGCTCTCGCGCGGCTGCCCACGCGTTCGATGACCGAGGTCACGGCGCCACCACCCGGAGAGCCCCCGGGCGGACGGTCACGTCGACTGCGCCACGCCCGAGGTCGGTCGAGTCGGCGACGACCGGGGACCAGCCGCCTGTGTCGATGCGAATCTGCTCGGCCTGCCAGCTCCTCACGGTGCGGGCGCCGAGGTGGGTGCCGCGGAAGACGCGCGGTGCGAGCGCGAGCAGCCCGGCGCGGCCGCGCGGCGACAGCGCCACCACGTCGAGACGGCCGTCCCGCACGTCTGCGCGCGGCGCGACGCGCAGCCCGAAGGCGTAGAGCGGCGTGTTCGCGACGAAGACCTGCGCCACCTCGAGCTCGACCCTCCTTCCGTCGAGGGTGAGAACGACACGAGCGGGTCGGAACTTCCGCAGCGCCGCGACTCCTGCGCGCAGACCCGCTCCGACGGCGGCGGAGTTCGGGGCGCTGTAGCGGGTTCTCGCCTGGGCGAGAAAGCCAGCGCTGATGCCTTCGCAGGCGAGGTAGGACGTGTCGCCGGCGCTCGCGGCGAGGAGGTCGAACGGCCGTGCCGAGCCCGTCACGGCCAGACGGGCCGCAGCGCCGAGGTCGCGCGGGATGCCGAGGCTGCGCGCAATGTTGTTGGCGCGTCCGGCGGGCATCAACGCTAGTTCGTCCGGTCGCGCGGAGGAGTTCGACGCGAGCTGGACGCTGCCGTCGCCCCCGAGCAGCACCACTCGCCGGCCGTCGGCGCCGCCCAGCACCGCGTCCAGCTCCTCGCTGCTCTCGGTGCTGCGGGCCTCCACACAAGCGCCGGCGTCGCGCAGCGCCTGCTCGGCGGCGCGGACGAGCTCGGCGTTCGTCCCGCTGGCGCGCCTGTTCGCGACGAGGAGGACCTCGCGGGACTGCGTCCGGGCATCACCGACGTGCGGATCGTCGACGATCACGGACCCCCTCTCCATAAGGCGAGTATGGAGCCGGTCTGAGGCGTCGTCCAGCGGATTCGTCGGCCGCTCGACTGCGGGAAGGCCGCGGTCCTACGCGAGCGCAGATCGCTCGAAACGGATGGGTGCGTTGTGATCGGCACGATCTCGTAATCTCAACGAGTGCCGGAGAGCCCGCTCCAAGTTGCGCGCCGGTTCGACGAGCTGCTCGCCCGCGAGGACGCCGAGGCGATCTTCGAGCTGCTGACCGAGGACGCGGAGTGGGCAACGCACCACCGGACGCTGCGGGGACGCGAAGAGATCCGGGCCGAACTGCGTGTGACGGAGCCGCCGGCGAACCTCGACGTCGAGGTCGAGCGGGGCAAGTGGGCGGACGACGGGGCCGGCCGCGTGGTTCGAGAGAGCCGAGTCGTTCAACGGTGGAAAGAGACCGGCGAGATCGCCGCCGTGATGCTCGTGCGCGAGGAACTGGAGGTACAGAACGGCAAGATCCGTGTCTACTCGCGTCGGGCCCGCCCGGAGCAGCCTTAGACCGCACACGCACAAGGGGTCGCAGTGGGCCCGCCTGGATTCGAACCAGGGACCAACCGGTTATGAGCCGGCTGCTCTAACCGCTGAGCTACGGGCCCTCGCGCGGAGCCTAGAGGCTCGAAGTGAAATTCACGGGGTAACGGATGACGCCCGGGCACGGCGCGAGGCCGCCCCGTTGCCCTTGAACAGGCTGACAGCCTGCCCTGCGGACTCCGCGACGCCCTCGCTTGGCCCATGACGCCCCCGCAGAGCCGTCAATTTCCCTTCGAGCCTCCGCTCGCGGCCTCGCGCGGTTCGTTACGCACTGCGGGCCGGAGGGCCTTGGTTACACTCGCTGGCGGCGTGCGGTGCCCCACCGGACACGGACGAGCGCTCCCTTGAAGGTCTTTCAGCGCGAGACGAATCTGCGCACGGCCGGTGGCCTGACCGTCACCGACATCACCGACGAGGTCAACGAGGCGGTCCGCGAGAGCGGCGTCAGTGACGGCATCGCCTGCATCTACTCGCCCCACACGACGTGCTGTGTGCGCGTCAACGAGTGGGAGAGTGGCTTCCTCGAGGACTTCGCCCGTTTGCTGCAGGCCCTCGTGCCGAGCGACGACTACTACGCCCACGACGACTGGGACCGGCGCACCGAGAACGTCTGCCCGGAGGACATGGAGGTGGGCAACGGCCACTCGCACTGCATGGCGATGCTGCTCGGCACGGCCGGCGAGTCGGTGCCGGTGCGAAACGGCGAGCTCGCGCTCGGCACCTGGCAGCGCGTCCTCTTCCTCGAGCTCGACCGCGAGCGCGACCGCCGCTGGATCGTCCAGGTCGTCGGCGCCTAGCCGCGTCCGCGAGCAGGTCGGCGCCCCGCAGACCGAGGTAGTGGCTGACAGCCACCAAGTCCGGGGGTTCGGATCAAGGACTACCGCGCCAACCTGGCGACAGCCGCTTCGATCGAGTTAGTGGCTGACAGCCACTAACTGCTTCTGCGTTGCCCCCGGAGTGGTTTCCGCCACCGGCCGCGCAGGGAAAGCCCTGCACGATGACGGAAGAGCCGAAGCAGTACGTGGTCGAGCGCGTGCACCGCGCGCTGGCGCAGGACCCGCGCGTGAGCGCGCTGGACGTCGAGGTGACGCTGGCGGGCGGCCGGGTGTTCCTCACCGGCGACGTGCCGACCGCAGGAGCGCAAGCAGGCGATCTCGCAGGTCGTGGCCGAGGTCCTGCCGGACCACGAGATCGTCAACGAGACGAGCGTCGCCACGCTCGCCCCCGCCGGCGAACCTGAGCAGCTCGCGTGATCAGGGTCGCGGCGGTCGGAGACGTCCACTTCGCCTCGGACGCGGCGGGAACGCTGCGCCCGCACCTGGCCGGGCTCGCGGAGAGCGCCGACGTGCTCCTCCTCGCCGGCGACCTCACGCGCATCGGCCACGCCGAGGAGGGCGCCGCGCTCGCCGCCGAGCTCGAGGACACGCCGGTGCCGGTCTTCGCCGTGCTCGGCAACCACGACTACCACCAGGAGCGCCGAGGAGGAGATCCGGCAGATCCTCGAAGCGGTCGGGGTCGGTGTGCTCGACGGCGACACGCGCCGTCGTCGACGTCAACGGCTCACGCCTCGGGATTGCCGGGATCA
Source organism: uncultured Thermoleophilia bacterium (assembly GCA_963809765.1). Classification (GTDB taxonomy): domain Bacteria; phylum Actinomycetota; class Thermoleophilia; order Gaiellales; family Gaiellaceae; genus JACVRM01. Next base: position 238,582 of record CAWEKT010000003.1, read on the forward strand.
AGGGCTTCGGCGGCGGCTTCGCCGGCGCCTGCGGAACGGACTTCGGCGAGCCGGTGATGAAGGCGTTCATCCGTTACACGCGCGACGCCGCCGACCGGCTCGAGCGCGCGCTCGGCGAGATCGAGGACACCGACATCCGCGTCGCGCTGCTCCACTACGCGCCGATCAAGGCGACGCTCGTGGGCGAGCGCCTCGAGATCTACCCGTTCCTCGGCAGCTACCTGCTCGCCGAGGCGATCGACTGCGCCGGCGCAGACCTGGTCCTGCACGGCCACGCCCACCACGGGACTGAGAAGGGCGTGACGCCGGGCGGGATCCACGTCCGCAACGTCGCCCAGCCCCTGATTCGGCGCGCCTTCAACCTCTTCTGCTTCGACGAGGGCCGCGTCGTCCGCGAGCCGTCGGTGCTGAGCGCGGGAGCGAGCGAGTGAAGCACGGCCCGGCCGCTCCCACCGGGAGCAGGCCATGAGCGGCGAGAACCGGCCTGAGATTCCCTTCTCGGCGATCAAGGCGACGCTGAAGACCGCGGCCGGCGCGCTCCAGCGCGCCAACGTGCCGTTCATGCTCGGCGGGGGGCTGGCCGTCTGGGCGCGCGGAGGCGCCGACACCGACCACGACCTCGACCTGATGATCAAGCCGGAGGACGCAGAACGGGCGCTCGCGACGCTCGAGGAGGCCGGCATGCGCCCCGAGCGACCGCCCGAGCACTGGCTCGTGAAGGCCTACGACGGCGACGTCCTGATCGACCTGATCTTCGAGCCAAGCGGCATGCCGATCGACGACGGCGTCTTCTCCCGGGCGGAGGAGCTGGACGTGTACGCGGTGCGAATGCCCGTCATGCCGCTCGAGGACGTGATCGTGACGAAGCTCCTGGCCATGGGCGAGCACCAGCTCGACTACGACGCGGTGCTCGAGATCGCCCGGACGACCCGCGAGCAGATCGACTGGGAGCTCGTCCGCCGCCGGACCGCCGACTCGCCGTACGCACAGGCCTTCTTCACGCTCGTAGAGGAACTCGGCGTCGTCCACCCGGCCGGCCGGGCCTGACGAACCGGACGAACGTCGAGGCGGTCCTCCGCTCGATCCCTCAAATGAGGGATTCACCTCTCCCCTTCCCAGTCGCATGCTGAGAGCCTCGGCGCCTCAGGGGGAAGCGCTTGAGAAAGGCGAGGGGGATGGCGGCACGATGGGGTATGAGCAGAATCACGGACGCGAGGAGCTGGAGACTGCGGTTCGGTCGTGGCGCTTCGAGCAGTTCGTCAGGCTCGGCTTCACCAACGAGCTCTCGGCGGCACTCGCGGCGTCGCGCTGCGATCTCAGTCAGGTTCGGAAGCTGATCCAGTCCGGCTGCCCGCCGGAGACGGCTTCCCGAATCGTTCTCTAGGGGAGGGGACCGCGCCGCTCTGCGGCGCGCTGAGCCGCGCGCTCCCGGGCGCAGCGGCGGCGGGGTGGGGCTCACTGCGGCGAGCCCCGCCCCATCAGCATCCGGCCGGCTCGGGCGCGCGCCGCTTGAGCGCACGCGCCTCCGCTTGCCGCGCAAGCTCGCCTCCCGAGACGGCCCGGTGGTAGACCATCCCGGATGGCGTCACAGCTCCTTGCACGTCGCTACGCGCTGCTGGCCCTGGCCGCCGCCACTCCGCTCGTGCTCGCCGGCCTGCTGGTGGCCGTCCCCGAGCTCGACGTGCTCTGGGAGAACCAGCCGGCGCACTTCTGGGTCGTGCTCGGAGCGGCTGCCGTCAGCCTCGGCCTCGCAGCCGTCCTCCACTCGGCGGCGCGCCGCCGTGCGGACGCGCGCCTGCTGCTCGTATCGCTCGCGTTCATCGCCGCGACCGGAGCGCTCGGCCTGCACGCCCTCGCCACTCCGGGCGTCCTGCTCGGCCGCAACGCCGGCTTCGAGCTGGCGACGCCGATCGGGCTGATCGTGGCCGGGCTCTTCATCGCGGCCTCGTCGGCCGAGCTGCGCAGCGGCCGCGCCGACGCCGTCATCCGCCGCGCCACGCTCCTGCTCGGCGGGCTGCTGGCGGCGCTCGTGCTCTGGGCCGTGCTCTCGCTCGCGGAGCTGCCGCCGCTGGACGACCCGCTCGCAGAGGAGCAGCTCGACGGCTGGCAGATCGGCCTGGCGCTCGCGGGGGTCGGCCTCTACACGCTCGCGGCCGTCGGCTACCTGCGGCTCTCGCGTCGGCGCCGCTCGGCGCTGCCGCTCGTCGTCACGGTCGCGTGCGCACTGCTCGCGGACGCGATGCTGGTCATCGCCTGGGCGACGAACTGGCGGCTCAGCTGGTGGGAGTGGCACGTGCTGCTGCTGCTCGCAGTGGCCGTCGTCGCACTCGCCGCCCGCGCCGAGTGGCACGAGGAGCGCTTCAGCGCCCTCTACCTCGACGAAACACTCGCCGGCGCCAAGGACGTGAGCATCCTCTTCGCCGACCTGGCCGGGTTCACGCCCTTCGCCGAGCGCAACGACGACGCCGGCGTAACCGCCATGCTGAACGCCTACTTCGAGCGCCTGGTGCCGCTCCTCGAGGAGGAGGGCGGCGAGGTGCACCAGCTCGTCGGCGACGAGATCATGGCCGTCTTCAACAAGCGCGGCGACCAGCCCGCACACGCGCTGCTGGCCTCGAGCGCAGGACTCGCGCTCCAGGAGGCGGCGACCGAGGTGGCGGCGACTGAGCCGGAGTGGCCGCGCTTTCGCGTCGGCGTCAACAGCGGCGAGGTGATCGCCGGCGTCGTCGGCGGGCCCCGCGGACACCGCAAGCACGGCGTTGTCGGCGACACCGTGAACCTGGCGGCGCGCCTGCAGTCGGAAGCCCCCGTGGGCTGCGTGCTCATCGGCGCCGAAACGGCGGCTGCGCTGCCGCCGGGAGCAGTGCTCGAGCGCCTGCCCGCGCTGCGCGTGAAGGGCAAGCAGGAGCCCGTCGAGGCGTACCTCCTGCACCGCCTCCCCGCCTAGCGACTAGGGAAGCAGCGAGCCGAGGGTCTCGGCGCCGCGCAGAATCAAATCGAGCGAGACGCGGCGCGCGGCGGCGCGCAGCAACGACGCCTCGACGCTGCCGATCGCGCCGGCGTCCTCGGCGGCGTCGACGGCTGCGACCAGCCCGTCGCGGATCGCTTCCTCGGCCTCCTCGGTGCTCCAGGTCGCTGCGACACCCGAGGATGGGTCGAGCGAGAGCAGGAGCTCCTCCCGCGTCGTGCCGAGCTCGCAGGCCGCCCGGTCGAGCCCGTCCAGGACGAGCGCCTGCACCGTCGCGTCCAGCCCGCCGCCCTGGAAGGCGGCCCGGTCGCGGCAGGGGTCCCGGAGCTCGACCGTGCCGCGGTCGAGCCCGCCGCCCGCTACGGCGACGAGGAGGAGCACGGCCGCCAGCACTGCGATCGCGACGAGCGCGCCGAGGGCGGTGCGCCGCGTCACGTACGCCTCTTCCGCACGGCGAGCGCTCCGAGCCCGGCAACGAGCGCGAACGCGGCCGTCAGCGCGAACGAGGCCCGGAACCCGCGCGTGAGCGCTGCCTCGACGCGCTCGACCAGCAGGTCGTGGGTCTCCCGGACCTCGTCCTTGTCCAGGCCCTGCGCCTCGAACGGCGCGTCGAGGTCCGGGAGCTGCCCGGCGCGCGTGCGCTCGAACTCCCGGTAGAGGTCGAGCGCAATCGGCACCTTGTCGCCCAGCGAGAGCGGCGCTTCGAGCACCACGGCGGCGCCGGCCAGCGTCGCGCGGTCGGTGGCCGGGTCGAGATCCTCGGCGAGGACCGGCGCAACGGCCGCCAGCCCGAGCACGAGGCCGACGTGGCGCGCCGCGACCGAGAGCGTGCCGTCGCGGGCGGGATCGCCGTCCACGGGCAGCGAGGCGCTGGTGAGAGGCGGGAGCGCGAGCCCCACGCCGGCGCCGGCCACCGCGAGCGCGGGGACGACGTAGGCAAGGCTGCTGGTCGGAGTGATCGCGAGCGCCAGCAGACCCGCCGCGAGTAGCCCCGCTCCCGCTGCCACGCACAGCGGCTCGCCCAGTTGCCGCACAAGCGGGCGCACGCCGAGGGCGGCGAGCGGCAGCGCGCTGACGATGAGCGCGCCCGCGAGCGGCCCGTAGTCGAGCACGGCCACCACCAGCAGCACCGCCAGGAAGAGGGCCCCGACGAGCGCCGCGAACGCCAGCACCAGCGCGGCCATCGCACCCAGCGCCGGCCGGCGGATCGCGCGTTCGGCCCGCGGCGAGCTGCTCGCGCGTGGACGAAGGAGCGCCGGCACTGCGGCCGCCGCCACCGGCACCTGGACGACGAAGATCGCACGCCAGCTGAACAGCTCGGTGAGCAGGCCGCCGAGCACGGGCCCGGCGGCCACGCCGACGGTCCCCGCCGCCGCCCACAGCGCCGTCGCCCGCGCGCGCGAGCCGGAGGTCGCAACCATCAGCGGCAGCGAGGCCGCGAGCACGAGCGCTGCTCCCACCCCCTGCACCGTGCGGGCGGCGACAAGCGCGTCGAGGCCCGGGGCTGCGGCGCAGGCGACCGAGGCCGCGACGAAGACGACTAACCCGGCGATCGCGAAGCGCAGCGAGTGCAGGCGCAGGCGCCCGACGAGCACGATCAGGACGAGCGCCGCGGCCGCGAACGCCGCGTTGTAAGCGGTCACGACCCAGGAGACGCCGACCACCGTGGTCTCGAACTCGCCGTAGAGCTCCGGGAGCGCGAGAACGACGATCGACGAGTCCGCGAAGGCGAAGGCGACGAGCAGCGCCAGCGCGGCTTCCGCCGCGGACGGACGGCTCACGCGCTCGCCGTCACCTGGAGCCGCTGCATCCACGCGGCACAGGATCGCAGCGGTCAGCGATCGAGGGACGACGCGGCGGCTGAACGGCTCGGGTCGGTCGCCGTCCGCGACGCCTGCGCAGTTGAACGGCTCGGGTCAGTCCCTGTGCATCGACGGCCAGCGCCGATGCACGGGGACAGACCTGACAAGCGTCACTGACTACTAGTGCTGGAAGTCGACGACGAGGCGCGGCGGATCCGAGAGCGTCTCGACGCGGAAAGGCACGGGTGCGTTCAAACCGACGCCCCAGGTCAGGACAGCCTCGAAGTCGCCGGAGCGGACCGCCTCGGTCATGACCTCCGTGCCGCGCTCCGTGCCGCTGAGCCGGCGCGGGCCGGTGTAGACCTGCTGACCCTCGGGCACGGAGGTGTCGAAGCCCGAGGCCGGCTCCATGCGGATGACCACAAGTGAGTTCCCGGCGAGCTCGACGACCGCCCCGGATCCATCCTCCGTGAGCGGCGGCTCCTGATATTCGACCCGGTAGCCCGGCACGTGGTCGCGAAAGGTGAAGACGATGCGGTCGAAGCCCTCGTTGCGGCCGATCTCGACGTCCTCCAGCAGCGCTGTCCCCTGGGCCTGCGGCTCGCCGGTGACGGGATCGGTTCCGCCCTCGAAGTCGCCGCCGTCAGGGGTGGTCGCAATCGTCTGAGTCGTCGTCGTCCCGCCCGGCGCGGTCGAGTCGTCGTCGTCCGAGCCGCCGCAGGCGCCGGCGGCAAGGACGAGCGCCGTCGCCAGGCAGACCGCGAGCACGCGTCGCATCGGCACCAATGTACTTGTCCCTCGCACGCCGGCTACCCCGGGAGCTTGACCTGGACACGGAGCTCGAAACCGCTCTGCTCCGGGGTGTGGTTGACGAGATTGGCGGTGCAGCGAGCCGGTCCCAGGCCCGCCGCCTCGAGCGTGCGGCCCTCGGGCGCAGCCAGCGGCCGCACGATCACGCGCCGGCCGCAGCGGAGCTCGATCCTCGCGCCCGGTTCTTCGCTGTCCAGGCGGCCGAAGAGGATGGCCCGCCGCCCCGGCCCGAGTAGCCGGAAGCTGATCGTCGCCCGCTCGCCGGCGGCCAGCGTCCCCGACCGATCGAGCACGAAGGGACGCACCTGCGGCTTGCGCGGCAGCCCGGGCGGCGGGGGCACACGGCCCATGTCGGCCAGGATCGCCCGGCGAACGACGCCGTCCGGCGCCCGGAGCCAGCTGATGTTGAACGACCCGACGCCGTTCGCGCGTGCGTAGTCCTCGGCGAAGATCTCGCCGATCGACCGTTCCCAGCCGAGCCGGTAGTCGAGCGACACGGACCTCGCCGCGTACAGGTTCCCGATTCCTCGGGCCCGCCACCAGTGGCCGCCGCCGTTGGGCTCGCGGAGCTGTCCGTGCGCCAGCGCGCGGTCGAGGTGGTGGCCGTACTCGTGCAGGAGCGTGTGCGCGACGGCGGGGTCGCGGCGCGCCGGCACGACGACCACGGCGCCGTAGCGGCCCCCGCGATAACAGCCGGCGGCACCCCGGCCGCAGGTCTCCCTCACCTCGTCGCGCGAGACGAGCCGAAAGGTGACGGCGGAGATCTCGTCGTCGTGGATGGAGCGGCGCAGGACGCCGGCGAACCAGTCCACCGGAGCGTCGCCGACGCGGACGTCGAAGTGGATGGTGCGTCCCTGCGCGTCCGTCCTCGTCAACTCGGCGGGCGCCGCGGCGCTCGGCGCGGCGAGCACGACGAGCAGGGCGACGAGCGCAGCACGCATGCGAGAAACGGTAGAGATCTCGCCGTCAGGGCGGTGTTAACGCTCGAACCTAGTGATACGCGTGCACGGCGGCATGCCCGCGGCCGCGGGCGATCAGCCAGCGGTTGACCGGGAAGGCAAAGAGCCAGGCAACGCCGAGCGCGAAGGCGAGGCTGCCCCAGAAGAGGGCGTCGCCGAGGCCGGCGTCCATCGCGCCGGGGATGACAACCAGGACCAGGTTGTCGACAACCTCCATGACCGTGATCGACAGGGTGTCGGCGACGAATGCGAGCCCGAGCGCGGTGCCGAGCGCGACGCCGTTCCGCAGCAGCGGTAGCAGCGTCAGCGCGTAGCCGAAGACGTAGGCGAGCGCGATTGCGAGCGCGATGGTGGCCGCGTCGCCCCAGCCGCGCCAGGTGCCGATGATGAAGCCGAGCACCTCGCCGATGGCGCAGCCGGTGAGGCAGTGCGTGGTCGCCGAGGCGGCCAGCCGGTTGAGCGACTGGCCGGCGTGGTGCCCGTGGTGGTCGTGCGCCGTCGTCATCGGCCCGGGAAGCGGATGGCGCGCAGCTCGTCCAGCTCCCCTTCCCATTCGTGCTGGAAGCCGCGGGACTCGAGCAGCTGCTCGACGCGCAGCTCCAGCTGCTGCTGGTGCTCGGGATCGCCGCTGTCGAGCAGCGTCAGGAGCGCCGCCCGCAGGCTGCCGGGCTCCCAGCCTTGCGACTCTTCGAGCTCGTCGAGCCCGGCCTCCAGCATGTCGTGGTACGGCGGCCAGGTGCGCTCGAGCCCCCAGAGCGTTCGCAGCAGGTAGAGCGCCGACTCCGCCGCGTGGAGGCGGCCCCCGAGCTCGTCGCCGCGACGCCACGACTTGAGCGAGCGGACGAAGCAGTTCAGGTAGCCGTCGTAGAGCTCGGGCACCGCCTCGTACGCGGTCTCCCCCGCGCGCTCGACGAGCTCGCGGATCAGCCCGCCGATCTCTCCGGTCCGGTCGAAGACGAGGACGGATGCCGCATACCCCGTCGTCCGCCAGTCGGGCGCTTCGGCCAGCCGGCGGAGCAGCACGGGCGTGTCGTAGACGACGTCGAGGCCCTCCTGCGGACGCTTCTCGTGCAACGGAGCGCCCGCGGCCTCGCGTCGGGTACGCGCCTCGGGCGTCACGACCCGGATCAGGTCCCAGTCGGAGTCCTCACGCGCCACGCCCCGCGCCCTCGAGCCGTGCACGAGCACGGCGAGCGTGTCCGGGTCGTCCTCGACCTCGCTCCTGAACGCCGCCGGCAGCTCGTCCCACACGGCGCGATCGTGCCACTCCGCGAACGCTGCCGGCGGGCAGTGTTCGCGGAGCAGATCGACGACGTGAGCTCTAGGCCGCCTCGGGGCTCGGCGCCGGAGCGCCGGCGAGCTCCGAGGACGGGCGCAGCAGCAACGCGCTGATCGCGGCCGCGACAGCGACGAAGAGCGCCCCGAGCACGAAGGCTGCGTGGTAGCCGCCGTTCAGCGCGGCGAGCACCGACTCGCCGTCGCCCGAGAGCATCTCCGTCCACGAGTCGGCCAGCGCGGCCAGCGCCGCCAGCCCGAGCGCGCCGCCCATCATGAAGGCGGTATTGACGACGCCCGAGGCGAGCCCGGACTCGCTCGGCTCGACCCCGCTCATGGCGGCGAGCAGCAGCGGATTGAACGCAATGCCCCCGCCGAGCCCGATCAGCAGCGTCGCGGGCAACACGTCGGTGACGAAGCTCCCGTCCACGGGCGTACGGGCGAAGAGCGCGAGCCCGGCCGCCATCAGCGCCATGCCGGTGACGAGTGGCGCCTTGATGCCGTACCGCATCACCAGGCGGTCGGACAGGAACAGCGACGACGCGCCCCAGAGCACCGTCGAGGGGACGTACGCCACGCCGACTTGCAGCGCGCTGTAGCCCAGGATCTGCTGCATGTAGAGCGCCGAGAAGAAGAACTGCGCGAACATCCCGGCGGCCATCAGCATGCCGGCGACATTGGCAGTGGAGAGATCGCGGCTGCGGAAGATGCGGAGCGGCATCAGTGGCGCGGCGACGCGAGTCTCGATCAGGAGGAAGACCCCGAGGAGCAGCGCCGAGACGGCCAGCAGGCCGAGCGTCCGGCCCGTCAGCCAGCCGACCTCGTTTCCCTTCACGAGCGCGTAGACCGCCAGCATCAGCGAGGTCGTGATCGTGACGGCGCCCGCGACGTCGAGCCGGCCCTTGCCGGGCTGGCCCGTGCCCTTCGGAAGCAGCCACACGCTCAGCGCGAAGACGGTCACGCCGACTGGGAGGTTGACGAGGAAGATCCACTGCCAGGACAGGAGGTCGGTGAGCACGCCGCCCAGCAGCACGCCCGCCGTGCCGCCGCCCGACAGCACGAAGCCGAACACGCCCATGGCCTTCGCACGCTCGGCAGGCTCCGTGAAGAGGTTCATGATCAGCGACAGCGCGACGGCGGAGACGACGGCGCCGCCGAGTCCCTGCACCGCGCGCGCTGCGATCAGCGTCTCCTGGTTGGTCGCCAGGCCGCACGCGAGCGAGGCGAGGGTGAAGAGCGAGATCCCCGCCAGGAAGAGCCGGCGGTGGCCGTAGATATCGCCGAGCCTGCCGCCCAGCAGCAGGAAGCCGCCGAAGGTCAGCAGATACGCGTTGACGACCCAGGCGAGCGACGTCTGCGAGAAGCCGAGATCGTCGCGAATGGTGGGCAGCGCGACGTTCACGATCGTCGCGTCGAGGACGATCATCAGGTCGCCCAGGCAGAGGACGATCAGAGCGAGCCAGCGGGTGCGTGCGTCCATGGCGGTCATTGGTTCCTCCCTCTCTGCGCCGTCATCTCAAACCCTCAGACGGCACTCCTCCCTGAAACTCATCGGTGGGCCGATGAATTCCCGCCCCGGTGGCGGTCTTTGGTCGTACATGCGCTCGGCACCACCCGTGACGCTGGGGTTCTCGATCTCCGGCCCGATCTCCCGCGAGGATCTGCCGGGCCTCTGCCTGCGGGTCTGCGGGCTGCTCGGGCGCAGCGGCGCGGCCGTGGCGCTCTGCGACGTCCATGGCGTCGAACCCGACGCCGTCACCGTCGACGCGCTCGCCCGGCTGCAGCTGGCGGCCCGCCGTTACGGCTGCCAGGTTCGGCTCCGGCACGCCTCGCCCGAACTCTGCGGGCTGGTGGCGTTCATGGGCCTTGCCGACGTGCTGACCGAGTAGCTACGCCGGTGCCGTCGTCCCGCCCCACTCCTCGGGCGCGACGTCGGCGATCGTCTGCGAGAACGTCCACTGGTGGCCGCCCGGATCCAGCGCGGTGTACTGGCGCTCGCCGTAGGCGTGGTCCGCCGGCTCGCGCACGATCGTCGCCCCCTCAGCGCGCGCACGGGCCGCATGGGCGTCGACGTCGTCGACGCGCACCATCACCTCTCCCCCGCCGCCGCCGCCCTCGGCGAGCGCCACGGCGCAGTCGCCGACGGCGACCTGCACGCGGTGCGACGCCACCCGCCAGCGCTCGCGAAAGCCGAAGGCCCGGCAGAGCCAGTCGCTGGCGGCGAGCACGTCGTCGTAGCGGAGCACCGGGATCACGGCGCCGGCCGGCATCGAGCGGTTCTGGTCCATGGCTACTCCTGGTAGGAGAGCGGCAGCCCGAAGAGCGGGAAGACCCGGTCGGTGTCGAGGAAGAAATGGAATCCGGCCACGCGCCCGTCGCGGATGTCGAGCACCTGGAGCGCCCACGGCACGTAGCCGTCGCCCGCATCGTTCGGCTTGTACTGGCCGAGCGCAGGCACGCCGTTGGCCGCCGGTGCGGGCACGACCTTGGAGCCGCGGCAGCCGGCGCCGGGGCCGACCCACCAGCTGAGGATGTCGTCGCGGCCCGCGAGCCAGAGGTCGAAGGGCGGCATTCCCTGGGTCGCGTCCTCGTGGATGAGGTCGGTCAGCGCGTCCATGTCGTAGCGCTCGAAGGCCTCGACGTAGCGCGCCAGCAGGTCGGCGTCGACGCCCTCGGCCGTCACCGACTCGAGCCCGAGGTCGCGGCCCTCGATGCGTCGCCCGCGCGCGCTGGAGCGCGCTGTTCACCGACGCGACCGTGGTCTCGAGCAGCTCGGCGACCTCGCTCGCCTGCCAGCGGAGGACCTCGCAGAGGATCAGGACGGCCCGCTGTCGCGGCGGCAGGTGCTGCAGCGCCGCGACGAAGGCGAGCCTGACGCTCTCGCGCGCCTCCGCCACCGCGGCCGGGTCGCCCTCGTCGGCGATGACCAGCGAGTCAGGCGCCGGCTCGATCCAGGTGACCTCAGGCAGCGTCTGGAGGTGCTCGGCGAGCGGCGGCCCCGCAGGGCCGAGATCCATCGGCCGCGCCCGCCGCTGGCGACCCTTCAGCAGGTCGAGGCAGACATTCGTGGCGATCCGGTAGAGCCAGGAGCGCAGCTGCGCCCTCCCCTCGAAGCGCTCGATGCCGCGCCAGGCGCGCAGCAGCGTCTCCTGGACCGCGTCCTCGGCCTCGAACGGCGAGGCGAGCATGCGGTAGCAGTAGGCCGTCAGCTCGCGGCGGTACTGCTCGAGCTGCTGCTCGAGCGCGGCAGTGGCAGGCGCCGAGGTCACGTCACCATCCTAGGCACATGGCCCCCAGGCGCATGTCCAGCTCGGGACGAATCGTCACAGTCTTGTGACAGACGACATGGCTCGCCGGGACAGGTCCGAGGGACTGTCCCTGGGACCTGTCCCGCGCGGCGATGCCTGCGAAGGACGGTGAAGCGGCTCGGATCAGGCCGCGGTCGAGCCGACCGTCGCGGTCTCGTCGGCCGGGATGGCGGCGGGATCCATCCAGAAGACCTCGACCAGGTGGCCGTCGGGGTCGTTGAAGCTGCGGCCGTACATGAAGTCCATCTCCATCGGCTCGTTCGCGGCCGTTCCGCCGCTCGCGAGCGCGCGGTCGGTGAGGCTGTCGACGTCCTCACGGCTCTCGGCCGAGAAGGCGAGGATCGCCTCGGTCTGCGACGTGGCGTCGGCGATCTGCTTCGGGGTGAAGCTTGCGAACTTCTCGCGGGTGAGCAGCATGACGTAGGCGTCCTCGCCGACGAGCATGCAGGTCGCGGTCTCGTCGGTGAAGCGCGCATCGAACGAGAAGCCGAGGCTGGTGTAGAAGGCGACCGAGCGGTCGAGGTCGCCGACGGCGACGTTGACGAAGAGCTTGCGGGCCATTGCGGGGTCCTCCTGCGGTTGGGGTGCGTTCACCAGGTGAGACGACCGGCGACGCGTGAACTCATCGGTGCCCGGGCGAGTCGCTGGTACGCCGGCGGCCACCGCTGCACATCCTGCATGCTTGCGGTGTGATCAAGGTGGCCCTCAGGGGTCTCCTGGGCCGGAAGCTGCGGACGGCCCTGACGGCCATGGCAATCGTGCTTGGCGTCGCCATGATCAGCGGCACCTACGTGCTCACGGACTCGATCGACTCGGCGTTCGATTCGATCTTCAGCGACGTTCGCGAGGGCTCCGACGCCGTCGTCTCCGGCAAGTCCGCCTTCGACCTCAGCGACGGCAGCGGCAGCGAAACGCCGACCCTTCCCGAGGGCCTGCTGGAGCGGGTCCGGGCCGTGCCGGAGGTCCAGGAGGCCGAGGGCGGCGTCGACAGCGAGTCGACCACCCTCATCGACAGGGACGGCAAGGCGATTACAGGCAACGCGCCCAGCATCGGCTTCAGCATCGCCCGCGGCGACTCACCCTTCAACCCGCTCGTGCTCGTCCGCGGCGAGTGGCCGGGCCCCGACCAGGTCGTCATCGACGAGGCGACGGCCGACAAGAAGGACTTCGATGTCGGCGACACGATCCGGGTGCAGGCCGAGGGGCCGGCGCAAGCCTTCCGCATCTCAGGACTGATCCGGTTCGGCGAGTCGCTCTCGACCATCGGCGACGCGACCCTCGCGGGCTTCGACCTGCTGACCGCCCAGGAGCTCTACGGCAAGGAGGGTCGCCTCGATGAGATCGCGGTCGCCTCGGAGCCGGGCGTCTCGAGTGACGACCTGGTCGCAGCGCTCGACGATGTGCTGCCCCCGACCGCCCAGGTGCGGACCGGGCAGGAGCAGGCGGCGGAGGAAGCATCCGAGACCGACGAGTTCATCAGCTTCATGCAGCGGTTCCTGCTCGCCTTCGCCGGCATCGCACTCTTCGTGGGCAGCTTCGTCATCGCGAATTCGCTGTCGATCACGATCGCGCAGCGGACACGCGAGTTCGCCACGGTGCGCACGATCGGCGCCTCACGCCGTCAGGTGCTCGGCTCGGTCGTGGTGGAGGCGCTCGTCGTCGGAGCGGCAGCCTCTCTCGTCGGGCTCCTCCTTGGCTTCGCGCTCGCCAAGGGCCTCTTCGGCCTCTTCGAGGTCGCGGGCTTCACCCTCCCCAACCAGGGGCTCCTCTTCGAGCCGCGCACCGCGATCGTGGCGGTCACGGTCGGCATCGTGGTCACACTCGTCGCGAGCCTCCGCCCTGCCTTCCGCGCCACGCGTGTCCCGCCGGTGGCAGCGGTCCGGGAGGGGGCGACGCTCCCACCGGGCCGGTTCGCCCGCTTCCGCACGGTCGGAGCGCTCTCGCTGACGGTTCTCGGCTTCGCGGCATTGATCTACGGGCTCTTCGCCCCCGGGTTGGGCACGGCGCAGCTGCTCCTCTCGCTGGGACTCGGAGCCGTCTTCGTCTTCCTCGGTGTCGCGTTCCTGTCGGAGCGGTTCGTACCGCCGCTGGCGACCGTTCTGGGCTGGCCGGCCGCACGCCTGGGCGGGTTCTCCGGCGACCTCGCGAGCGACAACGCGCGCCGCAACCCGCAGCGAACCGCCTCGACCGCGGCGGCGCTCATGATCGGCCTGGCGCTGGTGACGCTGGTGGCGATGCTGGCCGCTGGAATCGTGTCGTCGTTCCGAGGCGCGGTCGAAGACCTGTGGGAGGACGCCGACTACGCCATCACCGCACAGAACAACTTCGCCCCGATCCCGGTCGCCGTCGCCGACGCCGCCGCCGCGGCACCGGACGTGGAAGCCGTCGCCAACGTCCGGACGGGGGACGTGCAGGCGTTCGGAGAGGGCTTCTTCGCCACGGCCGTGAACCCGCCCGCCGCCCGCGTGTTCTCGATCGACTGGCGCGAGGGGTCCCCGGCCGTCCCCGCGACGCTGGGTGAAGACGGCGCCTTCGTCGACGACTCGTTCGCCGACGAGCACGACCTGCGCATCGGCTCGACCTTCCAGCTCCGGTTCGTCAGCGGCCGCAGCAAGGAGTTCGAGGTGCACGGGGTCTTCGAGCCGCCGTCGGGAGGGTCGCCGTTCGGGCCGGTGACCATCTCCCAGGCCACGTGGGACCGCTTCAACGAGCAGCCGCGGAACCTCTATTCGTTCGTGATCATGGCCGGGGGCCAGAGCGAGGCGAACCAGGCGACGCTCGAGCGTGCGCTGACGGACTACCCGATCGCCAAGGTGCAGACGCGGGAGGAGTTCATCGACAACCAGATCTCCGGCCTCAGCGCAATCCTCAACATCCTCTTCGTGCTCCTCGGGCTCTCGGTGATCGTCAGCCTGTTCGGCATCATCAACACGCTGATCCTCACCGTCTTCGAGCGCACCCGCGAGCTCGGGATGCTCCGCGCGATCGGGATGACCCGGCGTCAGATCCGCCGGATGATCCGCTGGGAGAGCGTGATCACGGCGCTGATGGGAGGCGCGATCGGCATCGTGCTCGGGATCGTGCTGGGCGGCCTGCTCGCCGCGCGCGTGGAGTTCATCCACTTCACGCTGCCGGTCGTGCAGCTGATCGTCTTTTCGGTCGCCACCATCCTCGTCGGCGTGATCGCCGCCATCTTCCCCGCACGGCGGGCATCACGCCTCAACATCCTCGAAGCGCTGAGGCACGAGTAACGGTCAGGCGCGGGCGCGCGACCCGGCCGCGCGCCTGGCGGCGGCGAGGATGGCGGCCGCGCTGCGCTCGACGTCGGCTGCGGTGGTACGGAAGCTCGAGACGGAGATCCTCATGGCGGCGCGTCCCTGCCACTCCGTTCCGCCCAGCCAGCAGGTGCCGTCCTCCTGGACGAGGCGGACGACCTCCCGGGTGAGCTCGTCGTCGCTTCCGAAGCGGACGAGCACCTGGTTGAGCACGACGTCATTGAGGATCTCGACGTCCGGCTCGGCACCGAGCAGCTCCGCGAACTGCTGCGCGTGCCCGCAACAGCGCTCGACGAGGTCGGCGACGCCCTGGCGGCCGAGCGAGCGGATCGCCGCCCAGACGGCGAAGCCGCGCGCCCGCCGCGAGGACTCCGGCACCCAGTCCGACGGGCTGCGGCCTCCGGCCCGCTGGAGGTAGCTGGCGGCGACGGACATGGCGCGCCCGTGCGCCTCGGGGTGGCGGCAGAAGACGAGGCCGCAGTCGTACGACACGTTCAGCCATTTGTGTGCGTCGGTCGCCCAGGAGTCGGCTCGCTCGCAGCCCGTCGCGAGGTGCCGGTAGCGCGGGCTGGCAGCCGCCCAGAGGCCGAAGGCGCCGTCGATGTGCAGCCAGGCGCCGCTCTCGGCGCACGCGTCGGCGATCTCCTCCATCGGGTCGAACGCGCCGGTGTTGACGTTGCCGGCCTGCGCGCAGACGATCGCGTTCCCGCCCTGCGCCAGCGCGTCGCGGAGCGCGTCGGCGCGCATGCGCCCCTGCTCGTCGGAGGGCACAACCTCGACGGCGGAGGTGCCGATCCCGAGCAGCCGCAGCGAGCGGTCGACCGTCACGTGGCGCTCTGCCCCCGCCAGGATTCGGAGCGGCGGAGCGCCGCGCAGGCCGTCACGATCGACGTCCCAGCCGGCGCGGCCGAGGACGTGCTCACGCGCCGCGGCGAGCCCGGTCGTGTTGGCCCCCTGCGCACCCGTGACGAAGCCGCTGGAGACGCCAGTCGGGAGGCGGAGCAGCTCGGCGACCCAGCCCGCGGCCACGTCCTCCGCGGCCGCCGCCGCGGGCGAGGCGACGACCGAGAAGGCGTTCTGATCCCACGCCGCCGCCAGCCAGTCGGCGGCCACGGACGCCGGCAGGGCGCTGCCGAAGACGAAGCCGAAGTAGCGACCGGTCTGGCTGCCCACGAGGCCGGGCTCGGCAGCCGCGGCAAGCTCGCGCACCACCTCGGCGTCGTCGCTGCCCGTCTCGGGCAGCGGGCCGCCGAAACGGGCGCGGACCTCGTCGAAGGTCGCCGCCGGGCTCACACGACGCTCGTCGAGCGAGGCAAGGAAGTCGCGCGCGGAACTCGCGGCGAGCTCGAGCGGATCGCCGTCCATGGCCGTGACGATAGTCCGCCGAGCGCGCCGGAAGCCACAGCGCGTCGGCGGCGTTGACGCTGGCAAGATCCACCGACCCGACCAGGGAGGAACCGTGGCCTTCGAAGAGCTGAAACAGCGCCAATCCGGAATGTGGGGCAACGGCCCCTATCAGCACGTCACCGAGACGCTGACCGACATCCACTCGCTCGTCATCGACCGGCTCGCGCCGGCGGCGGGCGATCGCTTCCTCGACCTCGCCTGCGGTACCGGCGCCGTTTCGGAGCTCGCAGCCGCGGCCGGGGCGGACGTCACCGGCATCGACCTCGCTCCCGTGCTGATCGAGACGGCCAGGGAACGCGCCCGCGAGCGCGGCCTCGACATCGACTACCGCGTGGGCGACTGCGAGAACCTCGACGTGCCGGACGGAGCGTTCGCGAAGGTCTCCTCGACCTGCGGGATCATGTTCGCGCCGGATCACGAGGCGACCGCCCGCGAGCTGGCGCGCATCGTCGAGCCGGGCGGCCGCATCGCCCTCGCCAACTGGACGCCGGAGGGCGGCCTCGGCCAGATGTTCGCGATGATGCGCCCGTTCCAGCCGACCCCGCCCCCCGGCGTCGGCAGCCCGTTCGACTGGGGGCGCGAGGACCACGTGCGCGAGCTGCTCGGCGACGCCTTCGACCTCGAGATCGAGGAGCGCGTCTCCACGCTCCGCACGCCGACCGGCGAGGACTACTGGCAGCTGTTCGTCTCGAGTTACGGCCCGACCAAGTCGGCCGCCGAGGCGCTCGACGACGAGCGGCGCGAGGAGTTCCACCAGACGTGGGTCGACTTCTTCGAGACGAAGTACCGCTCGAACGGCGAGATCTCACACGACCGCGAGTACCTGCTCGTCACCGGCACCCGCCGGTAGCGAACGGCCTGGGCAGTCCCCGCGCGGTGACAGACCCGTCGGAAGCAGGGAGCGCGAAGCCCGGCCGAGTGGCCGGGCTTCGCTGTCTGTACGTAGATGCCTCTACCGGAAGGGCGCGACTGAGACGCGCTGACTTTGGCTCGCCTGCTGCCGCTGCGGTGCGCGGACGGCCAGCAGATCCTCCGGGTTCGGTGCACCCGGGAACAGGTCGTCGCCGATCGTCGGGATGAACTGCGGCGGGACGCGGACCTTCGTCGCCTTCTCGAAGTCGTAGGCGAAGCCGATCAGCTCCGGCTCCGACCAGGGGCCCCCGATGAACGTGACGCCGATCGGCAGGCGAGCAGTGCTTACTCCCCTTGCCGTGCCAGCCTCGCGGAGTCTTGCCGCGCCGGGATGAAGCCGGCCGGAACCGTGATGTCGGCGTAGCCCGAGACGGCCGCGGCGCCCGACGAACCGACGAAGTACTCGAAGTGGCCGTCGAGGTCTCCCTCGGCGGGTTCGAGTTCGTCGGCCAGGCCGGCCCGTTGGTGAGCGCGACGATCGCGTCGAGGTCGTTCGCCTCCATGAGCGTGTCGATCTCGTCCTGAACCACCGGCGTCACGCCTGCCCGTATGTCGGCGCAGTCCTGGTCGCGGCCGCCCGTCTCATTTGCGAGCACGAAGAGGACGCTGTTCCACGGGCCCTCGAGCTCGGGATGGGCCTCGTTGAACGCGATCAGCTCGGCGAGGTTCTGCGGATATGGCTGGCCGGTCACGGGGTTCGTCCCCGTGGCATAGGTCTTCAGGTACGTCGCGATGTCGGTCTTGAACTCGCACAGCAGTGCGGGGAACTCGCCGGCTGCTCCTGCGAGCGTCAGGTCCATGCCCTCGATGACGGTTGCGCCTTGCGACCTGAGGGCCTTGACCGTGTCGTCGAGGATCGGCTCGATGACCGGGCCCGTCAGGCTACGGTCGGCGAAAGTTCCTTCGCGCCATACGCCGATGCGGGCGCCCTTGAGCGCCTTGTCGTCGAGGAACTGCGTGTAGTCCGTGAACGCGTGGCCGGCCTGAGCGGCCGTCGCCGTGTCCTTCGGATCGATCCCGGTTGCGGCGCCGAGGAGAACCGCGGCGTCGGTCACGTTGCGGGTCATCGGTCCGGCGGTGTCCTGGTCGGCGCTGATCGGGACGACGCCCTCGCGGCTCCACAGCCCGAGAGTCGGCTTGATCCCGACCACGCCGTTGGCGCCGGACGGGCAGACGATCGAGCCGTCCGTCTCCGTGCCGACGGCCGCGACCGCGAGGTCAGCAGCCGCGACGACACCGGATCCGGAGCTCGAGCCGCACGGATTGCGGTCGAGGACGTATGGCATGTTCGTCTGGCCGCCGATGCCGCTCCAGCCGCTCGACGACGGGTTGGAACGGAAGTTCGCCCACTCCGACAGGTTGGCCTTGCCGATGATGAGCGCGCCGGCGGCCTTGAGCCGAGCCGCGATGAACGCGTCGCCGGGCGTGCTCCCCGCGAGTGCCCAGGAGCCGGCTGTCGTCGGCATGCCGGTGGTGTTGACGTTGTCCTTGACGATGATCGGAATCCCGAGCAGCGGGCGCTTGTCGCCGTTGCGTCGAGCCTGGTCGGCCGCGCGGGCGTCGGCCCGTGCCGTCGGGCTGACCGTGATCACCGCGTGGAGAATCGGGTTGAGCGTGCTGATGCGCTCGAGATAGAAGTCCGTTAGCTCGAGGGAGCTCAACTTGCCCTTTTTCATCAGCTTCTGAAGCTCCGGGATCGTCGTCTTGTCGACGTCGATGCCGCCGATCTTGGTATTGGTCGGGTCGTCCGCGTGGCCGAAGTTCGCCGATGCCCCGGATGCCCCGACCAGAAGGGTCAGCAGGGCCGTCAGAACTAGGACACGCCGCAGTCGGGTGCTCATGGGGTGACCTCCATCTGATCGAGTGCCGAGAGAGCGGCAGGAGCCGCAAGAGTCGTGCGCATGAACCTCCCCTCGTTCAACTACACGCGCTAGCACTACCCGGGCGCGGCCCGGACACTAACCTGCTGAGGCCGCATCCGAAGGCGTGTTTCGTCGTTCGTGGCCGATCGGCGTTCCGGTCCGCGGCTACGATGTGGGAGCAACACACATACGGGGGCGACCTGGTTTCGACGTGGTCGGTTCTCCGGTTGAGCTGCAAGCCGAGGTCCCGGAGGCCTCGTTAAACACCGGGAAACAACGCAAGTGCGGATAACGAAGACGCACTCGCTCTCGCTGCCTAACCAGTAGCGAAGCGCGCCGTCCCGAGCTGGGCCCGTGGCCCGGATGACGGCGTCAGAAAACGGGCTGGCACCGAAGGAGCGCTGATCGCCGGAGGTGCGAGACTGCAGGATCGGCTGGCTCGTCGGTAGGTCGGTCGCCAGCGGCCGGCGGGTGAGATTCAAGGCGACCTACGCTTGTAGACGCTCAGTCCGGTGCGTCCGCGGACGCGGGTTCGATTCCCGCCGCCTCCATCTTTGGCTTGACCAAGCGGTCTCGCGGGCCGGTCGATTGAAACACTTAGTCGGCCGGCTCTTCTCGTTCGCGCTGCGCCCGGGCGTAAGCCTCCATGGCGCGCTCAAGGTCGCTGAGGTCGTAGTGACCGTAGATCGACGCAGTGGTGGAGAGGTCGGAATGTCCCGCCGCCTCCATTCGACGCGCTCGACGCGCAGCTCGCCCGCCCGCGCCGCGGCGTCAGGCGTCTTCGGACGGCAGCCGCTCGGCGACCGCCCTCAGGACCTTGGCGGCGATCGAGGGCACGTCTCGCAGGAGCCGGTCGAAGTCGTGGCCTGTCAGCACGAGCGTCTGTATGTCCGTGCTGGCGGTCACCGTGGCGGTTCGGGGACGACCGGTGACGAGCGCGAGCTCGCCGACGAAGTCGCCGCCGCGCCTGACGGCGAGCGTGGCGCCGTCCCGCGCGACGGTTGCCTCGCCCTCGACGAGCACGATCAGCTCCCGGCCGGGGGAGCCCTCGCGCATGAGCACGCGGCCCGCCGGGAATCTCAGCTCGTCAGCGACGTGTGAGACGGCCTCCAGCTCTGCCCGCGAGCAGCCGGCGAAGAGCGGGATCCGCCGGAGGAGGTCGACCTTCGTCCGGCGTGAGAGCCGCACGTGCGGAGCGTAACTTGTCAGACGGGTCGCCATCATCGAGAGTCTCCGAAGGCGATGGACGTCCCGCAGACACGCTATGCACGAGCGGGTGACCTGAGCGTCGCGTATGCGGTGGGCGGAGAGGGGCCGGTCGACGTCGTCTTCATTCCCACCTGGACATCGCACCTCGAGGCGTTGCTCGACTGGCCGTCGGCCGCCCGTTTCATCCACCGGCTGGAGACCTTTGCGCGCGTGATCCGGTTCGACTTGCCCGGACTTGGCATGTCCGACCCGGTGGCGCTCGACGAGCTGCCGACACTGGAGCAGTGGCGCGACTGCCTACGGGTGGTGATGGACGCGACCGACTCGAAGCGTCCCGTCCTGTTCGGGCACGGCACGGGGGCTGCGGTGGCGATCCCCTTCGCCGCGACCTATCCTGACCGGACTGCCGGGCTCATCCTCAACGATGCTTCCGCTCATCTCTATGAGGCCGAGGGCTATCCGTTCGGCTTTTCTGAGCAGAGCCGCGACAGCGGCCTCGCCTGGTGGCTCGAGCGCTGGGGTACCGGTCGGCAGCTCGAGCTGACCGCGCCGGCGCTGGCCGACGACCCGCATGAGCTGGAGGTCGTCGGGCGCTTCGAGCGCTTCGCCGCGAGCCCTGGCGTGGCGCGCGCGTACTTCCGCTTCGCCTCGGAGTACGACGTGCGCGAGATTCTCCCGGCCGTCCGCGTCCCGACGCTCATCCTGCACCGGTGTGGGCGACCGTTACATCCGGGTCGAGCACGGCCGCTACCTCGCCGAGCGGATCCCGGGGGCGTCGGCTGTCGAGCTGCCGGGCAACGACCACTTCCCCTTCTACGGTGACATGGAGGTGGTCGTGGCCGAGATCCGCACCTTCCTCGCGGGGCTGCCCGAGCCGCTCGACGCCGACCGGATGCTCGCGACGATCCTCGTCACCGACATCGTGGGCTCGACGCGTCGGGCCGCCGAGCTCGGAGACGTACGCTGGCGCGGGCTGCTCGACCGACACGACCAGGTGGTGCGGACGGAGCTCGACCGCTTCCGCGGGCAGCTGATCCGATCGACCGGGGACGGCGTTCTCGCGATGTTCGACGGCGCGGCGCGCGGGGTTCGCTGCGCGGAGGCGATCCGTGCGGCGCTGTTGCGGCACGGCCTCGACATTCGAGCCGGCCTCCACACAGGCGAGGTAGAGCTGCGGGACGGTGGCCCGGACGGGATCGCGGTGCACATCGCGGCCCGCGTCGGCGAGTTGGCGCAGAGCAGCGAGGTACTCGTCTCGCAGACCGTAAAGGACCTGACGGTCGGCTCTGACCTCACCTTTGAGCCCCGCGGCGTGCACACGCTCAAGGGCGTCCCCGGTGAATGGCAGACCTACGCCGCGGTGAGATCGTGACCCGATGACGATCGCTGCTCTGCGGGAACGACTGCGCAGCTAGTAGCCGTGCGCTGATCGTAATCTTGCGCGGGTTCGATTCCCGCCGCCTCCATCTCGGCCTTTCGAGCCTCAGGCGCCTTCCGGGCGGGGTTCGGCGTCCCTCAGATACTGATGGACGAAGGCGATCGCCATGCTGCCCTCGCCGACCGCTGCCGCGACCCGCTTGACGGGACTGAAGCGGACGTCGCCGCAGGCGAAGATGCCCGGGACGCTCGTCTCCAGGAGGTACGGATCGCGATCGAGCGGCCATTCCGCCGCTGCACGGACGTCGGGGCCGGTCAGCACGTAGCCCTTCGTGTCCAGGGCGATCTCGGGCGGGAGCCATCCCGTCTCGGCGTCCGCACCGATGAAGATGAACAGCCCACCCGAGTCCAGCCGGCTCGTCTCCCCGGAATCGGAGTTGCGGACGTCGATGGCCTCGAGCGAGTCCTCGCCGACTGCGGCGGCTACCTCCGTCCGGTAGAGCACATTGATGTTCGGTCGGGAGGCGAGCTGGTCGACGAGGTAGCTCGACATGCTCTTCGCGAGCGTCTCGCCGCGGCAGAGGATCGTGACGCTGCGGGCGTGCGCGGAGAAGAACATCGCGGCCTGCCCCGCGGAGTTGCCGGCGCCGATGATGTGGATGTCCAGGCCGTGCGTGGTCGGCGCCTCACTGCGCGCCGCGCCGTAAGAGATGCCCTTCCCGGCCAAGCGGTCGAAGCCGTCGATCGACATGCGGCGCCAGGCGACCCCGCACGCGATGATGATCGTGCGCGCGCGGAGGACGTCGCCGCCGTCGAGGTGCACCCGGTGGGCATGGGCGTCCATCCGCGTGATCTGGCGCGTGACGAGGATCTCCGCGCCGAGCCGCCGTGCCTGCTGCAACGCGCGGCTCGCGAGCTCGTCACCGGACACTCCGGACGGGAAGCCGAGGTAGTTCTCGATCCGCGACGACGTGCCGGCTTGCCCACCCGGCGCCTCGCGCTCGACGACGATCGTGCGCAGACCTTCAGAGGCGCCGTAGACGGCCGCCGCCAGGCCGCCAGGGCCCGCGCCGACGATCACCGTGTCGTACTCAGCGGTGGTGGGCTCAGTCGGGATGCCGAGCAGCTCGGCTACGCGGCGTAGCTGCGGGCGGACGACGGTCTTGCCGTTCGGGAGGCGAATCACAGGGAGGTCGCCCTCGCTCGGCAGCTCCCCCGGCCAGTGCTCCCGGTCTTCCGGCACGTCGGGCTGGAGCCACCTGAACCGGATCTGGTTGCGGTCGAGGAAGTGCCGCAGCTCGGTGCAGGAGGCGTCCCAGCGATGGCCGATCACGATCGCCCGGGAGGGCGTCGACTCGGACACCACGCTCTGCAGGCCGCGAGGGCCGGCAAGCCGGTTGTTCGCCAGCACGCCGACCCGCCTGGCGACCTCGGGCGCAGCGTCGACCAGGTCGGCGTAGTCAGGCGGGTCGATCCGGAAGATTCGTGACGGCTCGGCTGCCCGGAACCCGGCGGGATGGCGCATGCCGAACGCCATGGACAGCTCACCGCAGACGTCACCGGGCCGCCGTTCGCCGATGATGCGCTCCTCGCCGTCGCGGATCCTCACCACCTCGATCCGACCCTCGAGCACGCCCAGCAGGGCCCGCTCGTCGCCCTCGTGCACGGCAAACTCACCTGGACGGAGCGAGATGTCGGCGACGACACGACTGAGCCGCTCGCAGTCCGTCGGCTCGAGAGACGCGAACACCTCGAACCGCCTGATCTCCTCGGCGGTCACCATACGAGTCGCCGCCGCCGGTCAGCAGAGGGCACCCGCCGTGCTCGAGGCGTGCATCGCCGCCGCGACAGCCCGAGCACGATCCCGCTTCGACCCCTGCGGCACGGACAGACGCTACTTCGCCGGTGCACGCTCTGTCGGAGTACGTGGCTTGAGGCAGGTCCGGCATAGCCTGCACTGGTGAAACTCACCTGGTCTGAGGCCCTCACATGGCGTCTACGCCGGCAGCTGCTGGATCCGGTCGGCACGGAATCGGTCGCAGGCGTCGTACGCCGCCTCGGCGCTCTGCCGGCCCATCCCGAGCCCGCGGCCGAGCTCGCCATTCGGGCCAGGCGAGCACGGTCACGGGCGGGCGACGTCGCCCGCGCCCTGGCCGAGGGTCGGATCATCAAGACGTTCGCGTTTCGCGGCACCACCCACTTGATGACGCCGGAGGACGGTGGCGTGTACCTCGCGCTACGGGCCGCCGGTCGAATGTGGGAGCGCCCCGGCTGGCAGCGTTACTACGGCCTGACCCCCTCTGACTGGCCGCTCCTGCGGGCGGCGGTCCGAGACGCGCTGGCCGACGGGCCGATGACGCGGGACGAGCTGGGGGCCGCGGTCAGCGCGCGGCGCAAGTTCCGCCATCTGAGCTCTGCGTTCGCCGACAAGTCGGCAACGTTGCTGAAGCCGCTCGCGTGGCAGGGAGAGATGAGCTGCGGCCCGCCGCGAGACGGACAAGCGACCTTCCAGCGACTTGACCGCAACCCTCGCTGGTCAGGCGTGCCTGACCTCGAAGAGGCCGGGATGCGTGCGGTCGAGGCGTATTTCAGGGCGTACGGCCCTGCGACGCCTGCCCACGTGCACTACTGGCTCGGAGAGGGGCTCGGCGCGGGCCGCAAGCGGATCCAGTCCTGGATCGCGGCCTTCGGCGACCGCCTTGCCGAGGTCGACATCGACGGGGAGTCCGCCTCGGTCCTGCGCGACGATCTCGAGGAGCTGGCCGCCACGCCTGCAACGACCACCATCCGACTTCTGCCGGGATATGACCAGTGGGTCCTGGGCCCGGGGACAGCCGACGTCCACGTTGTGCCGCCTGCCAGGCGGAGTCTGATCAGCCGCGGGCCAAATCTCGTGATCGTGGGTGGCGTCGTCTCCGGGACGTGGTCGCTGAGCGACGACCAGGTCGTCGTTCTCTGGTTCGACGAGGCAGGGCCGCCCATGGAGGAAGCGCTGGCCGAAGAGGTTTCGCGGCTCGCGGCGATCCTCGACCGACCGCTTCGGTCGAGCATCCAGCGTGCGTAACGGCGTCAGCCCGACTCGGTCGCGGCTACCGGTGCCGGTTCGCCAGGCGCGTCGCGGAGGTACTCGCGGATCTGCGCCTGACCGTGCTTCATCGCCCAGTTGTGGTTCGACCGGAAGAGCGGTCGGAGAACCGGGGTGAGGTACTTGATCAGCGCATGGTTGACCGACGGCCGCCAGTCGAGCGTCGCCTCGGTGACCTCGCCGGTTTCCACGAGCGTCCATTCGCCGCTGCCGTCGAAGTCCTTGAAGAGGCGCGACCGGATCCGGGTCGGCCGCTCTGCTTCCAGAACCTCGAGGCCGAAGTTGACCTTGTACGGCAGGTACGCCTTGACGAGCAGCTCGTTCTGCTTCCCCGGAGCAGGCGCACCGGAGTCACCGGTCGCACGAATGACGAAGTCGGTCCACCAGGCCTCGTAGCCGAGCGGGTCGCCGAGCACGTCGTAGACGCGCTCGATCGGAGCCTGGACCACCCACTTGTCGACGAACCGGTACGCAGGAGGCACGGCGCGAGTATCTCGCCGGAGCCGTCTCCGCTCAAGGGCATGGCCGACGCGGAGACGGAATGCCGCGTCGCCCGCTCGAGCTCCTCGAGGGTCGTACGGCTGGGCTGGGATTGCCGAGGCAACCCCAGCCCGTTCCTTGTCGCGTCAGTCGTTCACGGGTTGCAGGTGAGGTTCTGCATGGGCGATGTCGACGAGGAGGACGGCGACCAGGTCGTCCCGTTCCGGCGAAGTGGAGACTGACCGCCCCCAAGCCGTTGGCAGTCACGTAACCCGCTCCGGTGACCCGGTTGCAGATCCGGTTTGCCTCGCTCGCGCCGAGACGAACGTCCAGGCCGTTCAGCTTGAGTCCCGAACAGCTGGTCGCGGTGGAGGTCGAACAGGTCAAGACCGCGCCCTCCACGACCTGCGTCGGCGTGAACATGTCGACCACGGGCAGCCCTGAAAGGCCCTGAGCGCCAGCGTCCCCCTTCGGGCCCGTCGGTCCCGCCGGCCCCTGGAGGCCCAGCGGCCCCTGAGGCCTGCGGCGCCAAACGAGGCCTCGCAAACACCTGGCGGAGTCGCCTGGCTCGGACTCTATGAGCCCTCCGCGGACGAGCTCGGTGCGGCGCCGTAGTAGTAATCTGTGCGAGGAAGCAGAGCAGCACGTAGCGCCCCGGGTCGAGCCGCTGCGTGAGCGCCGCCTTCCCGCCGGCGTCGAGCGTCGGGATGCCGGCGCGGATCTGAACCCAGGCCGGCGGCGGCTGCTCCTGCGACTTCGGGTCGGCGAGGTAGCGGCGCATGTCGGCGATCGTCCTGCCGCCTCGAGCTTCGCCAGCGCGAACTCGTGCACTCGCCGCCCGTGTTCGTCGAACTGCAGGGTCGTCCAGCCGCCCTCGATCGTCTCGGGCAGCACGTAGGCGTACTCGTCGCCGCGCAGCTCCACGGCGTTCGTCTCGCGGCTCGTCGCCGCCGCCGCAGCCGGCGACTGCCAGTGCGGTGGCGGCGAGCGAGGATCGATCAGCGTGCGCATCAAAGGGCCTCCTCGGTCGTGTGCCTTGACCGTAGGAGTGCGCTCCTCGGCGTCGTCGGCCGCGCAGGCGATCTGCGCTCGCCCGGGAGAGCGATCCGGGATCACTCGCGCGGCTGATGCCGCCCGGCGCGGGGTTGCCTACCCTCCAGGTCGATGCGGGCGCTCTTCGACAAGCACGGCAACACCGTCCTCGCCGTCGGCCTGGCGGTCGTCGCCGTGCTCGAGATTCTCCTGCTCCTCGGCGACTACGAGTACTCGGTGTTCGTCCCGCTGGCCCTGATCGTGCCGCTCGCGCTGCTCTGGCGCGTGCGCTATCCGCTCGCCGTGATGGCGCTGAACATCGCCGCGTGGGTCGTGATCGATTCCTTCTCGCCCGCCAACGAGGATCCGCTGACGCTCGCGATCGTCCTCGCAATCGCGGTGTACTCCGTCGGCGCGCACACCGAGGGGCGCCGTGCCGTCCTCGGCGCCGTCCTGGTGGCCTCGATGGCGCTCCTCGGGACGTTCGTCGACTGGAACCAGGGCTCGTTTCTCGACTTCCTCGGCAACCTCATCTTCTTCGGCGCGCATCTTCGGCGGCCCGTGGCTCGCCGGCCGCGCGATCCGGCGGCGGCGGGGCGCGAGCGCGACCTGATCGTCGAGCGCGACGAGCAGGCGCGCGCCGCGGTGCCGAGGAGCGGACGCGGATCGCCGCGAGCTGCACGACGTCGTCGCGCACGCGATCAGCGTGATCGTGCTGCAGGCGCGCGGCGCGCCGGCACGCGCTCGCGCGCCGAGCCCGACGGACGCGCCGGCAGGCGCTCGACGCCATCGAGCGCACCGGCGACGCAGGCGCTCGCGGAGATGCGCCGCCTGCTCGGCGTGCTGCGCGACGACGACGAGGAGCTCGCGCTGCGCGCCGCAGCCGTCGCTCGGCACAGCTCGACGCGCTCGCCGCGCACGTGCGCGACGCCGGGCTGCCGGTCGAGCGTCCGCGTCGAGGGCGAGCGCGCGCGAGCTGCCGCCGGGCGTCGACCTCTCGGCCTACCGCATCGTCCAGGAGGCGCTCACGAACGCGCTCAAGCACGCCGGGCCCGCGCGCGCGCAGCGTGCATCGTCCGCTACGGCGCCGGACGCGCTCGAGCGTCGAGGTCGCCGACGACGGCGGCGGGCGCCGACGAACGGCGACGGCGGCGGCCACGGGCTGGTCGGCATGCGCGAGCGGGTCGGCGCTCTTCGGCGGCGACGCTCGGACGCGGGCCCGCGCCGGGCGGCGGCTACGTCGTCCGCGCCCGGCTGCCGCTGTGAGGCCGGCGCGTGATCCGCGTCCTGCTCGCCGACGACCAGCGGCTCGTGCGCTCGGGCTTCCGCATGATCCTCGCGCGCCGAGCCCGAGCATCGAGGTCGTCGGCGAGGCCGGCGACGGCGTCGAGGCGGTCGCGCTCGCGCGGGAGCTGCGGCCCGACGTCGTGCTCATGGACGTGCGCATGCCGCGCGTCGACGGCATCGAGGCGACGCGTCGGATCACCGCGCGGCGCCGACGCCGCCGCGGGTGCTCGTGCTGACGACGTTCGACCTCGACGAGTACGTCTACGCGGCCCTGCGCGCCGGCGCCAGCGGCTTCCTGCTCAAGGACGCGCCCGAGGAGCAGCTGCTCGCGCGCGATCC
Source organism: uncultured Thermoleophilia bacterium (assembly GCA_963809765.1). Taxonomy (GTDB): domain Bacteria; phylum Actinomycetota; class Thermoleophilia; order Gaiellales; family Gaiellaceae; genus JACVRM01. The sequence continues at coordinate 265,969 of CAWEKT010000003.1, forward strand.
GGGTCGTCGCCGACGGCGGCTCGCTGTTCGCGCCGTCGGTGACGCGCCGCCTGATCGAGCGCTTCGCCGGCGCGCCGACGCCGCCGCCGCCGCCGGCGCTCGACGAGCTGACGCCGCGCGAGCTCGAGGTGCTGCGCCTGCTCGCGCGCGGCCTCTCGAACGCCGAGATCGCCGCCGAGCTCGTCGTCAGCGAGCACACGGTGAAGACGCACGTGGCGCGCATCCTCGCCAAGCTCGGCCTGCGCGACCGCACGCAGGCGGTGGTCGCTCGCCTACGAGTCGGGCTGGTGCGACCCGGCAGTGGCACCGACGCAGGAGGGGCCCCGCCGCGGTCAGGTGTCCAGACCGAACGCGCCGTACGCGGGCTTGCCGGCGCGCTCGTACCTGGACATGACCACGCCGGTGCCCGACGTCCGGCTCTCCGTCAGACGCAGCGCCGACGGCATCGCACCCTGCTCGAAGAGCCGCTTGCCCGTGCCGACCACGACCGGGAACGTCAGCACGTTGAACGCATCGACCAGGTCGTGGGCGATCAGCGTCTGGATCAGGTTCCCGCTGCCGTGCACCTGCAGCTCGTCCCCCCGCTCGGCCTTCAGCGCCGCCACCTCGGTCGGCACGTCGCGGATCAGCGTCGAGTTCTGCCAGTCCGCCTGCTCCAGCGAGCGCGAGGCGACGTACTTCGGCAGCGAGTTGAGCTTCGTGGCGACGGGGTCGTTGTCGTCGGTCACGTGCGGCCAGTGGCGGATGAAGATGTCGTACGTCCTGCGCCCGAGCAGGAACGCGCTCGGGTGCTGGAACACCTCGTCCATGAAGGCGCCCGTCTCCTCGTCGAAGTGCGGCACGAGCCAGCCGCCGTGCTCGAAGCCGCCGTCGCGGTCCTCGTCCGGCCCGCCCGGGGCCTGCACGACGCCGTCCAATGTCACGAAGGTGGTCACCACCAGCTTGCTCATGGTTTCTCTCCTTGGTCGTCGGCTTGCACTGGAGACCCTGAACGAACCGACAACTCATCGGTCGCTCGACCGTCCCTACCTGCGGGAGTGTCGCCGACCTAAGACGCGGCGACGATCGATCGGAACAGGAGGACCTTCACCGCGAGCGTCCAGAAGCCCCCCGCGACCGAGCCTACGATTGGCCGATGAGGGTGCTGCTCGTGCTCGCGTTCGCGTTGGTGCCTGCCGGCTGGGCAGCCGCAGGGATCGGGACACCCGTGCGTGTGACCCTCGACGGCGTGGGCGGCGCACGACCCGGAATGAACGCTGCCACGGTGTCGGCGAAATGGGGCGTACAGCTGCGGCCCAACTATGAGGTACGGCCGTCGTGCGGCACGGCCCACATCGAGTGGCCGGGGATCGTGGGGCAGGCGATCTTCATGCCGCGCGGGCGGTTCGGCGCCGTCTTCTTCCGGAGTGGAGCCGTCACGGGCAGAGGAGTCCGGATCGGGTCGACTCTCGCGCAGCTGCGGCGTGCCTATCCGAGCCTCACCTCCCGAGCGGACCGCTACGTCCACGGTGGTCGCAACTACTTCGTGCGGCGCGCACGCGCCCCACACTGGGAGCTGCGCGTCGACGTGAGCGCGAAGAATCGCGTGACGCAGATCGCGTTCGGCGAGCGCGCGTCCGTACGTCTCGACGAAGGGTGCGCTTGAGGACGCCTGCCGAGATGCACCCGCCGGATGGAGACGCAGGCGGATCTCCTCTCGCGCGGCCGCCGGCCATTGCCTACGCGATTCTCGACCACATCGTGGACGGCTACGAGCCGACTCGCCCGCCGATGAGACCAGCCGCCCTCGTCCGTCTGAAGACTTGACCAGCCATCCCCGAGCCGGAGCGTGGACATGTTGTTGAACACCGTTGGTGCCATCACTCTCTTCGTCGCGGATCCGCGCCGCGCCCAGGAGTTCTACGAGCGTGCGTTCGAGGCGACGCCGCTCTACCAGGACGACGACGCGGCGACATTCAAGTTCGAGAACCTCCTGCTCAACGTGCTGCGCCACGAGGCGGCCCACGAGCTCGTCGAGCCCGCCGCCGTCAGTAGTGGCGACGCCGGATCGAGCTTCCAGCTCACGGTGTGGGTGGACGACGCCGACGCGGCCTGCGCAGAGCTCGGGCAGCGTGGCGTGTCGTTCCTCAACGGTCCGGTCGACCGCGACTGGGGCGTGCGGACAGCGGCTTTCGCCGATCCGGACGGCCACGTCTGGGAGGTCGCCCAGCAGCTCGGCTGACCGGGCAGCTGGGCCACGGCTGGCCTAGGCTCGTGGCGGATGGCGAGCGACGCGACAGCGGCCGGCCGGGTGGCGGTGATCTCGGACGTGCACGGCAACGCAGTGGCGCTCGCCGCCGTCCTCGCCGAGCTGGCAGCCGAGCCGCCGGACCTCGTCGTCTTCGGCGGCGACCTCACCTGGGGGCCGCAACCCCGGGAGACGCTCGAACACGTGCAGGCGCTTCAGGCTCCGTTCGTGCTCGTGCGCGGCAACGCCGAGCGGGCGCTCTTCGAGCTTCGCGCCGACCCCTCGCGCGAGCGGCGCCCGCGTGAGCAATGGCTTGTCGATCTCCACACCGAAGCCGACATCGCGTTCCTGGAGGAGGCCGTCGACGGGTCATCCGTCGACGTGGCGGGCTCGGCCCGGTGCGCTTCTGCCACGGGTCGCCGCGCAGCGACGAGGAGCTGATCACGCCCGCGACGCCGCCCGAACGGCTCGCGGACGCCACGGCGGGTTGCGCCGAGCGCGTGCTCGTCAGCGCGCACACGCACCTGCAGTTCGACCGACAGCTCGATGGCCTGCGGAGCGTGAACGCCGGGAGCGTCGGCATGCCGTACATGGGGACGGCGGGCGCCTTCTGGGCAATCCTCGGCCCCGATGTCGAACTGCGGCGCACCGACTACGACGTCGACGAGGCGGTCAGGCAGTACCGGGCGACGGACGACCCGCTCGCGGAGCAGATGGTGGAGGTGCTGCTGACGCCCCCGACGCCCGACGAGGTCATCGAGCACGCCGAGCAGCTGGAGTTCTCCGGCTAGGCCGACGCCGCTTTCGCCAGGCGCTTGGCCGAGTCCCGTAGGGCGAGCACGAGGATCACCGAGGTGAAGAGGCCCGCGCGGTCGTACGTGGAACGCCAGCGGATCGTCGTGCCTCCTCCCGGCGCGTCCTCGAGCGTGACGGTGGAGCGGTAGCCCTCCACCTTCATGCCGCCCAGCAGCTCGTAGCCCAGCCGCTCGCCGGGCTCCCACACGGTGATGCGCTCGCGCACGCGAAAGCCACGCCCGGCGAGCATGCGGACCGCGCCCGGCCCGAGCTCGCCCCCGCCCTCGACCTCCGTCTCCGACCAGGATCCCCAGCGCGGCCAGGCCTCCGCCTCGGCGAGCAGCGCCCAGACGGCGTCCCGCGAGCCGGCGGCCGTCGCAACTGACTCGATCGTCTTCACCGCGCGAGTATGTGCGAGCCGGCGAGCCGGGTACCGCTTCAACCGGCCGCGACTCGCGGAGATGCGGCAGGGTTCCACTCATGACCGACGCCACGATTCACGAGCGGCCGGCCGAGCTCCTTCAACACCTGCTGCGTTTCGACACCACGAACCCGCCCGGCGCCGAGCGCGAGTGCATCGAGTGGATCGCGCGGCTGCTCGAGACGGCCGGCTGCGAGACGCGGTTCGTCGCCGACGACCCAGAGCGCCCGAACCTCGTCGCCCGCTTGCCGGGCGCGGGTCAGGCGCCGCCGCTCCTCCTCTATGGCCACGTGGACGTCGTGCCGGCGAAGGGCGAGTGGCAGCACCCGCCATTCGGAGGCGACATCGCCGACGGCTACATCTGGGGCCGAGGTGCGCTCGACATGAAAGGCGGCGTGGCCATGCTGTTGGCCGCCTTCCTGCGCGCCGCCGCCGCCGACGCGCCGCCGCCCGGCGACGTCATCCTCTGCATCCTCAGCGACGAGGAGGCCGGCGGCGACGTCGGCGCGCGCTTCCTCGCCGACAAGCACCCCGAGCTGTTCGAGGGCGTCCGCTTCGCTCTCGGCGAGTTCGGCGGGTTCACGATCGAGCTGGCGGGCCGCCGCTTCTACCCGATCGCGGTGGGCGAGAAGCAGCTCTGCTGGGTTCGCGCCACGGTGCGCGGGCCCGCCGGCCACGGGTCGATGCCCGTGCGCGACGGGGCCATGGGCAAGCTCGGCCGGCTGCTCCGCAACCTCTCGCGCCGACGGCTGCCAACGCATGTCACGCCGGTCGCCCGCATGCAGATCGAGGCGATCGCCCGCGAGCTCCCGCGCCCCGCGTCGTTGCTCATCCGCTCGCTCTTGCAGCCGAGGCTCACCGACCGCGTGCTCGACCGGCTCGGCGACCGCGCAGTGCTGTTCGATGCCGTGCTGCACAACACCGTCAGCCCGACCATGGTCGAGGGCGGTCACGCGCCCAACGTCATCCCGGGCGAGGTCTCGGTCGGGCTGGACTGCCGGCTGCTGCCGGGCTTCGGGCCGGAGGACGTCTTCGCCGAGCTACGGGCCGCGGGCGGTGTCGACGTCGAGCTCGAGGTGGTCCGTCACGACCCCGGGCCGCCGGCACCGGACATGGGCCTGTACGAGACGCTCGCCGAGGTGCTGAGGGAGCTCGACCCGTCCGCGAAACCGGTGCCGCTCCTGCTCGTCGGGGTCACGGACGGACGGCACCTTGCTCGCGTCGGCATCCAGACCTACGGGTTCCTGCCGATGCAGCTGCCGCCCGAGCTCCGCTTCCTGGAGCTGGTCCACGCCGAGAACGAGCGCATCCCAGTGGAGACGGTGGAGTTCGGAACGACGGCGATCCGCCGCGTGCTCGAGCGCTTCGGCCCGCGGTGAGCCGGTAACGCCTGCCGCAGACGAAGACGCGTGGAGCCGAGCGGATTAGGCTTGTGCGGTGCGCCTCTCCGGCGAGCGCAAGACGGACCTGCTGCACTCGATCCCGCTCTTCAGCGGCTGCTCGCGCGAGGAGCTCGAGGCGGTCGCCCGCGTCACCGACGAGCTCACGCTCCCCGCCGGCCGAGTGCTCATGCAGGAGGGCGCCGCCGGCCGTGAGCTGATCGTGCTCGTCGACGGCGAGGTCCAGGTCGAGCGGGGCGGCGAGGCGATCGGGGCCATGAGCGGCGGCGACTTCATCGGCGAACTCGCACTCGTGCTGCACCGGCCGCGGACGGCGACGGTGACCGCCACGACGGAGGTGCGCATCCTCGCCCTCGAAGCGCGGCAATTCGAGCGGCTGCTCGAGGACGTTCCGACCATCGCCACGAAGGTCCTCAAGGCAGTTGCCGAGCGGCTGCCGCCCGAAGACCTCTAGCCGGGCGCAAGGCGTGGGACGGGCGAGCCCCATCCCACGTTCGCGGCGACCCGACTCACCCTCCGAGTGGCGGGCGGCAGCGACCTCAGCAGGCACGTGAGCACCGCGCCGTCGCCCGGACGGCCTACAGTGCCGCTTCCGCCACCTAGAGAGGGGAAGCGATGCGAAGGATCCTCGCGGCCTCGACGGCCGCACTCACACTGCTGCGTGTTCACCGGCACCGCGCAGGCGATCTTCGGCGGCGAGCCCGACGGCAACCGCCATCCGAACGTCGGCGCCTTGCTCGCGCCGCAGGCGTACCCGGACGGCACCTGGGCGAGCTGCACCGGCACGCTGATCGCACCGAAGGTGTTCCTCACGGCTGCGCACTGCGACTGGGGCCTGACGCGCATGGCCGTGACGTTCGACTCGGTCTACGACGCCGACACCGGCACGGAGCACTGGGGCACGTGGTACGCCGATCCGCGGTTCAGCGGCGCCCAGGGCGACCCGTTCGACCTGGCGGTCGTCGTGCTGGACAAGGCGCCGAGGGGCATCACGCCTGCGCGCCTGCCGACGGCCGACTCGCTCGCGAACCTGCCGTCGACCCAGGGGTTCACGTCTGTCGGCTACGGCGCGCAGTCGGTCGTGATCGACGGCGGCCCGGTCGTTCCAGTACGCGGACATTCGCTACGTGGCCACGAGCGACACGCTGCATGCCATCAACAAGGCGTGGCTGCGGATCTCGATGAACCCGTCGCTCGGCGACGGCGGTACCTGCTATGGCGACTCCGGCGGGCCGAACTTCCTCGGCGCGGGGTCGACGGAGACGAACATCGTGGCGGCCGTCACGGTCACCGGCGACACGATGTGCCGGTCCACGAACGTGGTCTACCGGCTCGACACGCAGTCGGCCCGCAGCTTCCTGGGCCAGTTCGTGACGCTGCCGTAGGGCTATCGGGCGGCGGTCGCCTCGCGGCCGCCGCCTGATCTACGGCTTGTGCGCGCCGGCGGCGTCGATCTCGACGGTGCCGCTGCCGGACACGTAGATCTGGAGCGTCCCCGATGAAACGGCCGGGTGCGTGAACGTGATCAGCTGGCCCGGGCTGCCGCGTGGCGGCGGCGAGGCTGCTCGTCACGCGCGTGCTGCCGTTCCAGCGCAGCTGGATCGTGCCGCCGCCCGGCAGCTTCGTGACCACGACGCCGATCACCCGGCCGGTGAGGCTGACGGAGAGCGACGAGCCGACCGTCGACGTCCTGCTCGCCCGGCCCGCGTAGAGGTCGGCGGCGTTGATCGTCGTCCAGGTACCTGCGCGCGTCAGGGAAGCGTCGTCGAGCGGTGCGGTCGTGCAGACCTCCGAGCTCCAGCCCGAGGTGTTGAAGGCGAAGTCGCGCGCCCGCGAGGAGAAGCAGTAGGTCAGGCCGGGTGTAGCGGTGAAGGTCGCGTTCAGCGCGGTCGTCTGCGTCTGCCAGGTCGTGAAGGAGCCGAAGCTCGAGGAGTTGGAGCTCGCCGTCCGGTAGCGCACGTCGTAGCTCCGCGGCCCCGACGCGTTGTCGGTGGCCGACCAGCTGACCGGGAACGACGGCAGCGTCTGGAACGCCGCCTGCGGCCCCATGGACGGCACCGGTGCCTGCTGGTCGAACTTCCACTCGTTCATCTCGACCGGGCTGACGTTCCCGGCGTCGTCGATCGAGGCGGCGTAGAGGCGATTGATCCCCTGCACCGTCACGAACGCGCCGGCACCGAGATAGGCGCAGCCGGCCGGGATGTTGGAGAAGGTCGCCGGCGGCGTCGCCGGGTTGAGCACGCAGCGGATCGCGGCGACGTTCGAGCCGCCCAGGTCGGACGCAGAGACGCGCAGCTTCACGCTGGCGACGTACCAGCCGTTGGCGCCGTCCGGAGTCGCGGGCGTACGGGTGATGGCGGTCTCGGGGCCGGTCGCGTCGATCACGAAGCCGGTCGTGTGCTCGGCGCCCTTGTCAGTCGTCGCCTGGATGATGTGGACGCCGTCGCCGCTGACGACGAACGGGCCCGTGTACGTATAGGGATCGCCGTCCAGCAAGTAGGAGATCTCGTCGTCGGACGCCGGCACGAGGCTGAGCGTCACGGTCACCGCGCTGCGGTACCAGCCGTTCGGCGCCTGGGTGCCCGACAGGCTCGACGTGATCGCCGAGGCGCCGTCAGGCACGACATCCGGCGGCAGCACGAGCGGCTGCAGCTGGATCTTGCGGCTCGCCACGCCGACGTTGCCGGCTGCGTCGGCGGCCTGCAGGTAGTAGTCGATCTCGATGCAGCTCGACGGCGTGACGAGGCCGCTGGCCGTGTAGCGGTCGCCGACTGCGTTGACGAGGTCGACCGTCCGCCAGACGCCGGAGCAGTCGCGATAGAGCAGCACGACCGCCTTGACGACTCCGGGGCCGCCGCCGTCGAGCTTGTCGGCGACGTCGACCGTGAAGCCGGCGACGCCCGGCGAGACGGTCAGCGCCTGGAGCTGGCCGAGCTGAGGCGCACGCCAGTCGGTCGTCGAGGCGGAGTACAGGATCTTCCCGGCCACGCGCGAGTAGCGGCGGTGCGTGCCGATGCCCTCCTCCTCGATCACCCCGTCGCTGCGGAAGAGGCCGACGATGAGATTGAGCTTCTGCCGCAGGCCGGTGAGCCCGCTGAAGGTCGAGATGTGCTGGATCTTGGTCGGGAAGGCCGTCTCACCGACGAGCTCGGGCTCGTTCGCGGCGAGGTCGGTCGTGACGCGGCTGTAGGCGGCGTTGAAGTTGAGCTCGTCCGCCGGCGACGTCAGGAGCCGGATCAGCGCGCCGTGCGCCAGCAGGCCGCCCGGCTGGGTGACCTCGAGCGAGACCAGCGGCTCGATCGGCCGGCGCTGGGTCAGCTGCACGCCGCCGTCGGCGCGGTAGTAGCGCCCGTGCGTCGTGTTCACGTTCGTGAAGGTCGGCGAGACGTCGAAGTCGGCCGACGGCAAGCCCGTGGCCGCGTCGGTCACGAGCGGGAGCGGTGCCGGCGGGGCGGGCGGCGTGCCGGTCCCGAGCCTCGTCATCGGCAGGCCGTACAGCGTTGTCTGCTGCATGACCTTGGCGTCGTACGGGCCGATGATGCCGAGGTTCGCGAGGTACTCCTGCTTCGCCTGGGCAAGCGCCTGGCCGATCGTCATCGTGCCGTCGAGCTTCGGCGCGAGCAGCGCGTGCAACTGCTCGGTGTAGCCGACGACGACGGTGTCGCCGAGGCCGAAGCCGGTGTTGCCGATCCAGCCGATCGCGCCGGTGCCGAGCATCGCCTGGGCCCAGTCCTCGCCGAGGAGGTTGCCCGCGCCGAAGACCGCGTTCGAGACGGCGAGACCGGCGTGGCAGCCGACCGAGAAGGGCAGCCGCCCGGCCATCGCGTTGATGCCGCGCGAGGTGATGTCGGCCGTGTCGACGAGGTTGTTGGCGCGCTGAGCGGCGTCCTCGGCCGCCGGCAGCAGCCGGTTGTGGTCGAAGTGGGCGTTCAGGGAGGTGAGCCGCGGCACGGAGCCGGTCGTCGGGAAGAGCTGGGCCAGGAACGCCGCGTCGTCCCAGGTGTCGTTGATGAGCGACCGCGCCTGGGTGCCGAATCTCTGCGCGAACTGCGCCTGCACCTGCTGGGCGCCGTCGGTCAGGAAGTCGTACCCGGTCACGAGCGAGCTCGTCGGCGCGACAGCCCCGCCCGAGGCGACGAAGTCGTCAATCGTCCGCGAAATCTCCGCCGGCGTCTCGACCAGACGACCGCCGGACTGCTCCGGCACGAACAGCTCGCGGCCGAGGAACGACGGCGCTGCCTCTTCCGTGTAGACGTCGTCGGTGAGTAGGAACCCTGCTCCGAGCGAGCCGCGGTACTGGTTGTTCGTCGTGCCGAGGGCGTCTCGGTACGTCGCCTCGTTGGCCACCTCCGTCTCGTCAGGCGTACGGGCGAACGGGATCATGTCGTCGCCGCCGACCATGACCTTGTAGGCGACGTTCGGCGCGCTCGTCTCGAGCTGGTCGAGGTAGGCGCCGATCTGTTCGACGACGTCGTTCGCCAGCTCCGGCGAGCAGGGGTTGGCGTCCCAGGCGCCAGTATGCGCCGGCGACGCCGGCCCCCGCTCCACCCGCACGACCGCGCCGTTGATGCCGAGGTCGGTGCGGCCCGCGAGCGCGTTGAGCTTGCTCATCAGCGTCGCCGTCGCCGCGGCGCCGTGCGTCGAGATCAGGCGCGACTCGTTGACGAGGAACAGGGTGTTCGTCGCCGCGCCCAGCGTGGGCGCTGCGCCGGGAGCGCCGTTCGACATACCGCCACGCGGCGAGCAGATGCCGAGATCCGGCGGGCCGAACTGCTCCACCTCGAGCACATACGGCTTGCTCGAGCCGCCGCCGCCGAAGTTGGAGACCTGGACGACGTAGAAGCCGGTCTCGCCCTGCGAGATGAGTTTGAGATGTTCGTCCGCGTCGCCGCGGTTGTCCGAGATCCCGCGCAGCACGTTGCCGCCCACGGTCATCGCGTCGAGCGGCAGGTCGCGCAGCCCCTCCGGCGGGAGTGCCTGCGCCGGCTGGTCGAGGGCGGACCCGGTGTCCTGCAGCTGGGTGTTCGTGAGCGGGGCCGAGCCGCCCGGCTGCGTCCGCAGCCGCGGCGCGTGCGGGCCGGAGACCGCGAGGTCGTAGTCGAGCCCCTCGGGGATGTGGCTCAGCGTCACCTCGACGCGCGACGAGTGGGAGCCGACCGGGATCCGGTAGTAGTCGACGTCGCCGGGCTCGAGATGCGAGACGTAGAGCGTGCTGCCGTCGAGGATCGGCGCGGTGTCCGGGTCATTGTTGGTGTCGCCGGGCGTGCCGAGGTTCGCGTCGAACGTCTGCTCCACGCTGATCGCCGCCGGCCCGGAGAGCACGGCCGACGCGAGGCCGTTGACGGCGATGCTGGCCGTAGCGGCGTAGCTGCCGAGGACGAGACCGGGTCGCACGCGCCAGCGCAACGTGTACGTCTCCCCCACGTCGACGGTCGTCTGCCACGTGAGCGCGCCGGGGCCGATCTGCGGCGTGAGGCTGCTTCCCGACTCACCGAGGATGAGCTGCGACGAGCCCTGGATGTACCGCCCGCCCTCGGGCAGGGTCGCCTGGATGGTGACCTGCCGCGTCGCGGTCGGGCCGCCGGTGACTGTGAACTCGGCGTTGTACTGCACCTCGCCGCCCTCGGTCGCGAAGTCGGCCAGCGGGAAGGTGGCCAGGTCGAGCTGCGACCAGTCGAACGCCGTCTCCCCCAGGAGCAGCGTGAACAGATCGTGCAGCGTCAGCCGGACGGTCTCGCTGCCAACGACGACGGTCGGCGTCTCGAAGAGGTCGGCGAGCGTGACGGGGGCGTCTCCGCTGACGGCCTTGAGCGCGACGACGAGGTCGGCGAGCGTCACGCCGGGCAGCAGGCAGGAGGCCACATGGGCGGCGCCGAGCGTGGTCGCGCCGCAGGTGGGCGTGACGATGCCGGGCCCGATCGAGTCGAGCGGGATCGAGTCGAGGGCGATCGGCTGCGTGTGCTGGACGAAGATCGAGTCGAGCGGGATCGAGTCGAGCGGCGTGTCGCGCACTTCGATCGAGTCGAGCGGGATCGAGTCGAGCGGGATCGAGTCCAGGGCGATGGAGTCCAACGGGATCGAGTCCAGGGCGATGGAGTCCAGCGGGATCGAGTCGAGCGCAATCGAGTCGAGGGCGACACCGCGGACGGTGGCTCCGACGACCGTCTCCGTCGACGGGTCGATGACGCGCTCGCCCGGCTGGCCGGGGCCGGGGCAGGCGAAGCCGTCGAGCGCGTCGATGGCCGCGCACCACTCGGCTGCGTTCGCGCTCTCGGTGTTCGGCGGCGCCGGGTTGAGCGGGATCGAGTCGAGCGGCGTTGCGCCGAGCGCCAGGCCGGCGATCGGAATCGAGTCGAGCGCCGTCGGCGACATGTCGATGGAGTCGAGCGGCAGCGCGCCGACGTCGTCCCGCTGCGACGGCGGCAGGGCGAGCACATCGGCCAGGGTGATCGTGTTCAGCGGCACGCCCGCGAGCGGCGTGCCGGCCAGGAGCTGGTCCCAGGTGCGCGGGCGGCGTCAGCGACAGGTCGGAGAGGTAGACGCCGCCCATGCTCTCCTGGAGCAGCTCGTCCGTGAGGCCGATGGAGTCGAGCGGGATCGAATCGAGCGGGATCGAGTCGAGCGGGATCGAGTCAAGCGGGATCGAGTCCAGCGCCGCCGGCTGCGCGCCGGTGCGGCCCTGCGTCAGCGCCGACAGCGAGATGCCGCCGATCGGGACGGTCTGCGCACCGGCGGTCGCGCTCGGCTCGTCGGTCGACAGGTCGAGCGTGGCCGCGAGCGGCGCGGACGGTGCGGTGACCGTGACGCACTGCGAGAACTCGGATGTGTTGTCGTTCTCGTCGATCGCTGTTGCCGTGACGACCGAGCCGACCGTGAGCTCGACCTCCTCCGCGAAGCTGACGTCGAGCGGACCGGTCGCGCCGTAGCTGTCGAGGAGCTCCGCGCCGAGGAAGACGGCGCCTTCACCGTGCTCGCTCGCATCGCAGTCCGGGCTGGAGAAGAGCTCGACCCGGTACATGCCCGAGTACGCGGGCCACGTCGAGCGTGCCCTGAATCGTCGTACCGCCTTCGTCGGACTCGGCGAAGTCCAGACTCGGGGTAGTTCTGAAGCTCGTTGGCGCCGGTGTCGACGTCTTCGGGGTCGTTCTCCTGGACGTCCGTGAGGCCGAGGTCGATGCCGAGGCCGACGTTGTCGTCGATCGAGTTCCGGCTGATCCGGTTCCCGGTTCCGTCCGCGATCGCGATCCCGGTCGAGCTCGTGCCGTTGCCCGTGATCGTGTTGTCCTCGATCGTGTTGTTGTCGGACAGGATGTCGACGAGCACACCCTCGCCGAGCGAATCGAGGATGAAGTTGCCGAGGATGCGGTTGTCGTCGGCGTTGTTGCTGATCAGGACGTTCGCGTCCTCGCTGTTCGCGATCGTGTTGCGCGCCTCGCTCGACTCCTCGTCGCCGAGGTCGAAGCCGATCTCGTTGTCGGCCGCGCTCGCCCTGATCTCGATGCCGATGTCGTTCGGCAGGTCGGTGGTGCCGTCGGCGCCGAGCCCGATCCTGGCAGCCTTGACCCAGTTCCCGGTCGTGCCCGTGCCGGTGAGCCGCACGGCGGAAACGTCGTTCCCCGAGATGATGTTGCGGAAGTCGGTGTCGTCCGCGCCGATTCGGTTGTTGGCGGCGCCGAACTCGACGACCACGCCGTAGCCGTTCCCCAGCGCCGCGTTGCCGGTGATGTCGGTGCCGATCCAGTTGCCCCAGACGCGGTTGTTGTTGGTGCCGGCGCCGCTGATCTCCACGCCGGCGTCCTGGTTGCCCGAGATGAGGTTGCGCAGGCGTGGGTCGGGGCCGCCGACCTCGTTGAGGGTCGCGCCGCCCATGATCATGACGCCGGTGGAGTTCGGCGCAGCGTCGAGGCCGTCCGCCGTGGTGCCGATGCGGTTGCCGACCACTTTGTTGCTGCTCGCGCCGGCGCCGGTGATCAGGACGCCCGGCTCGCCCTCGTCGCCGCTGTAGGCGATGACGTTGTAGTCGCTGCCCGTGGGCGTGTCGTTGCCGACGACGTTGTTCTGTGCGCCGCTTCGGATCTCGACGCCACTGTTGTTGTTCGCCAGGTACACCTCGCCGTCGTCGCCCGCCTCGAGCCCGATCAGGTTGCCGCGGAGGACGTTCGAGTCGCCCTCGATGATCACGCCCTGGCGGAAGCTGTCACCGATCAGGTTGCCGGGCGCTTCGCCTGCGACCGCCGCCGCGCCGCCGATCGTCGTCCCGGTGCTGTCGCTCCGGACGATGATCCCCCACTCGTTGCCGCGGCCAAGCGTGCCGCCCGGGTCGGAGCCGATGTAGTTGCCCTGGATGATCGTGCCGCTCGAGCCGTCGACCTCGATGCCGTAGTCCCCGTTGTCCGAGATCACGTTCCGCGCCGACGCGCTGGCGCCGCCGATCTGGGCGCCGGGCGTAGCGACCACCTCGATGCCGCTGGTCTTGTTGCCCGCGCCGGCGCCGCTCGTGTTGAGACCGATGGTGTTGCCCTGGATCTGGATGCCGTCGACGGCCTCGAACAGCAGGATGCCCTGGTCGTTGTTCGAGACGACGTTCCCGGCTCCGGGTGCCGTGCCGCCGATGACGGGCGGCGCAAAGCCGGCCGAGGTCTGATCGACCGTGATGCCGATGCCGGGCGAGCACTCGCACCCGAGAGTCCACCCGGTCGTGTTGCCCACGTTGTCGCCGTCGGGGCCGATGCCGACGAGGTTCCCCTGGATCGTGCCGCCGTCCGGACTGGTGAGGTAGATGCCGTAGTCGTTGCCGCCGACGACGTTGCCGGCGGTGCCGTTGGATCCGCCGACGACCGCATCGATCGTGTCGGTGAGGTCGATGCCGACCGTGTTGCCGATCGGCGATTGCCCGGTGTCGTCGACCCCGACGTAGTTGCCCTGGACGACCAGGTTGGGGGCTCCGTCGGCCCGGATGCCCATGCCGACGTTGCCCGAGATCACGTTGCCCCCGCCGTCGCCGCCGCCGATGGTCACGTTGGGCGAGATGCCCTGGACGTCGATGCCGTCGCTGCCGTTTCCGAGCGCGTTATCGCCGCCGACGTCCGTGCCGATGTAGTTCTCCCGGATCTCGATATTCGCGGCGGAGTCGACGAGGATGCCGTCCGTCCCGTTCGCCGAGATCACGTTCCGCTCGTCCGAGCTGCCGCCGACCTCCGTGCCGCTGGCGACCAGGCGTATGCCTGCGAACTGGTTGCCGAGGCCCGTGATCGAGGCGGGGTTGGTGCCGACGTAGTTGCCCCGGATCCGGGTGTCGGTTCCGGTGTCCTGGATGCCGTGGCCGTTGTTTCCGGAGATGACGTTGCCTTCCTCGGGATCGTTGCCCCCGATCACCGTGCCCTGCGAGCCGGCCTGGACGACGATGCCGCCGTCGGCGTTGGCGAAGGCGTAGTTGCCCGAGGAGTCGGTGCCGATCCAGTTGCCCTCGACGAGGACGTTGTCGGCGCCGCCCTGGATGAAGATGCCGGCCCCACCGAACGAGTTGATGACCAGGCCGCGGATGACCGTCCCGCCCGCGGCGTTCCCGTCGACGACAAGGCCGCTGCCGCCGTCCGTGGCGCCGCCGTAGAGCTCGACCAGCGGTGGGCTGCCGGGGGTGGGAAGGCCCTCAGTTGTGCCGTCGATGGTCACCTGCTCGGTAATGAGGGGCAGCGTGCCGTCGCCGGGAGTGATCGTGCGCGTACCGACGCCACCGATCGCGAACTGAATCGTGTCGGCGCCCGGGTTGGCGTTCGCGGCCAGGATCGCCTCGCGGAGCGTGCAGTGCGTCGTGCTGCAGCCGTCCGGCGCGTTGTCGTCGGCGACGTTGACCGTGAACGTGGGCCCGGTCTGCGGCGCGTCGGAGCCGACCGTCATGCACTCGGAGAACTCCGAGGTGTTGCCGGCCGCGTCGGTCGCCGTGGCGGTGATCAGCCGAGTAGTCCCCCGCCGCGTTGGGCACGTTCACGGCGAAGGCCCCCAGGCCCAGGAGCGACGTCGTCACCGGCACGCTGGCGAGCCGATCCCGGCCTTCGCCGTTGCCCGACGCGTCGCAGGAGCCGTCGCCGAAGATGTCGACGGTGTAGCTCCCGCTCATCGCGCTCGAGAGGTCGCCCTCGATCTCGAGGTCCGGGCCGACCTCGTCGGCGGCCGTGATCTCGCGGGTAGTTCTGGAGGTTGTTCGGCCCCGAGTCGGAGTCGAACACGTCGTTCGCGTCGACGCCGGCGGCGCCGACCAGGTTGATCCCAAGCGCGCCGTTGTCGTAGATCGAGTTCCTGCGGATCGCGTTGCCCGTGCCGGTGTCAGCGATGCGAACTCCGTCGAGGCCGCTGGCCGTGATCGTGTTGGGCTCGCCGGCACCGGCGCCGCCGATCGTGTTGTTGGCCGCGCCGGCGGCGACGTCGATGCCGTGCCCGGCGTTCGGCAGGGCGTTCGGGGCGCTCGCCTCCAGGCCGATCCGGTTGCCGCGGATGACGTTGCCGGTCGCGCTCGCCTGCTGGATGAAGATGGCGGTGTTGCCGTTGCCGGAGATGACGTTGCCCTCGCCGGCTCCCGAGCCGCCGACCGTGTTGTTCGGCGCCGAGTGGA
The DNA here is from genome assembly GCA_963809765.1 of uncultured Thermoleophilia bacterium. Taxonomy (GTDB): domain Bacteria; phylum Actinomycetota; class Thermoleophilia; order Gaiellales; family Gaiellaceae; genus JACVRM01. Next base: position 281,421 of record CAWEKT010000003.1, read on the forward strand.
TGCTGACGCCGACGCTCGTGTTTGGCACCGACCCCGTCCCGGCGGGATTCGTGCCGATGTAGTTGCCCTGGACGACGTTGCCCGTCGAGCCGAGCGTTGCTGATCGCGACGCCCAGGAGGTTCCCTGAGATGACGTTGCGGGCACCTGCGCTCGCGCCGCCGATCACCGCGAGGGTGCCGCCATTGATGTCGACGCCGCGGCCGTTGGAGATGCCGGCCGTTCCGGCTGCGTTGGTGCCGATCAGGTTGCCCTCGACGCGCACGTTGTCCATGCCGGCGCCGATCGAGACCCCGCGGCCGTTGTTCGGGTTCACCGGGACGTTGCCGGAGATGACGTTGCCTTCGCCCGGGTCGGTGCCGCCGACGACAGCGCCGTCCGCGTTCACGCTGACCCCGATTCCCACGCCCCCGCTGATGTTGGGGAGGGCCGCGTTCCCCGTCGCGTCGAGGCCGATGTAGTTGCCGAAGAGGTCGGTGCCGGCGGCGCCGAGATTTACGCCGAAGCCGTTGCCCGAGATGACGTTGCGCGCGGCGGCGGTCGTGCCGCCGACGGTGTTGCCGGTCGCCTGGATCGAGATGCCGTAACCGGCGTTCCCGAGAGCAGCCGTGCCGTTGACGTCCGTGCCGATGTAGTTGCCGACGATCACGGCCCCGGCACCCGCGCCGATCCCGATCCCCTGGCCGTTGCCGGAGATGATGTTCCGTTCCTGCGGGATCGAGCCGCCGACTCTGGTGGGCGACCCAACGGGCGAGGCGGTGACGTTGACGCCGCTGCTGCCGTTCGCAAGGGCACCGGTGCCGGCGGCGTTCGTCCCGATCAGGTTGCCCTCGATCGTCGTCAGCTGACCCGCGTTGACGTTCACCCAGACGCCGTGCTGGGTGTTGCCCGAGATCTGGTTTCCGGGCGGCTGGCCGGCGGCAACCGTGCCGGCGCCGACAGCCGTGCCGTTCACCTGGTTCACGAGCACGCCGTTGACGTTGGGCAGTGCCGCCGTGCCGTTGACGTTCGTGCCGATCCGGTTGCCCTGCAGCGACGCGTTTGCCCCCTCGACGAGCACGCCGTTGGCGCCGTTGCCCGAGATGACGTTCCCCTGGCTCCCGCTGCCTCCGAGCAGCACGTTCGCGGCGGTGATCCAGACGCCGTGCGACGAGTTGCCGATCGCGGCGATGCCTCCCGAGTCGGTGCCTATGCGATTGACCCACACGTCGTTGCCGGACGCGGCGAGCTGGAGCCCGTACGTGCCGTTCCCCGAGATGACGTTCGAGCCGATCAGGTTCGAGCTCGTGCCGACGAAGACGCCTGTGCCGTTGTTGCCGAGGTCGGCCGAACCGGTGGCGTCCACGCCGATGTAGTTGCCGACCACCTGGTGGCCGGTGCCGGTGCCGCTCAGGGAGACTCCCGTGTCGTTGCCCGAGATGACGTTCGTCTGGTTCACGCCGCCGATCAACACACCGTTCGCGCTCGCGCTCGTGCGGATGCCGATCGCGTTCTTGATCGCAGCCGTGCCGCTCGTGTTGGTGCCGATGTAGTTCCCCTGGATCTGCGTGCCGGTCCCGCCTGTCACCTCGATCCCGGTGCGGAAGGTGTTGCCGGAGATGACGTTGCGAGCAGCCGGCGTCGACGTCGGCCCGCCGATCAGCGCGCCGGCGCCACCCGAGATCTGGACCCCACCCCAGTTCGTGTTGCCGACGGCGCTCGCACCGTCCGCGGAAAGGCCAATCAGGTTGCCCTCGACCACGGTCGAGCTTCCCCCGCTGAGCGACACACCGGTGCCGTTGCCCGACAGGACATTGCCCTGGCCGGCTGCCTGGCCGCCGATCCGGTTGCCTGTTCCCGCCGTCACGACTACGCCGACGTCGTTCGCGCGCGCCGTCGTGCCAGCGGGATCGATGCCGACGTAGTTGCCGTAGACGAAGTTCCCGCCGGCTCCCCCAAGATTGATGCCCACGATGCTGTTGCCCGAGACGACGTTCCGGTCGGAAGCGCCTACGCCACCGATCGTGGTGCCGGAGCCGTTGACGAAGATCCCCGTGCCGTTGCTGAGCGCTGCCGTGCCGGCGGCGTTCAGGCCAACGAGGTTGCCGACGACGAGCGAGTTCGAGCGGATGTTGATCCCACCGCCGCCGTTGCCGGAGACCAGGTTCCCCCGCACAGTGACGTTCGAGACGCCGTTCGAGCTGACGCCGGCACCGCCATTGGCCACCGCCGCGGTTCCCGCAGCGTTCGTGCCCAGGTAGTTTCCCTCCACCACGTTGCCGGTGGCATTGATGTTGCTGGGGCCGATCTCGACTCCGTCGAACATGTTGCCGGAGATGACGTTTCGGTCGGCTGCCGTCGGCCCGCCGATCGTGTTCGACTGGCCGTCCACGAGCACCCCTCGGTGGTTCGCGTCGGCGACTGTGCCCGCAGCGTTGGTGCCGATGTAGTTGCCGGCGACGAGGTTGCCGGTGGCTCCGTTCGCGATGTGGATACCGCCCTTCGTGGCGGTGGTGAATCCGTTGATGGCGAACCCGCGAATGACCGAGTCGTCGGCGAGCAGGTCGAAGCCGTGCGCACTCCCAGCCGCGCTGCCGTCGAGCTGGATCTGAGCGCCCATGCCCAGGATGAATCCATCCTGAGTCGTCGCGTCGAGCTCCACCGAGTCCGTGATCTGCGGCAGCGCGGACGCAGGAGCGATGGTCTGCACGCCGAGCCCGAGGATGCCGAAGCCGATCTCGTCACTACCGACCGACGCGTTCGAGAGCGTGATCGCATCGCGGAGGCTGCAGTCCGACGGAACGGCCGGGTCGCAGGTTCCCACTGAGCCGCCCGCGTTCGTGTCCACGGTGATGCCGAGCGAGAAGAGTCCTTGGAGCGTTGCATTGAAGTCACCGTTGCTGCCCGTCATGCGGAAGCCGTACGTGTCGCCCACCGAGACCGAGACCACGGTTCTGCCGGTGTAGGCGAACCCGTTCGAGGGCTCGACGCAGCAGTCGGTCGGGCCGGCGTCGATCAGGGTCGTGTAGATCGGGCCGCTGCCGGTGTCGACGTAGTACTCGAGCTTGGCGCGAACCTGGAAGAAGGCGTGAAGACCGGTCCAGTTCCAGTCGAGCACGACGTCTCCGGTCGTCGCCGAGACAGTCTCGAAGAACATCTCCCCGGTTGCGTTCTGGCCCGCCCCGCCCGGGTTCAGGTCCGGATCGGTGTAGTCGTACTGGAACCTCGCCGGCCCGTTCGTCGCGCCGTCCCGGACGACCTCAGTGGTGAGGGTGTGCGTGCCACCGCTCGACGAGGCTGTCCCTCCGCCGGTCCACGCGGTTGCGGCGAGCGCCGGCGAGGCCGAGGCGATGAGCACGGCCAGGGATGCCAACAGCAAGAAGAGCAGGCGGCGGCTCAGGGCCGGCACGGCGGCGCGCACGCCGGTTCGGCGTGCAGACGCACCGTCGTGAGCCGCGGCGGCCGCGCCGCCGCGGGAGATCCCCGCCATCACCGTCCCTCGTCCGCGAACGAGCACTCGACACTGACACTCTTCTGCCGCGTAAAGCAACCACCCCCAAGACCCTGGGAACTCTCACAGGTGGCTGGCCCCCGCCGCCTAGGCCGAACGGCCCATCTTTGGGGTGACGAGGACCTATCTCACCGGCGGCCGATGACGGGTGCATCATCAGACCAGACGCTCCGGCGGACGCCCTCCTTCCGCGTCGACGCTTGAGCACCACGGGCGACGGCCAAGGTTTCGAAGGGTGGGTCGGCGCGGAATAGACCGTGCATGTGGAGGCGGGTCAGGTCGGCGCTACCCCTCGTGCTCGTGAGCGCAGCTCTCGCTTCGGGTTGCAGCGCCACGGGCGGAGGCTGGATCCGGTCGCTGCGAACCCTCAGCTCGGAGAAGGCGACGTTCGCGTTGAACGCCAAGTGCAGGGACTCGGACGGGGCGGCCAGCAGGTCGCGGTCATCTTCGACGGCCATCTTCGAGTACCACGATCGACGGGGCCGGCATCTCACGTTCACGGAGACGTCGAGCCGTTCGGGGACGTTCAGCCGGACGACTTCATGGAGTCGCCGGCATGACGTGCGACGATCTGGCAGCGTCGGAGTTCGGTCCGCCCCCGGCACTGCGACCGGTCGAGGGCACGTATCGCTCGCAGACCGAGCGGCGCCACAGGGCACGTTCGTACGTCGATGCTCGGGGACGGCGGCGAGCCCGGGCATCAGCACCGACTTCTTCTCGATCGAGCTCGACGGGCGACATCACGCACGCGAACGGCGGCGTCGTTCAGGGCGGGAACATCCAGATTCGCGAGCTGAGCGCCGGCTGCGGCGAGCCTCACTACCAGTCGGGCCAGCTCTCGATCGCGCTGTGCGCGGCCACGACCGTCGGCGGAGCTGCCGTTGGTCGGGATCGACCATCGTGTAGAGCTCGTAGTTGATCGGCGTCGCCGGCGCACGGTTGCTCGCGAAGACGATCTGCTTGCCGTCCGTCGACCACGCGGGCGTGATGTCGTTTCCCGCCTGCGTGGTCAGTCGCGTCTCCGCCCCGCCCGCTGCCGGAATCGAGTAGAGCTCGTAGTTCGCCGTGCCGTGGCGGTCGGTGGAGAAGGCGATCGTGCTGCCGTGCCACGCCGGCTCGGTGTCGATGCCCGTCGAGCCGACGCGCTTGGTCTGGCTCGACCCGTTTGCGTTCATCACGTAGATGTCGCCCTTGCCCGTCCGCTTGCTCATGAAGGCGATCTGCTGGCCGTTCGGGCTCCACGTCGGCAGGAGGTCTTCGCCCTTGTCGGTCGTCAGACGCTGCGGGTTCGACCCGTCGGCGTTGCATCACGTAGATGTCCCAGTTGCCGCCGCGGCTCGACGCAAAGGCGATCTTCGTCCCGTCGGGCGAGACGGACGGCGACTGGTCGATTCCGGGATCGCTCGTCAGCTGATTGAGCCGCGAGCCGTCGGCCCTCATCGAGTAGAGGTCGCCGTTGCCGCTCCGCGAGCTCGCGAAGACGATCCGGTCGCCGGCCGGGAACCACTCGGGCTCGTTGTCGATCGCGGTGCCGCTCGTCAGCTGCGTCGGCGCTCCACCGGCCTGGGGCACGGTGTAGATGTCGCCGTTGCCGGTGCGCCTGCTCGAGAAGACGATCGGGCGGCGCACGACCTCGTACGTCACAGTCACCTGGGCGGTATGGCCGACCCCGCCGATCACGTCCGCGGCTTGCACGGTGAACGTCTTCATTCCGACAGACGCCGTGTCGATCGGGGCGCCCGGCGCGACAGGGCCGCTGCACGTCGCGGCTCCCGCGCCGCTGTCCGGGCAGGTGTAGTCGGCCGGCACGGTTGAGCCGTAGACGTACTTCCCACCCGGCGCCGGGGTCGTCACGTCGATCGTCGGCGGCGTCGTGTCGATCGCGATCACCTTGGTGCCGCGTGACCCGTCCGAGCCGAGGAACTCGAGCGTGTGAGGACCGTCGCCGGTGACGTGACCGGCACCGGTGTAGGTCACGTAGGGGTCGCCGTCGAGGCTGTACTCGATCGCCCGCGTTCGCGCTGGAGCTCAAGCGTGACAGCGACGGTGGCGCTCGTGTACCAGCCGCTGCTGTGCGGCGGCACGTTCGTCGTCGCCGTGATCGATCCCTGATTCGGCGTGGGCGGCAGAACGCTCGTCCGCTCGAGCTTCCGCCAGTGGACGCCGACGTTGCCTGCACCGTCCACCGCCTGGAGCATGTACGCGAGGTCGTTGCAGGTTCCGGTGGTCGCACCGCCGCCGCTCCAGCGATTGCCCGCGGCCGCCTTCGCAAGCTCGGCCCGCTTCCACGAGCCGTCGCAGTCCCGATAGAGCGCGAGCACGCGCTTGACCTGGTTGTTCCCGCCGCTGTCGGTGACGTCGACGGCGAACCCGAGCGTGCCGCCGACCCGCAGGAGCTCGACCGGCGCGAACGTCGGCGGAGTCCAGTCGTTGGAGACGCCGTAGTACACCCGGCCGGCCTGCTGGCTGAACAGCGTCTGGACACCCTTGCCCTCCGGGTCGCTGATCCCGTCGCTGCGGAACTGGCCGGCGAGGAGGAGCAGCAGCTGATGCACGCTGGCGCCCGGAATGTCGATCGTGGTGACGGCCTGGAGCTTGCTGGCCGAGGAGCCCTCGCCGACGAGCTCGGGCGCCGGTCTCGGACGAGTCGGGCTCGACCCGGCTCCAGGCGGCGTCGAAGCCGCCGAGGTCGCCTGGCGACACGAGGCTCTCGATGATCGCGCCGTGTGCGAGCCCGACGCCGGCGGGCTGGGTCACGTCGAGGGTCGTGAGCGGCTGGATCGGCCGGCGCGGCGTGACTTCGATCCCGCCCACGGCCTGGCCGGTCACGCGGTAGTAGTCACCGTTCGTCGGTCGTCTCCCGCACGAGCTGCGGGCTGACGTCGAACGACGCAGCCTTCAGTCCGGTGGCCGGATCGGTCGTGACCGGCAAGCGGATCGGCCGGCGGGCTGGCGGGCGCGTCGGGCCCGTAGCGGTACATCGGCAGCCCGTAGTGCGTGGTCGAGATGCTGACCTTCTCGTCGTAGAGCGTGAGCACCGTGCCGCTCGAGGGACCGAGGTACTGCTGCTTCGCAGCGACGAGCGCACGGCCGGTCGTCGGATTGAAGAGCTGCTTCCCGGGCAGGACGGACGCCCGCCCGTGCAGGGCCTCCGCGAAGAGCGCGTGGAGCCGCTCCGAGTACGCGACGACGACGGTATCGCCGAGACCGTAGGTGGTCTGCCCTATCCACGCGATCGCGCCCTCGTCCGCGGCGGTCTCCGCGAAGTCGGATGCGAGCGGCGAGTCCTGTGAGACCGCAAGGCCGAAGACGGCGTTCGACGCGGCGAAGCCGGAGTGGCAGCCCATCGTGAACAGGAGCCGACCGTCGAGGGTTCCAGCCGCGAGGTCGCCGGTGTCGAACAGTTCGCCGCGCAGCTCGGCCTGCGGGTTGTTCAGCGCCGCGGGCAACGCGCGGTTGTGGTCGAAGTGCGCGTTCAGCGATAGGACTTGCGGTGCTCCGGACGCCGGGAAGATGCTGTCGATGAGCGACTGGCCGGGTCCAGGTGTCGCTGATCAGCTCGCTACGCCCGGCCGTGGGGAAGCTCAGCTTGATGGTGTTCGCCGCGTCGGTCAGGAAGTCGTAGCCCGTGACGAGCGCTCGCGTCGGCGTGATGCGGCCGGAGCGCGCGATGAACTGGTCGATCTGCTTCGTGATCTGGGCAGGCGTCTCCACCAGCCGCCCGAGCGCGTGATCCGGGACGTACAGCTGGCGCCCGAACCAGTCCTTCGGGTCGCGGTCGCCGTAGAGGTCGTCCGTGAGCATGAAGCCGTGGGCGAACGAGCTGGCCGACTGGTTGTTCGCGGTGCCGAGCGACTGCGCGTAGCCGCGCTCGTTGGCCTGCTCCGACTCGTCGGGGACGCGCGCGAACGGGACGATGTCGTCGCCGCCGACGATGACGATGTTCTGGATCTGCTCCTCGCGCGCCGGCGTGTCGATCAGCCGGTCGAGCAGCTCGGCGATGGCGATCGCCGTCTGCTGGGCGAGCCGCGGCGAGCACGGATCGCGCGTCCCAGGCGCTGTAGGCGCTCGCCACCGCGGGATCCGCCTCGACGGCGAGCACGAGACCGTTCACGCCGAGATCAGACCTCGATGCCAGCGTCGCGAGCTTGTTCATGACGGCCGTCGCCTCGCTCGCGACGAAGGTGTCACCCAGGCGCTTCTGGTTGACGAGGAAGAGGGTGTTGACGCCCGCAGGCAGCGTCGCAGGCAGCGGCGTGGTCGACGCGATTCCGCCGCCGGTGAGGTGCCGCGGCGTGCAGCCGCCGAGAGCCGGTGCCGCCTCCCGGGAGACCCTCACCATGTACGGCTTCACGCTCTCCGCGTCCTCGTACGGGTCGATTCGCACCGTGTAGAACCCGGTCTCGCCGTACGAGACGAGCTCGATCCGTTCGTCCGCCGGTGCCGCGGTTGTCCGAGATCGCGCGCAGCGTGGCCCCGGGAACGTTCGGGATCTCGATGTCCTGGAGCGCCTCGGGCGGCAGCTCCTGGGCCTGCTGGGTCAGCGGCACGTCCGTATCGACGAGCGGCTCGTTTCCGAGCGGGACAGTGTTCGCCGCTTCCGGCGCGAGGTCGGGATGCGGCGGCCCCAAGACGACGAGGTCGTAGTCCGCGGCGAGGTGGCTGAGGTCGATGATCGTGCGCGCGCCGTACTCGTTCGGGATCGGAATGCGGAGGTAGTCGGAGTCGATCTCCGCGCGGGAGGTGCCCGAAGTAGAGGGTGTCCGGCTGGAGCTGAACACCGAAGCTGCGGCTCCGGCTCTCCGGCCTCGAGCGTCTGCCGGATCTCCACCGGCGCGGCCGAGGCGGTGTCGACCGGGCACGCCCGCGACCTGAAGCTTCGCGTCGGCCGTCAGCGGCACGAGCGAGAGGCCGGGCCTGACCTCGAAACGGAGGGTGTAGGCGGCTCCGACCGAGGCGCTGAAGGTCCACGTCAGCCTTCCTTCGCTCTGCACCGGCTCGGCGATGGCGATCGGATCGACCGAGAAGTTCCGCGGTCAGCTCCGTCGAGCCGGCCTTGTACCGCGCATCGTTCGGGAGCGTCACTTCGATCGTCGCCGGCGCGCTGAGGCCGACGCCGCCGACCGAGAACTGGAGGGCGTACTCGACGCTCGCCCCGTTGGCGGCGAAGTCCTGGATCGGGAAGGCGTCGAGCGCGAGGCGCTCCCAGTCGTAGCTCGCCTGTGCGCCGGTCAGCAGGACGGAGAGCAGGTCGCCGAGGGTCGTGCCGGCCGGCAACGCCTGCGCGAGGTCGAGAAGAGAGGCGTCGTTGAAGTTCGTCAGGGCGTTCAGCAGCGTCCGGACGGTGGCACCGGAGTCGGGGGCAGCGCTTCGACGAGGTCGCCCACGGTCGCTCCGGAGCCCGGCAGCAGCGCATCGATCAGGTCGGCGAGCGTCGCGCCCTGGACGATGCGGCCGTCGGCGAACGCCTGGCCGAGGTTCTTCCCGGCGCATCCCCACCCCGAGCAGTTGACGATCATGGGGATCGAGTCGAGCGCGATCGAATCGAGCGGGATCGAGTCCAGCGCGATCGAGTCGAGCGGGATCGAGTCGAGCGGGATGCTGTCGAGCGCCGTGTTCTGAGGGTCGATCGAGTCGAGCGCGATGCTGTCGAGGGCTGTCCCCTGGAGGTCGATCGAGTCCAGAGGGATGCTGTCGAGCGCCGTCCCGGCGACGTTGATCGAGTCGAGCGGGATGCTGTCGCAGCGCGATCGAGTCGAGCGGGATGCTGTCGAGCGCGATCGAGTCGAGCGGGATGCTGTCGAGCGCGATCGAGTCGAGCGCGACGCCGCGGAGCGTCGCCTCGACCAGCGTGACGCCGTCGAGCTCGCTACCCGAGGTGCACGGCAGGTCCTGGGCGCGGAAGGCGGCGCACCAGTCGTCGAGATTCTCCTGAGAACTGGGCGTCCCGATGCTGTCGAGCGGGATGCTGTCGAGCGCCAGCGGGCCGATCGCGAGCGCCGCCAGGCTGATCGAGTCGAGCGCGGTGTGCGACAGGTCGAGTTGCTTGAGTGTCAGGTCCGACTACTTGGGGAAGAGGACTTTCCTCATGCAGGGCCAGCACGTCCGCCAGCGTGATCGTGTTCAGCGGAACGCCGTCGAGACGAGTGTCGACGAGCAGGTCCTCCCAGCGCGCGTCGCGCAGCGGGATGTCGGACAGCAGGACCCCGCCGATCGTGGCGCGGAGATTCTCTGCGGTCAGCCCGATGCTGTCCAGCGGGATGCTGTCGAGAGCGATCGAGTCGAGCGGGATCGAGTCGAGCGGGATCGAGTCGAGCGCGATGCTGTCGAGCGCGGTGTCCCGTGTCGCCGTGGCGGTTGGCCCCGCGCCGCGGGTCGCCGCTGCCAGGCCGGGCTGGCCGAGCGGCACCTCCTCGGCGCCCGCCGGCGAGGAGCCGACGTCCGCGCCGAACGAGGAGATCGTGGCCGAGTTGACCGCACCGCGCAGCCAGCTCGAACGTCCCTTGCATCGTGCCGTTCGTGTCGCCGTTGCTCCCGGACATGCGGAAGCCGTACGTGTCGCCTGCGCCGACGTTGATCGTCGTGACGCCGGAGTAGGTGAAACCGGCGGAGGGCGTCGTGCAGCAGCTCGTCGGGCCCGCGTTGACGAGCGTCGTGTAGACAGGCGCGTCGGCCGCGGTGTCGACGAAGTACTCGAGCTTCGCGCGCACCTGGAAGTACGCGTGGAAGCCGTTCCAGTACCAGTCCAGCACCACGGGGCCTGTACTGGCGGCGGTGGTCTGGAACGTCCACTCGCCGTCGCTGCAGCACTCGCCGCCTGCCGGGTTCGGGTCGACGAAGTCGTAGCGGAACCTCGGCGGCGCGCTCGTCCCGTCGCTGACCACCGTCGTGCTGCCGGGCATCGAGCCCGCGCTCCAGTTCACGCTTCCGCCTCCGGTCCACGCCGGTGCAGCGGATGTGACGGGCACGCACGCCGAGAACTCGGAGGTGTCGCCGCTGCCGTTCGCGCTGACCGCCGTTGCAGTGACGAAGTGGCCGGCAGGCAATGGTCCAACCGGGGTCGTGTACGAGGCTGCCGTGCCGCCCTCGGAGGGGAAGTGATTGATCAGGCGGCTCATGATGAAGTCCTCGCCCTCGCCGTGATTCGACTCATCGCAGGAGGCGGACGTGAAGAACTCGACCTGGTACTGGGCCGCCGGCATGTTGAGCGAGAACTGGATCGTGGCGTTCGACGTGGCCGACGCGATCACCGGGTAATTGAGGAGCCCGTTGGGACCCGTGTCGGCGTCGCCGGCGTCGTTGGCAGTGACGCTGTTGTCACCCTCGGATCCTCCGACCAGGTTGATCCCGAGGCCGCCGTTCGAGTGGATGTCGCTCAAGCGGACCGTCGCGCGCGCAGTGTTCTGCACGGCGATCCCGTGGCCGCCGTTGAAAGCAATGACGTTCGAGTAGTTCGATTGGCCGATCGGCGCGTTCGCGGAGACCGAGAGGGTGGTCGTCGTCCCGGCCACCCGGACTCCGGTCCGTGTTGCCGACGCCCGAGGCCCCGGTCGCGCTCGGGCCGATCAGGTTGCCGTTGAGGATCGTTCCGGTCGAGTCGCCGTCGGCCGACACGCCCGTCCCGTTGCCCGAGATCACGTTCCCCCGAGGCGGTCCGGCTGGAAAGGCGTCGCCGCCGATGATCGTGCCCGTCGACCCGCCCGTGACGAAGACCCCTTCGACCGTGTTGGGGCGCGCAAGCGCGCCAGTCGGATCGAGGCCGATGTAGTTGGCGCCGACGACAGTGCCGGTCGCGCTGCTCACCTCGACCCCGCGAGTATTGCCGCTGATGACGTTCCGGTGCGGACGCGGTCGTCCCGCCGACAGTGACCCCGGTGGAATTGGTCACGCGGACACCCGCGCCGTTGCCTTGCGCCGAGCCGTCGGCGAGCAGGCCGACGTAGTTGCCGGCGATGGTGGTCGTGCCAGACGCGCTGTTGACGTCGATGCCGATCGCCGAACTGGAAACCACGATGTTGCGGTCAGCCGGGTTTGCTCCCCCTACGATCGTGTTCGGGCCCCCAACCTGGATGCCGAATTGGTTGGCGATCGCGGTCGTACCGGTGGAGTCGGTACCGACGAGGTTGCCGGTCACAACCGAGTCGCCCCAGACGTAGATGCCGCTCTGGTTGCCGGCAACGACGTTGTTGCGAACCGTCTGGTTCGCCGACGCCGTTCGAGTGGAACCCGGCGCTCTGCGCGACGGCCGCAGTCGCCGGCCGCGTCGAGCCCGAGATAGTTGCCCTCGACGACGGTTCCCGGTCGCCGAGCTCGGCGGGTTGGGGCCCGACCTCGATCCCGTAGAACGTGTTGCCGGAGATGACGTTTCGGTCGGCGGCCGCGGGTCCACCGATCCGAGTTGTTCGGACCCTCGATGACGACGCCGTAGGAGTTCGCGTCGGCCGTGAGCCCAGCCGCGTCGGTGCCGATGTAGTTCCCGGCCACGACGGACTGCCGGTGACGCCGTCGGACGATGTGGATCGCCGCCGCGGCTGGCTCCCGGTGAAGCCGTTGATGATCGAAGCCGCGAATCGTCGAGTTGTTGGCCGCGACGTCGAGGCCGTCATGCGACCGCCGCGCCACTGCCGTCGAGCTCGATCAGCGGCAGGCCGCCGACCACCCGTCCTGTGTCGTTGCGTCGATGGTCACCGGTTGCGTGATCTGCGGCAGGGCCGTCGGTCGGGCGTGATGGTCTGGACCCCCGTCGCGGGGAGGATGCTGAAGGTGATCGAGTCGGGGTCCTACGGCGACGTTCGCCGCGTTGATCGCCTCGCGCAGCGAGCAGTGCGTCGGCGTTGCACGTCCCGTCGTTGACGTCGTTCGCCGAGTTGACGTCGAAGGTCGCGCCCAGCGCGCCGGCGCCAGTGCAAGCGCGAGCATCGCGAGCAGCGCAGCCACCAGGCCGCGACGAGCGACCGTCGGCCGCCCTTCGTCACACGCCGGGACGTTCAGCGTGACCCCTACTGCCCGACGATGCGATGAGCGACCCGATCACGACCCCGGGCGACCCTCACACATCTGCGGCACGAGCCGCCTGGGCCGAGTGGCCCATCTTGCGAGCGGGCAAGTCCTAGTTCTGATGACAAGGCCCCGACCACGTCACCTAAAGGACGGGCGCGGCGGCGTACATTCTTGCCACGGACCGATGACCGAGACGGGTGCCCTCACCGAGGCGGGAGCCGGCCTGCGCCCCTACCTGCCGGCGCTCGTCGTCGGCTGGGCGGGCGACGACCCAGGGCAGCTCTATCGGGGGCTCGACGGATCGCTGGTCTCGGTCGACCTCTCCGGCTTCACGGCCCTCTCCGAGCGACTCGCCGCCAAGGGGCGCGCCGGCACCGAGGAGCTGATCCTCGTCATCAGCGGCGTGTTCGAGGGCTTGATCAGAATCGCCCGCCGCCACGGCGGCGACGTGCTCAAGTTCCGCGGGGACGCCCTGCTGATGCTGTTCGAGGGCGACAAGCATGAAGCGCGCGCCTGCGACGCGACCTCCGAGATGCAGTGGTTCATCGAGACGGCCGGCTCGACGATGAGCTCGGTCGGGCCGGTCGACCTGCGCATGGCCGCCGGCGTCTACTCCGGCCCGTGCCAGTTCTTCCTCGTCCAGGGCTCGCACCGCGAGCTGATCCCGCTCGGGCCGGCGGCCACGCGGACGTTCGAGCTGGAGGACGCCTCCGAGGCGAGTGAGATCCTGGTCAGCGCGCGGACCGCGGACGCGCTGGAGAGCGGGCGGGTCGGCGGGGAGCGCGAGGGCGCCCACCTCCTCATCCGCGCGCGAGCCGCCGGAGGGCGACGAGGTCGACGACCCCGATCCCGGCCCGGCTCCTGCCGAAGCGGTCCTCGCCGAGTACGTGCCCGTGCCGCTCCGAAGCCATCTCGCGGTCGCGCGCGGGGAGGCCGAGCACCGCCAGGTGACGGTGGCGTTCCTCAAGCTCTCGGACACGGACGTGGTCTTCGAGCGGGACGGCGCCGAGGTGCTGGGCAGCCGGCTCCAGACGCTCGCCGAGGTCGTGAGCGAGGCGTGCGCCGCGCACGGCGTCACGTGGCTCGAGTCCGACATCGACAAGGGCGCCGGCAAGCTCTACCTGACCGCCGGGGCACCTTCCACGCACCGGCGCAGACGAGGAGGCGATGCTGCGCGTGCTCCGCGCGGTGCTCGACACGGACGTCGGCCTGCCGCTGCGAGCCGGCCTCAACCGCGGGCCCGTGTTCGCGGGCGACATCGGCGGCAGCAACCGGCGCACCTACGCGGTCATGGGGGACGCCGTCAACCTCGCAGCGCGCCTCTGCGGCCGCGCCGAGGTCGGCCAGATCCTCGCCACCGGGGAGGTGCTCGACCGCTCGGCCGCGCGCTACGACACGGAGCGGCAGCCGTTCCTGGTCAAGGGCAAGGAGCGCGCGATCAACGCCTACCGGGTCGGCGCGTTCACAGGCATGCGCGAGGAAGAGGCCGCCCGGGCCCTCCCGCTCGTCGGCCGCGAGACCGAGGTGGCGGCGCTCCAGGAGGCCGCGAACGCGTCACGCATGATGCAGCCGCGGGTCATCGAGCTGGTGGGCGAGCCCGGCATCGGCAAGTCGCGGCTCGTCGAGGAGCTGAAGACGCTCGCGTTCGGGTTCAACCAGGTCGTCGCCGCGTGCGAGCGCTACGCGCAGCAGGAGCCGTACTTCGCGTGGCGGCAGGTGCTGCGGCGGCTCGCCGGCATCACACCCGAGCAGTCGCGCGAGCAGGCCGGAGCCCACCTCAACCCGTGGATCTCCGCTGTCATGCCCGATCTCGCCCCCTGGCTGCCGCTGCTCGCGATCCCCTTCGACGCGGAAGTCCCTCCGACGCCCGAGACCGACGCGATCGAGGAGGCGTACCGCTTCGACCGCCTGCACGACGTGGCGGAGCAGTTCCTGCAGCGGCTGCTGATGATGCCGACGCTGCTGATCTTCGAGGACGCGCACTGGATGGACGACGCGTCCCGGTTCCTGCTGACCCACCTGACCAGCAAGACGACCCCGAGGCCCTGGCTCGTGTGCGTGACCAGCCGCCCCGAAGGAGCGAGCATCATGTCGGCGGAGACGCCGGGAACCCGGCTCGTCCTCGAGCCGCTCTCCGGCGAGGCGGCGGCACAGCTGGCCCTCACAGCCTCGGAGGAGGCGGCGCTCTCCGAGGACGTGCTGGCCACGCTCGCGGAGCGGTCGGGCGGTAACCCACTGTTCGTGCGGGAGCTGGTCGCCGCGTCGCGCCAGGGCGGTTCGCTCGACTCGCTGCCGGAGACGGTCGAGACGCTGATGACCTCGCGGATCGACACGCTGGATCCGGAGGACCGCATGCTGCTCCGCTACGCGGCGGTCGTCGGCCCCCGCTTCGACCTGTCGCTGCTCACCGAGATCCTGGCCGAGGAGCTGCCGGACGCAGGCGCGCTCGAGCGCTGGGAACGGCTCACAGAGTTCGTCAGCTGGGAAGGCAACGAGACCCTCGCCTTCCGGCACGACCTGATCCGCGCGACCGCGTACGAGGGCCTGTCCTTCCAGCGGCGTCGCGCCATCCACGGCCGCCTCGGCGACGTGCTCGAAGAGCAGGCGGGCGATCGGGTGGACGAGGCCGCGCCGCTCCTGTCGCTGCACTTCCTGGAAGCGCAGGAATACGAGAAGGCCTGGCGCTACGCCCGGACTGCAGCGGAGCAGGCACGAGCGAAGTACGCGAACGTCGTCGCCGGCGAGCTCTACGAGCGCGCGCTCGCGGCCGCCGAGCACGTCGAGCTCCCTCCCGAGGAGGTCGAGGTGACGTGGGAGGCGCTCGGCGACGTGGCCGAGCGGTACGCCGACTTTGCGAAGGCAGGCGCCGCGTACGAGCAGGCGGCAGGGCTGGTGGAGAACGACGGCGAGGGCGAGGCCCGGCTGATGCTCAAGCGGGGCGTGGTCTGCGAGCGCGAAGGCCACTACGAGGACGCGCTCGAGTGGTACGAGCGCGGGCTGGGCACGGTCGGCGCGCTCGCCGACGGCGGCCGGGCGCTCTCCATGCGCGCGCAGCTCGAGGCGGCATCGGCGGGCATCCGGCATCGCCAGGGGCGCTTCCAGGATGCGATCGAGCTGGCGCGCGATGCGGCCGAGCATGCGGAGGAGGCCGGAGACCGCAAGGAGCTCGCCCACGCCTACTACCTGCTGCACGTCGCGCACACACGGCTTGGGCAAGCCTGACCCGTCGTACCGCGAGCTCGCGCTGCCGATCTTCGAGGAGATCGGTGACCTGATCGGCCAGGCCAACGTCCTGAACAATCTCGGTGTCGACGCCTACATCCAGGGCCGCTGGACCGAGGCGCTCGACGCCTACCGCCGCAGCGAGACGCTGCGTCGCCAGGCCGGAGACGTCGTCGGCACGGCAACGCAGAAGAACAACGAGGCGGAGATCCTCTCCGACCAGGGATACCTCGACGAGGCGCGGGAGCGCTTCGAGGAGGCGCTCCGAGTCTGGCGCGCTGCGAACTACCCGATCGGGATCGCGCTCGCGACGTCGAACCTCGCCCGGGTGGCAGCTCGCGAGGGCAGCTACGAGACCGCGCACGAGCTGTTCGCGCAGGCGCTCGCGACTTTCGAGGAGATCGGCTCGGCGGGGCTGGCGAACGAGAGCCGATCGCACGTGGCCGAGTGCTACGTGTTCGAGGGCCGCTACCAGGAGGCGCGGCAGCTCGCGGAGGAGGTTCTGGCGGCGCTCGGCGACGAGCCGGCGCTGACCACCGCTCAGCTCGAGCGCCACCTCGGGTACGCGCTGCACCAGGGGCGCGACGCCGAGGCCGCACGGCCGCACTTCGCGCGGAGCCTGGAGGTCGCGCGGGAGCTTCCCGCCGCGTTCGAGGAGGCGATGACGCTGAAGGCGATGGCAGACACGAGCCACCCAGCCGAGCCGAAGGCCCAGACCGAGTTCGAGGAGCTGGCCGAGCGGCTCGGGCTCGTCTCGGTGCCGTCGCCGCCGCTCCCCTGACCTCAGCGGCGAGACGAGTTGAACGCGCGCTCGATCTGCCGCAGCGACCCGCGGTCGCGCCGGCCTACCAGTCGGGCGTGATGTCCGGCAGCGCGTGGATGACGATCGGCGCCGCCGCTGCCGGCGGCGAGATCCCAAGCGTGTAGAGGTCGTAGTTGGACCCGCCGGAGGGCGCGCGCGCGTACACGAGCTTCCCGCCGTCCGTCGACCAGGCCGGCGTGACCTCGTTGACGGTCGTGCGTCGTCGTCCGACGCACCAGCGCACCGCCTGTCGTGTTCATCGTGTAGAGCTCGGAGTTCGACGCGCCGTGCCTCAGCGTCGAGAACGCGATCGTCGAGCCGAACCACGCCGGCTCGGTGTCGAGGCTGTTCCCCGTCCGATCCCGGAGGTGAGCCTGGTCTCCTTCGCGCTCGGCGCGGCGACCATCGTGTAGATGTCGCCCTGGCCAGGTGAATGAGGATGAGATGAAAAAGATTAGGTTGAGTTTAGAATTTGTTGTTTGGAATGTTGTGAATGCGTTGAAGATTGCATGGAAATTGTAATTGGTTAGTTGCTGATAGTGTGTTTGGAAAGGCTGAAGTGTTGAGGTTGAGGTGTGAAAGGTAGGTGTAGACTTGGATGGTTGAGAAGTGTGATATGGATATTGGTTGAAAGATGTAAGAAATGTGAAATTTGTCTGCCCGATCGAGTCGAGCGGGATCGAGTCGAGCGGCGTCGCGCCGAGCGCGATCGCGCCGAGCGCGATCGAGTCGAGCGGTGTCTCGCTCAGGTCGATCGAATCGAGCGGGATCGAATCGAGCGGGATCGGGTCCGGACCCGGCGCTTCGTTGAGCGCATACACGTCGGCGAGCGTGATCGTGTTGAGCGGTACGTCGGCGAGCGGCGTACCTGCCAGCCGGTCCTCCCAGTCGTCACCCGTCGAGAGCGGGATGTCGGAGAGATGGACTCCGCCGAACGCCTCGTCGAGCAGGTCGGACGTCAGCCCGATCGAGTCGAGCGGAATCGAATCGAGCGGGACGGAGTCGAGCGGAATCGAGTCGAGCGGAATCGAGTCCAGGGGCGTCGACTCGGTTGTGCCAACTTGCTGCCGGAGCTCGCCGGTGTCGATGGCGCCGGTCGGCACCGACTGAGCGCCGGCGATAACCGAGGGCGCGGTCGAGCTGGCCGAGATCGTCGCGCTCGGGTTGTTCGTTACCGCCAGGACCTGGGCGACCCACATGAGGCAGTCGCCGCTGGTGGCTGGGACGCCCATGAAGGCCGACGCCGACGTGTCGCCGCCTTGGATGTAGGCGGAGACGTCGTAGGTGTCGGTGTCCCAATCTGCTGTGTCGGGATTGGGATTGGGAGGATCGCTTCCCTCCAGGGTGTCATCGAGATTGAGCGTGCCCTGACTGCCGATGAATCGGAGT
This sequence comes from uncultured Thermoleophilia bacterium, assembly GCA_963809765.1. Classification (GTDB taxonomy): domain Bacteria; phylum Actinomycetota; class Thermoleophilia; order Gaiellales; family Gaiellaceae; genus JACVRM01. Next base: position 299,322 of record CAWEKT010000003.1, read on the forward strand.
TCCTCGGGCAAGGCCTGCCCGTCGCCGACGATGAACGTCGTCCTCGCGGTTGCCGGATACGTGGCGTTGAACCCGCCGAGCGTGTTGGTGATGTCCTCGTCGTCCGCGTTGACGACGTCGTTCCCGTCGTAGAGCAGAATGTCTTTGCGGGACAGACTCGTGTTCGCATAGACCACGACGAGTGAGGCGCCCTGCGCGAGGATCTGAGCCGCCGGACGCGACGTCGGTGAAGTGCGTACGTGTCGTTTCCGGTCACCTCGCTCGTCACGTCGGCGCGGTAGCCGCGACTGCTCGTCGCGGAACCAGCACGTGTCCGCGTTCGTGCCGGTGTCATCGCGCCAACGAACGGCGTCCCCTCGAAGGTGATGTCGTTCAGAGCGTGGCGCTGTCTGCGTCGTCCAACAGATACCCCCAGTACGAGGTACGCCGCCGTCACGGTAGAGCCGGCCGGAATGCCGGAGATCGTGATGCTTCCGGACGTCTCGCCGCGAAGGCCGGTGCCGGCTGCGACGTAGTCGCCGTTCAGGGTGAACTTGAACTTCTGACTGATGTCGAGGTTCTGCGTCGTCGGCGCCTGAGCTTCGACCGGGACGATGGCGCGTGTCGCCGTGTCCGTCTGAAGGCGGGGACCGATGCCGGCGCCGTCCGGGCTGTCCGCGCTGTCCGCGCTGTACGCGCCGGCATGCGCGGTTCCCCCATGGCCGTTCGCGACGACGTGCGGCACGTTGGGGACGGGTACCGCGAGTTTCGGGGAGCCCGAGTTGCTGCCGGCGCTCGCGAGCGCCAGGCCGATCGTGCCCGCCACAAGAGTCGCGGATGCGAGGCCCAGGGCAGCACGAAACGAACGCGCCGGGCGCCTCATGCGCCGTTGCGGTTCACTCTTTGCCTGCGCCAAAACGACCCCCCGGTCCGCAGATCGCTCCCGAGCGTTTCACAAGGCACAGGCGACGTCAACCTCTGGTTCGAGGGCGCCATTCGACATCTCTCCGCATGACAGCAGTCGTGCCTGTCTGGCCTATCGCACCGCACCTGCTTGCGTGATCAACGGCCCTTGAACGCGCGCTCGACCTGCCGCTTCGCCTCGCGGTCGGCGATGTCGCGCCGCTTGTCGCGGAGCTCCTTGCCCCGCGCGACAGCGAGCTCGACCTTCACCCTGCCGTCGCGGAAGTAGAGACGAGTCGGGACGAGCGTCAGTCCACGCTCGCGCACCATGCCGTAGAGCGAGTCGATCTCCCGTCGATGCGCGAGCAGCTTGCGCGTGCGGTCGGGGTCGTGGGCGCCGACACTGCCCTGCTCGTACGGGGCGATGTGCAACCCGACCAGCCACAGCTCGCCGTCACGGACGTCGGCGTAGGCCTGGGCAATCGTGACGCGGCCGTCCCGGAGCGACTTGACCTCGGTGCCGGTCAGGACCAGGCCCGCCTCGACGCGCTCGAGCAGGTGGTACTCGTGGCGCGCGCGACGGTTGTCGACGATGAGCTTCTCTCCCTTGGGCTTGGGCACGGAGCGATTGTAGGGAGGGCTTCCGCGGCGACCGGCGCGCGCGGGCGGAGACTCAGACGAGTCTGAGCTCGACGTCGCCGTTGGTGCGGTCGATCGACTCGACCCGCACCTCGACTGTGTCGCCGAGCCGGAACGTCCGCCCGGTGCGGCGGCCCTGCAGGCCCGTGCCGAAGCGGGTGTGCTCGAAGTAGTCCCCCGGCAGGTGACGGACGGGCAGGTAGCCCTCGAAGACGTCGCCGAAGCGGGCGAAGAGGCCGGACGAGATCACGCCGCCGATCTCACCCTCGAAGGTCGTCTCCCAGCCCCGCTCGTAGAGGACCTTGTCGAGCAGCCAGGCGAGGCAGAGCTCGTCGGCGCGGTACTCGACCCGCGTGGCTGCGCGCTCCGTCTCGGATGTGCGCTCGGCAACCTCGAAGAGCGGCTCGGCCGCGGGCGCCTCGTCGGAGACGCCGAGCTCCTGCAGCAGGGCGCGGTGGCAGACGAGGTCGGGATAGCGGCGGATCGGCGAGGTGAAGTGGCAGTACGCGCGGCTGGCGAGCCCCATGTGGCCGAGGTTGCGCGGGTCGTAGCGCGCCTGCTTCAACGCCCGCAGAACCAGCGCCGGAAACGCCTCCACCCCACGTCCCTGCTGACGAACGTAGGTGGTCACGCGCTCGCTGATCTCACCGGCGAGCCGCGTGGCCTCCGACGGGGACAGGTGCTCGTCGTCCGGCGCGGGCGGCGTCGGGATCTCGAGCTCGCCGAGCTTCGCAAGGAGGAGCGCAATCGCCTGCGGGTCCGGGGGCTCGTGGACGCGGTAGAGCGCGTCGCGCTCTCGGGCGGTGAGGAAGGCGGCAACCGCCTCGTTGGCCAGGATCATCAGCTCCTCGACCAGCGCGTGGGCGTGGGCCTCGCCCTCGAGCCAGGCGCGCTCTACATTGCCGTCGTCGTCGAAGGCGAAGGTCACCTCCTTCGACTCGATCCGGAGTGCGCCGCGAGCGAAGCGCCGCCGGCGCAGCTCCATCGCGACCCGCTCCGTCAGCTCGAGCGCCTCGCCCACCTGCGGGCTCGGCGCTGGGTCTCTCCCGGCGAGTATCGCCTCGGCGCCGCCGTAGGTGAGGCGCTCGTCGGAGCGGATGACCGACCGGTAGAAGACAGGCTCGCCCGGGTCCAGCGAGCCGTCGAACAGCACCTCGACCGTGAGGCAGAGGCGGTCCGTGTGCGGGCGCAGGCTGCAGAGGTCGTCGGCGAATAAGGGCGGCAACATGGGCGCGACCCGGCCCGGAACGTAGACCGAGTTGCCCCGCTCGGATGCGCCGCGGTCGAGCGCCGACCCGGTCGGGACGAAGTGCGACACGTCGGCGATGTGCACCCAGACGCGGACGCCGTCCCCCTCCCGGCGCGCCGACAGGGCGTCGTCGAAGTCCTTCGCGGTGTCGGGGTCGATCGTGAAGGTGACGAGCTCGCGCAGGTCGGTGCGCCCGGCGAGCGTCGGCTCGGGAGGGTCGTAGGGCTCGAACGGCCGGCGCAGGCCCTCCTCCTCGAGAACTCCCTCGAGCACGGCAGACAGCGATGCTGCCGGGCCGAGCACGCGCTCGACGCGCGCCCGGCCACGGCCGGTGCGAACGACCGCGAGCACGCCGTCACGCGCACCGTCGAGCCCGCGCCGGTCGAGCACGACCGGCTGCCCGGGCACAAAGAACGGCTCGCCGACAACGAGCTTGCCGCGCCGGCTCACCTCCACGACCAGCCGTTTGCTCATTGGTGACCGCGGGCCCATGACGCCCAAACTGCGGGCGTCGTGGGCCCGCTCCATTCGAAGGGGGAGCAAGTCCCCCCTCGAGCTCCCCCCTTGCCACGCCGCGGTCGAGACGACGACGCCAGCTGGTCACACGCGGCTGCGCGCGGTGTGGCTCGCGCCGAGCAAGCTCGGCTCCGCCGGTAAACCACACAGCCAGTTGTCGGTGGCTCGTCGCGACTGCGTCGCGACATCGGGAGAGCAGGGGCAGGAAGTCCGTCGCCGTGACCCACGGCGAGCGAAATCAGACTTTCAGGAAGCGGCGCACCGTCAACCCCGACCCGGCGGCGCCGACGAGGAGGCCGATCACGCAGAGGATCAGTGCGTTCAGCCCGAAGGAGATCGCCTGCGCGCCCTCGGCGGCGTCGAGCCCGTCGAGGATGGGCGCGGCCACGACCTCGCGGGCGACGAGCAGCAGCACCACGGCGGCAATCGAACCGAACAATCCGACGAGGAACCCCTCCAGCATGAACGGACCGCGGACGAACCAGTTCGACGCGCCGACGAGCTTCATCACCTCGATCTCGCGACGTCGGGCGAAAATGGAGAGGCGGATCGTGTTCCCGATCAGGATGGTCGCGGCGATCAGCAGGATCGCGACCGCGAACAGGAACACCGACTCGATCACGCGCGCGAGCTGAAGGATGCGGCTCGTCGTCTCCTCACCGTCCTTGACCTCGTCGACGCCGGGTGGCAGCGGTTCGAGGCTGCCCGCGAGCGCAGCGACGTCCTCGCCGCGGCGCGGCGTCACCTCCAGCGAGACTGGAAGCGGATTCGAGACGAGCGCGTCGGTGATCTCGGGATGCGTCTTCTGCATGCGGGCCAGCGCCTCGTCCTTCGAGATCAGCTTCACGCCGTTGGGCGCGACCAGCGGGTTGCCCTCCAACTGCTCGCGGACAGCCTCGACCTGGGCGTCCTTCGCGTCTTGGCCGCACTCGATCTCGGTGCAGAAATAGACCTTGACGAGCAGCTCGCTCTTCTTCTCGTCGCTCCACGACCGCGCCCAGGTGCCGAACGCGAGCAGCACGCCGACGAGGAACATGCCGATCAGCACGGTCAGCGTCGCGGCCATGGTGGTCGAGAGGTTGGCGGTCATCGACCGCAGCGCCTCCGACACGAGCATCCGAAGCCTCACGCGCGCCTCATTCGTTCGCGTACCCGCCGCGGCGCTCGTCGCGCATCAGGCGCCCGTCCTCGAGGGCGATCACGCGTCGGCGCATCTTGTCCACCATCTCGCGGTCGTGGGTCGCCATCAAGATCGTCGTTCCGGCCCGGTTGATGCGGTAGAGCAGCTGCATGATGCCAACCGAGGTGTCGGGGTCGAGGTTGCCGGTCGGCTCGTCGCAGATCAGCAGCGGCGGCCGGTTGACGACGGCGCGCGCGATCGAGACGCGCTGCTGCTCGCCGCCCGAGAGCTCGTCCGGCAGCGAGCTCATCTTCTCGGCCAGGCCGACCAGCGAGAGCACCTCCGGCACCTTCTTGCGGATCGCGTTCCGGCTCTCGCCCTGGACGCGGAGCGCGTAGGCCACGTTCTCGGCCGCGGTGCGGCTCGGCAGCAGCTTGAAGTCCTGGAAGACGCAGCCCACGTTGCGGCGCAGCATCGGCACCTTCGAACGGCGCAGACGCCCGAGGTCCCGGCCCGAGACGATGATCCTGCCGCGCGTCGGCTCGACCTCCTTGAGCAGCAGCTTGATGACCGTCGACTTGCCTGAGCCGGACGGACCGACCAGGAAGACGAACTCGCCCTTCTCGATCACGAAGGAGACGTCGCTCAGAGCGGCGACGTTCGGCTCGTACACCTTGCCGACCGCGTCGAACACGATCATCGCCCGCGCGAGCGACGCCGGCGTGGCACGCTCGAGCCCGAGCTCGGGCAGAGCCTCAGTCTGGTCGGGTGTGAGAACCGATTCCTGCACCGGGTTCAAGAGGAACGGCCGGCGGGGCCGCGCCGGTTCGGAGGTTCGGGAGTCTAGCGAAAGCTCCTGCTAGCGGAAGAATCCGCACCTCTCGGCAGAGCGTTAGGCGGTCTCCGCCTCGGTGGCCTGTGCGAGCAGGTACGCACGGATGAACTCGTCCAGATCGCCGTCCAGCACGGCCTGGGTGTTGCCGGTCTCGTGGCCAGTACGAAGGTCCTTGACGAGCTGGTAGGGATGGAGGACGTAGCTGCGGATCTGGCTGCCGAAGCCGGTGTTCTGGGCCTGCCCCCGCTCGCGTGCGAGCTCCGCCTCGCGCTCCTCCTCTGCCAGCTCGGCCAGACGCGAGCGCAGCAGCCGGAGCGCGGTCTGCTTGTTCGAGGATTGCGAGCGCTCGTTCTGGCACTGCACGACGATGCCGGTCGGCAGGTGAGTGATGCGGACGGCCGAGTCCGTCTTGTTCACGTGCTGCCCGCCTGCTCCACTCGCGCGATAGGTGTCGATGCGGAGGTCTGCCTCGTCGACCTCGATCTCGGCGTCGTCGCTGACGAGCGGCGCGACGATCACCTGGGCGAACGAGGTCTGTCGCCGGTGCGCGGAGTCGAACGGGGAGAGCCGCACGAGCCGATGGACGCCCCGTTCCGCCTTGAGCGTGCCGTAGGCGTTCTCGCCGGCGACGCTGATCGCTGCGGACTTGAGGCCTGCCTCCTCGCCGGGGCTGGCCTCGAGGAGCTCGGCGTTGAAGCCTCGGCGCTCGGCCCAGCGCAGGTACATCCGCACCAGCATCTCGGCCCAGTCCTGGGCGTCGGTGCCGCCCTCGCCGCCGTGGATGGTCACGAGTGCATCCCCCGGGTCGTACTCGCCCGAGAAGAGCGCGTCCTCCTGCAGCTGCCCGAGCTCGCGCTCGAGCGGCGCGATCAGCGCAGAGAGCTCGCCGTCGGCGCTGTCCTCGCCCACCAGCTCGCGGATCGCCTCGTAGTCGCCGGTGAGACGTTCGTACGTCTCGAGCTTGCGCCTGACGCGCGCGTGCTCGGCCGAGATTCGCGCCGCTCCCTGCTGGTCGTCCCAGAAGCCCGGCTCGCCCATGCGAGCCTCGAGCTCCGCCGACCGCTCTCTCAGCTGGTCCGGGTCAAAGGTAACCACGGACCCAGGCGAGCTGGGTCCCGATCCCTTCGAGCTGCTCGGCGATGCCCTGCGTGGAGGTGGACTCGGCCATGGCGCGATCGTACCGGCCCCGCTTCGGGCCGGCGGGCACCGGGCCCGCATCGCCGGTGAGCTACGAGGTGCGCGCGAGCATCCGGGCCGCGAGCGTCCGCCTGCCGGCCAGGGGCTCGAAGGCGGTCGTTGCCATCAGTGCGCCGATCGCGCGGCCCTTCTGGAAGACCAGCATGTCGACGTACATGCGGAACGTCCGGCCGCTGGCCGAGGCGCTGACGACCATCCGGTACGACGCCGACCGCTCGCCGAGCCGCGGAGACGACAGCATGCGCGAGGACAGCACTCGCATCGTCAATCCCGGCTCCGGCTTGGTCTTCGTCTCCTGCTCGAACGCCCAGCGGAGACAGCGTGCGATCGCGGGCTTCGCGCCCTTGCGGAAGTCGCCGATCGCCTGCGCGCGGCTGGCGTAGACCTCGGAGAACGAGATCACGGACGCGCCGCTGGGGTGCGCGAAGCCGGCGTCCGCCTTGCCGGTGATGGTGAACATCGAGAAGTCGGGGTCGAAGCCGGGGCAGCTCATGTCGTCGTCGTCGTCCGGCACGGCACTCCCTGCGCCAGCCGGCACCCAGGTCGGACAACCGGACGAGCATCGCCTGCGCCCGCCGCGTGTCCGCCGGGTTCAGGCGCTCCTGCTCGTCGCGGGGCCCACCGGCGGCGAGCGCCGTGGCGGCGACGGACAGCAGGAGCAGGCAGGCAACGAGGACGAGGCGGCGCACGAGCGGATCCTTTCGCTACGGGGGAGTCCAGGCCTCTGCGTCGGCGATGTGGCTCCGCCGCGTGAGCCCGAACGAGGGAAGCCGCGGAGCCGTCTCGTCGTCCTGTAGACAGTGGCAAATTGCGACAAACGCCACGTCGTGGTACACCGGACGCGCGTGGAACGCCTCGTGCGCACCCGGATGACACTGTTACTGCTTGCGGCGGCGGCGCTGTTGCTCGTGGCCGGCACGCGCTTCGCCCCTGCCACACAGGCGCAGAGCAACAACATCTTCAGGATCAGCCTGAACGCCGCCGCGGGCGTCGACTCGATGGACCCGGCGCTCGGCTCGTACCCGCCGGCCTGGGCGCTGCTCGATACGACGTGCGCGCGGCTGATGTCGTATCCGGATAAGTCCGTGCCGGCGAGCTTCCGCCTGCAGCCTGAAGTTGCCGAGGCGTTCCCGACGGTCTCGGCCGACGGCAAGACCTACACGTTCAGGCTGCGACAGGGGTTCCGCTTCAGCGACGGGAAGCCGGTTCGCGCCAACGCCTTCGCGCGGGCGATCAACCGAGTGCTCGCGCCGGCGATGAAGTCGCCCGGCGTTCTGTACGCGCGCGAGATCGTCGGCGCCGGACGCGTCCTGGTCGGCAAGGCCTCGGCTGCGAGCGGCGTGACCGCACGCGGCAACACCCTCGTCATCCAGCTGACTCGCCGGGTTCCGGACTTCGTCCAACGCACGGCATCGACCTTCTTCTGCGCAGTGCCTCCGTCCCTGCCCGTCGATCCCGAAGGCTTCGGCGTCATCGCCGCGGCGGGGCCGTACCACGTGACCGAATACCGGCGCGGCGAGCGCATCGTCCTCCGGAAGAACCGCTACTACGGCGGCCGGCGGCCGCACCACGTCGACGGATTCGACGTCGACCTGCGCGCGCCGTCGCCGCAGGAGATGCTCCGGCGCGTCGAGCGCGGCGAAGCCGACTGGGGGCACACGCTCTCAGGCATCTACTTCGACCCGGCGCTGCGCCTCGTCGAGAAGTACGGGCTCGAGCGCAAGCGGCTCTTCCTCCGGCCCGGCCTGACGCTGCGCCTCATCGCGATGAACTCGTCGCGACCGCTCTTCAGGAACAACCCTGAGCTCCGCAGAGCCGTGAACTACGCACTCGACCGGCAGGCGCTCTCGCGGGCCAGCGGCGTGCGGGCAAGCCGCCCCACCGACCAGCACCTGCCCTTCGGCCTGCCGGAGTTCCGGAACGCCGCGATCTACCCGCTCAGCAAGCCGAATCTGACCGCGGGCGCGCGCGCTGGCGGAGGGAAATCTGCGCGGAGGGAAGGCCAGGCTGTACGTCAACAACTCCGCGGTTCCGATGGCGATCGGTCAACTCGTGAAGCAGCAGCTGAAGCAGATCGGGCTCGAGGTCGAGCTCGATGCCGATCCCGATCCACAGCGCCTCGGCCGCCTACTACCGGCTGCTTGCGACTCCGGGCGAGGAGTGGGACCTGGCGTTCGGGCTCTGGAGCCCCGCGTACGTCGACCCGTACGCCTACATCAATCTCCTCTTCGAGCGCCGCTTCGTCGGCGCCACGAATTTCTCGCGCTTCGTCTCCCCAACGCACGACCCGCAGATGCGGCGTGCTGCCGGGCATCCCCAGGTCGTAGTCCGGAGCAGCACGTACGGCACGCTCGACGCGAGCCTCGCACGGGAGGACGCTCCCCTGGCAGCAGTCGACATCCTCAACGAGCCCACGCTGGTGTCGACGCGGGTCGGCTGCATCGTGCTGCGGCCGGTGCTCGACCTGACCGCCGTCTGCCTCAAGTAGCCGCGCTCACGCCGTCTGCACGGTGACCCAGACGAGGCCGTCGGCCTCGGCAAGCCCTGCGGGCGCCTGGCCGACGTCGATCGTCCTTACGACCCGGTTCGTCGCCGGGTCGATGCGGGAGACCGTGCCATCGCCGGTGTTCGCTACCCACACTGATTCAGCTGCAGCGAGCACGGCTGTTGGCTCCTTGCCGACCTCGATTGTGCGGGGCCCACCTGATTCCGGATCGATGCGAGTGACTGTGTCGTCACCCGAGTTGGCCACCCAGATCGCACCGCCGTGGGACGCGATGCCGATCGGCCGCGTGCCGACGCTGACCCTGCCAAGCCCCTCGAGCGTCGAGGCTCGAAACCGCTCCACCGTGGCGTCTCCGGAGTTTGTGACCAAGACGACGTTGAAGTCGACGAGAATGCCTGCGGGCTGGCTTCCTGCAAGGGTTCGGTAGAGAACCCGTCCCGAACGACTGACTCGTGCGAGCGTCGAGTCGCCGTACGCGGTGAAGACGGAGCCGATCCCGAGCGTGACGGTTCCGTACGGGGACCCGAAGGCACTTCCACCGATGGTGAATATTCGCGCCTGCCCGAAGGTCGTTTCGACGCGCGAAAGCTCGCCGGTGTGCCCGTGCGCAACCCATACGACCCTTTCGCCGACCGCGATGCCGGTCGGAGTCCGAGCGAGCGGAACCGTGGAGACGACAGAGCGCTCCGTGGGTGAGATCCGTGTCAGCGACCGGCCGTCGAGATTCCCGACCCAGACAGCTCCGCCTCCCGCCGCGATCGGGCCGGGGCGAATTCCGGCCGGAACCTCAGCAACGATCTCGTTCGAGGCGGGGTCGATCACACCGACATGGTTCGCGCGGATGCCCGAGAGACCCCCGGAGGACCCGCGCGTTAGCACGAATGCGGTCGCCGCCGCGGCGAGGGCGAGCAGCACCGCAGCCGCGGCGATCAGAGACCTCCGGCGCGGGAGCGCGGGTGTCGCCGAACCGGCCTGCTGCGGCTCCGCCTCACCTCGAAGCGGCGGAAAGACGGACTGGAGCCCCTCGGCGTCGGCCTGGTAGAGCCGAACGGGGCGGTCGAGATCCTTGAGTCGCTGCTCGCCGAGGTCGCGGAGCACGACCTGGAAGCCCTCCTCGTCCTCGAGCAGCGTCTGGGTCGCCTGCGACACCAGCACCTGGCCGCCGTGGCCGGCGGCGCCGATCCGCGCCGCGCGGTGTACCGCGAGCCCGGTGTAACGGCCGTCTCTGAGTGCCGCCTGCCCGGTGTGGAGTCCCATCCGAACTCGCACCTGGACACCTTCCGGCCAGGGGTGCGTCAGCAAGGCGAGCTGACCCTCGACCGCCGCAAGGACTGCGTTGCGGGCGCTGGCGAAGGCGACGAAAAACGAGTCACCTTGCGTGTCGACCTCGTAGCCGCGGTGCGCCGCGAAGGCGGCGCGGAGCAGCCGCTGGTGCTCGCCGAGCACGTCGGCGTATGCCCCGCGAAGCTGCTTGAGCAGCCGCGTCGACCCCTCGATGTCGGTGAAGAGGAAGGTGACGGCGCCGGTGGGTGCTGCGGCCACGGCGAGAGCGTGACAGTCGCGACGAGCGGGTCGCAAGCGGCGGCGGCCGGGTCGGGCGATGCGGAGCTCTCCGAGGCGAAGCTGAGGCGAAGGTGGAGGAGCTACGCCGGGTGGTCGGCCCTAGCGAGTGACGGGTCAGTCCCGCGTGACAGGCTGCTGCGGCCGGGGCGGCGTCGCGTGGGGGACAGTCCCTGCAATGACGACGAGCGTCATTGCCCGTGGCACTTCTTGTACTTCTTGCCCGAGCCGCACCAGCAGGGGTCGTTGCGGCCGAGCTTCTGCTCCTCGGCGATCACGCGCTGGCGCGGTGCAGTCGCGACCGAGGTTGCGCCGCCGAGGCCGCCGGCGGCGGTCGCGCTGCCTGCCGCCGCTCCCCCGCTTCCGTCACCGAGCGCGTTCATGCCGGCGGCCGCGATCGCTTCCGACCCGGCCAGCGACTGGTGCTCGTACGAGAGGCGGCCACCGTTTGCCTCGGCCCTCGCCAGGTCGACGTCGCCCGGCTGCAGCTGCGCGTGGAAGAGCAGGTACAGCACCTCCTCGCGAATCGCGTGCCCGAGCTCCTCGAACATCTCGTGACCCTCGGCCCGGTACTCGACGAGCGGGTCCTTCTGCGCCATCGCGCGCAGGTGCACGCCCTCGCGCAGGTAGTCCATGTTGTCGAGGTGCTCGCGCCAGCGCTGGTCGACGACCTGGAGGATCACGTAGCGCTCGAGCTCGCGGACGACCGGCTGCCCGGTCTCGCTGTCGGTGCCGAACTCCTCCTCCTTGGCCGTGTAGACGTCGCGGGCGTCCTCCACGAACTCCTCGATCAACGCGTCGCGTGAGGCGAGATCGATGCCCTCTTCGCGCAGCTCGTCGAGCGTGATGTCGGACCCGTAGAGGTCGCTCATCGCACTGATCAGCCCCTCGAGGTCCCACTCCTGCGAGTACTCGCCGCCCGCGTACTCGCCGACGACCCGCTCGATCACCTCGTCGATCCAGGCGCTGACGTCCTCGGAGAGGTCCATACCCTCGAGCACCTGGCGGCGCTGCTCGTAGATCACCTGCCGCTGGACGTTGAGGACGTCGTCGTACTTGAGGACGTTCTTGCGGGCGACGAAGTTCTGCTCCTCGACGCGCTTCTGCGCGTTCTCGATCTGGTTGGAGAGCATCTTCGCCTCCATGGGCTGATCGTCGGGGAGCTTGAAGCGGTTCATGATGTTGTAGATCCGGTCGCCCGCGAACAGGCGCACGACCTGGTCCTGGCCGGAGAGGTAGAAGCGCGACTCGCCGGCGTCACCCTGGCGGCCCGAGCGGCCGCGCAGCTGGTTGTCGATCCGGCGGGCCTCGTGGCGCTCGGTGCCGAGCACGTAGAGCCCGCCCACGTCGAGCACGCCCTCGCCGAGCTTGATGTCGACGCCGCGGCCGGCCATGTTGGTCGCGATCGTCACGACGCCGGGCTGGCCGGCGTCCTTGATGATGTCCGCCTCGCGCGCGTGCTCCTTCGCGTTCAGCACGCTGTGCGGGACGCCGCGGCGCTGGAGCAGCTGCGCGAGGTACTCCGACGTCTCGACGTCGATGGTGCCGACGAGGACCGGCTGCCCCTTCTCGTGGCGCTCCTGGATGTCCTCGACGACCGCGTTGAACTTGGCTTCCTTCGTCTTGAAGATGAAGTCGTTCTCGTCGGCGCGCGCGACGGGCCGGTTCGTCGGGATCTCGACGACGTTGAGGCCGTAGATCTCGACGAACTCCTTCTCCTCGGTCTTGGCCGTGCCGGTCATGCCGGCGAGCTTCTCGTAGAGGCGGAAGTAGTTCTGGAGCGTGATCGTCGCCAGGGTGACGTGCTCCTCCTGGATGCGGACGCCCTCCTTCGCTTCGACGGCCTGGTGCAGGCCTTCCGACCAGCGGCGGCCCTCCATGATCCGGCCGGTGAACTCGTCGACGATCTTCACCTCGCCGTCCTGGATCACGTAGTCGACGTCGCGCTGGTAGAGCGCCTGCGCCTTCAGCGACTGGATGAGGTGATTGACGAGCTGGACGTTGCGAGGGTCATAGAGGTTGTCGATCCCGAGCGCCCGCTCCACCTTGTCGATGGCCGGCTGCCCCGGTGAGACGGTCTTGTGCTTCTCGTCGTAGAGGAAGTCGGCGCCGGTCTCGTGGAGCTCGTCGATGCCCTTGCCCATCCCCTCGGACTGGCGGCCCTCGAGCGTCTTCACGATCCGGGCGAAGTCGTAGTACGTCTTCGCGGCCACCTCGGGCTGGCCCGAGATGATGAGCGGCGTCCTCGCCTCGTCGATGAGGATCGAGTCGACCTCGTCCACGATCGCGAAGGTGTGGCCGCGCTGGACGGTCTCCTCCAGGCGGACAGCCATGTTGTCGCGCAGGTAGTCGAAGCCGAACTCGGAGTTGGTGCCGTAGGTGATGTCGGCCGCGTAGGCGTCGTGGCGCGCGGTCTGCGGCATCATGTTCTCGATGGCGGCAGCGCGGACGCCGAGCGCTTCGTAGACCGGCTTCACCCAGTCGGGGTCGCGCTTCGCCAGGTAGTCGTTGACGGTGACGAGGTGGACGTTGTTGCCCGTCAGCGAGTTCAGGTAGAGCGCCTGGGTGGCGACGAAGGTCTTGCCCTCGCCGGTCTTCATCTCGGCGATGTCGCCCTCGTGGAGGACGATGCCGCCCATCAGCTGGACGTCGAAGAGCCTGATGCCCATCGTCCGCTTGAACGCCTCGCGGACGGCGGCGTACGCCTCGAAGACGAGCTCGTCGACCGGCTCGCCGTTCTCGATCCGCTGGCGGAACTCGGTCGTCTTGCCGGCGAGCTCGTCGTCCGAGAGAGCTTCGAACTCCGGCTCGAGCGTCCCGATGTAGGCGGCTTGCTGAGCAAGCCGCTTGCGGCGCCGGCCCTCGCCGACGCGGAGGAACTTCTCGAGAGAGCCGACGTTCGCCCCAGACACCTGTAGCAAGGGTAGCGGGCGCTCCAACGCCCACACAGCCCAGCCGCCAGAAGCGCGCCGACACGGGCGGTGCTTGTCGACCGAGAAACGACGGAGCACATTCGCCTCACCGCGTAGCTCAGGTCACAGCGGCGTGACGCGCACCTCCCAGAGGGTCGCGTCGATGCGCTCTGCGCGCGCGACGAAATCGTCCCGATGACGCTCGAGGGCGTATGCCTCCAGCGTCGGCAGCGTCGCGAGCGAAGGCTCGCCGTCGACGACGAGGTGCCGCTCGCCGTCGCGATGCGAAAGCTCGATGGTGTCCCCGGCCACGTCCTCCGGGAGGTCGACGACCTCGATCCGGTTCGCGGCGGCAGCCCACAGCGAGCCGCGCCTGACCGCCTCGGCGCGATACGGCGGGCGGACCTCCTGTTCGACGGCCTCGACGATCGGGTCGAGGGCGCCGGCAGCGACGATCTCGTCGACAACGAGCGCGCCGTCCGGGAGCGCGACGAAGTGGATGGTCTCCCCGGTCAGAGCGGGCGCGGCCGCGCTGACGACGGCGTCCCAGCGGCGCGGCCGAGCGCCGTGCAGCACGTCCAGCTCGGTCCGAGGCGGTACGACCGGATCCGGTGGCCGCTCCCAGCGCAGGAGATCCGTCCCCTCTGCCAGCTGTTCGTGCAACGGCTTCTTACGGCGGAAGAACGGCACGGCGTCGACGACGACTTCGCGTCAGGTGCTCGGCTCGATGAGGCCGAAGTTGCCCGCGTGCCGGCGGTAGATCACGTTCACCTCACCCGAGTCGGCGTTGCGGAAGACGAAGAAGTCGTGCCCCACGAGCTCGATCTGCAGCATCGCCTCCTCGGGCGTCATCGGCTTCAGCGGGAACTGCTTCGTGCGGACGAGGAGCGCCTCCTCGACCGCCGTGACCTCGTCGCCGTTCTGGGAGCGCTGGTCGGTGCGTGGCATCCGGCGCTGGCGGCTCTTCTCCCGCGCGCGCTTGAGCTGGCGTTCGAGCTTGTCCACGAGCTGGTCGATCGAGGCCTTCATGTCCGGCGACGACTCGCGCGCACGGACGACGTGGCGCCGCGTTCGCACCGTCGCCTCGGCGACATGGTTGGCCGCGATCGACGGGTTGCGCTCCTCGGTGAGCTCGAGCTCGACCTGCGCGCCGTCGTCGAGGATCCGCTCGAGCTTCGCCATCTTCTGCTCGCCGTAGCGACGGATCCCATCGGCCACCTCGAGGTTCTTGCCCTTCACGTGAAGTTGCATCGACCCTCCAGTCTGGCTGCCAGCGGAGAGATGAATCTAGCGGACGGCCGCGGAGAGTTTCAGCGAATCGCGCGGGCAAACGTCACCACATGCACCGTCCGCGCTCCGCCCTTCCGCAGCGCCGCGGCGGCCGCGTGGGCGGTGGCGCCGCTCGTGTAGACGTCGTCCACCAGCAGCACCCGGGCCGGCACAGCCGCGACCGCGTCGAAGGCGCCAGCGACGTTGCCGCGCCGCTCGGAGAGCGGCAGGCCCCGCTGCGGCTTCCGCGCCCGTGCGCGCCGCAGGGCAGCGAGCAGGGGCAGCTGCCAGCGCCTGGCGAGGCTGGCGCCCAGCTGGGCGGCCGGGTGATGGCCGCGGCTCAGGCCTCGCTCCGGGTCGGGCGGCACGGCGACGGCCGCGATCGCCTCGGGCCGGCGGACGCGCTCCTCGACCAGCTCGGCGGCGAGCTCGGCCAGGTCGCGGCGCCCGCGCTCCTTCCACGCGTGGACGAGCGTGCGGGCGCCATGCTCGTACGCGACCGCGGCCCGCGCCGTGACGAACGCGAGCCTCCGCCCCGCGCACTCCCCGCATCGGCGCACCGGCCAGGCCGTCGGCGCGCCGCAGCGCTCGCAGAGCGGCGGCGGCAGGCGCGCGAGCTCGCAGCGGCAGGCGGCGCAGAGGACGGTTCCGAGCTCGCCGCAGACCGCGCAGCGCCTCGGCAGCACGAGGTCGAGCAGGTGCACCCCGTGACCGTAGGTGCCCCTCTCTGGCGGTTCCGTGCCGTCTTCGCGCCAGCTCCGCGCGTCGGCGGCGCGTCGGCGAGTTAGTGGCTGTCAGCCACTAGAGGCTTGATGTGAAATTGGCGGCTCTGCGGGGGCGTCATGGGCCAAGCGAGGGCGTCGCCGCGTCCGCAGGCCAGGCTGTCAGCCTGTTCAAGGGCGACGGGGCGCCCTCGCGCCGCGCCCGGGCGTCATCCGCTACCCCGGGAATTTCACATCGAGCCTCTAGCTCGGTTCGTACTCGTCGCGCTGCGGCAGGCCGGCGCGGTCGCGCATGAGGTTGTCGGCCTGCAGCAGCTGGTCGCGGTCGCCGATGTCCATCCAGCGCCCCGGAAAGCTCCACGCGTACACCGGCTCGCGGGCCTGGAGCCAGGCCACGAAGCGGCCGGGCTGGTCGGGCGAGTTCCCCTCCGGCGAGATAGCGGCCGGTCAGGGCCGCGTGGTCGGCGTGGAAGAGGTACGTCGCCGTCGCCGCCAGCGTGCTCTCTGGCTGCTCGGGCTTCTCGACGAGCCGGACGACGCGGTCGTCGTCGCCCACGCTGACCACCCCGTACTGCCGCACGAGCTCGAGATCGCCGACGTCGTGCACGGCGATCGCGCTGGCGCGACCCTTCGAGCGCCAGAAGGCGACGTAGTCGGCCGGCGAGAACTCGAACAGGTTGTCGCCGGCGACGACCAACAGATGCTCGCCCTCCAGCCCGGCCCGCTCGATGACGAAGCGGAGGTCGCCGATTGCGCCCAGGCGGTCCTCGTTCGTCGAGGTGCCGTCGTCGTGGACGCTGACCGGGACGCCTCCGCCTCGGGCCGCGGCCCACTCGGAGAACTGCGGCGCAAAGCGGGCGTTCGTGACCACGTGGATCTGTTCCAGCTCGCCGACCTCGTCGATGCGGTCGCAGAGGTGGTCGACCATCGGCCGGCCGGCGAGGGGCAGCAGCGGCTTGGCGACCGAGTCAGTCAGCGGCCGCAGGCGCGTGGCGTACCCCGCCGCGAGGACGACCGCCTTCACGCGCCGGCTCCCGGGGTCGGCCCAGCACGCCACAGCCGAACGGCCAGGGACTGTCCCTGAAAGCTGTCTGGGGCAGCCATGGCCTTCGCAAGGACTCTGTGACAGTTTGTCCACAGGGCCTGCGCGAGCTGGCGCTGCCACGCCAATCTCGGTGTGGCGGTGGGGCGTCCGACGTCGCTCGCCTGGCGCTCAGGCTTCGCTTGCCCCTGCGCGAGAAACGCGGGATCCCGCGCGACGAGCGCAGCGCGGGCGGAGCAGCAGGCTCCGCCCGTGGGCGCGGTGAACGCAGTACGGGGGGAGCCGCCGGCTCCCCCCGTGGGCGCGAGCGACCCGCCGCGAAGCGGCGGGGCGGGCGTCACGTGCCCTCGTCCCAGGACGCCAGGTAGTTCGCCTGCTCCTCGGTGAGCGTGTCGATGTCGACGCCCATCGTCTCGAGCTTGAGGCGCGCGATCTCGCGGTCGATGTCCTCGGGCACGCCGTACACCTTGCGCTCGAGCGTGCCGGCCTGCTGGATGGCGTACTCGACGGAGAGCGCCTGGTTGGCGAAGGACATGTCCATGACCGACGCCGGATGGCCCTCGGCCGCCGAGAGGTTCACGAGCCGGCCGTCCGCGAGCAGGTAGAGGCGGCGGCCGTCGGCAAGCGTGAACTCCTCGACGAACTGCCGTGCCTCACGCGTGTCGGACGCCATCGAGCGGAGCGCGGGGATGTCGATCTCCACGTTGAAGTGGCCGGTGTTGGCGAGGATCGCGCCGTCCTTCATCCGCTCCATGTGCTCACGGGCGATGACGCCCTTGTCGCCGGTCGCGGTCACGAAGATGTCACCGATCTCGGCGGCGCGCTCCATCGGCATGACCTGGTACCCGTCGAGCGACGCCTCGAGCGCCTTCAGCGGATCGACCTCGGTGACGACGACGTGCGCGCCCATGCCCTTCGCCCGCATGGCGACGCCGCGGCCGCACCAGCCGTAGCCGGCGACGACGAACGTGCGCCCGGCCAGAAGGACGTTGGTCGCCCGGATGATCCCGTCGATGGTCGACTGGCCGGTGCCGTAGCGGTTGTCGAACAGGTGCTTCGTGCTGGCCTCGTTGACGGCGATGATCGGGAACCCGAGGGCGCCGTCGCGCTCGAGCGCGCGCAGCCGGATGACGCCGGTCGTCGTCTCCTCCGTGCCGGCGATCACGTCGGTCAGCTGCTCGCGCCGGTGCGAGTGGAGCACGCCGATGACATCGGCGCCGTCGTCCATCGTGATCTGCGGCTTGTGGTCGACCGCAGCCTCGATGTGCTGGTAGTAGGTGTCGTTGTCCTCGCCCTTGATGGCGAAGACCGAGATGTCGTACTCGTCGACGAGCGCCGCTGCCACGTCGTCCTGCGTGGACAGAGGGTTCGACGCGCACAGCACCACGTCCGCGCCGCCCGCCTGGAGCGTCCGCATCAGGTTGGCCGTCTCGGTCGTCACGTGCAGGCAGGCCGCGATGCGATGCCCGGCGAGCGGCTGCTCGGCGGCGAATCGCTCCCGGATCGCTGCCAGCACCGGCATCTGCCGGTCGGCCCAGGCGATCCGGCGCACGCCTTCAGAGGCGAGCGCCATGTCCTTTACGTCGTACCGCTTGGTCGTAGCCATGTGTGAAACCTCTCTCTCGTTCGATTAGGCGGCGAGCAACCGCTCGTGCTTGCGCTGCTCCCATTCGACCCAGGCGGGGGCGGGTGCCCCCGGCTCGGCGGGCTGGCCGGCGAGCCAGGTGTCGACCGCTGCGCGCAGGCCGCCGTCGGCCCGGAGGCGGGTCGCGAACGCGAGCTCGCTGATCTCCACGCCGAAGGTCTCGCGCAGCTGGGCGAGCGAGCGCAGCTGGTTCAGCTCGCGCAGCCCGTAGAGGCGATAGCCGCCGCTACTCCGTGCGGGAACGACGAGGCCGCTGCGCTCGATGTAGCGCAGCATCCGCGGCGACCAGCCCGTCTGCCGCGCAGCCTCCCCAACGGTCAGGCCGTCCACGGGCCAACCTTAACACAACTCTGTCAACCAGCGTCGGGATCGACCCTCCCGTACGCATCCTCGAGGCGAACGATGTCGTCGAGCTCCGGCGTGGAGACCTCGAGGATGGTCGTGTCCTCGAGCGCCGTGAGCCGGTGCACGGTTCCCGGCGTGAAGCGGTATGCCGAACCGGGCTTGATCACCTCGCGCTGCAGCACTGCCTGCCCGACTGCGCCGACCTCGAGCTCCGCGCGTCCCGACTGCACGAACCAGGCCTCGTCCTTCTCGCGGTGGAACTGCAGCGAGAGGGCCTCGCCGGCGCGGATGAACAGGATCTTGCCGCAGTAGGACGAGGCCTGGGCCCAGAGAACCTCGTAGCCCCAGGGCTTGTCGATCCGCCGCGGCTCGAAGGCGAAGGCGTCCGTCCCGTCCAGGTTCGGTGAGAGGCGCTCGTCGGACACGTGGCGAGCATATGCCGCTCGACGCGGGCGCCGCGTGTTAGATGGGCACGTGGAAGCGATCCTGCTCGCGGGGGGCCAGGCGAAGCGGCTCGGGGCCGCTGCGGGGGGCCTGCCGAAGGCGCTCGTGCCGGTGCGCGGAGCACCGCTGGCCTCGTACACGCTGCGGCTGCTCAGGGACGCCGGTGTCGACCACTTGATCGTCTCGTGCGCCGCCGGACAGGGCCAGGTCTTCCAGGAGGCGCTCGGCAGCCTCGGCGTCGCGCTGACGCTCGCGGAGGAGCCGGAGCCACTCGGCCGCGGCGGCGGTCTCCGTTTCGCGGCGCGGCAGCGAAAGACGTCCGGCCCCGTCTTCGCGCTCAACAGCGACGAGCTCCTGTCGGTCTCCTTCTCCGCCCTCCTCGCGGAGCATCGGCGTCACGGGCCCGCCGCGACGATCGTCGTCACGCAGCTGACCTCGCCGTTCGGCATCGTCGACGTGGACGGCGACGACACGGTCACGGGCTTCCGCGAGTCGCCGCAGCTGCCGCACTGGGTCAATGTCGGTGCCTACGTGCTCGACGAGGAGGCGCTCGAGCGCCTGCCGGAGCGCGGCGACCACGAGGCGAGCACATTCCCGGAGCTGGCGGCCGAGCGCCGGCTGCGCGCGTTCCGCTACGAGGGCGTCTGGCTGACGGTCAACACGCCCAAGGACCTGGAGCGGGCCGAGTCGTACCTCGACGCGAACCCGGACGTGTTCGGAGAGACCGCCTAGCGCGGCTCGGGCAGTTCCTGCTGCGTCCCGGGCTCGCTCGTCTCGGGCAGTGAGGCGAGCGGAGAGGCGGCGCGGCCGATGCCCTCGTAGGTGAAGCCGTGGCGGCTGGCCGCGTCGGGGTCGACGACGTTGCGGCCGTCGACGATCAGTGGTGTCCGCATCGCGGCGTGCACCTCCGGCCGCGGCAGGTCGCGCAGCTCGTCCCAGCCGGTGACGACGACCGCGGCATCGGCGCCGCGCACCGCCTCGAGCACCGTGTCGCAGAAGGCGACGCCGCGCAGGATCTCGCTCGCGTCGGCGACCGGGTCCCAGGCGCGGACGTCCGCCCCCTCGGCGAGCAGCCGCGAGGCGAGCACGATCGACGGCGCCTCGCGCATGTCGTCCGTGTCCGGCTTGAAGGCGAGCCCGAGCACGGCGATCGTTTTCCCGCGCAGCGAGCCGAGGTGCTTCTGCAGCTTGGAGACGACCCGCCGCTTCTGCAGCTCGTTGACCTCGATGACGGCGTTCAGGAGCTGGAAGTGGTAGCCCGAGTTCCCGGCGAGCAGCTTCAGGAACGAGATGTCCTTGGGGAAGCAGCTGCCGCCGAAGCCGATCCCGGCCTGGAGGTAGCGCGTCCCGATCCGCTTGTCGAGGCCCATGCCGTAGGCGACCTGCTGGACGTCGGCGCCGACGAGCTCGCAGACGTTCGCGATCTCGTTGATGAAGCTGATGCGCGTGCCGAGGAAGGCGTTCGCGGCGAGTTTCACCATCTCGGCGGAGGCGACGTCAGTCCGCACGACCGGCGCTTCGAGGCCCGCGTGCAGCGCCTCGACCCGGTCGCCGTCCGCGTCCGACCACGCGCCGACGATGACGCGGTCGGGCCGCAGGAAGTCGTCGACGGCCGTGCCCTCGGCGAGGAACTCGGGGTTGGAGACGTAGCCGACGTGCTGGAGGCCCCGCGCATCGAGCGCAGCGCGCACCTTCTCCCCCGTGCCCACGGGCACGGTGCTCTTCATCACCACGACGGCTCCGGGCTCCAGACCAGCGAGCTCGTCGAGGACGGTCCAGACGTGGGAGAGGTCGGCGTCTCCCGAGTACGTGGCCGGGGTGCCGACGCAGACGAACACGAAACCGGCGCCCGACACGGCCTCGCCCGCGTCGAGCGTGAAGCGCAGGCGGTCGCCGACCCGCTCGATCAGCTCGGCCAGGCCGGGCTCGTGGAAGGGGACTCGCCCCGCCTGGAGGTCGGCGACCTTCTCCGGCACGACGTCGCGGACGACCACGTCGTGCCCGAGGTCGGCGAGCCCGGCGGCCGTGACGAGGCCGGCGTAGCCCGCCCCGAAGACGGCGATCCGCTCAGCCACCGGCGCCCTTGCCGCCGAGCGGCTTGAGCCCGCGCGCGATCGAGAGCATCGTCTCGTTCGAGAGCGCGTCCATGAGCGTGTTCACGACCCAGTACGACTGGTCGCCGTCGCGCAGAACGACCATGTGCAGCCTGGTGCCCGAGAAGTAGAGCTCGAACTGGCGGCCGCCAAGCCAGCGCCGAGTGTTGCGGCCCTCGAAGACCGGCGCCTCGGTCCAGTCCGTCTGCTGGATGCCCCAGTACTCGTTCGCCCCCGTCCGGTAGGTCAACCGCACGGCCTCATTGGCGCCGTTGACCGGGTAGACGCGGACAGGCCGCTCGCTGTCGATCGTCGATGACCGGTCGATCACCGTCGGGAGCATCAGCGGGAAGAGCACGCGGCGCTGTGCCTCGCGCACGTATCCGCGCGAGAGCTCGGGGTTGAGAACCGTGTTCGGCGGCTGGCGCTCCGGGGTCTTGTCGCGCGGCACCTCGGCCAGCGTGCCCTGGAACGTCGTCCCGACGATCGCGACGAGCAGAGCGCCGTTGGAAAGGCGGCCGATCGCCGTGCCCGGCCCTGGCATCGGCGCGATATCCGCGGCGCCGAAGAGGTTCTGCACCTGCTGCGCCGCCTTCTTCGCCTGCGGCGCGCCCTCCCGGTACAGGACCTGCGTGCGGAAGTAGTCCTGCTTCGGCGCGTTCGCGTCCATGCCCTCCGGCGGCAGCAGCGCCCGGTAGCCACGGTCGACCAGCTCGGCGGTCGCGTTCGCAGCCGCACCCTCGATGCCGTTGCCGTTCAGCGCGACGACGGTCACCTGCCGCGGCGCCACTCCCCGCTTCAGCTTTGCCTTCTGGCCGAGCGCAGCGGCGGCGGCCTTTTCCGGGGCGTCGACGTCAGGGGTGACGAAGTCCTGGACGACCTCGGCCATGTGCTCCGACGAGGCGCGCAGCGGATCGCCGGCGATGCCCTGCCCGGCGAGCTGATTCGGGTCGAGCCTGACGCGGAAGACGTTGCCGGACGGCATCTGGTACGCGAGCAGCGCCCAGCTGACCACCGTGTCGAGCGACAGCTTCTTCCCCCCGCCTTCGCCGACCTCGATGTTGCGGCGCAGCGCGCCGACGACCTTCGGAATCGTGTCGACGCTGAGGTCGTGGCTGATGCGGTCCTTGACCGCGCGCAGGAAGAGCTGCTGGCGCGCGTTGCGGACGAGGTCGTTGTCGGTGTGCCGGAAGCGGACAAAGGAGAGCGCGTCGCCTCCGAAGAGCTTCTGGTAACCCGGCTGCAAGTTGATCGCTGCGTAGCGCTCGCCGAAGCCGGAGTTGTCGTTGTAGTAGCGGCGGTCGACGTCCACCCAGATGCCGCCGAGCTTGTCGACGACCTGGGTGAAGCCGCGGAAGTTCACCGTCACGAGGTAGTTGATCGGGAGACCCGTCAGCGCTTTCACGGTCTCGACCGCACCCGTCTCCTGGCAGGTCGCGTACGCCGCGTTGATCCGGTCGAAGAACGGGAACCGGTCGGGGCAGTGGATCTCGGCCTGCAGGTCGCGCGGGAACGACAGCATCGAGATGGTCTCGCGCTCCGGGTCGATGCGGACGAGCATGAGCGTGTCCGAGCGGGAGGGCACGTCGACTCCCTCGCCGTGACGGCGGTCGTAGCCCACGACGAGCGCGATCGCCGGCTTGCCCGGCAGCGGCGCGTTCAGGCGCTCGACCGCCTTCTTCACTGCCAGGCGACGAGGCTGGAGCTGCTCGATCGTGTCCTCGCCGTAGAGCCACGTGCCGGCGGCCAGCGCCGACGCACACATCACCAGCAGGGCCATGAGGAGGAAGAAGCCGCGCGCCAGAACCCGGAGAAGGCCCCGCCGCGGCGGCGGCGGCTGCTGGTAGCGGACCATCGGCGGTCAGCGCGCCGGGCGGGAGGACGGCGTGGCCGTTCCCGTTGGAGCTAGTGGTCTTCCCTACTCCGCGCTTGAGCGTCGTCCGCATGGTTCTCGAAGGATGTGAACGCCGGGGCGGCGCTCGAACCGAACGAGGATACCGGAGGTTTCGGCAGGAGAGCAGGTGCTCCTTGAGCCCCTGGGCCTCGGGCAAGCCAAGGGGGCGACGCTGCTCACCGACTGCGGCGCCTGCTCGCAGCCGGAACGCCCCGAACAGCGCTGGTGGCTGAGAGCCACGGACGCGGGTCGGTTTCGATGTCGCGGTGAGAACTGCTCGGGTCAGTCCCCGGCAGCGACGAGCTTCTCGTCGCTGCCGGGGATAGACCCCTCAGTGACGACGAGCGTCACTGACGGGCGGAACTCCGGCGGTAGCCACCGCTCGGCCTCCGCCGACTCCACGCCCTTGCGGGCGGCGTAGTCCTCGAGCTGGTCACGACCGATGCGGCCGACGGAGAAGTAGCGGGCGGCCGGGTGCCCGAAGTAGAGGCCCGAGACGGCAGCGCCCGGGAGCATCGCGAACGTCTCGGTGAGCTCCAGGCCGGCGGACTCGGCGCCCAGCAGCTCGAAGAGCGTGCGCTTCTCGCTGTGGTCGGGGCAGGCGGGGTACCCGAACGCGGGCCGGATGCCGCGGTAGCGCTCGGCGACCAGGTCGTCGCTCGAGAGGCGGTCGCCCGTCTCGTACCAATCGCGGCGAGCCTGCTCGTGCAGCCACTCCGCGAACGCCTCGGCGAGCCGGTCGGCGAGGGCCTTCGCCATGATCGCCTGGTAGTCGTCGTGCTCGCCCTCGAAGCGGGCGGCGAGCTCGTCTGCGCCGTGGATGGCGACGGCGAACGCGCCCAGGTGGTCGCCGGTCTCGGACACCCAGTCGGCCAGGCAGCGGTTCGGCCGCGAGTCGCCGTGGGACGCCTGCTGACGCAGGCAGTGGAACCGGGTGCCGTCCTCGAGCACGAGGTCGTCGCCCTCGGCACGCGCGGGCCAGAAGCCGTAGACGCCGCGCGCCTGCAGCGAGCCCTCCGCCACGATCCGGTCGAGGAGCACCTGCGCCTCGTCGTAGAGCTCCCTCGCCTCGGGCCGCTCGAGGATGGCCGGGAAGCGGCCCTTCAGCTCCCAGGCGTAGAAGAAGAACTGCCAGTCGATGTAGGCGCGGAGCGTCGCGAGGTCCGGCTCGACGGCGCGCACGCCGGTGAACGCGGGCACCGGCAGGTCCGCGAACGAGACCCGCTCGCCGTTCGACCGCGCCTCGGCGATCGGCAGCAGTGGCTTGCGCACGCGCTCCTCATGCTGTGAGCGGAGCTGCTCCTGGTCGTCACGGTTGCTGCGGTCGAGCTCGCGTCGGCGACCGGGATCGAGCAGCTGCGAGACCACGCCGACGACACGCGAGGCGTCGAGGACGTAGAGCGTCTCGGACGTGTACTCCGGGGCGATCCGAACGGCGGTGTGCTGCCGCGACGTGGTGGCTCCGCCGATCAGGAGCGGCAGGTCGAGCCCGCGGCGCTCCATCTCGCGCGCGACGTTCACCATCTCGTCCAGCGAAGGCGTGATCAGACCGGACAGGCCGACGATGTCGCACTCCTGCTCCGCGGCCGTGTCGAGGATGCGGTCTGCCGGCACCATCACGCCCAGGTCGATCACCTCGTAGCTGTTGGAGGCCAGCACGACGCCGACGATGTTCTTGCCGATGTCGTGGACGTCGCCCTTCACGGTCGCGAGCACGATGCGGCCGCGCCCGCGCCCCTCGGTGCCGCTCTGCCGTCGCTCCTCCTCCATGAACGGCTCGAGGTAGGCGACGGCGCGCTTCATCGCGCGGGCGCTCTTGACCACCTGCGGCAGGAACATGCGACCCGAGCCGAAGAGGTCGCCGACGACCTGCATGCCGGCCATCAGCGGGCCCTCGATGACGTCCAGCGGCCGGTCGAGCTGCTGCCGCGCCTCCTCGGTGTCCTCCTCGATGAAGTCCACGATCCCGTGCACGAGCGCATGCTCGAGCCGCTTGGAGACCGGGCCCTCGCGCCAGGAGAGGTCGCGCTCCCGCCGCGTCCCCTCGCCGCTGACCTGCTCGGCGTAGGCGACGAGCCGGTCGGTCGCGTCCTCCCTGCGGTTGAAGAGGACGTCCTCGACCCGCTCGAGCAGCTCGGGCGCGATGTCCTCGTACACCACGAGCTGGCCGGCGTTGACGATGCCCATGTCGAGCCCGGCCGCGATGGCGTAGTAGAGGAAGGCGGAGTGCATGGCCTCGCGGACGGCGTCGTTGCCGCGGAAGGAGAACGACAGGTTCGAGATGCCGCCGCTGATCGACACGCCCGGGCAGCGCTCCTTGATCAGCGGGATGGCGTCGATGAACGCCCTCGCGAACTCGGCGTGCTCCTCGATGCCCGTCGCGACGGCGAGGATGTTCGGGTCGAAGATGATGTCCTCGGCGGCGAAGCCGGCCTCCTCGGTCAGCAGCCGGTAGGCCCGCTCGCAGATCGCGACCTTGCGCTCGACCGTCTCCGCCTGGCCCTGCTCGTCGAAGGCCATGACGATCGCGGCGGCGCCGTGGCGCCTGATCGTGCGTGCCTGCTCGAGGAACGGCTCCTCCCCCTCCTTCAGGCTGATCGAGTTGGCGACGCCCTTGCCCTGCAGGCACTCGAGCCCTGCCTCGAGCACCGAGAACCGGGAGCTGTCGACCATGATCGGCAGCCGGGCGACCTCCGGCTCGGTGGCGAGCACGTTCAGGAAAGTCGTCATCGCCTGCTCGGAATCGAGCAGGTCGGCGTCCATGTTGACGTCCAGCAGGTTCGCCCCGCCACGTACCTGCTCGAGCGCGACCTCGGTGGCGGCTGTGAAGTCGCCCGCCTCGATCAGGCTCCGGAAGCGGGAGGAGCCCGTCACGTTGGTGCGCTCGCCGATCATCACGAAGCCGGTGTCAGGGCCGATCTCGAACGGCTCGAGGCCGGCGAAGCGAGGGCGGGCGGGCCGTACTGGGAGCCGCCGGGGCGCCTGGTCTCGCACCGCCGCCGCGATCTGCCGCACGTGCTCCGGCGTGGTCCCGCAGCAGCCGCCGACGACGTTGACGAGGCCATCCCGCGCGAACTCGCCGAGGTAGCGGCTCGTGTCGGCGGGGAGCTCGTCGTGGGCGCCGAACGCGTTCGGGAGCCCCGCGTTGGGGTAGCACGACGTGTAGGTGGTCGCCACGCGGGCGAGGTCCTCGACGAAGGGCCGCATCTGTGCCGCGCCCAGCGAGCAGTTGACGCCGACGACGAGCGGCGCAGCGTGCTCGACCGAGGCCCAGAACGCCTCGACCGTCTGGCCCGAGAGATTGCGGCCGCTACGGTCGATCGCCGTGAAGGACAGCCAGAGCGGCAGCCCCGGGGCCAGCTCCCGCGCCGCAACGATTGCCGCCTTGGCGTTCAGCGTGTCGAACACGGTCTCGATCAGCAGCAGATCGACGCCGCCTTCCGCCAGCCCGGCGATCTGTTCGGCGTACGCGTCGCGCACCTGGTCGAACGTGTGCGTGCGGTACGCCGGGTCGTCGACCCGCGGCGACAGGCTGAGGGTCACGTTCAGCGGCCCGACGGCGCCTGCGACGAAGCGGGGACGTTCGGGCGTCCGCTCGCTCCACTCGTCGGCGGCGGCACGGGCGAGCCGCGCGCCGGCCACGTTCATCTCGCGCACCGCGCCCTCGAGCCCGTAGTCGGCCTGCCCGATCGACGTCGCCGTGAAGGTGTTGGTGGTGGCGATGTCGGCGCCGGCGTCGAAGTAGGCGTGGTGGATCTCGGTGACGATCTCCGGCCGGGTCAGGTTGAGCAGGTCAGGGTCGCCGGCGACGTCGAGCGGGTGCGTCGGCGAACCGCTCGCCGCGGTAGGCCTCCTCGCCGCGCACCTGGCTCTGGATCAGCACGCCCCAGGAGCCGTCGAGCACGGCGATCCGCCGCTCGAGGATCTCCGCCAGTCTGTCCCGTGTCGTCGCCATCGTCGCTCCACAGCCTGAAGGGTCGGGAGCGGGCGCTCTCGGCTCTTTAGGCGTTTGGTTGGGGCCCCTTGCGTAAGGCCCCCACACCCGGTCGCCAAGCTGCCTTTCAAAGCTGTCCGGGTGCCGCTCAGCCTAGCGCAGGCGAGCACTTCTGAGACCGCCCGGACGCTCGCGCTGAGGGCAGGATGCAGGCGTGCGAGCGGTGAGGCCGACGCGGGTCGAGTACGAGGTCGCCGGCTGGGGACACGCGGAGCTCTGGCTGGACGGCGAGGACGTTCTCTGGCACTTCGGCCCGACCGGTCAGGCGCGGCGCAGCCGCGCCGGGCACCCGCTGGCGCGGCGCCTGGTCGCCTACTACCGGGGCGAGCCGGATGACTTCGCCGACGTGAAGGTGCGGCTGGACGACCTGCCGCCCTTCTACCAGGAGCTCGCGGACGAGCTGCGCCGCGTGCCGCGGGGCGAAACGGTCACCTACGGCGAGCTCGCCGAGCGAGCCGGGCGCCCGCGCGCGGCGCGGGCGGCGGGAACGTTCTGCGCCCACAACCGGGTCGCGGTAGTGATCCCCTGCCACCGCGTCGTGGCGGCCGGCGGCATCGGCGGCTACGGCTCGCTCGGCGTCGAGTACAAGCGCCGCTTGCTGATGTTGGAGGGGTGCCGCCTAGTAGCCGCTGTACTTGCCGACCGTGACCTGCTCCTCGGCCACGAGCCCCTTCAGCAGGTCTCCGACCGACTCGGCCATCGCCGGTGGGCCGGCGATCATGTAGGTGTA
Organism: uncultured Thermoleophilia bacterium; assembly: GCA_963809765.1. Classification (GTDB taxonomy): domain Bacteria; phylum Actinomycetota; class Thermoleophilia; order Gaiellales; family Gaiellaceae; genus JACVRM01. Next base: position 326,916 of record CAWEKT010000003.1, read on the forward strand.
GCCGGACAGATCCTCGCCAAGGTGGTCGCGCAGGAAGCGCTCGTCGACATGGCGTGTCTCGCCGCCCCAGTCGGGCTCGTCGGTCATGGTCAGGACGACGCTGAGACCCGGGATCATCGACTCCAGCTGCGGCAGCTCGTCGATGAACGCCGTCGAGGCGCGGTTGCGGTTGGAGTAGACGAGCGTCACCGTGTACGGCAGCCCCCGCGCGGCGATGAACCGCAGCATCGAGCGGAACACCGTGATGCCGATCCCCCCGGCCACGAAGACGTAGCGGGCCGTGGTGTCCTCGGGCAGGACGAAGCTTCCCTTCGGCTCCTCGACCTCGATCTCGTCGCCGACTTCCAGCACGGTCAGGGTCTTCTTGAACGCGGTGTCGCGGATCCGCGTCGCGAACCCGAGCACGTTGTTGTCCGTCGGGGCGGTGACGATCGAGATGTGGCGGCGGAGGCCACGCTCGTCCTCGAAGCCGCGGGGCGGGAGCTCGACCCAGAAGTACTGGCCCGGCTGGAAGTCCGGCGGCTCGCCCGGGTCGACGAGAACCATGAGCGTGCCCTCGGCGACTTCGCGGATCTCGGTGATCGGCCGCTGCACGCGCGTAGTCTGGCTGATCTGGGCGTCGGCGCGTCGCGCTAGGGCGGTGCCAGGATCGTGTCGAGGTAGGCGAGCACGTCGTCGAGGTCGCTGCCGCTGACGAGGCCGGCCGGCATCGCTCCGCCGCCCGCCTCGATCTGGGCCCGAGCCTCGGCAAGCGTGATCGGCTGTCCGGCAAGCTCAGGCCCCGCGGAGCCGCCGGTCCCTCCCTCGCCGTGACAGGCGGCGCAGTTCTCCGCGAACAGCTCGTCGCCGTTGGCGGCGTCGCCGAGCGTCACTGGGCTCGCGTCCACCTTCGCCTCCGGCTTGGCGGGGTGGGCGAGCGCCAGCACCAGCGTCACCGTCGAGACGACGGCGAAGAGGGCGAGCGGTATGAAGACGAGCCGCGTGAGCCGGCGGCGTGGCGACTCCGGCTCCGTGGGCACGAGCCGATCGTAACGAGTAGGCTCGCGGGCCGGTGGCGGTGCCGCTTGCGAGCGTCGAGAGCGCGTGGACGGACGCGATGACGTCGGTCTTCTCGACGGGCATCGCCGGCAAGGCGTGGTTCGCGACCGCAGCGCTCTTCTTCGGGCTGGTGCAGGTCTCGACCGGCGCGCGCATCTTCGGCAAGCTCGAGCGACTGGTGCCGATCGGGCGGCCGCGCGTCAACCGTATCCACCGTTGGTCAGGCAGGCTCGCGATCCTCTGCACGCTGCCGGTCGCCTTCCACTGCATCTTCATCCTCGGCTTCCAGACCGACGACGCACGCGTCGCTCGCCCACTCCGTTCTCGGCACCTTCATCTACGGAGTGCTCGCGGTGAAGCTCTTCTTCGTCCACGACGCCGACCATCCGCGTTGGACGCTGCCACTCGTCGGCGGGACGCTGTTCACCGTGCTGGCGCTGCTCTGGAGCACGTCCAGCCTCTGGTACTTCACCGAGGTTCGGTTCGGGTTCTAGCCGCTCTAGAATCGGCCGTCTGCGTTCCCTAGCATCTCGCCGGTGAAGTGGCGCGCGCTGCAAGGCGCTTCGCTGGCGCTCCTCCTGGCTGCCGGCGTGCTTCGCGGGCCAGGCCGTGAGCGGGCTGCAGGGGCAGCCGGCGTCGGGAGCGGCCGACTGCACGGCCGCGCAGAAGGCGAGGAACGCCAAGGCGCTGACCGCCTACAAGAAGGCGATGCCGAAGGAGCGCGCCGCCTTCTTCCGCCGGCACAAGAGCCCGGCCCGTCCGCGCTCGCTTCGTGAAGCAGCAGCAGGCGAAGCTGGTCGCGTTGCAGACGAGCGGCACGATGCCGCGTCAAGTCACCGACGACGACCGGTTCGACGACACCGACCGCGCGGCGCGGCCCGCTCACCGCGGGCACCTACAGCGCCGGCATCGTGCGACCGCGCCTCGAGTTCACGGTCGGCGCCGGCTGGTTCGTCGCCTTCGACGTGACCGAGACGCAGATCCTCGTGGCGCAGAAGTCGGATCCGGGCGGCCACGCCGTCACGGTCGACACCTTCGGCGGGACGCGCTCGGTCGCTGAGCGAGTTGACGCCCTGCGCGCGGTCGCGGGCCTGACGGCAGACCCGCCGGTCGCGACGACGGTCGGCGGTTTCGCCGGTCAGCGCTTCGACGCGCTGACGACGGCTGCCGATCGTCGTCCAGGTGCCCGGGCTCTCCGATCGCTACGAGCTGGAGCCGAACGACCGTGTCCGCATCTCCGTCGTCGACGTGCGGGGCCAGACCGTCACGATCGTCGTGGAGGCGCCCGCGGCGGAGTGGAACGCGTTCCTCCCGACCGCCGACGCGGTCGTGTCGAGCATGCGCTTTACCGGCTGACCGGCGCCGGCGACGCCACACCTGTCTCGAACGGACATGTCCGCGACGGACAGCCACAGCCGCAGGCCCCACCCTCCCAGAGGGGAGACGTCCTCCACCACCCGCCCGTCCCGGACGGTATCGAGGAAGGTCGCGCGTGTCTGTGCCGGTGGTGTGCCGATTCCGCGCCGGCGTCCCGAGGGGTTACTCGCGGCCGAGCACGCCGAGCTGGTTCTCGGCATGGCGGATGCGCTGCTCGACCTGCCAGCGATCGGCGTCGGACTCGCCCGCCTCGATGCGCTGCAGCTCCGCCTGGGCAGTCTCGAGCTGCTCCTGGGCGCGGGCAGTGTCGATCTCCCTCGCGTCGACCGCATCGTCCACGAGCGCCAGCGCGCGATCCTGCTCGACCTTGAAGAAGCCGGGTCCGGTCGCGAACTCGCGCACCTCGCCGTCGCGGCGGACGTAGACGCGGGTCGAGCCGGCCTGCAGCATCGCGACGAGCGGCGCGTGCCGCGCCAGGACGCCGACCTCGCCGTCGGCGCCCGGAACGATGAGCATCTCCGCCTCCCCCTCCCACGCCGACCCCTCGGGCGTGACGAGAGAGACGCTGAACGTCCGCCGCTCGTCGGCCACGGCCCCTGCCTACGCGGGCGCGCCGGCCGGCTCGCGCTCGGCTTCGGCCTCGTCCGGCTCCTCGGCCTCGGGCTCGTCGGCCTGCTCGGCCTCGCCCGCAGAGCCACGCGCCTTCGCGATCGCGTCCTCGATCGTGCCGACCATGTAGAAGGCCGCCTCGGGCAGGTCGTCGTGCTTGCCCTCGACGATCTCGCCGAAGCCCCTGATCGTGTCCTCGAGCTGGACGTAGACGCCCGGCTGGCCCGTAAAGACCTCGGCCACGTTCATCGGCTGGGAGAGGAAGCGCTCGATCTTGCGCGCGCGCGCCACGGTGAGCTTGTCCTCGTCGGAGAGCTCGTCGATCCCGAGGATGGCGATGATGTCCTGCAGGTCCTTGTAGCGCTGCAGCACCTCCTGCACCCGCGTCGTCACCTCGTAGTGCTCGTCCGACACGACGCCGCGCTGCAGGGCGCGGGAGGTGGAGCCGAGCGGGTCGATCGCCGGGTAGATGCCCTTCTCCGAGATCGGCCGCGAGAGGGTGATGTACGCGTCGAGGTGGGCGAACGTGTTCGCCGGCGCCGGGTCGGTCAGGTCGTCCGCAGGCACGTAGATCGCCTGAACGGACGTCACCGAACCGGTGCGCGTCGAGGTGATGCGCTCCTGCAGCTCGCCCATCTCGGTGGCGAGCGTCGGCTGGTAGCCGACGGCGCTCGGCATGCGCTCGAGCAGCGCCGAGACCTCCGAGCCAGCCTGGACGAAGCGGAAGATGTTGTCGATGAAGAGGAGCACGTCCTGGCTCTGCTCGCGGAAGTACTCAGCCATCGTCAGCGCGGCCAGGGCCACGCGCAGGCGCGCTCCCGGCGGCTCGTTCATCTGGCCGTAGACGAGCGCCGTCTTCTCGATCACGCCGGACTCGGTCATCTCGAGCCAGAGGTCGTTGCCCTCGCGCGTGCGCTCGCCGACGCCGGCGAACACCGAGAGGCCGCCGTGCTCGCGCGCGACGTTGTGGATGAGCTCCTGGATGAGCACGGTCTTGCCGAGACCGGCGCCGCCGAAGAGGCCGACCTTGCCACCGCGCACGAACGGCGCGACGAGGTCGATCACCTTCATGCCCGTGACGAAGACCTCCATCTGCGGGCTCAGCTCCTTGAACTCCGGCGGATCGCGGTGGATCGGCCAGCGCTCGGTGCCCGGGGGCACGTCCTCCCCCTTGTCGATCGGCTCGCCGATGACGTTCCACAGGCGACCGAGCGTGGGCTGGCCGACGGGGACCGTGATCGCAGCGCCCGTGTCGACGACGTCGATGCCGCGGGCGATGCCATCGGTGGAATCCATGGCGACCGCGCGCACGCGGTCATCGCCGAGATGCTGCTGCACCTCGGCCACGAGCACGCGCGGCTCCTCGCCGTCGCTGCCCGGAATCCGGATCTGCACTGCGTGGTAGATCTGGGGCAAGGCGCCCGGGAAGACGGCGTCGAGCACGACGCCCTTGATCTCGATCACCTTGCCGACGTTGGTGTTCTGCTCGCTCTCGCTCATCGCGCGGAAGGCTAGCCGAACGCCTGTTGGCGACGGTCGCTTGTCGGCGGGATTGCGCCGCTAGCGCGAGGCGAGCGCCGGGATCTCGAGCCCCTGCTCGCGGAACGCGGCGAATACCTGGTTCGCCAGCGTCCATCCTTCGAAAGAGAGCCCGTTGCCTGAGATGAACTCGGGTGTGAGCTTGGCCTGCTCCGCGGTGGCGTCGAGGTCGGTGGCGAACGACCGGAGGGCGGCGGTGAGCCGGTCGTGCTCGTCCTCGAACTGGCCGGGTACGTCTGTCTGCCCGAGTGCTTCGGCCTCACGCGTGGAGACGACGGACGCCCGCTTCATCCGGTCGATGACCTGCTCTGCGCTCCGCGCAAGGACGACCTGCGTCAGCGCGTCGTCGATGCCGTTCCTCGCCGCGAGCACGGCACCCTCGTACTCGTCAGCGCTGTCCTCACCGGCCAGGCGTCCGTCGGACAGCAGCGCAAGCCCGGCGACGAGCGCCAGCACACCGACCGCTGCGAGCGGCCACAGTCTCCTCCGGGTCATGGGAACGCCGTCCGGGCTAGCGGGACTCGAGCTCGGGGATCTCGAGCCCCTGGTCCCTGAGCGAAGTGAACACCTGGTTCGCGGTCGTCCAGCCCTCGAACGAGAAGCCGACCTGCTCGAACAGCTCCGGCGTGACCTCGAGCTGCTCGGCGGTCCCGTTGAGGTCGGTGGCAAGGGAGTCGAAGGCTGTGGTGAGCTTGTCGTTCTCGTCCTCGTACTCGCCCGGCACATCGACCTGCTCCAGGTCGTCAGCCGCCCGCGACGAAACGACCGAGGCCTGCTTCATGCGCTCGATGAACTGCTGGCGGTTCTGCGCCGCGGCGATCTGGGTCAGCGCCTCGTCGACGGTGTTCCTCGCCTCGACCAGAGCGCCCTCGTACTCGTCGACGCTCTCGCCGCCGCCCATGCAACCGCCCGCGACGAGTGCGAGCCCAGCGACGAGCGCCAGGAGCAGCGAGGTCCGACGCATCACGGGAAGCTAAATGACGAAGCCGTCGAGGGTGACGCGCTTGCCCTCGCGCATGTTCTCGAGCAGCGTCTGCTCGCGCTGGATCTGACCGAGTGTCGGGTAGCGGATGTTCTGGACACCAGGCGAGTTGACCCCGCTCGGCTGCTGGCCGGAGACCTGGGTCGCCATTCCGAGCGCGACGACCGCGGCCGCAGCGGCGCCGACAGCCGAGACGCGTCCGATGTACGAGCGCCGCGGCCTGCTGACGACGACCGGTGTGTCGATACGCTCGGCCGGCGCGGCCCGGAGCAGCGCCGTGAAGGAGGTCACCTCGTCGCGGTAGGCGGCGCAGTCCGCGCAGCGGGCGACGTGCGACGCCACCATGACGCGCTCGAACTGCGACAGCTCACCGTCGAGCTCGAGCGAGATCTGAGCCCGTACGCGTTCGCAAATCACCGGTGTCCCTAGCACGGCCACTGTCTGTTCTGACGATAGGTACTTCCAGAGGTTAGGAGGTATTTCGGAATACAAACCAGCAAGGTTGAGCCCGTGCTCTCAAGACGGCAGCCTCGCTCAACTTCTTCCAGCCAAGAGCGCGAACTCTGCCGAACCTTTCGCTCTCTTCCTGTCGCGACGAGGTTCATTCACGGGCGCGGTAAACCGCAGCTGCGCTGCTGTGCACTGCCGAAGGGCGGCTTGCCCGCCCGAGAGGCACAGCGCGGGCAGCGCGTCAGACCAGGCGTCCTAAGCGAACGACCCACGCCGCCAACCGCCGGCTCCTGACACACCCGAACCACGCCCCCGCTCTGAAGGAGGCGCTCATGGGGGAACCAGGGGTCCCCCATGAAGCGAGCGCAGCGAAGCGGTTAGACGGGCTTCGCCTGCTGCGGCAGGCGGTCCATGTCCTCGGTGCTCAGGGGCCTGAGCACCTCGGCGAAATGGCAGGCGCTCGGATGGCCGTGACCGCGGTCGATGAGCGGTGGCTCTTCCTCGGCGCAGATGGGCTGTGCTTTCCAGCAGCGCGTCCGGAAGCGGCACCCGGACGGCGGGTTGGCCGGGCTGGGCACGTCGCCTGTGAGGACGATGCGCTTGCGCTTGCCGCGCTGGTTCGGCGACTCGATCGGCACGGCGGACAGCAGCGCCTGGGTATACGGGTGCGTCGAGTTGCCGTAGATCTGGGCACGCGTGCCGATCTCGACGATCTTGCCGAGGTACATCACCGCCACCCGGTCCGAGATGTGCCGGACGACCGAGAGGTCGTGCGCGATGAACAGGTACGTCAGCCCGAACTCGTCCTGAAGCGTGGCGAGCAGGTTGACGACCTGCGCCTGGATCGAGACGTCGAGGGCAGACACCGGCTCGTCCAGCACGAGCATCGTGGGGTTGAGGGCAAGCGAGCGCGCAACGCCGATCCGCTGGCGCTGACCGCCCGAGAACTCGTGCGGGAAGCGGTTGGCGTGCTCCGGGCTGAGCCCGACCGTCCGCAGCAGCTCCTCGACGCGCGTCTTCCCCTGGCGGCCGCGGTAAAGACCGTGGATGCGGAGCGGCTCGGCGACGATCTCGCGCACCGTCATCCGCGGGTTCAGCGACGCGTACGGATCCTGGAAGATGATCTGCAGGTCGCGGCGAACCGGGCGCATCCCGCGGCGCTTGAGGCCTGTGATGTCGCGTCCCTGGAAGATCACGCTTCCGGCCGTGGGCTCGACGAGCTTGATGATCGTCCGGCCGAGCGTGGTCTTGCCGCAGCCGGACTCGCCGACGATGCCGACCGTCTCGCCCTTCTTGACCGAGAGGTCGACGCCGTCGACCGCACGCACGTGGCCGACCGTGTGCTTGAAGACGCCCTTCTTGATCGGGAAGTACTTGACGAGCCCGTCGACTCGGAGGATGACGTCCTCGTCGGTCTCTGACGCCGGCGTGACCGCCGCCTCGGCCGTCTCCGTCACGAGGTCCCAGCCTCGGCCAGCGGGGCGGTCGCCCCGGCCAGCTCCTCGGCGAAGTGGCACGCCGACAGGTGCTCGTCTTCCTCCGTCGTTCGCAGCGGCGGCACCTCCGTGCGGCAGATTAACCGGCCCTGCGAATGCAGGCAGCGCGGATGGAACGCGCACCCGGGCGGCCTGCTGATCAGGCTCGGCGGCTGTCCTGGGATCGGTTCCAGCCAGTCCAGGTCGACGTCCACCCGCGGCAGGCTGGTCATCAGGCCGAGCGTGTACGGGTGCCGCGGCGAGTTGAAGATGGTGTAGACGTCGCCCATCTCGACGACCCGGCCGGCGTACATGACGACGACGCGGTCGGCGAGCTCGGCGATCAGCCCGAGGTCGTGGGTGATCAGGATGATCGATGCGTGAGTCTCGCGCTGGGCGGTCTTCAGCACTTCGATGATCTGCGCCTGGATGGTCACGTCGAGCGCCGTCGTCGGCTCGTCCGCAATCAGCACCGCCGGCGAGTTCGCGATCGCCATGGCGATCATTCCGCGCTGTCGCATCCCGCCCGAGTACTCGTGCGGATACTGGTCGTAGCGGGTCTCGGCGTTGGGAACGCCGACGAGACGCAGCAGCTCGATCACCCGCTTCTTGGCGTCGCCGTCTGAGATGCCGGAGTTGTGGGCCTTGATCGCCTCGCCGATCTGGTCGCCGACCCTCAGGACTGGGTTCAGCGACGTCATCGGATCCTGGAAGATCATCGCCATCGGGCCCCCGCGGATGTGGCGGAGCTCGCGCTTCGACATGGTCAGCGTGTCTTTGCCCTTGAAGATCGCCTGGCCGGTGACGACGCGTCCCGGCGGGCGCGGGATCAGGCCGAGCATCGTCATGACCGAGACGCTCTTGCCCGATCCCGACTCGCCGATGATGCCGAGGACCTCGCCCTGTTCGAGGTCGTAGGTCACGCCCGTGACGGCGTGCACGACACCGTCCTCGGTGTCGAACTCGACCGTCAGGTCTTTGATCTGGAGAACCGGCTCAGCCACGCACCCGCCTCTGGGTCGGGTCGAGCGCGTCCCGGAGACCGTCGCCGACGAAGTTGATCGCGAGCGCGATCACGACGATGACGAGGCCCGGGAAGGTGACGAGCCACCAGAGGCGGAAGCCCTCGCTCTGGCCGTCCGCGATCAGCTTGCCGAGCGCGGCGTTGGGCGGCTGGATGCCGAAGCCGAGGAACGAGAGCGCAGCCTCGACCAGGATCGCCGCGGCCACGATGAGCGTCGCGTTGACGACGATCGGGCCGATGACGTTCGGGAGCATGTGGCGGGCCATGATGCGAATGTCCCCCGCACCTGAGGCCTTTGCCGCCTCGACGAACTCCTTCTCGCGCAGGGACAGGAAGAGGCCGCGCACGATGCGTGCGATGCCAGTCCAGAAGAGGAAGGCAAGGATCAGCCCGATCACGAGCGGCTGCGGGATCGTCTTGTCGATCGGCCCGAGTGTCACATCCACGTCGCCCTGGCCGAAGAACTGCGCCGCCGTCAGCAGCACGGCGAGGCCCGGCAGGGTCAGGATGAGGTCCGTGAAGCGCATCAGCACGTTGTCGACCCAACCGCCGTAGTAGCCGGCGACGCCGCCGAGTGCGGTCCCGATCAGCGTCGAGAGGCCGGCGACGACCAGTGCGACCCAGAACGAGGTACGGACGCCGTAGATGACGCGGCTGAAGTAGTCGCGCCCGAGCTGGTCGGTGCCGAAGTAGTGGTGGTCCTCGGTCGTCGGCGGGTTGTTCAGGCTGTTGATCAGGTCGTCGAGCGGAATCTCGTCGTAGCCGTACGGCGCCACCCGTTCGGCGAAGAGGGCGACGAGGCCGATGATGACGAGCACGATCAGGCTCGCGACTGCGAGCCTGTGCCGGAAGAAGCGCATGCGGGCATACGCCCACTGGCTCCGCGCCTTGACCTCCACGCCGGTCGCATGCGTCAGCGCGTCGTCGCCGCCGAGCGGGGCCGGCTCCTCGATGAGCGCCTTCGCCCCGGTCGCGTCGTCGGCAGACGCCGGCCGGCCTGCGGCAGTCGACGTGAGCTCGACCTCTTCGCGTTCCTCGGGAAGCATGTCCGGTCCTTGTCGAGTATCAGTCATAGCGCACCCGTGGGTCGAGGACGCCGTACGCGATGTCGGCGATCAGGTTGAAGATGATGATCAGCGTCGCCGTCACCATCAGCCAGGCCATCACCGGATACGGATCAGCCGTGCCGAGCGCGTTGATGAAGTAGAGGCCCATCCCGTCGAGCGAGAACACCGTCTCGGTGACGATCGCCCCGCCGATCAGCGCGCCGAAGTTCAGCGCGACGACCGTCACGAGCGGGATCAGCGCGTTCCGGAAGGCGTGCTTCATCGTCACACGGCGCTCGTTCAACCCCTTCGCACGCGCAGTACGCACGTAGTCCGAGTTCACGACCTCGAGCATGGCGGCGCGCATGAAGCGCGAGTACGTCGCGACGCTCGCAACCATGAGCACCAGGATGGGCATCGCCAGGTGGTGGGCCCGGTCGATCGCGAAGTCGATCCCGGTTCCGGGGCTGATGTCGTTGAGATTCGCGATCGGAAATATTCGGTGCCCGGTCCAGTTGTAGACGTAGACGATCATCACCTGCACCATCAGCGCGAGCCAGAAGACCGGTGTCGCAAGTCCGAGGAAACTTAAGCTCGTCGCCGAGTAGTCGAAGGCGGAGTACTGGCGTAAGGCCGAGTAGACGCCGATCGCGATCGCGATCAGGATCGCCAGGATCTCGGCGATTATCACGAGCTGCAGCGTGTTCTTCATCACGCGCCAGAGCTCGGGCAGGATCGGCCGGTTGTCGAGGAGCGTCGTCCCGAACCTGTCGGTGGTCGCGTCCTTGACCCAGTACCAGTAGCGCTGGGGAATCGAGTCGTTCAGGTTCTTCTGCTCAGCCAGGCGGTCGATGTAGGCCCGGTCGACGTTCGGCGTCGTGTACAGCGGAGCGAGCGGGTCACCGGACACGGTGACGAAGAAGAAGACGAGGAAGCTCGCAGCGATGAGGACAGCAACGCTGTAGAGGAGTCTCCGGACGATGTAGCTCACCATGAGCGGCCCCCGATTTTAGAAGGAAAGTCCCGCGCCGCGCAGTGCGGGGGCCGGGACTCGTCCTGCATGACGAGCGCTGGGCCGACACGCTGCGGTCCAGTCGCCGACGTTCCACGGCTTACCCGAGTTGCGGCGGATCGACACACCGCACTGGCAGCCGTCAGCTCAGTCATAACGCACCCGCGGGTCGAGGATGCCGTACGCGATGTCGGCGATCAGGTTGAAGATGATGATCAGCGTCGCCGTCACCATCAACCAGGCCATCACCGGATACGGGTCGGCGGCGCCGAGCGCGTTGATGAAGTAGAGGCCCATCCCGTCGAGCGAGAACACCGTCTCGGTGACGACCGCCCCGGAGAGCAGCGCGCCGAAGTTCAAGGCCACCACCGTCACCAGCGGGACGAGCGCGTTCCGGAAGGCGTGCTTCATCGTCACACGGCGCTCGTTCAACCCCTTCGCACGCGCAGTACGCACGTAGTCCGAGTTCACGACCTCGAGCATGGCGGCGCGCATGAAGCGCGAGTATGTCGCGACGCTCGCGACCATCAGCACCAGAACCGGCATCATCAGGTGGTGTGCCCGGTCGATCGCGAACGCGATCCCGGCTCCGGGGTCGACATCGTTCAGGTTGGCGATCGGAAAGATTCGGTGCCCGGTCCAGCTGTAGACGTAGACGATCCCCACCTGCACCATCAGCGCGAGCCAGAAGACCGGTGTCGCAAGTCCGAGGAAACTTAAGCTCGTCGCCGAGTAGTCGAAGGCGGAGTACTGGCGTAAGGCCGAGTAGACGCCGATCGCGATCGCGATCAGGATCGCCAGGATCTCGGCGATTATCACGAGCTGCAGCGTGTTCTTCATCACGCGCCAGAGCTCGGGCAGGATCGGCCGGTTGTCGAGCAGGGTCGTGCCGAACTGGTCCGTCACGGCGTCCTGCACCCAGATCCAGTAGCGCTGCGGAATCGGATCGTCGAGGTTCTTGCGCTCGACGATCGTGTTGATCGACTCCTGCGAGACGTTCGGAGTGATCCTGAGCTGGGCGATCGGATCGCCGGAGACCGTGACGAAGAAGAAGACGAGGAAGCTCGCAGCGATGAGGACAGCAACGCTGTAGAGGAGTCTCCGGACGATGTAGCTCACCATGAGCGGCCCCCGACTTTAGAAGGAAAGTCCCGCCCCGCGCGGTGCGCGGGGCGGGACTCGTCCTACGTAGCTAGCGCTGGATCGCTGCTAGGCGGTCCAGGCGCCCACGTTCCACGGGCTGCCCTCGGTCGTCGGGTTGACGACGGGGCCCTTGACCGTGTTGCGGCGAATCACGAACACAGGCCGCGCGTACACGGGGATCGACGGGATGTCGGCCGCCATGTACTTCTGCTCGGCCTCGTTCCACAGCCGGGCGCGATCGGCCTCGTTCAGGGAGGTCTTCACCCTGTTGCCGAGCCGCGTCAGGTTGCGGTTGCAGTAGTTCATGTAGTTCTGGTCACCACCGCAGCCCCAGATGTCCACGGCCGAGATCGGCGAGCTTGGGCTGCCGACGTACGTGAACATGATCAGGTCCCAGTCGCTCGAGGGGAGCGTCGTCCCGAAGAGCGTGCCGGCGACCTGGAAGCGGGCCACGAGCTCGATGCCGATCGACTTCAGCTGCCGCTGGATGATCTCGAACGTCAGGGCGCGGAGCTGGTTGCCCGTCGTGGTCGAGAAGCGGAAGGACAGCTTGCCGACGCCCGGGCACGAGAAGATGTTGCTGTTCCCGCTGGTGGGGCGATCGGGGCCGCCCGTGCAGCCGGCGGTCTTCAGCATGTTCAGCGCCCGCGTCTGGTTGAACGCGTAGCGGGCGAACGGCGTCTTGTAGTACTTCTCGAACGGCTTGTAGATGTGGCTCTGGACCGGCTTCAGGCCCGGAGCGATCGTGCCGTAGAGAGCCTCGGCGATCTGGTTGCGGTTCATGCCGCGGATGAGCGCCTCACGGATGAACTTCCGCTTCAGGGCCGGATGACCCTTGTCGCCGAACTGGATGTCGATGTGCTCCCACGCGAAGCCGATCTTCCGGTTGACGACGAAGTTCGTGTCCTTGAGGAAGTCGGCGATCTGGAGCTGCGGCTGCGGCTCCATGACCTGGCCCTCGTTCGCCTTCATGGCCTGGAAGCGCGCGTTGGTGTCGAGGATGTAGCGGAAGACCACGCGGTCGAGCTTCATCTTCGGGCCGGCGTTGAACGCGTTGTTCTTGCGGACGGCCAGCTGCGTGCCCTTCTGCCAGCTGTCGAAGACCCACGGGCCCGCGGACGGGCCGGCGGAGGTCAGGAACTGCTGGTTCATGTCCTTGCCGGCGATCACGTGCGCGGGATACGGGCCGCTCGAGATGAGGGCCTCCCAGTCCGCGTACACCTTCTTGAAGGTGACCGTCGCGACCTTGCCGTTACCGGCGACGGAGCGGACGTCCTCCCAGCCGGTGCGGCTGATGACGTTGTTCTTCGGGTTGACGAAGACCTGCCACGTCGCGCGGAGGTCCTTGGCGGTGACGGGCTTGCCGTCGCTCCACTTCGCGGACGCCTTGTACGTCGCGCGGATCGTGAGCGGGCTCCGCTTCACGATCTTGGGCTTGGCCGTGAACAGCCGCGGCGTAAGACCGCCCGAGCTGTCGCGGATCTGGCCGCCATACCAGATGTTGTTGAGAATGAGGCTCGTGGCGTACAGGTTGTTCCCGACCCACGGGCCTTGCAGGTTCGGCGGCTCCTGGTCGTGAATGAACACGACCACACCCGCCTGGGCCGACTGCGGCGAACCGGCAGTGGCCGGCCCGACCACGAGCGTCGCCGCAATGGCGAGCACTCCGAGGCCGAGCAGCAATGAACGCTTACGCATGTATCCCTCCGATACGTCTGGTGCCCCTGCTCACCCTCGCCACTCCGGCTCGGCGCCGGCTCCCGTCCGCCCACGTGCACAAAGAAAACCCCTGCAGTGGACGAGCCCAGCCATATGCCTGTACCGTCGTAGTCAAGTTGCAGGATCGGCCATTAAGACGTGATAAGAGGCGCAGAGGTTAGTCGATGGTGAGGATCCCGAGAAAAGATGATCCGCGCGACGCCCCCGGATCGTACGTAGCCACCGAAGATGCAGGGATCTTTCGCGAGCGAGCGCCCGTCGAGATCGATGCAGCCCAGGGGGTCGAGTGGTACGAGGAGCCCGGCAACGCGGCCGATGCGGCTGCGTACACGCTCTGCAGGCTGCGTCGGGCGAACGCGGGTGCCCAAGGGGGCCCGCGTCACGGTGACGAAGCCGTTCGGGCGGCGCTCGGCGACGCAGACCCTGAGGCGGTCATCTGGCTGGCGAGCCGGGCAATCTCGTACCTCGACGAGAGCGGCTTCGCAGAGGCCGTCGAGCCGTGGGTCGTCGAGCTGGACACCCTCGCGGATCCAACGGGCTGAGCCGGCGCGCAGCACGGGATAGATCCGCGCGCCCGCGGGCGTACTAGAGGTACATGCGCCGGCTGCCGGACTCGGAGCTGATCGGGCTCGCGCGACAGGGCTCACGCGAGGCGGCCGACGTGCTCTTCGACCGGTACTGGGACTACGCCTGGAAGGCGGCCTACGCCGTCACCGCGGACCGGACGCTGGCCGACGACGCCGCGCAGGAAGCGGTCGCGGACGCGTTCGGCGCGCTCGGCCGCTTCGACACCACGCGACCCTTCGGCCCGTGGCTGAAGCGGATCACGGTCAACCGCGCGGTCGACGCGCTCCGCCGCACACATCGCCTGCAGGCGGTGCGCGAGCGCGCGGGCGCCCTCGCGCAGCTGGACACAGGCGTACCGAGCTCCGAGGACGAGGTGCTGCACGCGGTGGCCGAGGCCGTCGGGCGCCTGACCCCGGAACGCCGCATGGTGGTGGTGCTCCGCTACTGGCTCGATCTGCCAATCGACGAGATCGCCGGCATGCTCGGCCTACCCGTGGGCACGGTCGCCTCGCGCCTCGGTCGCGCCACCTCCGAGCTTCGCGTCCAGCTGAAGGAGATCCGTGTCCGCTGAGCTCGAACGCTGGCTCCGGCGCGGCCGCGAGACGCTCCCGGCGCCGAGCGCCAAGTCGACGCGGGCCGCGCACCGCCGGGCGATGTCCGTCCTCGGCGCCCGGCCCCGGCGGGCGCGCGGGCGGCTGGCGCTCGCGGCCGCCCTCGCGATCGCGCTGGCCGCCGGGGTCGGCATCGGCGCACTGATCGCGCCGGGCGGGACGGCGGCAGAGGAGCGCGACGGGCTCGGCTTCCTCGCCGCACCCGGCTGGCACGTGTACCAGGCCGGGGGTAGGGCCTCGGTCGCGCGCCCGTCCTACGCGATCGCTGCGAACATCCCGCTCGACCCGCAGGACTTCATCCAGGGCAGCCCGACCTCGCTCCCCTACTCGACGCTGCTCTCGCTGCCCCGGAACGGCGTCGTCATGGTCGCCGACATCAGCCTTGCCCATGAGCACGGTCCCGCCTACCCCCTGTCTCCCCGCTTCCGCCCGCGGACGCTGCCGCTCAGCCTCGAGGACTCCGAGCCCGCCGACTGGCTGGCAACGCAGGTACGGCCCGAGCGGCCGCTGGGACAGCACAACCTGCGGGCCGCCGTGAGCGGCTACGCCATCGACCTGCGCGTGTACTTCGGGTCGCCGAGACCCTCCGCGGCGCTCATGGCCGCCGCGCAGCAGCAGCTCGACCGCCTCGTCGTCGATCCCGCCGAGGCCGCCGCCCAGCCGGCCGCCCCGGCGCGGGAGCCGGCAGCCCGGCCGGCCGTCAACGCGCTCGCCCAGGCGAGCCGCACGTTCGACCGCACCTTCCGCTGCAACCTCCCGCTCCACTACGGCGGCGTCCCGAAGCTGGAGCTGACCGTGATGTCCGGCCTGCGCAGCGGCCGCACGTTCGAGCGCATCGCGACGGCGACCATCACCGCGCGCACTGTTTCGCCGCTCGGCCGCCGGGCAGACGATGGCTACCTGCACGTCGGCGGCGTCTCGGCCGGCTGGCCGCCGAAGCCGCCACTGACGAGCGGCGGGATCGCGATCAGCCTCGACCGCTGCACAGCCACTCGCGGCCACCCGGCGCTCATCGCGCGCGGCCTCTCGGGCGGCCTCGCCGACACGTTCGGAGACGGCTACGAGTGCCTGCCCCCGAAAACAGTGCTGCTGCGCACGCGCGTCCTCTTCCACCGGCCGACCACCGTGCGGACCGAGCGCAGCCGCGACGGCTCGCGCAGCCTGGTCGCCCTGGCGCGCATCACCCGGGCGTCATGGGTGCTCCAAACGCTCAAAGGCAAGCGCATCGCGTACGCCGACGTCCTCGAATCCGGCCGCGCGCGGATGTTCACGGCGCCGTTCTGGTGCTCGATCAGCTGATGCAACTTCTGTGCCTGCGTATCGTTTCGGCACCTTTGCTCCACGCGTGAGGGGGTCGGAGTGCTGAAGATGGTGCAGCTCGCTGCTTGCGTCACAGCAGTCGCTGCGGTGGCCACCGCAGCCGCCGCATCCACGGCGGCTCCGCAGGCAAACGAGGTCACCCTGCAAGTCCGCTGGGCGCAAGGGATGAACACACGCGTCACGGTGCTGCAGTTCTCCGGCGTGCTCAGGAACCGGCAGGCGAACCAGTACGTCGCCGTGCTCCAGCAGCCGTGCGGCTCGAAGCAGCGGACAGCGATCGCCGGCACGACCACTGCCGCGGGCGGAGTCTGGCGCGCCGAGCCGACGGGCATCGTCGAGATCAGCCAGAGCGCCACGTACTGGGCCCGCTGGCGGACGCACCTGAGCAAGCCGGTGACGCGCCGCGGGAAGGTGCCGATCGCGCTGAGCGCGATGGGCGGCTCGCGCTACCGCGTGACCGTGACGACCTCCGCGCAGACGATGAACGGCAAGGCGATCGAGCTCCACCGCGAGGTTGGCGGCAGCTGGCGACGGGCAGCCGGAGCGACGCTTCGAGGCCGCAGCCAACGCTTCACCGCAACCGTCAGCGCTCCCGGGACCGGGGCGCGCTATCGCGTGCACATCCCGGCTCGCGCGGCCCGCCCGTGCTACACGGCGACCACCTCGGAGGTCTTCGTCGTCGGCCAGCCGCCCGCGCCGGGCTCGTCGACCGTGATCGACCGCACCTTCTCGTGCGCGACCGAGCAGCGGGGCGGGCTCCACAAGATCGAGCTCACGGCATCGGCAGCCATGGCCAGCCAGCCCTTCCAGGAGGAGACCTTCGGCCTGCTCACCTACTTCGTCCCCGACGGCACGCTCGCGGCGGGCTCCGCCGGCGCGATCCAGTTCAACCCGCAGCGCTGCACCGCTGCAACGGCTCGTCCGGCGCTCACGAGCACAGGGCTGCGGGGCGGCGCGGTGACGAGCTCCGGCGAGCAGTACGAGTGCGAGGCGCCGCCCCGGGTGCTGGTGCGGCTCCGGGCCAGCTTCCACGTGCCCACGAAGTTCGACCTGGTGCGCCCGTTCGGCTACCCGATGCAGGTGGCGACCGCCACCGTCAAGGAGGCAGCGCTGGTCGTGTTGACCCCAACCGGGCGCAAGCTCGCGTTCGCGAGCCTCGGCGGTGGCAAGGCACGCCTCTTCGCGGCCGCGAGCTGCAACGAGGACGACAACGGTTGAGCATCCTCTCGAAGCCTTCGCGATCCTGGGAACCCGTGAGGGAGGTCGTCTGGTGACGATCGTCCGGCTCAGCGTGGGAGTCCTGGCCGCCGCAGTCGTCGTTGTCGCGGCAGGGTCGGCGTCGAAGGCCGCACCGCGCGCCGACGATGTGACGCTTCGGCTGACACGAACCTACGACGCGGGGAACCGCATCACCAGATTCCGGTTCTCGGGAACGGTCGCGAACGGCCGCGCGAACGAGTACGTCGCTGTCCTGCAGCGACCGTGCGGGTCGCCCAACACGACCGCCGTCGCCGGAGCTACGACCCGCACCGGCGGCAGCTGGGACGCGGAGCCCGCAGGATCCGCCTGGATCGGCGGAAGCGCCGCCTACTGGGCTCGCTGGGAGGGCCGCTTGAGCGAGCCCGTCGTCTACCGAGCCCCGGTCCCCGTCTCGCTGACCGCCCTCTCTCCGTCGAGCTACCGGGTGACGATCAACACCACGACCCAGAGCATGCGCGGCAAGCGGATCGAGCTCCAGCGCCTGTCCGGCGGCAGCTGGAAGCGGGCGAGTGTCGCCACCCTCCGCGGAAGCTCGGGGCGGTTCACCACCACGGTGGCGACGACGGGACGCAACGTCACCTACCGGATCCACGTCCCCGTGGTCGCGGCACGACCCTGCCACGCGGCCACGAGCACCGATGCGTTCGTCGTCGGCCGGCCGCCGGCACCGGGCTCCGAAACGGTAATCGACCGCACCCTAAGCTGCGCCGTCGAGATGCGGGGCGGCCTGCACATGGTCGAAGTGCACGCGACGTCCGCTCGTCTACAGCCGCCGGAGGTGGCTGCGAGCTTCTCCGTCACCACTCACTTCGTCCCCGACTGGACGCTGGCGTCCGCCTGGACGACCACCGTGCAGTTCAACCCCAAGCGGTGCACGGCAGCCCGGGCACGGCCTGCGCTCTCCTCGGTCGGACTCTCCGGCGGGCCAGTCGACACCGAGAGCGAGTACGAGTGCGAAACGCCTGCACGCGTCCTCATCCGCGTGCGCGCAACCTTCCGGTTGCCGAGCAAGTTCGCGCCCGACCGCAGCTTCGGCTACGTCATGCAGCAGGCGCGCGGCGACGTGAAAGAAGCCGCAGTGGTCGTGCTCACGCTGTCCGGACGGCGGGTCGCGCTCGCGACCTTCTCCGGCGGCAAGGCGCGGCTCTTCACGGCGGCCTCGTGCGTCGAGGACGACAACGGTTGAGAACCCCGGCGGCGACCGTGGTAACAGTCGCGGCGGTCGCGGCTCTGACGGGCGGGGCCGTCTCGGCTCCCTCAGCTCCGTCGCCCCCTGCCGCGTTGGCGGCATCGCTGTTCGACCGCACGCTGCTGTGTGACACGTTGCCGGTCGGCGGCGGCCTCTACGAGCTCGAGGTCCGAGCGCAGGACGGGATCCGGCAGACGCGGACGACCTGGAAGAGCCTCGCGTTCGCCGCGGTTGCGAGCGGCCGCAGCGGCCGAGTCGACGCGCCGCTCGAGACAGCACTGGCGTGGTCGGGTGCCGGCCCGTACGTCCACAGGACGAACCTGGAGGAGTGGGACGTCCCCATCCCGCCGGACCACGAGGGGACGCTCGCGTTCAGCCAACGCAAGTGCCGGCGAACGACGACTCGCGTGCCGCTCTCGGCACGAGGCCTGACCGGCGGCCGCGCCGGGCCGTTCAGCCAGCGCTACGACTGCTTCGTGCCGCGGCGGGTGCTGATTCGCGTCCGAGCCACGTTCACGCGCCCGCCGACGTTCTTCGGCGCCGGCGGGTTTCTCCGCACGAAGGCGGTCGTCGAGCGTGCGGCACTCGCCGTTCGCACGCCGGCAGGCCGACGCATCGCCTACGCGACGGTGAGCTCGTCGGGCAAGGCGGTGCTGATGACGGCCCGCGACTGCGTTCCCGAATGAGGCGGGAGCTACTCGCAGGCAGGAGAGGCGAAGAACTGCACGCCCCCGGAGCGCGTGAGCGCGCCGTAGACCACCGGTTTGCGGCCACGCTCGCTGCGCACGGCGACGGCCGACTCGAGCACGTCCATGCGCGCGCCCGCGTACGGGCGCTGCACCATGCCCCAGTTCGCCGGGGAGCGCAGGACGGCTCGCAGGCGAATGACCACGCGCCCCCGCACACGGCATTGCGTCCCCGTGGACCAGCGAACGGGCGGCCCGGGGAGCCCGCGCTGCGAAAGCGGGATGCGCTTGGCCGGAACGCAGCGGGTGGTGTTCGCGTACGGCCCCGGAGGGAAGGTCCTGCCACCGTAGGACGTGCCGGCGTGCGAGCGAACGTAGACCAGTTTGTTGTCGAGCGTGTCGACGCCGGAGGCGAGCTCGATCTGGGCCGGGGCACGCCAGCCGGAGTTGCGGTCGTGGTAGGCGGTGCTGATCGCCACGTCCAGGTCGCCCACTCCGCCGGGGAGCCGGTAGAGCGTGCAGGCGAACGTCCGGTCGACCACGCGCGACGGCGCGAAGACGGGATCGACCGCGCCGGGGACGGTGCCGCCCGCGCCGGCGCTCACCAGCGCGGTTGCGGCGACTGCGACCGTGACGACGAGCGAGCGCACGAGGGAGCGGATGCTAGTCCAGGCTGGTCTCAGCGGAGGCGGCGGCGCTCAGTTGCAATCGGGCGACGACCACATGGTCGTCCGGCCCTTGGCATCGAGCTTCAGCACGACGAACGGCGAACGCGCCTTCTCCTTGCGGACCGCGAGGGTGGCCGCAACGACGTTGCGGCTGGCGCCGAACTGGGTCTGGCTCGCGCGCTGCCAGGGGGCGGCCGACTGCAGTGTCGCCCGGACGCGCACGACCACGCGACCGGGCAGCAGGCAGCTGACGCTCTCCGCCCAGCGCGTCGGCCCGTCGAGCCCCTTCGGCTCGAGCGGCACGCTGCCGCCCGCGGCCCGACAGGACGCGGAGAGCGTGAAGACGCCGGGCGGCGTGGCCGCGCCGAAGCGCTGCCAGACCTTCGCGCGCACGGCCACGAGCTCGGCACCGGGCTTCCAGCCGCCGGTGTTCAGGCTCAGGTAGCCGGGCGAGGGCCGCTCCTGCCGTGCCCCGGTCCACGAGGCGCCGGCGGGAATCGCCAGCGCGTCGAGCTCGCGCACGCCCGGCGCGAGCGAGTCGGGCTTGCAGCTGAACGTTCGGTCGAGCGTGGACAGCGTCCCGGCGGTCTTGCCCGCACGGGCAGACCCGGCTGCCGCGCAGACCGCGAGCGAGCACGTACAAACCAACGCGAGAACGACGAGTCTCATTCGGAGACGCGGGATCGTAGACGACACCAGCGAGAGCGCAAGAACGTGCGAGGAGGTACGTGACGTGAACGATTCGATGCAGGCGGCGGGACGCTTCGCCGAGAACGTGGGCACGGTCGTGCGGGGCAAGGACGAGCAGATCCGCCTCGTGCTCGCCGCGCTCATCTGCGGCGGCCACGTGCTGCTCGAGGACGTGCCCGGGACGGCCAAGACCGTGCTGGCGAGGGCGATCGCCGGCAGCGTCGAAGGCGCGTCGTTCGCACGCGTGCAGTGCACGCCGGACCTGCAGCCCAGCGACGTCACCGGCCTCTCCGTCTTCAACCAGCGCGAGCGCGACTTCGAGTTCCGGCCCGGCCCGGTGTTCGCGAACGTGCTGCTCGTGGACGAGATCAACCGCGCCATGCCGAAGACCCAGTCGGCGCTGCTCGAGGCGATGGCCGAGCAGCAGGTCACGACCGACGGCGTCACGCGCGCCCTGCCCGATCCGTTCCTCGTGCTCGCGACCGAGAACCCGATCGAGCAGGAGGGGACGTTCCCGCTGCCCGAGGCGCAGCTCGACCGCTTCTTCCTGCGGACCGCGCTCGGCTATCCGGACGAGGACGAGGAGCTCGCAATCGTCGAGGCGCAGCTGCGCGCGCACCCGCTGGCAGGTCTCCGGCCGATCGTCTCGCTCGAGCAGGTGAACGCGCTGCGGGGCGCGGTCCACGACGTCTACGTCGACCCGGTCGTGCGCCGCTGGACGATCCGGCTCGTCCGCGCCACCCGCGAGGTGGACGGCGTCGGCATCGGCGCCTCCGTGCGCGGCAGCCTGGCCCTCGAGCGCGCCGCGCGGGCGTGGGCGCTGCTGGACGGGCGCGAGTTCGTGACGCCGGCAGACGTCGAGGAGCTCTTCCTCCCCGTCGTCATGCACCGCATCGTCTTCACGCCGTCGTTCGTGGCCAACGCGCGCGAGATCGGCTGGGTCGCGGCGGCCGAGCAGTTCCGCGAGCACTGCCTCCAGATCGCGCCGAGGCCCGGGGAGGAGCTCGAGCTCGAGCCGGCTGCGGCTGCCGGAGCTGCATGACCGCGACGTTCCCGCTGATCCCGCGGCGGCGGGTGCTCGGACTCCCGTTCGGCGGGCTGCACAGCGCCCGCCGAGGCCTCGGCTCGGACGTGGCCGGCACCAGGCCGTACCTGCCGGGCGACGACATCGACCGCATCGACTGGGCCGCGTCGGCGCGCCTCTCGATGGCCCGGGGAACCGACGAGTTCATCGTCCGCGAGCACTTCGCGGACGAAGCCCCGCGGGTCGTCGTGCTCGCCGACCGGCGGCCGTCCATGTCCGTGTTCACGTCCGAGTGGCCGTGGCTGCACAAGGGCGAGGCTCTCCGTCACGCGACGTCGCTCATCGGCGAGAGCGCCGTCGCCGCGCGTGGGCTGCTCGGCTATCTCGACGAGGCCGAGGGCGACCTCTTCTGGCGCCCGCCGCGCAGCGAGCATCTGGCGGGCGGCCTCGACCTCGAGCGCCCGTGGGGCGCGCCGGACGACACGCTCGCGCGCGGCCTCGCTCATCTGGCGCAGCAGCGGCGCGACCTGCCCGCGGGCACCTTCGTCTTCTGCGTCTCCGACTTCCTGGTTCAGCCGCGGCGAGACGAATGGCTGCGCGCGCTCGAGCGGCAGTGGGAGGTCGTCCCCGTCGTCATCCAGGACCCGGTCTGGGAGGCGAGCTTCCCCGATGTCGGCGGGGTCACCGTCCGCTACGTGAACCCGGCGACCCGCAAACCGGCGCTCGTGACGCTCACCGAGCGCGAGGCGGGCGAACGGCGCGAGGCGAACGAAAGCCGCAGGCAGGAGCTCCTGCGAGAGCTCCGTGCCCTCGACATGGACCCGGTCCTCGTCGCCTCGCACGAACGGCGCGACGTGTCGTCGGCCTTTCTGGCCTGGGCTGACCAGCGGCTCTTCACCCGGGGTCGCGCATGAGAGCCAGGATCCTCTTCCCTCTGCTCTCCGTCGCCGTCGCCGCCGCGCTTGTCGCCACCGGCTGTGCAGGCGGAGACGACGACGAGGCCGTCGCAGTCCCGCAGGGCCGCTTCCTCTCGGCCAGCCGCGCGCTGGCGCCGAACACGGTGTTCTTCGGGGACTCGTTCGACGCCCGGCTCGAAGTGGTCGTGGACCGCGAGCGCCTCGATCCCGACCGCGTGCGCGTGGCGGCGAGCTTCGAGCCGTACAAGCAGGTCGGCCAGACGCGCGTCGAGCGCGAGGACTCCGACCGCTACTCGCGCCTGACGTACACGCTGAGGCTCCGCTGCCTCGAACGCCCGTGCCTCGCGGGCGAGGTCTCGCCAGGGGGCCCAGGTGACGTCGCTCCCGGGTCGGCGCCGCCGTCGCGGCGCGGCGAGCGCGTCTTCCGCTTCCGGCCCGCACACGTGTACTACGACGCGCCGGGCGCCGAGAACCCGCGGCACCTCAAGCGCGTGTGGTGGCCGCGGCTGGACGTGCTCACACGGATCAGCCCGACCGATCCGAGCCTGACGTTCGCCTTCAACACCCCGTTCCGGACGACGCTTCGGCCGCTGCCCGAGCCGTCGTACCGCGTGTCGCCCGGCGTGCTGGCGGCCGGGCTCTTTGCCGGTGCTGCGCTGCTGCTCGTCCTCCCAGCCTGGATGACGATCGCGTGGTGGCGCCGGCGCCGCCCGGAGCCGGTCGTCGAGGAGGGCCCCGAGCTGACTCCCCTCGAGCGGGCGCTGCGCCTGGTCCAGCAGGAGCGGGCGAACCCGGACGGCCGGGTGCGGCGCGAGGCGCTCGAGCTCCTCGCCCACGAGCTGGACGCCGCCGCCAGCCGCGACCTCGCGAAGCAGGCGCGCCGCCTCGCGTGGCAGTCGCCGCCGCCGACGCCCGAGACGACCGACGCCTTCGTCGAGACCGTGAGGAGCAACGTCGTGTCCGACGCGACCGAGGAGACGGCCGATGTGGCCTGACCGGCCCGCGATCCCCACGAGCGAGCCGTCGTCGCTCAGGCGTGCCGCCTCGCGCACGCTGCTCTTCCGCGCGGCGCTCGCGCTTGCGCTGGTGGGCTCGCTCGCGCTCGCCTTCGTCGTGGCGCGCGGCGCGGACGAGCGTCACGCGCCGTTCATCCCCTCGGGAACGACCGGCATGGTCGTCCTGGACCTCTCCGCCAGCGTCTACGAGGCCGCGATGGGCCAGACGATCGAGCGCATGTCCCGCGAGGGCGAGCAGGCGGGGCTCGTCGCCTTCTCGGACGCGGGCTACGAGCTGCTTCCGCCCGGGACGCCGGCGCGCGAGCTGGTGCCGCTCCTGCGCTACCTCAAGGCGGACCCGAACGCCGGCACCGAGCTGCCGGCAAACCCCTGGGCCGAGTTCCGGGCCGGGACGAGGATCTCGGCAGGGCTGCAGGTGGCGCGCGAGGCTCTGGAGCGCGACGGCGTCAGCCGCGGGTCGATCGTGCTGATCAGCGACCTCGAGATCCTCCCGGACGAGGTCGAGCGGCTCTCGCTCGAGATCGGTCGCATGTTCGACGCGGGCATGTCGATCAGGATCGTCCCGCTCGCTCCGAGCGACGAGAAGCGGCGGCTGATCGAGCAGCTCACCGGCCCCGGGCACGCTGCTTCGCGACCCCGGCACCGCGGGCGCGGTGCGCGCCCCCGAGGAGCGCAGCCTGAGCGCCGCGGCGCCGTGGGCGTTCGTCGGCGTCGCGTTCCTGCTCGTCCTGCTGCTGGCCGCCAACGAGCGGCTGCTCGCGCGGCTGGAGGTTCGCCGATGAGGCGCCGGCGGCTCGCTGCTCTGGATCGTGGCCGGTCTCTGCGTCGTCCTGTCCGTCGCGCTCGCGGTGCTCGCGGTGGACGTCCTGCGTGCGCCGCAGCAGGTGACCGCCGACGACACCGCCTTCGCGGGCGCGCCGCTGCGCCTGCGCAACGGCTGGGACGACGTCTCCTTCCTGCCCGGCGACGTCACCGGCGACCTGCTCGGGCTCGAGGACGACCTCGCCTACCGCCGCGTCATCGCGCTGTACGCGCTGACCGACCCGCGTCGGGTGCAGATCACGACGCCCGAGCAGGAGGCGCTGCGCGGCGCGGCCGTGCGCGAGCTGTCGACCGAGCGGCGCAAGCAGCCGGACGCGAAGCGCAGGGCGCAGCTGCTCAACATGCACGGTGCGCTGACGATGGGCCGGTTCTCGTCCGACGCGCGGGAGCGCGACGCGAACCTGAAGGAGTCGATCAGCTCGTTCCAGACCGCCCTCGCGCTGGATCCGAGCCACGCCGACGCGAAGTACAACCTCGAGCTCGCCCTCCGGGCCGCCGAGCCGGGCCAGCTGGCCGGCCAGAACCCAGACCGTGGCGCGGCGCGGGGCCGCCGGTCCGGGACCGGTCGCGCGGGCAGCGGCTACTAGACCTTGCTCGGTGGCGCAACCAATGGCCTGGCCGCCGGAACGCTCCTACCGCTCGCCGAGCTCCGGCTGCTGACGCCGCACGCCCTGCTCTTCGCCCTCACGGCGCTGCTGCCGCTCGCCGTCTACGCGCTCCGGGAGCGGCGCGCCCGACGCGTCCGGGCGGTGCTCGACCTCGAGGAGCCGTCGCTCCGCTCGCGGCTGCCGCTCGTTGCCGCGCTCGCCGCCGTGCCGGCGCTGCTCGCGCTCGCCGCCGCGCAGCCGGTCGTCGACCAGACGCGGTCGCGGAGTGAGCGCACCGACGCCGAGGCGTTCTACGTGATCGACATCTCCCGGTCCATGCTTGCTGCTGCCGACCCCGAGGCCCAGACCAGGTTCCTGCGGGCCGCGGACGCCGCGATCCGCCTACGGGACGCGATCCCGGAGGTGCCGGTCGGCATCGCCTCGCTGACCGACCGCCTCCTGCCGCACGCCCTCCCGACGACCGACGCGCGCGTCTTCGCCCAGACGATGAACAAGTCGGTCGATATCGAGCGCCCCGGCCCGACGCTCTCGTACTCCAACCTCAAGGCGACGAGCTACGACGCCCTCGCCGACATCGTCACCGGCAAGTACTTCAAGCCGGAGGCGAGGAAGCGGCTGCTCGTGGTGCTGACTGACGGCGAGAGCCGGCCGCTCGCGGGCGAGCTCGTCCGGGCCTTCGAAGGGCAGCAGCCGCCGATCCAGACGATCTTCGTCCACGTCTGGGCGCCAGAGGAGCGGATCTACGAGACCGGTGTCGCCGAGGCCGGCTACGAGTCCGAGCGCTCCGCTCCGAGCTCCCTCGCCGGCGTCGCCGACCTGGTCGACGGCCAACTGTTCGCCGAGTCGGATCTGGACGCCGCAGAGGCCGCAATCAGGCAGGCGGCCGGCGAGGGCCCGACCCGCCTGCGCAAGCTCGAGGGCGAACGTCTGGCGCTCATGCCCTGGGTGACGCTCGCCGCACTGGTGCCGCTCGCGTTCCTCCTGTACCGGCGGAACGTCTAGCGCCACGACCTGCCGCGCAGCGAGCTACCGCGGATGAGTTAGTGGCTGACAGCCACTAACTCATCAGTATCGGCGCTCCGAAGCCAAGTGAGCTTGTGGCTGTCAGCCACTTTCTCTTTCAAGCCGGGCTGCGCGGTGCCGCGAGGCCGCACGCGAAACGCGGTGGGCGTCTCCTCAGCGCTGGTCGCAGGCCTTCGAGGCCCGCAGCCAGCCGCCCTTGCGGCCGACCTCGGCGACGGCAATCAGCACGCCACTCGGCTGCATTCGAACGACCAGCCGCTTCCCGCCCGGGATGTCGCGCGCCTGCACGACGACGCGCCCGGTCTGCAGGCACGCGAACCGCGGACCCGACGCCCAGCCGTCGCGGACGGCGGCACGCGCCCGCAGGCGCGTCGGCTTCGGATCGGTGCCTTTCGGTGCCGTCGTGTTGCAGAAGCTGCCGAGGCGCGACTGCCCGCTGGTGACCCAGCCGTACATCGCGATCCCGTTGGTCGAGGTCGGGCCCCCGAGGCTCCAGACGGCCACAACCGTCTTGCGATCCGGGATGCCGAAGCGACCGGCATTGAAGTTGAACTGGTACTCGGAGTCGCGGTCGCCGAGGATCTGGACGTTGAAGAAGCTCCCCTGGCGTTCGCAGACACGCGCCTGCACGTCGATCGTGGCCGTGCCGCCGCCGCCGGCAGCAGCGAGGGCGGCGAGAGCGGCAAGCGGGATGAGGATGAGTCGAAGCATCGGCTGGGCCTCCTAGTCAGCGGTCACGTCTGTAGAGCAGCAGTCCAAAGGGCAGGAACGCCGCAGCGGCCAGGTACGGCGACAGCGCAGTGCGAACGCGTCGCTCGCCCTGCTCGAGCGTCGGGCCCGTCGCCGATCAGTGCCCGCGCCTCCGCGGCGGCCTCGCCGGCCTCGCCGTCTGCGAAGAGCTTGCTGTCCGGTGACGGAGGCGAGCGTCTCCATCGTCGGCCGCGCCAGCCCGTCGGGCCGGTACTGCGGCTCGGGAACGCCGCGGCTGAACACGCGATCGGCCGCGTTCCAGACGTGCACGAAGACCGGCAGCACCTCCGGCGGGCCGCGCAGCTTGCCCGCGACCTGGTCGGCGGCGTAGGGAAGGCTCTCGCCGTCGGTGACGACGACGATCACGCGCCGTTGCGCGGTGGGCGAGAAGAAGTTGAGCTCGTTCATCTTCCCGATCGCGTCGAGCCTCGTGACCTGGGCGAGGAATCCGGACTGCGGCGGCGGGTTCTCGACGCCGATCGCCTTGTCGAGCGTGACGCGGAAGACGTCGGCGTCGACCGTCGGGAAGAGGTGGGGCAGCACCCGGTCGGTCAGGGAGGCGATGCCGACGGGTACGTCGGGCATCGTCTGCCGCACCGCCTCGGCGACGTCCTTCGCCCGGTCGAGGCGCATGGCCGAGTCCGGGTTGCGCTGCGCGAGCATCGAGCGGGTCGTGTCGATGACGACCCAGGCCTCGGCGTCGGTGCGGGCGAACCGGGTCGTGTCCCGCTGGACGACCGGCTGGGCGGCGGCGAGCCCGACGAGCCCGCCGCCGAGCAGGAGCAGGACGAGCGGCAGGTGCCGGAGCCGCCCGGTCGGCTCGGGCAGACCGATTGCGCCGCGAATCCGGGCAGCGCGACTGCCCATGCCGTACAGAGCAGCGAGAGGAACGGTGACGGCGAGCACCAGCAGCGCGCCCCACGGGCTGGCGAAGCCGATCGACGCCTGGAGAGCTGTTTCCGGCATCGGGCTAGTAGCCGCTGCCGGGGTCGCCGGTACCGGCGCCGCGCGATCCGCGTCCGCCCGGAGCCGGATCCTTGCCTCCGGCAGCCTCGGAGAGCTGCAGCTCGCGGCCACGCTGGAGCGAGAGCTCGAGGTTGTACTTCGCATCCTCGTTCGCGGGGTCGAGCGCGATCGCCCGCCGGAAGCTCCGGATGGCCGAGCCGAGCAGGATTGCCCGGTCCTGTTCCTCGGCGACGAGGCTGACGAGCGCGAGCACGCCGGCGAGATTGGCCGCGTCCGAGCGCCGGCTGGGCTCGCCGTCCGCCGTCGCGATCTGTACCAACCTCGTCTGCGCGTCGCTCCGGAGCACCGACAGGTTCGGGTCGGTGACGCCCGGCCCCTCGAGGCGCCCGAGCCGAAGGCCCTGGACGGCACGGCGGTACGCGAGGTCGTCGTCGAGACCGAGCACCGCGCGGGAGACCCGCCACGGCGCCAGCTCGCGGGGACGCCAGAGATCCGTGTCGTTCGGACTGGAGCGGTAGCGGGTGTCCGAGGAATCGAGTGTCCCCGGCCAGCTCCGGACGTCGTGCCCAACCGCGGCGAGCCCTGCTGCAAGCGCCAGCGCGATCACCGCACACAGCACCAGGACGGTTCGCCTCATGCCGAGCTCTCCCGGAGGGCGCGGGGCAAGCCGAGTCGCGTTCCGAACCCCTCGTGGAGCGCCAGGGCGGCGAAGCAGAGTCCGCCGAAGAGCAGCAGCCAGACAGGCGTAGAGCCGCGGACGCCGGTGGTCGGGTCGGGCGCGGCGCTCGAGAGCTCGTCCGTCTCGATGATCGCCTCGGAGCCCAGCGAGCCGCCGAAGAGGCGCATCCCGTCGCTGGTCGGCGAGAGCGGGACGACGCGGATCGTGTACTCCCGCTTGAGCTGCTGCAGGACGCGGGCGAGCTTGTCGAAGTCGTCAGGCGCCGTGTCCAGGTCGCTGAGGAGCAGGATCGAGCCCGGCGAGATGCCGTCGCGCTCGAGCATGGAGGCGGCGAGCTCGAGCGACTGCGAGATGCGCGTGCCGGCGCGGTAGCCCTGCTGCCAGGGGTTCGGCCTCGAGCCACGCGCGGGCGCGAGCAGCTCCATGATCGGCCGCAGCTCCCGAGCCGGAGTCCCCGGCGGCAGCAGCTCGTACGGGACGTCCGAGAAGACCACGAATCCGATCGGCTCGTTGGCGGCCATCACCTTCTCCAGCGCGCGGCGCCCGTCCCGGAGGTTGTCGTCGCCGATGCTCAGAGACAGGTCGGCGATCACGACCCCCGTCGTCCCCGTCGGCAGGAGCCCGGCGGGCTGCACGTGCAACGTGCGGGCCGACAGGACGGCGCCGGCGAGCGAGGCGAGGACGGCCGCGACCAGCGCCAGACGCACGACGCGGGTCCGGACGGACCGCCAGCCGCGCGGATTGGCGCCTGAGGCGTGCACGGACATGCGCCTACGCATGGCTGCGATCTCCGTTCGGCGGTGGCTCGGGCTCGGGCAACGCGTCCAACTCCGCCTCGTCCTCCTCGAGGCCGAGGCGCGGCCGCAGTTCCTCGGCGAGCGGGGTCGTCCGCTCCACCTCCGGCGCGTGGCGCGACCATGCAAGCTCCCGCGCGCGGCGCGCGAGCTCGTCGTCCCCCCGTCCGGCCAGGGCAGCTGCGAGCAACTCGAGCGCGCGACGGCGATCGGCGGCGCCGTTGACGGCGGCGCCGTCCACAAGCAGCTTCAGGGCGTGCTCGAGCGGCGACAGCGGCGGCGGGGGCGGCGGCGGCTCCTCGACCTCGACCGCCTGCGGGCGCCTGCGTGGGCGGGCGACCCAGGCGAGCCCGAGCCCGACGAGCGCCAGCACCCCGGCGGCCGCGAAGAGCGGCACCTGGACCGTGTCCGGGTCGACTCGGAAGGAGGCGGCCGGCATCCCCACGAGGTCTGCGCGCCACGGCATGTCGAACGGGCTGCTGCCGCTGCCGGGCGCGGGCGGCGTCGACTCGTCGTCCAGCCGGCTCGAGACCTTGAGCCTCGGCCACGCGATGACGATCGGATCGGCCGGGGTGTCGCCGATCGACCCGTACGTCACGGTGACGGGTTGAAAGGGCACGGTAAAGCCGGTCGCCGGCGGGAGGCACACGCTCTGGACGCAGCGCAGCCGCCAGGTCGTTCGCAGGTGGGTCGTCGACTCCCCGTCCGTCCGCGTCTCAAGCGGCTTTCCGAGGGGCTCCCACGGATCGAAGTTCGTAACGACCTCGACGGAGCCCGGCCGGACACGGGCGCGGTCGAGCGTCACGTCGACCCGCGCGGTCACCGTGTCGCCGAAGTAGACCTTCTCCGGCGAGAGCAGCACGCGCGTCTCGATCGGCGCCGCCGGATCGGGCGGCACGGGCGAGACGGCTCCCGTGTCGCGGTCACGCGGCGCGACCAGCACGACCCCGACGACCGCGACGGCCACCAGCGCCAGCGCGGCCAGCCCGGCGAACGTGAGGATGCGGCGCCTCACGCGGCTCTCCGCGTCAGTCGCGCGTCGGCCCAGTCGAGGAACGAGCCGAGGATGCCCGCCTCCTCGGCCGTGCCGACGACCACCGGGTCGGCGTCGAGCGAGCGAAGCGAGACGACGAGCTCCTCGAGCCGCGCCTCGTGTCTCGTCCGCTGCTCGGCGACCTCGGCGGCGCTGAGCCGCTCGGGCGCGCCGCGGCCCGTCCGCGGGTTGCGGAATGGCAGCTCGATGCCGGCGACAGGCGGAAAGCTCTGCTCCCAGGTCGGATCCTGGATCACGACCGGAACGAGATCCCAGCGGTGCTCGAGCGCGGCCACGATGAGCTGCTCGGAGGGCGGCGGCACGAAGTCGGAGAGCAGGAAGACGAACGAGCCCGGAGCCACCGCGCGCCGGTGCTCCATCAGGTGCTCCAGCGCGAGGTCGAGCGTTGTCGCCGGCGCGTCGAACGGGCCGCCGGCGAGCCGCTCCTCGAGATCCTCGCGCAGGCGCCGCACCGTTCGCGGCGCCAGCCAGAACGGCTCGCCGTCGCCGTGGTCGACGTAGCCGACGAACCCGCCGACCTTCGCAGCGCTCTCGAGCACGAGCAGCGCTGCCTCGCGCATCGCGCCCGCCTTGTCGAGCCAGGGCAGCGGCGGCGAGAAGAACGACATCTCCGGCCGCCGGTCGCAGACGATGACCACGCGCGGTGCCTCGTCTGCATAGTGCTCGCGCATCACGAACTCGTCGCTGCCCCTCGCCGAGGAGAGCCGGGCGGACGAGGCCCAGTCGATGCCGTGGACGTCGTCGCCCGCGACGTACGGCCGCGACCCGGCGACGTCGGAGCCGCTGCCGCGACGCAGGCTGCGCATCGTCCCGAAGGAGAGACCGATCAGCCTGCCGCGCGGGACGAGCGGAAAGCTCACCGAGCGGCTCCCCGCGGTCGGCCGCAGGACGTTGTCGAACGGCTCGGGTCGGTCCACTGCGGGAAAAGCGAACGGCTGGGGTCAGTCCCCTGCGGGGACAGACCCTTGGTGAGCGCTCGGCCGCGCATCACGGCCAGCTCGCTACAGCCGCTCGGGCGCCGGCGCCGGCGGGACCTCCCCGCCGAAGAGCGGGTCGGAAGCCGACCCCGGGCTCGGCGCGTGCTCGAGGCAGCGCTGCTTGAACTCCTCGATCGCCTGCGGCCAGCCGACAGCGCGGGCACGGGCGACGAAGGTGGGCTTGAAGACGATGCGGTGGACGACGACCGGCACGAAGAGCCGCTCGACGTCCTGCGGGAGGACGTGGCTGCGGCCGTCGAGCAGCGCCCAGGCGCGGGCCGCACGCTCGAGCGCCAGCGTGCCGCGCACCGAGCCGCCCATGACGATGTCGTCCATGGCACGAGTCGCCCGAACGAGCTCGACGAGCCAGCGGCGCAGGAGGTCGTCGATGTAGACGTGCTGCGCGGCAAGCCGGAGCGCATGGACCTCCTCGATCGAGACGACGGGCCCGAGCCGCTCGATCGGGTGCTCGAAGCGCTGCTCGTCGAGGATGCGCAGCTCGTCGTCGAGGCCCGGATAGCCGAGCCAGGTCTTGAGGAAGAAACGGTCGAGCTGCGCCTCCGGCAGGGGGAAGGTGCCCTCGTACTCGATCGGGTTCTCGGTCGCGATCAGCAGGAAGGGATCGGGCAGCGGCCGCGTGACGCCGTCGACGGTCACCTGCTGCTCCGCCATCGCCTCGAGCAGCGCCGACTGGGTCTTCGGCATCGCTCGGTTGATCTCGTCGACGAGGACGACGCTGGCGAAGATCGGCCCCGGCCGGAATTCGAAGTCCCGCGAGCGCTGGTCGAAGACCGACAACCCGGTGACGTCGGTCGGCTGCAGGTCGGGCGTGCACTGGATGCGCGACGGCACGGCGCCTTCGATCGACGCTGCGATCGCCCGCGCCAGGATCGTCTTGGAGGTCCCGGGGACGTCCTCGAGCAGGACGTGGCCACCACAGGCGAGCGCTGCGAGGACGAGCTTGATCTCCTCGGTCTTGCCGTAGACGACCGTCTCGATGTTGGCGAGGAACCGGCCGGCAACATCCGTGGCCGCCCCCAGGCGGTCCTCCTCCAGCAGCATGCTGCCTCTGTCGGCGTCCATCGTCCCTGTCCTCGTCGTCGGGGTCAGTCGGCGGCGCCCCGGCGCCGTACGCTCTGAGACGTGCAGCGGGGGCCGAAGTTGGCTCGCAGCGAGCTCACCCGTTGATGCGCTTCTCGGCTGCCTTCGCGGCCGCGAGCGCGTCCTGCTGCGACACGTTGCCCCGGTCGGACAGTGACGAGACGACGACGACCACGTTGCCGACTCGGAAGGCGTGCGTGATCACCGAGGAGGTGCCGAGCTGCCCGCCACCCGCCCAGGAGCCCTCGGCGAGCGTCTCGGACCGGATGGCGCCGAGGCCGGCAGCGAACGAATTCTCGCGCGTGCGCTCGAGCCAGTTGGACGCGCCCTGTGCGTTCTCGAAGAGCCAGACGCGCTCCGCCACCCTGAGGTCGCTGGTCTCCTGCCGGGTCGAGTCGAAGATCGCGTCGTGAAGGGCGACGAAGCCGAGCGCGCGCATCTCGCGCAGCTGCGTGTCGAGGATGATGCCGATGTCCTCGAGCGACTTCGCGCCGGAGTCCACCTTCGAGAGCTTGAGCCCCTGCGGCGCACTTGCCGCGGGGAGCGCCAGCTTGGGGAGGTCGGCCTTCGTAAACGTCTTTCCGCTAGTCGACCCGTCGGTCGTCGTCACCGCGGCCGTCGTCGTGCCCGAGGTCTCGTCGTCGCTCTCGTCGGAGCCGGAATCGCACCCTGCGGCTAGGAGGGCAACGATCGCGAGCAGTGGAATCAGACGGCGCACCGTGCGCCGAGTGTAGACGCGGTACCGGGCCGGATTGTTAGGCGGCGCGAAGCGCCCGTCCGCGAAGCGGACCTGTGGAGGGGGTCCGGGGAACCGGGGAGGTTCCCCCGGCGCGGGGGTTGGTGTCGCGACTAGCCCCGCAGCGCGTCCGCGCCGGCGACGACCTCGAGGATCTCCTGCGTGATCTCCGCCTGCCGGGCCCGGTTCATCGCCAGCGTCAGCGAGTCGATCAGCTCGGCGGCGTTCTTCGAGGCGTTGCGCATCGCCGTCATGCGCGCGCCCTGCTCCGAGGCTGCGGACTCGAGCAGCGCCCGGAAGATCTCGGTCTCCAGATAGGCCGGCAGCAGGCGCTCGAGGATCTGCTCCGGCTCCGGCTCGTAGATGAAGTCGCCGAAGGCGGCCGACGACTCCTCGTCGCGGTCCTCCAGCACCTCCTCGGGGATCGGCAGCACCTCCTGCTCGACGACGCGCTGGGCGAGCGCCGACTCGAAGTGGTTGTAGATGACGATCACCTGGTCGACCTCGCCTTCGGTGTAGAGCTCGGCCAGCGTGTTCGCGATGGCGCTTGCGTCGGCGTAGGCGGGCCGGTCGGAGAAGCCCGTCCACGAGCGCACGAGCTCGTAGCCGCGGAAGGTCAGCGTCGAGCGTCCCTTGCGCCCGGAGGCGAGGAACCGCACCTGCTTGCCCTCCGCCTTCAGCCGCCGCTCGAGCGCGAATGTCCGCCGCACGATCTGCGCGTTGAACGCACCTGCGAGGCCCCGGTCGCCTGTGAGCGGCAGCAGCGCGACGGTGCCGACGTCGCGGCGCTCCAGCAGCGGCAGCCCGCTCAGCGAGGCACTCGCCTTCGCCGTTCCGACCATGAGCTCGAGCATGCGGTCGGCGAACGGCCGCATCGCCTCGATGCGCGCCTGCGCGCGACGCAGGCGGGCGCCGGCGACCAGCTCCATCGCGCGCGTGATCTTGCGCGTGTTGCCGACGGACTTGACCCGCCGCCTGAGCTCCTGGACGGTCGCCATGCGTCAGGCCGCGGTCGCGGCGGCCTCCTCGGCGGGGGCGAAACGGGCAGCGATGCGCTCGATCTCGGCGCGCAGCTTCTGCTCCACGTCCTCGACCAGGTCGCCAGTGTCGCGAATCGCTGCGTAGACCGTCCCCTCGGTCCGGAGATGCTCCCGCAGCTCGTCCTGGAAGCGCTCGACGTCCGCGGTCGGGATCTTGTCGAGGTAGCCGTTGACGCCTGCGTAGATCGCCGTCACCTGCTCCTCCACCGGCCACGGCGCGTACTGCGGCTGGTTGAGCGTGGCCACGAGCTTCTCGCCGCGGTTGAGCGTGTCCTGCGTCGCCTGGTCGAGCTCCGACCCGAACTGCGCGAATGCCTCCAGCTCGCGGTACTGCGAGAGGTCGAGGCGCAGGCGCCCGGCGACCTTGTTCATCGCCTTGATGCGGGCCGAGCCGCCCACGCGCGAGACCGAGACGCCGACGTTGATCGCCGGGCGCACGCCGGAGAAGAAGAGCTCGGACTCGAGGAAGATCTGACCGTCGGTGATCGAGATCACGTTCGTCGGGATGTACGCGGACTCGTCACCGGCCTGGGTCTCGATGATCGGGATGCCCGTCAGCGAGCCACCGCCGAGCTCGTCCGACAGCTTGCACGCGCGCTCGAGCAGGCGCGAATGCAGGTAGAAGACGTCGCCGGGGAAGGCCTCGCGGCCCGGCGGACGGCGGAGCAGCAGAGACAGCTGCCGATACGCGTCCGCGTGCTTGGAGAGGTCGTCGTAGAAGCAGATGGCGTGCTTGCCGTTGAACATGAAGTACTCGCCCATCGCGCAGCCCGCGAACGGGGCCATCCACTTGATCGGCGCGGCCTCGTGAGCGGCCGCGCTGACGATGATCGTGTAGTCCATCGCGCCGGCCTCGCGGAGACGCTCGTGCACCTGGGCGACGGTCGACCCCTTCTGGCCGATCGCGACGTAGATGCAGACCAGGTCCTGGTCGCGCTGGTTGAGGATCGTGTCGACGACGATCGCGGTCTTGCCTGTGCCGCGGTCGCCGAGAATGAGCTCGCGCTGGCCGCGCCCGATCGGGATCATCGAGTCGATCGGCTTGAGCCCGGTTTGCACCGGCTCCTTCACCGGCTGGCGATCGATGACGCCCGGCGCCTTGAACTCGAGGGTGCGGCGCTCGTCCGTCTCGATCGGCCCCTGACCGTCGAGCGGGTTGCCGAGCGGGTCGACGATTCGGCCGATGAGAGCCTCGCCGACCGGCACGCTGGCGACGCGGCCCGTGCGCCGGGCAGGCTCGCCCTCCTTGACCTGCTCCCAGTCGCCGAAGAGCGCGGCGCCGACGTTGTCCTCCTCGAGGTTGAACGCAAGGCCTGTGACCCCGTGCTCCAGGTCGAGCATCTCCATGGCGACGGCGTTCTCGAGGCCGTGGATGCGGGCGATCCCGTCGCCGACCTGGAGCACCGAGCCCACCTCTGCCAGCTCGGTCTCGACGTCGTACTGCTCGATCCGCTGGCGGAGGATCGCTCCGATCTCGTCTGGGCGTAGCTTCACTGAAGCTCTCCTTGTCTCGTCGTCGTCAGTCTGTGAGTGCCGTCTGCTTGAGCTCGCGGCCGAGCCGCTCGAGGCGTCCGCGGACGCTCGAGTCCACGCGGAGGGACCCCGCCTGGAGCACGAGTCCGCCGATCAGGGCGGGGTCGACCGACGCGGTCGCGTCGACCTTCCGGCCCGAGGCGCGCTCGATCTGTCCCACGATCGCGCGCCGCTCGTCGTCCGACAGCTCGTACGCCGTCGTCAGCTCGACGTCGAGCACGCCCTCCGCCCGGCGGCAGAGCGCCTCGAACTCCCGCTGCATCGCCTCGATCCCGTCGATGCGGCCCTTCTCGACCAGCAACCGCAGGAAGTTGCGGAGCAGCGCGTGCGCGCCGCCGAGCACCGCTTCGAGAGCATCGGTCTTCGCCCGCCGGTCGAGCTGCGGAGTGTGGATCAGCGCTGCGAGCTCCGGGACCTCGCGCACTGCCTGCACAAAGTCCGCGAGCTGGACGCGCACCGTCTCACGGTCCTCGGGCCCGGCGGCGTCGAAGAGCGCCGACGCGTAGATGCGCTCCGGGACCTGCACTAGTTCTGGGAGCCCTCGAGGCGGGAGAAGTCGAGGTCGGAGACGGCGCTCTCGATCAGGCGCCGGTGATCCTCCTGCGTCAGCACCTTGCCGGTCACCCGGCTCGTGGCGATGAGCGTGAGGTCGGCGACCTCGGAGCGGATCTGCTCCAGCGCCCGCCGGGTCTCCGCCTCGATCTGCTTGCGGGTCTCGTCGACCCGGCGCTGGCGATCCACCTCGAGCTCCTCGCGGTTGCGCTCGCGCTGGGCGTCCGCGTCGCGGCGCGCCTCGGCGAGGATCTCCTCGGCGTCGGTGCGTGCACGCCCGAGCAGCGACCGGTGCTCCTCGAGCAGGCGGCGGGCCTCTTCGCGGGCCTTGTCCGCCTCGTCCAGGGAGTCGCGGATCCGCTTGCGGCGCTCGTCGATGACGGTCTGGATCGGCCCGAACGCGTACTTGCGCAGAACGAAGAACGCGATCGCGAAGCAGACGAGCGTCCAGATCATCAGCCCCGGGTTGGGGTCGATGAGCGGGTTGACGGCGAGCGGGAGTCCGGCCATCAGACGAGGACGAAGGCCAGCAGGCCGCCGATCAGGCCGTAGAACACGACGGCCTCGGTGAGCGCGAAGCCGAGCCACATGATCCCCTGCAGCTCGCCGCGCAGCTCGGGCTGGCGGGCGACCGACTGGATCATGGAGCCGAAGATGTTGCCGATGCCGACGCCGGCGCCGAGCGAGCCGAGGCCGATGCCGAGCGCGAGCGCGATCGCCTTGCCGGCGTCGGCGGCGGTGTCGGCCTGAGCGAGCAGCGGTGTGAACATGGGGCTCCCTTCCTTAGTGCTCGGGTTCGATGGCCGAGCCGATGTAGATGGCTGACAGGGCGGCAAAGATGAACGCCTGGATCGAGACCACGATCACGACCTCGAAGAGGTAGAAGGCGGTCGCGGCCGGCACGACGATGGGGGCGAGCCAGAGCGCCTCGAGCACGAACATGAGCCCGAGGAAGGTGAGGATCAGCATGTGGCCCGCGAGCATGTTCGCGTAGAGCCGGACGGAGAGCGAGATCAGGCGCATGAACTGGCCGAGGATCTCGAGCGGCACGATCAGCGGGTACATCGCCCTTGGGCACGTCCGGGATCCACGATCTTGAAGTAGCCCACGGGGCCGTTGTGGCGGACGCCCTCGACGTGGGTGAAGACGAAGCTCATCAGCGCGAGCGCGAGCGTGACGGCAATGGACGAGGTGGCGGCGTAGATGCCGAGCTGCGGCAGGTCGACCCCCGCGATCTCGACCGTCTCGTCGGAGAGCGGCAGCGGGATGAAGCCGAGCATGTTGATCGTCCAGATGAAGATGAAGAGCGTCGCCACGTAGGGGAACCAGCGGCCGATCGCCTTGTGCGGCAGGCCCTGCTCGGCGATGTTGACCTGCGCCACCTCGTAGATCTGCTCGCCGATCGTCTGGCGCGTGTCCGGCCGGACGCCCAGGCGCACGCGCATGAAGACGATCCCGATCACGATCGTGAGGGCGGTGCCGAGGAAGAGGTAGGCGACGGCCTTGTTGATCGAGAGGTCGAGCGGGCCGATCTCGATCGGGATCCAGGCGTGGAGCTCGAACTCGTGCGACGGATCGAACTCGTCCTCGGTGTGCTCCTCCTGCGCCAGGGCGACCTGTGGCAGCGCGAGGAAGAGCGTGGTCGCGAGGGCGAGCAGCGCGCTTCATGCGGTCTCCGCGCCGAAGTAGCCGGCGAGCGAGAGGGCGAGCTCGAGCGTGTAGGCGAGCGCGTAGACGAGGGCGGCCGCGAGCCCGAGGCTCGCGTCCGAGGCGGCGACCGCGATGACGACGACCATCACTGCGACCGCGCGGAAGGTCATCCCGATCCCCACCACGCTGGAGGCGGCGAGCTTACCGGCGCCGATCGGCAGGCGCGCCAGCACGATCCCGACCAGCTGCGCGCCGCCCCAGAGGACCGCGCCGAGCGCCCAGCCCGCGAGATCCCAGCCGGCGAGCAGGAAGATGGGCAGGGCGAGCGCGATCACGAGCGCTCCGCCGATCAGCGGCAGCGGTCCGCGAGGGCATCGGCCGCGGGGTCGAGAAGGCGCCGGCCATCACGTGAAGTAGCCCCGGTAGCGGCGGTAGACGGCGAAGACGCCCGCGGGGATGCCGAGAATCGCGCCGACCAGCGCGCCGAGACCCCACGAGCCGGCCGCCCAGCCGACGAGCGCGCCGACGCCGATGCCGGCCGCGGTCGCACCGGCCAGCAGTGCGCCCGCTCCGGCGGGCTGGAAGGACGGGCGGGGGGCGGGCTCCATCCGCCGCGAGCATACCAAAGCTTGTGACGCCGGAATCGGCTCTACAGCGCGCAATATGCGGAAGTTTGTAGCGTTCCCGGCGTGCAGGTACGGACGCTGGGATCGGGGCCGCGGGTCGTGCTCGTCCACGGCAGCGTTCAGCACAGCGTCACCTGGGCGGCGCAGCGGCCGCTCGCCGAGGAGTTCACGCTCGTGCTGCCGGACCGCTCCGGCTATCCGCCGGGCCCGCCGCTCACGGAGATCGACCTGATGGAGCAGGCGCGCGAGGCCGCGGACCTGCTCGGGGACTCGGCGCACCTCGGCGGCTTCTCCTACGGCGGCGTGATCGCGCTGCTGGCCGCGGCCGACCGGCCGCACGCAGTGCGATCGCTGATGGTGATCGAGCCGCCCTGCTTCGGCGTCGCACGGGGCGACCCGGCGGTTGACGAGACCGTCGCGGCGTCCGAGGACGTCGACCGAGTGGCGGCGGGCGACCCGGCCGCCTTTCTCGCCGGCTTTTCGGCCCTCTTCGGGCCGCAGGGGCGCGTGCCGGCGGAGGTGCCGCCCGGCCAGGAGCAGGGCGTACTGGCGCTGATGGCGGAGCAGAAGCCGTGGCACGCGGAGATCCCGCTCGAGCGTCTGGCGGCGGCAGGCTTTCCGGTGCTCGTCTGCTCGAGCGGCGGCCATCCGGCCTACGAGGCGGTGTGCGACGTACTCGGCAAGCGCGCTCGGCGCCGAGCGGGCGGTGCTCCCCGGCGCCGGCCACGCCGTCCACCGGGCGCCCGGCTTCAACGAGCGCTACGCCGACTTCCTGCGGCGCACCGCCGAGGCCTAGCGCGTGATCTCGCCGAGGAAGACGGTGGACGGTGTTGCCGGCCGAGTCTGCGCCGACGAGCCGAGCGCCCCAGCGCCCGCGCGGGATCCGCAGCGCTGCGCTGCCGGCGAGCGGCTTGCGCCCGAGCGAGACGCGCTTGCGGCCGGCGCCGTTCTCGAAGACGACGGCGAGCTGCACCCAGGGTGTCGCATTGTCGCGAGCCCGCCAGACCAGCCGGCGCCCGCTGGATGCTGGCATCGATGGCCGGCGGCTCCCCGTCGTAGCGCACCTCGACCGGGTCGAGCGGCACTTCGGCGGTGTTACCCGGCAAGGTCGGTCGCGACCAGCTTCGCGGCGTAGGCGATCGGCGTCGCGGTAACCGGGATCCCACGAGAGCGTGTGACGGCCGCGCCGGAGCAGGAACGGGCCGGCGCTCGCCGGCGATCGCAAGGCGGACGGTCGACCACTTGTCGAGCGCGAACGTCACGGTCGCGCGGTCGAGGTACCCGTCCTTCGGCACCGGGTAGACGACGCCGGACGCGCGGACACCGGCGTCAGCTCGGGCGCAAGTTTCTGGTGCAGGTCGAAGGCCTCCGCGAACTCGGCCCACTGCGGCCGCTCGTCGAGCTGCGCCAGGCGCCGCAGCAGGGTGACCACGTAGCGGTGGTAGTGGAGCGTCGCCTCCGCTCCGTCGAGCGCGTAGAGCGACCAGGCACCGGTGTCGAAGCTCGGCAGCAGCGTCGCAGCGGAGTGTCTCGAGGCTCTCGGCGAAGAGCGTCGCCTCGGCCTCGCCCGAGACGCCTGCGTATTCGGCGACGCGAGAGCGCCGCCTGCAGCTGCGCGTTCAGCACCGCCATCGATGAGAAGCTGTAGAGACGGATCCACGGTCCCGCGGGCGTCTGGCGGGTGAGCGCGCGGGCGGCGGCGAGAGCCTGGCCGGCGGGCTCGAGCAGCGTCGGGTCGGCGAGCAGCGTCGAGGCGCGCCCGAACGCCTGCGCCGCGACCGCCTGGGCCATGCCGGACGTCCAGGGCGCGCGGCCGCCGCCGAACGGGAAGTAGTACTCCCACGTCAGCCCGGTCGGCGTGGGCACGGCGCGGGCGCGCAGCGCGTCCACGAGCCGCCGGGTCGGCCTCGGCGTCCTTGCGCACGACGTGGCCGTTCAGGCGGGCGAAGTTCGCGAGCGGGTGGAACTGGTAGCCGTGGCCGCTGAAGTAGCGGTAGACGGCGCCGTCGGGCCCGTCGACGTCAGGCGTCGCCTTCGGCGTCGAGAGTGCGTGCGCGGTGGTCGGTGTCGAGCCCGCCGAAGACGGCGAGCGCACGCGGCGCGTCGAGGCGGCCCGCGACGGCGGCCGCGTCTTTCAGTGCGCCGGCCAGGTCGCTGCCGCGGGCAGGCGGCAGCGAACGAGAGGCGGTGAGCGCCCTGCTCACGCTGGCGCGGTGCCTGGCCGCGTCGGCGGGCGTCAGGCGGTCGGCCTTGGCGGCCGCGGTGATCCCGAGCCGGATCGTGCGGACGTCGCCGTCGACCGAGCCGACCGCG
The DNA here is from genome assembly GCA_963809765.1 of uncultured Thermoleophilia bacterium. Lineage (GTDB taxonomy): Bacteria > Actinomycetota > Thermoleophilia > Gaiellales > Gaiellaceae > JACVRM01. The sequence continues at coordinate 367,502 of CAWEKT010000003.1, forward strand.
GCAGCGGGCGCTGCGAGCACGGCGGCCAGAACCGCCACGGTGATGACGAGACCCCTCATCGTCCGGGCCAGGCTAGCTGCGATCCCGCGGGCCGAACAGAGGCTTTACATGCACAGAGTCCCTGCACGGCGGCGCTTTTGCCCAGCAGGCGCCGCGCTCACACCGGAGGGCCGGTCATTCCTGGTGGCCGACCCGGCGTCCGTACGATCGCCGGATGCGCGTCTGGGTCGACCTGACGAACACGGCACACGTCCAGGTGCTCCGCCCGCTCGTCGAGCTCCTCGAGGAGCAGGGGCACGAGGTCGAGCTGACGGCCCGGCCGCTCTCGCAGACCCTGGCCATGCTCGAGCGCTGGGGCCGCGACGCCGAGGTGATCGGCCACCACGGCGGCGCCGGCCGGCTCGGCAAGGCGCGCGCGGCGGCCTCGCGGGTGCCGCAGCTGCTGGCGCTGGGCGCGCGGCCGCCGGTTCGACTGCGCGCTCGCCCACGGCTCGACCGACCTGCCCCCGGTCTGCCGCCTGCTGCGGATCCCGAACACGACGATGTTCGACTACGAGTGGGCCGAGCTCCAGCACCACGTCAACTGCCGGCTCGCGAACCGCGTGCTCGTCCCTGATGCGATCCCGGCCGAGCGTCTCGCCCGCTACGGCGCCAGGCCGCCGAAGCTCGTGCAGTACCCCGGCCTGAAGGAGGAGTACTTCCTCGCCGACTTCGAGCCCGACCCGGCGGTGCTCGACGCAGCGGGCGTGACACGGGAGCACGTGCTGTGCGTCGTGCGCACGGCGCCCTCGTACGCGCTCTACCTCGGCGGCTCGGAGAACCCGCTGCTGCCGCGCCTGCTCGAGCGGCTCTCGGCCGCGGACGACGCGCGGACGGTGGTGATCACGCGGACGCCGGAGCAGGCGGACGCCGTCGACGCGCTCGGCCTGCCGCGACTGGTCGTCCCGCGGGACACGCTCGACGGTCGCAGCCTGGTGGCCTTCGCCGACCTCCTCGTCTCCGCCGGCGGCACGATGAACCGCGAGGCCGCGGTGCTCGGCACGCCCGTGTGGTCGATCTTCGAGGGCCGCCCGGGCGCCGTCGACGAGCAGCTGGAGCGCGAGGGCCGCCTGCGCGTCCTCCGCGACCCGGCGGACGTCGTCGTCGAACGCAAGCCGGATCCCGACTCGTGGCGCCGGCGCGTCCGCCGCGACCCCGCCGACCTCCTCCGCCTGGCGGTGCCTGTCTAGGCGGGAATCTCGCGCAGCTCGTCCGCGGCGAGGCGCTCGACACGCTTGAGCCACGGTGTCGCCTCGAGCCGGGCAAAGGTCTCGCGGGCCTCCTCGACGAGCGTCTCGGCATCGGCCGACCGGCCCCGCGCGGCCAGCCACTCGGCGTGGTCGACGAGCACGACCGCAAGGTGAAACGGCACCACTGCCTGCCGAAGCGTGGCCTCGGCGGCCGCGTACAGGCGCTCCGCGGTCGCGTCGTCGCCGCCCAGGCGGGCGCGGAAGCGGTCGACGGTCGCCGCGAGCAGGGGCGGCCGCAGCCCGATCGGCTCGGCCTCGACGACGCCGAGCATCTCCTCCGCCTTGTCGGTGTCGCCGAGCTCGAGGGCCGCCTCGACGCCGTGGAGGACGCCGAGCTTCACATACTGGGACGCGATCCCGAATGCGGCTCGCTCGGCGAAGGCGAGCTCGGCCGCAGCGAGGGCGTCCCGGGCGTTGCCCTCGGCAAGACGGATGGCGGCAACAGCCGCCTGGTAGCACCCGCGCATCTGGGTGTCGGCCGTCCGGCCGAACTCGTCGTAGTGTGCGACGAGGGCCTCGCGCTCTGTCGAGGTCGCCCCGGTTGACGAAGATCTCCACCGGGCCCGAGAGCACGCTCATGACGTTGACGTCGGTACCGAGGGACTCCTCGGGCAGCTCCTCCAGCCGCGCGACCGCTTCGTCCCAGCGACCGAGCATGGTCAGGGCGTAGCTCAGCTCGCTGATCGCATACCACTCGCCCGCAGAGTCCCCCAGTCGCCGACCCATGGAGCGCGCGTGCTCGAGGTGCTCGAGCGATTCGGCGTAGCGATCGCGCTGGAGACAGAGATCGGAGATGTTCGCCCAAGCGGTCTGCGCCCCCTTGAGGAAGTCATGGGCGAGCGCCGTATCGAGCGCCAGCTGGAACATGCCGCGCGCCTCGCGCGGCCGACGCGCGGCGAGGAGCCCCGCTCGCAGGTTCCACCCTCTTACGAGCTCGTCGGTCACGCCGAACGCCTCGGCAACGCCGAGGGCTCGTTCCGCCAGCAGGACGGCCTCCTCCCGCTCTCCTGCTCGACAGCTTGTTCTGCGCGAGCCTGAGGATGACGAGCGCTTGATCACCGTCGGGTTCGTCGTGGGCGATCTTCTCGTACGCAAGCTCAGCCAACTGGGTCGCCCTCTCGGCATCCCCAAGGCGCGTCTCGGCATGCGACCACCAGGCCATCGCCCGGGCTTCGCCGTGGGTTTCGCCGGTCGAGGCATAGCGCTCGGTCGCCTGGGCGAACAGTGTCGACGCGCGATCATGGGCACCGATCCGGAGCGCCATCTCTCCGGCCTGCAACAGCGCTGCCGCCTCTTGCGCCGGGTCCGCCGCGAGCTCGACGGCATGTTCGAAGTAGCGCTGCGCCTCGCCGGGAGCTCCCAACGAGCCGGCTCGCGCGCCTGCGCGGACGAGCGCCGCGTGCGCCTTGGCGCGCAGCGGCGCGGCGTCGGGCGCGTCCGGGTCGAGGCGGTAGGCGTGGAGCAGGTGCGAACGCGATCACCTCGGCGATCTCGTCCTCGGCGAGCGACCGCGACAGATAGTCCGCGGCGGCAAGGTGCTTCGCGCGCCGCTCGCGCTTCGGCAGCGTGTCGTACGCAACCTGGCGGAGGAGGTCCTGGAGGAACCCGTACTGCCCTTGCTCGGGGGAGCGAGGGTCGGACTGGACGCCCAACACCTCGCGCCGCACGAGCGCCTTGAGCATGGGCTCCAGCTCGTCGCGGGCGACGCCGCTCAGCGCGGCCAGCGCATCGGGGGTGAAGGTCTTGCCGAGCACGGCGGCGTCGCCGAGCAGGCGGCGCTCCTCCGCCGACAGCCCGTCGAGGCGGGCCGCGATCAGGGCGTGAAGGGTCTCGGGGATCTCCAGCGAGCCGACTTCCCCGACGACGCGGTAGGCGGCGCCGTCCTCGGCGATCAGGCCCCGGTCGAGCAGCATGCGCACGGTCTCCGACCGCATACAGCGGGAACACCCTCGGCACGCGCCAGGATCTGGGCGCGCACGGCGGCCGGGAGACCCGGCACGAGGCCGTCGAGCAGCTCCTCCATGGCGCGTCTCCGTGAGCGGCTCCAGGTAGAGCGAGGTCGCGCTGCGATGCCCGGCACCCCAGCGCCGGGCGGCGCTCGGCGAGCTCCGGGCGCGCGAGCGTGATGACGAAGAGCGGGTGGTTACGCGACCACTCGAGCAGGTACTCGACGAAGTCGAGCAGCGACGCGTCGGCCCACTGCATGTCCTCGAACGCGAGGATCGTTGGATAGGCGTCGGAGAGCCGCTCGAAGAAGAGCCGCCAGGCGGCGAACAGGTCCTGGTGCTCCCGTGCGTCGTCCTGCCCGATCCCGAGGAGCTGCGCGAGGCGAGGCTCGATGAAGCGGCGCTCCTCCGGCTCGAGGATGTGCTCCTCGAGGGTGGCGCCCAGCTTCTCGGCGACTGCCGTGGGCTCGTCGTCCTCGACGATGCGGCAGCGCATCCGGACCATGTCGGCCAACGCCCAGTAGGTGACGCCCTCGCCGTACGCGAGGCAGCGGCCGCGGTGCCAGTAGATCGTCGGCGCGATGCCGTCGAAGTACTTGTAGAACTCCCAGCCGAGGCGCGACTTGCCGATGCCGGCGATGCCGGTGATCGAGACGAGATGCGCCTTTCCCTGGTCGGCGCAGAAGTGAAACAGGTCCTTGATCTGGCGCAGCTCGCGATCGCGTCCGACGAAGGGCGCCTCGAGGCCCTGCGACTTCTGGTCGCCGCCGCGCCCGGACACAACGCGCAGGGCCTGCCACAGCTGGGTCTCTCCCTCCTTGCCCTTGAGCTCGTGCGCACCGGCGCCCTCGTAGACGATCGCCTGCTCGCTCGCGCGCCGCGTGGCCTCTCCGACGAGCACGGTGCCGGGCTCTGCGACGCCCTGGACCCGGGAAGCGGTGTTCACGACGTCCCCGGCGACCATGCCCTCCCCGGTCGCTCCGAGCGTGACGGCCGCCTCGCCGGTCAGGACGCCGGCCCGGGCGCAGAGATTCTCGGCGCCGACCTCCTGCCCCAGGGCGGACACGGCCGCAACGAGATCGAGCCCGGCGCGCACGGCGCGCTCGGCGTCATCCTCGGTGGCCGTCGGCGTCCCCCACACGGCCATCACCGCATCGCCGATGAACTTCTCGACGCTGCCCCCGTAGAGCTCGATCAGCCGTCGGCACGTGTCGAAGTACCGCGAGAGCAGCGTGCGGACTTCCTCCGCGTCGCGCGACTCCGACAGCGTGGTGAACCCGACCAGGTCGGCGAAGAGCACGGTCACGAGCCGCCGTTCGGCGACGATCTCCGGCGCAGGCGGCGCGACCGGTTTCGCGCTCGCCGGCGCGGAAGCGGTGAGCGGCGCCCCGCAGTCGCCGCAGAACTTGCTGGCCGGCGGATTGGCCGCTCCGCACGCCGGACAGCCGGCTTCGAGCCCGCTGCCGCACTCGCCGCAGAAGCGCTTGCCGGCGGGATTCTCCGCACCGCAGCTCGTGCAGGCCGTCACACGGAGAGCGTAAAGCGCCGCGTCCGCGAGAGCTAGCGGCGCCCAGCCGTCACGGCGTGCTCGACCGCCTCCTCGTGCTCCGGCTCCGGCCGCGCTGTTGGCCGCTTGAAGCCGCAGCGCCGCGAGGTGGCGCTCCTTGAGGATCTCGAGCGTGTAGACCATCCAGACCGAGGCCGCCACGACGATCGAGAGCGCCGGCGATGGCGATCAGCGTGTTGCCGAGGTCCCAGATCCCGTTCGGCCGCGGCGGGACGAAGCGGAGCAGGATCGCGTAGGCGGACAGCAGCGCCGCCCACGCGTGCAGGTACGCGGCCGTGCGCCGCTGCGAGAGGCCGATGCGCAGGAAGCGGTGGTAGAAGTGGTTCTGGTCGGCGCTCCACGGCGCCCGCCGGTACTTGAGGCGCTTGAGCACGACGAACGAGGTGTCGAGGATCGGCACCGCCAGCACCAGCAGCGGCGCGGCGAGCGCGATCGTGGCCGCCGTCTTCATCACGCCCTCGACGGCCACGGCGGCGAGCACGAAGCCGAGCGCGAGCGCCCCGGTGTCGCCCATGAAGATCCTGCGCCGGGTGGTAGTTGTGCCGCAGGAAGGCGAGGGTCGCGCCGCAGACGATCGCCGACAGCACGGCCGCGCTCTCGCGGCCGAACGAGGCGCCGAGGATCGCGTACGAGCAGGCGGCGATCGCGACGATGCCCGCCGCCAGCCCGTCCATCCCGTCGATCAGGTTGACGAGATTCGCGACGGCGACGATCCAGAAGATCGTCAGCACGTACGCCACCCAGCCGAGGTCGTGGTCGCCGATCAGCGGCAGCGTCACGCGGTCGAACGTGACGTCGTAGCCGAAGACCGGGATGAACGAGGCGAGGACGAGCCCGAGCATCTTGACGCTCGGCTTCAGCCCGCGGATGTCGTCGACGAGCCCGATCGCGGCGACGAGCAGCGTGCCGATGAGGATGCCGAGGTACGGCCCGCTCAGGTCGACCCAGATGAGCCGCCGGCACGGTGAAGCCCGCGACGATCGCGAGCCCGCCGATGCGCGGCACCGCGCCCTTGTGCACGCGCGGCCGGTCGTCGCCCTCGTCGACACCGCCGATCCGCGGCGCGAGCCGCGCGACAAGCGGGGTCGCCAGGAGGACGATCGCGGCGGCGAGCAGGAACGCGGGCACCGCCGGGCTGTCCAGGACCAGGGCGCGAAGCGACTCCTGGAAGGACATGCGCCGTGTATAGCACTCTGACCGGCGGCGGAGCCGTCACGGTGCTCGGCTACCATCGCCCGCCATGACGGAAGCGCTCTCCGCGACCTCCGCCTTCGACGACCGCATCGCCACCCGCGAGGCCAGGATCGGCATCGTCGGGCTGGGCTACGCGGGCCTGCCGCTCGCGATGGCGTTCGCCGAGGCCGGGTTCGAGGTCACCGGCATCGACCTGAACGCCGAGCGAGTGCGCGCGATCCAGGAGCGGCGCTCGTACCTCGTCGACGTCCCCGAGGAGCGCTACGAGGCCGCTCGAAGGCCGCCTGCACGCGACGACGGACTACGCCGCCGTCGCCGAGCTCGACGCGCTCACCATCTGCGTGCCGACGCCGCTCTCGAAGACGCGCTCGCCCGACCTCTCCTACATCGTCTCCGCGGCCGAGTCGGTCGCCGCGAACATGCCGCCCGGGCCAGCTGGTCATCCTGCAGTCGACGACCTACCCGGGAACCACCGAGGAGATCGTGCTGCCGATCCTCGAGCGCACGGGCGGCGAGGTCGGCTCGGACTTCTTCCTCGGCTACGCCCCCGAGCGCGTCGACCCGGGCAACCGCAACTGGAACATCCACAACACGCCGAAGCTCGTCGCCGGCGTCACGCCCGAGTGCCGTCGCCGCACCGAGCTCCTCTACCGGCAGATCGTCGACACGATCATCCCGTGCTCGAGCCCGATGGTCGCCGAGACGGCCAAGCTCCACGAGAACACCTTCCGCGCCGTCAACATCGCGCTCGCCAACGAGCTCGCGCTCATGTGCGACCGGCTCGGGATCTCCGCCTGGGAGGTGATCGAGGCCGCGGCGACCAAGCCGTTCGCGTTCCTGCCGCACTACCCCGGCCCGGGCCTCGGCGGCGACTGCATCCCGATCGTGCCGCACTTCCTCGCCTGGCGGCTGCGCGAGTACGGCTACTCGGCCCAGCTGATCGAGGCGGCACACGAGGTCAACGCGCGCATGCCGATCTACGTCGTCCAGAAGATCGCCGACGCGCTCAACGAGGCGGGCCGGCCGATCAAGGGCTCGCGCATCCTGCTGCTCGGCATGGCGTACAAGCCGGACGTGCACGACACGCGCGAGTCGCCGAGCCTCGAGGTCATGCGCCAGCTGCGTGCAGCGCGGCGGCGACGTCGTCTACTGCGACCCGTGGGTCGAGAGCGTCGAGCTCGACGGGCGCGAGCACACGGACGCTGCGCGTGGTCGCCGGGAAACCGTCGAGGCGGCCGACTGCGTCGTCGTGCTGACCGCACACGGCGAGTTCGTGCGCGAGCCGCACTGGGACCAGGCGCAGCTGATCGTCGACACCCGCAACGTCGTCCCGCTCGAGACGGCGCACGTCACCCGCATCTAGCCGGAGCGGCCGGTGCAGCTGATCCTCGGCGCGGGCTACCTCGGCGCCAAGGTTGCGGAGCTCGCCCTGGCCCGCGGGGACGACGTGGTGCTCGCGGACAACTGGTACGCGACGGAGCGCGACCAGCTCGCAGGTCTCGAGGCACGCGGCGCCCGCGTCGTCACCGCGGACATCCGCAGCGCCGACGACCTCGACGCGCTGCTTCGCCGAGCGGCCCGCCCGCGTGCACCTGCTCGCCGCCCAGGCCTCGCGGCCGGTCTCCGAGCGCGAGCCCGACTACACGGAGGAGACGAACGTGACCGGCGTGCGCCGCGTGGCCGAGGCGGCCGCGCGGGCGGGCGGCGTGCCGCTCGCCTTCGGGAGCTCGCTGCACGTCTACGGATCGGCCCTCTCCGGCCGGGTGACGGCGTCGCACCCCTACGGCCCGCAGGGTGACCTCGCTCACCTGACCAAGATCGCAGGCGAGCTCGTGCTCGACCTGCTCGCCCGGCGCCACGGCTTCGAGCTCGGCGTCTTCCGGCTCGGCATTCTCTACGGGCCCAGCCCGGTCGAGCACGACCGACCCGACTCGCAGACCGTGGTCGACAAGTTCCGCCGTCTCGCCGCCGCGGGCGAGGCACTGCCGCTCGACGACGGCGGCGCAGCCACCATCGGCGTGGCGCACGTGGAGGATGCGGCCCGGATCCTGCTCGAGTCGCCGCTGGCCGGGGCGGTGAACGTCGCCGCCGAGACCGCCACGGTCGCCCAGGTGGCCGCACTCGCGCGCGGCGAGCAGTCGGGCTCTGCCCCCGCCTGGTCGGTCGAGTCGCCGTTCGCCTACGCCCACCGCCTCGCCGACTACCTCGCGGCACCCGTCCCGGCGTGAAGCTCCTCGTCACCGGCGCCACCGGCTTTCTCGGCTCCCGCGCCGTCGGGGTGCTCGGCGAGCACCACGAGGTCGTCGCCGTCGCACGGCCGGGTGGGCGCGAGCGGGCGCTGGCCGGAGACGTCATCCGCGCGGACGCGGGCGACCGAGCGACGCGCGAGCTCGTCCGCGGCTGTGACGCCGTCATCCACTTCGCCGGCGTACCCGATCCGGCGGGGGCAGCTGCGGACCCGGCCCGCGCAGTGCGGGAGAACGCCGGCACGACTCTGAATCTGCTCGAGGCGTGTGCCGAGCACGGCGCCGGGCTCGTCTACCCGTCCACCGTGCGCACAGCCGTGCACCCGCCCCCCGACGAGTACGCGCTCTCGAAGCGGCTCGGCGAGCTGGTCTGCGAGCTCCACCGCGCGCCGGCGACCGTCGTCCGGCTGACGTCGGTGTTCGGCCCTGGGCAGGTCGCCTGGGAGGGCGCGACCGGCGCGATCGCCGCCTTCGCCGGCGCGCGCTCGACGGCGAGCCGATCGTGATCCCGGGCGACCCCGACCGCACCCGCGACTTCGTCTACGTCGACGACGTCATCGCCACGGTCGAGCAGATCGTGGCCGAAGGTCGCTGGAACGAGACGATCACGCTGGCGAGCGGGATCTCCACCCCGCTGCGCCGGGCCGCCGAGCTGGTGGTCGAGGCGGCCGGCTCCGGCTCCGCGATCGAGACTCCCGGAGGGAACCTGCCGCCGGGCGAGAACGACAGTTACCGGGCCGACGGGGCGGCGTCGTTACCGTTCCGCTCGCGCCCGCTCGAAGAGGCGATCCCCGCGTATGTCGACTGGCTCCGCCGCCATCCCGCTGCTCAAGGCCGCACCCGAGCCTGACCAGCTCACCGAGCGCCTCGAGGGCGGCCCCTGGCGCGGGCTCGAGCTGGCGCTCTTCGGCCGCCACGTCGGCTCGGACGAGGCGGTGGCCGCAACGATCGAGGTTGTCCGAGCGCCTCACCGCTCGTGGCTCAGAGCCACAGAGTCGAACGAGCCGCGACTCGAGTCCTTTGCATGGCTCGTCGAAGCGCCGGTCTCGTGGCCCAGCGGCGCGTTCGTGCGGGTCGACCGGCTCGACGACGAGGCGCGCGCCGGGATCGAGCGCTCCGCGGAGATCGCGCAGGCGCTCGGCTCGCCCGTTCTGACCGTGCACCTCTTCGCGCCGATGGCGCCGGACGAGTACGCGGCGGGCGGCGCGGTCGACGACGAAGCTGTCGAGCACTTCCTGCGCGCCTACGCCGACGCCTGCACCTCCCGCGGGATCACGCCGTGCATCGAGAACGTGCCGCCGATCCTGCGCATGCGCACGGGCGGCGTCTTCCTCTCCCCCATCGGCGGCCACTGGCGCGACCTGCTCGCCTGGCGAGAGCGCATCCCCGAGCTCCGCTTCACTCTCGACACGTCGCACGCCGCCCTCTTCCGCAACTTCGCGGAGGCGTACGGCTCGCTGTTCGGCGTCCGCGACCCGACCGAGCTGGCTCTCGACCGCTACGTCGAGGAGCTCGGACCGCACACGAGCGTGGCGCACATCTCCGATGCGCACGGTCTGCTCGGCGAGGGTCTCCCGTACGGCAGCGGGGAGCTCGACCTCGACCCCGTCGTCGCGCGGCTCGCCGGCACGGTTCCGTACCTGGTCGCCGAGATCAACGAGCCCGACCCCGCCCGCTCGCCCGCGATGAAGTCGGCGTACCACGCGATCGAGCGTGCGCTGGCCGTGCCGACGCCCGCGGCGCCCCGCCCCGCGCGCCGCCTTCCGCCCGACACGTTCGACTGGCAGGCCGTGCTGGCGCGCCGGGATCCGGTTCCCTCGGTGCTCGAGCTGCAGGAGCTCTTCGGCGGCCGCCGTGTCCTGGTCACCGGCGGCGCCGGCTCGATCGGCCGGGCGCTCTGCTCGTTCCTGCTCGGGTTCCGCCCCGACCGGGTCACCGTCCTCGACACGAACGAGGCGGCGCTCACCGCCGACCGCCGTGCACGCGACGGCGCCGCGCTCGCCCTCATGCGCCACGTGCTCTGCGACGTCAGGGACGGCGGCCGCGTCGAGCGCGAGCTCGCCGCGGCGCGGCCCGACCTCGTCTTCCACCTTGCCGCCTACAAGCACGTGGACTGGGCCGAGAGCTTCCCGGAGGAGTTCGTCGACACGAACCTGATCGGGAGCTGGAACGTCCTGCGCGCGGCCGACGCCGCCGGCGTGGACACGGTGGTCGTCGCGTCCACGGACAAGGCAGCGCTCGCCGCCAGCTTCTACGGGCGCACGAAGCGCTTCATGGAGCAGCTGGTCGCCTACTCGGCGCGGCGGGCGGGCGCCAGCCGCAGCGCCGTGCGGTTCGTCAACGTCCTCGGGTCGGCGGGCAGCGCATCGGAGCTCTTCCTGCGCCAGACGCGGGGCGGCGTGCCGCTGACGGTGACGGACACCGGGATGCTCCGCTACTGGATCACGATGTCGCACGCCGCCTGCCTGGGCGCGCATGCGGCCCTGCTGGCACGGCAGGGCGTCGCGCTGTCGGCCCCGTCCGACGCGGTCGTCCTCACCGTCGGCGAGCTCGCGCAGCGCATCTGGCGCGAGGCCGGCGGCGACGGCGAGGCGCAGATCGACCTGCTCGGCATCCGCCCCGGCGAGACGCTCAGCGAGGTGCTGACCGGCCCGGGCGAGGAGCTCGCGGAGCCGGTGTACCAGGGGATCGCACCCATCGCGGGCTCACTGCCCACGGCGGCGCCGGCCTGGGTGGTCGAGCGGCTGCCGGCGCGCGGCACCCGCGAGGAGGAGCGCGCCGTCTGGCTCGAGGCGCTGAGCCGTCCGGGGTTGCTCGCGCCAGCGCCCGGCGGGCGCGACCCGAGCCGCTCCGTCTAGCGACGTCCTACTTCGTGCCGTAGAGCCGGTCGCCGGCGTCGCCGAGGCCGGGCACGATGAAGCCGCGCTCGTTCAGGCCGCGGTCGACGGCGGCGCAGACGATGTGGACGTCCGGATGCTCGGAGTGGACGCGCTCGATCCCCGGCGGCGCCGCGACCAGGCAGACCAGCGTGACCGAGCGCGCGCCGGCGTTCTTCACCGTCTCGATCGCGGCGACGCTCGAGTTTCCCGTCGCGAGCATGGGATCGAGCACGATCGCGTCCCGCTCCTCGAGATCCTCGGGCAGCTTCACGTAGTACTCGACGGGCTGCAGGGTCTCCTCGTCGCGATAGAGGCCGATGAAACCGACGCGGGCGCTCGAGATCAGCGACAGCACGCCGTCGAGCATGCCCACGCCCGCGCGCAGGACCGGGCAGACGGCCACCTTCTTCCCGGAGATCCGCTCCGCCTGCATGCGCTCGAGCGGGGTCTCGATCTCCACGGGCTCGGTCGGGAAGTCCTTCGTGGCCTCGTAGGTCAGGAGCAGCGTGAGCTCGTTGACCAGCTTGCGGAAGTGGACGGTCGGCGTGGACGCGTCACGCAGGTACGACAGCTTGTGCTGGACGAGCGGGTGGGCGACCTGAGTGACGCGCGCGGTGGCCACGGCGCTCATGACACGTACGTGGTGAAGCCGCGGAAGCCGGGGTAGAGCGGGCGCCGCTCGCACAGGGCCTCGGCGGCGGCCGCGAGCGCCCGCAGGTCGGCGCCCTCCGCCAGCGCCTCGACGATGATGCGGCCGACCTCCCGGAAGTCGTCCTCGTCGAAGCCGCGCATGGTGGCCGCGGGCGTGCCGATGCGAACGCCCGACGCGACGGTCGGAGGCCGCTCGTCGAAGGGGACCGTGTTCCGGTTGACGGTCAGCTTCACCTCGGCAAGCCGTTCCTCGGCGTCCTTGCCCGTCCAGTCGGTCGAGCGGAGGTCGAGCTGGAGCAGGTGCGTGTCGGTGCCGCCCGTGAGCACGTCGAGCCCGCCTTCCTGCAGGCGGTCCGAGAGCGCATCGGCGTTCGCGCGCACCTGCCGCTGGTAGTCGCGGAACGGCTCGGTCATCGCGACGGCGAAGCAGGTCGCCTTCGCCGCGATCGTGTGCTGCAGCGGGCCGCCCTGCATCCCAGGGAAGACGGCGCGGTCGACGGCGGTCGCGTGCTCCTGCTTGCAGAGGATGAAGCCGGCGCGGGGGCCCGAGAGCGTCTTGTGCGTCGTCGAGGTGACGAAGTCGCAGTGCGGGACGGGCGACGGGTGCAGGCCCGCGGCGACGAGCCCCGCGAAGTGCGCCATGTCGCACAGGAGCAGCGCGCCCACGTCGTCGGCGATCTCCCTGAAGCGGTCTGCCTCGACGACCCGCGGATACGCGGAGCCGCCGCAGACGATCAGCTTCGGCCGCACCTCGCGGGCGATGCGCAGCACCTCCTCGTAGTCGACGAGGTTCGTCTCGCGCGAGACGCCGTAGTGCACGACGTTGTAGAGGCGGCCCGAAAAGTTGACCTTGAGCCCGTGCGTGAGGTGGCCGCCGTGCGCGAGCTCGAGCGACAGCAGCGTGTCGCCCGGCTGCATGCACGCCATGTAGACGGCCATGTTCGTCTGGGCGCCCGCGTGCGGCTGCACGTTCGCGTGCTCGGCCCCGAATAGCTCCTTCGCCCGGTCGATCGCCAGCTGCTCGATCTCGTCGACCACCTCGCAGCCGCCGTAGTAGCGCTTGGCGGGATAGCCCTCGGCGTACTTGTTCGTCGGCACGCTGCCGACCGCCTCGAGCACGGCCGGCCAGGTGAAGTTCTCGGAGGCGATCAGCTCGATGCCGTCACGTTGCCGGTCGAGCTCGCGAGTGAGCAGATCGGCGATCTCGGGGTCGATCTCCGCGAGCCCCGCCGTGCGGAGGTGTTGGAGCGTCTGCTGTCCGACCGCCACTGGCCCCGAGCATACTGGCCGACGCGGCGTCCGGCGGTTACCGTCGCCCATCGGCTGGCTCGGCAAGCGCAGCACGAATCCGCGCCAGCGCCTCGGCACCGGCCGCGATCCCCTCGCGCAGGACTCGCGGCTCGCCGGTGACGTCGATCACGGTGGAGGCTGCCGGGCCGAGCTCGCCCTCGTCGACCGACAGGCAACGAGCGCGGATCTCCGGGGGCACGTCCTGAAGGCGGCGCGGATCCAGCCCGCTCGGAAGGTTCGCGCTCGTCGCGGCGATCGCGGCGACGCGGCCGAGTACGGCACCGAGCGCGCCGCGCGCCGCAGGCACGCGGATGCCGAGCGTCTCCGGTGAGCCGCCCGTGAGCCACGGCAGCCGCCGAGCCGGGTTGGCGACGACGAGCGTGTACGGCCCCGGCAAGAGCGCTTGCGCGATGCGCTCCTCGCGCTCCGTGAGCTCGGGAAGCACATCGCGTACGGCGTCGAGGTCGCGCGCGATCACGGAGGTCGGCTGCTCAGGACGGCGGCCCTTCAGCGCGTAGAGCCGAGCGACGGCCTCCTCCGTCGGCAGCGAGACGAGGCCGTAGACGGTGTCCGTCGGCAGCACGACCGGCTCGCCGCGCGCGAGGGCTGCGACGGCTTCGTCGACCGACGTCACCGCCGCCCTTCGACGACCCGTCCGCGCCCGGCGAGGTCGTCCGTCACCGCGACCGCTTCGAATCCGAGCTCCCGCAGCAGCGAGGCGACGCTGGGTGCCTGGCCGTCGCCGACCTCGAGCACGAGCCAGCCCCCGGGCCGCAGCGCCGCAGACGCCGCCGCAGCCACGGACTCCGTCACGCCCGGCCCGACGAGCGCAGACCGCGGTTCCCAGTCGCGCACCTCCGGCTCGAGCGTGTGCGATCTCCGCGGAATCGACGTAGGGCGGGTTCGGACACAACGAGATCCCACGCCGCCTCGCCGAGGCCAGCGGCGGCGTCGCGGTGCTCGAAGCGCACACGGCCCGCCAGCCCGACCTCCTCGGCGTTCGCAAGCGCGACGGCAAGGGCGTCCTCGGAGCTGTCGATGCCGACGACACGTGCTGTCGGGTGCTCGTCGGCGATCGCGAGGGCGATCGCACCCGAGCCCACGCCGACGTCCAGCACGTCCGGGTGCTCGAAAGCTCCCAGCAGCGCCAGGCAGCGCTCGACGACGACCTCCGTCTCGGGCCGCGGAACGAGCACCCGCGGGTCGACGCGCAGCGTCAGACGCCTGAAGCCCCACGAGCCGAGCACGTAGGCGAGCGGCTCCCGCGCCTCGCGGCGGCGGACGAGCGCCTCGAGCGAGCTCAGCTCCGCCGCCGTGAGCGGCCGGTCGCCGTGCGCGTACAGCCTGGTGCGCGTCCAGCCGAGGACGTGCGCGAGCAGGTGCTCGGCGTCGACGCGCGGCGAGGGGCAGCCCGCGTGGGCAAGCCGGCGTTCCACCGCCGCCAGCGCCTCGCGCGCCGTGGGCTCGCCGTCAGGCGGCCTGGACTTCGAGCGCGCGGCGGCGCTCCTCGTCGGCGAGGGCATCGGTGAACTCGTCGAGCTCGCCCTCGAGCACCTTGTCGAGCGCGTGCACGGTGCGGTGGACGCGGTGGTCGGTGACGCGGTTCTCGGGGAAGTTGTAGGTGCGGATCTTCTCGGCCCGCTCGCCGCTGCCGACCTGAGTGCGCCGCTGCGCGTCGAGCTCCGCCTGCTGCCGCGCTCGCTCGGCCTCCAGCAGCCGCGCACGCAGGACGCGCATCGCCTTCTGCTTGTTCTGGAGCTGCGACTTCTCGTCCTGCATGGCGACAACGATGCCGGTCGGCACATGGGTGATGCGCACGGCCGAGTCAGTCGTGTTCACGCTCTGGCCGCCCGGGCCGGTCGAGCGATAGACGTCGATCTTGAGATCGCTCTCGTCGATCTGGACATCGATCTCCTCGGCCTCGGGCATCACCGCCACGGTGGCCGTGGACGTGTGGATGCGGCCCTGGGATTCGGTCTCGGGCACCCGCTGGACCCGGTGCGTGCCGCCCTCCCACTTGAAGATCGAGTAGGCGCCGTCGCCCTTGATCGCGAACGTCGCTTCCTTGAGGCCACCGCCTTCGTTCGTATTCGCCGACAGCTCCTCGATCTTGAAGCCGCGCCGCTCCGCGTACCGCGTCAGCATGCGATGCACCTCGCGGGCCCAGAGCGCCGCCTCGTCGCCGCCGGCGGCCTGGCGCACCTCGACGATCACGTCCTTGCCGTCCGCGGGGTCGCGGGCCACGAGCGCGAGCTTGAGCTCCTCCTCGAGCTCGGCCAGCTGCTCCTCGAGCCCGGGCACGAGCTCGCGCAGGTCGCCGTCCCCGCGTGCCGCCTCGAGGTCGGCGCTCACGCCGCGCCACTCAAGGCCGAGCTTGTAGGGCGACTCGAGCTCCTTCAGGCGCCGCCCGACCTCCGCCGCTTCACGGTGGTCGTTGTAGACGGACGGATCGGCCATGCGCTCCTGCGCCTCCTTGTAGGAGCGCTCGACCTCGTCCAGCAGTGCCTCGATGTCGGCCATGGCAACCGGCAGGGTAGTCCCGCGCAGCGACGGCCCGGAGCGGCGCGGCGGGTGCGGCTAGCGGACGCCTGCCGCAAGCCGCGCGTTCACGCGGAGCTCGACGTTGCCCTTGAGCGCCTGCGAGACCGGACAGCCGTCCTTCGCGCCTTCGGCGGCCTCCTGGAAGCCGCCGTCGTCGAGGCCTGGCACCTCGCCCTCGACCTCGAGCACGGACTCGGTGATGCCGGTGCCGGGCACGAACGTGACCGTCGCCGAGACGGAGAGGCGATCGGGCGGCGTGCCGCCTCGCGCCAGCGCGCCCGACAGCGCCATGCAGAAGCACGACGCGTGCGCTGCTGCGATCAGCTCCTCGGGGCTCGTCTTGCCGCCCGGCTCCTCGGTGCGCGAGGCCCACGTCACGTCGAGCGGGCCAAAGCTGCCGCTGCCGACGCGCTCGATGGTGCCGTTGCCGCTCATCAGGTCGCCCCGCCAGGTCACCTCTGCTCGTCGCTGTGCTGCCATGTCAGGCTCCTTCCAGAGTCGGGTTCAGAGTCACCTCGGCGGTGGCGCCGACAAGCGCCGAGATCGGACAACCCTCGTGCGCGAGCTTGACCGCCTGCTCGAAGTCGTCTGCCGACGCGCCCGGGACGCGGCCGCGGATGTCGAGCGTCGAGCTGACCACGCGGTGGTCGCCGCTCGAGATCTGGTCGATCGCGACCGTCGCGCGGACCTCGAGCCGCTCGGGCGGCATCCGCAGCTTGGTCAGCTCGGCGGCCAGCGACATCGAGTAGCAGCCCGCATGTGCAGCGGCGACCAGCTCCTCCGGGCTCGTCTCCCCCTGCGGGTCGGCGATGCGCGTCGGCTCCGAGAAGGGCAGACCCGCGAAGGCGCCGCTCGAGGCGGCCGTCACCGCCCCGCGGCCTCTCGCGGAGCTCCCCTCCCACACCACCTCGGCGATTCGCTCGGCTCGCGGCACGAGCCGGAAACCTACGCCATGACTTCGACGCGGCGCTCCGAGGGCGTGGCCCGCCCCTCGAGCTGAAGCACCTGGCGCAGCGCGTGGATCGACACCTCGATCTGGTCGAGGGTCGGCTCGCGCGTCGTCAGCCGCTGAAGCCAAAGACCGGGCGCGAGCAGGGCCATGAGCAGACGGTTGTCCGTGTGCTTGCCGGCGAAGCGGATCAGCTCGTACGCCACGCCGGCAATGACCGGCAGCAGCAGGATCCGACTCGCGATCAGCCAGTACCAGGGCGGCTGGCCGAGGAAGGCGAAGACGAAGATGGCGATGACCATCACCCAGAGCAGGAACGCGGTGCCGCAGCGCGGATGGATCTTGCTGAACTGCTGCACGCGCTCGGGCTCGAGCTCCTCGCCGGCCTCGTAGGCGTTGATCGCCTTGTGCTCCGCGGCGTGGTACTGGAAGACGCGCCGCAGGTCCGGCAGGAGCGAGATCAGCAGCAGGTAGGCGAGGAAGAGGGAGACGCGGATGGCACCCTCGACGATCACGAACCAGCCGGTCGTCTCGATCGGCAGCCAGCTCGTGATCAGCGCCGGCGTCACCTTGAAGAGCACGACGGCGAAGCCGATCGCGATCGTGAACGCGAAGATCAGCTGGCCGCGCGAGAGCTCGGTCGAGACCTCGCCCTCCTCGTCCTCCTCGCGGGCGGCGACGTTTGCGGAGATCGCGAGCGCGCGGAAGCCGATCGCGAGGGACTCCCCGAGCGCGATCACTCCGCGGATGATCGGGAGCCGGAACAGGCGGTTGCGCTGCATGAGCGAGCGGATCGAGCTGGACACCTGCTCGATCTCGCCCGTCGGCGTGCGGACGGCGACCGACCAGTTGGCCGGGCCGCGCATCATCACGCCCTCGAGGACGGCCTGTCCACCTATGGCTGCGCTCATCGTTTCCTGCTATCGGCAGCGAGCGGCTCGCCGCAGAGGGTCGGGTTGTCCACCGCGATCAGCCGCGGCGTGCGCCGCCGGCCTTCTCGAGGCGGCGCTGGAAGCGCTCGACGCGCCCACCCGAGTCGAGCAGCTTCTGCTTGCCCGTGTAGAACGGGTGGCAGTTGGAGCAGATCTCGACGTGGAGGTCCGCCTTGGTCGACCGTGTCTCGAAGGTGTTCCCGCAGGAGCACGTGACGGTCGCCATGACGTACTCGGGGTGGATGTCGGCCTTCATCGCGCGGCCAGAATAGCAGAGGCGGTCTGGGCTGAAACGTTGCCTCCGGAGACGACTAGGACGACCGTTTCCCCCTGCTGGAATGCGACTTTCCCGGCCATGAGCGCGGCCGTCGTGGCCGCTCCCGCGGGTTCACAGGCCAGCTTCGCGCGGGCGTAGAGGAAGCGAAAGCCCGCCTCGAGCTCCTCCTCGCTGACGAGGACGACCTCGTCCACCAGCTCGGCGCAGACGGCGAGCGTGTTCTCCCCGGCGAACGGCGCGTTCAGCCCGTCGGCGACGGACTCGGTGGGGACCGGGACCGAGCGGCCGGCGGCCAGCGCAGCGTGCATCGCCCGCGAGCCCTCCGGCTCGACGCCGATCACCCGGGTCTCCGGCGACGCGCTCTTGACGGCGGTGGCGACGCCACCGATCAGCCCGCCGCCGCCGATCGGAACGACGACCACGCTCGGCCTCGGCGACGTCCTCCAGGAGCTCGAGCCCCACCGTTCCCTGGCCCGGCCATCGTGCGCGGGTGGTCGAAGGGGTGGACGAGCGTCCGGCCCGTCTGCTCCTGCACCTCGGCCAGCCGCTCGAACGCCTCGGCCGGCCCGCTCGCCGACAGGTCGACCGCTGCGCCGTACTCGCGCGTCGCCGCGATCTTCGCCTCGCTGGCTCCCTGCCACATGACGACGAGGCTGTCGATGCCCTCGAGCGACGCGCCGTAGGCGAGCGCCTGCGCGTGGTTGCCCGCCGAGATGCCGATCACCCCGGCCCGCCGCTCGGCGTCGCTCAGCGCCGCGAGATTGGTGAGGACGCCGCGCGGCTTGAACGAGCCGGTGCGCTGGAAGAGCTCCGCCTTCAGGTGGACGCTCGCCCCCGTGCGCTCCGAGAGCGTGCGCGAGCTGAAGGTCGGCGTGCGATGGAGCCGGCCGCCGATCGCCTCCCGCGCCCGATGGACGTCGTCGGGACTGACCGGCAGCCGGCACGAGAGTCGATCGTACGCACGGCGGTCGCCGCGGGGACCGCGCGCGACGACTCCCCGGTGCCGCGCTTCGTACGAGTCCGGAGCCGTGGAGAGCAGCCGCCACCCGGTTCGCCTGGTCCTGGCCGACGACGGCCGCCGGTCGCGGCTGACCGTCTTCTTCCGGCTGCTGCTCGCCCTCCCCCACCTCTTCTGGTTCCTGGGCTGGTCGATCGTCGCCCAGACGGCCGCGTTCGCGAACTGGCTCGCCGTCGTCATCTCTGGCGAGACACCGGCGATCTTCCACTCGTTCCTCGCCGCCTACGTCCGCTACACGACCCACCTCGGCGCGTACCTCACGCTCGGCGCCAACCCGTTCCCCGGCTTCTTCGGCCGCCCTGGCTATCCGATCGACGTGGAGTTCGACCCGCCGGCCCGCCAGCGCCGGCTGAGCGCGCTGGTGCGCATCGTGCTGGCCGTGCCCGTGCTCGTCCTCGCGTCCTTGCTCGGCGGGGGCGCTCTGGGTCTCGGCGGCGAGGTGGTCGCGGCGACAGCCGTGCTGCTCTGGTTCGCAGCCCTCGTGCTCGGCCGCGCTCCGCTCGGCTTGCGCGATCTCACCGCGTACTCACTCGGCTACGGCGCTCAGGCGCTCGCCTACGTCTTCCTCGTCGTCGGCCGCTATCCGGACAGCCATCCGGACCGCCTCCTCCCCGACGCCGCGCCTCGGCGGCACGCCGGTCCGCGTGCGCGTCGAGGACGGGCTCCGCCGCTCGCGGCTCACCACGCTCTTCCGCTTCCCGCTGTCGGCGCCGCACTTCGTCTGGCTCACCGGCTGGAGCGTGCTCGCCCTCCTGGCTGCGTTCGCGGCGTGGGTCGCAGCACTCGTCGTCGGCCGGACGCCGAGGCCGCTGCATCGCTTCCTGGCTGCCTACGTCCGCTACAGCAGCCACGTGACCGCGTTCGCCACCGTGGTCGGCAACCCGTTCCCGGGCTTCGTCGGGCGCGAGGGCAGCTACCCGGTCGACATCGCGATCGACGGCCCCACGAGCCAGCGCCGGCTCGTGACGCTCTTCCGGCTCTTCCTCGCCGTGCCGGCGCTCCTCGTCGCGAACGCGCTCTGGACCGTCCTCTTCGTCATCGCGTTCTTCCTCTGGCCGGTCGCGCTCATCCGCGGGCTCGGTCCCGCCCGGGCTGCGCGCACTCGGCGCGATTGCGATCCGGTACGGCGCCCAGACGAGCGCCTACCTGCTGCTCGTCACCGCGCACTACCCCGATGCGACGCCGACGTTGCGGCGCCCTCTGCCGGTGCCGGAGGAGGCACCGGCGTGAGCGGCAGGCGCGCCGCGGAGGTTGCGCTGCTGGCCGTGCTGGCGGTCGTCTGGGTGGTCGCGGCGGCGCTGCTCTGGCGCACGCAGGTTCCCGACGACCTGACGCTCCCCGAGATCGACCTGAGCGAGCACTTCTCCGCGCGCGAGCTGAGCCGGGCGGCCGACTTCGAGCGCTTCCTGCGGATCCACTTCCTGCTCTCTCAGCTCGTGCTCCTGCTGACGCTGCTCGTCTGGGTCTGGCGCGGGCCGCGGTACACGCGCGAGTC
Source organism: uncultured Thermoleophilia bacterium (assembly GCA_963809765.1). Classification (GTDB taxonomy): domain Bacteria; phylum Actinomycetota; class Thermoleophilia; order Gaiellales; family Gaiellaceae; genus JACVRM01. The sequence goes on from CAWEKT010000003.1 coordinate 387,776, forward strand.
CGCAGCCGGCCCGATCGGCACGGGGATCCTGCTCGGCATGCTCGGCCTCGGGGTGGTCTGGCTGACGCAGCTGCCGTTCGCCATCACGGAGATCTGGTGGCTGCGGCGCTACGACCTGCTGCGCACGGGCTGGGCGGAGGCGCTGCTCACGCACTACCTCGAGCTCTCGGGCGAGTTCCTCGGCATCGCCCTCACGCTGCTGATCGTCGTCGGCTTCGCCCGCTGGCTCGGCGAGCGCTGGTGGCTCGCCGCCGCGCCGGCGTTCGTCGCGCTCGCGGCGTTCTTCGCCTTCGTCTTCCCCTACCTGGGCGACACGGAGCGGCTCGAAGGACCCGCAGCTCCGCAGCGAGGCGCGCGCCATCGCCCGCGAGCAGGGGCTCGGCGACGTCAGGGTCGACGTCGAGGAGGTGGCCGAGGAGACCCCGGCGCCGAACGCCTACGCGACGGGCTTCGGCCCGACCAAGCGCGTCGTCCTCTGGGACACGCTGCTCGACTTCCCGGATGACCAGGTGGTCATGGTGATCGCCCACGAGTTCGGCCACCTCTCTCGCGAGCACGTGCTCAAGAGCATCGGCCTGTACGCCCTGTTCGCGTTCCCGGGCGCGTACCTCGTCGCGCGGTTCACCCGCCGGCGAGGCGGCATGCGCGAGCCGACCGCCGTCCCGCTCTCCCTCTTCGTCGTCACGGTGCTCGGGTTGCTCGCGCTGGCCCCGGCGAGCGCGGTCTCACGCCGCTACGAGGCTGAGGCGGACTGGGTCGCGCTGGAGACGGTCGAGGACCCGGCGGCAGCAGAACGGCTCTTCGAGCGCTTCACCGAGATCACGCTCTCCGAGCCCGACCCGCCCGACTGGTTCGAGGTGCTCTCGTCGCACCCGTCGGTCGCGAAGCGGATCGCGATGGCCGTCGCCTGGCGGGAGCGCGAGGGCGCGGAGCGTTAGGAACGGAACGGCCCGTGCGGGTCGCGCCACACGGCGACGGCCCCCACGATCGCAATCAGGAAACGACGCCGCAGGAGCCCCAGCACGACGGCTGCAAGTCCGGCCAGGCCGACCGGGCCGAAGGCGATCCGGCGCTCGCCGTTCTCGGCTGGGCTATCAGGTGATGGCGTACTCAGGGCCCGAACCTCCTTCCGGCGGCGTCAGCCGCCCTCCCTTGGCGGTGATCGCGCCGCACTGCACGCAGTTCGACGGCGTCAGCTCGACCGTGACGAGACCGTCCTCCTCGTCGGCGCCCACCTCGTAGACGTGCGCCGGGCACATCGCCGCCCAGAGCTCGGCCAGCTCGCGAGGCACCTGGCGCTGGATGCGGATGTGGTTCGGCTGGTCGTCCCGCGTGCGGTTGCCCGAGGCGTAGACCGACGAGAGCTTGTCGAACGTGAGGCGACCATCAGGGGCGGGATACGAGGAGCGGCGGTCGGTGCGGATCAGCTCCTGCTCGGCATCCGGCTCGAGCGATGCGTCGCCCGGCGGGAAGCGGCCGAACGACGCCGTAATCGCACCCGCCTTCATCGCCCCGAGCCAGAAGCCGCTGCCAAAAGCGGGACGCATGTTGCGCACGGCCCGCAGGTCCTTCCAGACGAAGCCGCTCCTGAGGGCGTCCTCATAGGGCGCGAGCGCTCCGGGCCGCCACGGCGTCTCGCCTCGCTGCAGCGACGCGAACGCGGTCTCTGCGGCGAGGCGACCGGACTCGATCGCGTAGTGGACGCCCTTGAGCGCCGGGACGTTCACGAGGCCGGCGCCGTCGCCGACGATCATCATCCCCGGCGCGTGCAGGGTCGGCACCGAGAGGTAGCCCCCCTCGGGGATCGTCTTCGCACCCCACGCGACCCGCTCCCCGCCTTTGAGGATCTTGCGAACGAGGCGGTGCGTCTTCAGCTGCTGCAGCAGGTCGTGGACCGAGAGACTCGGGTCGCGGTAGTCCAGGCCGACCACCATGCCGACGGTGACGTGGTCCTCGCCGAGCGGGTAGATGAACGACCCGCCGAACTCGCGGTACTTCCGGCCGGAGCGCAGCGGCCACCCCATCGTGTGGACGATCCGATGCAGCTGCTTCGGCACGCGCCAGACCTCCTTGACGCCGAGCGCCCATACCTGCGGGTTATCGCCGTGCAAGCCGAAGCGGTCGATGGCGACACCGGTCAGGTGCCCCTGCGTTCCCTCGGCGAGGACGGTCACCCGGGCCGTGATGTCGCTGCCGGGCTCGAAGTTGCCGAGCTCCTCCCCGTCGCGTCCGCGTCCGCGGTCGCCGGTGCGCACACCGACGACGCGCCCGCCGGAGACGAGCAGCTTCTCGGCCGTCGTCTCGGCGAGGATCGTCGCGCCGCCCTCCTCCGCCTGCTCGGCCAGGAAGCGCCCCAGCTGCGAGAGCGAGGCGATGTAGTTGCCGTGGTTCCGCATCGTCGGCGGCGCCGGGATGCGGAGTGCCGTGCGCGAGCCGAGGAAGTAGACGGCCTCGTCCTCGACGGGGCCGTGCAGCGGCATGTCGACCGTGTGCGCGCCGATCGCCGAACAGGCGGCGCAGCGAGCGCGGGTTGACGACGGCGCCCGAGAGCAGGTGGGAGCCCGGCTGCTTGCCCTTGTCCAGCACGGCGACCGGTACGTCGCCCAGGCGCTCCGCAGACTCCGGGGCCTCCTCGAGCAGCTGGCCGAGCCGGATCGCGCACGCGAGCCCGGCCGGGCCGGCGCCGACGACCAGGACGCCGACCTCGATCCGCTCGTCGGGCGGATCGGTCGGCTCGGCCACGAACTCGTTCGCCGCTACGGGCGGCGGGAAGTCGGCGGGCTTGACGCTCATCCGCCCTTGCGCTGCCGGACGAGCTCGGTCAGCTTGGGCACGATCTCGTGGACGTCGCCGACCACGGCGACGTCGGAGTACTCGAAGATCGGGGCGTTCGGGTCCTTGTTGATGGCGACGATCACGCCCGAGGACTGCATCCCGACCTTGTGCTGGATCGCGCCCGAGATGCCGCACGCGACGTAGAGCTTCGGCGAGACCGTCTTGCCGGTCTGGCCGACCTGGGTGGCGTACGGGTACCAGCCCGCGTCCACGACCGCGCGCGTCGCCGCCACCGCGCCGCCGAGTGCCTTGGCGAGCTCCTCGACGAGCGCGAAGTTCTCCGGGCGCGCCGAGACCGCGCCCGCCGGCCACGATGACGTCCGCGTCCTCGATCGACGGGCCCTCGGCCTCCTCGTGCGCCTGCTCGAGCATCTCCGCCGCGAGCGAGAAGTCCTGCAGCTGCGGCTCGATCCGCTCGACGGTGCCCGCTGCGCTGCTCGCGACAGGGTCGAGCGCGCCGGCACGGAAGAGCGCGATGCGCGGCGTCGACGTCCAGCCCACCTCGCACACGACGGTGTCGCCGAGCGCCGGCTGCGTCCCGACGAGGTCGCCGCCCGACGCGGCCAGGTCGGTCAGCTGCCAGTTCACGCCGGCGTCCAGCCGGGCGGCGAGGCCGGCCGCGACGTCGCCGCCGAGGATCGACTGCGCCAGGAGGACGTTGTCGAAGCCGCCTGCTCCGACACGACCTGCTCGAGCACGTCCACGCGCGGTTGCGGCAGGGGCGCTTCCAGGCGGGCGTCGTCGGCGACGTAGACCGTCGCCTGCCCCGTGTGCGGCCGCCTGCGGCGCCAGGCCCTCGACGCCGCTGCCGACCAGCACGCCGGCGGCGTCACCGAGCTGCGCCGCCTTGGACAGCACGCCCAGCGAGGCCTTGAGGATCTCGCCGCCGTGGTGCTCGAGGAAGACGAGCGTCTTCACAGCAGCCGCTTCTCCGCCAGGTAGTCGACGACCTGCTCGGGAGCGCCGTCGCCCTCGATCCGCCGCGACTCGCCGCGGGGCGGCGGGTCCTTGAGCTCGAGCACGGACGTCCTCGAGCCGGCCTCGCCCGCCTGGGCTGCCTCGACGCCGAGGTCGGCGAGCGTGACGACGTCCTGCGGCTTCTTCTTTGCGCCCATGATCCCCTTGAGCGACGGGTAGCGCGGCTCGTTGATCGCGTCCGACACGGCCACGACGGCGGGCAGCGGGGCGCGAATGACGTCGTAGCCGAACTCCGTCTGCCTGCGTCCGCGCACGGCCCCGTCCTCGACCGTCAGCTCCGCGACCTGCGAGATCAGCGGCCGCCGGAGCCGCTCCGCAACCGCCGCCCAGAGCACGGCGCCCTCGGAGTCGGCCGCGTACTGGCCGAAGAGCACGAGATCCGGAGCCTCGCGCTCGAGCGCGGCCGCGAGCGTGCGGCTCGTGGCGACCAGGTCGGAGCCCGCCGCTCCGTCGTCCGTGACGAGGACGGCGCGGTCGGCGCCCATGGCCAGGCCCTTGCGCATGGCCTCACCCGCCGACGCCGGGCCCATCGAGACGAGCACGACCTCCCCGTCACCGGCCGCGTCCTTGAGCCGGAGAGCCTCCTCGATCGCATTCGTGTCGAACGCGTTGAGCGCGCCCTCGCCACGGCGGTCGAGCCGCTTGGTCTGCGGGTCGATCCGCTTGTTCGGCGTGTCCGGCACCTGCTTCACACAGACGGCGAGCTTCATGGGCCCGTGGACTCTAGAGATTCTCGCCCGCGGCAAGACCCGGTAGGAGCCGCGCGCGAGCGCGACTCCCCCGGCCGCGATTCAAGGCCCCGGCCGCTCCCGCCGATCGTGTGTCCGAGTCCGCGTCCCCGCGCACGTGGCGCAGTCCGCCAGGCACTGCGCTAGGGTGCGCCCCTTCGGACGCGAACCGGAGCTATGCAACGCCACCGGACGACAGCCCGAGGACTCCTCCTCACTTTGGCCCTCGGCCTTGCCGCGGCAGCTTCGGCTGCGCCCGCAGGCCCGGTGCCGACGCGCATCGTCTTCCCGGTCATCGGCCCGTCCGAGTACTTCAGCTGGGACTTCGGCGCGCCGCGCCCGCAGGGGGCCCACGAGGGCACGGACATCATGTCTGCACGCTGGGCGATCGCCGTCGCCGCCGAGGCGGGGCGCGTCGACTTCGAGACGGGGAGCCGACGCGCGGGCTGCATGCTGCGACTCCACGGGCGCAGCGGCACCGAGTACGTCTACATCCACCTCAACAACGACCGCGGCAGGGAGAACGACAACCGCGGCGGCTGTGTCTCGGGCGTCGCCTTCCCGAAGGGGCTCTCCAGCGGCATGAGCGTGGCGGCAGGGCAGCCGGTCGGATTCGTCGGCGACTCCGGCGATGCGAACGGCATCCAGCCGCACCTCCACTTCGAGATTCGCCCCTCGGGCGGCAGCCCGGTCAATCCGTACAAGCACCTGCAGCGCGCCGAGCGGCTGCTCTTCCACGTTCCGGAGGGCCGGACGTTCGTGCTGCGGCTGGGCGGCACCGTCGTCGAGCAGACGGGTGACCGTCTCCGGCTGAAGGTGGACGCCCTGCGCTGGTGGCCGAACGGCATGCAGGTGACGAAGCTCGACCGCACCCTCGTGCTGGACACGAGCGTCGCGGACACCGAGCGCGCCGCCCAGGCAGCGGGCAGCGCTACGACCCTCGCCGCCGGCCAGCGGGTCACCGTCTTCACGTTGCCGGCCGCGACCACCCGCGCAGCGCAGCTCGGCAAGGCGGGCGCACTTGTCGCCGCCCGTGTTGTCCTGACGAAGCCCTAGGGGTCGACTAGGAGGGCTTGGCTAAACGACGACTGAGCCGCCGGAGCGCGCTGGTCGTCCCGTTTGAAACGACTGCGTCGTCCTCAGTCGCACAGATAGGACACCGCTATCTGAGCTCCTCCCTGCGTCCTAGCCTCGGGAACGACCATCGCACTCCTGCGACGAGCGACGTCCGGCCAAGCCCTCCTAGCGGCCGGTGAAGCGCGGCTCGCGCTTCTCGATGAACGCCGTCATGCCTTCCTTCGCGTCCGCGCTCGAGAAGAGGTCGCCGAAGTGGTCGGCCTCGGAGAGCAGGTTGTCGACGTGGTCTCCCTGCAGCGCGTGGTTGATCGCCTGCTTGGCGGCCACCACGGCAAGCGGGCTCCGGGCCGCGAGCTCGCGTGCGGTCACGAGCGCCCGCTCCAGCAGCTCACCGGGGTCGAACACCGCGCTGACCAGGCCCAGCCGCAGAGCCTCCTCGGCCCCGACTGTCCGCCCGGTCAGGATCAAGTCCTTGGCGACGCCGAGCCCGCAGACGCGCGCCAGGCGCTGCGTCCCGCCCCAGCCGGGGATGATGCCGAGGTTGATCTCGGGCTGGCCGAGCTTCGCGGTGGTCGCGGCGTAGCGCAGGTCGCAGGCCAGGGCGAGCTCGCACCCGCCGCCGAGAGCGAACCCGTTGATCGCCGCGATCGTCGCCTTGGGCATCGTCTCGAGCAGCTGGCCGGCGTTGTGGCCGAGGTCGCCCCACGCCTTCGCCTCCTCGATACCGAGCCCGCTCATGTACTTGATGTCCGCGCCCGCGACGAACGCCCGGTCGCCGGCGCCGGTCAGGACGACCGCGCGAATGTCGCCGTCGTCGCGGAGCTCCTCCAGCCGGTCACGCAGCGCCGTGAGGGTCGCAACGTCGAGCGCATTCAGCGCCTCCGGCCGTGCGACCGTGACGACGGCGACCGCGCCGTCCCGCTCCAGCTCGACGCTCACGCGCGCCCCTCGCGGCGGCGGCTCCCACCCGGCGGAGCCGGGCTCCGCCGCCGCCTCGGCCCGCTGCGGGCACGGTGCTCTCCGGGCCCGTATTACCCATACTGTTCCCTCCGCCCCCGCACCCGCAGCGAACCGCGAGGAACGCGCGGGCACCGTGGGCTAATCCACACAGTCTCAGGAGACCGGCGCCCGCTCGCGAATGAAGTCGACGATCGCGCTCGTCGGCGCGCCCGGCGTGAAGACCTCGGCCACGCCCAGGGCTCTGAGCTCGTCCGCCTCGTCAGAGGGGATCGTGCCCCCGACCACGACGAGTACGTCTTCGGCGCCGTTCGCCTTCAGCCCTTCGAGGATCCGGGGCACGAGGGTCATGTGCGCCCCCGAGAGAATCGAGATGCCGACCGCGTCGGCGTCCTCCTGAATTGCCGTCTCGACGATCTGCTCAGGCGTCTGGTGCAGCCCGGTGTAGATGACCTCCATGCCTGCGTCACGGAGCGCCCGCGCGATGATCTTCGCGCCGCGGTCGTGCCCGTCCAGACCGGGCTTTGCGATCACTACGCGAATCCTGCCTGCCACGGATCGGCCAGTATATGAGGGTGCAGGTCACGGTCGTCGGCTGCTCCCCGGCCTGGCCCAACCCCGGGGGCGCCCAGTCTGGGTACCTCGTCGACGGCCGGGTGCTCCTCGACTGCGGGCCGGGCGTGCTGGCGCGACTGCGCTCGGAGAACGGCTCGTGGCCCAACGTCGACGCGATCGTCATCACCCACTTCCACCTCGACCACTGGGGTGACGTCGTCCCATGGGTGTGGGGCCGGATGTTCGGCCTCGGCCGCGAGCTCGAGCCGACGCAGCTGTGGGTTCCGCCCGACGGGACGAAGGAGCTCGAGCTCTTCGGCGGGACGTTCGGGACGCCGTGGATGTTCGAGAAGACCTTCGTGGTGCACGAGTACGCCGAGGAGGAGCCCTTCACCATCAACGGGCTCGAGCTGATCGCGATCCGTGTCCCCCACTACACCCTTCGCACCTTCGCGCTCCGCGTGACGGACGGCACGCGCACGCTCGCCTACTCGGGCGACTCCGGCCCGAGTGACCGGCTCGCGGAGGTCGCACGTGGCGCCGACCTGTTCATCTGCGAGGCGACGCTCGAGCGCGGCGAGCTCGACGGCGAGCCGCGTGGGCACCTGTCGGCCGAGGAGGCGGTGGAGGCGTTCGAGGCCTCGGGTGCCGCCCGGCTCCTGCTGACGCACCGCCCGCTGGAGCTGCCGCTCGACTCCGGGCTCGAGCAGGCCTACGACGGCATGGTCGTCGAGGTCTAGCTCAGCCGGCGAGCTTCGCGAGCACGTCGCGGAACTTCACCCGCTCGGACTCCGAAAGCCCCGCCACGACCGGCGGCTCGTCGAACAGGCAGCCCAGCAGCTGCGCGCGCAGGGCGGCGCCCTCCTGCGTCAGGGCGACCGGACGGACACGGCGGTCGTGGACGGCAGGACGGCGCTCAACGAGCCCACGAGCCTCGAGGCCGTCGAGCGGCCCGGCGAGGTTCGACGGGTCCATGTGGCACCGCTCGGCGAGCGTGCCCACCGAGATGCTCTCGCCGGGTGATGTCCGCCAGAGCGCGTTCGCCTGGGGCGCCGTCAGCCCGAAGCGCTCCAGGCAACCCACCTGGTGCTCCTTCATGCGTCGCGCAGCGAGCGTGAAGAGCGACGAGATCTGCTCGACAATCGATTCGATATCGGTATTCTACCGGTAATGCGGGGCCAACGCCTGAGCCCAGACTTCTGGCGCTTCTGGACCGGCCAGACGATCTCCAACCTCGGGAGCTCGTTCACGTTCTTCGCCCTCCCGCTGCTCGTCTACGAGCTGACCGGGTCGGCGGTGAACCTGGCCGCGACCACCGCCGCCTACCTGCTGCCCTACCTGCTCTTCGGGCTCGTCATCGGCGCCTGGGTCGACCGCGTCGACCGCAAGCGCCTGATGATCGCGGTCGACCTCCTCCGCGCGGCGGCGATCGCCACCGTGCCGGCGCTCGCAGCCATGGATGCGCTCAGCGTCTGGTGGATCTACGGGATGGCGTTCGTGACCGCGACCTTCACGATCGCGTTCGACGCCTGCGAGTTCGCGGCCGTGCCCAGCCTCGTCGGCAAGGACGACCTCGTCACGGCCAACGGGCGGATCCAGGCCAGCTACCAGGCGGCGACGTTCCTCGGGCCGATCATGGCGGGCGTGATGCTCGGCAGCGGCTTGCCCGTCGAGGACGTGCTCCTCGTCGACGCCGCCTCGTTCGTCGCCTCTGCGGCGGCGCTTGCGCTCGTGCGCTCGAGCTTCAACCCACCGGCGGACGAGCGGCGCGAGCCGACCACCATCCGGCGCGACGTGGTCGAGGGCCTGCGCTACGTGCTCTCCCACCCCGTGCTGCGGAACATCTCGATCATGATGGCGCTGTTCAACTTCGTCGGTGCGACGGCGACCACGCAGCTCGTGCTCTTTGCGAAGGAGCGCCTGGACGCCTCGAACGCACAGGTCGGCTTTCTGTACTCGGCAGGGAGCGCCGGCATCGTCGTCCTGAGCCTCCTCGCCGGCCCGATCCGGAGGCGGCTGTCGTTCAGCGTGGCCGCGCTCGGCGCGCTGATGCTCTTCGGGCTGCTCACCGTCGGCTTCGCGCTCACCGAGGTGTACTGGCTGGCGCTCGTGCTGTGGGCTCTCATCGCCGGCCTCGGGCTCTTCTTCAACATCAACACCCAGAGCCTGCGCCAGCAGATCGTGCCGAGCCACATGCTCGGGCGCGTCATGAGCATCGCGGGCGTGCTCGCGTGGTCGGCGATCCCGCTCGGCACCCTGCTTGGCGGCTGGGTCATCGAGGAGACCGGGAACGTGGCCGGCGTCTACGCGGCGATCGGCGTCATCACCTTCCTGATCGCCTTCTGCTTCCGCTTCACGGCGCTCGGCCACGCGGAGGACTACATCGAGGAGGCCCCGCGCGAGGAGGCGGAGGACGAACTCGAGCCGGCGGCGCAGCCGGCCCGGTGACGGTCGGCGACTACCTCGCGCGCATCACCCCGTACGGCTTCGCCGGCTCCTGCCTCGTGGCCGCGGGGGACGAGATCGAGTTGGCGGAGGGGTACGGGCTCGCCGTGCGTGCGACCGGCGCGCCGAACGGCGCCGACACCGTGCATGCGCTCGCCTCGTTGACGAAGCAGCTCACGGCGGCCGCGATCCTGAAGCTCGAGGAGCAGGGCCTCCTGTCCACCGGCGACGCGGTCGCCCGGTTCGCGGCCGTGCCGGAGGACAAGGCGGCGATCACGCTGCACCACCTGCTGACGCACACTGCCGGCCTGGTCGGGGACACCGGCCCGGACTTCGAGCCCTGCCCGCGGGACGTGGCGCTCGAGCGGATGCTCGCCGCGCCGCTGCTCTTCCCGCCGGGTGAGGGGCAGGCGTACTCCAACGCCGGCTTCAGCTTGCTCGCCGCGGTCGTCGAGAGCGTGTCCGGGCGCGGGTACGAGGACTACCTGCGCGGCGCGCTGCTCGAGCCGGCAGGGCTGACGTCAACGGGGTTCCGGCTCCCCGACTGGAGCCGCGCGACGGTGGCGCACTGGTACACCGACTCGAAGGAATGGGGCGTGCCCCTCGACAAGCCCTACCCGTGCTGGAACATCCTCGGCAACGGCGACGTGCTGTCGACCGCGCCGGATCTGTACCGCTGGCTGCGCGCCCTGCGTGGCGAGAGCCTCCTCGGCAACCGCTCGCGCGCAAAGCTGTTCACCGCGGCCGCCGGCGACTTCGGCTACGGCTGGCGAGTCACCGACACGCCTCGCGGGAACCTGGTGGAGCACGGAGGCGCCTCGACGGACGGCGTCAGCGCCATGCTCTCGTGGTTCCGCGATGCAGACGTGACGGTCGCGCTGCTGTGCAACCGGATGCATGCCGGAGCACCGCTCGCCCACCTGGTGCAGACGCGTGTCGCGGCAGCCGCGTTCGGTGAGGACGTCGCCCTGCCGCCTGCCGCTGAGCCGGCGCCACCGCCCTGGCCCGAGGGCGAGTTCGACTTGCCGGCCGGCAGCAGCATCAGCCTCGAGTCACGGGCAGACGAGCTCTGCGCGGTCGCGCGCGGGCAAGAGGCGGTCGACCTGCTCGCCTGGGGCGGCGCCTCGTACACCGAGTTGAACGAGCGCGCACGTGAGCTGGTCGCGGCCGCACTCGCGGGCGACCTGGCGCCGCTGCAGGGCGAAGCGGGCGCAGATCCGGTGCGCGTCGAGCGGTTCCGCCGGCTGCTCGAGCCGCACGCAGGTGCCGAGCCGGGCACCGCGCTCACCGCCCCGGCGCACCTCGCCGGAGCCGCCGAAACACGTGTGGCGCTCCGGGACGGCGATGCGGTCGGCCTTTTCTGGCGGGACGGCAGCCTCCTGGGGATCGCACCCTCTGAGCCGCCCTCCGAGCTCGTTCTCCCGCTGGCGCGGGCCGGCGAGCGCTACGCCGCCTACCACCTCGGCTCGGAGCGGTACGCCGAGCTCGAGCTGGCGGGCGCGCGGCTGGTCGTCCACGCCGGCGGCCGCAGCGTCACGGCCGGGCACATCGGAGACGTCTCCTAGAACACAGGCGTCTCGCGCCAGACGCCCCAGACCTCGCGCAGCGCGTCGCACATCTCGCCCATCGTCACGTACGCCCTGGACGCGTCGATGATGAGCGGCATGAGGTTCGCCTCGCCGGCCGCCGCCTCCTTGAGCCGAGCGAGCTCCCGCTCGGCCGCGGCGGAGTCACGTCGCGCACGCAGCGCCTGGACGCGCTCGACCTGCTTGCCCTCGAGTGCAGGATCGATGCGCAGGATCTCGAGCGGCGCGTCGTCGGTCGTCTCGTAGCGGTTGACGCCGACAATGACGCGCTGGCGTGCCTCGACCTCGGACTGGTAGCGGAACGAGGCATCGGCGATCTCGCGCTGGAAGAAGTTCTCCTTGATCGCCGGCACGACACCGCCGAGCTCGCGAATCCTGGCGAAGTACTCGTAGGCCGCCGCTTCCATGCGGTTGGTCAGATCCTCGACGTAGTACGAGCCGCCGAGCGGATCGATCGTGTTGACCACGCCCGTCTCGTGCGCGATCACCTGCTGGGTCCGCAGCGCCAGGCGAACGGCGTTCTCCGTCGGCAGCGCCAGCGCCTCGTCGAACGAGTTCGTGTGCAGCGACTGGGTCCCGCCCAGGACCGCCGCGAGGGCCTCGAGCGCCGTGCGCACGATGTTGACCTCGGGCTGCTGGGCGGTCAGCGACACGCCCGCCGTCTGCGTGTGGAAGCGCATCAGCCACGACCGGGGGTTCTTCGCCCCGTAGGTCTCGCGCAGCTCCCGCGCCCAGATCCGCCGCGCTGCCCGGTACTTGGCGATCTCCTCGAAGAAGTCGAGGTGCGCGTTGAAGAAGAAGGACAGCCGCGGTGCGAAGTCGTCGACGTCCAGCCCGCGCTCCTGGCACGCCTCGACGTAGGCGAACCCGTCTGCGAGCGTGAACGCGAGCTCCTGGACGGCGTTCGAGCCCGCCTCGCGGATGTGGTAGCCGGAGATCGAGATCGGATGCCATCTCGGCATCTCCTGCGCACAGAACTCGACCATGTCGACGACAAGGCGCATGGAGGGCTCCGGCGGGAAGATCCACTCCTTCTGCGCGATGTACTCCTTGAGGATGTCCGTCTGGATCGTCCCGCGAAGCTCGCTGGGCGCCGTCCCCTGCTGCTCGCCGACGCAGGCGTAGAACGCGAGCAGCATCGCCGCCGGCGCGTTGATCGTCATCGAGGTCGACACGTCGCCGAGCGGGATGCCGGCGAAGAGCGTCTCCATGTCGGCGAGCGAGTCGATCGCCACGCCCTCGCGGCCCACCTCGCCGAGCGAGCGCGCGTGGTCGGAGTCGTAGCCCATGAGCGTGGGCATGTCGAAAGCCGTCGACAGGCCGGTCTGGCCGTGGTCGAGCAGGTAGCGGAAGCGCTCGTTCGTCTCCTCGGCGGTGCCGAAGCCCGCGAACTGGCGCATCGTCCAGAGCCGGCCGCGGTACATCGAGGGGTAGACCCCCCGGGTGAACGGATAGACGCCCGGGTAGCCCAGGTCGTGGTCGTAGTCGACGGCGACCGTCTCAGACGTGTACAGCGGCTCGTTCTCGAGGCCTGAGATGGTCGAGAACAGCTCGCCCTGGCGCTCAGGCGTGCGCTCGTAGAGCTCCTCGCGCCACGCGTCGACGGCGTTCGAGACGGGTGGGTCTTCGGTCGTCGCCACGAGGCGCATTGTACGAGGGGCCCACCCTCACGGCTCCCCCACGCAGGGTCGGTGCGAATCCCTCGTTCGGTGGGTGCCGTTCGCTCAGGCCGAGTACTTGCGCTGCCGATGCTTCCTTCACGCGCGCGGCCAAGTGTGCGAATGGGCGATGACGAACAGCTTCCACATGCGGCTTGTGGGTCGGGGCACCCTCCCGGCTCTCGTTGCGCTGTCCGCAGCGCTCCTCACCCTCGGTGTGGGCGCCAGTCTGCAGGCGCCCTCTTTCCTCGAGCAGCGACTCGGCGAGCACGCGCCGAACGCTCCGCTGGTGCGGCGGCCGGCCACAGGCCTGCAGGTCTCGCTCGAACGGGAGGGGTACACCGTGCGGCACGGCAAGGAGCGCGTGTCGCTCTCTTCTGCTGCAAGCGGTAGCTGGACTCGCTTCGAGCGAGGAGTCGAGCGCGCGACCGCCTTCGGGCGCGAGACCATCCTGGTCGAGGGCAAGACGACCGAAGAGTTCCTCACCGTCGAGCGGAGGCAGGGACTCCGCACGTGGCGGTGGCGCCTCGATACCGGGACGCTGACCCCGCGTCTCAATCCGGACGGCAGTGTCGCCTTCCACGACGGCGCCCTCGCGGACCTCGCGATCGAGCCGGTCCGCATCGTCACGCTGTCGGGAGCCGATGTGAGCCCCGACGGGCTCCGGTGGTCGCTCGCCCGGAGGGGCGCGCTCGTGGTGGCTCACGCTGCCCCTGGATGACCGCGATCTACCGCTCCCCTACGTCATCGACCCGGCGATCACGCTGCGTGCGGCGGCGACGTCCGCGAACAACGGCGGTGGTGCCGCCAGCGTGACGGTCAACCGTCCGGGCGGCGTCGTCGCGGGGGACTTCCTCCTCGCGATGGTGAACGCGCGCGGCGGAACGAGCCGGGTGATCACCGCGCCTGCGGGCTGGACGCTCGTGCGCCGCGACAACAACAGCACCAACGTCGCGCAGGCCATCTACCGCAAGCTCGCGACCGGCTCCGAGCCGCTCTCGTACACCTGGACGTTCAACGCCTCCGTGAAGGCGACGGGCGGAATCGTGCCCTACGTCGGAGTCGACAGCGCCGCGCCGATCGATGTCTCGTCGAGCAACGTCAACGTCTCGAGCTCTTCGTCCGCGACCGCGCTATCGGTCACCACCACGGCCACGAATCATCGGCTCGTCGGCTTCTACGGCATCAGCGACGACCGCACCTGGTCGCCCCCTGCGGGGATGACGGAGCGCTGGGACGCCCGTTCCGGCGGCGGTGCGAGCAGCATCGCCTCCGAGGCGGCCGACGTGACCCAGGCGGCCGCGGCCGCGTCCGGCAACAAGACCGCGACCGCGTCGGGCGGAGGCCTGTGGGTTGCGCAGCTCGTCGCGCTGCGGGTCGACGCAACGGCTCCGCCGGTGCCCGTCCAGGCGATCGCGGAGTCCGCGGCGGACACCCACGTCGTCGGCTCGAACCTCTTCTACCGCCCGGCCGGAGCGGGTGGCACGTTCACGGTGAGCTCAGCCGCCAGTGACCCAGGATCGGGCGTGGCGATGGTCAGCTTCCCCGGCCTCACCGCAGGCTTCACCCCCACGACCAGCACGGACGACATGACCGCTCCGTACACGCAGACGTACGCCTGGACGACCGGAGGAGCCGAGTCAGGCCCGCAGACGGTCACGGTCACTGACAGGGCCGGCAACGAGACGGACGGAACCTTCACGATCACCCCGGACGCCAGTGCCCCGTCGACGACCGACGACACGGCTGCGATCGGGTCGGCATGGCGCAACACCGACGAGACGGTCACGCTCACGCCGACGGACGTAGGCGCCGGTGTCGTAGCGACCTTCTACACCACCGACGGGACGAACCCCACGGCCCTCTCGCCGCAGGGCACCTCAGTGGTCGTCTCGGGCGAAGGCGTCCATACGGTCAAGTACTTCTCGCGCGACGCCGTCAGCAACGACGAGGCGGTTCAGACCGCCGCAACGACCATCCGAATCGATACGACGTCGCCGACGTCGGCGACGCTCGACCCCCTGCCGGCCACCATCAGCGAGCCGCAGAGCCTCTCGGGATCGGGCAGCGACGCTCTCTCGGGCATCGACTCGATCGCCTACTTCTATTGCGCCGGGCCGCCGTGCGTGCCGTCGACCTTCATCGGCGCGGGCTCCACCGGGCCTGGGTACTCGTTCAGCTGGGCCGACCAGCCTCCCGACGGAAACTACGCCGTCGCCGCACGCGCGTTTGACGCCGCAGGAAACAGCCTCGACTCCGCGACGCAGACTGTGACGATCGAGAACGCGCCCGACGCGATCGTCGACTCGGGTCCCAACGACCCGACCAACTCGACCGGGGCGACCTTCACGTTCAGCGCAAACGAGGCGCCGGTGACGTTCGAGTGCCAGCTTGACGGTGCCGGCTTTGCCCCATGCACCACACCCCAGAACTACGCGGGCCTGTCGGACGGGGCCCATGTCTTCCAGGTTCGGGCCACAGACGGACTCGGCAACGTCGGCACGGCCGCGACCTACCCCTGGATCATCGACCGCAACCCGCCGAACACCGCGGTCGACACGGGCCCGACGAATCCCGACCAACGCCACCTCGGCCACCTTCACGTTCAGCTCGAGCGAGCCCGGCTCCACCTTCGAGTGCCGCCTCGACGCAGGCGCGTATGCGCCGTGTGTCAGCCCCGAGCTCTACACGGGCCTCGCACCGGGGAGCCACACCCTCGAGGTCCGCGCCACCGACCCCGCCGGCAACCTCGACGCCAGCCCGGCCTCCTACACCTGGTCGATCGACACGACCGGACCGACGTCGACGATCGACACCGGCCCCGCCGATCCGACGAACTCGACCTCAGCCACCTTCACCTTCAGCGCGAACGAGCTGGGCTCGACCTTTGAGTGCCAGCTCGACGGCGGCGGTTATTCCCCCTGCACTACGCCCAAGACCTACACGGGCCTCGGGGCCGGCCCGCACACGTTCCAGGTGCGCGGGACGGATCCGGTCGGCAACACCGGCTCGTCCGCGAGCGACGGGTGGACGATCGACCTCGCCGCGCCGGACACCTCGGTGACGTCGGGCCCGCCGAACCCGAGCGGCTCGACGGCAGCGACGTTCAGCTTCACCGCCACCGAGCCAGGCTCGACCTTCGAGTGCCAGGTGGACGGCGGCGGCTTCGCGGCCTGTACGAGCCCCAAGACGTACACGGGGCTGGGCGACGGCAGCCACACCTTCCAGGTCCGTGCCACAGATGCTGCTGGCAATACGGACGGCACACCGGGCACGCAGACGTGGACGATCGACCTCGGCCCCCCGTCCGCGACCATCGACTCCGGGCCAGCCGACCCGACGAACTCGACGGCAGCCACCTTCACCTTCAGCGCGAGCGAGCCCGGATCGACGTTCGAGTGCCAGCTCGACGCAGGCGCGTACGCAGCCTGCACGAGCCCCAGGACCTACACCGGGCTGACGGAGGGCTCGCACACCTTCCGCGTCCGCGCCATCGACGGCGTCGGCAATACCGGTGCGCCGACCGCGGACAGCTGGGAAATCGACCTGACGTCACCGACGACGACGGTTGACTCCGGGCCGTCGAGCCCGACGAACTCGACTTCGGCGATGCTCACCTTCAGCGCGGACGAGCCCGGTACGAGCTTCCAGTGCCGAATCGACGGCGGGGGTTTCGCCCCCTGCACGAGCCCACGGGCATACATCGGCCTCTCCGAGGGAACGCATACGTTCGAGGTCCGTGCCACGGACTCCGCCGGCAACACCGGCTCGGCGGCAGGCCGGTCCTGGACCATCGACACCACTGCGCCCGACACGACGATCGGTTCGGGACCGACGAACCCCTCGGGCTCCGCATCTGCGACCTTCACCTTCAGTGCGAGCGAGCCGGGCTCGACCTTCGCCTGCCAGCTCGACGGCGGAGGCTACGTCGCCTGCACCAGCCCGCGCACGTACACGGGCCTCGGTGCGGGCTCTCACAGCTTCGACGTACGCGCAACCGACCCGGCAGGCACCACCGACGCCACGCCGGCGTCGATGAACTGGTCGATCGACTTCGGCCCACCGACGGCAACCGTGGATTCCGGGCCGGCCGACCCGACCGGCTCCACGTCGGCCACATTCACGTTCAGCGCCAGCGAGCCGGGCTCTACGTTCGAGTGCCAGCTCGACGCCGGCCTGTACACGCCTTGCGCGACACCGAACACGTACGGCGGCCTGACCGAGGGCGCACACACGTTCCGCGTGCGGGCGATCGACGGGGTCGGAAACGTCGGGCCTGCCGCGGTGCACACCTGGCGCATCGACGTGACGGCGCCAGGCTCGACCGTGGACACCGGGCCGGCGAGCATCACGAACTCGACCGGGGCGACCTTCACCTTCACTGCCAGCGAGGCCGGCGCCAGCTTCGAGTGCCGGCTCGATGCGGGCGGCTTCGCCGCCTGCACCAGCCCGCACGTCTATGCCGGCGTCACCGAAGGTGCGCACACGTTCCGCGTCCGTGCAATCGACGTGCTCGGCAACGTCGGCGCTCCGGCGCTGTTCTCATGGACGGTCGATACGACCGCTCCGACGGCCTCGCTTACGCCCCCCGCAGCCAATCTGAGCGGAGCGATCGCCATCAGCGCGAGTGCCGCCGACGCCAATGGGGTGGCCTCCGTTAGCTTCGAGCGATCGCCGTCGGGCGCCGGCACCTGGTCGACGGTCACAACGGACGCAACAGCGCCCTTTACTGCCGACCTCGTCACCCAGGTGATGAGCGACGGCTTCCATGACCTTCGCGTCGTCGCGACCGACCAGGCGGGGAACTCGGCCGTCTCCCCTCTTCTCACCAGGCGCGTCGACAACACGGCGCCCACCGCCGCAGTCTCCGCTTCGCACGTCCTCGCCCGGTCGCCGGTCACGCTCGCCGCTACTGCGGCAGACGACGGCTCCGGCGTCGCGTCAGTCTCCTTCGAGCGTTCGCTGCGCGGGAGCGGCGCCTGGGCCGCGATCGGGACGGCGACCAGCGCCCCCTACCTGACCAGCTTCGACCCGGCCGGCCTGACCGAGGGCCAGTACGACCTGCGCGCAGTCGTGATGGACGCTGCGGGCAACACCGCGCGGGCGAGCACGTCCCTGGGAGTTGCCACCTCGGGGCTGAGCGTCAGCCTGGGGACGCTCGGCGCCGTCCTGACCGGCTCTGTCGCCGTCAACGCGAGCACCGGCGGCACCGGCGCCACCCAGGTTGCGTTCGAGATCAAGCGTGCCGCCACCGGAACCTGGATGCTGATCGCGGTCGACAACGCGCCGCCCTGGAACGCGACGGTCGACACGTCGGTGCTCCGGGACGCCCGCTACGACCTGCGCGCCACCGTGTTCGACCCGGACGGCGTGTCCGCGAGCGACCTGCGGACAGGGATCACGGTCGACAACACCGCTCCGTCGCTCGTCTCCTCATCTCCCGCCCAGAGCGCCGCACTTGCGCCCGGCAAGCCGGTCATTCTGACGGCAGACGAGACTCTCGCTCGCGTCACGGGGCTCACGCTCGACGGCTCAGCCAGGTCGGCGACCGTCACCGCCACGACCGCGACCGTCAAGACCGGACGCTTGGCCGTGGGCGCCCACACCCTTACTGGCCGCTTCGTGGACGAGGCCGGTCTCTCCGCGCCCTTCACGCTGCGGTTTACGGTGGCCGCGCCGCCGCGCCTGACCGTCCGCCTCCGAAGTCCGGCGCGAAAGGCCTCACAGGTCGCGGTTTCGGTGACGCTCTCGCAGTCCGCCACGATCGTCGGACGACTCCTCTCGCCTACCGGCAAGACGGTCACGAGTCGCCGGCTCCGCGCGGCCAAGGGGACGACGCGGCTCGCGTTCGGCTTCCCGCGGACAGCGCGGGCGGGTCGCTACACGATCGTGGTGCGAGCCACGGCGGCCGGGAAGACCGCCGCCGGCACGATCCGGTTTGCCGTGCGCGCCCGGAGCTCGGGCGGCCGCTGGATCATCGTGGGGCCCTAGTCCGCGGTTCCTAGGTGAGGCCGAGCGCGGCGAGAGCCGCTCCGGCCGCGGCCGCCAGGCCGACCACCACCCACGCGGGCGCCCGCAGCGCCGTGAGGAGCAGAAACAGCACGACGGCGAGGGCTGCATCGGCCGGCTCGTCGATGCCCGTCGTGATCACGGGATCCCAGAGCGCCGCCAGCACCAGCCCGACCACGGCCGCGCTCACGCCGGCGAGGGCCGAGCGGAGCTCCGGACGCGTCCGCACTGCGTCCCAGAGAGGCAGGGCGCCGGCGAGCAGGAGGAACGAGGGCAGGAAGATCGCAACGAGCGCGACCGCGGCGCCTGCGACGCCGTTCGGCTCCGGCTCCTCGACAGCGCCCAGGTAGGCCGAGAAGGTGAAGAGCGGTCCGGGCACGGCCTGGGCCGCGCCGTAACCCGCGACGAAGTCCTCCCGGTTCACCCATCCGGGCTCGACGACTGCCGAGTCGAGCAGCGGCAGCACGACATGCCCGCCGCCGAAGACGAGCGAGCCTGACCAGTACATCGAGTCGGCCAGATCGACGGTGTGACTGTCGGTGAGGCTGCCTGCGAGCGGGAGCCCGCCGAGCAGCACCGCGAACGTCGCCAGCGCGGCTGCTCCGGCCCGGCGCGAGCGGGCGAAGCCGAACGGTCTGGGGTCCCGGGCGGCCGGGGCCGTCAGGAGGAGCGCGCCCACAACGCCGGCGACGGCGAGAGGCACCAGCTGGCCCGGCGCGCCGTCCCACACCAGCGCGGTCGCCGCGGCGGCAACGGCGAGCGCGATCCTTGGCAGATCCGGAGTCAGCATGCGCGCCATGCCGACTACGGCGAGCGCGACCACCGCCACGGCGGCCGCCTTCAGTCCCTGCAGCCAGCCGGCCTCGGGATCGTCGAGGCCGCCGATTCCATAGGCGAAGACGACGAGCGCGACCGCCGATGGCAGCGTGAAGCCGATCCAGGCGGCGACCGCGCCGAGCTTCCCGGCCCGCAGCGCGCCGATGGCGATGCCGAGCTGGCTCGACGACGGCCCTGGCAGAAACTGCGACAGCGCGACGAGGTCTGCGAATTGCGCCTCGTCGAGCCAACGGCGGCGGACGACGTACTCGTCGCGGAAGTAGCCGATGTGCGCGACCGGGCCGCCGAACGACGTCAGCCCGAGCCGGATCGCGACGGTGAGCACCTCGAGGGCCGAACCCCGGGAGGGCTCGTTCAGCGCGACGCGCCCGGCCTCCAGAGCGGTTCCTCGCCGCCCGCTGCACTGTTCTCGTGCCGCGAGGCGATGAACAGGAGGTCGGAGAGCCTGTTCAGGTAGGCGAGCGCGAGCGGGTTCACCTCCACCTCCTCGGCGGCCGCGATGCACCATCGCGCTCGGCGCGCCTACAGACCGTGCGGGCGACGTGCAATCGCGCCGCCGCCTCGGTGCCGCCGGGGAGGACGAAACTGCGCAGCTCGGGGAGGTCCGCGTTGAAGCGGTCGCAGTCCTGCTCGAGCGCATCCACGACCGCCTGCGTGATCCGTAGCCGGTCGGCGATCCCCCAGGGCACGCTCAGATCGGCGCCGAGATCGAAGAGCTCGTTCTGGACACGCTCGAGCACCGGCCGGAGCTCTGCCGTCACCTCTGCCGCCAGGATCACGCCGAGCTGGGCGTTGAGCTCGTCCACGGTGCCGAAGGAGGCGATACGGCAGTCAAGCTTGGACACGCGCGAGCCGTCGCCGAGGCTCGTCTCGCCGCCGTCACCCGCGCGTGTGTAGATGCGGGTGAGCCGGACGGGCTCGTCGCGCTTGCGGGGCATGCTCGTAGGGTACGGCCGTGATCCGACGCGCGACGCCGGCGGCTGCTGCGGACGTTGGCCGGGCACGGCTCGGCGGCTGGTGGAGGGCCGGGGCCGGCGCATGACGGCGCGGACGGAGCTGCGCACGGCCGATGAGGCGGTGGACTGGCTCGACCGGGTCGGGGTCGCCCTCCTCTTCCCCAGTCCGGACTACGTCCTGCCCTCGCTCTGGGAAGCAGTGTCGGGCACGACGGATGTCGACTGGTCGGTGCGAGACGACGCCGGGAAGTTCGTCTCCTTCTCGGAGCCGATGCAGCGGGTCTGGGGTTGGAAGGACGAGCTGCCCTCGCGCCGCCGTGCCTGCATCGGCCTGCACGTCGTCCGCACGACGGGCCTGATCGCCCCGCGCCTGGTCGCGGCCGCCTACGCGCGCACCGGGCGCCGCGGCGCACCCGAGGACTTCCGCGACGCGGAGCTCGAACCGCTGCAGCGCGAGCTCGCGGAGGCGACCCTCGAACTCGGCCGGCCCACGACGCGCCGCGAGCTGCGGATTCTCGTCGGCCGCGAGAAGCGCGAGGTCGACCGCGCCATCAACGCTCTGCAGCGCACACTCGTCTTCACGAATGCCGGGCGGGACGCCGAGGACTCGGGCTGGGCGTCCACGCTCCACGACCTCTTCGCGCGCCGCTGGCGGGCCCGGCTCCGCCGAGTGCCCACGCGGGAACGTGGGCTCGCCGCCCTCGCCGATGCTGTTGTGGCCGCGGCCGGGGAGGTCTCGGCCGCAGACCTCGCCGCCGCCCTGCGCATCCGCCGCAAGGAGGCTGCGGGGTTGCTCGAGGAGATGGAGGCACGCGGGCTCGTCGCCGGCAGGCGCGAGGAGGGCTTCGTGGTCTGGACGGCGACGGTCGGGCCGGACGGTGCCGGCCAGGTCAGCTCAGGGCGGTCTCGCCCTCGCGCGACGCGAGCGCCCGGTGCGCGAGGCCGAGCACGGAGCGGGCGATGACAAGGCGCTGGATCTCGCTCGTGCCCTCGTAGATCTCGGTGATCTTGGCGTCGCGGTAGTAGCGCTCGACCGGGAACTCCTTCGTGTAGCCGTAGCCGCCGAAGACCTGGATCGCCTCAGCGGTCTGGCGCCGTGCCATCTCAGAGGCGAAGAGCTTCGCCTTTGCGCCCTCCTCGGTGTGCGGGCGCCCCTCCTGCTTGAGCCAGGCGGCGCGGTAGACGAGCAGGCGGGCGGCGTCGATCTCGGTCGACATGTTCGCGAGCTTGTGCTGGATGGCCTGGAAGTCGGCGATGCGGCTCCCGAACTGACGGCGCTGAAGCGCGTAGTCGCGGGCCGCGTCGTACGCGGCCTGGGCGATGCCGAGCGCCTGCGCCGCGATGCCGATGCGCCCTCCGTCGAGCGTCGCCATCGCCACCTTGAAGCCGTGGTTCTCCTCGTGCAGCAGGCGGTCGCGACCGACCTCTGCGCCCTCGACAACGATGTCGTTGGTCACGGAGGAGTTGAGGCCGAGCTTCTCCTCGGTGCGGGTGACGCGTACCTGGTCGCCGTCGAGCAGGAAGGCCGAGACGCCCCGCGCGCCGTCGTGCTCGGGGTCGGTGCGCGCGAAAAGCAGCACGGTGCCCGAGTGGGCGGCGTTCGTGATCCACTGCTTGGCCCCGGTGATCCGCCAGCCGTCGCCCTCGCTTCGCTCGCGACGCTCGGCCTTGGTGCGAAGCGAGCCGGCGTCCGAGCCGGCCTCGGGCTCGGTCAGCGCAAACGCCCCCAGGTAGTCGCCCTGCGCCAGCGGCGGGACGAACCGCGCCTTCTGCTCGTCCGTCCCGAACGCAAGGATCGGCAGCGTCACTGCGCTCGTGTGCACTGCGACCGTGACGCCCACACCCGCATCCGCCCGGGAGAGCTCCTCGAGCACGAGGATGTACGAGAGGAAGTCCGCGCCGGCACCGCCGTACTCCTCGGGAACGCACGCTCCCATCAGGCCGAGCTCGGCGAGCTTCCCGAAGAGCTCGCGGGGGAAACGGTGCTCCCGGTCCCACTCGGACGCGTGCGGCTCGATCTCAGCGACCGCGAAGTCGTGGGTCAGCGCCTGGATCTCCCGCTGCTCCGGCGTCAGCTCGAAGTCCACGGGGGCCTTATAGCTCAGCGCGCGCCAAGGCGCGGCGACGCGGGCAGTAACTACGCCGAGACGAAGCGGCGGTGGATCGCGCGCAGGCGCGGCTCGGCGTCACGGAACGCACGCACGACGTACGGGTCGAACTGGCGCTTGGCCTGGTTGATGATCTCTGCGCCGGCGACGTACCAGTCCAGCGCCCGCCGGTAAGGCCGGTCGCTCGTCATCGCGTCGAGCGCATCCGCGACGGCGAAGACGCGCGCGCCGACTGGGATGTCCGTGCCGCACAGCCCGTCGGGATAGCCGTAGCCGTCCCAGCGCTCGTGGTGGTGGCGCACGACATTCAGGCCCTCGCCCTGGAGCACGGCCACGCCGCCGAGCATCTGCTCGCCCAGCACCGTGTGCGTCTGCATCAGGTTCCGCTCGCTGTCGGTCAGCGGGCCGGGCTTGTGGAGGATCTCGTCGGGGACGCCGATCTTGCCGACGTCGTGGAGCAGGAAGCCGTACTCCATGCCGGTGTCGTCGACGAGCTCGGGCTCGACCTCGCGAGCGAGCTCCATCGCATAGCGCTGCACCCGCTGCGAGTGCTCACGCGTGCCCGTGTCCTTGGTCTCGAGCGCGGTGGCCAGGGCGCCGACGGTCTCGCGGTACGCGCTCTCGAGCAGCACCCGCTGGCCGCGCTCGATCTCCAGCAGCCGGCGGAGATCGCGCGCGTAGAGCGTCAGCTGCTCGTGGGGCTCGCGCCGCTGGGTCGGCTGCAGCGGGGAAACCTTGCCACCGTTCGCGAGCCGCTCGACCACGGAGAGGAGCTCGAGCGGGCTGAAGGGCTTGCGCAGCAGCGCATCGGCGCCGACGTCGCGCGCGTCCTGGTCGGTGCAGTCGTCGGCCCCGGTCAGCAGCACGACCCTGATCGTCCGCGTCTCGGGCTCGTGCTTCAGCCGGCGGCAGAACGTGAGCCCGTCCATGTCCGGCATCCGCACGTCCAGGACGATGACGTCGGGGCGAAAGGTGTTCACCTCCGTCTCCGCCGACCGGCCTCCGTCGGCCTCGGAGACGTCGATCGACGCGACCTCGAAGGTCGTCCGGAGCAGTTCCCGGAAGGCGGGATCGTCGTCGACGATCAGGATGCGCATGGTCTTCCCATGAGTCGCGGAGTCCTCTGTTCTCGCGGCTGCCGCGGAGTCCTCCGCCCGCAGCGCCTTGACCCTGGCCGAAAGGATAGCTTCGCCCAGTCGCCCGTCCGGGGTGATCCGGCGGGGGTGCCGTCAGCGCGGGTAGTCGTAGAACCCGCGCCCGGCGCGCAGCGCCAGTCCGCGCAGCGCGGAAGACGCCTGGGGGAACGAGGAGGTTCCCCCAGCGGAGTCAGCGCGAATAGTCGTAGAACCCACGCCCTGACTTCCGCCCCAGCCGTCCAGCCTG
Source organism: uncultured Thermoleophilia bacterium (assembly GCA_963809765.1). GTDB lineage: Bacteria > Actinomycetota > Thermoleophilia > Gaiellales > Gaiellaceae > JACVRM01. Next base: position 411,888 of record CAWEKT010000003.1, read on the forward strand.
GACGTACTGGCGGAGCAACGGGCAGGGCGCGTACTTCGGATCGCCGAGACCGGCGTGGAGCACCTCCATGATCGCCACGCAGGTGTCGAGACCGATGAGGTCGGCAAGCGCCAGCGGCCCCATGGGGTGCGCGAACCCGAGCCTGGCGATGGTGTCGATCGCCTCCGGCTCGGCCACACCCTCCATCAGCGCGTAGGCGGCCTCGTTGATGAACGGCATCAGGATCCGGTTCGAGACGAAGCCGGGAAAGTCGCGCGCCTCGGCGGGCGTCTTGCCGAGGTCCTCGGCGAGCGCCGTGATCGCCGAGGCGGTCTCGTCCGAGGTGTCGAGGCCGCGAATGACCTCGACCAGCTGCAGGACGGGCACCGGGTTGAAGAAGTGCATGCCGATGACGCGATCCGGCCGCCCGGTGGCGGCGGCCAGCGACGTGATCGGGATCGACGACGTGTTCGACGCCAGGATCCCCGGTTCGTCGAAGAGCTCGTCGGCGCGGCGGAACACGTCCTCCTTGACCGCAGCGTCCTCGACGACGGCCTCGATCATCAGCTCGGCGGCGACGAGCTCGCCGACCGACTCGACTCGCGCGAGCACCTCCGCGGGCTCGGGGCCGCCCTTCTCCGCCAGGCGCGTCAGACTCTTCTCGATCGTTGCCAGGCCCCGCTCGACCGCACCGGGGTACGGGTCGTGGAGGGACACGCGCCGGCCGGAGGCCGCAACGACCTGGGCGATGCCGGCCCCCATCTGACCGGCGCCGACGACCAGGACGTGCTCGAACCGCATCGCGGGAGGCTAACGTCGCCCCGGTGGTGCGCGACGCCCAACTCGAGGACGCCGCTGCAATTGTGCGCGTCCGCACCCGCGGCTGGCAGAAGGCCTACGCGCAGGTCTTCCCTGCCGACGAGCTGCGTGGGATGCCCCTCGACGGGAGCCTCGATTGGTGGTCACAGCTCCTCCACGAGGCGCCCCCGCGAACCACCACGCTCGTCGCCGAAGTGCATGGCGCGGTCGTGGGGTTCGCGTCGATGGGCCCGGCTCGTGGAGAGAGTGCGGGCGAGCTCTACGCGATCTACGTCGATCCCGAGCACTGGGGCGACGGTCTCGGCCGGGCGCTGATCCAGGAAGCTGAGCGCCGGCTCACGGAGAGCGGCTTCGCGGAGGCGATCCTCTGGGTGCTGGACGACAATCCCCGGGCCCGCCGGTTCTACGAGGCGGCCGGGTGGAGCGCCGACGGCGCAGCCAAACAGGACACGTTTCTCGGCACCGCCATCGAGGAGCTGCGCTACCGCAAGACGCTGTAGCGCGCGAGTGCGACGGGCGGCGACTGGAAGACCTGGGCGATCCCGCCCCGCTGCCCGGCGCCGACGATCGAGCACAGGCCCGAAGCTCACGGGCCGAGAGGCTACTGTCGCCGCATGGTCGCCGTGCGCCGAGCGAGCGTGGACGACGCCGATGCGATCGGCCGCGTGCAGGTCGAGACCTGGCGGGCCGCCTACGGTCACCTGCTCCCGGACGACGTCGTCTCCTCCTTCGACGAGAGCGAACGGCAGCGGCTCTGGCGCGAGGGTCTCAGCCGCACGCCGCGACCGGGGAGCGCGACGTTCGTCGCCGAACTCGACGGGCAGGTGGTCGGCTTCGCAAGCGTGGGAGCCTCGCGAGAGGAAGAGCATCGCGGCGAGCTCTACGCGATCTACCTCCACCCCACGGCCTGGGGGCGAGGTGTCGGGCGGGCTCTGATCGAGCAGGCGGAGGCGTCGATGCGCGAGCACGGGTTTCCCGAGGCGCTGCTCTGGGTGATCGACGGAAACGAACGGGCGAGCCGCTTCTACGAGGCGGCGGGCTGGTCGGCCGACGGCAGCAAGCTCGAGGACTTCCAGGGCGCCGAGGTGACCGAGCTCCGCTACCGCAAGACGCTCTAGCGCGGCGGCTACGCGGCCGAGCCGGCCGAGCCCATCCGTCTCCGCCGTATCAGGTACACGACAACGCCGATCAGCAGCGCTGCACCCAGGCCGGCCGCGACGAACGGAGCCGCGCCGTGTCCTGCGCCGCCGTCGTCGCTCTTCGGTCCGGCGCTCACGACCCGCAACGGCGGCCGGAGCTCGAGCCCGGCATCGCTGGCCGCCCGCTCGAGCTGGTTCGCCTCGACCTGGTAGCAGAGGACGGACGTCCACCTGCCTTCCTCTCGGCTGACGAACAGGCCGATGCGCTCGCCGACCGGGACCTCGAGGCCGCACGCGGCGCCGTCGGAAGGTGCAACGACGTGCAGAGTCGCGGGCAGGCGTCCCTTCGCCACCCGCTCCACGTCGAACACGTAGGTGGCGCCTCGCCCGCCGAAGGGCGCGACCTGATCCGAGCTGCGCTTCTCGACGAACGTGCCGACGAACGCACCGTCGAAGCGCTCGAGGTAGACGGCCGGGTCCGGACGGGCGCACGAGCATGCGCAGGCGTCCTCGACCAGGCCTCCCGCAAGCGCGAACGAGCCGATGAGCGCTGCAAGCGCGGTCTTCACTGTGCCGCCTACGCCGCAGGCGGAGAGCGGCGTCACACCTCGAGCAGGAGCGCGTCGCCCTGGCCGCCGCCGGAGCAGATCGCCGCCAGCCCGAGCCCGCCGCCGTTGCGGCGCAGGTCGTGCACCATCGTGGTCACGATCCGCGAGCCCGAGGCGCCGATGGGATGGCCGAGCGCGACCGCCCCGCCGTTCACGTTGACCTTCTCGGGGTCGGCGCCGAGCATCGCGGACGAGTTGAGCACGACCGAGGAGAACGCCTCGTTCAGCTCGACGCGCTCCACGTCGTCGATGGTCTTGCCCGCCTTCTGCAGGGCGATCGCGCCGGCCTTCGCGGGCGTGCGCGCCAGGTAGGCGAAGTCGTCGGCGACGTAGCCCTGCGAGACGATCGTGGCCAGGATCTCCAGCCCGCGCGAGCGGGCGAACTCCTCGCTCGTGACGATCACGCAGCCCGCGCCGTCGTTGACGCCCGGAGCGTTGCCGGCCGTCGTCGTGCCCTCAGGGTCGAAGACCGGCTTCAGCGCGGCGAGCTTCTCGTAGGAGGTGTCGCGCCGCGGGCCCTCGTCCGCCGCCACGCCGTCCACGACGACGATCTCGTCGCCGAAGAGCCCGGCGTCCTGGGCGGCCACGGCCCGCTCGTGCGAGCGGAGCGCCCAGCGGTCCTGATCCTCGCGGGAGATGCCGAGCTCCCGTGAGACGAAGGACGCCTGCTGGACCATGTGCTGCTGGTCGAAGCTCGACGTCAGGCCGTCGTGGGTCATCGAGTCGATCAGGACGCCGTCGCCCAGCCGATAGCCGAAGCGCGCCTTCTTCAGCAGGTAGGGCGCGTTCGACATCGACTCCATCCCGCCGGTGACGACGACCTGATGGTCACCCGCGCGGATCATCTGGTCGGCGATCTCGACCGCACGAATCGAGGAGGCGCAGACCTTGTTGATCGTGTCCGCAGGCACCTCCTTGGGCAGGCCGGCTGCGATCGCCGCCTGCCGGGCCGGCGCCTGGCCGGCGCCCGCCTGCAGCACTTGTCCCATGATCACGTACTCGACCTCGTCGGGCGCCAACCCGATTCGCTCGAGGCCGGCCTGGATCGCAAGCGCTCCCAGCTGCGTCGCCTCGTAGTCCTTCAGGCCGCCGCCGAGCCTCCCGAACGGGGTGCGGACGGCCGAGACGATCACCGAGCGGCTCACAGGGCGGAGCGTAGCGAGCAGCGGGGTACGCTCGGCCCGTGCCCGGCGCTGCTCCCGTGGTGCTCATCGATGCGCGCAACGTGCTTCGTTCGCGCTGGCCGAACATCCCGGAGGACGAGCTCGTCGCCCGCAGCCTCGCGTGGGCGGACGACGAGGGCGTCAAGGCGGTCGTCGTGTTCGACGGCCGCGCGCCCGAGGTCGCGGCGGAGCGCCACGAGGTAGTCGGCAGCGGGGCCGAGAGCGCCGACGACTGGATCGCGAGGCGCGCCGGTGAGCTCGCGGACGGCGGCGAGCACTACTGGCTCGTGACGTCCGACCGCGAGCTCCGCGAGCGGGCCGGACAGGGCGCCGACCGCACGATCGGCGGCGGCTCGTTCGCAGGGATCATCACCCCGCCGGACTAGCCTAGGCGCGGTGGCTCACCCGGAGCTGGAGGCCGAGCAGGCCTACGTCGACCACGCGTACGACTGCCTCGACCGGATGCGAGAGGCGGTGGAGCGCGCACCGGCAGCGGGTGCCGGTGAGGTGGAGGCGGAGGCGCTCGAGACGTGGGCGGCCCGCCGGCTGGTGACGTTCGCCGACGCCGAGCGGGGGCTCTGCTTCGGCCGCATCGACCTCGAGTCCGCGCTCGAGCCCCTCTACATCGGCCGGCGCTGGGTGCACGACGAGGGCCAGCGGGTGCTGGTGATCAACTGGCAGGCTCCCGCGGCGCGCCCGTTCTACACCGCGACACCCGTGGCGCCGCACGGAGTCACCCTGCGCCGCCGCTTCCGCACGGAGGGCAGGCGGCTGCTCGATCTCAGCGACGAGTCGCTGCACGGACTGGCGGAGGGCGGGGCGGTCGACGACTTCCTGCTCGAGGAGCTCGGCCGCAGCCGCGAGGGCCACATGCGGGACATCGTCGCCACCATCCAGGCCGACCAGTACGGCCTGATCGCACGCAACCCGGCCCCGCCGCTCGTCATCCAGGGAGGGCCGGGCACGGGCAAGACCGCGGTCGGCCTGCACCGGGCCTCGTACCTCCTCTACGCACATCGCCACGAGCTGCGGCGGATCCTCGTCGTCGGCCCGAACCCGACGTTCATGGACTACATCTCCCACGTCCTCCCCATCCTCGGCGAGGACGCGGTCGACCAGCGGGCGGTCGCCGAGCTCGTCGAGGGTGTCGAGGCAAGCCGCAGCGACCGGCCGGAGGCGGAACGCCTCAAGGGCGACGCGCGCATGGCGGAGCTGCTCCGCCGCGCCGCCGAGTCGCGGCTCGAGCCCAGGCCGGAGCGGTTCGAGGCGAGGGTGGACGGCGCTTACCTGCGCGTCACCGCCGACGAGGTGGCGGAGCTCGTCGCCGGCGCGCGCGGCGAGCTCGGGCTCGGCGCAGCGGCCCGCCAGCGCTTTCGCACCGAGCTGCTCCGCCGGCTCTACGCCCTCTACGGGGCGAAGCTCGGCGCCGGCGCCTACCGTGCCTTCGACGAGCTCGAACGAGGCCTGCGCCGGGAGGGCGGATTCACGCAGTTCCTCGACCGCGTCTGGCCGGTGGTGAAGCCGGAGCGGCTCGTGTCCGGGCTGCTCGGGAGCCGGAGCCAGCTCGCACCCGCGGCCGAGGGGCTCTTCGACGCCGACGAGCAGCGGGTGCTCGTGCGCCGCGCCGGCGGCTGGACGCCGGCCGATCTCGCGCTGATCGACGAGGCCCGCTCCTTGCTCGACGCGCCGCCGCGGGTCTACGGCCACGTGATCGTCGACGAGGCCCAAGACCTGACGCCGATGCAGCTCCGCATGGTGGGGCGGCGGATGACCGGAGCCTTCACCTTGCTCGGCGACATCGCCCAGGCGACCGGCGCCCACCTCTACGACAGCTGGGACGACCTGCTCCCACATCTGCCCGGCGGCGAGGAGACGGAGCTCGAGGAGCTGGAGCACGCGTACCGCGTGCCGCGCGAGATCATGGATTTCTCGCTGCCGCTGCTCGAGCTGATCGCGCCGGGCACCCGGCCGCCCCGCGCCTACCGAACGGGCGCGGAGCCGCCGCGGCTCGTCGGCGCGGCGAATCCGCTCGCGGCCGGGCTGTCCGAGGCCGCCCGGCTCGGAGGCGAGGAAGGCCTGACCGCCGTCATCGCCCCGGCCACGCTCCGGCCCGATCAGGAGGTCGGCTCGGTCTTCGACGAGACGCGCCTGCCGGTGCTCACGCCGCGGGAGGCGAAGGGGCTCGAGTTCGACCACGTGGTCGTGGTCGAGCCGGCCGCGATCGCTGCCGGCAGCCGCGAGGGCCTCCGCGAGCTCTACGTCGCCCTGACCCGGCCGACGCAGACCCTGGTCGTCACCCACTCCGAGCCGCTGCCGCCGCCGCTCGGCTGACCTCGGTCGGCACGCGCGCCGCCGTGGCTGCTCGCCGCCACGGCTCTCAGGCATCTCCGCGATACTCGCCGCATGGCGGTGCGCGGAGTCGGCGGGATCTTCTTCCGCGGGAAGGACCCCAAGGCGCTCACCGCCTGGTACGCCGAGAACGTGGGGTTCACGCCCGAGCCGGACGGTCACGTCCTCCTGCACTGGGCGGCGGGCGAGCACGCCGGACCGCCCGGCGCGACGGTCTGGTCGGTCTTCCGCGAGGACACCGACTACTTCAAGACCGACTCCCCGTACATGGTCAACTACCTGGTCGACGACCTCGACGCCACGGTCGAGCGGCTGCGCGCCGCGGGCGCTCCGGTCGAGGACATCCAGGATCTCGGCTTCGGGCGCTTCGCCTGGGCGACCGATCCCGAGGGGAACCGCTTCGAGCTGTGGCAGCCGTCCGGCGAGCCCCCCGCCGGCTAGGACCTACGACCCGCGACCCTTCGGCGGCGCGGCCGCCTCGGCCTTCTTCTTCTCACGCGCCTTCTTGCGGCGCTGCCGGTCTGCTTTCCAGCGCCGGATGGCGCGATCCCCACGTCCCACCTACAACATCTCCTCTGCGGTCGCGATGGCATGGAGCCGCCGGGCGAGCGCCCGGAGCACCTTGGATTCCACGCCGGGATGCTTCTTGACGACCTCCCGGAAGGCCGGCGCTGTCAGCACGAAGAGGCGGACCGGCGAGACCGCGGTGACGGTCGCCGTCCTGGGCACGTCCTCGAGCAGCGCGATCTCGCCGATGAAGTCGCCGCCGCCGCGGCGGCCAAGGTCCTTCTCGCCCCGAGTCACCTGCACGTCACCCTCCATGAGCACGAAGAACTCGCGGCCGACGTCACCTTCCCGGGCGAGCACCTGCCCGCTGTCCACCTCCATGTCCTCGGCGACGCGAGCGAGGTCCTCGAGCTCGCCTTTCGAGAGCCCCTCGAACAGCGGCGCGCGCTTCAGCGCCTCGACCTTCGCGTTCTGCTTGAACAACGCCACGGACGCAAAACCTAACGTGCCCGTGGCAGGACCCGCTACACGGGCGCGGCCACGTGGGCCGTGGCAGGCGCACGACCGAGCCAGTCGTCGGCGGTGTCCAGAAGCTCGTCGGCTGGGACCGGCTTGCCGATCAGGTACCCCTGCGCGACGTCGCAGCCGAGGCCGCGGAGGAGCTCGTAGGTCTCCATGTCCTCGACGCCCTCGGCGACCACGCCGAGGCCGAGCGCCCGCGCCATGTCCAGCGTCGAGCGCACCACCGCTGCGTCGCGCGGGTCGCCGACCATGGCGCTCACGAACGAGCGATCGATCTTCAGCACGTCGACTGGCAGGTTCTTGAGGTAGGCGAGCGACGAGTAGCCGGTGCCGAAGTCGTCGATGGCAAGCTTCACCCCGAGCGCCCGCAGCCGCTCGAGCACGCTTCGCACCCGCACGGGGTCGGCCATGATCACGCCCTCGGTGATCTCGAGCTCAAGCCGGTGCGCGTCCACGCCCGCCTCGAAGAGCAGCCGCTCGACCTCCTCGGGCAGCTCCAGGTCGAGCAGGTCGACCATGCTCAGGTTCACCGAGATGCGGCCGGGTGCGCGCTCGTCGTCGGTCAGACGGGCAAGCTCGGCGACTGCCTCGGCGAGCACGAAGCTCGAGAGCGCGCGTCCCAGCCCGGTCCGCTCGGCGAAGGGCACGAAGGCCCCCGGCGGCAAGACCCCACGCTCGGGATGGTTCCAGCGGACGAGCGCCTCCGCTCCGGTGATCGCGCCGTCTGCGAGCCGAGCCTGCGGCTGGAAGTAGAGGACGAGCTCGTCCTGCTCGAGCGCACGCCCGAGCTCGCTCATGAGCGCGAGCCTCTCGGCGCTGCTCGTATCGAGCGCCTCGGAGTACCGCGCCACCCCGAGCCGCCGCTCCTTGGCCGCGTACATCGCCACGTCGGCACGGCGCAGCAGCATGTCGGCGTCGGTCCCGTCTGCCGGGGCGACTGCGATGCCGACGGTCGCCTCCACTCTGACGGGAAGCTCGCCGAGCGTGAACTGCTGGCCGGCGAGCCACCGCACCTTGGCCGCGAGCTCGAGCGCGACGATCTCGTCGGCATCCGGTAGCACGAGCCCGAACTCGTCGCCGCCCAGCCGCGCAAGCAGGACGCCGTCGGGGACTGCGGCTGCGAGGCGCTCCGCCAGCTCCGAGAGCAGCTCGTCGCCAACGGCGTGCCCCAGCGCGTCGTTGACCTCCTTGAACCGGTCGAGGTCGATCAGCAGGACGGCGAACTCGAGCGTTCCCATCGCCGCGCGCTCCGCGGCCTCCGCGACACCCTCGCGAAAACGGGGGCGGTTGGGGAGCCCCGTGAGGTCGTCGTGGTACGCCTGGTGCCGGATCTGGTCGAGCTGCCCGACCATGCGTCGGGTGACGCGGGCGAGCAGCGGCACGAGCAGGAGGAAGAGCACGAGCAGCACGAGCTCGAGAATGCCCGCGACCGGGAGGAAGGCGTCGCGCGCGGCTCGCTCGATCGGCCCGTAGTCCTGGTAGACGGTGACGGTCACGGGCGTGCCCGCGAGCGACAGCGGCACGACGGTGCGGAGCACCCGCAAACGGTCGCCCGGGCGGGCGGGATCCGGAATCGTGGTCACGTGGCTGGTCACGTGATCGCTCCGCGCCGAGCCCGTCTCGGGCGTGCTCTCGCGGCGGGGGTCGCTCGCCCAGAAGATGGTGCCGCGGGCGCTCGCCGTCACCAGCACGCCGTCCTCCTCGAGCAGCGGACGAGCCGCGGCCAGGAGAGCCGCATGGCGTCCCGGAGTCGCGCCCGAGCGGAGGTCGCCTGCGACGAGCGCGTCGGCGAGGAGCGCGTCCACGCCGAGGCGGGCGCGCGCGGCCGCCGCCCGCTCGGCCTGCACGGTGTCGGTGTGACGGACGAAGCTGAGGATCGCTGCCGCGCCGAGCCCGAGGCAGGCGGCCGTCACGAGGGCGAAGCGGAGGACGAGCCTCGGCGGGCGTCGGTCGTGCCGGCCGCTGCGCGCGGCTGCGCGCGACGCCTGGAGTGCGTCGAGCGCCGCGCTCACTCGCGTCCCCGATGCGGGCTCAGGCGAACCGAGGCCACACTCCAAGTCTCGACCTGAGGAGCCCTCCAGCCGTCCCCCACCCGGGGGAGCCCTGTGCTCAGGGCTTCTTGGTGTGGCCGAGCGCGAAGCCGTTGCGACCGACGGTCACGCTCACCGAGGTGTCTTCCGAGCCGACGGACGCGCTCGCCTTCGCCCTCGTCTTCTCGTCGTCGGACGTGACGGTCGCGGACGCGGAGGTGTCGCTGGTCGTCGCGGGGTCGGTGGCCGGATCCTTCGCCGGCTTCGCGTTCGACGTCGTCGTCACCGACACGCTCGGGGTCGAGGTCGACGTCGAGGCAGTCACCGTGGTCACGCTCGGCGCCGGATCATTGCGTTTCGCCGGCGGATCGGCCGCCCGCTGCGGCTCGGCCGGGGCCGGAGTGCTCGACTCGTCCGGCCGCGGAACGGCCACCGCTGGAGTCGCGGCGGAGCTCGCTGCGCCGGTGCTCGAACCGCGCGAGTCGCTCGCAGTGCTGGTTGCGCCACCCGAGGCGAGCGGGTCGTCCGGCGCGATGCTCGTGCGCTTGGTGGACGGGCTCACCGCCCCGCGCTGGGCCGGCGAGGGCTGAACCACCGCGCCAGGCCGCGCAGGAACGGCCGCGACCGACTGACGAACCGTGACGCCGGCCGCACGCTCCGACGGAGTCTTGGGGGTGGTGACCGGCCGCTTCGCGATACGCGCCTTCCGCGGTGTGCGTGCGTCGTCGCCCGCGTCGATGCCGGGGACGATGCTGGCCGTCCGCTCGATTGCAGCCGTTGCGAGCCGGTACGCCTGGTCGGGGAGCGGCAAGGACATTCCGCCGGCCGCCATCGCAGGCACCGGGAGGGTGAACGCCAGCGCGAGGAGGAGCTTCTGACCGGCCGCTGTCGCCGACGTCGGCGCCTGAACGGCCGCTTCCCAGGTGAGGGTCTCGCGCATGTGCGCTCACCTTCACGGCGGGAGTAGCGGCGAGTGTCCCCCGGAAGGGGTACAGGCGCCGCGGATCACTGGGGTGAGGGATGTTCCGGCCGGGAGGGCTGGAGCCATGCGGTTGGCCCCAACCCTCCGGCCAGTGGCGCTAACTCGCGGAGATGCGGTACGTCTGTGCCGTCGAGGCGGACGGGTTCGCCGCCGTCTGGGCCACGTTCGTGATCACGGCCCAGTGCTTCACGCAGCCGAGGGTCGACTTCATCGACCGGGCGACGACCCCGCCCGGCGCCACCGTGCCGAACGGCGTGATCACGAGCTTCGTGCCGGTGTCACAGACCGCGCTCACGCGGAAGAGGCCGCCGGTGCTCGTGTTCTGGAAGCGAACCGTGAACCCGGTGCCCTGCTGCGGCAGGACGACCCAGTGGAGCGAGTAGTTGTCGGGCAGCGAGTCGACGTGCTCGTCCTCGGGGTAGTACACGCCCCCGTTCGGCTCGACCGGCCCGGCTCCCGTCTGCACGCCGTCGCCGTTCACGTAGCCGTCAGCCTCCTCGAAGCAGTGCGGCAGGACGTAGCCGCCGCCGCAAGGACGCGTGAAGCCGACCGCGATGGCATAGGCGTGGTACGCGTCGGCGAGCGTCGTCCCGCGCGCGCGGAGCACCGCGTCGAGGGCCTGCAGGTTGTCGCCCTGGTTCCTGCTGGTCAGCTCCCAGAACGCCTGCATGACGTTCTCGCCGGCGCCCGGCCGGCCGGAGCCGTAGCGCTCGGTCAGTCCGCGCCAGGTGACGAAGTAGGAGTACGGCGAGCCCTCGTGCTCGCCCATGTCGTCGGCGAAGTCGGGCCACAGGTAGTTGTAGTTGTCGTTGGCGTAGTCGAAGACCTCGTCCTCCATCCACGTCGCCCCACCCTCGACGAGGACGTCGTCCGGCGTGTTCGGCCCGGACAGAGCCCCGTAGCCGAACTGGATCGAGTGGTTGAACTCGTGCGCGGTCGTCGCATCCAGCGCTCGGCCGCGGCGAGCCGGGGAAGGCGCTGTAGTCGGAGTTGAGCCCCATGCACGACGCGGTCGCGTCACCGTCGTTCCACGGCGTGTTCGGGTTGTCGCCGACCTCCCCGGCGCCGGTGCCGACGCTCGAGACGTAGCCGTAGAGGACCGGGCTGAGCTGCTGCACCTTGACCAGGTACTTGCCGAGCGGGGCCGGATTGGCAATCGCCGTGGGCGGAGCGGCCCAGCCGAAGCGATTGACCTCGGTGACCCACGAGGTCTCGAGCGAGCGCGCGTAGAAGGCGGCGTCGAGGCCGTCGGGGCTCGTGTCGACCTCCGCCGCGTTGTACTCCATGAAGAAGTGGTCGGTCGCGAGCGTGCTCGTGCTCGGAAGCGGCGACAGCTCGCAGATGGAGGTGCCGGGGTCGGTCGGCCCGGTGCCGACGAGCGCAGCGATCTGGAGCCGCGCCAGCCCCGAGACGCTGTCGAGGTTCTGGCGCAGGCGCAGCAGCGGCAGCGTCCCGTCGAACGGGGTCGGGCTGCGGTAGGCCTGCGGAAGCTGCTCCCACGCGAACATGGCGTAGGCGGTGTAGAGCTGACCCGTGCTGAAGTCGAGCGTGCCTGCCGCCACGGCGCGCTCGATCAGAACCGGGGCGGGCGGCGGACCGGCGGACAGCGCGGGGGCGGTGAGCACGGCGCTCGCCAGCAGGGCGGCGCCGAGGACGGCAAGACGGGCGCGTGGGGGCATGACGGTTCCTCCGATCGGCGTGAGCGAGAGAACTATACCACCACTATAAGGGGTGTTAAACTACATCCGAGTGCGTTCGGACGGAATTCCGCTTACAATCGCCAGCGCGCGCGACCTTCCCCCGCCGATGCCAGCCACGTTCCCCACGAACTCGCGCCGTTCCGCCAGCCGCCGCTGGCAGCCGCATGCCGCGGCGCCCTTCGGGCCGCGACGAATCCCCCGGCTGCACGTGCAGCGCCAGGCCGACCCGATGTCCGGAGGCTCGGCCCGCGCGGCGGCGACCCGGCGGGTGCTCGTCGTCGACGACGAACCGGCGATGCGGACGCTGTGCCGGGTCAACCTCTCCGCGTCGGGCATGGACGTGCTGGAGGCCGGCGACGGGCAGCGCGCCCTCGAGCTGGCTGTCTCCGAGCGGCCGGACCTGATCCTGCTCGACGTGATGCTCCCCGGGCTGAGCGGCTGGGACATCGCCGAGGAGCTGACGGGCCGGCCCGAGACTCACGCGATACCGATCGTCTTCCTCAGCGCGCGGGCCGACCACGCCGACCTGGTGCGGGGCCAGCAGGCCGGGGCCGTCGGCTACGTCACCAAGCCGTTCGACCCCGTTGCGATGGCCGACCTGGTCGAAGAGACGCTCCAGCGGGTGGCGCGAGGCGAGCGGGAACAGCTGCGGGCAGAGATCACCGAACGCCGGTGAACCCGTTGACCCCAGGCGGCGACGGGGGCCGGCGCCTTCCGCGCTGGCGCGCGCTCACGGCCGGCGTGCTCGTCCTGTGTGCCCCGGTCGCTGTGGTCGCCGCCGCGGAGTCCAGCGAGCGGCCGGTGTACGCGGCCCTGCTCGGTCTCCTGGCAATCGGCGGTGCGGCGACGATCGCAGGCCCACGGTTCGGCCTCGCCACCGCCGCCTGCTCGCTGGTCGCGTTTCTCGCCTACCTCATCCCCTCGCGGGGGGCTTACGAAATCTCGGTCGGAGAGTCGGCCCTTGCCGCGGGGCTGTTCACGCTCACGGCGCTGGCAATCACGGCGCTGATCGCGGGCGAGCGCCAGGCGAGGCTGACCATGGTGGAGGCGAGCCGTGACCTCGAGGCCGCGGACGAGCGGTCGAGCCGCCTCGCGCTGCTGGCGGCGGCACTCGCGGAGGCGGTCACGCCTCAGCAGGTCCTGGATGCGACGCTCGCGGAGGGAGTGGCCGCGGCAGACGCGCGCGCCGCGCTGCTCGCCTCCATCTCGGAGGACGGCTCCCAGCTCGAGGTGATCGCACAGCGTGGCTACGCCGACGAGCTCGTCGGCGACGACGGCTCGTGGCGCACGTTCCCGATCGACGCCGAGCTCCCCCTCTCGGTGGCCGTGCGAACCCGGGAGCCCGTCTATATCGAGACGCAGGCCGAGCGTGACGGCCGCTTCCCGCTGCTCGCCGGGTCAGCCCCCATGGAGAGGCCGGTCGTCTGCCTGCCGCTGATGCTCGAGGGCGAGGTCATCGGCGGCCTGGTCTTCTCGTTCGCGTCGGACGCCCACTTCGACGAGGAGCGGCGCCGGCTCAAGGTCGCCATCGCCAACCAGGTGGCGCAGGCCCTCGGCCGGGCGCGGCTGTACGAGGTGGCGCAGGCCGCACGGTCGCGAGCCGCGTTCCTCGCCGAGGCGAGCGCGGTGCTCTCCAGCTCGCTCGACTACGAGGAGACGCTGGGCCGGCTCGCGCAGCTGGCCGTCCCGCAACTGGCCGACTGGTGCGTGATCGACATGGCCACGCCGGAGGGACACCTCGAGCGCCTGGCCGTCGCCCACCAGGACCCCGCCAAGGTTGCGTGGGCGCGACAGCTGCAGGAGCGCCATCCGCCGAACCCCGACGAGCCGACGGGCGTGGCGAACGTCATCCGGACGGGCGAGCCGGAGCTGCTCTCCCCCATTCCCCAGGAGCTCCTCGACGCGGCTGCCGCCGACGACCCCGAGCTCACCCAGGTCATCCGCGAGCTCGGCCTGCGATCCTGGCTTTGCGTGCCGCTCAGGGCTCGGGGTCGCACCCTCGGAGCGCTGTCGCTCGTGACGGCCGAGTCCGGACGCCTGTTCGGCAACGCCGACTTCGAGCTCGCGCGGGAGCTCGGCGACCGTGCCGCGGTCGCCGTCGACAATGCACGCCTCTTCGAGGAGAGCGTCCGGCGAGGAAACGCGGCGCTCGCGCTCGCGTATACGGGGGACGCCGTGGTGCTGCTGGACGAAGAGCGGGTCATCCGCCACTGGAACCCCGCGGCCGCGCGGGTGACGGGGGTCGACGAGGCGGCTGCGCTCGGCCGGCCGATCGAGAGTGTCCTGCCGGTCTGGCCGACGATCTTCGACCACGTCCAGCCGGCCGGGGCCGGCGAGCTGGCGCGCCCGGCCACGGTGCCGCTGCCGACAGCCGACGGCGAGCGCTGGCTCTCCGTCACCGCGGTCGAGTTCTCCGAGGGCGCCGTGTATGCGCTCCGGGACGTGACCGCCGAGCAGGAGCTCGAGCGCGCGCGTAGCGACTTCGTCGCCACGGCGTCGCACGAGCTTCGCACCCCGATCGCGGCCGTCTACGGGGCCGTTCGGACACTGCTCCGCCCCGACCTCGAGCTCTCGCCGGACGACACCGCCACCTTCCTGAAGATCATCGAGACCGAGAGCGACCGGCTCGCGCACCTGGTGCAGCAAATCCTGCTCGCCGGGCAGATCGACGCCGGCGGCCTGCGGATCACCGAGGAGCCCTGTGACGTGGGTGCGATCGTCGAGAGCGTGCTCGCCTCCGCTCGGATGCGCGCGCCCGAGAACGTGCGGCTCGAACTGCAGGAGAACGGCACCTCTCCGACCGTTGCAGCCGACGAGGACAAGCTCCGGCAAGTGATCGCGAACCTGGTCGAGAACGCCGTCAAGTACTCCCCGGACGGCGGCACGATCGTCGTGCAGATCTCGGCGGAGAACGGTCGCGGCCGGGTCGCCGTCAGCGACCAGGGCCTCGGTATCCCACCGGGCGAGCGCGAGCGGATCTTCGAGAAGTTCTACCGCCTCGACCCCTCACTGACCCGTGGGATCGGAGGCAGCGGTCTCGGCCTCTACATCACGCGCGAGCTGGTCGAGCGGATGCACGGCCGGCTGACGGTGGAGTCGACGCCGGGCGAGGGCTCGACGTTCGTGGTCGAGCTACCGGTAGCGCCAACGGACGACCGCTAGCTCGAGGGACAGGCTTCAGCCTGTCCCCTCACGTGACGGCTCGGGTCAGTCCCTTTGGGGACGGACGGCTCGGGTCGGTCCCCCTCCGGGGACAGACCCCTCAGTGACGACGAGCGTCACTGACCGAAGAGGACGAGCTCGGGCTCGCGCTCGCCGCGCAGGACTTCGAGGTCGACCTCGACCCAGGCCAGCCCGCGGGCCTCGGCCAGCGTGCGGGCCTGTGGGCGGACACGCTGGGCCGCGAGGATCCCCCGGCAGCCGGCGAGGGCCGGATCGAGACAGATGCGCTCGAGGTAACGGGCGAGCTGCTCCACGGCCTCGATCCCCGCGACGCGCTTCACCTCGACGGCCACCCAGCCGTCGGCGCCGTCGCGACAGACGAGATCGACCGGCCCGATGTCGGTCGGCCACTCGCGGCGGACGAGCCGCAACCCCGGCTCGAGCGCCTCCGGGCAGGCCGCGAGCACCTCCTGCAGCTCTCGCTCGACGCCGTCCTTCTCAAGCCCGGCCGGCTCGCCCATGTCGTGTGAGACATCGCTGAGCACCTCGACCAGGCGGATCTCCAGCCGATCCTCCTGCTTGCCCGCGCGCTTGCGGACGACGATCGCCTCGGCGCTCTCCTCGACGACCGTCGGCGGCGTCATCCAGTTCAGAGGCTTTACCTTCGACCCCCCACCATCCGCCCACACCATGAACGTGCCGTCCTCCTTGAACATGAGCAGGCGGAGCCCCTCCGGGAGCTCCGTGGTCAGCCGGCCGGTGTAGCGGACGGAGCAGCGGGCGACGATCAGACGCATCGCGGCGGCACCGTACTGTCCGTTTCGGACAGGTTGTGAGTCGGCGCAGCAGCGACGGATGTCGAGGAGTGTCCCTTGAGACGCAGGCTAAGGTCACCGAATGAAGACTTTCAACCTCAACAGCGACGAGTGGGACGGGACGAGGGACCGCGAGGGCTGGCGCGCCAAGGGCGCGCTTGTCGGTCAACGCATCGGCGGTGAGCTAATCGGTGCGACCATGTCCGAGGTCGAGCCTGGCGACAGGCTCTGGCCCTACCACACGCACTACCTGAACGAGGAATGGGTGATCGTGCTCCGCGGCGAGCCGACGCTTCGCACGCCCGAAGGTGAGCGTGTGTTGAAGGAGGGTGATGTCGTCTGCTTTCCGCGCGGCAAGGACGGTGCGCATCAGATCATCAACCGAACAGACTCGACTATTCGCGTACTCATGCTCTCCTCGATGATCCGCGGCGAGATCATCGAGTATCTCGACACCGGAAAGGTTCTCGCTAAGGGCGTCGAGGACGAAGACGTCATGTTCGCGAGGCCGGGACCCACGGCGGAGTACTGGGAAGGCGAGGACTAGCTCCGGGCGACGGTCCCGACTAACCGGGCAGCAGAGACTTCGCTCTGACGAGAGCATCCGAGTGCGCCAGCGCAGATGGGAAAGACGATCCTGACGCGCGTGGAGGGTGGCGGCTGATGGCAATCGTGCAGGAGTACCTCGACGCGTACGATCAGCAGCTACGCACTGACACCGAAACTCCGAGTGCGGTGGCCGTGACGCGGCTCGGCCCGCTGAGGCTCGTGACGTTCGCCGGCGGTCGTGGTTTCGTCACCTACCGGGACCTCGGAGGTGCTGATAGCGCAACGATCGCCCGCTGGGTGGAGGGGGCTCTCGCGCACTACCGTGAGGATCCTGGGATTACCCGCGTCGAGTGGAAGACACGCGCGCATGACCGCGCCCCGGGGCTGCATGACGCGCTCGAGGGACACGGGTTCGTGCCGGGGGAGCCGGAGTCGATCATGATCGGCGAAGCCGCCCTCCTGGCGGTTGACGCGCCGTTGCCGAAGGGGATACATCTCCGGCGCGTCACGAGCGAGCGGGACGTCCGCGCGCTCAGCCTGATGCAGGAAGAGGTCTTCGGGGGCGCGTTCGCAGAAGAGATGGCAGCTGCGCTGCTCCGAAGACTGGGCTTCGGGGATGGGATGGAGCTCTGGGTAGCAGAGGCCGACGGAAAGATAGTCGGCACCGGCCGCCTGGAGCCGGTACCCGCCACGGAGTTTGCCGGGATCTGGGGCGGTGCCACAAGGCCGGAATGGCGTGGGCGCGGGATCTACCGGGCGCTCACGGCGGCCCGTGCACGTTCAGCGCGTGCGCTTGGCAAGAGGCTTATCCACAGCGACTCGACCGAACACTCGCGCCCGATCCTCGAACGAGCAGGACTGGTAAAGGTCTCGACGACGATCGCTTACCTTGGCGCGCCGGTGCATAGGCGTCCGGGGACCCCCTGTGCGTCCCATGGGCCAGCGTACGGGAAGGGCACGCGAGCCCGGGTCGAGTCGACTTGTTCTCTCTCCTGGATCCCATGTGAGTAAGCGAAGAGGCCGCTCGCGCGGCCTCTTCGGCTCTCTGGCGCTGGTCGTCCCGAGCGACTACTCGATCGGGATCTCGAAGCGCGCGATGATGCCGGGGTCGCCGCCTCTCGCGAGTTGCTCGGGATCGGGGTCGCGAGTCGCCACCCATGCATATCCCTGTTCGGGGTAGGCGACGACGTCCGGGTAGCTCCCGGCACTGATGGCGAGGATCTGAGCGGGTTCTCCAGTGCGGTTGTCGAACGTGTGCAGTCCAGCACGTCCCTCCGGGCAGAAGACGAAATCGCCCGGAGCCAACTCCTGATCGCCCTGTTGGTTCCGGAAGACGGGACGACCGCTCAGGACGAAGAACATCTCTTCGACTCCGAAGTGCATGTGCATCCGCGTCTCAGGCCCGTCGGGGCCCAGTTCGTACAGCGTTGCTCCCATCCTGGCGTCGTCCGGCCGCCAGAAGACTCGATGCCGAGTCCGGGCTTCTTCGTCCTCCCCGTCCCATGCGTCGGAGAAGAGGTTCTGACGATTCATTCGTGGTACCTCCGAGTCGTAGCGGTGGCGCGCAGCCGTCCGAGCCCGCAGCACGGGCCTCGGCCACACTGCGCCGGAAACGCGCGGCTGCTCGCCGCGCCAGAACCGCTACCTCGCCGCCGGATCCACCGCAGGATCATGCCTGCTCGCGTGCGCACGAGGCACAGCCGGGAGGCGCAGCGTCACCCGTGCGCCCGCTCCCGGCGCGAGCGAGGCCTCGCCGCCGTGCGCATGGGCGATCGCCGCGACGATTGCCAGGCCGAGACCGGCTCCCGCGTACGTGGCGCGAGCCTCTCCGCCTCTGGCGAAGCGCTCGAACGCCGCCGAGGCGAGCTCCGCCGGGACGCCGGGGCCCTCGTCGGCGACGACGAGTCTCGCCCAGCCGTTCGCCGCGCTGCCCGCCAGTGTGACCGTCCCCTCGCCGTGGCGTAGCGCGTTGTCGAGCAGATTCCCGAGCGCTTGCTCGAGGCGCAGCCGGTCGCCCTCGACGGGCACGGGCCCCTCCCGCTCGACGACGATCGCCCGGCCCTCGGCCTCCGCCCGGGCACCGAACCGCCGCGCGACCTCGTCGAGCAAGACGCCGCCGTCGAGCGTCTGCGGCTCGAGTCGGAGCGCACCCTCGTCGGAGCGGGCGAGCAGGAGCAGGCCCTCGGCGAGCTGGGTCAGCCGGTCGGTCTCCTCGGCCGCCGACGCGAGCGCGGCCTCGAGCTCCTCAGTGGAGCGGGGACGCCGGAGCGCAAGGTCCAGCTCGGCCTTCAGTGTGGCGAGCGGCGTCCGCAGCTCGTGGCTTGCCTCGGCGACGAAGCGCCGCTCCCGGGCGAGCCCCTCCTCGAGCCGCCCGAGCATCTCGTTGAGGGTGCGGGCTAGGCGCGCGATCTCGTCGTCACCGTCCGGCTCCGGCAGCCGCAAGCCGGGCCGGCGCGCCGAGATCTCGGCCGCCCCTCGCCGCATCGACTCCACGGGCCGCAGCGCCGCCGCCGCGAGCAGGTACGCCGCCACGCAGGCCGCCCCGAGGGCGAGCGGGACGCCGATCAGCAGCAGGCTCCGGAGCTCGCCGAGCGCCTCGTTGCGATCCTCGAGCGACGCGCCCGCCACGACCACCACCGTGTCGCCGTTCCTCGTGACCGGCGTCGCGGCCAAGCGGAAGGGGTTGTCGTCGAGACCGCGGACAATCGTGCTCTCGATGCGGACGGCGCCGCTTCGCGCCTCTGCGAGCTCAGCCGGCGCCAGCACCGGCCGGGCGGGCAGGTTAGGCGTCCGATCGAGGACGGCGCCATCGGCGCCGAGCACCTGTGCGAAGCCGTCCTCGTCCTCCGTGAGCTGCGGGCCGGCTGCGAGGCCCTCCCCGCCGGCGCGTACGAAGGCGACGACGCTGTCGCTCCGCGCGGCGAGGCTGACGTCGACCTGTTCGTCGAGCGTCGACCCGAGCTCGACGAACAGCACCGCCCCGACGGCCGCCAGCAGGACCGCCATGGCCGCGGCAAAGACCAGGGTCAGCCGCAGCTTGAGCGACAAGCGCCTCACCCGCCGTCCTCGCGCAGGCGGTACCCGGCGCCCCGCACAGTCTCGAGCGACCGGCGGCCGAACGGGCGGTCGACCTTCTCGCGCAGGTAGCGCACGTAGACGTCGACGACGTTGGAGCGGTTCTCGTACCCGTAGTCCCAGGCGTGCTCGAGGAGCTCGTAGCGCGACAGGACTTGTCCGGGCCGCCGCATGAAGGTCTCGAGCAGCGCGAACTCCTTGGTCGAGAGCTGGATCGGGGCGCCGCCGCGGCGAACCTCGCGGGTCGCGGGGTCGAGCTCGAGGTCGCCGACGGCAAGCACGGTCGGGCGCTCGGGTGATCCGCGCCGGGCGAGCGCGCGCAGGCGGGCCAGCAGCTCACCGAACGCGAAGGGCTTGGCCAGGTAGTCGTCGGCCCCGGCGTCCAGGCCGCCAATCCGATCGGCGACCCCTGCGCGCGCGGTCAGCATCAGGACGGGTGACCAGATGCCGTCTCCACGGAGACGGCGGCAGACCTCGAGGCCGTCGATACCGGGCAGCATCAGGTCGAGCACGACGGCGTCGTAGGCCGTCGCCCCCGCCATCCACAGCGCGTCTTCACCCGAGCGCGCGACGTCGACGGCGTGTCCCTCCTCGGTCAGGCCCCGCTGTAGCAGGGCGGCGAGCTTGACCTCGTCCTCCACGACCAGGACGCGCACCAGGTCATTGTCACGCGCCAGATGAGCGTTCGATGAGAGCGTCTACGCACGCGGTTCCCGGCCATGCGCTCCCCCGCAGTCGCGGAGGATGGTGCCTCGGAAACGAAAGGAGAGCGCAATGACCATGCTCTGGTTCTTCGTCTGGCTGATCTGGAACCTCGTCGGGGACGAGGAGCCGCTGCTGCTCGATCCGGTCAACTTCTGGATGGGCGCGCTGATCTTCGCGATCGCGGTCGATTTATCGACGATCTCGGCGCGGGTGCAGCTCAAGAAGCGCTAAAGGCTTGATGTGAAATTCCCGGGTAACGGATGACCCCCTGGGCACGGCGCGAGGCCGCCCCGTCGCCCTTGAACAGGCTGACAGCCTGCCCTGCGGACGCCGCGACGCCCTCGCCTGGCCCAGAGCACCCCCGCAGAGCCGCCAATTTCACCTCAGGCCTCAAGCGAAGAGCGCGTAGCGCATCGGCTCGAACGCCGCGATCCGGAACTTCATGGGGCCGCTGTCGAGCTGCCGGAAGCCGCTCGCGGGCAGGCGCGCGAGCAGGGCGTCGAGGTCGAACCGGCCGTGCGAGTGCGGCGTCGGCCCCCCGTCGCCGGCGCCCGGGTCGATCTCGACCACCAGGAAGCGTCCGCCAGGGCGAAGCACGCGGCGGATCTCGGCGAACGCGGACTCGAGGCGATCGGCCGGCACCTGGTGCAGGACGAGCGACGCGAGCACGACGTCGACGCTCGCCTGCGGGAGCGGCAGCTGCTGAGCGAGCCCTGTGCTGAACTCCGCCTGGACGCCGCGCTCGCGGGCCTTGCGGCGAGCACGCTCGACCATCTCCGGCGACGGGTCAACACCGTGCACGTGCCCGCCCGGGCGGACGCGCGCGGCGGCGACGAGCGCGAGGCTTCCCGTGCCGCAGCCGACGTCGAGCACGCGGTCGCCCGGGGCGAGCGCGGCGAGGTCGGCGACCTCCTCGCGGAAGTCCTCCTCGCGCCCCTCGGTGCGCACCGTCATCCGGCGGTCGTAGTGCGCGGCGTTGTGGATCACGATGCCCTCGGAGGTCCGCTCCAGCCGCATGTCCTCGCGGACCGTTCGCAACGAGCTCCAGGTGATCCTGAGGATGAGCGCGGTGATCGCGAGCCCGATCAGCGGGTCGGCGACCTCGACGCCCATCGCCACGACGGCGGCGCTCGCGACCACGCCGAGGCTGACCAGCGCGTCGGCCCGTGCGTGCTCCCCGTCGGCGACGAGCGCCGCGCTGTCGAGTCGGCGGCCGGCACGGAGGCGGATCCAGGCCGCGGCCTGGTTGCCGGCGAACCCTGCGAGCCCGGCGAGGGCCAGGGCGAGGAGGTGGTCGAGGTCTTGCGGATCGAGCAGGCGGCGCACGGACTCGTAGCCCGCGACGCACGCCGACACGAAGATCGCCCCGACTACGGCATAGCCCGCCCAGCGCTCGGCGCGCCAGCTGCGCAGCCAGAAGGCGATCCCGACGGGGATGGCGGTGAGCGCGTCCCCGGCGTTGTGGATGAGATCCGCGAGCAGCGCGACGCTGCCGGTGAAGACGAACACGAGCGCCTGGACCGCCGCGGTCAGACCGAGCACACCGAGGCTGAGCAAGACCGCGCGCACGCCCGCGCGCGAGCGCAGGATTGACGGGTCGATGGGACCGTGGGAGTGGCCCCCATGACGATGGGAGTGCCGGTGGCCGTGAGCCTGGCCATGGCCGTGAGCGTGGCCTTGCTCGGCCGACGGGTGATCGTGGCCGGGAGTCTCGACCCGGCCGGTCATGCTGCCGGCTCCGCCTCGCGAGCGACGGGAGCGAAGAGGTCGGCGCTCGGATGCACGTGCTCGTAGTGGCTGCGGATCGCTGCCAGCAGCTCGGCCACGTGATGGTCGTGGAGGCGGTAATAGGCCTGCCGGCCGTCCCGCCGCACTGCGACGAGCCGGCCCTGCCTCAGGTGACGCAGCTGGTGGGAGGCCGCGCTTTGCGCCAGGCCGGTCGCCTCGACGAGCTCCTCCACTGTCCGCTCGCCTGGGAGCATCGCCCACAGGAGCCGCAGCCTGCTGCCGGCCCCGAAAGCACGCATCGCCTCCGCGAGAGCCTCCGCTTCGGCCGCGCCGAGCGGCGAGGTGCTCGTCAGGTGCTCGGAGGCGTGCGGCACTTCCTCACTGTAGCAATACATGAAGAACTCTTCATGTATTGCCGAGCGACGGTGCCGCGACGTGACCGCGTTCGCATTGGCTCAGGAGTGGCGCCCGACGAAGGCGAGGACGCGGTCCCAGGCGTCGGCCGACGCGTCCGCGAACTCGTCCTGCTTGCGGTCGAAGAAGCTGTGCGGTGCGCCCGGATACGTGACGAGCTCATGCTGGGCTCCCGCGGCGCTCAGCGCCTGCTCGAACGCCACCACGTCCTCGGCCGGGATGCCCTGGTCGGCGCCTCCCATGAGACCGAGCAGCGGCGCCTTCAGCTCGCCGGCGCGCTGCGTCGGCCCCGGCGCACCATCGGCCCCCGGTCCCGGGCGACCGTAAAAGCCGATCACGCCGTCGAGGTCGTGCCCGCCTGCCGCCGCGAGCCACGAGTGCCGGCCACCGAAGCAGAAGCCCACCGTGAAGACGGAGCGGCTTGGTCCACCCGCGTCCGACCGCAAGTGGGCGACCGCCGCAGCGACGTCCGCCTGCACGCCGTCGGGCGTCGTCTGCCGGACGTGGTCCATGAAGGGGAACTCGTCATCTCTCGGCGAGGGTCCCGCGGTGCGCCCGAAGTAGTCGATCGCGACCGCCGTATGCCCGCGCTCGGCGAACCGGAGTGCCAGCTCCTCGTAGAAGCGGTAGAGGCCCCGGACGTCGGGCAGCACGACGATGCCGACACCGCTCGGCTCGTCGGGCAGGGCGGCGAACGCGGCCAGGCGGTTGCCGTCCGCCGCCTCGAGCACGAGGCGCTCGTGCGAGACCGCCGCACCGGACAGGACCGGGACGGGCGGCAGCGAGTCGAGCTCGAAGCACACGGCGCGAGCTCAGGACACCGCTGCGAGGGTCGTCTCGAGCTGCTCGGCTGTCGGTTGCCACGCGGCGGCGGCCGCATTCGCGCGAACCTGCTCGGGCTTCGTCGCGCCCGCGATCACCGAGACGACAGCGGGCTGCGCCAGGAGGCTGCCGATCGCGACCTCGAGCAGCGAGACGCCGAGCTCCCGTGCGAGCGCCTCGAGCTGCTCGACCCGCTCGAGATCGGCGTCGTCGATCTCGCGCCCGTGCAGCCGCGTGCCCGGCTCGGGCTGGCGGTCGCGCCTGTACCTTGCCGGTGAGGAGGCCGCTCGCGAGCGGGAAGTAGGGAATGAAGCCGATGCCGAGCCGATCGCACGCCGGCAGGAGCTCCGCCTCAGCGTCGCGGCGAAGCAGCGAGTACTGGCTCTGCTCGGTGGCGAAGGGTGTGAGCTTCGCGGCGGACGCCGTGTCGTGGGCCTCCTCGAGCAGCTCCGGCGTGAAGTTCGACGAGCCGATCGCGCGCACCGTCCCCTCTCGGACGAGCTCGTCCAGGGCGCCGAGCGTCTCCTCGAGCGGTGTGGAGCCGTCGGGGCGGTGGTACTGGTAGAGATCGATCCAGTCCGTCTGCAGCCGCCGCAGGGAGTCCTCGACCGCCCGGCGGATGTGGGCGCGCAAGCCGCACGGCACGCCGTCCTGCTCGCGCTGCCAGCCGAACTTCGACGCCAGCACCACCCGGTCGCGCCGGCCGGCCAGTGCTCGCCCGATGATCTCCTCGCTGCCGCCGTTCTGCCCGTAGACGTCGGCCGTGTCGAAGAAGGTGACGCCCGCATCGAGCGCAGCGTCGATGACCGCACGCGAGGCCTCCTCGTCGATGCGGCCGCCGAAGTTGTTGCACCCGAGGCCGACGACGCTGACCTCGAGCGTGCCGGCGATCGTCCGCGTGCGCACGGCGCCACCCTAGTCGCGCCAACGCTGTGAGTCTCGGCGCGAACCGGCCGAAAGAGCCGCACGCCTCTAGGTGATCAACTTCTGCGTCATGGCGCGGATTGCGATGCGCCACATGATCAGCCCGTAGGCAACGAGCACGGCGACGCTGAGAGCGTCGACCCAGCCCTCGAACCCGAAGACCGCGTGCCGCACGAGCTCGACGCAGTGGTAGAGCGGGTTGAACCACGCCAGAAACTGAACCCAGTCCGGCAGCTGGTCGAGCGGGAAGAACGTGCCGGCGACCAGGAAGAGCGGCGTCAGCACGGCGCTGACCACGTAGTTGAAGTTCTCGAACGACTTGGCGAAGCCGGCGACCGAGATGCCGAAGCACGCCCAGCCGAACCCGGAGATCCAGGCGATGAAGGGCACCGCGAACATGCCCCAGCTCGGATCGAGGCCGAAGACCATCGCCACGAGCATCGGCACGCACCCGTAGGTACCGGCACGCATGGCGATCCACAGTGCCTCCGCCGTGACGAGCTCCTCCGTGTCGACCGGCGCAGCGAGGATGGCGTCGTAGGTGCGCTGGAACTGGTACTTGACGAAAGTCCCGAACATGGCTGGGAACGCGCTGGAGAAGAGCACGGCCGTCGCGACGGTGCCGGTGCCGACGAACTCCACGTACTCGTAGCCGCCGACCTCGCTGACGATCGACCCGAAGCCGAACCCGAACGCGAGCAGGTAGATCGTCGGCTCGACCGTCGACGAGAAGGACGCGGAGCGCCAGTACGACGAGAAGTTGACCACCTCGCGGACGAGCACCCCGCGCAGCGCGGGCAGCTCCAGCCGGCCGAGGCGTTTCTGACGCGCGGTGGCGACCGCCATCAGCCGATCTCCTCGCCGGTCAGGAGCACGAAGACGTCCTCGAGGTTCGCCGCGCGGCGCTCGCCCTCGAAGCCGTTCGCGCCGTCCACTCCGAGGATCGAGATGCTCGTGCCCGTGCGGCGCGTCCGCAGCCCCTGCGCCTGTGCCTCGCGCTCGACGTCCAGCAGCCGGTCGGGCGAGCCGAAGACCTCGAGCGCCTCGCTGCCGGCATGCTCGGCGACGAGCTCGGCGGGCGATCCTGCAGCTACAGCCTTGCCGTGCGACATGATCATGACGGTGTCGGCGAGGCGTTGCGCCTCCTCGATGTAGTGCGTCGACATGAGGATCGTCGTGCCCTCGCTGCGCAGGGCGTCGATCAGGGCCCACAGCTCCTGGCGCACCTGCGGGTCGAGCCCGACGGTCGGCTCGTCGAGCAGCACGAGCCGCGGCCGGTGGATCAGCGCCCGCGCGATCAGGAGCCGCCGGCGCATGCCGCCCGAGAGCTTGTCGACCCGGTCGTCCCGGCGATCGACGAGCTTTGCGAGCTCGAGCGAGCGCTCAACCGCATCCCGGCGCTCGTGCCGCGGCAGGCGGTACAGGTGGGCGAAGACGAGCAGGTTCTGGGCCACGGTCAGCGTGACGTCCAGGTTGTCGAGCTGCGGCGTCACGCCGAGCTGCGCACGAGCCTGCTTGGACTCCTCCGGCAGCTTGAACCCGAGCAGCTCGAGCTCACCTTCGTCCGCGATCGCCTGTGCGGTGAGGAGCCGCATCGTCGTCGACTTGCCTGCTCCGTTCGGCCCGAGCAGGCCGACGCACGTCCCTTCGGGCACGTCCAGGTCCAGGCCGTCGACGGCCGTGATCGGGCCGTAGCGCTTGACGACGCCGCGCAGGCGGATGGCGAGCTCGGGCACGGACCTAGCCTGCCACGCGCGACCGGCCGCGCGGCTACGCCGTGGGCTCGTTCCCGCCGTGCCGCCGCAGCAGCGAACGGAGCTGCTCGGCCTGCTCGCGAATCAGCGCTGCGGAGTATGCGAGCTGCTCCTCGCCGGCGGGCGGAGTCGAGAGCCGCAGTCCCCGGTCGGACTCCAGCGCCGCGGCGAGCTCGTCGAGCCGCGTCCGGACGTCGGCGACGTGTGCCCTCGAGGCGTCGTCGGGCGCAGCGGCCTCGAGCTCCGCCGCCTCGGCCGCAAGCGCCTCGATCTGCCCGGCGACGACGGAGCCCTGCGCGGCGACGGCGTCGAGCGTGACCAGCGAGCGGCGCGCCAGATCGCCGACGGCGCCGGAGAAGGCCGCGCCCGACCGCCGGCGGCGCCAGAGCAGCAGGCCGCCGGCAAGCGCCACAACTGCGGCGACGAGTCCGGCCGCGATCCACGCCCAGAAATCGTCGTCGTCGGTCGACTCGGAACCGGTCGTCTCGACGGTCTCGGCGGGCGCGACGGTCGGAGACGGCGACGGAGCAACGGCCGTCGGGACCGGCTCCGGCTCGGTGGTGGTCACCAGCGTTCGTGTGAGCACGGTCGTCGCCACTTCGGTCGTCGTCAGCGCCGTGGTGGTCACCTCGGTCGTGGTCACCTCCGTGGTGGTCAGCTCGGTGGTGGTCTCGAGGGTGACGATGGGGGTCGTGGTCGTCTCGGCCGGAGCCGTCGGAACGGGCTGTGCCGGCACGGTGGTGGTCCCAGCCGGCGGCGTCGCCGTCCGCGTCGGTCTCGTCACGGTGACCGCCGGCAGCGTCGAGGTTCGCGTCCCGGTCGTGATCGCGCCGCCGTCGTCACCGCCGCAGGCGGCGCCGAGCAGCAGCGCCGGCACTGCTGCGGCGCAGGCCACGACGATCAGTGGCCGGGAGTGTCGCCGGGTGGCACGCGAGCGATGCACGGCGCTCAGAGTTCACCCGCTCGACGCGGCCGGCCGCACCATCCCGATCGGATGACGTGGCCGCAGAGGAGCCCGGCGGGTTGCGCTGCCGAGGACCCTTTCTCCGCGCGGGTTTCTTCGCTAGCCTCGGAGTGAGGCCTCTCGCGAGCGAAAGGAGGGCCGCTATGTCCACACAGATCAGCGCAGCAGCCTTCCCGTTCGCCTCGGCTCGCTGACGTTTGGTCCTGCGCGAGGCGGTGGGTGCTGCTGCATCCGTCGTCACAGCGAAAGGACACACACGTGGGGAACACGCAGTGAGGCCGCGCCGTCGCTACCGCCGGCGCGCGCCGGCCGACACGCCGCGGGCACCACGCCTCGCGGTCCGGGTCAACGAGCAGATCACCGCACCCTCGGTGCGACTGGTCGACGAGAAGGGCGAGCAGCTCGGCGTCCGCACATTCGCGGAGGCGCTTGCGTACGCCGAGGGGCGCGACCTCGACCTCGTCGAGGTCGCGGCCGCCGCCGACCCGCCGGTCTGTCGGGTCACCGACTACGGCAGATGGCGCTACGAGGAGGAGCGCAGGGCGCGGGAGGCGCGCCGCAACCAGACGCACGTCACGTTCAAGGACGTGCGCCTCACCCCGAAGATCGGGGCGCACGACTACGAGTGGAAGCGAGACCAGGCCGTGGAGTTCCTGCGCGCGGGGGCGAAGGTCCGCGTCACCGTGCGCTTCCGCGGCAGGGAGCGCGAGCATCCGGAGCGGGCGCGGTTCCTGCTCGACCGGCTCGTGCAGGACGTCGACGCGTGGGGGCATGCGGAAGCTGCTTCAGCGTTCGACGGACGCAACATGACGCTCGTGATCGCACCCGGCGGAGCCGCCCAGTGAGGTCCCGCAGGCAGCACCTCGACGCGATCTGCCGCGAGCTCGAGGCGGCGCTCGACCGCGAGCCCGCGAAGCTCGTGCGGCGGCTGCTACGGCCGCAGCTCCGCCTCGTCGCGAACCGTCTCGGCGAGGACGACGCGACGGCGGTCGCCACCGACCTCGGCGTGCTCGCCCGCGTCGAGGCGGCGCGCGACGAGCACCTCGCCTCGCTCGACGCCGACGAGGGGCTGGCGGCACTGACCGTGCCGTGGCAGGACGTCGTCGCGCGAGCGGCAGCGAGGAAGCCGGCCCGGGCGTCAAGGCGTCGGGGCGCGTAGGGGAGCAGAACGACAGCAACCGGCCGGTCAGGGGCGGGTGGCGCCGCCTCTGGCCGGCCGGCGACCGCACAAGACCACGAAAAAGGCCCGCATATGCGGGCCTTTCAGTAGCGGGGGCAGGATTTGAACCTGCGACCTCCGGGTTATGAGCCCGGCGAGCTACCTGACTGCTCCACCCCGCGTCGCGGCGCCAATTATAGCGCCGGCCGCCGGAGGCCGTCGGCGCCCCGGCTCAGGCCCGGCCGCGCCTTCTACTTCGTGTTCGTGAGCTCCGCCGCCCAGCCGCGTGCCGTGGCAATCGCCTCCTGCTCGAGCTCGTGCGGATTGGCCTGCCGACCAGTGGCGAACGCGGCCTCGAAGGCCTCCTCGCCCATCAGTGTCCTAAGCGACGCCTCCGTCTCCACGGCGGCCTTCCGCTCGTGCAGGTCTGCCGCGACCCCGGCCGCCGCCCAGAGCGCTGCCGCGCCGCCGAGCAACCGCGCGCCCGTGTCTTGTTCGCCCAGCTCGAGCGCGAGACCGGCGAGGTCGACGTACGAGGAGCCGATGCGCTCGAGGAACGCAGAGCTCCACGAAGAGCTCGAGAGCACTTGCCGCATGCTCGGCGGCGAGGGAGCGGTCTCCCTGGCGCCGCGCGACGATGCCGAGGCCGAGGTGTGCGAACGCCTGCAGCTCGCTCGAGCCGGCCTCGCGGCCGGTCTCGAGACTCTCGTCGTAGAGTCGCCACCCCGACTCGAGATTGCCGTCCTCGAGCTCGATCCAGGCGAGGTTGTTGAGCGCGATCGACAGCGCGTACGCGTGCCCGAGCTCACGCGCGATGGCTGCGTACTCCTCCTGGAGCGCGCGCGCCCGCGGGCGGTCGTCGCGCGACTGCACCGACGCTCCGATGCCGCTGATCGCGAGCATCTCCTCCTCGCGGTCACCGATCGCGCGCGCGATCGCGAGCGCCTCCTCGCCGTAGCGCTCGGCCGCCTCGTAGTCGCCCTGGCGCCACGAGAGCAGGCCGGCCGTGCGTAGGGCGGCGGAACGGTGAGCGGGCTCGTGCGGGCCTGAGCCCGCGAGCGCCCCCTCCACCCAGGTACGCCCCTCGGCGAGATGGCCGCGGATGTACCAGAACCTCCCGACCGCCTTGCACAGCCTGAAGCGAGCGTCGGTGGCGTCGACTTCCGCCAGGAACGCGAGCGCGGACCGGATGTTGTCGTGGTCGCGCTCGAGCGCCGCGATCGAGCCCTCGGTGCCGGCGCCGCGGAGAGCGGGCGCGTGGCGCTCCGCGTAGGCAAGGAAGAAGTCCGCATGCGCCTGCCGAACCTCGGACCGCTCGGGGCTGTCGCGGAGCAGCTCGTCCGAGTACGCGCGCACGGTCTCCAGCATGCGGAAGCGGCCTTCGTCCCCGCGACGCACGAGGCTCTTGTCGAGGAGCGCGGCGAGCTCGTCCAGCCCGGCGCCGCATACCGCTGACGCGGCCTCTGGCGTCCAGCCGCCGGCGAAAACGGCGAGGCCGCGGAAGAGCCCCGCCTCTTCGGGCGCGAGCAGCCGGTAGCTCCAGTCGATCGTCGCCCGCAGGGTCTGCTGGCGCGCAGGGGCGTCGCGAGGACCGCCGGTGAGCACGTCGAGGCGCTGCTCGAGCCGGTCGAGCAGCTCGTCTCGGCGTCCAGCAGCTTCACCCTGGCTGCGGCGAGCTCGAGGGCGAGCGGCAATCCGTCGACGGCCCTGCAGATCCCAGCGACCGCGGGCGCGTCCTGGAGCGTGAGCTCGAAGCCGGGCCGGACGGCTGCAGCCCGCGAGAGGAAGAGAGCGACGGAATCGTGCCGGGCGAGCACAGCAAGGTCCGCCTCCGCGCCGTGCTCCGGCACTCCCAGCGGCGGCACCGGATACTCGTGCTCGCCGGTGAGGTGAAGGGCGGCACGGCTGGTGACGAGCACCTTCAGCCGCGGCGCCGCCGCGAGCAGCTCGGCGACGACCGGCGCGGCGGCGTCGACGTGCTCGAAGTTGTCGAGCACGAGCAGCAGCGCAGGTGGACGGAGGGTCTCCTTCAGCGCCTCCACGCCGGGGCGGACTCCGAGCGCCTCGGCGATCGCGCCGACGACGAGCGCGGGATCGGCGAGCGGGGCGAGATCGACGAAGACCGCGTCGTCGAGCTCGGGGAGAAGCTCTCGCGACGCCTCGATCGCGAGCCGCGTCTTGCCCGTCCCGCCCGGCCCCGTGAGCGTCAGCAAGCGGACGTCATCGGCGCGCAGGCGCGCAGTGATGGCCGCCAGCTCGAGGCGGCGACCGACGAGCCGCGTCGCAGGCACCGGCAGGCGCGCACCGGCCTCTCCGGCGGTCCGGGGCGGCGCTGACGCCGCCAGCGAAGCTTCCTGGCGGAGGATCGCACGCTCGAGCTCCTGCAGCTCTTGGCTGGGGTCGATGCCGAGCTCGTCGACGAGCACCCGCCGCGTCTCGGCGTATGCCGCGAGTGCGTCCGCCTGGCGCCCGGCGCGGTAGAGAGCGAGCATGAGCTGGCCGCGAAGGCGCTCGCGGAACGGGTGGCGGGCGATCAGCTCCTCGAGGCTCGCGACGAGTGCCGGCCCGTGACCGAGCGCGAGCTGCGCCTCGACGTGGCGCTCGACGACCTCGATGCGCTGCTCCTCGAGTCGCGCGGCGGCGGCCGCTGCGAACGGCGCCTCCTCGACATCCGCGAGCGGCGGCCCTCGCCACAGTGCGAGCGCCGCCGCGAGCGACTCGGCGGCGGCCGCCGGCTGCTCGTTGCGCGCTCGTCGCTCGAGCTCTTCGAAGCGGTGGAGGTCGAGCTCGCCCGGCTCGACGCGGAGCACGTAGCCGCTCCCCCGCGTGTCGATTCTGTCGGGGCCGAGCACGCGTCGCAGCCCGTGCACCGCGACCTGCAGGGCGTTCGCCGCCGTGGCCGGCGGCTCGTCGCCCCAGAGGCCGTCGATCAGCCGCTGACGCCCGACGACCTGGTTCGCGTCCAGGAGCAGGAGCGCGAGGAGCGCCCGCTGCCGTTGCCCGCCGAACGTGCAGCGCGCTGCCGTTCGAGCGCGCCGACACCGGCCCGAGCAGCCCGAACTCCATCCGTGTCCTGGAAGCCATGCCGTAAGGCAGCGGTAAGTCCATCGTAAGCGTGCTGCCCGATCGTTCCGAGCGTCAAGCGAACGAGAGGAGCAGCAGCATGATCCGCACAGGCGACACCATCGAGAACCCGGTCACCGGCGAGCGCATCGTCTTCCGCCAGACCTCGGCTGACACGAACGGCGAGGCGGTCGTGATCGAGTGCTTCGTCAAGCCCGACGGCGCCGTCGCGAAGGCACACGTTCACCCCTCGCAGGACGAGCGCTTCGAGATCGTCAAGGGCGTGCTCACGTTCAAGCTCGACGGCCAGGAGCTCGAGGCGGGCCCGGGCATGCGCGTGCTCGTGCCGGCCGGGACGAAGCATCAGTTCCGGAACGCGAGCGGCGACGAGGTGCAGTTCGTCTGCGAGGTCCGCCCCGCGCTCAAGTTCGAGCAGCTGCTCGAGACGATGTTCGCGCTCGCCGCCGACGGCAAGACGAACCGGCAGGGGATGCCGAATCCGCTGCGGCTGGCCGTGATCGCCCGCGAGACGTTCGACACCGTGCAGCTGCCGTTCCCTCCGCCCTGGGTGCAGCGGCTCGGGCTCGTCCCCGGCTCCTGGGTCGGCCGGCTGCTCGGCTACCGGCCCGTCTACGTCCCGGCCGAGCGGGCGGAGGTGGCGACCGCATGAGGCGGCGGCTCCGGCGCCGACTCGTCTGGACCGCAGTCTTTGTCGGTCTCACGCTCCTCTGGCTGACCGCTCAGGTGCTCCGCGCCGCCGATGCGATTGCTCGGCGGCGCGGAGCGCTGCGCAGCAGGCTCGCGTAACCGCTACGAACGCTGGCTACCGTGCCCGCATGCGCGTGGCCGCCATCGACCAGGGGACGAACACGACGCGGCTCCTGGTCGCCGACGTGGAGGGCGGCCGCCTCGACGAGGTCGCTCGCGAGTCGCGCATCACCCGGCTCGGGGAGGGCGTCGACGGACGCCGGCGCCTGCTCCCGCTCCCGATAGCGCGCGTCCGGAACTGCCTCGCCGACTACCGCCGGACGCTCGAGTCGCTCGGAGCCGAGCGGACGCTGTTCGTCGCCACCAGCGCGGTGCGCGACGCCGAGAACGGGGAGGCATTCCTGGGCGAAGTCGAGTGGAGCTACGGGTTCACGACTCGACTTGCCTCCGGCGACGAGGAGGCGGCGCTCGCCTTCCGCGGCGTGGCGACCGGACGGCGCCTCGACGTCCCGACCCTCGTGGTCGACATCGGCGGGGGCTCGACGGAGCTCGTCCTGGGCGACGGCGGAGGCGTTCGTGCGAGCGTCAGCCTCGACGTCGGCTCGGTGCGGATGACCGAACGCCTGCTGCACTCGGACCCGCCGAGCCCCGATGAGCTCGCAGATTGCGTCGTCGCAGTCCGCTCGGTGCTTGCCGAGCGCGTCCCGGAGGCACTGCTCGCCGCGACCGGCATGGTCGGCGTCGCGGCCACGATCACGACGTTCGCCGCACTCGACCTCGGCCTGGAGCGGTACGACCGGGAGCGGGTCCACGGACACGTTTTGACCCGGGCGGGCGTGCAGGAGCAGCTCGAGCGGCTGGCCGCGATGCCGCTGGCCGAGCGCCGGCTGGTACCGGCGCTCGAGCCCGAGCGTGCGCCGGTGATCGTCGGCGGCGGGATCATTCTCCGCGAGGTGCTCGCCCACTTCGAGCTGGACGAGCTCGAGGTCAGCGAGCGCGACATCCTCGATGGCATCGCCCTCGAGGCAGCCGAGCTACCGGAGCCGGTCGAGGGCGACGCGCCGCCCGGCGCCTACACCTGCTGTTAGGAGGGATTGGCGAAACGACGACTGAGCCGCAGGAGCGCGCTGGACGCCCCGAGGACGTTGTCCTCGGTCGCACCGATAGGGCGAACGGCTATCGGCGCTCCCTGCGTCCTAGCCTCGGAACGACCATCGCACTCCTGCGACGAGCGACGTTCCGCCAAGCCCTCCTAGGCGCAGCTCCCGCCGCTACCAGCTCCAGGCGTCCGTGACCGGGTAGTCGGCGCGCTCGTCCAGGCAGGCAGCGGCGAAGAGCGCGACGCCGAGGTCTCCCGTGATGAGGGTGTAGCGGCCCCGCCCGCGGGTGTCACGCAACCGCTCGACCTGGCCGAGCGCGTGCATCGCGAAGCGCCGCGCCCGCTCGAGCCAGCGCTCGTCTCCGGTTCGCCGCCAGGCCTTGAGGAACGCGTAGCCGTTCCCGGCCGTGCCGTGACAGATCGACGGGCCCTTCTCGAGTCCCGGCGGGCCGGCACTCCAGGTCAACTCGGCGCCGGCCAGCAGCAGCTCCTCGTCCAGGTAGTCCGCGGCCGCGATCACGATTCCCGGAGCGCCGCCACACCACTGCACGCGAATCTCGCCGTCTGGGCCGACGAGCTCCGCGCCGTGGCGGGTCGGCCAGTTCGCCAGCCCGTCTGCCCGGACGGCAGTCTCTGCCAGCACCCTGGCCGTGTCACGCTCGAGGGCGGCGCGCCGCTCCTCGTCCAGGAGCTCCTTCCACCGGAGCAGCGCGCCCGCGTTGCCGACGAGACCGTGTGGTGGCGTGAGACTCCGGCGCTCCATCCCGAAGAGCCGACCAGTCCAGAGGCCCTCCGCGTCCCGCGCTGTCCAGAGCTCTTCGGCGCTCTCGAGCCAGGCGTCACGCCAGCGCTCCTCCGCCGTCTGCTCGAACATCGCCTGCGCCGCCAGCATCGTCCCGCCCGAGCCCCACATCACCTCCCAGGACTCGTTGCGGACGTTCGCCCGCACGCGCGCGAGCAGCGCCTGCGCGAACCCGTCATCCGGCTCGAGCGAGTGCGCGACCAGCAGCACGCCCCCCTCGCCCGTGAACAGGCTCGAGGCTGCCTGCGACGGCAGCTCGATGTCGGTCGGGAGGTCCGGCTCGGCACGCCAGAGCTCGAGCACCCGTCGCGAGGCGGCGACGAGGTCGAGCGTCGTCTCGGCATGACCGGCCCGCCTGAGCGCGTCGAGCGCCCAGAGGGCGCCGGCTCCACCGGCGTAGAGACTCTTGAGCGGCACCGGCGAACCCCACGCGTCCCAGTCGTCCGCAGGCCAGAGCGCGTCCGGAGAGTAGGCGGTGTCGGCGTCCGCCACGATCGCGGCGATCGCGTCCCGTGCGCGGCCGCCGTCCCACGGGCGGTCGGTCAGCGGCTCGAAGACCTCCGGCCGGTAGAGCACCACGCCACGCTAGCGCGCCGTCAGGTCGCTGGTGGCTCAGTGCCACGAAGTCGGGTAGCGTCGAGAACCGTGCCCCTGGCCGAGACAGCCGAGATCTCGCTCCAGGAGCTGCAGCTCGCGGCGCGCAACCACGGCATGCCGCTGGAGGCGCTCCACTATCCGGTCACGCCGGTCGGGCTGCACTACCTGCTGATCCACTACGACATTCCGGTCGTCGACGCGGACGCCTGGCGGCTCCACGTCGGCGGCGCGGTCGAGCGGCCGCTCGAGCTCTCGCTCGACGAGCTTCGAGCGCGGCCGGCCGTCGAGTGCGCGGTGACGCTCGAGTGCGCCGGCAACGGCCGCGCGCTGCTGGCGCCCCGGGCCGTGAGCCAGCCGTGGCTCAACGAGGCGGTCGGCA
Organism: uncultured Thermoleophilia bacterium; assembly: GCA_963809765.1. Taxonomy (GTDB): domain Bacteria; phylum Actinomycetota; class Thermoleophilia; order Gaiellales; family Gaiellaceae; genus JACVRM01. Next base: position 446,405 of record CAWEKT010000003.1, read on the forward strand.
CGGCCCGCTGGCGCGGGACGCCGCTGGTGGCGCTGCTCGAGGACGCGGGGCTGCGCGAGACCGCCGTGGAGGTCGTCTTCACCGGCCTCGACCGCGGGGTCGAGGGCGGCGAGGAGCAGGCCTACCAGCGAAGCCTCGGCCTCCACGACGCGTTGATGCCGGACGTCCTGCTCGCCTACGAGATGAACGGTGAGCCGCTGCCGCCGCAGCACGGCTTCCCCGTCCGGCTGGTCGTGCCGGGCTGGTACGGGATGGCGAGCGTCAAGTGGCTCGCGGAGGTCACCGCGCTCGAGGCGCCGTTCTCCGGCTACCAGATGCAGACGTCCTACCGGCTACGGCAGGAGGAGGACGAGGAGGGCACTCCGGTCACGCGCATGCGGCCACGCGCGCTGATGGCGCCTCCGGGCATCCCCGACTTCATGACCCGGGAGCGCACGCTCGGCACAGGGCGGGTCGAGCTCACCGGCCGCGCCTGGTCGGGGCTCGGCCGGGTCACCGGCGTCGAGGTCAGCACGGACGGCGGCGACACCTGGCGTGAGGCCGAGGTGCGCGAGGACCTCGACTCGCGACACGCCTGGGTCGGCTGGCGCTTCGCCTGGGACGCGAGCGAGCCGGGCGAGCACACGCTGCTCTGCCGCGCGCGCGACTCGGCCGGCAACACGCAGCCCGACGAGCCTCCGTGGAACGTCGGCGGCTACGTCAACAACGGCGCGCAGCGCGTGACGGTCCGGGTGGTGGAGGCGGGGAGCTAACGGCGGCCGCGGCGGCCCAGGATGAGCTCGAGCACCACGGTCGTGATCGACATGACGATCGCGGCGAGGATCGCACTCCAGAAGAAGTCGTCGATCGTGAGATCGTCGGTGAGCGCATCGGTCAGCTCGAGGACGACCGCGTTGACCACGATCAGGATCAGGCCGAGCGTCAGGATCGCGAGCGGCAGGGTGATGATCCGCAGGATCGTCCCGGCCACGAGGTTGACGAGGCCGAAGAGCAGCGAGACCCAGAGGTAGCCGAAGAAGCCGCCGTCGACGTGCACGCCGTCGAGCAGCCAGGCGGTCACCGCGAAGGACGCGGCGACGATGCCCCAGCGGATCAGCAGGCCGACGAGCACGCCGTGAACCTAACCGACCGGAGGGGGTCAGTCGGCGGGAACTGGCTCGTCGTCCGCCAGCGGCTCGTCCTCGGCCAGGCGGCGCTGGAGGACGCTGCGCGACAGGACGCCGACGAGGCGGCCGCCCTCGACCACCGGGACCCGCTCGGCATCGTGCTCTTCGAGGAACCTGAAGGCGTCCTCGACGGCCATGTCGCCGTCGATCGTCCAGTGCGGCGGCTCGCCGATCTCGCCGAGCGTGGTCGACCTGGGGTCGCGGCCGGGAGCGACGACCTCGCGCACCAGCGTCTTGCGGGTGACGACGCCGACGAGCCTCCCGCCGTCCTCGCAGACGAAGATCGCCCGCACCTCGGGCCGCGCGAGCAGCGCGCCCGCCTGCTGGGCCGTGGCATCCACGGGCAGCGCACGTGGATCCGTGACCATGGCCTCGCGCGCTTTCACGGGTAGAAGCCTCGCGCCTCCATCGCCGCCGCCACCTCACGGATCCCGCCGACCAGAGCGGCCTCGCGGAGCGTCAGCCCCCGGTCCGCCGAGAGCGTCCAGACACGATCGAACGCGTCCTGCAGCTTGTCCGCGAGCCGCGCACGGATCTCGTTGCGGGTCCAGAAGAGGCGGCCGAGATCCTGCACCCACTCGAAGTACGACACGGTGACGCCGCCCGCGTTCGTCAGCACGTCGGGAAGCACGGGGATGCCGCGCTCGGCCAGGATCGCGTCGGCCTCGATCGAGGTCGGCCCGTTGGCGCCCTCGGCGATCAGCCTGGCTTCCACCCTGCCGGCGTTCTCCGCGGTCACCTGGTCCTCGCGCGCGGCCAGGACCAGGACGTCACAGGGGAGCTCCAGCAGCTCGGCGTTCGTGAGCCGCTCGGCCTCCGGGTAGTCGGCGAGCGACCCGTGCGCACCGACCCAGTCGTGCAGGCCGCGACGTCGAGGCCGCGCTCGTCGTAGACGCCGCCCGAGACGTCCGAGACGGCGATCACCGTCGCTCCGCGCTCGGCCAGCTCGCTGGCCGCGATCCCGCCCACGTTGCCGAACCCCTGGACGACGCAGCGCTGCTCGGCGAGCGGCCAGCCGAGGCGGTCGCAGGCGCGCTCGGTGACCATGACGACGCCCGCGCCGGTCGCCTCGTGGCGGAAGACCGAGCCGCCGATGGAGACCGGCTTGCCGGTGACGATCTCCGGCACCGCGTGGCCGACCTGCATCGAGTAGGTGTCCATCATCCAGGCCATCGTCTGCTCGTTCGTCGCCATGTCGGGCGCCGGGATGTCCTGCTGCGGCCCGATGAACGGCAGCAGCTCGGAGGTGAAGCGGCGGGTCAGGCGCATGAGCTCGGCGGTCGACATGTCATGCGGGCTGCAGCGGACGCCGCCCTTGGCGCCGCCGTAGGGCAGCCGCAGGAGCGCGCACTTCCACGTCATCCACATCGCCAGGGCGGCGCACTCCCCGAGCGTGACCTCGTGGTCGTAGCGGATCCCGCCCTTCGTGGGCCCGAGCGCGCTCGAGTGCTGGACCCGGTACGCCGGATAGACGGCGGCCGACTTGTCGTCGAGCATCACCGGGACGCTGAGCATCACCGCCTGCTCGGGGTAGCGAAGCCGCAAGCCGATCGTCTCGTCGACGTCCGCGTACGGGAGGGCCTGCTCGAGCTGGGTGACAGCCGTGCGGAAGAGCGGCGCGTCCCACTCGAGCTCGCTGGTCGCGTCCTGCTCGACCCTGGCCACGTCGAGGAGTCTAGTGCTGGGAGCGTCCGTTTCCCGTGGACGGCTCGACGGGCTCGACGTCCAATGTGAGCTCGTCGTCGACGCCCACCACGACCACCTCGCCGCCGGGCTCGACCGGCTCGGAGCTGCGAGCCTGCCAGAGCTCGCCCTGCAGGCGCACTCGGCCGACGGGATCGAGCCGCGTCAGCGCGCGGACACGCATCCCGCGCAGGGCTTCGACGCCGACCTGCGGCTTCCGCCGGCGCGCGTACCAGAGGCCGAACGCGATCTCCGCGACGTCGACGATGACCGCGGCGACGATCGCGACGATCCCCCAGGGCGACGGCAGCACGAAGACGGCCGCCAGCACGGCCAGCAGGATGAGCACCGCCCTAGTCTCGCGGGCGGGCTAGGTCGCTGCGCGCCGTGCCGTCAGGGTCTCGCGCAGCCGGCCGGCGAGTGCGTCGACGAGCTCCTCCTTGAGCAGCACCTCGTCGGCACCCGCCTCCCGGGCGGCGGCGCGCAGCGCCGGCGCATCGTCGCCCGTGACGACGATCAGGCAGAGGGCCGGCCGGTCCCGCCGGAGGCGAGCGACGGTGCTGACCCCGTCGAGGAGCGGCATGTGGAGGTCGACGACGACGGCGTCCGGCTGGTCGGCCTCGACCTGGTCGATGGCGGCGATGCCGTCGGACACGGTCGCGGTGACCTCGAGCTCAGGCTGGTCGGCGACGAGCTCCGCGAGGGCTTTGAGAAAGGCGGGATCGTCGTCCACGAGCAGCACGCGAATCCGCCCTCCCTGCTTCGCCACAGCCACTGCTGCGGAATATGCCGGGCCGGTGAAGGCGAGTCCAGCCCTGTGTGCGGATTCAGACGGATGTGGACAACCGCGGCCCGTATGGAGTGCCGGGGCAGGGAGTCGAACCCTCACGCCCCTTGCGGGAAAGTCGTGCTCGCGCGGCTCGCCGTCCGGGCCGCAACCGAACCAGCCCGCGCCCGTGTAGCTGACAGCCGTTCGACGGGTGAGCCGGATGGCCAGAGAAACGCGCGGGCCGCCCTCATCGCGAAGACTCGCAGGCTCCTGGGAGATCGAGAAGAAGCCCTAGCCGCGTCAGACCGACTCTCGCAGCGCGTTCGCCGCGGCTTGTAGTCGATCGCTGACTTCGGCTAGTTCGCGCGCCGCGAGGTCAATGCGCTCCTGCTGCGTTTCCGCGCGCTCCTGCTGGGCGTTAGCCCGTTCCTTGAGCTGGCCTTCGAGTTCGTCCACGTGCCGAGTGAGGGCAGCGAGCTGAGCGGCGATAGTCGCGATGTCCGCCTCGTTCGTCATGGCAGCGGGAATTCTAGGCTCTGAGTCCTATGCCGACTACGCCGCGAGTGGAACTGGCGCGCTCTCGCAACGAAGGGTCGCCCGATGCATCGGGCGAGGCCTCGCCCGAGACGGCGGCTGCGCAACGTGGCCGCTGGGGGACGTGTTGCCCCTACGTTGCCCCATCGCCTGTCTCCCTATGCCACCGAGGAGTCCCCGGGAAGCAGATAGCGCCTTTAGCAGGCGCTTCCTCGATGCCGGGGGAGGGAGTCGAACCCTCACGCCCCTTGCGGGACACCCGATTTTAAGTCGGGCGCGTATGACCAATTTCGCCACCCCGGCCGTGTCTCGCGCGCGAGAGGGAGCGTAGAGGCTCGAGGTGAAGTCGGCGGCTCGTGCGGCTGCGGACGCGCGGCGCCTAGCTGCCGCCGGGCTGGTTGTCCTCGATCGCGAAGGGCTCGGGGCCCTTACCGCGATAGGCGTCCCGGAACGTCTCGAAGGCACCCCGGTCGAACTCGTCGCAGACCGCGGACTTGCCCTCGCCGAAGTAGTCCTCTTCGCTGCCGTACCGCTCCTGGTCGCCGAACCACGCAGTGATGCCGACCTTGCTGCCCAGCTTCCCGATCTGGGTGCCGAACATCGAGAACGGATCGGCCTCGTAGAGAGAGCGCATCTCCTCGACCGTCTGCTGCGGCGTGTCCGGCCCCCACCACAGCACGACGCCGCCGTGCTCCTGGTTGTGGACGATGAAGCGTGGGTCGACCGGGTCGGTGTAGAAGCCCCAGATCGCGGTCTGCCCGTAGTGAGGGCCGCCGCTCGGCAGCTGGGTGGGCCAGGTCAGCTTCGAGCCCTCGGGAGCGTGCACCTGACTGTCCTGGAACGGCTTCGCAGCCTTGCTCTCGAACGTGCAGCCGGCTGCCACCATTGCCTCGCGCACCTCGTCGTCGTTGACGGCGCCGTTGCCGTCGGTGGACAGAAACGCGAACAGCGCCACGACCGCCGCGATGCTGGCAGCGGCGATCCCGCCGATGATCAGCAGGCGCCGGTTGTCGCCGGAGCCCGGCGCCGGCGGACGGGACCCCGCCCGGCGCTGCGGCGCCTGAACCTTGGGCGGTGCAGGGGTTTTCGATTTCTTGTCCACGGCCGCGGGCGATGGTAGCAGCGGCCTCTGCGCGCACCGGGACGCCCGCCCGTGCCGTCCGACCCCCTCCCTACCGTTCGTAGACCGATGGTCGTTCTCGTCGTCTTCCTGGCCGGCGCCGCCCTTGGCGGCGCGTGTATCTGGCTCCTGGCGCGCCTGCGCTCGGACGCCGCGCTGGCGGCGCTTCGGGCGCGGCTGGAGAGCGAGCGCGAGCGCTTCGAGGAGCAGCTCGGGCTGCTCGAGCGCGCCAAGTCGGAGCTGACGGACAGCTTCAAGGCGCTCTCGGCCGAGGCGCTGCGCTCGAACAACGCCTCGTTCCTCGAGCTGGCGCGGACGCACCTGGAGCGGTTCCAGGTCGAGGCCCGTGGCGACCTGGACCAGCGCACGCAGGCGATGCAGGCGCCTCGTCACGCCGATCAAGGAGTCGCTCGAGAAGGTGGACGGGCAGATCCGCACCCTCGAGCAGGCGCGCACGCATGCGTACAGCACGCTGTCCGAGCAGGTTCGCTCGCTGGCGGAGGGCCAGCGCGAGCTGCGCCAGGAGACGGGCAACCTCGTCACCGCGCTCCGCTCGCCGACCGTGCGCGGCCGCTGGGGCGAGATCCAGCTCCGGCGCGTCGTCGAGATGGCCGGGATGCTCGCGCACTGCGATTTCGTCGAGCAGTCCACGACCACGGCGGACGGCGCCCGGCTCCGCCCCGACCTGATCGTGAAGCTGCCCGGCGGCCGCAACGTCGTCGTCGACGCGAAGGCACCGCTCCTCGCCTACCTGGCCGCAGTCGACGCCAAGGACGACGCGACGCGGCAGGCGAAGCTCGCCGACCACGCGCGGCAGATCCGCGACCACATCACCAAGCTGAGCGCGAAGAGCTACTGGGGCCAGTTCGACCCGACGCCGGACTTCGTCGTGCTCTTCCTGCCGGGCGAGCCGTTCTTCAGCGCCGCACTCGAGCAAGACCCCGGCCTGATCGAGCAGGGCGTCTCGCAGCAGGTCATCCTCGCCACGCCCACGACCCTGATCGCCCTCCTGCGCGCGGTCGCCTACGGCTGGCGGCAGGAGCAGGTGGCGGAGAGCGCGCGCACGATCAGCGAGCTCGGCCGCGAGCTCCACACGCGGCTCTCGACGATGAGCGACCACTTCGCCAAGCTCGGACGCTCACTCGACACGTCGGTTCGGGCCTACAACGAGACGCTCGGATCGCTCGAGCGACGCGTGCTCGTGACGGCGCGCCGCTTCAAGGAGCACGGCGCGGTGCCGAGCGGCGAGCTCGCGGAGCTGATGCCGGTCGAGCGCGTGCCCCAGGAGCCGCAGGCGCCCGAGCTCGTCGCCGGCGGGCACCCCGAGCTGCCCGAGTCGCACGCGGCCTAGCCACGCCGCGCCGCAACGTGGCGGCGCGCGCCGTTCGCCGCTAGAACCGCAGGAGGGCGCCGATGCCCTCGACCGGATCGAGATCCTGCCGCGATGCGGAGCGCCCGGATCGAGCCGCCGTGCACGAGCGTCTGGTGGACGGCCAGGTCGAGGCCGTCGTCGCGCTGCTCCATCTCCGTGCCGTCGAGGGGGCAGCGCCCCCCGACCGCGTTGACGCGTCCGCAGGACGGGCACTGCCACGCCGCTCGCGACGCGCCCTGCGAGAACACGAGCAGGTCGACCCGGCCGTCGGACGCCGCCTCGAGCGTCTCCTCCCAGCCGGACGCCGCGCGACCGTTTCGACCGGCCTCCTCGCGCCAGCGCTCGACCAGCTCGACCTCCTCGTCCGCCGCCGCACGCTCGAGCTCCGGCGTCGCGACCGCGAGCAGCTCCGCCGGGCGTCGCGTGCGCCTCCGCCTGCGTCCAGCCGACGATGGCGCCTCTGACCTCGGTCGGCAGGGCACCTTCGAACTCGCCGCGGAGCTCCTCCGGGCAGACGAGGACGACGCGGACCGAGCGGTCGCGCCGCACCGCTTGCGCGAGCTCGAGCGCGACCGTCTTCAGGTGCTCGTGCACGAGATTCTCGATGTGGCGCTGGTAGTTCGCCTGTGACCAGCCGCCCTGGTCGTGCCGGCCGGGCTGCTCCTCGGACAGGTCGGCGAGGTCGACGAGCTTTCCGTCGCGAAGCCGGTAGAGCCGCCCCTGCTCACGCGAGACCACCCCGACGATCGCTCCACCGCCGCGGCCGACGAGCGGCACGAGCGGCGCGAGGTAGAGGTCGCGGCCGACCTGGACGTGGTCGCGCACCGGCTCGGCGAGCGCGAGCGGTCGCCAGAGCTTGTCGAGACCGGCACAGAAGACGGCAAGCGCCCGGGACCCGTCGCGGTCGAACTCGTCCTCGAAGTACCGGCCGATCCGGTCGAAGTCCTGGCGGAGCCCCTCGCGCTGGTCGTGAGTCAGCTCGCCCCGTGCGGCGCCCCCGGACTTGAGGCCTTCGTCGATCAGCGAGCGCACCTTCTTCATCGCGTCGCCGGCGGTCGGCGACGCGCTCGGGTCGAGGTCGACGTAGAGGCTGATCGCACAACCCTGCTCGCGCGCGAAAGCCCGCCAGTTGCCGCAACGTGTCCCAGTTGATCGTGCTCGCCACCATGCCCTCACTTTCCCGAGAGGCGCGATTCTAGAAGCGCCGGCCGGTCGCACCTACGCTTGCCGTGGGTGAAGGTCCTCACCATCGGTCATGGAACGCGCTCCGCGGACGAGCTCGTCCGGACACTCTGCGCAGCCGGCACCCGCACGCTCGTCGACGTGCGCCGCTTTCCCGGCTCGAGACGGAACCCTCAGTTCAACCGCGCGGCGCTCGCGGCGAGCACGGCCGTTGCCGGAATCGGCTACCGCCACGCAGAGGAGCTCGGCGGTCGGCGAAGCGACGAGCCCGGCGAGGAGCGGTTCACCTGTCTGCGCCCTGCAGCGTTCGCGAGCTACGCCGCGCGAATGGCCTCGCCCTCGTGGCAGGCCGCGCTGCGGGACGAGCTCGCCCAGCCCGCGCCTGTCTGCTTCCTCTGCGCCGAGACGCGCTGGCAGGACTGCCATCGCCGCCTGATCGCCGAGCTGCTCGTGGCGCGCGGGCTCGAGGTCGTCCACCTCATTCGCCCCGGCGAGTCCGAGCCGCACCAGCCCGGGGCCGAGGCAGAGCAACGAGACGGCGTCCTCTACCTGTGCGGCGAGCAGGTGGCCTAAACCGGCGCCCGGGCGGGAACATCACGACCGTCCGCGGCGTTCTCTACGGTGAGGGCCCACGCGGGGCAGCGTGACGGCCGGATCTTTCTGGAGGAGCAAGTGAACGACACACCAATCCGTGACGTGATCATCATCGGCGGGGGGCCCGCCGGCTACACCGCTGCGCTCTACAGCGCGCGGTCCAACCTCGAGCCCCTCGTCATCGAGGGCTTCGCCTGGGGCGGCCAGCTGATGATCACGAGCGACGTCGAGAACTACCCCGGGTACGCGGAGGGCGTTCTCGGCCCCGAGATGATGAAGGACTTCCGGCGCCAGGCCGAGCGCTTCGGCGCCGAGTTCATCACCGACGACGTGACCCGGGTCGACTTCACGAGCCGGCCGTTCCGGGTGTGGGTCGGCGACGACGAGTACCGGGCCCGCTCGGTGATCGTCGCCACCGGCGCGACCGCGCGGCAGCTGGGGCTCGACTCGGAGCGCACGCTCCAGGGCCGCGGCGTGTCGTACTGCGCCGTCTGCGACGCCGCTTTCTTCGGGGACAAGGACGTGGTCGTCGTCGGGCGGCGGCGACTCGGCGATGGAGGAGGCCGTCTTCCTGACCAAGTTCGCCTCCCGGGTGAGCATCGTGCACCGCCGGGACGAGTTCCGGGCCTCGCCGATCATGCTCGACCGCGCCCGCGCCAACGAGAAGATCGACTTCGTCACGAACGCGGTAGTGGAGGAGGCGCTCGGGACCGACGAGGGACGCCTCACGGGCGTACGGATCCGCGACACCCGGACGGGCGACTCGTCCGACCTCGAGGCCCAGGGCCTCTTCGTCGCCGTCGGCCACGACCCGAACACGGCGCTCTTCCTCGATCAGCTCGATCACGACGAGGCGGGCTACCTGGTCACGAAGCCCGGGTCGACCGAGACCAATGTGCCCGGCGTGTTCGCCGTCGGCGACGTCGTCGACCACGTCTACCGGCAGGCGGTCACGGCCGCCGGGTCCGGCTGTATGGGCGCGCTCGACGCCGAGCGCTGGCTCGCGGCGCAGGAGGGACACGAGGAACAGGCGCTGACGGCCCCGCGCCCTGAAGCGGCCGGGGTGTAGCCACCGGGGGCATGGCTACGATCGCCCGGCGTGCCGTACTTCATCTGCCCCAACTGCAAGGAGCGCTCGCTCGACCATGACGGGCGCGCGGGGCTGACGCGCCAGGCCGTGTCCTGCGCGCGCTGCGGCTTCGGCTTCCTCTTCGAGCTCCTCGACGACTACTACCCGGCGCCGACCACCGGCCTGCTCGTGTGCGACGCTGACGCGCGCGTGCTCGCCACGGGCCGCGGCGTCTTCGAGCTCTCGGGGTACTCCGAGCAGGAGCTGCTCGGGCGCAACGTCGTCGAGAGCCTCGACCTGACCGGCTTCCCGGACGACAAGAACCCGATCCGCCTGACCCTCGAGTGGGGCGTGCGCCGGCTCGACGAGCGGATCGAGCTCCGCACGCGCGCCGGGACGCGGAAGCGGGTCATCGCCGACTTCTTCCCGGCCTACGACCAGGACGGCGGTCTGCTCGTCGCCCTGACGCCCGGCTGACGTGCCCCTGCCGGAGCGCGCCGACGTCGTGGTCGTCGGCGCCGGAATCACCGGGACGGCGCTCGCCTGGCAGCTCGCCCGCCGCGGCCTGACGACGGTGGTCGTGGAGCGGCGGCAGGTCGCCTCGGGGCCGACCTCGCAGTCGACTGCGATCGTGCGGGCCCACTACTCGCAGCCACTGCTCGTGCAGATGGCGATGCACGGGCTCGAGGTGTACCGGGACGGAGCGTCCGAGCTCGGCCCGGTCGGATCGTTCACCCAGACCGGCGTGCTGTGGCTGGTCGACGAGGCCGACCGCGACGCGCTCGAGGAGAACGTCGCGTCGTGCCTCGAGCAGGGCGCCGAGGTCGAGCTGCTGTCGCCGGCAGCGCTGGGCGAGCTCGAGCCTCGCCTCAGCCTCGACGGCGTGGCGGGCGCGTGCTGGGAGCCGCGTGCCGGCCACTGCGACCCGTTCGCCGCTGCGGTGTCCTTCGCCGAGGCCGCCCAGCGGCATGGCGCGATCGTCGCGACGGACACCGCTGTGGAAAGCCTCGAGCCCGGTCTCGTGCGCACGCCTGCCGGCGCCGTGCGCGCCGACGCGATCGTCGTCGCGGCCGGCCCGTGGAGCCCCGCGCTGCTCGAGCCCCTCGGCTACGAGCTGCCGGTCCTCCCCGCCCGCGCCCAGATCGGCCGCTTTCGCGTGCCGGCAGGCTTCGATCCGGCTCTGCCCGCGATCGCGGACCTCGGGGCGCCGCAGTTCTACGCCAAGCGCGGCGAAGGGCCGTTTCTCGAGGTCGGCACGCTCGATCCTGGCCACACGGCCGATCCCCTCGATCCCGACGCCTGCCCGGACGGCGCCGAGCCCGCAACCCTGGCCGCGTTCCGCCGCTCCCTCGTAACCCGGCTCCCCGGTCTTGCCGACGGGCACTGGCGCGGCTCCTGGTCCGGGATCTACGACGTGACGCCCGACTGGCAGCCGGCGATCGGGCTTGTGCCGGGCGCCGACGGCGTCTACGTCGCGGCGGGCCTCTCCGGGCACGGCTTCAAGCTCGCCCCGGCGATCGCGACCGCCCTCTCCGGCCTGGTCGCCGAAGAGCGCTGGGACGGCCTCGACCTGTCGCTCTTCGATCCCGCTCGCTTCGCCCGCGGCGAGCTGATCGGCTCGCGGTACGGCTACTCGGTCGTCGGCTGAGCCGCCGCAACGCGGGCGTCCAGTCGGCTCGCGGGACAGAGGTCGTTGACCACGCAGTCCTCGCAGCGCGGCCGCCGGGCGTCGCAGACGCGGCGGCCGTGCCAGATCAGCAGGTGCGGGAACCGCGCCCAGTCGGCGCGCGGCACAAGCCGCTGGAGGTCGCGCTCGATCCGCACCGGGTCCTCCTGACGAGTGAAGCCGAGCCGCTGCGAGAGACGGCGCACATGGGTGTCGACCACGACGCCCTGCGCGTGCCCGAGCTCGGCCGCGACCACGTTCGCGGTCTTGCGCGCCACGCCCGGCAGGCGGATCAGCTCCTCGAGCCTGCTGGGAACCTCGCCGCCGAAGTCCTCGATCAGCAGCTGCATCGTGCCGCGCAGTGACCTGGTCTTCTGGCGGTAGAAGCCGGTCGCGAAGATGTCGCGCTCCAGCTCCTCGGCCGGCACAGCCAGGTAGTCCTCGGGCCGCCGGTACTTCTCGAACAGCCGCTCCGTCACCCGGTTGACGTTCACGTCCGTCGTCTGCGCGGAGAGCATCACCGAGACCAGCAGCTCGAGCGGCGTGCGGAAGCGCAGGGCGATCGTCGCGTCGGCGTGCTCGGCTGCGAGGCGCTCGATGGTCGGCCGGATGCGGTCGCGGCGCCGCCCGACCGGGCGACGCGCCTCGCGGACGTAGCTACGCGCCACGACGGCGCGCTGCCAGCTGCTGCTCGGCGAGCACCGCCTCGAGCGCCGGCAGATTCCCGAGGACGTCGTAGAGGGCCGCGACCCGCACGGCGGTGTTCTATCGCGCCGTCAGGCGGAGGCGGTCGCCGGCGCAGCGCGCAGACGTGGTCCGGCACAGACGCGATCCAGGGCGGGACAGCCGCTGCAGGCCCGGTCGCTCGGCGTCGGCCGGAACTCGCCCGCCTCGATAGCGGCGACGGCCTCGCGCAGCTCGGCCTCGAGGCCCCGCACATCGTCCTGGGTGAAGGTCGCCGTCACCGGCTGGTCAGGCCGCTCGAGGAACTGGTAGACGACCTCGACCTCGCGCGCCCCCTCGCGCAGGCAGGCGAGCGCGTAGACGAGTCGCTGCAGCCGGTACTCCTCCGCGACGATCGTCTCCGGCTCCTCCTCTGCGAGCTGGTTCGACTTGTAGTCCACGACGAGCGCCCGGCCCCCGGCCCGGTGGACGACGTCGAGGTAGCCGTGGAGCAGGACGCCGTCGAGCTCGAAGGTGAAGTGGAGCTCGCGGCGGACGTCGTCGAGCGCGGCGAGCCTGGCAGCGAGCTCCGAGCGGCAGTACGCAGAGGTCAGCTCGCTGATCCGCTCGACATCGGCGTCGGTGGCGGCGGGCCAGACGGCCCCCACGCGCTCCGCAAGCCCATCGGGGACGGCCGGCGCCGTCAGGTCGATCGTCTCGAGCAGCGCGTGCACCGCGCTGCCGACCTCCGCCGCGCCCAGCCCGGGCTCGCCGCCGGCCGGCCCGCTCGCATCTTGCGGGCGCATGCCGACGACCCGCTCGGCGAAGTAGCGGTAGGAGCAGCGCTCGAAGGTCGCCAGCGCGGTGAACGACAGCTTGCGCGGCGCGTGCAGCGGCGGCGCCGGCACCGGCGCGAGCGGCGGCAGCTCGAGCGCAGGCGGCGGCGCCGTCGCGGGCTCGTCGGCCGCGAAGAGCGCGAGCTGACCGGTCTCGCCCGTCGGCGGGTCTGCCTCGGCCGAGCCGGCGGAGGGCGACCCGCGGTCGACGCGGACGAGCAGGGTCGATCGATCCCGCTGGAGCTCGAGGGGCGCGTCGCCCGCATCCGCCAGCTCCTCGGCTGCGTCGAGCCGGCCCAGCACCCACCCCATGGGCGTGGACTCGTCGATCTTGGCGAAGTCGACCGAGCCGGCCACGATCAGCCGGTCGATCGCGCGGGTCATCGCGACGTAGTAGAGGCGCAGCCGTTCCGCCCGCTCCTCGGCCTCGCGGCTGCGCTTCACGTCCTCGTACGCGAACGCGGGCCGGCGCGCGCTCGTGGCCGGATCGACGATGCGGAAGCCGAAGCGCCCGTCGGACAGGGCGAGGATCTCGTCCGGCGAGGGCGCCGCGCGGTCGCGGCCGGCGTCGGCCACCACGACGACCTTGAACTCGAGGCCCTTGGCCGCGTGGATGGTGAGCAGGCGGACGGCGTCCGCTCCCTCCTCCTCCGCTACCGCCTCCAGCTCCTTCGCACCGACGGCGTCCTGGTCGCGCACGAAGCGGAGGAAGCCCTCGATGTCGCGGCCGCGCAGCTCCTCGTACGAGCGAGCGAGCCGCGCGAGCTTGCGGATGTTCGCGTAGCGCCTCCGGCCGTCCCACCGCGCCAGCACGGCGAGGTCGTAGTCGTGCTCGGACACGACCGCCTCGCACAGCCGCTCGAGCGAGAGCCGCGGCGCCGCCGCCGCGAGGCGGTCGTAGCGCTGGCGGAATGCGGCGACGCAGCCGGGCGTCGCGCTCGTCGATATCCGGGATGCCGCGCTCGATGCCCACGAACAGGGGCCGCTTCGGCGACGCGCGCCGCAGCAGCACGAGCGCGTCGTTGGAGACGCCGACGAACGGCGAGGCGAGCACGGTGACGAGCGCCTCGTCGTCGTAGCGGTTGTGGATCAGGCGGAGGTACGCGAGCAGGTCGACGACCTGCTGCTGGCCGAAGTAGCCGCGGCCGGTGGCGCGGTACGTCGGGAGACCCGTGCTGACGAAGCTCCTGCTCGTACCACTCGGCGTCGGTGCCGGCCGCGAAGAGGAGCACGATCTCGCCCGGGGCGGCGTCGCCCGCGTCGACCAGCTCGCGCACGCGCCGGGCGACGTGCCGGGCCTCCGCGCGGCGCCAGTGCAAGTCCTCGGCCTGAACGGCGGCCTTGTCGGTGACGAGCAGCTCCACGGGATGCCCGAAGACCGGGTCCGGGAAGTCGCCGGACGCCGCCAGCGGCTGGAACTCGTCGCCGAACTCCTCGCGGAAGAGGTGGTTGACCGCGGCGAGCACCTCGGGCCGCGAGCGGTAGTTGCGGGTGAGGGCCAGCCCGCCGCCCGCCTCGGCGCGGCGCTCGCGGAAGACGCCGCACGTCCGCGTGGCGGAAGCCGTAGATCGACTGGAACTCGTCGCCCGACGAAGAAGACGTCGCTCGGCGGCAGCACGACCTCGCCGGCGTCCGCAGCTGCCGCGCTGCGCCCGGAGACGAGATCGAGCAGCTCGCACTGGAGCCGGTTCGTGTCCTGGAACTCGTCGACGCGATCTGCCGGAAGCGCAGCTGCTCGCGCTCGCGGATGCGCTCGTGCGAGCGCAGGAGGTCGCGGGCCGCGAGCTGGAGGTCCTCGAAGTCGAGTGCCGACTCGCGCTGCTTCGCGTGCGGCGTACGCGTCCGCGAAGCCGTCGAGCAGCGCCTGCAGCAGGTCGCGGTCGCGGGTCGCCACCTCGTCGAGCGCGGCCTGCTCGAGCCCGCGGCGCGCGTCCTCGTAAGGTCGCGGCGCGCTCGCCGCGCGCGCGGTGCGCGCCGAGGTCGAGCAGCTGCTCGGCCGACGGCTCGCGCGCCGAGGATCTCGAGCAGCCCGGCCGCGGTTGCGCGCGGCGGAGCTCGGTCGCGTCCGGCATCGTCGACGAGGCAGCGCGCGGCCTCCGTGAGCGCCGCGACCCGCTCGGCGAGCGGCGGCCGCTCGCCCAGCTCGAGGACGAGCGGCGCGTCCGGCCGAGCGGAGCGTCTCGTAGATGCCCGTCAGCATCCGGCGCAGGCCGCCGGCGCCGTAGGTCGCGAGCAGGCGCAGCCGATCCGGGTCGTCGTCGGCGCAGAACGCGCCGAGCGCGGCGTCGAACGCCTCGCCGCGGAGCACGGCGGCCTGCGGCTCGTCGAGCTCGCGGAAGCGCGGGTCGAGGCCTGCCTCGAACGGGTACGCCTTGAGCAGCCGGTTGCAGAAGCCGTGGATCGTCGAGATCCAGGCGCCGTCGAGCTCGCGGGCGAGGTCGTGGCGGCCCCGCGCGCGCAGCTCGGCGCGGATGCGCGATGCCGGAGCTCGCCGGCCGCGCGCTTCGTGTACGTGATGACCAGGATCGAGTCGACGTCGACCCCGTCGTCGCAGACGGCGCGCACGAAGCGCTCGACGAGCACCGCCGTCTTGCCGGTGCCCGCACCGGCGGAGACGAAGACCTCGCCGCGGGCGTCGATCGCCGCGGCCTGCTCGGGATTCGGCGCGTGGCGCACCCGGTGCGCTCGGGGACGGTGCGGCACGCTCACGCCCGCCCCACCCGGCACATCGACCACAGCTGGCACCAGGCCGGGCACTCGCCGCCGCGCGGGTCGTGCTGGACGTCGCCGACGCGGATGCGGCCGGCGAGCTCACCGCGCTGACCGCTGGGCGCCCTCGACCTGCGCCCAGAACGCCTCCTCGTCGAGGTAGTCGCTGCGGACGAAGCCCGGCAGGTCGTCGCGCAGCCTCGGCGCGCAGGAGGCCGCGCGCCTTGCGGTCGCCGGCGAGCGGCCGGTAGACGCCGCCGAGCGGCTCGAGCCCGATGAGGTCGCGCAGCACGAGCATGTAGAGCGGGATCTGGAGCCGCAGGTCGCGCTCGATCTCGCGCGCCGAGTGCGCCTTCTTGCCCGACTTGTAGTCCTGCACGATCGCGCGCGCCGACAGCGGCTCGACGTCGATGCGGTCGATCTTCCCGGACAGCACGACCCCGTCGCCGAGCGTCGAGACCGCGGAGCGACGAACGCTCGCCGCCGAAGCCGACCTCGAAGCGATCCGGGACCAGCCCGCTCGTCGAGGCGGCCTCGTCGCGGACGAGCGCCTCGAGGTCGCGCTGCGAGCCCGACCTGAAGCTGCCGCCGCTGCAGATCGCTCATCTCCATGCGGACGCCCCCGACCGCCTCGTCGAGACACGCGTTCAGGTAGACGACCGCCGCCTCGACGTTGCTCTCGTCCACCCGTTCGGCCGCCAGCTCGCGGCGCAGCCCGCTGAAGAACCGGTTCAGCGTCGTGTGCGCGACCGAGCCGCGCAGCTTCGCATCGACCTCCGCGTCGATCGTGCGCGGGTCGATGAGCCGCTCGAACAGCCAGGCCGAGGAGCAGTCGCGCGAACCGCTCGAGCTCGGTGACGTTGAACGTCGCGCGCGCGCCGAGGAAGCGCGAGCACCGCGGGATGCCGCAGCCTGGTCTGGCGCTGCTCCGCCGCGAGCGCACGCTCGAGGCGGCGCTCCCAGCCGTTCGCCCGCGCGAGCGCCCGCGCCGGCCGGGCCCTCCGGGGCCGGCCGCGAGCGCGGCGAGCGCGCGCAGGCGCTCGCGCTCCGTCGGAGCCGCCTCGAGCGGCCACGTCAGCGCCGACAGCGGGCGCCGCCGCGTCCAGCGGCGTGACGTCGTCGGGATCGAAGAGCGACGGCGACCTCGTCCCAGAACGCGCTCGGCTCGCGTGGCGAGCCGTCGTCCGTGGCCGCCTCGCGGACGAGATAGAGGCGCCGCGTCGGCGCGGGCGCAGGCGGTGTAGAAGAGGTGGCGGTCGCGGCGACGCCGTCGGGCCGCTCGAGGCGCGCGCCGATCCGACGCCTGAGATCGTCGTCGACGAACGGCGACGAGGTCGTCCGCCGGGGGAGGCTGCCCTCCTCGAGGCCGAGGACGAAGACGACATCGAAGCGGCGCGTTCGCGCGCGCAAGAGGTCCGTGACGGCGACTCGCCCGCGCTCGGCTCGGCGGCCGCCCGCACGGTCGCGCGCTCGAGCGCGTCGACCAGGTCTTCCCGGCTGACGCGCTCGCCGAGCCGCTCCCAGCCCTCGAGCTCGTCGAGCAGACGGCCGACAGCGTCGGCAGCGCGCGAGATCTGCCCGTGGCCCGTCCCCGACCGGCGGCCGCTCGAGACCGTGAGCGCGCGCGCAGCAGCGTGTCGGCCGCTTCTCGGACCGCCGCCACCGGGGAGGCGGAGGCGCGCAGCTCGTCGACGATGGGCAGGCGCCCGCCGCGGAGCGCCTCCGTCTCTGCCTCCACGCGCTCGGGCGCTGCGATCGCGCGCCCGCGCAGCCGGCCCTCCACGTAGTCCGCGTGCGAGCGGGTCAGCCCCGAGTACGGGCTGCGGAGGTAGGCAAACAGCTCCCGCCGGCCACCTCCGAGCCAGGCGAAGCGCAGGAGCGAGACGAGCGCGCGCCCGTAGGCGGTGGCAGGCAGCCGCTCCGGCGCCTCGACCGCGAACGGGATCCCGAGGGCGCCGAACGCCGTCTCCAGCGGAGCGCGGACCCGGTCGGGCGAGGGACAGACGACGCCGATCGCGTCCGGCGCCGAGCCGTTCCGCAGCAGCGTCAGGATCTCGTCGCCGACGAGCTCGAGCGCGCCGCGCACGCCGGCACCTTCGAAGAACCGGACCGCCCCCTCGATCGGCGGCGGAGCGGGCGGCTCGTCGACGAAGAGCGCGCGCTCGACGTGAGCGATCGCAGGGTGGGCGACCTCCTCGAACGCCGGCGCGAGCTCGTCGATCCGCCCGTCCGCGAGCGCGGCGAGGCTCTCGGCGGTCGGGCGCAGCGCCGCGAAGGCGGCCCGTGCCGGCTCGTACGGCAGCGACACGGTGACGTCGGTGCGCCCTGCGAGCGTCTCGACGAGCGCCCACTCGGCTGCCGTCAGGCCCTCGAAGCCGTACGCGAAGACCGGCTGGCCCGCCCAGGCGCCGAGATCGCCGCGCAGCCGCTCGACGGCATAGGCGCGACGGGCCTCGCGATCCCAGCGCCCGACGCGGTCGAGCTCGGCGCGGTAGGCACGCAGCAGCTGCTCGAGGTCGCCGCCCGACCTCCTCCGGCTCGACCAGCCCGGCTCCGAGCTCGCGGACGGCGTCGCGCAGGGCATCGGCGAAGCCCGCCGACCGGGCGGAGGTCGAGAGCCGTTCAGCCGAGCCTGGGCAACGGTCGCACGGCGGAGCGCGAGCGCAAGCTGGGCGTCACCGACGAGCGGTCGTGCCTCGCCCGCGCCGCGCGATGCGGTCGAAGAGGTCGTCGAAGGTGCCGATCGTGCCGCCGAGCGTGCCGCCGGCAGGCCACGAGGTCGCGCTCGACTCGCTCGACGTCCGACCCCGTCGGCACGATGAGGAACGGGTCCTGGGCGAGAGCCTCTCGGTACCGCTCGAGCAGCAGGGCGACCTTGCCGGCGTTCGCCGGCCCGATGACCAGCGAAAGGGCCATCGGTCCATCGTAGTGTCGGCACCTGACGGCACCCGTCGGGCGGCCGCGCGTTTCGTCGAAAGAGCGCGAAAAGCCGAAGCGGGCGCCCGACAGGCGCCGCTTCGGCTCGATGAGTGCGGTGTGCGGTTCTAGGCTGCTGCCATCGACTTGGGCCTGCGCCCGCGACGGGCGACAGCGTTCCCGGGCAGTTTCCCGGCGCAGTCGTCACACAGGTCGGCCGCCTTCGCGCCGCGGCGCGCATCGGAATAGGTCAGGCGCATGGTCGCGCCTTTGTTGTCACCGACTTCGGCGCCGCAGTTGTCGCACACGAGGACCGTCTTTCGAGCCACCAATTCCTCCTTCGGGGGTGATGCCTTCGGGCGATCCTAACGGAAAAAGAGACGTGCGTTTTACGCAGCGAGCGCGCGGCGAATGCGCCACGAGCGAAGCAAGCTCAGCAGCGCCATCTCCTCGCGATCGAGTTCGGTATCTCGGGCGCCGACAACGCGGAGATGACGCGGACGAAAGTCCTCGATCGTCCGGCCGTCGAGATACTGCTCGATCACCGCGGGGCTGACGTACGAGCTGCGCGCCACGGCCGGCGTATTGCCGAGGCATTCGCCCACCCGGCGCATGACCGCGGCGAGCGTTCGCTTCGCCTCGGCCGGCGACTCGGGCGGGTCGCGCTCGGCGAGCGCGACCGCAGCGATGAGCGTGCCGCCCCAGGTGCGGAAGTCCTTCGCAGTGAACTCATCGCCGAGAAACTCGTTGACGTACTCGTTCAACCGCGCGCCGGTCAGGTTGAAGCGCTCGCCGTCGCTCTCGTATCGGAACACTCTCGCGCCACCCGGTAGCGCGAGCAGCTCGCGCATGGCCGCGGCGAGCTCCGCATCGACGAGCTGACTGTGAACCAGCACCCCGTGCTTCGCCCGGAAGCGGAAGCTGATCCGGCTCCCGCGGACGCTGACGTGCCGCTTCGTCAGCGTCGTGATTCCATAGGTGCGCGTCTCACGGGCGTAGCGGTCGGACCCGACGCGAAACCAGCCCAGGTTAATCAGCCTGACTGCGATCGCGCACACTCGCTCGCGTTCACACTCATCGAGCTCCATGTGCTCCGTCATCGCCTTCCGTAATTCGGGCAGGCGCTCCGCGAAGAGCACGAGCCGGTCGAATTTCGCCTGCTCCTGCTGTGCCCGAAAGTCGGCGTGGTACAGGTACTGGCGGCGCCCGGCCGCGTCGACACCCGTCGCCTGCAGCTTCGCGCCGGCACGGGGCGAAATCCATACCTCCTTCCACGCCGGCGGGATGGCGAGCTGCTCGATGCGGGCCAGCTTTCCCGGATCCGTGATGCGATTGCCGCGGGCGTCGAGGTACCGGAAGTGCCGGCGCGACCCCTCGCGGCGCCAGCCTCCTTTGCGCGCCATCGCCCGGTTCTAGCAGGCTGAGGCTGCCGTCAAACCCGAGGAGGGCTTGGCGGAACGACGACTGAGCCGCAGGAGCGCGCTCCCGCCAAACCCTCCGTAGAATCGCGCGCGGTGGCCGGGGCGACGATCGTGGTGCTCGAGGGCGACGAGACCGGCCAGGAGCTGCTGGAGGAGGCCCTGCGCGCTCTCGACCCGGCCGTGACCGGGGTCGAGGTCTCATTCGAGCGGTTCGACCTCTCGCTCGAGTCGCGCAGGCAGACCTCGAACGGCGTCGTCCACGACGCCGCCGGCCGCATCCGCGAGACCGGCCTTGGCCTGAAAGCGGCGACGATCACGCCGGAGGTGGCCGGCGACGTCGGTTCGCCGAACCGGATTCTGCGAGAGGAGATCGGCGGCAGGGTGATCATCCGCACGGGGCGGCGGATCCCGAGCGTCGTCCCGCTGGGAGGCGTCCACGAGCCGATCTCGGTCGTCCGGATGGCCGTGGGGGATGCCTACGGCGCCAAGGAGTGGCGCGAGGGCGCCGGCGACGACGAGGTCGCGTATCGCACCGAGCGGATCGAGCGGCGCATCTGCCGGTCGGTGGCCGAGTTCGCCTTCCGCGAGGCGGAGCGAATCGGCGCCAAGGTGTTCGGCGGGCCGAAGTACACGGTCAGCCCGGTCTACGAGGGGATGCTCAAGGAGGAGATGGACGCAGCCGCGGGCAGGCACCCGGGGGTGACCTACGAGCCCCAGCTGATCGACGCCACGTTCGCACTGCTGTTGCGTGCATCCGGCGCGCCGCTCGTGATCCCGGCGCTGAACAGGGACGGCGACATCCTCTCCGACCTGGTGCTGCCGCTCTTCGGCTCGATCGCCGGCGCGGAGTCGCGGCTCGTGGCGTTCGACGACGAATTCGTGCTGCAGGCGGTCGTCGCGGAGGCCGCGCACGGGACGGCCCCGTCGCTCCAGGGGAAGGACGTCGCCAACCCGCTCGCCATGATCCTCGCCGGCGCCGCCCTGCTCGGCTACGGAGACGAGTTGTCGCAGCGTGCGGCCCGCGCGATGCGCGAGGCCTCGCTCGAGGCTGTCGCAGAGGGGATCCGCACGGCCGACCTGGGCGGGCATGCGGGTACGACCGAGTTCACCGACGAGGTCATCCGGCGGACGCGCTCGA
Source organism: uncultured Thermoleophilia bacterium (assembly GCA_963809765.1). Lineage (GTDB taxonomy): Bacteria > Actinomycetota > Thermoleophilia > Gaiellales > Gaiellaceae > JACVRM01. The sequence continues at coordinate 467,243 of CAWEKT010000003.1, forward strand.
AGCTCGAGGTCTGGGCCACGCTCTGACGGAGGCGCTTAGAGTGAGCGCCGCATGAGGGTCGGAGTGCCGAGGGAGACCGCGGCCGGCGAGCGGCGGGTCGCGCTCGTACCGGAGGCGGTGGGGCGCCTGACAGGCTCCGGCTTCGAGATCGTCGTCGAGCGCGGCGCGGGAACCGCTGCGGGCTTCGAGGACGGCGAGTACGAGGCCGCCGGGGCCCAGCTCGGCGGCAGCGAGGACGTGTACTCGAGCGACTGCGTCCTGCGGGTGGCAAAGCCGTCCGCCGACGAGGTTGCGCGCCTCCGCGAGGGGACGGTGCTGATCGCGTTCCTCCAGCCGCTGACCGATCCCGAGACGACGCAGCGGCTCGCCGCCCGGAGCGTCGTGGCCTTCGCCCTCGAGTCGATTCCCAGGATCACGCGCGCGCAGTCGATGGACGCGCTCTCGTCGCAGAGCACCGTGGCCGGGTACAAGGCTGCGCTGATCGCCGCCGACCGGCTGCCGCGGTTCTTCCCGATGCTCATGACGGCGGCCGGCACCGTCCCGCCCGCACGCGTGCTCGTGCTCGGCGCCGGCGTCGCGGGCCTGCAGGCGATCGCGACTGCGAACCGGCTCGGCGCCGTCGTGTCGGGATTCGATGTCCGGCCGGCGGTTCGCGAGCAGGTCGAGAGCCTCGGCGCGCGCTTCCTCGACCTCGACGTCACCGGCGGCGAGACGGAGGGCGGCTATGCGCGGGAGCTCTCCGCAGAGGAGCAGGCGCGCCAGCAGGCTGCGCTGGAGGAGCGCATCCCCGACTTCGACGTCGTGATCAGCACCGCGCTCGTGCCGGGCCGCCCCGCACCGCGGCTGATCCCGGCGGCCGCGGTTCGCGGGATGCGGGCCGGCTCGGTCATCGTCGACCTGGCCGCCGAGGCCGGCGGCAACTGCGAGCTGACCCGGCCTGGCGAGGAGTACGACGCCGACGGCGTTCGTGTCGTGGGGCTGCTCAACCTGCCGTCGACGATGCCTGCGCACGCGAGCCAGCTGCTCTCCCGCAACATGATGGCGCTGCTCCAGCACCTCGCCCCGGGCGGCGAGCTGACGCTCGACTGGGACGACCCGATCACCTCGGGCGCGTGCGTGACGCGCCAGCAGGTGGCCGCATGACCGACGGCACCTTTCTCATCGAGCTCACCGTCCTGGTGCTCGCGATCTTCCTCGGTGTCGAGGTGATCTCCAAGGTGCCGACGCTGCTCCACACGCCGCTGATGTCGGGCACCAACGCGATTCACGGGATCGTCCTCGTCGGGGCGATCATCGTGGCAGGTATCCCCGACCAGGCCACGTGGGTGCGGGTGGTCGCGCTGCTGGCTGTGGCGCTCGGCACGGTCAACGTGGTCGGCGGCTTCGTCGTCACCGACCGGATGCTCGAGATGTTCAAGAAGCGGCGGCCGGGCGAGGAACCGGAGTGAGCCGCGCCGACGCCATCACGCTCGCGTACCTGGTCACGATCGTCTGCTTCATCCTTGCGCTGCGCTTCCTCTCCTCCCCGGCCCGGGCGCGCCAGGGCAACCAGCTCGGGGCCGCCGGGATGGCGATCGCGGTCGTCGCGACCTTCTTCCGGGAGGGTCTCGAGAACCACCTCTCGATCCTGCTCGTGATCGCACTGGCCACGCCCGTGGGCGTCTACGCCGCGCGCGCCGTGAAGATGACTGCGATGCCGCAGATGGTGGCGCTGTTCAACGGCGTCGGCGGCGGAGCGGCGGCGTTGATCGCGCTCGTCGAGTATCACGAGGCAGCGCCGCTCTCCGGGAGGCTCGACACCAACCTCTCGGTCTCGATCCTCTTCAGTGCGCTCGTGGGGAGCGTCTCGTTCGCAGGCAGCATCGTCGCGTTCGCCAAGCTGCAGGAGCTGATCGACGGGCGGCCGATCGTGTACCCCGGCCAGCAGATCGGCAACGGCCTGCTGCTCGGCTCGCTGTTGCTGGCGAGCGGCGCGATCCTCGCCGGCTACGAGGAGCAGTGGGTGCTCGTCGCACTGCTCGTCGGCGCGCTCCTCTTCGGCGTCCTCTTCGTCCTCCCGATCGGCGGTGCCGACATGCCCGTCGTGATCGCGCTGCTCAACGCCTTCACCGGGCTGGCCGCATCCGCAACCGGCTTCGTCCTGCACGAGAATGTGCTGATCGTGAGCGGGGCGCTCGTCGGCGCCTCGGGCACGATGCTGACGCTGATGATGGCCCGCGCCATGGGCCGCTCGGTCTCGAACGTGCTCTTCGGCGCCTTCGGCCAGATCCAGACCGGCGGCGCCGCGGCCGCGGACGGGGACGGGGTCGTGCGGCCGACGACGGCGGACGACGTGGCGGTCATGCTCGCCTACTCGAAGCGCGTCGTCGTCGTGCCCGGCTACGGGCTCGCGGTCGCCCAGGCCCAGCACGACGTGCGCAAGCTCGCAGACGAGCTGGAGGAGCGCGGCGTCGACGTCCGCTATGCCATCCATCCCGTCGCCGGCCGCATGCCGGGGCACATGAACGTGCTGCTCGCCGAGGCCAACGTGCCGTACGACCAGCTGTTCGAGATGGAGGAGATCAACGACGAGTTCGACCAGACGGACGTCGCGCTCGTCATCGGTGCGAACGACGTCACCAACCCCTCGGCCCGCAGCGACCCCGGCAGCCCGATCTACGGGATGCCGATTCTCGACGTCGACCACGCCCGCAGCGTCGTCGTGCTGAAGCGGAGCATGAACCCCGGCTTCGCGGGCGTCGACAACCCGCTCTACATCGATCCGAAGACCTCGATGCTGTTCGGCGACGCGAAGGACTCCGTGGCCAAGCTCGTCGAGGCGGTCAAGAGCGTCTGAGGGCTCGCCAGCCGTGACCGCGATCCCGTTCCTGCGGGCCGCCGACGTCTACGCGGCCGTGAGCCCGGCCGAGGCGGTCGACGCCGTGCGCGAGGGGTTCGTCGCCTACGCGCGCGGCGACTGGGTCATGCCGCCCAAGGTCTACGTCCCCGCCTACCCGGCCGGCGACTTCCGCGCGATGCCGGCGCTCGGCGGCGGCTTCGCCCTGCTCAAGTGGGTGACGTCCTTCCCCGGCAACCCGGCGCGCGGACTGCCCACGGTGACCGGGCTCGTGCTGCTCTCGGATGCGAGCGACGGCTCGCTCCGGGCGGTGCTCGATACGGGTGCGGTGACGGCGCTACGAACCGGCGCGGCGGCCGTGCTCGCCGCCGAGACGCTGGGCCGAGACACCGGACCGGCGGCAGTCGTGGGCGTGGGCGTGAACGGCCGTGCCGCCGCGCGGACGTTCGTCGCGCGCGGTCGAGAGGTGCTGCTCTGGGACGTGAACGCGGAGGCAGCGGCAGCGGCAGCGGACGAGCTCGGCGCCAGAGCGGCGGCGTCGGCCGAGGAGGCGCTGGCCGCGAACGTCGTGGTCACCGTGACGCCCGGCCACGACGTGCTCTTCGCCGTAGACTCGCTGCGACCGGGGCAGCACGTGAGCCTCATGGGGGCCGATGGCCCGGGCAAGGCCGAGATCGCGGCGGCGGAGCTCGCCCGCGTCCGCGTCTTCTGCGACGACTGGGAGCAGGCGAGCCACGGCGGCGAACTGGCGGCGGCCGTGTCGCAAGGGCTCGTCACCCGCGCGGATGTGCTGACGCTCGGAGACGTCTTGACCGGCGCGGCGGAAGGCCGGCGGGCTCCCGGGGACATCACCGTCTTCGACTCGACCGGTTTGGCGATACAAGACCTGGCTGTCGCGATCGCGGCGTACCGACGGTGGGAGAGCGGCGGCTTACCGCACGCGCACGTGATCGAAACCTGACGCGGTGAGCATCAACGCAGCCCTGTATTCGATCCAGGGTCTGAGCTTTCGTCCGTACGACGGGCATCCTCAGCGCGAATCCAGAGCCACCCGCCGAAGAGCCAACCGGCGACCATCCCCAGAAGGCCGACTGCACCAGCCACGACGACCGATGCGTCCAGCGCCAAGGCGGTGATGAAGAAGATGCTCATCGCCGCGCTTCCAGGAAGCGACACGACGAGAGGCTGGACTAGAAGTTGCCTCGTCCACTGGCTGTAGTCCAGTGGGTCCCAACCGGTCGTACCGAACACTCGTCCGAGGAACGTCGAGCGTGGCAGCTCTACGTGCAACGCCAAGAGCACGAGCCCGCTCCACAAGGCCGCTAGAAGGAGACCCAGCCACCAGCCGACCCCGAAACCTGCGAGCAGGAAGATGGTGATGCCTGGAATCAGTAGGTAGGCAAAGAGAGAGGCCCATCCGAGGCGAAGCCAGATTCTCCCCATGCCCATCCCGTACCCCTATGAAGCGGACTCGAGCGCTGGACTAGTCGGCGGGCGTCGCGGTCACGGGCGTCCGCCGCCGGCCGGCGAGGGCGATGCCGGCCGCGATCAGGACGCCGCCCGCGATGTCGGCGGCGGAGAGCGTCTCCGACAGGAAGACGAGGGCGAACAGCGCCGCGACGAACGGGTGCAGGTTGGCGGCGAGCGTGGCGCGGGCGGGACCGATGCCTCGCAGCACGCGGAACCACATCACCGAGGCAAGGACGAGCGGGCCGACCACGGAGAAGGCGAAGAGCGCCCAGACGCGCGCGCCAAGGGCGAAGTCCTGCTCGGCGATCTGCGGCGAGCCGATGACCAGCAGGGCGGCTGCGGTCCCGATGACCATGACCGCGTTGAGGCGGAGCGGTGAGTGGCGTTGCATCAGGGGCGTGATCGCGACCGAGAAGCCGGCCCAGCTGGCGGCGGTCAGAACGGCGAGGAGATTGCCGCCCACGTTGCCGGACACGTCTCCGCCGCCCGTCGCGATCAGGCCCACTCCGGCAGTCGACGCAGCGGCGCCGGCCCAGAACCGTGCGTCCGGCCGCTCCAGGCCGACCGCGAGCGCGATCAGGCCGGCGAGGATCGGGGTCGCGCCGACGATCAGAGCGACCGTCGAGGCGGTCGTGCGCTCGAGCGCGTAGACCAGAGCGACCTGGTTCGCGACGAGCAGCGCGACTGCCACGGTCGCTCCCGCCCACGAGCCGCGATCGAGGCGCAGGCTGCCTTCCAGCGCGAGCACGAGCGCGACGAAGATCAGCGCGGCACCGGCGAACCGCAGGCTCGAGTACGCGAGCGGCTCGAACCCATGGGTGAGGACGTAGCGGCCGACCGTCAGGTTGAGCGCCCAGAGGACGATCGTTGCCAGCAGCATCAGCTCGACGGTCGTCGGGCGGCGCACGGCGTGACTGCCCGCGCCTAGCCGGCCGGCCGCGCGTACGCGTCGCTCATGCGCGCAGAAGCCGGCCGGGCTCGAAGAGCTCGAGCTCGGCAGGCCGCTCGCCGAGGATCCCCCGGGCGACCAGATCCCCGCATGCGAGCCCGAGCACGTTGCCGTGGCCGTGGTAACCGAGGCAGGCGTGCACGCGCTCGTAGCCGGGAACGGGCCCCACAAGCGGCCGGCCGTCGGGGGAGGAACCGAAGAGGCCGGCCCACCGGTGGGTCACCGGCGGCAGCTCGCCGACGAGTTCGCGTATGAGCTCCTCGATGAGCCCCTGCACGATCGGCGTCGTCTCCTCGACGTGCGTGTACTCCTCGTCGAGCGCGCCGTCGCGGCGGCCGCCGATCACCAGGCGCCGATCGGGCAGCTGCTGCCAGTAGTCCCAACCGTCGCGCGCGTAGTGCGGACACGGGAACAGCGCCTCGTCGAGCGGCTCGGTAGTCAGCACCTGCCCGCGCGTGGGCTTGATCAGTGCGTCGAGCTCGGGCGCCAGACCGTTCGTGTAGCCGTCCGTCGCAAGGACGACCACGGCGTCCCCGAGCTCGTCGAGCGATGTCACGCGGCTGTGCTCGCGGAGCTCCGCTCCCGCCTCCGCTGCGGCGGCCGCCAGGCGGCGAACCCAACGCGCAGGCTGCAGGGCGCCGTCGCCCGGATGGCGGAGCACGCCGTGGAAGCGGCCGGCTAGAGCCGAAGGCAGCTCGGGCCGCTCGGCCGCGAAACCATCCTCCCGGAGCGCCTCGTACTCGCGCTCGAGCGCGCCGTGTTCCTCGTGGCTCGCGGCAACGCGCAGGCTCCCCGTCCGGCGGAACGCGTCCCCGGCGAGCGATGCCAGCCGGTCGAGCGCCCGCTCGCTCAGCTGCCAGAGCTGCGCCGCGCGCTCGCGTCCCAGCGTCTCCCGGGCCTGGTCGTACGGTCCGGCGCCGCCGCGTAGGGCGAAGCCGCCGTTGCGGCCGCTCGCACCGGAGGCGATCGCCCGCGCCTCGTGCAGACGCACGCGAACCCCCGCTTCGGCGAGCGTGAGCGCGCATGAGCAGCCGGTCACGCCGCCGCCCACCACCACGACCTCCGGCTCGCCGCCGAGACGGCTCTGCGGCAGCGGGGCGGCCGGCTCCTCGAGCCAGTAGGGGACGTCCATGGCGGGCGATCGTAGTGGCCGTCAGCGTGCGTCGGCCAGGTAGCGCTGCTACGGGAGGTGCGCTCTCCGCAGTGCTCGAAAGCGGTCGCGTTCCTGCGTGCTTCGCCGTGCTATCGCGCGGCTGAACGCGGCGGCGCTCATCTCAGCCGCGTGTGCTTCCAGGAAAGCCGCGACTTCATCCGGGTAGACGTTCCCCAGCTCCCGGAGCACCCACCCCACGGCCATCTGGACGTAGTGCCGGCCGTCGCTCAGGCAATTGCGAACGAGCGGCAAGACCGTGCTCGGCGTCAGGAAGACGGCGTTCTTCCCGCTGTAGTGGATGAGACTGACGATGGAGATGCGCCTCGGCCACTCCGCCTCCGAGTCGTTCCACTCGCGGATCTGCGGAAACACCGTCTCCGGGTAATGCTCGAGGATCCTGGAGTACAGGCTGCTCAAGAGGTCGCTGTGGCACCAGTTGTCCACCCGAGCGCTCCAGTGTCTGACGGTGGACCAGAGGTGCGGGCTGACCTGCTTCCGGACGATGGGGGCGTAATACTCGAGCGCCGCGAACAGCACGTCGCCGTACGGCGAGGATTGCCAGAGAGCATCCCAGACCTCGAGCACCTGCTCCTCGGGCAGGTCGTAGAACGAGAACCCTTGCTTGACCCGGCGCCTCAGCTCCGGGAAGCCGATGCCGAGATGCTCGAGCTGGGAGCCGCGGTCCTTCCGGATCGCTTCGCCGTACGCAGGATTGCCGATGGCGGTCAGCGCCTGTGCGACTTCGTCGTGGAAGTTGCCGTGCACTGTGAGGTGCAGAGTCGCACGCCTATCGCCTGTCGCTACCGGTACGGGTCATGCTTCGATCGTTCGCCCGGCGTGACGGCCGCGCGAGCGATCGTGGTGGGCCTCAACGTGCGGCCAGCGAGCGGAAGAGGCCCTGCCCCTCCGCCGCGAGGCCGAGGAGCTCGAGCTCGCTCAGTGCGGCCGCCACGGCCGCGGCGTCGAGGCCGGTCGCGGCGATCAGGTCGTCGGCGGCGCGAGGGCCGTCAGCGAGGGCGCTCAGCACCGTCGCGGCCGCCCCCTCCGCGGCGGCATCGCGGGCGACGCGGCGATCCTCGAGCCCGAAGGAGCGGAGCACGTCGGCGGCTGAGAGCAGCGGCGTCGCCCCGAGCGCCAGCAGCTGGTTCGCTCCTGCTGAGAGGGCCGAGGTGATCTCGCCTGGGACGGCGAAGACCTCGCGGCCCTCCTCCAGCGCCAGGTCTGCGGTGATCAGCGCGCCGCTCCGCTCGCGTGCCTCGACAACGACAGTTGCCTGGCAGAGGCCGGCGACGATTCGGTTGCGCGCCGGGAAGCGCCAGGGTGCCGGCTCGACGCCCGGCCCGTACTCCGAGACGACGAGCCCGCGCTCCCGGATCCGCCGCGCGAGGGTCGCGTGCGAGGCCGGGTAGTCGCGGTCGACGCCGCAGCCGAGAACGGCCACGGTGACCCCGCCGGCTTCGAGCGCGCCTCGGTGGACCTCGCCGTCGATCCCACGCGCCATCCCGCTCACGACGACGAGGCCGGCGGCGGCCAGCTCGCGTCCGAGCAGGCGGGCGACATGAAGCCCGTAGGGAGAGCAGGCGCGGGCGCCGACCACTGCGACCGACGGCGCATCGAGGAGCGCCGGGTCGCCGTGGCCGCGCAGGAAAAGCCCACACGGCGGGTCGAAGATGCCGGCCAGTGCGCGCGGGAAGCTCGGTGACGAGCGTGCCACCCAGGTGACCGCGAGTGAGCGCAGCCGCTCCCGGTAGGCGTCCTCGCGGAACCCCCCCAGGAAGCGGCGGAACGCCTGGTCGTGCGGTGGGTCGACCAGGTGCCGGCCGCTCTCGGCCGCGTAGGCGGCGACGGCGAGCTCGCTCATCCGCCCGTGAGCTCGCGCGGTGGCCGGTAGGCGAGCGCCTCGGCGACGTGTTCCTCGCTCACGGCCCCGGCCTCCGCCAGCGCCGCGATCGTGACGGCGAGCCGGGCGACCCGCGCGCGGCCGCGGCCCGACAGGGGCAGCCGCTCGACCGCCCGGTCGAGCAGGTCGCTCGCTCCAGGGGTGCGCTCGGGCCGGGAGGCGGCGAGACGGTCGGCCGCCGCGGCAACCCGGGCGCGCACAGCAGCCGACGGCTCGCCCGCGGCGTCCGCCAGCTCCTGCGCCCGCGCCCTCGGAACCGTGACCACGAGGTCGAAGCGGTCGAGCAGCGCCCGCGAGAGCTTGTCGCCGAAGGCGGCCAGCCGCTGGGGCGAGCAGGTGCACTCCAGGCGTGGGTCGCCACGGGCGCCGCATGGGCAGAGGTTCATCGTCCCGACGAGGAGGAAGCGGGCAGGGAACACCGCCTTCCCCTCCACGCGTGCGACCGCGATCGTCCCGTCCTCGAGCGGCTGCCGGAGCGCCTCGAGCGACGCGCGCGCGAACTCGGGCAGCTCGTCGAGCAGGAGCACGCCGTTGTGCGCGAGGGTCGCCTCGCCCGGCCTCAGGCCGCGTCCGCCGCCGCCCACGAGAGCGGGCATCGAGGCGCTGTGGTGCGGAGCGCGGAACGGCCTCGTGCTCACAAGCGGCTGGCCGTAGCTGAGCAGTCCAGCGACGGAGTAGACACGCGTCGCCTCGAGCGCCTCCTCGAAGCTCAGCGGCGGCAGGATCCCGGGCAGCCGGCGGGCGAGCATGGTCTTGCCCGTCCCGGGCGGCCCGGCGAGCAGCAGGTTGTGGCCGCCTGCGGCTGCGATCTCGAGCGCCCGTCTGGCGCGCTCCTGCCCGTGAACATCTGCGAGGTCCGGGTACGCCGGCGATCGCAGGTCACCGTTCGGCGGCGAGCAGGGCTCGATGTCGATCTCGCCACGCAGGTACGACACGGCCTCGGCGAGGTGGGCGACCGGAATCGCCTCGGCCCCGCTCAGCGCCGCCTCGGCGGCGCTCTCGACGGCACACAGGATTCGTGGGAGGCCGCGTCGGCGGGCGGCCTCTGCGGCTACGACGGTGCCGGGCACAGGCCGCACACGGCCGTCCAGGCCCACCTCGCCCAGCGCGGCGTGCTCCTCCAGGCGCTCGCGCGGCAGCTGGCGCGTCGCCCCGAGCACGGCGAGGGCGATCGGCAGGTCGAAGCCCGAGCCTTCCTTCCGCAGCGCCGCGGGCGCGAGGTTGACCGTCAGCTGCACCCGCTGCGGCCACTCGAGCTCCGCCGCGAGGATGCCGCTCTTGACGCGCTGCTTCGCCTCCTGGCAGGCGCGGTCGCCCATCCCGACGAGCGCGAAGCTCGCGAGGCCGCCGCGCACGTGGGCCTCGACCTCGACGCGCCGCGCCTCGAGACCGACCAGCACGTGCGTGACGACGCGCGCGAGCACACAGCCGACGCTAGAGCGGCCGATGCAACGGCTCCGTGCCGGAAGAGCAAACTCTCAGCGTGCAGCTCTGGCGAAAGCTCTCCGAAGAGCGCGTTCACGACGGCTACCGCACCATCGACCGCCGCCGCTACGAGCTCCCGGATCAGCGCGAGGCCGACTTCGAAATCCTGGTCAGCCCGGACACAGTCGCCGTCGTCGCGCTGACCCCGCAGAGCGACGTGATCCTGGTGGCGGAGTACCGCCCCGGCCCCGAGCGGGTTCTGCTCGAGCTGCCGGGAGGCGCGATGGACGAGGGCGAGACGCCCTCCGAGGCCGCCGCCCGCGAGCTGCTCGAGGAGACCGGTTTCGAGGGGACGCTGCACGCGGCCGGGTCACTCTGGGCGGGGGCGTACTCGACGCATCGTCGGCACGCGTTCGTCGCCACGGACTGCCGCCGCGTCGGGGAGCGCCCGCGCCAGGCGGACGAGTTCATCGAGGTCGAGCTCATCTCCGTCGAGGACTTCCGCCGCCACCTGCGCAGCGGCGAGTTGACCGACGTCGGGCTCGGCTACCTGGGCCTGGAGAAGCTCGGACTGCTGTAGTTAGTCGCCGCGGGCGACGAGCACGTCCTCGAAGTACTCGCCCGCACGCCGTCCCGTCCTGCGGTTGACGTGCCGTTGGACCCGCATGATGAGCTCCAGCCCGGCACGTTCGAGGATGTCCGGGTAGAGCCCGCGGCGGTCGTTCACCACGATCACGACCGGCGCGCCCGGCTCGAGCGTTTCCCGTGCGCGTGCGAGCACCGTCGCGATCCCGTCGCGGTACGCGGCAAGCGCGGCACGCCCGGCTCCGGCCGCCGCCGCGCCAAGCTCGAGCTCTCGCCGGTCGTCGAGCTGCAGGAGCTCGTACGCGTAGCGGTGCTGCTCGTGGTAGTCGATCAGGCCCGGGTAGGGCGGTGAGGTGATGACGCCGGCGTAGGGACCGCCGAGGTCGAGCTCCCGGGCGTCCCCGTGCACCACGCGAGCCAGTGCAGTCCGGGCTCGGACGCGCGCGAACGCCTTGATCCGCTCGACGGTGTCGAGTCCGTAACGGCGTAGGAAGTGCGCGGCCCGCTCGACGGGGCGGCAGGTGCGCCGGTGCTTGTGACACCAGTACGGCTCACGCTGCGGCACGCGTGGGAAGTCGAGGTCGAAGTGCGTCGTCTGCCGCGCGGAGCGCGCAGCGCGCGCCAGCACGATCCGGAGGACGTCGGCGTGCTCGTAGTCGCCGACGAGCGAGCGGAAGGCGAGCAGCTCCTCGAGCGCCTGGGGCGCGAACCACTCGTGCACGTAGAGCCCGGCGTCCCCCGCCGGCGTCGCATGCTCGAGCCGGGCGAGCGCGTCGCGCACTTCGCGCTCGACCGTGAAGAGGTTCGGCCGCGCGGTCTTGACCTGCATCAGCAGGCAGTTGAAGGCGGCGATGTCGACACCGACCGCGTCGTGGCCGCTCTCGAGCGCCTGGACGAGCGTCGTCCCCGAGCCTGCGAAGGGGTCGAGGACGGGGCCCCCCGACCGAACATGCCGCTGCAGCAGCGTCTCGACGAGCTGCGGCACGAACTTGCCCAGATAGGGGTGCAGGCGATGGACATGCTTCGTCCGCTCGCGCTCCGGCAGCTGCTGCTCCGACCACGAGAGCTCGAGGTCGAGCTCGCGGTAGAGCGCCTCCTGCGTCGCGGCCACGAGCAGGTGTTCGCTGCGGGCGGGCGGGGACCTCTAGGGACGCGGCAGCGCGTTGTGCAACCGGATGCCGCTGAACTCCAGCGACGAGGCGACGACGGCGTCCCAGAGCGGCCAGAGGTTCGGGAGGGCTCGCAGCTCGATCCCCGCCTCCGCGTGTCGGGCGACGAGGTCGCCGAGCTCGACGAGCTCCTCTGGCTCGACCGTCTCACGGCTCACCCAGTAGCCGCCCACCTCCGGATGGGGCGCGAACGAGTCCTCGGGCAGCCGGTACGCGAGCACCCTCGTGCCCCGCATCCGCTCCAGCCAGCCCTCTTCGACGGCGTGGACGCGCCGCTCGGACTCGCCGAGGAAGCGCTCCACGTCGGCCGGCGTCGTGCCCGGAACCGCCCAGAAGGTGCCGCGAGGGCACTCACGTGGGAACCACATGAGGGGCAGGTGGCGGGTGTCAATCGCCCAGACAAACGCCTCCGGCTCCACCTGGGTGGCGGCGCGGTGCGGCCGGAAGGAGCGGATCGAGTCGTCCTCGCTGACGTGCCAGAGCGCGTGGGGGCCTTCACCACGGTAGGGCGGCGCCGCTGGGCGGGCCAGCTTGCTCACTCGTTCCTGCCTGCGTGCCAGACGATCGGCGCGTCGCTCGAGCCGAAGCCGTGACGGGCGTAGAACGCTGCGCTCTCCTCGCTCGGCCAGACGAGCATGAGCTCGGCGCCGGCTTCACGCGCGCTTTCCTGCGCACGCCGTAGCAGCGTCCCGCCGAGCCCCAGACCGCGCTGCCCGGGGCGGGTGTACACGTTCGTGAGGTAGGCGATCAGCGCGCGCTGGCGGACGGGGCGCGGCACCCGCTCGACCAGCGCGACGAAGACGTGCGCAGCGAGCTCGCCGTCGACCTCGGCGACCCAGACGTGCCAGCTCGCGCTCGCAAGCACGCGCTCGAGGAACGCCCGGCACTCGGCCTCGTAGCCGGGACGTTCCTTTGCCGGGTCGTGTTCGCCATCCTCGTAGGTGAAGTCGCGCCGCATGGCGACGAGCTCCTCGACGTCGCTCGCGCGGGCCGGCCGGATGAGCGGCGCGGGCATCAGAACGCGTCCGGGATGCGCTCGACGCCGCGCGGGGAGACGGCCACCACGTCGAAGCGGACGTCGAGCCGCTCGAGGTCGGGGTGTCGCGCCAGCCAGGCTGCAGCCGCCCGGCGCAGCCGCCGTTGCTTCTCCCCGTCCACCATCTCCGCAGGATCGACGAGCTCGTCCGTCTTGAACTTCACCTCGCTGAAGACGAGCGTCCGCCCGCGGCGCAGCACGAGATCGAGCTCGTTGCCCCCCGCCCACACGTTCGCCCCGAGCACGACGTAGCCGCGCAGGCGGTAGTGGAGGCGCGCCCGCCGCTCGGCCCGCGTCCCTGCCGCACGCGTCGATTCGCGCGGCCGGGCCGGCCTCAGCCCGGGGGCGTCACGCCGGGACGGCGTCAGCCGTCTCGGCATAGCAGAGCGCCTGGAACGACAGCCGGTGGATCTCGGAGGGCCCGCGGCTGCGGACGACCGCCGAGTGCTCGGGCGTGATGTAGCCCACGTGCGACCGGAAGCCGTACGCGGGGTAGACGGCGTCCAGCCTGCGCATCGCCCGGTCGCGCACGACCTTGGCGACGACCGAGGCCGCAGCGATCGCCGCCGAGCGCTCGTCGCCGTCGACGACCGCCTGGTGCGGCGGCGCGCTGGGACCGAGGCGGAAGCCGTCGACGAGGCAGACCTCGGCGGGCGGCGACAGCGCGTGCAGCGCGGCCCGCAGGCCGGCCAGGTTGGAGCGGTGCAGACCCTCCCGGTCGATCCGCCAGGGGGCGAAGACGTGGAGGCTGACCTTGGCCGCGCAGCTCAGCACGGCACGGAAGAGGCGCTCGCGCTCCGAGTGCGAGAGCTGCTTGGAGTCGTTCAGGTCGGCCAGCGGCCGCACCCGGTGGTCGCGCAGGCACTCGTAGTCGAGGAGGACGCCCGCGACGACCAGCGGCCCGGCGAGCGACCCTCGCCCTGCCTCGTCCGCGCCGGCGACGAAGCGGGCGCCGAGGCGGCGGTCGAAGCGCAGGAGCCGATGGCCGGGGCGTGGTGCCACGGGGCGCGACGATAGCGCAGGCGGCAGCCGGCGCCCGGCGCCGGCACAGAGTCGTTACGCGACCGGGTTCGAGTCGAGCGCGTCGATCGCGCCGGCGATCGCAGAGAAAGCGGTGACGGCGAGTCCGGCCGCCAGCAGCCCGACGGCCACACCGAGCAGCCGGCCATCGGCGGCGCCGCGGCGGTTGAGCGACTGCGAGACGGCGACGAAGCCGGCGAGGACCGCGCAGGCTGCGATCAGGCCGACGCTGATCGCGTAGAGCCAGAGCTGCCAGTCGCGCTGGGGGCCGACGAAGACACCCACGCCGGTCGCGCGCAGCACGAGCAAGAGACCGCCGGCAGCGGTCAGCCAGATCGCCCGACGCTCGGTGTCGTTGGCGGGAGTGACGTCCACTAGTGCCCCTTCAGGTGATGCGCCCCCGCTCCCGGCTGTGAAAAGCAAGCCGGGCTAGGACGCAGGGAGCTCGCGTATCGGTGCATGCGAGTGCGACCGAGGACAACGCCCGGCGCCGCTTTGCAGCAGCCGGGGGTGATGGAGCGCATTGCCTGGAGGGGCACTAGGCGGGCTGCTCGACCTCGGCCCGCTCCTCGGCGGACGCCTCGGTCTCGGGCTCGTCAGCCGGCTCGGCGGCCGGCTCGTCGGCGGCGGCCTGCGGAGTCTCCTCCGCACCGGCCTGCGGCGCGTCGCCGCCCTCTGGGGCCTCGGCCGCGACCGCCTCCGCCTCCTCGGGCGCCTCCTCTTCGGTTGGCACCGCGGGCTGCTCGACGATGACGCCGCGAGCGCCGCGCACCTCGCGCACGCGAGCCTTCTTCCCGACCTTCTTGCGCAGGTAGTAGAGCTTCGCGCGATTGACGTCGCCGATCGCCCGCACCTCGATGCGCTCGATCTTGGGGGAGTGCAGCGGGAACGTCCGCTCGACGCCGACGCCGAACGACTGCTTCCGGACCGTGAAGGTCTCGCGCACCCCGGCGCCCTGGCGCTTGATCACGATGCCCTCGAACACCTGGACGCGCCGGCGCTGGCCCTCGATCACCTGGAAGTGCACGCGCACGGTGTCGCCGGCCTTGAACACCGGACGGTCCGCGCGCAACTGGCGCTTCTCGAGGCTCTCGATGATCCTGGACATAGAGAAACCGGCCCGCGGCCGGGCGACAACTGTAGCAACCTCGCTTGCCAGCCTGTCTTTGCGCCGCCGAGGATCGCGACGCGGCTGCTAGGGCAGGCCGACGCGTCCGGGTGGCCAGTACACGAAGAAGACCTTGCCGATCAGCTGGTCCTCGTCGAGCGGCCCCCAGACCCGGGAGTCGCAGGACGAATCGCGGTTGTCGCCCATGACGAAGACGCTGCCCTCGGGCACTTGCCAGCGACCCGCGGGCGGCGCGCGGCGGTCGAGGGGCAGGTAGTCGGACTCGTCCAGCGGCTCGCCGTCGATCAGGACGGAGCCGTCCTGCCGCACCGTCACCGTCTCGCCGCCGAGGCCGATGATGCGCTTGACGAACGTGCCCACCGACGTCGCACTGGTCCTGCGCCCGCTGGGGCGTCTCGAAGACGACGATGTCGCCGCGCCCCGGGTCGGTGAGGTGGTAGATGAACCGGTTCGCGAGCACGCGGTCGGAGCGCTCCGCCGTGCAGCCGGGCCCGGGGATCGCGCAGTGCAGGGTCGGCTCCATCGAGGAGGTGGGGATGTGGTACGGGTTGACCACCCACGCCTTGAGCGCCAGCACGATCGCGACGGCGCCCACGATCGTGATCAGCCAGTCGGCGAGCGTGCGCCATGGGCGCGGGAGGCCGGCGGTCAGCCGGTCGATCGGGTTGCGCACTATTTGATCCCGATGCGGGCCGGGGGCCAGTAGACGGCGAACACCTTCCCGATCAGCTCGTCCTGGTCGAGCGGCCCCCAGACACGCGAGTCGCACGACTGGCCACGGTTGTCGCCCATCACGAAGACGTGATTCTCGGGCACCGGCCAGCGTCCTGGAGTTCCACCGGGCAGCTCACGGTCGAGGTAGCCCTCATCCAGCCGTTTGCCGTCGATCAGTACCGCGCCGTTGTCACGCACGGTGACCACCTCGCCGGGGAGGCCGACGATGCGCTTGACGAACGTGCCGCCCGCGCCGCACTGCTGCTGGGCGCGCTGCGGCGTGTGGAAGACCACGATGTCGCCACGTCCCGGATCGCTGAAGTGGTAGAGGAAGCGGTTCGCGAGCACCCGGTCGGAGAACCGGGCCTCGCAGTCGAGGCCGGGCTTCGCGCAGTGGAGGGTCGACTCCATCGAGGAGGAGGGGATGCGGTACGGGTTGATGACGTACGCCTTGACCGCAAGCACGATCACGACGGCGCCGACGATCGTGACCACCCAGTCGATGGCAACCCGCCAGGGCTTGGGCAGCCCCTCGGTGAGCCTGTCGACCGGACCTCTCACGCCGCGCTCCTCGAGCGGCTCTGCTCACGCCGCCACGCGTCGACGCGTGCGTGATCACCCGAGAGGAGCACGTCGGGCACCGTCCAGCCCCTGAACTCGGCGGGCCGTGTGAAGTGCGGATACTCGAGCCCGCCCTCGAGCTCGGCCGAGAAGCTCTCCTCGATGCCGGAGGCCTCGTTGCCGAGCGCGCCCGGCAGCCGTCTGGCGATCGCGTCCGCAATGACCATCGCGGGCAGCTCGCCGCCCGACAGGACGTAGGGCCCGATGGAGATCGCATCCGTGGCCAGGTGCTCCAGGACTCGCTCGTCGAAGCCCTCGAAACGCGCGGAGAGGAGCGTCACCCGCTCCTCGGCCGCGAGCTCCTCGACCACGGCCTGGGTCAGCTGGCGGCCGCGGGGGCTCAACGCCACCACCCGATGGCCGCGTGCCTCGCCGTAGACCGCGTCGAGGGCCGCCGCGACGACGTCGACGCGCAGGACCATGCCCGCGCCGCCCCCGTAGGGCTCGTCGTCGACCTGGCCGGCGCGCAGCGGGGTCGTGTCGCGGTAGTTGAAGATCCGCACCTCGAGCTCGCTGCCGAGCACGGAGGCAAGCGGACGCAGGTCGAACGCGCTCGCGAACGCGTGCGGGACGAGCGTGAAGATGTCGAGCTGCATCGGGGGAGCACCAAGTTAGCCACCACCCGAGAACCCGGGCGCGACGAGCACCACCCCGGCGTCGAGGTCGACCTGGACGCACGCACGCGTCGACGAGCGGCAGCCGTTCACCCGAATCGAGCACGAGCACATCGTTCGCAACGCCCGGCTCGACATCCTGCACGCGGCCGAGATCGCCATCGCCCTCCTCGCGTACCGCGAGGCCGATCAGCTGGAAGACGTAGAAGGAGTCCTCGGCGGGTGGAGGCAGCTCCTCGCGGCGCACGCAGAGGTCGGCTCCGCGGGACACCTGCCGGTCGAGCCGGATCACCGGCCGTCCGCCCGCCTGCTTGGCCTCGACCACCCGGGCGGGCTCACCGTCCACGTGCAGCACGGCGCCGAGGGCGAGCCGCTCGGGTGCCGTGCTCGCCTGCTCGACGACGAACGCGCCTTTCGTGCCGTGCGGGCGGCCGACACGCCCGACGGCCACCCAATCCGTTGACGTCACTCCACGATCTCGAGCACGACCCGCTTGCGCGCATCCCCGTTGGCGGCGCGCACGACGGTGCGCAGGGCGCGGGCAACACGGCCCTGGCGTCCGATCACCTTGCCGACGTCGTCCTGCGCCACGTGCAGCTGGAGCACGACGGCGTCGTCGCGCTCGACGCGCTCGACCCTGACCGCGCCGGGATCGTCGACGAGCCCGCGGGCCAGGTAGGCGAGGAGCTCGTCGGTCAAGCCAGGTTCTGCGTCTTGAGCAGGCGGCGCACCGACTCCGACGGCTGCGCGCCCTTGCCGAGCCAGTCGCGGACCTTGTCCTCGTCGAACTCGATCAGCGACGGATCGTGCCGCGGGTTGTAGCGCCCCACGATCTCGATGAACTTGCCGTCGCGCGGGGAGCGCGAGTCGGCGACGACGACCCGGTAGACGGGGTTCTTCTTCGACCCGACCCGGGTCAGTCTCATGCGTACTGCCATTCCCTTCCTTTCCGCCGCGCGCCGCTCGGGAGGCGAGCCCGGGCCGTGCACGCTGGTGTGCTCGTAAACGTCTGCGCCGCGGCGCAGGGTAGCTAGCGCCGCTTCGACTTCCGTTTCTTCGCCTTGCGCCGCGTCGCGCCCTGGCCGGGCCGCGCGGTGAGCGTCGCCCCGCCCGGGGGGCCGCCCGCGAGCCCGCCCGCGCCCGGCACGCCGAGCCCGCCCGGCAGCGTCGGCAGCTTGCCCTTGCCGAGGCCCTTCATCATCTTCGCCATCTGCTTGCGGGCGCTCATCAGCTGGTTGACCTGCTCGATCGACGTGCCGCTGCCCGCGGAGATCCGGCGCCGCCGGGAGAGGTCGATCAGGTGCGGCATCCGCCGCTCCTTCGGCGTCATCGAGAGCACGATCGCCTCGACCTTCGCCATGTCCTTGTCCGACACGTCGAGCCCCTGCAGCTGCTTCCCCATGCCGGGGATCATCCCGAGCACGCTCTTGACCGACCCCATGCGCTTCAGCATGCGGTAGCTCGTCAGCAGGTCGTCGAAGGTGAACTCCCCCTGCAGCATCCGCTGCTCGAGCTCCGCCTGCTCCTCCTCGGAGGCCGCGGCCTCGGCCTTCTCGATCAGCGTCAGGACGTCGCCCATGCCGAGGATGCGCGACGCCATCCGGTCGGGGTGGAAGTACTCGAGCTGGTCGAGCTTCTCGCCGATCGAGACGAGCTTGATCGGACGGCCCGTCACCGCCTTGACGGAGAGGGCGGCGCCGCCACGGGCGTCGCCGTCCAGCTTGGTCAGGACGACGCCGTCGAACGCGACGCGCGCCTGGAACGACTCCGCCACCCCGACCGCCTCCTGGCCGGTCATGGAGTCCAGCACGAGCAGGACGTTCGTCGGCTTGATCGCGCCGTGGATCGCCTCCAGCTCGGCCATCAGCTCCTCGTCGACGTGCAGGCGGCCGGCGGTGTCGACGATGACGACGTCGCGACCTTCGGCGCGGGCCCGCTCGACGCCTGCGGCCGCGACCTTGACCGGGTCGTCGCCGGTGCCGCGGTAGACCGGGATCTGAATCTGCTTGCCGAGCTGCTCGAGCTGGTCGACGGCCGCCGGGCGCTGGAGGTCGGCCGGCACGAGCGAGGGCGACTTGCCGTCGCGGCGCAGCAGCAGCGCCAGCTTGGCCGCTGCGGTCGTCTTGCCCGAGCCCTGCAGCCCCACGAGCAGCACGACGGTGGGCGGGCGCCCCGTGAACGCCAGGCGTGAGTCGCCGGAGCCCATCAGCTCGCTGAGCTCCTCGTGCACGACCTTCACGACCTGCTCGCCCGGCGAGAGGCTCTTGAGGACGTCCTGGCCGAGCGCCCGCTCGCGTACGCGGGCCACGAACTCCTTGACGACCCGGAAGTTGACGTCCGCCTCGAGCAGGGCGAGGCGGATCTCGCGCATCGCGCGCGAGATCGCTTCCTCGTCCAGGCGACTGCGCCCGCGCAGGTCGCCGAGGGCGGCGCCGAGCTTGTCGGAGAGGGTCTCGAACATCCGGGCAAGTGTACGGGCGCACCTGCGCCGTTCCGGCGTGGCGGACGAGCCAGACAGGCCCCATACAGACATGTCCCCGCCGGTCAGTGCCGCGCTGCGCGCCCCGCCCTCCCAGTAGGGGAGACGTCCTCCACCACCCGCCCGTCGCCGACGGTATCGGCGCAGGTCGCACGCGTCAGTGCCAGAGGCGTGCCGATTCGGGTCAACTGCCGTGGCGTCTCGCGTGGCGATGAGCTCGGCGTGACCTGCGCGGACCGGGGCTCCGGTACGAGAGAATCAGCGCCCCTACCGACACAGGAGGTTCCACATGCCAGGCGTCGCCAAGGTCGTGACCATCATCGGCTCGTCGCCGGAGAGCTTCGCGAAGGCCGCCGACGCGGCCGTCCAGGAGGCCGCGAGGACACTGCGGGGAATCAAGGGCGCCGACGTCCTCAGCATGAGCGCCGAGGTCGAGAACGGCCGCATCAGCGAGTACCGCACCACCGTCAACATCGCCTTCGCAGTCGAGCGCGAGGGCGGCGGGTAACGGCGCAGGCTCGGGCGCCCTTTCTGTAGCGGTCCGCACGAGCCTAGACTCGCCCCGTGCAGGGGCGGAAGACGGTCACGATCCTCTTCTGCGACGTCGTCGACTCGACGCCGCTCGGGGAGGCGCTCGACCCGGAGTCGCTCCAGCGGGTGATGTCGCGCTGGTTCGCCGAGGCGCGTGCGGTGATCGAGCTTCACGGCGGCACCGTGGAGAAGTTCATCGGCGACGAGGTGATGGCCGTCTTCGGCGTCCCGCACGTCCACGAGGACGATGCGCTGCGCGGTGTCCGCGCCGCGTCCGACCTGCTCGACCGCCTCACCGTCCTCAACGAGGAGCTCGAGCGCAGACGTTCGGCGTCCGCCTCGCGGTGCGGATCGGCGTCAACACCGGGCGAGGTCGTCGTCGGCGACCCCGCCGCAGGGCGGCACGTTCGTCACCGGCGCGCCGGTCAACCTGGCGAAGCGGCTCGAGCAGGCGGCCGGGCCGGGGCAGATCCTGATCGGCAAGGCGACGTATCCGCTCGTCCAGGACGCGGTCAAGCGCCGGCCCACTCGAGACCTTCACGGTCAAGGGGCAGGCAGCGAGCCGGTCTCGACACGGCGCGTCGACCACGTCGACGCGCTGGCTGCCGGGCGTCGCTCGCCGGACCGAGACGCCGCCTGGTCGGCCGGCGCGAGGAGCTCGACGCGCTCCGCGCGGCGCACGATGCCGTCGTCGGCGACCGATCGTGTCGGCTGGTGACGCTCCTCGGCGCTGCCGGCATCGGCAAGTCCCGCCTCGCCGAGGAGCTCGCGGCCGACGTGGCACCCGGCACGCGCGTGCTGGCCAGTCGCTGCCTGCCGTACGGCGACGGAATCACCTTCTGGCCGCTGAGCCGAGATCGTGCGGCAGACTCAGGCCAGGACGAGCTGGCCGCCGCGCTGCGCCGGCGCCGACGACGGAGAGCTCGTCGCCGAGCGCCTCCAAGCGCGTGAGCACCGTGGACGAGCCCGCCGCGGTCGACGAGCTCTTCTGGGCCGTTCGCCGGCTTCTCGAAGAGCTCGCCTCGCGGCAACCCGTGCTCGTCCTGCTCGACGACATCCACTGGGCCGAGCCGACGTTGCTCGACCTCATCGAGTATCTGCACGGCTGGATAGCGGACGCACCGGTGCTCCTCGTGTGCAGCGCGCGGCCCGAGCTGCTCGATCGCCGGCCCACGTGGTCGGCGCCACGCGGCCGAGCGGAGACCTCCTACCTCGAGCCGCTGGACGAATCCGAGTCCCAGCTCCTGCTCACCGGCCTCGGCGCCGATCTCAGCGAGTCCGACCGCGAGCGCGTGCTCGCCTCGGCCGAGGGGAACCCGCTCTACGTCGAGCAGCTGGCCGCGCTGGCGGCGAGCGGAGACGTCGTCGTTCCCCCGACGATCGCGGCACTCCTGGCCGAACGCCTCGACCGCCTCGAGCCGAGTGAGCGAGCGATCGCCGAGCGAGCGGCCGTCGTCGGCCGCGAGTTCTCGCGCCGTGAGGTGACCGACCTCTGTCCGCCGGAGCTGCGGCCCGACGTGAGGAGCGTGTTGCTCACCCTCGTTCGCAAGGAGCTGATCGAGCCGCGGGCTGGCCGCCCGCGAGGACGGCTTCCGGTTCCGCCATGGCCTGATCCGCGATGCGGCCTACGACGGCATGCCGAAGGAGTCTCGGGCGCTCTTCCACGAGTGGTACGCCGACTGGCTCGAGCGCAACGCCGGCGACAGCCGCCCTGCGCGAGGAGCTCGCCGGCTACCACCTCGAGCAGTCGTATCGGTTGCGGCTCGAGCTAGCGCCGCCGGACGAGCGGACTTCCAGAATCGGCCGTCGGGCAGCGGAGCGCCTCGGCGCCGCTGGGCGCCGGGCATTCGCACGCGAGGACCTGCCTGCCGCGATCAACCTCCTCGACCGTGCCCTGGCCCATGCGCCGTCGGACCTGATCGAGCGGCCCGCGCTTCTCCTCGACCTCAGCGCTGCGCTCTGGTCGACCGGCGAGCTCGCGCGCGCCGACGAGCTCCTCGACGGCGTCACGGCGACCGCTGAGCCAGGGTCCGCGCTCGCACTGGCACGCCGAGGCTGGAACGCGTCGTTCGGCAGCAGGCTCGAGGCGCGGCCGAGCCTCGACGAGATCGCGCGACGTCGCGCGGGCCGGCTCGCTCGAGCTCTTCGCCGAGCTCGGCGACGCGCTCGGGCTCGCGCCGCGCTCGGCGCGGCGGCTCGTCTGGGTTCACATCGCGCGCTGCGAGTTCGCGCAGGCCGAACAGCGTCGCCGAGACGCGCTCGCGGCCGCGCGCGGCGCGGCCGATCGCGCGCGAGGAGGCGCGCATCGCCGACGGTCTCTGCACCGCGCTGCTCTGGGGCCCGACACCACGTCGGCGAGGCGCTCGCCGCGCTGCGACGCGATGCTCGTCTGCTGAGCCGGCGGGCCGCCCGCTCGACAGGCGCACGTCCGCGTCGCCCGGTGCGGCCTGCTGGCCGATGCGCGGCGAGTTCGAGCTGCACGCAGGGCGTACGACGCGTGCACGCGTCGCTCTACGAGGAGCTGGCCTGCGGTTCGCCGGTCGCCGGGCTGAACCAGGTCGCAGCCGAGGCTGAGCTCCTCGCCGGCGACGCCGCCGCCGCGGAGCGCTCCTGCAGGAGGCGGCTGAGATCCTGAGGCCGTACGGCGGCGAGCGCGTTCAGGCGCGCTGTCCTCGCCCACGCGCTCCTCGCGCAGGGGCGCTCGACGACGCAGAGGCACGCAGGCGAGCCGGCGCGAGCAGCCGCGCTGACTCCGCTCGCAGGTCGGTGCGCTCGTGCGCGCCGCCACGCGCTTGCCCGGGATCGCGCGCCGGCGCGGCGAGCTCGAGGAGGCGGCTCGCAGGCCGACGCGCATCGCGAGCTCGCCGGCAAGACCGATGCGCTGACCTGCGGGCGGAGGCGCGCTCGCACGTGCTCGCCGAGGCGCGTGCCGCGGCTCGGGGCGACCACGGCGGCGGGCGCAGACCGCTGCTGCCGAGGCACGGCGACGCCTTCACCGGCAAGGGCAACATCGCGGCCGCTCGGCCGCGATCGGCGACCGTGTCCTGCGACAGGCGCCGCTCGCGCCGTCCCTAGGCAACAGCGCGCCGACAGGCGTATCGTCGCCCCGTCGCTACCGAGAGGAGGGCAGCCATGGCGAACGGCGACGCGCAGCGACTTCCGGAGCCCGTCACCGGCGACCGCGCTCCGGCAAGGGCGTCGACGCACGGCAGTGACGACGCCGCACCACGAGAACTGGAACGAGGCAGCTGCAACGACGCGATCGACCAGATCGTGGCAAGAGCAAGACTGGCCGAAGCCGGCGCCAGTACCGGCGGTCACGTCTTGAAGTTCGAGGCGACGCGTCGAGCGTCGAAGAATCCCGGCGGCGTCGGGCAGTACCGGGTGACTGAGCTAGGCGAGCCTAACCCGTCACGAGCGCCCGGGCGAAGTCGCCCGGGTCGAACGGACGCAGGTCGTCGAGCGTCTCCCCCACGCCCACGAGCTTGACCGGCAGCCCGAGCTCGTGGGCGATGGCGACAGCGACGCCGCCCTTCGCCGACCCGTCGAGCTTGGTGAGCGCCACGCCGGTGACGCCGACGGCGTCGCGGAAGAGGCGGGCCTGCTGCAGGCCGTTCTGGCCCGTGGTGGCGTCGACGACGAGCAGCGTCTCGTGCGGCGCGCCCGGCAGGCGCTGCTCGATCACGCGGCGCACCTTGGCGAGCTCCTCCATCAGGTTCGTCTGCGTGTGCAGCCGTCCGGCGGTGTCCACGAGGACGACGTCGCGGCCGCGCGCCCGTGCCGCCTCGATCGCGTCGTACGCGACGGCGGCGGGATCGCCGCCGCGCTCCGAGCCGACGAAGTCGGCCTTGGCGCGCTCGGCCCAGATCTCCAGCTGCTCCTCGGCGGCGGCGCGGAACGTGTCCGCGGCCGCGAGGATCACCGAGCGGTCGTGCTCCCGCAGGCGCTGTGCGAGCTTCCCGATCGTCGTGGTCTTGCCGGTGCCGTTGACGCCGACGACGAGCACGACGCTCGGCCGCTCGGCCACGCCGAGGGTGCCGGGATCGCCGAAGAGCGCCTCGATCTCCTCGGCGAGCGCGGGGCCGAGGTCGCCGTCCACACCCCGCGCCTCCAGCCGGCGGACGAGCTCGGCGGTCGCGGGAACGCCGACGTCGGCCATGATCAGCGACTCCTCGAGCCGCTCCCACGCCTCCTCGTCCGCCGGGTCGAACGAGCCGAGCGCGAGCTCGGCGGTCAGCGCCTGGCGGCTCCGCGAGAGCGAATCGCGCAGGCGCGAGAACAGCCCCGACTGCCGTTCGTCCGGCTCGGGGGCGCCGTTCTCCTCGCCCAGCAGCTCGTTCCAGGATCGCGCCACGCGGCCACCGTAGCCGCGGTGGGCTACGACGCGGCTGCGAGCTGCGGCGCCGACGGAGTACGCCGCGAGACGATCTGCGAGACGCCGTCGGGGCCCATGGTCACCCCGTAGAGGACGTCCGCCGCCTCCATCGTCCGCTTCTGGTGCGTGACGACGATGAACTGCGCCCGGTCGGCGTAGCGGCGCAGCAGGTCGACGAACCGGCCGATGTTCGTGTCGTCGAGCGCGGCCTCCACCTCGTCGAGGAGGTAGAACGGCGACGGCCGGGCGAGGAAGACGGAGAAGAGGAACGAGATGGCGCCCAGAGCCTTCTCGCCGCCGGAGAGCAGCGAGAGCCGGGTGATCCGCTTGCCGGCCGGGCGCAGCTGGATCTCGACGCCGAGCTCCGTCTCGTCGTCGCCGTCCTCGGGCTCGGTCAGCTTCAGGTTGCCCTCGCCGCCGGGGAAGAGCGTGGCGGCGACCTCGGCGAAGTTGGCCTGGACGGCGTCGAACGTGGCCGCGAAGCGCGATTCGACCTCCTCGGTCAGCTCCGCCCGCAGCCGGTCCAGCTCGGCGAGGCTGCTCTCGAGATCCTCGCGCTGCTCGACGAGCTCGGCCAGCCGCTCCTTCTCGGCCTCGTACTCCTGCTTCGCGAAGGGGTTCACCTGGCCCAGCAGCTCGAGCCGCCGCTCCGAGCGCTCGAGCTTCTCGGCGAGCTCGTCCCTGCCCGTCCCGGCCGGAATCTCCGGCGCCTCGTCGCCCAGGCGGCGGCGCAGCTCGTCGGCTTCCGTGCCGAGC
Organism: uncultured Thermoleophilia bacterium; assembly: GCA_963809765.1. Taxonomy (GTDB): domain Bacteria; phylum Actinomycetota; class Thermoleophilia; order Gaiellales; family Gaiellaceae; genus JACVRM01. The sequence goes on from CAWEKT010000003.1 coordinate 492,005, forward strand.
CGGGCCAGCTCGACCTCGTGGGCGCCCTGGGCTGCCGCGCTCTCGGCGGCGGCGCGGCGCAGGTCGGCCTCGCCGCTCCCGAGCGTCCTCAGCTGCTCGGCGAGCTCACGCGTGCGCTCGCCGCCCGCGTCGGCCCGCGCCTTCAGCGGCACCTCGATGCGTGTCGCCACGGCGAGCCCGGCGTCGAGCTCGCGCTCCAACCGCTCGGCGAGGGCCAGCAGCCGCCTCGCGAGCTCCGGGTCGATCGTGCGTGCAGCCGGCCCCAGCTCGGCCAGCGCCGCTGCCGCCGTTTCGGCTCGCTCGCGTGCGCCGAGCTCGGCGGCCGTTGCCGCCTCGTGCTGGCGCTCGAGCTCCGAGACCTCCGCCGCCGCCGCGCGGTGCCGGGCCTCCAGCTCGAGCAGCACGGCCTCGGCCGTCTCGCCGGCGAACAGCAGCTCGCCCCGGCGAGGGTCATAGCGGTGGCCCTCGCGGGTGACGACCGGCGCACCGTGCGCCTCGAGCAGCCGTGCCGGCTCGACCAGCCAGACGTTCTCGAGCAGCGACGCGACCGCCTCGCCCCCCGCTCGCGCACGGACATGAGCGGCGAGCGGCGTCGCCTCGTCGAGCGGGGGAGCAGCCCTGGCCTCGCGCTCGGCTGGGACGACCACCGCGACCGGCCCCAGTCCGCCCGCGCGCGCCCGCTCCACGAGCGCCAGCGCGGCATCGGCGGAGTCGGCGGCGAGCGCACCGGCGCGCCAGGCGAGCGCGGCCGCCACCGCCCGCTCGTAGCCGTCGTCGACCTCCAGCAGCCCGAGCGCGAGCGCCTCGCCCTGCTCGGCGAGCGCGCGGGCGGCCGGCGAGAGCCCTTCCCGCTCGCCGCGGGCGCGCTCGACCACCGCCTGGAGCTCGCGTGCCAGCTCGAGCCTCCCGGCGAGCGCCTCCTTCGCGAGCGCCGCCTCCCGGGCCTCGCGCTCTGCTCGCGCGGCCTCGCGCGTCGCAGCGACCCGCACCTGAGCCTCACCGCCGTCCTGGGCCTCGGCGAGCGCCAGCTGCGCCCGCAGCTCGGCACCCTGCGCCCGCGCGGTCTCGCGCCGGAGCTCGAGCCGGTCGGCCGCCGTCCGCAGCCGGTACAGGGCTGCGGTCGCGCCCTCGCGCCGCCCGGACGCGTCCGCGAGCTCCTCCTCGGCGGCGTTCCGCTCGGACAGCAGCGCCTCGAGCTCCTCGTCCCGCGCGCGGCGCGCGAGCGCGGCGGCGGCACGGCGCTCCTCGAGCCTCCGCCACGCGCGCGTCGAGCGCAGCAAGGTCGACCGCGTCGAGCCGGCGGCGCAGCGTCTCGACCTCGCCGCGCAGGCGGTCGGCGCGCTCTCGGCGGCGCTGGCCTGGAGCGCGAGCGGCCTCAGGCGCTTCTGCACCTCGACCTCGACGTCCCTGCGCACGCGTCACCTCGGCGGCGACGCGGGCGAGCTTGAGCTCGGCGCGGTGCCGGCGGCGCTTGAAGCGGCCGACGCCCGCAGCCTCCTCCAGCATCGCGCGCCGCTCGACCGGGCTCGAGGCGAGGATCTCCTCGACCTTGCCCTGGCCGATCACGGTCACGCCGCCGGCGAGCCCGACGTCGGCGAGCAGCTCGACGAGGTCGGTCCGGCGCACGGTCGCGCCGTTGACCACGTACTGCCCCTCGCCGCCGCGGTGCAGACGGCGCACGACGGCGACCTCGCTGTAGGGCAGATCGCTCCAGGCACCGTCGCCGTTGTCGAAGCGGAGCTCGACCTCGCACCAGCGGGCGGGCTGCCGGTCGCCGTTGCCGGCGAAGAGCACGTCGTCCGGCTTCTCCGCGCGAAGCTCGGTGGGGCTGAGCGTCCCGGTGGCCCAGAGCAGCCCGTCGGCGACGTTGGACTTGCCGGAGCCGTTCGGCCCGACCACGACTGCCACGCCAGGCTCGAGCCTGACCTCCGCCTCGTCGGGGAAGCTCTTGAAGCCGCGGAGCTTGATCGCAGTCAGGTGCATGCCGAGAGGGCCGCGAGGCGGTGCGCGGGACGCTAGCGTCGGCGGCGGACGCCGCTCGTCAGTCGACCGCCGGCAGCTCGACCTCGACCGAAGCGAGTGCCTGGCGGGCCGCTTCCTGCTCGGCCGCCTTCTTGGACGCGCCGCGACCGACCCCGGCCTGCTCGCCGTCGATCACCGCCGCGCAGGTGAACTGCCGGTCGTGCGGCGGCCCCTCGACCTCGAGGACGACGTACGACACCGAGCGGCCGAGCTTGGCGAGGGCCTCCTGCAGCTCCGTCTTGTGATCGACGTGACTGGTGAGGGCGTACTCGATCCGCTCCTCGAACGCGTCGACGATCGCCTCGCGGATCGGCTCGAAGCCGTGCTCGAGGTAGAGCGCCGCGAGCACCGCCTCCAGCAGCGCCGCGAGGACGTTGCGGTTGCCCGAGAGGCGCTCGAGCTCCTCCGGCGCGACCTCGTTGCCGCGCTCGGCGAGCCGTTCGCCCAGCTCCAGCTGCCGCGCCACGACCGCGCAGCTCGCCCGCGAGACGACGTGGGAGCGGATCTTCGCGAGGCGCCCCTCGCTGAAGTCGGGGTAGCGGTCGTAGAGCGCCCGGGCAACCGAGAGCTCGAGGACGCTGTCGCCGAGGAACTCGAGCCGCTCGTAGGACAACGCTCGGTCGGACGCCCACGAGGAATGCGTGAAGACGTGGTCCAGGCGGCTCGCCGGCAGGGCGTCGATCAGGCGCGCGAGCGCGCCGGCTCGAGGCGCTACTGGTGCGATGTGACGTAGTCGACAGCCTGTCCGACGGTCGGTGATCTTCTGGGCGTCCTCGTCGGAGATCTTGATGCCGAACTGGTCCTCGAGCTCCATGATCAGCTCGACGAGGTCGAGCGAGTCGGCATCCAGATCCTCCTGGAACGACGCCTCCTCGGCGATCTCGTTCTGGTCGACGCCGAGCTGGTCGCTCAGCACCTCTTTGACCCGCTCGTAGACTTCCTCGCGCGACGCTGCCATGTGGTCTCTCCTGCTGTCTCGTCGGTAGGGAGGCGCGATGCTAACAGGGTGCGCTGCGCGCTCGGCGCGCTACGGCGCGGCCGTCGGCAGCGGCTCGACGTCCCGGCCGCGGTAGGTGCGGCAGTTCGGGCACACGTGGTGCGGCCGCTTCGGCTGGTGGCACACGGGGCAGGTGTTCACGCGCGGCGCTTCGAGCCGGTGCTGCGCCCGGCGCTTGTCGCGGCGTGTACTGGTCTGCTTTCGCTTCGGGACAGCCATCGCGGCTCGCCATGGTAGCCGAGATGGAGCCGCTCGCCGTGCGGCGGTGGGACGCCGCGTGTTGGGGACGGGCGGGGCGAAGGAGAGGACGGGTCGTCCTCGCAGTTGGGGACTGACCCAGCAGTTCGCCCAACAACCTACGCGTCGACTGCCGCGCTGTCTGGCTACCTGCCGCTCAGCGGCGCCTCGAGCGGGAGCCGGAGCTCGCGGTCCGGACTGAGGGTCTCGCGAAAGCGGCGGTCGTGCGAGACCAGCACGACGCTGCCGGCGTAGTCCTGCAGTGCCTGCTCCAGCTGCTCGACGGCCTCGAGGTCGAGGTGGTTCGTCGGCTCGTCGAGCACGAGCAGGTTGACGCGGCGGGCCTGCAGCTCGGCGAGCTGGGCTCGCGTGCGCTCGCCCGGGGAGAGCGAGCCGGCGGGCCTGGCCGACGTGCTCGGTGCCCAGGCCGAACTTGGCGAGGAGCGTGCGCGCCTCGGCCGGAGGCAGGCCGGTGCGCTCGGCGAAGGTCTGGAGCAGCTGCTGCTCGCCCGCGTAGGCGCGCCGGCGCTGGTCGATCGTGCCGACCACGGTTCGCCGGCCGATGACGCGGCTGCCGCCCGCGAGCGGCAGCTCGCCGAGCAGCGCCGCGAGCAGCGTCGACTTGCCGCTGCCGTTCGGCCCGCGTGATCGCCACGCGTTCGCCCCAGCCGACGTCGAAATCGACCGGCCCGAGCCGGAAGCCGGAGGTCTCGTGCTCGACGACCGCGCCCGCGAGCGCGGCGACGACGTCGCCGGGGCGTTCCCCGGCCTCGAGGCGGAGGTCGAGCTGCCACGGCTCGAACGGCTTGTCGGGCGCGTCCACGCGCCCGAGCGCCTTCTCGGCCTGGCGCACCTTCGTCATCAGCGCGTGCGTCCCGCGGCGGTCCTGCCCGCCGGTCTTGTCTCCGAGCGACGCACCGCGCGTGCGAGCCTCGTTCCGGCGCCGGGCAAGCAGCGCCGCAACCTCGCGCCGGCGCTCCTGGCCCTGCTCGAACTCCCGGTAGGTCCGCGCGCGCGCTTCGTCCCTGGCCGCCACGTACTCGCTCCACCCGCCCGCCCACTCGCGTAGCCGCCTGCTGCCTGGCTCGACCTCCGCGATCCGAGTGACGGTCGCGTCGAGGAACGCGCGGTCGTGCGAGACGACCACCACGCCGCCGGCGACGCCGCGCGAGGAAGCGCTCGAGCCGCTCGAGCCCGTCGAGGTCCAGGTCGTTCGTCGGCTCGTCCAGCAGGAAGACGTCGAAGCGTGCGAGCAGGATCGCCGCGAGCGCGGCACGCCCGAGCTCACCGCCCGACATCGCTCCGAGCGGCCGGTCGAGCTCCACCGGCAGGCCGAGGTCGGCGCAGACGGCGCGCGCGCGTGCCTCGAGGTCGTCGCCGCCGAGGGCGAGGAATCGCTCCAGCGCGGCATGGTGCTGCTCCACCAGCGAGGTGTCGTGCGCGAGCAGGTCGGTGCAGCCGGTCGAGCTCGCGCTCTGCCGCCGCGACGCCGGTGCGCCGCGCCAGGTAGCACCGCAGCGTCTCGCCGGGCGCGAGGTCGCGCTCCTGCGCCAGGTAGCCGACGAGCAGCTCCGGCGGGTCGCGTGCGGACGGCGCCGGCGTCGGGTGCCTCGAGCCCGCCCAGGATGCGGAGCAGCGTCGACTTGCCGACCCCGTTGGGACCGACGAGGCCGAGCCGCGACCGCGGCCCCACGGCGAGTGCGACGTTGTCGAGTACGAGCTGGGCGCCGAACGACTTGGTGACGCCCTCGAGTGAGAGACGCAAGACGGAACCTCCTGGACGAGCTGGAACGCCGCGCTGGGCGGCGTGGTCTCAATGGCTTTCCGCTCTAGTCCGTCATGGGAGGGCGCCGAAGCGCCGTCTCCCATCGTAGCGGCGGCCGCGGCGGCGTTACAACCGGTCGCGGAGGTCGGCAAGCGCGGCCCAGCGCGGGTCGCCGCCCTCGGCCTCGTGCTCGTGCGGCTCGTCGTTGAGGTTCCGCCCGCAGACGCCGCAGAGGCCCGCGCAGTCCTCGCGGCAGAGGATCTGCTCGGGCAGCAGGTCGGCGACGGCGTCGCGCGCCCACGCGACCAGGTCGAGCCGGTCGTCCTGGACGTAGGGCGTCGTGAGCTCCTCGTCGCCCTCGGGGTCGGTCGCCTGGTACTCCCGCGCGACCACGTCGAGCTCCAGCACCGCGTCCTCCAGGCAGCGGAAGCAGGGCCCGTGCAGTCGCACGGGGAGGCGCAGCTCGAACACCGTGCCGCTCGTCGCCTGGGTGACGGCCACCTCGGCGACGACCGTCTCCGGCACCGGCAGGTAGCGCTGCCCGCCGAGCTCGAACGGCTCGAGCGGGATGTCGTGGCGGTCGCGGTACTGCTCGCCGGAGCGCAGCCGCAGGGTACGGAGATTCAGGGTCGCGCTCACGCGGCCAGCGTAGCGCCGGTGTCTGCAGGGTCGACCGTTGGCGCACGGCTGGTCGACCCGGCGCGGACGGGTTCTGGCGAACAGCTCGGGTCAGTCCCCTGCGGGACCGACGTTCAGCGACGCCGAGCGTCACTGAGGGGACAGACCCGTCAGTGACGACGGAGCGTCACTGAGTGACGACGAGCGTCTACTGAAGCGGGTCGTCGCCGTCTGGTGCCGCGCTGACCGCGGCGGTGACCGTCTCCTGGGAGCGCTCCTGGAGCCGCTCGCGCCCGCGGCGCACGGCGCCGAGGAACTTGTCCAGGTTGACCTCGAGGGTGGAGAGGATGCTGTCCGCCCAGTCCTCCATCTCGAGGCGGGTCTCGCGGGCCGAGCGCCTGGCCTCTTCGATGATCTCCTGAGCCTGCCGCTCGGCGAGCTTGACGATCTCGGTCTGCGAGGCCTCGCGCAGTGCCTGCTCCCTGGCCTCGCCGACCATCCGGTCGGTCTCTCGCTTCGCCTCGGCGAGCATCTCCTGGCGCTCCTTGACGATCCAGCGAGCCTGCTTGATCTCCTCGGGAATGGTCGCGCGCATCTGGTCGAGGATCTCGTAGATCTCCTCCCGGTCGATGCGGACCTGGTCGGTGAGCGGGACGGCCTTCGCGTTGTGCACGAGGTCGTCGAGACGGTCGATGAGCACGAGGACATCCATGGCTCAGGAGTGTAGACACCTGGTCGGCGCGCGCCACGTGCGCGGCCTCGAGCGTGCGTCTACTCGGAGGGGTTCTCGGGCGTGCCCGGGCGGCCGTTCGGAAAGAGCTCTCGAAAGCGCCGGGCGACCGGCTCGGGGACGAACTCCTCGACCCGCCCGCCGAACGCGGCCACCTCCTTCACGCCGCTCGACGAGACGAAGCTGTACTGCGGGCTCGCCATCACGTACATGGTCTCGATCTCGGGCGCGAGCGTGCGGTTCAGGTGGTTCATCTGGAACTCCCACTCGAAGTCCGAGATGACCCTGAGCCCCTTCACCATCGTCCTGGCGCCCCAGCGGCGCGCGAAATCGACCACGAGCTCGGAGAACACGTCGACCTCGACGTTCTCGAGCCCGGCGACCGCCTCCTTGATGAAGTTCACGCGCTCGTCGATCGTGAAGAGCGCCCGCTTGTGCCGGGGCTCGTTGACGACGCCGACGACGACGCGGTCGAACACCTCGGCGGCGCGGTGGATGACGTCCAGGTGCCCGTACGTCACCGGGTCGTAGGTGCCCGGGTAGATCGCCGTCACCGGACTCGTCTCGCTCACGCCGCCCCCTCGAACACGGTCAGTCGCGCCGCGCCGTAGCGCCGGCTCGTGCGCTTGGGCAGCGGCAGCTCCGGCTCGTCGCGGGCGGGCGTCTCCAGGACGGCGGTGCCGTGTGGCTCGAGCACTGCCGGAAGGTACCGCTCCAGCAGCGGCAGGACCTCGACGAAGTGGTCGTAGGGCGGGTCGACGAGGACGATGTCGTAGCGGCGGCGCGCCGCGGCCTCCGCCGCGAGCGCCCGGCCCGCGTCCTGGCAGAGCACGACGGCGCCCGTCAGCCGCAGCGTGTCGAGGTTCTGCTCGATGGCGCGGCACGCTGCCTTGTCGCTCTCCACGAAGACCGCCTGCGCCGCTCCCCGCGAGAGCGCCTCCAGGCCCATCGCGCCCGAGCCCGCGTAGAGATCGAGGACGCGGGCGTCCTCGACGATCGGCCCGAGGAGGTTGAAGGCGGCCTCGCGCACGCGATCGGCCGTCGGCCGCGTCTCCTGGCCGCGAGGCGCACGGATCGTGTGCCCCTTGCGTGCGCCGGCGATGATCCGCACGGCGCGTGAAGCTACCGGGCGGCGATCACCCGGGCCTGCACTGGTGACGGCGATGCGGTCGTCGTAGCCGCCGGCGAGCAGCACGAGCCCGTTTCGCAGGCGCGTCGCGGTCGAGAACGGAGAGGGCCCGCCGAGGCCCGGGCCGCGAGGTGAATCGCTTGCGCACAGGGTCGTAGAGCTCGGCCCTGGCTCCGCCGCCGCCGACGAGCACCGCGCCCGACGGCGAGCGTGACGACCGCGTCGGTGATCTTGAACCGCGCCTCGTGCATCGGGATCACCTGCACGAAGCGGTCGGTCTCGGCGTCGAAGAGCTCGGCGCTCGCGTAGCGGCCGCGGAAGTCGCTCGCATCGGAGCCCGCCGACGACGAGCGCGTCACCGTCGCGCAGCGCCGCGAGCGCGTGCTTGTGCCGGGGCCTCTCGAGGGAGCCGACCCGTGCGAAGCGGCCGCTCGCCGGGTCGTACACCTCGGCGCTCGCGAGCACGCCGTCTCGTTCGAGCCGCCCACGACGAGCACCCGGCCGTCACGCAGCAGCACCGCCGCATGCGCGGCGCGCGCGTCTCCCGAGTGACCCCGTCGCCGTGAAGCGGCGCGTCCGCGGGTCGTAGAGCTCGGCGCTCGCGAGCGTGCGACTCGCCGTCTCGAGCCGCCGACGACCAGGACGCGGCCGTCGCGGAGCCGCGTCGCCGTGTGCCCGCCGCGGCGCGCAGCCATCCGCCCGACGCGGACGAAGCGGTTCTGCGGCCGGGACGTAGAGCTCGGCCGATGCGAGCGGCGGCGGCCCCTCGCCGGACCAGCCGCCCGCGAGCAGCACGCCGCCCGAGCCGAGGCTCGTCGCCGGTGTGACCGACCCGCCGGCCAAGCAGGCGCGGGCCGGGCCGCATGCCGCGCGCGCGGGTCGTAGATCTCGCGTCGACGCCGAGCGGGCGTCGGTCTCGCAGCCGTGCAGCGTGCAGCCGCCGGCGACCAGGACGCGGCCGGAGGGAAGCAGCGTGGCGGTGTGCACCGCGCGCGGTACGCGCAGGGAGATGCCGCCGGCGGGGGTGCCGCCCGCCCCGGAGGCGGTCGTGAGCACGAGCAGGACGGCGAGCGCAGCGACTCCCTTCACGCTCCCTCTACACCAGCTCGGCCGCATCGGTTCCTCGAGTCAGAGCGGTTCGACGCGCTCGCTGCCGTCGGCTTCCACCGTGCGCCGCCAACGCGACCCGGGCTCGAGCCCGCCGCGGAGGTAGCGGGCCGTCAGCGGCTGCCAGCTGATGCCGTCCAGCCGCCGGCAGGCCTCCTCGAGCGGCACCCAGGCGGCTTCGCGCACGAGCCCGTCGGGATCGGCCGGCCGCGGTGTCACCTCGCCGTGCCAGCGGGCGACGTCCCACGTCCAGACCATGCCGCTCCAGCCGTCGAGGCGGTCCTCGACCTCGACGAGGAACGCCGGCGCCCCCGGATGGACGACGATCACGCCCGTTTCCTCGCGCAGCTCGCGGGCGAGCGCCGCGTAGCGCCGCTCGCGCGGCTCGACCCGGCCGCCCGGGACCGTCCAGTAGGGCGCCTCGCCGGGTCCCGCCTGACGAACCATCAGCAGGTCGTCCGCACGACGCACGAGGCCGCAGACGATCTGAAGGTCAGGCTCGGCCAACGGCGCTCAGGCGAGCCGGTCGCTCTCCGCCCGCCCGAACACGCGCGCCACCTCGTCGCTGAGCGGGCCGTCGTAGTCGACCAGGCGCTCGGCCTGCCGGCGCGCCTGCTCGAGCAGCGGCCGGTCCTTGCGCAGGCGCGTGAAGCGCAGGTCCGAGAGCCCGGACTGGCGCGTGCCGAGCAGCTGCCCTTCGCCACGGAGCTCGAGGTCGACCTCGGCGAGCTCGAAGCCGTCGGTGGTCGCGACCAGGGCTTCCAGGCGTGCTCTCGCGGAATCGGTCAGCTCCTCCTTCGCGCGCGACACGAGCAGGCAGTAGGACTGCTCGGCGCCGCGACCGACCCGGCCGCGCAGCTGGTGCAGCTGGGCGAGCCCGAAGCGGTCGGCCTCTTGCACGATCATGATCGTGGCGTTCGGGACGTCGACCCCGACCTCGATCACGGTCGTGGCGACGAGTACGTCGAGCTCACGCGCCTTGAAGCGGGCCATCAGGTCGCGACGCTCGGCCGGCCGCAGGCGGCCGTGGAGCAGGCCGACGCGGTAGCCGCGCAGCTCGCCCCGCTGGAGCCGCTCGGCCTCCTGCTCGGCGGCGCGGGCGACGCTCGTCTCCGACTCCTCGATCAGCGGGCAGACGACGTACGCCTGGCGGCCGTCGTCGAGGTGCCGGCGCAGCCGGGTGTACGCCTCGGCCGACCGGTCCTGGGTCACCCACGCGGTGACGATCGGCTTGCGGTCCGCCGGCGGCTTCGCGATCTCGCTCACGGACAGGTCGCCGTAGACGGTGAGCGCCAGCGTCCGGGGGATCGGCGTGGCGGTCATGTGCAGGAGGTGGGGCGCCCGCTCGCCGGCGCGCGCGAGCACCCCGCGCTGCTCGACCCCGAAGCGGTGCTGCTCGTCGACGACTGCGACCGCCAGGTCGGCGAACTCGACCTCGTCCTGGATGAGCGCGTGCGTGCCGACGGCGATGTGCGCCTCACCGGCGGCGATGGCGGCGCGCGCCCGCGCATGCTCGGTCGCCGAGAGGGAGCTCGTCAGCAGCTCGACCCGGACGCCGAGGCCGGCGCAGATCTCGTCGAGCGTCAGGAAGTGCTGCTCGGCGAGCGTCTCGGTCGGGGCCATCAACGCGCCCTGGCCGCCCGCTTCGATCGCGCGCAGGAGCGCGTAGAGCGCGACGACCGTCTTGCCCGAGCCCACGTCCCCCTGGAGCAGCCGGTCCATGGGCCGCTCGCGCGCAAGGTCGTGGTCGATCTCGCCGATCGCCGCCTCCTGCGCGTCCGTGAGCCGGAACGGCAGCGCGTCGCGGTAGCGCGAGAGCAGGTCGCCCGGCGGCGGCAGGGCCGTCGCGAGCGCCGCCTGCCGGTCGCGGCCGCGGCGCAGCAGCCCGACCTGAAGCACCAGGAGCTCGTCGAAGGCGAGGCGCTTCCTGCCGGTCTCGGCCTCGGCGAGCGAGGCGGGGCGGTGCACGGCGACGAGCGCGTCTCCGCGCAGCGGCAGGCCCAGGTCGGTCCGCACCTCCGCGGGCAGCGCGTCCGGGTCGTCGCGGGCATGGACGAGGACGATGCCGACGAGCTCGCGCAGCTTCTTGACGCTCACCTCCTCGCTCGCCGGGTAGACCGGTGCGTGGTCGGCGGTCTCGTTGGCGTCGCCCAGGTCGTACGAGCGGACGGTGAAGTCGCCGCGCCCGCCGCGCAGGGACCCGCGCAGGCGCACACGGGTGCCGGGCTGCAGACGGTCGGCCAGCCAGACCTGGTTGAACCAGACCGCCGTGACCTGGCCGCTGCCGTCGTCGATGCGCGCACGGACGAGCGAGAGCCGCCGCGCCGTGCGCTGCACGTTGACGCTCCGGACGACGCCGCCGATCACGACCTCCTCCTCACCGAAGAGGTCCGCGATCCGCCGCTCCGGCGCAGCCTCCTCGTACCGACGCGGGACGTGGTGGAGCAGGTCGCCGACCGAGCGCAGTCCGAGGCCGGCAAGCCGCTTCTCGACCACGGGGCCGACGCCGGCGAGCGACGAGAGCGGCCGCGCGAGCACCTCCGGCCGGGGCGACCGCGGGGTCGACGAGGTGTCGGGCGTACCACCGGCGAAGCCGGGGCGGGTCAGAGCGGGCGCGGCTGCGATCTCGCCGAGGATAGAGACGGCCGCAGCGGACACGCGCCCTTGTGGATGAACCGGCGCACAGCCTGCGCGCTCTCGTCACGGACACGTGCGCGGTTCGCCGCTACCGTCGGAGACGGGCGGGTGGTGGAGGACGCTCTCCCCTTGGGAGGGCGGGGCACGCGGTGGCAGGGTCTTGCCGGGACCTGTCTCGAGTGGCCATGTCCGTCAGCCGGCCCGGTGCGGCGAGGGGACGGACAGTGCAGGCCCGTCCGGGAGGCTAGGGCTGCTCGACGGGCTCGGCGACGCCGTGCCCGTTGCCGTCCATGAACTCCACCTGCAGCCGCTCGATCCGGGCGCCCTCGGTCTCGACCACCTCGAAGCGAAGCCCGTTCCAGACGACCTCGTCACCCGTCTCCGGCGCCCGGCCGAGCTCGCCGAAGACGAAGCCCGCGACCGTGTGGTAGTCCTCCTGCGGCAGCTCCATCCGGAACTGCTCGTTGAAGTCGTCGATCGGGAACGTGCCGTCGATGCGGATGCGGTGGTCGTCGAGCCGCTCGACGTCCTCGTCCGGGAGGTCGTACTCGTCCTCGATCTCGCCGACGATCTCCTCGAGCAGGTTTTCCAGCGTGACGATGCCCTGCATCGCCCCGTACTCGTCCACGACGATCGCGAGGTGCTGGTTGGTGCGCCGGAACTCGGCCAGCAGCGCGGCGAGATCCTTCGTCTCCGGCACGACGATCGCGGGCCGGAGCAGCGCCTCGACCCCCACGTTCTCGATCCCCTCGGCGTAGAGCGCCTTGAAGAGGTCGCGCACGTGCAGGATGCCGACGATCTCGTCGATCGTGCCGCGGTAGGCCGGGTAGCGCGTGAAGGGCGAGTCGATCACGGCCGCGAGGCACTCCTCGGCGGGGAGGTCGACGGAGATGGCCACGACCTCGGGCCGCGGGACCATCACCTCGTGCACCTCCTTGTCGGCGAAGTCGAAGGCTTTGTAGATCAGCTCCTGCTCGGCTTCGGGGATCTCCTCGGTCTGGGCCACGAGCAGGCGGATGTCCTCCTCGGTGTGGAACGCCGTCCCGGCCGGCGCCGGCTTGACGCCGAACAGGCGCGAGACGCCGTTCGCAGAGCGCTGGAACACCCACACGAGCGGCCAGGTGATGCGCGCGAGCAGGTCGAGCGGCGCGGCCAGCCAGATGGCGAGCTGCTCGGCCCGCTGCAGCGCGATCGCCTTCGGCACCAGCTCGCCGAAGGTCACGCTCAGGTACGTCAGGACTGCGAACGCGATCGCGAAGGACACCGCCCGTGGGATGTCGGGCAGAAGCGACGAGACAAGCGGCTCGCCGACAGCACCCATCGCGATCCCGAAGACGGTGATGCCGACCTGCACCGTGCTGATGAAGCGCACGGGCTCGTCCATCAGCCGCAGCGCGTGCGCAGCGCCGCGCTTCCCCTGCTCGGCGTCCTCCTGCAGGCGTGACCGGCGGGCCGTGACGAGCGCGTACTCGGCCGCGACGAAGACCGCATTCCCGGCCACCAGGCCGACAACGATGAGGATGCGTAGGAGTTCGCTCACGCCCCGACTCCAGGGGCGGAGGTACTAGGCGGGTGGTCGTCGTCCAACTGCTCCGAGTATAGCCCGGGTCCGGCCTGCTGAATCATCCCGAGGCACGGCTTCCGCCCGCCCGGACATGACACGAACATGTGTTCTATACTGCCTGCAATGCGGGCGGAGTACCGCGAGGAGCCGTGCCGGTCGGCGCTCAACCGCGTCCGCGGCATGCCGTTCGACTGGTCGCTGAACCCCTACATGGGCTGTGTCCACCGCTGCACGTTCTGCTACGTGCGCGCCTTCGAGCTTCGTGCCGACCGTCCGGCAGGCGACGCCTACGGGCGCTCGATCCGCGTCAAGGTGAACGTCGCGGACGTCCTGCGGCGCGAGCTCGCCCGGCGCGACCTGGAAGCGCGAGTCGGTCGCGATCGGCGCCGCCACCGACCCGTACCAGCCCGCCGAGGGCCGCTACCGCCTGACGCGCGCCTGCATCCAGGCACTGGCGGAGGCGGCCAACCCGTTCGGGCTGATCACGCGCGGGCCGCTGATCGTGCGCGACATCGACGTGCTGCAGGAGGCATCCCGGCGGGCGGACGTGGGCGTGACCTTCTCCGTGCCGACGCTCGACGAGGACGTCTGGCGGACGACGGAGCCCGGCACCGTCGCCGCCGCGCCAGCGCCTGCGCGCGCTCAAGCGGCTGGTCGATGCCGGCGTGCGGGCGAACGTCGGCATGGCGCCGATCCTCCCCGGGCTGTCGGACCGCCCCGAGCAGCTGGCCGAGGTCGTGCGGGCAGCCCGCGAGGCGGGCGCGACGGGCGTCTGGGCCAACCTGCTCTACCTGCGGCCCGGCACACGCGAGCACTTCCTCGAGCAGCTCGCGCGGGACTGGCCGGAGCAGCTGCCGCGCTACGAGCGCCTCTACGCCCGCGGCTCGTACCTCAAGAAGGAGGCTGCCGAGCCGGTGCGGACGGCGGTCGCGCAGCTCCGCAAGCGCTACGGGATCTCCGACCGCCGACCCGTGCGCTGCGAGCTCGAGCGCGAGGAGCAGCTGGCGCTCGCGGTCTAGCGAGACGCCCCGGCGCCGACACCGCGGTCAGGTGACGGGCTGCCGTCCGGCTCTGAGGGGACTCGACCTGGGCTGGAGGACGTGCCCTACCGCATCGAACGGGCGGCTTCCTTCGCGTAGTCGGCAAATGCGAGCGTCGCTTCTACGCTTCCCGTTCGCGGACGGTCCTCAGGGTCCCAGCCAAGCGCCCGGTCGTCGAGCGTCTGCTGGATCAGGTCGTGCCACACCGGGTCCAGCGCGGTCTTCGCCCATTCGAGCGAGGCCTTCTTCGACGCGACCTCGCCCGTCTCGAGCGTGTACAGCATTCGACACAGGGTCGTGACGGCGTAGCGCTGTGCCCAGGCGACATCGAAGGTGATCCAGCTGAACAGGTCTGGCAGAAACGTGGGGATCAGTAGCCGCGTGCTACTCCGAAGCGCGTCTGCCGAGACCTCGCCAACGAACGTCCGTGGGTCGGGACCGGCGAGCGTGACTCCGCACTCGCGGAGCGTCCACCTCACATCCTCCCGATTGCAGTGGGTCGACCACTGCATCTGCCTCCAGCCATGGTCGATGTACAGCCACTGCTTCTCGAGGCCCGCGAGTGACTCGAGATCCTCCCTCGGCGCGTATGAACCCTCGAGGTGGTGCGTCCAGTGCCCAGAACGCGTGGGGATCTCGTCGTGAAGATCGCGGAGTGATCGTTCGTGCCGTGGCGTGAGACGACCTTCGGTGACAACCAGAAAGTCGCAGTCGCTCTGGAGATCAGCGGCTCCGAGCGCAAATGACCCGGTCAGGTAGGCACCAACGAAGTTGTCCCCGAGAATCGACTCGACTCGGGCCACCAACTCTCCCAGGAGATCGTTCAGCTCCGGAAAGGCCGTCGGCGACGACGCCGGTCCCTCCGCAGCAGACACCCACGGCATTCAACAGCAGCGCGGAACGCTGCCGGCGCCGCGTTCCTCAAGAGGTGCGGCCGAGCACTCATCGCCAGGACGAGCCGCTGCGGCGGGCGGCGGGTCTGCTGTCCTAGGTGATGTTGGCCGCTAAGGCTTCGTAGGTGGGGCGAAGCTCGTCCCACCGCGCCTCCATGTCGCGGCGCTCACGCCCGGCGACGTGGGCGGCGAGATCCTCAACATGGATCTGAACCCCGGCGCCGTAGGCGGCGAGCTGGTCCAGGGGCATGCCCCGTTCCTCGATGACCAGGATGGTCCGGTCGCCGTCGGCGGTCAGCGTGGCCTCGATGGCGTGCTCGTCCGACTCGTCCGCGTCCTTGGTCAGCAGCAGCAGCCGCCGCGGGGGCTCGCACGCTTCCACGCGCCCGGTGCCTTCCCATCCGCTGGCGAAGAAGCGTGCGCGGAACTCCCCGCCGAGTCGCAGGTCGCCCTCGACCTCGCCGATCCAGCGGGCGAGACGTTGGGGATCCGTGAGTGCCGACCACAGGTCGTCGATTTCGGTGTCGAAGCGGTCTTCCATGCGCACGATGCCTTTGCCGTCGGCTGATCGCAGACTGCCCACGATGCGGCCGCCTCCACGTGCGTTGCTGGTCATCTGGTGCTCCTTCGTTCGCGCTTTCCCCGGCCCACCTCGGTGTGCAGGGCATCCAGCCGCTGCTCCCACAAGTCCCGGTACCGGCCCAGCCACTCGTCGACCTCGGCCAGCGGCTCCGGGCAAAGCCCGTAGACGCGCCGCTGTGCGTCCTTGCGAACCTCGACAAGCCCCGCCTCCCGCAGCACCCGCAGATGCCGCGAGACCCCCGGGCGAGCAATCGGCAGCAGCGCCGCCAGCTCACCCGCGGTGGCCGGACCGCCAACCAAGGTCTCCAGCAGCGTCCGCCGGCTCTCGTCCGCCAGTGCCCGCAGAACAGCTTCCATGCCGCGAGTGTACCAAGATGGTTACGTAACTGACTAGTTACATAATCGGGTCGATGCGCGTCGCGCCGACAAGTCGCGCTCGCGTGTGAAGCCGCGGTGCCGTAAGGCAGCGACGTACACTTCCGCCCGTGGACGAGCCAGCCGCCGACGGGCAGGGCGAGATCACCTGCCTGATCGTCGACGACCACGAGGTCGTGCGCGAGGGCATCCGCATCTCGCTCTCGAACGCACCGCACATCCGGATCGTCGGCGAGGCCTCAGATGGCGAGGCCGCAGTGACGCTCGCAGAGCGCCGCCACCCCCAGGTCGTGATCATGGACGTCCGCATGCCCGGCATGGACGGGCTCGAGGCGACGAAGCTCATGACCGAGCGGGTGCCGGAGTCGGCCGTGCTGATCTTCACGGCCTACAGCGAGCGCAGCCTGATGGGCCGTGGGCTGGAGTCGGGAGCGAAGGGCTACATCCTCAAGGAGGCGCCGCGCGAGACGCTCGTCCGGGCGATCGAGAAGGTCGCCGCGGGCGATACGTTCGTCGACCCGGCGCTCATGACCGCGTTCCTGCCCGGGCGCGACAAGGACGACATGCTGACGCAGCGCGAGCGCGAGATCTTGCAGCTCCTCGCCGACGGGATGTCGAACGCCGATGTGGCGGAGCGGCTCTTCATCAGCCAGGAGACCGTGAAGAGCCACGTGCGCCACATCCTCACGAAGCTCGAGGCCGACACGCGCACGCACGCCGTCGCCATCGCCCTGCGCGACGCGATGATCGATTGACCCTGTCGCCTGAGGAAGCGGCCCGGCTCTCCGATCAGCTGATCTCCGCCGAGCAGGAGGAACGGCGGCGCCTCGCACTGGCACTCCACGACGGCCCCGTACAGTCGCTCGCCGGGATAGCGCTGATGCTGGACGCCGTAAGCGGAGCGCTGGACGCCGGCAACACCGAGCAGGCGCAGGAGCTGCTCGCGAGCGTGCTCGACCGGCAGCGCGACGCGATCAGGTCGCTGCGCGACCTCTCGTTCGCCCTCGAGCCGATCGTGCTCCGCGACCAGGGCTTCACCCCGGCGGTGCGCGAGCTCGCCGATCAGCTCGGCGTCTCCAACGGCATCCGCATCGACCTCGAGGTGGACGCAGGCGACGAGCTCGCCGAGCGCGCTCAGGTGACGCTGTACCAGATCATCCGCGAGGCCTTCCACCAGTCGCTGCGCCGCGGCCCGCCAACCCGGATGAGCGTTCGGGTGGCAGCCACGGCGGACGGCGGCGCGGAGGCAACGATCTCCGACGACGGCTCCGGCGAGCGGCGCCGCCGATCCTGGGAGTCGATCGAAGAGCGCGCGCGGGTGCTGAACGGACAGGTGACCGTCGACTCGGCCGATGACGGCGGCACGACCGTTCGGGTGGTGTTCCCGGCCTACACAGCGCGGTAAGATCGCGCCCGCGCATGGCCGAGAACGGACACCTGCTCTTCGTCTGGACGCCGAACGGCTACGAGCTCCGGGAAGCCGAGGGCGACCCGCCCGAGGTGGGCACGAAAGTGCAGCCTGACGGCGAGACCGCCTACTTCATCTCGAAGATCGGGCCGTCGCCGCGGCCCGGCGACCCCCGGCGCTGCGCCTACCTCCAGCCGGTTCCCTAGAGCGGCTCGAGGCGGTTCGCGTCGTCCGTCTGGCGCGCGGTGATCCGCGCGACCACGACGATCGCCAGCACACCGGCCACGACGCTGACCGCGTCGGCGGCGATGCAGACCGTCGTGGTCGAGCGCACCTCACTCAAGGTCGCGTCCACCTGACCGAAGCCGGCTGCCCGCTCGATGAACCCCGAGCCGAGGAACGCGGCCCACCACGCGCCGAGGAGGAGCTTGCGGCGCCCGGGGAGAGACGCCCTCCAGATCTCGGCGGCGATCTGGATCGGGCGGAAGAAGTTCAGGATGGGGATGAACCTCAGGGGAGTGCGTGCTCCGCGGCAGCAAGGCCGAGCACGAGCGCCTGCGCGAGACCGCTCGAGTAGCCCCCGAGCGAGACGCCGCCGGCGTCGACGCCGGCTGCATAGAGGCCGTCGACCGGCTCGCCGTCAGCTCTCAGCACACGTGCGTTGGTGTCGACGCGGAGCCCGCCCATCGTGTGGGTGATCGCGGCCCGCACGCGGACGCCGGTGCGGATTCCGTCGGCAGCGGTGAACGGCAGCTCGGCCGCGTCCACCACCGGTGCGCCGGCGGCTCGGGCCCGCGCGACCCGCTCGCCGACATCGTCATCCGCGAGCGCCTCGTCGTCCAGGAGGTACCAGGCCCGGGCGCCGAGCCGCCGCGCCGTCGCCTGGGCGACGTTGGTCTCCGACCAGGTCGGCGACGCGTCCAGGAAGGGCGTGCCATGGTCGTCCACGACCTGCGCCCGCGCCGCGTAGAGCTGCGCGAGCGGCACGAAGTCCGCCTCGCCGAACGGCGCGTCGGCCATGTTGCGGCCGTAGAACTCGTCCATGCCCGCCGTGAGGGCTCCGCCTGCGGCGAGCCCGACCTCGAGACCGTCGCCGGTGCTCCAGGGGTTCGCACGGAGCGCGAGCGGCTCGGACGTGATGTGCCGGGCGACGAGCTCGGGACTCGCGGCGAAGCCGCCCGTCGCGAGCACGACCGGCCCGTCCCCCGTGCAGCGCGGGCAGGGCCTCGCCGAGACGAACCTCGCCGGCGGCGCGCGCCAGCACCTCCGTCAGCCCCCGGGGCTCGAAGCGCATGCCGGCCGTGCGCGGGTTGCCGGTCTCGCGCCGCACGACCGGCGCGCCCAGCGACTCGAGCCAGGCGAGCGCGTCGTCGAGCCGCTCGACGATCAGCGCCTGGAGGGCCGGGTCGCCATCCGGGCACTCCTCGCGGAAGCCCTCGAGCGTGCGGTGCCGCCAGATCACGCAGCTGGACAGGAGCATCGACCCGCCGGGCCGGTCGCCCTTCTCGTAGACCACCGGGCGCCCACCGAGCTGCCGGGCGCGGGCCGCACAGACGAGCCCGGCCATCCCGGCGCCGGCGACGATCACGTGGCGCGCTACTTGAGCGAGAACGTCGGCTTGTGCTCGACGTACTCGATGCGGACGCGCTCCGGCCCCCAGAGGAAGGCGGCGTAGGTGTTGGCCGCGTCCACGACGTCCTGCACCTCGATGCCGAGCTCACCGGCGGACTCGACGTGCTCGTCCGCCGAGTCGACGAGGAGGGCGAGGTGGTTGAGGAGCGGCCGGTCGCCGGCGTCGGGATTCCCGTGCCAGAACTCGACCCAGGCCCCGGCGAGCTCGACGCGCGGTACGCCGTCGCGGGCGGGATCGGCGGGCCGGAAGCCGTAGGACTCGTACGCGCGAGCCGTCTCCTCCGGCCGGCTCGAGAACAGGGCGACGTGGTCGAAGTCGTAGTCGGACTCGGTCTCGGCCTCGACGAGCCCGAGGCGCAGGCCCTCGTAGAGGTCGAAGTAGACGCCGCCGTGCTCCTCCTGCCGCGGCCGGTCGGCCGGCAGCTCCGCGAGCGCCCGGTCGAGGTCGTTCACGCGGAACGCGACGTGCCGGAGGGCGCCCCGCTCGCGCGGCCCTGGCGCGTCGAAGAGGGTGAGCTTGCTCCGGCGGGCGTCCGCGCCGACCAGCGTGAACGTGTCCGTGCGGTCGATCACGTGCATGCCCATGTGGCGCCGTGACGAAGTCGGCGATGCGGTCGCGCTCGGCGACCCAGAAGGCGACGTGGTCGAGGATCTTCGGCCGCATCGGGGCTGAGGATACCGAGGCGGTACCGGCAGCCGGAGCCGCTGAGCGGCTCACGACTTCTTCCGGTCGACGGCCCGCTGGAGCTGCTCCTTGTTCATCTTGGAGCGCCCTTCGATGCCGAGGTTCTTCGCCTCGTTGTAGAGCTGGTCGCGGGTGCGGCCCTTGGGCCGGTTCGTGCCCGAGCGCAGTCCGCCGCGGCGGCTCGGACGACATGTCCTTGCGCGACAGCCGTGAGGAGGTCCTCGCCTCTCCGGCCTGGGCGCGCTCCTTGTTGACCGTGCGGGCGGCGATCTCCTCCGCCTTGTCCTCCGACGCGCCCCGCTCGAGCTGGCTGTCCTTGATGTGCTCGTACTGGCGTTCGCGCTTCGCGCTCCAGGCGTCCTGCGGCATCTCGACCTCCTCGACGTCGAATTCGCTGCAGCCGTACCCGTCGCGAGCACCCGTAACACCCCGTGGGACCGTGTTACGCTCCGCACGTGTCGACGATCCTGCTGGTCGGGGTCGACCTCTTCATGCGAGGCAAGCTCGAGGCCGCGCTGCCCGGGCACCACTTCATCACGATTGACGGCGTCGACCCGCCGGATCTCGTCGTCGCCGACATCGCCCGCGTCGACCCGGACGAGGTCGCCGATGCGTATCCGGACGTGCCCATCCTCGGCTTCACGAACCACACCGACACGCAGGGACTTCGTGCCGCCCACGCGGCCGGTTTCGATCAGGTCGTGGCCAAATCGGCGCTCGCGGAGCGCGCTCCGGAGCTGATTGAGGAGCTGGTGTCCCCAGTAGGATAGGCCGCGATGACGTACATCATCGCCGAGCCCTGCATCGACATCAAAGACCTTTCCTGCGTCGACGTCTGCCCCGTCGACTGCATCCATCAGGCGGAGCGGATCCTGGTCATCGACCCGGAGGAGTGCATCGACTGCTTCGCGCCGGGCGAGCGCTTCCTCACCACCCGCGGCGTGCGCACGCTGGCAGAGCTGGAGAACACCACCGTCCCCGTCCTGACCGACGACGGCTTCCGGCCCGCGCTGATCAAGCGGTTCGGCCGGCGGCCCCTCGTCGAGATCGAGCTCGCACCCGCATTCGAGGAGCGCGACCGGTACGGCGGCACGCGGCTGACGACGCGGAACCGCTCGCGGTACCGCCGCGTCGTGCGGGCGACGCCGATCGCACAGCTGGCTGCTCAGCGACGGCGAGCGCACTGACACCTTGAGCCCCGGCCAGTTCGTCCCCTCGGCGCGCTGGTCGGCGAAGCGCGACACGGAGACCTACCGACTCGGCGTGCTGCACGGGCTCGTCTACGGAGACGGAGCCTGGAACAAGCAGGAGATCCGCTCCGGCGAGCACCTCCACTACGTGCAGCTCTACGGCGAGCGGGTCGCGCGCTTCCGCGACTTCTTCGACCAGGTGAACTTCTCGCCCTGCCTGGACATCCATCCCGGTTACGCCGGCACCGGCGTCGTCCGCGCCGGCGTCAACCTGAAGCGCTCGCTGCCGATACGACGCCGGACCGGACTACATCGCCGGCTTCGTGGACGGCTGGGTGGCCGCGGACGGCGACCCGGTCAAGGCCGGCTCGATGCGCTTGCGCTCGATCAGTCACGAGGCGCTCGAGTGGGTCGAGCAGGTCGCACCGCTCGCCGGCTACGTCGCCGTCGGGTCGGGCCAGGAGAGCAGCGTCGAGACGAACTTCGCGGTGCGCAGCCGCCCGATCCGCTGGCTCTACCTCGCGACCCGGGAGGTCTCCTGGCGCGTCATGAGCGTCGAGCCCGTCGAGGAGGACGCCCGCCGACACGTTCTGCGCCGTCGTCCCCGGCAAGCACACGTTCACGCTTGCCGGCGGCGTCTACACCGGCAACTGCGGCGCGTGCGAACCGGAGTGCCCGGTCGAGGCGATCTTCCCCGAGGACGCGCTCCCGGAGAAGTGGGAGCCCTTCATCAAGATCAACTACGCCTACGGCGACGGCTTCGACGTCGTGAACAAGCTGACCGACGAGTACGCGACCGAGCACAACGTCCAGAACCCGCCGCTCGAGACCTGAGCGCGGCGGCGCGCAGCGTCGGCTGAGCAGTGGCTGTCAGCCACTATCTCGGGTCAACGGCTTGAAGCGGCAACCGCTTGTGGCTGTCAGCCACAAGCTCCTGTGCAGCCGGTGAGCGACGACGCCTTCGAGCGCGGGCTGGAGCTCGCGCGGGCCGGGCGCTGGTTCGAGGCGCACGAGGAGTTCGAGCTCGCCTGGCGGGCGGCGGAGGCACCCGAGCGCGACTTCTTCCAGGGGCTGGTCCACGTGGTCGTCGCCTGGTACCAGGCGGGGCGCGGCAACCACGTCGGCTGCGGCAGGCAGCTCGAGAAGGCGCACCGGCGGCTGTCGCCGTACGCCCCGCGGCACCGCGGCGTCGCCGTGGCCGTGCTGCTGGCTGATGTCGAGGCGGCGCGCAGTGCGGTGGCCGCCGGGTCGCTGGAGCTACGTGAGCCCGAGGGTTTCCAGCAGGCGCTGGAACCCTGAGCGAAGCCACCAGTCGCGGTCGAAGAAGAGGAGCAGCCCGAGCACGACGAGGATGGCGCCGCTCACCACCTGGATGACGCGGAAGTGGTCGCGCAGCCACCGGAACGTGCCCATCGCATGCGTGAACGCGATACCTGCGGCGAGGAACGCCGCGGCGAGGCCCGCCGAGTAGGCGAGCAGGACGAGCCCGCCCCGCGCGACGGAGCTGGCGTCGCCGGCGAGGACGACGACCGAGGCGAGCACGGTGCCGATGCACGGCGCCGCGCAGACGGCGAACGCGCCGCCGAGCAGGAGCCCTGAGCCGCTCCTGCGGGCACCGGCGAGCAGGCCGGGGAGCGCCATCCGCGTCGGCACCGGCAGCAGACCCATGAAAGCCAGGCCCAGCACCACGAGCACGAAGCCGGCGATCGCCTCCCGCGTCTCCGCGTCGACGAACCGCCCGACCGCAGCCGCCGCCGGCGCCGACAGCGACGAAAACGAGCGTGAAGCCGACGACGAACGGCAGGCTGCCGCGGATGACGCGCCGTGCCGTCCCCCGCTCGCCGAGCCTCCCGGCCTCGACAGCGGAGACCGCAGAGAGGTAGCCGGGCACGAGCGGGAGCACGCACGGCGTCACGATCGAGACGAAGCCGGCGAGGAACGCGATGGGAAGCTTGGCGGCGAGCACTCTCAGCCGCGCGGCCCGGTCAGCTCTCGAAGCGGGCGAGCTCGCGCTCGAGCCGCTGCTCGAGCTCGGGCTCGACGGCCGCCGCCGGCTCCGGTTCGGGCTCGGGCGACCGACCTCCGCTCCAGCGCCACGCTGCGTAGGCGAGCAGCGGCACCGCGACCGCGAGGCCGATCAGCGGCAGCAGCCAGGCGAGCAGGTTGAACCCTTCGCGCGGCGGCGCCGCGAGCACGCCTTCGCCGAAGGTGGCTACGAGTGCATCCTCGATCTCGCTCTTCGTGTCGCCCGCAGCGATCCGGACGCGGATGAACTGCTTCATGTTCTGAGCGACGCGGGCGTCCGACTGGTCGAGCGTGGTCGCACAGACCGGGCACATGATCTCGCTCTCGAGCTCGTTCTGGGTCGGCCGCTCCTCGCTCGCAGCGGCGGCCGCCGGGAGCGCCGCCAGCGCCACGAGCGCCACGAGCGCGAGCGTCGTCCTCACGCGTCGGCGGCGGGCGAGGTTCACGAGCCGGGTGATGTCCTGCTCGTCGAGCTCGCCGACGTGGAGCTCGACGATCCGGCCCGTTCGATCGATGGCGAAGGTCTTCGGCAGCGGCAGCCCGCCGTAGCGCCCGAGCACGCGGCCGGAGCCGTCGTAGACGTTCGGGTAGGTCAGGCCGTAGCGCTCGATCGAGCGGCGCGCGTCGTGGTCGAAGTCCTGTGCGTCGACGCCGACGAAGGCGACCTCCTCGTTGCGATAGCGGGTCCACGCCTTCTGCAGCCGCGGCAGCTCGCGCTTGCACGGGTCGCACCAGGTCGCCCAGAAGTTGAGCAGCACCACCTTGCCGCGCAGGGAGTCGAGCCGCAGCTCGCCGTCGGCGTCGAGGCGATCGAGCGTGAACGCCGGCGCAGCCGGCCGCTGGCCCTCGGCCACGGAGTCGATCAGCTTGCCGCCCTCCTGGTGGGTCACCTTCCACCCGAGCAGCCCGAGCAGCGAGGCAACGAGCACCAGCGCGAGCACCTGCGCCACGAGCTTCACGCGCCGTCCCATCGGCCGCTCAGTCTAGGGGTGACAGCGACTCACTGCCAGCGCCCGCAGGCACCGCGGCGGCCCGGCGGTCTCCTACCCGGTGATGAAGACGGTCGTCCCGACGGTGACGTGGTTGAAGAGCCACTCCGCCTGCCAGATCAGCATGCGGATGCACCCGTGGGACGCGGAGTAGCCGATCGAGGCGGCGTCGGGCGTGCCGTGGATGCCCACGCCAGGGCTGGACAGGCCCATCCAGCGCGTGCCGAGCGGATTGCCCGGGCCGGGCGGCACGGGGCTCTTGCCTCTCGCCCAGTCCGAGTTGGGCGGGTACCACCAGGGATTCCGCCACATCGCGACGATCGAGAACCGGCCCACCGGGGTCGGGTAGGACGACGTGCCGGTGGCGACGCCGAACGTCCGCCAGAGCCTCATGCCCCGGTAGAGCCAGAGCCGCTTCTCGGCGCGCCGGATGACGATCACCGGGCCGACCTCGTTGCGCGCGACCTGCGGCTCCACGATCCGCGTCGGCAGCGTGACTGGCGTTCGGTCGCCGGCCGTGAGCGCCTTGGCGAGCACCGAGACCGATGGGCCCTGCTGCAGGCTGCGGCCGGCCCGCGGCTTGGTGACGTACGGGTGGCGGCCGCGCAGCACGACTCGCGGCTCGACCGTCGCCCGGTCGTATCCCTCTGCCGCACGACGCACCCAGGCGACCACGCGGCCGCGGTTGACCTTGACAGGCAGCGGGACGGCCGTTCCCGGCGAAGCGGTGAGCGCCTGCTCGACGGCCGCGCCGACGCGGGCGGAGGCGCCGAGCGAGCTGCCCGGCACCAGCATCGTCCGGCCGCCGACCACGACCCGGAACGGCTCCTCGAAGCTGCGACTGCAACGTCTGCTGCGCGTCGCCGGCAGCGAGGCCGCCGACGTCGACGCCGCCCACGGTGACGCCGTCCGGGACCAGCAGCGGCGCCGGATCCTCCGCCGCGGCGGGTGCAGGGGCGAGCGCAGCCAGGCCCAGGACCAGGCCGAAGGCCAGCACGCGGAAGCGCGAGGTCGTCCTCACAGGCTGATAGTAGCCCGTCCCCGGCGAGTTTCCTGCCGGTTAGGGAGGAGCCGTCGGCAGCGAGCGCTCGTCGAGGTCGCCGCCCTGCGCTGCCCAGTCGACGATCATGCGGTCGGTCACCCACTCGACGGGCGAGTGGTCGTCGGTCCACGGGTCCGAGCGCCGCTCGATCGGCCTCATTCCGGCCGCGAGCAGGGCGGTCAGCTCGCGCAGCTCGGCCGGCGCAGTCTCGAGCCGGCGCGCCGCCTCGTCCTGCTCGAGCGGCGCGGTCAGGCCGAGCACCAGCTGGTTGAAGCGGAATGCCTGCCAGCCCACGACCTGCGGGAACTCGTGCGCGAGCGTGCCGCCGATACCACGGACGAGGCCGTGGTCAGTCGGCACCGTGGCGACGTTCAGCGCGATGATCCCGCCCGGCCGCAGCCGCTCACGCACGAGCGAGAAGAACTCGCGCGTCGCCAGGTAGAAGGGCACGTAGGGCGGGCGATAGGCGTCCACGAACACGAGGTCGTAGCGCTCGTCGGTGCGGCGGAGGAACGGCCGCGCGTCGGCCGTGTGCACGTGCAGGCGCGGGTTGTCGTCGAGGCCGAGGTAGCGGCGGCCGGCCTCCGTCACCTGTGGGTCGAGCTCGACGCCGTCGATCTCCGCCCGCGGGTAGAAGACGCCGAAGGCGCGGGCGGTCGTCCCGCCGGCGTTCCCGAGCACTGCGACACGCTCGACCGGCCGGCTGAGCAACGGCGGGACGGCGAGGAACGTGTCCCAGATGCCGCCGGTGAGCACCTCGTTCTCGCGCCACACCGAGTGGGTGGCGATGCCCTCGTCGAGGTAGAGACGCCGCACGCCGTCGCGCTCGACCACCTGAATGAACTGGTAGCGCGACTCCCGCTCCCAGATCAGTCCCTCGCGCGGCTTGACCGCGCCGGGCGGCACGAGCAGCAGCAGCGCGATGCCGCCGGCAACGACGAGCCAGCGGGCGCCAAGCACCAGCGCGCCGCCGACCGCGATCAGCGCCGCGCTCAGCAGCAGCGTGCGCTGCGTGCCGAGCAGCGGGATGGCGACCAGCGCCGACAGGAACGTGCCCAGCAGGCTGCCGACCGTCGAGAGCGCGTAGAGCCGCCCGGCGACCGCGCCCGCGCTCGCGAGGTCGGTGACGGCGAGCTTGATCGAGAATGGCGCGACCATGCCGAGCAGCGTGACCGGCGGGGCGAAGAGCAGCAGGACGGCGAAGAACGAGCCGATCGCGGCGCCGGCCGAGACCTCGTCGAGCCCCTCGACCGAGCGGTCGAGGAACGGGGGCGCCACGAACGGGACGATGGCGATCCCGGCGGCGGCCGATCAGGACCAGGGCACCGAGGAGGCGCGGGCTTGGCCTCCTGTCGGCGAGCCGGCCGCCCAGCCAGTAGCCGAGCGAGAGCGAGGCGAGCACGATCCCGATGACGTTCGCCCAGACGATCGTCGAGCTGCCGTAGTACGGGGCGAGCAGCCGCGAGGCGGCGATCTCAGACGCGAGCGAGCCGACGCCGGCGGTGAAGACGAGCACGCCGAGCGCACGCCGGCTGACCGGCTGCTCGCGGCCGGCGTCCGGTTCCGCTGCTCCCGGCGCGGCGACAGTTGCCTCCCGTGTCGCGCGGGGAAGCCGTCTCGGGAGCAGCCACTACGCGGAAGCGTCCCGGGTCCGCTTGACGACGACGACCGCGCAGTCGTCCACGAGCTCGCCGCCGGCGAACTCCCGCGTCCGCTCGAGCACGGCCGCCGCGAGCTCCGCGGCGGGGAGCCCGGCGCCCTCGCGCAGGACGTCGTCCAGGCGCTCCACGCCGAACTGCTCGCCCTCGCACCGCGCCTCGACGACGCCGTCCGTGTAGAGGACGACACCGTCCCCCGGCGCGAGCGTGGTCGTTTCTTCGGGGTACTCCTCTCCCGGCTCGATCCCGAGCGCGACGCCCCGTGCGGCCAGCTCCTCCACGCTCCCGTCCCTCCGGACGACGAGCGGCGCGGGGTGACCGGCGGATGCGCACTGAACCTCTCCGGTCTGTCCGTTGACGACGATCTCGGTCATGGTGATGAACTTGCCGACCGCGATCTCCTCGACGACGACTGCGTTGGCGGCGGCGAGGAGGGCGCCGGGCCGCTCATGGCGGCGGGCGAGGGAACGGAAGACGAACTTCGCCATGGCCATGTCCGCCGCAGCGTCCACCCCGTGCCCGGTCACGTCGCCCAGGATCACCGCCAGCCGGTCCTCGCCGAGCGGGAGGAAGTCGTACACGTCGCCGCCAACCTCGAGGCGCGCCGACGACTCGTAGGCGTGGCCGAGCTCCAGGCCCGCGACGTCGGGCTGGGAGCTGGGGAGCAGCGACCGCTGCATCGACTCGAGGAAGTGCCGCTGCTGCTGGTAGAGGCGCGCGTTGTCGACCGCCAGCACCGCATGCGCCGCGAGGGAGGCGACGGCCTCGAGCGAGTCCTCGCCGATCGGCCGCTCTGCGTCCATTGAGGTCACCGTGAGCACCGCGACGAGCTCGCCCGCAGTCGCGATGGGAATGATTGCGGCCGACGCGCCGTGGTCGAGGAACGGCGCGAACACCTCGAAGGCGCCACCGAGACCCTCCGCCAGCGAGCGCGTCAGCAGCACCGGGCGGCGGGCATTGACGAGCTGGCGCACGGGCTCGGTGTCGAGGCGATGCGGCCGGGCGAGGGTCGGCTCCAGCACCGGCCGCAGCCGCTCGTCCGCGATGTAGATCGCGCGTGCGGTCAACTGGTTGCGGCGCCGGTCGTAGGTGCGGATGACGCCGGCGTCTGCGTCGATCAGCTCCGTGGCCGTGCGGGCGACGGCCTCGAGCGTCTCGTCCAGGGACAGGCTGCTCGAGAAGGACTGGCTCACCTCGTAGAAGGCGCGCAGCCGGCGTGAGGCGCGGCGCTCCGCGTCGAGCGCCCGCTTGCGCTCGGCGCCGAGCTGCATCGCCTCCTCGTGCAGCCGCGCGTTCTGCACCGCGACACCGAGCTGCGCCGCGAGTGCGACCAGCAGCGCCGTCTCGTCCTCGGTCGGTCGGCGGCCCCGCGGCAGGTAGGCGACGAGCAGCCCGATCGTGTCGCCGAGGGCGAGCAGCGGCACTGCAATGGTCGCCTCGACATCGGCCTCCCTGACGGCCTCGCGCACCCTCGCGAACCGCGGATCCGCGCCGGCGTCGGCGACGACCACCGCGCCGCGCGCGCGGTACGGGCCCAGCGCCTGGCGCAACAACGCGGCGGCGACGTCCTCGTCCTCTTCGACGAGGCCTCGGCCGGCCGCAGGGCGCAAGCGACGATCCTGGCCCAGATAGACAACCACCCGTTCCGTGCCGAGCAGCTCGCCCACGCGCGCAACCGCCGTCTCGAGCGTGTGCGAGAGCGACAGCTCGGCGATCGCCTGACCGACGACGCCGAGCAGCGCCCTGGTGCGTTCGAGCTCGGCCGCCGCGTCGCTTGCACGCGCGGCCGCGCGCAGCGCCTGGCCCGCGCGCCCGGCGAACCGGGTCAGCGTGGAGCCGAGCGACTCGTCAGGAAGCTCGGAGAACAGCAGCTGCAGCACGAGCGGCGGCTCTCCCAGGCGCACGGTCGCGACCGCCACCGACTCGAGCGGCAAGTCCTGTCCACGATCGAGGCGAACGAGCTCCCGCTCGTCCAGGTCGACGAGGCCCGCCAGAGCGGTCACATCCGCGCCCGCTGCGAGCCCGTGCGAAGCGACCACCTCAGGCGGCTCGCCCTCGTCGCCCTGCTCCCAGAGGACCGTCGCGTGGGCACCGGTCGCCCGCCCGACGAGTCGCGCTAGCGTCCTGCGCAGGCGCTGGGCATCCGCTGTCGCTGCGAGGGCTTCTCCGACGACGTCCAACGCATCGGGCCGCACGATGCCCGCGCGGCCGTTCGTCGGCGTCGCCAGCAGGGCGGCCTGGCTCGCGGCGACCCGGGCGAGCAGCCGGTCACCCTCCCCGAACGGCGCGCTGGCCCGAAAGAGCTCGATCGTGCCGACCAGAACTCCAGCGGCGTGCACCGGCACGAGCAGCACCGATTCGGCGCCGGCGCGCTCAGCGATCCTCTTGAGCTCCTCGGGTAGCTGGTCGCGACGCGCGATGTCGCCGTCGACCGGCGGCGGCGCGATCGACGTCCCCTCCAGCGCGGCCGCGAGCGCGGCGGACTCGGAGGCGAGCCCCCGCGCCACGAGCCGGCCGGAGGCCTCGTCCGCCAGCCGGACGATCACCGTCTCGGCATGCGTGGAACGCGCCAGCGTCCGCGCGAGCGCATCGAGTCCGTCGTCGAGCGAGAGGCCGGTGTGTCCGGCGGTCGAATACGCCGTCTCGTGAGCTGCGGGGACGCCCCCCGCACGAGGGCCCCGGCCCGCCTGCTCGTCCCCGTTCACTGCCATGAGTATGGCCGCTGGAAGCCGCGTCCGGCCGCACGGCGTCCTACACTCACGCTGTGGCGGAGCCCGCACGGCAGACCCCGGCGGCGCCCGACGATCCTCCGATTCTCGATCCGCGGGTCGTGGAGCGCGCCTACCGGCGCCAGCGAGCAAAGCGGCGTGCACGCATCGAGCGGCACCGCGAGCGGCGGCATGCCCTGCTCCGCTTCATGCTCGTGCTGGTCATCCTCATCTCGCTCAGCGTCTACCTCTCGCTGACCGTCTGGCAGCAGCTCGAAGAGCTGTTCGGGCTGTAACCGCAGCTCCCCGTCGCCACGAGCGCACGGAAGACGCTGCGCCGGACGGCCGAGTTTGCCCATACTGCGCGCGTGGAGCCGCCCGACTACGACGTTCCGCCCACCGAGGAGGCCGTGCAGCCGGCCCTGCTCGACCGCACGATGATGGGCGGTGTCGGCAGCTGGCTGACCTGGATGGCCGGGCTCGTCCTCATGCTCTCGCCGCTTGATGGGCTGGTATGTGGGCGGTGACGGCGGCACGCCGATCGCAGTGATCGGGTGGCACACCGGCGTGCTCGGCAAGCTCGTGCTGCTGCTGGGCGCAGCGGTGCTCATCCTGGCCGCGTTGCGCGAGGTCGGCATCGAGCTGCCGGCGACGCTCCCGGACAGCCTCGTCGAGATCACGCTGGGCGCGATCGCGACCATCTTCGTCCTGATCCGGATCATCTCGATCCCCGAGGAGTTCGTCCCCAACGACGGCCGCGGAGTCGGCATCTTCGTCGCCTTGATCGCCGCCGTGGGCGTCATCATCGCCGGGCTGTTGCGAGCCTCGGAAGAGCTCTGACGCCGTCGCGAGGTCTCGGGTCAGCCCCTCGGGAGCCCGAGCCCATTCCCGTGCCGTTTCCGCCCAAGGGCGGCTTGCCCGCCCGAGAGGCAGCCCCGCGGTTAGCGCGTCGAGACCAGGGGCCCCATGGGGGAACCAGGGGTTCCCCCGTGTTACTAGACGCGAATCAGCTGCTTGGTCGACTCGATCAGCTGCTGCGGGTTGAACGGCTTGCCGATGAAGGCCTGAGCGCCGCGCGACTCCGCATCCGCCAGGGTCTCCTCGTCGACCTTGCCGCTGAACATGACCACCGGGATGGCGCCGACCCCGTGGCGCTCCTGCACGCGGCGCAGCATCTCCCAGCCGTCGACCTGCGGCATCATCACGTCGAGGAGGATGAGGTCGGGCGACTCCTCCTCGAGTGCGGCCAGGCCCGCCTCGACACTGCTCGCCTCGCGGACGACGTAGCCCTCCATCTCGAGGTTGACGCGCACGAACTCGCGGATGCGGTCGTCGTCGTCGACGATCAGGATCGTCGGCCCCGCAGAGTCGCCGCGGCCGGGGCTCGCCGAGCGCTGGAGGAATGCCTCCAGGTCGCCGCGCCGGTACCTCCGATGGCCGCCCGGCGTGTAGAACGCGGGCAGCCGCCCGACATCCGACCACTTGCGGATCGTGCTCTGGGCGACGCCGAGGAACTTGGCCGCCTGGCCGAGCGTCAGCCAGTCCGGTTCGGTGACCGGAACAGGGCGTCGGCTGCGGTTGGGCTGCTGGTCTGAAGCCATCGGACGAATCTATCTAAAGATGGTCTTACCTGTACATCGCAGCCCGAAACCTCCTCAAGGCGAGGGGCTCGTCACGGTGACCGTCACGGTCGGCGGAGCACTCAGGGGCAGCGGGCCGAGCGTGCGCACCAACGTCTGGGTGGGGCTCGTGTCGGGATCC
Organism: uncultured Thermoleophilia bacterium; assembly: GCA_963809765.1. Lineage (GTDB taxonomy): Bacteria > Actinomycetota > Thermoleophilia > Gaiellales > Gaiellaceae > JACVRM01. The sequence goes on from CAWEKT010000003.1 coordinate 522,799, forward strand.
GGGTTGTCGTCGAGCACGCTCCCGACCGCGAGCCCTGCGGCGAACAGGAGCAGGCCGACGACGGCGGCCGCGAGCGCGCGCAGCGCCGGCCCACGCTTGCGGCGAGGGGCGGGGGCGCCCGGAAACTCGAGCCGGGCGCTCACGGGCGGTAGTCGCTCGCGCCGCGCGCGTAGAGGTGGAACGCGGCGTCCTCGAGCAGCGCGGCGTGCCGGTACGCGCCGGGCGAGCCGCGCTCGACGAGCACCTCGCGGCTCCAGCGGTCCGCCTCGTCGTAGGCGCCCGCGAGCTCCGCGAGCGTGAAGCTCTCACCGATCCGGCGCCGCAGCTCGTCGAGCACGAGGCCGAGCTCGTCGTGCAGGCGCTGGTAGAGCCCGTTGTCGCGGGACAGGGCCTCGAGGCGTCGGTGGCCTTCGGCCCACTCCCGGCGGCGGATCTCCACGGTCGAGTCCACGGACGCGCAAGCGTAGTCCGTGGGCCTGGCGAGCCGGGCTACTCGCCCGGCATCAGCGGGTCGGTGCAGCAGCCCGCGGCGGGCCACGGCTCGCCGACCTCGGCCAGGATGCGCTCGCCGAGCCCGTAGGGGCCCTGGGCCAGGGCGAAGGCGACGTGCGCGTGCAGGCACTTGAGCAGCTCGGGCCGGGCCGCGCCGCCGATGCCGAGCTCGAGCGACGCCCCCTCGTCGCGACCCCGGCTCGAACCGGCGAGCTCGCGCCGGAGGCGTCTCTGCCGGTCGGTCGCGGCGCGCAGATCGTCCGCCAGCGCCGGGTCGGCCGCGACCTCCTCGCTCCAGCGCTCGACGCCGCCGGCGGCCTCGAGCCGGGAGACGGCCGCCACCAGATGGGGGCAGGTCAGGTAGTAGGTGGTCGGGAACGGCTCCCCGTTCGCGTCGTACGGCGCCTGCTCGGTGACCGCCGGCCGGCCGTGCGGGCAACGGGCGACGACCCGCAGCAGCGCGCGCGGGCGGCGGCCGAGCTGGCGCGCTACGACCTCGCGGTCGTCCACGTCGACGATCTTAGGAGGGCTCAGGGCGTGTCGCGCCGGGCGTGCGCGCGACGCCACCTGGGCACGCCGTCGACGATGATCAGCCGCTCACCGGGCTTGACGAGACCGAGCCGGCGCGCCTCGATGGCGAGCGCCGGCTCGCCGCGGGCGGGCAGTCCGCGGCGCAGCTCCCGCTGCTCCCGGCGCAGTTCCTGAACCTCTGCCGCCCGCCGCTCCAGCTCTGCGCGCGTCTCGAAGTATGAGGTGATCGGCCGGTAGTACAGGAAGCCGACGAGCAGCAACAACGCCGCGGCCAGCCTCGGCGCGGTCAGGCGGGGCACGAGACGGCGGCTCGGGCGCCTCCGAGGGCGGCGACGGGCAGCCTGGCGGGACGTGCGTGCGGGCACGGCGCCCCGTTCGCCCTGGAGGCCGACCGTCCTCCCCACCGGCCTCGCCGGCAGCGACGAAGAGCGCTCGCGACCGAGAGCCCTAGAGGGTCTCGACGCGGATGACGTTGGTGGTGCCGGGCATGTTCACCGCCGTCCCCGCCGTGATCACGGTGAGGTCGCCCGCGCTGACGATCCCGGTGGAGCGCGCCGCCTCGAGCGACCGCGACCACAGGTCGACGACGTCGTGCCCCTCCGGGATGACGACGGGCGTGACGCCCCACTCGAGCGCCAGGTGACGCGCCACTCCCGGGTGGTGCGTCAGGGCGATGATCGGGCGCCGTGGCCGCAAGCGTGCGACCGTGGAGGCGGTCCGGCCGCTAAAGGTGGGCACGAGAATCGCCTTGACGCTGAGCGCCTCGGCGAGGTCGCAGGCGGCGTTCGACACCGCTTCGGAAACGGTCGGGTTCTCGTCGGGCTGCGGCAGCTCGTGGCGGTAGCCCAGCGCCGGCTCGACCGTACGGGCGATCCGGTCCATGTAAGCCACCGCCTCGACCGGGAAGCGACCCACGGCCGTCTCGCCGGACAGCATGATCGCGGAAGACCCGTCGAGGATCGCGTTGGCGACGTCGCTCGCCTCGGCCCGAGTCGGCTCGGGTGCGTTGATCATGGTCTCGAGCATCTGCGTCGCCGTGATCACCGGCTTTCCGCGCTCGAGCGCCGCCGCGATGATCCGCTTCTGGACGAGCGGGACGGAGGCGACCCCGATCTCCACCCCGAGGTCGCCTCGGGCGACCATGACGGCGTCCGTCTCCGCCAGGAGCTCGGGCAGGCAGTCGACCGCCTCAGCCTTCTCGATCTTGGCAATGACGTGAGCGGTGGAGCCGGCGTGCTCGATCAGGTCTCTCAGGTCACGCACGTCCGCTGCCGAGCGGACGAACGAGAGCGCGATGTAGTCGACGTCGAGCGCGAGCGCGAAGTCCAGGTCCTCCAGATCTTTGCGTGTCAGCGACGGGATCGGCACGGGCACACCGGGGACGTTGACGCCGCGGTGAGCCGTCACCACACCGCCGACCACGACCTCGCACGTCGCCCGTCCGCTCTCGACGCGCTCGACCTGCAGCCGCACGCGGCCGTCGTCGATGAGGACGTCGTGGCCCGGCTGGAGCACGTCGCCGAGCACGGTCGGGCTGACCGGCAGCTCGCCCCTGCCGTTGCGACCGTTGGCGCTGTCGCCTACGACGACCACTTCGCTGCCCCGTTCCAGGTTCAGCGGCTCGTCGATGTCGCCTACGCGGAGCTTGGGCCCCTGCAGGTCGGCGATGATCGCCAGCGGCCGCCCGAGCTCCTCCTGCAGCTCCCGGATGAGGCGCACGCGGTCGGCGTGCTCTTCACGCGTCCCGTGCGAGAAGTTGAGGCGTGCCGCGTCCATGCCGGCCGCGGCGAGCGAGCGAATCATCTCCGCCGACGACGATGCGGGGCCCAGCGTCGCGACGATCTTCGTCCGCCTCGGTACCGGTGCCTCCACGCCAGGCACGGTAGCGGCTGCTCCGAACGGTGACGAGGCCGGCCTACGCCGGTTCTCGGCGGGAAAACGCGTCCCAGCCGGGGTACTCGGCCCGGTCGCCGAGCTGCTCCTCGATGCGCAGCAGCTGGTTGTACTTCGCGACTCGATCGCTGCGCGAGGGAGCGCCGGTCTTGATCTGCCCGGCATTCGTGGCGACGGCGAGGTCCGCGATCGTCGTGTCCTCGGTCTCGCCCGAGCGATGGGAGATCACGGCTGCGTATCCGTTCGCCCGGGCAAGGTCGATCGCCTCGAGCGTCTCCGTCAGGGTTCCGATCTGGTTGACCTTGACCAGGATCGCGTTGCCGACTGCCTCGTCGATGCCGCGGCGCAGGCGCTCCGGGCTCGTGACGAAGAGGTCGTCGCCGACGAGCTGGACGCGCTCGCCGAGCTCCTCGGTCAGCGCGCGCCAGGACTCCCAGTCGTCCTCTGCCAGCCCGTCCTCGATCGACACGATCGGATAGCGGGCCGCGAGATCGCGCCAGAAACCCACGACGCCGGCCCCGTCGAGGTCGCGCCCCTCGAAGCGGTAGCGGCCCTCGTCGAACAGCTCGGTCGTCGCGGGGTCGAGCGCGATCGCCACCTGCTCGCGGTGGCCGGCCCGGTCTGCCGCCTCGAGGATCGCGTCGATGGCCTCCTCGCTCGACGCCAGGTCGGGCGCAAAGCCGCCCTCGTCGCCGACCGCGGTGGCAAGCCCGCGCTCGGACAGCACGGCTTTGAGCGCGTGGAACGTCTCCGCGCCCATCCGCAGTGCTTCACCGAAGCTCGCGGCGCCGGCCGGGACGACCATGAATTCCTGCAGATCGATCGAGTTCTGCGCATGCGCGCCGCCGTTGATGACGTTCAGCATCGGCACGGGCAGCGTGCGCGCTGCCTCGCCGCCCAGCGAGCGCCACAGCGGCTGGTCACGTTCGGCGGCCACGGCCTTGGCGGCGGCGAGCGAGACGCCCAGGATCGCGTTCGCGCCGAGCCTGCCCTTGTTCGGGGTGCCGTCGAGCTCGATCAGCCTGCGGTCGAGCGCCGCCTGATCCTCGGCGTCGAGCCCGCGCAGGGCGGCCGCGATCTCACCGCCGACGTTGCCGACCGCGCGCAGGACCCCCTTGCCGCCGTAGTCGCTGCCGCCGTCCCGCAGCTCGACCGCCTCGTGCACACCGGTCGACGCGCCGGACGGCACGGCCGCGCGTCCCCACGCCCCGGACGCCAGCCGCACGTCCGCCTCCAGCGTTGGGTTGCCGCGCGAGTCGAGGATCTGACGGGCGCTGACGTCGGTGATGGCGGTCACTCCTGCTCCTTCGCTCGCTCGTAGTAGGAGTCTTGCGCGTCGAGCTCCAGCTCGCTCCAGGCAACGCCCTCGCCCTGCGCGATCACGGCTGCGCGCTCGACGCGATCCTGGAACTTCGCCGAGGACGCCCGTAGGGCGAGCTCCGGGTCGACGTTGAGGCGGCGCGCGAGGTTCACGGCCGTGAACAGCAGGTCGCCGACCTCCTCGGCGACCCGTGCATCAGGTTCACGCTCGGGACGCGGCTCACCGGCGCGGGCGATCTCTGCCGCGAGCTCGTCGACCTCCTCGCGCAGCTTGTCGAGCGGGCCGGCTGCGTCCAGCCAGTCGTAGCCCACGGCGGCGGCCCGGCGCTGCACCTTCCGCGCCAGCAGGAGCGCCGGCAGCGACTCCGGAACGTCGTGGAAGAGGCCATCCCGCTCCTCCTGGTCGCGTTTGATCTGCTCCCAGCGCAGGCGAACCTCGCCGGCACTGTCGGCCGCTCCGTCGGCAAACACATGCGGATGCCGGCGGACGAGCTTGGCGTGGATCGCGCGCGCAACCGCTTCCAGGTCACCGGCCCCGCGCTCGGCGAGCAGCAGCGCGAGGAAGTAGGTCTGGAAGAGCAGGTCGCCGAGCTCGTCGACGAGCTTGGCGTCGTCACCGCCGAGGGCGGCGTCGGCGACCTCGTACGCCTCCTCGACCGTGTGCGGAACGATCGTGCGCTCGGTCTGCTCGCGATCCCACGGGCAGTCGCGGCGGAGCCGCTCGGTCAGCGTCTGAAGCTCGAGCAGGGCCTCGCCGAGGCCGCTCGCCTCAGGGGGCACGGACTAACCGGCCGACGTGGTGGTCGAGTCGGTCTTGGGCGGCTGGTAGCCGGTCTGGTACGAGACCGCGTCCGTGCGCTGGAGGTCCTTGCGGAAGTCCTCGGCCCACTTCTGCCCGGCCTCGGTCTTCTTGGTCTGCGTGACGACCTCCTTGATCTGGTCACGCACCTCGGCCAGCGTGCTCGTGTCGGCGGGCTTCACCGCCGTCAGCGCCTGGATGATGTGGAAGCCGAACTGCGTCTTCACGGGCGACGAGATGTCGTTCGTCTTGATCGAGAAGGCGACCCGGTCGAACGGTGGCACGGTCTGGCCCTTGGCGAGGTCGGTCAGCTTGCCGCCGGTCTTCTTCGAGCCCGGGTCCTGGGAGTAGCGCTTCACCAGCGTCTCGAAGCTCGCGCCGTTTTGGAGCTGCTGCTCGATCGTGCTGGCGAGCGCCTTCTTCTTGACCAGAATGTGGCGGACGGTGCGCGTCGCCGGCGTCTCGTACTGCGACTTGTTCTTGGTGTAGTACTCGCGGATCTCCTGGTCGGTGACGTTCACCTTGCCGGACACCTCGTCGAAGATCTTCTTCTGGTAGATCTGCATCGTCAGCTCGGACCTCAGCTGCGGCTCGGACACGCCCTGCTCCTTCAGCGCGTCCTCGAACTTCTTCTTGTCGCCCTTGTAGTACTGCTGGACGAGCTCGTCGAGCCGCTTGTCGATCTCCTCGTCGGAGACCTCGATGCCCATGTCCTTGCCCTCGCAGATGTAGCCCTCTCGCAGCACCAGGTAGTTGACGATCTGGTCCTGGACGGCGCGGTACTCCTGCGTGCCGGCGCCGGGGAACTTGCGCTTGTTGCGCTCGTAGTTCGTCTTCGCCTGGCTCAGCACCTGGTTGAAGTCGTTCTTCGTCACCGATGCGTCGCAGCTCTCGATCACAGCGACCGCGTTCGAGGGGACGCCGCCGGAGTCGCCGCCGCAGCCCGCGAAGGCAAGGGCGCCGACCGGCGCGAGAATGGCGAAGTAACGGAGTCTCATTCCTTCAGTGTGTTCGCCCGGGCGCGTGGTCCGGTTTTACGTCCCTCGGCGAAGGCGCACCATAGCATCGAGTATTCGCAGCGACTGGGCGAATTCATCCTGCCTTAATGAAACTTCACGGCGAGCGACCGTGTAGACGGCGGTGTCGACGTCGGCCCGGAGGTCGCGGAGCTCGCCCGAGCCGAGTACGACCGGGCCGATCGTGAGCTTGCCGTCACGGTAGACGAGGTAGTCCGCATCGATGCGCGCGAGCTTCAGCTTGGCATCCTGGATCGCGAACAGGTTCTCGACCGGCCCCGGCACCGGCCCGTAGCGGTCCTCGAGCGCAGCGTGCAGCTCGCGGATCTCGTCCTCGCTCTCGGAAAGGGCGAGCCGCCGGTGCAGATCGATCTTCTGCGCCTCCGAGGCGATGTAGTCCGCGGGGACGTAGGCGTCGATCCGGGCATCCACGCGCACCGGCCGCGGCGCCGTACGCCGCTGGCCGGACAGCTCGGCGACCGCTTCGGCGAGCAGCTCGACGTAGAGCTCGAAGCCCACCGCGGCGACGTGCCCCGACTGCTCGGCGCCAAGCAGATCGCCGGCGCCGCGGATCTCGAGGTCGCGCATGGCGATGGCGAAGCCGGCGCCGAGCTCCGTGTGGTCGGCGAGTGTCGCCAGCCGCGCGCGCGCCTCCACCGTGAGCTCCTGCGCGTCCGGGTAGAAAAGGTACGCGTGAGCCGGCACGTCCGAACGGCCGACGCGGCCGCGGATCTGGTAGAGCTGCGCGAGGCCGAGCGTGTCCGCGCGCTCGACGACGAGTGTGTTGGCCTGAGGGATGTCGAGCCCCGACTCGATGATCGTCGTCGAGACGAGCACGTCCGCGTCGCCGCGCAGGAACGACAGCATGCGCTGCTCGAGATCGCGCTCCGCCATCTGCCCGTGCGCCACCAGGAAGCGGAGGGCGGGGCAGAGCTCCTGCAGCCTGGCGGCAGCATCGTCGATGGTCTCGACCCGGTTGTGGAGGTAGAAGCACTGGCCGCCGCGGGCGTGCTCGCGCTCGAGGGCCGTTCGGATCAGATCCTCGTCGTACTCGCCGACGTAGGTGCGGATCGGACGGCGACCCTCGGGCGGCGTCTCGATGATCGAGATGTCGCGCAGCCCCGACAGTGACATGTGCAGCGTGCGCGGGATCGGCGTCGCCGTGAGCGCGAGCACGTCGAGCTCGAGGCGGAGCGAGCGCAGCAGCTCCTTCTGCGCGACGCCGAAGCGCTGCTCCTCGTCGACGATGACGAGGCCGAGATTCTTGGCGACGACGTCACGGGACAGGACGCGGTGGGTCCCGATCAGGACGTCGACCTTGCCCTCGGCGAAGTCCCGCAGCACCGCCTTCACGTCGGCCGGCCTGCGGAAGCGGGAGACCATCTCGACGCGGAGCGGGAAGTCGCGGAAGCGCTCCCGGAAGGTGTTCCAGTGCTGCTGCGCGAGCACGGTCGTCGGCACGAGCATGAGCGTCTGGCGGCCGTTGACGGCAACGGCGAAGCTGGCACGGACGGCGACCTCGGTCTTGCCGAAGCCGACGTCGCCGCAGATGAGCCGGTCCATCGGCCGCGGCGCCTCGAGGTCCTCCTTGACCGCCTCGATCGCGCGGTCCTGGTCCTCGGTCTCGCGGTAGGGGAACTCGCTCTCGAGGCGTGCCAGCCACTCGTTGCCGAGCTCGTAGGCGACGCCGGGGGCGGCCTGCCGCTCGGCGTAGAGCTTGAGCAGCTCGCCTGCGAGCTCGCGGACGCCGGAGCGGGCGCGATTCTTGACGAGATCCCACGCCTTGCCGCCGAGCTTCGAGAGGGCGGGCGCGTGACCGTCCGCGCCGATGTAGCGCGACACCTTGCCGATCTGCTCGTGCGGGACGTAGAGGCGGTCCTCGCCGCGAAAGGCGAGCAGCAGGTAGTCGCGGGTGACGCTCGCGACCTCCTTCGTCTCGAAGGAGAGCAGCTTCCCGACGCCGTGGTCCTCGTGGACGACGTGGTCGCCGGTGCGGAGCTCGGCGAACGACTGCAGCGCACGGCCGAGGCGCGCGTCGGCACGCGGCGGGCGCTTGCGGAAGACCTGCGTGTCGGGCAGGACTGCGAGGCCGAGCTCGCGCCAGACAAAGCCGCGGCGAAGCGGCGCGACGACGAACGCCAGGCCGGGCTCGGACGGGAGCCGCCGGCCCTCGTCGACGAGCTCGGCCTTGACGCGGCGGAGCATCGACTGCGTGCGGATCGCCTCGCCGCGGTGCGGGAAGGCGACGACGACGCGCAGCCCGGCGCGCACCAGGCCGGCCAGGTCGTGCTCGGCCTCGGCGAGCCCACGCGCCGCGATCGCGGGGCGCTGCGCCTCGAACGCGAGCGGCTGGCCCTGCGGGAGCGGGTCGAAGCGGGCCGCGTCGCCGAGGTCGAGCTCGCCGCCGAGCTCCTCGTCGACGACTGCGCGCACTTCATCCGCCTGCCAGACGACGTCCGGGGGCCGGTTGAGCACGGGCACGAGGTCGTCGGGCGCCGCCGCCGCGCCGCCGTCCTGCTCGTCGTCTGGAAGCGACGCCTCGACCAGCTCGGCGATGCGCTCGGCCGCGGGGTAGAGGACCGCGCGCTCGACCGGGTGCAGCGTGCGCTGCGTGAACGGTGAGAACGCCCGCACGGCCTCGACCTCGTCGCCGAAGAGCTCGATCCGCAGCGGGTCGCGACCGGTCGTCGGGAAGACGTCGACGATGCCGCCGCGGACGGCGAAGTGGCCGCGCTCCTCGACTCGCTCGACACGCTCGTACCCGGCGAGCGCGAGCGACTCGGCGAGCGCGTCGATGCCGGGCTCGGTGCCGACCTCGACTTCGATCGGGCGTGGCCGTGCGGCCGGCGGGCGGCGCACCCTCGGCGAGTGCCAGCGCGGAGGCGCAGACGAGCCCGCCGCGCTCGAGGATCGCGAGCGCCCGCGCCCGCTCGCCGACGAGGTGAGGTGGCGGCTCGAGCCCCGAGCCCCAGCGGACGCCGCGGCTCGGCAGCAGGCCGATCGCGTCCGCGCCGAGATACCAGGCCGCCGCGTCGGCGGCATCACGCGCGTCGGCGTCGTCGGGGAAGAGCGCGACCAGACCGCGACCCAGGCGCAGGTGGAGCGCCGCCACCACGAGCGGCAAGGCGGGCTCGGAGACCCGGGCGCGGCTTCCGGGCAGCGCCTCGGCGAGGGTGGTCAGCCGCTCGTGGCCGGCGAGCTCGGCCGCCAGCGCGCCGAGGACGGTGCCCTCGGCAGGCTCTGCGGCCGATGCGGTGGCAGGTGCGGTCAGGTCCATGACGCTGGCCCGGCCGTCGCCGCCGGGCCGGTCGATCGTACCCCGCTCCGCTCTCCCGACACCGACTGCGCGACCAGTCTCGCGGACGGACCCGGCGGACACGTCTCAGGCGGCCGTGTCCCCGCGGGACAGGCGCCGCAGGTACCCGTGTCCTCCTCCCCGCTGCGAGCGTATCGCCGGCCGGCGCACGCGTGTGTGACCGAGCTGTGCCGGAAGCCGGCGGGGGCGGACCGGCTTCGCGCGCGCGTCAGTTGAACCGCTGCTGCGCCGTCTCGAGTCCGTCGCGAACGATCGTCTCGACGGCGTCGGCGGCACGAGCGACCAGCGCGTCGGCGTCGTCCTCCGGGACGAAGTCCGAGAGCACGTAGTCGGCGAGGGTGCGGGGGTCACCGCGCCCCGGCCGGCCGACGCCGATGCGGAGGCGCATGAACTCCTGGCTGCCGAGCTGGGTGGCCACCGAGCGCAGGCCGTTGTGGCCGGCGAGGCCGCCGCCGTGGCGAGCCTGCAGGCGGGCGAGGTCGAAGTCCCCCTCGTCGTGGACGACGAGCACCGACTCGATCGGCACCTTGTAGAACTGCGCGGCCGGCCCGACGGAGCGCCCCGTCTCGTTCATGTACGTCTCCGGAGCCAGGAGCGCGACCCGCCTCCCGTCGACGCGGACGTCCGCCAGCCTGCCGCTGAACTTGGACCGAAAGGAGCCGTCGTGCCGGCGGGCGAGCTCCTCGACGACCATGCGGCCGACGTTGTGGCGGTTGCGTGCGTATTCGCGACCGGGGTTGCCGAGCCCGACCACGAGCAGGTCGAGGGACGACGCTGCGGGGGCGTCCTCGCGCCGCCGCCGCAGCAGGCGCACAACCGGCCTCTAGCTTTCGGCGGTGTCCGGCTCGCCGGCGGCTTCGCCGTCCGACTCGGCCGCAGCCTCGGGAGCGCCCTCGGCGCCCTCCTCGGCAACCACGCCTTCCTCGCCCTCCTCGCCCTCCTCGAGAACCTCCTCGGGCTCCTCGACGCGGGTGGGCACGGTGACTGTGGCCAGGATCGTCTCATCGGGGTCGTCGACGAAGCGCACGCCCGGAATCTCCGGGATCTCCGAGAGGCGCAGGGAGTCGCCGATGGCGAGGCCGCTGATGTCCGCCTCGATGCGGTCGGGCACCTCGAGCGGAAGCGCCTCGACGGTGAGCTCGCGCGCCACCTGCTGCAGCGCGCCACCCTCTTTGACGCCGGGCGACTCGCCGATCAGCTCGACGCTCACCGTCGTCTGGATGGCGCGGTCGAGGCGCACGACGACGAGGTCGACGTGCGCGACGCGGCCCGTCAGCGGGTCGCGCTGGTACTCCTTGAGGATCACGGGCTTCGCCTGGCCGTCGACCTGGACGTCCAGGATCGCGTTGAGTCCGTGGTGCGATGTGAGCGCCTGGCGCAGGTCGCGCTCCGCAATGCTGATCGCAACCGGGTCGACGCCGCCCCCGTAGACCACGCCGGGGACGAATCCCTGCTTGCGCAGCCGCCGGACCGCGGCGGAGCCACGCTCCTCGCGCTCCAGCACGGTCAGGGCTACCCGATCTTCGGCCACCGGCGGGAGAGTGTAGCGCCGGTCACAGGGCGCCCGTTCCGCGCTGCTGACCGGTTCAGCGCACGCGTACGGCGAAGGGCCGCTCGGCCCGCAGCTCGCCGGCCTGGACGGCAATCGAGCCGCGAACCATGTCGCTGACCTGCACGACGAGGGCGACGCGGTAGAGAGAACGACTCAGCCGCCTGGCTGAGCCGTTCCCTCTAGAAGAGCTGGTTCTCGCCGCCGAAGATCGCCGACACGGACTCGTCGGAGAAGACGTTCATGATCGTCTCGGCGAGCAGGCGGGACACGGTCAGCACCGTCACGTTGTCGGGCTTTCGGATGACGTCGAGCGGCACGGTGTCGGTGACGACGAGCCCGGTGATGTCGCTCTCGGCGACCTCTTTGAGGACGTCGGCGGTCAGGAGGCAGTGGGTGACGAACATCCACACCTCGGTCGCGCCGTGCTCACGCAGGACTTTCGCTCCCGCGATCTGCGTCCCGCCCGTCGTGGTCACGTCGTCGCCGACGACTGCGATCTTGCCGCGCACGCGACCTGTGACCTCGACCATCTCGACCTGGTCGTGCGCCGGACGTGTCTTGTGCATGACGGCGAAGTCGGCGCCGATCATCTCGCCGAACTTGAGCGCGTGCCGCGCGCGGCCTGCATCCGGCGCCACCGACACGACACCCTCGCCCGTCAGCCCGAGGTCGTGGAAGTGCTGCGCGAAGAGCGGCAGCGCGGTCATGTGGTCGACCGGGATGTTGAAGAACCCCTGGATCTGGCCCGCGTGGAGGTCCATGGTCAGGACGCGGTCGGCCCCTGCGAGCTGGAGCATGTCTGCGACAAGGCGGGCCGAGATGGGCTCGCGCGGCCTGGCCTTGCGGTCCTGGCGCGAGTACGGGAACCAGGGGATGACGGCGGTGATCCGCTTGGCCGACGCCAGCTTCGCCGCCTGGATCATCAGCAGCAGCTCCATCACGTTGCGGTCGACCGGCTCGCACCCGGTCTGGACGATGAACACGTCCATGCCGCGAATCGACTCTTCATAGCGGCAGTAGGTCTCGCCGTTCGCGAACGTCTTTAGCGTCACGTGCCCGAGCTCGACCCCCAGGTTCTCGCCGATCTTCGCCGCCAGCTCGGGGTGCGAACGCCCCGCGAGCAGCATGAGCCGACGCTGAGGCCCACGCTCGATGAAGTGGGCGGGATCGAGCTCCGCGCTGACCGGAAGCCCCGCGTCCGCCGGCTCGAGCCCGGGAAGCCGCGTCAGCTCAATCGTCTCGCTGGTCGTAGACATAGCCCTCTTTCGTGACCTGGCGGGGTGGGAAGCCGGCAAGCGAGCCCGGGGGCACATCCTCCGTCACCACCGAGCCTGCCGCGATCCAGGCGTCGTCGCCGATCTCGACCGGGGCCACGAACGCATTCTGGACGCCGGTCCTGACGTTGGAGCCGATCCGCGTCCTCCCCTTCGACCGGCCGGGGCGGTGTGGGAAGTTCACCGTGATGCCTCCGGCGCCGATGTTCGTGTCGGATCCGATCTCGGCGTCTCCGATGTAGGACAGGTGGGGGACTCTGGTGCGCTCGCCGATGGTGCTGTTCTTGAGCTCGACGAAGGTTCCGGCCTTCGCTCCCGCGCCGAGCCGCGTGCCCGGGCGAAGGTAACAGAACGGTCCCACGAGCGCGCCCGACTCGATCACTGCGTCGATCGCCACCACGTGAGGCCCGACTTCCGCGCCCTCACCGACGTGTGTCGAGCCCCGAAGGACAGTGAACGGGTGGATCACGCAGTCCGGCTCGAGGGTGACCGACGGCTCGATCCACGTGCCCTGCGGGTCGAGGATGCCCACGCCCGCGGCCATGTGCGCCGCGTTCACGCGATCACGGAGCGTCGCGGCGGCGGCTGCCAGCTCCGCCCGGGTGTTGACGCCGTCGGGCGAGCGGGGATCGTCGGTGCGGTGCACGCGCGCCGAGCGGCCCGCCCCGACCAGATGAGCGACCGTGTCCGTCAGGTAGAGCTCGCCCTGCGCGTTCTCGGAGTCGAGCTGCTCGAGCGCCCACCAGAGGTCCTGTGCGTTGAAGACGTACAGCGAGGCGTTCATCTCGCGGATCGCCAGCTCGTCGGCAGAGGCGTCACCGGCCTCGACGATCGCCTCGAGCTCGCCTCCGCCGTTGCGCACGATGCGGCCGTACGGCGGGCTGCCCGGCGGTTCGTAGGCAAGCACGGTCACCGCCGGCCGCTCGCGCCGGTGCGTCTCGACGAGAGCCCGAGAGCAGCTCGGTCGAGACGAGCGGCGTATCTCCCGGCGCGATCAGGACGTCGCCCTCGAAGCCCGCGCAGCGCCTCGCGCGCAGAGGCGGCCGCGTCGCCCGTGCCGCGCGGTGAGGGCTGGAGCGCGGTCGTCTCGCCGTCGAACGCCGCGGCGGTCTCCTCGGAGACCACGACCACGAGCGGGTCGGCCCCGAGCGGGCGGACCGCGTCGAGCACCCAGTCGACCATGCGGCGGCCGAGCAGCGGGTGAAGATGCTTGGGGGTCGCCGAACGCAAGCGTGTACCCAGTCCGGCGGCGAGGACGACGGCGGCGAGATCGCTCATGTGTGTGTCAGTGGGATGGCTGGGGCGCCAGGATTCGAACCTGGGATCGCGGGACCAAAACCCGCTGCCTTACCACTTGGCTACGCCCCACCGCCGGCCCAGTCTGCCACGGAGCCTCGCTCACCGGCGATCGGCGAAGATGAGGACGAGCGCCACCACGGCGATGAACGCGACCGCGATGAGCGCGAGCGTTCCGACGACGAGCGCCAGCGCCGGCACGAGCGCGACGAACGCCTGCGAGGCGCCGGCGATCCAGGCGAGCTGCCGGGCGGTGTGGTTGGCGAGCCGCCGCCCGAAGACGAAGTAGCCGGCGACGACGAGGAGGGCGAGCGCGATCGCGGGCACGCGAGGCACGGTGCCGACCACGATCAGGATCCCCTCGATGACCGCGATCCAGATCGCGACCTTGACGCGATTCTCGCGGAGCCAGCCGCCGGATGAGGCTGCGTCGTGGTCGAGCGTGGACGGCCGCTCGAGCTCGGGCGCGCCGTAGACCACGGATCAACCGTACCACGCAGGCACCGTCATCCAGACGCGTCCGAGGCCCCGGATCGCCGCCTGCGCGGCAGTCGCCGCCTCGCGCGCGTGGAAGAGCCCGTAGACGGTTGGCCCTGCTCCCGTGACGTCGGCGCGGAAGGCGCCGAGGGCTCGAAGGCGCTCGGCGTGCGGCGACGACACCAGGTCGTTTGCGGGCAGCCCGGCGAGGTCCTGCGCACGCTCGATGCCGTCGAGCTGCGCGTGCAGCCTGGCCGCCCGTTCGTCGAAGCCGTCGGCGCGGTCGGTTGCGTCGAATGCGTCGTACACCGCCGCCGTCGACTGCTTGCGGGCGCCGTGGGCCAGGAGCAGGACCACCCAGTAGTCGGCGGGCAGCCGCACGGGCGTCAGCTCGGTGCCGGTCCCCCGTCCGAGCTGGGGACCCGAGGTGAGGAAGAAGGGCACGTCGGCGCCGATCGCCGCCGCCAGCTCGTGGAGCTCTTCATCGGGCAGCGGGTCGCGCAGCGTTGCGTTCGCAAGGCGAAGGGCGGTCGCGGCGTCCGAGCTGCCGCCGCCGAGGCCCGCGGCGACCGGGATGCGCTTCGTGAGCTCGACCTCCCAGGCAGGCTCGCACCCGGCGCGCCGAGCGAGTTCGGTCAGCGCACGGCGCACGATCGTGTCGGACAGGTAGCCGCGGACGGCGAGCTCGGCCGCGGGCCGAAGCGCGACCCGGTCGGCCAGCGCCAACCGCTGCATGACGGTCGCGACGGGGTGCATGCCGTCGGGCATGCGGGCGCCGACGACGAGCGCGAGGTTGAGCTTCGCCGTCGCCGGCGCGCGCAGTGGCACGTCAGCCATCGGGCGACTGTAGTGCCCGTCCGGCCCCTGCCCGTTCGCGGTGGACGAACCGGCCAGACCCTCCCCACATTCGTGACAGACATGCGCGCTGTCCGGCGGTACCGTCGAGGACGGGCGGGTGGTGGAGGACGATTCCCCTTGGGAGGGCGGGGCGTGCCGCCGGGCACGACCATGCCGGACATGTCCGCACGGGGCATGTCCGTGGGGGTGGCTGGGAGACCCGGCCGGGCCTAGGCGCCGGCCGCGAGTGCGTCCCGGAGCCTCGGGAAGTCCTGCGGCGCGAGCGCCTCGGCCCGCGTCGCCGGGTCGTGGCCGAGGCTCGCGAGCGCGGCGGCCGCGCCCTCACGCGAGGCCAGGCCCGTCAGCGCAAGCGAATTTGGCAGCGTCTTGCGCCGGTGTGCGAACGCGGCTTCGACCAGCCGTTTCAGCTCCTGCCAGTCGTCGGGCAGGGGCCGGCGTCGGAACGCGACGAGCGCGGAGTCGACGTTGGGGCGCGGGCGGAAGACTGTCCGGGCCACCGAGTGGAAACCCGTCCGCTCGGCGGCCAGGTTGAGCAGCACCGAGACCGCGCCGTACGCCTTCGTGCCGGGGGAGGCGAAGAAGCGCTCCGCGACCTCCAACTGCACCATCACGCACCACAGCGCCACGGTCGGCAGGCGCTCGACGCTCTCGACGACGAGGGGCGTGGCGACGTTGTAGGGCAGGTTGGCGACGAATTTCGTGGGGGCCGGATCCAGCGCGCCGAGGTCGGAGCGCACCGCGTCCTCGAAGCGAAGGCGAACGTTGCCGGTCGAGCCGAAGCGTGTCTCGAGCCCCGGCGCCAGCGAGCGATCGAGCTCGATCGCGTGCACGAGCCGGACGCGATCGGCGAGGTAGGCCGTCAGCACGCCCGTCCCGGGCCCGACCTCGAGGACGACGTCCTCCGGCGCCAGCTCCGCCAGGCGGCCGATGACACCCAGGATGTTCTCGTCGACGAGGAAGTGCTGGCCGAGCTCCCGGCGGGCGTGGTGAACGCCCTTCATGGCAGCCCGAAGGCCGCGCGCGCGTTCGCGGCGGTGCGCGCCGCCAGCTCGTCCGCATCCTCGCCGCGCGCCTGGGCGAGCACGGCGACCGTGTGAACCAGGTTCGCGGGCTCGTTGCGCCGGCCGCGGCGCGGCTGCGGCGAGAGGAAGGGGCTGTCCGTCTCCACGAGCAGACGGTCGGCCGGCACGGAGCGGGCCGCCGCCCGCAGCTCGCCGGCGCTCGGATACGTGACGTTGCCGGCGAACGAGACGTAGTAGCCGCGCTCGAGCGCGGGCGCGAGCAGGTCGGGCTCCGAGAAGCAATGGAGCACCACGGCGCCGCCAAATGCCGCCAGCGTCGACGCGACCTCGGCTGCCGCCGCGCGGCAGTGGATCACCACCGGCAGGCCGAGCGCCTCGGCGAGCTCGAGCTGCCGCGCGAAGGCCAACCGCTGCTCCTCGACCGTCTCCTGCCCGTAGTGGTAGTCGAGCCCCGTCTCCCCGACCGCGACCGCCGGGGAGCCCTCGAGCAGCTCTCGCAGCTCATCGACGCGCGTGTGCTCGGAGCCTGCCGAGTGCGGGTCGATGCCGAGCGCAACATGGACGGCCGGCGTGTCCCGCGCGATCGCGGCCGTGCGCCGGCACGAGTCGATGCCCGCCCCGATCGAGACGACGGCAGCGACGCCGGCCTCGGCGGCGCGGCGCATGACCTCCTGCGGCTCTCCGTCGCACGCGTCGAGGTGCGCGTGCGAGTCGATCACGCGGGCGACTCGTCCTCGCCGAGCTCGTCGCGGAGGACGGTCTCGAGGTCGAGCTTGCGGAACAGCGGCCGTGGCTCCCGAAGCCGCTGCCCGGCCGACAGGGCCGTCGGCTCCCAGCTGCCGACCCAGCTCGCGTAGTCACCCGTCAGCACGTGGTGCTGCTCGCCGCCCTCCTCGACCACCTCGTGGACCTCCAGCGGACCGGCGATATAGCCCTCGTAGCCCAGCAGCTCGTGGACGACCTGCGAGCTGAACGGCAGGAAGGGCGTGAAGATCACCTTGAGGTTGTCCACCGCACGCAGCGACACGTTGAGCACGGTGGCTGCACGCTCGCGGTCGGTCTTCATCAGCGCCCACGGGGCCTGGTCGCTCGTGTAGGCGTTGACGACCCCCGCGAGCCGCATCGCCTCCGTGATCGCAGCCTTGAAGCGCGCCTGCTCGATGAGGCCGCCGACGGTGCCGAAGCCGGCCTCGACCTCACCGAGCACGGCCTCGTCCTCGGCGGTCAGCGCACCGGGCGCGGGGACTTCGCCGAAGTTCCGGAACGCGTTCGTGAGCGTCCGGTTGACGAGGTTGCCCCACTTGGCGACGAGCTCGTCGTTGTTGCGACGCACGAACTCACTCCAGGTGAAGTCGGTGTCCTGGGTCTCGGGCCCCGCGATCGCGAGGAAGTAGCGCAGCGGGTCCGGGTCGTAGCGGTCGAGGAAATCGCGGATGAGAATGCCCACGCCGCGACTGGCGCTCGTCTTCCTGCCCTGCATCGTCAGGTACTCGGTCGACACGACGTCGTGGGGCAGTTCCAGCGCGCGCCCCGCCCCGAGCTCGCCGCCCGTGTCGTAGCCGAGCAGCTCGCTCGGCCAGATGACGGTGTGGAAGACGATGTTGTCCTTGCCCATGAAGTAGTAGTGGCGCGCCTCGGGGTTCTGCCACCAGTCGCGCCAGGCGTCCGGCGTTCCCCGGTTGGCCGCCCACTCGACGGCCGCAGAGAGATAGCCGACGACGGCGTCGATCCAGACGTAGATGCGCTTCGTCTCCAACTCCTCGTAGCCGGGCACCGGGATGCGAATGCCCCAGTCGAGGTCGCGCGTGACCGCGCGCGGCTTGAGCTCGTCGACGTAGCGCAGCGAGAAGTTCAGGACGTTCGACCGCCAGTGCGTCTGGCGCGCGATCCACTCCCGCAGCCGATCGGCGAACTGGGGCAGATCGAGGAAGAGGTGCTTCGTCTCCCGAAAGACGGGCGGCTCTCCGTCGATTCGGCTCCGCGGCTCGATCAGGTCGACCGCGTCCAGGAGGTTGCCGCAGTTGTCGCACTGGTCTCCCCTGGCGCCCTCGTAGCCGCAGATCGGACACGTTCCCTCCACGTACCGGTCGGGCAGCGTGTGCCCGGTCGTCGCCGAGAAGGCGCCGAGCGAGGTCTGCTCGACCAGGTAGCCGTGCTCCCACAGCGTGCGGAAGACGTCCCGCGTGACGCGGGCGTGGTTGAGGGTCGTCGTCCGCGTGAAGAGGTCGTACGAGATGCCGAGATCCCGCAGGTCGTTGCGGATCGGCTCGTTGTAGAAGTCCGCGAGCTCGCGATAGCTCTTCCCCTCCTGCTCCGCGGCGACCATCACCGGCGTCCCGTGCTCGTCGGTGCCGCTCACCATCAGCACGTCGCTGCCGCGGAGGCGGTGGTAGCGGGCGAAGATGTCCGAGGGCACGCCGAAGCCGGCGACGTGGCCGATGTGCCGCGGCCCGCTGGCGTACGGCCAGGCGACCGCGACGAGTATGCGGTCTGCCAACTCGTCCCTCCGGCCGTTGTGGGAGCGTCATCTTACGAGCGCCCGGGGCCGCCGCCCGAAGGCGACGGCCCCGGGCAGCGCTCACGTGAGCACGGTCGCTCGACGCCGCGGCAGGGGCCGCGAGCGGGATCTCCAGGGGGCTACCCGCACCGCGCTGCACGTGCAGCGGGCACCAGTTCGCCCCTGGCTCGTCCGGCTCTCGCCGGCCGGGTGGGTACACCACTGCCGGCCGGTCTCCCGTCGTCCGAGCGGACACACCTGCTTCGGGACTCGCACCACCCTCCGGCTCTCGAGTGACGGGGCCGGTCGCCGCAGCACACGCCACGCGGCGGCGGCGAGCACCACTCCCGCGCACCCAAGCAGCACCAGCAGCCCCGCCGGGCTCCGGCCGCTGGACGACCTCGACGTCTCGCCGGAACGGTCGACAGCCTGCGGAGCGCGGATCGGCCCCGCCTCCTGCACGCCCGTCGCCGTCACGTGCGGCGCAGGACGCCGGACGCGGCGGTCGTCCGAACGCGACTCCGGAGGCACCGTGCGTGCCCCGCCGGAGCGCGGAGCCGGCGTGCGAAACCGTCGCGGAGTGCGAACGGCCGGCTCCGGCGCGGCAGCCACGGTGGCCTTGGCCGCGCGTCGGCGCCCGGCGCCGTCTGTGGGCTCGAGCTCCGCAGAGCGAGGCCGGACGGGCTCCGTCCTCGTCGGGGCGACCGCCGCCGGGACCGCCACAGGCACGGCAGGAGCGCCGGCCGGCTCGGCGGTCGGGGACGACTCCGCCGGCGCCGGTTCCGCCGGCGCATCCGCGACGACTGCCGCGGGAGGCTCCGGAGCGGCCGGCGGCGGTGCGGGCGCCGTCTGCGGAGCGCTCGCCGGTGCGGCGACGGGCGACGGAGGCGGCTCGGCCGCTGCGCCGCCCGAGACGGGCAGCGGTGCCCGGGCGGGGAGCAGCTCGAGCGGGTCGACGTATCCATGTTCGTCGGCGGTCCGCCTGATGCCGAGGTGGAGAGACGGCACCGCGTGCTCTGCATCGCCGCTGCTGCCCGCTGCGGCGATCACGTCGCCCTCGGCGACAAGCGCCCCGCGCGCCACCTCGAAGGCCCCGAGATGCTGGAGCGTCACGGTGTGGCCGTCGGTGGTGCGGATCGCCAGCGTCCTCCCTCCGTGGGGCACCGTGCCGGCGAAGGTCACGGAGCCGGCGGCCGGGGCGTGGACAGGCTCGCCGGGCGCAGCGGCCAGATCGATGCCCCGGTGCTGACCGGCTGTGTACGGACTGCTGTGAACGTTGAAGCCGCGGAGGACGTCCCCCTGGACCGGCCAGTTCCACGCGGAAGCGGTCGGCGCGAGCAGCAACCAGAGCGTCGCCGCAACCAGGAATCGGCTCATCGATCACCTCCCGTTGTCTGTTCGGAGAACAGCGCGACCGTAGCAGCGCGAGAGGACGTTGTCAAAACAGGCTACAGCGACCGCTTGTAAAGGGCGCGGGCGGCGACGCCGGTCAGGCGCGCGACCACCTCGCTGGCACCCCGGCGAGGGACGCCGGCGGCGACGAGCTCACGCACGGCGTCCACCGCCTCGGCTGCCGGCTCGAGCTTGCTCGTGGAGGGCCCCACCACGATCACGACCTCGCCCTTCGGGCGGCTCGGCGAAGCGGGCGGCGACCTCCGCAGCTGGGCCGCTGACGACCTCCTCGTAGAGCTTCGTCAGCTCTCGGCAGACGGCGACGCTCCGGTCCGGTGCCTCCCGGGCGAGCGCCGCGAGCGCGGCCGGCAGCCTGCGCGGCGACTCGAACGCGACGACGACGAACGGCCAGCTCCGCAGCTCTGCCCAGAAGGCGGCCAGTGCCCGCTCGCCCCGGGGCAGATAGCCGACGAACTGATACCGCTCGGCGGCGAACCCGCTCGCGACCACCGCCGTCTCGACCGCCGTCGGACCCCGGCAGGACGGTGACATCGTGCCCCGCCTCGCGTGCTGCGGACACGAGACGCGCGCCGGGGTCGTTGATCCCCGGCAGGCCTGCGTCGGAGACGAGCGCGACCCGCTCGCCGCGGCGCAGCCGGTCCAGCACCTCCGGCGTCCGCGCCGCCTCGTTGTGGCGGTGGTAGCTGACGAGCGCCTGCGCACGGATGCCATGCCGTTCGAGCAGCCGGCGCGTGTGGCGCGTGTCCTCGCAGAGGACGACGTCGGCCTCGCGGAGCTCCTGGAGGACGCGCAGCGTGACGTCGTCGAGATTGCCGATGGGGGTGGCGCAGACCGCGAGCGTCACGAGCGCGCGGCCGCGGCGAACGCGAGCAGGCCGGCGCCGACCACGCCCGCCTCGGGTCCGAGCTCGGCCTGCTCGATCCGGACCGACGCAGGCGGGAGCGCCTCCTCCGAGACGACCGTACGCGCCGGCCCGAGCAGCTGCTCGCCGGCGCTGCCGAAGCCCCCGCCGACGACGACCAGCTCGGGGTTGAAGACGTTGACGAGTCCCGCGATGCCTGCCCCGAGCAGCCGGCCGATCCCGTCGAGCTCCCGCTGCGCGGCCGGCTCGCCGGCGCGTGCGGCGGCCACGAGGGCGCGGCCGTCCTCGAGCCCGATCGACCGCGCCCGCGCATCGGCAGCCCGGCCCGAGACGAGCGTCTCGAAGTGGCCGCGCCCGGGGCAGGTGCCACCGCACGGCGGGCCGTCGACGTCGACGACCATGTGACCGAGCTCGGCGCCGACGCCGAGCGCGCCGCGGTACAGCTCGCCGCCGAGTACGAGCCCGCCGCCGACACCCGTTCCGAGCGTGAGCATGATCATGTGACTGGTTCCGCGGCCGGCTCCGAGTCGCCACTCGGCGTAGGCGGCGGCAGTTGGCGTCGTTGTCGACCACGACCGGCACGCCGAAGTGACCGCTCATTGCCCCCGCCAGGTCGATGCCCTCGAGCGGGACGTGCACGGACGCGACGACCCTCCTGGCGACCTGATCGACCCGCGACGGAACTCCGAGCCCGATCGCCTCCACCCGTCCGCCCCTGGATCAGCGAGCCGACGACCTCCTCGAGGCCCGCGATGAGTGCCTCCTGAGACTCGACAGGAGTCGGTCGCTCGACCTGAGCGAGCAGCGCGCCGCTCTCGTCGACGAGGGCTGCCGCGATCTTCGTCCCGCCGACGTCGACGCCGACGACGGCCGGCGCGCTCACGCGACCCTCACGCGGGCCAGGCCGGCCGTGCCGGCTCGGCTGAGGGGGAGCGTCCCACGGGCGTGGCTACGATAACCCGCCGGATGTCGCTCAAGGACAAGCCGTACCGCGTGTATCGCGGCGGGCGCGTCAAGGGCAGAGTGCCCGACGCAGCCCGAGCCGGAGCGCCGGACGGCCGAGCGCAACGGCGCTCGCCCGCGCCAGTACGCCGGGCCCGGTCCGGCTCGGCCGCGCCGTCGCCGCCGACACCTGCGCCGCTGGATCCTGCTCGGCGTCGTGCTGCTCGTCGGCCTGATGGTTGCCTGGGCAGTCGCCTCGTACCTCGCCGTGCGGAGCGGGGTCGAGACGGCGAATGGACGACTCGGAGCGCCGGCTCGCAACGCGCTCACGCCGTCCGGCGGCTCGGCGTTGACGAACGCGACCCACGTCCTGCTGCTCGGCACCGACTCGGCCCCGATCGCCTCCCGCAGGGGGCTCCGGCACACCGACTCGATCATGCTGGTGCGCAGCGATCCCGATCACAACCGGCTCGCGTACCTGTCGATCCCGCGCGACCTCCGGGTCGAGATCCCGGGCTACGGCTTCGACAAGGTGAACGTGGCGTACCAGATCGGCGGCGCCCCGCTCGCGATCCGCACGGTCCGCAACCTCGGGCTGCCGGTCAACCACGTCGCGATCGTCGACCTGGCCCGCTTCAAGGTGCTCATCGACGCCGTCGGCGGCGTCGACATCAACGTGCCGAAGCCGATCCTCTCGAAGTTCGACTGCCCGTTGAAGACGAACGCGGAGTGCGCCGACTGGCCGGGCTGGCGCTTCCGCAAGGGTGAGCAGCACATGAACGGCCGCCGCGCGCGTATCTACTCGCGCGTGCGCAGCAACCTGCTCGATCCCTCCGAGAGCGACATCACCCGCGCGGCCCGCCAGCAGCAGGTGATGCAGGCACTGACGAGCAAGATGACGAGCCCGGGGACGCTCATCCGCATGCCGTGGATGGGCGACGACCTCACGCAGCCGCTGGCCACCGACCTGTCGACGGGCGAGTTCCTGGCGCTCGGCTGGCGACGGTTCCGCGCCGGCGACGGGCGGACGCTGCACTGCCGGCTCGGCGGCTCGCCCTCGAGCACGGGCTCGCTGATCCCGGAGGGGGACGACCTGCGCGAGGTCATCCGGATGTTCGAGGGGCTGTCGGCGCCGCAACCGCCGCCGCCCGGGAGCCCGTACGCCGCCGGCTGCCGCACCGGCCGCACGCTCCTGACGAGCTAGGGCTTCGGCGTCTCTGTCTTCTTCTCTTCCTTGGGCTTGGAGTCGCCCGACGCGGGGCCGTCGCCGTCCTTGCCCGCACCGTCACGCCGCTTCGAGCGGCCGTAGTCGGTGCTGTAGAAACCTGAGCCCTTGAAGTGCACGGCGACGGGATAGAGGACCCGCTCGAGCGGGCCGCGTCCGCAGACCTGGCAGGTCTCCGGCTGCGCGTCGCTCATGCGCTGAAACAGCTCGAAAACGTGGCCCTCAGGGCACTTGTACTCGTAGATGGGCATCGATCACACAATAGCGGGGTGCCTGTCGCGCAAACCCGTGCGCTCCATCTGTCCGCCCGCGCCTTTTGGCTTGGCGTGGCCGTCTGCGCGGCGGCGGTGGCGACGTTCCTGCTCGCTCGCCTCACGGCCTGGCCGCCGCACGAGGACGAGACGCTCGCGCTCTTCGTCGGCGACGACTCGCTGTCCGGCGTCATCGCCACCGTCGCCGGCGAGCGCGGCGGGGCTCCGCTCCACTTCCTGATCGCCTGGGCAGTGGGCGGGCTCGGCGGCGGCCTCTCCGAGCTGAGGCTGGCGTCGGCTCTGTTCGCCGTCGCCAGCGTGCCGCTGGTGGCCCTGCTCGGCAGCAGGCTGGCCGGGCGCGCGGCCGGGCTGGTCGCGGCCGCGATCGTGAGCGCCAGCTGGATGCTCCTCTTCCACGGCGTCTACGCGCGCATGTACAGCCTCTTCCTGGCGACGAGCCTGCTCTCCTATCTCGCGCTGCTCGGCGCCGCCGACAAGGGCGGCCTGCGTCGCTGGGGACTCTGGTGCGCGGCGACGCTCGTGATGGTCTCCGCGCACCCCTACGGGGCACTCGTGGTCGCCTCACAGGGCCTCTACGTACTGCTGGTGCGCGCGCGCCTGCGCGAGGCCGTTCCGGCCTTCGCGGTCGTCGGCGTCCTCGGGCTCCCCTTCTGGTACAGCGACCTCGTCCTCGCGCGGCGCTTCGAGGTCGGCGTCGGCGGCGGCAGCCGCAAGCTCGACGGCCCGGTGGACATCCTCACGTACCTGGCTCACGCCGCTGGAGACTTCACGGCGGGCTGGCGTCTCCTGCTCGCCGCCGTGCTCGTGCTCGCGCTCCTCGGCCTGGTCGCGCTCTGGCGGACGCGGCGCGACTCCGCACTGCTCGTCTGCGCGGTCTTCGGCACCCCGGCCCTCGCTCTCTTCGCCGCGCGTCTCGGCTCCGCGGCAGCACCCGAGTCGAGGCACCTGATCTTCGCCTTCCCTTTCCTCGCGCTCCTGGTTGCGGTCGGCATGCTCAGAGTCGGTGCGCGGTCGCCGGCCATTGCGCCCGTGCTCCTCGTGGGGCTGGTGGCGGCCGAGCTCATCTGGGCCCACGGCCGCACGCCGCTGCTTTTCGAGGGCGAGCCCGGCGCCGCGGGCTGCCGCGCGCGCCGAGGCGTCGGCGTGGCTGGCGGAGACCGGCCGGCCGGACGACGTGCTGCTCGGCTTCGACCCGCTCTTCCTCGGCGCGTGGGAGCGGGACCGGACTGCGTCACGGCTCGTCGTGCCACGGGCGGACTCGGCGCTCGCGCTGAAGACGCTGCAGGAGGCCGCCCCGCTTGGGCGAGGCGTCTGGGTGCTCGACGCCAGCGACACGAACAACTTCGCCCCGGCCCAGACGATCGAGCGGCGCGTGCCCAGGCCGCCCGGCGCCTTCGAGACGCGGACGTTCGGGCCCTTCCTCGTCGTGCGCACGCGAACAGCCCGTGGAGACGCCCGAGCGCTTCCTCGACCTCTCCTCCAGCGTGATGATCACCGGCAAGTCGCTCTTCCTCGGCGATGCCGACCTCAACTTCGTGACCGTGCGGAAGGCGGCCGATCAGCTCTCGCGGGAGCGCGACGCGCTCTGCGTCGGCGAGCTCGCGGTAGCACGGCGCGTCCTCGAACGCCGCCAGCCCCGCAGGGGGCAGAGCGCCTCGTCGCCGGCGGCGCCGTCGCGCCGTGGCGATCACCGCGGAGGCTCCGAGGAGCCCTCCGAGCAGGAACGACCGGAGTCGCTCAGTGCTCCGGTCCGGCTCCATGAGAGCATCTTCGCATGCTCATCTGCACGCTCGGAGACCTGCTCCTGGACGTCGTCGTCCAGCCTGACGACGGAGCGTCCGCGACCGGCTACGAGCGCACCGCCTGCACGTCGGTCGGTGCGGGCGGCCAGGCCGCGAACGTTGCGGCGTGGGCGGCGTCGCTCGGAGCCTCGGCTCGCTTCGTGGGCAAGCGGGGCGCCGACACCGCAGGAGAGCTCGTCACGCGCGAGCTCGAAGGGCGGGGAGTCGAGGTCGTAGGTCCCGTCGCCGCCGGCCGCAACGGTGTCGTCGTCTCGCTCGTCGCGCCGGACGGGGCGCGCACCATGATCTCCGACCGCGGGGTCGCGCCGACGCTGCGCGCCGAGGAGGTCGAGGTCGCCTGGTTCAGGGGCTGTACCGCGCTGCACGTCTCCGGCTACAGCCTCTACCGCGCGCCGATCGACGCTGCGGCCGCACGAGCCGTCGGAGCCGCGAGCGCCGTGGGCGCGCGCATCAGCATCGACCTGTCCTCGGCGGCCGCGATCGAGGCGTTCGGCGCCGAGCCGCTGCGCGAGCGGCTCGCGCAGCTCGAGCCGCACGTCGTCTTCGCCAACGAGGAGGAGGAGCGGGCGCTCGGCGCGCCTGCCGACGCGCCCGTGGTCGTGCTGAAGCGCGGCCCGGACGGGTTCGTCGTCCGCACCCGCGAGCGGCGCGCAGTCCTTCGCAGCCGCCGCCGGGGAGGTGGTCGACACGACCGGGGCCGGGGACGCGCTCGCCGCCGGCTTCCTGGTCGGCGGCCCGGAGCTGGCGCGCGAGGCTGCCGCCCGCTGCATCGCCCGGCTCGGCTCGATGCCCGGCCCGGCCGCGTAGCTGTTAGAAGGCCGCGATGCTCGTCCTCGCAGCGGAGGTTCAGGAAGCGCTCGCACGCCGGGCGGCCGGTCGTCGCGCTCGAGACGACGCTCGTCGCCCATGGCTTCCCGCCCGGCGAGGGGCTGGAGGTCGGACAGCGAGAGCGAGGTAGCCGTGCGCGCCGGCGGAGCGGTGCCGGCCACGATCGGCGTCCTCGACGGGAAGCTGCAGGGTCGGCCTGTCGCCGCGACGAGCTCGCCCGTTTCGACGCCGAGCGCCCGCAAGGCAGGGCCGGCCGAGCTGGCGGCGTGCCTGACGGCGGGCGTCGTCGGCGCGACCACCGTCGGCGGCACGCTCGCAGCCTGCCGCGGCGGCCGGGATCGTCGTCCTGGCGACCGGCGGCATCGGGGGCGTGCACCGCGGCTTCCCGGCGCCGCCCGACGTGTCCGCCGACCTGGGCGAGCTCGCGCGCACTGCCGCACTCGTCGTCTGCTCGGGCGTCAAGTCGCTGCTCGACGTCGAGGCGACGGTGGAGGCGCTCGAGACGCTCGGCATCCCGGTCGCCGGCTGGCGAACGGACACACTGCCGCGGTTCTACTCGGCGGAGGGCGGCCCGCCGCTCGCGACGCGACGTGGACTCGGCCGCAGAGGCCGCCGCGCTCGCCCGCGCCCACTGGTCGCTCGGCGGCCGCGGCGTGCTGCTCGCACAGCCGCCGCCCACGAGCCTCGACGCGGACGCGCTGATCGAGGAGACCGTCGCCGAGGCCCACGCGCAGGGCGTGCGCCGGGCGGCGGTGACGCCGTGGGTGCTCGCGCGACTGCACGAGCAAAGCGGCGGGCGGACGCTCGCCGTCAACCGGGAGCTGATCCTGGCGAACGCCCGCCTTGCCGCTGAGGTTGCCGTCGAGCTTGCCGCTCGCTAAGCGGTCGAGCTAGCGGCCGGCTCGGGCACCAGGCCGAGCTGCTCCATCATCGCCGCCGTGTCGGTGGTGCCCCAGTGGTCGGTGACGAGCCCGTCGTCCGAGAAGCGGACGAAATCGGCTCCAGCGATCGAGAACCGCTTGCCGGTCGCGGGCATGCCCATGAAGTCGGCTTCGTGCGTGCCGCTCCAGGTCCCGTAGATCGCCGCGTCGTTCCCCTCGATCACCAGCAGGTCGATCACGGCGCGCGCGTCCGGAAACGCCGACCGCCACTGCTGGACGAACTGCTTGACGCCCTCGCGTGTCGGCGGGATGCCCGGGAACTCCTCGTGCTCGACGAAGTCGGGGGTGGTGAACTGGTCGATCAGCTCGACCTTGCCCTGTCCGAGCACCTCGTCGTAGAAGCGGCGCACGGTGCGCTCGATGTCGTCTCGCGACATCAGCCCTCCTTTCGGTTGCACCGGCGACCGTACTCCGCCCGCCCCGGCGCGTCCACAGCCTCTAGGTGAGCCCCGTCAGTCGGGCATGCATCGCCCGAGCCGCTGCTGCCGAGACGACGTTGCCCTTGCGGTCGAAGCGCTCGGCCGCCTCCTCCGCAGCGGTCGCGTCGCGTGCGACCTCGGCGAGCGTGAGGAGCGCGACGCCCTGGAGATTGAGGTCGTCGGTCGCGGCAGCAAGCTCCACACCCTCGCGCGCGAGCTCCTCGGCTGCGGCCGGATCCTCACGGGCAGCAAGAACGAGCGCCTCCGAGCGCCGCCGGCGCACGTGCGCCACGACCGCGTCTCCAACGGCGCCCGCACGCACCCGCGGCAACAGCTTCTCCGCGTCGTCCAGCCGACCCTGCTCGAGCAGCGCCTCGATCAGGAGCGCTGCAGCGGTCGCGGCCGGCACGATGTCGCCGGTCTGCTCGGCCTCCTCGCTGGCGCGCCGAAGCGGCACCTCTGCGGCCTGCGGTCGTCCGGCCATCAGCTCGATCAGCCCCAGGATCTGGGAGGGCGTACTTCCTCGACAGCAGTTCCAGTCCGAGCTGCGTCCGGTTCTCCAGTGCGCGCCCGACCAGGTCGCGCGCCTCCTCGAAACGGCCGCGCATCGCCTCGAGGTGGGCCAGCGACTCGAAGTACGTGGCCTCGGCGGCGAGGTCGCCGTCCACGTGCGGCCGGAGCTGATGACAGCGTGCGATTGCGTCCTCGACCGGCCGTGGTCCCTGCGGCAGCTGCCAGAAGAGCCACCAGTGCAGCTCCGCGACGTACTCCTGCTTGCCGGCCCGGGTCGCGTGCGCGATTGCGAGCTCCGCCTCCTGCTCGACCTCCTCCGAGCGCCTGCGCTCGTCCAACACGTAGGCGCGAAGGTCGTGCACCCGCGCGAGACCGGAGTCGTCTCCGGCGGCTTGCAACACCGGCTCGAGACGGTTGCCGACCTCGAACAGTGCGTCGCCGCCGGATTCGGGCTCGAGGATGAGGCGTGTCCAGGCAGCCCAGATCTCGGCTTGCGCGGAGAGCACCTCGTGGCCGGCCGCGGCAGCTTCCGCCGACACGGCGCTCGCACAGCGAGCGGGCGCGCTCGACCTCGCCCACCTCCGCGAGCATCTGGCCGACCGGAACCATCAGCTCGATCCGTTCGACGTCGCCCTCGGGCAGGAGCTCGCCCGCGCGTAGAAGCAGGTTGGCCGCTGCGGAGGCGTCTCGGCGCGCGAGTGCCCGCTTCCCGGCCCCGCCGAGGAACTGCGCCGCCCTCGCCGCCACCGCCCGGCCTGCTGCATCCGCAGGCCCAAGCTCGGCGCGGTAGCCGTGCACCTGCTCGAGGTGGTAGCCGAGGATCTCGTCGTGCTCGGCGACGCGGTCGCCGACCTTCGCCTCGAGCCACTCGGCGAAACGCTCGTGCAGGTCCGCTCGGCAGACGCTTCGGAATCGCGTCGTACGCAGCGTCGCGAATCAACAGGTGCCGAACCCGGTAGGCGGCGTCGTCGGCGAAGGAGGACGGCTCCGGCCGGACGAACTCGCGCGCGACGAGCTGCTCCAGCACGACGGGCAGCTCGGGCCGCTTGGCAGGCTCGGAGCGCTCGACGGCGCCACGGTGGAACACCTGCCCTCGACGCGCGCGACCCTCGACGGCGCCCCGCTCGAGCGCGAGCCGCTCGTCGGCATGCGGTCGAGCCGCGCGCCGAGCAGCTCACGCAGGGTCGGCGGGACTGCGAACTCGGAGAGCCCCGGCTGCGCCGACCAGCCGCCGTTCCGGCGCTCCAGCAGGCCGTCGTCGACGAGCATGCCGACGAGCTCCTCCACGAACAGCGGATTCCCGGCAGCCGCCGTCGCTACGCGGTCGGCGATGCCCTGCCGGGAGGCCCTCCGCCCCGAGCACCTGCTCGACGAGGCGCGTCGAGTCGGCCTGCTCGAGCGGCTCCAGCCGGATCGTCACGGCCCAGGACGGCTGCTCGTCGAGCAGCTCCGGCCGCGCCAGGCAGAGCAGCATCACCGGTGCATCCGCGAGCGTCTCAGGGAGCGCCGAGAGCAGCTGCGTCAGCGCCGGCTCGGCCCACTGGATGTCGTCCACCAGCACGAGCAGCGGCTGTTTCGCGGACAGGGCACAGCGAAGCAGTGAGGAGATCGCCGCTTCGATGTCGGCGGTGCCGGCCTCGCCGGCGCCTCGCGAGCCCGATCGCCTGCGCCACGGGCGCCGCCTCCGCGCCAGGCAGCAGCTGCGCGAGCCGCTGGGCTGCCTCCTCGCGCGTGTGCGCCTCGCGGATGCCCGCCGCTTCCCGCACGATCTCTGCGATCGGCCAGTAGGTGATGCCCTCGCCGTACGGAAGGCAGCGGCCCGCGAGCACCCGGCAGTCCGCGGCCGCCTCGTGCTTGAGCTCGGCGGCGAGGCGGGACTTGCCGACGCCGGGCTCGCCGACGACCGTTTCGATCCGGCAGCTCCCTCGCCTCATCTCGTCGAGGCTGGTGCGCAGCTCGTCGAGTTCGGCCCCGCGCCCCACGATCGGCGCGTCGAGCCGCCGGCTCCGAGCCGGCGCTGCCTCGACGACGTCGAGGACACGGAAGGCGGGCAGCGGCTCGGACTTGCCCTTGAGGGCGAGCGGCTCAACCGGCTCAGCGCGCACCGCGTCGCGCACCAGCTGCATGGTGGCTCGCCGACGAGGATCTCGCCCGGCGCGGCGGTCTGCTCGAGGCGGGCGGCGACGTTGACTGCGTCGGTGACGAGCGCTGCGTGTCCCGTCACGAGCGCCTGGCGCGTTCCGACGTCGCCCGCCACCACCTCACCCGTGTTGACGCCGATTCGCAGCGCAATCGTCGAGCCGTAGCGGCGAGCCAGCTCTTCGTTGAGCGCGACCAGGCGCTGCTGCATCTCCCAGGCGGCGCGGACGGCGCGCAGCGCATCGTCCTCGTGCGCCGTCGGCACGCCGAAGACGGCCATCACGGCGTCGCCGACGAACTTCTCGACCGTGCCGCCGTGGCGCTCGATCGCGCCGCGCATCTCGTGGAAGTACTTGAACATCAGCTCGCGAACGGCCTCGGCGTCGAGCCGCTCGCCCATCGCCGTCGAGCCGGACATGTCGCAGAAGAGCAGCGTCGCCAGCTTGCGGCGCTCGGGCGCGGGCGCCTCGAGGGCCGTCCCGCACATCCCGCACAGGCGGAACCCGTCGGGATTCTCCTGGCCGCACTGGGGGCAGACCAGCACGGCTTCGATTGTCCCGGCAGGCGCCGGATCGTTGCAATCGAGCCGGACCCAACGTTCGTTGCGCAATGCGGGGCGCGGCGGCTCGGCGATGATCCGAGGCTGGCGGGAGACCGAGCAGCCCGCCCGGGCCGGGAACCGAGCGTGGGCCGGCTCGACCAGGCGTCGATCGGTCTCTCGCACCTGGTCTTCCAGACGCTCACCAACATGGCGCCCGCCACCGCCCTCTCGATCGGGCTGCTGGTCGTGATCGTGTTTTCTCGGCCCGGCGCTGCCCTTCTTCATCCTCGTGGCGCTCGCGATCGCACTCTGCGTGGCGAGCTCGCTTGGACAGATGGCGAAGCAGGTGCCGTCGGCGGGAGGCTGGTACGCGTATGCGGCGAGAGGGCTCGGGCCGCAGGTCGGCTTCCTCGTCGGCTGGCTGTACCTCCTGGTCATCCCGGCCCTGCATGACGCTGCTGCTGCTCTCGCTCGCGTTCGTCGTCCAGGACGTCACGGCGAACGAGCAGCGCGGCCTCGGCTGGGAGCGGCTCACCGTGGTGGCTCTGGGTCATCCTGGGCGCCGGGCTGGTCTTCGTGCTGGCCTACCGCGGAGTCCGCCTGGCGATGCGGGCGGCGATCGTGCTCGGCCTGATCGAGCTCGTGCTCTTCGGAGCGCTCGGCTTCTGGATGGTTCTCCAACGTCACGAGAGCACGCTGCGAGTGATGCGGCCTGTGGATGGTCTTCTCGAATCTCGGCGAGAACACGCTCCAGGTATTCGACCCCGGCCATGCGCTCGGCGACGGGCTCGACTTCTACTTCAAGGGATTCGTGCTCGCGATTCTCGTGTTCGCCGGCTTCGAGGCTGCGGCGCCGCTGGCCGAGGAGGCGACGAGACCCGCGCAGGACGGTGCCGCGCGCGATCGTCGGCACGACCCTTGCAATCGGGCTCTTCGTCCTCTTCGGGTCGTACGCGATGGTGGTCGGCTTCGGCTTCGGCCGGGTTCACCGAGTCGGCGCTCGCCGTCGGGAACCAGTGGGTGGAGCTCGGGGACGTGTACTGGGGCGCCGGCTGGACGCTGATCTTCGTCGCGATCGTGAACTCGCTCGTCGGGGCGCTGAACGCCGTCGTCAACGCCGCCGGCGCGCGTCGTCTACTCGCTCGGCCGCAACGGCGCGATTCCACGCGTGCTCGCGCGAACGCACCCGTCGCATCGGACGCCCCACGCGGCGATCGCGGCGATCGTCGCGCTCGGGACCGGCGTGGCGCTCCTGCGGGCTGGAAGTGGGATCTCCTCGTCGGGCTGGGCGTCGCCGCGGTCGCCTCACCGTGCCGTTGATGCTGATCAGCGCCGTCTGCGCGGCCTGCGCGCGGTCGCCACTGGCGGTCGCGGCGGTACGCCGTCAGCGGTGCCGGCTCACGCTGGTCGTACACGGCGCGGCGGTCGCGGCGTTCGCGAGCGTCGTCTACTGGCGCAGACCGCCGCTGCCGACTATCCGCGTGCGGCTGGGCCAACTGGCTACGTGCCGGCCGCCGCGCTCGTCGCTCGGGCGAGTGTCGTCTGCTCACCAGTGCTCGCGCGCTCCCCGACTACCGCGGTGCGCTCACGAGCGCGGAGCGCGTACGTCATCGCGCGGAGTCTCCGCCGTCGATCGCCTGCCGGCTCAAGGGCGGCTGGCGCGTTCGAACCGGGCCGCCGCGCCGGCGAGAGCGCAGTCTTCGTCGAGGACGGAAACCGTCGCGCCCGCGGTGGTCGTCCGCCGCAGCGTTCACGCTGATCGCGCCCAGGAACTCGTCGATCGTGAGCGCGGTCAGCGTCTCGAAGCTCGAGCTGCCGCGGGCGCCGAGCGCGACGGAGACGCGGGCGATGGCGGCGGCGTCCTCGGCCTCGACGACGTTGACGAAGTCGTACGGCCCGAGCGTCGCCCACTGGTGCAGCACGCGGGCGCCGAGCTCCTCGACGTCGCGGTTGACCTCGCGCAGACGGTCGGGGTTCGCGCGCAGGGTCTGCACTCCCTGAGGCGTGAGCTTGGACAGCAGGATGTACGTCGGCATCAGGCCTCCTTGGATCGACCGGGCGACTCTAATCGAGCAACCTGGTCGACGTAGAGGAGCGCGCTGCCGAGGAAGAGCAGCGGCGAGATGACGAGGTCGCCGAGGAAGACCGCGATGCGCTCCGTCTGCTCGCCCTGGCCGCGCAGGAGGAGGACCAGGATCGTGCGCGTCAGGAAGTAGAGGATCACGAGCGTCGCCAGCGAGCCGAGCGCGTGCACATAGTCCACGCGCGCGAGGCGGATCGCCCGCCGGAAGGAATCGCGGACACCGAGCCGCTCCGCGAGCGCGACCGGCACGGCCAGGCCGACGAGCGCCAGCCAGGCGACGCCGGGCAGGACGAACCCGAGCATCAGGATCGGAAACGGCAGGAAGGCGATGACCCCGGCCGCGAAGGCGACGACGAGCTCGCGGCGCCCCGGCCTGAGCTCGAGCACGATCGTCGCCGCGCGCATGTAGGCGACCGTCATCAAGAACCCGCCCAGCGTGACCATGGCCGCGAGCCAGGTCCCACGCGCCTGGCCCGTGAGGGCCTGGTCGAGGATCGCCGGGGCGAGACCGAGCGGCAGCGCCGCCCAGAAGCGGCGTCCGTAGATCCGCAGCGACTCGGCGACGACCTGGCCGACGGTGCGGACGGCCGGCGGAGCGGCGGCGGCAGCGGCTCGTCGCGGCGGCGACGGCGGGTGGCGCTACGAGCCAGCGATCTCGTCGGCGAGCGCCTCGGCCTCGTCTACGAGCACCGAGACGGCGTCGAGGCCGGCCGACCAGAAGCCGGGATCCTCGATGTCGAAGCCGACCCGGGCAGCCAGCTCGCCGGGCGGCGCCGAGCCGCCGGCGCGCAGCAGGTCGAGGATCGGCTCGACGAGCGCCGACCCCTCGTCGACGTAGCGGCGGTAGATCGCGAGCGAGAAGAGGTAGCCGAACGAGTACGCGTAGACGTAGCCCGGCACGGCGATGAAGTGCGGGATGTAGCTCCACCACGTGCGGTAGCCGGGGGTGATCTCGACCGAGTCGCCGAGCAGGTCGGCCTGGGTCGAGGCCCACGCGTCGTGCACGCGCTCGACCGAAAGCTCGCCCTCCGAGCGGCGGATGTCGTGAACGGCGTCCTCGAAGCGGTTGATGGCGATCTGCCGGAACGTGGTCGCCAGGGCGTCCTCGATGCGGCCGGTGAGGAGCGAGAGCCGTGCCTGCGGGTCGTCCTCGCGCTCGAGCAGGAGCTCGAAGGTGATCGCCTCGCCGAAGACCGAGGCGGTCTCGGCCAGCGTCAGCGGCGTGCGCGCGTTGAAGAGACCGAGGTCCTGGGCCAGGTAGCCGTGGAGGCCGTGCCCGAGCTCGTGCGCGAGCGTCAGCACGCTCCGGCGCTCCCCGGCGTAGTTCATGAGCACGTACGGGTGCACCTCGGGCACGGTCGAGGCGCAGAAGGCGCCCTGCACCTTGCCGGGCCGGACGGCGGCGTCGATCCAGTTGCCCTCGAAGAAGCGGCCGATGATGTCGCCGGCACCGTCGTCGAAGCCACGGAACGCCTCGAGCACCGTCTCGCGCGCGTCGTCCCAGGCGATCGTGTCCGGCTCGTCACGCAGCGGTGCGTAGCGGTCGAAGTCGTAGAGCGTCTCCAGGCCGAGCAGGCGCCGCTTCAGGCGGTAGTAGCGCTGCGGGATGTCGTAGCGGGAGACGAGCGCCTCGACCAGGCGGTCGACAGCCTCGTCCGAGATCTCGTTCGAGAGGTTGCGCGCCGAGATCCAGCGCGGGTAGCTCCGCAGCCGGTCCTCGATCGCCCGCTCGTTGAGGACGGTGTTGAGGATGTAGGCGCGCGTCCGCATGCCGGGCTCGAGCGTCGCGGTGACCGCCTCGGCCACCTGCCGGCGCTCCTCCTGGTCGCCCGAGCGGGTGAGCTTGGCCAGCGCCTCGTCGAGCGGCACTGCGCCGTCCGGGAGGTCGACCTTCAGGTCGGCGACGAGCTCGTCGAAGAGACGCGTCCAGGCGCTGTTGCCGGTGACGGCCTTCTCGGTGTCGATGCGCTCCTCGGGCTCGGTGAGGACGTGCGGCTTGTAGCGCCGCAGCGAGCGCAGGTGGTTCGCGTAGCCCTCGAGCGCGGGATCCGCGAGCAGCTCGTCTGCGCGCGCGTCGTCGACCGCCACCCACTCGAGGTCGAAGAAGAGCAGCTGTGTCTCGACCGCCGTCGCAAGCTCGCGCGCCTTCTGCGCCAGCGCGCCGCGGGCTTCGTCCGAGGTGTCGGCGGTGAAACGCAGCTCGGCGTAGGCGCCTGCGCGCGTGACCATCGACTGGATGCGCTCGAGCTCGGCGACGGCCTCGTTCAGGGCGGCGGCGTCGAGCCCGGCGACCTTGCTGTGGTAGCGCTCGCGGAACGCGTCCGCGTCCGTCTGGGCTGACGCGAGGTCGCCCTCGATCCGCGGGTCGTCAGGCCCCGAGTAGAGGTCGCCGAGATCCCATTCGACTGCTTCGGCGCCGGTGGTGGTGGTCGCCATGGCGCGCAGACCTTAGCTGGCTGTGCGAGGCCCGTATAGGCCGAACCGCCGCCGGAACCTAGGCCCCGGCGAGATCAAAGATGAGCCGTCCTGCCCATGGCGATCGGCTCGCCGATGCGACATGGTCGTCTGCGCGGCGCGGCCGTCAGGCTGGACTCAGGCTGCGTGAAGTTGTAGAAGTTTTCGGCAGAGATCCGCTCATCCGAGGCGGCAGGAGAGGGAGGGGACGTGGCAACAACTCAGGAGATTGCGACGGCGGGGACGGCTGTCCCTGATCCTCGGTGTTCTACTGGCGACGATCGTGTTCGTCGCGGTGGCGTATGCGGATCCGGGCGGACCGGCGCTGTGCGCGCCGACCGGCAACGAGACGATCGCGACCGACCGGGAGGACTACGGCCCCGGCGAGACCGTCGAGATGACCGGCAGCGGCTACGGCGCCGGCTGCGGCGTGACCGTCAAGGTCACGCGCCCGAACGGGTCCGTGGTTGTCGGCGACGGCAGCTTCGCGCCCGGCAGCGACACCGTGGTCACCAACGCCAGCGGCGACCTCTACTACCTCTACCAACTGAACGGGATCATGGGCCAGTACCTCGTCGAGGCGATCGGGGAGGACGGAGCCGTCCTGGCGACGACCTCGTTCAGCGACGCGCTCGACTTTCAGATCCCGAACGTCGATCTCACGCCCAGCTTCGTCAAGAAGGTCGATGGGGCGACCGCCGCGACGGAGAACTTCTCCCTCCTGGTCGAGCAAGACAGCCCCGTCAACGATGCGGCCTCCACGATCAAGTGCATCCGCGTGCAGCTTCCGACGGAGAACCCAACGCCGAGCCCAGGCGGGGTACGTTGGATCGTGAACTCTGCGAGCCTGGCGATCTCCTCCGGCGGCGCGCCATGGACGACGAGCATCTCCAATCCCAATCCGGTGACGCAGCCGACGGGAGCGGCATCACCGTTCGTCAAGTTCACCAGCAGCACGGGACTTGTCGGAGGCACGCCTGGGTACGCGCGCATCGAGATCAACGCGACGACCAACCCGCCGGACGGCCAGAGGCAATGGACAGTCTTCGTCTCGAGCGACGCGTCGAACACGGCCGCGGGCTCCGCGTGCGCCGGCACGAATCAGCAGCTGGACCCCCTCGCTGGCTGGGACGACCAGGTGAAGAGCACCGCCCGCGTGTACACGGCCGACTTCCGGGATGGCTCGAACGCGACGACGACACCGTCCGTTCCCGTGGGCGGCACGGACACCTTCCGCGTGCGGTTCACAAGCACGGGCACAGGCACGAGCGGAGACAGTCGCATCCGGTACGCGACCATTTCGGTGCCGCCGTGCTTCGGCTCCATCTCGGCACCGACGCTCACGACCAGCCCGGTCGCAAGCTGGACTGCCAGCGTGGTCGGAAACGTCATTCGCCTCAAGACCACCGGCACCGCCACCACCGACGGAGCCCAGAACCATGGGCCAAGCATGCTTCAGCGCCGACGACCGTCAACCCCTCGGGACCGGCGTGCGCCGTCGGCTCCTCGACATGGACCACCGCGCGTGCGGCGGGTCAGCTCCTGGGCCGAGCGGGCCTTGGACGCCAAACACGCTGCAGGGGCACGGACGGCAACAGGCTGTTCTCGATTACCACGGGTCACCCGACGATGAACATCACGCCCTCGGACAGCACGCCGCCGGATACGCAGATTGATCCGCCGACGCCGGCGAATCCGACGAATGACAACACGCCGACGTTCAACTTCTCGGGCACGGACAACGTGGGCGGCACCGGTGTCGCGAGCTTCGAGTGTCAGATCGACGGCGGCGGCTGGAGCGTCTGCACCAGCGGCCAGACCTTCGGGCCGCTCGGCGACGGCTCGCACACCTTCGAGGTGCGGGCCAAGGACGGCGCCAACAATGTCGACCCGACACCGGCCTCGCTACACCTGGGTGATCGACACCACGGCGCCGGACACGCAGATCGACCCGCCGACGCCGGCGAACCCGACGAATGACAACACGCCGACGTTCAACTTCTCGGGCACCGACCCCGGCGGCAGCGGCGTGGCGAGCTTCGAGTGCCAGCTCGACGGCAGGCGGCTGGAGCGCCTGCACCAGCGGCCAGACCTTCGGGCCGCTCGGCGACGGCTCGCACACCTTCGAGGTGCGCGCGATCGACAACGCGACCAACACCGACCAGTCACCGGCCTCGCACACCTGGGTGATCGACACCATCGCCACCCGACACGACGATCACGGCGAACCCGCCCAACCCCTCGAGCGGCTCGGTGAGCTTCAGCTTCACGGGCACCGACAACGTGGGCGGCTCCGGCGTGGCGAGCTTCACCTGCCGGCTCGATGGCAGCCTGGTCGATACGGCCTGCACGAGCCCGAAGAGCTACACCGGGCTGAGCACCGGCTCGCACACCTTCGAGGTCTGGGCGATCGACAACGCCGGCAACGCCGACCCGACACCTGCCTCGTACACCTGGATGGTGGACGCCGACGCGCCGACCACGTTGATCACGCTCGATCCGACCAACCCCTCGGGCGGCGCCGGCTGGTACGTGCCCTGGGTGAAGCTGATCGTGAACGCCAGCGACTCGGGCGGCTCCGGCCTCGCCGAGACCCGCTGCGACGTCGTGCCGCAGGGATCGCCGCCGCTGACGTTCGCGATGATGACCGGCTGCGCCTACCTCTTCCCGGGCCAGTTCTTCCTGCCCGACGGCAAGTGGACGATCTACGCGGCCAGCAGCGACAACGTCGGCAACATCAGCCCCGTCGAGTCCAGGGACTTCAAGATCGACAAGACCCCGCCGGTGCCGACCACCAACGCGCCGACCACCAGCGCCAGCACCAGCTTCCTCGTCTCCTGGTCGGCAACCGACCAGACCGGCCTCTCCGGCGTCAAGAACCAGGACGTCCGCTACCGCCAGAAGTTCGGCTCCAGCTACGGCGCCTACACCACCTGGAAGAGCGCAGTCGCCACACCCGGCAGCGCCACCTTCACCGGCGCCCGCTTCAACACCTACTGCTTCTCAAGCCGCGCACGCGACAACGCCCTCAACACCAGCGCCTGGTCAACCGAAAAGTGCACCACCATCACCTAGAGGCACCTCACTAGAGCAACTCGACCGACGGGCCGCCGACAGGCGGCCCGTCGGCTGTCTCGGCTCGAGCGGCCACGTCACCCACAGGCCGCTACCCGAAGGTCGTGGGTCCGAGCGACTCCGAAATTGAGCCGCTCGGCCCGTGGCGAATGCCGCCGTCTTCGTGCAGGGTGCCGGGGCGGAGCCTGGACAAGGTTCGCTCAGGGTTGTAGAGATTCGCGGTAGCCCGTCCACGTGGGCGGCCCACTGAAGGGGAGGGGCAGTGGCGACAACAGAGGAGATCGTGCGGCGAGGGAGACTCTCCCTGGTCCTAGGAACCGTTCTGGCGGCAATCGTCTTCGCCGCCGTGGCGTACGCGGACGACGGCGGCGGGCCGTTGGCCTGCGCGCCCACCGGCAGCGAGACGGTCGGGGCCGACAAGGAGGGCTACGCGCCCGGCGAGACCGCGCACATCGCGGGGCAGGGCTACGGAGCGCTGTGCGCCGCCGTCGTGAAGGTCACGCGGCCGGACGGCTCGGTCGTCGTGGGCGACGGCAGCTCGGCTCCGGGTAGCGATACCGTCACGACCAGCGCAGCCGGCGGGCTGGCGTACGACTACCTGGTGACCGGGATGAGCGGCACCTACGTGGTCGAGGTTCTCGGCACCGGCGGCGTCGTGCTCGCGACCACGACCTTCGACGACGCGCCGACGGTAGAACTCTTCGCCGACGCGGCGATGACTGTGCCTCGCCAGCGCTTCGAGCGCGGCGACACCGTCTACGCGCGCGGGACGTTCAGCGCTCCTCCCGCTGCTCCGATCCGCTATCGCTGGACGGTCCTCGACCCGAGCGGCGCGACCATCGTTCCTCTGACCGCCTGCACGGTTCGCGGAGCAGCGACGTCTGTGACCCACAGCTTCGTCGTACCGGCGAATGCCCGGCTTGCGAACGGCGGCTCGGGCTGGGTCTATCGCATGATCGAGTCCACCTCGACGACCTGCGCTACCGGGAACACCCAGGGTTCGCTCGGGTTCCGGGTGGCCAAGGCGTACGCGTTCGCGAACGCACTTCAGCGGGATGCCTGCGTGGCCGAGACGACTCCGGGCACGGCCTGCACGGGCGCCGCCACGTCCTTCCCGGCGGGCTCGGACGTCTTCGTCCGAGTGCTCGGCTACCAGCCGAGCGCGGCGGACATCGACACGGAGTGGATCAAGCCGGCCGGCACGTCGTGCAAGAACACGGCGGGCACCGACCGGCCCGACAGCGACGCCATCGAGGCGCTCCCGACCGCGTATCCACCTTCTGCCGCGGGCGAGGTTCCGGACGTTGCGGCCGATTGCGGCGTGACCGTCGCTCCCGGCCTGTGGCAGCTGCGGCTCGAGCAGTCGACGCTGCCCGGCTCGTCGTCCGTCACGCTCGATGCCTTCACGGTTCTCGCCGACACGACCGCTCCGGACACCACCATCGATCCGCCGACGCCGGCGAATCCCACGAACGACAACACACCGACCTTCAACTTCAGTGGCACGGACACCGGCACCGGTGTGGCGAGCTTCGAGTGCCAGATCGACGGCGGCGGCTGGAGCGCCTGTACCAGCGGCCAGACGTTCGGGCCGCTCGGCGACGGGTCGCACACGTTCGAGGTGCGCGCGAAGGACAACGCCGGCAACGTCGACGGGTCACCGGCGTCGTACACCTGGGTGATCGACACCATCGAGCCGAACACGCAGATCGATCCGCCAACGCCGGCCAACCCGACCAACGACAACACGCCGACGTTCAACTTCTCGGGCAGCGACCCGGGCGGCAGCGGAGTGGCGAGCTTCGAGTGCCAGATCGACTCCGGTGGCTGGGCCGCCTGTACCAGCGGTCAGACGTTCGGGCCGCTCGGCGACGGGTCGCACACCTTCGAGGTGCGCGCGAAGGACAACGCCGGCAACGTCGACGCGAGCCCGGCGACGTTCATCTGGGTGATCGACACGATCGAGCCGGATACGCAGATTGATCCGCCGACGCCGGCGAACCCGACGAATGACCCCACGCCGACGTTCAACTTCTCGGGCACGGACAACGTGGGCGGCACCGGTGTCGCGAGCTTCGAGTGTCAGATCGACGGCGGCGGCTGGAGCGTCTGCACCAGCGGCCAGACGTTCGGGCCGCTCGGCGACGGCTCGCACACCTTCGAGGTGCGGGCCAAGGACGGCGCCAACAATGTCGACCCGACACCGGCCTCGTACACCTGGGTGATCGACGCCACGGCGCCGGACACGCAGATCGATCCGCCGACGCCGGCGAACCCGACGAATGACAACACGCCGACGTTCAACTTCTCGGGCACCGACCCCGGTGGCAGCGGTGTGGCGAGCTTCGAGTGCCAGCTCGACGCAGGCGGCTGGAGCGCCTGCACCAGCGGCCAGACCTTCGGGCCGCTCGGCGACGGCTCGCACACCTTCGAGGTGCGCGCGATCGACAACGCGACCAACACCGACCAGTCACCGGCCTCGCACACCTGGGTGATCGACACGATCGCGCCGGACACGCAGATCGATCCGCCGATGCCGTCGAACCCGTCGTCGGGCACGGTCGACTTCTACTTCTCGGGCACCGACAACCCGGGCGGCTCCGGCGTCGCCAGCTTCGAGTGCCAACTCGACGGCGGCGGCTACACCGCTTGCACGAGCCCGAAGAACTACACCGGGCTCAGCACCGGCTCGCACACCTTCCAGGTGCGGGCGATCGACAACGCCGGCAACATCGATTCGACACCTGCCTCCTTCACCTGGATGGTGGACGCCGACGCGCCGACCACGTTGATCACGCTCGATCCGACCAACCCCTCGGGCGGCGCCGGCTGGTACGTGCCCTGGGTGAAGCTGATCGTGAACGCCAGCGACTCGGGCGGCTCCGGCCTCGCCGAGACCCGCTGCGACGTCGTGCCGCAGGGATCGCCGCCGCTGACGTTCGCGATGATGACCGGCTGCGCCTACCTGTTCCCGGGCCAGTTCTTCCTGCCCGACGGCAAGTGGACGATCTACGCGGCCAGCAGCGACAACGTCGGCAACATCAGCCCCGTCGAGTCCAGGGACTTCAAGATCGACAAGACCCCGCCGGTGCCGACGACCAACGCGCCGACCACCAGCGCCAGCACCAGCTTCCTCGTCTCCTGGTCGGCAACCGACCAGACCGGCCTCTCCGGCGTCAAGAACCAGGACGTCCGCTACCGCCAGAAGTTCGGCTCCAGCTACGGCGCCTACACCACCTGGAAGAGCGCAGTCGCCACACCCGGCAGCGCCACCTTCACCGGCGCCCGCTTCAACACCTACTGCTTCTCAAGCCGCGCACGCGACAACGCCCTCAACACCAGCGCCTGGTCAACCGAGAAGTGCACCACCATCACCTGATCCACGTGGAGCAACGGACACTGCGAGGCGGCGGCTATCAGCCGCCGCCTCGCCCTCTCAGCGGACGTGCGGCGTCTCGATCGAGCGGCGAGACTGCGGCCGTGAGTTACGCGGTCTTCCGCCCCAGCGAGCTCGACTGGGTCAGCCGCGCCGAGGTCGACCGGTCGGTCGCACGCCTGTCCGACGCCATGACGCTCATGCGCGCGAACGTCTGGCGCTTCGGGCCGGGTACGAAGGGCGTCCGCCACTCGGAGCGCGTCCAGGAGGAGCTCTTCGTCGTGCTCGCCGGACGTCCGTCGATGTACCTCGGTGAGGAGTCCGAGCGCACCGATCTGGAGCCGGGCGCACTCGTCGTCGTCGCGCCGGGCACGCCGCTGCAGGTCGCGAACCGCGGCGACGAGGACGCCGTTGTGCTCATCGTCGGCGCGCCGCCCGAGGCGGGGCAGGCCGACTACCTCGACGACGCCCCAGGTCTCTAGGCCGCCGCCGACTCGGCGACGCTCGCCTGCTCGAAGACGAGCTCGCCGTCACGGGCGTCGACCCGCACGGTGTCGCCCTCGGCGAACTCGCCCTCGAGCAGCTTCGAGCGCGAGCGGGTTCTCGACCAGCCGCTGCAGCGCCCGCTTGAGCGGCCGGGCGCCGTACGACGGATCCCAGCCCGCCTCGGCGAGCAGCTCCTTCGCTTCGTCGGTCAGCTCGATGCCGAGCCCCCGCGCCCCGAGCCGGTCGCGGATCCGCACGAGCTGCAGCTCGACGATCTCGGACAGGTGCTCGCGCGAGAGCGGATGGAACTCGATCACCTCGTCGATCCGGTTCAGGAACTCCGGCCGGAAGACGTCGCGCATCGCGTCCGCGGAGCGGATGTTCGAGGTCATGATCACGACGGTGTTGCGGAAGTCGACGGTGCGCCCCTGGCCGTCGGTGAGGCGGCCGTCGTCGAGAATCTGCAGCAGCACGTCGAAGACCTCGGCGTGCGCCTTCTCGATCTCGTCCAGCAGCACGACGGAGTACGGCCGCCGGCGCACCGCCTCGGTGAGCTGGCCGCCCTCCTCGTAGCCGACGTAGCCGGGCGGCGCGCCCGACGAGCCGGGCGACCGTGTGCCGCTCCTGGTACTCGGACATGTCGAGGCGGACGAGCGCGCGCTCGTCGTCGAACATGAACTCGGCAAGAGCCCGGGCGAGCTCGGTCTTGCCGACGCCGGTCGGCCCGAGGAACACGAACGAGCCGATCGGCCGGTCGGGGTCCTGCAGGCCTGAGCGCGCGCGGCGCAGCGCGTTGGCGACGGCCGTCACCGCCTCGTCCTGGCCGACGACGCGCTCGTGCAGCCGCTCCTCCATGTGGATCAGCTTCTCGGTCTCGCCCTCGAGCAGCCGCGACACCGGCACGCCCGTCCAGCGGGCGACCACCTCGGCGACGTCGTCCTCGTCGACCTCCTCCTTGACCATCGGGTTCTCGACCACCTGGCCGTCGCGCTCGGCGAGCTCCTTCTCGAGGCGCGGCAGCTCGCCGTGGCGGATCTCGGCCGCCCGGTTGAAGTCGCCTTCGCGCTCGGCCCGCTCGTACTCCATGCGCAGCTCGTCGATCGCCCGCTTGATCTCGGCGACACGCTGCAGCACCTCCTTCTCGCGCGACCAGCGCGCCGCGAGCTCGTCGCGCGCGGCCTTGGCCTCCGCGAGCGCAGCGCTCGACCGGCTCGCGCACCTCGTCGCTCTCCTTCGCCATCGCGGCGAGCTCGATCTCGAGCTGCCGCACGCGCCGCTCGGCCTCGTCGAGCTCGAGCGGCTGCGACTCGATCTCCATGCGCAGCCGCGAGGCCGCCTCGTCGACGAGGTCGATGGCCTTGTCGGGCAGGAAGCGGTCGCTGATGTAGCGGTCCGAGAGCACGGCCGCGGCCACGAGCGACGGCGTCGCGGATGCGGACGCCGTGGTGCGCTTCGTAGCGCTCCTTGAGCCCGCGCAGGATCGCGATCGTGTCCGCGACCGACGGCTCGCCGACGAGCACCGGCTGGAAGCGGCGCTCGAGCGCGGCGTCCTTCTCGATGTGCTTGCGGTACTCGTCGAGCGTCGTCGCGCCGATCGCGCGCAGCTCCCCGCGCGCCAGCATCGGCTTCAGCATGTTGGCGGCGTCGACGGCGCCCTCGGCCGCGCCGGCGCCGACGATCGTGTGCAGCTCGTCGATGAAGAGCACGATCTCGCCGGCGGCGTTCGTGATCTCGGCGAGGACGGCCTTGAGCCGCTCCTCGAACTCGCCGCGGTACTTCGAGCCGGCGAGGAGCGCGCCGAGGTCGAGCGCCCAGACCCGCTTGCCCTTCAGCCCCTCGGGCACGTCGCCGGCGACGATGCGCTGCGCGAGGCCCTCGACGATCGCCGTCTTGCCGACGCCGGGGTCGCCGATCAGGACCGGGTTGTTCTTCGTCCGCCGCGAGAGCACCTGGATGACGCGGCGCACCTCCTCGTCGCGGCCGATGACGGGATCGAGCTTGCCCTGCTCCGCGAGCGCGGTCAGGTCGCGTCCGAACTTCTCGAGCGCCTGGTAGGTGCCCTCCGG
The DNA here is from genome assembly GCA_963809765.1 of uncultured Thermoleophilia bacterium. Classification (GTDB taxonomy): domain Bacteria; phylum Actinomycetota; class Thermoleophilia; order Gaiellales; family Gaiellaceae; genus JACVRM01. Next base: position 566,579 of record CAWEKT010000003.1, read on the forward strand.
GTCCTGCGAGGTGACCCGCTGGCCGCCGCGGACCTCCTGCAGCGCCTGCAGCACCTGCTCGCGCGGGAGCACGTCGGCGGCGAGCAGCAGGTGCTCGGTCGACACGTACTCGTCCTCGAGCGAGCGCGCCTCCTCGAAGGCCCTGTCGAGCAGCTTGCGAAACGCCGAGGAGACCTGCGGCTGCAGGTTGTCGGCGCCCTGCATCGACGGCCGGCCCGCGAGTTGCTGCTCCGCCTGGGCGCGCAGCGCATCCGGCGACGAGCCGGCGCGCTCGACGAGCGTCCGCGGCAGCTCCTGGTCCAGCAGCGCGAGCAGCAGGTGCTCGGGGTGGATCTCGGGGTGGCCGGACCGGCGCGCCAGCTCCTGCGCTTCGGCGACTGCCTCCTGGCTCTTGATGGTCAGCTTCTGAAAGTCCATTGCTCCTGCAGTGCTAGGCGTTGCGAGTCGGGCTCGGGGACGTCGGGCCGGTAGAGGACGAGGTCGCGCCGGTACTGCTTGTGGACGCTCGCCACGTCCTCGCGCCGCTGCTGCTCGAGCCGCACGATCTGGGCGTGCGCGCGCTTGAGCTCGTCCTCCAGCCGCAGCACGAGCTCGACGCCGGCCAGGTTGAGGCCGAGCTCGGTCGTGAGCCGCTGGATCAGCCGCAGCCGCTCGACGTCGCGCTCGGAGTAGAGCCGCGTGTTCCCGGCCGTGCGCCGCGGGCTGACGAGCCCCTTCTGCTCGTAGACGCGCAGCGTCTGCGGATGCATGCCGACCAGCTCGGCGGCGATCGAGATCATGTAGCGAGGCCGCTCGTGCTCGGTCACGCCCGCCTCCGCTTCAGCCACTCGCGATAGACGACGAGCAGCGCGATGAACGCGGCGAGCAGGCCGAACCCGGCCCAGCTCCCCGCCTCGAGGCCGAGCGGCCGCGAAGACGATGACGAACGCCGCGGCGATGACGGCGAAGCCGAGCAGCTCCTTCCGGGTCAGCGTCACGTCGCCACCTCCTCGCGCGGGTTCCGCCCGATCTTCTGCAGCTCCTCGAGCAGCTCGCGCTCCCGCTTCGACAGCCGCTTCGGCACCGTCACGCGCACGCGCGCGAGTACGTCGCCGCGACCCGAGCCGCCGAGCTTCGGCGCGCCGCGGCCGCGGATGCGAAGCAGCTTGCCGTCCTCGGAGCCGGGCGGGACCTTCAGGGACACCGTTCCCTCCGGGGTCGGCACGTCGACCGCGGCGCCGAGCGCAGCCTCCGCGTAGGTCACGGGCACGTTGACGACGAGGTCGGCGCCACGGCGCTCGTAGATCGGCGAGGGCTCGACTCGCGTGATCACGAAGAGGTCGCCGGGCTCCCCGCCGCTCGAACCGGTCTCTCCCTTGCCCTTCAGGCGGATGCGCGTCCCGTCCTTGACCCCGGCCGGGATCTTGACCGTGTAGCGCTTCATGCGCAGCTCGCGACCCGAGCCCGTGCACTTGGGACAGGGATCCTCGATCACGGTGCCGTTGCCGCGGCAGCGCGGGCAGGGCTGTGAGAGCGCGAACATGCCCTGGCTCTCGGCGAGGACGCCGCGGCCGTTGCACTCGGGGCAGATCTTCGGCGAGGTTCCCGGCCTCGCCCCGGTGCCCGCGCACTCCGAGCAGGCCGTCTCGACCTGCACCGGGATGCGGGTCTCGAGACCGCGCAGCGAGTCCTCGAAGGACAGGCGGACCTCCGCCTCGACGTCGCTGCCGCGGACGCCCTGCGGGCGCTGGCGCCCGCCGCGCACGCCGCCGCCGAAGATCCCGCCGAGGAAGTCGCCGAGATCGCCGAAGTCGAAGTTGCCGCTCCAGCTCCCGCCCGGCGCGCCTCCGCCGAAGCGGCCGTTCGCCGAGCCGAACGCGTCGTACTGCTTGCGCTTGTCCGGGTCGGAGAGGACGTCGTAGGCGCCCTGCACCTCCTTGAACCGCTCCTCGGCCGCCTTGTCGCCGGGGTTGCGGTCGGGATGGTGCTCACGCGCCAGCTTCCGGTAGGCCTTCTTGATCTCGTCGGCCGTCGCGGACTTCTTGACGCCGAGGACGTCGTACGGCGTCCTAGCCAACGCCGTCCTCGCCGGAGCCGGCGGAAACCACCACCCGCGCGGGCCGCAGAACGAGGTCGCCGAGCCGGTAGCCCTTCTGGGCGACCTGGATCACGGCTCCCTCCTCGTGCTCGGCGGAGGGCTGTGAGAGCAGCGCCTCGTGCACGTGGGGGTCGAAGCGCCCATTCGCCTCGATCTCCTCGAGCCCCTGGGCGCGCAGGACGTCGGCCAGCGCACGATGGACGAGCCGCACGCCCTCCTCGAGCTTCGCCTCCTCGTGGTGCTCGGCGGCCTCGAGCGCGCGCTCGAGGTCGTCGACGACGGGCAGCAGCGCCTTCAGCAGCCGCTCTGACGCCCGCTGCGCAACGAGCTCCTGGTCGCGCGCGACCCGCTTGCGGTAGTTGTCGAACTCCGCGGCGAGCCTGCGCAGGTCGTCGAGGTGCTCCTGCGCCCTGGCCTCGGCCGCGGCCAGCGGGTCGGCGGCCACCGCCTCAGTCGCCGAGCCTTCCGTCTCGTGGTTCCCGTCGGGCGAACTGCTCGGGCCAGTCCCCTGCGGGGACAGATCCGCCTCGTCCTCCGCCGCTGGGACAGTCCCGGCCGGGGACTGTCCCGTGTTCTCGGTCTCGCGGCTCATGAGGTCGTCCGGGCCTCCTCGTCGATGACCTCGTAGTCGGCGTCCTCGACGACCTCGTCGTCGCTCTCGCCGCCGCCGTTCCCGCCGCCCGCCGACGACGCGGCCTGCGCGGTCGCCTGCGTGTAGACGGCCTCGGCGAGCTTCTGCGAGGCCTGCTGCAGCTCCTCCGTCTTGGCGCGGATCTCGTTGACGTCGGCGCTGTCGAGCACGCCGCGGAGCTCCATGATGCGGCCCTCGATCGTCCCGGCGTCCGCGGGGTCGAGCTTGTCGCGGTGCTCCTTCAGCGAGCGCTCCGTCTGGTACGCGAGCGTCTCCGCCTGATTCCGGGCGTCGGCCAGCTCGCGGAGGCGGTGCGCCTCGTCGCTGTGGGCCTCGGCATCGCGGATCATGCGCTCGACCTCGTCGTGCTCCAGCCCCGAGCCACCCTCGATCCGGATGCGCTGCTCGTTGCCGGTGCCGAGGTCCTTGGCCGACACGTGGATGATCCCGTCGGCGTCGATGTCGAACGAGACCTCGATCTGCGGCATGCCGCGCGGCGCCGGCGGGATGCCGACGAGCTGGAACTTCCCGAGCGTCTTGTTGAACGCGACCATCTCCGTCTCGCCCTGCAGCACGTGCACCTCGACCGAGGGCTGGTTGTCCTCTGCCGTCGTGAACGTCTCGGACTTCTTGGTCGGGATGGTCGTGTTGCGCTCGATGAGCCTCGTGAACACCCCGCCCTTCGTCTCGATCCCGAGGGACAGGGGCGTGACGTCGAGCAGCAGCACGTCCTTGACCTCGCCCTTGAGCACGCCGGCCTGGACGGCCGCGCCGACGGCGACGACCTCGTCCGGGTTGACGCCGCGGTGCGGGTCCTTGCCGATCAGCTGCTTGACCTTCTCCTGCACGGCCGGCATGCGGGTCATGCCGCCGACGAGGACGACGTGCTCGATGTCCTTGGCTTCGAGCCCGGAGTCGGTCAGCGCCTGCTTCGTCGGGCCGACCGTGCGGTCGAGCAGGTCGGCCACGAGCTCCTCGAGCTTGGCCCGCGTGAGCTGGAGGTCGAGGTGCTTCGGCCCCTCGGGCGTGGCGGTGATGAAGGGGAGATTGATCTGCGTCGTCATCGTCGACGACAGCTCGATCTTGGCCTTCTCGCCCGCCTCGTACAGCCGCTGCAGCGCCATGCGGTCCTGGGCGAGGTCGATGCCCTGGTCGCGCTTGAACTCGGCCACCATCCAGTCGACGACGGCCTTGTCGAAGTTGTCGCCGCCCAGGTGGTTGTCGCCGTTCGTCGCCTTGACCTCGTACACGCCCTCCGCGAGCTCCAGCACGGACACGTCGAACGTGCCGCCGCCGAGGTCGAAGACGAGGATCGTCTGGTCGGACTCCTTCTCGAGCCCGTAGGCGAGCGAGGCCGCGGTCGGCTCGTTGATGATGCGAAGCACGTTGAGGCCGGCGATGCGGCCGGCGTCCTTCGTCGCCTCGCGCTGCGCGTTGTTGAAGTAGGCCGGGACGGTGACGACGGCGTCCGTGACGGGCTCGCCCAGGTACGCCTCCGCGTCGGCCTTCAGCTTCTGGAGGATCATGGCCGAGATCTCCGGCGGCGCGTACTCCGTCCCCTCCGCCTTGACGCGCACGTCGCCGTTCTGGCCCTGGATGACCTCGTAGGGGACGATCTTCATCTCCTCCGATACCTCGGAGAACTTGCGCCCCATGAAGCGCTTGATCGAGAAGACCGTCGACTGAGGGTTGGTCACCTGCTGCCGCTTCGCCGGGGCGCCGACGAGCCGCTGGCCGTCCTTCGTGAACGCGACGACGGACGGTGTCGTGCGGCCGCCCTCGGCGTTCGGGATGACGGTCGGCTCGCCGCCCTCGAGCACCGCCATGGCGGAGTTGGTGGTGCCGAGGTCGATGCCGATGGTCTTTGCCATGCTGGTTCGCTCCTTGCTCTCGCTTGACTGCCTGAGAAAATCTAAGTGTGTTTATAGCAGATAGCGGACAGGCTGGTCACGCGCGGCTGTCCCGCGTATAACTCCAGGGCAATGGCGAGAACCGAGCTACCCCGCGACGACCTGGTGGCCGCCGTCGAGGCACGTCGCGAGCTCGGCGCCGAGCTCGAGCCGCAGGTCATCGACGGGTTCCTCGCGAGCGTCGAGAAGCGGATCGACGCGCGCGTCGACGCCCGCCTCCAGCGAGCGGGTCAAGGAGCGGGCGGCGGCGATCCCGATCGGCCTGCCGCTCGGGTCGATCGCGCTCGGGATCCCGATCACGGGGGCCGCGGGCGGCACCGCCGGGCTCGCGGGCGTCATTGCCGCCTGGCTGGGGATCGCCGCGGTCAATTTCGCCTACATGTTCCGACGGTAGATGGCCCGCGTCGCGCTCGCGACGTGCGCCGAGGTGCCCGAGGGCGACGACGACGCGGCGCCGGTCGTCGCGGAGCTCGAATGCCGCGGCGTCCACGCGGTCTCGGCGGTGTGGGACGACCCCGCCGTCGACTGGCGACGGATTCGAGCTGGTCGTGCTCCGCTCGACGTGGGACTACGCGGAGCGCCGTGACGAGTTCCTGGCCTGGGTCGGACGCCTTCCCCGCGTCCTCAACGAACCGGCCGTCATCCGCTGGAACACGGACAAGCGTTACCTCGCCGAGCTCGCCGCCGCGGGCGTCGCGGTCGTGCCGACGACCTTTCTCGAGCCGGGCCAGGCACTCGGCGAGCAGCCGGGCCGCTTCGTCGTCAAGCCGGCGGTGTCGGCCGGCGGCAGGCAGAGCGCGGCGTACGCGGCGGACGAGCTCGCGCCGGCCGGTGAGCACGTCGCGCGCCTGCACGCCGAGAGCCGCACCGTGATGGTGCAGCCGTACGTCGGTTCGGTCGACGAGGCCGGCGAGTGCGAGCTCATCTACATCGACGGCGTCTTCTCACATGCGGTCACCAAAGGTGCGCTGCTCTCAACCGGCCAGCCGCCGGGGGATGTCCTCTTCCTCCCCGAGACGATCGCCGCACACGATCCGGCAGCCGGCGAGCTGGCGCTCGGCGAGTCGGTTCTCGACGCGCTGCCCTTCCCGCGCGCAGGGCTGCTCTACGCACGCGTCGACGTCGTGGCCACGAACGAAGGCCCGGCCGTGCTCGAAGTCGAGCTGACCGAGCCCTCGCTCTACCTCGGCTACGGCCCCGCAGGGGCGGTAGCGCACCTCGCGGACGCGATCGCGAAACGGATCGCGCCCGCGCACGGCTCCGCTGCTAGAGGCGCTCCTTGATCTCGTCCTTCACGTCCTCGACCTTGCCCTTGGCCTCGCCCCACTCCTTCTGGGCCTCGCCCTGCTTCTCGCGCACCTCGTCGCCGGTCAGCTCGCCTTCCTTCTCCTTGACCGTGCCCTCGACCTTGTCCTTCCACTCATCACTCATGCGATGACCTCCTGGTTTGCTCGGGGGCGTCTTTCCGCCGCCGCTTGCGGGTGAAACCTCTGCGGTACGCTCCTCGGGTGGAAGCCCTGCGCGATTCCTGGGAGCGCGAGATCCGCAGCGTGCGGGTCTCGGTCACCGACAAGTGCAACTTCCGCTGCCGCTACTGCATGCCGGCGGAGGGCCTCGAGTGGCTCGAGCGCGACGAGCTGCTGAGCTTCGAGGAGCTGACGCGGCTCGTTCGCCTGCTCGCGGCCATGGGCGTCGACGAGGTGCGTCTCACCGGCGGCGAGCCGCTGGTGCGCCGCGACCTGCCGACGCTCGTCGGCATGCTCGCCGCCGTCCCGGGAGTCCACGACCTCTCGCTCACGACGAACGGCGTCCTGCTCGATCGCTACGCCGGGCCCCTCGTCGACGCCGGCCTGCGCCGCGTCAACGTCTCGCTGGACTCGCTCTCGCACGTGCGCTTCGCCGAGATCACGCGCCGGGACGCGCTGGACCGCGTGCTCGCCGGCCTGGCCGCAGCCGAGGCCCACCCCGAGCTGAGCCCGATCAAGGTCAACTGCGTGGCGATCCGCGGCTTCACCGAGGCGGAGGTGCCGGCCTTCGCCGAGCTTGCGCGCCGCAAGCCCTACGTCGTCCGCTTCATCGAGTTCATGCCGCTCGACGCCGACCGCGCCTGGCGGGGCGACGACGTCCTCACCGGCGCGGAGATTCGCGCCCTGATCGAGGAGCACTGGCCGCTCGAGGAGATCCCGGCCAAGGCGTCCTCGACCGCCCGCCGTTTCCGCTTCGCCGACGGCGCCGGCGAGATCGGCTTCGTCAACCCGGTCTCGGAGCCCTTCTGCTCGACCTGCGACCGCATCCGCCTGACCGCCGACGGCCAGCTGCGCACCTGCCTCTTCTCGCGCCGCGAGTGGGACCTGAAGACGCCGCTCCGCGAGGGCGCGTCCGACGACGAGCTGGAGCAACTGCTCCGCTGGGCGGTGCGCCACAAGGAGCTCAAGCACCACATCAACGAGCCGGGCTTCGTCCGCGCGTCGCGCTCGATGTCGCAGATCGGCGGCTGAGCCCAGAGGGCGTCGGGACGCGAGCGTGGCCGAGCCCGGGTTCATCGATCACGTCGGCATCGGCGTCCCCGATCTCGTCGCCGCCAAGGAGTACTACGACGACCTAATGTCCGTGCTCGGCCTGAAGGAGTGGTTCGAGACCGGGCCTGGTGGCCCGCTGAACTACGGGCCGGACGGCGCCAAGGGCTCGCAGCTCTTCTTCTACCAGGCAGAGGATCCTAGGACCTACTCACGCCATGAGCCCGGCCTCCACCACCTGGCCTTCCTGGTCGCGAGCCGAGCGATCGTCCGAGCAGCGCACCGCTGGGCTCGTTCGCGCGACGCGATGATCCTGGACGACCCCCAGGAGTTCCCTCAGTACGGGCCCCACTGCTTTGCGACGTACTGGCTCGATCCGCATGGCTTCAAGCTCGAGGCGGTTTGCCACACGCCGGAGCGAGGCTAGGCCTTCCACTGACGACGGCCTCGCTGCGCCGGATGTAGGAGTCCTCCTGCGGGTCGACAAACAGACTCATTACAATCACGCCTTCGTCACCGCTCCCCGGTCATGACCACTGCTACTGCGACAGCTGAACGCCGTTTTCTCCCCCGCGGCTGGGGCGACCTCGGCCTGCAGCTGTTGATCTGGTTCGGATTTCTGCTCGCCTATCAGGTCGCCCGCGGCATCGCCGACCGCAACCCGGCGCGCGCGTTCGAGAACGGGCTGCGGATCATCGACATCGAACAGCGCGCCAACTCGCTCTTCGAGCTAGAGCTGCAGGCCTGGCTGCACAGCTCGGGCGCGCTCATGGCGCTCGCGTCCTGGACGTACTGGGGCTCGCAGTTCACCGTGCTCGGCCTGAGCCTGCTCTGGGTCTACCTGCGCCGGAACGACGCCTTCTACAAGCTGCGGAACGCCGTCATCCTGGCCAACGTGATCGGGCTGGTCGGCTACGTGCTCCTGCCGACGGCGCCGCCGCGGATGTTCCCGGACTACGGGTTCGCGGACTCGCTCGCCGGGTTCGGCGGGCTCACGCACGGCAGCGCCGTCATCGAGCTCGCGTCCAATCCGTACGCAGCAGTGCCGAGCCTCCACGCAGCCGACTCGCTCATACTCGGCGTGGTGATGGCGACGCTCGTGCGCTCGCGCATCCTCAAGGCGATCTGGCTGGCCTGGCCGGTGTGGGTCTGGATCGTCGTCATGGCCACCGGCAACCACTACTGGCTCGACATCGCCGCCGGCGTGCTGGTGGCCGGCATCGCGGCCGCGGTCGTGTACCGGCGGCCGCTGCGTGCCCGGCTCGCCGGGCAAGTCGCCTAGCCTGCACAGCGTGGAACGAGCGACCGAGCCCCCGCCACAGGGAGGCGCGCCGCCCCCTGCCTCCCCGGCCGAGGAGCCGAGAAGCGGGTTCGACCGCGTCCAGCGGGCCTACATCGACGGCGTTCGCCGCGCGGCCGCCAACGGCGTCGGGTGGCTGGCGCGCACGGGCATCACGCCGAACATGCTCACGGTCGCCGGGGTGTCCATCTCCGCCCTCGGGGCGATCGCGGTCTACTTCGAGTACCGCAACGAGCTGATCGCCTTCTGGGTCGGCGCCGCGCTCTTCATCGTCGGCGCGATTCTCGACATCCTCGACGGCGCGCTCGCGCGCACGACCGGCCGGGCCGGCCCCTACGGGGCGTTCGTCGACTCGACCACCGACCGGCTCGGCGAGGCCTTCATGCTCGGCGCGATCGGGCTCGTCTTCATGCGCGAGGGCAACGAGCTCGCCCTGGGCGCGGCCTTCGCGGCGCTCACCGGATCGCTCCTCGTCAGCTACACGCGTGCGCGCGCGGAGGCACTCGGCCTCCGGGGCGACGTCGGCATCGGCAGCCGCGCCGAGCGCGTCGTCGTCATCTCTGCGGCTCTGATCCTGGCGCCGTGGCTGTCGATGCAGTGGGCGATCTACCTGCTGACCACGACCGCGTGGATCACCGTGCTTCAGCGCGCTTTGAGCGTCCGCTCACAGCTGCGGGCACGCGGCGACCTCTGATAGCACTTCTCTGCTAGCGCATAGCAACTCTGTGCTACAGTCGCCGCATGGCAGACCCGCGCACCGGCGTCCTCGTACGCCTGCCGGCAGCGCTCAAGCAGCGACTGGTCGAGGAAGCACAGGCGCGGCCCGCCAGCCTCAACGACCTGGCGGTGTCCATCCTCGCCGCCCGGTTCGCCGTCCCGTTCACGCCGAGCGGCCGCCGCAGCGGCACGCCGCGCGGCTCGGGAGACGTGCTCCTACGCATGCCACGCGAGCTGAAGGAGAAGCTGGGCCGCCGCGCCGCCGAGCGCGGGCGGCCGACCAACGACCTGATCGTCGAGACGCTCGCGGAGCGCCTCGGCGTCGACATGGAGAGGAAGCAGATGGCTAACACGAACGGAAGCCGGAACGGCCACCGCCGCTCCGACGAGAAGGTGCGCGTCGCGATCATCGGGGTCGGCAACTGCGCGAACTCGCTGCTCCAGGGCGTCGAGTACTACAAGGACGCGCCGGACGACAAGTTCGTCCCGGGCCTGATGCACGTCAACCTCGGCGGCTACCACATCCGCGACATCGAGTTCACCGCCGCCTTCGACGTGGTCAAGGGCAAGGTCGGCGTCGACCTCGCCGACGCGATCTGGGCGCATCCGAACGACACGATCAAGTTCGCGGACGTGCGGAAGACGGGCATCACCGTCGCCCGCGGGATGACGCACGACGGCATCGGCAAGTACCTGTCGCAGGTCGTCGAGAAGGCGCCCGGCGACACCGACGACGTCGTCCGGCATCCTCCAGGAGACGAAGCACGGACGTGGTGGTCAACTACCTGCCGGTCGGCTCCGAGGAGGCGACCAAGTGGTACGCGGAGCAGATCCTCCAGGCGGGCTGCGCGATGGTGAACTGCATGCCGGTCTTCATCGCCAAGGGCGGCCACTTCGCGCGACGCTTCGAGGACGCCGGACTGCCGATCATCGGCGACGACATCAAGTCGCAGGTCGGCGCCACGATCACGCACCGCGTCCTGACGAGCCTCTTCCGCGAGCGCGGCGTGCACCTCGACCGGACGATGCAGCTGAACGTCGGCGGCAACTCCGACTTCCTGAACATGCTCGAGCGCGAGCGCCTCGAGTCGAAGAAGATCTCGAAGACGAACGCGGTCACGTCGATGCTCGACTACGACCTCGGCGCGGACAACGTTCACGTCGGGCCGTCCGACTACGTGCCGTGGCTGACCGACCGCAAGTGGGCCTACATCCGGATGGAGGGCTCGAGCTTCGGCGACGTGCCGCTCAACGTGGAGCTGAAGCTCGAGGTCTGGGACTCGCCGAACTCGGCCGGCATCGTCATCGACGCCGTCCGGCTCGCCAAGCTGGCCCTCAACGAACGGGCTGGCCGGCGCACTCGAGGGACCGAGCGCCTACCTGATGAAGTCGCCGCCGAAGCAGATCACGGACGACGACGCCTACGAGGCCGTCGAGCGGTTCATCCGCGACAACACGCGCAAGCCGGCGAAGGTGACCAGCAAGACCTGACCGTGCAGCTCCGGCGGATCTTCCTCCAGGGTGCGGCGGCCCTCGCCTCGGCCGCCGCGCTCCTGGCCATCGTCACCGTCCTGAGCGGGGACTTCGGCGACACCGAGGGCAAGATCTTCGCCACCCTGGCCGCGACCTTCGTGGCCGGCTCGACGCTCATCGCCGGGGTGGCGCGTCCTGGCACGGGGCGCCTCTCCGCTGCTCGGCTACACCGGCGTCGTGCTGGCGGTCCTGGGCTACGTGCTCTGGGTCGAGCAGATCTGGGCCATGCACGAGAGCGACGACTACTGGCGGTTGCTCGGGCTCGTGCTGACCTGGGCACTCGCGACGCTCCTCGTCTGCACGAACCGACTGATGCTCAGCGCCCCGCGGCTGCTGCGGACGCTCTACCCCGCCACCGCCGCCGTGACGTTCCTGGCCGCGCTGACGGTGACCGTCATGCTGGCCCGCGAGAACGGCGACGGCTGGCAGTTCTTCGCGGTGCTCCTCATCCTCGCCCTGCTCGGCGAGGTGCTGGCGCCGATCCTCGAGCGGTACGCCGTCGTGGGCGACGCTGCCCCCGAGCGGCCGCTCGGCCGGGTGGGAGGCACCGAGGTGGTGGCCGTGCGCGGCCAGCCGCGCACGGTGAACGTCGGCGGCGAGCGGTTCACCCTGCGGAGCGACGAGGGCGTCGTCGTGCGGCCCGCCGGGTGATCGAGCTCCGGCCGGCCCGCGAGCTCCCGCTCGACGAGCTCGCGCGCATCTTCACCGCGGCCTACGCGGACTACGTCGTCCCGTTCGAGGTGAGTGAGGAGCAGCTCCGCTTCATGGTCGAGACGTTCGACGTCGACCTGGACGCGTCGTGCGTCGCGCTCAGCGACGGCCGGCCGGTCGGGCTGGCGAATCTCGCCGTGCGCGGCGCCCAGAGCTGGATCGGCGGCGTCGGCGTCGTGCCGGACGCGAGGCGCCAGGGACTCGGCCGGCGGCTGATGGAGGCCGTCCACGAGCAGGCGCGGGAGCGCGGTGTCGGCACCGTGTGGCTGGAGGTGATCGAGCAGAACGAGCAGGCGCACCTGCTGTATCAGGCACTCGGCTACGAGCTCGTCCGCTGGGTCGAGCTCGGGCTCCTGGACGTGGAGCTCGCGCCCGAGGCGGTCGCGGAGGTCTCCGCGTCCGAGGCGCGCGAGCGCATGCGCGCACTCGGCGCCGGCCGCGAACCGTGGCAGCGCACCGACGAGACGCTTGCGCACTACGACGACCTGCGCGGGCTCGTCGTGGACGGCGCCGCCGCGATCTTCCGGCTGGCCGCGGACGGCCGCGTCGTCCTGTTGCAACTCGTGGGCGCCGAGGACGCGGCCCGAGCGCTGCTTGCGGCCATGCGGGCGCACGGGGTGGTCGTGCTCTTCAACGTGCCCGAGGGCGATCCCGCCCTGGCCGCGCTCGCACGCGCTCGGCGGCAAGATCACGCTGCGTCAGCGCGAGATGGTGCTGCGCCTCGACACCGGCTGAGGCTCGGGCACAGATCCACCGGCCGGCGCAGGCCCGGGACGCGAGCGGCTTGACGGGACGGGCGGCGCCGCGCGCGCCGCCCGTCCCGCCAGAACCAGAGTCAGCGGACCTCGGTGACGACGGTCGCCGAAGGCGACACGTCAGGTGCGAAGCGGTCGAACCACACGCGGCTTTCGATCGTCGAGTGCTGCGCAACGACCTGGTCGACGACGGTGAAGACGAGCAGCGACCGGGCCTCGCCGGCCGGAACCTCGCCGACGTCCCACGTGACCGTGTGTGTCACGGGGTCGTAGGCGGCGCCGGACGTCGACACGACCCGCTGCTCCGAATCCAGCTTGTGCTTCACCTTGCAGCCCTTGTCCTTGCGCGGGCCGTTGTTCCGGTACGTGACCTTGTAGGCGAGCTGGCCGCCCGCCGGCACGGCCAGCGGGCCCATCAGCTCGGCGCTGTCGTCCTCGTCGCACTCGTCGTCGTACCCCTTCGGCGGCGGCACCGTCTTGTTGGCGCCGGGCACCGGCGGCGCGGGCAGGGTGACCTTGTAGACGTCGATCGCGCTCCTCCCCTCGATGCCGAGGCTGAAGTCGCCGGTGGCGCCCCAGTAGGTCCACGAGCCGTCGCCGTTCTGCTTCATCCGGAAGATGTGCGAGACCCACTGGTTCGTGTGCTCGGGCAGGAACCAGCCCGCCTCGCGGAAGCGGACGGTGCCGTCCTTGTACTCGGTGAAGTCCACGACCTGCGTGCCCTGCGAGTACCAGCCCATGAAGATGCGGTTCTGGCCGGGGATCTGCTGGAACACGTGGGCCGTACAGAGCGAGGCCTCGGGCTCGGTACGGACAGCCGCCCGGTAGATGGCCTTGCCGCCCTCCGGCGTCCGGGCGTACGGGTCCCAGGCTTCGGCCGCGCTGGCGGGCAGGGTGGTGTCGAGCGCGCTGACCCGGTAGGCGTGGATACCGCCGTTGCCGGCCGTGTTGTCGACGCCGGGCGCGCAGGTCGCGCCGGGCGGCGACACGCCGCCGCCACGCTCGTCGGTGGCCAGGAGCAGGCGGCCGGAGCCGGACAGCTCCAGCTCGTGGTCGAAGTCGATGTCCTCGTGCGAGCCGTAGGTCGGCGTCGCGGAGCCGCCGGAGCCGCGACCCATGTGGTGGACGCTGCCGACGTGGCGCACGCCCTGGAGCGAGGGCGCGCCCATGGCGAGCCAGCTGGGCACGTCGAGGTTCTGGCCGTCCGTGCCGATCACGCAGTCGGTCACGAGCGCCCCGGACGCGAACAGGGCGGCTGATGAGCTCGGGCGCACGTTGCACGGCAGCGGCGTGCCCCGCGGCTTGCCCTTGCTGTCGAACGCGGCGCTCATGTCGAAGACCATCGCCGCATTGCCGGAGCCGCACGTGAGCAGGTCGTTCGCGTACACCTCGAGCTCGTGGCAGCCGTAGACCGCTCCCTGGCCGGTGTGGCCGAGCGCCATCTCGGTCGTCGGGTAGCGATAGCGGTACACCTGCGGCCGGCAGAGCGCGCGCTTCTGCGTCGCCGTCGTCCCGGCCGGGAAGTTCATGCACGAGGAGAGGTCGACGACCTCGAAGCCGTCGAGGTCATAGCGGTCGCCCGAGCCGGCGACCTCGTTCTGCCGCTTGCGGTTCGCGCCGACGCTGACCGTGTCGGAGGTGACGGCGTAGGCGATCCACGGCCGCTTCGGGTCGATGTTGACGGTGTGCGCCTGCCCGATGTGGCTGGTGAGCCCGATCTCGACCGGAGCGCGGACGTTCGTGATGTCGATGATCTCGAGGCCGCCCCGCGGCGCGTTGACGAGGCCGGCGATGCCCTGGTCGTGACAGCGTCCGGCGGCATCGGTGGCGTCGATCAGGAGCTGCGCGTCCTTGCGGACCGCGAGCATGTTGGTGGCGTTCAGGATCGTCGTGCCCTTCGGGGTGGCCTCGATGTCGTGCTGGAGGCTGAGCGCGGCCTGCGGGTCGCTCAGGCAGGTCGCCGAGGGGTGGCCTGCGACGTAGGTCGGGTCGATCGCACCGCCCTGCGTGAGCTGGACGATCGTCTGTCCGCCGCCGTTCGGGCCGATGCCGAGCGTGCCGACGGCGGCGAACGTCTCGCCGCCCTGCGTGAAGAAGTCCAGATCGGTATGCGGATTCCCGGTCGGGAACGTCGTCAGCAACTGCCATTGCGCGCCCGAGCCACCGGCGTTGAAGCCGGTCCCAGCCGGTGCGTCAGGCGCGTAGCTCGGCATCGGGTGGTCGAGTTCGTGCGCCGCCGCTCCTGGTGCGAGCGCGACGACGCAGAGGGCCGTGGCTGCGAGCGTCCGCCGGAACAGGCGACGCGCTCGCCGGGTCGGGGTGCGAGCCATTTGGAGACCTCCGCCGGTTGACACGATTCAGAGTGGTGTCAGAACGGTACCCGATCACGCGGTTTTCATGCGCCGGTTCTCCAATGCATGGACTTGCGCCGGCGCGAGGCCTTGTCGCTCCGGAACTAGACTCGTCCCGTGGGGCTCCGCATCGCTCTCGTGACCCCGTTCGCCTGGTCGCAGCCGCACGACGTCAACGAGCACGTGGCCGGACTGGCCACCGAGCTGCGCCGGCTCGGACACCGCGTGACCGTGCTCGCTCCGTCGAGCCGGGCGCGCGACCTGCGTGACGGGCGGCGCGCGCTCGAGACGGGCAGGACCCCGGACGTCCTGGCCCTCGGCCCGGCGGTGCCGGTGTCCCGCCGCAGTGCGATGGGGGTACCCGTCGGCGTCCGTGCGAACCTCTCACTCGCCCTGGCGAGCGGGCGGTACGACGTCGTGCAGGGCTTCGAGCCGGGACTGCCGAGCCTCTCCTACCTCGCCCTGCGCGAGGCGCACACGCTCACCGTCGCGACCTTTCTCTCTGCCGAGCGCCTCGGCTACCCGCCGGGCAAGAACCAGCGGCTGCGCCTCCTGGCCCGGCTGGACGCCCTCGTCTCCACGACGCCGTTGACCGCCGCGGCGGCGGCCGAGCGCTTCCCGGGCGACTACCGGGTCGTCCCGCTCGGCGTCGATACGGAGCTCCACCGTCCAAGGCGCAAGCGAAGGCTGATCGTGGCCGAGTGGCGCGCAGACGGCCGGCCGCTGGCGCGCGCGGTTGCACGCGTGCTCCGCGAGCTGCCCGAGTGGGAGCTCGTCTTCCTGCGGACGAAGCCGCTCAGCGGGAGGCCGTCCGTCCCCCGCGGGGTTGCCGAGCGGGTGCACGTTCGCACCCTTCGGGACGGCGCCTCGCGCGCGCCGCTCTTCGGCGAGGCGTCGATCTACGTCCCCGCACCGTCCGGCTTGCCCCGCGCGCTGCTCGAGGCCAAGGCGGCGGGCGCGGCCGTCGCCGCACCGCCCGGCGTGACCCAGCAGCCAGAGCTCGCCGCCGCGGCAGTCGCCCGCCTCGCCGAGGACGAGCCGTTCCGCCGCAAGGTGGCAGCTGAGGCACGCGCCGACGCCGAGCAGGAGTCGTTCGCAGCGCTGGCCGGCCGGATGGACGAGCTCTACGGCGAGCTGGTCTCAAGGCGGCGGACGCCGCAGCGGGCGCAGGACCCCGACCGTGAATGGATCGTGTGCGACCTGCACATGCACACGTCCTGGTCGCACGACTGCGCCATCGACGCCGCGGAGCTCGTCGAGCACGCCGAGACGATCGGCCTCGGGGCGATCGCGGTCACCGACCACAACGTCTTCGGGGGCGCGCTAGAGGCCGTCGAGCTGGCCCGGGGACGCGACCTGATCGTCATTCCCGGCGAGGAGGTCAAGACCGACGGGCAGGGTGAGGTGATCGGCCTCTTCCTGCGCGAGGAGATCCCCCGCGGGATGTCGTTCGCCGAGACGGTCGCCGCGATCAAGGCGCAGGGCGGGCTCGTGTACCTCCCGCACCCGTTCGACCGCCTCCACTCGATCCCGGATCCCGCCACGCTGCACCGCCACCTCGGCGACATCGACGTGCTCGAGGTCTACAACGCGCGCCTGCTCTTCGAGAGCTTCAACGACGAGGCGCTGCGCTTCGCGCGCAAGTACGGGCTGACGATGGGAGCCGGCTCGGATGCCCATGTCCTCCAGGGAGTCGGAACCGGCGGTGTCCGCATGCGCGCCTTCGAGGGACCGGCCGAGTTCCTCGAGAGCCTCGCGACCGCCGAGGTGCTACGCCGCCCCAAGTCGCTCGCCTACCTGCAGAGCCTGAAGTGGGTTGCGCAGGTTCGCGAGCGCATCGGGACCGGCGAAGGCGTCTAGGGCGCGGCCGCGAACCTAGTGGCGATGGGGCCGAGCCCGTCAGAACGGTCCGGCAGGAGCCGCCCCCCGCGCACGCAACTAGATGAGCCTGTGGGCGTCGGAGGCACCTCAGGCGACGAGATCTACGAGCGGTACCTGCAGAAGGCGATCGCCGAGATCAACGAGCTGGGCGACGAGATCACGCGGGCTGCAGGCGAGCGCACGCCCGTGCTCGGCTCGGGCCACCCGCTCGCCGACGTGCTGCTGCTCAAGTGGTCGCCGCAACGGGCCGAGGTGCAGGAGGGCGTCGCGTTCTTCGGCCGCGCCGGCCAGGCGCTGCTGAAGTCCTTGCAGCGCCTGCGGGTCGACCCGATGGCCGTGTACGGGACGAACTGCATCAAGCTCGAGGGCGGCGAGACGGACGAGGCCGCCCGCTCCTGGCTGCTCCGCGAGCTCCACATCGTGCAGCCGCAGCTGGTCGTCGTCATGGGCGAGCCCGCCCGCGAGTTCCTGAACGCCGCCGCCTTTCCGCTGGCGCGCGAGGTTGCCGCCGAGCCGGGTGAGCTGCAGGAGTTCACCCCCACGATCCAGGCGCTCGTCGTTCCCGACATCGACGCCTCGCTGGACGAGCAGGCCGCGAAGACAGCCTTCTGGACGAGCTTCAAGACGCTCGGCACCTGGTGGTCCGAGCACCCGCCGTACTGACCGCGAGCCGTGCCGCCGCTGGGCGCGTTGGCCCGGGACGGATCTCGCGGCGGCAGGGCTCGCTCTATTCGAAGGGGGAGGAGTCCCCCCTCGATCCTCCTTCCACGCAGCGTTCGAGGCGACCAGGCCATCAAGTCAGACGCGACTGCGCGCGTGTGGCTCCGCAAGCAAGCTTGCTCCGCCGGTACGACGCAACTGGACTGTCGGTGCTCGTCGCGACATCGTCGCGACATCGCGAGAGGTGTCTAGAACTCGCTCGGATCCCAGGTGCGTTGGTCGTAGCGGCGCGCCAGGGGATTGAAGGCGGCCACGAAGCGCTGCTTCGCGCGGGTCGCCTTGCGGTCGGCCTCGCGCGCAGCCGCCAGCTCCGGATCCGACGCGTCGACGGCGCAGCCGTCTCGGTGCCGCAGCCAGTCGCGGTAGCTCCAGTCCGCGGCGATCGACGCGTGGATCGCCTGCTGCAGCAGGTCGGAGGCGCGCAGAGCTTCGTCGGTCTCCGGGACGGAGAGGGCCGCGACCTGCTGAAGCAGGCTCTGCCGGTTGCGCTGAACGCTGCCGAGCTTGGCGAGCGCGTCCTTCTTGCTCAGCTCGCAGCCAGAGGCGCCCTCGATCGCCTCGGCGACCTCGAGCCTTCCGTCGCGTGACTGGCCGAGGAAGTTCTCGAGCTTGACCACGAAGGCTGCCCCGCCGTCCGGCTCGCGCGGCTCCGCCGTCTCGCCGTCTCGCCCGAGCGAGTAGGCCGTGAGGGTGGCGGCCGCGAGGGCGACGGCGGTCGCCGCAACCACTCCCGCGGCGACTCGACGGTCGCGACCGTGCCGGGACGGCGTGCTCGCCTCCCCGGCCTCGCTCGGTGGCTCCGGCGCCTGCAGCGACGGGTCGTGCTGCAGGATCCGCCGCTGCAGCGACTGCAGCCGCGGGCCAGGCTCGATGCCCAGCTCCCCGGAGAGGCGTTCCCGCGTCAGGCGGTACGCGTCGAGAGCGTCGGCCTGCCGCCCCGAGCGGTAGAGGGCCAGCATGAGCTGCTCGCACACACGCTCGCGGAACGGGTCCGCCGCCTGCAGGGCGCGAAGCTCGGGGATGAGGCTCGCGTGACGCCCGCAGCGCAGGTCGGCCTCGATTCGATCCTCCTGCGCGGCATCTCGCAGCGCCTCGAGCCGCGGCCGGGCATCGTGGACGAAGCGCTCGGCATGGAATTCGGCGAGCGGCGGGCCACGCCAGAGATCGAGTGCCTCGCGGAGCTGTGCAGCAGCGTCCTCGGCGCGGCCGGCGGCGAGCTCACTGCGCCCTTCCGCGGCGAGCCGCTCAAAGCGATCGAGGTCGAGCTCTCCGTCGGCAAGCTCGAGCGAGTAGCCCGGCGGTCGCGTCACGATGCGGTCAGGGCCGAGCGCGCGCCGCACCTGTGAGACGTACCCCTGGAGCGCCTTCACCGCCGTGTCCGGCGCAGCGTCGCCCCAGAGCCCGTCGACGAGCTCGTCGATCGACACCACCCGGCCGCGCGCCAGCAGCAGCAGAGCCAGCACCGCACGCTGCTTGGCAGCCGGCAGCGGGACCACGCGCCCCTCCACGACAGCCTCGACGGGCCCGAGCACGCGGAAGTCGTCCACTCCCTCGATGATCCCACTCTTACCGGCGCGTTGACAGCGCCTTACCGGCCGGCGCGAGGCTGCAACCAGTCGACGGAAGGAGCCTCACATGACCAGGACCGTCATCCTCGCAGCCGCCGCAATCGGGATCGGGGCTGCACTGTTGGCCTCAGCGCACTCGCCGGCGGCAGCAACGCAGCCCACCGGCCAGGCAGCAGCCGCCGTCATCCCGCAGAACGTGCTCTACGGCCACATCCGAACGATGACGCGCGAGGGAGCGCGCTACGTCGTCAAGTTCGACCCGGCCTGGTGGCTGACGGGCGTGGCGGCCGAGCGGGCCAACCTCGAGGACTACGGGTCCCGGGACGTGCCGAACGACTACCGAGTCGTCGAGGAGGGCCATCGCCTGCTCACCTTCGTCGTCCTGCCGAGCGCGCGGATCACGCTGCTGACGCGCGGGACGGCGAGGATCCAGGTCTCTGCGGCGGAGCTGAGGGAGATCGTCAACGGGCGCAACCCGCGTCGCCGGCAGCTGTCACAGCCGCGCGCGGGCTTCTGGATCAGGATCGGGAAGCAGTACCCCAACCCCGCGGTGACGCTGGATCAGCAGTACCAGCCCTAGACGCTTGCGGGCATCCCGGCGGCGTCCGGGCGCGCTCGGCTCTAATGGCGGCGTGAGGGCGACCCGGACCTGGCCGGCGAACGACGTTCGTCGCTGGGCGATGCTGGCCGCGCTCGCGACCGCGCTCGCCGCCTACTACCTCTTCGTCGACGAGCTCCCGCAGCTGTCTCTGTGGGGCGAGACGCTGTTCCTGGCGGTCGTGCTGATGCCTGCGGTCTTCGCGCTCGTCTTGATCGTCCTGCCGCTGCGCACCGCCCGCGGGCTGGGCCTGCTCGCCCTGGCGTTCGGCGCCCTGGCGGTCGTACTCGAGGCCGCGGGGGTCGAGACGCCTGCCAACTTCGCCAAGCTCGCGGCGATGACCGCGGTCGGCTTCTGGTTCCTGACCTTCTTCGACCGCCTCTCCTGGGTCGCGCTCGTCGCCGCGATGATCCCGATCGTCGACTCGCTCTCGGTCTGGCGCGGACCGACGCGCCACATCGTCACGGAGCAGCGGGAGATCTTCACGACGCTCTCGTTCGCGTTCCCGGTGCCGGGCGGCGACGCGTCGGCGAACCTCGGCCTCCCCGACCTCCTCTTCTTCGCCCTCTTCCTGGCCGCGGCCGACCGCTGGGAGCTACGGGTCGGGTTGACCTGGCTGGCGATGGTGATCGGTCTGGGCGCCACGATCGCCCTCGCGGTCGCCTGGGACGTCGGCGGCCTGCCGGCGCTGCCCGGAATCGCGCTCGGCTTCCTGGCGGCGAACGCCGACCTCGTCTGGCGCGAGCTGAAGGACCGGGGCCGGCCCCGCCGCCCACCCTCGGAGCGGGGCACCTCCGAGCAAGTGGCTGACAGCCACTAACTCAACGAACCCGACGCGGTTCGACCTAGTGGCGGACTGCCACTAAGTCCGTGTGTGTGAGCGATTCGCAGGCGTGCGAACGGACTCGAGTCGCGCAGGCTCAGTTAGTGGCTGACAGCCACTAACTGGGTGGAAACGCAGGCGGCGCCGCATCGAGCTAGTGGCAGAGTGCCACTACGTCCGTGCGAGGAGCGCGACGGTCTCGACGTGCGGGGTGTGCGGGAACATGTCCACCGGGCGGGCGCGCTCGAGGCGGTACCCCCAGTCGTCGGCCAGGCGCTTCAGGTCGCCCGCGAGCGTCGTCGGGTTGCACGACACGTAGACGAGCCTGGGCGCTCCCACCTCCCCCACGCGCTTGAGCGCCTTGCCAGCCAGGCCCGCGCGCGGCGGGTCGACGACGACCACGTCCGGGTCGCCGGTCCGCTCGCGCAGCTCCCGCAGCACCTGGCCGACGTTGCCGGCGAAGAAGGCAGCATTGGTGATCCCGTTCAGGTCGGCGTTCTCCAGCGCGCAGGCGACCGACTCCTCCGACACCTCCACCCCCCACACCGTCAGCGCCGACCCGGCGAGCGAGAGCCCGATCGTGCCGATGCCGCAGTAGAGGTCCCAGACCGACTCCTCCCCGGTCACCGCGGCGTACTCGCCGGCGAGCGAGTAGAGCACCTCGGCCATGGCGGTGTTGGTCTGCAGGAAGGCGTTCGGCCGCACGCGGAAGCGGAGCCCGCCGATCTGCTCCTCGATCGCGTCGTCACCCCAGAGCAGCGCCGTCGGCAGGTTCGTCACCTCGGCCGGCGTCTCGTTCACCGACCAGTGGATCGAACGCACCTCGGGGAAGCGGCGCAGGACGTCGACGAAGTGATCCTGCTCGAAGCGCTCGCCGGGGGCGGTCACGAGCTGCACGAGCGCCTGGCCGGTGTTCCTCCCCTCGCGCACGACGAGGTGGCGGAGGTAGCCGGTCCCGTCGCCCTGGTCGTACGCCTCGAGCCGCTCCTCCCGCGCCCAGTCGCGGACGGCGTTGCGGACGGCGTTGCCGACATCGGTGGTCAGCCAGCAGCGCTCGACCTCGAGCACCTCGTCCCAGCGCCCCGCCCGGTGGAACCCCAACGCGGGGCCGTCGGGCGTCCGCGTGAACGAATACTCCATCTTGTTGCGGTAGAAGAACGGGGACTCCGCCGGGACGATCGGCTCGAGCGGCGCCTCCGCGAGGCCCGCGAGCCGCGCGAGCGCGTCTCGCACCTGGGCCTCCTTGGCGTCCAGCTGGGCCGTGTAGGCGAGGTCCTGGAAGCGGCAGCCGCCGCAGGCGGGGTAGTGGGCGCAGGGCGCGTCGACGCGCAACGGGCCAGGCTCGAGCACGTCGACCGCGAACGCCTCCGCGTGATTTCGCTTGACTCGGGTGACGCGCGCCCGCACGCGGTCTCCGGGCAGTCCGCGGCGGACGAAGACGACGAAGCCGTTCAGCCGGGCGACGCCGTTGCCGCCGTAGGCGAGCGACTGGATCTGGAGCTCGAGCTCCTGGTCGACGGCGACGGGGGCGGCCACGCGGCCAGGGTAACGCTCAGGTGATGTCGCGCCGTCGCAGCCGGAGCCAGGCGAGCAGGCCGGCAAGACTCGTCCACGCGAGCGCAACCGCGGCCTTCAGCCACAGCGACAGCCCATCCCCGCTGGAGTCCGTCAGCCCGAGAACGGTCGCGACCAGGAGGTAGTCGGGCACCGTGTCGAGATCGAGCAGGCCGAGGAGGACCCACACCAGCGGCTCGGCGACGAAGGTCCACACAAGGATGCCGACGAGCGCGGCGACCTGAGACTGAACGGCCCCGCCGATCGCGGCTCCGATCGCGCCGCCGACCGCCGCCGCCAGCAGCCCCCGGCCGACGCCCCGAGCGATCTCGCTGGGCTCGAGGCCGACATCGAGCACCGTGAGCCAGATGACCGAGATGGCGAAGATCGTCAGCGCTGCCACCGCGGCGAGCCCAACCACCGCGGCTACGCCTGTCACGAGCTTTACGAGAAGGAAGACGCCCCGGCGCGGGAGGACCAGGAGCGCAGGCGTGATCGTTCCGTGCCGGAACTCGTTGGTGACGACGATGCAGCCGAGCAGCAGCCCGATGACGACGGCCGGTGCGGTGCCGTCGAGAAACAGGCGGAACTGGAAGTCGGTCTCGAGCCTCCCCTGCTGCGATTCGCTCCCGATCGAGCCCGCGGTCACGAGCGCGGCGAGCCCGACCACCGCAGCGACGTACCCCCAGGTCGAACGGATTGTGCGGAGCTTCAGAAGCTCGGCGGCGAATGGCGCGATCATGGGCCGCGCTCACCCGGCTCGCCGGTCAGCTCGAGAAAGACCTCCTCGAGCGACGCGCGCTCGGAGGTCAACTCGTGGAGCACGACGCCGTGCGCGGCCGCCAGCTCGCCGATCCGCTCGGTCGTAGCGTCGACCAGCAAGACGCCCTCCGAGAGCCTCGCGCCGACACCTTGCTGCGTGAGCAGCTCCGCGAGCCGCTCAGTGTCGGGCGAGCGGACCCGGGCCGCCCCGGTCGCCATCGCGTCCAGCTCGGACATCGACGCTTCGCGGATCAGGCGGCCGCGGTGGATGATCACGACGCGGTCGACCGTCTGGGCGACCTCCGCAAGGACGTGGCTCGAGAGCAGGATCGTCCTCCCCTCTGCCGCGAGCCTGCGCAGGAAGTCGCGCAGCCAGTGAATTCCCTGCGGGTCGAGGCCGTTTGCGGGCTCGTCGAGGATGAGCACCTCGGGATCGCCGAGCAGTGCCGCGGCCAGGCCGAGCCGCTGGCGCATCCCGAGCGAGTACCCGCCCGCGCGCCGCCGGGCGGCGCCGCTCAGCTCCACGAGCTCCAGCACCTCCTCCACCCGGGTACGCGGCAGCCCCGCGGCAGTCGCCAGCACCCGCAGGTGGTTACGGCCCGAGCGCCCGGGGTGGACGTCCGAGGCCTCGAGCACCGCACCCACGTGCTGCAGCGGCCGGTCGAGCTGCGCGTAGGGCCCCTCGAGGACGACCGTGCGGCCCCGGTCGGGCAGCACCAACCCGAGGATCGAGCGCAGCGTCGTCGACTTGCCGGCGCCGTTCGGCCCCAGGAAGCCGGTGATCGCGCCGGGCGTCACGGTGAAGCTGAGATCGTCGACGGCCAGGGTCGCGCCGAAACGCTTGGTCAGGTGCTCGACTTCGATCATGCGAGCGGTGTCAGCAGCACTCTTCGCGTGCGCGGCCCGTCGAACTCGCAGAAGAAGATCCCCTGCCACGTCCCCAACGCGAGCCGCCCGCCCTCGACTGGGATGAGCACCTGCGGGCCGGCGAGCATGGCGCGCACGTGGGACGGTGCGTTCTCCTCGCCGTCCTCGACGTGCTCCCAGCCCCAGCCGTCCTCGACGATCCGCTCGAGCGCCCGCTCGAGGTCGCGGGCAACGGCGGGGTCGGCGTGCTCGTTGATCGTCACGCCGGCGGTCGTGTGCGGCACGTAGACGAGGAGTGCCGAGGCCGAGCCGACCGAGACGACGTCGGTGACCTGGCTGGTGATGTCGAGCACCTGGGTCCGACGCTCGGTGCGCAGGGTGAGCTCGGGCACCGGGCTATCCTACGGCGGCCTTGGCCACGGCCCCGCCCACTACAGCCCAGCTCGACGCCTACCGCGACGAGGCCGACCAGTTCGAGGCCGAGTGGCTCGAGGAGTGGTACCTGCACTACGCGGGCCACAAGGAGACGCTCGAGCTCGAGCCGATCTACGAGCGCCACCGCGACCTCGTCGACCTCGACCGCGTGCGTGCGATCGGCGAGGTCGCAGACGACGACCGCGGCAGGACTCTCTTCCGCTGGGCCGCGGGGAACTACCTCACCGACCTGACCAAGCAGCACCTCGAGCGGGTGGCCGAGCTCGAGGCGGAGCTGGTGGTCGACGTCGACGGGGAGCGGATCCCCTTCCGCATGGTGCAGCCGGCGATCTCGAACGAGCCGGATGGCGCGAAACGCCGGCGGCTGCACGAAGCGGCGATGGCACTCCGCGACGAGCACCTCAATCCCGTGCTGCTCGAGGCCGCGACGACGCACCGCACCGCCGTGCCGCAGCTCGGCGCCCAGGACTACATCGCGCTCTACGAGCGCCTCGGGTTCGACCTCGACCGGCTCGCCGACGACTGCCGCGGCCTGCTCGAGGCGACCGAGCGCACGTGGGAGCAGCGTGCCGACCGGCTCTTCCGCGAGCGGACCGGGGTCGGACTGGACGAGGCAGGTCCGTGGGACGTGCCGCGCGTGATGCGCGCCCAGAACTGGGACGCCCAGTTTCCCGCAGACCGCATGGTCCCGGCGCTCGAGGGGACGCTCGCCGACCTCGGCATCCGCCTGCGCGAGCAGGAGAACGTCCACCTCGATGTGGAGTCCCGCCCGAACAAGAGCCCGCGCGCCTTCTGCGCGCCGATCGAGGTTCCCGACCGCGTGATGCTGGTCATCCAACCCATCGGCGGCCTCGACGACTGGCGCGCGCTCTTCCACGAGGCCGGGCACACGGAGCACTACGCCAACACCGAACCCGGGCGCACCGTCGAGGCGAGGCGGATGGGCGACGCCGCGGTGACCGAGGCGTGGGCCTCGCTCTTCGATGGGCTGGTCTGCGAGCCGGCCTGGCTCGATCGCCGCCTCGACGTCTCACGCCCACGCGACCTCGCCGCAGAGAGCGGCATCCTCTCCCTCTACTTCACGCGCCGCTACTCGGCCAAGCTCCTCTACGAGCTCGAGTTCTACCGGGCTGCGGACATCACCTCGATGCGCGACCGCTACGTGGAGATCCTCGGCGACGCGCTCAAGATCCGGCCCAGCAGAGAGAACTACCTCTTCGACATCGACCCAGGGCTCTACGTCACCGAGTACCTGCGCTCCTGGGCGATGGAGGCCCAGATCCGCGACTTCCTGCGCACCGAGTTCGGGAACACCTGGTTCGCCCGCCGCGAGGCCGGCGAGCTGCTGCTCGAGCTGTGGGCCGAGGGCCAGGAGCGAGTCGCGGACGACATGCTCGAGGACCTCACCGGGGCGCGGGTCGAGATGGCCGCGCTCGAGGACCGCATCAACGAACGCCTGGCGCTGGCGTAGCGGCTCGCTCCGGGCAGTCTCCGAGAGGCGAGCGCGCGTTAGAGTCGTCACGTGGGACGCTTCCCGGCAGCGCTGAACGAGCAGATCGGCCACGAGTACGGCGCCTCTCAGCAGTACGTCGCAATTGCCGTCTACTTCGATGCTGAAGCCCTTCCGCGGCTGGCCGCTCACTTCTACCGGCAGGCGGTCGAGGAGCGAAACCACGCGATGATGCTCGTGCAGTACCTGCTCGATGCCGGCGAGACCGTCGCGATCCCCGGCGTCGAGGCTCCGCAGACCTCTTTCAGCGAAGCGGCGGCGCCCGTCGCGCTCGCGCTCGAGCAGGAGCGTCGCGTGACGGAGCAGATCACGGCCCTAGCGGCGCTGGCGCGCGAGGAAGGCGACCTTGTCGGCGAGCAGTTCCTGCACTGGTTCCTCCAGGAGCAGCGCGAGGAGGTCGCGAGCATGTCGACCCTGCTCGCGGTCGTGCACCGGGCGGAGGACAACTTGCTCGCGGTGGAGGACTTCCTCGTACGCGAGACCGTCGGCGACGCGGGCGAGGCTGTCGGCGCTCCCCCCGCAGCCGGCGGCCCCCTCTAGCCCAGCGGCCGACCACACCGACAGACCGTCGTCTCGTCGCTGGAGCGGAGCCTGCCGCTTTATCGCGAGCTGCTCCGGCCGCTCGCCGCCGGTCACGGGAGAGCGAGGCGAGGCATCGCACCTCGACGGCGAGGGCGTCGGCGCGTCGCTCGGGCTGCGGGAGACACAGAGCGGGTCCGCGACCTCGAAGCCCGTCTGCCGGATGGACCGCTACCGCGTCGGCCTCCACCACCTCGCCTTCGAGGCCGACTCGCGCGAGCGCGTCGACGAGCGGCTCGCGTGGGCTCGCGCGCAGGGCCTCGAGATCGAGGATGAGGCGCGCGAGTGGCCCGTACCTGCCCGGGTACTACGCCGGGTTCTTCCACGACCCGGACGGAATCAAGCTGGAGGTCGTCTTCGTGCCGTGATCGCCGCGGCGAGGGCACCGTCCGAGCCGCCTGCCTAGTCTCCGCGCGGATGAGGCGCACGCGCGTCCTGATCGCCGGAGCCGCCGGCCGCGACTTTCACAACTTCAACGTCGCCTACCGCGACGAGGCCGGCGCTCACGTCGTCGGCTTCACGGCGACCCAGATCCCGAACATCGACGGGCGGCTCTATCCGCCCGAGCTGGCAGGTGAGCTCTACCCCGAGGGCATCCCCATCTTTGCCGAGGACGAGCTGGACGAGCTGATCCGCCGCTACGCGGTCGACGAGGTCGTCTTCGCCTACTCGGACGTGACGCACGAGCACGTCATGCACCTCGGCTCGCGCGCGCTGGCCGCCGGTGCCTCCTTCCGGCTGCTGTCCCCGCGCGAGACCGCGATCACGTCCGATCGGCCGGTCGTGGCCGTCTGCGCGGTGCGCACAGGCGCGGGGAAGAGCCAGACGACGCGCTACGTGGCCGCGCGACTGCGGGAAGCCGGGCTCCGGGTCGCCGTGCTGCGTCACCCGATGCCCTACGGCGACCTGCGCCTGCAGGCGGTGCAGCGGTTCGCGCACTACGACGACCTCGCCGCCGCCGACTGCACGATCGAGGAGCGCGAGGAGTACGAGCCGCACCTGGCCGAGGGGAACCTCGTCTTCGCCGGCATCGACTACGCCGCCATCGTCGCGCGAGCCGAGGAGGAGGCCGACGTGCTGCTCTGGGACGGCGGCAACAACGACACGCCATTCCTGACGCCGAACGTGCACATCGTCGTCGTCGACCCGCACCGGGCCGGGCACGAGCTCCGCTACCACCCGGGCGAGACGAATCTGCGCATGGCCGACGTGTGCGTCGTCAACAAGGTCGACACAGCCTCGCCGGACGACGTAGCCGCGGTGGTCGAGACGATCGCTGCCACGAACCCGGGCGCCGAGATCGTGCACGCTCGCTCCCCCTTCGAGATCGAAGGAGGCGGCGACGACCTGGCCGGCAGACGTGTGCTCGCCGTCGAGGACGGCCCCACGCTCACCCACGGAGAGATGGCCTACGGAGCAGCCGTCCTCGCCGCCCGCGCGAGCGGCGCGGAGCTCATCGACCCGCGGACCCTCGCGGTCGGCTCGATCGCAGAGACGTTCGCCGCGTACCCGCACATCGGCCCGCTGCTCCCGGCCATGGGGTACGGCGCCCGCCAGATGGACGAGCTGCGCGAGACGATCGCTCGTGCCGACGCGGACGTCGTGCTGATCGGAACGCCGATCGACCTCGGGCGCCTGCTCGACCTCGGCGACCGGGCGCGCCGCGTCCGCTATCGGCTGGAAGAAGTCGGGGAGCCGACGCTGACCGCCGTCCTGCGCCGCCACGGCATCGTCGGCACGCTCGCGACGGTGTGAGCCGGCGCCGGCGGCGACGCCGGCGGTGGGCGAACCGATCAGGGTCACGCCGCGAACCACCGGTACTCTCGCCATGCCTGTGGACACGACCTCTTCTGACGACCTCGACCACCTCGAGCTGCACGAGCTTGCAGCCCCGTATGCGCTGAACGCGCTGGACGAGGACGAGCGCAGCCGGTTCGAGCGGCACCTCGCCGGCTGCCCGGCGTGTACCGCGGAGGTCGCATCCTTCCGCGACACCGCCGCTGCGCTCGCGTATGCCGACGCGGTTGCCGAGCCGCCGCCCGAGCTCCGCACTCGGCTGCTTGCCGCCGCGCATGCCGACCGGCCGGCCGAGTCGAACGTCATTCGCTTCCCGCGGGTCCGGCGGCCCGCGCTCGCGGCCGTGGCTGCCGTCGCAGCCGTGGCTGCGCTCGCGCTCGGCGTCTGGAACCTCTCGCTCGCCAGGTCGCTCGACGACGAGCGGGACCTGCGCGCGGCGTCCGATCGCGCATTCGAGATCGTCGCCGACTCGTCGGCGGAGCGAGTTTCGCTCGAGGGCGCCGACGGCAGCCTGATCGTGGCGGACGACGGGACTGCGGCGCTCGTCGTCTGCCTCCTGCCCGAGCCGCCGAGCGGCAAGACCTACGAGGCCTGGGTGATCGAGGAGGGCACGCCGGCGCGTGCAGGCGAGTTCACGGGCGAGGGTACGTGCTCCGCGCACCGTCTGACGGAGCCGGTGACGCCTGGAAGCGTCATCGCGGTCACCGTCGAGCCGAAGGGAGGCGTCGACTCGCCGACGACGGACCCCGTCTTCACGTCGGAGTCGGTGTGAGCACCCTGACCGGAAACTGGGCATTCAGGCCACAGGTGGTAGGTTCGCGGGCGGTGAGGGAGGTGCCCCGGGAGCGGGCGGTTCAGTCGCTGTCGGACGAGGAGCTCCTCGAAGCGCTGGCCCGCTCGGACGAACTGGCGCTCGGCGAGCTCTACGACCGCTTCGGCGGCGTTGCGTATGGCCTCGCCTACCGCATCCTCCGGGATGACGGCCTGGCGCAGGACGCCGTGCAGGACGCCTTCCTGGCCGTCTGGCGGTCGGCTGCCGGCTTCCTGCCCGAGCGCGCTCGCCCGAGCACATGGATCCTGACCCTGGTCCACCGCCGCGCCGTCGACCTCGTACGGCGGGAGGAGCGGCGCCGAACCGAGCCGCTCGAGCCGGAGCAACACCCGGTCGGCCGCTCCACGGATCTCGAGGCCGCCGTGCGAGACAACCGGCGCGCGGTTCAGGAGGCGCTTGCCAAGCTGCCGGACGAGCAACGCCAGGCGATCGAGCTTGCGTACTACGGGGGGCTGAGCCAGTCCGAGGTCGCGAACAGGCTGGGCGAGCCACTGGGGACGATCAAGAGCCGGACCTTCGCCGGGCTGTCGCGGCTGAGCGAGCTGCTCGCCGACGCCGGCGTGCTGGAACCGGTCACCTAGGAGCACCCGAGGCGCAGGGCGGCCGCAGCCCTGGAGTACGATCCGGCGCCCGTGCGCGACGTCCCACCCGGCTCCGGCGCCCCCGAGCTCCCGCGGAATGACGAGCGGCGCGGTCGTGCTCTCGCCTCCGTGCTCGACGCGCCGCCGGCGCCGATGACCCGCTGACGGATGCCGCTGCTCCCGCTTCGGGACAACGTCCCCACGCGGCGCTTCCCGGTCGTCACCGTGGGTCTGATCGCGGCCAACGCGGCCGTCTGGCTCTTCTACCAGGTGCCCGACCTCGACGGCTCCGTCCGCGAGCTGGCCTACCACCCCTGCGAAGTGGAGAACTCGTGCCCGCAGATCGGCCAGGACTGGTGGATCACGTGGCTCAGCGCCATGTTCATGCACGGCGACTGGGCCCACATCCTCGGCAACATGCTGTTCCTCTGGATCTTCGGCAACAACGTCGAGGACGCCATGGGCCGCGGACGCTTCCTCGCGTTCTACATCCTCGGGGGCGTCGCCGCGACCGCCGTCCAGACGGCGGTCACGCTCGGCTACTCCAGCGCGGAGGAGGCCACGATCCCGAACCTGGGCGCGAGCGGCGCCGTGTCGGCGGTGCTCGGCGCCTACCTCGTGCTGCTGCCGACCGCGCGGGTGCTGACGCTCTTCGTGTTCATCCCGGTCGAAATCCGCGCCTTCTGGTTCCTCGGCGCGTGGTTCCTGTTCCAGCTCTGGGCCGGAAACGCCTCGCTCGCCCAGCCCGAGACGGGCGGCGGCGTCGCGTTCTTCGCCCACATCGGGGGCTTCGTCTTCGGGGTGCTCACCGTCAAGCTCTTCCAGCGGCGCGAGCCGCTCCTCGCGTGAGCGCATCGTTCGAAGAGCAGGTGCGGGCGGCGCTCGACGAGCTGCCCGAGCACCTGGCGCGTGCACTGGAGAACGTCGCGGTCATCGTCGAGGACGAGAACCCGGACGACCCCGACCTCTTCGGCCTCTACCACGGTGTGCCGCTCCCCGAGCGCGGCGCGGAGGCGCCGCTGCAGCCAGACACGATCTCGATCTACCGCATCCCGCTGGAGGCGGAGTTCCCCCACCCGCAGGACCTGCGCGAGGAGATCCGGATCACGGTCCTGCACGAGCTCGGGCACTACTTCGGCATGGACGAGGACCAGCTCGACGAGCTGGGCTACGCGTGACCGGCGTGCTGCAGGCGATCGCGATCGCGGCGGGCGTGCTCGGGCTCGCCGCTCTGGTCGCCTTCGTGTACCTGCTCGTGCGGAGCGAGCAGTAAAGAGGGGTCTCCCCTGGAGGCCAGTCCAATCACCCTCTTAGCCGCTCGCTCTCGTCGCGAAGGTCTCAGACTTGCAGGGGAAAGTCAAGATGAGGGGTGACCGCGAGCCGTGCGGCCGCGGGGCGCCTCAGGGTACGTGCGGACGCCTCTTCGCGGCCGCAGTTCGGGGCTGGCGACCGGCGCTCGAGCGGCGCTAAGAACGAGTCCGGCGACGCGGGAATTCCCGGCCTGCGTCAAACGTTTGTCCCAGATGTGAGCACCCTGAAGAGCATCCGTGACCAGATCGAGCTTCTCAGCGAGCGGCGGCGGGAAGTCTTCGAGCAGCTGTCCAACGGCCGCAGCGTGGAGCTCGTCGAAGAGCTGAAGTCACTGGACGCCCGCATCGCCGCCCTGTGGGACGAGCAACGCGCCGTCCGGGCGCAGCTCCGCTTCGGCGATCGCAGCAAGATCGTCGCCCGCGCTCGCATGGAAGAGCGTCTGGAGCGAGCCGCCTAAAGAACGCTACGCGCTCACGGGGGAGCCGACGGTTCCCCCGTGAGCTCCCTCCGCGTTCCCTCGTGGCGCCGGCCTTGCAGAGTCTTTACGGCCGCGCACCAGAGTCTTTACGGCTGCGCACGTAAGTCGTGCGCGGTATCGGCGTCTCAGTAGATGATGGAAGTCCGCGACGAATCACTCTCCCCCGGCGCTTCGGTCGAGTCGCTTCGGCACTCGATCGAGGCGCTCGTCGCGGAGCGCCAGCGGCTCAGGGCCGAGTCCGCGAGCCCCGCGGTGCTCGAGCGCAACCGCCGCGAGCTCGTTCGCAGCCAGTGTCAGCTCACCGCTGCGCTGCTCTTCGCCCGCGGCTGACGCCGCTCAGCGCGTCCGCGCGAAGCGCTGTACGGCAGCGAGAAGCTCCTCGCTCTTCTGTGCCGCCGCATCCGCGTCGCCCGAGGCGAGCGCATCTGCGACGCAATGGCGCACGTGGTCGTCGAGGAGCTTGACCGAGACGCTCTCCAGCGCAGTGCTGACCGCCGCGATCTGGGTGAGGACGTCGATGCAGTAGCGCTCCTCCTCGACCATGCGCTCGAGGCCGCGCACCTGCCCCTCGATCCGCCGCAGGCGCTTGACCAGTGCGTCCTTGTCCGAGACGTAGCCGTGCGTCATGCGGGCTCTCCCTCCAGCCTGGGCGCCCAGCCCGACCCATCCACGCTCGCCGCCTCGCGACGGCTGTGGAAGCGGCGGAGCCGCAGCGAGTTGGTGACGACGAAGACGCTCGAGAAGGCCATCGCAGCAGCGGCCACGATCGGGTTCAGCAGGCCGGCGACGGCGAGCGGGATGGCGGCGACGTTGTAGGCGAAAGCCCAGAAGAGGTTGCCCTTGATCGTGCGAAGCGTCCGGCGGGCGAGGCGGATGGCGTCGCCGGCCGCGCGCAGGTCGCCCGAGACGAGCGTGAGATCCGATGCTTCGATGGCGACGTCGGTGCCGGTGCCGAGGGCGAGCCCCAGGTCAGCCTGGGCGAGCGCGGGCGCGTCGTTGACGCCGTCGCCCACCATGGCGACGACCTCGCCCGCCTCCTGGAGACGCCGCACCTCCGCCACCTTGTCCTCGGGCAGCACGTTCGCCAGGACACGGTCGATGCCGACGGCGTCTGCGACGGCCCGGGCCGTGCGCTCGTTGTCGCCCGTGAGCAGCACGGGTGCCAGCTGGAGCCGCTTCAGCTCGGCCACCCCCTCCGCGCTGGTGGGCTTGACCCGGTCGGCGACGGCCAGCAGGCCGAGCACCGCGCGGTCGGCCGCGACGGCGACGACGGTCTGGCCGTCCCGCTCCGCGACTTCGCGCGCCCGCTCGAGCTCCGCCGGGAGCTCGAGTCCCGAGTCGGCGAGGTAGGCCGGTCGGCCGACCATGACTGCATGTCCGGCCACGACCGCCTCGACTCCGAGACCTGCCCGGTTGCGAAAGCTCTCGACCGGCGGCAGCTCACCGAGCTCGCTCCGCGCGCGGTCGGCGATCGCCCGCGCGATCGGATGCTCGCTGGCGTCCTCGGCGGCACCGGCGAGCCGGAGCAGCCGCTCCCGGTCGACGCCCGACGCAGGAATCGCGTCGGTGACGCGCATCCTTGCCTCGGTGACCGTGCCGGTCTTGTCGAGGACGACGGTGGTGATCCGGCGAGTGCGCTCGAGCACTTCCGGCCCCTTGATCACGATCCCGAGCTGGGCACCGCGGCCGGTGCCGACCATGAGCGCCGTCGGCGTCGCCAGGCCGAGCGCGCAGGGGCACGCGATGATGAGAACGGCAACGGCAGCAGTGAACGCCTCCGCCTCGTCGCCGGTGAGCACGAGCCAGCCGACCAGCGTCAGCGCGGCGATCGCGAGCACGATCGGGACGAAGACGGCGGAGACGCGATCGGCGAGCCGCTGGATCGGAGCCTTGCCGGACTGGGCTTCCTCGACGAGGCGGGCGATCTGGGCCAGCGCCGTCTCGGAGCCGACCCGCGTCGCGCGGACGACCAGGCGTCCGTGCGTGTTGAGGGTTGCCCCCGCGAGAGCATCTCCCGGCCCCACGTCGACCGGAACCGGCTCGCCGGTCAGCATCGACTGGTCGACGGCCGAGCTGCCCTCCTCGACCACGCCGTCGGTCGCCACCTTCTCGCCGGGGCGAACGACGAACAGGTCGCCGGGCCGCAGCACATCGAGCGGCACGACCACCTCGCCGCCCTCGCGAAGCACTCGCACCTCCTTCGCGCCCAGCTCGAGCAATGCGCGGATGGCGGCGCCCGACCGGTGCTTCGCGCGCGCCTCGAAGTAGCGGCCCAACAGGATCAGGGTGGTGATGACCGCGCCGACCTCGAAGTACAGCTCGGCGTCGTCGAGCGCCAGGAGCGCGACGAGCGACCACGCCCAGGCGGCGAGCGTGCCGATGGAGACGAGCGTGTCCATGCTCGCGCTCAGGTGGCGTGCGTTGAGCCAGGCAGCGCGGTGGAAGCCGAACCCGGCCCAGAGCACGACCGGCGTCGAGAGCGCGAGGGCGACCCACTCCCAGCCTTCGAATTGCAGCGGCGGGACCATGGCCAGTACGACGAGGGGCGTGGTCAGGACTGCGGAGGCGACCACCCGGTCGCGCAGCCGCCGCACGCGCTCCTGCTGCTCGACGGCCCGCCTGGCCACGCTCGCGCGGTAGCCCGCCGCCGCGACAGTGCGCAGGAGCTGATCGACCTCTACCCGGTCGGGGTCGAAGGTGACCGCCGCCTGCTCGGTCGCGTAGTTGACGCTCGCCTCGACACCCTCGAGCTTGTTCAGCTTCCGCTCGATCCGGGTCGCGCAGGCCGCGCAGGTCATGCCCTCGAGCGAGAGCTGGACCCGGCCGGCCGGCTGCTCGACCGTCGTGCTCACGCGGCCGCGTACCCCGCCTCGGCGATCGCGGCCCGCAGCAGCTCGTCCGAAAGCTCGGTGCCGTGAATGGTCACGACCTTCGTGTCGATATCCACGTCGACCTCGTCGACACCCGCGACCTCCGACACCTCTTCGCGAATCGACATGCCGCAGTGCGCGCAGTGGATCCCTGGAACGGTGTACGTGACGGTCTCGCTCATTCGGCCTCCTCGCAGATGGAGGTCACAGCATACCCCGTGGGGGTACCGGTTCTTGGCCGGGCTGACAGGCCGCCGGGACGCCTACACTTCAGGTTTCGGGGCGTTAGCTCAGTTGGGAGAGCGTCGGCTTTGCAAGCCGAAGGTCGCCGGTTCGATCCCGGCACGCTCCACTAGGGCAAACCGTGTTCAGGCGCGGCTGAGCACCCCCGGCGCCGAACCTCCTTACTTGGCCGGCGCGCCCTCTACTCGGTCGTAGAGAGACTTCGCGACCTGCTCGAGCTGCGCCTCGCTCACCGACCCCGGCGGGCCGAACGCCTCGACCATGTATGCGAAGTCCCCATCGACGAATCCCACGAGGTACGAGTCCCGGGGAACTTCGTCCTCGTTGCCGAGCTTCTCGATCCGCTCCTTCGAGGCAAACCTCCGCACCGTGCGTGCGTCCGGGATGCCATCGACTTCGAACTCGCTGACCTGGGCGGCACACGAGCCGGGGCACGGTCGGCGGGCGTCGTCAATCAGAAAGTCGACCACCTCGTTGGCTCCGTCCTCGGAGCCGAGCTCTGCAACGAAGAACCCCAGGTGAGGCCTCTCTCCGGAGTGCGGCCCGCCCGGTTCGGCGGGGCGAAAGACCACCTCGTGGATGCCCGACACGAACCCCGCTTGCTCGAACAGGTTCTCGATCTCCGTTGGGCTCGCCTGCACTTGCTCGAGGTCGCTTACAACGTCGCTGACGCTGCTCGCCTGTCCGCCGACCTCAACCGGATCCGGCTCGTATCCAGGCGTGTCCGCCGCGGCCGGGACCCGCTGCTGAATCGTCAGCGGCTCGGCATCGTCGCCACCGCAACCGGCCGCACCGACTGCGACGAGGAGAACGATCAAGAGGGCACGTGACCTCACCAGCGAGAAAGTATCCCCTTTCCCGTGCCTCGTGCTCACGCCGACCGCAGTGCGTCGATCGTCGCCGTCGGGACGGCTCCATCGATCCGACGAACGAGGTCGGTGTCGGTCGTCACGAAGGCGTCTGCCTGCAGCTTCGTCAGGGCGAGGTACTCGGCGTCGTAGGTCTTCGCCCAGTCGAGGCGGTCGGCGAACTGCCAGGCGACCCGCCGGAGGACGGCGTCGCCGAGCAGGCGGATGGACAGCTTCTGGACGCGCTCGAGCACCTCACGGGCCTCGTCCTCCGTCAGCTCGCCGCGGTGCACGGCCTCGTGCATGGCCGACAGCGTCTGAGAGCGGAGCAGCGTCGGGGCGAGCAGCTCGTGCTCGGGGGCGACCTCGATCTGCTCCCGGGCCAGGTGCAGGACTGCGCCACAGTCGACCACGAACCTCGTCATGAGGCGCGCAGGCTACTCGGCTGCGCGACCGGGTGGCCTCAGCTGAGCAGCTCGTGTCCGGGACGACCTGGATCTGCTCCCGGCATGGAGAACTGCGCCACAGGTGAGCACGACCTCCCATCAGGCGCGCAGGCTACTGCCGCCCGGGCAGGCCCACAGCCCGGGAGCGCGCCGCCTTCCACGCCGATACTCGTCGGGCAGGCAGCGGGCGCACGGCCGGTAGCCGGCGGCGACGGCCGTCGCCTCGTCGGCGAAGAAGACACGATGGCGCACGTAGTGGCCCTTCTCGATCCAGCGCCTCGCGCCGGCGCAGTCGAGCCGACCGTAGATCTTGTTGCGACGGTGCCCGCCGATCGTGCCGGGCACGGGCGAGAGCACCTCGCTGCCGTCCGGGCCGACCAGCCGGTAGAGCTTGCGCTGCCGCCACGTCAGCTGAATCGCCCGGAACCGGAGCGCTGTGAGACGCGCGGCGGATGGGTTAGTGGCTGTCAGCCACTAACTCGGCCGAACCGCCGCCTGTCGCGAAGAGCTAGTGGCTGTCAGCCACTAGCTCTCGTTCGGTGCGTGTCGGTGGGTCGCGGCTACCCGGTCTCGGTGCCGACCGGTTCTGCGACCTGGTAGAGGACGATCTCGTAGCGGTTGACCATCGGCTCTGTCTCCGCCTTCATCGCCTCGGCCGCACGCCGGCGCAGCTCGCCGCTGAGCTCGTCGCTCTGGTCCATCGTCTCGGCGTCGTCCCACAGCGAGATCGTGATCCCCGTGTTGGCGTTGCGGTCGACGAGGCCGATGATGCCGCGGAAACCCTCCACCTCGTCGAGCAGCGGCAGGACGTCCTTGCGCACCTGCTCGATGCCCTCGTCCATCCGTTCCCGAGGGCTGTGGATCGTCGTCATGCGTGCGTACACGTAAGCCTCCTCACTCTGTCCAGCGGGGGACGGCCGGGGAGCCGTCGTCCATCGCCAGGTTTCATGCCCGCGCCGGGCACGACCTACACCTGCCGCGTCGCCTCGAACGGCCTCGGGTCAGTCCCCGTGCGGCGACGTCGTCGCCACACGGCGACCGACCCGTCATCTCTCTCCGCCCGCGGCACGGCTTGCGGTTAGCCGCGATGGCCGAAGTCGGCGGTGACGATCGCCACCGTCTCGCCCGCGTAGACGCCGGGCGCGTTGTGGACGCGCACGACGCCGAAACCGACGTCCCGCCAGTGGTTCCCGAGCACGATCTGGCGGTGACCGGGACTCTCCAGCCACCGCCGCAGCACCGTGGCTGCGGGGACGTTCGGCCCCCCGCGCAGCAGGTTCTCGCCCACGACGTAGAACTGCCAGCCGGGCGGCCGCCGGTAGAAGCGCTCGACCCGCTCGCGGAAGCTCGCGCCGTTCAGGGAGGTGTGGCTGAAGAAGCCCTTCGTCCCCATCATCAGCGAGTGATGGACGGCTGCTCGGCTGAGCGCGGACGAGGCCCGAAGGGGACGCAGTCCGGCGCGGCGCCGCAGCGCGTTCACCTCGCGGTAGAGGTCGGACTCGAGGTCGTTCCCCGCAACGACGACGGTGGCGCTCTGACCGGTGGCGCCCTGACCCCCACTCGGCGGCCAGTCACCCCGCGCGACGGCGTCCGCGGACACCGCGAGCACACCGGTCGCGAGAAGCACAACGGCCACGATGGCCCGCGCCAACGGTTGGCTTCGCCACAGTTCCAGAAGCAAGAAAAGGCCCCGATCGACGGTGGGGGGCGCACACCCTGTCAAAGGTCCGCGAGCCCCTGCAACCGGGAACCGACGAATGTCCGCAAAGAGCGAAGAAATGGGCCGCCTGGACCCTCGATGTGGGCCGTCCGGCCCATTGTCGAAGCCCCGTCTGGACCGCATGTTCAGCGCATGAAGCTCGTCGCGTCACTCACCTTCATCGCCGCGTCGCTGGCCGCGACGGCCACTCTCCTGAGCAGCAGCGTCGTCGGCTGAGGCCTCCGCCAACGCCGGTCGTCGAGTGACGACGCGCTAGGCGTGGATGACGACGGGCGCGCCGAGCGGCACTCGCCGCATCAGCCGGCGCAGGTCGTCCTCGGCCGCATGCAGGCAGCCGGCGGACACGGGCGAGCCGATCGGTGAGCCCGCCGGCGCGCCATGGATCGCGAGCCGGTCGCCGCCCTGCCACCCGGCCGGAAGGTTCGGCTGCCGTCCCGACAGGGCGAGGATGCAGCAGCCATAGGTGGCGCTGAAGCGTGACCCTGCGAGCTTGTCGGTGACCGCGAAGCGGCCGGTCGGCGTGGGCGAGCCGGCGGCGCCGACCGAGACGCGCGCGCTGCGGACGACGCGGCCGCCGTCGATCAGCGCAAGCCGCCGGGCCGACAGATCAACCTCGATGCGAACGCGCGTCGGACGCACCGCCACGCCTGCCTGGCTCCGTTCGATCCAGCCGAGGCGGCCGTTGCCGAGCTCCGGGAGCGTCACGCCGAGCCAGGCGCCGCGCTGCCGGACGACACCGAGCGCCCTCGGCGACCCGAACTCCGTCTGGCTGCCGATCGTCGTCGCGATCGGGCCGCCGGGAGTCGTGCGGACGGCGACCTCGGTGCCGCTCCGGACTGCGGCGACGATGTCCGGCTCCGGTGCGGGCGACACGACGGGCGCGGGGCTGCTGCCGACGCGGCGCTCGAGGGGCGGCACCACCCAGGGCGAGCTGGCTGCCGCCGGGGCCGTCGAGCCAGTCGGACGATCGACGGCAACCGACGGCTCCGCCGCTTCACGCGACTGAAAGACGAGCGACGCCGCCAGACCCGCGAGGGCGAAGGGAAGGGCGACGAGCGGCCACAGCCGAGCCACACCGGTGGCATCGGCGCGGCTCGGTCAGCGGCCATGCCTCCAAAGGGGGATGGACAGAGACCGAACCGACCCAGGCTGCCACGCGAACCAGCCCCGTCAGTTCCCAGACGAGAGGAGCAAGGATGAGGAGGAAGGTCATGCTGGGCGCGCTCGCCGTGACAGGCGGCCTGCTCGCGCTCGTGGCCGGGCTCGTACGTGGGCCCGCCCCCGACGCGGCGCAGGCGGCCAGTCACCGCGAGGCGCCGCTGATCTCGCTCGACCCCAGTGCCGACATCACGGACTTCTTCGCCTTCCGCAGCTACGAGAGCGGCAAGGCTGATCGGGTCGCACTGATCATGAACGTGATTCCGGCGCAGGAGCCGAGCTCGGGGCCGAACTACTACAACTTCGACCCCACGGTCGTCTACTCGATCAACGTCGACAACGACATGGACGGCAAGGAAGACATCGTCTTCAACGTCCGCTTCCAGAACGAGATCAGAGGCGTCGTCGATGCACTCGACCTGCCGCTGTCGTATGTAGCGGTTCCGCCGATCACCAGCCTCGACGGCGCAGGCTCGGAAGGCCTCGGCCTACGGCAGAAGTACACGGTCGAGATGCAGGAGAACGTGCGCGGGCGCGGCTTCGGCTCGTTCCCGCGGCGCTCGATCGTGGCGTCGAACCGGATCGCGGTGCCGTCGAACGTCGGGCCGCGGACGATGCCGAACTACGGCTCGCTCCGCCAGCAGGGCATCTACAACGTCGGCGGCATCCGGATGTTCGCCGGCCAGGCGGAGGACCCGTTCTACATCGACCTCGGCGGTGCGTTCGACACGCTGAACTTCCGTCGGCCGGTGCCTGCCCTGTCGCCACTGGAGGACGCCTCCGACACGACCAACCCGTTCGGGGTGGACATGCTCGGCGGCTTCAACGTGAACACGATCGCGCTCGAGGTGCCGATCAGCATGCTGACGGCCGACGGCAAGGGGCCGGAGGCAACCTCGACGCCGAAGCTCGGCTTCTACGCGGCGACGAGCCGCTCGAACGTCGAGATTCGCGCACAGGAGTTCAGCGGACAGAAGAAGGTCCAGGTGCAGCGGCTCGCCAACCCGCTGATCAACGAGCTGATCATCGGCACCGAGGACAAGGACGAGTGGAACAGGACCGACCCGACTGACGAGGGTCAGTTCCTGGACTACTACCTCAACCCGCGCTTCGCGGCGGCGCTCGAGCTGGTCTTCGGAGCACCCGCGGCGAAGATGGGCAGGACCGACCTGGTCGACCTGTTGCTCCGCTACGGGCCCGGCGACAGGCCGGCCGAGCTCCTGCGGCTCGACGTCTCGGTGGCTCCGAAGCCGCTGGCGCAGCAGAAGCGGCTGACGGTCCTGGCGGGCGACAACGCCGGCTGGCCGAACGGCCGGCGCCCGAAGGACGACGTCACCGACATCGCCACGCGGGTCGTCGGCGGCCCTGTCTACACGGCGATCAACGCCGGGGACGGCGTGAACTCGAACGACGCTCCGTATCCGACGACGTTCCCGTTCGTGGCGCTCCCCAACGACGGACGGAACCTCGACCCCAACGGACACCCAACCCCGTAGGGGAGTGACGAGGAGAGTCGTCATCGCAGTGACGGCGGCGGCCCTGGCCGCCGCCGTCCTGCTGCTCGGCGGCGTCCTCCGCGGGCGAGGACGCCGCCGGCACGCGTGCGGACGTCGCCCGCCCCGGCAGCCAGGGCGAGATCGCCAGGCTGCAGGCGCTGCTGCGAGGACGCCCGAACGATCCGGCGCACCTGACCGAGCTCGGGCGGGCGTACGAGCTACGCGCGCGCGAGACGGCGGATGCCGCGTTCCTCCCGCGCGCGCGTCAGGCGTACACGCAGGCCCTTGCGATCGACCCGCGCCGGGCGGACGCCGTGCTCGGGCTCGGCTCGCTCGCACTCTCCAACCACGACTTCCGCCGGGCGCTTGCGCTCGGCCGCAAGGCGCTGAGCCTCGACCCCGGCGCCGACCTGGCGCTGGCAGTGACCGGCGACGCGCTGCTCGAGCTCGGCCGCCACGAGGCAGCGTTCGACGCCTTCGAGCACCTCGCCGCACGGTCGCCCGGGCCGGCCGCCTACGCGCGCGTCGCGTACGGGCGAGAGCTCGTCGGCGACCGGGCAGGGGCGATCGAAGCGATGCGGCTCGCCGCCGACTCGGCGGGCAGCCGCCCCGAGCCCGCCGCCTGGGCGCGCGTGCAGCTCGGGCATCTCTGGTTCGGCGGTGGCCGACCGGACGCCGCCGCCGAGGAGTACCGGCAAGCGTTGAACGCGCTCCCCGGCTACCCGCACGCACTCGCCGGGCTGGCGCGCGTCGAGGCGGCCGAGGGACGCTTCGTGCGTGCCCGGGCACTCGCCGCCCGGGCCGTCGAGGCCGTGCCGCTGCCTCACTTCGTCGCGACGCTCGCCGACATCCTGGCCGCGTCCGGCCGCCAGGCCGAGGCCCGCGAGCAGTGGGCGGTCTTCGGGGCGCTCGACCGCCTGGCGCGTGCGCGCGGCGCCGGCAACGACCTCGAGCTCGTGCTGCCGCTCGTCGACCGCGGCGGACGCCCGGCAGAGGCGCTCGCCCGCGCCCGCGCCGCCCACGCGCGCCAGCCGTCCCTCGACGGCGACGACCTGCTCTCCTGGGCGCTCGTGCGCAGCGGCCGCTGCGAGGAGGGGCTGCGCTGGTCGCAGCGCGCCCTCCGGCTCGGCACCCGCGACGCGCTCAAGTTCTTCCACCGCGGCATGGCCCTGCGCTGCCTCGGTCGCTCCGCCGAAGCGGCGAGCTGGTTCCGCCGCGCGCTCCGGCTCAACCCCCACTTCTCGCTCCGCTGGACCCCGCTCGCACGGAGGCTCGCATGACACGCATGCTCGTTCTGGCCGCAGCGCTGGCGGCCCTTGCCGCCCCGGCCGGGGCGCTCGCTCACCCGCTCGGCAACTTCAGCACCAACCAGGCGACCCGGGTGGAGGCAGCCGGTGACCGGCTCTACGTCGTCCACGTACTCGACCTGGCCGAGGTGCCGACCTTTGCCGAGCGCGGACAGGTGAGACGGCTCGGCGCAGACGCCTACGGCCGCGGCCTCGCCGAGTCGGTCCGCCGGGACCTGGCCGTCACGGTCGCAGGTAAGCGCGAGGCGCTGAGCTACGTCCGTCACCGACTCGCCTTCCCCGCCGGCGCCGGCGGTCTGCGCACCACGCGGCTCGAGGTCGTCCTCGCGACCCGGGCGCTCGGCCCACTCAGCGCCGACGTCGTCGTACGCAACGGGCTGTTCCCCGGGCGCCGAGGCTGGCGAGAGCTCACGGCGAACGCCCGTGCAGGCGCCCGCGTCGACTCGGCCGACGTCCCCGCCACCAGCGCGAGCCGCGAGCTGCGCGCCTACCCGCGCGACCTGCTCAGCGAGCCGCTCGAGCTCCGCTCCGCGCACCTCACCGTGACGCTCGGTGGAAGCGCCGCCGCGCAACCGTCACTCCGGCCGGGATCCGCGGCAGCTCCTGCCTACGCGGGCTCGCAGGCCGAATCCGGCTTCGCCGCTCTGGTGAACGAGGACGACCTGAGCATCGGCGTCCTGCTGGTCGCGCTCGGGCTCGCGCTCTTCTGGGGCGCGGCGCATGCCCTGACGCCGGGTCATGGCAAGGCGATCGTCGCTGCGTACATGGTCGGCGCGCGGGCGCGCCCGCGTGACGCGCTCGTCCTCGGGCTGACGGTCACCGTGACCCACACGATCGGCGTGTTCGCACTCGGACTCGTCACGCTCGCGCTCTCCGAGTTCATCGTCCCCGAGGACCTCTACCCCTGGCTGAACCTGGTCTCGGCGCTCCTGGTCGTCGGCGTCGGTGTGGCGGTGCTGCGAGCGCGGGTCCGCAGCGCCCGGCGCGCCCAGCACGGGCACGCGCACCATCCACACGACCACGGCCATGCCCACGACCACCACGGGCACCATCACCACCACGGGCACGGCCACGGAGCTGCTCACGCCCACGATCACCACCACCACGGCGCCGCCCACCACGACCACGGCGACCACGACCACGGCCATACGCACGTCCCCGAGCCGGGCAGCGGCCTGCGTGGCCTGGTGGCCGTCGGGATCTCGGGCGGGATCATCCCCTGCCCGACCGCGCTCGTCGTCCTACTGGCGGCGATCTCGCTCCAGCGGGTCGGCTTCGGCCTCGCGCTGATCGTGGCGTTCAGCATTGGCCTTGCGGCCGTGATCACCGCCATCGCGCTGCTCGCGGTGACGGCGCAGCGCACCTTCAGCCGCATGAGCTTCGAGGGCCGCCTCGTCCGAGCGCTGCCGGCGCTCAGCGCAGCGGTCGTGCTGCTCCTCGGCGCGGCGATGACGCTCCGGGCGCTCCCGGCAGTGCTGTGACAGACGGCGAACCGCTCGCCCGGCCGGCGCGAATCAGAGGCGTTCTGGGTGACGAGACAGGAGGTTGCTAGCGATGTTCGGGCTCGACGAGATGGTTGCGGGGATGTCGGACGGGACGACGATGCTCCTGGTGGTCGTGGTCGCTGCGCTGCTCGGCCTGCGCCATGCGACCGACCCGGATCACGTGGCAGCGGTCACCACGCTCATGGCCGGCTCAGGCGACGGCAGCGCCCGACGCGGTCGCTCGCTCGGTCTCGCCTGGGGCAGCGGCCACGCCGTGACGCTCTTCCTCTTCGGGCTGCCGATCGTCCTCTGGGGCCGGTTCCTGCCCGAACGCGCGCAGCAGCTGGCCGAGCTGACGGTCGGCCTGCTGATCGTCGTCCTGGCTGTCTGGTTGCTCGTGCGCTGGCGCAGGGGCGACTTCCACGTCCACCCGCACGACCACGACGGCGTCGAGCACGTCCACGTGCACGCGCACGCGGCAACCCCCGCCCACGCCCATGGGCATCCGCGCGGCCGCAGCAACCGCCAGGCCTTCGGGATCGGCCTGCTGCACGGTGTGGGCGGCAGCGCCGGCGTCGGCATCCTCATCGTCGCCGCAGTCGAGTCGGAGACGCTCGCAGTCGTCTCGCTCGCGATTCTCGCCGCGTTCACCGCGCTCTCGATGATGCTGCTCACGACGGGCTTTGGGCTGACGCTGGCGCGGGTCTCGTCCGAGCGCACCTGGAACCGGCTCGCGCCGGCACTCGGCATCCTCAGCCTCGCCTTCGGCGTCTGGTACTCGGCCGGCGCGCTCGGCTGGGCGCCGT
Organism: uncultured Thermoleophilia bacterium; assembly: GCA_963809765.1. GTDB lineage: Bacteria > Actinomycetota > Thermoleophilia > Gaiellales > Gaiellaceae > JACVRM01. The sequence continues at coordinate 609,754 of CAWEKT010000003.1, forward strand.
ACGTGTTCTAGAAAGACAGAAGGCGGCCTGTGGGCCGCCTCTCTGTCAGTTGACCCCGTCTGCTGTCCGGAGCGCGTGTGGCTGCGGCCCCCAACGCGTCCGGTGGGCCACCATTTGTGTCGGCCCGACCCCCCGCCCGGCTGATCCCTCGTCGGGGGGAGCAGCGGGATTCCGTCCCGTAGACTCTTGCTTCGTGGTCGAGATCGTCTTCCTGATGCTCGTCATGAAGCTTCCGATCGTGTATCTGGTCGCCGTCGTCTGGTACGCGGTCCGGGCCGAGCCTCGCCCGCTCGAGCCCGCAGCGGTGACCACGCGCCTGCGGCCCTCGCCACCTGGGCGGCCCTGGACACGCCGCCGTGCACCCGACCGTGGCGGCGGGCGCCGCGGCCGGCCGGTGCGCCGCCCGCCCGCCCCGAACGTCGCCCGCGCGCGGGGTGAGCGCCGCCCGTGAGCGAGCTGAGCCAGCCGGCGGGCAGGGATCGCGGCAGCGCCGCGGAGGCCGTCGCCGGTCTCATCGCCACCGTCGCGCTGACCGTCGGCCTGATCTCGATCGTCTACAAGCCCGTCCGCCTCGCCCCGTTCGCGCTGGTCGTGGCGCTCATCGCCGCCGCCATGGGCGGGCGGCACCACCGCCTCGCTGCGTGGGCGGTGGGTGTGGTCTCGGCCTCGTGGGTGCTCGGGATGATCTACGCGATCGTCGCCGACAAGCCGCTCTGGTAGCCCGAGTCCGCCTGGTCCACCCCGCTGCTACAAAGAGCGGGTGAGCATGCGCGACGTCGACGCGCTGAACGCCGGGTACGCGGGGCAGATGCTCGAGCAATACCTCGAGAACCCCGGCGCAGTGCCGCCCGAATGGCGTGCCCTCTTCGAGGGCGGGAACGGCGCGGCCCTTGTCGAGGCCCTCCCCGGCCTCGGGCGCCTGCTGGAGCGGGCAAACGGTGGGAACGGGCAGCGTCGCGCCCGTGGAAGCGACCCAGCCCGCCGCAGCTGCGCCGGCGGTGGACGAGGAGCTGCTCGCCGCCGTGGCGGCAGCTGCCTCGCTCGTCCGTGCCACGCGAACGCACGGCCACCGGGCGGCGAGGCTCGACCCACTGGGATCCGAGCCGCCGGGTGACCCCGCGCTCGACCCGCAGCGGCTCGGGCTGACGCCCGAGCTGCAGCGCCGCATTCCGGGTTGGCTGCTGCGCGTCCACGTCGAGGGCGACACGCTCGCCGACGTCTTCGAGCGGCTCCAGGAGACCTACTGCGGAACGATCGCCTACGAGATCGAGCACATCGACGACCACGAGCAGCGCACCTGGCTGCGCGAGGCGATCGAGTCGGGCCGGTACCGGGGGCCGCTCTCAGCGGAGGAGCAGCGCCGCCTGCTGGAGCGACTCACAGAGGTGGAGGGGTTCGAGGCCTACCTGCGCCTTCGGTTCCTCGGCCAGAAGCAATTCTCGATCGAAGGCCTCGACATGCTGGTGCCGATGCTCGACGAGGCGATCGAGATCGCGGCAGCGGACGGTGCGAAACAGGTCGTGCTCGGGATGGCGCACCGCGGGCGGCTCAACGTGCTCGCGCACGTGGTCGGCCGGCCGTACGACTCGATCCTGCGCGAGTTCGAAGGCGAGCGCACCATCGACGCCGTCACCGCCTACCCGGAGGGCGGCACCGGGGACGTGAAGTACCACCTGGGCATGCGGACGTCACGCCGCACGGCGGCCGGCGAGATCGGCGTCACGCTGATGGCGAACCCGAGCCACCTCGAGTACGTCGACCCGGTCGCGGCCGGACGCACGCGCGCGGAGCAGACCGACCGGACGCAGCGCATCGCAGCTCACGATCCGGATCGGGCGCTCTGCATCCTCATCCACGGCGACGCGGCGTTCCCGGGCGAGGGCATCGTGGCCGAGACGCTCAACCTCGCCGATCTGTCCGGCTACTCGATCGGCGGCACCCTGCACGTGATCGCGAACAACCAGGTCGGGTTCACCACCGACCCCGAGGAGGGCCGCTCGACCTACTACTCGAGCGACCTGGCAAAGGGTTTCGACATCCCGATCTTCCACGTCAACGCCGACGATCCGGCGGCGGCGCTCACGACGATTCGCCTCGCCCTGGCCTATCGCGACCGCTTCCATCGCGACGTTGTCGTCGACCTCGTGGGCTACCGCCGCTACGGGCACAACGAGCAGGACGAGCCGGCGTACACCCAGCCGCTCATGGCCGAGCGCATCGCAAACCACGAGCCGGTGCTCGCGCAGTTCGCACGCGGCCTCGTCGAGCAGGGGGCCGTCGCGCCGGCGGAGCTCGAGAACATCGCCGCCGCCGTGCAGCAGCGGCTCAAGGACGCGCACGACCAGCTGAGGGCGACCTTCGGGAAGGCGATCCCGGCCAAGTCGCGCGACGAGATCATCCCCCACGCCGAGCAGGACAACGTCCGCACTGCCGTTCCGGCCGACACGCTCCGCGCTCTGAACCAGGAGCTGATCAGCGTCCCGGACGACTTCACCGTCCACCCAAAGCTCGCCCGCCAGCTCGAACGGCGGCTGAGCGCGGTCGACGACGGCTCGATCGAGTGGGGTCACGCGGAGGGGCTCGCGTTCGGAAGCCTGCTCACCGAGGGCGTGCCGATCCGGCTCACCGGCCAGGACACCGAGCGCGGCACCTTCTCCCAGCGCCACCTCGTCCTCCACGACGCCGGCACGGGGCGCACGTACGCGCCGATCCAGCACCTGCCGGAGGCGCGCGCATCCTTCGAGGTCGAGAACTCGCCGCTCTCCGAGGCCGCTGCCCTCGGCTTCGAGTACGGCTACACCACGACCGCGTCGGAGGCGCTCGCGCTCTGGGAGGCGCAATACGGCGACTTCGTGAACGTCGCCCAGGTCATCATCGACCAGTTCATCGTCGCCGGCCTTTCGAAGTGGCGGCAGACGTCGAACCTCACGCTGCTGCTCCCGCACGGGTACGAGGGCTCCGGGCCGGAGCACTCGAGCGCCCGCCTGGAGCGCTTCCTTCAGCTCGCCGCCCAGGAGAACATCACCGTTGCGAACCCGACGACCGCGGCGCAGTACTTCCATCTGCTCCGCCGCCAGGCGCTGGCTCGGACGGGCCGCCCGCTCGTCGTAATGACACCGAAGGCGCTGCTTCGGCTGCGGCAGGCGACAGCATCGCTCGACGAGCTCGCGGAGGGTCGCTTCCGCCACCTGCTCGACGATGCGGGCGCCGACCGCGAACGGGTCACGCGCCTCGTGCTCTGCTCCGGGAAGCTCTACTACGACATCGTCGGCCACGAGCTGCGCGAGCAGGCCACCGACGTCGCCGTCGCACGCCTCGAGCAGCTGTACCCCTTCCCGGCCGAGCAGAGTCGCGAGCTCTTCAACTCGTACGGACGGCTCCAAGAGGTCGTCTGGGCGCAGGAGGAGCCCCAGAACATGGGCGCCTTCCGCGCGATCCGCCACCGGCTCGAAGAAGCCCTGCCGTCAGGCGTCCGGCTCCGCTACGCAGGCCGTCCCTGGCGGGCGAGCCCGAGCGAGGGCTACCCCACCGCCCACCTGCGCGAGCAGGACCGCATCGTCCGCGAAGCGCTCGGGTAACCCTTCCGGCTCGACCGAGTCGCTTTCTGAAGAAACAAGTCAGACGCGTCTCTGTCGCGTCGTGGCTCCGGCCGGCAAGCCGGCCTGCGCCGGTACCGCAGCACGACTGGTCGTCGCCGCTTGTCCCGGCTAGAGGGCTTTTGGGTTGCCGAGCTCTCGGCCAGGCTCGTCAGCTCACGAGCGCGGGCGGCGGCGCTCGACGAACGCACGCTCCGCGGTCTCGCGTGCCTTCCGTGCCGCCCTGGGCCCGTGCTTCGAGACCTCCTGCAGGAGCCGGCGGCGCATGGGCTGAGGCAGTCGCCGGTACACCTCCCAGGCGGTGAGAGCGATCCAGAGCGGGCCGACGCGGCGCGCCGGAAAGAGCGGAAGGCGAGGCATCGTCGGTCTGCATGGTCGCACACCAGCCACCGAGGTGGTTACAATCCCGCGCCGAGCCTTCGGGAGGGGGGACTCGACCAAAATCACCATGACCAACATCTTCTCCGACATCATCGAAGACCATCTGAGGCTGAGGGACCAAAACGCCCGGCTCGAGACGCTGATGCCGCTCGACCGCTACAAGGGCGTCGATCCCTTCGAGAATCACCCGCTGTTCAAGACCGAGGAGCAGGCCCGCATCGAGGACACCCTCGACGGCGGCATGTCGATCGTCGACCTCGAGCAGGAGCTCGTCGCCGTCCCGGCGCACGGGTACGACGACATTCCCGCCGCCGACGGCCAGGGCCTTTGGAGCCGCTCCCGGGACTTCGACTGGGGCGACTAGCTCCCCCGCGGGTCTCTGCCTCACGGGGTGGGCCCACCACCTCGGTTGCGGCGTGCCGTCGGGTCGCATGAGCAGCAACGGGTACCCAGTTGCCCAGTACGCCCGTCTCGCCGTGGACGTGGGACTCAACCTGCAGGCGGGCCAGGACGTGCTCGTCGTCTGCGACGTCGAGCAGGCTCCGTTCGCGCGCGCCCTGGCCGAGGCTGCGTACGACGCCGGCGCGCGGTTCGTTGACGTGGACTACCGGGACGCCCGCATGCGGCGCATCCTGGCCGACCGCGCCCCGGACGACGCCCTCGGCTGGGCCCGCCCGTACCGGATCAAGCAGGTGAGCGACCTGGCCGAGCGGCAGGGCGCGCTCGTCAGCATCTCAGGGCCCGAGGATCCGGCGGTGTTCGCGGGCGTCAACGGCGAGCGGCTCGCCCGCTCGGTGCCCGTTGACGAGCGCCGCGCCTTCCTCGAGGTCGTCGGCGAGGCCAAGGTCAACTGGACGATCGTCGCCGGCCCGACCGAGGCGTGGGCGCGGCGGCTGTTCGACGAGCCGGACGTCCGGCGCCTCTGGGAGGCGGTGATCACAGCCGTGCGACTGGACGAGCCCGACCCGGTCACCGCCTGGCGCAACCACATGGCCTGGCTCAAGGCGCGCGCCGACCGCATGACGGAGCACGGGTTCGACACGATCCGCCTGGCGGGCCCGGGCACCGACCTTACGGTCGGGATGCTCGAGGGCGGCCTCTGGGAGTGCGCCGCCATGACGACCAGCTGGGGTCTGCCGTTCGTGCCGAACATGCCGACCGAGGAGGTCTTCACGACTCCGCACGCAGCCCGCACCGAAGGCACGGTGCGCTCGACCCGGCCGCTGATCCTGCTCGGCCAGCTCGTGCGCGACATCGAGCTGCGCTTCGAGGGAGGCCGGGCGGTCGAGGTCCGCGCCGCGGAGGGCGAAGACGTGCTCCGCGAGCACATGGCGAGCGACCCGAACGCCGTCAGGCTCGGCGAACTGGCCCTCGTCGAGGAGACGTCACGCGTCGGTCAGACGGGGCTCACGTTCTACGACACGCTCTTCGACGAGAACGCGGCCTCGCACATCGCCTACGGCGAGGGGCTGCCGGAGGCCCTGCCGGGCGGCCAGGAGCTCGGCTGGGACGAACGGGAGGCGGCCGGCATCAACCACTCCACCGTCCACGTCGACTTCATGGTCGGGAGCGCAGAGGTCGACGTCGACGGCATCCCGAAGGACGGCGCGGCTGTGCCGATCATGCGCGGCGGCCGCTGGGTGCTCGGCTAGGCCCCACGCTTCACGTCCTGAATGGACATGTCCCGGAGGGACGTGTCCAGGCCAGCACACACACCCACGCCCCACCCTCCCAAGGGGAGAGCTGCCTCCACCTCCCGCCCGCGGTCGACGGTACCGGCGAATCTCGCGCGCGTCTGGGACGGCTTCGTGCCGGTTGTGCGCCGCGGGGCCGGGAGGGCTAGGTCGTCGTGTCGGAGGCCACGGCCGGCGTCGCCCCGCCGCCCGCCTCCACCGTCCAGCGGACGACGTCGCGGATGCTGACGATGCCGACGGCGCGGTCGTCCTCGACGACCGGCAGGTGGCGGAAGCCCTGCTCGATCATGACCCGGCCGGCCTCTTCGGCCGACATCGACTCGGAGGCCGTCACCGGGTCGGCAGTCATCCACTCGCGAACCCGAGCCTCGGACGAGTGCACGCGCCCGGCAACCGCGCGCAGGATGTCACGCTCGCTCAGGATCCCGATCAGCCGCCCGTAGTCGAGGACCACGCACGCGCCGACGCCACGCTCCGCCATCTGCTCGGCGGCGAAGCCGATCGTGTCTTCCGGCGCCACGGCCAGCACGTCCCGCTGCATGATGTCGCCGAGCCTGGTCACGCTGCGAGGATAGCCGCCCTACCGGTCGCAGCCGCCACGGCCGGCTCGCCCGAACTGGGACGGAGGTCCGGAGGCGGCTCGGGTACGCTGGCGGAACATGGCGACGAAGCCGGTCGAGCAGCTCGAGCAGGTCGTCATTCGCTTCGCCGGAGATTCGGGTGACGGCATGCAGCTGACGGGCTCGCGGTTCACGAGCGAGACCGCGCTGCTCGGCAACGACCTCTCGACGCTCCCGGACTTCCCCGCCGAGATCCGCGCGCCGGCCGGCTCGCTCCCGGGCGTGTCCGGCTTCCAGATCCAGTTCGCCTCGCACGACATCCTCACGCCGGGCGACGCCCCGAACGTGCTGGTGGCGATGAACCCGGCCGCGCTCAAGACCAACCTGCGCGACCTGCCGAAGGGCGGCACGCTCATCGTCAACCGCGACGCGTTCACCGACCGCAACCTCGAGAAGGCCGGCTATGCGGCGAACCCGCTGGAGGACGGAGCCCTCGACGAGTATCACGTCCACCCCGTGCCGCTCACGAGCCTCACCCTCGAGGCGGTCAAGGACGCCGGCGTGACCAAGCGCGAGGCGGAGCGCTCCAAGAACATGTTCGCGCTCGGGCTGATGTCGTGGCTCTACCACCGGCCCACCGACGGCACCATCAAGTACATCCAGAGCAAGTTCGCCTCGAAGCCCGAGATCGCAGCGGCGAACGAGCTGGCCTTCAAGGCCGGCTGGGCGTACGGCGAGACCAGCGAGGACTTCGCGGTCACCTACGAGGTCAGCCCTGCGCGCCTGCGCCCGGGCACGTACCGCAACATCACGGGCAACCAGGCGCTCGGGCTCGGCCTCGTCGCCGCGGGCGTCCGCAGCGGCCTGCCGCTCTTCCTCGGCGCCTACCCGATCACGCCCGCGTCGGCGCTGCTCGAGGATCTCGCGCGCCAGAAGCACTTCGGCATCCGCACCTTCCAGGCCGAGGACGAGATCGCTGCGGCCGGCGCCGCCCTCGGGGCCAGCTTCGGGGGCTCGCTGGCAGTGACGACCTCGAGCGGCCCGGGGGTCGTGCTCAAGATGGAGACGATCGGGCTGGCGGTCACGCTCGAGCTGCCGCTCGTGATCGTGGACGTCCAGCGGGCCGGCCCGTCGACCGGCATGCCGACCAAGCCCGAGCAGGCCGACCTGCTGCTCGTCATGTACGGCCGCAATGCCGAGTCGCCGGTCCCTGTCGTCGCCGCGTCGACGCCGGGAGGATGCTTCGACGCCGCCATCGAGGCCTGCCGGATCGCGCTCGCCTACCGCACGCCGGTCTTCCTGCTCTCTGACGCCTATCTCGCCAACGGCTCCGAGCCCTGGCAGCTGCCGGACGTCGGCGACCTGCCCGACCTGACGCCGTCGTTCACGACCGAGACGAACCACAACGGGGACTACTGGCCCTACCTCCGCGACCCCGAGACGCTCGCCCGTGACTGGGCGCTGCCGGGCACTCCGGGCCTCGAGCACCGGATCGGCGGGCTGGAGAAGTCGGACGGGACCGGGAACGTGTCCTACGACCCCGACAACCACGATCACATGGTCCGCCTGCGCGCGGCCAAGGTGGCGGGCATCGACGTCCCCGACCTGAAGGTCGACGCCGAGGGCGGCGAGGAGCTGCTCGTGCTCGGCTGGGGCGGCACGTACGGGCCGATCGGCGCGGCTGTCCGGCGCCTGCGGGCCGAGGGCGGCAGGGTCGCACACGCTCACCTGACGCACCTCAATCCGCTGCCCCGCAACACCGGCGAGGTGCTCGCGGCGTACCCGAAGGTGCTCATTCCGGAGATGAACCTCGGCCAGCTGCTGATGCTCGTGCGAGCGACGTTCCTGGTCGACGCCGTCGGCTACAACCGCGTGCGCGGGCTGCCCTTCCGCTCCGACGAGCTCGCCGACGCGATGAGGGCGCTGCTGTGACGACGTTCTCCTACCGGGTGGCGAAGGACGACACGGTCCTGGTCTCGTGGAACGGCCGGACGGTGACGACGCTGCGCGGCGACCGCGCGCGGCAGTTCCTCGACGAGGTCGGTCGCGGCGAGGAGCAGCGGGTCATGGCGAGGTACACGGGCAACTTCAAGCGAGGCAACGAACGATGAGCGGACACGAGCTCGAAGCCGACCAGGGCTCGACCCACGCGGTCGGCGACGGCAACGGCAACGGGGCGGTCGGCCACCAGCTGACCGCGAAGGACTTCAAGTCCGACCAGGAGGTGCGCTGGTGCCCGGGGTGCGGCGACTACGCCGTCCTGGCCGCGGTGCAGGCCTTCATGCCGGAGCTGGGTCTGCCGCGCGAGCGGATCGTCTTCGTGTCCGGGATCGGCTGTGCCGCCAGGTTCCCGTACTACATGCAGACCTACGGCATGCACTCCATCCACGGCCGCGCGCCCGCGATCGCAACCGGGCTGTCGGCGTCACGACCCGACCTCTCGGTGTGGGTGGTCACCGGTGACGGCGACGCGCTCTCGATCGGCGGGAATCACCTCATCCACTCGCTGCGGCGCAACGTCAACATCAAGATCCTGCTCTTCAACAACCAGATCTACGGGCTGACCAAGGGTCAGTACTCCCCCACCTCGCCACTCGGGACGTTGAACCGCACGACGCCGATGGGCTCGCTCGACTGGCCGTTCAACCCGCTCTCGCTCGCGCTCGGGGCCGAGGCGACGTTCGTCGCGCGCTCGATCGACACCGACCGCAAGCACCTGACGGAGGTGCTCCGGCGCGCGGCGACACACAAGGGCACGGCCTTCGTCGAGATCTACCAGAACTGCAACGTCTACAACGACGGCGCCTTCGACGCCGTCCGCGAGGACAAGGTGAACGCCAACCGCATCCCGCTGAGCCACGGCCAGCCGGTCCGCTTCGGTGCGGAAGCCGAGCGCGGAGTGATCCAGCGGGCCGACGGCACGCTCGAGATCGCGGCGGTCGCAGACGTGGGCGAGGACGCGCTGCTCGTGCACGACGAGCACGCCGAGCACTCGAGCCTCGCCTTCGCGCTGTCGCGGCTGTCACACACGCCGACCGGGCCGACACCGATCGGGATCTTCCGCGACGTCGAGCGGCCGGTCTACGACGCGCTCATGGACGACCAGCTCGAGAAAGCACGTGCCGAGCGCGGCCCCGGCGACCTGCACGCGCTGCTGCACGCCGGCGACACCTGGACGGTCGCGTAGCGCGTCAGCAAGCCGGCTGGAGTCGCGGCGCTGTGCCTAGGGAAACAGGCCGGCGACGCGACCGATCGCCGCGATGACGTTGCCGGCGAGCAACGCGAGCGCTCCCAGGCACGCGATCGTGATCACGGTGAGCACGACGCTGTACTCGGCCATCGTCTGACCAGTTTCGGCGAGAGAGCGGCGTCGGAGCGCCTCGAGGATGTCCGCCATCGATGTACCTCCGTGTGGGCGAGGGCGCGCCGCAGGCGCCGTTGTTGTCCCTGACCCCATCGGCCCGCCGCTCTGCAGCCGCTATCCCTCGGAGGAGCGTCCCTCGCCCGCGCCCCAGCCCTCGAACAACGCCACCCGTCCCGGCTCCTGCACCCAGTAGTCGACCTGCTCTCGTACGAGCCCGTCGACTCCGAAGCGGAGCACCGTCGCACCGCACAGCGTGATGCGAGCTCCGGCCTCGACGTAGGAGGCCCACCACTCCACGGCGGCTCGATCCCCGGCGACGACCGGCTCTCCGAAGCGGCACTCGATCTGCTCCTCCTCGGCGAACACGGTCTCGACGTAGGCGCGCGGGCTCGCCGCCGGGTCGCGCAACGGATGCGAGCGGTAGGACGCTCCATCGGCGTACAGGGCGACGATTGCGTCGGCGTCCCTGGCCGGCCAGGCGCGCTCCCACGTGTCCCGCCAGCGGCGGGCAGCCTCTCGCGAGTCCATCACGACCTATTTGACGGAGCCGGCGAGCAGCCCTTCCACGAAGTAGCGCTGGAAGGCGAAGAAGACGGCGAGCGGGATCGCCAGCGAGACGAAGGTGGCCGGCGCGATCAGCTCGATGTTGGAGCCGAAGGCCCTCAGCTGAGAGAAGATCGCGACGGTGATCGGCTGTGTCTCGCGGCCGAACGTCAGCGCAACGAGCAGGTCGTTCCAGGTCCAGAGGAACTGGAAGATCGCCAACGAGGCGATCGCCGGCAACCCCAGCGGCAGGATCAGCGTCACGAAGATGCGGACTTCGGAGGCGCCGTCGATCCGGGCCGCTTCCAGCAGGTCCTTCGGGATCCCGATGAAGAAGTTCCGCAGCAGGAAGATGGCGAACGGCAGTCCGAAGGCGGTGTGAAACAGGATCAGCCCCAGGACGGTGTCGAAGAGGCTGAAGGTGTTGTAGAGCGAGAAGATCGGGATGAGCGCCATCTGCAGCGGCACCACGAGCAGCGCGATCACGAGGATGAAGAGCCAGTCCCGCCCGGGGAACTCCATCCACGCGAATGCGTATCCCGCCATCGACGCGACGATGACCGGCAGCACGGTGCCGCCCACCGCGATCACCGCGGTCGTCCAGAGCGCACCCGTGATCGTCTCGTTGCTGAGCACCGCGTCGTAGTTGGACCAGGTCGCCTTGCCCGGCTCGGAGAAGAGCTGCCACCAGCCCTGCTCCTGAAAGTCCGTCGGCGACAGCAGTGAGGTGAGAAAGAGACCGAGCGTCGGCACCAGCCAGAGCACGCCGACGAAGACCAGGACGAAGTAGACCGGCGTCTTGCTCAGGATGCGGACGATGCGGGCGCCGGTGCGCTCCTCCACCTCGACGGGGGCGGTGTGGGCGGTCTCGGCGGTCGCGGCCACTAGGTCTCTCTCCGGAAACGTCGGATGTTCAGCAGCAGGATGGGGATGACGAGCAGGAAGATGAAGACGGCGATGGCCGAGCCGACGCCGAAGTTGTTGGCGCCGCCGAACGAGGTCCGCCACATCGCGAGCGCGAGGACGTTCGCGTCGTCCTGCACGGACCCGGGCGCGACGGCCACGACGATGTCGAACACCTTCAGGACGTTGATGAGCATGGTGATGAAGACGACCGTCAGCACCGGTGCCAGCAGCGGCACCGTGATGCGCCGGAACACCTGCCACTCGCTGGCGCCGTCGGTCCGCGCGGCCTCGAGCGTGTCTCGCGGGATGGCCGCCAGGCCGGCGGCGATCACCACCATCGAGAACCCGGCCCAGATCCAGATGTAGGCGATCATCACCGAGGGCGTGATCAGGTCCTCGCCCAACCAGGCGACGCCGTCGAACGGCTCCGCGAAGGTCGCCTTGTCGATCTGCACCGAGTAGCTCCCCGGCTCGAGCTCGGTGAATTCGAACGTGCCGTCCACCTCGGTCTTCGCCGTCGCGCTGTCGCCGCCGGCGGACTCGACGCGCACGGTCACGCCCGGCAGCCCGAGCTCCTCGCTCTCGACCTGGCCGGGCTCGCCGCCGCCGGGCTTGAAGTCTCGCCAGACGACGCCCCGGATGCCACCCTGGAGCGCCTCCGGCTGGACGGCCTGGACCGCACCCTCCGGCACATGGTCCGGCGGGATCGCCGTCAAGCCGAGCACCGCGACCTCGCCCGGATCGACCGGCTCGTCCAGCGTGAGTCCCTGCTCCGTGCGAGCCGGTGAGGTCGTCCGTCGAGGGGCGGGCCTGGGTCAGCACCGCACCGGGGCTGAAAGCATCCTTTGCGACCTGGATGCCCGCGTTCAGCGCCCCGAGCTCCGGGTCCTTGACGTAGACGATGCGCCAGGTGATCCCGGCCGCGAACGCCGAGATCGCCATGGGCATGAAGACGGCGGTCTTGAACGCGACCGACCAGCGCACCCGCTCGGTCAGCACCGCGAAGATCAGGCCGACGGCGGTGACGAAGGCCGGCACCACCGCAACCCAGATCGCGTTGTTCTGGACGGCGATCCGCAGCACCTCGGTGGTGAAGATCTGCTCGTAGTTGTCGAGGCCGACGAAGCCGCCGTCGTTGTCGAAGAGGCTGCGGATGATGGTGCGGACCGTCGGGTAGACGATCCACACGCCGAGAAAGAACGCGGCGGGCGCGAGGAACCCGGCCGCCAGCGCATACTGGCGCCAGCGGCCGGGCTCGCCCGCCGCGGGAGCGGCGAACACCGGCGGTTCGGCGGTGATCGACCGCTCGCTCATTCCCTACCCGTACGCCGCCTTCGCAGCCGCCTCGAGCTTGCTGGCAGTGCCGTCGACGTCGTCGGGGTTCTGCAGGAAGTCCTGCAGCAGCTTCCACATGCCCTGGCCCTGCGTTGCACCGAACGCCGACGGCGTCAGGTCGGACAGGTCGAACCGGAAGATCTCGGCGTTCGCGAGCCCCTCCGATGTCGCCTGCAGGAGTGGATCCGGGTACGACTCGCCCGGAACGTTCTTGTTCGGCGACGCGAACCCGCCACGCTTGACCCACACCTCGGCGGACTCCGGCCTGGTCATGAACTCCAGGAAGGCCTGCACGGCCGGCGAGTCGCTGAAGGCGACGAAGAGGTTGCCGGCCGCGACGACGGCATCCGCTGAGCCGTTGACGGACGGGAACTTGAAGAAGTTGTACCCCTCCTCGGCCTTGAGCGTCGTCTTGACCACGCCGGGTACGAAGTCACCTTCCATGACCTGGGCGGCCTTGGGCTCCGCCGCGAATACCTGACTGACAGAGGCCGGGAAGTCGGCCTGAAGAGCGCCCGCAGTGCCGCCGGCGATGTTGTCGGTGTCCGAGAACACCTTCGCCATCTCGCTCAGCGCCGTCTTGACCGACGGGTCGGTCCACGGAATCTCGTGGGCGACCAGCTGGTCGTACTTCTCGGCCCCCGCGGTGCGGAGATAGATGTTCTCGAACAGGTCGGTGAGCGTCCACCCGTCCGCGCCGCCGATGGAGTACGCAGGCAGGCCGGAAGCGTTCAGGGTCTCCGCATTGGCGAGGAAGTCCTCCCAGGTCTCGGGCGGCTCCACGCCGGCGTCCTCGAAGGCCTTGACGTTGTACCAGACCGTGGACTTGTTGTTCGCCTTCCACGTGAGCCCGTAGAACGCCCCGTCCACCGAGCCGGTGTCCACGACGGACTGGCCGAAGTTGTCGACGGTTGCCTGCTCGATGAAGTCGAGCGGCTTCAGCTCGCCCTGCTCGGCGAGCTGCGTCATCAGCCCCGGCTGCGCGATCGCCGCGACGTCCGGCGGTTTGCCTCCTTCGACCGCCGTGCCCAGCACGGTCGGGAGGTTGTCCCCGACCGGGTTGTACCTGACCTCGACGTCGGGCTGCTCCTCTTTGAAGGCGTCGACGACGGCCTGGAACGACTTCTGTTCCTCGCCGACCCAGATACCCATCACGGAGACCGAGCCCGAGACCTGCTCGCCGGTCCCGCCCGCCTCTTCCCCGTCGTCGTCGTCACCCCCGCAGCCGGCCGCCAGCGCGACCAGCAGCAGGCCCAGAAGGAGAAACAATCGCCTCGAGCTCATGCTGCGGCTCCTTTCGTTTCGTCGTCGTAGATACCGAGACCGCTGTCGGCGTCGAAGAAGTGCAGGGCGCGGGTGTCGACCGCGACCTCGATCTCCTCACGCGGCTTCACGCGCGAGCGCGAGCCGAAGCGGCCGACCATCGTCGTCTGCTTGGCGCCCTCACGCTCCTCGACCGCGCGGTCGTCGCCGGTGTCCTGCGCCAGCTCCCGCACGTCCTCGGTGAGGGCAGGCGGCGCCTCGACGGTGAAGTGCACCATGATCTCCGCGCCGAGGGCCTCCCGCAATGTGACCGTTCCTCTCAGGCGCGCACCGTTCGAGTCGGCCGCGAGCGACGCGTCCTCCAGATCCTCGGGGCGAATGCCCAGGATGACCGGGCGCCCGTCGTAGGACGTGAGCGCGGGCCGCGCAGACAGGGTCTCGTCACCGAGGACGAGACGCTGGTCGCCCAGCGCCACACCCAGGCGGCCGTCCTGGCGCTCCAGGCGCCCCTCGAGCATGTTCATCGCCGGGCTGCCGATGAAGCCGCCGACGAACAGGTTGACGGGCCGGTCGTAGAGCGTCTGCGGATCGTCGACCTGCTGGATCTCGCCCTTGCGCATGACGGCGACCCGGTCGCCCATCGTCATCGCCTCCGTCTGGTCGTGCGTGACGTAGAGGGTGGTGACGCCGAGCTCGCGCTGCAGAGCGCTGATCTCGGCGCGCATCTGGACGCGCAGCTTGGCGTCGAGGTTCGACAACGGCTCGTCCATCAGGAAGGCGCGCGGCTGCCGGACGATCGCCCGGCCCATTGCGACCCGCTGCCGCTGGCCGCCCGAGAGGGCGCGTGGCTTGCGCTTGAGGAACGGCTCGAGGTCGAGGATTCGCGCCGCCTCGCGGACGCGCTTGTCGGTCTCGCCCTTCGGAACCTTTTGCAGCTTGAGACTGAAGGCGATGTTGTCGTAGACGGACAGGTGTGGATAGAGCGCGTAGCTCTGGAAGACCATCGCTATGTCGCGGTCGCGCGCGGGAACATGGTTGACGACGCGCTCGCCGATGCGCACGACGCCCTCGGAGATCTCCTCGAGGCCGGCCACCATGCGCAGGGCCGTCGTCTTGCCGCAGCCCGACGGGCCGACCAGGACCATGAACTCGCCGTCCTGGATGCCGAGATCGATTCGGTCGACCGCACGTGTGCCGTCCGCGTAGACCTTGCTCACTCCTTCGAACGAGACCTCGGCCACACCAACCTCCTCTCCAGCCCCCGGCTGCAGGTCTTCCATGTCCGCAAGCCCGCAGATGAAAACAGGCCGATTGACGCGCATGCGCCGGTCGCTGCGTAATCTCCCCCGACTCGATGGAACCCTCAGGCCCCCCACCCCAGGATCCCCGCGAGCCGCTTCCCGAGGAGCGCCGGACCGAGGTGATCGAGGAGCACATCGAGGCGCCGCCGCCGGGACCACCCGTGCGTCCGCCGTGGCAGCGCGGCTGGTGGCTGCTCGGCCTCTTCGGGCTCGCCGTGCTGGCCGGCGTGCTTGCGCTCATCTTCCTCGCGAACGACGACGACGACGAGGACGATGCGACACCGACGACGGTGACGACGACGGTCTCGACGACCACGGTGCCCGAGACCGAGACGACCACCGAGACGACGACCGAGCCGACGACGACGGAGGCACCCGAGACGGTGTCCGTGCCGGACGCCGTCGGCCAGGATCACGTCGAGGCAGGGGCGGCCGTGGACGACGCGGGACTGATCGCGAACACGTTCCCGGTGCCCTCGCAGGAGCCCAGGGGGACGGTGGTCGCGCAGAGCCCTGCCGCAGGGACGCAGCTCGACGAAGGCTCGCCCGTGCAGCTCAACGTGTCGGTCGGACCGGACTCGCCCCCCGACGCACAGGTGCCTGACGTGACCGGCCCCGAAGAGGCCGACGCCCGCGCAGCCTGCCGCGAGGCCGGCTTCACCTGCCTGACGCGCGACACGTCGGCGCCCTCACCCGAGGAGGTCGGGGAGGTCGTCGATCAGGAGCCTGCCGCAGGCACCTCGGCCGAGGAGCTGACGCAGATCACGCTCTTTGTCGGCCGCTAGACCGCCGACGGGGCGACAGCGGGAGGTTTAGGTCAGCGCGACGACCCGCTCTGAAGGCTCCGCGCGGTAGTCGGCACCGAGCGCGTGCTCCAGCTTCTGCTCGAGCTCGCCGGAGGCGGCCAGCTCCTCGACGATGTCGGCCCCGCCGATCAGCTCGCCCTTCACGAACACCTGCGGGATGGTCGGCCAGCCCGACAGATCGCTCAGCTCCTGGCGGAAGCGAGGATCGGGAAGGATGTCGACCGTCGTCACCGGAGCGCCCGCCTCGCGCAGCGCCTCGAGCGCCCGGGCGGAGTTGCCGCACATGATGAACGCGGGCGTGCCCTTCATGAAGAGCGCCACCGGCTCGTTCTCGATCACCTCACGAATCTGGTCGCGAAGCTCCATCAGTCCCCTTTCGTCTTGATGCGTAGCTCGTGGATGGTGCCGTCGCGGAGCGGGCCGCTGAGTGCGTCGTAGACCAGCCGGTGCTGATCCACGAGCGTGAGCCCGGCGAACCGCTGGCTCACCACGGACACCTGGAAGTGGTCACCGCCGCCAGTGCGATCGACGACCGACAGGTCGGCGGCCTCCGGAAACGCTTCCTCGAGGAGCCCGCGTAGCTGCTCGACAGACACCGCGTCACTGTAGCCCCAGCCCTACGTCGCGTAGCGCCGACGAGCGGCCACAGCCGTCACGCTTGTACCTGCGGCGCGGCTCGCCGGCAGCGTCTACCTCTGCCGAACGGCGGCTTGCCCGCCCGCCAGGCACACCGCGGGACGCGTGTCAGGCCAGACGCGTAACCCCAGCACCCAACGCACAGCCGCCGGCTCCTGACACGAGAGAACCACGCCTCCGCGCGAAGGGAGGGGGCCCCACGGGGGAACCAGGTACCCACATCCCCATGGTTCCCCCGTGAAGCCAGCGAAGCGAAGCGAGCTAAGCGGTAGCGAGCGCCGCGGCCGGGTTGAACACGGCGTGCGCCTCGAACCACTTGATCTTGGGCTCGCCCGGAATGCTGAGCTCCTGGATCGCCGGCATCAGCCGGTCCTGGAAGAAGCGGTCGAACTGCTCGGACGACTCCCAGACGTCGAGCACCGAGATGCCGCCGTCGGTGAACCATGCGACGTGGAAGATCGCCCCCTCGGGGTGATCCGTTTCCCAGCGCGCCAGCGGGCGGAGCTGCTCGTACTGCTGCGGCGTCACACCCTCCCAGCGCATCTTCATCACCTGCGCCATCACGCCTCCTTACATCGGGGTCGTGGCGTACTCTCTCGCGCCGGCGGCGCCGCATCAAGGGTTGCGTAGAGTCCGCGCCCGTGACGCGGCTGACGAACGACACCGCGGCGCTCGAACCGCAAAGCCGCCAGCACGGGCCGGCGCTGGACTTCCAGTTCCCGGGCCTCCGCGTCGGGGTGGCGGAGTACGACGAGGGACCGACCGGCTGCACGGTGTTCAGCTTCCCCCCGGCCGGAGCGGCGTGCTCGGTGGACATCCGCGGAGGCTCGCCCGGTGTGCTCGGAAGCTTCGAGTGGGTGCACGCGATCTGCCTCGCAGGCGGATCCCTGTACGGCCTCGAAGCCGCGACCGGAGTCGCTGCGGAGATCTTCGCCGAGCGGGACTACGCAACAGACTGGACCGAGATCCCGCTCGTTTCGGCGGCGATCATCTTCGACTGGGGGCCGCGAGACAACGCCGTCTACCCCGACAAGACGCTCGGCCGGGCGGCTTACCGGGCGGCGCGCGAGGGCGTGTTCCCGCTCGGCGCTCGGGGAGCCGGACGGTCGGCGACGGTCGGCAAGACGTTCGGATACGAGCGCGGCGAGGCGTCCGGTCAGGGCGCCGCCTTCCGGCAGGTCGGACGCACGCGCGTCGCCGTGTTCACCGTCGTGAACGCCGTCGGCGCCGTCGTCGCCCGCGACGGGCGGGTCGTGCGGGGGCACCTCGACCGCGGCAGCGGCACCCGCACACGGCTCCTGGAGGGCATCGACCAGGGACTGGCCACGATCGCGCCCGGGAACACCACCCTGACCGTGGTCGTGACCAATCACGCGCTCACCCGCAGGCCGCTGCAGCAGCTCGCGCGGCAGGTTCACTCGTCAATGAGCCGGGCGATCCAGCCCTTCCACGCGCTGACGGACGGCGACGTCCTGTACGCCGTCACGACCGCAGAGGTGGAGGACGAGCTCGACGCGATGACGCTCTCTGTCGTCGCGTCCGAGGTGGCGTGGGACGCCGTCCTCGCCTCCGTGCCCGGCTCGTGAGCGCGGCTGCCGGCTCGTACCGGATCGTCGGACGTGGCATCACCTCGCGCCTTCCTCGGGCTCCCGTGGGAGGACCCGCTCGAGGAGTGGCGCGACGAGCCGCTCGTCGAGCTCGCCCGCGGCATCGGCCGCCACGTCGTCCGGTTCGTCGAGCTGAACGGCAGCTACTTCGCGCTCAAAGAGCTTCCGCCGGGCCTCGCGGAACGGGAGTACCGGCTGCTCGGCCACCTCCACGGCACGAGCGTGCCGGCGGTCGAGCCCGTCGGCGTCGTGGCCGACCGGCGCTCGCCCGACGGCGAGGAGCTCGAGTCGATGCTCGTCACGCGCTACCTCGAGTACTCGCTGCCGTTCAGGCTCGTGCTCGGACGCCAGGTGCTGCCGGCCCCTGAGGCTGTTCTGCTGGAGGCGCTTGCCGGCCTGCTCGTCCGCCTGCACCTGGCCGGCTTCTACTGGGGCGACTGCTCACTCTCGAACGCGCTCTTCCGCCGCGACGCCGGTGCGCTCGCGGCCTACGTCGTCGACGTGGAGACCGGCGAGGTGCACGAGCGCCTCTCGGACGGCCAGCGCCGGTACGACCTCGAGATCGCCTACGAGAACCTCGGCTACGAGTTCCTCGACGTCCAGGCGGAGCTCGGGCAGGTCGATCGCGATCCCGCCGCGCTGGCGGAGGCGGTCGTCGGCCACTACGAGCGGCTCTGGGCGGACCTGACCCAGGAGGAGGTGTTCGGACTCGACGAGGCATCGCGGCTCGAGGCGCGCCTAGACCAGCTGCACGGCCTTGGTTTCGATGCCGAGGAGGTCGAGGTCATCCGGCAGCGCGACGAATACCGGCTGCGCCTCCCGCCCCGCCGAGTCGGCGCCGGCTTCCATCGGCGCCGGCTGCTGAGGCTCACCGGGCTCGACGCCCAGGAGAATCAGGCACGCCGTCTGCTCGAGGACATTGCTCACTTCCGTGCCGCGCTCGAACGGGAGGGGCAGCCTCCGGTCTCCGAGTCGGCGGTCGCCGGCCGCTGGCTGAGCGAGGTGTTCGAGCCCGCCGTGGCGGCGGTGCCCGCCGAGCTACGCGGGAAGCGCGCCGCGGCCGAGCTCTTCCACGAGCTCCTCGACCACCGCTGGTACCTGTCCGAGCGCGCCCGGCGCGAGATCCCTCTCGACGAGGCGGTCGCCTCCTACGTCGAGGATGTCTTGCCCGAGGAGCCGGACGAGCGAATGGCGTTCCTCGACCCCGGGGATCCGCGCGGACGCGGCCCGGCCTGACGGCCGCGCCTACGCCGCCCTGGCCGGCGGCTCGCCTGCGAGCCCCTGCGCGCCGGCTGTCGCGACCGCCGGTGCGAAGCTGCCGCGGCGCATGGTGCGAATGCCGTAGACCGTCATCAGCAGCCCGGAGAGGCCACCGACCGTGAAGGCCAGCTGCGTGCCGCCGACGTGGGCCAGCCAGCCGGCCAGCAAGCCTCCGAAGGGCGCCAGGCCGCCGAACGCGAGCAGGAAGACACTCAACACGCGCCCGCGCAGATGGTCAGGCGCGGTCAACTGCAGGATCGACTGCGTGTTGGACATCCACAGGGTGAAACAGATGCCGGTGAGGAAGAGCAGGGCCGCGCACGCGATCACGGTCGTCTGCGCCGCGAGGACGAGCAGGCAGATGCTGAAGCCGGCCGTCCCGGCGACGAGCGCCTTGAAGCTCGGGCGGGCGAGGGCCGCCACGGTGAGCGCACCGACAACCGCCCCGGCGCCGAAGGCGGCCGAGAGGAGGCCGAAGACCCTGGCGCCGACCTCGAGCGTGTCGGCAGCGAGCACGGGCACCAGCACGTGGAAGTTGAAGCCGACCGTGCTGAGGACGACAGTCATCAGGAGCACTGCGCGGACACGCGGTGTGCGGCGCACGTAGCGAAGGCCGTCCTTGACACCGCCCAGGAGCGTCGTCGGCCGCTCGCTCTTGTCGACGGGAACGAGCTCGTCCGTGCGCATGAGCGCGAGGGCCGTCAGGACGGCGAGAAAGCTCACCGCGTTCACGGCGAAGCACACGCCGACGCCGGCGGTGGCGATGAGGAGGCCGCCGACTGCGGGGCCGATCACACGAGACGCGTTGAAGAGGCTCGCATTGAGCGCAACCGCGTTCGGCAGCTCATCGCGGCCGACCATCTGAAACGTGAGCGCGTGGCGGCCGGGAGCGTCGAAGACGAGTGCCGTGCCTCCCAGGGCGGCGAGGACGTACGCATGCCACACCTCCGCCTCGCCCGAGAAGGCGAGCAGCGCCAGCACGACCGAGACGAGCATCGCGCAGAACTGCGTCACCATCACCAGGCGGCGGTTGTCGAAGCGGTCCGCGAGGACGCCGGCCAGGAGCCCGAAGACGCTGAACGGGACGAAGCGACAGAAGGCCAGGATCCCGACGGCCACCGGGGAGTGGGTCAGCTCGACCACGAACCACGCGAGGGCCGTGTTCTGCATCCACGTGCCCGTCAGGGAGACGACCTGGCCGCTGAAGAACAACCGGTAGTTGCGATGGAGGCGGAGGCTGAGGAACGTGCGCGCGCCGACGCGGCGGATCGGGCTCATGCACTCTCCAGCAGCTTGCCGAGCGGACCGGCGGCGGCCTCGAGTGCTTCGAGCTCCTCCGGTGCCAGAGCTCCGAGGCGCTGCGCGAGCCACTCGGTCCGCCGCCTCCGGACGGCGCGCAGCACGCGCTGGCCCTCGTCCGTGAGGACGAGCCCGACCCGCCTGCGGTCGTCGGTCGAGCGGATCCGGCTGACGAGGCCCGCAGCCTGAAGGCGGTCGACGTGGCCGGACATGCCGGCGGCACTGATGCGCTCGCGGGCGGCCAGCTCGTTGACGCCGATCCCGGGAGAGCGGCTGATCAGCCAGAGCAGCGTCGCCTGTCCGCCAGTGATCCCCAACGCAGCTCCTTCACGCCGCAGCTCGCGGTTGAGACGGAGGAGCAGCGGCCGCAGGCGGTTCGCGAGCGCAACGGGGTCGGCATTCAGGACGACGTCGGACATTTCGTTAACCAGCTTAGCGAATATCGTTCGCTTGGTTAACGATCTCTCGCGTTTGGCTCCACGAGAGGCGTGGAGCTACCCTCGAGGGAGGTGCTGGAGTACCAGGAGATCGGAGGACGTGGCGGACGTGAGCTGCGGCGCCCGCGGCCGCCGACCGTTGCGGCAGCATCGCTGGTCGCGTTCTCGCTGGTCGCGGCCGCCGTCTTGGCGAGCGCGCGGGTCGAGGCGTGGGATACGGACGTCAACCGCTGGGTCGGAGACGATCAGCCGGGCTTCGTCGCGGGCATCGCCCTCCAGGCCACCGCGGCCGGCGGTGGGGTGGCACTCCTGGCGGTCGCGCTGGTGGGTGCTGGAGTCCTCCTTCGCCTCCGGCGGCCGGCCGACGCGCTGCTGGTCGCGCTTGCCCTCCCGCTCACGCAGGTCACGACGAACCTGCTCAAGCTGGTCTTCGAGCGGCCGCGGCCGCCCGTGCAGACGGCAGAGCTCGAGCTGTCGAGCTACGCCTTCCCGAGCGGGCACGCCTCGGTCTCGATGGCGGTCTACGGCGCGCTGGCCCTCGTCATCCTGCGGCAACGGCGGTGGCGCGCCTCGTTCGCGGTCCTGCTCCCGGCCGGCATCCTGATCATCGGGGTCGCCATGAGCCGCGTCGCGCTCGGCGCGCACTACCCGACCGACGTCGTGGCGGGGCTCGCCCTCGGCGCCGCGTGCCTCAGCGCGTGCGTCGCGGCAACGCAGCGGTTGCGAGCCGCTGAGCCCTCCTAGTCGGCGTCGATTCCCTTTGCGCGCAGCTCGTCGCGCGCCGACTCGCTCTTCGCCAGACCGTCGGCCCCGAGGGCCCGCAGCACCGCGGCTGCCTTCGTGAACTGGATGTCGCGGTAGTCGACGACCTCGACGTTGTTGCCCCACGGATCCTGGAAGTCGCAGCCGCCCGCCGCCTGGACGGTGATGCCCGCCGCCTGCAGCGCCCGGCGCACGGCCTCCTTGTCGTCGACGACGAGGCCGAAGTGGCGGTGTCGGTCGGGGTCGCGGTCTGCCTCCTGCGCCAGGGCGACGAACTGGTCGCCCATGTCGACGAACGCCATTCCCGGCCCGCGGCCGCGCAGGCTCGAGCTCGAAGAAGCGGCCGTAGAACTCGAGCGCGTCGTCGACGGACGCGACCGGCAGTGCGACGTGATTGATGCCGAGCAGCCTCGGCTTCACGAGCCGGCGTGCCGGACGTCGTCGAGGAAGACCGCCAGGGTCGCCGTGTAGCCGTGCACGAAGGCGCGGCCGCCGACCGGGCCGACCTCGCCGGCGCAGAAGAACCCCGCCACCGCACCCGGGCCGAGCAGCTCGGCCGCCAGGCGTGCGTCGTGATCCGGTTCGCCGAAGAGGTGCGTGCCGCGCCCGTTGCATGTGAAGAGCAGGGCGCCGGCGGCCACCTGGCCGCCTTCGAGCGAGCGTCCCAGGGCCTCGCGGAGGTCCTCGTCGGCGGTGGCCGCGTCTCGGACGTGGAAGCGCAGCGTCTGCCCCACGCGAACCGGCTCGCCGACGGCGATCGCGCCGCTGTCCTCGTCGGCGCCGAGGAGGCCGCGGATCAGGTAGTCGCCGCGCACGTACTCGGAACGGTTCTCGTCGATGACGAGGCCGGCGAGCACGCCACGCGCTGCGAGCATGCGATGCTCGGGCGTCAGCCCCGCGATTTCGCGCTGGAGGCGCAGCAGCGCCGGCTTGCCGGCCAGCTCGTAGACGACGTTGCCCTCGGCGCTCGTGACGACCGCGTCGCGGCCGATCGGCGCGCATCCCTGGGAGACGACCGTTCGCACCGGCGCACCGGTCACGACCGCACCCACCGCGCCGTCCGTGACGACGCGGTCGTCGACGATCAGCGCTCCCTCGCCGGGATGGCCGCCGCCCGCTCGCGAGCCCACCGACGACCGGTAGCCCCGGCTGCTCGTCGCTTAGCTTGGCGAGAAAGGATGCGGCCGGAAACGAGTAAGGGTCGACGAGCATCGTCACGAGGTCGGGGTCGTGGAGCGGCGGCACGCCCGCGATCACGGCACCGTCCGGGCCGTCGTGCGAGGCGGCGTGGAAGACGTCGACCTCGGCGCCGACCGGCAGCTGTGCCGCCCAGACGGCGACTCCGGCCCCTGCTCGAGCTCTCGGTCCCGGCCGACGACGCCGTCGGCGACGCAGCCGACCAGGTGCCGCGGCCCGAGCTCGCCGAGCACGGCGGCAACTGCCGCCTCGACGTCGTCGAGGTGCGCCGCCGACAGGAAGAAGAAGGCGAGATCGATGCCGCCGGAGCCGACGGCGACGCCCGCCTGGCGTGCGGCTTCCCGGGCTGCAGCCTCGGGCACGCGCGCCTCTGACAGGCCCGTGCCGATGCGCGTTGCGGCGAGCTCCCCCGACTCGATCACTCTCTGAGTCTAAGCACGAGCGGGCCGGGCGCCAGGGCCACTGTTGGCATAGGGCACCGAGAGCGAGCAGAATGAGGCCACCTCGCACGTGCGAGGGAGGGGTATGGGGATGACACGACGCATCGCGAGGGTGCTACGCGGGCCGGCGGCCGCCGTTGGCGTGCTGGCTGCGTGCGCGCTCGCAGCGACCGGGTCGGCAGCACGGCCGTCCGCCGTCGGCCTCCAGCTCGGCCCTGACGGCGTGGCGGCCGTCAAGGCGACCGAGCTCGACTCGGCCCTCGCCCGGCTCGGGCGGGCCGGCGACGTCCCGGCGGCTGCCGCGCGCCTCGGCCTCGACGTTCGCGGCGACCGCGTGCGGGTCGAGGTGCACACGCGCGGCAACGCGGCGAGGGGCGCGGCGGCTGTCGAGGCGGCAGGGGGCTCGGTCACCGCGCGCTACGGCGGGCTCGATCGAGGCGGCCGTACCGGCCGGAGCGCTCGAGGAGCTTGCCGCGGCCGACGTGGTCACGAGCGTGCAGCCGCTCGCTCAGCCGACGCCCGCCGTGGTCACCGGCGAGGGAGTCCTCAGCAGCGGCGCGCTCGGCTGGATCGCGGCCGGAAACGCCGGCTCGGGAGTGAAGGTCGCCGTCATCGACGTCGGCTTCGCCGGGTGGGACGCGCGTCGCGCCGAGGGCGAGCTGCCTGCCGACGTCGTCACTGCCGACTTCTGCGCCACGGGCGGCTTCGACGCCGACGCGAGCACCCACGGCACCGCGGTTGCGGAGATCGTGCACGAGGTCGCGCCGGCCGCCCAGCTCCACCTCGTCTGCGCGGACAGCCTCGCGACCCTCGGCGCCGCGAAGAACTACGCGAAGGCGAAGGGGATCCACGTCGTCAACCACTCGGTCGGCTGGCACAACACGGCGCGGGGCGACGGCGCCGGCGGCCCGGTCACGCCCGACGGCATCGCCGCCGACGCGCGCGCCAACGGGATCCTCTGGGTCAACGCAGCCGGCAACGAGGCCGGCAGGCACTGGAGCGGGTCGTTCGCCGACGGCGACGGCGACGCCTGGCACGAGTTCGAGTTCGCGCCCGAGGTCACGTTCGAGGGGAACGGCGTCGACGTCCCGAAGGACAGAGCAGCTGTGCGCCTACCTGCGCTGGGACGACTGGCCCACATCGGCCCAGGACTACGACCTCTACCTCTACGGCCCGAAGCCCGCCTCGGCCCAGGACTTCGTCGCCCGTTCCACCAATGTGCAGTCGGGCACGCAGGCTCCCGTGGAGGAGCTCTGCTACACGAATCCCAATCCGACCCAGCAGGGCGGCGCCCCGAACCTCTACCTGGCGATCCGCAAGCACTCGGCGACTGCAACACCCCGCTTCGACCTCTTCACCAGCCACGACTTCGTCCGCCCGGTCTTCGGCGGCATAGCAATCGCGGAGGGCAGCCTGCTCGAGCCGGCTGCCTCGCCGAACGTCGTGACGGTCACGGCCGTCTGCTGGAGCGACACGAGCATCGAGCCGTTCTCGTCGCGCGGCCCGACGCTCGACCCCGCCGTGCTCAAGCCGGACGTGGCCGCGCCCGACGGCGTCTCGTCGGTGACGGAGGGTCCATTCCATAACTGCGGCCTGCGCACGTCGGGCTTCTTCGGCACGTCCGCGGCCGCACCGCACGTCGCCGGCGCAGCCGCGCTCCTGAAGCAGGCGAACCCGGCCTTCACGCCGGCGCAGCTGCAGGCAGAGCTCGAGTCGCGCACGGCCGACTTCGGCCTGCCCGGGCAGGACACGATCTTCGGCGCTGGCCTGCTCACCCTCGGGCTGGTGCCTGCGGGCCAGAACCCGCCGCCTCCGGCCCCTGCGAACGCGGCGGCCCCCGGGATCAGCGGGGTTCCGCAGCAGGGGCAGACGCTGACGGCGAGCGCCGGCGCGTGGACAGGCGCCCCGGCCGTCTTCACGTACCAGTGGCGTCGCTGCGCGGTGGCAGGCGCGTGCGCCGACATCGACGCTGCGCTCGGGCCGTCGTACACGGTCGCGGCCGCGGACGTCGACGGCACGCTCCGCGTCCAGGTGACGGCGCTCAACGGCGGCGGCGGCACGACCGCGACCTCCTCGCCCACCGCCGTGGTCACGCCGCTGCCCCCGCAGAGCACCGCGGCACCGACGATCACAGGGACCGCGCGCGCAGGCGGAGCGTTGACAGCGACGACGGGAAGCTGGGCAGGCATGACGCCGATCTCCTACTCGGTCGAGTGGCAGCGGTGCGACCAAACGGGCGGGAGCTGCGGCTCGACCGGCGTCTCCGGAACCACGTACGCACCCGTGGCGGCGGACGTCGGCGCACGGCTGCGCGTCGTCGTGACCGCGACGAACCGCGGCGGTTCGTCGAGCTCCAGCTCGGTGCCGACGGCCGCGGTCTCGCCGAGCGCGCCGCAGAACGTCTCGGCGCCGAGCGTGGCAGGGACCGCACGCGCCGGCGAAACGCTGACGGCCTCGACAGGGAGCTGGCGTGACGCCGCCTCCTACAGCTACCGCTGGTGGCGCTGCGTCCGCACGGCCTGCGCGTTCGTGGACGCCGCGACCTCGTCGAGCTTCACCCTGCGCGACAGCGACGTCGGAGCGACGTTCCGGGCCGTGGTCACGGCGGCCAACGTGACCGGGTCGGCGAGCGCCCACTCGGCCGCGACGGCGGTGGTTGCGCGGCGCCTGCGCCTGGCAACGGGACTTGTGGGCTCGACGCTGCGCACGACGCGACGCGCGGTGGCCGGCGCCAAGTTCGCGGTGACGATGACCGTCATCCGCAAGCAGGGGACGGCGCTTCGCGGTCAGCTCGCGTGCTCGGCACGCGTCGGCCGCTACGTCGTGCCCCGCTCCCAGCGCGTGCTCCGCGGCAACGTGGCGCGGTGCGCATGGCTCCTGCCGCGCTGGGCGGCCGGACGGCGACTGACCGGCACGGTGCGCGTGCACGCGGCCGGCAACTCGCTGACGCGCCGCTTCGGCGTTCTCGTCAGAAGCGGCTGATCGTCACGGACCTGCGGCTTCGGCCCGGCGCAGGCCCCGCATCGCCCACAGGCCGAAGAGCGCAGCAAGCGCCACCGCCATCGCCGAAGGCCGCCGCCGCGTTCGCCGGCTCGCCGGCGACGAACTCCCTGCCTGTCTCGAGGAGCCGCGTGACGGGGTTCACCTCGGCGACGGCGTGCAGCCAGCCCTCGAGCAGAGCCAGCGGAACGTAGACGGGCGCGAAGAAGAGGATCAGGAAGACCGGCAGCTGCATGATCGGCCCCGCCTGCATCGAGCGGATGCGCATCGCCACGCCGCAGGCCCACAGGAGCGCCGTGACGTTGACGATCAGCGCGAGCAGGTAGAGCGCCGGCTACGTGGAAGCCGTCGCCGACGACCTGCATGCCGGCGGCGAACGCGACGATGGTGAGCAGCGTGGCAGTCAGCGCCCAGCGGGCGACGGCCGCGAGCGCGTAGCCGACGACGAGCGCGCTGCGCCGCGGCGCCGCGACGAACAGGCGCCGCGTGAACCCGTACTCGAAGTCGGAGGCGATCCCGAAGCCCGTGAAGACGCCGCCGAACGCCGCCGCCTGGAGCAGGACGAAGACGAACTGGAACGCCGTGTAGCCGGGCGGAAAGTCGAAGCCCGGAAGCTTCGAGACGCCCGAGAGCCCGCCCGCGAAGGCGGTGAAGAAGAAGAGCGGGAAGACGAGCTGCGGAACGAGCAGCGAGGGGTTGCGCAGGATCTTCCAGACCACGCGCCACGCGAGGCCGTACGCGACCGAGAAAAAGGCGCGCGCGCCGGTGGAGTGGGTCACGCCGTTCACGTTCGGGTCAGCCTCAGCCGTAACGCCCAGGCAGAGAGCGCGATCGCAACGACGGAGCCGACGATGGCCACGCCGAAGGCGAGGAGCAGGGCCTCCCAGTTCCAGCCCTCGATGATCAGGCTGCGCACCCCCTCGATCAGGTACGAGACCGGGTTCAGCGTCGCCGCCCAGCGGAACCAGTCCACCTCGATCAGGTCTCGCGGCATGTTCATCGACGAGATGAAGAGGAAGACGAAGAAGACGGGGAAGAACGACTGGGTCGCTTCCCCGGAGCCGGTACGGAGCGCGACGAGCGTGCCGACGGCGCCGAAGCCGAGCGCGATGATCGCGGACAGGATGAGCAAGACCACGCCGCCGAGGACGCCGGACTCGAGCCGAACGCCGACGATCAGCCCCACGGCGAGGTAGACCGTCGCCTGGAAGGTTCCCTGCGCGACCACGCCCGACAGGTGGCCGGTGATGAGCGCGGAGCCGCGCATGGGAGTCAGCGACAGCCGGTTGAGGAAGCCGGTCTGGATGTCCCGCGCGAGATCGGCGCCGCCGTTGAGGGTCGCGAACAGCGCGCCCTGGATGAACGGGACGGCTAGCGCGAACGCGAGGAAGGAGTTCGCGGGAAAGCCCGGCAGGTCGGTGGCGGCGTCGAGGCCGCCCGAGTTGACCGCGAGCAGCGCGAGCGGGAAGAGGAGCGGCGGGAACACGTGGGCCGGCTGGCGCACCTGCCGGACGATCGCGCGGCGCCCGATGTTCCCGACCTGCCTCCAGAAGATGCGCGTCAACGTCGCGCCGCCGCCGGCTCCTCGACTCCTCCTCCTCCTCTTCGGCGCCCGCCCCCTCGAGGTGGCGGCCCGTCTTGGCGAGGAAGACGTCGTCGAGCGTCGGCGCGTGCAGGGTCAGGTCGACGATGTCGATGCCCTCGGCATCGATGGCGCGCAGGATGTCGGGCAGGCCGAGGTCGCCGTTCGACAGCCGCACGGCGACGCCGCGCGTGCCCGCGATCGGCTCGCCGAAGCGGGCGAGCACGGCGAGGATCCCGCCTCGGTCTGCGTCCTGGGTCGGCACCGCCTCGACGCTCGGCCGGCCGATCGTCGCCTTGAGCTCGGCCGGCGTGCCCTCGGCGACGATCCGCCCCTTGTCGATGATCCCGACGCGGTTGGCGAGCACGTCGGCCTCCTCGAGGTACTGCGTCGTCAGGAAGACGGTGACGCCCTCGTCATGCGCGAGCCGCCCGACCTCGTTCCACAGCGCGCTGCGGCTCTGCGGATCGAGCCCGGTCGTCGGCTCGTCGAGGAAGAGGATCCGCGGCTCGTGCACGAGCGCGAGCGCGAGGTCGAGGCGTCGCTTCATCCCGCCCGAGTACGTCCGGATCTTGCGGTCCCCGGCCTCGGTCAGACCGACCCGCTCGAGGAGATTCTGGGAGCGCTCGGCCCGCTGGCGCCGACCGATGGCGTGGAGCGCCATCTGCAGGTTCAGGTGCTCGCGCCCGGTCAGGAGCGGATCGAGCGCGGCCTCCTGGAGCGCCGCCCCGATCACGCGCCGTACGCTCGGGCCCTCTCGCACCACGTCGAAGCCGCCGACCCGGGCGATTCCGGCACTCGGCGGCAGCAGCGTCGTCAGCATGTGCACCGTCGTCGACTTGCCGGCCCCGTTCGGGCCGAGGAAACCGTAGATCTCGCCGTAGGCGACGGTCAGGTCGATCCCACGGACGGCGTGCACGTCCTTGAACGTGCGCTCGAGCCCCTCGACCTCGATCGCATTGAGCTTGCTCCGCACGGAGGCCCCAGCCTAGCCATGCCCCCTCGCAGGGCGGCCGGGACGACCGCCGATTGCCGATCCGAGACGTATGCTCGCCGCGTGGCTCGACGCCTGACGCTCGTGACAGCAGCCGCGTGCCTGGCCGCGGCGGGGCTCGCTCCCGCCGCCCAGGCCGCAGCGCCGCTCCGCACGGCCACCTTCAAGACGCCGTCGGGGAACATCGGCTGCGCCGTGCACGCGTTCTCGGGCTGGTTCCTGCGCTGCGACATCCTCTCCGGCCTCGTGCCGGAGCCGCTGCGGCGCTGCGAAGGGGACTGGACCGGCGCCTCGCTGACCCCGTCCGGCCGGAGCGGCGCGGTGTGCGCCGGCGACACGGTCTACGACCGGCGGGCGCCCGTGCTGGCCTACGGTCGCGTCTGGACGCGCAACGGGTTCCGCTGCGTCTCGCGCAGGACCGGCCTCACGTGCACGAACACGCGCGGGCACGGCTTCGTCCTCGCGCGCGAGCACTCGCGCTTCTTCTAGGAGCGTCGCTAGCTGGTCAGGTAGCGCGCGACCGCGATGTCGCCCAGCAGGCCGCCGTCGGGCGCCGACGCGCCGACAGCTACGAACTTGCCGTCGGGCTGGAGCTTCGCTGCGAACGGCGTGTCGGTTCCGCCGAAGTCGACGACGGTCGATGCGAACGTGCGGTCGTGCCGCCCGTTCGCCGTGAAGCGTGCGACGACCCAGTCCCGCAAGTCCTGGGTCCTGCCGACGGCCACGATCCGGCCGCGGCTGTCGAGGTCCATCGCGTGCACGCCGAAGCCGACCGGGGCGAAGGCGACGCCGCGCGTGCCGAAGGTGCGGTCGAGCGACCCGTCGCGGCGGAGCTGGATGACGGCGAAGCCGCCCACGCCGTCGGCGGAGAGATGGCCGTGCATGCCGAGCACCACCCGGCCATCGGGCCGGATCCTGGGCTTGATTGCGCCCGCCCAGTGCGCGCGGGGCGGCATGGTCACCAGCCCGTCTCCGCCGAACGTGCGATCAGGACGTCCGTCCGCGCGATAGCGGGCGACGGCGAGCGCGTAGCCCTGGGCGTGGCCGGTGGTCACCCGCGCACCGGCGACGACGATCGTTCCGCCGGGGCCCGAGATCGCCTCCCGCCACTCGATGCCGGGTGTGCGCCGCACCACCGTGCCCCGCTGCCCGAAGCGGGTATCCGCGCTGCCCGCGCCTGTGTAGCCGGCGAGAATCAGGCGGTTCCTCGCGTGAACGGCGACCACGATGCGCCCGTTGGCCCCGCGCATCAACGAGGCCGTCCGCTCCTCCCTGCCGAAGCTGCGAACGAGGCTGCCGTCGCCGGAGAAGGTCGTGTCGAGCGTGCCGTTCGAGGCGTAGCGCGCGAGCAGGAGGTCGGCTGCACCGGAGTGCCCGGCGACCAGGACGCGGCCGTCCGGCTGCACGGCGACGGCATCCGCCGCCTCCGCCCCGCCGAGATCGCTGACCACGAGGCCGTTGTCGCCGAACGCGGTGTCCGGGCGTCCGGAGCGGTCGTACCGGGCGATGGCGACGTCGCTGCCGCTGCCGCCCGCGGCCACGATCGTCCCGCCGGGGCCGAGCGCGACGGCGCCGGACCATTCGACGCCGCCCCGATCGGTCAGGATCTTGCCCCCGGTGCCGAAGCCGCTGTCGAGCCCGCCTGGGCGCTCCGGCGGCGACCGAGGTGAGCGCGAGGACGGCAAGCGCCAGCCCCGCTCCGAGGGTCGTCCGTCGTGCCATGCGCCTGTATTGACTGCCCTCAGGGCAGATGAGTTAGTCCTCGAAGAGATGAAGGCCGCTCGCGGCGGCCTTCGGAGTGGAGCCAGCCGGGCTCGAACCGGCGACCTCATGCCTGCCAGGCATGCGCTCTCCCAACTGAGCTATGGCCCCGTTGGCTAGGCCCGTCAGTGTAGCCGCGAAGTCGTAGTCACCTGCCCAGCGAAGACCACGCTGCTGATTGTTTCGCGTCGGGCCGAGCCGCAGGAGCAGCGACGGATGGCCCTCGAAGTCAGCCGGGGTCAGGAGAAAGGAGCGTTCGAAGTCTCCGCGAGTACGCGGCCACAAGATCGATCTCCTCGGCCGTGTACGTGGTTCTGCGGTAGCCATGTCCCGTGCGGCGAGACGTCCGGCAGTTGACTACGAGCACGTCGCCGCGGGGCGCGGCCCACTTGCACTGAACGCGCAAGAAACGAGAGCCGAAGGCGAAGACCAGGTCATAGCGCGTTCCCTCGGCGAGAGGCTTGAGCACCGTGACGCCGAGGCGAGTTGCCTCGTGCGGCGATCGCCATCTCGGCAATCGCGCCCTTCTGATCGGGAGTGAGCACCCAGACAGTCTAGTTGTCGCATCGGACAACGCTAGACGGCCGCGGCGCTCGACGTCCACCGACGGCACGTCGCCCCAGAGGTCCTCGAGCCGGTAGTAGTCGCGCATCTCCGGCGTGAAGACGTGCAGGACGGCGTCGAGGTAGTCGGCGATGATCCAGCCGCCGCCGCCCTGGCCCTCGACCGCGCGCGGGAGCAGCCCGTCGTCGTGCTTCAGGCGCTCGTGCACCTCGTCGTAGATCGCGACCGTCTGCCTCGGGTTGCGCCCGCTGCAGATGACCATGAAGTCCGTGTAGACGGCGACGGGCCGCATGTCGAGGATGACGACGTCTTCGGCCAGCTTCTCCTGAGCGAGAGCGGCGATGCGGCGTGCGAGTTCGAGTGGCGTCAGTAGCGGTCCCGTGCCCCCTGCGACCGGCTCAGTGTAGCGGCGCCGGCGGCGCGTCCCGGTAGAGCCCGAGCTCCGCGATCAGGCGCTCGACAGCGGGCGGCACGAGGCCCTCGATGGGCTCGCCGGCGGCGATGCGGCGGCGGATGTCGGTCGACGAGACGGCCACCGGCTCCAGCTCGAAGAAGGACACCTGCTCGGGGAGCTCGACGGCCGCCAGCACCTCGTCCAGCTCCGCCAGGTCGTAGCCCGGGCGTGTGGCCACGCCGAGCCGCGCGATGCGCAGCACGTCGTTCGGCCGCTCCCAGGAGAGGAAGTCGGCGAAGCGGTCGGCGCCGACGAGGAAGACCAGCTCGCCGTAGCGCTCGCTGCACCCAGCGGACGGTCTCGAACGAGTAGGCCGGCTGCGGCCGGTCGACGTCGATCCGCGACACCTCGGCACGGTCGACGTCCGCGAAGGCGGCCTCGGCGAGCCGCACCCTGAGCTCCGGGTCGGAGGCGACGGCCTTGCCGGGCGTGCGTCCCGTCGGCGCGACCAGCAGCGCGCTCGAGGGCGAAGTGGTCGATGCCGGCCCGCGCCAGGGCGACGTGGCCCACGTGTGGTGGGTCGAAGGTGCCGCCGAGAACGCCGATCATCGCTCGCCCGTCCGCACGCGCGCCGAGCCTAGTCACCCACTCGCGGCGAGGGCAGGTCGAGCTTCTCGGCCGCCCACGCCAGCGCCGGCGCGACCAGATCGGCCTGATCCTGGCGCAGCGTCGAATCCGGCAGGCGCCCACGCTGGCAACGGCTCGAGCGCCTGGAGCGCCATGGAGACGGCGATCTCGGCCGCATAGGCGCCTTCCTCGGGAAAGTCGACAGCGACGGCGCGGCCGTCCTCGACGCGGATCGTGAAGAGGGCGTACGCGAGGTCGATGCGGCGGTCGCCGCGGACGGCGGCGCCCCAGTCGACGAGCAGTGGTCGGTCGCCCTGGAAGCAGATGTTCCCGCCCCAGATGTCGTAGTGGACGAGATCGTCGCCGACGCGCTGCAGGGTGCGCTCGCCGGCCACGCAGCGCCGGCAGAGCCTCGTGGAGCCAGTCGGAGCTGCACGCACCGAGGGAGAGGAACGCCTCCGGCGAGGCCGCCACGCGCTCCCAGAGGCCGGTCTCGCGCTCGCGGAGCGCGGGGAGGCCCTCCGGCGGCTCCCAGGTCGCCACCTGCCGGACGGCATCCAGGAACGGCGCCACGTCCTCGGGGTACGGCGGCGGCCAGGTCGCGGAGCTCAGGTCCTCGATCGCGAGCACCGCCAGGCGCTCGTCCGCGTACGAGCCGAGCAGCTCGGGCATGAACGTGGCCTGCATCGCACGGTAGACGTCGACCTCGACGCGCAGCATCGGGTCGTCGCCGGCCTTCACGAAGGCGCGCGTGCCGTCGGAGAGCTCGACGAGCCACCGGTCCGCGTTCGTGTAGCCGCCGGTCGCGACCGACCGGGCGGACTGTGGCCGCACCCCGAGGGCCAGCGCGGTCGCGTCCGCCGCATCCGGCCGGGGCTCCGTAGTCAGTCGAGCTCCAGCGTCTCGTCCCCGACGACGACCTCGTCGCCCGACTTCGACCCCCGCCGCTCGCAGGACGCGCTCCAGCTCCTCCGGATCGGCAGGCGGACGTCCGGCGACGCGGTACCCCTGGTCGGTGCGCAGGACGCGGTACGAGCGGCGCCGGGGCTGCGGCCGGTAGACGAGGAAGTCCGCCATCGTCTCCGCACCTTCGGTGACGACCGGCTGCTCCGCCGGCGGGACGAGCTCGAAGAGGCCGCGCCGGAAGGCCTCCACGCCCTCGCCGGTCGCACAGGAGAGGCGATAGACGCGCAGGATGCGCTCGTCCGCGACCTCGAAGGGCGGCGGCTCGGGCAGCAGGTCGATCTTGTTGAGCACGACGATCTGCGGCCGCTCGTCGAGGCCCGCGCCGTACGCGCCGAGCTCCGCGTCGATCGTGCGCCAGGCGTCCTCGGCGTCGCCCGAGGCGTCGATCACGTGCACCAGCGCGCGGGCGCGCTCGAGGTGGGCCAGGAACTCGTGACCCAGGCCGACGCCCTCGCTCGCGCCCTCGATCAGGCCGGGGACATCCGCGACCACGAGCTGTCGCCCGTCGGGCGCGTCCACCGTGCCGAGGATCGGCTGGAGCGTCGTGAACGGGTACGCGGCGACCTTCGGCCGCGCGTTCGAGATGCGCGCGATGAGCGACGACTTGCCCGCGTTCGGCAACCCCACGAGGGCGGCATCCGCGAGCAGCTTGAGCCGCAGCTCGAGCTCGCCGCTCTCCCCGGGCAGCCCGGTCTCGGCAAAGCGCGGCGCCTGACGTACGGGCGTCGTGAAGTGGCGGTTGCCACGGCCGCCGGTGCCGCCGCGCGCGACCACGATCCGAGCCTGCCCGTGGGCCAGGTCGGCGATGATCTCGCCGCCCTCGTCCAGAACCTGCGTCCCGACAGGGACGACGAGCTCGACGTCGTCGCCGTCCGCCCCGTGCTTGTTCGCTCCGCCGCCCGGGCCCCCGCTGCTGGCGCGGAAGCGCCGCCGCGAGCGGAACGCCGAAAGGTCACGTCGATCCGGATCGGCGCGCAGCACGACATCGCCGCCCCGGCCACCGTCTCCCCCGTCGGGGCCGCCTCGGGGAACGTACTTCTCGCGGCGGAAGCTCACCGCGCCGTCGCCGCCGCGGCCGGCCTCGACCTCGATGTGGGCGCGGTCGGCGAGGCGTGACTCGCGGGCACGGCCGGACTCGCGCTGCCGGGTCATGCTCCGGGACGGCGAGGCGCCCGTCTGGCGGGCGGCATGGGCACCGGTGTTCGCCTCGCGCCGGCCGGCGTCAGTCGGATGTCACCGAGACGTAGCGGCGCTCGCCGCTCGCCCGGAACACGACGGTGCCGTCGCGCTTCGCAAAGATCGTGTCGTCGTGGCCGATGCCGACTCCCTGACCGGGGCGAAACCGCGTGCCCCGCTGGCGGACGATGATCGCCCCGGCGCGCACCGGCTGGCCGCCGAACACCTTGACGCCGAGCCGCTTGGACTGCGAGTCGCGCCCGTTCTTCGAGGAGCCGAGCCCCTTCTTGTGTGCCATCAGTCCTCCTCTTTCTCGAGCGCCGACTCCAGCGCCGAGACCGCGCCCTTGCGGTCGGCGTGCTTGCGCTCGTAGGCCAGCGCCGCCTCGATCTCTGCCCGGCTCCAGCTCTTCACCGCGCCGCCGATCGCCGCGACCGTCATGTCCTCGTAGCCCTGTGGCAGACCTGCGGGCGCGCTCGGCGCCTCCTTGGCCTTCTTGGCAGGGGCATCCTCGGTCTTCGGCGCGCTCTTGGCCGGTGCCTTGCGCGCACGCGCGCCGGCGGCCGCGATCGACTGGATCTCGATCTCGGAGAGCTTCGCCCGGAACCCGGTGTGCCGGCGGTAGCCGGTGCGGCTTGCTTGTACTTGCCGATCCGAATCTTCGGGCCGAGCGTGTGCCCGACCACCTGCGCGGTCACGGTGGCGTCGTCCGAGCCCCCGTCGCCCCCGACGAACAGGACGTCCGGCGAGAAGGTCGCGTCAGCGTCGAGCTTCAGGTGGTCGACGAGCAGGCGCTGCCCCTCGCTGACGCGGTACTGCTTGCCACCGACTCTGATGATCGCGTAGGTCATGGCTCGTTAGACGCAAAGAACGCGGGCCGTGCCCGCGAGCATCGCAGTGTAGCGCGAGTGACCGCGAGTGGTGCGGCCCTGGAACGCCCGCGCAGGCGGGCACAGAGCGTCGAGACGGGCCCGTAACTGGCGCGATTTCGGCGCCGCGTCGTGACAGACTCGTGCGGGGTTCGACGGTAGGCTCGCTCCCGAGCGGGATCGTGGGAGCGTCCCCCCACCCAAGGGCGGGGGTATGACCGGGTGGACACGGCCGTTTAGGACATGTCCCGGCGGCGGTCGGCCGGGCTTCTACTCGGAAGCCTGCGTGTCGACCGCGCTGGCTGCGCTCTCCGTGCCGCCGTCTGCAGCCGGCGTCGTGCGGCGGCGGCGGTTGCGGCCGCCGCGCGTGCCGCGGCGCGTCTTGCGCTTGGGCTTCGGCTGCGCGTCCTCGCCGCCCTCCGCCTCCGCGGCCGGCTCGTCGACCGCCGTGTCTTCGACCCGCTCGGCGGCCGCCGCGTCAGCGACCGGCTCGGCGCTGGTCTCCTCCTCAGGCCCGCTCCCCGGCTCGCGCGCCGGCTTGGGCTCCTTGGGCGCTGGGCGGGCGCCACCGTTCGACGCTGCGTCCACCTCGTCGCCCAGCTCGACGGGCGGCAGGTGGATGCGCGCGCCGCCGCGCGGAGCGACTCTCTTCGTCGGCGCTGCCTCCTCCGTCGACGCCTCTCGCGCGCCGCCGCGGGCACCGCCGCGCGGAGCGACCTTCTTCGTCGGCGCTGCCACCTCCGTCGACGCCTCGAGCTCGCCGTCGTCGCCGGTCGGCGCGTCAGCCGCAGCGCCGGCTGTCGCCGGCTTCTTGCGGCGGTTGCGGCCGCCACGCGAGCCGCGACGCGTCTTGCGCTTGGGCTTGGCCGCGGCCTCGCCGTCCGCTGCCGCCTCCGCCGCAGCCTCTTCGGCGGGCTCCTCCTCGGCCGCCACCGCTGTCCACCGGCTCTTCGGGCTCCTCCTCGTCCGCCACCGCGTCCACCGGCTCTGCGGGCTCCTCCTCGTCCGCGACCACGGTGTCGGTCTCCTCGACCGCTGCGGGCGTGACGCGTCCCTCGTCGGCCTTGGTGGTCCGGCGGCGCCGTGTCGGCCGCTCGGCCTCCGCCTCCGCCGTGATCGCCTCCACCGACGGCCGCGCAGGCGTGACGAGCGTCGCGTAGGCGGTGCCGTTCAGGACGCGCTCGATGCGTATGCGGACCTTCTTGCCGACCAGCGACGCTGCCTCTGCCACGGCGACCTCGAGGCCGTCGTGCTTGGCGATGCCCGCGCCCGCGTCGTGGAGGCCGACCTCGACGAGCTTGAGGCTGAGCTCGCTGCCCTCGGCGACCGGTGGTGCGTCGGGCTCGGCCTTCGCGCCCGTGCGCGAGCACCTCGAGGTGGTCGAGCGCCACGTCCTCGCGCCCTTCGATCACGAAGCGCCGCTTTGCAGCTTCCTCCAGGGCGGCGAGCCGCTGCGCGCCGGGCCCGATCAGGATGCTCGCCACGCGGGCGTTCACCTCGACCCGGAAGACCTTGCTGCGCGAACCGCGCACGAGCGTGCGCAGCCGCTGCTCGAGCTCGACGGCCGCAGTCGTCTCGGAGACCACGATCCCGTCGCCTGCACACGTCGGGCACTTCTTGGCGAGGATCTCGCGGGGCCCGTCCGAGACGTTCTGGCGCGTCATCTCGACCAGACCGAGCGGCGAGATCTCGACGACGTAGGTCTTCGTCCGGTCGCGCTCGAGCTCCTGCCGCAGCGTCTCTTCCACCGTGGCACGGTTCTTCGGGTTCGCCATGTCGATGAAGTCGATGACGATGATCCCGCCGATGTCGCGCAGCCGCAGCTGGCGCACGACCTCCTTGACCGCCTCGATGTTGTTCTTGGTGATCGTGTCCTCGAGCGTCTGCGTCGACGTCTTGGAGCGGGAGCCGACGAAGCGGCCGGTGTTCACGTCGACGACGGTGAACGCCTCGGCGTAGTCGAAGATCAGGTAGCCGCCCGAAGGCAGGTCGACGCGCTTGGACAGCGTGGACTTGATCTCGTCGTCGACGCCGAACTCCTCCATCAGCGGCTGCTTGTTCCGGTGACGGACGACGCGTTCGGCCATGTGCGGGGACGTCTTCTTCAGGTAGCCGACGATGCGCCGGTACGTCAGATCGTCGTCGACGAGCGCGCGCTCGAAGTCCTCGGTGAAGAGGTCGCGCGTGACGCGCAGAGGCAGCTCCGCCTCCTGGTAGATGAGCGTCGGTCCGTCCGCCTTCTTCGCCAGCTGCTCGATCGTCTTCCAGAGGCGCGAGCAGGAACTCGAAGTCGCGCTCGATGTCTTCGGCCGAGGCGCCCTCGGCGGCTGTGCGGACGATGAGGCCGCCCTTCTTCACGTCGAGGCCCTTGAGAATGTCGCGCAGGCGGCTGCGCTCGTCGTCCTCGAGGCGGCGGGAGACACCGAAGCCCTCCCCGCTCGGGACGTAGACGACGAAGCGGCCGGGGAGCGAGATCTCGGTGGTCAACCGGGCACCCTTGGACTTCATCGGGTCCTTGACCGCCTGCACGAGGAGGGTCTGGCCACGGCTCAGCAGGTCCTGGATCCGCTTGCCGTGCCGGCGCCCCTCGAGCTCGGGCGTGACGATCTCGTCGACGTACAGGAAGCCGTTCTTCTCGAGGCCGATGTCAACGAAGGCGGCCTCCATGCCCGGCAGGACGTTGTCGACGGTGCCGAGGTAGATGTTCCCGGCGATCGAACGGCGCTCCGGGCGCTCGAGGTAGACCTCGGCGACCTTGCCGTCCTCGAGCACGGCGACCCGCCGTTCCGAGATGCCGGCCGAGACCAGCAGCTCGCGCTTGGCAGGCGGCAGCGGCGCACGGCGCGTCGGCGACCGGCGGCGGCTGGAACGGGCGCTGCCGCGTGAGCGGTCGGACCGCTCGCGCTGCGGCCGGTCGCCGCTCCGCTGCCGGCTGCGCTGCGGGGCAGCCGGCTTCTCCGGCTTCTCCTGCTTTGCCTCCTCGGCGGCGTCCGCGGCGCCGGTGTCGGCGGCGGCACGTCCGCTCGGACGCCGGCGATTCCGGCCTCCACGGGTGCCGCGGCGGCGCTTCCTAGCGGCCGCCTCCGCCGTCTCCGGCTCGGCGGCGGTGGGCTCTACGTCAGTCGGTGGTGCTGGTGCTGCGAGTGGTGTCGCCGGCTCTCCCGCCGGCTCGTCCTGCTTCTTGCGTCGTCGGAACCAGAGCAAAGGCAAAAGGTCTCTCCTTGTCATGTGCGCGCGCACGAGCAGCCACCAGGCGGGCGCCTGGCGCGCGACGAATGGGTGTCAAAAGCATCGGCATCGCCTGACCAACAGGCTAGCAACGGTGTTGGCGGGCGCGGGCCCGCCTGACCGGCGCCGCGCTAGCGGGAGGCCTTCGCCGACCGGCAACCCCAGCGCGTGCCCCGTCCGAGCACCTGCAGCGGGGTCGCGACCCGCCGGGCCGGACGGGCCACTCCGCCCCGACGCAGGGGCCGCGTCGCTCCGGGCAAGCAGCAGCTCCAGCGACGCCCGCTCACGCCGCCGCCGCGGCCTCGAGCCGCTCCCGGCGCCGGCGCACCAGCCGCAGGCGCTGGTTCAGCCGCGCCCATGCCCAGGGCTCGACCTCGGCGTACCTCGCCGCCGTCTTCTCGCACGTGGCCTCGAGGTACTCGAACCAGGCATCCGCCTCCTCGATCATCAACAACTCGTACGCCTCGCGCTTCCCCGACATGCACGGTCCTCCTCGTCGACGGGGCGCAGGCTAGGACCAGCGTCGGACGGACCCGCTTCGCTGCGCTCGCTTCACGGGGGAACCATGGGGATGGGGTCACCTGGTTCCCCCGGTGGGCCCCCTCCGTGCAAGCGGGGGCGTAGTGCTCTCGTGTCAGGAGCCGGCGGCTGTGCGTTCGATGCTTGGGTTACGGCGTCTGGTTTGACGCGCTTCCCGCGGTGTGCCTCTCGGGCGGGCAAGCCGCCCTTCGGCGATGGCTCGCGTGGGGCGATCGGGAAGGAGTCGGGGACAGCCGACCGCGCGGCGAGCGGTCTCTTTAGTGGCGCCCGCGGGCGTGGATCGCCTGGAGGATGCCGATGGCGACCATGTTCATGATCAGCGCGGAGCCGCCCGCGCTGACGAACGCGAGCGGGATGCCGGTGACCGGCGCCATCCCGATCGTCATGCCGACGTTGACCACGATCTGGAAGAGCATCGCGACCGCGATGCCTCCGGCGACGATGGCCGAGTACGCGTCCCGTGCGACAGCGATGCAGTTGAGCGCGCGCCAGACGACGAGCAGGTAGAGCGCCAGGAGGATGGCGGCGCCGACGAAGCCGCGCTGCTCGGCCAGCGAGGCAAAGACGAAGTCGGTCGCGTGCTCGGGCAGGTAGTCGAAGTTCGTCTGCGTCGCGCCCGTGACCCCTCGGCCCGTGACGCCGCCGGACGCGGCGGCGATGATCGACTGGTTGACGTTGTAGGTGGCGCTCTCGGGGCTGTCGCCGGGATCGGTGAAGGACGTCAGGCGGTCCACCTGGTACGGCTTCAGCACCTGCACGCCCATCGCCGGTGCCGCCCAGAGGACGACGACGGCCGCGATCGCACCGGCGGCGAAGAGCGCGGTGAGATCGAGCCACCGGGTGCCCGCGACGAACAGCACTCCGCCGAGGGCGGCCGCGTAGACGAGCGCGCTGCCGATGTCCGGCTGGACGAAGACGAGCGCGGTCGGCAGCGCCGTGATCCCGACCGCGGCGAGCGTCGTCCGCGCGCTCCCGATTCGCTTGCCGCGGTCGGCGAGGAAGCCGGCGAGGCAGAGGACGAGCAGCAGCTTGCCGAACTCCGAGGGCTGGAAGCGGAAGCCGGCGAACTCGATCCAGCGCTGGGAGCCGCGCACCTCCACGCCGGCGGCGAGCACGACGAGGAGCGAGCCGATCATGACGCCGTAGAGCGGCAGGCGCGCGCGCCGGTAGACATGGGGATTGATAAGGATCGCCGCAACGAGCCCGACGGCACCGATAGCCGCGTAGGTGGCCTGGCGGACGACGTAGTAGCCCGGGTTTCCAGGTACGTCGTCGCGCGTGATCCCGTCCAGCACCCAGAAGCCGTAGCCGACCAGGGCGCCGACAGCTGCGAGCATCAACCAGTCGAGCCGTCGCGCCAGCGACAGCACGTCCGTGCGCGGCCCCGCGGCCCTGAAACGGCCGGGTGCGCGGGTGGCGGCCGAGTCGATCATCAGTCCGCGGCCACCGGCGTCAGGTTGCCACCCTCGCGCTGGAAGAAGTGCTGGAAGATCTTGAGCGCAGCGGGCGCCGCCGCCTCGCCGCCGAAGCCCCCGTTCTCGATCAGGACGCAGAGCGCGATGGTCGGGACCCCGTCGGTCGGCCCGTAGCCGCAGAACCACGACTGGTCGATCTCGTCGAACTGGTTGATCGAAGGCACGATCTTCTCGGCCGTGCCCGTCTTGCCCGCAACGTCCACAGGGAAGGTGCCGAACACAGCCTGAGCCGTCCCCTGCGAGCCGTGAGTGGCGCGGAAGAGCCCGTCCTGAACGGCGGCGAGCGCCGACGGGTCGATCCGGCTCTCGCGCGGCGGCGGGCCGGCGTAGCGCCGGCGGATGAGCGGATTGGCCCGTTCCGTGCCCGGCTCCTCGACGTGCATGAGCAGGTGGGGGCGGACGACCTTGCCGCCGTTCGCGACCATCGCGTAGAAGGACGCCATCTGCAGCGGTGTGACGACGAGATCCTTCTGTCCGATCGCGAGCTGGATCGAGTCGCCCGGCTTCCAGAGCTTGTCCACCGCAGTCGAGTACGCCTTCTTGCGCCACGCCGGGGTCGGCAGCAGGCCGGCGTCCTCACCGCCGATGTCGAGGCCCGTCGCCTGACCGAATCCCCAGCGAGACGCCCACTCCTGCAGGGGGCTGCGCTGCTGGTTGTAGAAGCGCATGGCGACGTCGTAGAAGTAGGTGTCGCACGACTGCTCGAGGGACGAAGCGAGGTCGAGTGCCCCGCTCGAGTACGGATTCCAGTTCTTGAACGTTCCGCCAGGAATGGCGGTACCGTCGGCCCGGCGCAGGGTGAAGACCGGCGGGCACGCAATGGCCTCGTAGGGCGACAGCAGACCCTCCTGCATGGCGGCGAGCGCCGTGACTGGCTTCCACGTCGACCCGGGTGGATAGCGGCCCGCCGTTGCGCGGTTCACGAAGGGGTAGTTCTCGCGCTCTGCGACCTGGGGATCGTTCAGGAGAGCAAGCTGGCCTCGCTTGTTCGGGTTGGAGTAGACGCCGGGATCGAAGTCGGGGTTGGAGGCGAGCGCAAGAAC
The DNA here is from genome assembly GCA_963809765.1 of uncultured Thermoleophilia bacterium. GTDB lineage: Bacteria > Actinomycetota > Thermoleophilia > Gaiellales > Gaiellaceae > JACVRM01. Next base: position 651,360 of record CAWEKT010000003.1, read on the forward strand.
CTCCCCGTTCCGGGGGTCGAGCGCGACGACAGCGCCGCCGTTCGCATACCAGTTGTCGTTCGCGTGGGCGAGGCCGATGCCGTACCGGATCGCTTCCTCGGCGACCCCCTGCAGCCTGGCGTCGATCGTCAGTCGCACCGCGTCGCCCGCAACCGGCTGGGCCGTCAGGATTCTGGCCCCGCGTGGCCGGCCGGACGCATCGATGCGGAGCTGCGCGAGCCCAGCCCGGCCGCGCAGGTAATGGTCGAAGGCGGCCTCCGCACCGCGCTTGCCGATGCGGTCGCCGAGGTGGTAGCCCTTGAGCTCCTTCAGCTCGTCCTCGCTGATCTCGCCGACGTTGCCGAGCAGCTGCGCGCCGAGGGTCCCGTACGGGTAACGCCGGACCTGCGTGTCCGTGACCTCCACGCCGGGGAACTCGGCCTGGCGCTCGGCTAGGACGGTGACGATCCGCTCGGGGACGTCCGTCTGGATGACGATCGGCGTCAGCGCGTCGCCCTTCTGACGCTCCAGCTTCCGCGTGATCTCTCGCAGCGGCACGTCCACGAGCCTCGCCAGGCGCTGCATCTCCCGGTAGCGGCCCTTCTCCGGGAGCGCCGACGGCGCGATGACGATCGACGGCGTACTCGTGTTGTCGACGAGGATCCGGCCCTTGCGATCCAGAATCTGCCCGCGCGTGGGCTCGACGCGGATCGTGCGGAGCTGGTTGTCCTTCGCGACCCGGAGGTAGTCATCGCCGGAGAGCACCTGCAGCGCCCAGAGGCGCAGGATCAGGATCGCGAACGCGGCCAGCGCGAGGGCGCCGAGGATGCCGATGCGGAACGCGAGCTGCGGCGTCAGCCGGTACGGCTCCTCGACTCGCGGGTCGCGCGGCAGGAAGCCGCGCCGTTCAGGGATGCGGCTGCTAGCCAACGAGCTCGACCTCGCGTGCGAAAGCAGAGGTGCGCGGCGTGAAGATCCGCCGTGCGAGCGCCCAGAGCGGCAGCGCGAGCAGGATGTTGAAGATCAGCTGAGCGGGCAGGCGGTCGCCGAGCATCCAGGCAGCCGAGGTCGGCTCGCCGAGCGTGTACTGGAGGACGAGCGTGCCGAGCGCAGTCAGCATCGTCACCGCCCCGACTGCGACCAGTGGGGCGTGCGCGCGGTCACGAGGTGTCGTCTCGCCGTAGCGGCCGCACCAGAAGCCGACGAGGGTCAGCAGCAGCGAGCTGACGCCGAGCGTCCCCAGGGTGGCGCTGTCGTACAGGAAACCGGCCCAGAAGCCGCTCACGGCGCCGATGACCGAGCCTGCGAGCAACGCGACGATCGCGACGGTCAGCAGCACGAGGTCGGGACCGCCGCCGCCGATGTCGATCGACGAAAAGACGCTCAGCTGGAGCAGCACCGCCACGAACACGAGGCCGGCGGCCTTGGCGACGGCGATCACGGCAGCCGGGGCAGCGGCTTCTTGCGCAGGAGCACGACGACCGCGTCGAGGTCGGACAGGTCGGCGAGCGGCTGGACGGTCACGAGCTTGAATGCGTCGGTGTCGCTCTGGTCGACGCTCAGCACGCGCCCGATCAGGATCGCGCGCGGATAGAACGACGAAAGCCCGGGCCCAGCCAGGCGACCGGAGGTCAGGACGAAGTCACCCTGGGAGACGACGTCCTGCTTGGGGACGCGATCGAACGCAAGTGTCGGCGTCACCTGCCCCGCGCCCGCGCACGACTCCCTTCGCGGAGGAGGTCAAGTCGTAGGCGGCGACCGCACTCTCCGTGTCCGTGACGAGCGTGACCCGCGCAGTGCTGTCCGCGACCTTGGAGACGTGTCCGACGAGCAGAGCGGATTTGCCGGTAGCGACGACAGGGTCGTACATCCGGATGCCGTCGTCGGAGCCGGCCGAGACGACGATCTCCTGGGCGAACCCGGTGTTCTCGAACAGCACCTCGGTCCGCAGCAGGTTGAAGTCCTTGGCGAGCGTCGGGGCGGGCGCGTTCTTCGCCGCAGCGCCGAGACCCTCGACCGACGGCGCGGCCTGCGCACGCTGAACCTGCGCGAGGGCGGCGTCGAGCTCCGCGGCGAGCCGGTCGCGCTCCGACTTGGCGTCGCGCAGCCCGTCGAACCAGCCCCAGGCGTTGGCGAACGGCCGCGAAAGCCGTTCCGCGGCGATCTCGAACGGCTCGAGCGCCTGCGCCGCCGTCGACTGGACGTCGTGGAAGAACCCGCTCTCGGACTCGCGGAAGTAGCCCGTGATCAGCACGAGCGAGAGGGCGACGAGCGCGACGACGACCGCGCGACGACGCACGCTCGCGCCGGCACGGGAGCCGAAAGACGAGGGGGCGGTGCGCTGGGCCGACGCGCCCAGCGCTGCTAGCCGGACGCTTCTGTTACGGGGCACGAGCCTGTGAGGGTATCTCAGGTTGCGGGCGGCCCGAACTCACGGGCCGGAGGGCTAGTTGCGGTAGCCGTTGCGGTAGCCGTTGCGGCTCCGCTGGCGAGCCTTCGTCGTCTTCTTGATCGCCTCGAGCACCTCGAGGCTGCGGCCGGATCCGACCGCAACGCAGGTCAGCGGCGAGTCGGCGAGCTGCGTGGGCATGTGCGTCTCGTGGCGCAGCCGCTCGTCGAGGCCGTGCAGGAGCGCGCCGCCGCCGGCGAGCACGATGCCGCGGTCGATGATGTCGGCAGCGAGCTCGGGCGGGGTCTTGTCCAGGGTCGACCGGATCGCGTCGATGATCTGGCTGACCGGATCCTCGAGCGCCTCGCGGATCTCCTCGGAGTTGAGGATGACCGTCTTCGGCAGCCCCGTCAGCATGTCCCGGCCGCGCACCTCCGCCTGCACCTCCTCGCGCATGCGGAACGCGGAGCCGACCTCGAGCTTGATCTCCTCGGCCGTCTGCTGGCCGATGAGCAGCTTGTACTCCTTCTTGACGTGCTGGACGATCGCCTCGTCCATCTCGTCGCCGCCGACGCGAAGGCTCTGGGAGACGACGATGCCGCCGAGGGAGATCACGGCCACCTCGGTCGTGCCGCCGCCGACGTCGACGATCATGTTCCCGGTCGGCTCCGACACGGGCAGGCCCGCACCGATCGCAGCCGCCATCGGCTCCTCGATCAGGTGCGCCTCTCGCGCGCCCGCAGAGAGCGTCGCCTCCTCGACGGCGCGCTTCTCGACGCCCGTCACGCCGGAGGGCACGCAGACCACGACGCGCGGATGGGCGAAGCGGTTCTGGTGCACCTTCTGGATGAAGTGGCGCAGCATCTGCTCGGTCACGTCGAAGTCCGCGATGACGCCGTCCTTGAGCGGCCGGATCGCGGTGATCGAGCCGGGGGTGCGCCCCAGCATCCGCTTCGCCTCGACGCCGACCGCATAGACCTCGCCCGTGCGCTGGTCGATCGCGACCACCGACGGCTCGGAGAGCACGATGCCGCGGCCGCGCACGTAGACGAGCGTGTTCGCGGTGCCGAGATCCACGGCCATGTCGCGGCCACCGAAGCCGTTCAGGTAGTCAAGAAACCCCATGAGAGCAGGCGAGTTTACAGCGGCGGCTCCGGACCGCCTAGTGCCCGCAGGCCCGTACCGTAGCTGCGGCGGTGCTCCAGGCGGGCGCTCGCGTTCGCGCCCGGACCTCGTTAGCGTCACCGCATGACCGACGCGGAGTTCGGCGAGCTGCAGGCCCGGCTGCGGAACTTCTGGCCCAGCGTCACGCTGCGCTCGATCGGCGACATCGAGCGCACGGTGGTGGTGGTGCACTCGATCAGCCTCGACGTACCCGAGCACCTCGTGCCGGTCTTCCCCGCGTACGAGGAGCGCTACCTCTGCCTCGTCCTGAGCCTGCTGCAAGCGCCGCGGTCGCGGGTCGTGTACGTGACCTCGCAGCCGATTCACCCGCCCCTGCTGGACTACTACTTCGGCCTCGTCCCCGAGCTCGACACGCCCGAGGCGCGCAGTCGCTTCCTTACGGTCGCGCTCGTCGACGGGCGCAACGAGCCACTGTCGCGGAAGCTGCTGGCGCGACCGGGTGCCCTCCGCCGGATCCGCGGACTGATCGGCGATCCCGAGCTCGCCTTCATCCTTCCTTTCTGCATGACCGAGGACGAGGCCGAGCTGGCCGTCCGCCTCGGCCTGCCCATCTACGGCTCGGAGCCGTCGCTCAACTGGCTCGGCACGAAGCAGGGCAGCCGGCGGGTCTTCGCCGACGAGGGTGTGCCGCACCCCGCCGGGCTGGACGTCGACGGCCGGCGTGACCTGCCTGCGGCGCTCGCCGACATCCGGGGGCGCCGGCCCGAGGCCAGGCAGGCGGTCCTCAAGCTCGACCAGGGCGTGAGCGGCCTGGGCAATGCGCTGCTCGACCTCTCGGCACCGCGCGGCGAGCCGCTCCGCGGAATCCAGCTCGAGGACGACGAGACGAGTCTGGACGACTACCTGGCGGCTCTCGACAACGAGGGCGGCATCGTCGAGCAGCGCATCGAGGGCGACGAGTTCCACAGCCCGAGCGTCCAGCTGCGCCTGAGCCCGGCGGGGCAGGTCGACATCATGTCGACGCACGACCAGGTCCTCGGAGGGCCGCACGGACAGACGTACTTCGGCTGCCACTTCCCGGCCGACGAGCGGTACGCCGCGCAGATCGCCGCGGAGGGGCTGAAGGTCGGGCGGCGGCTCGCCCGCGAGGGCGTGATCGGGCGTGCGTCCGTCGACTTCGCCACCGTCCGCAATGGCGCCGGGTGGGACTCGTACGCGCTCGAGATCAACCTGCGCTGCGGCGGCACGACGCATCCGCTGTTCGCGCTGACGGCGCTCACCGATGGCGCCTATGAGCCACTGTCCGGCGAGTACCGGACGCGCATGGGCGACGTGAAGCACTACGCGGCCACCGACCACCTCGACTCGCCGGCGTACCGGTCGCTGACCCCCGACGACCTGCTCGACATCGTCGCCGAGCGGGGGCTCGGCTGGGATCACGAGGCGCAGACCGGCGTCGTCCTGCACATGGTCAGCGCGCTCGCGGTCGCAGGGCGCATCGGCCTGACCGCGATCGGCGGCACGCTCGAGCAGAGTCGCGCCCTCTACTACGAGGTCAAGGCGGCGGTCGACGAGGCCGCCGGCGTTCCCGCGGGGGGACGCCTAACCGAAGCCGTACACGCCGGCGAAGCGCTCGGCGAGTAACCGCACGAGCAGGGCGCCCGGCAGCCCGACAACGTTGAGGTAGTCGCCCTCGATGCGCTCGACGAGCGCGGCTCCGAGCCCCTGGATCGCGTAGGCGCCCGCGCGCCCCTCCCACTCACCGCTGGCCACGTAGGTCGCCAGGTCGCGCGGCGTGAGCGGCCGGAAGGTGACGGCCGTCTCCTCGAGCTGCCGCCTCCTCCCAGCCGGGAGTCAGCAGGCAGAGCCCCGAGATGACGAGATGCGTCCGGCCGCCCAGCTGCTCGAGCATCTCGGCAGCCTGCTCGGCAGTCGCTGCCTTGCCGTAGAGGCGTCCGTCGAGGCAGACCGTCGTATCGACGCCGAGCACCGGCCGGTCAGCGGCCAGGCGCGCGACCGACCTCGCCTTCCCGCGCGCATGCGCGAGCACGAGCTCGCGGGGATCTGCGTCGGGCGGATCCTCCTCGTGGTACTCGGGCGCGACGGCATCGAAGGGAATGCCGAGCTGGCGCAGGATGGCCGGCCGCTGCGGCGAGGTGGAGGCGAGCAGGAGCGGCGGAGCGGGCGGGACGCTCACGCGCGCTTGCGCGCGACCCAGAGGTCTTCGTACGGCCAGCGGCTGCGCCCAGTCGACCGTGACGTGGTCGTAGTACTCGTGGTCGACGTGCTCCCTCCGGCGCCTGCAGCTCGTGGAGCGCCTCGATCTCGAATCCGTGCTCGCGGAGGAGGGCGATCCAGCGGCCGTGGTCGAGGTGGTACTCCACGCCCTGTCTGCTCGGGCCACGTCGTCCGGTACATGCCGAACTGGGACCGGTGGAGCGTCTCCTCGACGGTGCCGACGTCGGGAACGCAGAGGTAGAGCAGCACCGAGTTCGTCAGGAACACGAGTCGCCCGCCGGGACGGAGCAGCCGCGCCGCCTCGGCGATCCAGCGCTCGGGCACCGCCCAGAGGGAGGCGCCGTACTCCGAGACGGCGAGGTCGAAGGAGGCGTCGGGAAGCGGCACGGCCTCGCCGGGCGCTTCGACGAGCGGGAACTCGATGCCCGTCTCCTGCATGAGCCGCCTGGCGGTCGCGAGCTGCGCCGGGGTCGGATCGACGCCGACCGGCCGTGCGCCCAGCTTGGCGAGCCGCGCCGAGATGTAGGCGGTACCGCAGCCGAGCTCGACCACGTCGAGCCCGGCAACCTTGCCGAGCGCGCCGACGGTCGCTTCGGGGACGCCGAAGACGCCCCAGGCGATCGTCGTCGCGGGCCCAGGCCTCGCGTGCGCTGCGGTCGGTGTACTGCTCGTTCGAGCCAGTCCACTCGGCGATGTTGCGCGCGACCGAGTCGGGCAGGTCAGCCGAGCTCATCGCCGAACCACAGGCGCACCTCGCGCGCCGCCGACTCGGGTGAGTCCGAGCCGTGCACGAGGTTGTCCGGCATCGAGAGCGCGAGGTCGCCGCGGATCGTGCCGGGCGCCGACGTGGCTGGATTCGTGGCGCCCATCGTCGTCCGGACGACGGCGATCGCGCCTTCGCCCTCGAGCACGAGCGCGAGCGTCGGGGCGGAGGTGATGAACTCGACGAGCTCGCCGAAGAACGGCTTGTCGACGTGCTCGGCGTAGTGCTCGCGGGCCAGTCCGTCGCTCGACGGTCGAGCAGGCGGGCAGCGCGGATCGTCAGGCCCCGCGCCTCGAAGCGTCCGCAGGATCTCCCCGGCGAGGCCGCCGCTGGACGGCGTCGGGCTTGATCAGGACGAGGGTCTGCTCGGCGGCCATGCGGCGGCGCAGTCTACTGCGGCGCTACTCGGAAGCTCGCCGGCGACGACCCGAGCGCGCCGAGGTCGTCGGCGCGAACTCGATCGGCGCCGGCGTGGCCACGCGCGTCTCGCAGTACGGGCAGATCTGCCAGAGCGGCTCGAGCGGCTGCTTGCAGCTCTCGCACGCCTGCTTGAGCTTGGTCGTGCAGACGGGGCAGACGAGGAAGCTCTCCTTGATCGCCGCGCGGCAGACCGGGCAATGCAGGTCGGTCTCTGCCAGGCGCTCCTCGATCGCCTTGATCTCGAGCTCGCGCTCGCGCACGTCCTCGAGGTACTCGGGCGGGCGGAAGAGCATGTAGATGAACGCGCCGATGAACGGGGGCACGAGGCCGAGCACCGTGGCCATGCCGACGAGCCATGGGTCCTCGATGCGCCGCCGCGCGTCCTTGAACACCCAGTAGGCGACGGCGAGCCAGAAGACGACCGCGAAGAACAGGCCGAGGTTGCGGACGATGATCCAGCTGCCCGACTCGAAGAAGTCCCTGACTCCTCCGAACAGACTGTCGTCTTCTGACTGGGCGAGGAACACGGGGACCTCCGTTAGAGCAGCAACTGCCCGACGAGATACCCGGCGGCAAACGCGAGCCCGACAATCGCGAGGATCACGACGGCCGCGAACGCGAAGACGCTCAGCCTCTCTACGAGCGGCTTCATGGTACGCGCTCTACGGGACGGAATGGAGATCCGCGAGAAGGTACAGCGAGCCTGTGACGAGCACTCGCCCGGACGGCCCGGCGAGCTGCCGCGCGCGTGCGAGGGCGGTTGCGGGGTCTCCATCCGCCTCGACGGTGCGGAAGTGGCGCCGCGCGATCGCCGCGAGCTCGTCCGCCGGCAGGGCGCGAGGGTTCGAGGCGGTCGTGACGATCGCCGTGGCCGCGAGCGGCGCGAGCTCCTGCAGCATGGCCTCGGCGTCCTTGTCGCGCATGACGGAGAGGACGATGACGGTGCGCTCAGCGTCGTCCGCCCAGGCGGCCTCCCGTAGCCGGCGCGCGACGAATGCGGCTCCCGCCGGGTTGTGCGCCCCCTCACGGAGCTCCGCCGGCCGGCCCTCGCCCGACAGCCGCCACTCAGCCCGGCCGGGAAGCGCGACCTCGTCGTCCCGCGTACCGCCCTCCGGCCCCTCGAGCCGCCGCCCGAGGAACGCCTCCGCGGCCGCGAGCGCGACCGCGCGGTTCGCCCGTGCCTCGTCCGGCGCGACGACAACGACGTTCGCTGCGCCCAGCTCGCGCGCGAGCGGCTCCCACTCCTCCTCGCCGAGCACGACCGTGGCACCGGGGCGAACCACTGCGAGCTTCTCGCGTGCGATCAGCTCGCGCGTCTCGCCCAGCACCTCCGTGTGATCGAGCGAGACGTTGGTGAGCACGACGACCGGCGCGTCGAGCACGTTCGTGGCATCGAGACGCCCGCCGAGCCCAGCCTCCACGACGGCCACGTCGACCTCCGCCTCGGCGAAGGCGTTCAGCGCGGCCGCGGTCAGTGCCTCGAACTGGGTGGCGCCGATCTGCTCGGCGGCCGGGCGCACCGCCGCCACGAGCCGCTCGAAGTCGGCGTCGCGGCCGCCGAGTTGGATCCGCTCGCTCCAGTCGGCGACGTGCGGCGAGATGTATGACCCGGTCGCCAGGCGCGCGTGTTCGAGCAGCGCCGCGGTCAGCCGCGTGGTCGACGACTTCCCGTTCGTGCCGACCACGTGGACGGCACGGAAGCGCACCTGCGGGTCGCCCAGCTCCCCGAGCAGCGCGCGCATCCGCCCGAGCCCGAACTCCTCGGGCCATGGAGACAGGGCCGCAACCCACTCCCGTGCCGTCCCCGGCACCGGAAGGGCGCCGCCGCTCGAACGTGGCGCCTCGCCCACGGGCTCGTTCTAACAGACCGGAGAATCGACACGGACAGGGCTGCCGTCACGGTTCTGGCGCACTTCCGGCACCCACGGGCGCGCTCTTCGGCGGTACCGTCGACGCCGGGAGGCGGGAAAGCCCCGAACGGCTAGCCCACCCCCGGGGGCGCGCGCGTCGAGAAGAAGTGGGCCCCGGGAGGCGGCGCCTGCACGAGAGCAGGCGCGCGGACCCGCCCGCTAGCCCTGCTCGCCGGACTCCGCGAGCAGGTCGAGCTCGCGGCGGTAGCGCTCGAGCTTCTCGCGCTCGGCGTCGACCACCTCCGGCGGCGCCTTCGACGTGAACCGCTCGTTGGCGAGCATGCCCTCCGCCCGGGCGATCTCCTTGCGCAGGCGCTCGACCTCGCCCGCGAGGCTGCCCCCGTCCGACTTGACCCGCTCGGGCTTGACCACGGCCTCGAAGATGCGGCGCTCGTCCTCGCCCAGTTCGACGGAGGCGCCGCTCCGCCGGAAGATCGCCGCCGCCTCCTGCACGCGGTCGAGCGCCCCAGCGTCGGCGTCGAAGCGACCGTCCCGAGCCGGCCAGGGCGCAACGATGAGGCGCGACTCGCGGTTCGGAAGCGCCGTCCAGATCTCCTCGGTGACGTGCGGCATGACCGGGTGCAGCAGCTCGAGCAGGCGCTCGAGCGCCGCCAGCGCGGTCGCGCGCACCTGCGGCTCGTTCAGCCGCGGTTTGATCGCCTCGGCGTACCAGTCGCAGAAGTCGTCGAAGGTGAGGTGGTAGAGCGTGTCCACCGCCTCGGCGAAGTCGAAGCGCGCGAGCGCCGCGTCGACGGTCTCCTGGGCCGCATCGAGCCGGGCGACGATCCACCGTTCCTCCAGCGCCTCGGGCCGGAGCGCGGGTGTTGCCCCGCCGGCGTCGGTGACGAGCAGCCGCGAGACGTTCCAGAGCTTGTTCGCAAGCTTCCGCCCCTCCTCGACCGCGCCGTACGAGAAGCGCACGTCCTGGCTGGACGACATCTTCAGCAGCCCGTAGCGAACGGCGTCGGCGCCGTGGTCGGCGATCAGCTCGAGCGGGTCGATCCCCGTCCCCAGGCTCTTCGACATGCGGCGCCCATCCGGCGCGAGCACGGTCGTGTGGATGACGACGTGGTCGAAGGGCCGCTCCCCGAGCAGCTCGAGCCCGGAGAAGATCATCCGGTTCTCCCAGAGGCGGATGATCTCGCGCGCGGTCGTGTTCAGCGTGCCCGGGTACCAGGCACGCAGTTCCGGAGTTTCGTCGGGCCAGCCGAGGATGGCGAACGGCCACAGCGCCGACGAGAACCACGTATCCAGGACGTCCTCGCTGCGCGTGAGCTCGGTGGAGCCGCACTCGGCGCAGGCTGCCGGCTCGGTCTCCTCGCCCGTGACGTGGCCGGCCGGGCACTCCCAGAGCGGCAGCTGGTGGCCCCACCAGATCTGCCGCGAGATGTTCCAGTCGGGTGCGTTCTCGAGCGACTCGATCGCATACCGATGCTGCGAGTCGGGGTGATAGCGGACGCGCCCCGCGTGCAGCGCCTCCAGGGCCGGCCGCTTCAGGCCTTCCATCGCGCACCACCACTGCGGCGAGATGAGCGGCTCGATCCGGCTCTCGCAGCGCTCGCAGAGCGCGACCGTGTGTCGGTACGCCTCGCGGCGCTCGAGCAGGCCGCGCTCCTTCACCCAGTCGAGGATGCGCGGCGTCGGCCTCGCTCCTGCGTCAGCCCGGCCAGGTCGCCGGCGAGCTCGTTCATGCGGCCGTCCCAGCCGACCACCATCGGCTCGGGCAGCCCGTGGTCGCGGCCGATCTCGAAGTCGAGCGGGTCGTGGCCGGGCGTCACCTTCAGCGCGCCGGTTCCGAAGTCGGGGTCGACACGCTCGTCGGCGATCACCGGGACGGGACGCTCGACGTACGGCACGAGCACCTGGCGGCCGATCGCGCCGCGCCAGCGCTCGTCGTCGGGATGCACGGCGACCGCGACGTCGCCGAGGATCGTCGCCGGGCGGGCGGTCGCGATCGTCACGCCGGCTGCCGGCTCGTCCGCGAACGGATAGCGAACGTAGGTGAGCGCGTCGTCGAGCTCGCGGTGGACGAGCTCGAGGTCGGAGAGCGAGGTCTGGTGGTGGGGGCACCAGTTGATGATGCGGTTGTCCCGATAGATCCAGCCCTTGCGGTAGAGGTGGACGAAGAAGCGCATCACCGACCGCACGTACGCGTCGTCCATCGTGAAGCGCTCGCGGCGGTAGTCCATCGACGCGCCCATGCGCCGGTACTGGCCCATGATCGTCCGCCCGTACTCGTGCAGCCACTGCCAGACGCGCTCGACGAACGCCTCGCGGCCGAGCTCCTCCCGAGAGGTGCCCTGCTCCACCAGATACTTCTCGACGGCGTTCTGCGTCGAGATGCCCGCGTGGTCGTAGCCGGTCAGGAAGGCGGCCTCGAAGCCACGCATGCGGTGCCAGCGGACGAGCACGTCCGCGAGCGCGATCTGAAGCGCGTGGCCGGTGTGCAGCGCGCCGGTCACGTTTGGAGGCGGGTGCGCGACGACGAACGTGGGGCGGCCGCTGCCGGGCTCGGCGTTGTAGAGACCCTCGTCCTCCCAGGTGCGCTGCCAGCGCTCCTCGACGCCGTCGGGACGGTAGAGCGAGTCCATCAGGGGAGGGTAGTCAGGTCGATGGACAGGGCCGTGCCGCCGACCGTGTGGTCGTGCTGGCCGAGGCGCGAAGCCCCGCCGATCAGGTCAGGCAGCGACGATCGAACGAGTATGCCGGGCCTCTTGCAGCAATCGCAAGCGCACTACGAAGTGTTTGACACCACGGTTAGTGGTTGACAAGTCGGCGGCATGGACGATAGCCTCCGCGACGGACCGCGACGGTAAGGCTGAGCCCGGAGATGACATCGATGGCAGAGAATCCGAGCGAACCGCGTTCTTTCGCTGGCATCGCGCTGGCCGGCTCGCGCTCGGGGCGCATGCACGGCGTACCGACGGCCTCCGCCAAGACCATCGCCGGCGGACTCGTTTCAGACGTGCAGTCGAGGCGATCCTCGCCGCAGCCGTACCAGCCGAACTACGTGCCGCTCGGATTCGACTCGGCGTTCGACGCGGTTCGTTGCCGAACACCGCGCCTGCGCAGGACTACACGACCGGCTCGATGCCCGGCAGTCCCGGACCACCCGGACTGGCCGGCCTCGTTCAAGGAGGTCGTGCTCACGTCGGCGCGACGGGGCGCAAGCTCACGGGCCGCCTCGTCCTTGCGACCCGGCACCCACCCCGGCGTGGTGGTCGTCCACGGCTTCAACACGAACGGCAAGGAGTCGGTGATCCGCTGGGCGGCCATGCTCGCCCGCAACGGCTACAACGTGCTCGCCGCCGACCAGCGGGACTTCAAGGCCGAGTACGACGCCGGCTACGGCTACCCCGGGCCCGCGTCAGACGCTTCGGGCTGGAAGGAGTCAGAGGACGTGCTCGCCGCCGGTCGCTACCTGGCGTCGGCAGCCGGGCGTGAGCTCGGTCGGCGTCATCGGGTTCAGCCTGGGCGGGCAGGACACCGTGCTCGCGCTGGCGCTCGACGGCGGGCTGCGCAGAAGTCGCGGCGCGTCTTCTCGGCCGGGCTGAACTTCAGCGGGCCGGCCGACCAGGCCTCGCAGATCTCGAGCAACGGCCGTGCCGGCCGGCTGCGAGACACCGGACGTGCACGTACCCGGCGACGAGCGCACTGGTCGCCCTGGTCGTCCCGCCGTACACCTACAACGGACCCGTGCAAGGTGCTCGGGGACGCAGCTACGTACTACGGGACGACAGCTTCACGATTCTCAGCCGCGAGAACGCGTTCCACCGCCAGGTGCAGAGTGACCGTGCCGCTGCTCAACGTCTACGCGGCCGACGACTCGCTGGTGGCGCCGGGTTCCACGCGACGATGATGGGCGGCTACGAGGTGGGCAACCCGCTGCAGCGGACGCTGCTTGCTCGAGCGCGGGCGAGCACGCGTACTTCTTCGACCGCTGGTGGCAGCAGCGGGCCGTGCTTCTGTACTTCAAGCGCGTGCTGCCCGCGGCGGCCGGCGACCGACGGTCGAGACGAGCGCCACGGTCAATCAGACGCCCGGTGGCGCGCCTGCCGGCTCGCAGCTCGTCGACCTCGGCGCCGCCCACGCGGACGGACGCAGACGCCCTGCTCGGCCGGGATCCGTGCGACACGAGCCGCGGCACGCCCGGCGCGGCGATGCCGTAGCGGCCTAGCTCCTCCCTACGCCGACTCGCCGGCCGCGGCCGCGGCCGGCTCTTCCTCGTCGTCGGCGCCCGCCGAGGTGACGAGCGTCGGCTTGAGGTCCTTCTGGATCGTCTCCTTCGTGATCACGCACTTGGAGACGTCACGCCGCGAGGGCAGCTCGAACATGACGTCGAGCAGCGCCTTCTCGATGATCGACCGCAGCCCGCGGGCGCCGGTCTCGCGCTCGAGCGCCTTGTCGGCGATCTCCCAGAGCGCGTCCTCGGTGAAGACGAGCTCGATGTCGTCGTAGTTGAAGAAGCGCTGGTACTGCCGCACGAGCGCGTTCTTCGGCTCCTGCAGGATGCGCACGAGGTCCTCGCGCATCAGCTGCTGCACCGAGCAGACGACCGGAAGGCGGCCGATGAACTCGGGGATCAGGCCGTAGGACAGGAGGTCCTCCGGCATCACCTGGGCGAGCAGCTCGGAGTCGTCCTTGCCGTGCTTGGAGCGGATGTGGGCACCGAAGCCGACGGCGTTCTTGCCGATGCGCTTGCTGATGATCTTCTCGACCCCGGCGAACGCGCCGCCGCAGATGAAGAGGATGTTCGTCGTGTCGATCGAGAGGAACTCCTGGTGCGGGTGCTTGCGGCCGCCCTGCGGCGGCACCGACGCCACCGTCCCCTCGAGGATCTTCAGCAGCGCCTGCTGCACGCCCTCACCCGACACGTCACGCGTGATCGACGGGTTGTCTGCCTTGCGCGCGATCTTGTCGACCTCGTCGATGTAGATGATCCCGGTCTCGGCCTTCTTGATGTCGAAGTCGGCCGCCTGGATCAGCTTGAGCAGGATGTTCTCGACGTCCTCGCCGACGTAGCCGGCCTCGGTCAGCGCGGTCGCGTCTGCGATCGCGAAGGGCACGTTGAGGATGCGCGCGAGCGTCTGGGCGAGCAGCGTCTTGCCGCAGCCCGTCGGGCCGAGCAGCAGGATGTTCGACTTCTGCAGCTCGACGTCGCCCTCGTCCTGCCCCATGCGGACGCGCTTGTAGTGGTTGTAGACGGCGACGCTGAGGGTGCGCTTGGCCTCCTCCTGCGAGACGACGTAGTCGTTGAGGACCTCGTAGATGTCTCGCGGCCGCGGCAGGTTGTCGAGATCGAGCTCGGCCGGAGCGGTCAGCTCCTCGTCGATGATCTCGTTACAGAGGTCGATGCACTCGTCGCAGATGTAGACCCCTGGGCCTGCGATGAGCTTCTTGACCTGGCGCTGGCTCTTGCCGCAGAAGCTGCAGAGGAGCTGCTCGTTGCCGTCGCTCGGCCTGGCCATCAGCGAGCCCTGGCCGGTCGGTCAGAGGACGGGATGCCTCCGGACGGCGTGCTCGCGTCGAGGAGGCCGCTGCTCGTGGCGGGGTGACGAACTGACACTAGCTCTCCTTGTACCTCGTCTCGGGGTCTGCGACTAGGCGGGTCGTCCGTCACGGTTGGTCACGACCACGTCGATGATGCCGTAATCCGTTGCCTCCTGCGCGGTCATGAAGTAGTCGCGATCGGTGTCGCGGCCCACCTTCTCCAGGTCCTGGCCGGAGTGCTCGGCCAGGATCTCCTCGAGCTTGCGCTTCAGGTTCAGCGTCTCGCGGGCGCGAATCTCGATGTCGGTCGCCTGGCCGCCCATGCCGCCGGGTGTCCAGACCTGGTGGATGAGGATCTTCGCGTTCGGCAGCGCCATGCGCTTGCCCTTCGCCCCGGCCGCCAGCAGCACGGCGCCCATCGACATGGCGATGCCGACGCAGATCGTCTGCACGTCGGGCTTGATGAACTGCATCGTGTCGTAGATGGCAAGGCCCGAGTAGACGTCGCCGCCGGGCGAGTTGATGTACAGGAAGATGTCCTTGTCGGGGTCCTCCGACTCGAGGTGGAGGAGCTGGGCGACGATGAGATTCGCGATCTGGTCGTCGATCGGCGTGCCGAGCATGACGATGCGCTCGTTGAGCAGCCGGGAGTAGATGTCGAAGGCGCGCTCGCCGCGCGAGGTCTGCTCGATGACCATCGGGATCATTGGGCTCATGCTGGCTCCTTGCTGCCGGGGGTCCATAGTTTCGTAGGGGTCTCGGGAGTTTCCTGCTCCGGGGTCCACAGCTTCTCGCGCGCGGCCGCGAGGTCCGCCGGGATTCGCTCGACCTCGGCGACGACGCGGTCGAGAGCGTTGCGCAGGCGCATGTCGGCGCGCAGGCGCTCCCAGCGTCCCCCCTCGCGCAGCTGGGCGATGACCGTGTCGGCATCCTCGCCCTCCTCGCCGGCCTGCTCGCGGACGAGCGCCTCGACCTCGGCGTCCGGCACCTCGAGGCCGACCCGGTCGGCCGCCGCCTCGAGCACGAGCTCACGGGCGATCGACTGGCGCGCCTCGGCCCGCAGTCGCTCGGTCACCTCCTCGGGTGTCTGCCCGGTGAGCTGCAGGTAGATCTCCGGCTGCAGCCCCCGGCGCTCGAGCGAGTGGACGAGCCCGTGCCAGAGCTCGGCAGCGCGGCCGTCGACCAGCCCCGGAGCGACCTCGACGTTCGAGGCGGCGACAAGAGCGTCGAGCGCATCGGTCCGGAAGCGGGCCTCGAGCTCGTCGGTGAGCTGCTCCCGTAGGCGCGCCTCGATGTCGGCGCGCAGCTCGGCGATGGTGTCGAACTCGGTGGCGGCCCGCGCGAGCTCGTCATCGACGGGTGGAAGCACGGCCTCCTTGATGTCCTTCAGCGTCACCTCGACCGTCGGCATCGACTCGTCGGCGAGCTCGTACGTGACCGTGGCCGTCTCGCCGGCCTGCATCCCTTCGAGCGCGCTCTCGATCTCCTCCACGAGCCGCTCGCCGCCGAGCTCCGCGACCACGTCGCGCTGCGCCTCGCCCGAGGGCGAGACGACGTCGATGACGACGGTGTCGCCCGTGCGCGCAGGCCGCCCCTCGACGGGCACGAGCTCGGCCACGGTCCGCCGCAGCTCGTCGATCTCGGCGTCGATCGCCTCCGCAGGGACGACCGGCTCGTGAGCCCCGACCTGGAGCGTCGTCCAGTCCACGGGCACCGCCTCCGCCTGCACGCCGACGGTGGCCGTGAAGCGCCAGGCGTCGTCCGGTGACTCGGGAAGCTCGTAGCCGTACTCCGGCTGCTCGACGGGACGGATCTTCGTCTCCGCCGCCGCGTTGCGGAACCAGCCGCCGATGTGGCTCTCGACCGCCTCCGCGTAGAGCCGCTCACGGCCGATTCGCGAGATCAGGACCGGCAACGGCACCTTGCCCTTGCGGAAGCCCGGGATGCGGACCGCTGCCTGCCAGGTCGGCGGCCGCGTGGTCGACTGCATGGCGGACGTCGTGGGCCGCGACCTCGACGCTCAGGCGCACACGATTGCCCTCGAGCTGCTCGACCTGGGTCGTCACTCGGCCATTAGACCAGACAGCGGTCGGGCTACCGACTGGGCCGGAGCCGCCTCACTCGCCCGGGGGGAACCCAAGCTCTCCGCGCCCCAGCTCGTCCGACAGGCCGCGTCGCTCCGAGGGCGCGCGGGCGGCCGGCGGAGCGCGCGGCGCCGGGGGCGGCGGGCGAGGCGATTGCGTACGGTGCGGCGGTGCGGCTGTTCGTGCTCTCGCGCCATGCCGAGTCGACCCTCAACCGGGAGCGGCGCGTCAACGGCGACCCCGCCCAGCCCGCGCCGCTGACCGAGCGCGGCCGCGAGGAGGCGAAGCTGCTGGCGCTCCAGCTCGCCTCGGTTCCGCTCGAGCTCGTCGTCCACACCCGCTTCGAGAGGACCCGGGAGACGGCGGAGGCTGTGGCCACAGCGCGCGACGTGCCGCTGCTCGAGGAGCCGCTCCTCGACGACATCCGCGTCGGCGAGCTCGAGGGCTGGACGATCGAGCGCTACCGGGAGGTCAAGCGCGAGCTCGGCCGCTCGCAGCCGTTCCCGGGCGGCGAGAGCCTCGACGACGCGGCCCGCCGGTACGCCGGGGGGTACCGGCGACTGCTCGAGCGACCCGAGTCGGCGATCCTGGTCGTCTTCCACGAGATCCCGCTCAGGTACGCGCTCAACGCCGCCGGGGGCTCCGACCACCTGGACGGCCCGGTGCACGACCTGCCGAACGCGCGGCCGTTTCTCTTCGACGACACCACGCTCGCGCACGCCGCGCTGCGAATCGCCGAACTGGCGGGCGCGGGCGCACCGGTGACCTGAGCGGCTTCACGCCCGATCTCTCCCAGTGGGCGCCCTGGCGTCCGGCCGAGGTCAACCAGCTGCTCGCGGGCATCACCGCGCCGTGGTACGTCGCCGCCGGCTGGGCGATCGACCTCTTCCTCGGGACCGAGCGGCGGGCACACGACGACATCGAGATCGCGGTGCCGCGCGGACGCTTCCACGAGCTCGAGGAGGCGCTGGCCGCGTACGAGCTCTTCGTTCCGGTTCGTGAGGGCGACCGGCACGTCGTTCGGCCGTTCGTGTCGGACTCGGGCGAGCCGGGGTCGCACCAGACCTGGGTGCGCGAGCGTGCGACGCGCCTCTGGCGCCTCGACCTCTTTCGCGAGCCGCACGACGGCGACACCTGGATCTGCCGCCGCGACGAGCGCATCCGTATGCCCTACGCGCAGCTGATCGAGCGAACGCCCGAGGGCATCCCCTACGGCCGCCCCGAGATCGTGCTGCTCTTCAAGGCGAGGGCCGCCCGTGAGAAGGACGACGACGATTTCGCGGCCGTCCTCGAACGGCTCGAGCCGCGGCGTCGGCGCCTGCTCGCGGAGCTTCTCGAGACGGTTCATCCGGGCCACCGCTGGCTCGCCCGGCTAGACCGGGACGACTAGTGCGGTGTCATGCGGGCGGAGGGACTCGAACCCCCAAGCTCTTGCGAGCACCGGCTCCTAAGGCCGGCGTGTCTACCAGTTTCACCACGCCCGCACGCGCCGCCAGTCTAGGCGCGTCGTCGAGCGTCAGCCCGTGAGCGCGAGCGACTCGTTGACGCCGCTGACCGAGAGCCCCGGCGTGCGTCCGCCGGCGACCGCGTAGACGCGCCCGCCGGCCGCGACCACGCCGAGCCCGTGGCGCGCGACGCGGAGGTCGGGGAGGCGCCGCCACCGGTTCGTGCGCGTGTTGAGCGCGTAGACGGTGCGGATCGTGCCGCCGGGCTCCTCGCCCCCGGCCGACACGACGGTGCCGCGCAACGCTCCCGCCGCCGTCCCGCCACGTCTGCCCGGCACCGAGGCGACCCGTCGCCAGCTGCCGGCCGCCGGGTCGAAGGATTCGACGAGGGTGAGATTGGTGTCCAGGCCCGCGAGCCGGCCTGCGACGACGTAGAGCCGTCCGCGGCTCGCAGTCACGCCGAGGTGCTCGCGCGGAGTGGGCCCGTCGACGCGTGCCCAGCGCCTCGTCACCAGGTCGAGCACCAGCATGTCCCGCGCCAGCCGCCGGTCACCGATGCGGAGCTCGTCGGTCACCCCGCCGGCCACGTAGAGCTTGTTGCCGATCACGGCAGCGCCGGCAGCCGCGCGCGAGCCGGGTAGGTCGGGGAGCCGACTCCAGCGCCCGCCCGTCAGGACGAACGCCGTCGAGAGGATGCCGTCCTCCCCGTAGCCGCCTACGACGTACAGGCTCCCGCCGGCTGCGGCCGCCATCCCGTGGTGCAGCGAGACGGGCACGTCCGGGCAGGCGCCGCCAGCGGTTGCGGGCCGGGTCATACGCGTCGACTCGCGGTGAGAAGCCGCCGTCCCTGAGGAACCCTCCGACCACGACGACCTCGCCCCGGAGTGCCGTTGCCGCGACCTCGGCGCGCGGCAGCGGCATCGGTGCCTTGAGCCGCCACGCCGGCGCCTGGGCCGGCGCGGACGCGACAAAGGCGGTGAGCGCCGCGGCGCCAACGGCGAGTGCGCGAGCCACCGCAGCAGGATCGCACGCAGCGATGCTCCGGCGACGACTCGCGGCCGCCGGGTACGTTCGACCGGCGAGAACCGGTCCAAGGCGGGACGACCCGTCAGCGGCACACGGGTCGTTCCTCAGGGTCCCGCCGCTGGGACGGGAGAAGGGTGTTACCGATCGAAGTCCGGCGCGCTGTGCGCAGCCATTACGACCTCGTTCGGGGAAAGACCGGTCCAAGGTGGAACGACCCGTCTGCGGCACACGGGTCGTTCCCTGGGGATGAGGGAGTCCCGCCGCTGGGGGGAGAGGGTGCGGCGAGGTCTCCGCGATGTTCATCGGGGTGAGGCCGACTCCTCTGTATCTCTCGTTCGAGGGATCGGCACTCTTGCGGGCGTGGGAGGCAGGGCTAGACTCGGGGCCATGCAGGTGGCAGCACGAGATTCGGACGAGCTCCTCATCGCCGAGCTGAGCGCGCCGCCGTCGCTCGACGACGCCCGCCAGTCGCTGGAGTACTGGACGCGCCGCCGCGCGACGTTGCCGCTCCACCGCCGCGCCGCCCGCCGTGAGGCCGACCAGATGATCAGCCGCTGCCACGAGCGGGTGGCCGCCGCGGAGCGCGGCCGCTACGGATCCGGGCTGAAGGGCCTCGCTCGACGGGTGCTCGCGGGCGACGGGCCGCCCTGGCACGTCATTCGTGCCGGGCTCGTCGCGACGCTCGTCGCGCTCGTGCCGCGCCGCCTCGTCTTCCTGGCGACCGCCATCCTGGTCGTCTGGCTGGCCGTCGGCGTCCTCGTGCTGCTGGCGATCGCCCAGGCGTTCGTCTAGAGGGCCGTGAAACACAGCGGGGCGGCGGTCGCCCCGACCGCCGCCCCTTCTCGAGGTCACCCTCGAAGGCGTGCTACGGCGTGCTCTGCGAAGCCTTCGCCTTCTGCGAGACGCACTTGCCGAACGCGTTCGGCCTCGAGCCGTACGCGGTCTTGAACGCAGCCAGATCAGCTGCGCGCTCGCGCTTGCACGCCTTCGCCGCGTTGATCGTCGCCGCATCGGCGGTCTCGTTCATCGCCTTCGCCTTCGACGAGACGCACTTGCCGAAGGAGTTCCGGCCCTTGCCGGTGCCGTAGAACTGGTCGAAGGTCTTGCCGTCGTGCGAGGCGGCGAAGTTCGTGTCCGCCTGCTCCGCGCGGCAATCCTTGGCCGCGTTGGCGTGGTTCGCAGCCCGTGCGCGCGCCTTCTTGGACACGCACTTGCCGAACGCGTTAGACCGGTCGGCGTTCGTGCCGTGCAGCTGCTTGAACGGCGTCGCGCCGATCGCCGCGCGCTCGGTCGCACACGCCTTCGCCGGACTCGGGCCCTCGGTCGACGGGCTCTCCGTCGACGGGGTGTCAATCGCCATCGCCGCCAAGGGCGACGCTAGTGCCGCGATGACCACAACCAGCAATGTCTTTTTCATTTCCGTGTCTCCTCTCGTTGCCGCGTATGAATCGCCTTCCCTCATCGGCGCGAATCAGACGGCCAAAACGGGCAAATCACCCGCTCGGGGGGAAATTCGCTGGCCTGAGGGATGAAGCCGAACGCGTACCTTGCAGCGGCCCAACATCCTCTTCACAACTCCGGCCGGGTTTCTCGTTGTGCCGAGAGGCACATTCGGCGGCCGGCGACGCCTCTGAAGGCTCAGTTGTCGCGACGGGCAACGGCTTCTGCGAGGCGGTCGAGTGACCGCTCGGTCATGGGCTCGAGGACGACGATGACATCGTCGACGCCAAGCGCCTCGTGCTCTGCGAGCGTCCGGGCGAGCTCCTCGATCGACGGCGCGAACGGCGCAGCGTTCGGACCGACGGGCAGCGCATCGGGGTCGCGGACCTCGATGCCGACGGTTCGACGCAGCGCCCGGGGGTCCCGGCCCTCCGCAGCGAGCGCATGATCGAGACTGCGGAGCCGCTCGCGGAGCCGCTCGTCCGGCGCGCCGTACCAGGCTGTGTTCCAGGCGTCTGCCGAGCGGGCGGTCAGGCGCAGCGCGCGCGGTCGGGCCGCGGCGACGAGAAGCGGAATGGGGGCGGCTGGGGGCGGGCAGCAGCTGCGCGTCCTGCACGGAGTGGTGCCGGCCGGCGAACGTGACGCGTTCGCCGGCAAGGAGGCGGCGGACGATCTCGAACGCCTCCTGGAAGCGGCTGAAGCGCTGGTCGGTCGGGTACCCGAAGGCGTCGTACTCCGCGTCGTACCAGCCGGCGCCGAGCCCGAGGGTCAGCCGGCCGCCGCTGATCTCGTCGACCGTGACGGCCATCTTGGCGAGCAGCCCCGGGTTGCGAAAGCTGATGCAGGTGACGAGCTGGCCGAGCTCGACGCGGCTCGTCGACGCGGCGAGCGCAGCGATCACGCTCCACCCTTCGTGGATCCCCTCCGGCGAGCCGCCGGGCGGGGCCGAGATGAAGTGGTCGCAGACCCACAGCGAGTCGAGGCCGCCGCCCTCAGCGTGCTGCGCGAAGCGGCGAATGTCGGGCCAGGATGGGACCCGGCCCTGACCGTCGCCGCGCGACAACGGAACGATCACGCCGACCCGCACGGCGAGGGACGTTAGTGCTGTGGAGTGTCTACCGCTTGAGCGGCCAGCGAGCGGTCCACGGAAACGGCTCGAGACCCACGTCGGCATCGATGACCTCGGCACTGCGGGCGACGCAGACCTGGCAGATGGTCAGGCCCGAGTCCGTCGCGACCAGGTGGACGTCGCGGTTGTGGCGTCCGCAGAAGGAGCACGTCCTGTCCTGGTAGTGGGAAGGGTCCGACACGACCTGGCCCGGAGCCTATGACTCCGCGCGTCTCCGGGCCAGCGAGCATGGTGACCTGCGCGAGCACGCCTGCAGGCAGCGATGGCTTCCAGGACGTCGCGAGGTCGTCACTCGTCAGTTCAGTGAGCAACCGTTGAAGGCGGCTCCGACGGCCACGACGACCACGCCGGCCGCGGGGATGCAGACGGCTCCGACCGCCACGACCGCTGCCACCTCTTCTAGCCACCCTCCGGAGCGCCGCACGGCGTTCCCAGCCGCTAGGGCCAGCAAGACACCGGGCGCGAGGGTCAACACCCCCTTCACGATCCCGGCGTCACAAGACTGCGTCGCGACGATGAGTGCGCGCAAGAAAACTGAACGCCGCGAGCACGGGCAGCACGCGACCGAACGACGTGCTCATCCGGCCTCCCGCCGCCGCGCGGTCTCAGCCGCCAGCCCGCTTTTGCCACCGCGAGAGCGTCACGATTCGGCGTCGAGCGAAACCCTCGCCGTTCCACGTGTTTTCCGCGATGGCCCCGGGAGGAGTCGAACCTCCGCCCGCAGATTCGAAGTCTGCCGCTCTATCCACTGAGCTACGGGGCCGTGGCACCCGCGCTCGAGCGGGTGCAAACGGTGACGGTAGCGCGTATCAGCTGCGCCCAGCGGGAGGCGGGCCGAGCTGCTCGACGGCATGTCCGCCCGGGTACGTGCTGCGGCGAATGCGGGTGCGCCGCCTGGGCCGCCGGCGCGGCGGGAGCGCACTTACGGCACGGGCCCGCAGGCGCAGGACCGTCTCGACGGCTCGCCGCTCGAAGCGACTCGGACGCGGCAGCCCGAGCGCGTCGAGGAGCGGCTCGTCCAGGAGGGCGTAGATTCCCCGAGCCCCGAGCCGGGGTGGCAGCCCCGGCACCTTCCGCACGAACATGCCCACCATCGCGGTTGCCACGCGGTGGCCCGACTCGGTGTAGGCGAAGTGCTCGCGTTCGAACTCGACGTTGAAGCGCTCGAGCGCCTCGTACGTCGGGGGCACGTCGGTGATGTTCATCAGCCCGGCGACGTGCCGCCAGAACTCGAACGTCGCCACCCGTTCGGCGTCGGTTGCGCGCCGCCAGCCGAAGCGGTCGTTCCAGCGGAACGGCTCCAGCACGAGCGTTGAGAGGACGTAGAGGAAGTCTTCGTTCTCGATCGGAAAGCGGCCGTGGATCTGGTTCATGCGGCGGATCGCGGCCCGGCCGAGCGGCGACTCGTGCCCTTCCTCGGCGAACGTGCTGATGAGCAGGTCGGTGTCGTCGTACCGCTTGAGCGCCCGCCCGGTGAACTCGCCCGTGGACGCGAGCAGCTCAGCGATGCTTGGCACGGCAAACGTCCGGAAGAACGCGAGCTCGAGCGAGCGCGTCGTGTCGAAGGGGAACTCGTAACACGCGTCGAGGTGGACGATCCGCTGGTGGTCGCGAACCGGGTCGAGCCGGTGGATCTCCTCGAGGGCAGGACGCCGCATCAGACCGGAGTTAGGAGCGGCCGGCCCGCGGCCAGGGCGAGGAGGTTGTCGACGACGATCCGCGTCATGGCCGCCCGCGTGGCGTGAGTGGCGCTGCCGATGTGGGGCGTGAGCACAACGTTGGGAAGCGCGAGCAGGTGCGCCGGGACGTCGGGCTCGGCGGCGAAGACATCGAGCGCGGCGTGGAGGCGACCGGAGCGCAGCTCGTCGACGAGGGCGGCTTCGTCGACCACGGCGCCGCGTGCGGTGTTCACGAGGGCTGCGCCGTCGCGCATGCGGGCGAGCCGGCGTAGGTCGATGAGGCCGCGCGTCTCCGGCGTGAGCGGCACGTGAATCGTCACCAGGTCGGACTCGGAGAGCAGGTCGTCGAGCGGACGATAGGCGACGCCGAGCGCTGCCTCCTCCTGCGGCGGCAGGCGCGTGCGCTGCGTGTAGAGCAGCCGAAGCCCGAACGGTGCGGCGCGGCGCGCGACCGCCTGCCCGATGTTCCCGAGCCCGACGATCCCGAGGGTTGCGCCGTCCAGGTCGCCGCCGATGAGGTAGGAGCCCGCCCAGCCCTCCTGCCAGCGCCTCTCGCGGACGAGTCGGTCGCCCTCCACCAGCCGCCGCCAGACCGCCAGGATCAGCGCGAGGGTCATGTCGGCGACGGCCGCGTCGAGCACGCCGGGCGTGTTCGTCACGGCGACACCGTGGGCGTGACAGGCGGCGACGTCGATGGAGTCGTAGCCGACGCCGTAGTTGGCGACGAGGCGGAGGTTCGGAAGCAGTCGCAGCGTGCTCTCGTCCACCACCTCGCTCACCGGGGCGAGCGCCTCGACGTCCGGGCGGGTCCCGGCGAGCGCCTCCGGGAGCGAGCCTGCCAGGTACTCGACGTCATCGAGCTCGGCCCACGCCGGGCCCGGCAGGCGCCGGGTGGCGAGGACCTTCACGGAAAGATGGGGTGGCGGACGGGACTCGAACCCGCGACCACCGGGACCACAACCCGGGGCTCTACCAACTGAGCTACCGCCACCGCGCCGGAGACAGGATACCCGCGCCCTCTCGGGCTCTCCCCGCGGGCTTGCGACAGGTCCGAAACGGACAGGTCCGCAGCAGCTCGTCCAGGCACGCCCCACCCTCCCAAGGGGAAAGCTGCCTCCACCTCCCGCCCGGCGCCGACGGTATCGCGAAACCCGTCACCAGTCAGTGCCGGGATTGCACCGATTCTGTGCCGGAGGAGCTCGCCCGCCCCCGCGCGTCCTAAGGCCTCAGACGTCAGCGCCGGGCGCCCGGGGCTACGTGGCTGCTGCTGGCGCCGCCGAGACGGTGTCCGCCCCGTAGATCTCGTCGACCTTCTGACGCAGGTAGCGAACGTACGGGGCCGGGTCGAGGCCGCCGCCCGTGACCTTCTCGAGCATCTCCTGCGGCGTGAACTTGCGCCCATGCTGGTAGAGGTTCTCGCGCAGCCACTCGCGCAGCTCGCCGAACTCGCCCCGCGCGAAGAGCTCTTCGTGGTCGGGCAGCTCCCGGCTCATCCGCTCCCAGATCTGCAGCGAGACGACGTTCCCGAGTGCGTAGGTCGGGAAGTACCCGATCCCGCCGCCGCCCCAGTGCACGTCCTGGAGGACGCCCCTGGCGTCGTCGGGCACGTCGATCCCGAGGTAGTCCTTCATGCGCTCGTTCCAGATGCCGGGCAGCTCGCGCAGGTCGAGACCGCCGATCATCTCCCGCTCCAGCTCGAAGCGCAGGATGATGTGCAGGCTGTACGTCACCTGGTCGGCCTGCACGCGGATCAGGGACGGCTGCACCGCGTTGACCGCCCGGTAGAACGCGTCCTCGGTGAGGTCGCCGAAGGCCTCCGGGAAGGCCTCTTGCACCTTCGGGAAGAAGTAGTGCCAGAAGGGACGCGAGCGGCCCACGAGGTTCTCCCAGAGCCGGCTCTGCGACTCGTGCAGTGCCATCGAGACGCCCCGCGCGAGCGGCGTGCGCTCGAGCGCCCCGTCCACGCCGTGCTCGTACACGCCGTGGCCGAACTCGTGCATGGCGGCGAACAGCCCTTCGAAGTGACTGTCGTCGTACCGGCCGGTGAGACGGATGTCGTTGATGCCGACGTTCGTGGCGAACGGATGCGCGGTCTCGTCGAAGCGCCACTTGGTCCGGTCGAAGCCGAACCGGTCGAGCACGAGGAGCGCGAACTGCTTCTGCCGGTCGGCGGGAAACGACCCGTGCAGCGCCGCGACGTCGACCGGCTCCCGCTCGGCCACATCCGCGACGATGGCCTTGAGCTCGGGCTTGAGCACGTCGAAGACGCGCGCGACCTCAGCCGTCTTCATGAACGGCTCGTAGTCGTCGAGCAGCGGGTCATAGGGATCGTCGTAGGGCTTGAAGCAGTCGGCGTACTGGAGCCGGAGCTCGACATTCCGCTCCAGATGGGGGCGCAGCAGCTCGAAATTGGAGGTCGTACGCGCCTCCTGCCAGGCGTCGTAGCCGCGAGAGGTCGCCCGCGCGACCTCGACGCGGAGGTCCTGCGGCACGCGCACGGCCTTCTCGAAGTCGCGCTTGGTAACGCGGATCAGGCTCGCGTCGTCGGAGTCGTACGGGAGGGTCTCGCCATACGGCTCGAGCTCCTCGAGGAGCCGGCCGATCTCGGGCGAGGTGAACTTCTCGTGGATGATCTTGCTCAGCGTCGCCAGCTGCTCGGCGCGCACCGCTGAGCCGGCGGGCGGCATGAGCACTCGCTGATCCCAGCTGACGAGCGCCAGCGCCTTTCCGACATCGCTGATCTCGGCCAGGCGTTGCTTGAGCTCGGTCAGGCGCGCATCCATGGGTTCCTCCTCGTCGACACGGAACGCGTAACTCTAGGCGAGGCACCCCGCCCTCGAAGCAGGCTGCTGAGCCGGGGCGAGCGAGGGCGAGCCGTCGACCTCGCCCCCGCTCGCCGCTCTGCCCGGGCTAGACCTGGCCGCGCCAGGCGCCGGTCTCGACGCCGCGCGCCTCGACGAACTCCTTGAACCGCTCGAGGTCAGCCTTGACACCGCGGGAGTCGGCTCCCACGGCCGAACCGACCTTTTCCATCGCGCCCTCGGGCTCCCACTCCAGCTCGACCGTGACCCCGGTGCCGTCGGTCCCGCGCGGCTCGAACGTCACGATCCCCGACTGCTTGACCCCGCCGAGGGATCTCCAGGCGATCCGGCGGTCCGGCTCCTGCTCCACGATCTCGGCGTCCCACTCTTCGCGCTTGCCGCCGATCTCGGCGACCCAGTGGAGGTGGGTGTCGTCAGTCTGGGTGACCGACTCGACGTTCTCCATGAACTTCGGAAACTCTTCGAACTGCGTCCACTGGTTGTACGCGGTCGCGACCGGAACCTCGACCTCGATGGACTTCTCGACTTTCGCCATGCGACTCCTTTCGACTGGTTTCCAACCGAAGTGGACTACCCGCGCTCCCACGGCCGAAACAAGGTGCGGCGGGAGTGGGCCGACGAGGGAGGTCGGCGAAACCGCCGGCCGCCGGGGCCCGAACGTCGCGACGAGCCTCTAGGCTCCAGGAGAGCGCCCGTAGCTCAGTGGAAGAGCGACGGCCTTCTAAGCCGTTGGTCGGAGGTTCGAATCCTCCCGGGCGCGCCTCTTCCGGACCGGTGCATTCCGGTCACGGAAGAGGCTCGGACGCACTGCGCCCCCTGGCGAGGCGGCCTGTGCCTACAGCGGCTCGGGCTCGGCTGTTGCGAGCGCCCGCTCGCTCCGCATCTGCAGCCACTCGCCGATCAGCACCTGGATCGTGCCGGCGGTGGGAATGGCGGCGAGGGCGCCGAGCACGCCGGCGAGCTCCGCGCCGATCAGCACCGAGATGAGGATCGCGAGTGGCGAGAGCTGGACCGTGCGGCTGTAGACCATGGGCTGGATGAAGTGGTTCTCGATCTGCTGGTAGACGACGAAGAACGCCACCACGATCAACCCGACGGTGAGCGACGACGTCAGGAAGGCGACGGTCGAGACGATGATCGCGGCGAGGGTCGCGCCTGCCAGCGGCACGAGGTCGAAGATGGCGACGACGAGGCCAAGCGCGAACGCGTAGGGGACGCCGAGGATCAGCAGCACCGCGGTGGAGGCGACGCCCGCGATGAGGCTGATGAACAGGTTTCCCGAGACATAGCCGCCGATCGTGCGGTAGATGCTCTGAGCCACCCGCTCGGCGCGCCCACGGTGCTCGTCGGGCATGAGCGAGTAGAAGCGGTCCATCCAGGCGGGCCCCTCGAGCAGCATGAAGAAGATCATGAAGGCGATGGTGACGGTCGCCACGATCGCGGTGACGATGCCCTTCGCAATTGAGACCGCGATCCCCGAGAAGCCCAGGAGCTGACCGAGCCCGCCCTCCCCGACTGCCTGCTGCACACGGTCGACGAGGTCGTACTCCTCCGCCAGGTCGCCCAGCGGACCACGGCCCTCGGTGATGTCCTCGACGTAGCGCGGCAGCTGCTCCCGGAACCCGTTCAGCTCGGACACGAGTGTCGGGATGAAGACTGAAAAGATCAGCGCCAGGAAGAGGAGCGCGCCGACGAACGTGACCGAAACCGCGAAGGCGCGGCGAAACCCACGCTTCACCAGGATGTCGACCAGCGGGTTCAGCGCCAGCGCGAAGAAGAGCGCGATCAGCACCCAAGTCAGCACCGCGCGGGCGAGCCACACGAGCTGCAGCACGACGATGGCGGAGACCGCCAGGGCGAGCACGGCCAGCACCGTGCGCGCACGGACGCGGACGATCCGCTCCGGGATCACGAGGCTCAGGATGGCGACGAGGCCGGACGCCGCTCCGCGAGGGCGGACGAGCGGGTGTTGCGCCGAATGTCGCCGCTACTCCAGCCACTCGGGCCGGTCGAAGCCGCCGAGCTCCTGGATCGAGCCGTAGATCGTCTGGACGATCTCGGTGCTGTTCACGGTGACGCGACAGGTGCCGTACGGAAGCATGTTGGTGCGCTTCCGCCGCTGTAGCGCGAGTAGACGTTGACCGTGGACTTCTGCAAGCACGTCACTGGGTCACGCTCGACGATGCGAGCCAGAAGTCCTCGACCTCGTGATGCCGAGTCGCGTGATCCGCGAAGAGGTTGCACGCGACCCGGAGCTGATCATCCGGTACCCGAAATGCGCTGCGGAGGAAGCGCGACAAACAGCCGGATCAGCTCGGGATCGGAGTTCGTGAGTCGAAGCTGGTTGCGGCTTTTCGAGCCTTCGGCCCAGTAGAGCGCACACCCGGCGAGGTAGCTCGGGTCGCGCCGCCGAGCGCGGCCTGCGCCCGACCTGCTGCCACTCACGCCGACGCTGCCGGGCGCGCTCCGCCTGTTTCGCGCGAGCCGGCTGCGATCGCCGTTGTACGCCGGGTTCCGGTCACGCAGCGCAGCTCGCTGCGCGTCGGTAAGCGGAACGTCCCGCAGCCAGACGGCTGGCCGTGCCCCGCGATACGCCG
Organism: uncultured Thermoleophilia bacterium; assembly: GCA_963809765.1. Taxonomy (GTDB): domain Bacteria; phylum Actinomycetota; class Thermoleophilia; order Gaiellales; family Gaiellaceae; genus JACVRM01. Next base: position 679,896 of record CAWEKT010000003.1, read on the forward strand.
ACGGCGACTGCGATTTCGCGAACCGAGCGCCCCTCTTCGCGACGCAGCCGGATCGCTTCGCGGCGCTCCGTCTGTTTTCATAACTGAAAACTAGCGAGAGCGTGCGGACGGACGAGAGCGGGCGGCGGGAATCGAACCCGCGTGCACAGGGTGGAAACCTGATGCTCTGCCACTGAGCTACGCCCGCGCGCGGGTACTAGCGTAGCCCTGTGCGCCCCGACCCGTACGCGTGGCTGGCGCATCCCGGAGCGCTTGCCGGCGTCGTGCTCCTGGCCGCTGCGTACGCCGCTGCGGCGCCTCGCTACGGGGCCTCGCGGCGCCATGTCGTCGCCTTCACGGCAGGCCTGCTGCTGATCGCGGCAGCGCTCGCGAGCCCTCTCCACGCACTGTCCTTCCACCTGCTCTCGATGCACCTGTTGCAGAACGTGGCGCTGGCCGAATGGGCGCCGCTCCTGCTCGTGCTCGGGATCCCGCCCCGCCTGGCGGCGGCGATCGGGCGGCGGCGCCTGCTCAGAACCCTCACCCACCCCGCGCTGGCGCTGCCGGCGTGGCTAGTCACGTACTTCGCCTGGCACGCGCCGCCGGTCTACGACGCCGCCCTGCGCCACCCGGACTCGCTCCTCCAGCTCGAGCACGCGACCTACGTCCTCGCGGGCTGCCTGCTCTGGTGGCCGGTCGTCCAGGACGAGCCGCACCACCTCGCCTGGGGCGGCCGCGCCGCCTACCTGTTCGTGGCGTTCATCCTCGCGAGCCCGCTGGGCCTCCTGCTCGCCCTGATCCCGAGCCCGGTCTACGACTTCTACGCCGGCGGCCTCTGGGGGCTTTCGAGGCTGACCGACCAGCAGCTCGCTGGCGGCACGATGGCGGCCGAGGAGGCGGCCGTCTTCTTCGCCGCGTTCGCCTACTGCTTCGCGCGCTTCCTCGCCGACGAGGAGGCGGCCGCCGACCCTGCCGGTGGCGCACCTCGGCCGGGGGGCCGAGGTGCGGGGGTATGAGCTGGGCGCGGGGCTGCGGCGCCCCCACGCCCAGGTAACACCCGGGCGGAGAAAGGGGCAGACGCCCGGGCTCGCGCCAAGGATGGCGACGGCCTCGGACGCCGCGATCGGGGCGGCCAGATTCGAACTGGCGACCTTCGCGTCCCAAACGCGACGCGCTAACCAGGCTGCGCTACGCCCCGTACGTGCCAGTCTAGTCCGCTCGGGAGCGTGCGCCCTGCGCGCGCTAGCCGAGGGCGCGCCGGCCGCCGAAGCCGTCGCCCATGACGAGCTCCCGCAGCTCCGCGATGCGCTCGCGGCGCATCTCCGCCCCCTCGCCGCGCGCGAGGCGCGAGAGCAGGTCGCGGATCAACGGCGCCAGCTCGACGGGGTTGAACGGTTTGGTCAGGTACGCGATCCCGCCCGCCTCGAGCCCTCGCTCGCGGTCGCGGAAGTCCGCGCGTGCGGTCAGGAACACGATCGGGATGTCGCGGGTCTCGTCCGCCCCGACCAGCTCCTCCGCCACCTGCCAGCCGTCGAGGCCGGGCATCATCACGTCGAGGAGGACGACGTCGGGACGTTGGGTCTGAGCCAGCTCGAGGCCGGAGCGTCCGTCCGCGGCCTCGACCACCGTCATCCCTTCGGCCTCGAGATTGACGCGACAAAGGAGCCGGATGGCAGCCTCGTCGTCGATCACGAGCACGGTGGTCACGCGGGAGCCCTTATACCCGCGGCGGCGGCCGACTACTCACGCCCGACGGGAGAACGGCCGCGCGCAACCGGGAGCTCGAAGACGAATGTCGCCCCCTCACCGGTGCTGGAGTCGACCCAGATCCGCCCGCCCATGGCGGCGAGCAGGCCCTGCGCGATGAAGAGCCCAAGGCCCGTGCCGCCGACTGGCGGCGCGCCTTCCGAGCGGTAGAACTTGCTGAAGATGCGCTCGTGCTCGTCGGGCGCGATCCCGACGCCCTCGTCGGCGACCCGCACCTCGACGGCGTCCGAGCGGCGGCGCGCAGCGAGCGTGATCGTGCCGCCGTTGGGCGAGTACCTGACCGCGTTGTCGACGAGCGCGTCCAGCACCTGTCGGAGCTTCTCGCGGTCGACGGACGCGTCGAGCGGCTCGTCGGGCAGGCGCAGCTCGAAGCGATGGCCGTTGAGCGCCTCCGTGCCCGCGACCGCTTCGACCACGTCCTCGACGACTCCGCGGACGTCGGTCGGCGTCAGGTCGACCTGGAGATCGCCGGCATCGAGCCGGGCGACGCTGAGCAGCTGGTCGACGATGGTGGTGAGCCGCTCGGCCTCGGAGGCGATGAAGCCGAGGAAGCGGCGCCGGTCCTCGTCCGAGAAGTCGACGTCCCGCCGCAGCAGCGTCTCGGCGAAGCCGTAGATCGACGTGAGCGGGCGGCGGAGCTCCTGTGACACGGTCGAGACGAACGCGGTCTTCATCTGCTCGACGATGCGCTCGGAGGACACATCACGGAACGCGAACACGCGGCCGGCGACGCCGCCGAGTGCGTCGGACATCACCGCCTCGCTGACCGAGAGCCAGACCTGGTCGCCGCCGCGGGCGATGTGGACGAGCCGGTCGCCCGTTCCGCTGGAGACGCCGGTCAGGTCGCGCTGCAAGACGCGCACGAGCGGCTGGCCGTACGCCTCCGTCTGCGGAACGCCCGTGATCTGCTCCGCTGCCCGATTCCAGAGCACGATCCGGCCTTCGGCGTCGACGGCCACGATGCCGTCGGCGACACCGCCGAGGATGGCGTCGAGGCGTTCCTTCTCGATCGCCACGCGCTGGTAGAGCTCGGCATTGGCCAGCACTGCGGCGGCGTTGCCCGCCAGCGCGACGAGCGCCTCGACCTCCTCGGCCCGCCACTCGCGCGGCGTCCGCGAGTACACCGCGAGCGTCCCCCGCAGGTCGCCCTCGCTCGCATAGAGCGGCACGCCGAGGAAAGCGCGGTAGCCCGCGGCCACCAAGGGGTCGTCCTCGGGCGCGATGCCCGCCGAGGCAGCGTCGGCGACCGCGAGCGGTGCCCGCGCCTGGACGACGTCGCCCGCCGGCGTTCCTGCGATCGCGATCCGCGCTCCGGTGGCGTGCTCACAGCCGGCTCCGGCTGCCGCCGCCGTCACGAGGTCGTCGCCGTCGATGACGGCGATCGCGGCAGCGTCGGCATCGAGCAGCCCTGGCGCCTCCTCCGCGAGCTCGGCGAGCAGCGCGGCCGGATCGAGCTCCGCGGCGAGCAGCCCGCCGGTCCGCGCGAGCTGCTGCGCGAGCGTTCTGGAGGTCTGCTCGCGCTCGAAGAGCTCGCTGCGCTCCAGCGCGCCGCGGGCGGCTCCGCCGAGGTGACGGGCGAGCTCGACGTCGTCGTCGGAGAGCTCGCGCAGGTCGCGGAAGACCACCAGGACGACGCCGCGTTCGTTCGGCCGCGGCAGCTCGAACGGGATCGAGACCAGCGACCGGTAGCCGAGCCCCGTGGCCAGCTCGCGGAAGCGCTCGGGGAACCGATCGTCGGCAGCCAGGTCGGGGCTGGCCAGCAGGCGCCCCGCCCGGACGGCGGCGACCAGCGCCCGCCCGCCGCCGAGCTGCTGCTGGAAGACCGGCACTTCGGCCTCGGGCAGCTCGTGCGCTCCGGCGAGCTCGAAGCCGTCTGCGATCGGGATGAGCACCGCTCCGAGCGCGGCGCCGAACGCCTCGCACGCCGCGTGCGCAACGGCGTCGTACGTCTGCTTGCCGCGCGACCGGCTCGCCGAGCAGGGTTGCGATCCGGAAGAAGCTGCGCTCGACCCGGGCCTGGCGCTCGCTGCGCTCGAAGCTCTCTGCGTTGCCGAGCGTGAGCGCTGCGAGGCCCGCGAAGGTCTCGAGCACCTGTGCGTCGCCGCGGCTGAACCGGCGCGCGGGGTCGCGCACGCCGGCGCCGACCACCCCGCGGATCTCCCCCGACCAGACGAGCGGGGCGGCGATGCCCGCGGCAAAGCCCTCGTAGGCCGGGATGGCGCACCGCGGGCTCGATCGTCTCGTACTCGTCCGAAGTCATCGTGCGTCCTGCCGCGAGGGCGCGGCCGGAGAGACCGGCGTCGGGCTGCAGCTCCCAGCCGAGCACGTCGTCCGGCAGGCCGTGGACGGCCACGCAGCGCAGCGCCGTGTGCCCGCCGTCCCAGACGTAGAGGTCGGTCGCGTCGGCGTCCAGCAGCTTGGCGAGCTCGACGACGAGGCGGTTGAGGACGGTCTCGACGCGGAGCTCGCCCGTGAGCACCGCGGCCGCCTCGAGCAGCGCCGCCTGCTGCTCGACTCGGCGCCGATCCTCTTCGCGCAGGCTCGCCGAGTGAATCGCCAGGGCGGCCTCCCGCGCGACGGCGGCCGCGAGGAACGCCTCCTCGGTGCTCCACGGCCCGGCAGCGGCGCGGTGGAGGCCGACCACGCCGATCATGCGGTCGAAGGCGACGATCGGCGACGCCAGCACCGAGCGTGTCCCGAGCCGGCGCAGCGCGTCGACGTCGCCGAGCGACCGATCGGCAAGCTCGGGTGCGTCCTCGATGTCCGCCACGGCCACCTGGCGGCGCTCGCGCGCGGCGAGGTTCAGCACCGGCAGCGCGGAGGCGTCGTCGCCCACCGGAAGGACGCCAGGGGCGTCCCACTCGGCGAGCACAGGCATGCTCTCGCCCTCGCCGCCGAGGCGAATGAACGCGCGGTCGACGCCGACCGCCGCGGCGAGCTCCTCGACTGCCACGCGCATGACGGCGTCGACGTCGAGCTCGGATCGCACCCGCTGGCCCACGCGCGCGATCAGACGCTCGCGCTCCAGCGCGTCGGCCAGGGCCTGCCGCGAGGCGATCCGCTCGAGTGCCAGCGCTGCCTCGGCGGATAGCGCGCGCAGGAGCGCGATCTCCTCCTGCGCGAACGGCCGGCGCTGCGCGAAGGCGACCACGAGCACCGCGTGCACGTGGCCGTCGGCGATGATCGGGACGAAGGCGGCACTGTGGGCGCCGACGCGCTCGGCCAGGGTCCGGTTGACGAGCTGCGACGTGGACACGTCGTCGATCTGAACGACTTCGGCGCGGCGCGCCGACTCGACCAGGGCCGAGGGCCGCTCGTCGAAGACCACCTCGACCTGCGGCCACCACTCCTCGAGCTCCGCCGGACCGCGCGCCACCATTCCGCGAAGCCGCCGCTCCGCATGGTCGGCGGCCGCAACTGCGACGAAGTCGGCGCCGAGCACTTCCGCCACCTCGCCGGCGAGCAGCGACGCGACCGCCTCGGCGTCCTCCGCGCCCTGGAGGCGCGACGAGAGCGCCACGACCGCGTTCAGCTCACGCTCCGTCTGCTCGCCGCGCCGCGCCTGCCCTCTGCGGCTACGCCGGCGCTCACCGATGACGAGCGCGACGAGCGCCACCGCAACCACGGAGCCGACGAGCGAGCAGCGCGATCTCGAGTGCGGTCATCGCGGGACGGTGCGGAGGTGCGGAGTCATGCCGGAGTTCCGGGCGAGGTGTCCTTGATGATAGGGCGGCGGAGGCCCAGGGCTACACTCGCCGCGTGGTTTCCCGCGTGCTGCTGGCCTCCCCGCGCGGCTACTGCGCCGGGGTGGAGCGGGCCGTCGAGACCGTCGAGCGCGCGCTCGAGCTCTACGGCCCGCCGGTCTACGTGCGCAAGCAGATCGTCCACAACGCGCACGTGGTGCGCGAGCTGGAGGCGCGCGGCGCCGTCTTCGTGGAGGAGGAGACGGACGTTCCGGAAGGGCAAACCGTCGTCCTGTCCGCCCACGGCGTCGCTCCGTCGGTCTACCGCAACGCCGCCGAGCGGTCGCTGCAGACGATCGACGCCACCTGCCCGCTCGTGACGCAAGGTGCACGTCGAGGCACGCCGCTACGCGGCGCAGGGCTACACGATCGTTCTCGTCGGCCACGCCGGCCACGAGGAGGTCGTCGGCACCATGGGCGAGGCGCCTGAGGCGACCGTGCTCGTCCAGTCGGTGGCCGACGTCCAGGAGCTCGACCTGCCGCCCGACGTCAAGCTCGCCTACCTGACGCAGACCACGCTCTCGGTGGACGAGACCGGGGAGATCATCGCGGCGCTGCGACGTCGCTTCCCGCAGATCCATGCGCCGAAGAAGGAAGACATCTGCTACGCGACCTCGAACCGGCAGTGGGCAGTCAAGGAGATGCTCCCGGAGATCGAGCTGCTGCTCGTCATCGGCTCACGCAACTCGTCGAACTCGAACCGATTGGTCGAGGTTGCGCGCGCAGGCGGTGTGCCCGCGTACCTGATCGATGACGAGAGCGACATCCAGGAGGCGTGGCTCGACGGGGTCTCGACCGCGGGCGTGACGTCCGGAGCCTCGGCGCCCGAGTCGCTCGTCGAGCGGGTGTCGTCCTGGTTCACGGCGCGCGGCGCGCAGGTGGAGCCGTTCTCGATGGTGGACGAGGACGTCACCTTCCGGCTCCCCGTCGAGCTCAGGCGTGAGCTCGAGCTCGCCGAGACGCAGCGCGGCTAGGTTTTCAGCGGGCTCAGCCCTCGGCAGCTTCGACGAACTCTCGATAGCCGAGGATCGCTGAGAGGGAGTCGTCCCCGAACAGCTCGAGCGCACCGCGAACGTCCAGAAAACTCGGCGCGCGGCGATACCCGGCGGTCGATGCGTAGCTGCTCCACCGCCACTGCTGCGGTCGTGCGCACGCCCCGGCTGCGACAGGGTTCATCGCGATGTATCGGTGGGCAGCGAGCAGGTGCTGCTCCGTCTCGATGGCGATGGACGCGTAGCGGCGGCCGAACACGTGGTGCTCGCGTCCGTAGCGCCGGTTGAACGCCTGCGCGTACCCGCCGTTCACGCGGTGCATGGCGTGCGGAAGTCGCTCGACGCCGTCGCCGAACAAGAGGTGGTAGTGCGTGCTCATCAGGCAGTAGGCGCTCAGCCGCAGCCGAAAGCGCTCGACCGCCCTGCGGAGGAACCAGACGAACGTGAGGCGGTCGCGATCGTCGTGGAAGATCTGCCGCCCGTCGTTCCCACGCGTCGTGACGTGGTACGGGAGCGCGGGGTCGAGGACGCGAAGCGGCCGTGCCACTCCTCGACCGTAGGCCCGCGAGCCGGCTGCCTCGCCAAGAGTTCCACTCGCAGCACACTTTCGCGCCACTTCTGTGGCTATGCCTGGCCCCGCTGCGAGGAGCTGCGCCGGCGGCCAGAACCCGCATCGCCACGCGAGCAGGGGATCGTTTCTTGCGAAGCTGACACAGAACCGCGCGCCTTTTGAGTCGGTGCCTGGCCCCGGAAAGAAGGGCGTGCCAGCGTGTCGTGCCGCGTCCCGGCGGAGAGCCGGACTACGCCTTCTCGAGCGAGGGCTCGGCGACGTCGCCGGGGCCGAGGTCGGTGGCGAGCACCTCGCCCGCGATCCAGTCCTTGTGACGCTCAAGGACGTCCGACCAGGATGCCGGAACGACCACCCGCACCCGGTCTGTGAGCTCGAAGCCGCTGTCACGCCTCAGCGTGTTGAGCTCGTGGATCAGGTCGTACGCCCGCCCCTCCAGCTCGAGCTCGTCGTCGAGGCCCGTCTCGAGAGCGACCGTCAGGCCGTCGTCGGACGCGACGGCCCACCCCTCCTTGCCGACCGTCTCGACCAGCACTTCCTCGGCGCTGAGCTCGTGGCCGGCGACGAGCACTCCGCCGCCCTCGCGCGCCTCGAAGTCGCCCGCCTGCAGCGAGCGGCGCACCTCGGCGAGCGCCGCCCCGAGCTTCGGGCCGAGCACCGGGAGGTTCGGCTTCACCCGCAGCTCCGTCGACTCGACCTCGCCGAACTCCACCTCTTTGACGCGGAGCTCGTCGGCGATGTCGTCGCCGTGCGAGCGCGCCAGCTCCGCGCCCTGGACGACCAGCCGGCGGAGCGGCTGGCGCAGCTTCAGGTTCGACGTCGCCCTCGCCTGCCGCGCGAGCTCGACGACGCGGCGGACCTCCGAGACCTCCTCCAGCCGCGAAGCGTCCGGCTCCGGCGCGTCGGGCCAGCCGGCGAGGAAGACCGACCTCGGCGCGTCCTCGTCGACCCGCACGACGAGCCGCTGCCAGAGGTCCTCGGCGAGGAAGGGCATGACCGGCGAGATGACGCGCACCGCCTGGACGAGCGCCAGCCAGAGCACGTGCAGCGCTGCCTCCTCCCCGTCCCAGAAACGCCGCCTCGACCGGCGGATGTACCAGTTCGAGAGATCGTCGACGAACGACTCGAACTCGCGGATGACCCGGACGGTGAGGAATTGCTCGTAGCCCTCGGTGGCCGCCCGCACGAACGCGTGCGTCCGGTCGATCAGCCATGCATCCAGCGGTTGGAGAGACTCCCGCGCGGGCAGCGCGCCCCACGCCGGCCGGAAGGCGGCGATGTTGGCGTAGTCGACCAGGAACTTGGCCGAGTTCCAGAGGGTGAGCAGCTTGCGCTTGATCTCCTGCGCCGGCCCATAGCCGAACAGCAGGTTCCGGTCGGGCGGCTGGGCGCAGAACTGCCAGCGCATGACGTCGGCGCCCATGCGCTCGAATGCATCCTCGGCATCGATCATGTTCCCCCACGAGCCGTGCATCTCGCGGCCGGTCTCGTCGAGCATGCGCTCGTAGCCGAGCACCGACCGGAACGGCGCGTGCCCGACGAGGGCGACCGACATGAAGAGCTGCGAGTAGAACCACAGCCGGATCTGCTCGCGCATCTCCGAGACCCAGTGCGCCGGGAACCACTTCTCCCAGTAGGCGTGATCGGGAAGGTCCGCGCGGGTGAGCCCGCGAGCCGCCCCCGTCGCGTATCCCTCCTCCTGCCACTCCGGGTTCTGCCAGCCGAGCGTCGAGAAGGGCACGATGCCCGCGTCGAGCCAGACGTCGCCGACCTCCGGGATGCGCTCGACGCTCTCCCCGCATTGCTCGCAGCTGATGGGCACGCGGTCGATCCAGGGCCGCCGCAGCTCCTCGAGCTGGTCGAGCCCGGCGAGCGCGCGCTCCTCGAGCTCGGCCCGCGATCCAATGACGTTGAGGTGGCCGCAGGCGCAGGGGTAGAGCGGCAGCGGCAGCCCGTAGAAGCGCCGGCGCGAGATGTTCCAGTCGCCCATGTTGACGAGCCAGTCGTCCATGCGCTTGCCCATGTACTCGGGCGTCCACTCGACTTCGGCGTTGGCGCGCCGCATCGGCTCGCGGATGTCCCGCACAGAGATGAACCAGTCGTCGGCGACCCGGAAGATCAGCGGCGTGTGGCAGCGCCAGCACTCGGGGTAGCGGTGCGTGTGCAGCCCTGCCTCGAGCAGTCGCCCCCGCTCCTCGAGGTAGCCGATGATCTGCTCGGCCGCCTCGGTCGTCGTCAGCCCGTGCAGCCAGCCGTACGTGTCGTAGAAGCGCCCGCTCTCGTCGACCGGCGCCAGGATCGGCAGGTCGTGGACCCGTGACAGCTCGAAGTCCTCGGCGCCCGCGCCCGGCGCGATGTGGACGATGCCCGTGCCCTCGTCGAGCGTGACCTCGTCCCAGGGGATGACCCGGTGCTCGACCTCTCCGCCGGGCCTGAGCTCGTCGAACGGCCCCGTGTAGCGCCAGCCGACGAGCGCCTCGCCGCGCCGGCGCTCCGTGAACGACCGCTCGGGGTAGCGCGCGACGGCGACCCAGTCGCCGTTGTCGAGGCGTCCGTACTCGGCGTCCGGCTTGACTGCCGCGGCCACGTTGGCGGGCAGCGTCCAGGGCGTGGTCGTCCAGACGACGACCGCCTCGCCGGGCCTGTCGGTCAGCGGGAAGCGGACGAAGAGCGACGGGTCGGCGCGGTCGACGTAGCTGCCGACCAGCTCGTGCGCCGAGATCGACGTGCCGCAGCGCGGGCACCACTCGGTCGCGCGGTGACCGAGGAAGAGCCAGCCGCGCTCGTGCACGGTCTTCAGGAAGCGCCAGATGTACTCGATGTTGGTGTCGCTGAACGTGAAGTAGTCGCTGCCCCAGTCCATCCACTGCCCGAGACGCTTCGACCCGCGCGTCAGGTCCTCCGACGAGCGGACGACGACCTCGCGGCACCTGGCCGCGAACTCCTCGAGGCCGTAGTCCTCGATCTCTCGCTTGGAGTTCAGGCCTAGGTCTCGCTCGACGCCGACCTCGATCCAGAGCCCCTGGCAGTCGAACCCGTTTTGGTAGCGCTGGTCGAAGCCGCAGAGGGCCTTGTAGCGCTGGAATACATCCTTCAACGTGCGCCCCCAGGCGGTGTGGATCGCGAGCTTCTTGTTCGCGGTCACGGGACCGTCGGTGAACGACCAGTGCGGCCCGCCGCGATTGCGCTCGCGCACCTGCTCGAAGGTGTCCTCGCGCTCCCAGAAGCCGAGGATCTCGTGCTCGAGGGCCGGGTGGTCCGGCGTCCTGGGCAGCTCTTCGAAGACCCGTTCCACGCGTTGATTCTAGATTTCGCTCATGGCGCTCAACGGCCGCGACTTCTCGGAGGCGGACGACCTCAGGGACATGCAGGGTCTCGCCGCGGCCTGCACGCGGCTCGAGGCTCCGTTGGCGCACACGCACATCGGCGACCTGGCCTGGCGCCGCTACCAGCACCTCGACGTGCTCGACCGCGTTCGCATCCGGCTCTGGGCCGACGGCACCGGGTCGCTCACCGCCTGGGCCTGGGTGCCCCTCCCGGGCGAGCTGGACTTCCAGGTTCACCCGGAGGCCGATGCCGCCGTCATCCACTCGGTGCTGGAGTGGTTCGAGCAGACCGAGCACGCGCCGCGGATCACCGCGTGGGCGCTCTCGACCGACGGACGCACGAGTGCCGTCCTCCGCGACCGCGGCTACGTGGAGGGCGACGAGGAGTGGTACGAGCACCTTGTCTACAACCTGGACGCGCCCCCGGCCGCCCGCGCGCTCCCGGAGGGCTACGTCGTGCGGCCGATCCGAGGCGAGGAGGAGCTCGAGCAGCGGGTCGAGGTGCACAGGGCCGCGTTCGCGCCCTCGCGCGTCGTGCCGGAGAGCTACCGGAATGTCATGCGTGCGTGGCCCTACCGAAGCACGCTGGATCACGTCGTCCTGGCCAGGGACGGCTCGTTCGCCGCGTTTGCGCTCGGCTGGCTGGACGAGCACAACGCGGTCGGCGTGCTCGAGCCGGTCGGCACCCACCCGGATCACCGGAGGCTCGGACTGGCCTCCGCCGTCTGCACCTCGACCCTGCGCGCACTGCACGAGGCCGGCGCCCGGATCTGCCTCGTGTACTCCTACGGCGGCAGCGCCGCAACCAGCCTCTACACGGGCATCGGCTTCGAGCAGCGGGCCCGCCACCTACCCTTCAGGCGCGGAATCCCGGACTGACGTCGTGCGTTAGGGGTTCACTAGACGGGTACACACTCGTGCCCGCGACTAGAAAGGACATTCCGAATGGCAACTGCAGCAACCGAGACGTCGTTCGAGCAGGTGGTGCTCAAGAGCGACAAGACCGTGCTCGTCGACTTCTGGGCCGAGTGGTGTGGCCCCTGCCACGCCGTCTCACCGATCCTCGAGCGCATCGTTGACGAGCGCTCCGACGAGCTCGAACTCGTCAAGGTCAACATCGACGAGGAGCCCGGCCTCGCCCAGCGCTACGGCGTCGCGTCGATTCCGACCATGATCCTTTTCAAGGACGGTGAGCCCGCCGCGCACGCGGTCGGTGCGCAGCCGAAGGGCGCCCTCGAGCGGTCCCTCGGCCTCGCCGCCTAGCGCTGCCGGGCTTTCTGATCGTCAACCCCCGCGCCGGCGGGGGCTCGGACGCCGTCGAGCTCGAGCGGGCGGCGCGCGGGCGAGGCATTCGCACGCACCTGCTCGCCGAGGGCGAGTCGCCGGACGAGGTGGCCCGCTCGGCGCCGGATGCGAGTGCGATCGGCATGGCGGGCGGCGACGGCTCGCTCGGGCGGCGTCGCCGCGGTGGCGATCGAGCGCGACATCCCGTTCATCGCCGTCCCGCTCGGGACGCGCAACCACTTCGCGCGCGATCTCGGCCTCGACCGCGACGACCCGATCGCGGCGCTCGCTGCGTACGACGGGGTCGAGCACCGGATCGACGTCGGCCGCGCGGGCGAGCGGCTCTTCCTCAACAACGTCTCGCTCGGCCTGTACGCCGAGCTCGTGCACCGCCGCGAGCGCCATCGCCGCCGCCGCGACGCGCTCGCGCGGCTGCGCGCATGGCTGCTCCTCGCCAAGAGCCGTGGACATGACGCCGGCTTCACCATCGACGGTCGCGTCTGTGGCGCGCCCGTCGTGCTCGTCGCCAATAACGCCTACGAGCTGGACGTCCTCAGCGTCGGCGAGCGAGAGCGGCTCGACGAAGGCCTGCTGCACCTCTACGTCGCGCACGGCTGGCGACGCACATCCTGGGAGGAGCGTGCGGAGACCCAGTTCACGGTCGACGCCGACCGCCACCGCGTGAAGGCTGCGATCGACGGCGAGCCGGCGGTGTTCGAGACCCCGCTCGAGTTCCGCGTCGAGCCGCGTGCCCTACGCGTGCTCGTGCCGCCAGACGGCGAGCACGTCGGCGACGTGGAAGGCGGTCTCGTCAGCCCCGGGTAGCTCGTCCGCGGCGAACCAGCCAAGCTCGCTGACGTCGTCTGCCGCCCGTGGCTCGCCGCTGACGACACGGGCCGACCAGTACAGGTTGAGCGTCGCTCGCGCGTCCTCGCCGTCCCCGTAGCGATCCATCCACGCGCCCACGAACTCGAGCGGCTCGACCTCGAGCCCGGTCTCCTCGCGCAACTCGCGGCACAGAGCAGCGAGCGGATGCTCGTCCTCCTCGACGAAGCCGCCCGGGAGATCCCAGCGGCCGGCGAAGGGGTCGCCCCGCCGGCGGGCGAGCAGCAGGCGGCCGGCCTCGTCCGTCACGAGCGCGCAGGCCGTCGGCTTGGGGCTCGCGTAGACGACGAGCCCGCAGTCGGGGCACTCGAGCCGGCGTTCGTCACCCGAGAGGCTCGTGCGGCAGCGGGGACAGTGCTTCCAGCCGGCCAGCTCGCCCACTCTGGCAACAATAGGGGCGACGGAGAGGAGGACCGATGCAGGATCAACCGACGCCGACGGAGGAGGAGCACGAGCGCGCGCCGCGGGAGCAGCGCGACCACGAGGCCATGCAGGGCCCGGGGTACGACGACCCCAAGCTCCCCGTCGACGATCCTCCCGACGAGCCGAACGACGAGCCTTGAGCCCCCGGCTCGCCAGCGCAACGGTCGGCGAGCTGGCGCGGGTCGGGCTCCTCGCGGAGCTCCCCGGCGAGCGGCTGTCCGAGCTCGCCGCACGCATGCAGCGCGAGTACGTCCCGGCCGGCACGGAGGTGGTGCGGGAGGGCGAGTTCGGCTCACGCTTCTACGTCGTGCTCGCCGGGCTGCTCTCCGTGACCCAGGACGGACGCGGCGAGCGGCGGCTGCTGCGGCCGGGCGACTACTTCGGCGAGGTCGCGCCAGCAATGGGCATCCGCCGCACGGCGACCGTTCGCTCAGTGACCCCGACCACGGTGGCCAGCTGTGACCGGGCCGCCTTCGACGAGTTCATCAAGCCGCTCTTCGCCGTCTGATGCTCGAGCTCTACCAGGCAGAGTGGTGCCCCTACTCCCACCGTGTCCGCGAGCGGCTGACGGAGCTCGGCGTCGACTTCGTCACGCGCCAGGTCGCCCCCCGGCGCCCCGACCGCGCGGACATGGAGGCGGCAACGGGCTGCGTCGGCATCCCCGTGCTCCTCACCGAGGCGGGCGAGGCGATCGAAGGGGACGCCGCGATCATCGCCTTCCTCAACGCCAACTACGGGCGCGGCGAAGACTGGGAAACGGGACACCAGGCCCAGGAGGCTGCGCACCCGACGCTCCGGCAAGGTGCCTCGCGCGACCCGCACCGGTAATCGCCCCAGACGGGCCGCACCACTCCGAAGCTCGAAGAGCGTGGGCGCGCCGGCCCGTCCCGATCAGTCTTTTCAATCTCGGCACACCTGCGGCACAGACACGCGCGGGGTTGGGCGCTACCGTCGAAGACGGGCGGGTGGCGGAGGACGCTCTCCCCTTGGGAGGGTGGGGCCTGCGCCGCGACCTGTCCGCGGCAGCCACCGTCCGACATGGACAGGTCTCAGGCGGACGTGTCCAGCTCTGTGACGACTGCGTCGGACAGGGCGGGCCAGGCGCTCTTCGCCCAGTCGCCGAAGGGGCGGTCGGTCAGGCAGGCGAGCGCGATCCGCCTGTCGGGGTCGACCCAGAGGAAGGTGCCCGACCCGCCGAAGTGGCCGAACGTGCGCGGCGAGGCGAGCGTGCCCGTCCAATGGCCCGGCTTCGCGTCCCTGAGCTCGAAGCCGAGGCCCCAGTCGTTCGGCGTCATCCGGCCGTAGTCGGGCAGGACGCCGTCGAGCCCGGGGAAGGCGACGGACGTCGCCTCGTCGAGCGTCTCGGAGGCGACGAGCGTGGGCGAGAGCAGCTCGCGGGCGACCGTGAGCAGGTCGTCCAGCGAGCCCTTGATCCCCGCGGCGGGCGAGCCGACCAGGTTCGCGGAGAGGCCGAGCGGCGCCAGCACGGCCTCGTCGAGGTACTCCGCGAAGGGCATCTCCGCCGCCAGGGCGACGTGCTCTGCGAGCGCCTCGAACCCGGCGTTGGAGTAGATCCGCCGCCTGCCCGGCGGCGCGATCGGCGGGCCTGCCTCGAACGGCAGACCCGACGCGTGCGCGAGCAGATGCCGGACGCTCGCGCCTGGCGGCCCGGCCGGCTCGTCGAGCTCGACCACGCCCTCCTCGGCCGCCACCAGCACCGCCAGCGCGACGACCGGCTTCGTGACCGAGGCCCAGTCGAGACGCGCAGTGCCGTCGCCGTGGCTCGCCACGACGCCGCTCCCGTCCGCCACCCCGGCAGCAGCGCGGTCCACGCCCCACTCCTCGATCTGGCGCAGCGCCTGCACGGCGGGCGATAGTAGACCCGTGGAGCGCCGCAACGTCTCGTCCGGATCCGCCTGGGAGGCGAAGGTCGGCTACAGCCGCGCCGTCCGCGTCGGCTCCCACGTGAGCGTGAGCGGCACCGCGCCGATCATGCCGGGCGACACCGATCCCCCGGCCGACGCCTACGCACAGACGCGTCGCTGCCTCGAGATCATGCTCGCCGCGCTCGCCGAGGCCGGAGCCCGGCCCGAGGACGTCGTTCGCACCCGCATGTTCCTGACGCGCACCGAGGACATGCCCGAGGTCGGCCGCGCGCACGCCGAGGTATTCGGGGCGATTCGCCCGGCGAGCACCGCGGTGACCGTCAAGGAGCTGCTCGACCCGCGCTGGCTCGTCGAGCTGGAGGCGGACGCGGTGCTCCCGCCCGACAAAGCCGAACCGCCCGGGCAATAGGCTTCGCGCATGCAGGTCTACCCGCCGTCGATCACCGGGAAGTCGCTCGAGGGCGGCGGCAGCGTGCTCGACCACCGCTTCGGCTCCGGCGACCCCTACACGCTCGGAGTCGAGGAGGAGTACATGCTCCTCGACGGCGAGACCTTCGACCTCGTCCAGCACATCGACACCGTGCTCGCCGCGGTCGCCGGCCACGAGCTGGAACCGCGGATCAACGCCGAGCTGATGCAGTCCGTGCTCGAGATCACGACGCCGGTGTGCAGGACACCCGCCGACGTCGCGACGGCGCTGCACCAGCTGCGCGGCTACGTGACCGAGGTCGCGCACGAGCGGGGCCTGCGCGTCGGCTCGGCGGGGACGCACCCGTTCAGCCTCTTCGAGCGGCAGCGGATCACGGCCAAGGACCGCTACCGCCAGCTGGTCGACCAGATGCAGTACGTGGCAAGGCGCGAGCTGATCTTCGGCATGCACGTGCACGTGGCCGTCGACGGGCCCGACAAGGCGATCGGGGTCATCAACGGCCTGCTGCCGGAGCTGGCGCCGCTGCTGGCGCTCTCGGCGTCATCGCCGTTCTGGCGCGGCGAGCCGACCGGGCTGCACTCGAGCCGGCAGATGGTCTTCGCCGCCTTCCCGCGCTCGGGCCCGCCGCCGCGATTCCGCGACTACGCGGACTACGCGGCCGTCATCCACCAGCTGGAGCGGACCGGCTGCATCGCCGACTACACGCAGATCTGGTGGGACATCAGACCGCATCCGCGGCTCGGCACCGTGGAGATCCGGATCTGCGACGCGGTCACGCGCGTCGAGCACGCGATCGCGATCGCGGCCTACGTCCAGGCCCACGTCAAGCTCCTCTCCGAGCAGATCGACCGCGGCGAGGATGTGCCGACCTACCACCGCATCCTCACCGCGGAGAACAAGTGGCTCGCCGGGCGCTACGGACTCGACGCGCCGGTGATGGACCTGGCGACCGGCCAGCGCAACCGCGTGCCGCTCGCCCGCCTCATCCGCCGGCGGCTGCAGCAGCTCGAGCCGCACGCGCGCGAGCTCGGCTCGGAACGCGAGCTCGAGGGGATCGAGGACATCCTCGGCAAGGGGAACGGCGCCGACCGGCAACTGCGCGTGTTCAACGCCAACCGGGACGTCGTCGAGGTCGTGCGCGAGATCGCGGACGTCACCGAGGGCGCGTCCGCCCCGGCGCCCGCCTAGAACGCGCTGCATGCGGGCCGCCACGGGGCGGCGCAACCCGGCGCGAGAGCACGGACCTGCGCGCCGCCGGCGTTCGTATGTCCGAACATGCGCCCTATAGTCCGCCGATGCGCCGGGATGAGCGCGCGTGGATCCGGGGCGCGCAAGACGGATCCGTGGCCGACCTCGAACGGCTCTTTCGCGCGCACTGGCCCCGCGCCTACCGGGCCGCGTACCTCATCGTCCACGACACCGCCGCCGCCGAGGACGTGGCCCAGGAGTCCTTCATCGCAGCCGTGCGGGCGCTCGACCGCTTCGACCGCCGGCGCCCGTTCGGCCCCTGGCTGCACCGGATCGTCGTCAACCGAGCGATCGACTGGACGCGGGCCCGTACCGCCCGAGCGGAGGTGGAGCTCGGCCGCCCGCCCGCCGTCACGCCCCCGCCGAGCGAGCCCGGAGACGCGACCGAGCTGGCGCAGGGCCTCGTCGAGCTCTCGCCCGAGCAGCGCGCCGTGATCGTGCTCCGCTACCTGCTCGACTACCGGCCGGGCGAGATCGCGGAGCTGCTGGACCTGCCGCGGGGCACGGTCAACTCGCGGCTGCGGCGCGCCCTCGACCAGCTCGCGGAGCGGTTCGAATGAGAGACGGCGACCTGCGCAAGCTGCTCACCAGGGTGGACGCTCCTGGCGAGCTCGAGGCCCGTCAGCGCAGCTGGGGCGTCGTGCGGGCGGCGTTCGCGCAGCGCGACCGCGTGGTCGAGGTGCAGCGCTCGCGCTGGCCGCTGGTGGCGGCCGGAGTCGCCGTCGTCGTCCTTGCCGCGGCCCTGAGCCCGCCGGGGCGGGCGGTGATCGACGAGCTCCGCGACGCGGTCGGCCGCGAGCGGATCGTGCAGGGAGACCAGCCCTCGCTCTTCTCGCTTCCGGCAAAGGGCAGGCTGCTCGCCGAGTCCGGCCGGGGGCCGTGGATCGTCAACGCCGACGGGTCCCGGCGCCTGCTCGGCACCTACCGTCGAGGCGAGCTGGTCGCCGTTCGGACGCTTCGTCCTGGCAGCCGGGCCCAACGAGCTGGTCGCACTGCAGCGGAACGGGCGCCCGCGCTGGTCGCTCTCGCGCCCGTCGGTGCGCCACCCGCGCTGGGGCGGCACCGAGGCCGACACCCGCGTCGCCTACCTCAGCGGCTCGAGCCTCAGGGTGGCGGCCGGGGACGGCACCGGCGATCGCAGGCTCGTCCCGCGCGTCGCCGACGTCGCTCCGGCGTGGAAGCCGGGCGCCGACCACCAGCTCGCCTACGTGACCCCGGCCGGGGCGGTTCGGGTCGCCGATGCCGACTCGGGCAAGGTGCGGGCCGGCTGGCGCGGACCCCGCCCGGAGCAGCTCGAGTTCTCGGGCGACGGGTTCTTCGTCGCCGCTCGCGCCCCTGAGCAGATCGGCATCTACACCGTCCACGGCTTCCGGCGCGGGACGCTCGAGGCACCTCCGGGCAACCGCTTCGTAGCGGCGGCCTTCGCGCCGAAGGAGCCGACCCTCGCCTATGTCACCTACGACACCACGGACCGCACGAGCACCGTCTGGACGGCCGGCTCGGGCGGGACACGGGTCGCCAGACAGCTCTTCAGCGGCGCCGGCGAGATGACCGACCTCGCGTGGTCGCCGGACGGCCGCTGGCTGGCGGTCGCCTGGGAGAGCGCCGACCAGTGGGTGTTCATCCGCCCCGACCTGGCGGGCGGGCCGGCGAAGATCGTGGCGCGCTCCTCCATCTCACGGCAGCTGGGGACGAGTGCACGGCGGCCGTTCCCCTCGCTCGCCGGCTGGGCGCCCGAGGCACCCTCAGCGGCGACGGACTAGAGCTACGCGCTCGCGACGAGCCCGAGCATGGCGGCGACCGCCGCGCGGCGGGAGAGCCCCTCGCGGCGGCACAGCGACCGCCACGTCTCGAACTCGAGCGCGTGGCCGATGGCCGCCCGGACCGGGCGCCGTGCGGGCCACCCTTCCTGCAGCGCCGCCCGCACGCCCGCGAGCGCCCGGGCGGCGTCCGCGCGCACCTCGGGCGGCACCGCGTCGGCGTCACGGTTGAACAGGGCGAGGTCGCCCTCCACCCGCTCGTACCAGCCGTAGAGCGCCTCCAGGCCGCGCCGCAGCCGCTCCGTGGGATCCGCAGTCGCGGCGAGCCTCTCGACGTCCGGCAGCGGGTGCTCCTCCCGCCAGTGGGCGGAGCACGCTCGGAACAGGGTGAGGCGATCCGGAAAGTGCGCGTACACCGTGTGGCGCTGGACGCCGGCCAGGTCGGCGATCGCAGCCACGGAGGTGCGTCCCGGCCCGACCGACGTGTGGAGCTCGACGGCGGCGCCGACGATGCGTCGTTCGGTCTCCGCCATCCGCTCGGCGCGCTTCTTCAGCTGGTAGGTCCTCGGCATTTGACTGCACAGTAGTGTACCTGTAATAATCGCCGCACACCAGTGTTCTCTGAAAAGGAGGAGCTCATGTACCCGATCGACCTGTCGCAGCTGGAGCTGATGCAGAACTTCCCCGGCCTGCGGGTGACCTTCCCGGTGCACAGCGGCACCGGCACCGCTGCGTCGGCTCTCGTCTACTTCGAGATCGACCCCGGCGCCTACCTGCCGACGCACACGGACAGCAGCGAGGAGACCTTGCTGCTGCTCGCCGGCCAGGGCGAGGCATGGGTCGGCGACGACACGCTGCAGATCGCCGCCGGCCAGATCGCCGTCATTCCGGCGATGGCCCCGCACGGGATCCGGAACACGGGCTCGGAGGTGCTGCGGGTGGTCGGCTTCTTCGCCGGGTTCGACGGTCGTGCACACCTTCCCCGAGACCCCGGAGGGCCCGCAGGTGTTCGTGACGGGCGCTCCGGTGCGCATCGCGGTGCCGCTCGAGCAGCCCGCGGCAGTCGCCGCGTAGCCGCACCACCTCGGGGCGCGCCCCGCTCCGCGGCACGATCGCCGCGTCGAGCGGGGCGCGTTCCTCCTGAACGCCGGGCGGTACGGTCCGCGCGGATGGCGGTACGGGTCGAGCGAGCTGCCCGGCGTCGCAGAGGTCCTCTCGGCAGCGCTGGCTTCGCCGGCCTCGCCGGCGCCCTCTACGTCGCCGCCGGAGTCCTGGCCGCCTGGCCGGCGGTCCGCGACCTGCGCACGGCGTTCCTGGCGCGGGCGGATCCCAGCTACGGGGAGGCTGCCTCGGGCGACCACCTGCAGCTCGGGTACGCGCTGTGGCTGGTCGGCCACCAGCTCGGCCGGCTGGCGGCGCCGTGGCGCGACCCCTACTCGTTCCAGCCGGTCGTGGAGCCGGTGCCCAACCTGCAGGGCTGGCTCTTCGGCGTTCCGTACTGGCCGCTCGAGCGGCTGTTCGGCGAGGTCGGCGCCTGGAACCTCTTCACGCTCGGCTCCTACGCCCTCGCAGGCGGCGCGACGTGCTGGTGGCTGCGCTCGCTCGGCCTGGAGCGCGGGCCGGCGCTCGTCGGCGGGCTCGCGTTCGCGCTCGCGCCGTACCGGGTCGCCCAGAGCACCGGGCACCTGCTCGGGCCGATCTCGGCGCTGCTCCCGCTCATGCTGGTCGGGCTCGAGCGCGGCCGCGACGGCGAGCCGCCGCTGGCTCGTGCTGGCCGGCGCCGCTCTCGTCGCGCTCCCGCTCTCCGGGCAGCTCCACCTGGCGCTCGGAGCCGTGCCGCTGGCACTGGGCTACGCGCTCGTGCGCGGCCGCACGCGCGCGGCGTTCGTCGGAGCCGCCCTCGGTGGCGCGGCGGCGGCCGTGGCCGGCCTGCTGGTCGAGCGGGCGGTCCTCGACGGCTCGGTCGCGGACGGAGGTCGATCGCTGTCCGAGGTGGCGGCGTTCTCGGCCGACTGGAGCGGCCTGGTCTCGCGCGACGTCGGCCCGCTCGAGGAGTTCGTGCTGCTCGGCTGGGCGACCCCGCTGCTCGCGCTCGCGGGGCTGGGCGTCCTCCTCGCAGCGAGGGCAATGCCGCTCGCCGCTCTCCTCGCGCTCATGGTGGTGATCCCCGCCCTGCTCGCGCTCGGCACGAACCTGCCCCTGTACGAGCCACTGTGGGACGCGCTGCCGCCGTTCCGCTACCCGCGCGTGCCGGAACGGCTGCTGCCGATCGCGTGCCTGGCCCTCGCAGCTCTCGCCGCGATGGCGGTCGACCGCATCGACTGGCGCTGGGCCGTGCCCGTCGCGCTCGTCGTCATCGCGGTCGATCTGCGCGCGGGCGTGTCGCTCTACCGGCCCGCCGCGGCCGACGGCGCCAACGGCGCGTACGCCGCACTGCACGAGGCGGCGCCGGGCCGGCTGCTCGAGCTCCCGGTCTTCCTCCCCGAGCGTCAGTACGGCTCCGTGTACCAGTACTACGTCCAGCAGGCCCCACGCGAGCGGCCCGGCGGCTACTCGACGGTCGCGCCGGAGGAAGCAGACCGGGTGGCACGCAGCCTCGTGCCGCTCAACTGCGGTGCCTGGAGCCCGCGGCTGGAGCGGCTACTGGACGAGCTCGACGTCCGCTTCGTCGCCGTCCATCGCGGCCTCTACGCCGACCCGGCCGTGCCGGACTGCGGCGCGCGAGCGCTTCGCACCCTGCGGCGCCACGGCTATCGCATGTTGGCGCGCGACAGCCCGGTCTGGGTTCTCCGACGCCGCTAGCGCTTCTGCAGCCAGCTGACCGCCGCGCGGGCGATCGCCGGCGGCACCCAGTGCGTGCCGCGGAACTCGCGGTAGGTGACGCGGTAGCCGTTGCGGCGCAGCTCGGGGACGAGGCGCCGGCTGGTTCCGTCGATCGGGAGGATCGGGTCGGCCGTCCCGTGCGAGACGAAGATGGGCGGCCGGCGCCGGAGCTGCACGGGCGAGGCGAAGCCCGGCGAGAACGCGACCACGGCCTTGAAGAGGTCGCCGTTGGTGAGGCCGAGCGAGAGCGCGTAGGAGGCGCCGTCGGAGAAGCCGCCGATGTAGACGGCGCGCGGATCGACGGCGTAGCGCGTGAACACGCGCCGGAGATGCCCGTCGATCGCAGCGACATCACGGCCGTAGGCGCCGCCGACCCCGTCCCAGCTACGGCCGCGCGACTTCGGCGCCAGCACGATCAGCCCGGCGCGGTCGGCATCGTTGCGGAACAGGTTCAGGCCGATCCAGGCGTCCTGCGTGGCGCCGTGCAGGGACAGCACCACCGGGCAGCGGCGGCGTGCGCGCGCAGCGAGGCGGGATGTAGAGCAGGCCGTCACCGGCGATGTGCTTGACCCCCGGCGTCCGCGGGACGAGCGGGTGGGCGCCGGGACGGGCGTGGATCCGGCCGTCGCTCCAGTCGGCAGCCGTGGCCGCACCGGCAGCGAGCCAGGTGGCGAGCACGGCGGCGAGAACGACGGCGAGCCGGCGGAGCACACCAGCAAAGACGCGCGCGCAGGCCGCGCCGGTTAGCGCGCGGCGGAGCCCGGCGTGCCGGGGGCGAACAGGGTCAGCTGCAGGCCGTCGTCCGTCTCGAGGCGGACGTTGACGTCGCCCCACGGGGTCTCGACCGGCCCTGCGACATGCTCGGCGCCCGCCGCCAGCAGGCGCTGCGCGGCCGCATCGCTGTCGCGCACCTCGAACGCCAGCCGCACCGGGCCCGCCGTCCGCGCGGCCCACCTCGAGCCGGTCGATCTCCGCGGCGTGGCCCTCGTCGGCGAGCTCCAGCGTCGCCCGCCCGGCGGCGAGCAGGTAGCCGCGGCTCGAGTCCGTCTCCCACGCCTCGAGCTGCTCGAGCCCGAGCGCGTCGCGGTAGAGCGCCAGGGCGGCGTCGACGTCGGCGACGGTGAGGATCAGGCGCAGCTCGGCGACGGTCACATGCCCATCGCGTGGAAACCGGAGTCGACGTAGAGCGTCGTCCCGGTGACGTTGCGGGCGTCCTCGGAGAGCAGGTAGGCGGCGGCCGCGCCGACGTCGTCCGAGTCGATGTGGCGGTGGAGGGGCGCGCGCTCCTCGACGATCGCCTCCATGGTCGGGAAAGCCGGCGATCGAGCGTGCCGCGAGCGTCCGCACCGGGCCGGCCGAGATCGCGTTGACGCGCGTGCCGCTCTGGCCCAGGTCCCAGGCCAGGTAGCGCACGGAGGCGTCGAGCGCCGCCTTCGCCACGCCCATGACGTTGTAGTGCGGCACGGCCCGCTCGCCGCCGAGGTACGTCATCGTCACGATCGAGCCGCCGCCGCGCGCGGTCATCAGCGGCTCGGCTGCGTGGGTGCAGGCCACGAGCGAGTAGGCGCTGACGTCGAGCGCGAGCCAGAAGCGGTCTCGCGGCGTGTCGGTGAACCGGCCCTCGAGGTCCTCCGCGGCCGCGAACGCGACCGAGTGGACGAGCAGGTCCAGCCCCCCGTCGAACGTCTCGCCGACCTCGTCGAAGACCCGGGCCACGTCCTCGTCCGCGCGCACGTCGCACGCGGTGACGAGCGGCGCTCCGACCGTCTCGGCGAGCTCGCGGACGCCTTTCTCGATGCGCTCGCCCTGGTAGGTGAAGGCGAGCCGGGCACCCTCGTCGGCCAGCCGTCGGGCGATCGCCCACGCGATCGACCTGCGGTTGGCGACCCCGAGCACGAGCCCCGTCTTGCCCTCGAATCGCCCAGGCACGGGCGCGAGTCTAACCCCCTCTCGAGAGTGTCTCCGCCGCCGGCCCGTTCGGCTACGCTCGCTGCTTGCACCGCCGCGGCCTCTCCCTCGTCGCTCTTGCTGCGGCGCTCGTGCTCACCTCAGCTGCCTCTGCTGCGCTGACCTCGGTGAAGCCCCGCGCAGACGAGCTCGGCACGCCGCGGGTCCGCGCCGGCACAGTCGTTGTCCCGGCCAACCAGCGCTCGGGACGCGTGCGGGTGATCGCCGTGTTGCCCGACGAGCCGCTCGCGGCTGCGCGCGGCCGCAGCTTCTCGCTCGGCGGCGCCGCACCGCGGCTCGACCTGCGCAGCCCGGCCTCGACGGCGTACGCGGCACGGCTCGAGCAGGCCCAGCGCCAGGCCGTCGCGCAGCTGCACGCGGCCGTGCCCGCAGCGCGTGTCCAGCACCGCTACACAACGGTGCTCAACGGCCTGGCGCTCAGCGTGCCCGCCCGCGACCTGCCGGCGGTCCGCCGGCTCGGCTTCGTCAGGCGCGTGTACCCGAGCCTTCAGTACACCCTCCGCCTGAACCGCAGCCCGGGCGTCATCGGCGCGGCGGCCTTCGCGGCGGCCACGGGTGCGCGGGGCGAGGGGATGAAGATCGCGGTCGTCGACGACGGGGTCGACAGCGCGCATCGTTTCTTCAACCCGGCCGGCTTTCAGTACCCGGTCGGGTATCCGCGGGGCGGCATCAAGTGGACGACGCCGAAGGTGATCGTCGCCCGCGCCTACCCCGGGCCGGGGTCGGGCCGGCCCGGCCGCATGCCGATCGACCGGCGGCAGTCGTTCCACGCCACGCACGTCGCAGGCATCGCAGCCGGCGTGGCCGGCACGGTCGCCCCCGCGGGCGCCGACCACCGCCTCACCCCCGACCTCAGCGGCGTCGCGCCACGCGCCTGGATCGGCAACTACCGCGTCTTCAATGCGCCGAGCCCGATCGGCAACGTCGCCAATACACCGGAGATCGTCGCTGCCTTCGAGGACGCGGTGAAGGACGGCATGGACGTCATCAACTTCTCCGGCGGCGGCCCGCAGACCGACCCGATCAACGACGCCATGATCGAGACGATCGAGAACGTCGTCTCCGCCGGCGTCGTCCCGGTCATCTCGGCGGGCAACGACCGCGACGATTTCGGGACCGGCACCGCAGGCTCGCCCGGGACGGCGCCCGACGCGATCTCGGTCGCCGCCGTCTCGAACACACACGTCTTCACGCCCGTGCTCTCGGTGTCCGCCTCCGGAGCCCCCGCGGCGCTGCGACGGCTGCCGTTCCTGCCTGCCGGCGGGCGCAGCACACCCGCGTCCTGGCTGACCGCCGACCAGACGCTCGTCGACGTCGGCACGCTGCTCGACCGCCAGGGCCGCCCCGTCGACCGCAAGCTCTGCGGCACCGGACGGGACCCGAGCGGCCCCGGCTCGCCGCTCGCGGGGCGCCCGCTTGCCGGCGCCGTCGCGCTCGTCTGGCGCGGGACGTGCACGTTCGTCTCGAAGGCGCAGCGCGCCAGGGCAGCCGGCGCGGTCGGCATCGTCGTCGTCGACAACCGCTCAGGCGAGGCGAACGGGATCCCGATCACGCTCGGAGTGCCGGGCGGGATGGTCTCCGACCTCGACGGCGTCGCTCCTGCGCAACTACCTGGCCGCGCACCGGCGGACGCACTGCCGATCCGCGTCTCGCGCGCGCCTGAGGAGGTCGTTACCGGCAGGAGCGGCGTCGTCACGAGCTTCTCCTCCGTCGGCCCGACCGCCTATGGCCACCAGCTCAAGCCCGACCTGTCGGCGCCGGGCGGCTCGATCCTGTCCGCCACCCTGGGCGCCTTCGGCGGCCCCTTCGCGTCCTTCGACGGCACCAGCATGGCCGCCCCGCACGTCGCCGGGCTCGCCGCGCTCCTGCTCGAGCGCCACCCGGGCTGGTCGCCCAGGCAGGTGAAGTCGGCGCTCGTGTCCACCGCCGGCCCGGCGTGGGCCGACACGGCGCGGACGGTCGAGGCGCCCGTCCTGCTCGGCGGCGGCGGCCTGGTCAGCGTCGCCGCGGCCGACACACCGCTTGTCTTCAGCGACCCGGCCTCCCTCTCGTTCGGCGACCTCAAGCCCCTGGCCGGTCCCGTGCGAACTGCCCGGCTCCTTAGCGTCGGCGACCTCGGGGGCGGCGGTGGGACATGGACGGTCGAGCTCCGGCCCCAGTCGGCGACAGCAGGTGCGAGCCTCGAGCTGCCGCCGCTCGTGACCGTGCCGCCGGGAGGAACGACCGAGTTCAGCGTGGCAGCGCGGGCGGCCGCGGGCGCGCCGAGCGGCGACAACTACGGCTTCGTCGTGCTGCGCCAGGGCAGCGTCACCCGGCGCATCCCGTACGCCTTCTTCGTCTCCCAGCCGCAGCTCGTCCTGCACGGGGAGCCGCGCGACATCAGGACCGTCCAGACCGGCACGACCCAGTTCGGCGCCTCCCGCGCAGGTGTGTACCGCTTCCCCGGCTGGCCCTTCCGCCCGCCGCCCGACTACACCGGCCCGCCGATGGACGAGGCCGGCGCCGAGCGGGTCTACCGCTTCCGGGTCGCGGAGCCGGCGGTGAACATCGGCGCGGCCGTCATCGACGTCGCCTCCGGCGCCGTGGTCGATCCATGGTTCCTGGGCTCGCTCGACGAGAACGACGTCCAGGGGTACGCCGGGACGCCGGTCAACGTCAACTCGTACACGTACGGCTACCAGCTCGACGTCGGCGCGGCGGGCAGCGTCTACCCGCGGCCGAAGACGTACTACGTCGCCGTCGACTCACCGCGCGACCCGGTCACCGGCCGCATGCTCGGCGGGCGCTACGTCCTGCGATCCTGGATCGACGACGTCTTCCCGCCGGCGGTGGGGCTCGCCTCGACGCGGGTGGGCTCGGGACGCCCGACGATCGTCGTGCGCACCGACGACTTCGCGCTCAGTCCCCGCGGCATCTCGGGCGTCGATCCGACCTCGCTCCTGCTCGCCTACCGGCGCGTCCTCGTCGGCGTGTCCGCCTACGACCCCGTCAGCGGCCTCGCAGTCTTCATCCTGCCGCGGGAGGCGCCGGCCATCCCACCGGGCCGCACCGAGGCGACACTCGTGGCCGCCGACTTCCAGGAGTCGAAGAACCTCGCTACTCCCGGAGGCTCGATCCTCCCGAACACGACCTTCCGCGACGTGGTCATCCGCGGCGTGCGCGGGCCGGCGGCGACGTGGCTCTTCCCCGAGCGTCGCGCGTGCGTCGGCCGCACGGCTCAACTCGCCGTCGCGGCGAGCGCATCGCGCGGCGTGGCGGCCGTGACCTTCCGGGACGGCAACGGCCGCATCGCAACGGTGCGCCGGGGCAACGCGGGCCTCTACTCGGTCGCGTGGCGGACGACGGGCGAGCGGCGCGGGCGGCACGTCCTCCGGGCGGAGGTGCGCGAGCGCGGCGGCCGCACCTTCACCGCCGAGCGCGTCGTTCGCATCTGCCGCTAGTCGAGGTGGAAGCCCCCGCCGCCCCGCCGGCGAGCAGGGATGATGGAGTGGCAGTGCCTGCCCGACGCGGAGACGACTCACGGTGACGAGCGACGGCGGTTCCGAGGCCGCGGGCGAGCGTCGCGTCGCGGTCGTCACCGGGGCGAGCTCGGGCATCGGCGAGGCGACCGCGCGGCTGCTCGCCGAGCGCGGCTGGCACTGCGTGCTCGTCGCGCGCCGCGAGGATCGGCTGCGCGCGCTCGCCGAGGAGCTCGGCGGCGAGTACGAGCTCTGCGACGTCGCCGAACGCGAAGCCGTGGAGCGAATGGCGGCCGCGGTGACGGAGCGCCATCCGGCGCTCGGGCTGCTCGTCAACAACGCGGGCGTCCCGGGCCGCGGCGGCTTCCTCAAGCTGCCGCCCGAGCGCATCGAGCTGGTGGTGCGGGTCAACTACCTGGGCGGCGTCTGGTGCACGAGAGCCCTGCTGCCGGCCCTCGAGGCGGGGCGCCCGTCGCACCTCGTGAACGTCGTGTCCGTTGCCGGCACGGTCGCCTGGGGGCCGTCCGGCCCCTACGCGGCGTCGAAGCACGCGCAGCTCGCCTTCTCGCGTTCGCTCGTCACCGAGCTCGGCGCCTCGTGGGATCTCCGTCCACACGATCAACCCCGGCTTCGTCGAGACCGAGGGCTTCCCGCAACGCGAGGTGATGCGCAGCGGCCTGCTCCGGCGCATCGTGATCGAGCCGCCCGCGGTGGCGGCCGCGATCCTGGCCGCGATCGAGCGCGACCGGCGCGAGGTGTTCATCCCGCGGCTCTACCGGGTCGCAGCGGTCGCCCAGGCGCTCGCGCCCGGACTCGTCGCCCGTGCGATCGGCCGCCGCGCCTACCGCGCGCGTGCCGAGTAGAGGCGCTCGAGCAGGCGGCGCCGCCGCGGACGCGGCCTGTCGAGGAACCGCGACAGTCGGCCGGCCTCGGACTCGTCGAGCGACACCGCCGCCTCGGCCGCGGCGCCGTCGCCCCTGTGCCGCCAGATGCTGACCCGGACGTGCGGGCCGTTCTCGCCCCCGTCCAGGTACCGCGAGACCCGCAGGGCCCGCTCCGGGTCGAGCGCCTCGTGGCCGCCGAAGAACTCGACGAGCTTCAGCCGCTGCGCCGTGCCGCACCAGGGACAGAACCGGTGGATCGCCTCCACCGCGCCCCCGCAGTCCGGACACGCGCGCATGCGGGCCGAGCGTATCGCGGCAGCGGCCGCGACGCGAGAGCCCCGCTCGCTACGCTCGGACGTATGGAGGTCGAGCTCCTCTTCTGGCGCGGCTGCCCTTCGTACCCGGAGGCGCAGCGGATGCTCGAGACGGCGCTGGCGGGCAAGGACGTGCGAGTGCGGCTGCGCGAGGTGACCTCGGACGAGCAGGCCGCCGAACTCGCGTTCCCCGGCTCGCCCACGATCCGCGTCGACGGCCGCGACATCGACCCTGCGGGCGCCGGCGCGCCCCCCGCGCTGACCTGCCGGATCTACCACCTTCCGGACGGCCGTGTCTCGCCCCTGCCGGCACCCGAGCAGCTCGAGGCGGCGCTCGCGTGACGCTCGAGCTCGGAGCCGAGGCACCGCCCTTCGCCCTCCCGGGCGTGGACGGTGCGACTCACGCGCTCGAGGACTACGGCGACGTGGGCATCCTGGCCGTCGTCTGGTCGTGCAACCACTGCCCCTACGTGCAGGCCTGGGAAGGGCGGATGGTCGAGCTGCAACACGAGTTCGGAGACCGCGGCTTTCGCCTGGTCGCGATCAGCTCGAACGACGCCGATCGCTACCCCGCCGACTCCTTCGACGCCATGCGTGAACGAGCCGGCGAGGAGGGGTTCAACTTCGACTACCTCTACGACGCCGACCAGGCGGCGGCGCGGGCCTACGGCCCGGAGCGGACGCCCGAGGTCTTCCTCTTCGACGGCGACCGCCGGCTCGTCTACCACGGGTCGATCGACGACTCCTATGACGAGACCGGCGTGGGCGAGCGCTACCTGCGTGACGCCGTTCAGGCCCTGCTCGACGGGCGCGAGCCGCCGGTTCGGCAGACGCCGCCCGTGGGTTGCACGGTCAAGTGGCTTCCGGACGGCGGCTGACCGACCTCGCCTGACCGCGGCGGCCGGGCCGAGCGGCCTAGGAGCTGTCTCGGCTTCGAGTCGGCACAGACACGTGCGTCTTTCCTCGCTACCGTCGGCGCCGGGCGGGAGGTGGAGGCAGCTCTCCCCTTGGGAGGGTGGGGCATGCTCGCGAGCCGGCTGCAGTGGACATGTCCGAAAGGGACGTGTCCGAGCGAGTCTGGCGTGCGCTAGCTGAACACGCCGTAGGGGCGCTTCTCGAGCACGTACCAGCCGACGGTCACCGGATACGAGCCCTGACGCGGCGCGAGACCCAGCGCGCGCTGCCGCTCCTCGCCTTCGCACCCCGCCCGGTCGAGGTAGGTGCCGAGATCGCGCTCCTCCTGGAGCAGCTCGTCGGCGACGACGACGAGGCTGTTCGACTCGAAGAGGCCCCGCAGGTCCGCGTCGGCCAGGACGCGCACGCACGAGGGGTCACGGGCGCGCTCGAAGCGGTTGAGCTCGTACGCCGCCACCGGGTCCGCGGGCGCGACCTGGTCGACGACGAGCACCTTGCCCCCGAGCCGGGTGACGCGCGTGAGCTCGGCCATCGCCAGCTCCGGCCGCGCCACGTGGTGCAGCACCATCAGCATCCCCACGACGTCGAACGAGCCCTCGGCGAAGGGCAGCTTGCTGGCCTCGCCCTCGACGAAGCTGACATTGGCTCGGTCGCCGATCCGCGCTTCCGCCTCCTTCAGCGCCTCCGGTACCGGGTCGACGCCCACGACCTCGCGGACGAGCGGCGCAAGCGCGAACGCGAGAGCGCCGCTGCCGGTGCCGACATCGAGCGCGCGCTCGTCGCCGGTCAGGCGGAGCAGGCGGCGGACGCGCTCTGCGAGCCGCGTGGCCCGCTCGTCGGCGCGCGCCGCGTCAGACGAGGCGGTCGCGGCGAAACGCGCCCGCGCAGCATCGAGCCCTGGATCCCCCGTGCTCACGCGGCGAGCGTACCCCTAGGTCGACCCGAAAGGCGCGAGCGGCGGGCGCCACGGCCGGAGACGCACGACGCCTGACCCCACCGGCGCCGGGACCCCTTGCGTATCGGACAGCCCTCCCCCTGACGGCCGCCGTACGCGCGAGAGACCCCTCGCGTCGCTGGCCGGAGGGACGCGCCCGCCGCTCGCTGTGAGCTCCGGACTGGCCTTGCGGGTCGGCACAGGCCGGCCTCCCCCACTCCTCCAGGACGGGGTGACGACTATCGCCTGAAGGCAGCTCACGCCGCTGAGACGGCGGAGCGGCCAGAACCTTACGAAGCGGCGGCCGGGTCGCCCTGCTCGCTGCCGGCCTCGGCGCCGGAGCCTTCACCGGTGGGCGTGCCCTGACCGCCGGCTGAGCCCTCGCCGCCGGTGCCGACCTCGACCTCGATGCCCTCCGGCGGCAACGTGGGCGTCTGGTCAGGCGGCGGCCGGTCCGGATCGGCGGGCAGGTCGGGCGGCGTGGTCGGCGGCACCGGCGCCGGATCGGCCGGGACGGGCGGCGGCGCGGGCGGCGCCGGGTCGGGCGGCGGCGTCGCCGGGGTCGTCGGCGGGGCGGGCGGCTCCTCGGCAGCCTGCTCGGGCAGCGGCGTCGCGGGCGTCGCCGGCGGAGCCGGCGCGGACGGCGGGTCGGGCTGCGAGCTCACTCCGGCGACGCCGGTCGCCGGTGGCGGCGCGGCCGCGATGAACACCGGCGTCGTGACGGGCGCCTCCGCGGGCGGCCGTGCGCGGGCGACGACGTTCCGCTTCTTCTTGGGCTTCTGCGGCTTCTTCGCGGGTTCCGGCCTCGCGCTGCGCGGCAGGATGATGAACGGGCCGACGTGGACGGTGTGCGTCCAGTCGCCGCCGCCCTTGGTGCGCAGGTGGAACCACCAGCTGCCCGGCGTGAGCGGAGGGCTCACGGTGCGCCCCGCCTCGCCTGCCAGGTCCTCCGTCTCGTCCGGCAGCGTGTCGGAGTCGCGACTCCAGGTGACGGAGTAGGCGTCGGCATCGCGCTTCCACGTCCAGGCCATGCCGACGACGTTCGCGGGCGTCGGCCGGCTCGTGCTGTGCGTCGTACTGTGCACGTCCGTCGGGTCCTCGATACCGGAGCCGCGCGGGAAGAGCAGCGCACCGACGATCGCGACCGCACCGAGCGTCCCGAGTGCCGTCACCGCCTTCGCCTTCGTGCCGGCTGCGACCCCGTGGGAGGCACCGCCGTCCGGCTGCGCGGCCGCGCCGGCGTGGCCGTTCGTGGCCGCCACAACAGCGCCGCCGAAGCCGAGCGTGGTGGCGATCCCGCCCCAGATCGCCTCCGAGAGCCCGTCCGGCAGCGGCAGCAGCGAGAGCCCGGCAAAAAGCTCGGCCGGTGCGACGAGGCGGCGCTTGGTCTCCTTGCAGATGTCGCAGTCGTCCACGTGCTCGGAGACGGCCTTGCGAACCTGGCGCGTCATGGTGGTCGCTCCGAGCCGCTCGAGCAGCGCGTCCAGCTCCTCGCACTCGCGCCGGCCGCGGCGCATGAGCACAGCAGCTGTGACGGATTCGTCGAGCGAGTCCCGCAGCCGCGAAAGGCGCGTGTAGACCGCTCCCTTCGCCAGCCCGAGCGCAGACGCGAGCTCGTCGGCGTCGAGCCCCTGGCGCAGGTGCAGGTCGAGCAGCGCGTACTCCGACGGGCTGAGCGCCGCAGCGCTCTCCCAGACGAGGTCGACCAGCTCCTGGTCGTGCGCGACGATGCTCGGGTCGGAGAGGCGGCTCTCGTCGACGACGGAGTAGATCGGGTCCTCGTCCATACCAGGGTGCGGCGTGGCCAGCCGCTGGCGTCGCCGCAGCTCGTCGATCGCGAGGTTTCTCGCTACCGCGTACAGCCAGGCCTTGATGTTCTCGACCCCCTTGGGCGCCTGCAGCGCACGCCAGGCCTTGACGAACGACCCCTGCACCACGTCCGCGGCCGCGTCGCGGTCGCGCACCATGCGCATGGCAAAGTCGTAGAGCCCGCGGTGATAGCGGGCGTAGAGCGCCGCGAATGCCTGCTCGTCGCCCCGGCGTGCGAGTACGACCAGCTCATCATCGTGGCGCTCCGCCAAAGGCGTGCGGAGTGCCTGACCCATCCCGATTGGAGTATGCGTTTCGCCGACCGAGTGGGTCAAGGCATTCCTTCGTGTTGTGCACCGCGCGCTCCCTCCGTGACCGACGCCCCTCCGCCGGTGTTCCGGACGGAGGGGATAAGGGCTATGACGGGGGAGCGGGGGGTTTCCTTACATGTCCGTGGCGAGAATCCTCACTGCGAGGGGAGCGGGGCAGCCGAGCCGCACGAGCTTGCGGGCGAGCTCGAGGTCGACGTCGGGGTCGGCGGCGAGGACCAGCGCGTGCGCGAGGGGATAGCCGTGACGCACGAGCTGATCCAGCCGCCAGCGGCGCAGCAGAGACTCCTGGGGAGAGAAGAGCCGGTCGAACGCCGTGTCGATCACGACGCTACGACGGGCGGGCGGCAAATGTCTTACACGGGCAGTCGACGCGCCCGCGCCGGCGAGCTCTCGATCCGGCTCACGAGCTCGTAGCTGATCGTGCCCGCGACACGGGCGTGCTGCTCGGCGAGCAGGCCGTCGCCGATGATCGTCACCGGCGTCCCGGCCGCCGCCGGCCCGGGCAGCTCCACGGCGAAGGCGTCCATCGAGATCGTCCCCACCACGCGCCGGCGTTCGCCGTCGACGAGGACCTCCGTGCCGGTCAGGTCGCGGCGGAACCCGTCCGCGTAGCCGACGGGGACCACACCGATCCAGGAGGGCCGGTCGGTGCTGAAGCGCCGGCCGTAGCCCGTGCTCTCTCCGGGCTGGAGGCTCCTTCACCAGCGCGAGGTGGCTGCGCCAGGCG
This sequence comes from uncultured Thermoleophilia bacterium, assembly GCA_963809765.1. Lineage (GTDB taxonomy): Bacteria > Actinomycetota > Thermoleophilia > Gaiellales > Gaiellaceae > JACVRM01. The sequence continues at coordinate 712,351 of CAWEKT010000003.1, forward strand.
AGCGCCGGCTCGAGTCCGTCGTCGGCCGGATCGGTGCCGAACGGGGAGAGGCCGTAGAGGGCGATGCCACAGCGGGCGGCGTCGAGGCGGGAGTCGGGCAGCCGCAGTGCGGCCGCGCTGTTGGCGGCGTGCCGGACGAGCCCGGCGTGTCCCGCGGTCAGGCGGCGAAAGCGCTCGAGCTGCGTCATCGCGAACTCCTCGTCGCTGTCCGCGGTGGCGAGATGGGTCATCAGACCGACGACCTCGCGCTCTGGCCGGTCGAGCTCGCCGAGCCCCCAGCGACCCATGCCGGTGTCCAGCTTGACGTGCACCGGAACGCCCTCCGGCAGGCGGCCGCCCGCGCTCGTCAGCTCGAGCCCGGCCTGGCGCGCGGCCGGCAGCTCGTCCTCCTGCCAGGGGCCCATGACGAGAATGCGGGCCTCGTCGACCAGCGGCCGCAGCTCGAGCGCCTCGGCAACCGTGGCGACGCAGAGCGCCCGCGCGCCTGCCTCGAGCACGGCGCGCGCCACGTCAGCGGCCCCGTGCCCGTAGGCGTCCGCCTTGACGACGGCCCACAGCTCGGCGCCGCCGAGCGCTCGCATGAGCGTCTGAGCGTTCCGGCGGATCGCGCCGAGGTCGACGGTGAGCTCAGATCGGTGCATCGAGCGCCTGCGGCAGGGCTTCCGCGACGTCGCTTGCGACGAGGCCGCGCAGCTTGCCGCTGAGCCGGGCGGCCCGGCGTTGCGCGACCGCAGCCGCCACCGCCGCCGTCGGAAGCTGGACGCCCTTCGCCAGGAAGGCGGCGAGGATGCCCGTGAGGACGTCTCCCGTGCCCGCCACCGCGAGCGCCGGGACGTTGTCGGAGACGACGAGCGGCGCGGTGCCCGGTGCCCCGACCAGCGTGTCGGCGCCCTTCAGGAGCACGGTGCAGTCGAACCGCTCGGTCGCCCGCGCGAGTGCCTCGAGCCGGTTGGCGGCAACCCAGCCGGAGGTCTCGCCGAGCAGGCGCGCAAGCTCACCTTCGTGCGGCGTCAGCACGGTCGGTGCGCTGCGCCGGAACGGCTCGAGCTGCCACAGCGCGTCGGCGTCGACCACGACCGGCAGCTGCAGCGCGGCCAGCAGCCGCGCGACGAGCCGGACCGTGCCGTCGCTCCGGCCCAGTCCAGGGCCCAGCGCAACGGCGCGCATGCGCTCAGCCGCCCCCAGGACGGCGTCGACCGCGTCGGCGGTCGCCCGGCCCTCGCCGTCCTCCGGCAGCGGCCGCTTCACGACCTCGACCAGGCGCGCCTCGAGCACGGGCACCGCCGACGCCGGTGCGGCCACGGCGACATAGCCGGCGTCGGCCCGGTAGGCCGCGTGCGCAGCCAGGCAGGCGGCCCCGGTCAGCCCGCGCGAGCCGCCGACGACGAGGACAGCCCCCGCGGTGTACTTGTTGTCGCCCTCCCGTCTCGGCGGCACTTCGGCCAGCACCTCGTCGCCGACGAGCCGCAGGCTGGTGTCGCCCCCTTCGAGGCCGATGTCCGCGAGGACGATGTCGCCCGCGTGCAGACGGCCGGGTGCGACGTGCAGCCCGACCTTGGGCCCGTGGAAGGTGACCGTGCACGCCGCGCGCACCGCCGCGCCCGCGACCACACCGGTCGAGGCGTCCACGCCCGACGGCACGTCGACGGCCACCACCGGGCGCCCGAGCGAGTTCAGCGCCTCGATCAGGCCGGCCTGTGGCGGCCGCGGCGCACCGCGAAAGCCGGTGCCGAAGATCGCGTCGATGACGACGTCGGGGTCGCCGAGCTCGCCCTCCGCGTCGCCGCTGGCGTCGAGGACCCGCACCTCGCGGCCCTCGGCGAGGGTGGCCGCCGCGACCCGGCCGTCCCCCCCGTTCGAGCCGCCGCCGCAGACGGCGAGCACGCGCCGCGCCTCGGGGTACCTGCGGGCGACCTCGCCGGCCACGGCTGCACCGGCCCGCTGCATCAGCTCGGGGATCGTCTCCGGGTAGCCGGGGTAGGCCTCCTCGGCCGCGCGCATCTCGGCGGCGGTGAAGAGCGGCCGCAACCAGCCGGACGCGTCGGAAGCGAGCTTGTGGCTGTCAGCCACTTGCTCGGTCCTCGCCCGCCGATGCGCTGCGCTCGACCACGCAGACCGCCGAGGCGAGCTCGCGTGAGTGCGTCATCGAGAGGTCGATGCCGCCGGCGCCCAGCTTCTCGGCCCACGCCGCCAGACGGCCCGACAGCATGACCGCCGGCTTGGGGCGGCCCGCGATCTCGATCTCCTGCCAGGCCCAGGCCCGGGCGACGCCGAACCCGAGCGCCTTGCCGACGGCCTCCTTGCCGGCGAAGCGGGCGGCGTAGTGCTGTGCGGGGTTCGGGCGCGCCTCGCAGTACTCGCGCTCGGCCTCCGTGAAGCACCGCTCGCGGAAGCGGGGTCGGTCGAGCGCCCGCCGGATTCGCCCGATCTCGATCAGGTCGACGCCGACGGTCAGTCCCGACACCGGCGCTCCCGGGGGGCTCCGGCCGAGTGCAGCACAATGGCCGCCATGGAGAGCGATGCTATTCGCGTCACGCGCACGCTCGCCATCCCGCGCGACGAGTTCGAGCTGCGCTTCTCGCGCTCGAGCGGCCCGGGCGGCCAGCACGCCCAGCGCTCGGAGACGCGGGTCGAGGCGGTCTTCGATGTGGCGAGCATCGTCGACCCTCAGCGAGACGCAGAAAGCGCGCATCTCAGAGCGGCTCGGGCCGGTCGTCACAGCGGTCGCGCAGGACGAGCGCAGCCAGTCACGCAACCGTGAGCTGGCGCTCGAGCGGGTCGCCGGGCAGCTCCGCGAAGCGCTACGCGTGCGCCGTCCGCGCCGTCCGACGGCGCCGTCGACTGCCGCACGCGAACGGCGGCTCGAGGAGAAGAAGCGGCGCGCGGCGACGAAGCAGCTGCGGCGTCCGCCGGACTGACGGATCAGGCGAACCGATACGTCTGGGAGCCGTCCGGCAGCACGGTGACCTCCGCCTCGAGGTGGAAGCCGGAGCGGCGGCCCTCCCACCACCGATCGAGCACGAGCAGGTTGTACGGGTGGATGTCCGCCGGCTGGAGCGCTCGCGGGTCGAGCCAGGCAGCCTCGTCGATGTCCTCCTCGACCTGCGGGACGGGCTCGGCTGAGGGGTCGATAGGCGTGGCCGCGAAGAAGGTGAGCAGGTTTCGCCGGCGGTCGTGCGCGCGCCGCCAGGTGAGCGTGCAGACGAGCTCGTTCACCTCCACCGCGATCCCCGTCTCCTCGAGCACCTCGCGCGCTGCCGCGTGCTCGAACGACTCGCCGGCCTCGTAGTAGCCGGAGGGGAACTCCCAGAAGACGCCGTACGGCCGCCGCTGGCGCACCATCAGCACCCGCCCGTCGTGCACGACGATCCCGCTCGCCCCGGCGAGCGTCGTCCACCCCGCGTGGGCGTCCTCTCCGGTCAGCTGACCGGCGAGGTGTCGCGGGCGAGCAGCAGCGCGAAGTCGCCGCTGGAGTGCTCCCACCAGCGCGTGACCTCGAACGACGCCTCGGCCAGCTCACGCTCGAGCCGCTCGCGGCGGAACTTGGCGCTGATCTCGGTCCGCAGCTCCTCGCCTGGGGCGAAGCCGACCTCCAGGTCGAGCTCCTGCAGGTGCACGACCTGCTCCCCGGTCGAGCGGAGGATCATCTCGATCCACTCCTCGTCCGCGTTCCAGCGCGCGACGTGCTCGAAGCGGTCGGGGTCGAAGTCCGCGCCGAGCTCGCGGTTGAGCACGTGCAGCACGTTCTTGTTGAACGCGGCCGTGACGCCGGCCGAGTCGTTGTAGGCGGCCTCGAGGCGGCCGACGTCCTTGACGAGGTCGGCGCCGAGCAGGAGCGACTCGCCGGGCAGCAGCGCGTCTCCGATCGAGCGCACGAACTCCGTTCGCTCCTGCGGCTCGAGGTTGCCGATCGTGCTGCCGAGGAAGGCCACGAGCCGCCGGCGGCCCTCCGGCAACGCCGACAGGTGGCGATGGAAGTCGCCGACGACGCCGTGCACCTCGATGCCGCCGCCGTACTCCTCGACGATCGCCGCCGCGCTCTCGCGCAGCGTCTCCTCGCTGACGTCGAAGGGCACGTAGCGCCGGAGCGTCCCTCGCTGCGCGAGCGCGTCCATGAGCAGGCGTGTCTTCTCGGACGTGCCCGAGCCCAGCTCGACGAGCGTGTTCGCGTCCGTGAGCTCGGCCACCTCGCTCGCGTGGCCGCGCAGGAGGTCGCGCTCGCGGCTCGTCAGGTAGTACTCCGGCAGCCGCGTGATCTCGTCGAAGAGCTGCGAGCCGCGCTCGTCGTAGAACCACTGCGGCGACAGCTGCTTCGGCGACGCCGTCAGCCCGCGCCTGACGTCCTCCCGCAGCGCCTGTGCGCGCTCCTCGGGCCGGAACCAGACGTCGACCTGGAGCACCGGTGCGACCACGCCGTCAGCCATCGCGCGCGCACCGGAAGCCGGCGAAGATCTGGCGCCGGTCAGGGAAGTCCCAGTTCCGGAAGGTGCCGCGGATCGCAGCCGGATGGGTCGCCCAGGAGCCGCCGCGCAGCACCTTGTACTCGGTGCCGAAGAACACCTCGGAGTACTCCGGGTACGGGAAGACCTCGAAGCCCGGGTAGGCGGTGAAGTCCGACGAGGTCCACTCCCAGACGTCGCCGATCAGCTGCTCGGCGCCACAGGGGCTCGCGCCCTCGGGGTAGGCCCCGACGGGCGCCGGCCGGAAGCGCCGCGCAGCGAGGTTCGCATGCTCGGGCCCTGCGGTCTCGTCGCCCCACGGGTAGCGGCGCTTGCCGTCGGCCGGATCCCAGGAGGCCGCGCGCTCCCACTCCGCCTCGGTCGGCAGCCGCTTGCCCGCCCAGCGCGCGTAGGCGTCGGCCTCGTACCAGCAGACGTGCTGCACCGGCTCGTTCGCCGGCAGCGGCTCCCAGTGGCCGAAGCGGCGCCGCAGCCAGCGGTCGTCCTCGCGACGCCAGAACTGCGGGTGCTCGATGCCCTCCGCCTCGCGGAACGCCCAGCCCTGCTCGTGCCAGAGCTCGCGGCGCCGGTAGCCGCCGTCGTCGACGAAACGGGTGAAGGCGCGGTTGGAGACGGGAACGCGGTCGATCCAGTAGGGCCGCAGCTCGACCTCGTGCGCGCCGCGCTCGTTGTCGTACGCCCACGGCTCGTCGTCCGTGCCCATGACGAAGGCTCCGCCCTCGACGAGCACCTCCTCCGGCCTCGCGGGGCGGCCGGCGGGGGCCGGCTCGTCGGCGAGCGGGTAGGGCGCCTCGCGCAGCTGGAGCGTCGCCAGCATCGTCTCCAGGTGCTGATGCTCGTGCTGGATGAGCATCCCGTAGACGAAGCCGTCCTCGAGCAGGCGCTCGCCGCCGAGGTCAATTTGCTCGAGCCGGTCGAGCGAGCGGCGCCGCACGTCGGCTGCGAAGCGGTGCGCCTCGGCCGGTGTCAGCAGCTCCAGCGCGGCCCGCTCGGAGCGCGAGTGCGCGAAGGCGTCGTAGAGGTCGTCGAGGCGCTGGTCGCCCGAGGGCGCGCCGCCGAGTGCGCGGACGAGCCACAGCTCTTCGAAGTGGACGCAGTGCGCCAGGTCCCAGACGAGCGGCGACATCAGCTCCGAGTGCTGTGCGCACAGGTCGTCGTCCGAGAGCGGCTCCAGGAGCGCGAGCAGCCGTGCCCGGGCAGTCTCGAGCTGCTCGGCGAGCTGGTCCTTCGTCACGGTGACAGCCGCGCCTGCGGCCGCTCCGCTGGCGGCGGCTCGAGTCATGGTGAGCGGCGAGAATGTAGAGGAACGGACAAAATCCGGCAACGTGCAGCGGGTTCTCGTCCTCAGTCGCAACGACCCGCGACCGCGTTTCAGTCCGCACGGCCGGTCTCGACCGCCGTTACGACGTCCGCTTCGGCGGTCCCGACCTGGACACGCTGGCGCGCATCGACGCGGAGGCGCTGATCGCCGAGCTGCTCCCCGAGGCGCAGGCAGCCGACGCGATCGTGGCCACGAAGGACCGCTCGGCGCTGCTCGCTGCAGTGCTCGCCGCGCGCTGCGGGCTGCCGGGGCCCTCGCCGCGGGCCGTCGCCTCGATGCAGCACAAGCCGACCGCGCGCCGCCTGCAGGCACAGGCCGTACCGGCGGCGACGCCGCAGTGGGCTCGACTGGACGGCGAGATCCCGGCGTTCGGCCCACCGTGGTTCGTCAAGCCCGCCGTCGGTCGGCTGTCCCAGGGCGCGCATCGTGTGGACGACCCGTCCGCGCTGATCGCCGGCGCAGACGACGGCTACGCGGCGGGCTGGGAGGTCGCTCGCGCGCGCGCGGCGGCATCGAGCTCGACGGCGAGGGCGCGATCGTCGAGGAGCTGCTCACCGGCGCGCCCGTGACCGTCGAGGGGTACGTGCACGCCGGCCGCGCCGTCGTCCTCGGCGTCACCGACTCGGTCATGTACGCGGGCACGCTCAGCTTCGAGCGCTTCGAGTACCCGTCCCGGTTACCCGCCGAGCGAGTGGCCGCGGCCGAGGCGGTCGCCGCCCGCCTCCCGCAGGCGTTCGGATTCGACGCCGGCTTCTTCAACGTCGAGCTGTTCGTCCCGGAGCAGGGCACGCCGCGCCTGATCGAGGTCAACGGCCGCATCGCGTCGCAGTTCGCGCCGCTCTACGCGGCCGTCGACGGCCGCTCCAGCTACGACGCGCTCTTCGCACTCGCTCTCGGCGACGACCCGGCGTGGCGGCCGGAAACGCGAGGGGCGCAGCGTTGAGCTACGTCGTGCGCCGTTTCGAGGACGCCTGGGTGGAGGCGGCGCCGGAGCCCGCGGACGACGTCGAGATCCTCGTCGAGCCGGGCACGAACCTCAGCGCCGGCTACGCGAACGACGAGGACAGCTTCCGGCTCGCGATCGTCTACGCCGCCGGCGAGACGCACGAGCAAGCGCTTGCCCAGGCGCGGGCGCGGACCGAGGAGCTCAGGTTTCGGCTGCAGCCGCCACGGGCGGCGTAGGCTCGGCCTCGCCGCGAGCCTCGCGGTTCGAGATGCCGATCGCCGCGACGGCACCGCCGGCGAACGCGAGGAGCGCGACGACCAGCATGCCGGCCCGGAAGGCGTCGATCGACGCGTCCCGCAGAGCCTCGTCGGCCTGATCCTTCGCGAACGGCACGGCCGACGAGCTGCCGCCGCTCGACTCGAAGACCAGCGTGATGACGAGGCCGCCGACGGCGACGGCGAGGAGGTTGCCCGCCCGGGAGAAGGTCGTGTTGATGCCCGATGCGATGCCCGCATAGCGCTCCGGCGCCGACTTGAGCGCGGTCGCCGTGATCGGAGCGACGAGCACCGCCAGTCCGAACGAGAAGACGACGAGGCCCGGCAGGCCGAAGATCCAGAAGCTCGTGCGGTCGTCGACGCCCATGAACAGGATCGCCGAGAGGCCGAGCAGCGACGGGCCGACCGTGAGGTAGAGCCGCGGCCCGTGCCGGTCGGCGAGCGCGCCGAAGCGAGGCGCCAGCAGGATCATCACCAGCGTCGTCGGTGCCAGCAGCACGCTGGTCTCGAAGGCCGAGTACCCGATGAACTGCATGTACAGGGCCAGGTAGATGAGCCACGCGCCGATCGCGCCGTAGACCAGGAAGGTCGAGAGGTTGGCCGCGGCGAAGTTGCGGATGCGGAAGAGATCGAGCGGCAGCATCGGCTCGCCGCTGCGCCGCTCGACGAGGACGAACGCGGTGAGCGCAGCGGCGGCCACGAGGAACACCCACCAGTAGCCGGCGAAGCCGTGGTCGGCGCCCTCGACGAGCCCGTAGGTCAGCGAGCCGATGCCGAGCGCGGCCAGCGCGGCCCCGGGCAGGTCGAGACGCCCGACGCGCGTCTCGGTCAGGCGACGGCAGCGGCCGGCGCGCGCGAACCAGATCGTCGCCGCCGCGACGGGCAGGTTGACGAAGAAGATCCAGCGCCACGAGACCCACTCGATCAGCACGCCGCCCACCGGCGGGCCGACGATGGTCGTGACGCCGGTGAAGGAGGTCCAGAGCCCGACCGCGCGACCCGCCTCCCTGCCGTACACCTCGCGCAGCAGCGCGAGGCTGTTCGTGGTCACGAACGCGCCCGCGATGCCCTGCAGCACACGCCCGCCGATGAGGACGCCCCCGTTCGGTGCGGCGGCGCAGACGAGGGACGCAAGCGCGAAGCCGAGGACGCCCCACATGAAGACCTCGCGGCGCCCGCGGCGGTCGCCGACCGCACCACCCACCAGGTAGAGCGCAGCCAGCGCGAGCGAGTAGGACAGGTAGACCCACTGCTCGCCGGAGAGCCCGAGGTCCAGATCCTCCTCGATCGTCGGCAGGGCGAGGATGACGACCGTCGCGTCCAGGAACGCGAGCGAGGAGCCGAGGATCGTCGCGACGAGCGTGAGGCGGCGGCGCTGTTCCTCGGAGCGGGCCACGTGGTGAGGATACGCCTGCTGAGCGTCGACGAGACACTGCCGCCCAGCCCGTAGGGTGCCGTCGTGATCGTGTCCCTCCACGTGGCGACAGGAGCCGCACTGGGCGCCCTCAGCGGCAGCCGCGCTGCGGCGCTGGTGCTCGGGCCGGTGAGTCACGCGCTCGGCGACCTGACCCCGCATGAGGACATCCCCTCGACGGCGTTCGAGGCAGCCAGCGGAGCCGTGGGCGTGCTGCTGCTCGCGGGGCGGCGGGGGCCGTTCCACCCGGCGACGATCGGAGCGGTGGCGGCGTCGTGCCCCGACATCGAGCACGTGCTGCACCGGAAGTCGGGGAAGAAGCTCTTCCCGACGCATCGGTTCGCGGGCTTGCACCGGCGCGGCGGGATCCCCGCCTGGGCGCAACTGGCGATCGCCGCGGCGCTCCTGGCGATCGTGTTACACGACTCATAGCGTTCGCGCTATTATCGCAGTATCGCTATTGGCCCTAGGCTCGTGATCGCCGTCATTGCGGCTGAACTGACCGACGCTCACCGGGCCTGGGGAGCGTAGGCCGAGGTGGACTGGGGCTCGGTGCTCTTCTACCTGACGTTCGCGGTCGCGCTCGCCACGGCGTTCGGTGTCGTACTGGTGCTCCGACGCCGCACTACGGCGGCTGTCGGCGCCGCCGTCGGCGGCCTGGTCGTCGCCTGGGCCGCGATCAACGCCGGCGCGGCTCTGGCTTCGGACTCGACGGGCGCCGGAGCCTTCTACCTCGCCGCGTTCTGGGTGGCGGGGTGGCTCCTCGGCCTGCTGCTGGCGGGCGCCTGCCTACTCGCCACCTCGGCCTGGCGGCGCCTCCGGCAGAGGTTCGCGGCGGAGGCGACTACTCGACCGTGACCGTCTTGGCCAGGTTGCGCGGCTGGTCGACGTTCAGGCCCTTGAGCCGCGCGATGCGGTAGGCGAGCAGCTGCAGCGGCAGGATCGCCAGCACCGCCTGCAGGAAGGCGGGTGACTTCGGCACGTAGATGACGTCGTCCGCGTGGTGCTGGACGTCCTCGTTGCCGTCGGTCGCGATCGCGATCACGTGTGCGCCGCGTGCGCGGACCTCCTGCATGTTCGAGACGAGCTTGTCGTAGACGTGGATGTTGGTCGCGACGACCACGACCGGCGTGTCCTCGTCGAGCAGGGCGATGGGGCCGTGCTTCATCTCGCCGGCCGAGTAGGCCTCGGTCGGGATGTAGGAGATCTCCTTCAGCTTGAGCGCCCCCTCGAGGGCGACCGGCAGGCCGATGTGGCGGCCGAGGTAGAGGAAGAACGGCTTGTCGTGGTAGCGCCGCGCGATCTCGTCGGTCGGGTGGTCGGCGTCGAGGAAGGCCGCGATCTTCTCGGGGAGGGCGTAGACCTCGTCGAGGATGAAGCGAATCTCGTCCTGCGGCAGCGTCTCGCGCACCTGAGCCAGCTTCAGCGCCACGAGGTAGAGGAGCGCCACCTGCGAGGTGAACGTCTTGGAGGCGGCGACGCCGACCTCGAGCCCGCAGCGCGTGTAGAGCGACGAGTCGACCTCGCGGGTGATGTGCGAGCCCATCATGTTCGTGAGCGCGACCGTGTGCGCGCCGCGCTCGCGCGCCAGCTTCATCGCGCCGATCGTGTCGCGGGTCTCGCCCGACTGCGAGATGCCGATCACGAGCGTGTCGGGCCCGATCACCGGGTTTCGATAGATCCACTCCGAGGCGATGTCCGGCTCGACGGGGACACGCCCCCACTCCTCGAGCACGTACCGGCCGACGACGCCGGCGTGGTAGGCGGTGCCGCAGGCGAGGATGACGACGCGGCGGATCTCGCGCAGCTCGTCGTCGCTGAGGCCGAGCCCCTCGAGCTCGAGGCGGCCGTGGCGGACGCGGTCGCCGATCGTCTCGGCGACGGCCTCCGGCTGCTCGTAGATCTCCTTGAGCATGAAGGTCTCGTAGCCGCCCTTCTCGGCGCCTTCGTCGTCCCAGTCGAGCTCGATCTCGTCGTGCTCGATCGCGTTGCCCGCGGCATCGACGAAGCGGGCGCCGTCCGCCGTGATGACGACGACGTCGCGGTCGTCGGGGAAGAGGACGCGCCGGGTCTCGCGCAGGAACGCCACCGCGTTGGACGCGAGGAACATCTCTTCGTCGCCGATCCCGACCACGAGCGGGGTCTGCAGGCGGGTTGCCACCAGCTCGTCGGGGTGGTCGCCGTGGATCGCGACGACGGTGAAGTGCCCTTCCATCTCGCCGGCCGCCTTGCGCACGGCCTCCACGAGGTCGCCGTCGTAGTGGCGCTCGATCAGGTGGCTGACCGTCTCGGCATCGGTCTCGGAGCTGAAGGTGTGGCCGTCCGCCTCGAGGCTCGCCTTGAGGTCGCGGTAGTTCTCGACGATCCCGTTCAGCACGATCGAGAGGGTGGCGTCGCAGCCGGTGAGCGGATGGGCGTTCTGCTCGGTGACGGCGCCGTGGGTCGCCCAGCGCGTGTGGCCGACGCCCGTCGTCGCGGGCGAGCCGTCCATCCTCGCCGCGGCGGCCTTCAGCTCGTCGAGGTTCCCGACGGCACGGACGTAGCGCAGCCCGTCGTGCTCGAGGAGGGCGAGACCGGCCGAGTCGTAGCCGCGGTACTCGAGCCGCTCGAGCCCGTGCAGCAGGAGCGGCTTGCACTCACGACTCCCGACGTACCCGATGATCCCGCACATCAGATCCTCCTCTGTCCGACGCGCCCCTGGCGGGTCGCGCGGGTGACGCCGTGTTGTCCGAACCGACTCCCAGAAAGCACGAAAGCCCGGCTCTCAGGCCCCGTTTCGTTGGGGGATCCTCAACCGAGCTCTCGTCGAACGAGAGCGGCGATGGTAGCACAGAGGGCCTCTGCCTCACGCTGGTCGGAGGCCTCCGCGAGCACCCGGATCACGGGCTCCGTGCCGGACGCCCGCACGAGGATCCGACCCTCGCCGTCGAGCTCGGAGGTCAGTCGGTCGACCTCCTTCAGCAGGGGTACGGTGAGCTCCCGGCTGGCCACCGAAACGTCCGCCCTCGCCTGTGGATAACGCCGCAGCACCGAGGCCGCCTCCGCCAGCGTTCGGCCCTCGAGCGCCGCGCACGTGAGCAGCGCCGCGGCCAGCCCGTCGCCGGTCACGTGTCCGTCCAGGTAGATCAGATGTCCGGACTGCTCGCCGCCCAGCAGACCGCCTTCGCGACGGAGCGCCTCGAGCACGTAGCGGTCGCCGACGTCGGTCGTGACGACGCGGACGCCGTGGTCGGCCATCAACCGGTGGAAGCCCAGGTTGGTCATCGTCGTGACGGCGACGAGGTCGACCTGCAGAGTGGAGCGCGAGGACAGCGAGCAGCTGGTCGCCGTCAACCGTCGCCCCGTCGCCGTCGACCGCGAGCATGCGGTCGCCGTCGCCGTCGAAGGCGAAGCCGAGCTCGAGGCCGTGCTCGCGGACGGTGCGCGCGAGGAGCGCCAGGTCGGTCGCCCCACAGCCGGCGTTGATGTTCGATCCGTCGGGTGTGACTCCGACCGCGACCACCTCCGCGCCAAGCCGGCGGAAGACGTCGGGCGCGAGCTCCGAATAGGCGCCATTCGCGCAGTCCAAGCCGATTCGGCGACCCGAGAGGTCGCTGCCGAACCTGCCGACGACGTGCTCGGCGTAGCGCTGTGCGGCCGATCCGTCGCTCGTGACGGCGCCCTGTTGCGCACCCCCTCCGGGCTGCTCGAGCAGGGCCTCGATCTCGAGCTCCGACGCGTCGCTCAGCTTGTGCCCGTCGCGGTCGAAGATCTTGACCCCGTTGTACTCGGGCGGGTTGTGCGACGCCGAGATGACGACGCCGAGGTCGAGCGCGAGCAGCGCGACCGCCGGGGTCGGCAGCACCCCGGCGAGCACCGCGTCGCCCCCGGCGGAGACCACGCCGCGCGCGAAGGCGTCCTCGAGCTCCGGCCCCGAGCCGCGCGTGTCGCGGCCGACGAGGACGCGCCCGCCGCCTGCCCAGCGCGTCGCCGCGCGGCCGAGCCGCGCGACCAGGTCGGCCGTCAGCGTCTCGCCGACGACCCCGCGGACGCCGTCCGTGCCGAAGTAGCGCCTACCCATGGGCGCGGCAGCCTAGGCCACCCGAGGGCGACCGCCGTTCACCTGTGGAGAACGGTGTGGACAACTTGTTTCACACTCGTCGCACTTCGAGGGACAGTCCCTGGGACCGATCCTGCGCGGACCTGTCCGGGCTGGACACCGTCGGGACGCGCTCTGGCTCGCCGTCAGGCCGCGTCCGGCGACGTGACCGCTTCGGCGTGCGACGCGACTGGGCGCGTTAGCGCTTCGAGAACTGCGGCGCCTTGCGCGCCTTGTGCAGGCCGGCCTTCTTGCGCTCGACCATGCGGGCGTCGCGGGCGAGGAACCCTTCGCGCTTGAGCATCACGCGCAGCTCCGGGTCGGCCTCGACCAGCGCTCGCGCGATCCCGTGGCGAACGGCTCCGGCCTGGCCGCTCGGCCCGCCGCCGTGCACCCGGACGCGCAGGTCGTAGCGACCCTCCAGCCCGGCGACGCGAAACGGCGCCATGACCGTGCTCTGGTGGGCAGTCCGGGGGAAGTACTCCTCGACCGTGCGGCCGTTGACCCAGGTGGTGCCGTCGCCGGGCCGCAGGATCACGCGTGCAACCGACGTCTTGCGCTTGCCCGTGCCGAGGTACTGCGCGATCTCCGCCACTAGCGGCTCACCTCCAGCGGCTGGGGCGACTGGGCGACGTGCGGATGCTCGGGGCCTGCGTAGACGCGGAGCTTGCGAAGCTGCGCCCGGCCGAGCCGGTTGCGGGGCAGCATGCCCTTGACCGCCTTGCGGATGACCTCGGTCGGCCGCCGCTCGAGCTGCTCGCGCAGCGTTCGCGTGCGCAGCCCGCCGGGGTAGCCCGAGTGCCGGTGGTACAGCTTCTCGTCCATCTTCTTGCCGGTGACCGCGATCTTCTCGGCGTTGACGACGACCACGAAGTCACCGGTGTCGACGTGCGGCGTGAACTCGGGCTTCCGCTTCCCGCGCAGCGTCTCGGCGATCTGGGTCGCGAGCCGCCCGAGCGTCTGCCCGTCGGCGTCGACGACGTACCAGTGGCGCTCGACGGCGCCGGGCTTCGCATTCCAGGTCTTCATCGCAGAGAAAGCGGCGGACCACGCGTCCGCCGGCGCAGGATTGTAGCGAAGGCCGCGCCCGACCGGCTGCGCCGCGCCGCCTTAGGAGGGATTGGTGAAACGACGACTGAGCCGCAGGAGCGCCGAGCGACGTCCCGCCAAGCCCTCCTAGTCGGGGGCGGGCGTGAGCTGCCCCTGGCGCGGCTGGCGCAGCAGGAGCAGGACCACGGCGGGAGCGACCGCGAGCACCGTGCCGCCGATGGCGATGCCCGCGGTTCCCGCGTTGGTGAAGACGAGCCCGCCGAGCAGCGCGAGCGCGGCACCGAACATCGCTGACACGAAGTCGGCGAAGCCGATGAGCCGCCCCCGCTCCGACACGGCCGCGAGCGAGACGAGCTCCGTCGTCGCCGCGACGTAGGAGAAGTTCCAGCCGAGCCCGAGCCCGAAGAGCGCCACCGACATGCCGAAGATGGACTCGAACCAGATGAGAACGAGCGTCGACACGGCCATCAGCGCCAGGCCCGTGATGATCGCCTGCTGTCTGCCGAAGCGGTCGATGATGTCGCCCACGACGATCACCAGTCCGAACATGCCGACGATGTGGGCGCTGATGATCCGGAAGACGAGCGACTGGTCGTGGCCGTGCTCGATCGCGATGTACCCGGTCAGGTTCATGACCGCGACCATGACCGCGAAGCTCGTCACGGCGGCGACGAGCGCGGTCGGGACGCCGGGCCTCGTGATGATCTCCCGCATCGGCGAGGCATCACGCACCTCCTCACCGTGCGAGGCGGCGATCGTCGAGGGATCGGGGCGGACGAGGAACGCGATGCCCAGGCCGACGACCATGATCGCGCTCGCGGCCAGCCACGGCAGCACGAGCGTGTCCGTCTCGAGCTCCTTGCCGGCGAAGATCGGCCCGAACACGAGCGGGCCGAGGAGCGCGCCGAACACGGTGCCGAAGAGGACGTAGGACATGCCGCGCGCGCGCCGCTCGGGCGGGAACATCTCGGCGGCGGCGGCCCGAGAGAGCAGGACGATCCCGCTGGCGGCGCCGAGCGCCATGAACCCGGGCACGACGAGCAGCCAGGTGTCGGCCGCGCAGCCGGCGGCCGTGAGTACGCCGCCGAGGATGCCGAAGACGAAGCCGACGCGGATGACTGGCATGCGGCCGAACCGGTCCATCGCGCGGCCCCCCGGTCCGGCGCTGAGGGCACTCGAGGCGAGGAAGATCGCCGGCCCGAGGCCGAGGATGCCCTCGACCCCGGTGACCAGCACGAGCGTGACGGTCGCCACCGCCACCGCGAGCTGGAACATCCCCGACATGCACAGCAGCCCGGCCGCGAGCAGGAAGGCGTTCCGCCTGACCGGGTAGTCGGTCATGCCAGCAATCTAGCCAGGCCGTCCGCGAAGGCTTTCGCGCCGCCGTGCGACGGGTGACGCAGCGCCGGACCGCCGACGACGCTCTCGGCCACGCGGCCGACCGCGACGACCGTGCGCGCTTCAGCGAGCAGCTCGAGGAACCGCCGGCCGCCGAGCGATCTCCATCGCCGACGGACGGCGGTTCGAGCGCGGCTCGCCCGGATGGTGCGGATGGGTCGGCACGACGTTCCACAGCAGCACCTCGCGAGCGGCCCCGAGGTCGGCCAGCGCGCGCTGCACGATCGTCGCGCTCGCCTCCGCGGGCCCGGTGCCGGTCAGCTGGCGTTCGGACGTGAACGCCAGGCCCGAGATCCGCGCGCCCCGGTAGCCGGCTGCCTCGCCGACGAGCAGCCAGCGGGCGGACCCGCGCTCGGCAAGGTAGGCCGCAAGCCGCGCGCGGCGGAGCGGTGCCTGGGCGCCGTCGCGGTAGAAGTTGAACGTCTGGCCGATGCGCGCGGCGGCCAGCCGCACGACGAAGTCGTTCGGGTCAGTCGCCGTCCCAGCGCTCCCAGGCGACGAGCTCGTCCACGGCCAGCCGGCGGCGCGTCGTGCGGCTGCTCGGGCCTTCGACCCCGCCGGCTCGCGGATGGCCGATCGTGATCACGCAGACGAAGTGAACGTCCTCCGGCAGGGAGAGGAACGATCGCAGCTCGGGCAGGCGCTCGGCCGGCAGGCCGAAGACACCGCTCACCAGCCCTTCGTCGAGCGCTGCGAGCTGGATGAGCAGGAAGAGCGCACCGGCGTCGACGTACCAGTAGGGCACGGGCCACTCGATCTCCTCGCCGTCGCGGAGCTTGTCGGCGGCGCGGTAGCGCTCGTGGTAGCTCTCCTCGCGCACGCCCACGACGACGTGGACGGGCGCCGACGAGATCCAGCGCTCGTGCCCCTGCGCCGCGTAGTACTCGTCCTCGCCCGCGATCCGTGCGACCTGCTGCCGGCGCTCGGGCTCGGTCACGACCACGAGCCGGTGCCCCTGGCTGAAGCCGGCGCTCGGCGCGCGCCGGACGACGTCGACGATGCGCTCGACCACCTCACGCGGCACGGGCTCGTCCGAGTAGCTGCGAACCATGCGCCGCCGGCTCAGGACGTCTCGGAACTCCACCTCCGGCGACCCTAGAGCTTCCGTGGCCACGGCGCAGCCGGCAGTGCGAGCAGGCGACGGGCGACGGCTCGTCGGCAATACGCTCCTCGCCGTGAAGGTGCTGCCGCTCCTCTTCGCAGCCGCGGCTGCGGCCTGGGCCGTCCAGTCCCTGCGGCGCGGCCGGCGACTGCTGGCCGCCGCACTGCTGGTCGTCGCGGCGCTCCTCGCGGTGTACGGCAGCGGCGCGATCGAGCTGCCGAGCCTCGAGGAGCTGCTCGAGGACCTCGGCGCCAGCCTCGGCGGCTGGACGTACCTGCTCGTCGGGGCGCTCGCCTTCCTCGAGACCTCGGCCTTCGTTGGCCTGGTCGCACCCGGCGAGCTCGCGGTCGTCTTCGGCGGCTTCGTCGCCGGGCAGGGCCGGATCGACCCCTTCGTGCTCTTCGTCATCGTCTGGATCGGCGCGGCCGGGGGCGACTCGACCGGCTACCTGCTCGGCCGCAGGCTCGGGCGCGGCTGGGCGCTCGAGCACGGCGAGCGGGTCGGCGTGACGCCCGCGCGCTTCGAGTACGTCGAACGGTTCTTCCAGCGCCACGGCGGCAAGACGATCGTCATCGGCCGCTTCATCGGCTTCCTGCGCGCGATGGGCCCGTTCGTCGCCGGTGCGTCACGCGTCCCCTACGGCAGGTTCCTCCTGGCGTCGATAGTCGGCTCCGGCCTGTGGGCCGCCACCTTCGTCACCCTGGGCTATGTCTTCTGGCGCTCGTTCGACCGTGCCCTCGAGATCGCCAAGCAGGGCAACGTCGGCATCTTCATCGTCTTCGTCGTGGCCGCGACGCTCTTCGGCCTGTACCGGCTGAAGAAGGATCCGGAGCTCAGGCAGCGCGCCCGCGCCTGGGTCTCCGAGCAGCTCGCGCGCATCGGCTGAAGGCGACGCTCGCGCGCCGGCCGCGTCACTCCCACTCGATCGTCGCCGGTGGCTTCGACGAGAGGTCGAGGCAGACGCGGTTGACGGCGGGGATCTCGTTGACCATGCGGCTCGAGACGGTCTCGAGCAGGTCATAGGGCAGGCGCGCCCAGTCCGCCGTCATCGCATCCTCCGAGGTGACGGCACGGATCACGATCGGGTACGCGTACGTCCGCTCGTCGCCCTGGACGCCGACGGAGCGGATCGCGGGCAGCACCGCGAAGCTCTGCCAGAGATCGCGGTAGAGGCCCGCCCGGCGGATCTCGTCCTGCAGGATCGCGTCCGCCTCGCGGAGCGTCTCGAGCCGCTCCTCGGTCACCTCGCCGATGATGCGGATCGCGAGCCCCGGGCCCGGGAAGGGCTGCCGCCAGACCATCCGCTCCGGCAGCCCGAGCTCCTCGCCCACCCGCCGCACCTCGTCCTTGAAGAGCAGGCGCAGGGGCTCGACCAGGTCGAAGTCCATCTCCTCCGGCAGCCCGCCGACGTTGTGGTGCGACTTGATCATCGCCGCCGTGCCGTGCTGGACGCCGCCCAGCCCGCCCGACTCGATCACGTCCGAGTAGAGCGTCCCCTGCACGAGGAAGCGCACGTCGCCGAGCCGCTTGGCCTCTGCCTCGAAGACGCGGATGAACTCCTCGCCGATCTGCCGCCGCTTCTCCTCCGGGTCGGTGACGCCGCCCAGGCGTGCAAGGAAGCGCTCGCGCGCGTCGACGTGGACGAGCGGCACCTGGAAGTGGCCCCCGAACGTCTCCACCACCTGCGCGGCCTCGTCCTTGCGCAGCAGACCGTGGTCGACGAAGACACAGGTGAGCTGGTCGCCGATCGCCTTGTGCACGAGCAGCGCGGCGACCGCCGAGTCGACGCCGCCGGAGAGGCCGCAGATGACCTTCGCGTCGCCCACCTGCGCGCGGATCCGCTCGACCTGCTCCTCGATGACGGCGGCAGGCGTCCAGGTTGCGGGCGCCTTGGCGACGCCGTAGAGGAAGTTCTTCAGCACCTCCTGGCCGTGCTCGGTGTGCACGACCTCCGGGTGGAACTGCACGCCGTACAGGCCCCGCTCGGGCTGCTCGAAGGCCGCGATCGGCGTCGACGGCGAGCCGGCCGTCACCCGCGCGCCGGTCGGTGCCGCGGTCACCGAGTCGCGGTGGCTCATCCAGACCGTTTCCTCCTCCGGCAGGCCGGCGAAGAGGGCCCCACCCTCGGCACGCAGGTCGGTGCGACCGAACTCGGAGACGCCGGTGCGCTCGACGGCGCCGCCCAGGTCGAGCGCCATCAGCTGCATGCCGTAACAGATGCCGAGCGTCGGCACGCCGAGGTCGTAGAGCGCCGGGTCGATCCGCGGGGCACCCTCGGCGTAGACCGAGGCCGGCCCGCCGCTGAGCACGAGCGCGCGCGGCCGCCTGGCGCGCAGCGCCTCGACCGGCGTGCCGTGCGGCACGAGCTCGGAGTACACGCGGCACTCGCGCACGCGCCTGGCGATCAGCTGCGAGTACTGGCCGCCGAGGTCGAGCACGAGCACCGGGCGCTCCTCGCGGCCGTCGCGGGCCTCGGCGAGGTCGACGACGCCGGCCGGGGCCGGGTCAGCGGCGGTAATTCGGTGCCTCCTTCGTGATGGTGACGTCGTGTGGGTGGCTCTCGCGCAGGCCCGCCCCGGTGATGCGGACGAAGCGCGTCTCCTGCAGCGCGCCGATCGTGGCTGCGCCCGTGTAGCCCATCGCCTGGCGGACACCGCCGACGAGCTGCCTGAGCACGTTGTGGACCGGCCCCTTGTAGGGAACGCGGCCCTCGACGCCCTCCGGCACGAGATCGCCCGCGTCCTCGACGTCGCCCTGGAAGTAGCGGTCCTTCGAGTAGCCGCGGGCCTTCATCGCCCCGAGCGAGCCCATGCCGCGGTACTCCTTGTAGCGCTCCCCGCCTGCGAGCACCACCTCGCCGGGCGCCTCGTCGGTGCCGGCGAGCAGCGACCCCAGCATGACCGCGTCGGCACCCGCGGCGAGCGCCTTCGCGACGTCCCCGGAGCTCGTGATGCCGCCGTCGGCAATGACCGGCACGCCGTGCGGAGCGGCGGCGCGGGCGCATTCGAAGATGGCTGTGATCTGCGGGACGCCGACGCCGGCGACCACGCGAGTTGTGCAGATACTCCCCGGCCCCACCCCGGTCTTGACTGCGTCGGCACCAGCGTCGATCAGCGCCTCGGTCGCCTCCGCCGTCGCGACGTTCCCGGCCACGAGCTCGACGTCGAAGCGACTCTTGAGCAGGCGCGCCATCGCAAGCACCCCGGCGGAGTGGCCGTGCGCGGTGTCGAGGACGAGCGCGTCCACGCCGGCATCCACGAGCGCCGCCGCGCGCTCCTCGGCGTCCGGCCCGACGCCGACCGCAGCGGCGACGCGCAGTCGCCCGCGCTCGTCCTTCGTCGACTGCGGGTACTCGATGCGGCGCTGGATGTCCTTGACCGTGATCAGGCCCTGCAGCCGCCCGTCGGCATCGACAACGGGGAGCTTCTCGATGCGGTTACGGCCGAGGATCGCCTTTGCTTCGTCGAGCGTCGTTCCGACAGGCGCCGTCACCAGCCCCGAGCTCGTCATCAGGTCCCGCACCGGCAGGTCACCACCTTCGCGGAAGCGGAGGTCACGGCTGGTGAGGATCCCGACCAGGCGGCCCTGCTCTTCGACGATGGGGACGCCCGAGATGCGGTAGCGCTCCATCAGGGCGAGCGCCTCGCTGACGCTGTCCTCCGGGCCAAGCGTGACCGGCTCCACGATCAGGCCCGACTCCGAGCGCTTGACCCGCTCGACCTCGGCCACCTGGTCGGCGATCGAGAGGTTGCGGTGCAGGACGCCGATGCCGCCCTCGCGCGCCAGCGCGATCGCGAGCCGCGCCTCGGTGACTGTGTCCATCGCCGCCGAGACGATCGGGATGGCGAGCTCGATCCCCGGCGTCAGCCGCGTCGCCGTCGAGGCCTGGTCGGGCAGCACCTCGGAGGCCCCCGGCTCCAGCAGGACGTCGTCGAACGTCAGCCCTTCACGCGCGAACTTCTGTCCGAGCGCGACGAGCCGCTCGACGTCGTCGGGTCTCAGCTCAACGCTCACGTGCCTCCCCCTTCAGACAGCAAGGCCCAGGCTCCTGCAGGTAGCCCGGGCCCGAAGAGCGGCGTCGAGTCGAAGCTCTCAACTGGCGGTCGATGCTACCAACCCGTCCGGCGCCTCACCTCGACGCGACCGGCTCGAGCTCACGGACCTCGACACCGCCGCTGAGCCGGGCGGCCTCGCGCACGTCGAAGCGGCCCGCGCCCACCTCCTGCGCGGCGGCGGTGCCCGTGCCGACTGCGCT
This sequence comes from uncultured Thermoleophilia bacterium, assembly GCA_963809765.1. Taxonomy (GTDB): domain Bacteria; phylum Actinomycetota; class Thermoleophilia; order Gaiellales; family Gaiellaceae; genus JACVRM01. The sequence goes on from CAWEKT010000003.1 coordinate 732,650, forward strand.
TCGCAGCGACTCCTCGGCACCGCGGCCGGCCACCTGCGCGGCCAGGAAGGCCGCGAGCAGCGCGTCGCCCGACCCAACCGCGGACACGATCTCGACCTGCGGTGCCACAGCGAGCAGCCGCCGTCGTGAGCGCCCCTCGCGGAGCAGCGCATAGCAGCCGGCTGCCTGGCTGATGAGCACGTTGCGGGCGCCCATCTCCGCGATCCGCTCGAGCGCCTGGACGAAGTCGTCCTGGTCGTCGAACTCCTGGCCGACGAGCTGCTCGGCCTCGCGGTCGTTGGGCGACACGATCGTCGGCTCGGCCTCGACGCCGCGCGTGAGCGGGTCGCCCTCCGAGTCCAGCACGGTCTGCACGCCGCGCCGGTTGAGCTCGCGGATGACGTCGGCGTAGAACCCCTCGTCGACGGCACGCGGCAGTGAGCCGGCGAAGACGACGTACTCGGCCGAGGTCGAGAGGTAGCGGATCTTCTCGCGCAGGATCTCCAGCTCGTCCGGCTCGACCCGCGGCCCCCACTCGTAGATCTCGGTGTACCTGCCGGCCGTCGGGTCGTGGACGGCGGTGGACGTGCGCGAGTTGTCCCGGATGCGGACGAAGTCGTGCAGGATCGACTCGTTCGTCAGCTCCTCGACGATGCGGGCTCCGGTGCCGCCGCCGACGAGCCCGGTCGCGACCACGGGCACGCCGAGGCTCTTGAGCGCGCGGGCGACATTGATGCCCTTGCCGCCCGCAAGCGTCAGCGTCGAGCTCGCCCGGTGCCGGTGGCCGAGCTGCAGGTTGGGCACCGTCAGCGTCCGGTCGAGGGCGGCGTTCAGGGTCACGGTCACGATCACGTGAACCACCCCGTGACCGTGTCGCGGACGCGCGACGCGTACCAGCCGGCGCGCGCGGAGACGCCGGGCGAGTCGACCGACGTCGCCGCGACGAGCGGAGCGCGGGCGACCAGCCGCGCGCCGTCGTAGACGCGCACCTCGCCGAGCTCCTCCCCGCGCTGCACCGGCAGCGACACCACGGTGGGCACGACGACCTGCTCGCGCAGCGGCCGGCCGATGCGGACCGCCCGCCGGACGGTGCGCGGCGCGACCAGCGCGACCGGCCCGCGGTCGAAGGGCGCCGCGGCGGTCGCGTACACGCGGTGGGAGTCGACGACCACCGCCGCGCGGTAGCGCGAGAGGCCCCACTTGAGCAGGGCGGCGAGGTCGGCGTTTCGCTGCGCGCGGGTCGGGCTGCCGAGCACGGTCGCGTAGACCGTGATGCCGTCGCCGCGGGCAGCCCCCACCTGGCACCAGCCGGCGCGTGCCGTGTGGCCGGTCTTCACGCCGACGAGGCCGGGAAAGCTCGCGAGCAGGTCGTTCCAGGTCGCGAGCCGCCGGCCGCCGGTGATCTCACCGGAGCGCAGCACCACCGTGCGGCGCACGAAGGGCCGGTTCATGACGATGCGCGCCAGGCGCGTCACATCGCGTGCGGTTGAGACGTGCCCCGGCGCATCGAGGCCGTCGGGGCGCACGAACCGCGTGTCGACCAGCTTCAGCTCGCGCGCACGCCGGTTCATCAGCTTCACGAAGCGACCGACGTCCCCCTTGCCGACGTGGGCAGCAAGCGCGACAGCGGCGTCGTTGGCGCTCTGGATCAGCGACGCCTCGACGAGATCACGGACCGTGAGCCGTTCACCGGCCTGGAGGTAGACGGAGGAGCCGCCCGCGGTCGTGCTCGCGCGGGGGACGGTGACGGTCTCGTCGAGCTTTGCCCGCTCGAGGGCGAGCAGGACGGTCATCAGCTTGGTGATGCTCGCCATCGGCAGCCGCTGCCGCGCGTTCCGGGCGGCGAGCGTCTCGCCGGTCGCGCCGCTCGCTACCTGGTAGGCGCGTGCCTCCACCGTAGGCGGGGCGGCGACCGCCGGGGCCGCGAGAACGAGCAGCGCGAGCACGGCGAGCAGGCGGACTGCGCGCTTGCCGACGGCGTCGCGCCGGCGGACCGGCCCGGCGGTGCGTGCAGTGCTGAAGCGAGCTTCCTGCCGCACGGGGGCAAGCGTAGCGGCGTCAAGCGACCCTGATCCGGCGGCCGACGACGAGGTTGGTCGGGTCGACGCCCGGGTTGAGGCGAAGGAGCGCGGTGACCGTCGTGTCGAAGCGCTCCGAGATCACGAGCAGGGTGTCGCCGGGCTCGATCACGTGGTAGCGGGCCGCCGGCTGCGGCCGGGTCGTGGTAGCCGCCGTGCGCGTCGTCGTCGTCGTCGCGGCCGTTGTCGTCCGGACGGCAGCCGGGGGCTCCGGCTCGTCGTCTGCGTGCAACCCGTCGCGGACGAGCAGGATCGCGACGGTCGCAGCGAGCAGCAGGGCCGCGGGCGCCGCCACGCGGGCGAGCCACAGTCCGGCGCGTCGGCGCACGGGCTACCAGCCCGAGGTCGCCCAGACCTCCGCCTGCAGGCGGGCCGCCTCGGCGGCGGCTGCGCCGCGCCAGTCGGAGTCGCCCTGCCGCGCGGCGTAGATCACCGAACGGGACGCCGAGACGAGCGCGCTGGCCGGGCCGCTCGTGAACGCGCGCGCCACGTCCGCGGGCGTCGCCCCCTGCGCTCCCAGTCCGGGCAGGAGCAGCACCGCCTGCGGCATCAGCCGACGTGCCTCGCCGACGGCACGCGGGTGCGTGGCCCCCACGACGGCGCCGATGCTGGACAGCCCGCGCTCGCCGACCACCTCCTGGCCGAGCTCGGCCACGAGCGCCGCCACCAGGTGCCAGAGCGGACGACCATCGGAGAGCGTCACGTCCTGGACGTCGGCGCTGCCGGCGTTCGACGTCTTCACCAGACAGAAGACGCCGGCGCCGCTGCGGCGGCAGGCGGCCACGAACGGCTCGAGCGAGTCGCGGCCGAGGTAGGGGCTGATCGTGATCGCATCTGCGAGCGGCTCACGTCCGTCCTCGGCCTCGAGGTAGGCCTGGGCGTACGCGCGGGCCGTGGACGCGATGTCACCGCGCTTGGCGTCGGCGATGACCAGGAGGCCGGCGGTGCGGGCATAGGCGCAGACCTCCTCGAACGCACGGAAGCCGGCTGCGCCGAGCGCCTCGAAGAACGCGAGCTGCGGCTTGACCGCGACGGTGTACGGGGCGACCGCGTCGACGATCGCCCGGCAGAAGCGGACGACCGCCTCCGCAGCAGCGTCACCGGCTGCAGTCGGCCCGCGCAGCTCGATCGGCAGCAGGTCGACGCGCGGGTCGAGCCCGACGACGAGCTGCGAGCGCTTACGCTCCACCGCCTCCGCCAGCCGGTCGGCGAACGCTGTCACGGCGGCTGCGGGGTCGGCTGCGACCTCCTGGGTCATGCGCCCGGAGCTTAGAGCCGGACCTGGATGAGGCGCGAGGCGCGGCGAAGAGGGATGGACGGGGGGACGCCAGGTCCCCCCGTCCCCGAAGCTTTCTAGCCTTTCAGCGCCTGCTTGAGGGTGCTGCCCGCCTGGAACCGCGGAACGGTCGCTGCGGGAATGTGGACCTTCTGGCTGGGATTGCGGGGGTTGACCCCTTCTCGCGCCGCCCGATGGGCGGTCGAGAACTTCCCGAACCCCGTGAAGGACACGGAATCACCCTGCTTCAGCGTCTCGGTGACACTGGCGAGGAACGCGTCGACGGCCTTGGCCGCATCCCGTCTGTTGAGGCCGCTCTTACTCGCAACCTGATCCACAAACTCCTGCTTCGTCACAGGCTTTCCTCCCGTTGCTGAGAGATCACAGAGGGAGGCAGCCTAACGCAGCGCGCCGCTTTTCGCCTAACCATGCGGGTTTGCGGCGGTTTTTCGTGCCTCGAGGAGCGTCGCGGCGGTAAAGACGGGCCGCAGACGGGCGCCGTGAGCGGCGAATGCGGCGGCTCCGCCCTCCTCCCGGTCGACGACGCAGACGACCGTCTCGCAGACCAGTCCGGCCGCCCGCAGCACCCCCACGGCCTCGAGTGCGGCCCCGCCGGATGTGACCACGTCCTCGATCAGGCAGACCCGTTCGCCCGGCTCGAAGACCCCCTCGAGCTGCTGCGCGGTGCCGTACTCCTTCGCCTCCTTGCGCACGATCAGGAACGGGAGCCCGGACGCCAGCGAGGCGGCTGCGGCAAGCGCGACGGCACCGAGCTCGGGCCCCGCGAGCAGCGTCGCCTCCGGCTCGTGCTCGGCCACGGCGGCCGCCAATCGCTCGCCCAGCGGGCCGAGCAGCGCCGGATCGGTCTCGAAGCGGTACTTGTCGAGGTAGTAGCGGGAGCGCCGTCCCGAGCGGAGCACGAAGTCGCCTTCGAGGTACGCGCGTTCGGCGAGCGCTGCTGCGAGCGACCTCTCCCCGTCCATGGCCGGGACGCTAGCGCGCCGCCCCGCGCGCAGGGCGGTTGCGCCGGCCGGGGAATACTCCCCGCATGACCGGCCCCTTCGCGAAGTTCTTCCGCGACCGCGGACCGCACATCGCGGCGATGATCGCCTACTTCGCGCTGCTCTCGCTGCTGCCGCTGATCTTCCTGGCGCTGGCGCTTTTCGGCCTCGCCGGGCGCGCCGACGAGGGGAGCTACCTCGTCACCGAGCTGCGTAGCGTCTTCCCCAGCCGCTCGATCGACCAGATCGTGCGGGCCGTGCGGGCGATCCAGGACAACGCAACCACCCTCGGCCTGCTCGGCGGCGCCCTGCTCCTGTGGTCGTCGCTCTCGCTTTTCTCGGTGCTCGAGTCTGCGTTCAACATCGTCTATGGGCGGCCCAACCGTGGGTTCCTCCACGGCAAGGCGATGGCCTTCGTGGTGCTCTTCGGCTCGCTGATGGTGCTGTTCGTGGGCCTGGTGCTGGGCACCGTCGGCTTCCGGCTGCTGACGCGCCACGCCGGCGACGTGGCCGGCAACCGCCTCGTCGCGTACCTGCTCAGCGTGCTCGCGTCCTCCGCCGCGCTGCTCGTCTTCCTGCTCGCGATCTACGTGCTGCTCACGAACGTGAAGCTGAGGATCCGGGACGTCCTGCCCGGCGCTCTCATGGCCACCGTGCTCCTGCAGATCACCTTCCAGGCGCTCCCGGTGTATCTCTGGCTGACGCGCGGCGTGATCGCGCTGCAGACGTTCGGCGGCCTGCCGATCCTGCTCATCTGGCTCTACGTGATGGCGAACGTGATCGTGCTGGGCGCCGAGGTCAACTGGTGGCTCGCGCACGGCCGCAGGCCGGCGCCGGTCGAGGCCGCCGACGAGGCGCCCGGGCTCGCGTAGCGGGTCTGTCCCCGGAGGCGACGGTTCACCCGTCGCCGGAGGGGACTGACCCCTCAGTGACGACAAGCGTCACTGACGACAAGCGTCACTGACGCGCGGCGACCGTCGCGCGAGCGACGAAGGCCGCCTCGTGGCCGCGACGGTTCGCCTCGTCGAGCTCCTCCTCGTCGAGGGCGCCGATGCGGAGCAGCAGCTCGAGCTCGTCGCGGAGGTGCGTCCGCATCATCTCGGGCCCGTCCGTCGCGATGGTGAAGGCGACGCCGCCGTCGGCGAAGGCCCGAATCGTCTCGCGCAGCTCGTCCTCGCCGGCGAACGCCTTCGTGAGCAGGTTCGAGGTCGGGCAGATCTCGAGCACGGTGCCCTGGTCGCGGAGGGCGGCCAGCAGCTCCGGGTCGCGCGCGGCGAGGATGCCGTGCCCGATCCGCTCCGGCCGCAGGAACTCGAGCACCTCGCCGATCTCCTCGATCCCGCGCTCGCCGCCCTCCTCGCCCACGTGGATGGTGACGCCGAGCCCGGCCTCGCGCGCCTCCTCGACGAGCGGCGCCAGCGTCGCGGTACGGGTAGCGCTCGCCTCCGGGGCGAGGCCCGGCGATGTCGACGCCGACGATGCCACGCGAGGCGTAGCGGATCGCCTTCTCGACGATGATCGCGTTCTGCCGGTCGGAGAACGTCCGGTCCATCATCAGGATCAGCCCCGCACGCACGTTCGGGTACTCGAGGCTCGCGCGGTCGAGCCCGCGCGTGGCCGCCATGATGATGTGATCGAGGTCACGCTCTCCGCCGCGGTTTCGCTTCATCGGGTTGAAACGCAGCTCGAGCGTGGTGATCCCCTGCGAGCGGTAGGCGCCGCCGATGGCCGCGTGCACCGAGCGCTCGACCGCGAGCGGGCTCGACTGGATCAGCTCGGTCCACTCGTAGATGGCGTTCAGCGCGTCGAGGTCGGGCACGCCCCGGGGGTCCGACACCGTGACGAGCCGGTCGAACTCCCAGTAGTCCTTCACCGGCAGCGCGATGCCCTGCTCGTGCGCCAGGCTCCAGAGGATGTCGGACGAGACCGAGCCGCCCAGGTGGGTGTGCAGCTCGGCCAGGCCTTCGCCCATCCGGGAAGTCTACGCGGCGTCAGCGCGCCGGACTCGTGCCTGGAAGCCACAAAGTCGAGGGCCAGCGACCCGACGCGACGCCCGGACGTGCGCCAGAGATGCCCGTAGTGTTCAGGCGATGAAAGTCGGGATCGTGGTCCCGTACTCGTGGTCGTTCTGGGGCGCGGTCGTGGAGCATGCGGAGCTGCAGGCGGACGCGCTGCGCGCGCTCGGCGTAGAGACGCGCACGATCATGGGCAACGACCCGCCGGGGAGCTTCACCCGGGCACTCCATCCGCGGCTCGGCCGCCACGGCAGCGCACCGCCGGACGTGATCCCCGTGGGACGCTCGGTGATCGTCCCGGCGAACGGCTCGCTGCCCAACATCGTGCTCAGTCCGCGGACGCCGGCCCGCGTTGCGCGCGCGCTCGCCCGCGAGCGGTTCGACCTCCTGCACGTCCACGAGCCGCTGACGCCCGGCGATCGCGGTCGCCGCGCTGGCGCTGGCGCGCTGCCCCGTCGTCGCCACCTTCCACGCGTGCGGCGAGCTCGGCTGGACCCGGCTCGCCACGCCCGTTTGGGGCTTCCTACTCCAGCGGATCGACCGGCGCATCGCCGTCTCCGAGGCCGCACGCGCGTCAGCGCGGCAGTACCTGCCCGGTGACTACGAGATCATCCCGAACGGCGTCCTGGTGCCGCCCCGGGCCGATCCTGGGGACCGCGAGCACCGCGTCGTGTTCGTCGGCCGCCAGGAGCCGCGCAAGGGGCTCGCCGTCCTGCTGCGTGCGTGGCCGCAGATCCGGGAGCGCACGGGTGCTCGGCTGAGCGTCGTCGGCGCCGACCCGCTCGCCGTCCGGCTACTGCTCGCGCGCGAGCGCGTCCCGGCCGACGCCATCGACGTGCGGGGGTTCCTCTCGCAGGACGAGCTGACCGCCGAGCTGCTGGGCGCGAAGGCGATGGTCGCCCCGTCGCTCGGCGGGGAAAGCTTCGGCATGGTGCTCACTCGAGCTTTCGCCTGCGCGACACCGGTGGTGGCGTCGGACATCGACGGCTACCGGGCGGTGATGACGGGCGACGTGGGCCTGACGCGTCCCGCCGGACGATCCGCGCGCGCTGGCCGACGGCGTCGCGGCCCTCCTGGCAGACGAGGATCGGCGCCGCTCCCTCGGCGCCGCCGCCCGCGTCCTCGCCGAGGAGCGCTACAGCTGGGACGGCATCGCTCGGCGCCTGCTGGACGTCTACGAGCAGGCCCTCGGCCGTGCGCGGGAGCCCGTCGCGGCATGAAGCGCCTGCAGCGCCTGCTGCACTCGCCCTGGTTCCGGGCCGGCGTCGTCGTGCCGATGCTCGGCGCCGTCGTGGCCGTGCTCTGGTGGCGCGGGCCGGACTGGGCGCTCGTCGGCGACACGTTCCGCCTCGTCGAGTGGAGCTGGATCCTGGCGGCGATCGGCCTCAACCTCGCCTCGGTCGCCGTCGCGGGCCTACGCCTGGCAGACGGTCGTCGAGCAGGCCCTTCCCGACCAGCGGCCCCCGTTCCACCAGACCTTCTCGGCGTTTGCGATCGGCCTGCTCGCCAACGCCGTGCTCCCCGGACGGATCGGTGAGCTCGCACGCGTCGCGGTGCTCACCCGGCACATGCAGCGCGGCACGGGCGCCACGCCCACGCTGCTCGGCACCGTCTTCGCGCACCGCGTGTTCGACCTGGTCCCGGCGCTGCTCCTGACCGCCTACGTGCTGTCGACGGCCAAGATCCCGCACTGGGCGATCACGAGCCTGGCGATCGTCGCCGGCATCGGCGTCGTGCTCTTCGTCTTCGCGCTCGTCGGCGGGCGCTGGCGCAGCCGGGTGCCCGTCGAGGAGCTCAGTACCGCGCGTCGGCTGCTGGCCATGGCACGGCGCGGCCTCGAGGTCATGCGCGCACCGCTCAGGCTCGCGCTCGCGATCACGCTGCAGACGCTCGGCTGGCTGTTCCAGCTGCTCGCGGTCTACGTCGCGATGCGCGCGTTCGACATCGACGAGCCGATGCCCGCGGCCGCGCTCGTGCTGCTGCTGATGAACGTGGCGACGATCTTCCCGCTCTGGCCGGGCAACTTCGGTCTGCTCCAGGCAGCGGTCGCGATCCCGCTCGTCTCGTACGGCGTGCCCTACGCGCGCGGCTTCGCGTTCGGCATCGGCCTGCAGGCGCTCGAGATGTCCGTCGGCATCGGCGTCGGCCTGATCTTCCTCGCGCGCGAGGGGCTCTCGATCGCCACCCTGCGAACGATGGAGGCGGAGACCGAGGAGGAGCTCGAGGACGAGCTGGAAGAAGACGCCGCCGAGCACGAGCGCGAGCCCGTCGGGGCGAGCCGCTCGTAGGAAGCGGTGGCCCCGCGGGTCGTCGCCGCGCCGGGCAGCCTGAAGGGCGTCCTCACCGCGGCCGCAGCCGCCGCCGCGATTCGCCGGGGCTGCGTCTCAGCCGGGGTCGAGTGCGCCGAGGTCCCCGTGGCCGACGGCGGAGAGGGGACGTTGGACGTCGTGGCGACCGCCCTCGGCGGCATCCGTCAGGCCGCCGAGGTGAGCGGGCCCCGAGGCGAGATGGTCGCGGCATCCTGGCTCCTGCTGGACGACGGGACGGCCGTGATCGAGGCGGCGCAGGCGATCGGGCTCGGGCTGGTCCCGCCCGGGGAGCGACGCCCCCTGGAGACGACGAGCCGCGGAGTCGCCGAGCTCATGCTCGCGGCGGTCGAGGCAGGCGCGACCCGCCTGCTCGTGGGCCTCGGGGGCACGGCGACGCTGGAGGCGGGCGCAGGGCTGCTCGAGCTGCTCGACCGGCTGCCGGCGCCGACCCGCGTCGCCTGCGACGTCCGCACGCCGCTGGCCGCCGCCGCACGGCTGTACGGCCCGCAGAAGGGCGCGACACCGGCAGACGTCGCCGAGTTCGACCGGCGACTGGACCGGCTCGCCGCGGTTGCTCACCTGCCGGGGGCAGGTGCGGCCGGCGGCGTTGGTGCCGCCCTGGCGCTGCTCGGCGCCGAGCTCGTCGAGGGTGCCTCGCTCGTGCTCGAGCTGGTGCACTTCGAGGAGCGGATCGCCGGCGCCGCGCTCGCGATCACGGGTGAGGGGACGGTCGATGCGACGACCTGGGAGGGGAAGGCACCGGCCGCAGTGCTCGCTGTCTGTCGCACGACCGGCGTGCACTGCGTGCTCTTCGGCGGCCGCGTCCGCACCGAGCGGGCGGGCGTGGACGTTCGCGAGCTCAGCGGCGATCCGCAGCGAGCGGCGGCTGACCTCGAGGAGCTGGGCTCGACGCTGGCGCGCGAGCTCCGCTAGTAAGGGGTCTAGGTCGTACGGTCTTCGGCAGCGCGCAGGCGCTTGGCGAGCGTCTGCAGGAGCTTCCAGGCGATCTCTCCGTTGCTCTCGACGAGCGGCCGGAACTCCCAGGACGTGAGCCCGTAGCAGAGCAGGTCGCTCGTGGCCGTCACAGAGGCCGTGCGAGCGCCGTCGTCGATCAGCGCGACCTCGCCGAAGGAATCGCCGCTGCGCAGCGTCCCGACCTCTTCACCGTGGACGCTCACGGCTGCCTCACCCTCGGCGATGACGAAGAAGCCGACTCCGCCGGAGCCCTCCTGCGCGATCGTGTAGCCCGGGTCGAAGCGGCGCTCCTTGAAGGACTTCGACAACATGTCGAGCTCCTTCTGGTCGAGACCGGAGAAGAGCGGAACGCGCTTGAGCAGCTCGACGGGTGCCACGGGCCGGGATTCTATGCAGATTCGGCCGAGGTGCCACCCGTTTCCGCGGACTCCGCCCGGCGGACGAGCTCGTCGATCCGCCCCTGAGCGGCGTCGAGCTTGGCGACACACGTGCGATACAGCTCCTCGCCCCGCTCCCACAGCTGCAGCGCCTGGTCGAGCGGCACCTCGCCAGCCTCGAGCCTCTGGACGATCGCGTCCAGCTCTCGCTGCGCCTCCTCGAAGGTGGGCTCTGACGCCTCGGTCACGGGCTGACGTCCTCCACCCTCGCTCCGAAGGCGCCGACGGCGAGCTCGACGTCGACGGCATCGCCCGGCTGAAGCGAGGCGGCCTCCTGGACCAGCCTGCCCTCGGAGCGAACCACGGCGTAGCCGCGCGCCAGCGTCGCGCGCGGCGAGAGCGCCCGCAGCCTTCCGGCCGACTGCTCGAGCCTGGCGCGCCTCCGCTCCAGGTCGAGGAGCGGCGCCCGCCGCAGGCGCTCGTGGGCCTGCTCGACACGCACCCTGCTCTCCCGTGAGCGCTGGATGGTCGCCCGGTGGAGCGCCAGGCGCGCACGCTCGGCGCGCTCCCGGTCGCGCACGACGCGGGTCTGCGTCGCCCGTGCCAGCCCGGCACGCGCGCGGTCGAGCCGCTGTAGGAGCTCGTCGAGGTCGGGCACGACCAGCCGCGCCGCGGCGCTCGGCGTGGACGCGCGCGCGTCGGCCACGAGGTCGGTGAGCGGCGTGTCCTGCTCGTGGCCGACCGCCGAGACGACCGGGACGGGGCAGGCGGCGATCGCCCGTACGAGCCGTTCGTCGCTGAAGGGAAGCAGGTCTTCGAAGCCGCCCCCGCCGCGGGCGAGGACGATGACGTCGACCTCGGGCTCGGCGGCCACCTGCTCGAGGACGGCCACGATCGCGGGAGCTGCGCGCGGCCCCTGCACGTACGTCTCGGCGACGAGGATCCGGGCCGGCGGGAACCGGGTCGTGATCGAGGTGATGACGTCGCGCTTGGCGGCTGCGTCGTTGCCGGTGACCAGGCCGATCCGCCGCGCGAAGCGCGGCAGGGCGCGCTTGCGCTCCGCCGCGAACAGCCCCTCGGCTGCCAGCGTCGCCTTCAGCCGCTCGAGCCGCGCGAGGTGCTCGCCGAGACCGAACCGCTCGATCGTGAGCGCCCGGAAGCGGAGGTCGCCGCGAGCCTCGAAGAGCTCGGGACGGCCGTACACGTGGACGCGCTCGCCGTCACGGAGGTCGAGCCGCAGCGCATCGAAGCGGCCGCGGCCCATCGTCGCCGACAGGCACGAGCCGTCGGCTGGATCCTTGAGCGTGAAGAAGACCGTCTGCCAGCGCTCCTGGCGGCGAAGCTCCGTCAGCTCGCCCTCGACCCAGACGCTCGGCAGCCGCGACAGCCAGTCGGCGACGCCGCGGTTGAAGGCGGACACCGCGTACACCTTGCGGTCGCCGTACTGCAGCGCCTCGACCTTCCCGCTCACGAAAGCAGAATGCCTGAACCGCTTCGCTGCGCTCGCGCACACGGCGAACCATGGGGATGGGGTTACCTGGGTTCCCCCGCGTGCCGCCTCCTTGCGCGCGTTGGACGTTGTGCTCGCGTTTCAGGAGCCGGCGGATGCGGGCGTGGTACCGAGGGATGAAGTCGTCGCTGATATTTGACGCAGCCCTGCTGAGGTAGAGCGCCGTGGCTGCCCGGTCGTCAGCGGGGAGGGCGGGAGGGTTTCCGCCTGCCGCCGCGAAAGGGCCGCACATGGCGGACCCAACCTTCACGCTCGAGCCGAGGGACGCCGAGCCCGCCAAGGTGACCGGCTGGCGCCTGCACGTGCTGATCGAGGCCGGCTACCCGCTGGACGTGGCCGAGCGAATCGCCTGGAGCGAAGCCGACCTCCATGAAGCGGTCGCGCTCGTCCGCGACGGCTGCCCCTTCGAAGTAGCCGAAAAGATCCTTCTCTAGCCGTTCACCGGCGGAGCCGGGCTTGCCCCGGCGCAGCCACACCGCGCGAACGTCGCGTCTATCAGGCCGTTCGCGTTCGGTCTCACCGCCGAAAGTCGTCATGTGAGCGCGAAGCGCGAGCGGACTTTCGGCGGCGAAGCCGGGCTGCCCGGCGGAGCCACACCGCGCGAAGTCGCGTCTGTTCAGGCGTTCGCTGTTCGGTCTACACCGCCGAAAGTCGTCATGCGCAGCGCGAAGGGCAAGCGGACTTTCGGCGGCTTTAATCCCGCCCGATGGCGGCCGTCCGGCGCTCGACGCTCGCTAACGCGTCGTCGATACGGCGCGTGAGCTCGGCGAGCCGGGACTCGAGCGCGGCCCGGTGGGCCTCGCCCTCCCGGATCGCCGTGCGCGTGCGCTCGCGCACGTCGCGCTCGGCCTCCTCGAGGCGATGCTCGAGCGAGCGCAGGAACTCCTCGCGCTGGCGCTCGAGGTTGTCGGCGACGGCGGAGAGACGCGACTCGAGTCGCCGCGCGCCCGCGTCGCCCAGCTCCGCCAGCCGCTCGGCCAGCGCCGCCTGCGAGTCCCGCGCGAACATCTCGACGGCGCGGTCGAGCTCGCGGCCGAGCCGCTTGGCCGCCTGCTCGCGCGCGTTCTTGGACGACTCCTCGAACTGCTGGCTCGCAGCGTCCGCGTAGCGCTCCGCGGCCCGGTCGACGCTCCGCTGCAGCTGCTCCACCTGGCGCCGCTCGACGTCGGCGAGGGTGGTCTGGATCCGCCGCGCCGCCTCCAGCGCCTCGCGCTCGATCCGCTCGCTCAGCTCCCGCTCGCGCTGGCGCATGCGCTCCTCGACCTCCTGCAGCGCCCGCTTCCGCTCCAGGCCGTGGGCATCCAGCTCGGCCTGTGCCTCGCTGACCGCGTCGCGGGCGGACTGAAGGAGCTCCACCCGCAGCCGGGCGACCAGCTGCCGCTGCTCCTCCCCGCCGGCCTCGAGCCGCTGAACCTCCTTGCCGAGCCTGCTCTCCGCGCCCTCGAGCAGCTCCTCCTGGCGCGCGGAGACGTGTGCGACCTGCGACGCGAGCCGCTCCTGCGCGCGCTCGAGGTCGGCCGACCAGGCGGCGAGCCGCTCGGCGACCCGCCGTTGCACGGCAGCGAGCCGCTCGGCGAGCTCGCCGTCGATCTGGCGCTCGCGCGCCGCCAGCGCCGCCCGACGCTCCTCTGCCACTCGGCGCTCCTCGTCGAGCAGCGCCGAGAGCGATTCGGCTCGCGCGCGTGCAAGCGTGCGCTCGAGCTCGGCCGCCCTGGTGGCGGTCTCCCGCTGGACGACCTGCTCGAGCTCGGCGCGTGCCGCCTCGGCCCGGGCGTCGAGCTCTCTCGAGCCCGCCACGGCGTTGCGCAGCGCCGCCGCGCCCAGGACGGTGGCCGCGGCGAGCGTGAGCCCCGTGGCCGACACGGCGAGCGCCACGCTTGGCTCGAACGCCAGGACGACCCAGGCAGCGGCCGCCGCAACGCCGACCGGCGCAGCGGCCAGAGCGAGCCGCTTCGCCCGGACCCGCTCCAGCAGCGCGGCCGCGAGCGCCGCCGCGGCCAGCGGCACCGAGAAGGCGAAGACCAGCGCGAACGCGTCCTCGAGGCTCACCCGGACAGCGTAATGCGCGTCAGACGTGGGTCAGAAGGACTGCGACCGCCAGCGTGACGACCGCAACGGTGAGCAGCTTCAGCGCGCGCTCGGGCGAAGCGGTGAGCGAGGCTGCCGTCAGGGTCTCGACGGTTCCGTCCTCCCACTCGACGGCACCGGACACCGCGCGTGCTCGGCGCCGCACGTCGCGGACGCGCGTGGAGAGCTCGCGCTGGGCGAGACTGAGCACGGTGGCGCGCCAGCGCGGCGACGACCGCGGCGGCGTCGAGCCGCTCCGCCGTGACGAGGTACGCGGCCAGCAGCGGCAGTGCACCCCAGGCCAGGCCGAACCAGAGGTCGGAGTGGAACGCGCCGCCGAAGAGCTCGAGGTTGTACGCGACGACGAGGAAGCCTCCTGCCGCCACGAACGGCAGCAGCCAGAGCGTCCAGGCGAGCGCGCTGGCGACTCCGATCGCCAGCCGCGGCCACGATCGACGCAGCTGCGAGCGCCCAGAGCACGGCGTCCGGGATACGCGTTCGCAGTGGCCGCCCGTTCAGCTCGTCGAGCGCATGCGCACCGACGCCGAGCGCGAGCGCGAAGGCGAGGAGCGCGACGCCGAGCCGCCCCCAGCTGAAGCCGGCGCGCGAGCCCCGCGCCGAGCGCGACGTAGGAGAGGTGCCAGAGCGTGTAGGGGGCGTGCAGGAGCGTCACGTAGTCGCGCCAGCCACCCCGCTCCAGCGCATAGAACGCCGGCCGTGCTCGCCGGCCTCGCTCACGCCCGGCGCCCCCACATCACCACACCTCCGCCGAGGCTGAGCCCGCGACGCTCGACGCGCTCGACCCCTGCGCGCCGCCACAACCGCTCCAGCTCCGCCGCAGGGTAGCGCTCGGCGAAGTCGCGGATGCTCGGCCCGAGGAAGGCGCCGACGTCAGCCCAGCCCGCGCGAGATCAGCCGGCCGGCCACCGGCAGACCGGCGCGAACCCAGAGCTCCCACGGCAGCCGCCACGGCTGCGCGGGAACGCCGAACTCGAGCGAGGCGACGACCCCGCCGGGACGCACGACGCGCGCCAGCTCGCGCGAGCGTCGCGGCAGGATCGTCGACGTAGCGGAGCAGGTACGTGAACGTCAGGGCGTCGAAGGAGGCGTCCTCGAAGGGCAGCGACTCCGCACGCCCCTCGACCAGCTCGATGCGGTCCGCCAGGCCGGCCGCCTCGACGCGCACGCGGCCCGCTGCGAGCATCCCTTCGCTCTGGTCGAGCCCGACGACGCGGCAGCCGTGCCGGCGCGCCAGGGCGATCGGCCACGGCAGCCGTCCCGGTCGCGACGTCGAGCACGCGCGCGTCCGGGCCCGCCTCGACGCGGGAGACGAGGAAGGAGCGCCAGCGCGGGTCCTGGCCGAACGAGAGCAGCCGCGCGTAGCGGTCGTAGGTCGGGCCGATCGGCGCGAACAGCCGTCGGGCGGCGCCCGTTCGGCGGGGAGACGGCCCCGGCCACGGACGGAGTCTATGCTCGGCCCGCCGTGGGTCTCGCCGAGGAGCTGGAGCAGGTGGCAGGCGAGGCCGCGCCGCTCGCGGCCGACGGCGAGGCGCTGGCGGGAGTCGTGCCCGTGGAGGCCGCGCAGGGCACGCGGGTCTACCTCTGTGCCTTCTCGGATGCGAGCTGGACGCCGCACCTGGCTGGTCACCGACGACGGTGGCAGGGCGGTGACCGACCGGACCAGGGTGCGGGAGACGGCGTCTCTCGCCGCACTGTGCGAGCTCGCAGAGGAGAACGCGGCCGGGGGCGACCTCGACGACCTGCGCGCCCAGCTGGTCGCGCTGCGGCTGACCGAGGACCCGCCGGGGATCGCACGAGGCCGAGGAGGCGGTTGCCGCGCTGCAGAATGTGATCGGCGCGCCGCCCCAGGTCGCGAGCGCGGCGCGGCTCGATCGGATCGGGGCGGCGACCCGCCGGCTCGAGGCAGCGCTCGGGGACGGCACCGGGTCGCCGTTCACGCAGGCGATGACGCGGTCAGGGGAGGCCGTACAGGCGTTCGTCGCCGACGTGGAAGCGGCCTACCGCGCCCCGCTCGACGGCTGACCTGGCCCTCAGCGCATGAAGCCCTGGCGCGCGGCGCTCACGAGCGCCACCGCCTCGGGGAAGAGCACGCGCATCGCGTCTCGGAGCGCAATGGCCTGCTCCTCGGGGCTGCCGGTGGCGTTCACCTGGCTCAGCGCCGCCGCACGTGAGCTCGACGGCGGTGTTGAGGGTGAGCGTCGCGAACTGCTCCCGCTGGGCCTCTTGAACCGACTCCGCCTGCCTGGCGGCGAACTCCTGCAGGTTGCGCATGAGCTCCTCGGGGTCGCCCCCGAACGGAAATCCGAATCCGCCTTCCACCGTCCTCCTCTCGCCGACCCGGCCATTCTGACGGTCGCGGCCTGCCCACCGCTCCGGGCCGGAGCCAAACCCTCCTAGAATCCTCGCCGCGTGACCGTTCTCGACCGGGCGCTCGTCCATCTGCTGCCGGCGGTGCCGAAGCCCGTGGTGCGGCGGATCTCCTCGCGGTACATCGCCGGCACCGAGCTCGAGGACGCCTGCGAGGTCGTGAAGACCCTGAACGCGGCCGGCAAGCTCGCCACCATCGACGTCCTCGGCGAGGAGATCACGAGCGCCGGCGAGGCGCGGGAGATCGAGGCGACCTACGAGGACGTGTTCGACACCATCGAGCAGCAGGGGCTGGGCTCCAACGTCAGCGTCAAGCTGACCGCGCTCGGGCTCAAGCTCGATTACGGCCTCTGTCGCGACAACCTCGAGCGCGTGGTGCGCCGCGCCGGCGAGAGCGGCAACTTCGTCCGGGTCGACATGGAGGACTCCTCGACGACCGACGACACGCTGCGCATCTACCGCGAGCTGCGGGAGGCGGGGCACGACAACGTCGGCATCGTGCTGCAGGCGGCGCTGAGGCGCTCGCTCGACGACGTCGCGACCCTGGCCGATCTCGGCCTCAACGTCCGCCTCTGCAAGGGGATCTACGTCGAGCCGCCCGACGTCGCCTACCAGGGCTACCAGGAGGTGCGCGAGAGCTTCCTGCGCATCTTGGGTGCGCTCCTCGACGTCGGCGGGTACGTCGGCATCGCCACCCATGACGACTGGCTGCTGAGCGAGACGCAGGCACGCCTGCACGCGCGCGGCCTGGCACGGGACGAACACGAGTTCCAGATGCTGCTCGGCGTCCGTCCGGGCCTCGGCGACACGCTCGTCCGCGACGGGCACCGCCTGCGCATCTACGTGCCGTTCGGGCGCCAGTGGTACGCCTACTCGCTGCGGCGGCTGCAGGAGAACCCGAAGATCGCCGGCTACATCGCAGCCGACACGCTCGGCCGGCTCGTGCCCGGCCGTAACGGGCGCTAAGCCCTCTACGGAGGGGGCGGGGGCGGCCCGGGCGGAGGAACCTCTTCCTCCTCGACCACCGTGCGCCGCTCGACGGGCCGCGCGGGCGCATCCTCGACCACCGTGCGCCGCTCGACCGGCTGCGGCGGCGCGTCCTCGACGTAGGTGCGCCGCGCGGCGGGCGCGCCCTCGACGTACGTCGCCCGGCGGAAGCCGCCGCGCCCCCACCAGCTGCTCCAGAAGATCAGCGTCAGGCCGAAGGAGATGATCCCGATGACGATGAGGATGACGCCAACCGCGTCGACGTCGATGCCCTCGGCCTCGCCCGTGACGGCCCAGATGAGGATGGCGCCCACGCCAACGAGCAGGAGGCTGACGACGATGCCCACGCCTGGAGGATAGGCACCCGCTCCTCATGCTGCGCCACCAGGGCGAGTGGCACCTAGATTTGACGCATGTCGTGGGTTCCGAGCCTGCCGCGGAGAGCCTGGCAGGTGCTCGGAGCGAGCATGCTCTCGGCGGTCGGCACGGGCTTCGTCATGCCGTTCACGATCGTGTACCTGCACGAGATCCGCGGCATCGGCCTCGCGACGGCCGCGCTCGCGATGACGGCCCTGCCGGTGGCCGCGCTCGCGTCGTCGTTCGGCTCCGGCCCGCTGATCGACCGCTTCGGCCCGCGGCGGGTGCTCGTCGGCATGCTCGCGATCGCGTCGCTGGGCTCGCTCGGGTTGATCCTGGTGCGGGAGCCCTGGCACGCGTTCATCGCCATCGCGCTACTCGGCGTCGGCATCTCGAGCTCCTGGGTCGGGCTGCAGCCGACCCTGGCGTCGATCGTGTCGCCGGCGCAGCGGTCGGATGCGTTCGCCGTCCAGTTCGCGCTGCTGAACGCGGGCTTCGGGGTGGGCGGGCTCGCGGGCGGACTCATCGTCGACCTCGACGAGGCGCGCACGTTCGAGGCGCTCTACCTGTTCGACGCGTTCTCGTTTGCCGCCTTCGCGGCGATCATGGCGCTGCTCCGCGACGTCGGCGCCCCGGTGCGCCGGGAGGTCGAGGATGCGGGCGGCTACCGCGCCGTTGCGCGCGACCGCGTCTTCGCCCGCGTGTGGTCGCTGAACACCCTGCTCGTCGCCGTCGGACACGTGCAGCTCGATACCGCGTTCCCGGCGTACGTCGTCCTCTTCGCCGACCAGGACCCCAAGGTCGTCGGCATCGCCTTCGCCGCCAACACCTTCACGATCGTCGCCGGGCAGTTCGCGGTCACCCGCTGGCTCAAGGGCCGGCGCCGCACGAGGGGGCTGATGGTGCAGGCGGCGTTCTGGGCCGCGGCCTGGGGGCTGACGATCGCGGCCGGCGAGCTCGCGTTCGGCAGCGCCGCCGCCCCGGCCTTCGTAGCGGCGGCGATGCTGATCGCCGTCGGGGAGATGCTGCACTCGCCGACCGTGCCGGCGATTGTCAACGACCTGGCGCCCGACGAGCTCCGCGGCCGCTACAACGCCGCCAACGCGGCGTCGTGGCAGTCGGCGCGCATCGTCGGCGCGCCCGTGGCGGGCGTCTTCCTCGGAGCCGGCCTCGCCGTCCCGCTCCTCTTCGTCTTCGTCGGCGCCTGTGGCGTCGCCGCGCTGCTCGCGCTCGAGCTCGAACGCCGGCTGCCGCCGGCCGCGAACGGGCTGGCACCGCCGAGCGACGGGGCCGGGGCCGGGGACGCGTCGCACCCGCGGGCACTCGCGGCCGCGGGGACTCAGGCGAGCAGCGAGTAGCCGCCGTCGACGATCAGCGTCTGGCCGCAGACCATGGCGGCGGCCGGGGAGGCGAGGAAGAGGACGGCGCCCGCGATGTCGTCCGGCTCGACCATGCGGCCGACGGGCGTGCGGGCGTGGGCGGCCGCCAGCATCTCGTCCTTGTTCGGGAAGTGATCGAGGGCGCCGGTCTCGACGACGCCCCCGGAGACGGCGTTGACGCGGATCCCGCGCGGAGCGAGCTCGACGCCGAGGTAGCGGACGAGGGACTCGAGCGCCGCCTTCGACGTGCCCACGAGCACGTAGTTGGAGAGCACCCTGATCGAGCCGAGGCTCGAGACGGCGACGATGGAGCTGCCGGCCGGCATGCGCGGGGCGGCCGTCCGCGTCAGCGAGAGCAGCGCCCGTGCGTTGGCGGTCATCGTCCAGTCCCAGTGCTTGTCCTCGGCCTCGAGCGCGGGCCGGATGACGCCGGTCGCGGCGTTGTGGACGAGCACGTCGAGCGGTGGCAGCTCGGCCACCTGAGCGAGGACACGCTCCGACGAGACGTTGCCGCGGACGAGCACCGGCTCTGCTCCGTATGCGCGGATCTCCTCCGCGGCCTGCTCGGCCGCGCGGTCGTTCCGCAGGTAGCCGACCGCGACGCGCGCCGCGCCCTCCTCTGCGAAGCGGAGCGCGATCGCCTTGCCGATCCCTCGCGTGCCGCCGGTGACGAGGACGGTCGCACCGGCGTGCGCGCCGCCGGCGCCAGCGGGCGCCGTCACTGCCTGGGCGGCAGCGGGTCGTACTCGGGCGCCGAGCTCGGCAGCTCGTCCCAGCCGATGCGGCTGCGCGGCTCCCGCGACGAGTCGCGTGCCGTCGACGAGGCGTGCCCGAGGCGGTCGAGCATCGAGATCTGCGCCTCGCCGTAGGCGCGCACGGGATCGTCGTCCGGCAACCCGTCGATCAGCTCGCGCACGCGGGCGCGGATCTGGTAGGCGAAGTGCGGCGTGGCCGGCCCGACGAGGGCGTCGATGTCCTCCTTCCGCGCCGCCACGAGCCGAGGGTAACAGCGGTGGCGGCGGCACCCTGCCGAAGGCTTGATGTGAAATGGCGGCTCGCGGGGGCGTCATGGGCCAGCGAGGGCGTCGCGGCGTCCGCAGGGCAGGCTGTCAGCCGTTCAAGGGCGACGGGGCGGCCTCGCGCCGTGCCAGGGCGTCATCCGGTACCCGTGAATTCACGTCGAGCCTCTAAGGTCGGCGCCGTGCGCCGCCCGGACCGCGTCGAGCTGATGCTGCTCGTCGTCGTGCTGCTCTGGGGCCTGAACCTGCCGGTGAGCCGGTACCTGCTCACGAGCGGGGGGCTCGAGCCGCTCGCCTACTCGACCCTGCGCTACGGCGCTGCCGCGCTGATCTTCGTTGCCCTGACGCTCCTGCTCGAGGGCACGCTGCGGATCGACCGCGCGGGTGCCGGGCTCGCCGCCGGCGCCATCGTGCTGCTGACGGTGAACCAGGTCGGCTTCGTCTACGCGCTCGACCGCACCACCGCGTCCACGGTCGCGCTCATCTTCGGCGCCACGCCGATCTTCGCCGCGCTGATCTCCGTGGCCTCCGGCCTCGAGCGACCGAGCGGGCGTTTCTGGGCCGGCGCCCTCGTCTCCTTCGCCGGCGTTGCGCTGGTGGCGACCGGCGGCGGCGGCCAACTCTCGGGCGACCTCTGGGGCAACGCGTTCGCCGTCGTGACCGCAGTGACCTGGGCGGGCTACTCGGTGCTGATCACGCCGCTGATGGAGCGATACACGCCGTATCGCGTCAGCGCGCTGGTGCTCGTCGCGACAGCAGCCGCGCTCGCCGTCCTCGGCGGCCGGCAGACGGCAGGCCAGGATCTCGACCTCGGCTGGGGGAACTGGGCGCTCTTCGCCTTCGCCGTCCTCGGCCCGCTCGTGATCACGAACGTGCTCTGGTTTCGCTCGCTGCACCGGATCGGGCCCGCGCGGGCGACGCTCGCCGCCAACCTGCAGCCGTTCGCGGCGGTTGTCTTCTCGGTCATCCTCCTGTCCGAGTCGCTCACCCCCGTCGAGGTGGCCGGCGGCGCGCTCATCGCCGCCGGGATCATGCTTGCACGCCGGCGGCGGGTGCCCGTGCCGGGCGCCGCGGAGTGAGATCGCGGCGCGGAGCGCGTTACCATCCGTCCATGGCGACCGACTTCATGCCGCTCGAGGGCTGGGACCACGTCGAGTTCTGGGTGGGCAACGCCAAGCAGGCGGCCTTCTTCTACGAGCAGGCCTTCGGCTTCCGGCGCACCGCCTACGCCGGTCCCGAGACGGGCGTCCGCGACCGGGCCTCCTACGTGCTCGAGCAGGGCGACATCCGCTTCGTGGTCACGAGCGGCCTGCGCGCAGACAGCGAGGTGACGCAGTTCGCCTGCCGCCACGGCGACGGGGCCAGGGACATCGGCCTCCAGGTGCCGAGCGCGACCGAGGCCTACCGGACCGCCGTCCAGCGCGGCGCGCGAGGGATCGCCGAGCCGCAGTGGACCGACGACGAGTACGGGCGCGTCGAGCTCGCCAGCATCGCCACCTACGGCGAGGTCGTGCACACGTTCGTAAACCGCGCCGAGTACGCCGGGCCGTACCTGCCCGGGTACCGCTCGACGATCGAGAACGGCCAGGCCCCGGGGGTGGGCGTCGGTCTGAAGGCGCTCGACCACGTGGTCGGCAACGTCGAGCTCGGCCGCATGGACCACTGGGTCGAGTTCTACGAGCGCGTCTTCGGGATGACGAACATCGTCCACTTCGGCGACGACCAGATCCAGACCGAGTACTCGGCGCTGATGTCCAAGGTGATGTCGGACGGCAGCGGGAAGATCAAGTTCCCGATCAACGAGCCGGCCGAGGGCAAGCGGAAGAGCCAGATCGAGGAGTACCTCGAGTTCAACCACGGGCCCGGCGTCCAGCACATCGCGATGCAGACCGAGGACATCGTCGGCACCGTGACGGCGCTCAAGCAGCGCGGCGTGATCTTCCTCGACACTCCCGAGGCCTACTACGACGACGTCGAGGGCAGGGTCGGCGAGATCCAGGAGAGCTACGGCGACCTCCAGCGGCTGCGCATCCTCGCCGACCGCGACGACGACGGCTACCTGTTGCAGATCTTCACCAAGACGGCGCAGGACCGGCCGACGGTCTTCTTCGAGGTGATCGAGCGCCACGGCGCGACCACGTTCGGCGAGGGCAACTTCAAGGCGCTCTTCGAGTCGATCGAGCGCGAGCAGGCGCTCCGCGGCAACCTCTGACGCGCTGACACCTCGGCGGTTGCCGAGCGGCCCGCGCCGGAGATACTGGCGGCGACGATGGTCCTCGAGCTGATCCGCGCACCTCAGCGCCAGGCAGGCTCGCTCGAGCAGGTCGATCACCGCCCCTGGCCGCTGCCGGAGGGCCGCTGGCTGATGGGCCAGACGTGGTGCGACCTTCTCTTCGCGCACTGGCGGGTGCCCGCGTCGGCGCTCCGCGGGCTGGTCCCTGAGGAGCTCGACATCGACACGCACGACGGGGAGGCATGGGTGGGGGTGACCCCGTTCCGGGTCGCCGGCGTGCGCCTGCGCGGCACGCTCCCCGTCCCGGGCCTGTCCTCGTTCCTCGAGACGAATGTCCGCACCTACGTCCGGCACGGCGACCGGCCCGGAGTCTGGTTCTTCAGCCTCGATGCCGACAGCGCGCTGGCGGTGGCCGCCGCCCGGCGCCTCTACCGGCTGCCCTACTTCCGGGCGGGAATGAGCGCGCACTCAGGGGCGACCGCCATCGCCTACTCGAGCGTCCGCACCGAGGCCGGCGCGTTCGCCCGCACGCTCCGGCTGCGCTATCGGCCGACGGGCGCGGCCTTCCAGGCCGAGCCCGGGACGCTCGAGCACTTTCTGACGGAGCGCTACTGCCTCTACACGTACGCGGACGGCCGCCTCTACCGCGCCGACGTCCACCACGCACCCTGGCCGCTGCAGCCGGCGGCCGCTTCGATTACCGAGAACACGATGGCGCCGAGGCCGCTCGAGCTGCCTGACGACGAGCCGCTCCTCCACTTCGCACGCCGCCTCGACGTCGTCATCTGGTCGCTCGAGCGCGTGCCTGTAGACGGCTCTTGACTCTGCCCTTGGGGCAGGGTGCATGCTCGCGGTCATGGAGGATCTGATCCCGATCGGGCAGTTCTCTTCGTGGTCACGGCTGACACCGAAGGCACTGCGCCTCTACGACGAGAACGGCCTGCTCCCGCCCGCACGCGTCGACCCCGACTCGGGCTACCGCTACTACCGGCGGGCGCAGCTCGGCCAGGCGAGCACGATCCGGCTGCTGCGCAGGGCCGGGATGCCGATCGCCGAGATCCGCGCGTTCCTCGCGGACGGGAACGTCGCCCGGCTCGAGGAGTTCGAGCACGGGCTCGTCGACGAACTGCGCGACCGGCGGCTGATCCTCCGCTACCTGAGACGACGACTGAAGGAGGGTTCGATGTTCACCGTCGAGACGAAGCACGTGGAAGCACAGGCGTACGTCGAGCCGAACCGCGCGCGTCCGCGTTCCCGAGCTGGAGCCGTTCATCACCCGGACGATCGACGAGCTCTGGAGCTCGGTCTCGCCTGCGGCGCCGGCGTTCTCGCTCTACCACGGCGAGGTGACCGAGGAGGAGGACGGCCCTGTGGAGGTCGGCGTCCCGACCGCAGCGGGCGACCGCGAGCTGCCCGCGGCCGAGGTGGCGTTCACCGTCGCACGCGGCGACCAGACGAAGTTCCCGGACATCATCGGCGCCTACGACGCAGTCGCAGAGTGGGTCGCGCAGAACGGCCGCGAGCTCGCGGGGCCGCCGCGCGAGATCTACCTCTCGGACCCGGCGACGGGCGAGGAGCCGGTGATGGAGATCGCCTGGCCGCTCCGCTGAGGCGTGCGCAGGTAGGCAGCCTCGCCCCCGGCGCCCTGCCGCTCGACCGTGTCGGGCCGGGGCTAGAGGTCGCGGCGGCGAAAGGCGGCGCCGGCCACGATGACCACGAGCACGAGGTAGGCAACGGCCCAGAGCGCGAGCTCCCTGCCTGCCTCGTGCGCACCGCCGAACGGGCCGAGCTGGACGACGAAGGCGGTGAGCCCAACCTGGTCGGCCGTGAGCCCGTGCAGCGCATCCTGGTAGAGCGCCTCGAACGGGAGCGCCCACGAGACCTTCTCCGAGACCGACAGCAGCGTCTGCGAGTTGATCCCCTCTCCGATCTGGCCGAGCAGGCCGGCGACCATGCCTGCGCCGACGACCATGAACGCTGCGATCCCGTTTGCCGTGGCGGACAGGAAGACGGAGCCCAGAAGCGACAGCGACGCGATCAGCACCACGGCTGCGGCGAGCTCCAGGCCGGGCAGGACGATCCGGTCGGGCAGCCAGCCACCTGCCAGCCAGGTGATGAGCACCGCGGCCGCATAGACCAGGAGCACGTAGGGCATGCACACGGCAGCCGTGCCGGCGAGGCGCGCGGCGAGGAAGGTCTCACGGCGCACGGGCCGCACCACGATCTGCTGCAGGAAGCCGCGCTCCGCGTCCCCGCGCACGGCGCCGAGCGTCAGGAAGATCGCCAGGATCGCACCGAGGAAGAGCGTGGCGAACATGGCGAGCCCGAGCAGCGTGGCGCTCGCAATGAGCTCGGCGTCTGCGGGGCCGAAGGTGTCCGCCTCGTTCAGCGCAGCTCGAGTGCCGAGCGCATAGAGGCTGAGGAATCCGAGGGTCAGCAATCCGACGACGACGAACGCGCGCCGCCGCAAGGCCTCGTAGAGCCCGTAGACGGCGATGGTGAACGCCCCGGTCATGTCGCGTCCCTGTCCACCGCCTCGAGATAGACGTCCTCCAGCGTGCTTGCGACCACGCGCGCGCCGTAGACGCGCTCGCCCGCCGCCACGAGGCCGGCAATCAGGTCCGGCACGTCCTCGCGGCCGGCCCCGGGGTACTCGCGGGTGCCACCGTCCACGTCGATCTCCACGCCTCGTGGGCGGGCGAGGTCGTCAGGTCGGCCCTCCGCCACGACCCGGGCGCGATTGAGGATCAGGACGCGGTCGCAGACAAGCTCGACCTCGCTCAGCAGGTGCGAGTTGAGCAGGACCGCGACGCCGCGACGCCGCAGCTCGTCCAGCAGCTCGCGGACGTCGCGGCGGCCTCGGGGATCCAGCGCGCTGGTCGGCTCGTCCAGCAGCAGGATGCGCGGCCGGCCGACGAGCGCCTGGGCGATGCCGAGCCGCTGCTGCATCCCCTTGGACATCTGCTCGACGCGCCGCGTGCGCGCCGCGTCGAGACCCACGAGCCCGAGCAGGTCCTGGCCGCTGTCCCGGCCGGGGTCGCCGGCGAGACGGCGGTGCAGCGTGAGCACTTCCTCTGCTGTCATCCAGCCCGGGAAGCGGAACTGCTCGGCGAGATAGCCGAGCGCGGCGTTCGCGGCTGCGGACCCGGCGGGCGCGCCGCAGACGGTCGCGCGCCCCGCGCTCGGGCGGACGAGCCCGCACGCGATCTTGACGAGCGTCGACTTGCCCGCCCCGTTCGGGCCGAGCAGGCCGACCAGCTCGCCTTCCTCGACCGTCAGGTCGACGCCGGCGAGCGCCTCGACACGGCCGTACCGCTTCTGCAGACCCTCGACCCCGAGCACCGGCACCAGGCCAGACTATGTCCAGCGGTTGCCTGCGGCGGACGGCCCGCGACGGCTACTTGCGCAGCGCGCGAACGCAGGCCGACCGGCCGATCTGCCGGGGCGGCGGTCCCGGGCGGAGGCGAGGTGCGGGGCTATGCTCCTCGCGACCGGCGAGACAGGAGAGCAATGCCCACCTACCAGGTTCGCGGGGACGTCCCGCGCAAGCGTCACATTCAGTTTCGGGACAACGGGACCCTGCTGACCGAGGAGGTCATGGGCCTCGAAGGCTTCTCGGGAAACCAGTCGATCCTCTACCACCTGCAGTCGCCCTGCCGCATCCGCGAGCTCGGCTCCTTCGAGCCGATCGTGCGCAAGGAGTGGGTGCCCGACGCGCACGCGCACCGGCACATGCGGACGGCCGACATCCCCGAGCAGGGCGACGCGCTCTCCGGCCGGGAGCTGCTGATGTGGAACAACGACGTCGAGATCTCGCTCTGCCGCCCGAGCGAGCAGATGACCTGCTTCTACCGCAACGGCGAGGGCGACGAGGTCATCTTCGTCCACGAGGGGACGGGCACGCTCGAGACGATCTTCGGCGACCTGCCGTACCGCGAGGGCGACTACGTCGTCGTCCCCCGCGGGACGACGTACCGCTTCGCATTCGACGATCCGCAGCGCCACGTCGTCTTCGAGTCACCGGGCCTGATCGAGATCCCGCGGCGCTACCGCAACCAGTACGGGCAGCTGCTCGAGCACGCGCCCTTCTACCACCGGGACATCCATCCGCCCGACCGAGCTGCGGACGTACCGGGAGCGCGGCCACTTCGAGGTGAAGGTACGCGTCAAGGACGGCTACCAGACGTACGTCCTCGACTACCACCCGTTCGACGTCATCGGCTGGGACGGCTACGTCTACCCGTGGACGTTCAACATCAACGACTTCGAGCCGATCACGGGGCGCATCCACATGCCGCCGCCCTCGCACCAGACGTTCCAGGGGCAGAACTTCGTCATCTGCTCCTTCTGCCCACGCAAGCTCGACTTCGACCCGCTTGCGATCCCGATCCCCTACCACCACTCGAACCTGAACTCCGAGGAGATGCTCTATTACGTCGACGGCAACTTCTCGTCGCGGAAGGGCATCGACATCGCCTCCGTGACCCTGCATCCGTCGGGGATCCCGCACGGGCCGCATCCCGGTCTGGCGGAGAAGTCGATCGGGATGACGGAGACGCACGAGCTTGCCGTCATGTGCGACACCTTCCACCCGCTGCGCCTGACCAAGCTCGCCAAGGAACTGGACGACCCGTCGTACGCCTACTCGTGGTACGACGAGCCGCTGCCCGGCAAGACGCCGGACGAGAACCCTGCGGGGGTGACATCGCACCTGTAACGTCCGGCGGCGCATGCTGCCGCCGTGGACGCGTGCCGGGGCCGACCTGAGATCGGGCGGCCCGGACATGTCCGCGCGGGACAGGTGCACGCAGGTGCCCGTAGCCTCCTCCCCGCTGCGAGCCTACTCAGCAAGCTCTGACATGTGTGAGACGGATCGGTGACGAAAGAGTGACAGGCGCCGGCCCGGGGACACTCGTCGTCGACTTCGACGGCACGATCACGGAGGAGGACATGCTCGACCGCCTGCTCGCCGCCTTCGGCGACGCGGCCGTCTACGACGAGGTCGAGCGAGCGTTCGACGCGGGCGAGATCCGGCTGGTCGACGACATCGAGCGCAAGCTGGCGACGGTGGACGCGCCGCTCGACGAGCTCGTCGAATGGCTTCATGCACACGCGCGGGTGCGGCCGGGCTGGCCGGAGCTCGTGCGTCAGGCGCGCGCGTGGGGCGACCGTGTCGCCGTCGTGACGAGCAGCTTCGAGGAGTTGGTGGCCCCGCTTCTCGGCGACACGATCGGAGAGGTCGAGCTCGTCGCGAACCGCCTCGTGCGCGGCCCTGACGGGTGGGAGGCCTCGTTCGCCTCGGAGGAGGTCTGCTCCGCGTGCGGCGAGCCATGCAAGCGGGCACTCGTTGCGGCACTGGGGGCGGCCGAGGTCGTGTACGTCGGCGACGGATACTCCGATCGGTGCGCGGCTGAGGTCGCGCAGCGCGTGTTCGCGCGCGACGGCCTCGCACGACACCTCGAGCGCCAGTCCGTGGCGTACGAGCCGTGGGAGGACTTCCACGACATCGCCGCGGCGCTTCGCCGGGAGCAGGCGGTCAGCATGACGAGCTCCGTCGCGTTGCGCACGCCCTGGTGGCAGACCCGGCACGGCGGGGAGAGCGGCTTCCTCGTCGCCTACTTCTCGATGGAGTTCGGGCTCTCGGAGCGCCTGCCGGTGTACTCCGGCGGCCTCGGCGTGCTCGCGGGCGACCACCTCAAGGCGGCGTCCGACCTGGGCGTGCCGCTCGTCGGGGTCGGGCTGCTCTACCGGCTCGGCTACTTCCGCCAGAGCCTGGACGGCGGCCAGCAGGAGCGCTGGGAGACGCTCGACCCGGCCGCCGCCGGGCTCGTGCTCGAGCGCGGCCCGGGCGGCACGCCGGTGACCGTCGCCGTCGACCTCGACGGCGAGGAGGTGCGCGCGCAGATCTGGCGGGCGGACGTCGGGGACGTGCCGCTGTTCCTGCTCGACACGGCCGTCGAGGGGAACTCCGAGGCCGGCCGCTCCGTCACCGACGTCCTCTACGGCGGCGACCGCGAGCACCGCCTGCGGCAGGAGCTCGTGCTCGGCGTGGGCGGGCCTCGAGCCCTCGCTGCGCTCGGCCTCGGGCCGTCCGTCTACCACGTCAACGAAGGCCACGCGGCGTTCCTCGCGATCGAGCGGCTGCGGACGGCAGTGGAGGAGCAGGGCGCCGGCCGCGACGAGGCACTGGGTCAGATCCGAGCCTCGACGGTGTTCACGACGCACACGCCCGGTGCCGGCCGGCAACGAGCGCTTCGACCCGGGGCTCGTGCACCGGTACGTCGCCCCGCTGGCCGAGCGCGCGGGGCTCTCATGGGCGGAGCTGGAGGCGCTCGGCCAGGCCCCGGGCGAGGACTCGTTCGGCCTCACCCCCCTCGCCCTGCGCACCTCGGCCGCCGCCAACGCCGTCTCCGAGCTGCACGGCGAGGTCGCCCGGGACATGTGGCACGGGCTCGAGGGCGCGGCCCCGATCGGCGCGATCACGAACGGCGTCCACTTCGGCTCCTGGATCAGCCGGCCGATCGCCGCGGCGCTCGCGGGGGCGGGCGTCGACCTCCAGGCGCCACCCGGCGAGCAGGGCTGGGACTCGGCTCACGCCGTCGACCGCGACGTGCTCGAGGCTGCACTGCGCTCGCTGAGGCTGAAGCTGCTGGAGCGAATCGGCGCACCCGGGTTCTCCCCCGACGCGCTGACGATCGGGTTCGCACGCCGCTTCGCCACCTACAAGCGCGCCGGGCTGCTCTTCTCGGACGCCGAGCGACTGCGCGCGACTGCTGCACGACGCCGATCGGCCGGTGCAGCTGGTCGTGGCCGGCAAGGCGCACCCGGCCGACGAGGGCGGGAAGGAGCTGATCAGGCTCGTCCTCGAGCACGCCGGCGGGGATGCCGCCGGCGGCCGTGTGGTCTTCCTCCCCGACTACGACATCGCGCTCGCCCGACTGATCGCCTGGGGCGTCGACCTCTGGCTGAACACCCCGCGGCGGCCGCAGGAGGCCTGCGGCACGAGCGGCATGAAGGCGGCCCTCAACGGGGCGCTCAACCTCTCGACGCTCGACGGCTGGTGGGCCGAGGCCTACACGCCTGAGATCGGCTGGGCGTTCGGCGCCGACGATCTCGCGGACGACGAGGCGCAGGACCGGGCTGACGCCGAGGCGCTCTACCGGGTGCTCGAGCAGGAGGTCGTGCCGGCCTTCGCCGACCGGCGCGGGCTGGCTCGACCGCGTGGCCGCCTCGCTCGCGCAGGTGGGCGCCCGCTTCGGCGCCGACCGCATGGTGCTCGAGTACACGGAGCGGCTCTACCTGCCGGCGCACGCGCGGCGGACACCGTCCTGACCGCCCCGGCAGCGTCTGCGGCCACTGTCGTCCCGGCCCAGGGGCCGTACAGCTTCGAGCTCTCGACGGAGCGCTTCCGCGCCTTCGGCCCCGACCTCGCCAACCGCTGGCACGAGGGGGCGGTGTACCGGATCGTCGGCGAGCGGGAGGTTCGGATCGGCCCGGCGGCAGGCGGCATCGACGTCGAGCCTCTCGACGACGAGACCGAAGCCGGTCGCCCGGGCGGTCGCCGGCCTGCGTTTCGAGCTCGAGCGGCTTCTACGCAGCCGCGGCCGAGGATGCGGTGCTCGCCGAGCTGGTCACGCGCCTGCACGGCTTCCGGCCGCCGCTGTCGCCGAACGCGTGGGAGACGCTCGTCACCTCGATCACGGCACAGCAGGTCTCGCTCCGCGCCGCCTTCGCGATCCGCAACCGGCTGATCGACCGGTACGGCGCCGTCCGCGGCGCTCACGCCGTCTCGTTCCCGGCGCGCGAGCTGGTGGCAGCGCTGGCCGACGAGGACCTGACGACGCTCGGCTACTCGCGGCGCAAGGCGGAGTACATCCTCGGCCTGGCCCGCGCCGCGGTCGATCTGGACGAGCTCGCAACGCTGCCCGGACGAGGAGGTGCACGCACGGCTGCGCGCGCTCCCCGGCATCGGCGAGTGGACGGTCGACTGGTTCCTCGGCCGTCACCTCGCCCGGCCGCGTGCCTGGCCTGCCGGTGACCTCGCGCTCCGCAAGGCCGTGTCTCGCTTCTATGGTGGCGGCCGCGAGCTGACGATCGAGGAGGTGCGCGCGCTGGCTCCGCGCTTCGAACCGTACGAGAACCTGACCGCGCACTACCTGCTCACCGGCGCGCGGGTGCCGGCATGAAGATCAGGGCCGTCACCGACGCCGACGAGGCGGCGGTCCGCGAGCTCTGGCACGCGGGCCAGGCCGAGGTGCCCGAGCACGAGGCGTTCGAGCCCGAGGAATGGGACGAGGCGTGGGCCGACCTCAGGCGCCACGCCCGGGACGGGGTGGCGCTCCTCGTGGAGGACGATGCCGGTCGGGCGGCGGCCTACGCCTTCGCGACCGAGCGACGCGGACGCCGTTCGCACGTCACCGACGTCTACGTGCGGCCCGACGTCCGCCGGCAAGGGGTCGCAACGCAGCTGATGCGCGAGCTTGCGGAGGGCATCCGCGACCTGGGCGCCGAGTGGGTCAGCCTCGACGTGAAGGCATCGAACGGCGCTGCCCGCACGCTCTACGAGCGCCTCGGGTTCGACGAGGTGCACCTGATGCTCGCCGCCCCCGCGGAGACGCTGCTCGCCGATGCCTCCGGCGCGGACGGAGGTATCACCCTCGGCGCGGTCTACGTGCAGACGGACGACCAGGGAGCGATCGCGGCCGCCGTGCGCCGCTTCGTCCCGCGGCTCTACCGTGCGACGGCCACCGTGGTCTCGGCGCCGCGGGACGGCTGGGTCGCGATTGCCGACGAGGTGGGCGAAGGCGATCCGGCCCTCCTTCGCCGCCTGGCCCAGGAGCTGTCGCACGTGACCGGGTCGGTGCTCCTGCTGCTCGCGGCCGAGCGCGGGCGGGTCGTCCGCCTGGCCGCCTGGGAACGCGGCTCGCTGCTCGACGAGTACCTCTCGCTGCCCGAGGCGTACGGACCGCTGGCGCCGGGCGACGCGGTCGCGTTGCGCGCCAACCCGACCGTCCTCAGCCGGCTGACCGGCGCGGAGCCGGCGCGCATCCGCGCCGTGGCGCGGACCGCGACGTCGTCGGACGAGCTGCCCGCGCCCGAGGAGCACGCGACCGAGCTCGCGGCGGTGCTCGGCCTGGCCCCGCCCGCTTCGTTTGCGGACGCGGCGGCCCAACCCGGCGCCGTCACCGTCGAGCACGACTGACCGAGTTAGTGGCTGACAGCCACTAACTCGCTCGCGCCCCGCTTCACCGAGCCGAATCCGCTTGTGGCTGACAGCCACAAACCACGAAGTTGTGCCCTGCGTGTCGTGGCGTCGGCATGGGCAACTGCCAGGATGCCGCCGTGACGATCGTCCTGCTCCACGCGTTCCCGCTCGACGAGCGCATGTGGGCGCCGCAGCTCGACGCGCTCGGCGAGTACGAGGTCGTCGCGCCGCGGCTCTACGGGCGCGGCGCCAGCGTCGAGAGCTGGGCCGACTCGGTGCTCGCGGAGGTCGACGGCGAGCTGACGGCCGTGGGGGCGTCGATGGGCGGCTACGCCGCGCTGGCGATGGCCCGACGCGCTCCGAGCCGGCTGCGGGGACTGATGCTGATCGGCTCCCGCGCAGGCGCGGACTCACCCGAGCGCAGGCAGCAGCGGAACGAGATCGCGCGGATGCTGCGCGAGCAGGGTGTCGAGGCGTGGTACGAGGACGCCGGGAATCCGGCGCCGCGCGAGCACGTGCTGGCGCAGAGCGCCGAGGACCTGGCGACGGCGATGGAGGTCCTGCGAGACCGGCCGGACGCGACCGACGTCGTGCGCTCGTACCCCGGCCCATTCGTGGTGGCGGTCGGCGACCGGGACGAGCTCCTGCCGGTCGACGAGGCGCGGGGCATCGCCGAGCAGGCGCCGCAGGGCCGCCTGGAGGTCTTTCCCGGCGCGGGCCACCTCGTCAGCATCGAGCAGCCGGAGGAGCTGAACGGTGTGCTCCTGGACTTCGTCGACCGCGCCGAAGGCGACTAGGAGGGTCTCGCCGCCGGCTGCTCCGCGAGCAGCCGCTTGAGCTCCGCTGCGTTCCAGGCGGCCTGCGCGATCGTGCCGCCGTCCGGGCCGGCACTGCGGTTGTTGTTGTTGAAGAAGGCGTAGGCCTGCTGTGCCTGACCGGCAAGCTCGCGGAGCGGGTCGACCCACTCCTCGAGCTCCTCCTCCGAGTAGAGGTAGTCGAAACGCTCGGCTGCGCTGCCGCCACGAACGTTCCAGGTGCCGGCATTGCGACCGTGGAAGCGCACGTACGTCATGGGCGCCGTCACGGCCAGCAGCGTCGGCGGGACGTTCTTCGCCTCGACCTTGGGCGCGTCCACGACGACATGCGCGGCCCCGAGCCGCTCGAGCAGTGCCAGCGTCTCGTCCCGGTGCTCCTCGTCGTACCACGACCGGTGGCGGAACTCGACGAGGGGCAGGTCGCCGCCCAGCTGCTCGACCGCCCACTCGAGGTAGTCGACCGAGGCCTCGCGCGGGACGACGTACGGCGGAAACTGAAAGAGGATGCCGCCGAGCTTTCCCGCTGCGCGCAGCGGCTCCAGCGCCTCGAGGAAGCGGCGGAAGATCTCGGCGCGGAACTCGCGAGACGGGCGCTCGATGCGGCCGCGCGCGTCCACCGGCGCCTCCTCGCGCAGGTCGGTTGGCAGCTGGTCGACCTTCACTGGATGCCTCGTCATCACCCCGAAGGCCTTCACGTGCATGACGAACTCGTCGGGTGTCCGCTCGGCCCAGCGCTCGACCATCGACGTCACCGGCAGGCGGTAGTACGTCGAGTCGACCTCGACGGTGTCGAAGTGCTCGGCGTAGTAGGCGAGCCGCTCGCCCGCCGCCAGTCCGGGCGGGTAGAAGTGCTTCGACAGCGCCTCGTCGGCCCAGGAGCAGGTTCCGATCCGGACATCGGCCGCCACCCTGGGAGCATAGATCCGCATCCGGGACGCAAGCGGGGCGCCCCCAGGCGCCCCGCTGGTGCGGCCGAGGAGCTGCCCGGCGCTACTCCTGCTTCGTCTTCGTCGCTGCCTTCTTCGCGGTTTGCTTCGTGCGTTTCGGCTTCACCACCCGGACGACGTCGCTCTTGCCGGCCCAGTTGACGACGGTGGCGCCGGTGCAGCCCCCTGGGGCCACCGACGTGCCCTGGCAGCTTGTCGCGCGCTCGCTGACGACGGCCCGCACGCGGAACGTCGACGTCTTGGCCAGAGCGAGCCGCAGCGTGAAGCCGGCATCCTCGTTCGTGCGCAGCGTCCGGATCTGCTTCCCGTTCCGCAGCACCCGGATGGTGACGCCACCGAGCCGCGTCCCGCCCTCGGCGACCTGACCGCTCAGCCGCACGAAGTACTTGGTGACCCGCTTGCCCCCGACGCGGCGGGTCCGGCCGTTCAACTTGGCTTCGAGCGTCGCAGTGCGCGGGATGCGCAGGATCGACTGCGCCTCCTTCGTCTCCGCGGCGTTCGTTATCGCACTGCCGGCGTTGAACGGCGTGAAGAGGCCGCGCCAGACAAAGTCACCGGCCGTCACCGGGGCCTTCAGCGCTGCCGACAGACCAAGGCGTAGGAGCACGGGCCGCCCACGCGCCTCGCCGCCCTGCTCGGCGGGAACGTCCGGCCGGAAGCAGAGCTGCACCTTGACACCGCCGAGGTCGCTCTCGCCTGCAGAGGTCCGGTCGACGAAGGCGTGCACCGTGAGCGGGTTCTGGCCGGAGCCGGCCGGGCTCACCGTCAGGGTCCAGACCTGCTCGTGCGTCGGCACGCCCGTGCACGCGGTCGCCGCGGTCCGCACAGCGAGCGTGGTGGCGTCCGTGGCGGCGATGCGCCCCGTCAGTGCCAGCTTCGCGTTCTCGGGAGCCGGCCCCAGCATGACGACGTCCGCCGTGCCGATGCGGGCGCCGACGGCCGGTGACCCCAGCTGGTAGCCGGCCGGGGCGTAGAGCGTCAGGCGTGCGGTCGGCGCGTCGGCGTCCGGCCAGGTGACGCGCACGGTCGTCGTCCCGCCCCCGCCGACGGCGAGCTTGGGCGTGTACGCGGCGGCCGCCGGCGAGGCGAGCATGAGCCCGAGGACGGCGGTGCAGGCAGCGAGCGTGGCGCGCAGGTGCGTGGACATGGTCGACCCTCCCTTGTGCGGAATCACGACTGGCATTTCGCCCGCCGCGACCCTTTGCCTTCCTCGGCTTGCGCTGAGCCACAGCGAGCCGCGCGCCGAGGGCGGCGGTAACCTGCGGCCGTGGACACCCGCCCGATCGGCGTCTTCGACTCGGGAGTGGGCGGCCTGACCGTGCTGCACGAGTGCCTCGTGACGATGCCGCACGAGGACTTCGTCTATCTCGGCGACGCCGCCCGGCTGCCCTACGGCCCCCGGCCGCTGCCCGAGATCCGGCGCTTCGCGTTCGAGATAGCCGGCTACCTCGAGGCCGAGGACGTCAAGCTGATCCTCGTGGCCTGCAACGCGGCCACCTCGGCAGCGCTCCCGGACCTGCAGGAGGCGCTGGCAGTCCCCGTGGTCGGCGTGATCACACCGGAGGCGCACGCTGCCGTCCAGGCGACCAGGAACCGGCAGATCGGCCTGCTCGCGACCAAGGCGACCGTGGACGCCGGCCGCTACGGCGAGCTCGTCCGCACGCTCGACGCGGGGGCGCGTCTGCATCCGGTCGCCTGCCCGAAGCTGGTGCCGCTGATCGAGAGCGACGATCCCTTCGGCAGCGAGACGATCGAGGCAGTCCGCGAGTACGCAGGCCCGCTGAAGCTCGCCGGGTGCGACACCGTCATCCTTGGCTGCACCCACTACCCGCTCATCCGCCCGATCTTCCAGCGGGTGTTCGGCCGGGAGGTGACGCTCGTCTTCTCGGCGGAGGAGACCGCCCGCGAGGTCGCGGAGACGCTGGCGCGCAAGGGCGTCGAGAACGGCGAGCGGCGGGAGGGCGCCTACCGCTTCCTCACCACCGGCGACCCCGAGGCGTTCCAGACACTCGGCCAGCGCTTCCTGCAGCTCCCGCTGGGCGCCGTCGAGCACGTCACGATCGCCGAGCTGCAGGCGGCAGCCGCGTGAGGCACGACGGGCGTCGCCCCGACGAGCTGCGGCCGCTCACCATCGAGCCGGACTACCTCGAGCAGCCACATGGTTCCGCGCTGATCTCCTGCGGGCGCACGATCGTGCTCTGCACGGCGTCGATCGAGGAGAGCGTGCCCCGGTGGATGTCGGGCCAGGGACGCGGCTGGATGACCGCCGAGTACGGCCTCCTGCCCGCCTCGACGGGCGCACGCACGGCCCGGGAGGCCTCGAGCGGGCGGCAGAAGGGCCGCACGGTCGAGATCCAGCGTCTGATCGGACGCGCGCTGCGTGCCGTGTGTGACCTGGAGCGGCTCGGCGAGCGCACCCTGTGGCTCGACTGCGACGTGCTGCAGGCCGACGGCGGCACACGGTCGGCGGCCATCTCCGGGTCGTGGGTGGCGGCGGCACGGGCGCTCAACCGCTTCGGGCTCGCCCATGCCCTCACCGACTCGATCGCAGCCGTGTCGCTCGGCATCGTCGGGGGCGACCTCCTGCTCGACCTCGACTACGTCGAGGACTCCTCCGCAGACGTCGACCTCAACGTCGCCATGATGGGCGACGGCCGGCTGGTCGAGGTGCAGGCGACGGCCGAGGGAGTCGCGTTCAGCAGGGACGAGCTCGACCAGCTGCTCGCGCTCGCGGCCGCCGGGATCGCCGAGATCGGCGAGGTCCAGCGCGCGGCCGCTGAGCTTCCGGTCGCCGCGTCCGGTGCCTGAGCTCAGCTCCGCAGAGCTGCTCCTCCGCGTCGTGCTCGCCGGCGCGCTCGGCGGCGCGATCGGCTTCGAGCGCGAGCTGCGCGACCGCGAGGCGGGCCTTCGCACCCACATGCTGGTCGCAGTCGGGTCGGCCCTCTTCACGCTCGTCTCGGCCTACGGCTTCCGCGACTTCGACTACGGCCTCCAGACGGGCATCACCCTCGATCCGACCCGGATCGCGGCGCAGATCGTGACCGGGATCGGGTTCCTCGGCGCGGGCGCGATCATCCGCCAGGGCCTGTCGATCCGCGGCCTGACGACGGCGGCGACGCTGTGGATCGTCGCGGCGATCGGCCTCGCCTCAGGCGCGGGCTACTACGAGGCCGCCGTCTTCTCCACCGTCTTCGTACTGGTGGCACTGTGGCCGCTGCGCATCCTCGGCCACCGCGTCGTGAGCGCCCTGCGGCCCGAGGAAGGCCGCCTCACGCTCGAGCTCGAGCCGCTCGGCCGGAGCGGCGTAGTCCTCGGCGCGCTGGAAGACCTCCATGTCCGCGTGCGCTCGCTGGAGGTCGAGGACAGCGGCGAGCGGCGGCTGGTGTCTGTTCGGGCCGAGCTGGACGAGCCCGGCCAGAGCGGCGAGGTGCTCGACGCGCTGCAGGGCCTGGAGGATGTCCGCCGGGTCGAGTGGGAGCCGTGAGAGCCGGCTTCGCGTCCGAGAACCCGCACAAGCTGGAGGAGCTGCGACGGGCGCTGCCCGGCTGGGACATCGAGCTCGTCCGGGCCGGGCCGTTTCCGCCGGAGGCGGGCGAGACCTACTACGAGAACGCCGTCGCCAAGGCCCGTTTCGGCCGCGCCGCCGACCGCGAGAGCGACTGGGTGCTCGGCGAGGACTCGGGCATCGAGGTGGACGGGCTCGCGGGCGCACCCGGCATTCGCTCGGCCCGCTGGGCAGGGGACGGCGACCCGGTCGAGGCGCTGCTGGCTGCGCTCGCCGGGGCGGGCGGGGACGCCCGTCGCGCGCGCTACGTCTGCGAGCTGGCCGCGATCGGCGCGGACGAGAGCGTGGTGGTGCGGGGCACCGGCGTGCTCGAGGGGCGGATCGCCGCCGCGCCCGCCGGCGACGAGGGCTTCGGCTACGACCCGATCTTCGTGCCCGACGGCGAGGAGCGGACCGTCGCCGAGCTGGGAAACACGTGGAAGACCTCGAACTCGCACCGCGCCCGGGCTGCGGCCGCGCTCGAGCGTGTGCTCACGCCGTCGGCATCGCCGCGCTCGAAGTAACCCGGACGAGTACTCCCTCCGGACAGTGGCTGGCGACGCGTGCCGCGAGTACGGTCGAGCCATGCATGCCGTCCTCGCCGCAAGCCCCCACCTGACCCGGAGGCAGCGGCAGGTCGTCGAGCTGATCGCCGCCGGCTGCTCGAACGAGGAGATCGGGCTGCGGCTCGGCATCTCTGCCCGCACGGCCAAGGCCCATTGCGACGTCCTGCGCCGCAAGCTCGGCGTCACCCGGCGGCGGCATCTGCCGGCGGCCTACCGCGCCCTCACCGGCGAGGACCCGCTGGCCGGAAACAGCGCGGAGAGCGGCTAGGCGGTCTCGTCCGCGGGCGTGTCCTCGTCCGCCGACGTGTCGTCCGTGGGCTCGTCGTCCGTCGGAGTGTCGTCCGTGGGCTCGTCGTCCGCCGGAGTCTCGTCGCCGTCGGCTGACGCCTCGGCGGCGACGGGCGGCTCTACTGCCGGTTCCTCCTCCGGCTCTTCGGCCTCCTCCTCGGCGATCGCCTGCTCGATCTCCGCCTCGGCCGCGGCGTGTGCAGCCTCGGCCTCAGCCTCGGCGGCAGCAGCGGCCTCCTCCTCCGCGGCGGCGGCGGCTTCCATCATTGCGAGTGTTTCCTCCGGGGGCAGCTCGCCGCCCTCGGGGATGACGAGCGCCCGCACCTCGGCGGAGACGTCCTCGAAGATCGCAATCGGGATCGCGTAGCGGCCGACCCGCTTGATCGACTCCGGGCAGGTCGATCTTGCGGCGGTCGATCCGAACCTTCGCCGTCGACCAGATCCCGTCCGCGATGTCCGTGGGCGTGACGGAGCCGAACAGCACCCCGGTCGGCCCTGCCTTCACGTCGAAGCGGAGCTCGATCTGCCCGAGCTTGGTCGCGACCTCGCGTGCCTGCTCGGTCGAACGGGCCTCGTGGCGGGCGCGCTGGGCCTCCCGCCGCTCGAGCTCGCGAACCTTGGCCGGCGTGGCCGTCTCGGCGAGCCGCCTCGGCAGCAGGTAGTTGCGCGCGTATCCGCGGGCAACGTCCACGACCTCACCGCGCAGGCCGACCTTGTCCACGTCCTGGAGCAGGATGATCTGCATCGGTCAGCCTGAGACGTACGGCAGGAGCGCCATCTCCCGCGCCCGCTTGATCGCCACGGCGAGCTGCCGCTGGTGGCGCCGGCATGCGCCGGTGATGCGGCGGGAGCGGATCTTGCCCTTCTCGGAGATGTAGCGCCGCAGCTGCGCAGCATTCTTGTAGTCGACTTCGTCGATCTTCTCGCGGCAGAAGTAACAGTTGCGCCGGCGAATCTGCTGGCCAGCGGGCCCGCCCTTGCCGCGCCGCTGCCCTTCGCGTCTGTCCTTGGTGGGTGGCATCCGGGCGCTCCTAGAACGGGATGTCGTCGTCGGCGGCGGCGGCCTGCCCGAAGTCGGCGTCGGCCTGTGCGCCTGCACCGGCCGGGACGAACTGGCCCTCGCCGTCCTGGCGGCTGCCGAGGAACTGGACGCTGTCCGCGATGATCTCGACGGCCTGGCGCTTGGTGCCGTCCTGGGCCTCCCACTCGCGCCAGTCGAGGCGGCCGTCGATCCCGACGGGCCGGCCCTTCGAGAGGTACTGCGAGCAGCTCTCGCCCTGGTTGCCCCAGACGGTGACGTCGAAGTAGTTCGGCTTATCGGTCCACTGGCCGGTGGCGCCGTCCTTCTGCCGCGTGTTCACGGCGATGCGCAGCTTGCAGACGGCGGTGCCGCTGGGCGTGTGCCGGAGCTCGGGGTCGCGCGTCAGGTTGCCGACGAGCACGACGCGGTTGATGTTGGCCATCTCTCTCCTCTCCTCGCCGGCCGGCTACGCGGCCTGCTCCTCAGTCGCCGGCGCCGGCGCAGGCGCCGGGGCGGCGGGCTGCCCGGTCGCGCGCTCTGGCCGCCGCACGGCGAGGTGCCGCATGACGCCGTCCGTGATCTTGAGGATCCGGGTGACCTCGGCCAGGGTGTCCGCGTCGCAGCTGAACAGGAGCAGGTGGTAGGTGCCGTCAGTCTTGTGGTCGATCTCGTAGGCGAGCTTGCGCCGGCCCCACGGATCGTGGCGCTCGACCGTGCCGCCACGGCTCTCGATGAGCTCGCGGGTACGCGTGACGATCTCGTCACTGCGCTCCTCCGGCAGCTCAGCGTCGAGCATGAGCAGGATCTCGTACGGATTCATCGTCCCGGGACCTCCCTTCCCACGGTCTAGTGGCCTTGCCGGCGGTGCCCCGGCCGGGATTCTGGGGCGAGGCAAGGCAGGAAGCGGGCGGGAGTGTAGCATCGCCGCGATGCAGGCCCGGCTCGCGTTTCTGGTCGGCGGCGCGGCGGTCGTCGCAGGCGCCGTGGCCGCCCGGCTACGCCGTCGTGCTCACCAGCTGCCGCCCTCGCCTCCCGCGGTCGACCCACGGGCAGAGGAGCTTCGCCGCAAGCTCGCCGAGTCGCGCGAGCTCGTCGGCGAACAGGCCGAGTTCGAGGCCGCCGAGACGCCGATCGACGCCGTCGAGCCGGTCGGGCCGATCGACGAGGAGCGTCGCCAGCTCCACGCCCGCGCGCGGGCGACCGTCGACGACATGCGCAAGTCGTAGGCGCTCGGCCCGCCCTCACCCGCCGACAGCGCCCCGCGCCCAACGTCGATCGCACCGGCCAGCGAGGTGCGCAGCTGGACCGAGCAGCGCGGCATCGCGCAGGGGGTGACGCCCGAGCCGCGCCCACAGAAGTCGTCGATCGCCAGGGGAGCCAGCAGTGCCCAAGGCTGAGGGGGCGCGGCCCGGGCGTCTGGGGAGAGGGGGTTTCTGCTGGCGGGGGAACCAAACCACACCGCGCCACCGGTGAACAGGTGTGGAAAAGTGGTTCCCACAGGCAGCAGATAGGTCGGTTTTCCAGGCATTTTCCGAACTTGTCGACACTCGCGACGGGCGCAACTTGTGCATCGATTCACCGCTCTGTGCGAGAAGTTCTACGGCCTGTCAACAGCTCTCCACAGGCGACCTGTGGAGACCGCTCGCCGTGCGGCCGCGAGGGGCGAACCCTCGTGCGAAGCGGTGCCTCCGCGGCCGCAGGGCTCGCTCTATTCGAAGGGGGACTGCGTCCCCCCTCGAGCTCCCCCTGTCCTCGCAGGCGTCGGGACGCCTAGGCCGTCAAAGTCAGACGCGGTTGCGCGCGGTGTGGCTCCGCAAGCAAGCTTGCTACGCCGGTACTGCGCACGCTGGTCTGTCGAAAGCTCGTCCGACCCGCGGGGCGCTTGCACGGGCGGGCTGTCCCCGATCGCAGAGCACGCCGCCTCCGCGACGCTTCGGCGTGCGGGACAGTTCTAGCGGCCGCATGGCTCGCTCCATTCGAAGGGGGACTGCGTCCCCCCTCGAGCTCCCCCTTGTCCTCGAAGCGGTCGGGACACGCTGGCCATCTAGTCAGACGCGGCTACGCGCGGTGTGGCTTTCGCCGAGCAAGATCGGCTTCGCCGGTAAACCACAGCGTCGCGGTCGATTGCTCGTCGCGACTCCGTCGCGCCATCGTCAGGACAGCCGTGCCGCCGTGAAGCGGCTGCGCGGCTGCTTGATTCGAAGGGGAGCATCGTCCGCGCTCCCCCGTTGCTCCCTCATGCTCGAGGCGACCAGGCCAGCTGGTCACACGCTTCCCGCGGTGGCTCGCGTCGAGCAAGCTCGCTCCGCCTCGTGCGACCGAGTCTGTCGCTTGTTCGTCGCGACTTCGTCGCACTATCGGGAGACGCGCTACAGATCGCCGCGGCTCAGGCGAGCGCGTACGAGATCGCCTCGGCGAGCGACCGCTCCATGCGGATCGAGCGGTCGAGGCCGGTCAGCGTGAAGATGCGGATGATCCGTGGGTCGGTCGCGACCACGGTGAGGTTGCCCCCGTCCCGCTTCAGGGTCTTCGCGCTGCCGGAGATGATCCCGAGCGCGGTGGAGTCGATGAAGGTGGTGCCGACGAGATCCACGACGACATTCGCCCCATCGCCGCTCACCTCCGCCAGCGCCGCTTGAAGCTCGTCCGCGGCGCCGACGTCGAGCTCACCGCGCACGGATACGACTCCGGTGTCCTCGCCGACGGACGCGACGGTGATCTCAGGCTCGGCGAGCATCGGGTCGACCACGGCCGGACCCTACTGGGCCGGCCGAGCGCGCCGTGCAAAGGCACCACCGGCGTTCTGTGAAGATGCGCTCACCCGCCGGCGAGCTTGTAGCCGACGCCGCGCACGGTCAGCAACAACTCTGGTCGCGACGGCTCCCGCTCGAGCTTGGCGCGCAGGTTCGCCACGTGGATGTCGCAGGCGCGCTGGTCGCCGACGTAGGAGCTTTCCCAGAGGTGCTGCATGATCTCCCGTCGCGTGAAGACGCGCTCGGGCTCCTCGGCGAGCAGGGCGAGCAGCTTGAACTCCGACGGAGTCAACCGGACGGGCTCACCGTCGAGGCGGACGGTGTGCCGCACCGCGTCGATCTGGAGCCTGCCGACGTGCCGTACCGCTGTGCCCCCGGAGTCGCGGTCGAGGTCGCGACGGCGCAGTAGCGCTCGCACGCGGCTCATCAGCTCGGCCATCGAGAACGGCTTGGTCACGTAGTCGTCGGCGCCGCTCTCGAGCCCGAGCACGCGGTCGACCTCCGCGTCCCGTGCGCTCAGGAGGATCACCGGTGTGTCGCCCGCCTGGCGCAGTCGGCGACACACCTCGATTCCAGAGAGACGTGGCAGCATGACGTCGAGGACGACCAGGTCGAGCGAGTTCGACGCGGCGAGTGCGAGTGCCACCTCGCCGTCGGGCGCTGTGAGGACCTCGAAGCCGTCACTCGTCAGGGCGTAGCTGACCGCGTCGACGAGCGCAGGCTCGTCGTCGACGACGAGCACACGCGGGCTCACGGCGCGGTCACCAGCCGTGCTCCGGGCAATGCGATCATCGCGATGGTGCCGCCCCCGGGCGCCGCCTCCAGACGGAGCGTCGCGCCGAGCGCCTTCACCGCCTCGCGCGCGATCGCAAGACCAAGGCCGAAGCCGCCGTCCGGGCTGACGACCGGTGCGAACCGGTCGCCCGCCGCCGCCAGCTGCTCGGGGGTCATGCCCCTGCCCGTGTCGCGCACCCGCAGCAGGACGTCGCCATTACGCCCTTGGCTCGCCGACAGGCTGATGCGTCCCGCCGCGGTGTAGCGCGCTGCGTTCGAGGCGAGCGCCGAGACCGCCTGTTCGAGCAGCCCCCGGTTGGCCACGACGCCGGCCTCGGGACGCGCCCGCACCAGCACGCGAACACCGCGTGCCGGTCGCAGACCGGAGGCCACCTCCCGCAGCAGCGGCTCGACCTCGACGATCTCGAGGCGCGGCGCTTCGACGCCGCTCTGTGCGCGGGCGAGCACGAGCAGGGCGCGGGTGGTTCGCACGAGCCGATCGGTTTCGCGCCCGATATGCGCGAGAAAGCGATCGCGCTCCGCCGGGCGCAGCTTTGCCCCGGCCTGAAGGACCTCCACGGCACTGCCGATGGCAGCAAGCGGCGTTCGCAGCTCGTGCGCCGCGTTCGTGATGAAGTCCGCTGCCGCGCGGCGCCGGACCTCCGCCTCGGTCACATCCTGGAAGACACCGACGGCCGCCACGATCGATCCGTCTGCCCCGTGAATCGGAGCGGCGCTGATCTCCACGATCGCCTCCTCCCCGGTCGGCCGCGTGAGCATCACCCGCTCGGCGGACACGATCTCGCCGGAGAGTGCGCTCGACAGCAGCCCGCCCGGCCCTGTGACGACGTCGAAGCCGCCTGCGTCCTCCCAGTCAGGCGGGGTACCGAGCCGGAACCCGACCTCCAGCCCGACGATCGCACGCGCCTGCTCGTTCGCGATCGTGACCGCCCCGCTCTCCGGGTCGGCGATCACGAGCCCGGCGGGCATGTGCTGGACGATGGTCTGGAGATAGACCCAGCGCCGTTCCAGCTCGTCCGAGAGCGTCTCGAGCTCGGCCAGGCGCTCGCCGAGCCGCCGCTCGAGCTCGAGTCTGAGCTCGCGGAGGTGCTGCTCCGTCCGAGCCGTCTCGGTCACGTCCTCGAGCGCGATGTACAGGCCGGCGCCGCCGGGCCCGTGCGGTTCCGCAGCGGAGACCCGCACCTCGGCCTCGAGCGCGTTGCCGCCCGAGGTCCGAGCCGGGCGCGGAACACCCGCCGGCCGGCCGTCGCCTGGGTCAGCTCGCCGGCGAACGACGCGCCGGTCGGCCGGGTGGAAGAGCGTCTGCACGCTCGTACCGGCCAGCGCACGGCCCTCGACCCCGAGCAGGGCGGCCGCGTCCTCGTTGACGTCCAGGATCGTCCCGTCCGCCGCCGCGATGACGAGAGCGCCGACCAGGTCGAGCAGCGCTGCCGCGTCGATCTCGATCGTTGCCGTCTGACGCGCCCCTTCCCCCATCGGGTGCGTCGATCGTAGTCGGCTCGGCGCCCTGTCTTCCCCGGTCTGCGTGCAAACGCACACACTTCCACCGAGAACCGGGACACCAGGGGGATCCGGATCGTGTCAAGGTGCCGCCGACTGAGCCTCCTCCCGTGTGCTCAGTGGGATCGGCGGCGGCGGCGCTGGGGCAGCGCCGCGCCGCCCATCCCGACGATTCGGAAGCCTCGAGACGGGCAAAGGTCGGTCGCGTTGACCCTCCTCGCCTCCACCATGCTCGCGCGCTCCGTGCTCGTCGCGGACATCGTCGTCGGCGCCGTCGTCGACCTGGTGCTCGACCGAAACGTGCGGCGCGTGCTCGGCTTCGAGGTGCGCTGCGGCGACGAGGAGCACCGCTTCCTGCCGTTTGGAGCCGCAACCGCGACCGAGGCGGCGGTGGACGCGCGCTCGCCACTTGCCCTGCTGGACCAGCCGGAGCTCGCCTTCTATTGCGCCAACGGTTCGAGCCTGCGGACGCTGCGCGGGACGCTCGCGCGCCGCACCGGCAACGGTGCCGCGCGCCCGGTCGAGGACCTCGAGCTGTCGACCGAAGGCGACGTGACCGGGGTCCTCCTCGGCTCCAAGGACCTGGAACACGTCGCGCGCGTGGGCGTGACACTCGAGGTGCCGATTCCGCCGGCGCCGTCTGTGTAGGAATCTCAAGAGAGCGGCAACCAGCCACTCACGAGCGCACTTCTACGATCGGTGCGTGACCGAGATGGCAACCAGGACCGGCGCCGCTGCGAGAAGCGAGACGAACGGGCACGGCGCGCGGGGCGGGCACGAACGGCAACGGCCGCTCGCACGCTACTCCGAGCCTCGTCTTCTTCCACTCCGTCCGGTCCGGGCCCTCCCGCCGCGTGGAGGGATTCCTCGCACAGGTGCTGCAGCGCCGCGGCAACCACAACACGTTCCGCATCTATCGCGTGCCGACGGACGATCGTCCCGACCTGGTCGAGCGCTTCGGCATCGAAAAGGTCCCGACGTTCGTCGTCGTGGAGGGTCGGCGCGTTCACGGGCGCCTCGAGACACCGCGCGGCTGCGAGGAGATCGAGAGCTTCCTCGCCCCGTGGCTCAAGTAGCCGCCGCGGCGTTGGCCTGCGAGCGGCGCTGGGCTAGGCTCGTCCCGTGCGCGAAGACCGGATAGTTCGCAACGAGGTCCTCCACCGTGAGGTGAACGAGCGGATCCGCCAGGTCGAGGACACGCTCACCGCGAAGGGCGTCGTCGATCCGCTGGACGTGGG
Source organism: uncultured Thermoleophilia bacterium (assembly GCA_963809765.1). GTDB lineage: Bacteria > Actinomycetota > Thermoleophilia > Gaiellales > Gaiellaceae > JACVRM01. The sequence continues at coordinate 777,272 of CAWEKT010000003.1, forward strand.
CGAGTACTTCTGCGAGTGCGGACTGGACGAGTGCTCCGAGAAGGTGGAGGTGCGGCTGGACGAGTACGAGGAGGTGCGGTCGCACCCGGCCCGCTTCTTCGTCATGCCGGATCACGTCATCGCCGACGTCGAGACGGTCGTCGCGCGCAAGGATCGCTTCGTCGTCGTGGAGAAGCACGAGGGCGAAGCCGGCCTGGCGCGCCACACTGCCACGCCACGCAGCGGCGAAGCGGACGACTGACGACGACGACGCCGTGGGCGGCGGAGTGCGACGCCCGCGTGCGCCCTCGTACCCGCAGCGCGATGAGCGACCCGTAGAATCGCCCGAGGGTGCACGGGGTCGTCTTCTCCAGCTTCCGGGACTTCGTCACGGAGGCGTACGGCAGCTCGGCGACCGAGCAGATCTTCGCCGGCTGCCGCCCGTATCTCTTGAGCCAGGCCTACCCGGACGAGGACCTGCTCACGCTGATCGGGCGGGCGGTCGAGCTCAGCGGGCGCGAGGCGGACGACCTCGTCTACGAGTTCGGCGTCTTCACCGCGGGGACGACGTTCACGCGCCTCTACCCCGCCTTCTTCGCCATCTCCGGCTCGGCGCGGGAGTTTCTGCTGACGGTCGAGACGCGGATCCACGAGCTCGTTCGGGCGACCATCCCGAACGCGTCCCCGCCGCAGCTGCACGTCACCGAGCGCGGAGAGAACGGCGTCTCGATCGACTACACGTCGCCACGGAAGCTCTGCGTCCTGCTGCGCGGCCTGCTCGAGGGAACCGCACGCCACTACGGCGAGACGGCGGCGGTCGACGAGGTGCGGTGCATGCTGCGAGGCAACGACCGCTGCACCTTCGAGGTCACGCTCGCGAGCGCCTGAGGCGTCGGCGTCGCCCTACTGGGCGTCGGCCTTGTACGGCTCGGAGATCGGTTCCGCGCAGCGTCGCCGGTAGCAGTCGAGCACCACTTCGACTGCTTCGTCCACGTCGTCCGTGCAGTAGAGGAGCTTCTCGTCGTCGGCGGAGATCATCCCGTTGGCCAGCACGGTCCCGTGGATGAAGTCGAGCAGGCCCTGCCAGTACGCGCGCCCGACGAGCACGACCGGGAAGTCCCTGACCTTGTCGGTCTGCATCAGCGTCAGCGCCTCGAACAGCTCGTCGAGGGTGCCGAAGCCGCCGGGCAGCAGCACGAACCCCTCAGCCGCCTTCACGAGCATGACCTTGCGGGCGTAGAAGTGCTCGAACGTGTAGCCCAGGTCCACGTACGGATTGACCTCCTGCTCGTGCGGCAGCCGGATGTTGAACCCGACCGAGACGCCGCCGGCCTCCCGCGCGCCGCGGTTGGCAGCCTCCATGCAGCCCGGGCCCCCGCCCGTCACAACCGCGAAGCCCGCGTCCGCGAACGCCCGCCCGAGCCGTCGCGCGGACTCGTAGATCGGCGAGCCCTCGCGAATCCGGGCGGAGCCGAAGATCGTGACGCCGGGCCGGCCGATGGCAGCGACGGTCTCGAAGCCGGCGCTGAACTCCTGCTCGATGGCCAGCAGCGACGGCTCGAGCGCCTGCTCGCGGCGTTCGAGCAGCCGCCGGTCGTCCTGGCCTGGTTGGCTGACCGACGTCACTAAATGTCGCGCTCGACGTGCGTCAGGTCGACGCCGACGGCGAGCAGTGCGGCGAGCCCGACGTAGGTCACACCGACCGTCACTCGCTGCCAGGTGGGGATCTTGTAGTACGACTGCAGCGCCGGGTCGTTCCGCGTCTGCCAGCGGTTCCAGAGCTCGAGGCCGCCGAAGAGCAGGATGATCAGCAGGATCGGGTTCGGGCTGATGATGGTGAGCACGCCGAGCCCGGCCAGCCCGACCAGCCAGAACGCGGGGTGCAGGGCGGCGACTGCCCTGCCGCCGTCGAGCGGCACGACCGGCAGCAGGTTGAAGAGGTTGAGCAGGAAGCCGACGAACGCGAGCGCGACCAGCAGGTCGGAGTCGAGCGCCACCCCGAGCCCCCAGGTGGCCGCGGCTCCGAGCGAGCCGACGATCGGCCCTGCCAGTGCGATCTGCGCCTCGCGCCAGGCGTTCGGAGGCAGCTCCTTGAGGGCGATCAGCGCGCCCAGGAACGGGATGAACATCGGCGCGCTCGTCTTGATCCCCTGCCGACGCGCCTCGAGCACATGGCCCATCTCGTGGATGAAGATCAGCACGACGAAGCCGATCGCGAACCTCCAGCCCCACAGCAGCGCGTAGGCGGCGACCGAGACGAGCATCGTCGCCGAGGTCGTGAAGATCTTGAACTTGAAGACCGCCGCCAGCACGAACTTGAACTTCCAGAGCAGCAGGCCCAGGAAGATGAACGGGGTGGCAAGCGCGCGCCCGATGCGGCGCCAGTCGAAACCGCCCTTGGGGTGCAGCGGCTCGTAGTCGCGGGCAGGCGGCTCATCCGTCGACGGCCGGTAGAGAGCCCAGTCGGGCTCGGACGTGGCCGTCGACGCCCGCGCCTCGCCGCGGTACGACCGCCCAGCGAGGCTCCTCCGAGCCGCGCCGATGCGACTTCGTCACGGTCGGCGGCCAGCTCGCGGTCGCGATCGTCCGTCAACCGGTCCACGCTCCCATCGTAGCCCTGGGTGCTGTCCTCGAACGGGGGACGCCGGCGCAATCCCGTCCGGTCGCAGCGGGTACGCTCCTCGCGAGTCGCGCCGATCGAGTCGGCATCAGGCGGACGCCGGCGGGTCTCTCGGTCCTCTGCGGGCGCGTCCTCGGGACGTACCAATCCGACGAAGGAGGATCCATGCAGAAACGACTGCCGATCGTGCTGTCGGCTATGGCACTGCTCGTGGCTCTGCTCGGTGTGACCGGCGTGGGCCAGGCCGCGAGCAGCGCGGTTCGCGCGACGTTTCGCAACCAATGCGGGCAAGCTGCGCGGCTACGCGCCCTCGAAGGCGAAGAGGAAGAACACGGTCGTGGTTCGTGGGGCAAACGGCCTCATCGACAGGGCATCGCTTCCACTGACGCGCGGCCCGCGTGGCGCGACCGGGCCGACCGGGGCGACCGGACCTGCCGGTCCGACAGGCGCCCACCGGCCCTGCCGGCGCACCGAACCCCAATGCCGACACACTCGACGGAATCGACTCGACCGGCTTCCAGACCAAGGTCCGGTGGGCGCTCGTCGCCGCAAACGGGACGATCATCGCGCAGACGGGTGGTATCTCGCTCGCCGCAGGCGGCGGCGCGGCCGGCAACTACTACCTCAACTTCGGATCGAGCCTCACAGGCAAGGCGGTCGTTGTGACCTCGACGTACACGGACGCCGACAGCGGTTTCCGAGGTACTGCGTTCACGACGCTGTGCGGAGGAGGTGCGCAAGGCTCGGCTTGTGCCCCCGCGGGTACGAACACCGACACTCACGTGTTCGTGGCGAGTTCGAATCCTGCGAACACCGGGCTGCAGCCACACGGCTTCTACATCGCCGTCATCGGCTGACCTCCGATTGGTCCCGGGCGGTGGCGTCGTCGCCGCCCGGGCGCCATCCCACTCGCTAGCGATCCGAGCGACGCTCGCCTAGAGCCGGTCGCGCTCGCAGCGGCGTGAGATGCGGAACCAGGACTCGCCGCTGCGGCTCAGTCGGGCCACGGCGAGGATCCGCGGGTGCGCCTCCGCGCGGACGCTGAAGTAGCTGCCGGTCTGCGCGACCGCTCGCGTCGACGAGCCGGCGAACGTGGACGACGACCTTGCCCACCCGCCCGCAGCGGAACCGGAGGCCGTGGCCCAGCCGCCGTGCGATGACGTCGACGCCGAGGTCGCTGGGCCGCTCGGCCACGCCGTACCATGCGACTCCGCGCTGATGCAGCGGACTCCCCGCCCGGCGGCGCCCACCGGCGTACACGAAGTAGGACATGCCGGAGCTCGGTACGGCGGTATCGAATCGGCTGGTCGAGCGTCGCCGGGGATCCGGCTGCGTTCGCCTGGAGGCGCCGGCAGTTCGCGTCAGTGTTGATCGTCGCCGGCGTCGCGCGCCCGAAGACGGCGAGACCGCCCGTGCGGCTCGCACCCGGGCTCCACGCCGCGGCGAAGTACTCCTTGCGGCCCTTCCGCGTCCACACTCCGACCTCGATCTGGAGCGGCCCGTACTCACGGCAGACGACCGTCTTCCCCGCCTGAGTGCCAGCCGTGTCACCGGCGGCCGGGCCCGCCCATCCGACCGTGAGCGCCAGCAGGAGGGCCAGGACGAGCAGCCTGCTCATGTGAACAGGACGCTGTGACGGCGAACGGTCTTCCAGAAGCGATTCAGATGGCCGGACGAGCGGCATGAGGCGGATCGTCGCTCAGGCGGGCGATCAGCGCCTCGAGGTCCTCGATCATCACGGCATGGTGGAGCGCGTCGTCCGCGCGGAGATCCTCGACCGCCGCATGCGCGGCCCGTAGCACCTGGTCTCGCCACACAGGCTGGTCCGCCCCGTGGGCGTCCAGAGGTCGCATTTGAACCGCCGTCACGCTGCGCGACCTAGGCGCTTCTCGGATCAAGAGCCTCGGCAACCTCCGCCGCCGCAGCGATCTTCCTGACGACGACGTAGTTCTCGGTTTCCCGAACGACAACCTCCACGTCGGAGTAGATGTGACCCGGCAGCACGGCGAAGGTGTTCGGTTCCTTGCGGACGGCCTCGTAGTCGTCGGCGGTGATCTCCAGCGTTCGGATGCAGGTCGTGTCCGCGCACTCGCACCCGATCACGTACTCGTCGCGGAGCGCACCGACAGCCTCGTTGAGTCGTGCCAGCTTCTCGTTGACCTGCCGGAACATCGACTGGTTCCGCGCAGCGCGCACCTCGCGCTCCTGCTGATCGCCCTCGAGCATCGGACTCCTCTCGGCCTGCGTTGGGTGAGCCGGGGAAGTCCTCTTCGGCACCCGCCGAAATCTGAAGCAGGCGGTTCACCAGAGAGGGCGCGAAAGGGGGCGGCCCTGGCGCTTGTAACTGGTCCCTCCCCGCTAGGGCAGGCGCCAAACCCCGAGGGAGTGGGACGACCGGGTTGCGGTTGTTCCAGCCACCCTCCGTGACGCTCGAGACCGCGTACGTCGCGGTCGTCAGTCAACCGGTCCACGCTCCTCATGGCCTGCGGCCTCGATCTGAGCGCGCCGGCCGCACCCGACTATCGAAAGGTCCGCCACTGGGCGCCGGGCATCGACTTCAGTGCGGGGCGGCGTCGACCCGCGGTCGCCGAGGCAAGCGCTCTAGAACCGATCCCGCTCGCAGAGGCGCGAGATACGGAACCAGGACCGTCCGCGGACGGTCAGGCGCGCCTCGGCGAGCAGCCACGGATGCGCAGCGGACTTGACGCTCAGGGAGCTGCCGACCGGGCGGCCCCGCCTATCGGTGAGCCGGCGCACGTGCACGACCACCTTGCCCGCCGTGCCACAGCGGAACCGCAACCCGTGACCCTGGCGACGGCCGATCACGTCGAGGCGGGGCCTGTTCCAGCTTTCGTCGAAGCTCTCTCCGACCCCGGTTGCGCCCCAGCCGCGCAGCGGACTCCCGGATCGCCTCCGGCTGTCTCCGAACACGAAGTAGGACAGGCCGCTTCGCGTCCGCCCGTAGCGAACAGGCCGCTGGAGCCTGCTCCGCGAGGCCGTTGTGGGCCCGGTCAGCCGCCTGCAGTTCGCATCGACGTTGATCGTCTTTGGGGTCGCCCGGCCGAACACGGCGATGCCGCCGGGTCGCGTCGCGCCTGCGCTCCACGCGGCGGCGAAGAATTCCTTGCGGACCTTCCGCTTCCAGACCCCCACCTCGACTATGAGCGGCCCGTACTCGCGGCACAGCACCGTCTTGCCGGGATGGGACACACCTGCTCCGACCGCCCCGCTCGTCGCCGCCGTCGCGAGCGCCGACACGAGCGCAGCAGCGATCAATGTGCTCACGTCTACAGGACGGCCCGCGCGTACGAGCGCTTCCACAGGGCCCGCCTGCCTACTCAGGGCGGTCTCCCCGGCGGGCCAAGAGTGCTTACGAACCGCGTCCGATCCACTCCTCGCCGCCCTCGTAGACCTCCTTCTTCCAGAGCGGCACCCGGTCCTTGAGCGTGTCGATCGCGTCGCGGCAGGCCGCCAGAGCGTCGGCGCGGTGCGGCGCGGAGACGGCGATGACGACACTCGTCTCGCCGATGCCGACCCGGCCGACGCGGTGGTGGATGGCGATCGAGCAGAGGTCGTAGCGGCGCTCGAGCTCCGCGGCGATCTCCGCCATCACCTGCTCGGCCATGCCCTCGTAGGCCTCGTACTCGAGGTGGACGACGTCACGTCCGCGTGACTGCCGCCGGGTCGTCCCGGTGAACGTGGCGATCGCACCGGCCCGCTCGTCTGCCACCTCGGAGACGACCGCATCCAGCACGAGCCGCTTTCCCGAGAGGCGGAACGCACCGCCCGAGACGGGAGGAATGAGGGCGACCTCGTCGCCGTCCACGAGCTCGCGCTCGGGTGGCGCGTACTCGCGGTTGACCGCGTAGAGCAGCCCCTGCGGCTGCTCGCCGAGGCCGAGCGCCGCCCAGACGTCGGCGACGCGGGTGACGCCGTCGAGCTCCCGCGTCGCCCAGCCGGCCCGCTCCCGCAGGCCCGCGAACAGCCGCACCCTGATCACGGCCGGAGCGTAACGCCTTGACAGAGTATGGCGATATCGCCATAACTACGGCGAATACGCCACAAAGGAGGGACCGATGCTCCGCCTCGCCGCCGTCGCCGTCCTCGCAGCGCTCCTCGCAGCGGGTGCTGCAGCTCCAGCCGCCAAGCCGCCGGTCGTGCGCGGCGTGTCGGTTCCCCGCACGGCGGTGGTCGGCACCCCGTGGCGAGCCTCGATCACGATCAAGCCGCGCGCGCGCGGAACGCTCGAGGCGCGCGGGCCCGCGACGGTTCGCGCCGCGCTGGTGCCGCGACGCAACGGCGTTGCGACGGTGACGCTCCGCTTCCCGCGGGCGGGCGCGTGGGCGCTGTCCGTCCGCGTCGGCCGCCGCGTCACGAGGCTCGGCTCGGTCAGCGTCGACATCCCGCGCAGCCCGCTCATCGTCGACCCGCTCTCGATCACCGCCGAGCCGTCCGGCTCGCTGCTCATCGGCCAGCTGCGCGAGGGAGCGCTGCTCCGGCTTTCAGGCGGCACGGTCACGAAGGTGGCCGAGGGGCTCGGCATCTACAACGCAGCGATCGGCAGCGCCGCGACGTACGTCGCGGGGCGTAACGGCGCGGTCTACCGCGTCGACGGATCCGACGTTCACCGCCGTGACGCAGCCGATCGACGCCGGCTCGGTGGCGGTGGACGCGGCCGGGAACCTCTACGTGAGCGTCTACGTCGGGTACGTCAAGCGAATCGCGCCGAACGGGACGATCACGACGATCGCGGGCGACGGCACCGAGGGCTACGCTGGCGACGGCGGCCCGGCGACCGCCGCCAAGCTCTTCCACCCCCACGCGGTCGCGGTCGGCACCGACGGGGCGATCTACGTGGCCGACACCGAGAACCAACGCATCCGCCGAATCGACCCCGCCACCGGAGTGATCTCGACCTTCGGCGGCGCCGTGGGCATCACGGTCGCGCTCGCGGTCGGCCCCGACGGCAGCATCTACTCCGCGGACATCCTGCGGGGCGGCGTCGGCGGCGGCGTCACCCGTACGACGCCGCAGGGCGTGACCACCCGGATCGTCTCCGCCTCCCGCGCGAACTGGGTCGCCGTCGCGCCGGACGGGACGGTCTACGTCAACTTCTGGGAGGACAAGCGGATCGCCCGCCTGAACCCGTCCACCCAGCGCCTGGAGCCGGTCGCCCGCGGATAATCGCGCGATGGGCGAGCCGCTGGTCCGAGGCGCGATCGTCAACGAGCTCGCGCTCGCGGCGCGCCATGCAATCCAGATCTCGAACGCCGAGCTGCGCGCCGCTGGGGTCGATCCGGCCGAGTACGGCCTGCTCAGCTTCATCGGTGTCCTCCAGCCGGTGACCCGCACGCAGCTCGCCGAGGCGACCGGAGAGAACCGGACAACCCAGCGGGACGGGCTGCGCCGGCGGATCGAGGTCGGTCACGTGCGCGAGTTCCCGAACCCCCATGACGGCCGCTCGACGCTGCTCGAGCTCACGCCTGCGGGCCAGGCGATCTTCGAGCGCGGCATGCCCGCGTTCGGGCAGGCACTGCGCCGAATCGACGCGGCACTCGGCGGCGGCCTGCGCGAGCACGAGGAGGCCGTCCGCCGCGTCCGCCTCGCCCTCGCCTCGATCCTCGAGGACTCGCGGCGAGAGCGTGACCGCCGCGCCGCCGTAGCGGCCGGCGCGCGCAGTGCCCCGTCAGGCAATGCACTCCATCGCCCCCGGCTGCAAAGCGGTGCCGCGCGTTGTCCTCGGTCGCACTCGAATGCACCGATACGCGAGCTCTCTGCGTCCTAGCCCGGCTTGCTTTTCACAGCCGGGAGCGGGGGCGCATCACCTGACGAGGCACTAGCCTCTCCACGTGGCCACGACCGAGGGACGCGAGACCGACTCCGGAATCGAGGTCAAGCCGGTCTACACGAGCCGAGGACGGTGGCGGGGACCTCGAGCTGCCGGGCGAGTACCCATTCACGCGCGGGCCGTACCCGGACATGTACCGGGGCCGTCCCTGGACTATCCGGCAATACGCGGGCTTCGCCTCGGCCGAGGAGACGAACGAGCGCTTCCGCTACCTGCTCGAGCGAGGCCAGACCGGCCTGTCGGTCGCATTCGATCTCCCGACGCAGCTCGGCTACGACTCGGACGACCCGCACGCCGAGGGCGAGGTCGGGCGCACCGGCGTCGCGATCGACTCGCTCGCCGACATGAAGGTGCTGTTCGACAGCATCCCGCTCGGCGAGGTCTCGACGTCGATGACGATCAACGCGCCGGCCGCGCTGCTGCTGCTCCTCTACGAGCTCGTCGCCGAGGATCAGGGTGTTCCGGCCGACCGGCTGCGCGGCACCGTCCAGAACGACATCCTCAAGGAGTACGTCGCGCGCGGGAACTACATCTACCCGCCGCGGCCGTCGATGCGGATCACGACCGACCTCTTCGCCTACTGCGCGGAGCGGCTGCCGCAGTGGAACACGATCTCGATCTCCGGGCTACCACATCCGCGAGGCCGGGGCGACCGCCGTCCAGGAGCTCGCGTTCACGCTCGCCAACGGCATCGCCTACTGCCAGGCGGCGGTCGAGGCCGGCCTCTCTCCCGACCACTTCGGGGCACGCCTCTCCTTCTTCTTCAACGCCCACAACCACTTCTTCCAGGAGGTGGCGAAGTTCCGGGCGGCCAGACGGCTCTGGGCCGAGATCATGCGCGACCGCTTCGGCGCGACGAATCCCCGGGCGCAGGCGCTCCGCTTCCACGCCCAGACCGGCGGCTCGACGCTGACCGCGCAGCAGCCGGAGAACAACATCGCGCGCGTCACCATCCAGGCGCTCTCGGCCGTCTGCGGCGGCGCCCAGTCGATCCATACGAACGCCTTCGACGAGGCGCTGGCGCTGCCGACGCAGCGGTCGGCGCGGATCGCCCTGCGCACGCAGCAGATCCTGGCCTCCGAGGCCGGCGGCACCGACACGGCCGATCCGTTCGGCGGCTCCTACTTCATCGAGTCCCTCACCGACGAGCTGGAGGCGCGTGCGCGCGAGCTGGTCGAGCGCATCGACGAGCTGGGCGGCGCCGTCGCGGCCATCGAGCAGGAGTGGGTGCAGCGCGAGATCGAGGAGTCGGCGTTCCGCTACACGCAGGAGGTCGAGGCGAACGAGCGCGTGATCGTCGGCGTCAACCGCTACGCCGAGGCGGAGGAGGGTCGCGTGGAGCTGCAGCGGATCGACCCGGATGCGGAGCGGCGACAGCTGGAGCGAACGGCGCGGGTGCGCGCGGACAGGGACGCGGAGGCGGCCGCCGGCGCCCTGGCAGAGGTGCGCCGCGTCAGCGGCACGGGCGAGAACCTGCTGCCGCCGATGCGCACTGCCCTCAGGGCGCACTGCACCGTTGGCGAGATCAGCGGCGTGCTGCGCGAGGAGTTCGGCACGTTCGACTCGCAGCACGCTCCGTGAGCGCCGCACCCTGGGCGCAGCTCGAGGCGCGGATCAGGGCGGGACGGCTACAGGCAGGCGACCATGCGCGGCTGGGGCGCCGTCGCCTCGACGTTCTTCGACGACCAGATCTCGGCCCTGGTCGGGACGGACGAGTCGCCGATGCTGATGGTCTCGCTCGGGCCCAGGGCGTAGCGCAGCCCGGTTACGGCGCGGCCGACAGCCCACTCGGGGTGGGTGCGACCCCGTCCTCGGTGATGTAAGCGGTGACGAGCTGCGCGGGCGTGACGTCGAAGGCGCGGTTTTCCGCCTCGGCGCCGGCGGGGGCGATGCGCCGTCCGGCGATCTCCGTGACCTCCTCGGCGGCGCGGCTCTCGACCGGGATATCGGCGCCCGTCGGAGTCGCCGCATCGACCGTCGAGACCGGCGCCGCGACGTAGAACGGGATGCCGTGGTGGGACGCCAGCACGGCGAGCGTGTACGTCCCGACCTTGTTGGCAACGTCCCCGTTGGCGGCGATGCGGTCGGCCCCGACGATGACCGCGTCCACCTCGCCTGCCGCCATCAGCGCCCCGGCGAGCGCGTCGGCGATCAGCCGGAACGGGATGCCAAGCCTGAGCAGCTCCCACGCGGTGAGCCGTGCCCCCTGAAGCACCGGGCGCGTCTCGTCGACCCAGACGGACGGCGACCGTCCCGCCTCGTGCGCAGCACGGATCACGCCGAGCGCCGTGCCGTACCCGACGCAGGCGAGCGAGCCGGTGTTGCAGTGCGTGAGCACGCGGGCGCCGTTTCCGAGGAGGGGAGCTCCGTGGGCGCCGAGCCTCCGGTTGCGCTCGACGTCCTCGGCCGCGATGCGGCGCGCCTCCGCCGCCGGGTCGTCGCTCGCGAGCGCGCGGCGGACGCCCCAGGCGAGGTTGACCGCGGTCGGGCGCGTCGCCTCGAGCCGGGCAGCCGCCTCGTCGAGCGGCTCCCCGGTCGCTGCGGCGAGCGCGACTCCCATCGCCCCGGCGGCGCCGAGCGCCGGCGCGCCGCGGACGGCGAGCGTGCGAATCGCCTCGCACAGCTCCTCGACCGTGCGGCATTCGAGCTCGACGAGCTCGTCCGGCAGCCGGCGCTGGTCGATCAGGCGCACGACACCGTCGCCCAGCTCGATCGTCGGCGGGATCGGCTCCGTCATGCGCACACGGCGTCCACGGTCGCTCGAACCGCCTCCTCCGGGCCACCGAGGTGCTCGTAGGCGCCCGAGCCGAGCAGCACCATCAGTCCGTCGCGCCTCCCGGCAGCCTCGACCTGCGCGGCTGCGTTCTGCGGCGTGACACCGCCGCCCAGGACCGCCGTGGCTGCACGCGCCGCGCCGAGGGGCCGGTGACAGGCATCGATCTGCGCGCGCACGTCGTCCGCCGGGTCGGCCGTCTTCCCTGTGAACGAGCTGACGAGGACGTAGTCGGCCCCGCAGAGCCGCGTCAGCTCGGCGAGGACGTGCGGCGCCACCCCGAGGGCGCCGCGCAACCACAGCCCCGCGCCGGCGCGGTGGGCGAGGATCGGCACGCCGAGCTCGAGCGCCCGCAGCGCCCGGATGCTGTCGAGCCCCTGTGCGAGCGCGTTCACCATCAAGGCGCTCGCACCGGCCGCGACCGCGCGCTCGGCCCGCCCGAGGAGCCCCTCGACCGGCCCGGTGACGTTGGCCGCGTAGCGCACGCCGTCGGGCAGCGAGCCCACCACGGCGCGCACGCGCTCCTCGATCGGGCTCGCAGCCTGGTCCGCCTGCAGCTCGTCGTCCTTGACCAGGTGGGCGCCGCCGCGCGCGAGCGCTGCGGCGGTCGCGGCCGCCTCGGCGGGCGTCAGGCCGAGGGACGGCTTGATGATCGCGCCGACCTGGACGCCGGCGGCACCGCCGAGGGCGGGGCCGGGCAGCCCGTCCGGCCAGGTGACCCCGACGAGCCGGCAGCGCTGCACACCTGCCAGGTCGGCCCACTCGCCGGCGAGGAGCGCGGAAACGAGCAGCGTGACGTCTGCCCCGAAGCTCGCATCGGGATAGGTGAGGGTGACGTTTGCGCCGGACCGCTCGACCGTCGGCCGGGCGCCGCCCGGGTCGGCGGGAATGCCGGTGGAGGTGACCGTGGCGAGCGCCTCGGCGGCGTCCGGCGGCTCGAGCTCGAACGTCGCCCGCAGCACGCTGGAACCGTAACGCCGACCGCGCGGTCAGCCCGTCCCGGTGCGCTCGAGTCACGGAGCCTTGCCCTGAGCAGACATGCCTCCGCAGGACCAGTCCCAGGGACTGTCCCTCGAAGGTGTCCCGGGCAGACCTGTCCTTCGTGCCAAGTGCCACAGTCCGTCCACAGCTCCCGGTGGAGCCGCCTTGCCCCGCCTCGGACGGCGCCGCGCTGTTACAAGGCAGCCGTGCGGATCCTGCTCGTGTCGGCGATGTATCCCGGGCCTGACGCGCCCGACTACGGCGTCTTCGTCCGCGACCTTGCCGACGCAGTCGAGCGTCGCGGGCACGAGGTCGAGCGGGTGGTGATCGACCGCCGCGGGCGCGGCATGCGCAAGTACGTGGCGCTCGGCCGGCAGGTCGCATCGGTCGCGCGCGCGTTCAAGCCCGAGGTCACCTGGGCGCACTTCCTGGTGCCGACCGGGCTCGCCGCTGTGATGTCGCCGGCTCCCCTTGTCGTCACGGCACACGGCCGCGACGTCCGCAACATCGACGAAGTCCGCGGCGTGCGGGCGGCCACCGCCTTTGTCGTCCGCCGCGCTGCGGCGGTGGTCGCCGTCTCGAACTACCTGCGCCGGGAGCTCGAGACACGCATTCCGGGCGCGCGCGGGAAGACGGAGGTCGTGGACAGCGGCGTCGACCTCACGCGTTTCCGGCACGAGGACCAGGGCACGGCGCAAGCCGAGCTCGGCTGGGAGGGCGAGGGGCCGGCGTACCTCTGCGTCGGCACCCTCGATGAGCGCAAGAACGTCGTCCGCCTGGCCGACGCCTTCGCCGGCCTCGGCGAGGGCAGGCTGGCCTACGTTGGCGACGGTCCGCTGCGCGACGCGCTCGAGGGCCGCCCCGGCGTCCGGCTCGTCGGCCCGGTGGCCCACGACCAGGTCGCGCGCTGGCTCGCGGCCTGCGACGTGCTCTGCCAGCCAAGCCTCGTCGAGCCGTTCGGCCAGGCGCTGCTCGAGGCGATGGCATGCGAGCGCTCCGTCGTCGCCACCGCCGTCGGCGGGCCGCCGGAATTCGTGACCTCGGACGCCGGCGTGCTGGTCGACCCCGAGGACGAGCCCGCCCTGACGGAGGCGCTCCGGCAGGCCGCGGCGCTCGCGGTGCCGAATCCCGCCGCGCGCGCGGCGGCCGCCGACCACGACGTCGACCTGCAGGCGGAGCGGATGGAAGCGATTCTCGAGCGCGCCGCCGCCCGCTGACGTCAGTCGAGGCCGTCGACTCGGAGCGGATCGCCGGCGCCGGCAGCTCGCATCGACGACGATGATCGCGCGGGGCGCGACCGAGAGCCCGCGTCGGGCTCCTGGTCGTAGACCAAGTCGTCGTCCGCAGTCGACCACCGGCCGGTGACGGTCGTCGAGCCAGACGCGCGAGCTGCCGAGAAACCGCCACCGCAGGCCGGCATCCGCGAGCGCCTCCGCTGCCTCACGCCGCGAGCCGCCGACCACATCGGGCACCTCCACGGTCCGCTCGCCGCGGTCGTCGCCCCCGCACCCCGCCAGGACCGTCACGGCGACGGCGGCGAGCGCGGCGGCGCTCCTCACTCCTGCTCCAGCCGCTCCAGGTCGGCGAGCCGGATCTCGACGAGGGGGCGCACCCGCTCCTCCATGCCCGCCTCGCGGGCGAGCGCGAGCGCCTGCTCGTAGCTCTGGCGCGCCTTCGCTGCGCCGGCCCCCTGCTTCAGCCGGTTGTCGCCGGTAACGAGCAGCTTCTGGATCCGCTCGCGGGCCTCGTCCGCGTCCACCCGTCCGACGCTACCAGCGCTATCCTGAGCCCGATGCAGGCGATCGTCGTCTTCCTTTATCTGGTCCTGTCCGTCGCGCTGATCGCGCTCGTGCTCATGCACTCCGGGCGCGAGGCCGGCATGGGCGGGCTCGGGTTCGTTCCGACCTCGCAGGGCGGCACGCACATCGTCGAGCGCAACCTCACACGGGTCACGGTCGTCGTCGCGGCGCTGTTCTTCATCGGCACGATCGTGCTCTTCCGCATGCTCGCCTGACCCGGCGGGCGCCGCAGGAACACGAGCTCGGCACGGCTACACTGCATCCCCGCGCGCTGGTGGCGGAATTGGTAGACGCGCAAGGTTGAGGGCCTTGTGCCCTTTTAGGGCGTGGAGGTTCAAGTCCTCTCCAGCGCATGAGACGGCCGCCTCTGGCGGCCGTCTCCCGTTCCGGCAGCGACAGTCCGTGGAGTGGCGACGCTCGCTCACCTTGACGTCATCCGTACCCGCCGCTACCGTCAACAGCGAACACACGTTCGCAATCGACGAGGAGGCCGGATGCTCACCGACCGCCAGCGCGAGATCTACGACTACGTCGTCGGCTACGTCGACGACCACGGCTACCCGCCTACCGTCCGCGAGATCGGCGAGGCGGTCGGGCTCGCCTCCCCCTCGACGGTGCACGCGCACCTCGCGAACCTGGAGCGCGCCGGACTGCTCCGCCGCGACCCGACGAAGCCTCGCGCGCTCGAGCTCGTCGGCCGTGAGCGCCACGCCGAGAGCGCAGCGCCGGACGTCCACCGCCTGCCGCTCGTCGGCGAGATCGCAGCCGGGGGGCCGCTGCTCGCCGAGGAGAACATCGAGGAGTACCTCGCCGTGCCGGAGCCGCTGTCCCGCGGCGGCGAGGAGTTCCTGCTGCGCGTGAAGGGCGAGTCGATGATCGGCGCCGGCATCCTCGACGGCGACATCGTCGTCGTCCAGCGCCAGCAGACGGCCCGCAACGGCGACATCGTCGTGGCGCTCGCCGGGGACGACGAGTCCGCGGACGAGGCGACGGTCAAGCGGTTCTTCCGTGAGGACGGCCGCGTCCGCCTGCAGCCCGAGAACGACGCGCTCGAGCCCATCTACGCGGGCCACGTCCAGATCCTCGGCAAGGTCGTGGGGGTCTTCCGCAGCCTGTGAGCGTCGTGGCCCCGCTCAACCGCTCGCTCGACCAGGAGCTGCTGGCGCTGCTTCGCGGTGTCAGCCTGGAGTGTCTCGTGTGCGGCGAGTTCGTCCTGCACCTCCCCGGCGGGCGGCTCGAGTGCCCCGAGTGCGGCCTGGTCGTCGCGGGCCGGGAGCAGGCGGAAGCGGGGCTACAATTGCAGCTGCAGGCCGGGTGACCGCGGGCCGCTCCGAGCGGCTCGAGGAAAGTCCGGACACCACAGGGCAGGACGCTGGGGAAACCCCAGGCGGCGAAAGCCGACGGAAAGTGGCACAGAAAGGAGACCGCCGGCGGCGTAACTGATCTCCGGAGACGCCGAAGGTAAGGGTGAAACGGTGGGGTAAGAGCCCACCAGCGCCGTGGCGACACGGCGGCTAGCCAAACCCCGTCCGGTGCAACGCGAAGCAGGTTCCGACGACGCAGCCCGCCGAGGAACCGGGTACGCGGCACGAGCCACCGGGCAACCGGTGGCCGAGATGGATGGTCACCCCCGACAGAATCCGGCTTACAGGCCTGCTACGGAAAGAGCCCTGGCGACAGGGCTCTTTCTATTCATGGGCCGATCGGCCATGCATCACCGAGGCAGGGGCCTAGACTCGGCCCGTGGCCACATGCTCAGCGTGCGGCAGGGAGAACCCCGAGGGCTTTCAGTTCTGCGGCTTCTGCAGCGCGCCGCTGACCGAGCAACCGCGCCCGTCCACTCAGGAGGAGCGCAAGGTCGTCACCGTCCTCTTCTGCGACCTCGTCGGCTTCACCGCAGCCTCCGAGGACTCAGACCCCGAGGACGTCCGCGCACGCATCCGGCCCTACCACGCACTCCTGCGTCAGGAGCTCGAGCGCTATGGAGGCACGGTCGAGAAGTTCATCGGCGACGCGGTCATGGCCGTGTTCGGAGCGCCGGTGGCACACGAGGACGACGCCGAGCGCGCTATCCGCTGTGGCCTGCGCATCCTCGAGGCGATCGAGGAGCTGAACGCCGAGGGCGCGACGGCCGCCCTGCAGGTGCGGATCGGGATCAACACGGGCGAGGCGGTCGTCGCACTCGGCGCCCGTCCCGAGGAAGGCGAGGGGATCGTCACGGGGGACGTCGTGAACACCGCCTCCCGGCTGCAGGGCGCCGCACCCGTGAATGGGCTCGCCGTTTCGGAGGCGACCTTCCGCGCAACCGAGCGCGTCTTCGCATTCGAGCAACTCGATCCGGTGACGGTCAAAGGGAAGACGGAACCGCTCGTTGTTTACCGCCCACTCGCTGCTCGCGCACGCTTCGGATCGGACGTCACCCGCACGCACTCGACCCCGCTTGTGGGCCGCGAGCTCGAGACGTCTCTGCTCATCGGCACCTTCGAGCGCTCGGCGCAGCAGCGCTCCTGCCAGCTCGTGACGGTGGTGGGCGAGCCGGGAGTCGGAAAGAGCCGCCTCTGCGCGGAGCTCTTGGCCCACGTCGACGAGCGCCCCGGCCTGACCCGCTGGCGCCAGGGCCGCTGCCTCCCCTACGGAGACGGAATCGCCTTCTGGGCGCTCGGGGAGATCGTGAAGGCCGAGTGCGGGATCCTCGACACCGACTCGCCCGCTGAGGCGGCGGCAAAGCTCGAGCGTGCCCTGCCCGAGGACGACCGTGATCGCGCCTGGCTCCACGCACGCCTGACGCCGCTCGTCGGCGCGCCAGCCGAGCCGGCAGCCCAGGAGGAGTCGTTCACGGCCTGGCGGCGCTTCTGCGAGGGGTTGGCGGCTGATGGGCCGGCGGTGCTCGTGTTCGAGGACCTCCACTGGGCAGACGAAGCCCTCCTCTCCTTCCTCGAGCACCTGGCGGACTGGGCCGAAGGCGTCCCGCTGCTCCTTCTCTGTACCGCCCGGCCGGAGCTGCACGAGCAGCACGCGGGCTGGGCAGGAGGGCTGCGTAACGCAACCACGATCAACCTCACCCCGCTCAGCGATCAGGAGACCGCCCAGCTCGTCTCCGCCCTGCTCGAGCGGGCGGTTCTGCCCGCCGAGACGCAGCAGGCGCTCCTCGAGCGGGCCGGCGGCAACCCGTTGTACGCGGAGGAGTTCGTGCGCCTGCTCACCGACCAGGGCCTCCGTGAGGGCTCGGCGGCAGTGCCCGAGTCGGTGCAAGCGCTGATCGCCGCCCGCCTCGACACCCTCACGCCCGAGCGGAAGAGCCTGCTCCAGGACGCCGCGGTGATCGGCAAGGTCTTCTGGGCCGGTGCGCTCGCCGAGATGGGCGAGCGCGACCCGCGCGAGGTGGAGCAGGCGCTGCACGAGCTCGCCCGCAAGGAGCTCGTGCGCCCGAGCCGCAGCAGCTCGATGCAGAGCGAGGCCGAGTACGGCTTCTGGCATCTGCTCGTCAGAGACGTCTGCTACCAGCAGATCCCCCGCGCCGACCGAGCCGCTCGCCATCGAGCGGCGGCATCCTGGCTCGAGAGCAAGGCCGGAGACCGCGTAGAGGACCTCGCCGACGTGTTGGCCCACCACTCACTCCAGGCGCTCGAGCTCACTCGCGCGGCCGGACAGGCCGACCAAGCCGCCGAGCTGGAAGCGCCCGCGCTCCGGTTCCTCATGCTCGCCGGCGAGAGGGCGCTCAACCTCGACACCGCGTCCGCCGGCAGCTCGTTGCGACGGGCACTCGAGCTCGCGCCGCAAGGGCACCCGGAACGAGCCCGCATCCTCGCGCTCTTGGCCCGCACCGAGGAGCTGAGTGGCGGTCTCACCGAGGCTGTCCGCCACTACGAGGAAGCCATCGCTGCGTACTCGACGGCCGGAAACCAGGCGATGGCCGACGAGGCGACTCTCGAACTGTCCCTCGCGGTCGCAAATTCGGGCGAGGTGGCACGGTCCGAGTCCCTGCTCGACGGGATGCTCGGCCGCCTCGAGGACCAGGGACCCAGCGAACTGCTGGCGCGCGTGTACTGCAGCAAGCAGTGGCAGCACCAGGACGACCTGACGTGGGCGGAAAAGGCGCTCGCAATTGCCGAGCAGTTGGATCTCCGGGCGGTGCGCGCTCGCGCGCTCAGCTTGCGCGGGCTCGCGCGGTCAGGGACGTTCGGCGATCCGCGCGGCATCGCCGATCTACGAGCATCCCTGGCTCTAGCACTCGAAGAGCAAGCGACCCGCGAGGCGAACGTTGCGTACGTGAACCTGACAGGGTCCCTCGCAATCATGGACCCAGCGGCTGCGCTCGACGTGGCCGACGAGGGAATCTCGTTCGCCAGCGCGCGCGGTCTCGCTCCACTCGCGAGGGCGGTACGTCAGTGGGCACTCCTCCGGCTCGGACGCTGGGACGAGCTCCTCGAGGCCGGTAGGGAGATCGTCAGCGTCGCCGAGCCGCTCGGAGAGCGCTGGGTCGTCGGCCATGCCGCGGCACCCATGGCCCTCGTGCTCGCCCGGAGGGCAGCCACGGAGGAGGCGGCAGAGCTCTTCCGCACTTCCTCGAGCGAGGTGATGCAGGGATTGGTCTTCGTCCCACCGATCGTCGCGCACCGAATCCGTGGCGCGCTCGCGGAAGCCGAGCAGCTCCTCGAAGGCGCTGTCCAGCTCTGGGTCTCGGAGGCGGGGAGCGTTCCCGCGTGGAACTTCGACTTCGGCGACCTCGCCCGCGAGACCGTCGCTCTCGGTCGGCCCGACCTCCTCGAGAGCCTGCTCGCGCTTCCCGCCGGTGATCAGGGAGCAGCGGTCGACACCAGGACGACGTGGCTCGCGATCGCAGCCGAGGCTGCCGGACGCCACGACGAAGCACTCGGCCTCTTCCGGGACGCCGAGCAACGCTGGCGTGAGCGCAGCGATCCGTACGAGCGAGCGCATGCCCTCCTCGGCCAGACCCGCTGTCTCATCGCTCTCGAGCGACCGAACGAGGCCGTTCGGCCCCTGAGCGAAGCCCACACTCTGTTCGCCCAGCTCGGCGCAGTCCCAGCGCTCGCCGAGGCGCGGGCGCTGCTCGGCGAAGCCGAGGCCACCGCCGTCTAGCGGACCACCGACTCTCCGCGTCAGCCGTCGTCGACCTGGTTCTCGGCCAGCCACGCCTTGGCGACCCGCTTCGGCGCGCGGGTTGCCCACGCGTCGACGACGAGGTCGCGAAGCTCGGCCCGGTCGAGCCGCGCGAGCTGCGGGATGCGGACGAGCACGGCGCGGTAGCCATTCCAGTGCGGCGTGGTGAAGAAGATCCCGCGCCCATCGGCGAGCAGCAGCTCCTTCAGGTCCAGGCTGTCGACCCAGAAGACGAGCACGTCGTCCAGGCGCTCTCCGGTTTCGGGGTCGACCGCGTCGGGTCGTTGCGTGCGATGGAAGCAGAAGGTCTTGCCGTGGACGAGGTAGGTCGGCCTTCCGTCCTCCCCGAGCGTCTTCGTGACCTCCGGCAGGGCGAGCGCGAGCTCGTCGAGATCCGCCATCGTCGCCACCAGGCGACTCTGCCACGTTCGTGCAGCGCCGGGAGGCGCGGCTCAGACTCGGAGCACGACCTCGAGCGCCGTTCCGCGCCCCGGCGTCGAGCGCAGGTGGAAGGCGCCGCCGATCGCGGACACGCGCCGGCGGATGTTCTCCAGCCCCTGGCCGCCGTCGCCGTTGCCGTTCGCCTCGAACCCCTCGCCGTCGTCGTCCAACGTCAGCACGCGACGGCCGTCACGGCGAACGATGCGGACGTCCGCGTGGTGGGCGTTCGCATGCTTGCGAACGTTCGCGAGCCCCTCCTGGACGATGCGGAACACCTCGATCTGCTCGTCGGGCGCGAGACGCACGCTCGTGTCGATGTCGAGCTCGACGTCGAGCGCGCCGTCCGACGTGAGCACGTCCACGTAGCGGCGCAGGGCGGCGTCGAACGGGGCGTTACCGCTCGCCGACGAGAGCGCCAGCACCGCGAACCGTGCCTCCTGCTGGGCCGCGTTGGCCGCTCGCTTGAGCGAGTCGATCGTCTCCTCGCTCACCTGGCCGGGCTTGAGCAGCGTCACATGCGTCGCGATCGAGAACAGGTACTGCTGCAGCCCGTCGTGGATCTCGCGCGCCACGCGGGCCCGCTCCTCGGCCACCGCGCGCCCGAACTCGGCGGCGCGGATCGCCCGCCAGACCCCCGGCAGCAGGACGCCGAAGGACAGCAGCCGCAAGAAGTCGCCCTGTGACACGTAAGTAATTGCGGGGAGCGGCGTCAGAACGAGGTGAACCTCCGCGAAGACCGCGAGCGTCGCCGCCAGGGCCAGCCACCGGTCGAGATCGTCCCCTTCCGCGCGGAAGCGGCGCCAGAAGCCGAGCAGGGCGACCAGGGCCAGCAGCGCCTGAATGGCGAGGGTGGCCGTCCGCAGCAGCGGCTGGTCGCCGATCGCGAGCAGGCTCCCCGGACTCGCCGGCTGAGCCGTAACCGCGGGCAGCGCCTCGACGAAGACGGTCGCGGCCGCCCAGGCGGCGAGCAGCACGACTCCGCCGGCCGCCAGGGCGAGCAGGATCGCGCGGCGTGGCTTCCGCAGCCGGCCGCGCACGAATGGCGCGGCAGCGATGCA
Source organism: uncultured Thermoleophilia bacterium (assembly GCA_963809765.1). Classification (GTDB taxonomy): domain Bacteria; phylum Actinomycetota; class Thermoleophilia; order Gaiellales; family Gaiellaceae; genus JACVRM01. Next base: position 797,892 of record CAWEKT010000003.1, read on the forward strand.
GATGCCCCCCAGCAGGCGGCCGCCCACACCGGCCCAACCCTCTGGGCGAGCCAGGTCGTCGCCCGGATCGAGCGCCGGGACGACAGCGAACCCGAGGCTCGCCGCGGCCGTAAAGCGAGAACCCCATGCAGAGAAGTAGGTCGCTCAGCCTGTGCTCGACGAGCACGCGGAGCGCCGCCAGGACGGCCACGACGGTCGCCGCCAGAACGACCGTCGTGTCGAGCACGATGCGGACCTGGACGAGCTCGTACGGCTCCCGGAGCGTCGGGTACGTGATGAAGAGCGTCAGGCCGGCGGCCAGGAGCGCAAGCAGCAGCGCCTCGCCCCAGAGCCAGGTCTGGTACTCCTCGTCCTGCGAGCGCGCTCGCTCCTCTGGCGTCACGTCAGTTCCCGACCCGCCCGATCACATTGCCTCTAATCGGCAACGCCGGTCGCGGCCGATAAGGGCAACGTGGCCACGAGGATTCTTGTCGTCGATGATCACCCGCTGACGCGGGAGGCGCTGGCCGCGCTGCTCGCCGGCCACGGGTTCGACGTCGTCGGAATGGCGTCTGACGGGCGCGAGGCGATGGATGCAGCCAGGCGGCTTCAGCCGCAGCTGATCCTCCTCGACCTGTCGATGGCCGGAGATCGACGGCCTCGAGGCTCTTCCCGGTCTGAAGGAAGCATCCCCCGTCAGCGAGGTCGTGGTGCTGACCTCGTCGGAGGCTCAGGAGAACCTGCTCGCGGCCATCCGCGGCGGCGCCTCCGGCTACCTGCTCAAGACCGAGCCGCCCGACCGGATCGTCGAGTTCCTGCACGCCGTCGCGCGTGGCGAGGCTGCGCTCTCGGGCGCCGCGGCCAGGCGGCTGCTCGACCAGGTGCGGGCCGGCGGCCATCGCGACTCCGGCGTGCCGCAGTCGGTCGCGGACCTCCTGAGCGCCCGCGAGCTCGAGGTGCTCCTGCTGCTCGACGAGCATCTGGGCACGGACGACATCGCTCGCCGGCTCTTCATCTCCGAGCACACCGTCCGCTCGCACGTGAAGAGCCTTCTGCGCAAGCTCAACGTCTCGTCACGCCGCGAAGCCCTCGAAGTGCTCTCTCGCGCGCGCGACCAGCGGCCGACGGCCGCCACCGGCCTCAACTGACGCACCCCCTCCGAACGTTCGATCTGCGCTGCCGGTGACCCGGCAGCGCGCCTTCGGACGGGGCGATCCCCCACCGTGGGGGATGCCGATTCGTCAGCAGCTGGGGGGCACGTGGGCGATGACAGGTAGTGCTCTCCGGCCGATACTCGGAGCACAGACAGCTCTTCCAGATCGATGCCGGAGGAGCCGTGGTACGGACGTGGTGGCCCATTCTCGATGGCCGGCCCAGAGGGCCGGCCATCGTCCTTTTGATCACGGTGGAACCATGGGGATGGGGTTACCTGGTTCCCCCGAAGGCCCCCCTCCTTGCGTGCGGAGGCGTAGTGCTGGCGTTTCAGGAGCCGGCGGTTGGGAGCCGCATGCCGACGTTACATCGTCTGTCTGACGCACTGCCCGCGCGTGCCTCTCGGGCGGGCAAGCCGCCCTTCGGCGTTGGCAAACGGCGAGGTGATCTGGGCAGCTGGACGGCGACGGCGGCCTCTATGCCGCGTTGAAGCCTTCCAGGGCAGCCTCTACGAGCCGTGGGAGCGCCTGGATGTCGTAGCCGCCCTCCAGGACGGCGGCGACACGCGGGGCGAGGGCCGCTGCCCGGCGCGCGAGCTCGCGGAAGCCGTCGGGCGTCACCTCCATGCCGCCGAGCGGGTCGCGCGCCCAGCGCGTCGAAGCCTGCGGACACGAGCAGGACGATCCGGCTCGAATGCCCGCGACGGCCGGCTCGACCGTCGTCCGGAAGGCGTCGCGCGTACTCCTCGTCGCCCGAGCCGGCCGGCAGCGGCACGTTCAGCGTCGTCTCGGCCTGCTCGTCGGCGGGCCGCCGCTGCCCGGGTAGAAGGGCCACTGGTGCAGCGACACGAAGAGCACCGACGGGTCGTCCTCAGAACATCGCCTGGGTGCCGTTGCCGTGGTGCACGTCCCAGTCGACGATCGCCACCCTCTCCGCCGCGCCGTCCACCTGGAGGCGGCGCGCGGCGATCGCGACGTTGCCGAACAGGCAGAACCCCATCGCGCCGTTCGGCAGCGCGTGGTGCCCGGGCGGCCGCACCAGGGCGAAGGCGTTGCTGCGCGCCGCCTCGATCGCCCCGCCCGCGGCCAGCAGCGCCGTCTCGATAGCTCGAGTCGGTCGCGATCGTCTCCTGCTCGAGCCACGTCGGCTCCCGGACAGACGCCGCCCGGTCGACGTACCGGGGCGCGTGGCACGAGCTCCACGTCCGCTCGCTCAGCTGACCGCGCAACCCGCCAGTCGCGAAAGTGCTCGAGCAGGACGCCGAGCCGTTCGCGCCGCTCGGGATCGGCGTACCCGGTCGGGTGCAGCCGGCGAAGAGCTCGTGCGAGACGAGGTCCATGGCGGCGCTAGACGCGCTCGAGCAGCCGCCCGGCGAGCCCGCCCATCCCCCACTCCTCGAGCAGCGTGGCCGCCTCCGCCCAGTCGGGGTCGCCGTCGGGGAGGCGGAAGCGGCGCCGACGCGTCCACGGTGGCGATTCGGCGGTACAGGCGCAGCTCATCGGCGATGGTCGCGGAAGCGGCCGTCCTCCAGCGCTGCCTCCAGCGAGCCGTAGCGACGCGAGCAGCGTGGCCGCCGTCTTCGCGCCGACACCGGGCGCGCCCGGGAGCTTGTCGGACGGGTCGCCGCGCAGGGCGATGAAGTCCGGCACCTGCTCCGGGCTCGACGCCGTAGCGCTCTCGCACTTCTGGCGGCCCGACCCGGTGGAGCTCCGAGACGCCGCGTACTGGCATCAGCAGCGTCGTGTGCTCGCTCGCGAGCTGGAACATGTCGCGGTCCGAGGTGGCGACGAGGACCGTGCCGCCCGCGGCCTCCTCGGCGGTCACAGCCGCGCCGAGAAAGTCGTCGGCCTCGTAGCCAGGCGCCTTGCCGGCGACAAAGCCGAGCGCCTCGCACAGCTCCGGGAGCATGTCGAGCTGCTCGAGTAGCTCTTCGTCGAACACGCGGCCCGACTGGTACGTCGGGAAGGCCTCGTGGCGGTAGGTCGGCACGGTCAGCGTGTCCCAGCCGACCACGACCGCGCGCGGCTGCTCCGTCTCCCAGAGCCGCACGACCATGTTGGTGAAGCCGACGATGGCGCCCGAGCGCCTCCCGCCCGCCCGGCGCACCGAGGCGGGCAGCCCGTGATGGGCCCGGTGGGCGAATGAGTCGCCGTCGACGACGAGCAGCGGACGGCTCACACCGCCCTCCGGAGACCACGAGCGCCGGGCTTGCCGGCGCCGTCACGGGCAGTGAGCATGCGCACGCGCGGCACCGTAACGCGCGCGACGAGCGGCGCGCAGGCTGGGTCCCGGTTGTCGAAACGGAGAACGGCCACGGCCCGGGAGCCCGCTGGACCGTCCGCTACCCTGCGACGCGTGAAGCGTCTGGTCGTAGCCGAGAAGCCGTCGGTCGGACGGGACATCGCCGCCGCGCTGCCGGGCTCCTTCAAGAAGGACGACAACTACCTCGAGTCCGACGACTGGGTCGTCACGTGGGCGGTCGGCCACCTCGTCGAGCTCGCCGCGCCGGAGGAGTACGACACCAAGTTCAAGCGCTGGCGCATGGCCGACCTGCCGATCGTGCCCGAGCAGTTCCGGCTGAAGCCGATCGACGCCAAGGCCGCGAAGCAGCTCGAAGCTGATCCACAAGCTGATGGCCCGCGACGACGTCGAGTCGGTCGTCAACGCCTGCGACGCCGGGCGCGAGGGCGAGCTGATCTTCGCGTACGTCTACGAGACGGCGAAGGTGAAGAAGCCGGTGCAGCGGCTCTGGCTGAACTCGATGACGGCCAAGGCGATCCGCGAGGCGTTCGAGCAGCTGCGCCCGGGCGAGGAGATGGCGCACGCTCGAGGCGGCCGCGCGCTCGCGCTCCGAGGCCGACTGGCTCGTCGGCATGAACGCGACCCGTGCGGCGTCGATCCGGCTGCGGGCGGCGTTCGACGGCGCCGTCTCGCTCGGCCGGGTGCAGACGCCGACGCTGGCGCTCGTCGCCCGCCGCGAGGAGGAGATCCGCGCCTTCAAGCCCGAGCCGTACTGGCTCGTCGAGGCTCGCTTCGAGCCGCTCCAGGACGACCGCGCGCAACTACGTCGGCCGCTACCTCGGCGGCAAGCGGCTCCCCGAGGAGGAGGCGGCGGCCATCGTCGCGGCGTGCGAGGGACCGCGACGGCAGCGATCACGAAGCTCGAGAAGAAGGAAGAGCGTGAGCTGCCCGACTTCCTCTACGACCTGACCTCGCTGCAGCGGCACGCGAACACGCTCTTCGGCTTCTCCGCGCGGCGCACGCTGTCGGCGGCCCAGCGCCTCTACGAGGAGCACACGGCCATCACCTACCCGCGGACGAGCTCGCGCTACCTCTCCGGCGACCTCGTCGAGGAGATCCGGCCCACCGCGGAGCTCGTCGGGCGGAACGCCGAGTACGCGCGCGGCGCCGCCTACGTGACCGGGCTGACCGAGCTGCCGCTCGGGCGCGTCGTCAACGACGCGAAGGTCACCGACCACCACGCGATCATCCCGACGCGCGCCGAGCACGACCTCGGGCCGGATGGGCGAGGACGAGCGCAGGATCTACGACCTCATCGCGAAGCGTTTCCTCGCCGTCTTCCACCCCGAGGCGCGTCTGGGAGCGCACGCGGGTCGAGACGACGGTCGAGGAGCAACGTCTTCCGCACCAGCGGGCGCGTGCTCGATCGAGGCCGGCTGGCGCGCGGTCTACGGCGAGGATGCCAAGCCGCGAGCGCGACGGCGACGAGGACGACACCGGCGGCGACCAGCAGCTGCCGCGGCTCGAGCAGGACGAGGCGTCCACACGGCCGCGAGTCGAGTCGCTGCGCAAGGAGACCCAGCCGCCGCGGCGCTACACGGAGGCCTCGCTGCTCGGCGCGATGGAGACCGCCGGCAAGGACATCCAGGAGGCCGAGCTGCGCGAGGCGATGAAGGACTCCGGCATCGGCACCCCGCGCCACGCGCGCCGCGATCATCGAACGGCTGATCCAGGTGGGCTACATCGAGCGCGAGGGTCGCGCGCTCCACGCCACCGAGAAGGGCATCCAGGTGATCCGCCTGCTCGGCGACCACCCGCTCACGTCCGCCGAGCTGACCGGCGGCTGGGAGCACCGGCTCGCGCAGATCGAGCAGGGCACCGACAGCCGGCCTGCGTTCATCGACGACATCGTCAAGTTCACGGCCGCCACGGTCGGGGAGCTCGACCAGCTCAAGGACGTCAAGATCGAGCGCGCCAACCTCGGCCCGTGTCCGATCTGCGGCCGGGACGTGATCGAGAACCGCAAGGGCTACTCCTGCTGGACAAAGGACGACCCCGGCTGCGGCTTCGTGATCTGGAAGCAGAAGGCCGGCAAGACGCTCGGGCCGGCCGTGGTCAAGGAGCTGATGGCCGACGCGCCGCACCGAGAAGGCGGTCACGGGCTTCAAGGGGCGCTCCGGCCGGTCGTTCAGCGCCAAGCTCAAGCTCGTCCAGAACGAGGAGGGCAAGTGGCGCGTCGAGTTCGACGAGGAGTGGGCGAACCAGCCGCGACCGACGCCGCCGGACGAGTCGGCCGATGAAGCGGCTGGCGACGGCCAGGCCGCTGCCGCTGCCGCTGCCGCGGCCGCGCACGCCTGCGGCTGACGGCGATGGTCAGCCCGACGACACCGCTGGGGGCGCCTCCCCGCGGCGGCGCAAGCCCGTCACCGCCGAGTAGCCGCCCGCGGCAAACCTTTTTCTCTCGCGCGCGTCTCTCTAGAACAAGAGCCACTCCTCGCGAGGGCCCGCCGACGCATGGCGAACCGAACGGGGCGTGGCATGGAATACCCGAGAGAGGCACGCCGTTTTTTTCATCAGGCGTCATTCGCCTGCATACCGAAAGGTTTCCCCCGATCGAGCAAAAGGTTTCACAGAAGTCGGCCGAATCACGTCGTAGAGTGGGGATCCGCAACCCCCGATTCGAAAGGACCCAGAGACCTCTTTGACCCAGAATCAACTCAGTGAGCTGCTCGAAACGGAAGGTGGCCGCACGCTCGTCGAAGCGGCCGAGGAACGTGGCTTCGTTGAGCCGGCGGAGCTCGAGGCGCTTGCGCTCGAGCACGACCTGGCGGAGGACGACGTCGAGTCCCTGACCCGCGAGCTCGAGGCGATCGGGCTCGAAGTGGGCGAGCCCGCCGCGACGGCCGAGGCCGCCGCCCAGGCGGCAGAGAAAAAGGCAGCCGCAGAGGCCGCAGTGGTGGAACGGACCGAGGTCCTTCCGGGCGCGGCCGACAGCCTTCAGCTCTTCCTGGCGGACGTCGGACGGCACAAGCTGCTGACCGCCGCCGAGGAGGTCACGCTCGCCAAGGCGATCGAGCGCGGCGACCTGCGCGCCAAGCGCCGGATGATCGAGTCGAACCTGCGACTCGTCGTCTCGATCGCGAAGGGCTACCGCGGCCTGGGCGTCCCCTTCCTCGATCTCATCCAGGAGGGAACGCTCGGCCTCAATCGCGCGGTCGAGAAGTTCGACTGGCGCCGTGGCTTCAAGTTCTCGACCTACGCCACCTGGTGGATCCGCCAGTCCGTCCAGCGCGCCGTCGCCAACCACGCGCGGACGATCCGCGTCCCGGTGCACGTCGTCGAGCGGCAGCAGAAGCTCAGCCGCGCCGCCCGCCGGCTCGAGGTCGAGCTCGGCCGCGAGGCGACCAAGGACGAGCTCGCCGAGGCCACCGGCCTGCCGATGCAGCACGTGGACGAGGCGCTCGGCGCCGCCCACGCCTCGGTGTCGCTGAACCAGACGGTCGGCGCCGACGACGAGGGAGAGCTCGGCGACCTCTTCGCCGACCGCGAGGCCGCGGACCCGTTCGACGAGGCCGAGGAGTCGCTTCGCCGGCAAGGCGTCCGCAAGGCGCTCGACGCCCTTCCCGAGCGGGAGCGGCGCATCCTCGAGCTCCGGTTCGGCTTCGAGGGCGAGCCCTGGACGCTCGAGGCGATCGGCCACGAGCTCGATCTGACCCGTGAGCGCGTCCGTCAGCTCGAGGCCCAGGCACTGGCCAGGCTCTCGGCGCTTCGCGACATGATCTCGGTCGCAGCGGCCTAGCTTCCGCACGAACCAGCAACTCCTCTGCGAAGGGGCTCCGCGGGAGCCCCTTCGTCGTTTCCGGTGCCCCTCAGACGATGGACGCGCGCCGGAAGCCGCAGCAGGCGCGCCGTACGAAGGGGCAGATCGCGATCCTTGCGATACTTCGCGGCCACTCTGCACGGGAAAGGAGAACAACAGGTGCAACGGAAGTGGCTGAGTCTTGTCTTTCTCCTCGCCGCACTCGTGCTCGTAGTTGGCGCGGGGTGCGGCGGGGACGACGACGACGAGGGTGAGGGCGGGAGCACACTTGTCTTCGGAACGGCCTCGGATCCGGTCGTGCTCGACGGTGCGCTCGTCTCTGACGGCGAGTCGCTGCGGGCGATCGACCAGATCTTCGAGGGGCTCGTGACGCTCGCGCCGGGGGGGACGGAGATCGCGCCGGCGCTGGCCGAGAGCTGGGAGGCCTCGCCGGACGGTCTGGAGTGGACGTTCAACCTCCGCGACGGCGTGACGTTCCACGACGGCGAGGAGTTCAACGCCGAGGCGGTCTGCGCCAACTTCGACCGCTGGTACAACTTCAAGGGACCGTTCCAGCTCGAGAGCGCCACCTACTACTGGCAGACGGTCTTCGGCGGATTCTCGGACGGTGTGAAGCCGAGCCTCTACAAGAGCTGCGAGGCCGTCGACGCATCGACCGCGAAGATCACGCTGACCAAGAACTCGGCGAGCTTCCTCGGTGCGCTCGCACTGTCGAACTTCACGATCGCGAGCCCGAAGGCGCTGCAGGACTACGGCGCCGACGAGGGCACGGTCGACGAGGAGACCGGCTTCCGCCCGGCGGGCACGTTCGGCACCGAGCATCCGATCGGGACCGGCCCGTTCAAGTTCGAGTCGTGGACGCGGAACGACCGGCTCGTGCTGGCTCGCAACGATGACTACTGGGGCGAGAAGGCAGAGATCGAGCAGCTGATCTTCCGGCCGATCCCCGACAATGCCGCTCGGCTGCAGGCCCTGCAGACGGGTGAGATCCAGGGCTACGACCTCGTCGAGCCGCAGGACATCGAGACGATCGCGGGCGACGACAGCCTGCAGGTGCTCGACCGGCCGGCGTTCAACGTCGGCTATGTCGGCCTGACGCAGTCGCACGCGCCGCTCGACAAGCCGGAGGTCCGGCAGGCGATCGCGCACGCACTCAACCGGCAGGAGGTCGTGGACAACTTCTACGCCGGCCGCGGCGAGGTGGCCCATGCCTTCATGCCGCCCTCGCTCGAGGGGTACGCGACGGACGTGGCGCAGTACGAGTTCGATCCGGACAAGGCCAAGCAGATGCTCCAGCAGGCCGGGGCGGCGAACGCGAACATCACGTTCTGCTTCCCGACCGACGTCTCCCGGCCGTACATGCCGGACCCGCGCCGGAACTTCGAGGCCTTCGCGGCCGACCTCCGCGACGTCGGGCTCACGATCACGCCGAAGAGCGCACCGTGGAGCCCCGACTACCTCGGGATGGTGGACGAGGGCAAGTGCCCGATCTACCTGCTCGGCTGGACGGGCGACTACGGCGACCCGGACAACTTCATCGGCACCTTCTTCCAGTCGCCGCTGAAGTCCTGGGGTACGGACAAGGTCCCGAACAAGCAGGTCACCGACCTGCTCGATCAGGCCGAGACCGAGACGGACGAGGCGGCGCGGCTGGCGCTCTACGAAGACGCCAACCGTGCGATCGCCCAGTGGGTGCCCGGCGTGCCGTACGTGCACACCAAGCCCGCGCTTGCATTCCAGTCGTGCGTCACCGGCTACGAACCGAGCCCGGTTTCGCTCGAGTCCTTCGCGACGGTGTCGCTCGAGGGCTGCTAGCGGTTGACGCTCGTTCGTTCAGCTGACGTCGGCGCGGCACGCGCCGGGGCTCTGGCCCCGGTGCGCCGCGCCGGCGCGGCGCTCGACCGCGGCGCCGCGGCCTAGCGCCGACGCGAGCGGTTCGGCCAGGTGCTCCGCTACACCGTCCGGCGCCTGATCCTTCTCGCCCCGATCCTGATCGGGCTCTCGATTCTCGTCTTCCTCTGGATCCGTGCCCTCCCCGGCGGGCCCGCACAGTCCTTGCTCGGCGAGCGGGCGACGCCGGAGGCGGTGGCGGATATCGAGGAGACGCTCGGGTTGGACGAGCCGATCTGGGAGCAGTACCTCACCTACGTCAAGAACGCAGTCCAGCTCGACTTCGGCACGAATGTCGTCACCCGCCGCCCGGTCGCGGACGAGATCAAGGAGCGCTTCCCGGCGACCGTCGAGCTGGCCGTGGCGGCGATGGTGTTCGCGCTGGCGGTGGGGCTGCCGCTCGGCTTCATCGCGGCCAAACGGTACGGAGGGCCGGTCGATCAGTTAAGCCTGGTCGGATCGCTGATCGGGATCTCGATCCCGGTCTTCTTCCTCGCGATCCTGCTCAAGTACATCTTCGCGGTCGAGCTCGGCTGGCTACCGACCGTCGGCCGCCAGGACGTCCTCATCAACATCGAGCACCCGACGAACTTCTACTTGATCGACGCGATCCTGGCCGGCGACCTCGAGGCCTTCTTCGACGCGCTCGAGCACCTGATCCTGCCGGCGATCGCTCTGGGCACGATCCCGCTCGCCATCATCGCCAGGATCACCCGGGCGGCCGTGCTCGACGTCCAGAACGAGGACTACGTCCGCACCGCGCGCGCCAAGGGCGTCGCACCCCGGCTCGTCGACATGCGCCACATCTTCCGGAACGCGCTGCTGCCGGTGTCGACGATCATCGGCCTGCAGGTCGGCCTGCTCCTCTCGGGCGCGGTGCTGACCGAGACCGTCTTCGCGTGGCCCGGCATGGGCACGTGGCTCGTGAACGCGATCGAGGAGCGCAACTTCGCCGTCCTCCAGGCCGGGATCCTCTTCCTCGCCTTCGTCTTCGTGATCGTGAACCTGATCGTCGACATCTCCTACGCGGTCATCAACCCGAGGATCCGGCTCTCGTGAGCGTCGCGGAGCTCGAGGCCACGCAGCTCCAGCTGGAGGCGCCCACCGGCGGGCTCTGGCGCGACGCCTGGAGCCGCCTGCGGCGAAACAGGAGCGCGATGTTCGGCTTCGTCCTCGTCGGCTTCTTCGTCTTCGTCGCCGTCTTCGCGCCGCTGATCGCGACGCACAGCGTCACGGAGCAGCACCTCCCGGAGGCGCTTCACGCCGGCCCGTCCTCGGAGTACTGGTTCGGGCAGGACGATCTCGGCCGCGACGTGTTCTCGCGCATCGTCTACGGCGCGCGCTACTCACTGGTGATCGGCGTTGTATCGGTGGCGGTCGGGCTCTCGATCGGGCTGATCATCGGCGCGATCGCCGGCTACTTCGGCGGGTTCGTCGACAGCGCGCTGATGCGCACGATGGACGTGATGCTCGCGATCCCGGGCCTGCTGCTGGCGATCGGGCTGGTCGCGCTCTTCGGCCAGGGGCTCGTGCAGATCATGGTCGCGATCGGGATCGTCAACGTGCCGATCTTCGCCCGGCTCTTACGCGGCTCGGTGCTCGCGCAGCGGGAGAACGACTTCGTGCTGGCGGCGCGCGCCGTCGGCGTGCCGCGCCGCTCGATTCTCACCGCGCACATCCTCCCCAACTCGATCTCGCCGGTGATCGTGCAGGGGACGCTCGCCATGGCGACGGCGATCATCGACGTCGCCGCCCTCGGCTTCCTCGGCCTCGGGCCGCAGGAGCCGAGCACCCCGGAGTGGGGAACGATGCTGGCGAACGTCAACCGCTACTTCGCCACGGCGCCCTACCTCGCGCTCATCCCGGGCTTCGCGATTGTCATCTCGGTGCTGGGCTTCAACCTGATCGGCGACGGCCTGCGGGAGGCCCTGGACCCGAAGCTGCGGGGCCGCTAGCGTGAGGCGCGAGCCGCTCCTCACCGTGGAGGACCTGCGTGTGCAGTTCTGGACCGCGCGCGGGACCGTGTACGCCGTCAACGGCGTCTCGTTCGACATCGCGCCCGGCGAGACACTCGGCATCGTCGGCGAGTCCGGCTGCGGCAAGAGCGTGACCTCGCTCGCCCTGCTCGGCCTCCTGCCCCGGGCGGCCCGGGTCACATCGGGCGAGGCCCGATTCGAGGGACGTGATCTGCTGAAGCTCCCGGACAAGGAGCTGCGACGGGTGCGCGGGCGCGAGATCGCGATGATCTTCCAGGACCCGATGACCTCGATGAACCCCGTGCTGACCGTCGGGCGACAGATTCGCGAGGCGCTGGAAGCCCACTTCGCCATGGACCGCCGCGACGCCGAGAAGCAGCGGCCGTGGAGCTCCTGGACCTGGTCGGCATCCCCAGCGCGGAGCTGCGGTTGAGGGACTATCCGCACCAGTTCTCGGGCGGCATGCGCCAGCGCGCGATGATCGCGATGGCGCTCGCCTGCGAGCCGAAGCTGCTGATCGCCGACGAGCCGACGACGGCGCTGGACGTGACGATCCAGGCGCAGATCCTCGAGCTGCTGCGTCAGCTCGTCGCCGAGCGCGACACGGCGCTGATCCTCATCACCCACGACCTCGGCGTCGTCGCGGGGATGTGCGAGCGCGTGCACGTGATGTACGCCGGCATGTTCGTCGAGACGGGCTCGGCCCGGCAGCTGTTCGCACGCCCGCGGCACCCCTACACGCTCGGCCTGCTGCAGAGCGTCCCGCGGCTGGACGCCGTCCGCAGCTCGCTGCAGCCGATCGAGGGGACGCCGCGCGACATGCTGCAGCCCGCCGGCGGCCTGCCCCTTCCAGCCGCGCTGCCGGTACGAGGTCGAGCTCTCGCGCCAGGAGGTCCCGGAGCTGCGCGAGGTCGAGCCGGGCCATCGGGTCGCGTGCTTCAACCCGGTGCCCGAGGACGCGTGGGCTCGCGACCGGGAAGCGGCCCTCTCTCGATGACTCCGCGTTTGGCGCCCGGCCAGCATGGCCTCGCGCCGCGGCCGCGCGGCGCGCGCCGGCCCGCGACTTTCGAACGACACACCCCACCCTGGGTGGGGATCGGAGCTCCACCCGCCACCCACTGCGAGCGTATCGCTCGAACGCGCACGTGTCTGTGACGGAACAGGGGCAGATGAGTGAAACCGGCTCGAGCAACGGTGCGCTCGTCCGGGTCGAGAACCTCAAGGTCTACTTCCCGATCAAGAGCGGGCTCGTGCTCGATCGTCACGTGGGCGACATCAAGGCCGTCGACGACGTCACGCTGGAGATCCGGCGGGGCGAGACGCTCGGACTGGTCGGCGAGTCGGGCTGCGGCAAGTCGACGGTCGGGCGCGCGATCCTCCGCCTCTACGAGCCCACCGCGGGCAAGGTCATCTTCGACGGGCGTGACATCACGAAGCTCGGCGAGGGCGAGCTGCGGCCGCTGCGCCGGCGGATGCAGATCATCTTCCAGGACCCGTACGCGTCGCTGAACCCGCGTCACAGCGTCGCCCGCATGATCGGCGAGCCGCTGCGGGTTCACAAGCTTGCGTCGGGCCAGCAGTCCGATGCACGCGTCCGCCAGCTGCTCGAGATCGTCGGCCTGCCGCCGGACGCGGCGTCCCGGTACCCGCACGAGTTCTCCGGCGGCCAGCGCCAGCGCATCGGCATCGCCCGCGCACTGTCGATGAACCCGGACTTCATCGTCTGCGACGAGCCGGTCTCGGCGCTGGACGTGTCGATCCAGGCTCAGATCATCAACCTGCTCGAGATGCTGCAGCGGGAGTTCGACCTCACGTACCTCTTCATCGCGCACGACCTGGCCGTCGTGCGGCACATCTCCGACCGCATCGCCGTCATGTACCTCGGCTCGATCGTGGAGGTGTCCCCGGCAGCCGAGCTCTACGAGACGCCGCTCCACCCGTACACGATCTCCCTGCTCTCGGCGGTGCCCATCCCGGACCCCGAGGTCGAGTCGAAGCGGAAGACAATCCTGCTGTCGGGCGACCTCCCGAGCCCGGCCAACCCCCCGGCGGCATGCCGGTTCCACACACGCTGCCCCTTCGTGCAGCCGACGCGCTGCCGGGACGAGGTGCCGCCCCTCCGCCGGCTCCTGCCGGGGCACACGGTGGCCTGCCACTGGGCGGAACAGATCAAGGACGGACAGATTCAGCCGAAAGAAATAGCACCGGTCTTCGAGTCGCCCATGCTTGCGCCCGTAGCCGAACCGCCGCCCACCTAGGTCCGCAAGCGCCGTAGCTCTGCGGGCCTGGAAGTCCGCAAGTTCCCCTCGTGCGGGGGATGGGAGTCGCCTAAAGCGCCCCACCGGCAAGGCCGATACCTGCCGCGTGGACGCTGCAGAGCGCAAGGAGATCCTCTCTCGTTACATGGACCATTCGCGACGCTTCGACGAGGTCGCCGCGCGCCGCCGCTCGAACGGCGACAGCATCTCCGCGGACATCATTCCCTTCTCTGCGCCGCTCAAGGAGCTCGAGCAGGAGCCGACGCCGAGGGAGATCGAGGTCCTGCAGCTGATCTGCGACGGCCTTGTCAACCGCGAGATCGGGAACCGCCTCTTCCTCTCCGAGGAGACGGTCAAGTCGCACGTGCGTCACCTGCTCGCGAAGCTGCAGGCGCGTTCACGCGCACACGCAGTCGCCGTCGGCTTTCGCCGCGGCCTCATTACCTAGATTCGCGCGCCAAAGCCGCTGACCTTGCCGGTGCGCAGATCCCTCAGACGGGGGACGCCGCACACCGGCGCAGGCCAGAAGCTAAAGACGGGGCGTTACCAGCCCTCGAATGTTGGACAGCGGGGCGGTCCGCATCCTGTGACTCCCTCGATTGGGAACTGACGGCAGCGCGATGTTGACACAGAAATCTGCAGATCTCAAGGGTTTCGTCGGCCACTCCGGTCCCGGCTGGTCGTGTCGCAGGGCTCCCTGCTGCTGAACCTCTATGCGGGGACGCTTGCCCTCGTGGCCGTGCTCATCACCGGTCTGGTCATCGAGCCGGCTTCGCGCTGAACGCAGTCCGGCGACTGGTGGGGACTTGGCGGCCTCCTGATTCTGGCGCTCTTTGTCGAGCGCGAGACCCTGCGACTGACTCCGTCGATCGAGCTCTCCGTCGCGTTTCTCCCCTGACGTTCGTTGCCGTCGTGTGGGGCCCGCTCGCCGCTGCTGTAGTGGGTGGCGGCAAGCCTCACTGTCACTCTCCCAGCGGCGCTCGGACGCTTCGCGCGAGCGGGAGGAGGTCGAGCAGCCGTTCCTGCGATGGGTCGTGTGGACAGCGAACGGGTGATCGATGGCGCGCTCGCCGGCCTGAGCCGCCTACGGCGTCTTCAGGTCGTCGACGATCCAGCCGTCGCAATCGCTCTCGCGACCGCCGCGGCGACCGCCGTCTGCTTCGCCGTCGACCTCGCGATCACCACGCTCACACTCGCTGATCCGGGGTACAGGCCGTGCCCGTGATGTGCTCCGCGAGGCGCTGCCGGTGGCTGCCGCCGGAACCGTCCTCTACTCGAGCGTGGTGGCAGTACTCGCTTACGCCTACCTCGAACTCACCCCACTCAGCGCAGCGCTGTTCATCATTCCGGCGATCGCGGCACAACGTCTCTTCGCCGTCACCCGAGGCGCCAGCGAGATGCCCTCCAGAAGCTCGAGGCGGCGAACCTGCAGCTCGAGCGGGCGAACCTGTCATTCGCCGCGGCGCTCGTAGCGACGCTGGACGCTCGTGATCGATACACGGCTGGACACTCGGCGGCCGTCGCGGACTATGCGCGTGACATCTGCGCCGAGATGGGCCTCGACCACGAGTACCCAGCAGCTGGCCCACCTGTGTGGGCTCGTTCACGACATCGGCAAGATCGGTCTTCCGCCGGGACTCCTGGAGAAGCCGGGGCGCTTGACTCCAGCCGAGCGGACGCTCATGGAGGAGCACTCGGCGATCGGAGAGCGGATCCTCGCCAACGTCGAGGACTACGCCGAGATCGCTCTCATCGTTCGCCATCACCATGAGCGCATCGACGGCCTCGGTTATCCCGACCGTCTGCGCGTCGGACGAGATTCCCGTTCCTCTCCCGCGTCATCGGTGTCGCCGATGCCTACGATGCGATGACCTCGGATCGCCCGTATCGCCAGGCGATGCCGAGTGAGGTCGCGCGGCAGCGGCTACGCGAGTCGTCCGGAACGCAGTTCGACCCCGAGGTCGTCGCAGCGTTCGAGCGGGTTCTCGCCCGTTCCGACGCCCCTTATCGCGCTGGGCGCCGTAGCCGGCGCGCTGTCCGGTCGCCGAGACCGCGAGCCCGCAGCAATCGCCGTCTAGGGTCAGCAGGCCTCCGGTGGCGGGCTCATCTCCGCGGGAGAGAACTCGGCTGCCAGCTTCACGGCGGCTTGAGTCCGACTCTTCACTGCGAGCTTGCTCAGGATGCTTCGTACGTGCACTTTCGCGGTGGGCACGCTTATGAAGAGCGCGCTCGCGATCTCCTTATTCGAGTATCCGCGGACGATTAACTCACCAACCTCTCGTTCACGCGGCGACAACGCCGCCGTCCCAGGAACGCTCACGTCTTTGACCAGGCCTGCGAGTTTCGCGAGGGCAATGTCATTCGCCCCGTGAAGCAGGTTTGTGAGAACCGACGCTGGTCCTCTCTGTCCCATGAGACGGTGGTCAAGAGGTCGGGCAGCACCCGATAGGCACAGACGA
This sequence comes from uncultured Thermoleophilia bacterium, assembly GCA_963809765.1. Taxonomy (GTDB): domain Bacteria; phylum Actinomycetota; class Thermoleophilia; order Gaiellales; family Gaiellaceae; genus JACVRM01. Next base: position 813,667 of record CAWEKT010000003.1, read on the forward strand.
AGGGATCGAAACAGCCCGAATCGCGAGCGTACTCAAATGCTTGCCTGACCTCGAGTGCGCCACGTACCCACGTCTTCCTGGCAGGCAAGAACAGCGTTTGTACACCGCACCCCAGTCTCTGTCTCGACCGAGCGCGACAGTGCCATCGCGCGGTTCATCAGGATCCGGGCGAGTTCCGGGTTCCCTTCGGACGCCGCCAAGAGCGCTTGTGAAGCGAAGTATTCGCCCTGGATCGAGGCCGAGAGCTCGGCGGAGGGCAGCTCCGTGGTTGCCCGGCGATCCAACCTGCCCTGCGCGGCATACCTCGCGGCCAGCGAAGCGCAGTTGGCGACGCAATAGCGATCCCCGGCGCGACTGGCCAGGCGCGTGGCGCGCTCCAAGGCGCGAGCACCATCCCGGAAGCGGCGCTTACCGGCGAGGGCTGCAGCCTTGGTGTGCAGCGCATGCGGGCGGATGAAGTCGAGGCGGTAGTGAGTCGCGAGGTCTAGGAGCTCGTCGGCCCGGGCGAGTGCTTCCTCGTACTGCCCGTGGCAAGCACAGACTGCGCCAAACGCATGGAGAAACGAGCTAGCCGCGACTGGATCGCGAGCGTCCGCAACGATCGTGAGAAGCCCACGGGCAGAAGCCAGCGCGACGGCAATGTCGCCGCGCCTAGACGCAAACACCAGGGTGGCAGCCGCCACTCGGAGCATCGACTCGGAGGTAGGCGTCGGCAGTCCCTTGACCTCCTCGAGCAGCGCACGATCGCCATCGCGCTCGAGATCGAGAGCCGCGAAGAGCTGGCCGAGTAGCGCATCACGTTCCTGGTCCACGGTCTCGCGCCGCCGCCCTCGCCTGTCGATGGAGCTGCCACGAACGGAGCTCGCGTGACCCGAGAGCGGCGCTCTGGCCGGCAACTACATACGCTCGAGCTTTGAACTCGTCGAGGTCATCCAGCGAGTCGCCTGCCTGAATTCCAAGAGCTTCGGCGCGCGCGTAGTCACCTCGACGAAAGGCAAGCTCGGCTTCGGCCAGCACCACATATGGAGTCGCCGGCCGTGACTCGCCCGTCGACTCGAGCCAGCGCTCTAGGGTCGCCCCGCGCCCACTCTGCAAGAGGGGGTACATCGCCTTACGAATGACCTCTGAGAGCGTGTCAATGGAGCCGATCGACTGGATGACGTCGAACGCCTCGTCCCAGCGACCATCTGCCGCTAGAACCGACGTCACGCGACCAATCACCTCCTGTCGCTGATCAGCGGGCCATGAGCGAAATCGCCCGAGGAGAAACTCCTTTAGGAGTGGATGCAATTCCCACTCGTCTCCTGAGTGACCGAGGTATCCGTTGCGCAAGCCGTGCGTCGACCGCCGAAGCCGCACGTTCGTCCCCTAACAAGCGCCTCAGCAGACCCTCGTCGAGCCTCGGGAGAGGCGAGATCTCGCAGAGCACGCGCGCCAAGGCTGAGTCGAGAGAGTCGAAGAACTCCTCGGCAAGGAACTGGTGAATCGGCCTTGGGATCTGCCCTGGGTCGTCTGTCGCGCCAGGGTTCAGCGCGGCAAGCGTCACGAGTGCAGGCCAGCCTTTGCACCGCTCGTGGATCGTCCTCGCATCGTGGTTGCTTCGCGTTAGTAGTGCCTCCGTCTCGGAGGCTTCGAAGGCGAGTTCGGCCTGCCCCACCGCAAGCATCTCGCCGTACGCCACCCGTCGAGCACGTCGCCCACGTGGGACGCGTCCGGCTCGTGACGACTAGCCGAATCTCAGTCCGATCGATAAGCGCCTCCACGAAGCGCTCCGAAGCAGCCGACTCCATCGCGTACTGGTAGTCGTCGAGCACGAGCCAGGCGTCGGCAGGCCAGCCCTCGAGGTCCTCGGCGACGATCTCCGCGAGGATCTCGGCGTCCGCCTCGGCGTCCCGGGTCGCGGTCAGGCGCTCGCGGATTCGCTTGTCGCTGCCCGGAACCAGCTTCGACGCCGCCTGCGCGATGCCCGCGGCGAGGGCGGCCACGTCGGACGACGCGGGACCGCCCCGGTACCACGCGTGCTGCCTGTCCTCCACCCACTGCTGGGCGAGCGTCGTCTTGCCGAAGCCGGCGGGCGCCGCCAGCAGGATGACCCGCGCTCCACTTTCCTCGAGAAGCGTCGTCAGCCGCGGGCGCCGAATCAGGTGTCGACGAGCGGCCGGCACCGTGTTCTCCGCATCGGCCATGAAGTCGCTTCCGGCCGCTCCACCCTACCGCGCTTCAGCGGCCCCGACAGCAGGGCGAGCGATTGCTCCACAGGCCTGTCCACGACGGACCACGCCCATGGGGACAGTGGTGAGAACTCCCCGCATCGAGCGCCCGGATCATCCCCAGGAGTCCGGTGGACAACGTCCGACCCGTTGGGGACAATCGAACGAACACATGTTCTCTTTTCCCCGCAAGACAGGCGGAGGCCATCGCCTGCGCGGCTCGCCGAGGGGCTTCTGACGGTGGCCGTCGACGGGCTGTTGAATGCAGGCATGGCTGCGACGGCCACCGCCCCGCCGGCCGACGACACCGCGCTCGTCCCGCCGCAGAATCTCGACGCCGAGGAGTCAGTCCTCGGCGCGATGATGCTCTCCCCCGGCGCGATCGGCGCCGTCAGCGAGGAGCTCGACGCCGGAGACTTCTACCGCGAGAGCCACGCCAAGATCTACCGCGCCGCGCTCAGCCTGTTCGCGCGCGGCGAGCCTGTCGACGCCATCACCGTCGCCGACGAGCTCGAGGAGCGCGGCGAGCTGGAGACCACCGGCGGGCGGGTTCGGATGCACGAGCTCACCCGGCTGCTGCCGACCACGGCCAACGCCGCCCACTACGCCCGCATCGTCCGCGAGATGGCCGTCCTGCGCGGGCTCATCCGTGCGGGCAGCGAAGTCGCGCAGCTCGGCTGGGAGCGGCCCGGTGAGGCGGCGGACCTCGTCGACCGCGCGGAGCAGATCATCTTCGAGCTCTCCCAGGAGCAGGTGTCGAGCGAGTTCACGCACCTCTCGGACCTGCTGAAGGAGAGCTTCGAGCGGATCACGCAGCTCTACGAGGCCGGCGAGGAGATCACCGGCGTCGCGTCCGGGTTCCGCGACCTCGACCGCCTCACCTCCGGCTTCCAGCCCGGCAACCTCGTCATCATCGCGGCGCGCCCCTCGATGGGGAAGTCGGGGCTGGCGCTCTGCATGGCCGCAAACCTGGCCGTCCGCAAGCAGACGCCGGTCGCGCTCTTCACGCTCGAGATGTCGAAGGCGGAGGTCACCCAGCGCCTGATGTGCAGCGAGGCGAAGGTCGAGTCGCAGCGCCTGCGAAGCGGCAAGCTCGCCGCCGACGACTGGCCGCGGCTCACCGCCGCCTGCGACAAGCTGGCGAAAGCGCCGATCTACGTCGACGACACGGGCTCGATCACGATCATGGGCATCCGCGCCAAGGTGCGGCGGCTGAAGTCGCAGCTGCCCGAGCTCGGCATGGTCATCGTCGACTACCTCCAGCTGATGAGCTCCGACACGAACTACGACAACCGCGTCCAGGAGATCTCGCAGATCTCGCGCTCGCTCAAGCTGCTGGCCCGCGAGCTCGAGATTCCCGTCGTCGCGCTCTCGCAGCTGTCCAGAGCCCTCGAGCAGCGGCACGACAAGCGGCCGGTGCTCAGCGACCTGCGCGACTCGGGCGCGATCGAGCAGGACGCCGATCTCGTCGCCTTCATCTACCGCGACGAGTACTACAACGACGAGAGCGCCGACCAGGGTCTCGCCGAGGTGATCCTCGCCAAGCACCGCAACGGCCCGGTCGGCTCGGTCAAGCTCTCGTTCCTGCAGCGCTACGCGAAGTTCGCCGACCTGGCCGCGGCTTAGCGCCGCCGGCCGCGCGGTTCGGCAAACTCCAGCACGTGCCTGCGACCGTCATCGTCGGCGCGCAGTGGGGCGACGAGGGCAAGGGCAAGATCGTCGATCTCCTCGCCCAGCACTGCGACGTCGTCTGCCGCTACCAGGGCGGCCCCAATGCGGGGCACACGATCGTCGCCGACGGCGAGACCTACAAGTTCCGGCACATGCCCTCCGGGATCCTCTGGGGCAAGCAGTGCGTGCTCGGAGCGGGCGTCGTCGTCGACCCCGCGACCTTCATCGAGGAACTGGACGACCTCGAGGCGCGCGGCATCTCGACGGACGCCGTCCGCGTCTCGGGCAACGCGCACCTGATCATGCCCTGGCACGTCGCCATCGACGGCGCCAGCGAACGGCGGCTCGGGCGGCTGCAGATCGGAACCACAAGGCGCGGCATCGGACCCACCTACGCCGACAAGTCCGCCCGACTCGGCATTCGCGTCCAGGACCTGCTCGACCCGAAGATCCTGCGCCAGAAGATCCAGGTCGCGCTGGACGAGAAGAACACGTGGCTGGAACGGATCTACGGGGCTGCCCGCATCGAGCTGAACGACGTCGCAGGCGCCGCGGAGGAATGGGGCACCCGCCTGCGGCCGTACATCGCCGACACCTCGCTGCTCGTCCACGACGCCCTGCGCGAGGGCCGGTCGGTGCTCTTCGAGGGGGCGCAGGGCACGCTGCTCGACGTCGACCACGGGACGTATCCGTTCGTCACCTCGTCCAACCCGGTCGCCGGCGCCGCGGCCACCGGCATCGGCATCGGTCCGACCCGCATCGACGCCGTCATGGGCGTCGCCAAGGCATACGTCACCCGCGTCGGCGAGGGGCCGTTCCCGACCGAGATCCAGGGCCCCGATCAGGAGCGCGTGCGCGAGCTCGGCGGCGAGTACGGGACGGTCACCGGCCGCCAGCGGCGCTGCGGCTGGCTCGACCTCGTCGCTCTGCGCTACGCCGCGCGCGTGAACGGCTTCACGTCGCTGGCGCTGACGAAGCTCGACGTCCTGTCGGCGTTCGAGCAGGTACCTGTCTGCACCCGCTACCGCCTCCCGGACGGCACGGAGACGCCCCACTTCCCGGCGCACCAGAGCGACTTCCACCACGCCGAGCCCGTCTACGAGATCCTCGCCGGCTGGGGCGACCCGCTCGACGACGCCGAGACGATCACGGACCTACCGCCGGCCGCCCGCGCCTACGTGGACTTCGTCGAGCGCGAGCTCGACGTCGAGGTGGGGCTGATCGGAACGGGCCGGGAGCGCGAGCGCGCGCTCGCCCGCTGACGCTCTAGGGCTCCGCGCCTTCTGGGCTGACGAGGTGGTCGTGCAGGGCGAACACCCCGGCGATGGCCGCGCCCACGTCGCCCGGAGGCACGTCCTCCCCGCTCTCGACCCGATCCGCCACCTCACGCGCGGCCTGGTACTCGGCGACCACGTCGCGCTCCTCGCCCGCACGCGCCACCGCGTCGTGGAGGTCGTACCCGCCGGCGGCGAGCATCTCCTCCATCAGGTCGAGGGCCTCGGGCAGGCCTTCCTCCGGGGCGCTCCGCAGCTCCTCGGCGAGCGCCTGCCAGCGCGTCTCCAGAACGTGGATGTCCAGGCCGGGCTCGCTCACTGCACCCTCTATGAGCGCTGCGGCCCGGTCTCAAACCTGCCAGTAGAGTGCCGCGCGTGAGGGTGCTGCTCGTGGGGTCGGGCGGTCGCGAGCACGCGCTCGCCTGGAAGCTCGCCCAGAGCTCTGACCTCGACGCGCTGCACGCTGCCCCCGGCAACCCCGGGATCGCCCAGCTCGCCGACTGCCACGACGTGGCCGCCGAGGACGTGGACGGCATTCCCTCCCTGACGCGCCGCCTGCGCCCCGACCTTGTCGTGGTCGGCCCGGAGGCGCCGCTCGTCGCCGGCCTGGCAGACGCCCTGCGCGAAACCGGCACGGCCGTGTTCGGGCCGGGGCGCGAGGCTGCGCGGATCGAGGGCTCGAAACGCTTCGCCAAGGACGTGCTGACCGCCGCGGGCGTCCCGACGGCGGCCACGCTCGACGCGCCGACTGCCCCGGCCGTCGTCAAGGAAGACGGGCTCGCCGCCGGCAAGGGCGTGCACGTCTGCCGCACCGACGCCGAGCTTCGCACCGCGCTCGAGGCTGTAGGGCGGGACGCGTTCGCCGAGGAGCTGCTCGAGGGCGAGGAGCTCTCGCTCTTCGCGCTCGTCGCGGGCACGAGCGTGCTCGCACTGGCGCCTGCACGCGACTACAAGCGGGTCGGCGACGGCGATACGGGCCCGAACACCGGCGGCATGGGCGCGATCTCACCGGTGCCCGGCATCGGGGCGACCGAGGCCGAGGAGCTCGTCGCGCAGGTGCACGCGCCCGTCGCGCGCGAGCTCGCCCGCCGCGGCACACCGTTCACGGGCCTGCTCTACGCCGGGCTCATGCTCACCGCCGACGGCCCGCGGGTGCTCGAGTTCAACTGCCGCTTCGGCGACCCGGAGACCCAGGCGCTCGTCCCACGGCTGGCGGACGACCTGCTGCCCGCGCTCGCCGCGACCGCGGCCGGCGACGTTGCCGGCGTCGAGATGACGCCGTCCGCCGACTCGGCCGTGACGGTCGTCCTTGCCGGGCGCGACTACCCCGCCGCCGGCGACCGCGGGTCGCCGATCCACGGCGTCCCCGACGCCGAGGCGAGCGGCGCGCTCGTCTTCCATGCCGGGACGGCGCTCGCCGACGGGGCGCTCGTGACGGACGGTGGGCGGATCCTGTCCGTGACGGCCGTCGCGGACGATCTCGAGGCCGCACGCGAGCGGGCGTATGCCGCCGCGCGCATGATCGATTTCGAGGGTTGCAAGCTGCGTCGCGACGTCGGTCTGGAGGTCGTGCGCGTTGGCTGACGTCGACGTCCCCCCTGAGACCGAGGCTGCAGTCGAGTCGGCGTTTCCCGACGCGGGCCCGCTCGTCGGCATCCTCGTCGGCTCCGAGTCCGACCGGCCGGCGATGGAGGCGGCGACGGCCGAGCTCGACGAGCGTGGCATCAGCTGGGAGCTCAACGTGCTGTCCGCCCACCGCAACCCGCGGGCAGTGGCCGAGTACGCCACCGCGGCCGCACTCCGCGGCATTCGCGTCCTCATCACCGGCGCCGGACTGGCTGCGGCGCTGCCGGGTGTCGTCGCTGCCCACACCGAGCTGCCCGTTATCGGCGTGCCGCTGAGATCGTCCATGTCCGTGCTCGACGGCCTCGACGCCCTGCTCGCGATCGTGCAGATGCCGCCCGGCGTGCCCGTCGCCTGCGTCGGCGTCGACAACTCACGCAACGCCGCCGTGCTCGCGGCTCGCATCCTCGGACAGCACTCCGTCTAACCGACTAGACAAACTCTGGTTCCGTCTAGTACGCTAGACGGATGACTCTTGATGAACAACTGCTCGGCGAGGCGCGAACCGTGCGCGAGCGCCTGCTCGACCTCCAGCACGACGTCGACAGGGCCCGCGCCGACTACCAGCACGCCATCCGCCGCCTGCACGCCGCCGGCGGCTCCATGCGCGAGATCGCCGAAGTGCTCGGGCTCAGCCACCAGCGTGTGCACCAGATCGTCGACGCCGGGCCGGAGGACGCGCGGCGCGGCCGCCGCGGGATCGCACGGCACCGGCATGGCCCCTTCGCCCGCTTCACCCGCGCTGCACGGGCTGTCGTCGAGGCCGCGCAGGAGGACGCCACCGCCCTCGGCCACGGCTACGTCGGCACCGAGCATCTGGTGCTCGGCCTGCTCCGCGTAGAGGCAGGAGGAGCCGCAGCCGCACTCGCGGCGGTGGGTGTCTCCTACGACCGCTACCGCGAGGAGGTGGAACGGACGGTCGGGACACCGGAGACCGGGCGGCCGGGCCGCATTCCGTTCACCGCCAAGTCGAAGGAAGCGCTCGAGCGGGCGGTCGCGGAGGCCCGGAGCATGCGCAACCGCTGGGTCGGGACCGAGCACCTGCTGCTCGGCATCAGCACCGTCCGCGACTCGCTCGGGGCGGAGCTGCTCGAGGCAGCGGGAGCCGACGAGGCCCGCGTGCGGGCCGCGGTCGAGACCGTCCTCGGCCGGTAGCGGACCGCCCGCCGCGGGAGCGGCAGACTGCTCGTAGTGAACCGGCTCGACTGCTGCTCGACTCACGCCTGGTCGCAACCCTGGCGACGCTCGAACCGGACGGGTCGCTCTACCTGTCGGCCGTCTGGTCTTCCTGCGCGACTGAGACGATCTCCTCGTCGCCACCGGCGGGCAGACGCGGAAGGCGCGAAACGCGGCCGCGAGACCCTCCGCCGCGATGCTCGTCGACACGCATGGCCCGGGACCGCTCCGCGGCGCCGCGGCGTCGGGCACGGTCACCGTCGTGACCGGCGCGGAGGCGCGCGCGAGCGGCGAGCGCGTCTGGAGCAAGTACCTCACGGAGGAAGGTCTCGTGCATCCGGAGGTCGCGAGGCGATCCGGGCCCACGACGACGTGACGATCCGCTTCCGCCCCACCGCCTGGCGCACGTGGGGCACCGACGAGGACTTCGGCGGAGCGCTCGAGCTGCCCGGAATCGCCCACCCGCTCGACCACTGAGCGCGGCCGCGGCCGCCGATACGATCCCGCGGTGATCGCGCGGTACACGCGCCCGGCCATGGCGCGGGTGTGGTCGGAGGAGGCGAAGCTTGCGGCCTGGCTCGACGTCGAGCTGGCCGCGCTGGACGCGTGGGCGGAGCTCGGAGTCGTTCCCAGCGCCGACGCCGAGGCCGTGCGCGCGGGGGCCACCCCGCCTTCGCCCGAGCGCGTGGCCGAGCTCGAGCGCGAGACGCACCACGACGTGGCCGCGTTCGTCGACGCGGTCGCCGAGAACCTCGGCTCCGCCGGCCGCTGGTTCCACTACGGCATGACGTCATCGGACGTGCTGGACACGGCGCTGGCGCTGCAGGTCGGGCAGGCGGGCGAGCTGGTCATCGCCGGCGTCGATCGCGCGGTCGTCGCCGTGGTCGCGCGCGCGGAGGAGCACCGGCTCACACCGATCATGGGCAGGACGCACGGCATCCACGCGGAGCCGACGACCTTCGGGCTCAAGCTCGCCGGCTGGGCGTTCGAGCTCGTGCGGGCGCGGGAGCGGCTCGCCCGCGCGCTCGAGGGCATGCGCGTCGGCAAGCTCTCCGGTGCTGTCGGGACGTACGCCTCGATCGATCCCGAGGTCGAGCGGATCGCCTGCGAGCGGCTCGGGCTCACGCCGGCACCGAGCTCGACGCAGATCGTGCAGCGCGACCGGCACGCGGAGCTGCTCTGCACGCTCGCGATCACGGCCGCCTCGCTGGAGACGTTCGCCCTCGAGATTCGCCATCTGGCCCGCACTGAGGTGGGCGAGGTGGCTGAGCCGTTCGGGCGCAGGCAGAAGGGCTCGTCGGCGATGCCGCATAAGCGCAACCCGGTCGTCGCCGAGCGGATCTGCGGTCTCGCCCGGGTCGTTCGCGCCCAGGCGCTCGTCGGGCTCGAGAACGTGGCCCTGTGGCACGAGCGCGACATCTCGCACTCGTCGGCGGAGCGCGTCGCGATCCCGGACGCCTTCCTCGCCCTGGACTACATGCTCGATCGCTTCGCCTGGCTCGCCGAGGGCCTCGTCGTCAGCGCGGAGCGGATGCGGCGCAACCTGGACGCGAGCCACGGGCTGCACTTCAGCCAGCGCCTGCTGCTCGCGCTCGTCGAGGCCGGGCTCGAGCGGGACGACGCCTACCGGCTGGTGCAGCGAAACGCGGCGCGGGCGGCCGAGGAGGCGCTCCCGCTGCGCGAGCTCGCCGGGGCGGACGCCGAGATCGCGGGACGGATCGACCTCGAGCGAGTGTTCGACGAGTCCGCCTACGCCGCCCACGTCGACACCGTCTTCGAGCGTCTGCGCCGCGTGACGGCCGACGGACCGAGTACCAGTGTGGTGCAACCAACCCGGGAGGAGGCTGTGCGTGTCTGAAGCGGTTCACGTCGGTTCCGGCAAGGTCCGCGAGCTCTACGCGCTCGACGACGAACGCCTGCTGCTCGTCGCGAGCGACCGGATCTCGACCTTCGACGTCGTCTTGCCGACCGAGATCCCGGACAAGGGCCGTGTGCTCACCGGCCTGTCGGCGTTCTGGTTCGCGCGCACGGAGCACATCTGCCCGAACCACCTGCTCGCGCTGCGCGAGGACGGCCGTTCGCTCGAGTGCCGGCGGCTCGAGATGCTGCCGATCGAGTGCGTCGTCCGCGGCTACCTCTCGGGCTCGGGCTGGAAGGACTACCGCGCCGCGGGCGAGGTCTGCGGACACGTCCTGCCGCAGGGTCTGCAGGAGTCGGAGCGGCTGCCGGAGCCGATCTTCACGCCCGCGACCAAGGCACAGACCGGCCACGACGAGAACATCACGCGTGAGCAGGCCGCCGGCCTGGTCGGCGCCGAGCGCTTCGCCGAGGCCGAGCGGATCTCGCTGGCGCTCTACCGGTTCGGCGCCGAGTACGCAGCGGAGCGCGGGATCCTGCTCGCCGACACGAAGTTCGAGCTGGGCATCGACGAGAGCGGAGCGCTCGTCCTCGCCGACGAGGCGCTGACGCCGGACTCCTCGCGCTTCTGGCCGGCCGACGAGTACAGGCCGGACGGGCCGCAGCCGTCGTACGACAAGCAGTTCGTCCGCGACTACTGCGAGTCGCTCGGCTGGGACAAGACTGCGCCCGGCCCCGAGCTCCCGGACGAGGTCGTCACCGGCACGAGGGCACGCTACGTCGAGGCGTTCGAGCAGCTGACGGGCATCGACTTCGACGCCTACCTCGCCGACCCGGAGGCGGTGCTCCGATGAGGGCGACGGTGCTGGTCCGCCCGAAGCCCGGCATCCTCGACCCGCAGGGGGAGGCCGTCGGCACATCGCTGCGACACCTGGGCTTCAACGTGGCAGACACCCGGGTCGGCAGGCTCGTCGAGCTCGAGGTCGAGGCGGCCGACGCAGACGAGGCCCGCGCGAGCGTCGAGCGCATGTGCGAGCAGCTGCTCGCCAACCCGCTGATCGAGTCGTACGAGGTGCACGTGGGGCGCGCGTGACGAGCCCGGCAGCACCCGCGACGACGGCCGGCGCCCGCCCGCGGGTGGCCGTGATCACCTTCCCGGGCTCGAACGACGACCGCGACGCGCTGGGCGCGCTGGCGGCGCTCGGCGCCGAGGCCGTACCGGTCTGGCACGCGGACAGGGATCTCCCGGACGTCGGGGCTGTCGTGCTCCCGGGCGGCTTCTCCTACGGCGACTACCTCCGCTGCGGCGCGATCGCCCGCTTCTCTCCGGCGATGGCGGCCGTCCGGCGGTTCGCCGGCGAGGGCGGCCTCGTGCTCGGCATCTGCAACGGCTTCCAGGTTCTCTGCGAGGCGGGGCTGCTCCCCGGCGTCCTGCGCCGGAACGCGTCTCTGGAGTTCCACTGCGCCGACGTGCGGATCCGGGTGGAGCGCGCCGACACTCCCTTCACGCGGGGCGCTGGCCCGGGCGACGTGCTGACGATCCCCGTCAAGCACGGCGAGGGCTGTTGGTACGGCGACCCGGACCTCGTTGCCGAGCTCGAGGAGGCCGGGCAGCTGGCGCTCCGCTACCTGCCCGGCGAGAACCCGAACGGGTCGGTGGCCGACGTCGCCGGCGTGGTGAACCGCGAGGGCAACGTGCTCGGGCTGATGCCCCACCCGGAGCACGCGGTCGACCCGCTGCTCGGATCGACGGACGGCGCCGTCATTCTCGGCGCGCTCGTGGCTGCCGTCGCAGCGCGCACGCTCGTCGCGGCGTAACTACTGCAGGGCCAGCGCCTTGGCCAGATCGGGGTGGTCGGCGAGCGCCTGCCGTAGCCGCTCGACGTCGCGGCCGCGGAGGGTGACGGGCCCGCGGCGCGCCGACCCGCCTGTGGAGTAGGCGAGCCGGACGAGCTGCTCGCCGCGCGCCGTCTCCAGCAGCTGCACGACGAGTCCGAAGCGCCGCTCGCCTGCGCGTTGCGGAATCTGGAGCTCCTCGAGGATCGTCGCCGGCCCCCACGGAGTCGCTGCCTTGGCCATGCGGCGCACGCTAGAGCGGCCGGACGCACCCGTCCGTGCCGAGACTGCAAGGGGTTCGTCACGGCCGCGAACTAGTGTTCGGGCGGTGATCGTGGCGCATCTCGATCTGGACGCGTTCTATGCCGCCGTCGAGGAGCTCGAGGATCCGTCGCTGCGCGACGGGCCGCTCGTCGTCGGCGGCGATCCGCGCGGACGGGGCGTGGTGGCGACGGCCAACTACCACGCGCGCACGTTCGGGATCCACTCCGCCATGTCGTGCGCCGAGGCGCTCCGCCGCTGCCCGCACGCGGTCTTCGTCCGGCCGCGCCACCGCCTCTACTCCACCTACTCGCGCGCGGTCTGGGACGTCGTCCGCGACGTCGTGCCACAGGTCGAGCGCACCGGTCTGGACGAGGGCTACCTCGACTTCGACGGCGTCGCAGGCGACTTCGCCGAGGCGCGCGCCGTGGCAGAGGCGATCCAGGCCGCCGTGCTCGGCTCGACCCGGCTGAGCGCGTCGCTCGGCGTCGCCACGTCGAAGGTGGTGGCCAAGGTCGCGAGCGACCGGCGCAAGCCTCGTGGGCTGACCATCGTGCGCGCCGGCCGTGAGGCCACGTTCCTGGCGCCGTTCGACGTGCGCCTCCTGCCAGGCGTCGGGCCGCGTTCCGAGGCGCGGCTCAAGGCAGCCGGCTTCGGCACCATCGGTGACCTCGCTGCGCTGTCGGACGCCGACCTGAAGCACCTGCTTCCGGGCAAAGTCGGCGGCTTGCTCCGCGACCGCGCGCGAGGCGTCGACCCGCGGCCGGTCGCGAACGAGCCCGCCGCAAACGTCTCGATCTCGAGCGAGGAGACGTTCGCCCGCGACCTCGAGGATCGCGGGCAGCTGCACGCGGAGCTCCGCCGGCTGACGGCGCAGGTTGTCGAACGGCTCGAACGCGGCGGCGAGACGGCACGAACGATCACGACGAAGGTGCGGTACGCCGACTTCTCGATTCGCACCCGCTCGACCACGGTGTCGGTGGGGATCGACGATGCGGGCAGGATCGCCGAGCTCGCCTGCGCCCTGCTCGACCGCGCCCTCACCGACCGCCCCGGCGCGGTACGCCTCGTCGGCGTCGGCGTCTCGGGCCTCGAGTCGCACCGGCAGCTCGCGCTCGTCTGAGGCGCGGTTGACACCCCTCTCGGCCGGTGAGACGGTCGCGCTCGACAAGGAGGTGGCGTGGAACGTTCACCAGAGATCGAAGCGGCGGCGCGCACGGTCTACGACGCGCTCTCCAGCGGCGATGCCGCCGCGGTTGCACGGCTCTTCAGCACTGCCAGCGGCGTGACGCTGATCGGAACCGACCCGGAGGAGCTCTGGGTCGGGCACGACACGATCACGCGGATCTGGGAGGCACAGCTGGGCGAGATGGGTGGCTCGGTCGGCGTCGAGGGCGCGGACCCGGTCGGGTACTCCAGCGGCGACGTCGGCTGGATCTCCGACCGCCCGACGCTCGTCATCGGCGGAGAGATGCGCATCCCGCTTCGCATCACCGCAGTGTTCGAGCGCGACGGAGGCGCGTGGAAGGTCGTCCAGTGGCACGCGTCGATCGGCGTCTCGAACGAAGAGTCCTTCGGCGAGGAGCTGACGACCGAGGTGTCTCAGACGGCCTGAGGTGCCCGCGCAGGCTCCGGGGCGTTCCCGTCCCGGAGCCCGGCGCCGCGTCGCGCACTGGCGGCCGCCGGAAGCTGGTGTGACAATGAACGGGCCGTGACCCAGCTCGCCGAGCCACTCGAGGAAGCCAGACAGGCCACCGCGCGCCAGGCGTGGCGCCCTGCCTACGAGCGCTATGCCGAGGCAGACCCCGCCGCCCTCACGCCCCAGGACATCGAGGGCTACGGCAACGCCGCCTGGTGGACGGGCCACCTGAACGAGGCAGTCGGCCTGCGCGAGCGGGCGTACACGGCCTACGCGGCCGCCGGGGAGGAGTTCCACGCCGCCCGCATGGCGCTGACGCTGTCCTGGGACCACCAGGGCAGGGGCGCGTTCGCGGTCGCGCACGGCTGGCTCGCCAACGCCGAGCGCCGGATCGCCGAGCTGGAGGAGTCGCCGGTCAACGGCTTCCTCGCTCTGACGTACGCCATCACCGCCCTCTTCGAAGGCTCCGATCTCGAGCAGGCGATCGGCCACTTCGAGGACGCGTACGAGCTCGGGAAGCGCTTCCGCGACCGCGACATCCAGGTGCTCGCCCTCACCGGCAAGGGGCGTGCGCTCGTGATGCGCGGCGACGTCGAGGAAGGGCTGGCTCTGCTCGACGAGTCGACGGCCGCGGCCGTCGGCGGGGAGCTCGATCCGTACAGCACCGGCCTCGTCTACTGCATGACGATCAGCTCCTGCCACGACCTGGGCGACTACCGGCGCGCCGCCGAGTGGACCGAGGAGGCGAGCCGCTGGTGCGATCGGCTCGACGTCACCGGGTTCCCGGGCGCATGCCGCATCCATCGCGCCGAGATCCTGCGCCTGCGCGGCGACCTCGAGGCGGCTGAGCGCCAGGCCGTGGCGGCCTGCGAGGAGCTGCACGACTTCGAGCGGTACATCACCGCCAACGGCTACTACGAGATCGGCGAGATCCGCCGGCGGCGGGGCGACCACGCCGGCGCCGACGAGGCGTACGCAACGGCGGACGAGCTCGGTCGCGATCCGCAGCCGGGCCTGGCCCAGCTGCGACTGGCACAGGGCAAGCTGGAGAACGCGGTCTCCGGCATCACCCGCTCGCTCGCGGACACCGAGGACCCGCTCGGCCGGCTCAAGCGGCTGCCGGCCCGGGTGGAGATCGCGGTCGCTGCCGGCGACCTCAAGGGCGCCCGTGCGGCGGCGTCCGAGCTGGAGGACATCGTCGAGGCGTACAAGATCGGCGGCCGGCGCGCACCTGCGTTCGAGGCCCAGGTGCGGATCGCGCAGGCCCGGATCGAGCTCGCCGAGCGGGACTGGAACGCGGCCGTCCCATTGCTGCGGGAGGCGCGCGACATCTGGCGCCAGGTCGGGGCGCCGTACGAGACGGCGCAGGCTCGGCAGCTGCTCGCGCTCGCCTTTCGCCGCGGCGGTGACGAGGAGGCGGCGACGGCGGAGCTGGAGGCCGCGGCCACCACGTTCGCCCGGCTCGGCGCAAAGCTCGACGAGGAGCGAGCCCAGGAGCTGCTCGGCCGGCTGGAGACGCGGCGCACCTTCCTCTTCAGCGACATCGTCGACTCGACGCGCCTGCTCGAGACACTCGGCGACGAGAAGTGGCAGCGCCTGCTGCACCGGCACGACGAGCTCGTGCGCGAGCAGATCGCAGCGAGCGGCGGCCAGCTCGTGAAGCACACGGGCGACGGGGTCTTCGCCTCGTTCGACAGCCCGAAGGCGGCCGTGGAGGCCGCGGTCGGGATCCAGCGCGCACTTGCCGACGAGATCGTTGCGCCCGACGTGCGCATCGGCGTGCACACCGGCGTCGCCTTCGCGACCGGCGACTCCGCCACCGACTTCGGCGGGCAGGGCGTCCACACCGCTGCCCGAATCGGAGCCGCGGCGGCCGCCCGCGAGATCCTCATCAGCTCGGAGACGCTCAACGGCGTCGCCACTGCCTTCTCGCTCTCCGATCCCCGCAGTGTCGCGCTCAAGGGCATCAAGGACGCCGTCGACCTCGTCTCGATCGACTGGCGCTAGGTCCAGGCCGGTTTGCCGGCCTCAGAGGTTTGAGTCCTGCCCTGCTCGGAAGGGCTAGGGACGACAACGAACGAGGAGGGACAAGACGATGAGACGCATCGCACTCTGGAGTGCCCTTGGGGCGGCGCTCGCCTACTTCTTCAACCCACAGAGCGGCGCTCGCCGGCGGCACGTAGCCCGCGACCGGGTGCTCGCCTTCTTCCGCAGCCGCGCACGCGGCGCTTCCCGCACCGCGCGCCGGGTCAAGGCGGACGCCCACGGGGTGGAGCAGAAGCTACGCCACCGCGAAGAGGTGCCGAAGGACTACGACGACGCGACGCTCGCCCACAAGGTCGAGTCCGAGATATTCCGCGACTCCGGCGCGCCCAAGGGGTCGGTTTCGGTGAACGCCGAGGGCGGCGTGATCCAGCTTCGAGGCGAGATCGACCGCCCCGAGCTGATCGAGGAACTGGTCGAGAAGACCCGCCGCGTGCAGGGCGTCCGCGGAGTCGAGAACCTGCTCCATCTCCCCGGCACGCCCGCGCCGATGCACCAGTAGGCGGCCCAACCCGGCTCGGGCGCTCCGCCGCCCGGGTCGGGCTTGGCGGCTTACGCTGCCGCGCCGTCGGCGATCTCGTACACAACCGTCCCGCGGCTCCGGAACACCGCCTCGCCGAGCCGCTCGAACTTCGCGAGGCCTGTCCGCGGATGGTCGCGGCGCTCGAGCGCGCCGACTACGACGTAGCGCACCCCGTAGCGTCGTAGCAGCGCGCGCGCCCGGGTCAGATCCTGCGTCGCGTAGAGCTCGACCACGTCCTCGCTCCGCCCCACGGGGTCGTGCCCCCACTGGATCTGATGACCGGCCCAGGCGAGGACCGCGGGGAGTCCGGTGAACGTCGCTGATGCGTCCACGACCCTCGGGGTCGTAGTCCGGGCCGACCGTCTCGAGGACGACGGGCGCTCCCGACGCCGACGAGCGCAGCCAGCGGATCGCGGCGGCATCGCCGGGTGCGTCCCGCTCGAGCCAGCGCAGGCCGTCGAGTGTTGGCTCGGCCGCGAAGCCGCCGGTCCGCGAATAGGCGGCCGCCCAGGGGTAGACCGAGACCAGCCCGACGATGACCGCCAGCCCGGCAAGCCAGCCGACCCAGTACGGACGCCGGAGCCAGCGGCGGCTCCACAGCACGCCGCAGGCCGACAGAATCGCGAGCAGCCACCACGCCTGGTAGCCCGCCTTGAAGACGGTGTTGAAGCGGAAGCTCTCCGTGTCCTCGAAGACGTCGCGGATGTAGGCGAACTCGCCGACGGCCACGAGCCCGATCGCCAGCGCGGCCAAGAGCCAGAAGAACCTCGCCGCCTGCGTCCGCCTTCGATCGAGGGCCGCCCACGAACGCCGACGGCGACTCCGCTCGACAGGAGCGCGATGCCCGCGAGCCGCGACGGTGCCAGGAGCGTCAGGACGAACACGGCGGCGACGAGCCCCCAGATGACGAAGCGGCTGGGGTAGCGCAGCCGGCTCCCGAAGGCAACCGCCGCCACCCAGAGCGGGAGCGCGTAGATGAGGAAGAGATCCCAGGCCAGCCGCGAGAACGGGTCGTGCTCGCCGAGAATCGCGATCCCCCGCGCCGCCGGGTCGTACGAGAGGTAGAAGGGCAGGAAGAGCAGCACCGAGCCGGCGACCCAGGCTGCCCACCACAGGACCGCCCAGCGCAGGCGGAGCGCCGGCGGGCGGCGCGTCGCCGCGAGCACGAGGCTCGACCGCCCCGAGCAGGATGGCCGTCGGGTAGTCGAGGCTGTTGATTGCGTACAGCGAGCCGAGCACGAGAGCGGCGAGCGCGAGCTCGCCCGCCACGGCGAGCCACTCCTTCCGGCCGCTTCCCCGCCGCGCGGTTCTGGGGCCGTTCAGCGCGAGCTGGAGCGCGAGGGCCACGACGAGGAGCGCGAACGGCGTCGCCAGCACGTGCGCGTGCAGGTCGCCGAGCAGGAAGCTGAAGGCAGGGAACTCGTTGGCGGTGCCGTCGATCACACGTGAGGGCGACCACCAGTCGTAGGCGGCGATCGGCCCCCCGTCGCGGACGAGCTGCATCCCGCCTGCCGGCGTTGCCCAGCACGAGGGCGAAGCCGACGGCGAGCAGCCCGGCGAGCGATCGGCGCACGCGCCGGGCGCATCCGTCTGCGTCCGGACAGCCGCATAGAGCGCGAGCCGCGACGGCGAAGACCGCGGTCGCGCACAGGGCGAAGACGAGCGGCCAGCCCGAGGTTGTAGCCCGACCTCGGGGTCGACGCCGGTGCACCTCGGACGAGCAGCGCGACGAGGTAGTGCCCGAAGTAGTAGTAGTTGAGGTCCTCGCCGGCGAGCCAGGGATCGTGCGGCGGGAACGTCTCGCTGCGGTTGACCGCGTTGACGATCGCCATGTCCATCGGCTTCTCCGTCTGCCAGACGTCCGGCGCGATAGCTGCGGAGCAGCGCGTACCCGAAGAACGCAGCCGTGAAGAGCAGCTCCCCGGCGACCCAGAGACGGAGCGCGCGCCGCCCAGGCCCGCGCGAGCGCTCCTCTGGCAAGCCATGCGCCGACGAGGCCCGCGAGCACGAGCAGCGAGACGATGACCACCGCGCTCGTCCGCCCGTACGGCACGACGCCCAGCGCTCGCCAGCAGCCACACGGGATACCCGACGAGCAGCAGCCCGAGCGGGCGGGCGAGCACGAGTGGAGCTGCCGGGCAGGCGGGCATAGAGGAAATGCGGCGACCGGAACGGCGGCCAACCCGACCAGCAGCGCGACGCAACCAGAAGAGGAGCGACGGCTTGCATCTCCACCCTGAGCTGTCCCACCGAGAACGGCGCATCCGCTCTGATCGCCGAGGCGCGCTCCTTGACAGGACCAGACACGAGCAGGAACGATCTGGGAACGGTGAGGGGCGCCGGGCTCCGCGATGCACTGGTCGCCGTCGCGCTCGCGGGCGCGGTGGGGGTCATCACTGCGGTCTCGGCCTTCGCGGGCTCAGCACCCAGACTCGAACTCGCTCGAGCTACGTCGCGCCCGGTGCCGTCGAAGTGCCACCTGACGCCGACGCCGACGCCGACGCACACGAGCACGCCGACCAACACGCCGACGCGCACGCCCACGCGCTCCGCCACGAACACGCCGACGAACACGGCCACGACCGGCGACGAACACGCCCGTACGCCCACGCCCACGAACACGCCGACGAACACGCCCACCAACACGGCCACGCTACGCCGACCAACACGCCCACGAACACCACACCCACGCCGACCAACACGCCCACCAACACGCCCACCAACACCGCAACTCCGACGGCGACCAACACACCCACCAACACACCGACAAACACGCCGGTGCCGCCGACCAACACGCCGACCAACACCCCGACCAACACGCCCGTACCGCCGACCAACACGCCAACCAACACACCGACGCCGAAGCCAACCGCGTCCGTCACGAACACGCCGGTCCCCAAGTCCGCCCCCGCGGACGCACCGGTGGCCGCGGCCGCACGCGCGAGGCGCCGTCGCCGGCGCCCAGGCCGGCCTACCCGGCGCCGCGCACGCACGACGGCGGAGGACGATCTCGAGCCGGTCTTCTGCGACGACTTCGAGCTCGGCAACTTCAGCCGCTGGACCTCGGTCAGCGGCGGCATGCAGATCACCGACACGGACGTCCATCAGGGCCGTTACGCGGCGCGGGCGATGTCCACCGGCACGCCGACGTTCCTGCGGCACCGCTTCTTCGCGACCGAGTACTCGCGCATCTGCTACCGCATCTGGGTCAAGCACCTCGGCAAGGCGCGCCGGTCAGACGGATCGAGCTGATGCAGTTCCGGGACCGCTTCGGCGCGCCGATCGTGACCGTCCTCATCAACTGCCGACGGCACGCTCGCCTACCGAAACGACATCGCAGGCGGCGTCCTGCGCACGAGCACCTCTCGGTGACGCCGGGCGTGCTACCACGAGCTCCAGGTCTGCACGTTCCTCATCGGCGTGCCTCGCGTCGAGACGTACTTCGACGGGCAGCCGGTGCCGGCGCTGACCAGGCGCGAGTCGCTCGGCTCGAACCGAGTCCGCGAGCTCATCCTCGGCGACACACGCCCCGGCCAGACCCACCACGACGTCTTCGACGACGTCGGCGCGGCGGCCACCGTCATCGCCTGACGCCGGGCCGACCGCCCGTACGCCGACGATGCGCCCCGACAAGCCGGCGTACTACGCCCGCTTGTCGGCCGCGCTCCCGCGCGAGCTCGATACGACAAATCGGCTCGGCTACCTCGAGGACCTGCGTCGCTGAGTGACCCTGCTCCACCAGGCGAGGCGCAGCAGGTCGAGCGCCATCGGCACGGAGCCGCGCACAAGGCCGACGTGCGTGTCGGGATGGTTCGACCAGCGGACGGGCACCTCGACCACGCGCGACACCGGCGGCGCGCGCTCGGACGCAGAGCTCTGCGTCGAAGGCGAAGCCGTCGAGGCGGCACGCCTCGAAGACCGGCCTCGTCGCCGGCCAGCCGGACGAGCTTGAACCCGCACTGTGTGTCGCGGTAGGGCAAGCCGGTGAGCAGCCGCAGCGCGACGTTGAAGGCCTTCCCGAGGCGCTCGCGATACCAGGGCTGACGAACCAGCAGCCGAGAATCGGCGAGCGCCCGGGAGCCCGATCGCGACGTCGGCGCCGGTGCGAAGCGCGGCCGCCAGCGCGGCCAGCTCCTCCGAGCGGGGCGGACAGGTCGACGTCGGTCACCAGCACCCAGTCGCCCTTCGCAGCCAGAACGCCGGTGCGCACGGCCGCGCCCTTGCCGCGGTGGCGGGGCAGAGCAAGGACGCTCAGCCGGTCGCCGAGACCCACGCTGCCCTCGGCCAGCGCACGCGTGCCGTCCGCCGAGCCGTCGTCGACGACGATGACCTCCAGCAGCTGGACGCTGGACTCGCCCGCGATCTGATCGGCCCTCTGCTCCAGCTCGCGCAGCAACGCCGGCAGGCGTCGCTCCTCGTCGTACGCGGGCACGACGATCGAGAGCGTCGGCTGCTCGCGCTGCGTCGCGCACCTCGGCGGCCGATCCTAGTGCGGGCTGCAAATCATGGCGACGGCGCGCGCCCGCGTGACAATTCGAGGATGCGCGTGCTCGTCCGTCTGCTTGGCGACCGTCGATCGCTGCGGCCGCTTCCGCCCAACCGGCAAGCGCGGCCGTTGCCGCTCCTCACGGCGGGCGAGCGCGAGGAGCACCGAAGCGGCGGCACCTGGAGCTCGCTCTTCGACCCGGACAGCCTCACCAACCGCTGGCCGCTCCTCTTCTGGGCGGCCGCGCTCGTCCTGCTCGCCGCGATCGCACTTCCCTACCTCTGGTTCGCGGCTGCGCGCGCTGCCCGACGTCGGCTTCGCCTTCGCTCGCCCCGTCGGCCTGCTGCTCGTCGAGCTGGCCCGTCTGGCTGGCCGCGAGCCTGGGCATCGCCGAGTTCACCCGCGGCGCGGTCGCCATCTCGGCCGTGGTCGCGGCGGCAGGCGCGCCTGGCGATCGCGCGCAGGCACCGAGCCGAACTGCTGGCTGGACCTACGAAAGCGCTGGCGGCTGCTGGCCGTCGAGTGAGGCCGCCTTCTGGCTGCTCTTCGCCTCGGTTCTGGCCGTGCGCTGGCTCAACCCCGATCTCTGGCACCCGACCCTCGGCGGCGAGAAGCCGATGGACTTCGCCTACCTGAACGCGGTGGTCAAGTCGGGCGAGTTCCCGCCGTTCGACCCGTGGTTCGCGGGCGGGTACATCAACTACTACTACTTCGGCTTCGTCCTGGTCGCCGCGCTGGTCGAGCTGACGGCAGTCGTTCCGGCGGTCGCCTACAACCTCGCGGTCGCGACCTTCGCCGCCTCGCTCGGAGCCGCGGCGTTCGGCTTGGCCGCGGCACTGGCGACGGGCCGCCGGACGCCCGTCGCCGCGCCTCGTCGCCACCGGTCTCCTCGGCCTGCTCTTCGTCGCCGTCGCCGGCAACCTCGGCGAGCTGCGCCTGGTCTGGGAGCGCCTGAGCGGCGCCGATCTCGCTCGAACGCTGGTACTGGGAGCCGTCGCGGGCGATCGCGCACCCGCTCGACGAGCCGGGGCCGATCAACGGAATTCCCCGCCTTCACCTACCTCTACGCCGACCTGCACGCGCACGCGATGGCCTTGCCGTTCACGGCCGTCGTCCTCGGGCTGGCTCTGGTCGTAGCGCGGGTGCCTCGCCAGGAGCGGGCCCCTCGGCTCGCACTGCTCGGCCTGCTCGCGCTCGTGCTCGGCTCGCTGTGGCCGCTCAACACGTGGGACGTGCCGACCTACGCCGTTGCCGTCGGCCTCGTCTTCGGCATCGCCGCACTTGCCGGTGGCTCCGTGGGCCGGGCGCGCCGGCTCCTCGTAGCGGGCGCCGCAGTGGTTGGCCGTCCTCGGTCGTCGGGTACCTCGCCTATCTGCCGTTCCACCTCGACTACGTGTCCTCGTTCAACGGCGTCGAGCGCTGGCAGGGCAGCCGCACCGCGCTCGCCGACTACGTCGTCGTGCACGGCCTCTTCCTCTTCACGATCGCGGCCGCTCTGCTCGTGCACGTCCTCACCTCCCGGGACCTCGGCGCTGCTGGTCGGACTGCACGGCTGCTTCGCCGCAGGCCCACGCGGCTTCCGCGAACCCTGCGCGTGCATCGGACGTTCGTGACCGGCGGGCCGTCGTACTTCCTCGGGCTGCGGAGCCGTCGCGCTGCTCGTCGTGTCTGCTGTCGCGCTCGCCGCGCTGGGACTCGCAGTGCCCGCCCTGGTCGCCGCGTTGCTCGCTCTCGTTGCTCTCTCGCCCGAGCGCCGCAGCACCCAGAGCACGACGCTCTGGCACGTGACGCTCGCGTTCGTCGCGTTCGCGCTGCTACTGACGGTCGCGGTCGAGTTCCTCGTCGTCGCCGACATCGACATCGGGCGCACGAACACCGTCTTCAAGACGTACCTGCAGGTGTGGGTGCTCCTCGGCGTCGCGGCCGCTGTGACCGCGACACGCCTGTACGGCCGGCGCGAGCGGCTGCCGAGAGTCCTCGGCACCGGCCGCACGCGGCGGCTTCGTCTTCCTGCTCTTCGCCGCGCCTCCTCTATCCCGCGCTCGCGACGCCGGCCAAGATCCGCGACCGCTTCGACCGGACCGTCGGCCCGACGCTGGACGGCATGGCGTTCATGGAGCGCGCCGTCCATGTCGACAAGGACACGCCGATGGCGCCTCGACGACGACCTGGACGCGATCCGCTGGTTCCAGGAGGACGTCGACGGCTCGCCGGTCGTCGCCGAGGTGAACACGTACCCGACGCTCTACGGCTGGGGCAACCGCTACGCGATGTTCACCGGGAACCCCGCGGTCATCGGCTGGGACTTCCACCAGCGGCAGCAGCGGCCGGGCTCCGGCGGACGCGGTCCCGACGCGCGTCGCGGACGTCCAGGAGGCGTACGCGACGCGAGACCCAGAGCGCGCCTTCCGCATCCTGGCGCGCTACGGCGTCGAGTACGTCGTCGTCGGCCCACTCGAGCGCGCCTACTTCCCGCACGGGCAGGACAAGTGGTCGAGGCGAGCGGGGGCGCTCTGGGACCGCGTGTACCGCAATGAGGGCGTGACGGTCTACCGCCTCCGCAGCCGCGCCAGCGCCGGACAGGCGGCGCCGTGACCGCGCGCGCCACCGGCCTGGGCGCCACCCGCTCCACCGGCGTGCGCACTCGTGCGGGCCGCCCGACCGCACCAGTGGACGAAGAACCTGCTGCTCTTCGCCGGGCTGCTCTTCTCCGGGCGCTTCCAGGAGCCCGAGTACTGGCCCGAGGCGCTGACGATCTTCGCCGCGTACTGCGCGGCGTCCAGCGCCGCCTACCTGTTCAACGACGTTCGCGACGCCGAGCTCGACCGCGCTCACCAGCGCAAGCGGCAGCGACCGATCGCGGCGGGCGAGCTCGGCGCCAGGGGAGCGCTGGCCGGCTCGGCCGCGCTCGCCGCGCTCGCGCTCGGCCTCGCCGGCCTGGTCGGAGCGTCGTCCGCCCTCCTGCTCGCGGCCTTCCTCGCCCTGCAGGTCGCCTACAGCGCCTCTCTCAAGCACGTCGTGCTCGCCGACGTCGTCGCGATCGCCCTGCTGTTCGTGATCCGCGCTGCGGCCGGCGCAGTCGCTGTCGACGTGCTTCTGTCCTGGTGGCTGGTCGTCTGCACCGCGCTGCTGGCTCTGTTCCTCGCGCTCGCCAAGCGCGATGCCGAGCTGAGCGGAGCGACGGCGAGCGCGACCAGGCCGGTCCTCACCCGGTACGCTCGCGCGCGGCTCGACGTGCTCGTGCCGGCGGCGGGCGACGGCCGCGCTCGCCGCCTACGTCGCGTACGCGTTCAGCGGGCCAACAGCCCCCCGATGGCCGTGACGATCCCACCGGCGGCAGCCGGGATTGTTCGCTACGCCGTGCTGGTCCGGCGGCACGGCCAGGCGGAGGAGCCCGAGCGACTCCTCGCCCACGACGGGCCCTTGCTCGCGACGCTGCTGGTGTGGGCCGTGCTGGCCGCAGCCGTCCTCGCGACGGAGGTCTGAGGCCAAACCGATGCCGGCACGCTCATGAGCACGCCGGCAGCCGCTCCTCGCCGCAGAGCCGGCGCTCGAACTCGGCGAAGCTCAGCGGCCGCGTTGGCCGGTACAGCTCGACCGGCGGGTGGTCGTACACCCAGAACGCCTCCTCGGCGCCGAGATCGTCGATCGAGAGGCCGAGCAGCTCGGGCTTCGACTCGAACCGGGCCGCCAGCCGCCAGCCGAGCCGCTCCCCACGCAGGAGCTCGTAGAAGCGGGTCATGAGCGGGAAGCGATCCGGCAGGCGCCCGATCGTGTTCCAGGCGCGCGGCGAGCTGAGCACGTAGAGGTCGGCATCCGTGAGTCGTTCGTGGAGCAGCCGCAGCTTGGCGGCGTCGTCGGCATCGAACACCGGCAGCTCGCGGAACTCGTACTCCGGCGAGCCGCCCGCCGGCAGGCCGTCGTCCCAGTGCTCGTTGACGATGACGGACCCGGACGGGAGCGAGGCGTGGATCCACTCGCTGGCGGCAACGCGAGTGTGGGGCCCCCTGTAGACGGCTGTGAACGCGACGGCCCAGGCCAGTGTGACCGCGAGCACGGCACCGGCCACCACGGGACGCGCGACGCCGTACCGCCCGAGCGCGAGGATGGCCGCGGCAGCCGCGAGGCAGAGAAACGGCACCACCGGCACGAGGTAGCGAAGCGTGTGCACGAAGCGAGAACCGAAGTAGAAGAAACTGATCACCACGTAGGCGACGAGCATCAGCGCGACGACGACGGCGACCTGCTGCCCCTCGAGGTGGCGGCGCCGGCGCACCAGCGCGCGGCCCGCCGCAACCGCCAGGACAGCCAGACCCGCGACCGCCGTCAGGCCGAGCGCCGGCCCGAGACCCCAGCCGAGCACGTTGCGCGCCGGAGCCACGACCCGGTCGGAGAGCAGCCACTGGTACGCCGGCGGGTACAGGAACTCTCCGGCGACCGCCGCGTCCTGCTCTTCCAGGGCCGTGCGAAAGTTCGAGTTGAGGTGCACGTTCAGCCAGCTCGGCTCCGCGAACGCGTACGGCGAGGTCAGGCGGAAAGCCATGTACGCGCCGAAAGCAAGGACGAGACACTCCGCGGCCAGGCGGAGGACGCGAGACAGCAGCGGGTCGCGCCGGGCGAGCGCGCGGCCGCCGAGCGCGACGGCCACCGGCAGGAGCAGCAGGCCGCCGCTCAGCTTCGCCGAGATCGCGGCCCCGACGGCAACCCCGAGTCCGAGCACGAGCAGGTACGAGGCGCGGTCGCTGAGCTCGCGCTCGGCGGCATGTGCCGCGAGCAGGAAGGCGAGCAGCCCGAAGAAGACGAGCCAGCTCTCGACCGTGAAGAAGTGCGCGTGCTGGATCGCGGTGACCGAGAGGGCGTAGAGCGCGCCCGCAAGCAGGGCGGAGAGATTGGCGGCACGCCTCCCGGCCGGGGCGAAGAGCAGGCGCCCGATGAGAAAGACGAGCACGACCGAGCCGATGTCCAGCAGTGCGCTCAAGTGCCGACCGACGAGGTAGAGCTCGGCGTAGTCGTCTCGCCCGACGATCGTCGCCACGAGCTTCGTTCCGAACAGCGGTAGCTGCCCGTAGAGGTAGGCGCGGCCGGAGTCGACGTTGTAGGGCGAGAGCGGCGAGCCGTCGACGTCGAAGTACTCGGCCACGGTCGAGGGGCCTCGGACGTCGTTGCCGACGATGCTGAGATAGCGCTCGTCGGGATGCAGGTGGCGACCCTCGTCCCAGTCGAGGCCCGTGAGCCGCAGCGTCACGCCGACGCCAACCGCCACCGCCAGAACGGCGTACGCGAGCGGCGGCAGCGCTGCGCGCCAGCTGCGCGCACCGGCGGAGGCGCCCAGGTCGCTCAGGCGCGGCAGGCGGGCGAGCGCGCGCGGCTCCACCACCCGATTGTCCCAGCTGGATGACGCTCGGCCGTCACGCTGGCACCGCTGCGGTAGCGTCGGTCTCGGCCCGAGGGGCCACGCCATGCGGATCCTGACCGTTCTCGACTACTACCACCCGCACTGGACCGGCCTCACGGTGAACGCACAGCTGATCGCGGAGGGGCTCGCGCGACGCGGACACGAGGTCACCGTCCTCACGGTCCGCCACGACCCGCAGTCCCCGCCGCGCGAGATCCATCGCGACGTCGCCGTCGTGCGCACGCAGCCGCTCGCGCGGTTCAGCCGCGGCCTCCTTTCGCCGGCGCTGCCCGCGGCCGCCTACCGGCTGATCCCGCAGAGCGACGTGGTGCACATGCACACGCCGATGATCGAGGCGCTGCTCGTCGCGGCCCTTTGCCGCGCCCGGCGGCGGCCGCTCGTGATGACGCACCAGGGCGACCTCGTCATGCCCTCTGGCGTCCTGAACGCGGTCATCCAGCGGGCCGGCAACGCCATGCTGGCCGCGGCCGCGCGGCTCTCGACCCGGGTGACGACGTTCACCCGCGACTACGCCGAGCACTCGCCGGTTCTGCGGCCGGCACTCGAGACGCTCGTGCCGCTCCTCCCGCCGATCACGATGCCCGAGCCCGATGCCGAGGAGGTAGAGCGCGTCCGTGCGCTAATCAGCGGTCGCCCGATCGTCGGCTTCGCCGGCCGGTTCGTCGAGGAGAAGGGCTTCGACTTCCTGCTGCGCGCGATCCCGTCCGTGCTCGAGGCGGCGCCGGAAACGCAGTTCGCCTTCGCCGGCGAGCACGACATGCGCTACGAGCGGTTCTTCGAGCGCTGCGCGCCGCTGCTCGAGCCGTGGCGCGACCGCGTTCACCTCCTCGGCCTGATCCGGGACCGCCGGCGCATCGCGAGCTTCTACGCCGCCTGTGACGTGGTGGTCGTCCCGAGCCGGACGGACTGCTTCGCCAGTGTGCTGGTCGAAGCGATGCTGAGCGGCACGCCGGTGGTCGCCAGCGACATTCCCGGCACACGTCAGGCCGTCGCGCTCACGGGCATGGGAACGACCGTGCGGCCACGTGACCCGGCCTCGCTCGCAGCCGGGATCACCGACGTGCTCCGTAACCGGGAGCGCTACGCCGCTGCCGCGCCGAAGGCGGCCGAGGTGTTCGACGCGGAGCGCACACTCGACCGCTACGAGGAGCTGCTGGACGCGGCCGCCGGGACGGATGAGCCGTAGCTTCGCGACGCTCGCGCCGGCCGACCTCGCGCTGGTCGACGAGTTGCTCGGCAACGAGTCCGACATGGCGTTTCGACGCCGGGTGCCGATCCTGCTCGACTACCTGGAGCTCGAGCCGGGCGAGCGTGTCCTCGACTGCGGCTGCGGGATGGGCTTCCACCTGCTCGTCCTGGCGGCGCTTCGTGACCTGCGGCTCGTTGGACTCGACCCCGACGCCGGGCGGCTCGAACAGGCACAGCGCGAAGTGCCCGAGGCCGAGCTGGTGGAAGGCGACGCGCAGTCGCTCCCCTTTGCCGACGAGAGCTTCGACAAGGTGCTGATGACGGAGGTGCTCGAGCACATCCCCGACGACCGGCGGGCCCTGGCCGAGGTGCGGCGTGTCCTCCGCCCCGGCGGCGTGCTGGCGCTCTCGGTGCCGAACAGCCGCTACCCGTTCTGGTGGGATCCGATCAACGGCATCTGGAGCCGCCTCGGCGGCGCACCGATCCGCCGCGGGCCGCTGGTCGGGATCTGGTCGCTCCACGAGCGGCTGTACACGAGGGAGGAGCTCGTCGAGCGCGTTGAGACGGCGGGGTTCCAGGTCGAGCGCGCGGAGGAGACGACGCACTACGCCTTCCCCTTCAGCCACTTCCTCGTCTACGGCGTCGGCAAGCCCCTGCTCGAGCGAGGCCTCCTGCCCGAGCCGCTCCGCCGCAGCGCCGACCGCTTCCGCGGGCGCGAGAACGACGGGAGGCTGCTGAATCCACTCAACGCGGCGCGGCGTGTGCTCCGCCTCGTCGACTCGCTGAACGACCGCCCGGGGGCCGCCCGCAAGCGGACGTACGTGAACGTGCTGGTCAAGGCCCGCCGCCCGCCCGGCTGAGGCGCGCGTTCCGGCGCCTACGGGCGGGCGAGCCCGTCGCGCACGTAGATCCACTCGTCCATGTAGCCGAGCGGCCCCCACGGCTCGCGCGTGGCGAGCCAGCGCGCCCACTCCCGCGGCGAGGCGCCGTACTCGGGCACCCACCACTCGCGCAGATGGAAGCGGCGGCCGGTGAAGCCGTCGAGCTCCGGGGCGAGCCGCTCGTGGTTGGGGTCGGCGACCAGGACGACGTCCGCGTCGCCCGGGCCTGGTGCCGGCGAACGAGAAGTCGGGATAGGCAACCGGGAGGTCACGCAGGTACCACGCCCACGGCCAGGTCGTGCCGCCCCAGCCGTCGGCCGAGATGCGGATGCGGCGCCCTTCCTCCTCGACGAGCTCGCGGTCGATGCGCCGCGATCGTGCGGCGGACGTCCTGCACGTCGTCGGAGGTCTGCACGTAGACGAGCAGCTCGCGCGGGTCGGCGGGACGCTGGTACGACAGCCCGAAGGCGGCCGCCGCGGACGCAACCACACCGAGTGGCCGTGGCGCCGAGCGCGACCTTCGCCCAGACGCGCCGGCGGGCGCTCCAGAGCGCGCCGAACCCGATGCCTGCGAGCAGCACGAGCGGCAGCAGCGAGTGCAGGATCAGCCACGGCATCCGCTCGCTCGCCCACGAGTAGACGACGAGCTGGCCGACGAAGCCCCAGACGAGCAGCGCACCGACGACGCCAAGCCGTTTGAGCGCGACGACCGCACCGACGGCGGCGAGCGCGAGCACGAGCCACTCGTAGGCCGGCACGACGAGGAGGTAGTAGAACCACGGCTGGCCGCCGCGGTTGACGTCCTGCTGGCCGAGCCAGTACTCGATGCTGCCGTAGAGGCCGTCACGGAGGCCCTGCGGATTGGTGAAGAACGTGGTGAACAGCACCGTGTAGACGGCGAGGAAGGTGGCGCCGGCCCAGAGCCACGCGTCGCGCCCGACGCCCACGAGCGTGGCGACGAGCGGCGCCTCGCGCAGCGGCCGGCCGGCGCGGCGTGCGGAGACGAGCTGGCGCACGACGAGCGCGACGAAGAAGCTGCCGAAGACGAAGACCGTGATGTAGGTGGTCTCCTTGGTTGCGAAGGCGAGGGCGAGGGCGCCGAGGATCGCCGCCGGATGCCAGCGCCGCGGCTCGGTCAGGAAGCGGATCACGAGCACGATCAGCAGCAGGTCGATGAAGGCGACGTAGGCGTCCTCGCGCGCGAAGCGGTTGAAGTAGAGGAAGCTCGGGCTGAGGCACAGCGCGACCGACGCGGAGAGAGCGGCGACGTTGCCGAGCTGCCGCCGGAGGAAGAGCGGCAGGAGCACGGTCGCGGCGCCGACGAGCGCCGGTGCCACCCGGGCCGCCGCGTCCCCGACCCCGAGGATCATGTAGGCGAGGCTGGTCAGGTAGATCTGGACCGGGCCGTGGTAGATCGGGTCGTACTCGTACCCCTCGCCCGAGACCAGGCGCCAGGCGAACCACGCGTGGAGGCTCTCGTCGTGGTGCAGCGGCTTGTCGCCGAGCTCCGCCAGCCGGAGCGCGAGCGCGGCAAGGGTCACGCCGGCGAACGCGAGCGTCCAGCGTTCGAAGCGGACGGCCCGGACGCGCTCGCAGCAGGCGGAGGCGCCGCAGCCGCTCGCCGCCGGTGCGCGCCGCGGAGACGCCCGGCTGCGCGGACGTGGTCATCGGCTCATTGTCGCCGCCGCCGGAGGCCCAGACCAGCGCGGAACGCGGAGCAGCTCGCCGAGCCCACGCAGGCTGAAAGCGACCAGACGGGCGCGGCGCAGGGTCGACGGCCCCGTGCCGGAGCGGCGCCGGTGGCGCACGGGCACCTCGACGACGCGCCAGCCGCGCCGGACGGCTCCGACCGAGACGAGGATCGACGGCGCCAGCGCGCCGTCGCCGACGCGCGGGCCGAGGTCCTCCCAGACCTGTCGGCGCATGAGCCTGAAGGGCACGTTCGCGTCCGCGAGGCGGCGACCGGCGAGCAGCGGAGACGACCACCCTGACCGCGCGGGTGAGCAGCAGCCGGTGCCTCGGGTCCTGCCGGTCGACGCGGACGGCGAGCACGAGATCGGCCCGGTCCCGCGCCTCCCAGAGCCGCCAGAAGTCCGCCAGGTCGAAGTGCCCGTCGGAGTCGAGCTGGAAGATCCAGTCCCCCTGCGCGGCGGCCAGCGCCCGGCGCACGGACGGGCCGTGGCCGCGATTGCGCTCGGCATGGACGACGTGCAGCCATGGCCGCTCGCCGCTCAGACGATCGAGCACGGAGCCGGACGCGTCGGTCGAGGCGTCGTCGACGACCGTGACGTCGGCAGGGCCATCCCAAGGCGCGATCACCTCGCGCTCCAGCTCGGCGAGCACGTCCTCGATCGCCCCCGCTTCGTTGTACAGGGGCATCGCCACGGAGAGGGACTCGCCTACGCCGACCAGAGCTCCTCGGGACGTCCCTCGACGAGCCGCCGGGCGACGTCGATCCCCATCTTGACGGCGTGATCCATGTTGCCGATCTCGTACCGCCAGGAGCCGAAGCGGCCGCGGGCGTGGATGCCGTGCTCGTCCAGCCACGGCTGGATGACCGCGAGCGCGCGGTCGCGGCCGCGTGTCGGCACCGGATAGGCGTACGGCGCGTCGACGGTGTGCACCGAGACGACGGGTGCCTCGGGATCGACGAGACCGACTGCGACGAGCCCGCCGAGCACGCGCTCCTCGAGCTCGGCGTCGGGCGGTGCCTCGCCCGGCGCATAGGCCGTCTCGGTCAGGAAGGCGCTGAAGCTGCTCGTGTCCGAGCCTGGCACGTTCGCGGCCGCGTACTTGGCGAAGTTGGTGACGCGGTAGAACGGCACCTCGCCCGGGAAGTAGAGCCACGAGCGGTCGTCCGCGAGCGGCTGGCCGACGCCGACGCCGACCATCTTGATGCCGTTGTGGCGCAGCTCCCGCGCCGCCGCCCGCAGCTCGTCCGGGCACGGGCGCAGGCTCGCCACCACCCGGTCGAGCGGCGCCGTCGTGACCAGCGCTCCGTAGGGCTCTCGCCGGCCGTCGGCCGTCTCGATCTCGCGCGCCCCGGCGTCGACGGCGACGACCTCGCGTCCGTACTGGATCTTCGAGCCGAGCTGCTCGGCGAGCCTCCGGTAGATCTCGCCCGTGCCGCCCCGGCGCGGAAAGCGGAAGGTCGAGTTCGGGCCCCAGCCCAGGTCGTCGCGTCCCTCCTCGAGGTTGCGCAGCGCCCTGGCCGGATCGGGCACGCTGACCCGCTCGGCGATCCAGCCGGCGCTCATCTCGGCGAGCGGCGTCGCCCAGACCTTCCGGTTGTACGGGAGCATGAACGTCTCCGCGATGGCCCGGCCGAACGTGGCCACGATCCAGGCCTCGAAGTCCAGGTCGGACTGGCCGCCGGGTGCATCGACGAACTCCTGGGCGCAGCGCCTCGCCACCTCGGGCTCGAGGTAGCGGAGGTTGTTCTGGAAGGGGTAGGGGACCCAGCGGTCGCCGACCAGCACGTAGGAGGAGCGCTCGTGCTCCTCGACGTCGTCTCCCAGCGTCTCCTCGAGCAGCGCGTCGAACTCGCCGTAGTGGCTGAAGACGACGTGGCCGCCGATGTCCCAGGTGAAGCCCGCAGGATCGACGACGGACGAGGCATGACCACCGGCCGTCTCGTCGCGCTCGAGGAGGAGCCAGTCGTCGTGCCCGAGCCGGGACAGCTCGCGGGCGCATGCCAGGCCGCACGGCCCGGCGCCGACGATGACGATCCGGCCCGTCGCCGCGCCCTCCCCCATGCCCTTGATGCTAAAGCGGTTCCTCTCCGCGGACGGCCCGCTGCGCCCACTCGGCCCAGGCGAGCTTTGCCTCCGTGACGCGCAGCCCGTGCTCCAGCGCGATGCGGTAGGCGCGCTCCTTGTCGTCCACCCCCCTCGGCTGGAGCTCGATGCTGCGCAGCTCGTCGAGCAGCTGCTGCTGGTAGGCCGCCTCGCGCTCGAAGAAGCCCGCAGCCTCGTCTCGCTCGAGGAGCCAGACGAAGAAGGCGCGCAGCAGCGGGTCGTTCCGGCCGCCCCGGTCCGGGTCGGTCCCGCGGAGCCAGCGCCGCACCTCCTCCAGGCCGGCTTGCGTCGCGACGTAGGTCTTGGCGCCGCGCGGGCCGGTGCCCGTCTGCTCGATCAGGCCCGCGTCCTGCAGCCGCGCGAGCTCGGGGTAGATCTGGCTGTGGCTCGCCGGCCAGGCGTAGGCGAGCGAGCCGCGGAAGTGCTTCGTCAGCGCGTAGCCGGTTCGAGGGGCGTACGCGAGCGCGCCGAGGAGTGCGTGGCGGAGCGACATATGTCTACTTTGACATGTCGATTCAGACCTGATAGACCGATACGCGCATGCGCCGATCCTTCCTGCTCGTCCTGCTGGCCGCACTGGTGGCGGTTGCGGCCGCCCTCAGCACTGGTGCCGGCGCGCGGCCGGCTGCCCCGGCCCACTTCTGCGTCTCCGCCGCCGAGATCCAGTTCCGTACCCCGGACGGCGTACGCCTCGTGGGACATCGCTGGGGCGGCCCGACCGCCAAGGGCAAGACCACCGTGGTGCTGGCGCACCAGAGCCGCGGCGACCTCTGCGAGTGGCAGCCGTATGCCAGGCGCCTCGCGAAGCTCGGCTTCTTCGTCTTCGCCTTCGACTTCCGGTCGCACGGCGAGTCGGGCATCCGCGAGGGCGACGTCTCTGCACGGCTGCCGACCGACGTCGCCGCGGCGGTGACCAAGGTGCGCGCGCTCGGCGCCAGGAAGGTCTACCTCGTCGGCGCGTCGATGGGCGCGATCGCGGTCGTGGCCGCGGGCGCCACGATTCGCCCTGCAGTGACCGGGGTCGTCTCCGTCTCGGCGCCGGCCGTCTTCAACCGGCTCGACGCCACCAAGGCCGCGCCGCGCCTGCGGATCCCGACGCTCTACCTGGCGGCCGAGCAGGACCAGAACGCGGGCTACGACTTCGCGGCCGACGCCCGCACGCTCCACGGGCTCACCGCGGCGGCGAGGAAGCAGCTGGAGATCTATCCTGGCTCGGCGCACGGTGTCGCGCTCGCGACACCCGCCGGTCCGGCGCGAACGCTGCTCGAGCGCTTCCTCCGCGGCCGCTGAGGGCCACTCACTCCCCGTCGAAGCGGTCGGCGCCCGTCGTCAAGCGAAGCAGGGGGGACTCTTCCCCGCGAGCCGAAACGCGACCCCTCGGCGAGGGCGTTGAGCTGTCCGGCCGTCGTCTCTGGCGACTACTCGTCGTGGGCGTTCGCGGCGACGAGCTCCGCGACTTGCTCGTCAGTGATCTCCGGGTGGAACTCGTCGCGGTGCTCCTTGACTCGGCGTGTCAGCTCGTCGTCGTCGGCCCCGGTGAAATGCATCGTCTCGTGGTCGTCGTGAACGCAGTCCATCGCACGCATCGCAGCTCCTCCCTCGTCGGTTGGCGGCGCGGAGGGTATGAGGGCTTGACGCGGCTGTCAACAGCGAGCTCTATGCCACGCGGCAAGTCGACGCACCGCGCTCTATGAGCTCAATCGCGGCCGGCACTAGGATCGCCGGGCGTGAGCGAGGTCGTCATCGTCACGGGATCGTCGAGCGGCATCGGCCGGGCGGTCGCGGAGCGGCTCGCCGGCGATGGCGCCCGGGTGGTCGTCAACTCGTCGCGCTCGGTCGAGGAGGGCGAGATGCTCGCCCGCTCGCTCCCGGAGGCCGTGTACGTGCAAGGCGACGTCTCCCGTGAGGAGGACGCGCGACGGCTGGTCGCGACCGCGCTGGAGCGGTTCGAACGTCTCGACCTCGTCGTCAACAACGCGGGCACGACGAGGCGCGTCCCGTTCGTGGACCTCGAGGGCGCCGACGATGAGTTGTGGCGGCGGATCCTGGCCGTGAACCTGATGGGCCCCTGGTACCTCACCCGCGCCGCGGCGCCTGCATTACGCGAGGCGAAGGGGGCCATCGTCAACGTGGGATCGGTCGCCGGGATCATCGCGGGCGGGAGCTCGCTGCCGTACGCTGTCTCGAAGGCGGCGCTGCATCACCTGACGCGCACTCTTGCGCAGGCGCTCGCTCCCGACGTGCGCGTCAACGCGGTCGCGCCCGGGCTGGTGGAGACGCCCTGGACGGCGGGATGGGAGGCGAACGAGGCGATCGTCGCCCGGACACCGCTTGGTCGCGCGGCGACGCCCGCGGATATCGCGGACGCCATCGTCTCGCTCGCTCGCACGCCGTTTGCGACAGGCCAGATCGTCGTTGTCGACGGCGGGCTGAGCCTCACGTGAGCGGCAGATCCACACCGCCTCCTCACGTAGCTACCCATCCTCCTCTCCCGTCAGAGCGAGGTCAGGCGCGAGGAATCCAGTCGCCTTTCGCTACTTGCCGCTGCGGTCGATCAATTCGATTCTGTAGCCGTCGGGGTCTTGGACGAAGCATATCCGGGAGCCGCCCTCGCGAACGCGGTAGGGCTCGCGCTCCGGCTCGATGCCCTGCTCGCCGAGCTGGCTGAGCGAATCGTCGAGGTCGTCGACGGCGAGGGCGATGTGCCCGTAGCCGCTGCCGAGCTCGTAGCTCCGCCCGTCGTGGTTGTAGGTCAGCTCGAGCACGTTCTCGTCGTCACCGAGCGAGAAGAAGTAGTTCGTCGCCTCGACCTCGCCGTTCCGGACGATGTCCATGTCGCGGGCGAAGCGGAAGCCGAGCGCCTCGTAGAAGGCCCGGCTGCGCTCCGGATCGGTGATGCGCACCATCGTGTGCAGGAAGTCGGCCATGCGCGGCATCGTAGTGACCTCGCCGCCGCCCCCGACGCAGCAGCCACAGGCAGGATGCGCGCATCGCCGCTACCGCTCCACCGACGCTGAACGAGTCGCTCCTTGCCGAGAAGCTCGACCACCTGGCGGCCGCGGCGCCAGGCCAGCGGGAGCTGGTCGCACGCGCTCGGGGAATTCGTCCGCACGGCGAGTGACGAAGCGGTTGTGCGCATCAACCCCATCCGCTTCGCCCAGGAGCTCGGCTTTCCGGAGTCCGCCGTCGTCGAACTCTTCCTGCACGCACGCAAGCTCGGCCTGGTCACGATGGAGTGGCAGTACGTCTGCCCCGGCTGCGGCGAGATCGTCGAGCGGCTCGCGTCGCTCACCTCCGCGACCGCGCACTACTTCTGCCAGGTCTGCAGCGCCGACCGCGACACCGACCTCAGCGGACTACGTCGAGATCGTCTTCAGCGTCGTGCCGGAGGTTCGCCGCTCTCGCTACCACGAGCCGCTCGTCGCTCGAGCCCGATGGAGCACTTCTTCGGCGTACGCTTCACGCCGACTGGCGCGTGCGACGACGGCAGTCCGCTCCGCGACTACCTGCGACAGCGCGCGCTCGCGTGCGCGTACGTCGAGGCGGGGAGCACGGAGACCTTCTCGTCTGACCGCCGAGCCGCTGTACATCTCGCTGACGCAGGGACCGACTCTGTTCGTCAACGAGACGCGGACCGACGAGACGCGCACGATTCACGTTCGAGTACACCGGCACGCGGAGCCAGGGCTTCCGCGCGGACGTCGACGCAGGCCCGGTCGAGATCGAGTTCACCAAAGCGACGGCGGAGCGGTGCCCGCTGCTGATCCCCACCTCGACGAGGAGGTCGACGTGACGCTGGGGCCGTTCCTCTCCGGAGCCGAGGTGCTCTCGAACCAGACGTACCTCGACCTCTTCTCTGCGGAGACGATCGTCGCCGGGGAGGGGCTGGCGGTCCAGCGGCTCGCCCTGCTCTTCACCGACCTGCGCAGTTCGACCGCGCTCTACGAGCGGATCGGCGACCTGAAGGCGTTCGACCTCGTCCGCCGGCACTTCGGCTACCTGCGCGAGTCCATCGCGCACGGAACTCGGGCGCACTGGTGAAGACGATCGGGGATGCGGTGATGGCGAGCTTCGTCGATCCGGCGGACGCGCTCCGCGCGGCGCTCGAGATGCGAGACGAGATCGCCCGCTTCAACGCCGAGGCGGGAGGCGACCTGCTCGGCCTGAAGGTCGGCCTGCACTCGGGGGCATGCCTGGCGGTGACGCTCAACGACCGCCTCGACTACTTCGGGCAGACGGTCAACATCGCCTCCCGCGTGCAGGGACTGGCCGATGCCGGCGAGATCGTGGTCACCGACGACGTGCTCGCTCACGAGGGGGCGGCCGAGCTCGTGGACGGACTTCCGATCGCCTCGGACTCCGTGGTGCTGCGAGGTGTCGCCGGGGAGCTGCTCGCGAGACGTCGCCCCCGGGCGCCGAGCAGGGGTGGCTCGACCTCGCGCGCGCTCAGAGCGCGCCGCGACAGCCGGTTGTCGCGCGCAGCTCGCGGCGCTCGGCCGCTCTCGACGTCGCGCTCGAAGCGCGACGACACCGACCTCGAGCTGCGCGCGCTCGCGCAACTCGGCCTCGCGCGAGGTCTCGGTCGGACAGCGTGGACGAGGGTCTGGCGCGTCTGGACGAGGCGATGGCGGCGGCACGAGCGGCGAGCAGTGTCGCTCGAGACATTCGCCGACGTCTGCTGCACGCTGATGCTCAGGCCTGCGAGCGGGCCGGCGACGTCGAGCGCCCGCAGCAGTGGACGCGACGTGCTCGAGGCGTTCGCGCGGAAGTACGACCACGTGCCGCTGCTCGCCTTCTGCCGGACCTGCTGCGCCGACGTCCACGCGGCGAGCGGCCGCATCGACGACGGCCGAGGCGGAGCTCGAGGCCGCGCTCCGGGATCTGACCGACGCGGGGCAGCGGGCGCGCTGCGTGCCATCCCGCTGCCCGCTGGCCGAGATTCGCGTCCTGCAGGGCCGCTTCGACGAGGCCGAGCAGCTCCTCGAAGGGTTCGAGGGCGACCCGGCGACGGTCCGACGCGGCGGTCGACGATGCGGCTGGCGCGCGGCGAGCCGCAGGAGCGGCGACGCGCTCCTCGAGCAGCGCATCGACGAGGTCGGGCCGAGACAGCCTGCTCGCGGCGCCGCTGCTCGCGCGGCTCGTCGAGGCGAGGCTGGCCGACGGGCGACTGGACGCGCCCGCGTCGCCGCCGACGCAGCTCGACCGCGATCGCCGCGGACGGCCGGGTCGCGAGCGCGTGGTCGCGACGGCGCGCCTCGCGCGCGGCCGCGATCGCCGCGGCCGCCGGCGACGCCGGACGCCGGAGGCGCTGCTGCAGCAGGCGGTCAACGGCGTACGCGCTCGCTCGGGCTCCGGCTCGACGCCGCCCGGGCGCGGCTGGAGCTGGCGCGCGCCCTCGTCGCGGCGATCGCGACCAGCGGACGCAGCGGACGTCGGCGCGCGGGCATTTGCCGAGCTGGAGTCGCTCGGCGCCGCGCGCGAGGCGGACGAGGCGGCGGCGCTGCTGCGCGGGCTCGGCGTGAAGACACGGTCCGGCCCGCGCGCGGCCGGGCTGCTCACTCGAGCGAGAGGTCGAGGTGCTGCGCCTCGTCGGCGGAGGGGCTCACGAACACCGAGATCGCGCACGCGGCTGTACATCAGCCCGAAGACGGTCGAGCATCACGTCGCGCCGGATCTACCGCGAAGCTCGACGTGCGCACGCCGC
This sequence comes from uncultured Thermoleophilia bacterium, assembly GCA_963809765.1. Lineage (GTDB taxonomy): Bacteria > Actinomycetota > Thermoleophilia > Gaiellales > Gaiellaceae > JACVRM01. The sequence continues at coordinate 851,252 of CAWEKT010000003.1, forward strand.
GCCGAGGCGGCCGCGTACGCCGTTCGCAATCTCGGGGAGCGAATAGGGGCGTTTCCCCCTACCGGACGACGCTCGCCGGCGGGCGCATCCGGTGTCACCGACGAAAGGAGGCAGCTGGAGATGTCCGGAGCAGAACAAGGAGATCATCCAGCAGGTACTACGACCAGGGTCATGAACGGCCACGACGCTCGACGCGATCGGCGAGTTCTGGGCCGACGAGCAGATGCGCGAGGCGGTCACGCCGCGGCTGCATGACCTACTTCGACGCGTTCCCCGACCTGCACATCAGTCGTCGACGAGCTCATCGCCGAGGACGACAGCGTCTTCGTCCGCTCGACGATGACGGGCACGCACGACGGCGAGTACAAGGGCATCGCTCCGACCGGTCGCAACGTCGCGTCCGACTGCGCCGAGGTGTTCCGCGTTCGCGGACGGCAAGATCGTCGGCTACTGGTGCCTCACGAACGTCGCCGGGCTGATGCGACAGCTGACCGAGGAGCCGCGTCGCCGCGTCTGAGCGTCAGACGCGACGCGCCGCGACGACAGGAAAGGAGATCACAATGCCGAAGGCATCGAAGGCGACGGCGTCCGAGAGCGTTCGAGCTCGAGGGGTACGAGGGCCACTTCGAGCACTTCGAGGGCGGCTACTCGGTCGGCTTCGAGACGTACACCGCCGACGCCGACCTGGCGCCGCTCTTCAAGGGGCTCCCCGACGACCGCTGCCAGTGCCCGCACTGGGGCTACGTGGTGCAAGGGCAAGCTCACGTTCACCTTCAGCGAGGCGGCCGGCTAACGCGCCGCGGGCGCCTCGAGGTCCTCGCGCACGAGCCCGAAGAGGACGCCGTCGACCCACTCCCCGTCCCGCTCGTACGCCTTCCGGCGCACGCCCTCGCGGACGAAGCCGGAACGCTCGGCGTGGGCGATCGCGCGCTCGTTGAAGCCGTAGCACTCGAGCTGGAGCCGGTGGAAGCCGAGCTCGAAGATGAGGTAGCGCTGGAGCAGCCGAGCGCCGTGATCGGCCAGGCGGCGACCGCGGAAGTCCGGGTGCACGGCGAGGCTGCCGAGGTTGGCGATGCGCGACCGCCGGTTCGCGAGCTCGTAGCCCATCAGGCCGGCGGGCCGCCACTCGCCGTCGTCGGCGACCTCGATCAGGATCCGCCCGAACTCCGCCGGTTCGGCCAGCGAGCGTTCCACGTCCGCGAGCAGGCCTGCGGCATCGCGCACGCGAATCGCCGCGAGGAAGGGCTCGACCTCGTCGTTCGTGAGCAGCTCCGTCAGGAAGCCGACGTCGGCGGGCTCGGCGCGGCGCAGCCGCAGTCCGTCGCTCTCGGCCAGAACGGCCTCGCTCACGGCGCCGGCACGGGCTGAGGACGCCGGCGCACCTGACCGACGACACCCGAGCCGAGGGCGACGCCGGCCAGGATCAGGCCGAGCCCGGCCAGGGCCGACACCGACAGCTCCTCGTCGAGGAGCAGCGCCCCGTAGAGCAGCGCCGTGAGCGGCGTCAGGTAGACGACCAGAGATGCACGCAGCGAGCCGTAGGCGCTGATGAGGTGGTAGTAGAGCAGCAGTCCGACCACCGTCCCGAGCAGCGCCAGCGCGACCAGGGACGCGGTCGCCTCCAGGCTGGGCACGCCGTCCGGCGGCTGGAGGAGCGCGAACGGGAACAGGACGAGCGTGGCGACCGCGATCGAGCCCGTCACGATCACCAGCGGATCGCGGCCCTCGACGTGGGTCTGCCCGTAGAGGGCGCCGACCGCGTAGAGGAAGGAAGCGCCTGCGCACGCAAGTGTCGCGGCCACGCCCCACCAGCCGCCATCCGGGTTCACGCCGGCGATCACGCCGACCCCGGCCAGTCCGAGCACGATGCCGACGAGACGCAGGCCGGCGACGCGCTCGCTCGCCCGGTAGCGCAGCGCGAGCAGCGCGACGAAGATCGGCACCGAGGCGTTGGCGATGGCCGCCACGCCCGAGTCGATGTGCGTCTCGCCCCAGGCGATCATCGTGAACGGCACGGCCGTGTTCACGATCCCGAGGACGACGACCGGAACCGCGACCGCACGCAGGTCGTGGATCGCACCACGAAGGCCGCGCCGCCACGCGAGCAGGCCGGCAAGGAACGGCACCGAGAGCGCCAGCCGGACGAACATCGCGGTCGCCGGCTCGAGCTCGTCGACGGCGACCTTGATGAACATGAACGACGCGCCCCAGATGGCGGCGAGCAGCAGCAGTGTCGGGACGTAGCCGCGCAGCACGCCCTCACGCATACCCACTGCAACGGCCGGTGACCCCACTGGTGTGAGAACGACGGGGCGGGACGGGGCAATCCCGCGTGAGCGAACGGCTGGGGTCAGTCCCCTACGGCGACGGGCAAGCCGTCGCCTCCGGGGACAGACCCGTCCTGGCTTGAGCCGTCGCCTCCGGGGACAGAGCCGGCGAGGAGGTCTGGCACCGACCTGCTGCGGCAGTACCATGCCCCGCTCTGGGGTCCGCCGTCGCTCAGCCGCTTCACCGGACGCTCGGCCTGACGGACGACGAGCTCGACCGCATCGTCGACCTGCTCGACCGTGAGCCGAACGACTTCGAGCTGGCGGTGTTCTCGCTGCTCTGGTCGGAGCACTGCGCCTACAAGCACTCCGCGCGCCTGCTGCGGCGGCTGCCGACGGACAGCCCGCGCGTCCTGCAGGGCCCCGGCGAGAACGCGGGCGTGATCGACGTCGGCGGGGGCGAGGCGGTCGCGTTCAAGGTCGAGAGCCACAACCACCCGTCGGCGGTCGAGCCGTTCCAGGGCGCGGCGACGGGGGTCGGCGGCATCCTCCGCGACATCCTCTCGATGGGCGCACGGCCGATCGCGTTCCTGGACGGGCTCCGCTTCGGCTCGCCCGACCATCGCTTCGAGCGTGCGGTCGAGGGCATCGGCCACTACGGCAACTCGTGCGGGGTGCCGACGGTCGGCGGCGAGGCGGTCTTCGACCCGGCCTACGAGCAGAACTGCCTCGTGAACGCGATGTGCATCGGCCTGCTGCCCGCGGAGCGCCTGACACGCGCCGCGGCCCACGGGCCCGGGAACGCAGTCGTGCTCTACGGCGCCACGACCGGCCGCGACGGCATCGGCGGCGCGAGCGTGCTCGCGAGCCAGGAGCTGGGCGAGAGCGACGCGGAGGAGAAGCGGCCGTCCGTGCAGATCGGTGATCCGTTCACCGGCAAGAAGCTGATCGAGGCCTCCGTCGAGCTGGTCGAGCGCGGTCTGGTCGAGTCGCTGCAGGACTGCGGCGCCGCCGGACTGGCGTCGTCGCTCTCCGAGATGGCCCGCACGGCCGGCATCGACGTCTGGCTCGACCAGGTGCCCCTCCGCGAGCCCGACCTCGAGCCGTGGGAGGTCATGATCTCCGAGAGCCAGGAGCGGATGGTCGCGGTCGTCCGCCCGGAGCGCATCGACGACGTGCTGGCCGTCTGCCGGCGCTGGGAGCTCGAAGCCGCCGAGATCGGGATCGTCACCGACGACGCCCGGCTCCGCGCGCTGCATGACGGAGAGGTGATCGGGGACGTGCCGGCCGCCGCGCTGACGGACGAGGCGCCGCGCTACGACGTCGAGCGCGCGCCACGGGCGCCGCAGGCGGCGGCGGGGCCTGTCCACGGGCCGCCCGCGCCCGAGGCGCTCGTGCAGCTCCTGCGCTCGCCGAACATCCGCAGCCGCGCATGGATCTACCGGCGCTACGACCAGCTCGTCGGCTCGCGCACCGTGCGCCGCCCCGGTCTCGATGCGGCCGTCCTGCGCCTGAGCGGCGGCCGCGGGCTCGCGGTCTCGCTCGACGGCTCGGGCCGGATCTGCCGCCTCGATCCGCGCACGGGCGGCGCCGCAGCCGTCTTCGAGGCGGCCCGCAACGTCGCCTGCGCGGGCGGGGAGCCGCTGGCGATCACGAACTGCCTCAACTTCGGCAACCCCGAGAAGGCCGAGATCGGCTGGGAGCTCACCGAGGCGATCGAGGGGATGGCGCAGGCCTGCGAAGCGCTCGAGATCCCGGTCGTCTCGGGGAACGTCTCGCTCTACAACGAGACCGACGGACAGGCGATCCACCCCACCCCGGTCGTCGGCTGCGTGGGCCTGGTCGGCGACGTCGCGCGAGTGCCGCGCGGCTGGCGCGAGGGCGACGACGTGTGGGTCGCGGGAGCGCCGTCACTCGCTCTGGACGGCTCCGAGTACCAGGCGCTCTTCGGCGAGCCGGGCGGACGGCCGGCGGCCCTCGACGTCCCGGCCGAGGCAGCCCTCGTGGGCTTCCTCGCTGCCGCCGCGGCGGGGTGCTCGCTCGTCCACGACGCGGCCGAAGGCGGCCTGGCGGTATGCCTGGCCGAGGCGGCGCTGCACGCCGGCGTCGGCCTCGAAGCAGACCTGCCCGCCGATGCGCTGCTGCTCTTCGGCGAAGGCGGCGGCCAGGCAGTGCTCGCCTGCGACCCGAACCAGGCCGACGGGCTCGAGGAGCTCAGCCGCAGCCGGCAGGTGTCGCTGCGGCGGATCGGCCGGGCAGACGGGCGTCGGCTCCTGGGCGTCGCGCTGGACGTGCTCGCGGAGGCGCACGCGACCTGATGTGCGGGATCTTCGGCATCCGCGCCCCGGAGCGCGACGTCGCGCGGCTGACCTACTTCGCCCTGTTCGCGCTGCAGCACCGCGGCCAGGAGTCGGCGGGCATTGCCGTCTCGGACGCCGGGCGGCTGACGGCGATGCGCGACATGGGGCTCGTCACCCAGGTCTTCAGCGAGCCGAAGCTCGACGGTCTCCACGGCGACGTGGCCATCGGCCACACGCGCTACTCGACCACCGGCTCGGCCCAGTGGGCGAACGCCCAGCCGCTCGTGCGCCACGGCCGGGCCCGCACCATCGCACTCGGTCACAACGGCAACCTGACCAACACGGGCGAGCTGCGCGACGAGCTCGCCGCGGCCGGCGACGAGCATCGCCTCGTCCTCGGACACCGAGGTGATCGCCGCCCTGATCGCCGGCGACGAGCGGCCGCTGGCCGAGGCGATCGTGGCAACGATGGAGCGCCTCGAAGGCGCGTACTCCGTGGTCGCACTCTCGGAGGGCACCCTCATCGCTTTCCGCGACCCGCACGGCTTCCGCCCGCTGGAGCTCGGCCGGCTGGGCGACGACTGGGTGGTGGCGTCCGAGACGTGCGCGCTCGACCTCGTGGGCGCCCGCTGGGAGCGCTCGCTCGAGCCCGGCGAGCTCGTCGTCGTCGACGCGCACGGGCTGCGCTCGCGAACCACTTCGGACGGGACGGCCACGCGGGCCCTCTGCGTCTTCGAGTACGTGTACCTCGCGCGCCCGGACTCCGACCTCGACGGCGTCGAGGTCTACGACGCCCGGGTGCGGATGGGCGAGCAGCTCGCGCGCGAGGCACCGGTCGCAGCCGACTTGGTCATGCCGATCCCCGACTCCGGGACGCCGGCGGCGATCGGGTTCGCGCAGGCGAGCGGCGTGCCGTTCGGCGAGGGTCTGATCAAGAACCGCTACGTCGGCCGGACGTTCATCCAGCCGGAGCAGGGCATGCGCGAGCAGGGGATCCGGCTCAAGTTCAACCCGCTCACCGGGGTCGCCGGCAAGCGCGTCGTCGTCGTCGACGACTCGATCGTGCGCGGCAACACGATGCGCCAGATCACGGCCATGCTCTTCGCGGGCGGCGCGAGCGAGGTGCACATCCGCGTCTCGTCACCGCCGATCATCGCGCCCTGCTTCTACGGCATCGACTTCGGCGACGACGAGCAGCTCGTCGCCTCCTCACGCAGCGAGCAGGAGGTCTGCGAGCTGGTCGGCGCCACCTCGCTCGTCCACCTCTCGCTCGAGGGCATGCAGCGGGCCGTGCAGCGTCCTGCGTCGGCGGTCTGCCGGGCGTGCTTCACCGGGCGCTATCCGGCCGCGGTGCCTGCAGGGCAGCGCCTGGAGAAGGAGCGCTTCGAGGAGCCCGGCAGGGTTCCCGCCGGGCTCCTCCGCTAGCCCTCGTCAGGTGATGCGCCCCCGCTCCCGGCTATGAAAAGCAAGCCAGGCTAGGACGCAGGGAGCTCGCGTATCGGTGCATACGAGTGCGACCGAGGACAACGCCCGGCGCGTTGCAGCAGCCGGGGGTGATGGAGTGCATTGCCTGACGAGGCACTGGCCGTTACTGCTCGAGGACGCGGCTCGCCTTGGCGACGCCGCGGCTGATGAAGTAGCCGAACGAGAGCGCGGTGACGATGGTCATCCACTGGCCGCTCGCGACGTCGTCGTCGATCCACCAGATCAGCGTGAAGACGACGAACAGGAACAGCCAGAGCGCGAACTCGGCGTTGCCCGGGATCGGCATCCGCGCGATGTCGTTCAGCGCGATCTGCGTCCGGGGCCCCGCACTCGCCGGCGGCGGCGTGACGGTCGACTGGGTCGGCTGGGTCGGCTGCTCCGGGGTTGAGGGAGGTGGCGACGGTTCGGCCGGCGGCGGCGTCGGCTCCGACGGCGGGGGCTGCTCGGGTGGGATGGTCGACACAAGGTCTCCTTTCTCAGGCGGCGTGCCCGGGAACGTGGACGATTTCCAGTTTCATCCCGTCCGGGTCGTAGAAGAAAACGGCGTAGTAGCCAGGGCCGTACCCGTACTCCTTCGGCCCGCTCTCGATCTCGGTGCCCTGCGACCGCAGCCAGTGGGCGCGCTCGTCGACCATGGCCCGCGAGTGCGCCTCGAAGGCGACGTGGTGCATGCCCACCGAGTAGCGGTCGTACCCGGCGCCGATCTGCGCCGGTTGCGCTGCCCGGAGCCCGATCGAGGTGCCCGGGCCGGTGAGGTACCAGATCGTCTCGCCTCGCTCACCCTCGACCTCGCCGATCCCGTACCAGCCGAGTGGGCCCAGGAGATCACGGTAGAACGGCAGGCTGCGCTCGATCGAGCGCACGACGAGGTCGAGATGGTGCACGCCGGTTGATCGCAACAGGCGTCACTTCCTCTTGCTGCACGGCTTTCCTCCGCTCGCTTCGCTCGCTTCACGGGGGAACCCCTGGTTCCCCCGTGGGCCCCCTCCTTGCGAGCTGGTACGTGGTTCGAGCGTGTCAGGAGCCGGCCGATGGAGTCTGGGGACTGGCGTTTCCGGCGTCTGACCAGACGCGCTTCCCGCGGTGTGCCTCCCGGGCGGGCAAGCCGCCCTCCGGCGAGTCGCGGGCGGCAAGCCGCGCGAAGGCGCGCGCGCCGGGATTGGTGTAGGAGTCCCGCGATAGTGCGGCCAACGACATCGGGCGGCGTGATGCCGCCGCCCGATGTCATGGCCTGCGGTCTCTACCCGCGAGGGCCGCCGCAACCTCCGGCGCGGCCGCCGGCGGCGACGAGGCCTGCGAGCCCGCCGGCCTTGTAGCCGGCGAACTTCTTGGCGTTGACCTCGTCCTTGAGGTCGGCCGACCTCCTGCTCGTCGATGTCGCCGTCCTCGAGCGCCTGGTCGATGCGCTCCAGGGCGAGCGACTTGCGCGCCGCACGGAAGCCGGCGTTGAGCTGAGCGGTGGTCACGCCGAGGTTCTTCGCGACCGCCTTGGTGGTCGAGATGGCCATCGCGTAGCGCACGTTCTCCTGTGCGCGTTCCTTGAGGTCCTCGGCGTCCTCCGCCTCGATGTCCTCGTCCTCCACGGCCTCGTCGATCCGGGCCACGGCGGCGTCGGTGATCGAGTCGGTGAGCTTCGCCTCGGTGACCTTGAGCTGCTCGGCCGCCTCCGTCACGAGCGCGGCGGCGTTTGCACCGCCGGGCCCCTTCCCGCCGCCACGCTGCGCGAGCGCGTCGGTCGCGGCGAGTGACAGCACGACAGTCATCGCAGTCGCCAGTGCCAGCACCGGCTTGAACGTCGATCTCACGATCGAACTCCTCTCTGACTCCTCCCGCCACAGACCAAACAGGCATGGGCTGAGAGGCGCCTAAGACGGACGAAAAGACTCTGTTCGGACGGTGTTCCGATGTCGCGGGCCGCGTTTCGAAACCCTCGCGTCTGTCCCCGGCACCGCTGGGTCGGGACTGGCTCCCGGCGGAGTGAAACGGGCCCATGACGCCTGTGGTCGGCGTCATGGGCCCGCGGTCACGCCCTATGGGGAAGGAGTCGGTTGTGGAAACCGAAGGGCGTCTTGCAGCGGACTCTGAGCGGCCGACCTGAAGCGGACCTGAGACCGCGATGAACGTTCGATGAGAAGCGCGGCGGCCGTCAGCTGCGCAACTCGGTGCCGCGCCCGTAGCGCACCGCGCGCCGGGCGGTGGCCGGGTCGACGCCCTGCTCGATCAGCTCCTGGCGCAGCTCCCCTTCGGAGGCGAGCCGCAGGAAGAGCCAGGCGAGCGCGCCGATGGTGACGAGCGAGCCCTCGAGCATCATCACCGTGCCGGCCCAGCCCTGGTCCTCGAGCGGCGAGATGCCGTGCGCCGCCTGGCCGGCCCGGTAGACGTCGTAGAAGACGGTCTGCGACCACAGGAAGACGTTGCCGAGCACGGTCTCGATCAGCCGCACCGCGACGATGTAGCCGAGCTTCCAGCCCGTGCCGAACCAGGCCGGGCCGGGCAGCACTTCGACGACGGGCGCCCACATGATCGCGCCCGCCGTGAAGAACATCGCGTGCTCGAGGGCGTGCACGGACTCGTGACGGACAGCGGCCTCGTAGAGGTACGGGACGTGCCAGACGTAGAGGTTGATCGCCCAGAGCGGGAGCGCGACCAGCGGGTGGACGAGGATGCGCAGCCGCTGCACCGCTCGTGCCGCCAGGGCCGGGCGGAGGATCGGGCCGGAGAGCGCCAGCACGAGGGCGAGCGGCGCCAGGTCGCCGAGCAGGACGTGCTGGACCATGTGCAGCGCGAACAGGTCGTCCTCGGCGTACGACGCGATCGGCGTGACGAGGGCGGCCAGAAGGAGCCCGACTGCGACCCAGAAGAGGACGTGGCGCCAGCCCGGAACGGGCGTGCCGCGCCGCCGCAGGGTGAGCACGCGCCGCTCGTAGGCGAAGGCGCCGATCGCGATCGGCGCGAGCTGCAGCGGCGCCAGCGTCCAGGTGGCGGCATGTGCGAGCACCGCCGGCGAGTCTAGATCCGGCCATCCGGCGCCACGACCGGCGCGACCCGTCAGCCGAGCCGACTGCCCAACTAGACTCCGCCCCCTCGCGTGGAGAGCAAGACATACGAGGCGGCGGGGGTCTCGCTTGCGGCGGCCGAGGCCATCGTGGACAGGCTTCGGACCGCGGTCGAGTCGACGGGCGCACGTGGCTTCGGCGCCTTCGCCGGCGTGCATCCGCTCGACGAGCGGCGCCTGCTCGCGGCCTCCACCGACTCGGTGGGAACGAAGCTGATCCTCGCGCGCGAGCGGGGCAGGCTGCGCGACTGCGGCCGCGACCTGGCCGCCCACTGCATCAACGACGTCGCCACGTCCGGTGCCGAGCCGCTCATCCTCCTGGACTACGTGGCAGCGAACCGCATCGACCCGGAGCAGGTGGCGGAGCTCGTGGAGGGCGCCGCCGAGGTGTGCCGCCAGGCGGGCTGCGCGCTCATCGGCGGTGAGACCGCCGAGCTGCCCGGCATCTACCGCGACGACGAGCTCGACTTCGCCGGCACCTGTGTCGGCGTGGTCGACCGCGACCGACTTGTCGACGGCACGTCGGTGGCGGCCGGCGACGTGGTGCTGGGCCTCGCGTCGGCGGGAGTCCACGCCAACGGCTTCACCCTCGTCCGCCGCGTGCTGGAGGAGGACGACTACGACGGCGACGACCTGCTCGCGCCGACGCGGCTCTACCTCGACGCGGTGCGCTCGCTCGGCGCGAAGGCGAAGGCGTACGCGCACGTGACCGGCGGCGGGGTGCTCGGCAACCTCTCGCGGGTCGTCCCGGACGGGCTGCGCGCGGAGCTGGACTGGGAGGCGTGGCCGCGCCCGCCGGTGTTCGGCTGGCTCGCCGAGCATGTCGAGGAGGACGAGCTACGCCGCGTCTTCAACCTCGGCGTCGGCTACTGCGCCGTCGTCGCAGCCGAGGACGCGGGCGCCCTCGCGGACGCGATCCCGATCGGCGAGATCGTCCGCGCGTGATCGGCGTGCTCGTCAGCGGTGAGGGCACCAATCTGCAGGCGCTGCTCGAAGCCGGGCTTCCGGTCGCCGGTGTCGCCTCCAACAAGGCCGGCGCCCGCGCGCTCGAGCGCGCGCGCCGGGCCGACGTCCCGGGGGCGGTCTTCGCGCTCGAGGACTACCCGGACCGCGAGGCGCGGGATGCCGCGATGGCGGGCTGGCTGGAGGAGCGTGGCGCCGTCTGGATCGTCTGCGCCGGCTACATGCACCTGCTCCGGCCGGTGTTCCTCGACCGCTTCCCCGGACGGGTCGTCAACACCCACTCGGCGCCGCTGCCGGCATTCCCGGGCGCCCACCCGATCGAGGACGTGCTCGCCGCCGGGGTGGCGGAGACCGCCGCGACCGTGCATTTCGTCGACGAGGGCGTGGACACGGGCGCGGTGATCAGGGCCGAGCCGGTGCCGGTCGAGCCGGGGGACACTGCCGAGACGCTCCGCGCCCGCGTCCAGGTGGTCGAGCACCGGCTGCTGCCGGCGGTCGTGCGCGAGCTCGTGGAGCGTGACCCGGTTGCGGCGTCTCGACGGAAGGAGCACCAGCTTGCCCGTTGAGCGAGCCCTTTTGTCCGTTTACCACAAGGACGGCCTGGAGGAGTTCGGGCGGGGGCTGGCCGAGCTCGGCGTCGAGCTCGTCGCGAGCGGCGGCACCGCGGTCGCCCTCGAGGAGGCCGGACTCGAGGTGACGCGGGTCGATGCGCTCACGGAGGTGCCCGAGCTTCTCGGCGGACGCGTGAAGACGCTGCACCCGCGGATCCACGCGGGCATCCTCGCCCGCCGCGACACCGCGGACGACCTCGCGGCGCTCGCCGATCACGACATCGAGCCCTTCGACCTCGTCTGCGTCAACCTCTATCCGTTCCAGGAGGTCGCCGCCCGCTACGGCGTGCGCGAGGAGGAGGCCGTCGAGATGATCGACGTCGGGGGCCCCTCGATGCTGCGCGCCGCGGCGAAGAACTTCGCGCACGTGACGCCCGTGTCGAGCCCGGCGCAGTACGCGGACGTGCTCTCGGAGCTCAGGGACACCGGCGACATCTCACCCGCGACCCGGCGCCGCCTGGCGGCCGAGGCATTCGGGACGACCGCGGCCTACGAGGCTGCGATCGCCGTCTGGTTCGCGGGCCGGGAGCCGTTTCCACAGCGGCTCACGCACTCGTACGTGAAGGTGCACGACCTCGCCTACGGCGAGAACCCGCACCAGCGGGCCGCCTACTACGCCGACGTCTCCGCGCGCACGCACCTGACGTCGAACATCAGCCAGCTGCACGGCCGGCAGCTCTCGCTGATCAACATGCTCGACCTGTGCGCGGCTCGCCTGCTGCTGCGGGAGTTCACCGTGCCGGCGTGCGTGATCGTCAAGCACGCCAACCCGTGCGGGGTGGCGGTCGGCGGCACGATCGAGGAGGCGTGGGAGCGCGCGTTCGCGGCCGACCCGATCTCCGCCTTCGGCATGGTCGTTGCCCTCAACCGACCGGTCGGCGGCGAACTCGGCCGCGCCCTCGCGGGGCGGTTCATCGACGTTCTGTTCGCGGTCGGCTACGACCAGGCGGCGCTGCAACCCCTGACCGAGAAGCCTGCGACGCGCATCCTGCTCGACCGCGAGCGCCGGCGGGTGGACGCATCCGAGAAGGACTTCAAGCGGGTTCCCGGCGGACTGCTCGTGCAGGACCGCGACCTCGAGGTCGACGAGCGACATCGCATGGAGGTCGTCTGCGGCGAGCCCGACGAGGCCTGCTGGGGCGACCTGCAGTTCGCCTGGCGGGTGTGCAAGCACGTCACGTCGAACGCGATCGTGATCGCAAAAGACCTGCAAACGGTCGGGATCGGCGGAGGTCAGACGAGCCGGGTCGATGCCGTCCGGATCGCGCTGACGAAGGCCCGTGAGCACGGCCACGACCTCAACCGCGCCGTGCTCGCCTCCGACGCGTTCTTCCCCTTCCCGGACGGCCCGCAGGCGGCGCTCGACGCGGGCGTGACGGCGATCATCCAGCCGGGCGGATCGAAGCGCGACGACGAGGTGACCGAGGCGGTGCGGGCGGGCGGCGCGACGATGGTGCTCACCGGCCGGCGTCACTTCCGGCACTGAGCGCGGCCAACCCGCCACTCGGGTACTCGGCTTGGCTCGCAACGGCACACATCCGGCACGGTTCAGGGACTGACAGGCGTGCGACTCAGCGGTACCGTCGACCCCGGGCGGGAGGTGGAGGCAGCTCTCCCCTCTGGGAGGGTGGGGTCTGCGCTCTCGCCGCGCAGAACCTGTCCCGAAAGGGCATGTCTGAACGAGCCACCGGATGGGCCTCGGTGCTGAGCGCTGGAGGGACACGTCCACCCGGCCTGAACTACCCTCTGACCGTGGCGCGCGAGTACCCGACCGTGCTCGACCTGATCGGCGATACACCGCTCGTCCGCCTCCAGAAGCTCGGCGTCGAGACGGGCGCGACGATCGTCGCGAAGCTCGAGTACATGAACCCCGGCGGCTCCGTGAAGGACCGCATCGGCCTGCGGATGATCGAGCGCGCCGAGCAGGAGGGGAAGCTCGGGCCGGGCGGGACGATCGTGGAGCCGACGTCCGGCAACACCGGGGTCGGGCTCGCCATGGCGGCGGCGATCAAGGGCTACCGGATGATCTTCGTCATGCCCGACAAGATGAGCCAGGAAAAGATCTCGCTCCTGCGCGCCTTCGGCGCCGAGGTGGTGATCTGCCCGACGGCCGTCGAGCCCGAGTCTCCGGAGAGCTACTACTCCGTCTCCGCCAGGCTCGCGGAGGAGATCCCCGGTGCGTTCAAGCCCGACCAGTACTCGAACCAGGCGAACCCGCAGGCCCACTACGAGACGACCGGTCCCGAGATCTGGGAGCAGACGGACGGCGAGCTCGACGCGCTCGTGATCTCCGTCGGCACGGGCGGCACGATCTCCGGCGCTGCGCGCTACCTCAAGGAGCGCAAGCCGGAGCTGCTCGTCGTCGGCGCCGACCCGGAAGGCTCGATCTACTCCTCGGAGGTGCACCCGTACCTCGTCGAGGGCATCGGCGAGGACTTCTGGCCGCAGACGTACGACCCGTCGCTCGTCGACCGCTACGTCACCGTCTCAGACCGCGACTCGTTCCTCACCGCCCGACGCCTCGCCCGCGAGGAGGGCTTGCTGGCCGGCGGATCGGGCGGTACCGCCGTTTACGCCGCCGTCGAGACGGCGCGCGAGCTCGGCCCGGGCAAGCTGGTGGTCACGCTGCTGCCCGACGGCGGCCGCGCCTACCTGTCGAAGTTCTACGACGACAACTGGATGCTCGAGTACGGCTTCCTCGAGCGCCAGGCGCCGGCGCCGACGGTCGAGGAGGTCCTGTCGGCCAAGCGGGCCGAGGACCCCGGCGTGCCGCAGCTGATCACGGTCGCCTCGCACGAGAAGCTCGGCCGCGCGATCGAGCTCATGCAGCGCTACTCGATCTCGCAGCTCCCGGTCGTGCGCCACGAGCCGGTCGAGTCGCTCGCCGACCTCGTCGGCTCCCTCCAGGAGCGCGGCCTGCTCGACCGGGTCTTCAAGAACCCCGACGCGCTGAACGACGAGGTTGCGGCCGCCATGGAGCCGCCGCTGACGGCCGTCGCCGCCGGCGAGTCCATTGACGAGGTCTTCTCACGCCTCGACGGCAGCCCGGCGGTCGTCGTCGTGGGAGACGGCGGGCGCCCGGCCGGGATGCTCACGCGCTCGGACCTGCTCGAGTACCTCGCGCACCACCGCAGCGCGGCAATCCGTTAGCCCGCCGGCGCCGTACATCCAGACGTGCGGGTGCCCCGCCTCGCCCTCGTCGCAGCTGTCGTCCTGGCCCTGTCCGCGTGCGGGGGTGACGAGGACGAAGACTCAGAGGCAACCGGCACTCCGATCGAGACACTCACCATCAGCCTCGTCGACTTCAAGCTCGACCCCGCGTCCGTCGCCGTGGACGAGCCAGGGACGTACACGCTGCGCGTGGTCAACGACGGCGACACGACGCACGCGCTGGAGGTCGAGGGAGGCGGCGACGAGGTCGAGACCGCCGATCTCGCGCCGGGGGAGAGTGAGGAGCTCACGGTCGAGGTGGAGGCGGGCGAGGAGTACGAGCTCTACTGCCCGATCGGGAACCACAAGGACCTCGGCATGGACGGCACGCTGACCGCGGGCGGCACCGCGACCGAGGACGACCAGCCGTCGAGCGGCGGCTACGGCTCCTAGCTGACGTAGCATCGGCCGATCCGCCGGGGGAACGGGATCCGCGTCTCCGTCGAGGAGGCACGCCGCATCGCCGTGCGCGCACAGGCGCTCGACGGCTCGGCGACCGACGTGCTGGACACGGTCAAGCGCCTCGGCTACCTGCAGATCGATCCGATCTCGACGGTCGCGCCGCCCCAGTACCTCGTTCTCTGGAGCCGCCTCGGGCCGTACGACCGGGACGAGCTCGACCGGTTGCTCTGGCAGGAGCGCCAGCTCTACGAGTTCAACGCCTTCATCTGGCCCGCCGAGGACCTGCCGGCTCTCTTCGCCCGCATGCGCCGCAGGCGCGTGAAGTACTCGTGGGAGCGGCAGGGCCAGGCGTTCCTGACCGAGAACGCCGCCTTCAAGCGCCGGGTGCTGCGCGAGATCGAGCGCAACGGCCCGCTGCTCTCGCGAGAGCTCGAGGGCGACCTGCGCCCGGACGGCGAGCGGCCGGTCTGGTGGGGTCGGAGGGTGACGCTGCTCCTCGAGCTCCTGCACGGGCGCGGCGTGCTCGCGGTCGTCGGCCGCGACGGTGGGCAGCGCCTCTGGGACCTGGCCGAGCGCTGGTACCCCGAGGTGGAGCGGATCTCGTTGCGTGAGGCAGACGAGTACTTCGCCGAGAAGCGGCGCCGCAGGCTAGGCGCGTGGCGTGATGGCCACGGCTGGGTCGCCCACCCCGACGCCGTCGACGGGCCACTTCCCGACCGCGCCACGCTCCTCTCCCCCTTTGACCGGCTCGTCCATGACCGCGATCGCGCGGAAGCTCTCTGGGGCTTCCACTACCGGCTCGAGATGTACGTGCCGAAGGCGAAGCGCGAGTACGGCTACTACGTGCTGCCGCTGCTCGTCGGCGACCGGCTGGTCGGCCGCGCGGAGCCTCGCTTCGACCGCAAGACTCGCCGCCTCGAGCTCCTGGGCGCCTGGGGCGACACGGCCCGCCTACCCGAGACGATGGCGAGTCTCGGCGAATGGCTCGAGGCCGCGGACGTAACTGTTAGTTCGTAGTGGACTAGTTCGGTACGGACTAGTAACCTGGAGCCCGTGCCGGCGCCCCGACCCGTCCTGCGACTGGCCGCGGCGGCCCTCCTCCTCGTCGCCGCGACCGCAGCAGCGGGGCGAGCCGACGCCCCGGCGGCCGCTCGCAGCGGCCAGGCGTCGGCCGCGGACGACGTCCGCCTGCTCGCCTCCGAGCTCGAGCGCATCCACCCCGCGCCCTTCCACACCGTCCCCCAGTCGGAGCTCGCGGCGCGTTTCGAAGGCCTCGCCGCGCGAGCAGGCGCGCTGAGCCGGGACCAGCTGCTCGTCGAGCTGATGCGCGCAACCGTGCTCGGGCCTCGCGACGGCCACGGCGGCCTCTACCCCTTCGGCGCCCACGCGAGCCCGCTCCACCTCTACCCGATCCGGCTCTGGGCGTTTCCCGAGGGCTACTACGTGGTCGCGTCGCGGTCACGACCCGGCCTGGTGGGCCTGCGCCTGGTGTCGATTGGCGGGACCTCGGTGGCCGAGGTCGCGCGCCAGGTGCGCCCGCTCATCTCGTACGACAACGAGTCGAGCCTGCTGCTGCGGCTGCCCGAGTTCATGATCACGTCAGAGGTGCTGCGCGGGCTCGGCGTCGTCGACGATCCCGCGCGCGCGCAGCTGGTCTTCCAGCGGCCGGACGGGACGTCGCTCGCGACGACGCTCACGCCCGTCCCGGCGACCGGCTACGTCGGCGCCGCTGTAGACGAGCTGGAGGAGATCTTCGCCCTGCCTGCCCCGCCGCGAGTGCCGACGCCGCTCTGGCAGCGGCGGCGCAACGTGACGAAGTGGGTGACGACGGTCGACCGGGGTCGCGTCGTCTACGCCGCCTACTCCATGACGATCGGGTCGACGTTCGAGTTCGCCGAGGACCTCGAGCGGAGAGCCCGCCGGAAGGGTGTCCGCCGGGTCGTGATCGACGTCCGGCGAAACGGAGGCGGCAACAACGCCACGTACCGCGCCCTCCTCGAGTCGCTCCGCAAAGGGCCGCTGAGCAGACGCGGCCTCACGGTGATGCTGACGAGCCGCATCACCTACTCCGCGGCCGCCAACTTCGTCGGCGAGGTGGACGTACGGACCCGCGTCCGCATCGTCGGCGAGGCCGCGGGCGGCGGGCCCAACAACTACGGCGACCGCCGCCAGGTTGAGCTCCCCTCCCTGGGCTGGACCGTCTACGTGGCGCCCTACTACGTCGAGGCCGTCCGCGGCGACCGTCGGGCCTCGGTCCGCCCGGATGTGCCCGTCTCGCTCACGGCCCGCGCGTACTTCGCCGGCCGCGATCCGGTCCTCACACGCGCAATGTCCCTCCGCTGAGCTGGGCCGCCGCTCCGCAGCGCGCGGACGGCGGCCTAGACTTGGCTCATGGACTTCGAGACCCGCGCGATCCACGAGGGGCAGGAGCCGGACCCGGCCACGGGCGCCATCACGACGCCGATCTACCAGACGTCGACGTACGTCCAGGAGGCCGTCGGGGTGCACAAGGGCTACGACTACTCGCGCACGGGCAACCCGACGCGGACGGCGCTCGAGCAGTGCCTCGCATCGCTCGAGAACGCCGCGCACGGCATCGCCTTCTCGTCCGGTCTCGGCGCGACGACGACACTCATGCACCTCGTCTCGCCCGGCGAGCGGGTCGTCGCTGTCAACGACGTCTACGGCGGCGTCTACCGCATGTTCTCGCAGGTGTACGCCCCCAAGGGCTACGAGTTCACGTACCTCTCGGCGGAAGAGGTCAGCGCCGAGCTGGCCGGCCATCTGGACGACCGGACGCGGCTGGTCTGGCTGGAGTCGCCCACCAACCCGCTGCTCAACATCGTCGACATCCGTGCCGCAGCCGAGGCTGCGCATGCGGTCGGCGCGCTCGTCGTCGTCGACAACACGTTCGCGAGCCCGTACCTGCAGCAGCCGCTCGACCTCGGCGCCGACGTCGTCGTCCACTCGACCACGAAGTACCTCGGCGGCCACTCGGACGTGGTCGGCGGTTTCGCGGGGACGAACGACCCGACCGTGGCCGAGCGACTGCGCTTCCTGCAGAAGTCGCTGGGCGCGGTGCCGGGCGCCTTCGACGCCTGGCTCGTCCTGCGCGGGATCAAGACGCTGGCCGTGCGCATGCGCCAGAGCTGCGAGAACGCCCGTCAGATCGCCGAGTTCCTGACGGGCCACGAGGCGGTCGAGCGCGTGCTCTATCCCGGGCTGCCCGACCATCCGGGTCACGAGCTCGCGCGGCGCCAGATGCGGGACTTCGGCGGCATGCTCTCCTTCCTGGTCAGCAGCGAGCAGGAGGCCGTCGACCTGGTCGCCCGCACGAAGATCTGGAAGCTCGCCGAGAGCCTCGGCGGCGTCGAGAGCCTGATCGAGCATCCGGCGCGCATGACGCACGCCTCCACGGCGGACGCGCCTTTCGCCGCGCCCCGGAACCTGGTGCGGCTGTCGGTCGGCATCGAGTCGTCCGCAGACCTGATCGAGGATCTCGCCGCCGCGCTCGTGCGCGCCCCCGCCGCCACCGGCGCCTAGCGGAACCCGGCTCCGTCCCGCGGTGTAAGGCGGGTGATGAGTCGCACGCTGCTGTGTGTCCCGGTCTTGCTGGCGCTGCTCGCCACGCCCGCCCACGCCAAGGGCCCGACCAGCCTCACCATTGCCGGCCCGGGGCTGGACGAGCCGCTCCGCGCGGCTGCGCTCGCCCAGCCGGACCCGACGAGCTACTGGCGCCTCGTCGAGCAGCTCGGGTTTTTCGTGTCGGCGATGGAGCCCTCCTCACCGGCGCGCCTCGCCGAGCCGCCTCGAGAACCGCTCGGGCCGAAGTACCGCATCCGCTGGCTCGTCCCCATCCCCGGCAGCCCGCTCGTCATCCGCCAGGACCTCTACCCCTACGCCGCGGCCGGACCGGTGACGTACATGCCTCCCGGCCAGGCGCTGTTCGACCGCGAGACGCCCGGCGGCTGGTACCGAGCCAATGCGCCGGCCAAGGCGGCGCTGGTCGCCCGCGGCCTGCCGGCGGCGCCTGCGCGCGCCGACCAACCGGACGGACGGGAGCGGTGGCCAGCGGCGCTGGCGGCCGGCGTCGGAGTCGCAGGCGCGGCCGCGTTCGTCGCGCTGCGACGACGACGCTCACGAGCCTCCGCCTAGCGGATACTCACGGCCGCAGCCCCGGCCGTCCCTAGGATCGCCTCATGCTGTCCGAGCCGCTCGACCTCCGCCATCTCGGGCACGCGCGCGTGATCGCCTCCTACGTCGTGGAGACCACCGACGGGCTCGCGCTCTTCGACTGCGGCCCGGCGACTTGCCTGCGCGCGTTGAAGCAGCGGCTCGCCGAGCAGGGGCTGGAGCTCACGGATCTCCGGCACCTGCTCCTCTCGCACATCCACCTCGACCACGCGGGCGCCGCCGGAGTTCTCGTGCGGGAACACCCGGGCCTGCGCGTCCACGTCTCCGAGGTCGGCGCGCCGCACCTGGCCGACCCGTCGAGACTCGAGCGCAGCGCCAGGCGGCTGTACGGCGACGACTTCGACCGGCTCTGGGGCGAGCTCGCGCCGGTTCCCGAGGAGAACATCGAGGTGGCCGGCGACCGAGTCCTCGACTTCGACTGCTTCGCGGCGCCGGGCCACGCCGCGCACCACGTCTGCTACGTGCGTGACGGCCTGATCCTGGCCGGGGACGCGGCCGGCGTCCGCCTCCAACCCAGCGACGCCGTCCTCCCGCCCACGCCCCCGCCCGAGTTCGACCTCGAGGGCTGGCTGGCTACGATCGACGAGATCGAGCGCCGCCGCCCCGAGCGGCTCGTGCTCACGCACTTCGGCGTCGCCGACGACCCTGGCAGGCACCTGGCCGAGCTGCGCGAGCGGCTCGAGCACTGGACGGCGAGCATCGAGGCGCGCCCGGACGAGCAGGCCTGGGTGGCCGAGCGGCTGGCCGAGCTGCCGCGCGGCCGAGCGCGAGGCCTACGACCAGGCGATGCCGCTCTGGCAGTCGTACGCGGGCCTGCGGCGCTGGGTCGACAAGCGCGACGAAGTGATCGCCTAGCACTGTCCGAAACGGACATCTGGACTCGCCGCCCGGCCGGCCGTAGATTCGCCCGCGTGCGCTACCGGCTCGCGGCTCTCACTCTGCTGGCGCTGCTCGCAGGGTGCGGCGGCGATGACGACGACGCGGCCACCGGGCTCTCCGATGGGCGCCACTACGGCTACATCCGCGAGCTCGACCCCGAGGCACACCCTGCCGAGATCGACTTCGACCGGGCGGAGTTCCTGACCGGAGACGAGGCGACGGCGGCGGCAGTCGAGGACGGCGCGCTGCCCGAGGGCGAGCCGCTGTCCAACGACTACTACGTGCGTAACCCGTCCCCAGCCTCCGAGACGCTGTCGGTGGCAGATGACGTCGCGGTCACGCACGTCCACTGTCCCAGTTCGTGCGCCGAGGGCGCCGGGGGCGACTTCGCCGGTCTTGCCGAGTCGTTCGGACGGACGGGGGCGACGCTGGCGGACGACTACCGCGGCGCCGAGTCCCAGTACTGGGTGACCCTCCGCGATGGCAGGATCGTCGCAATCGACGAGCAGTACCTGCCCTGAGCTGTCACGCGGTCGTACGACCAGTTCCCCGGACCGAATCGCACCCTCGGGCACCGACTAGTGGCTGTCAGCCACTAACTGCTTGGGCTTGGGACAGCGGTTCGTGACGAGTTAGTGGCTGTCAGCCACTAACTCACGCCGCCCAGCCTGTGACGAGCCAGCGGCGGCTGCGGAAGCGCCAGCCCATGAGGACGAGGCGCACGATGATCAGCACCAGCAGCGCGACCCAGACACCGACCACGCCCCAGTCGAACGCGAGCGCGCCGACGGCGACCGCGGTCGACGCAGCTCCGGCGGCGAGCATCGACCACGCGAGGTAGCGGCCGTCGCCGGCGCCGATGAGAATGCCGTCCAGCGCGAAGACGGCTCCGTTCAGCGGCTGCATCAGCGCGAACACCGGCCAGAGCGCCTGGGCGCGCTCGATCGTCTCGGCGTCTCCGGTGAAGATGCGCGGCAGCACGCCGACGAGCGCCATCATCACCGCCGCGAACAGCGCCGCCCGCCAGCACCGACATCGTGATCATCCGGGTGCTCGCGGCGAACGCACCATCACGGTCGTCGGCGCCGAGCATTCGCCCGACGATCACCTGCCCGGCGATCGCGACCGAGTCGAGCACGAGCGCGAGGAACGCCCAGAGCTGGAAGGCGACCTGGTGCGCGCCGAGCGACGCGTCGCCGAACCGAGCCGCCACGGCGCCGGCCGCGACGAACGCGCCGTAGAGGGCGGTCGTGCGCAAGAAGATGTAGCGCCCGAGCTGGAGCAGCCGGCGCAGCAGCACCGGGTCGAGGCGCAGTCGCCCGCGCAGGCCCGGGAACATCACGACGACGAACGCGGCGCCCATGAACGCCTGCGCGATCACGGTGCCCCAGGCAGAGCCGGCGATCCCCCAGTCGAAGCCGTAGACGAAGAGCACCTCGAGCACGACGTTGAGCGCGTTCGCCGCCAGGAAGATGAGCAGCGGCGTGCGCAGGTTCGAGACGCCGCGCAGGTAGCCCTCGCCCGCGCGCGCGAGGAACGCGAACGGCAGCCCGAGCGAGGCGATGCGGATGTAGAGCACGGCCAGGTCGGCGGTCCGGTCCGTCCCCGCCCATGGCCGCCACGATCGGCTCCGCGAGCGCGATCAGGGCGACGGTCAGGACGGCGGCGATCGCCGAGCGACAGCCAGAGCGCCTGCACTCCCAGCCCGTGCGCGATGTCCAGCTCCCGCGCGCCCGATGGCGCGCGCCACCTGCGCCGTCGTGCCGTAGGTCAGGAAGTTGAAGATCGCGAAGACGCCCGAGAGCACGACCGCGGCGATGCCGAGGGCGGCGAGCTGCGAGCGCCCGAGGTGGCCCACGATCGCGGTGTCGACGAGGATGTAGAGCGGCTCCGCCGCCAGGGCGCCGAGCGCGAGCACGGCCAGACGCAGGATCTCGCGGTCGTAGGCGCTGCGAAGCGCGAGCGCCTGCCTCAAGCGTGCTGCTCGATCAGCCGCTCGTACGCCGCCACGTAGTCGGCGACCATCCGCTCCTGGGAGAAGCGTTGCTCGACGAAGCGGCGCAGCTCCGCCGGGTCGAGCGCGTCGGCCCGCTCCAGCGCGCCCGGGCATGTCGCGGTAGCTCTCGACGATGATCCCGGAGACGCCGTCCTCGATCACCTCGGGCACGGCGCCCCAGCGGGTCGCGATCACCGGCGTGCCGCAGGCCATCGACTCGATCATGACGAGGCCGAACGGCTCCTCCCACTCGATCGGGAAGAGCGTCGCGCGCGCGTTCTGCAGGAGCTCGACCTTCGTTCCGTGCGGCACCTCGCCCAGGTACTCGATGCCGTGCTGGCCGAGGTGCGGCTCGACGTACTCGGCGAAGTACTCGAGCTCGTGCGGGTCGCGCCTCTTGCCGGCGATCTTCAGCGGCAGGCCGAGCTCGCATGGCCGACCGCGATCGCGCGGTGGCAGCCCTTGTCGTGGCTCATGCGGCCGAGGAACAGCAGGTAGTCGCCGCGGTGGGGCTTGGCCGGGTAGAGCGAGAGGTCGATCGCGTTGGGCACCGTCGCCACCCAGGTCAGGTTCGGGCGGCGGGCGGCGCTGGTTCTCCGAGATGGAGATCAGGCCAAGGCGAGGCACGACCTCGTCGAGCGCGTCGTAGATCTCCGCAGCGGCGCCGTCGAGCGGGCCGTGCACGGTGTGGGCGACCGGCGTCGGCGACCGCGCCGGCGAGCGAGGACGTGTACGGGCCGGAGTGGTCGTTGACGACGTCGAAGTCGCCGGCGCGCCGGTAGCACGCGAACGCGTGGCGGAACTCCACCTCCGTGATGCCGATCGAGGCGCTCGGCGCCTCGGCGAAGACGTACTCGAGCCTCGCCTTCGTGTGCGAGTCGCCCGAGGCGAAGAGCGTCACCTCGTGGCCGGCGAGCACGAGACCGTCCGCGAGCAGCGAGACGACGAGCTCGATGCCGCCGTAACCCGGCGGCGGCACCGGGAACCAGACGGGCGCGATGACGGCGATCCGCACGCGCTCAACTCTCCTCCACCGAGACCCGCCCACGCTCCAGCGTCACCGCCCAGCGCCGGTCGAACGCCTGGCACGCCGGTGAGCTCGAGCGACCCGGCCCACGATGGCAGCTCGGCGGGCGCCTGGGAGACGAGGCTCTGCCGCTCGCGGTTGGGAACGAGCCCGAGCAGGAGCTGGAGCAGCAGCACGGGCGTGCCGGCCGCCCAGGCCTGCGGCCGGCCGCCGTCGGATACGCGATCGGGAAGGAGGTCTCTGCGCGCCTGAAGCCGGAGAAGACCTCTGGGAGCTGGTGTTCGAAGTTCCTCGCGACGCCGATGATGCGGCGGATGATCCGCTGCGCCTCCTGCCAGCGGCCGCACCGTGCCAGCCCGGCCGCGATCAGGGAGTTGTCGTGCGGCCACACCGAGCCGTTGTGGTACGAGATCGGGTTGTAGCCGACGTCGCGCGACGACATCGTCCGCACGCCCCAGCCCGACCAGAGCTGGTCGCCCATCAGCGCGTCGACGACCGCATCGACGCGCTCCGGCGGGACGATGCCGCTCCACAGCAGGTGGCCGATGTTCGACGTGAGCGAATCCACCGGCCGCTTGTCGCCGTCGAGCGCGAGGGCGTAGTAGCCGCCGTGCTCGGGAATCCAGAAGGACTGGTCGAAGCGCTGCCGCAGCTCCGCGGCCTCGGACTCGAGCCGTTCCGCGAGCTCGCGCTCGCGCCAGACGACGCGGGCGAGCTCGGCGACGCGCAGCTTGGCGTCGTAGACGTACCCCTGCACCTCGACCGGGGCGATGGGCGTGCGGGCGAGCGTGCCGTTGGAGAAGCGCTGCGAGTCCCAGGAGTCCTTCCAGGACTGGTTCTCGAGGCCCGTCGGCGTGCGCCGCTCGTACTCGACGAAGCCGTCGCCGTCGCGGTCGCCGTACTCGTCGATCCAGGCGAGCGCACGCAGCGCCGGCTCGCGCAGCGAGCGCACGAGCGCCGCGTCGTCCGTCCAGCGCCAGACCTCCGAGAGCAGGATCAGGTAGAGCGGCGTGGCGTCGACCGTGCCGTAGTAGCGCTTGAACCAGTTCGCCGCCGCCTTGCCGTGGCGCACCTCGTGGACGATCTTGCCCGGCTCGGCGTCGATCGACGCGTCCTCGGCCTCGGCCTGCAGGTCGGCGAGCGCCTCGAGCGCGCCGCGCGCCAGCTCCGGCCCGAAGAGGAGCGTCTGGAGCGACGTGATGATCGTGTCGCGGCCGAACACGGTCATGAACCACGGCATGCCGGCGGCCGGCAGCCGAGCGACCCCGTCGGCGCCGCGCATGCGCAGCGCGGCGAGGTCGGCGACCGACTGTGAGAAGCAGTCGCCGAGGTCGTCCCAGCTCGCCCGCAGCTGCGGCACGCGCAGCTGCCACGCCGTGAGGGAGTCGCGCACGCGCGCGAGCTCCTCGCCGAAGCGGCTCTCGACCGTCTGCGGGGGTAGCGGCTCGCCCGCGAGCATGCCGACCACGTCGATGCGCACCTCCCAGGTGCTCCGCGCGTTGACGCGGACCGGCCACCGCATCGTCCCTCCCTCCGGCGTGCCCGCGGGGGAGAAGATCAGCTGCGTCCAGGCGCCGAAGTCACGGTCGCTCAGCACGAAGCGGCTGTTGGGCTCGTCCCACTCGACCTCCGCTGCCTCCGGCAGCGGCTCGGCCCGCACCGGGTCGCCGAGCGCGAAGTCGTGGTGCTTGACGGCGAAGATGTCCGCGAAGTCGTTGCCGACCTCGAGCTCGAGCTCGAGGTCGAGGTCGCGGCCGGACAGGTTGTGCAGGACGATCCGCTCCTGCATGCCGTCGCTGACGAAGCGCTCGCGGTAGATCGCAACCTCGTCCTGCTCGAGCCCGCCCCCGAGCGCGTTCCGGAGGTAGAAGGCGGCCGAGAAGTACTCGACCTTGCCGTACGACAGGAGCAGCGGCCGGTCGCCGTTGAGCCGGAGCTGGAGGCGCGACAGGAAGCGCGTGTCGCTCGCGTAGAAGCCCTCGGTCGGCGCGCTGATGTCGCCCCGCTCGTCGCAGATGCAGAACGTCGAGCCCTCGAGGATCGTCAGCGCCATGGCGGCCGCGCGCTTGCGCTCAGCTCGGGGGCGGCTCGTCCCGCAGGATGCGGCCGCCGCTCGACTGGGCGAGCGCCTTGACGACGATCTCGTCCACGTTGACGTGCAGCGGGCGCGTGAGCGCGAAGACGATGCAGTCGGCGATCTCCTCCGGCTGTATCGCCTGCACGCCCGCGTAGACGGCCGCCGCCTGATCGGTGTCGCCGCGGAAGCGCACGCGCGAGAAGTCGGTCTCGACGAGCCCCGGGTCGACGGTGGTGATGCGGATGGGCCGCCCGAGCAGGTCCTCGCGCAGCGCATAGGTGAACCCGCGCACGGCGAACTTGGTCGTGACGTAGAGAGAGCCGTTGGCGTACGCCTGCCGACCTGCGACCGAGCCGAGGTTGACGATGTGCCCGCCGTCGCGGATGTGGGGCAGCACGAGCCTCGTCATCCGGATGAGCCCGGCGACGTTGGTCGCGATCACCGTCTCCTCGTCCTCCTCGGTGCTGTTCCAGAACGGGTCGCGTCCGAGGGCCAGGCCCGCGTTGTTGACGAGGACGTCCACGTGGCCGAGCGCGACCACGGCCGCCTCGACGAACTCCTCGCAGCTGGCGCGGTCGGTGACATCGAGGCGCAGCGCGACGACTGCGGGGCCCAGCTCGCCCAGGCGGTCGACTCTGCGTGCGCCCGCCGCCACGGTCACGCCCTCGGACGTGAGCGCACGCACCGTCGCAGCGCCGATGCCGGACGAGGCGCCGGTCACGATCGCCGTCTTGCCGCGCAGCGTCATTGGCCGGGCAGCCTACTCGCGCGCCCAGGGCGTAAGGCTTGGGTCAGTCCCCTGCGCCACTCACGAGCGACGCCACCGCTGTCGACGGGGACAGACCCGTCTGCAAGGAGGCGCCCCGCCACAAGCGCTGGGTTTCCCCGGGGCGGCGACGCGAAGCGGCGACGCGAAGCGGCGCCGCCCAAGCGGACTGACCCGTGCCGTCAAGCGGCTGAGGCTCTTACTCGCGCCCGCGGCGTGAACGGCTCGCCCAGGGCGACCGGGTGGGCGTGCTCGCCGATGTGGTCGACCTGGAGCGTCGTGTGCGTGAGGCCGAATCGCTCGGCCAGGACCGCCTCGAGCTCGCGGCGCAGGCGGTGGCAGTCGGCGCCGCGGTCGACGAGCACGTGGGCCGACATGGCTGCGAAGCCGCTCGTGATCGTCCAGATGTGCAGGTCGTGCACCTCGCGCACGCCGTCGTGTCCGGCGAGAGCCCGCCCAACCTCGACCGCGTCGATCCCGGGCGGCGTGCTCTCGAGCAGGACGCCGACCGATTCGCGCAGCACCGACCACGCGCTGACGAGCACCAGGGCGGCGATCGCCAGTGCCGCGATCGGGTCGGCGTACTGCCAGCCGGTCGTCAGGATGACGATGCCGGCGGCCACGACCCCGACCGACCCGGCGAGGTCGGCAAGCACGTGCCGGTACGCTGCGCGGACGTTGAGGCTGCCGTCGCGTCCGCCGGCCATGACCGCCGCGGCGCCGAGGTTGACCACGAGGCCAAGCAGGCCGACGGCCAGGATCCAGCCGCCGAGCGGCTCGGGCGGGTCGCGGAAGCGGGACACGGCCTCGATCGCGATCCAGATCGCGATCACCACGAGCGCGACCCCGTTGAACAGGGCGGCCAGGATCTCGGCGCGCCGGAGGCCGAAGCTCCGCTGCGGCGTCGTCGGGGTCGCCGCCAGCCAGGCGGCGGCGAGCGCAAGGGCGAGGCTCGCCGCGTCGGTCAGCATGTGGCCCGCGTCCGCGAGCAGGGCGAGCGAGTCGGCGAACAGGCCCGCCGCCACCTCGACGGCCATGAAGGCGACGATCAGCCCGAGGGCGATCCCGAGCCGCCGGCGGTCGGCGCGCAGCCGCTCGCCGAGACCGTGGTGGTGGTGGCCGTGCGCGTGCATCTGGGCTCATCTTGCCCGCGATGGCCCGCTCGATCCCGTGCGGCACGGACCCGGCAGCACGAGTCAGCGGCCGCGCGTCAACACTTTGCCCTTAACAGACGTCTAACAGGACACATGGGGCGGCATGGGAGTGCTGGATGGGCGTCGAACTACACTTGGTAGATGGCGACCGTCGCTGAGTCTGCACCGGGCGTCGCCCGGGCCGAGCAGACCACGGAGCTCGCGCGCCAGTGGCGCCGGCTGATCCGCGCCGCGACCTTCGTCGCCTTCCTGACCAGCCCGATCCCGTTCGCCTTCTTCTACTACGGCCAGGACATCGGCCTGTACTGGTCGCTCGTCCTGACCTTCCTCACCGTCATCGCGTTCCGCGGCAGCCTGGACCTGATCTTCCGGCGCATGATCCCGTGGCCGAGCCTCTTCGGGACGGACTCGGAGCCGCTCAAGCAGGACGACGTCATCAACCGGCGCCGCGCCTGGTTCTGGCGCTTCTGGTTCCGCGTCGCCCGCTTCTTCGTCGTGATCATCACGGCCGTCTGGCTGGTGCGCCTGCTCAAGGGCGACGACGTCACCTGGTGGGCCACGGCGCTCGATATGTGGGATGGCATCGCAACGATCCTCTCCAACCCGACGACCCTGATCTACGCGCTGATGCTGCCGCTCTTTCTGGTCTTCAACTTCATCATCCTCTTCGGCCCGCTGGCGATGATGGGCATCAGCCAGATCCAGGGCTTCGAGCCCGGCGACGCCGACTGGGGCGTGAAGCTCGACGACGTGCGCGGCCAGGCCGAGGCGAAGGAGGAGGTGCGCCGGGTCGTCAACCTCTGGCAGTCCGGCGAGGCGTTCGAGAGTGCGGGCGGCAAGCGGGAGCGGGGGCTCCTGATGCTCGGCGCTCCGGGCACGGGGAAGACGATGCTCTCGAAGGCGATCGCGACCGGCTTCAACTCACCCTTCGTATCCATCCCGGGCTCCGGCTTCGCGCAGACGTTCATCGGTATGGACGCCGTGATCGTCCGCTACATGGCCCGCAAGGCCCGCCGGCTGGCGCGCAAGTGGGGCGGCCAGTGCATCGTCTTCATCGACGAGATCGACGCCGTCGGCATGCGCCGCCAGAGCCTGGGCCAGGGCACGCCGAGCGGATTCGCACCGCACAGCTTCCATGACCTGTGCTTCTTCGGACCCGACGGAGCGCTGACGCCGAGCGGCGACCTGATACTCGAGACAGCCGCCTGGCGCGAGAAGCTCTTCCAGCAGCGCGCCCCGCAGCCGCCGCCGACGCTCGTCGGCCGCACGCTCAACTACGTCATGCCCGGGATGATGGGCGGCGGCGGCCTCGCGCTGAACCAGCTGCTCGTCGTCATGGACGGGATCGGCAACCCGCCGTGGCTGAAGAAAATCAGGACCAACCGCATCAACAGCTTCCTCGACGCGACCTACATCATTCCGGCGCGGATCCGCGGCCGGTCACTGCGGCTGCGGCCTCCGAGGCCGGCCGCCGAGCAGATCTACTTCATCGGCGCCTGCAACGTGCCGCTCGAGCAGCTCGACCCGGCGCTCACCCGCCCGGGCCGCATGGGCAGGCACGTCTGGTTCCGGACGCCGACCAAGCAGGATCGCCTCGACATCTTCGACCTCTACATCAACAAGGTCGACCACGACGAGAGCCTCGACCAGACCCGCCGCCGCGACGAGCTGGCGCGCATCACGAACGGGTACTCGCCGGCAATGATCGAGCAGGTGTGCTCGATGGCGCTGACGTTCTCCCACCACGACGGGCGCGACAAGTTCACCTGGAGCGACATCGTCGAGGCGATGACCACCATCGAGTCCGGCACCGCCGTGAACATCGAGTACGTCCCCGAGGAGACGCGCGCCGTCGCCATCCACGAGGCCGGCCACGCGATTGCGAGCCACGCCTACATGAAGGGTGCCGAGTCCACGCGGATCTCGATCCGCCGGCGCGGGCAGGCGCTGGGCCACCATCAGGCACTCCAGAAGGAGGAGCGCTTCAGCGCCTGGCAGAGCGAGCAGATGGCGCTGCTCGTCTGGGGCCTCGGCGCCATGGCGGCCGAGCGAGTCTTCTACGGAGAGAACTCGACCGGCGTCGGCGGCGACGTCCAGACCGCGACCTCGCTCTCGGCCTGGATGGTCGGAGCGTGCGCCATGGGCCCGGAACCGATCGACGTCGGCGAAAGCTACTCGCGCACCGAGTACGTCGAGGACGCGCGCACGCGCGTCGAGAAGCGCTTCCAGGCGATCGGCAATCAGATCCTCAACCGGACGAGCCCCGGCGGCTTCATGCAGCAGGATCCGATCGGCAGCGTCCTCGGCGACCCGGAGAAACGCCGTGCCGCCGCGATCATCCTCGGCCAGGCCTACATCAAGGCGCATGCGCTCGTCGAACACAACCGCGGCGCCGTCGAGCGGGTTGCCGACGTGCTCGTCGCCCGCAAGGAGATCCACGGCGACGAGGTGATCGACCTGCTCGATTCGCTCAGGTTGGAGATCCCAAAGGTCGATCTCCTGGACGAAGCAACGTGGCCGAAGCTGTGACACGAAACGACGCGCTCGGCGGGAACGACCCCGCCGGCGGCACGCCGACGCCTCCGCCCGGCGAGCCGTCCGCGTTCCTCGCCAAGCGCGAGGAGCCCGAGCTGCTGGTTACGCCTCCGCGCCGGGCACCGGCCCCGCAGCACCACACTCGCTTCCTGGTTGCCTACCTGATCCTCGGCATCGTCATCGGCGGCTCGATCATCGGGTTCGGCGCGCTGATGATGAAGGATGAGTCGACGACGACGAAGTGGTCGGCCTGGCAGCCGACGACCAACGGCTCCGCGCGTGTCCGCGAGATCGCCGACCACGTCGCAGCGGGCTACCGGCTGCCGAGCGGCAAGCAGCTCGCGGCCGCCATCCCACGCTCGCCGAAAGCTGTCGACCCACCCGTCGTGGCGGTCGCAGTCGACTCCCAGACGCTCTTCGACAGCGAGCAGCCGTTCAAGACGTTCCCGATGGAGGACGGCCTCATGTACTTCCTCTGCGGTACCGGGGAGCAGTGCTCGATCGCGGAGGGCACGCCGACGCTCGAGCGTCACCGGCTGCTCCGGCGCGAGGCACTCGAGCTCGCTCTGCACACATTCCGCTACGTCGACGGCGTCGACGCGGTCGTGACCTTCCTGCCGCCCCGCGCCGACGAGCTCGAGCAGCAGCAGCAACAGGCGCAGGAGGAGGAGGAGCTCCCGACCACTGCGGTGTACTTCCGCAAGGACGACCTGAAGCCGCTGATCGACCGGCCGCTGACCGCCACGCTCCGTGGCTACCCGGTCAGCGAGCTGATGTCGAGGGAGCAGGCGCGCATGGTCGACCGGCACACGCTCCGGGCGCTGTACCGGTTCTCGTTCCAGCAGGCCCCGGACGGCCAGAGCACCATCCTCGTCCTCAGCCCGCTGCAGGGTTGAGCCAGGGGGAGACGGACGCGGCTCTCGGCCGCGCCCGCGCCCGGCTCGAGTCGCTCGACCTCTATCCGCAGCCGATCCGCGAGGACGTCCGCGTGCTCGTGCTGCCGCTCTTCTTCCGGCTGCCGCGGCTCCGCCGCTACCGCGGCTACGCGCTCGTCCGCACGATCCTGCTCCGCTACCCGCCGGGCCGGGGTGCCTCTGACGACCTCGTCACGCACGAGCTCTGCCACGTCTGGCAGATGCAGCACCGGCCGCTGCACATGGTCTGGAGCTATCTGACCACGCGCTACCGCGAGAACCCGTACGAGCGCGAGGCGCGCTGGGCCGTCGAGCAGACCCGCTAAGAAGCGGCGGCCGGCGCCCTGAAGAGCTCGGCGCCGTCGCGGACTGCGAGCGCTGCGGCGGCGAGCCCATGCATCGCCCGCGCCTTGGGTAGGTAGCCGCACGCTCCGGCGTCTCGCGCCTCGTCGGCGCGGTCGTCGAACATCGATCCGCTGACGACGATCACGCGGACGTCCGGGTGGTCGCGCCGGATGCGCCGAGTGGCCTCGAGCCCGTCGAGCCGCGGCATCACCACATCCATGGAGACGACGTCCGGGGCCAGGCTGACAGTCAGCTCAACCGCCTCGATGCCGTCGCGTGCGCGGCCGACGACTACCACGCGCTCGTCCTGGTCGAGAGCGGCGGTCAGCGCCAGGGCAGCGTCGTCGTCGTCCTCGACGACCAGGACGCGGCACACGGGCGACTCGGCCATGCCTCCACCTACGTCCCCGCTTGCTGCGCGGTCGAAACCGGCGCGCCGGCGAGCACCGGCTCGCCGTCCGGCCGAATCGCGTTCCCGACCACGCGACCGCCCCCGCGGCGCTTGGCCGCGTACAGCCGTTCGTCCGCCCGGCCGAGCAGATCCACCTCCGTCTCGCCGGGCACCCACTCGGCAATGCCGGCAGACGAGGTGTTGCCGGGCGTCGCCGCGTGCATGCGCTCGACGACGACCAGCGCGTCCTCGAGCGAGCAGGCAGGCAGAAGCAGCGCGAACTCGTCGCCGCCGTAGCGGGCGAGGAGATCCTCGATCCGAATCTGAGCGTTCCACGCGCGGGCCGTGTCCTGAAGCAGCGCGTCGCCTGCGAGGTGCCCGTAGACGTCGTTGACGCGCTTGAGGCCGTCAAGGTCGAGCAGCGCGACGGAGAGCGGCGTGTCGTTGCGACGGGCGCGTGCGATCTCGCGGGCGAGGCTGTCGTCGAAGCTGCGGCGGTTCGGCAGCTGTGTCAGCGGGTCGGTCGCCGCCAGCTGGGCGAGCTCCGCGGCGAGCCTGCGGCTGCGGGCGACGAGCGTCAGAACCGTGTAGCCGGCCACGGCGACCACCGTCATCGTCATGCCGGTCCACCGCCACTCGCTTGCCGGATAGCGGCTGTCGCCGACGAGCAGGATCGGCGTCACGAGCGCTGCCGCGACTCCGGCTACGGCGATGGCGACCGCCTCCCCGGTGCTGTAGAGCGCGAGCCAGAGCACGGGCAGCACGAGCAGCGCGGCGTAGCCCGATCCCGGGCCGCCCTCCATCTCGCGCAGGATCATGATCACCGGGATGAAGCCCATCGCCGGCAGCACCTGGCAGACGCGCGGGAGCCGGTGCCACGGGGTGGCCACGGCGGCCGTGGTCACGAAGGCGGTCATGCCGAGCGCGAGGAGGAGGTCGGTCGTCCGGTGCGTATCCGGCGGCAGCGCCAGCAGCGCGAACGCGACCGCCATCGCGAAGGCGAATGGCAGCAGCTCGCGGAACCGGCGTCGGACCACCGTCCTGTGGGCGATCATAGGAGCACTATCGGCAGCTTCCCGAGCCGCTTTTAGGCCTGTGCGCTGAGCACTGATTGGCCGTTCCGGCTCTACCATGTTGCTGCGGGCGGTTAGCTCAGCTGGGAGAGCACCTGCCTTACAAGCAGGGGGTCGGCGGTTCGAGCCCGTCACCGCCCATTGAGAGGAGCGCGGTCCACGCGCCCCCAACGATCGCTACGGGCATCACGCCGGAGTTTGAGCGCCGCGGCTGCGTGAGAGGATCGCGCGATGGCCGGAGAGGCGACGCGCAGGGACGGTGACCGGTGGCGGCGCCTGCGCAAGCAGGCACTCACCTTCGTCGCGGTGGTCGCGATCGTGGCGGTGCTCTACTGGATCGGTAGCGCCTTGCTGCCGCGCTGGTGGGCCCACCGGATCGGCGACCAGGTGCATGGGAGCATCGCGGCCGGGATCGTCGTCGGCCTCTTCTACGGCTTCGTCTTCACCTGGTTGCCACTGCTCGTCGCGTGGATCGGATTCCACCGCCGGCGGCCGTGGCGCTGGTGGGTCGCGTTCGGCGCAGGCGCAGTCCTCCTCGCCACTCCCAACCTGCTGACACTCGGGATCGTGCTGGGCAGCGGCGACGCATCCCATGCCGGCGAGCGGACACTCGACGTGGAGGCCCCGGCCTACCGGGACAGCGTCCTGGTCGGCTCCATTCTGGCCGCGCTGGCGGCGGCGGTGCTCGCCTACCTGCTCTTCTCGCGCCGTCACGCCCGCGGGCGGGTCGCCAAGCTGCGCGAGCGCCTCAAGCTGACGGAGGCGGACCACGCTGGGTCGGTCGCCGATGATCCGGCGCCCGTGCACACGCAACCGCCCGCCGACGGCCCGTGAGAGCGGCTGTCAGCGAGCCCGCGACACTCTGAGCGCCTGCACGCGTTCGAGGCTCGCAGCGGGCCAGAGCTTCTCGGGGTCGTAGTACGTGCGAAACGCCGGCACCGACTCGGGCAGCGTCACCCATGGCAACTTCGAACGGGTGTAGATGTGCGCGTCCGGGCTCACCGAGGCCGGGTCGTCGAGCGTCCCGCCGCGCACGAACCGGACCGTGGCCCGCGTGTACTGGCTCCAGAGCGCGATCTGGCAGTCCGGGCACCGCCAGATTTTCTGCGTGCCTCGACCGCGAGGCACGTCGACCCGCTGCGGCTCGCCGGCGAGGAGCTCGATGCGGTCGGTCTCGATCAGGAGATTGATCACGAAGGCGCTGCCGGTCTGGCGCTGGCAGCTGAGGCAGTGGCAGCAATTGATGAAGAGCGGATCCGACGCGAGCCGGTAGCGAACCGCCCCGCACGCGCACCCGCCCTCACGTGACTTCGTCATGCCTCCTCCTCGAAGTACGTCGGCGACGATGTCGCGACTCTACGCCGCTGTCGCAAGCCGGCGCCTCATCCCTGTCCGCGACGTCGAGAATGCCGCCGTGGTTCTCGACGGCACTCGCGTCCTCGACCTGACGAGCTCGCTCGCGGGGCCTTACTGCACCCAGCTGCTGGCGGCGCTCGGTGCCGACGTGATCAAGGTGGAGCGCCCCGGCAGCGGCGACGAGGCGCGCGCCTGGGGGCCGCCCTTCCACGAGGGAGTCAGCGGTGATGTTCTTCGCCGCGAACGCCGGCAAGCGCTCGCTCGCCCTGGATCTGCGTAGCGACGCGGGGCGCGAGGTGGCCCGACGCCTCGCCGAGCGGGCCGACGTCTTCGTCCAGAGCCTGCGTCCCGGCGCGATCGAGCGGCTCGGACTCGGCCCGGAACGGGTCCGCGCGAGCAACCGACGGCTCGTCTACTGCTCGATCGGCGCGTACGGCCGCAGCGGGCCGCTCTCGAACGAGCCGGGCTACGACCCGCTGATGCAGGCAGCGGCCGGGCTGATGAGCGTCACGGGCAAGCCCGACGGGCCGCCGGTACGAACGGGTGCGTCGCTCGTCGATCTCGGCACCGCCACCTGGGCGGCCTTTGCGATCCTCGCCGCGCTGCTGGAACGCGAGCGCACCGGCGAGGGCGCCCTGGTCGACCTGTCGCTCTACGAGACGGCGCTCGCGCTGCTGCCCTACCAGCTCGCCGACTACCTCGGCACCGGCAACGTCGCCGGGCGGCACGGAACGTCCTTCCCGCTGATCGCCCCGTACGACGTCTTCGCCACCCGGGACGGCGAGCTCATGATCGCCGCCGGCAACGATCGCCTCTTCCAGGCGCTTTGCGCGGCCCTCGACCTGCCCGAGCTCGCGACCGATGCGCGCTTCACGACGAACGACCGGCGCTCGGCCAACCGCAACGAGCTCCTCCCGCCGCTCGCGCAGCGACTGGCGCGGGAGACCTCCGCGACCTGGCTCGAGCGGCTGCGCGCCGCCGGCGTCCCAGTCGCACCGGTCAGCTCGGTCGCGGACGCCGCCACCCACCCCCAGACCGAAGCGGCGGGGATCCTGCAGGAACTCGCCGGCCGGACGACGGTCGCGCCGCCGCTGCTATTCGACGGCCGGCGTCCCCAGCACGCTGCGCCCCCGCCGCGCCTCGGGGAGCACTCGCTCGAGATCCTCGCCGAGGCCGGCTACGACGAGCCGGAGGTCGCCGAGCTCGTGCAGCAGGGAGTCGTCGGAACCGACTGAACCAGGTGGCTCAGACGGCGGCCGGAGTGGCCGTGTCCCGCAGACGAAGCGCTCCGACGAGGTCCACACGCCTGGCAGCGGCCTCGAGCGGAGCCAGGATCCGGGCTGCAACCTCGAGCGGGCAACCGCGGCCGACGACGAGCGTCTCTAGCTCGTGCAGGTCGACGCCGCCGGCTGCGAGCTCCTCGGCCTGGGTGATCCCGTAGCCGAGGTCGAGTAGGCGGCACAGCCGCCAGGTGTGGACGCGCTCCTCCTCGGCCAGTGTCGACCAGTCGGCAAGAGGCGCGCCGCTCATCGCAGGGATGTCCAAGTCTGCTCTGCCACGATTCCCTCGTCCGAGGGAATGTCGGCACCGATTCCGGCGGGCTTGAGCAGTTTTCGCCGCCGAAGCTGTGCGGCGGCGTCCCGATGCAGGCTACGTCGAGGGCACACCTTCGGTTCGCTCGCGGGCTCCGCCGCCTGCACGGTCGCGCTTCGGCCCGACGAGGTG
This sequence comes from uncultured Thermoleophilia bacterium, assembly GCA_963809765.1. Lineage (GTDB taxonomy): Bacteria > Actinomycetota > Thermoleophilia > Gaiellales > Gaiellaceae > JACVRM01. The sequence continues at coordinate 885,977 of CAWEKT010000003.1, forward strand.
CCACACCTCGACCTCGCCCTTCCCCTTGACCGTGATCGTCCCTCGCGGCTCGCACTCGAACTCGTCGGCGAGCAGCTCGTACGTCGCGCGCGTGATCTGCACCCGCCCGGGCGCTCCGTGGGACTCCATGCGGCTTGCCGTGTTCACCGCATCACCCCACAGGTCGTAGAGGAAGCGCTTCCGGCCGATCACGCCGGCCACCACCGGCCCCGAGTTGATGCCGACTCGGAGCTCGAGGCCGAGCTGCGCGACGTCGTCGCTCGAGCGGACGTCCTCGAGTATGTCGAGCGCCATGAGCGCCAGCGCGCGAGCATGGTCGGGCCGCGGAATCGGGACGCCGGCAGCGACCATGTAGCAGTCGCCGATGGTCTTGATCTTCTCGAGCCCGTGGCGCTCCGCGAGCTCGTCGAAGTGGCTGAACAGGCGGTCGAGGCAGCCGACCACCTCGGTGGCTTCACGCCGCTCCGACCAGGGCGTGAAGTCGACGACGTCGGCGAACAGGATCGAGGCCGCCGCGAAGTGGTCGGCAATCGGCTGGGCCTCGGCTTTGAGCCGGTCGGCGATGGAGCGCGGCAGGATGTTGAGCAGGAGGTTCTCCGCCTTCTCCTGCTCGAGCCGGAGCGCGTCCAGCGCGTCGCGGCGCTGCTTGGCGAACACCGCGAGCAGCGTGAAGACCATGGCCCCGCCGACCGCGATGTTCAGCGCCAGCATCGTGCTCGTAAACCACAGCGGCAGCGGATCCCACACCGGGCCGATGATCTCGCCCGCGAGCCCGGAGCCGAGGAACACGACGACCCACGCGACGAACCAGCGCGCAGCCGACCTGACGTCGCTGAAGACCAAGGCGCCGAGCGGGGCGAGGATGCCCCACAGGCCGACGCCCCCGGCGTCGAGGAAGCCGCCGAGCGGGATCATCGACAGCGTCGGGGCGAACAGGATGTCGACCTGGCCGACCCGCAGGAACCGGGCGAAGTCGCGCGTGCGCGAGAACACGACGATCGCGCCGAGAAGGATCACGAAGTACACGAGCGGCACGACGCCGACCGGCGATCCGAAGGCGAGATACAGCGCGCCCCACAGGGCCGCGATCGGCAGGATCAGGACCGAGATCAGGACGAGCAGCGCCTTGCGAGCGCGCAGGTCCTCGTCGTCCTGAGGGTCCGCGCCGACGAGCGCCAGGCGCGCGGTTACGCGGCTCGCCGCCGCTCGTATCGAGTCGAGCAGGTGCATCGCGGGAGACGTTACTCGCGACGCAGCCTGCGCCCGGCCCGCCTTGCGACACTCGTTGATAGAACGCGACTCAACGTGACTCCCGACACGGCGACGGAGCTCGAGGGCGAATCCATTCGCCTTCGCCGGCTCTCCGTCGACGACGTGACGAACATGCACGCTGCAGCGGTCGAGTCTGCGGCGGAGCTCGAGACGACCGTCCCGTGGTTCAGTCGAGGGATGACCGTCGAGTCATTCGCCTCGTGGGCGACGTGGGCCGCTGAGGCGTGGGAGCGAGGTGAGCACTACGAGCTCTCGATCTTTGCTGCGGACGGGACCTTCCTCGGATCGGCCGGGCTCACCGTCGACGCCAAGACGACGTCGGCAAACCTCCAGTACTGGGTCCGAACGTCAGCGACGAGACGCGGCGTCGCAAGCGAGGCGGCCCGCCTCGTCTCACGCTGGGCGATCGAGACGCTGGGCCTCCAGCGGGTCGAGATCTTCATCTCGGAGCACAACGTGGCGAGTCAGAGGGCGGCTCGAAAGTCCGGCGCCCACTTCGAGGGCTTGCTGCGCAACAAGATCCGCTGGCGCGAGCAGGCCTACGACGCGCACGTCTTCTCTTTCGCGCCGGGCGACTTCGCCTGAGTCGTGGGGGCGAGGCAAGCCGCGTATCTACGTCGCGAGTGCCGGGCGCCTCGCAGGCCGTCACATCGGCCCGTGTCAGTGGCACAGCGAGCGACTCGTGAAGAGCGTCGACCTGGTCGACGTGACCGATGCGAACGCGACGGCCCGGCCGCTGAGCGTCGTCACCATCGCGCTGCCGGTGCTGATGGTTCCCTTCGCGTGGATCAGTGAGGGCGTGTTGCGATCGCGCACCCAGCCCGTGGGACGAGCGAAGCGCGCCCGGAAGCGGACAAGAACGGTCGCGGGGACGTTGCACATCGACGACCGGCCCCGGGGGCGCCGGAGTCCCCGTGTCGAGAAGAGGACGTGACGCGTGCTCGCGGTGCACGCGTCGCGATTTAGCGTCGCTGCGCCCGTGGGCTCCCGTCCGCTGGCTCGGGTTCGCAGCTGCACCCGCACGTCGTAGCTCGGCCCGTTTGAGACGAACAACAAGGGCGGGGGCCCAAGGGCGGAGACGGTCATGAACCGGGTGACATCGGGGAACCCCTCACCTGGCATCTGACAGACAACCGTGCGGTCGATCAGCCTGGTTGCAGACTCGCTGCCCGTCGAGACGGGCGTGACAAGCAGCGCTCCGAATGCCGCGACGGTGGCGGCCAGGCAGGGACCTCGGGCCAGTTTCACCACCGTCATGATGACTACACCCGGTGGCGCGCAGCCGTTCCTGACTTGCGCCCGTACGCTCCGCCATTTGAACAAGGCGAAGGCGATGGAGACCGTCCGCGACCTCTCGTGGGGCGCTTCCGGGTTATCGCCCAATGCCGAAGTGCCCCCAGCGGGATTCGAACCCGCGCTACGGCCTTGAAAGGGCCGTGACCTGGGCCGCTAGTCGATGGGGGCCCACGAGCCAGGATACTGGCGGCCCTGCGGCCTTCCGGCTCAGGCCGAGCGGAGCACGAGAGAGAAGTCGGCGCCTTCGCCCGGCGAGGAGCTGACCGTCACGTGGCCGCCCATCTGCTCCGCCAGTCGGCGGGCGATGTACAGGCCGAGGCCGGTGCCGCCGACGCCGGAGGCCATGCCCGGGATCGAGCCGGTAGAAGCGCTCGAAGATGCGCTCCTGCTCGTCCCGCGGGATGCCCACGCCGTGGTCGCTGACCACCAGGCGTACTGAGCCGTTCTCCCGCTCGAGCCGCACGTGCACCGGCGTCCCGGCGGGCGAGTACTTGACGGCGTTGTCGATCAGGTTGCCGAGCACCCGGCGGACGTCATCCTCACGTCCGAGCGCGACCAGCGGCTCGTCGTCGGCATCGAGCTCGATCGGGCGCCCCGTGCGTTCGGCGGCGTCGTGCACGGCAGTCTCCGCCACCGCGCGCGCGTCGACGGGCGCGGCGCTCTCCTCGTCGGCCTCGACGGCGGCCCGGCTCGCAGTGAGGATGTCGTCGACGATGCGGGCCAGCCGGTCGGCCTGGTTGCCCACGACACCGATCAGCTGCTGGCGGGTCGCCTCGTCGACGTTCGTCGCCCGCTGAAGCGTCATCGCCGCGCCGTAGACCGCCGCGAGGGGCGTGCGCAGCTCGTGTGAGACGGTGGCGATGAGCTCGGCGCGCATCTCCTCGAGCCGGCGCTCCCTTGTGACGTCACGGAAGGCGTAGACGGTGCCGCCGTCGGCGGCGACCGCGGCGACCGACAACCAGTGCTCGCGACCACCGAGCTCGATCGGGACGGCGGAGCTCTCGCCCGGCGAGGTCGCCGCCTGGATCTCCTGCCAGCCCGGCATCGCGGCGCCGGCGGGCCGGCCGAGGACGTCGTCGGAATCCACGCCGGCGAGCGCTGCCGCCGCCGGATTGATGTAGGTGACCACGCCGTCGTCGTCCACCTCCAGGACGCCGTCGGAGAGCAGGCTGAGCACACGCTCCGCCTGCGCGCGCTGGCGCCGGCGCAGCCGAGTTCGCGCGAGCGCCGGGGCAAAGAGGTAGGCGAGGGTCGCCACGCAGGCGAGCGCGACGCCGCCGACGGCGAGGATCCGGTTGCGAACGTCCGCCGCCGCCGCTTCGACCGCACCCCGGTCGCGCAGCACGGCCAGGGTGATGCGCGGGTCGCTGCGTCGGAGCGCGGTTGCGAGCGCCCGGTACTCGGTACCGCCGAGCGTGATGTACGAGGGCCGGCTCACGCCCGGGAGGACGTCGAGCTCGCGCACGAGCGTGATGCGGTCGTTCGGCCCGAGCGCGGCGCGGCGCCGCAGGCGCCCGAGCAGCTCGTCGTCGATCCTGATCGGCACGACGACTCGTCCGACTCGCTGCCCGCCCGCGTAGACGTCGACCGTGCGGAGCGCGTCCGCTGCGGGTGTCCCCTGCTCGTGCGTCAGCAGGCGGACCCCGGGGTGCCGGCGTTGGAGACGCGCGAGGTCGGGGCGGTCGGCGTCGGCGAGCGCTTCCTGGACAGCGGGCGCCGATGCAAGGGCACGCGCGCGCCGCTGGGCCTCGTCGAGGACGTCGCCGTACTCGTCGATCGCCGCACCCAGCGAGGAGCGCAGACGCGCGTCGACGCGCGCGACCTCGCGCCGGGCTGCCAGCTCGGCGAAGGCCCACGTACCGGCCAGACCGGGGATCAGCAGGGCCAGCATGAAGGCGATCTGAGCGACCGTCGGACCACGACCCACCCGCCCGAGGGGAGCGCTCACCCCCCCGGATGGGGGATGAGGAGGCTGCGGGCCCGGATCTACCATGTGACTACTCTGTCGGCGGCGCAGAGGACGACCATGAGGCGCCCTTACGTCCATATGCGGACGCTCGCCGTGCTCGCAACGCTGGCGGTCTCGGTGGCCACACCGATACTGCTCGTCGGGCCCGGCGCGCTCGAGAATGTCATCGGCGGCGGGACGACTCCTGCCCCGGTCGAGATCGAGCGCATCGACGCGCCCGCAACCGGCTCGCCGGCCTCGCCGCGGCGCGTCTCGCGGCCGCGAGCCGACGCCGACGACGGCGCCCGCGCGCTCGCACCGGCCGCCCCATTCGCCGGCGCCCGAAACGGCGCCGAGCCAGGCAGCGGACCGAAGCCGACCAGGCGCTCGCAGATCCCGCCGACTCGCACGCCGGTGCCTTCCTCGCCGGGCGGCACGACGACGCCTCCGCCCACGGGTGGAGTAACGCCCCCGGTGGTCACTCCGCCGGTGGTCACTCCGCCGGTGGTCACGCCGCCGGTCGTGACCCCACCGATCGTGACCCCGCCCAGCGTTACACCGCCTCGGGTGGAGCCACCGCAGGTCAACACACCGAAACCCCCGCTCGGGAGCATTCCGCGGCCGATCGTCCCGGTCCCGCCGCCCCGGCAGCCGATCGAGCGCGCGAGCGAGGTTGCCGAGTCGCTGCCGGCCGCAGTGGGGGGCGTGACCGACGCGCCGCCGGCGGTGGCAGAAGCGGTCGAGCAGGTCGTGCCCGCGGCGACAACGGGCATCCCGGGCGGCTAGCCCCCAGCTCCGCTCACCACAACCACGCGGGCCCGACACCGCGAGAGCGACGCCGACTTGAGATCGGGTCGGCTCGGTGCGAGACTGCCTTCGGTTTTCTCGCGGGGGAGGCCTCGCAGGGGTGGTGGGATCTGCACAGGCATGCGGCCTGAGGTTGCTGGCGCGACGTCTCGCGCAGCTTGCTGTGCCCGTGCTGCTCGTCGTGCCGTCCCTGTCGGCAGCCGCGCCGTCCGAGACTGCGGCCGAGCCGAGCGGGTGCGCGGCGCCGGACTGGACGACGATTGCATCGCCGAACCCCGGCGCGAACGCGAACCAGCTCTCGGCACTGAGCGCGGTCTCGCGATCACGCGCCTGGGCCGTGGGCAGCTCCGTCGGCGCAAGCGGAGCCGACGTGCCCCTGGTCGCTGCCTGGAACGGCACGGCGTGGACGGGCTCGACTCCAGCCGGCGCCGCGGCAGGAGCGTCTCGTCTCAACGGCGTCGCTGCGATCTCAGCCTCCGACGCCGTGGCCGTCGGCACCACCGAAGCCGCCGATGGCTCGCAGCTGCCGCTCGTGCTGCGCTGGGGCGGTTCCACCTGGGCCGCCGCCAACCCTCCGGCCGGCCAAGGCGACCACCGTCTGCTCGCCGTCGCAGCCGTGTCGGGCAGCGACGTCGTCGCGGTCGGCTCGACGACGGACGCCGACGGCACCTCACCCCTCGTCCTGCGCTGGAACGGCACCGACTGGACGGCCACGCACCCGGATGCCGGCGCCGGCGACCACGAGCTGAGCGGAGTGACGGCGGTCTCGAGCTCCGACCTCGTCGCCGTCGGGACGACAACGACCGAAACCGGTGGCAAGCAGCCGCTCGTGCTGCGCTGGAACGGGACGAGCTGGACGGCGACGCATCCCGACCCCGGGGCCGGGCGACCACGAGCTGCTCGGGGTCGATGCCGTCGGCGCAGATGACGTCGTCGCCGTCGGGGTCACGACCACGGAGACGGGCGTCACACCGCTCGTCCTGCACTGGGACGGCACGGACTGGACGGCGGCCGGCCCCGCTCCGGCCGGCGGTCGACTGAGCGCGGTCTCCGCGCTCGCCGCCGACGACATCTGGGCAGTCGGCCAGACGAGCGCTCCGTCGGCGGCGCTCTCGCTGCACTGGGACGGGGCGACATGGGAGACGGTCGAGACCCACGGCGGCGCCGGCACCGCCTTCCACGGCGTCCAGGCTCTCGGGCCCGACGACGTCTGGGCAGCCGGGTCGAGCGCCTCGGGAACGCTGACCGCGCACTACGGGCCGTGTCCCGCCATTCGCGGCGCCGTGCGCGCCAGCCAGACCGGCCTCGGGGGCGTGACGGTGCAGCTCGCGGGTGACGCGGCCGCGACGACATCGACGGCCGCGGACGGCACGTACGCCTTCACCGGTCTGGCGGCCGGTGGCGACTACACGGTGACGCCGACCAAGGCGGGCTACACCTTCGGGCCGTCGAGCCGCTCGGTCGCCGGTCTCGTCTACGACCGCGAGAACGTGGACTTTGCGGCCACGCCGGTGGCACCGGACGCGACGACCGCCGACGCAACCGCCGTCGGTCTCACGTCAGCCACGCTGAGGGGCTCGGTGACGGCGAACGGCTGGCCGACGACGTACCGCTTCGAGTACGGAACGACGACGGCGTACGGATCGACGACACCGGCGGCGAACGCAGGCAGCGGAAGTACGCCTGTCCCCGTCAGCGCGAGCATCGGCGGGCTCGAGGCCGACACCACCTACCACTACCGACTCGTGGCCACCAGCTCGGCAGGCACGGGCACCGGCGCGGACGTGACGTTCACCACCGGGCGCCCCGGCCTCGCCCTCTCACCGGCAAGCGTCACCGCACCCGAGGGGGACACCGGCACAGCAAACCTCGCCTTCACCATCGTCCTCTCCGCCGCCTCCAGCAAGACCGTTCGCGTCGACTACGCCACCGCGAACGGGAGCGCCGTCGCCGGGCAAGACTTTCTCGCAGCCAGCGGCACGCTCATCTACAGCCCAGGCCAGACCAGCAAGCAGATCAGCGTCGGCATCCTCGGCGACCACCTCGACGAGAACAACGAGACCTTCACCCTCGGCCTCAGCAACCCCCTCAACGCCACGATCGCCGCCGGCACCACCACGATCACGATCGCCGACGACGACACCACCCCCACCGCTACCACCCTGCCCGCCAGTGCGATCACAGAGACCGGAGCAACCCTCAACGGCCAGGCGAACCCGAACGGAAAACAGACCACCGTCCGCTTCGACTACGGCACCACCACGAGCTACGGCAGCCAGACCACGAACCAGATCATCCCGGCCGGCACGAGCCCAGTCGCGACGAACGCACCACTCGCGAGCCTTCAGGCGGACACGACCTACCACTACCGGCTCGTGGCGACCAGCGCCGGCCGGCACCGCGACCGGCGCGGACGTGACGTTCACCACCGGGCGCCCCGGCCTCGCCCTCTCACCGGCAAGCGTCACCGCACCCGAAGGGGACACCGGCACAGCAAACCTCGCCTTCACCATCGTCCTCTCCGCCGCCGCGAGCAAGACCGTTCGCGTCGACTACGCCACCGCGAACGGGAGCGCCGTCGCCGGGCAAGACTTTCTCGCAGCCAGCGGCACGCTCATCTACAGCCCAGGCCAGACCAGCAAGCAGATCAGCGTCGGCATCCTCGGCGACCACCTCGACGAGAACAACGAGACCTTCACCCTCGGCCTCAGCAACCCCCTCAACGCCACGATCGCCGCCGGCACCACCACGATCACGATCGCCGACGACGACACCACCCCCACCGCTACCACCCTGCCCGCCAGTGCGATCACAGAGACCGGAGCAACCCTCAACGGCCAGGCGAACCCGAACGGAAAACAGACCACCGTCCGCTTCGACTACGGCACCACCACGAGCTACGGCAGCCAGACCACGAACCAGATCATCCCGGCCGGCACGAGCCCAGTCGCGACGAACGCACCACTCGCGAGCCTTCAGGCGGACACGACCTACCACTACCGGCTCGTGGCGACCAGCGCCGCCGGCACCAGCACCGGCCAGGACCTGACAGTCACGACCGGTGTACCCGCGGTGACCGTAACGCCCGCCACCCCGTCGGTCGCCGAGCCGGACTCGGGCGAGACGGCGACGACCTCGTTCACGGTGCGCCTTTCGGCGACGAGCTCGCAGACGGTCACCGTCCAGTACGCCAGCGACGCCGAGACGGCGATTGCAGGGGAGGACTTCACCGCGACGTCAGGCGCGCTCACCTTCACCTCCGGCGAAACGGTCAAGACCGTGAGCGTGGTCGTCAGGGGCGACGCGCTGGACGAGGACGACGAGACGTTCCTCCTGCGGCTGACCGGCGCGACCCGCGCGACCATCGCCACCGCGACCGCACGCAAGACGATCCTCGACAACGATCCGCTCCCGAGCTTCGGCGTTGCCGACCCCGTCGCCGTCAGCGAGGGCACCGGCAGCGGCACGACCACTGTCACTTTCACCGTCACGCTCGCGCCCGTGAGCGGGCGAACTGCTTCGGTGCAGTACGCAACCCAGAACGGCACTGCCGCGGCGCCCGGCGACTTCACCGCCGCCTCCGGAACACTGACCTTCGCCAGGGGGGAAGCGACCAAGCAGGTTCAGGTCGTCGTCGTCCGCGACGCACTCGACGAGGCGGACGAGACCTTTTCGCTCATGCTCTCGAGTCCCACGAACGCGACCATCGGGGACGGCAACGCATCCGCGACGATCCGGGACGACGACCAGCCGCCGGCCCTCTGGATCGAGAGCGCCGCGGTAACGGAGGGGAACAGCGGCAGTCAGGTCATGGTGTTCTCCGTCAGGCTCTGCCCGCCCGGGACGGGCGCCGGCGGCTGTGCCGCGGACGCGGCTGTTTCAAGCGGGCTCCAGGCGAGTGCGGCGTTCGCCACCGCGGACGGGACCGCGTCTGCGCCGTCCGACTACGCGACGGCCGCGGGCGTGCTGACGATCCCCGCAGGCGGCAAGAGCGGCACGGTCGGGATCACGGTCAAGGGCGATGTCTCCTTCGAGCGCGACGAGGAGTTCACCGTGGCGTTGTCCGCGCCGGTCAACATCACGCTCGCCCGTACGGCCGCGACCGGGACGATCCGAAACGACGACCAGCCGCCGGAGGTCTCCCTGTCCGACGTCACGGTCGTCGAGGGCGGCGTCGCCAGATTCGACATCACGCTCTGCGTACCAGGCACGAGCAACCTGAGCCCCGGGTGCACGCCGGTCACCTCAGGCGTGCCGATCAGCGCCAACTACGCCGTTGCCTCCGGCACGGAGTGCGCGCACGCGAGCCCGCCGGCGTTCCAGATCGTGGACTTCGAGCACGTCGGGGGCCAGCGCGTGGTCCTGCCCGGCTCGACCGGCACCAGCCTCAGCGTGCAGACCTTCCCTGACCGCGTGGCCGAGGGCCCGGAGCATTTCTGCGTCGGCCTCGCCATCCCCGAGGGCGGCGAGGGTGTCCTGGGGCGGCGTACGGGGGTTGGTGTGATCCAGGACGACGACCTGGCGCCCACCGTCGCCATCGGCAACGCCCAGGTGACCGAAGGGGATGACGGCACCGTTCTCGCCTCCTTCACCGTCACCTTCTCCAACCCGACCGAGCTCTGTGCGACCGACGGTGACTTCTGCGGGGCCTCCGTCCAGTGGGTCACCGTCCCCGGCACCGCGGCCGCCCCCTCGGACTTTGCGCAGACGGGCGGCCTCGTCGTCATGTCGCCTCCCGACCCCAACACGTTCGCCGTTCAGCTCACGCACCGGATCGAGGTGGCCGTCGCCGGCGACACTATCGACGAGGACGAGGAGCGCTTCACGGTCGCGCTGCTCACCCCGAGGAACGCGAGCATCTCGGCGACCGGCGGCGTCGGCGCCGCCGTCATCGCCGACGACGATGCGCCGCCCGCAGTGACGACCTCGTCCGCGTCCGCGGTCACCCCCGCCTCGGCGACGCTCCACGGTGTCGCCGACACAAGCCAGAAGCCGACCGCGGTCTGGTTCGAGTACGGGCCAACGGGCGACTACGGGCTCAGCACCGCCCCGGTCAACCTTCCCGCCGGCGGGCCGGGACAGCCGGTCGCGGCGGCAGTGAGCGGCCTCGCTCTCGGCACCCTCTACCACTACCGCGCGGTCGCGCGCAACGCCACCGGGACGGCCTACGGCAGCCGGCAGACGTTCGTTACGGGCGTCCCGGCGCCACTGGCGGAGACGCTCGCGGCGTCCGACGTCGGAGCGAGCACCGCGAGCGTTGCCGGGTTGCTCACGACGCACGCTCGGGAGACCGGCTACTGGTTCGAGTTCGGACCGACAACGGCGTACGGCTCCTCCACGCCGGCCCGATCGCTAACGAGCCCCGCCTCCCAACAGGTCACCGAGCAGCTCACCGAGCTCAGTCCCGGCACGACCTACCACTACCGGCTGGTGGCTCTGCGGGACGGCAGCCTCGTCGAGGGGGCCGACCACACCTTCCGGACGGCGCAGCTCGTGGAACGGCCTCGGTCGCTACCGGCCGTCTCACTGCTCACGACGACGGCGACACTGACGAGGACGATCATCGTCGCGAAGCTCCGGTGCGTGAGGGCGCAGGGGCGCTGCCGCGGAGTGCTGACACTCGACGCGTCACGGCGTGCGCTCTCCTCGGCAGGCCGCGGCCGCATGGTGATCGGGCGGGTCTCGTACACGGCGCGTTCCGGCAAGACGGCGACGGTCTCGGTTCAGCTCTCGGCGCCCGCGCGGAACGCGCTCATCAAGGCGCGACGCCTCGGCGCACTGGCGCTCGTCACCCTCCGAGACGACGCCGGCGCCGGCCCGGCCAGACGGGTGTCGATGACGCTCCTGATGCCGTCGAAGCGCCGCCGCTGACCGCGTCCGGCCTCCGCGTCCGCCGGCGGCCGCTTCAATACGGTCGGGCCGTTAGCTCAGTCGGTAGAGCAGGGGACTTTTAATCCCAAGGTCGCTGGTTCGAGTCCAGCACGGCCCACCTGGATCTTCCTGCTATTCGGCGTTGTTTGGCGTACCGACCCGCCGATATGCCACTCGTGAGAGTACGGAGTGAGTCGCCGTGGTTCGCTGAGGCCGCCAAATTGCTTCACCGGCGCGCGGGGATTGCAAATCCCTGTCATAGAACGGGCGGTGGAGCTGCCCTGGCTACCGCGCCGATGGCAAGTTGCACACCCGGCGCCGACGGGAGCCGCTCTCGGCCACGCCGAAACGTCGAGCGCAGAGAAGTCCCGCCCCCGGGGCACCAGAGGGGGCGGGACTTCCTGCTGTCAGTGCTGGAGCGGTTCTAGGCGGCCCAGGCGCTGACGTTCCACGGGCTGCCCTCGGTCGTCGGGTTGACGACGGGGCCCTTGACCGTGTTGCGGCGAATCACGAACACAGGCCGCGCGTACACGGGGATCGACGGGATGTCGGCCGCCATGTACTTCTGCTCGGCCTCGTTCCACAGCCGGGCGCGATCGGCCTCGTTCAGGGAGGTCTTCACCCTGTTGCCGAGCCGCGTCAGGTTGCGGTTGCAGTAGTTCATGTAGTTCTGGTCACCACCGCAGCCCCAGATGTCCACGGCCGAGATCGGCGAGCTTGGGCTGCCGACGTACGTGAACATGATCAGGTCCCAGTCGCTCGAGGGGAGCGTCGTCCCGAAGAGCGTGCCGGCGACCTGGAAGCGGGCCACGAGCTCGATGCCGATCGACTTCAGCTGCCGCTGGATGATCTCGAACGTCAGGGCGCGGAGCTGGTTGCCCGTCGTGGTCGAGAAGCGGAAGGACAGCTTGCCGACGCCCGGGCACGAGAAGATGTTGCTGTTCCCGCGGTGGGGCGATCGGGGCCGCCGGTGCAGCCGTTGTTCTTGAGCATGTTCAGCGCGCGGGTCTGGTTGAAGCGTAGCGCGCGAACGGCGTCTTGTAGTACTTCTCGAACGGCTTGTAGATGTGGCTCTGGACCGGCTTCAGGCCCGGAGCGATCGTGCCGTAGAGAGCCTCGGCGACCTGGTTGCGGTTCATGCCGCGGATGAGCGCCTCACGGATGAACTTGCGCTTCAGGGCCGGATGACCCTTGTCGCCGAACTGGATGTCGATGTGCTCCCACGCGAAACCGATCTTCCGACCGACCCGGAAGTTGTTGTCGCGGAGGAAGTCGGCGATCTGGAGTTGCGGCTGCGGCTCCATGACCTGGCCCTCGTTCGCCTTCATGGCCTGGAAGCGCGCGTTGGTGTCGAGGATGTAGCGGAACACGACCCGCTTCAGCTTCATCTTCGGGCCGGCGTTGTAGCTGGGGTTGCGGCGCACGGTCAGCTGCGTGCCCTTCTGCCAGCTGTCGAAGACCCACGGGCCCGACGACGGATTCGCCGAGGTCAGGAACATCTGGTTCATGTCCTTGCCGGCGATCACGTGCGCGGGATAGACGCCGCTCGAGATGAGGGCCTCCCAGTCCGCGTACACCTTCTTGAAGGTGATCGTCGCGACCTTGCCGTTACCGGCGATCGAGCGGACGTCCTCCCAGCCGGTGCGGCTGATGACGTTGTTCTTCGGGTTGACGAAGACCCGCCAGGTCGCGCGCATGTCCTTCGCGGTGACGGGCTTGCCGTCGCTCCACTTCGCCGACGCCTTGTACGTCGCGCGAACCGTCAGCGGGCTGCGCTTGAGGATCTTCGGCTTGCCCGTGAACAGCCGCGGCGTAAGAGCGCCCGAGGAGTCGCGGATCTGGCCGCCGTAGAAGATGTTGTTGAGCACGAGGCTCGTGGCGTACAGGTTGTTCCCGACCCACGGGCCTTGCAGGTTCGGCGGCTCCTGGTCGTGAATGAACACGACCACGTCCGCCTGGGCCGACTGCGGCGAACCGGCAGTGGCCGGCCCGACCACGAGCGTCGCCGCAATGGCGAGCACACCGAGACCGAGCAGCGCTGAACGCTTACGCATGATCCCTCCGATCGATACGTCTTTGCCCCTGCCCTCTCCTGACCCCGACGGCTCTGCACCGGCCCAGCTGCCCACACGCGCCAAGAGACCCCTGCGATGGACGAAACCGGATGCCTGCACCGTCGCGGTCAAGTGCAGGATCGACCTCTAAGACGGGCCACTACGGCGCCAGTTAGGACATGTTCGTATCACTAACAATTTGCCGGCCGAGGCCTAACACTTCCGCTGCAGCGGGGACTGCTGACGACGATCACCAGGGGGTCAATCCCGTTGCACTGAGCGGGATTGAGAGTCCCGTTTGTGCCTGGCGAATTGACGCGTCCGCGCTGATCTTGCGCAACGGGCGGCGCTCACGTGGCGGCGCGCCTACTAGAGCCGGAGATGACAGGCACGGCCCGACGCGCGAGAATGTCGAGGCCACCATGAAGGTTGCAGACGCCATGTCCGTCGACGTCGTCACCGTCGAGCCGGCGACCGAACTCAAGGACGCGGCCGCTCTCCTCACGGCCCGCTTGGCCGGGTTGCGCGGGCCGTTCTCATCCGCATCGCCCAGCTCTAGACGAGCCGGTGCTGGGTCGCCCAGCGCGTCAGCTCGTGCCGCGTCGAGAGCTGGAGCTTGCGCAGGACGTTCGAGACGTGGCTCTCGATGGTCTTGACGGACAGGTGCAGCCGTGCGGCGATCTCCTTGTACATGTAGCCGCGCGCGATCAGCTGCAGCACCTCGCGCTCGCGCGGTGTGAGCTCGTTCAGCTCGGCGTCGCCGCCGACGCGCTCGCCGGCGCGGAAGGCGTCGAGGACGAAGCCCGCGAGCCGCGGCGAGAAGACGGCGTCGCCCGAGCGGACGCGCTCGATCGCCTGCGCCAGCTCCTCGCCGGAGATCGTCTTGGTCACGTAGCCGCGCGCGCCCGCGCGGATGACGCCGATCACGTCCTCCGCGGCGTCGGAGACGGAGAGCGCGAGGAAGCGGACGCCGGGCCGGTCGGGCGCGACGGCGTTGATGACCGCGTCGCCGCCGCCGTCCGGGAGGTGGACGTCGAGCAGGACGACGTCCGGGTCGAGCTCCTTGATCAGCGGGACTGCGTCGGCCACGCTGCCCGCGGTGCCGACGACGTCGACCGCGTCACCGAGCTCCGCGCGCACGCCCGCGAGGAAGAGCGCGTGGTCGTCGACGAGGACGATCCGCGGCTTCACGTGCGCTCCTCGGGAGGCGGAGCTCGACCTCGGTGCCCTCGCCGGGCGCGCTCGCGATCGTCGCCTCGCCGCCGGCGCGCTCGAGGCGCCCCTCGATCGACTCGACGAGGCCGCGCCGGTCGGCCGGCACGGACGCGCGGTCGAAGCCCGCGCCGCGGTCGCGGACGAAGACCGCGACGGCGTCGTCGGTCACCTCGGCGTAGACGTCGATCTCGTCGACGCCGGCGAACTTCGCGGCGTTCGTCATCGCCTCGCGCGCGGCGAGCACGACCGCCTCGACGCTGTCGTCGACCGGGCAGTCGCCCGCGCTCGCGAGCTCGACGCGGACGCCGTGCACCTCCTCGACGTCCGCCGCCGCCGTCGAGAGCGCGGCGCCGAGCGAGGCGGCGCCGTTTCCGAGCGGGAGGTCGCCGTAGAGCCAGCCGCGGAGCTCGCGCTCCTGGCGGCGCGCGAGCGCGGCGACGCGCTGCGGCTCCTGCGCGTGCCGCTGGATGAGCGCGAGGCGTCTGGAGCACCGAGTCGTGGACGCGCGCCGCCACCTCCGCAGCGCTCCTCGCTCCGCACCCGCGCCGCCCGCTCGGCGTCGCGGTCGCGCGACGAGCCGCCAGAGCCAGGGGCCGACGACGAGGGCGAGCGCAGCGGCCACGGCGCCCGGCGCGAGCAGCGTCGGCGTGCCGCCGGGGACGGCGATCGCGACGCCGACGGCCGCGAGACCGAGGCCCCAGTAGGACACCGGCGCGTCCGGGCGGAGGCTGCGGCCGCGCGCGCAGCGCGACCCAGAGGCCGACGACGACGAGCGCGATCCCAAAGATGCCGCTCCCGGAGAAGCCGACGGCGCCCAGCACGAGCGCGCCGGAGACGAAGGCGAGGAGGACGGTCAGCCAGACCGCGCCGGGCGCGCGCGTACGCCCAGAGCGCGAGGTAGAGGAGGATCCCGGCCCCGCCCGCGAGCGCGAGCACGGCGAAGACGAGGCGGACGAGCGTCACGTCGACGCCGAGGGCGCGCGCGATCCCCGCGCAGACGCCCGGCGAGCGCCCGCCGGTCGGTGTCGAGCGCGAACCGGGGCAGCGCCATCGCGCTCATCGTAGGCCCCGCTCGATCTCGATCTCGCCGATCCCGACGCTCGCGTCGAGGACGAGCACGCGCAGTGCCGGTCTCGTCTGACCTGCTCGCTCGACCTCCCAGCCCTCGACGCGCCGGCCGAGCAGGTCGATCTCGCCGAGCTTCGCGTCGGCGCTGGCCCGCACGGGCGACGTCCTCGGGGAGGAGCACGCGGATCCTGCCCGGCGTCGACGCGCACGTCTAGCCGGGTCTCGCCGAGCGGGAACTCGACGCGCCCGCAGGTCGAGGACGAGCTCGCCGATCCCGAGCACGTACTCGCCCCGGAGGTCGTCCACGCTCGCTGGCGCGAACGTGCGCTCGTCGACCCCGTCGCCGAGATGGACGTCGAACGTAGCGAGGAAAGCCGCCACGAGCACGAGCAGCAGGACGGCGACCGACGCGACCGACGATCCCGAGCCCGCGCAGCCAGCCCCGAGCGGGCGCCCGCGACCGCAAACCAGATGAGCCAGAGGACGAGGGCGCCGGCGACGAGCAGGAAGAGCCCACGCGTCCCCCGCCCGCCAGACCGGCGAGCTCCGAGAGCAGCCGCGAGCAGCGACGACCGCCACCAGGCCGAGCGCGATCAGGAGCCACGGACGGTGGCGCCGGCGGCGCAGCGCCGCGGCCGCGAACGAGTCCTCCTTCCCCTCGTCCGGCATCACGAGCGCCGCCGCGAGGTAGATCGGGATCCCGGCGCCGCCCATCAGCGTGAGCACGACGAAGGCGACGCGGAAGACGGCCGGGTGGATCTCGAAGTAGGCGGCCAGCCCGCCGCAGACGCCGGCCAGTGTCCTGTCCGAGCGGCTGCGGCGGAGCTGCCTCGCCTCGATCGTGCCGGTGGAGCCTGGGCTCATGCGTGCAGCATCCTCCGCGATCCGGTCAGCGCGCCAGCCGGAACGGCGGGTACTCGTCGCGCATCAGCGCCACGTACGCGACCACGCGCCACGACCAGCGGTTGAGGCCGACGAGCAGGTCGAAGACGTCCCGCGGATAGCGGGCCGTGAAGAGGAGCACGACGCCGGCGACGAGCGCGAGGATCGCGGTGAGGCCGGGCCAGTCGGTCGAGCTCCAGAGCACGCTCCCGCTGAAGATGCCGACGATCACCAGGTGCGGCAGGGCGAGCAGCCAGCTCTTGACGAGCACGAGCCTGCGCGACAGCCGCTCCGGGTACGGGACGTCGAGCGTCGCGGGGTAGTCGGGCTCGGGCCCGAGCGAGAAGGGCGGGTAGCGGTCGGTGCCGAGCGTGAACGCGTAGTAGGCGACCCGCCACGACCAGCGCAGCACGCCCACGTTGAAGTCGAACAGTGAGCGCGGGTAGCGGCCGGTGACGAGGATCCCGAAGAACGCGACCACCGTCAGGACGACGAACGCGGCCCAGAGGAACGCCAGCACGACGTAGTGCGGGATCGCGAGCAGCCACTTCACGAGCCAGCGCCAGCGCGAGAGCGACTCGTCCAGCCGTGCCTCGAGCGCGACCGGGTACGCGCCGGGCGACACCGGCGCGACGCGGGCCGCCGCGCCGCCCCCGGCTCCCGGCCGCCCGAGGCCGAAGACGAGCATGGCCACGCTTCCCGCGCCGATCAGCAGGGCCAGGACCAGGACGATCAGTGCAGCGGCGGGGAGGAGCCCGACCCTGGCACCGAGCTCGACGTCGGCGGCGACGCTGCGCGAGCCGTCGGCGTTCATGAGCACCACCGACCACGTGCCCTCGGCGAGCTCCCAGTCGAGCGTCTGCGTGCCGCTGCCGGACGCCGAAGCCGCCCAGAACTCCTCGCCGCCGGGTTCGCCCGGCGGAGCGCCGCCCGCGACCCGCGTCTGCGTCCGGAACCGGTCGGCATCGAAGTCCGTCACCTGCTCGTGGGCGACGCCCGCGAGGTAGCGCTCGACCTCGGCCGTCCGCGCGACGCCGACGAAGAGTGGCGTGCCGTCGGGGCTCGTCGCCCGGACCCGGACGGTGCCGAATCGCTCATCGACCCAGCCGGGCAGCTCGGAGACGTCGCCGATGCGGACGCCCTCGTGGGTCAGCGCGTGCGAGCCGGTCGAGTGCCGCTCGGTGGAGGTCGTGAAGAAGCCGTCGTCGTCGCGCTGCGTGTGCGCGATCCCGAGCGCCGTCGCGGCGACGAGCAGCGCCAGCGCCGCGAGCGCTCCGATGCTGCCGAACACCGTCAGGAGGGTCTTTCCGAGCCCGCGGCCTTCGTCTGGTGCGGAAGAGGTCGTCATCGTGTCGTTCCTTTCGGGTGGGATTCCGTGTGTGGATCCACCGTCGCGGAACGAGGGCGCGGTGCCTATCCGGAATCACCCCGGTTCGACCCCGAGCCCAACCCGGAGACGGCCGGGGGTGCGGCGGCCTCTCGATGGATGCCCAAAGGTGGAGGCGGCGAGAATCGAACCCGCGAACGTTCCCGCCGCGGCCGACAAAGTGGAGGCCGACAGCTGCCGTGCCTGCGTACCTCGTGAGCTGCTCTCGATTTGGCCGGTCCCGCGTCGCGTGCGACCACCGGCCGGTGCAGCCCCACTAGGCAGACACGCTTGATCCTGGTTACATGACGGTTCGAGCGCGAGAACGCGAGAACCGGGAGGTTGAATGCCCGCGAAGAAGAAGCAGAAGCAGGCGGCCGCGAGCGGGAAGGCGGTCACGCCGAAGAAAAAGAAGACGTCGCGCGGAAAGTGATCGTCGCGGCCTCTGGCCGCATCGACACGCCTGCGCTACGAGTGGGGTTGAGCTGCGCGCTCCGACTGGCGCCGCCGACAGGTTCACCGGCTCCTCCAGGGTTCCCCCGATCGGCGCCCTGCAACGCGAACCATTCCTCTCGAGGAATAGCTCACTAGCAGGGAAAATCCCAAGGTCGGAGGTTCGAGTCCTCCACGGCCCATCTACGAGCGACGAGGAAACCGAAGGGACGCTCGCCCTCCACGCGCTTTCGCCATGGGCCGCGTGCGGCCCATGACGTTCTCGCGGAGCTTCCGACGCCGCGACTCGGCAGGGCGGTTGCCTTAGGGAGGGTTCCCTGACGACCGGGCTAGCTCGACAGCCTCGCTTTCCGACAGGGCACGCCCGGCGGCGGAGGCTTCGTCGTAAGGCGGCGTCGCCGAGCTTTGCCTTAGCTGCGTCGAGCATCTCGGAGGTTCGCTCGACCGCGTATCGATCGAGGATGAAGCCCTGCTCCTGGAGGAGGCATTCGGCAGCGGTAAGCAGGCGAACGCCTGCTGCCGGCTGGCCCGCTGCGCAGCGCTCCAGGCCGGCAGCCCGAATGGCGTGGGCCAGGATGTAGCGGTCCGGGTTTACCTGAAGTGCCTCGAAGGCCAAGTCGAGTTGCGAGCTGACCGAGTCGAGATCGCCGAGGAAGATGTTGCGGCCGCATCCTGGCGTCCGAAGCGGAGGCTGCGATGCTGAGCACTGCCATCGCCGCAATCGGCCAGACCAAAGAAGGAACTCGATAAGCAAGCCTCCCTAAGAACCCCCTCGTTGCCCGGCCCGACGACGGATGGGAGTACCGAATGGAGTACGGGCTTGTCTCCGCTCGTCGCAGCTTGTTGCAGTTCGTTGCAGCCTCAGAACGGGCTCGATGCAGGCAGTTTCAGTTCGTTGCAGCTCGTTGCAGCGGTTCCGCGCGGACTTTTAATCCCAAGGTCGCTGGTTCGAGTCCAGCACGGCCCATCAAAACCCGCTGCCTTCGCCGTTTTCGCCTCGATTGACCGCCGGTCTGCTGCTGTGGGAGTACGGAGCGAGTTGCGGGGGTGCGCGGGACGGTTCAGGTTTCCGTCCAACTGGAGTGGGACTGTCAATACCCTCGCGAGCCCGTCAGCGTGGCCATTTCTTCACGTGGCGGAAGGGCGACGGCCCTGAAAGCCGGGCCCTCTTGTTGCGTTCGTGTGTGAATTTGCCGAGGTCTGTGTGCGTTCGCTCGTGCGCGTTTATCGGCGCTCGGCGCCGGACAAGTGCGCTTCGCACCACGCGTCGTAATCCGAGCAAGGAGGGGTCGTGTCAACGACTGAGGTAACCGAGGGACGCACGCGCGGGTACAGCAACCGCGCGGTCGGCGTCACCAGGCGTGAGGAGACGAAGGCGTCATTTCTCACGACCGAGTTCTATGCCTTCATCGCCACCGTCGTCGCCGTGCTGATCGCCTGCGCACAGGCTGACAACTTCGACGCACCGCGCGCATGGACGATCGTGGGCGCCGTCGCGATCGGCTACATGGTCAGCCGCGGTCTCGCGAAGGCCGGCAGTGCACATCGCGACCGCGACGACGACTGAACCCAGTCATCCAGTGATTCTTGGCGGGCGCCGTCGTCTAGGCGCCCGCCCTTGTGAAAGGAAGAAACCGCATGAGCACGATGCAAGCTGAGGCACGCAACGAATCCAAGGACATGCGCGAGGAGATTCAGGACTTGAGAAAAGCCATTGAAGTCCAGGCCGCGACCGAGGCCGGCGCGCACGCCACCCAGGCGGCAGCACACGCCGGCACGTGGGCAACCATGGCGGCCGGCGCCGGCGGACTCGTTGTCGGCATGTTCCTCGCGCTAGCCCTGACAGCGGCGGCCCGCTCGTAACTACGGAGCCGCCCCGTTTAGCCGGGGGTCCAGGCACGTGCGAGCCTGGACCCCCGCCCGTTAGCCCTCGCTGCGGAGCCTCCTCGTTCGTAAAACCTGACGCCCGGCTGCCATGACGGTCCGGGGGTCATCGAATGCACGTTCCGGAGATCGACGCTCGAAGCGTTGAGACGGCTTTCGCCTATTCGGGCGCGTTGGGATCCTCCGACTCAGCAAGCTCGAGCGAAGCCTTCATCGTCAGGTCGAAGTGACGCTGCTGAATCGGCCGCGCCCAGGCGGCCAGCTCCTGAATCTGTGACTCACCCGCCTTGCGGGCAAGCCGATCGACTATCGACCAATGGCCCACCTCTCCGGCCTCGGCCATCGTCATGAACTCGAAGCCGTCGAGCGCGTCCGCGTCATCGCCGAGATACGTGGACGCCATCTCGGCCGCCTCCTTCCTTGTTTCGCGGGCCTTCTCGAGCACCGCCGTCTTCTTGCCGTCCAGCCCGTCCGCCACCTCAGTGCAGCGGCGCTCAGTCTCGGCCGCCTCCTGGCGCATCCGGTCGAGCGTCTCGGCAAGCTGCTCGTGCTCGCCCCCCTCTTCGACCAGCTTCGCGATCTTGCTCGTCAGCTCCTGCGCGGCCATCGCAAGCCCCGTCACCTCGCCGAGCTTTGCCTCAAGCATCGTCAACTCCGCCATCGTCCCTCCTCGGGTCGTTTCCGCCCAGTCCTCTCCAATCCCCAACCGAAGAAACGCGACGGCCTCACCAACCGGGCGCACGGTGTGCGTCGGCGTCCCGACCGAACACCCAAAGGATTTTGCAGCGCCTCCCGCCAAGCGACTGTCGCACGACGGCCCCACGAGATTTCGCACCCTCTGCCGAGCGCCCCATCGCCACGCGACGATCGCTCGCGCGCAGCGTTCTACGCAAGCAACTCCTCGGCCGGCCGATTTGTTTAATCCCAAGGCTGGTTCGAGTCCAGCACAGGCCCACTGGGAAAGCCATGCTCTTGGCCATTCCTTCGCCTCGCCGGGGCAACCGGTCTGCCGCTCGCGGGAGTACCAAGGGAGTCGTGAGGCCGAAGATGCTCGACCGGAGGGCGTCCTGAGCGGCGTCTCTCGGGACAGGCCAGCCGTGGCGACCCCGAGCCATCGTTCGGATCAACCGACCCGAAGGCGGCGAATTGTGACTCCGCTCTGATCGGTTTCGCCGACTTCGGAGACGTTGGCACGCGAGCGGTGCGAGCGTTCCTTTCGCTTAGGCGGCCGGTGTCTCGTGCTTCTGCGTGACGAGGTAGCCGTTGCGCCTGGCGACGACGTCCTCAGTCGCGAGGTCTTCGTGCCCGAGGAGCATGAAGAAGTGGTCGTCTTCCTCGCGGATCTCCTCGTACACGTCGCGACTCAACTCCACCGCCTGAAGGCACTCTGCGTCGCCGCACTCGCACACGAACGGGATCTGGCCTGCGATCTCCAGGCCGCTTAGCCTGTCCTTGAGCCGCTCGTTTGCCGCCCGGAAGATCGCCTCGTTCTGCGTCCGTTTGTCCGTCATCGCTTGGTGGCAGGGTAATCGTCAGGTGGTTGTTTCCGCCGCAGACCGGCTATAAACGACTCGTGACTGAGGCCCTGCGGAAGGAGCGGCAGGTTAAGAACGAGGCGCTCTTTCGTGACCTCAATGAGCGCACCACGCGCGTCCTCGACGAACTCGACTTCGATGGCGTCATCGACACCCGCGGCCCGCAGGAATACATGTGCGAGTGCGCCGACGCGGAATGCACGGCCCGCGTCCCGCTCACCGACGAGGAGTACGAGCGCGTCCGGTCGAGTCCCATCCGGTTCGCCGTGGTGCCCGGTCACGTCGTGGCCGACATTGAGACCATCGTTGAGGCCACGGAACGCTACTCCATCGTCGAAAAGGACCCCGGCGAGCGCGAGATTGCCATCGCCACCGATCCACGCGGCTGAGGCGCAATACGCACACCGTCGGACGGGTTCGTTGTCCGAACAGACTACGCGCGGGGGGTACCAGAGAGTACGGCTTGTCTCCGCTAGCTGTGGGATCTGGCCGCCAATCCGAGCAGCCACGGCGGGGGCGGGCCGGAAACACGGCCCGCCCCCGGAGAGATCAGCGGCCCCGCCAGGCGACCGGCCGGAAGTAATGCAGGGTCCGATAGAAGGCGATGTCCCGTCCGATCTCGTCGCCCACTTCGTCGGCGGTGTGGAAGTGAATGCCCGACCACACGCGGGCGTGGATTACGTCCTGGGACGCCTGCGAGAGTCGCTGGAAGCTTCGCGTCTGGCCGCCGGCATTCGTGTCCGTCCACGCCGTCGCATCACCGACAACCTGGGCGAGCGTCGTGGTGAAAGCGGAGGTCAGGGCACTGTGCCCGGACGGGTGCTCCGGATACGGCGGGCTGGCGATCAGCGGTAGCCAGTTCGGATCAGCTGCCGTGTTCGGGTTGCCGTCGGTACCCGCCTCCCGGATCGCCGTGATCGGCCGCCAGAACAGGTGCCGTGCCTTACTGGCCCAGACGGTGATCAGTGAATCGGCGGCAGTCATGTACAGCATCGCGAACAGCCGGGCGTTCTGGACGAGCGTCAGGCTTTCCTGGGTCGCGATCGTCCGGGCGATCCGGCTCCACGTCCGCGGCGGGTTCTCCGCCCAATAGCGAGCGGCGAGGGTCTGATCCGCGGTTCGCTCGGTGCTCGTTGCCGATCCGAGCTCCTTCACCTCGTTGAAGTCCCGTGTGTAGAACGGGCTCCGGAGCGGGCGAGGCCCGCGTCCGGCGAACTGGGACGCGTGCTGGACGAGGAAGGGATCGACGTCTTTCAGCCACGCATTCGGGTCGTTGACGAAAGCCGGCAGGACAGGCACCCACCCGCCGGGCCCCGATCCGACTGGGAACCGGTACGGGCCGAAGCGCCCGTCTCCCGCCCGGTGCGCGATCATCGCTTGTGCGGCGGCCTCGCCGACGGCGATGCCCCGAGCCTTTGCCGAAGCCCTCCGGAATGGGCGCGAGGGACAGGGCGTACTGCGCATCGACCAGGGGGACGAGATCGAGGCGCACCGGCCCCGGCCCGTCCGACAAAATGCTCACCAGCACACGATGGGCGGCCGTGGCCGCCGCGGCCTCCTTCGACGCAAGGGAGGCGCCGAGGCGTGACCCGAGCAGGTAGCCCTCGTGCCGGCCGTCGATCGCGTTCACCGCGTCGTAGACGGCTCCATGAATCATCGCCATGTGCGGGACGGAGGCCTGCGGCCCCTGACCCGCCCGGGTCATCAAGACGTCGGACGCCGTCGCGTCCCAGACCGTGACCGTGTCCGCACGCGCGAGCGTGGGCGCAGCCAGCGCGACGGCCATCGCTATGAAGAACAGCATCGATCGTCTGATCATCCTCGTAACTCCTTTCCGGACATGACCGCCTGAACTACGCGATCTGGTCGAGGTCGGGAAGGCGCGCTAGCTGCGGTGCTTCCCGACTCGACGGCGCGCTCCTTACCAAGAAGCACCTGTCGTCCTCGGCTCCAGCGCAAGGAACTGCAGCTACCGAAACGGCGAAGCAAAGCACGACCGCGCGGATCGTTTCATAGGCTGGTGCAGCGCGCAACGAGCCGGAGTTAGAGGCATTTAGCCGAGAGCTGTGGGAACTGTCGGCATCGACCGGACATGGAAGCTCAGTGACGGTGCTTTCCGATTCGGAGCTCTGGGCGCGTGCTGTCGCGGGAGAGCCACGCGCGTTTGGTGAGCTCTTCGAGCGGCATTCACGGGTGATTTACACGTTTGCTTTCCGACGGACGGCGGACTGGTCACTGGCCGAGGATCTGACATCCGTCGTGTTTCTCGAGGCGTGGCGCCGCCGCGCAGATGTGCGGCTGGTACACGAGAGCGCGTTGCCCTGGCTCTTCGGCATCGCGACGAACGTGCTACGCAACGCTCGCCGGTCGCTGCGGCGTCATCAGGCCGCGCTCGACCGGCTTGCCGTTGAGGACGAGCCCGACTTCGCCGGCGAACTGGCCGAGCGCCTCGATGACCGCCAGCGGATGCGAGCAGATCCTCGTCAGCTTCGCGAAGCTCCCGCGGCGTGAGCAGGAGGTGATCGCGCTCTGCCGCTGGTCGGGGCTCTCCTACGACGAAGCCGCGGTGGCGCTCGACGTCCCGATCGGCACCGTGCGCTCGCGACTGGCGCGAGCGCGTCGGCGGCTGGGGGAACTCGACAGCGGGAGCGGACACGAACTGGACGCTAACCCGGCCGACTTCGCCGAGGACGCGATCTAGAGATGAACGAACCGATGTCACTGCCCCCCGATCGCGATCTGCCGGCCCGACGGCTCCAGCTACGGAGGGAGCACCTTGTGCGGGAGATCTCGACATCCCGGCGGCGCGCCCGCCCGTTGATCCTCGCGTTCGCGGTCGCGCTGCTTGTCCTGATGGCGACCGGCTTCGGTGCTTATGCGCTCACGCGCGAGCCGACGCACGTCGACAGTATCGGCTGCTTCGAGCGGGCCGACCTCAGCTCGAACGTCGCCGTGATCGGCTCGGCCGGAACCGATCCCGTAGGCGCCTGCGCCGCACTCTGGCGCCGCGGCGCAGTCGGCCCGACAACGAATGTTCCACCCCTCACAGCGTGCGTGCTCGACACGGGCGCGGTCGCGGTCATGCCGGGCGAACCGGGAATCTGCGAGGGCCTCGGCATCGCTTCCCTGTCTGCCGACGCGCGAGCTCGGCTTGCCCGTCTGGGCGAGCTCCGCGCAGCACTGTCCGAGCAATTCGGCGACAGCAGCGGCAGCAAGAGGCGGACAGCGTGTGTCGGCGAGGCCGCAGCGATGCGGATCGTGCGGGCCGAGCTCAAGGCACGCGGTCTGACTGACTGGACGATCGAGATCACGTCGCCATTCGACGCCGAGCGTCGATGCGCGTCGGCGTCGATCCTCCCAGCGGACAAGACGATCATGCTCATACCGATCGCGCCCTAGTGCTCGTCGCAGCACGTTTCAGCTGGGTGCTGGTCGTGCCAGCGGTTCCGCGCGGGCTTTCAATCCCAAGGTCGTGGTTCGAGGCCAGCACGCCCCATCCGGAAAAGCCGTGCTAGCGCAGGGCTTTT
The DNA here is from genome assembly GCA_963809765.1 of uncultured Thermoleophilia bacterium. Lineage (GTDB taxonomy): Bacteria > Actinomycetota > Thermoleophilia > Gaiellales > Gaiellaceae > JACVRM01. The sequence goes on from CAWEKT010000003.1 coordinate 911,155, forward strand.
TCTTAGCATGGCGGAGTCCGCAGCTACCCTCCGCCGGTGCCCGAGCACATGACCCGCGCGCAGTACGAGAAGCTCGCCGCCGACCTGGCCGAGCTCGAAGGGCCGAGGCGCGTCGCAATCGTCGAGGCGATCCGAGTCGCCCGCGGCTACGGCGACCTCTCCGAGAACTTCGAGTACCACTCGGCGAAGAACGAGCAGGGCCTCTTGGAGCGGCGTATCACGATGCTGCGGGCGAAGCTCGAGTCCGCCGAGATCGTTGACGGGACTGGTGCTGACGTCGTGACGGTCGGTCACACGATCGTGGTCGAGCGCGAGGGCGGCGACCGCATCGAGGTCGAGCTCTCGCCCCTCGGAGGCGACGGGACCGCGTCGCCGACATCTCCGCTCGGGGCTGCGGTGCTCGGCAGGCGCGTCGGCGAGACCGTCGACGTCGCTGCGCCGCGGGGCGTCTGGCGCGCGACGATCGTCGAGATGCGTAGCTAGCGCGGTACCCGCGCCCGACCTCCAGCGCGCTTCGGGAACGTCCCGGAGACCGCCTACGCCCGCCTGGGCCAGGGCCGCTGCCTCCTTGCGCTCGGAGATGCAACCGCAGCCGGGCAGCTCGCCGAAGCCCGTGACTTGTTCGCGTCAAATCGGCTACGACCCGGCGCGAGCGGAAACTGAAAGGCTGCTCGCGGAGTCAGTCGCGAAGACCGCGTAGGCACTACGGCTCGTCGCGCTAGTCCAGCTCCGAGAGACGCGCGCCCGGACACTCAAAGACTTCCACCCGGCCGGTGCGCGTCTACCAGGTCCTCGGCGAGGGCCTCGAGCGTGACTTAAGGCCGCTGCGCACGGCGCTACGCCGCGGCAGATGGATCGCTGCGGCGGCCGTTACGGCGGGCGTCGCCGCGTCCGCGGTGGGCCTGGTCGCAGTTCGCGACTCGGGCGGCGGGCGACGTGAGCGTGATCCCGAACGGCGTCGGCTCGGGCACCTGAAGTCTGCGCTCGAACACCCAGGCTCTCGACTGTCACCGACCTCGTTTCTCGTCTGCGAGAGGCAGAGAAGGCAGGAGGTCGACCAAGGGTTGTGGTGGGTTTGAAAGCTGCCCAGTTAGGACCATGCAGAAAAGGCCTGCCCAGACGGCGACTCGTTCCTGTGACGCGGATGAATGCGCGGACGCCCGCCCACTACTGTGAGTCCTGTTCAGGAAGCTGCCGGATCCGGCAGGTGCAACCATTCCGGGTACTTCTCCGGGTGCAGGCGCCGGTCACGGTTGAACTCCTTGGCTGAGCCGAAGGCCTCAACCACCCGCTCCAGCGCGAAGGCGGCGTTCGGGTTGTCGCGCATGTATGCCTTCCCGGCTTCCGAGAGCGTGATCTCCTCGCTGAGGTCGCGGCGCTCGTAGAGGTTGCTGCTCATGCCGCCACTACATGTAGCAGCCGATCGGCCCTGCCTGCGGTCGCGCTGATCGGCTCAAGCGCCTCGCTTGCGGTGCGAGCTCACCCGATCCACGTCTGACCCACTGCCTCCAGAGTGCTGCGATCTGCTGCGGCGTCTAACTGGGCTCATTGCAGGGAGTTTCCGTCTGTTGCCGGTCGTCGCTGCGGTTCAGCGCGGTTGTAGGGTGGGCGGCGCATGGCGCTTCAGCGGATGGACAATGTCGGCATTGTCGTCGACGACCTACCGGCGACGATCGAGTTCTTTCTCGAGCTCGGCCTCGAGCTCGAAGGGCGAGCCACGATCGAAGGAGACTGGGCAGGGCGCGTCACTGGACTGCCCAACCAGCGCGTCGAGATCGCCATGATGCGCACGCCGGACGGCCACAGCCGGCTCGAGCTCTCGCGATTTCTCACGCCGGCTCCGGTCGCCGATCACCGGAACGCCCCGGTGAACGCTCTCGGCTACCTCCGCGTCATGTTCGCCGTGGAGGACATCGACGATACGCTCGCCCGGCTCCGCAAGCGCGGCGCGCAGCTCGTCGGCGAAGTGGTCCAGTACGAAGACGCGTATCGGCTCTGCTACATCCGGGGGCCCGAAGGACTTCTCATCGGGCTCGCCCAAGAAATCGGCTGAGCGCTGGCGACCAAGATGCCGCAGGGAGCGGGTCAATTCCGTTCGACCTAGTCATCGAGCTCGAGAACGAGCCAGGAGCCCTCGCGCGCGTCGCGGGCGCGATCAGCGACGCCGGGGTGAACCTGGCGGCGGCGACGTGCATGGGAACGGCCGAGCACGTCGAGCTTCACATCCTCGTTCCGCACGCCGAACCCGCCAGGCACGCGCTCGCGATCTCACACCTCGCCGTGACCCGCGAGCGCGAGGTCGTCGTGCTCGAGGTCGAGGATCGTCCAGGGGTCCTCGCCGACCTGACCCGCAAGGTCGCGCGCGCCGGGATCGACCTCGATCTCGTCTACATCGCGACGCAGAACCGTGTCGTCTTCGGCGCTGCCGACCTCGCCGGCCTGAAGGCAGCGCTCGGGCAGGCCTAGTGCCCCGTCAGGCAATGCACTCCATCACGCCCGGCTGCTGCAAAGCGGCGCCCAAGCGAGCGGCGATTGTCCTCGGTCGCACTCGTATGCACCGATACGCGAGCTCCCTGCGTCCTAGCCTGGCTTGCTTTTCACAGCCGGGCGCGGGGGTGCATCACCTGACGGGGCGCTAGCTCACTACTCTCCTCGCCAGATGAGCGTTACCCCCGAGCGAAGGGACTTCATTCGCGAGATCGTCGCTGCGGATGTACGCGAGGGCAGGGTCTCCGAGGTCGTGACCCGCTTCCCGCCGGAGCCGAACGGCTACCTGCACATCGGCCATGCCGAAGTCGATCGCGCCTCAACTTCGGGATCGCCGAGGAGTTCGGCGGCCGCTGCCACCTGCGCTTCGACGACACGAACCCGATCAAGGAAGAGCAGGAGTACATCGACGCGATCCAGGACGACATTCGCTGGCTCGGCTTCGACTGGGGCGAGCATCTCTACTACGCCTCGGACTACTTCGACCAGCTCTACGACTGGGCCGTCCACCTGATCGGGGCCGGCAACGCCTACGTCGACGACCTCTCGGCCGACGAGATCCGCGCGCACCGCGGCACCCTGACCGAGCCCGGCACGCAACAGCCCCTGGCGCGACCGTCCGGTCGACGAGAACCTCGACCTGTTCGAGCGCATGCGCGCCGGCGAGTTCCCGGACGGCGCCCGCGTGCTCCGGGCGAAGATCGACATGGCCTCGCCCAACATCAACCTGCGCGACCCGGTGCTCTACCGGATCCTGCACGCGACCCACCCGCGGACCGGCGACGCGTGGTGCATCTACCCGACTGTACGACTTCGCCCACGGCCAGTCGGACGCCATCGAGGGCATCACCCACTCCCTCTGCACGCTCGAGTTCGAGGATCACCGGCCGCTCTACGACTGGCTGATCGAGAACCTGCCGGTGCCCGCGCGCCCGCGCCAGTACGAGTTCGCGCGCCTCAACTTCACGTACACGGTGCTCTCGAAGCGGTTCCTGTGCGGCTCGTGAGCGAGGGCCACGTGCGCGGCTGGGACGATCCGCGCATGCCGACGGTGTCGGCCATGCGCCGGCGCGGCTTCCCGCCCGAGGGGCTGCGCGACTTCCTGGACCTGGTCGGCCTGGACGCAAGGGCAAGACAGCCGTCGAGATCGAGGCGCTCGAGCACGAGGTCCGGGACGTGCTGAACCGGACGGCGCCGCGCCGCTTCGCGGTTCTGCGACCCGCTCAGGCTCGTGATCGAGAACTACCCCGAGGGCCAGGTCGAGGAGCTGGAGGCCGTCAACAATCCGGAGGATCCCGTCGGCCGGCACGCGCACGGTGCCCTTCACGCGCGAGCTCTGGATCGAGCGCGACGACTTCATGGAGGACCCGCCGAGCGAAGTTCTTCCGCCTCGCCCCGGGTCGCGAGGTGCGCCTGCGCTACGCCTACTTCGTGACCTGCACCGACGTCGTGAAGGACGCAAGCGGCGAGATCGTCGAGCTCCGCTGCACCTACGACCCGGCGACGCGCGGCGGCGACGCCCCGGACGGACGCCGGCCCAAGGCGACGCTGCACTGGCTCTCGTGCGAGCACGCCGTGCCCGCTGAGGTCCGTCTCTATGACCGTCTGTTCACCCGTCCCGATCCCGGCGCTGACGGTGACCTCTTCGCCGACCTCAATCCCGATTCGGAGACGGTGCTCGAGGAGTGCCTGGTCGAGCCCGCGCTCGCCGAACTGCCGGTCGGGGAGACCGTGCAGTTCGAGCGCCTGGGCTACTTCTGCCCGGATCTCGACTCAACGCCGGAGCGGCTCGTCTTCAACCGCACGCTCGGCCTCAGGGACACCTGGGCCAAGGTTCAGGCGCAGGGCCGCCCGGGTTAGCCACCGCCAGCTGAACTTTCCCTGGGTCGCTGTTTTCGAGTCCAGCAAGAGCCATGCAATGGTGCACCGGCGTACGGAGGCGCGCTGTCAGCACGCGGATGTCGCCGCCTAGCGCCTCCTTTGAGCTGCTTCGGCGATGAGATCCTGCTCGTCCGGCCGTCTCTACTCTGAAAGCGATGAACGGGAGGCAAGATGTTTCGAGAGACCAAGGCTTTCAGCAGCCTGGCCGTGCCTGATCTGCAGGAGGCCACGCGGTTCTACGGCGACACGCTCGAGCTCGACGTGGAGGACATTCCCGAAGGGCTCGCGATCCACCTGGGCGCCGGGTCCGGCGACGTCTTTCTGTACCCGTCCGAGACGTTCACCCCGTCGAAGCACACGGTGCTCAACTTCGTCGTCGACGACGTCGAGGCGGCGGTCGAGGAGCTCGCGCGGCGCGGCATCGAAGTCGAGCAGTACGACCTGCCGGACATCAAGACGGACGCCCAGGGAATCGCGCGCCCAGGCGACCCCGGCCCGAGCGCGATTGCGTGGTTCAAGGATCCGGCCGGACACATCCTCTCCGTTCTTCAGGAGTAGGAACGTGCTCGTTGCCGCCAGGTTCAGCTAGCCAGAGCTCGCGGCCGCCATCCCGCGCTCGCCGCCGTGATTGCGCGCGCACCTTGATCCCAGGGTCGCTAGCGCCGACGTCTCGACGCGAGCGCCTGGAGCACCGCATCGACCCGCTCGAAGCCGGCTTGAGCGCCCGCAGCCGCCGCGTCAGTCGGCCGCAGCGATCTGGTCACCGACGGAGATCGCGCCGCTCCGCAGGATGTCGGCCCGGAGGCCGGCTCGATGGACGAGCGGACGGAGCAGCCCGGGCCGCGAGAGCTTCTCGAGGTGCGCGCAGGGCTCGGCCAGCCTCCGCCGATGCACTCGACCGCCCCGACCGTGAACCGGCGCCCGACGAGAGCGTTCAGGTCGATCTCCCTGGTGACGATGTTGCGCCGCGCCTGCTCCCACGTGAGGTCGACCGACTCGAGCACCTCGGCCTCGACGAGCGTCAGCTCGTAGCCCCGCCCGGTGCCGGTGAACGTGCCCCGCCCCTCGTGGTAGCGATCGCCTTCGAGCCCACGGCCGGCCACGGCATCGACCGTCTCCACGCGCGCGAGGGGTCGCTCCGCGTCTGGCGCGGTCAGGATGCCGGCCACGACTCCGGCGCCCCGACTCCGACCGTACGGCTCCTCGATCGGAAGCTGCACGTCGAGCCGTGCGAGCAGCCAGCCCTCCTCGATCGTCCCACCGCTCGCGAGTGCGCCGCCTGGGTCGTGCAGCGGCCCTGACGGCGATCCGAACATGACGACGGCATGGTCACCATCCGACGTCCCGACACGGGCGAGCCAGTGCCCGGGCCAGTCGAACTGGCTCGGGCTCGCGATCGGCACGAGCCCGAGATTGCGCTCGGCCAGCCACTGCCGGTAGAAGCGAGCGGCCTCGTACTCGGGGACGGGCACGGACATGCCGAGCACGATCTCCAGGCACTCGTGGAACTCGGCGTCGAAGCGGGCCATGCGGCCCTGCGATCCTAGAGCGGCCGCTGGTACGCGGACCCTGGCGCCCGGTGTTCCTCACCCGCCGACCCGAGCCGTGAACGCGCGGACACGTCAGGCGGCGTCGCGTCGCTCCAGGCCCGCTCCGGCCCGTCGGCGCCGAGCAGCGAGCGCCGCAGACGCGTCAGCACGCCGATCTTCCATTCCCGGTCGATGTCCTCCGACTTGGTGACGTCGGCAAGCAGCAGCTCACAGGCGAGCAGCATCACGCCTCGCCGCGATAGCCCTTCCTCGCCCGAAGGTTGGATTGCACGAGCCTCCACGCGCTTCGCCTCCTTCGGTCGGGTCCAAGACCAGCGTTCCGCGCGGGCGACCGATCCAAACCGACCGCTGCCCGACGCCGTCGGGGGGCGCGGCAGCTACGAGCGTGAGAGCAGCTCGCGGAGCGTGTTCTGCTCGTCCGCGGGCGGTCTACTCGAACGTGACGACGAGGCGCTCGATCATCCCGTCGCGCGGGGTCAGCAGCATCCGGCCGGCGCGGGCCCCGTCCGCCGACCAGGCGTAGTCGCAGACGAGCCGCCCGCTCTCCTCGCGCGGCGGTCCGAGCAGCTCAACCGTGTCGTCCGGAGGTCGGCTGCGATAGGCGGCTGCGATCGCGTCGCGCCCGACGAACGGCCCGACGGGCACGCCCTCGAACGCCATCTCAGCGTCCGGAGCGAATGCTGCCAGCATCGGCGCGAAGTCACCGGTCTCGACCGCCTGGTTGAACCGCTGGACGTGTGCAGTGAGGAGATCGTCTGCCACTCGCGAGACCCTACGCGCGACGCTCGAGCACGAGCCTGACGCCTAGCCCGATCAGCACCACGCCCGTGACGGCGCTGAGCGCCCGCCGTACCGCCGGGCGCCTGAGCACGGCGCCGACCTTCGCCACGAGCAGCGCGTAGGCGGTCAGCCAGACCAGGCCCATGGCGATGAAGACGCCCGCCAGGAGCAGCGTCTGTGCCGCGCCGTTCCCATCGGGGTCGACGAACTGCGGGATGAGCGTCGTGAAGACGAGGGCGATCTTGGGATTGAGCAGATTCGTCAGCAGCCCCTGGCGGAAGGGGGACGTCTTCCGCCGGGGGCGCGGCGCGGTCAGGTCTGCTCCCGTGCCGCGCCACGCCTGGAGCAGCGCGGTCACTCCGAGCCAGACGAGGTAGGCCGCCCCCGCCAGCTTGAGCGCGGTGAATGCGGGCGCCGAGGCGTGCAGGAGCGCGGCGATCCCAAGCGCCGCCGCCAGAGCCCAGACGAGCAGGCCGGCGCAGATCCCGAGGGCCGTCGCGAGCGAGGCCCGGCGGCCGCCGGCGAGCCCGTTCTGGAGCACGAGCGCCATGTCCGGCCCAGGCAGGACGACGATGACGGCCACGACGGCGACGAATGCGAGCAGGTTCTCCAGCCGGCTCAGCCTATCGAGGCGTTAGCCCCGCACCCCGCGGGTCAGTCGTTCTGGAGCCGCTCGGCGAGCAGACGCACGACCGGCCACGCGCCGCCTGACGTGTTCGAGATCACCGTCCAGGTGCGCCCCCGGTCCGGGTCGTGGACGCTCCGGAACGAGACGCCGGCGTCGTACCCCTCGAGCTGCACCTCGCTCGTCTCCCCGCCGAGCCAGAAGCCGAGGCCGTAGCGCCGGCCGTCCGACGCGTCGCTGCGTGGACGAGTCATCAGCCGCACCGCGTCCGCCGACACGATCCGGCCGTCGAACAACGCATTCCAGAGCGCGTGAACGTCGCCCACCGTCGAGTAGATGCCCCCGTCGCCGCTGCCGAGCACGGGCAGGTGGAGGACGTTCGTGCGCGGCGCGTCGGCGGCGAGGTAGCCGACGGCGGCATCGCCGGGCAGCTCGTCGGAGCGCAGGAAGCTCGTTTGGCTCATCTCCGCCGGCTCGCACACGCGCCGGCGCACGAGCTCGTGGTAGGCCACGCCGGCGGCCCGCTCGGCGATCAGTGCCAGGACGACGTAGCCGCCGTTGTTGTACTCGAATCGCTCACCGGCCGGGGCCTTGGCCGGAAAGCCGCCGAGCACTGCGAGGTACGCCTCCGTGGTATCCAGCGTGTGCACCGGCACCGGCAGCACGTAGTCGTCGATCTCGTATCCGGCCTCCTCGTCGTAGTAGTCGCCGATGCCCGAGCGGTGCGCGAGCAGGTGCTCGACCGTGACGTCGCCGGGGATCAGGGGCAGGTCGTCGCCGAGGAGCGAGCGGGCCGTGGTGGTGAGCTCCAGCATCCCCTCCTCGACGAGGCTCATCACCGTCAGCGCGGTCAGCCCCTTGGTCGCGCTGGCTGTCGCAAACCGCGTGTCCAGCGTATTCGGCACGCGCCGCGCGCGATCGGCGAAGCCGTACGCGCCGGCCAACACGACATTCCCGTCCACGTCGATGCGGACGGCGCCCGAAAACGAGCTCTGGTCAGCCAGCTCGTCGACGGCCGCCTGGATCTCATCCATGGGCGGACGCTATCCCGGCGGCCGCGCCGGCGTCAGCCGAGGCGCGGATCGACCGGCCGGCTGCGGTCGGCCGCGGGATGCGGCGACGCCGCGTGCGGCGCATAGTTTTCGGCATGAACCAGCGCCGAGACTCGGCACGACGGCGCTCACGTCGAGCGTGGGCGGCAGCACTGGCCGCCCTGATCCTCCTGGCTGCCGTGATCGCGCGGGCAACGACCGGCCCGGACGAGGCCGAGCGCCTCCAGCGCGAGATTTTCCGGAGGGCGCGCCCCCGACGGCGAGCTCCTTCCCCCCGTCGACGGGCGTGCGGTGGTGTGGGCGGTCGGTGACGCCAACCAGGGAGCCGAAGCACGCGCTCTGGCGGACACGGTGGAGACAGGAGCACCCGATCGCGTCCTCTACCTGGGGGACGTGTACGAGCGGGGAACTGCAGCCGAGTTCGAGGCCTGGTCGCGAGTCTGGGGGACGCTGGCACCGCTCACCGCCCCGACTCCCGGCAATCACGACTGGCCGCAGAACCGCGACGGCTACGGCCCCTACTGGGAGCAGGTGCACGGGGAACCAGTCCCCTCGTATTACTCGCTGCGAGCCGGAGGCTGGGAGCTGCTCTCGCTCAACTCGGAGATGCGGCACGGTCGAGGGTCGCCGCAGGAGCGCTGGCTCGCCGGCGAGGTGGCCGACGAGCCGGGCGACTGCCGCATCGCCTTCTGGCACAGGCCGCGCTTCAACGCGGGCCCACACGGCGACACTCGCTCGATCGAGTCGCTCTGGCGCCACCTGCCCGGGCACGCGCGCGTGCTCCTCAGCGGCCACGACCACAACCTGCAGCGGCTGCGACCGCACGAAGGCGTCGTCCAGTTCGTGGTCGGAGCCGGGGGCCGAAGGAACGCCCCGCTCGACTTCGACGATCCGCGGCTCGCCTTCGGCGACGACCACAACGAGGGCGCCCTGCGCCTGGTGCTCGAGCCGGGCCGGCTGTCGTGGTCGTTCGTGTCCGCGGCCGGCTCCGTCCTCGACAGCGGCACACTGACGTGCTCGGTGGAGTGACGGCCCCGCTTTGAGACGATTGCGCGCGTGAGCAGACGCCGCCGTCCTCGACGTCGCGAGCCTCGCGCCGGCAGCGTCCCGCCGCGCCGCCCCGCCCCCGATCCGCCGCGCCAGCCGGCATTCGGCATCACCGAGGTGCACATCAGGGGCTTCAGGTCGATCCGTGACGTCACCTTTCGGCCCGGTCCGATCGCGGCCCTCGTCGGCGAGGAGGCGACGGGCAAGTCGAGCCTGCTGGAGGCGCTCCGGGTCGTCCTCGACCCCACGTCCGCCTCGCTCGCGCCCACGGACTTCGGCGACGGCGAGGAGATCGTCGTCGAGGTCGCGTTCGCGGACGGATCGACCGCCAAGCTCGAGGCGCGGCCCGGTCGGGCGGCGATCCGCAGGGGATCCGTGCCGCCAATGGTGTTCCTGCCGGCCGAGGCGCGCACGAGCACACTCGTGGCTGCGGGGGCAGGCCCCGCCGGCGAGATCTTCCGCCGCGCGCTCGACGACGCCTCGGCGACTCCCGCGTCCCAGGCGCGCTCGGTGCTCGACGCACTGGAAGCCTGCCGCACCGAGGGCCTGCAGGGAGTCGTCCTCGTGATCGAGGAGCCCGAGATCTACCTGCGCCCGCAGGCGCAGCGCTACCTCTACCACCTGCTGCGCGACTTCGCCGCCGCCGGCAACCAGGTCGTCTACTCGACCCACTCGCCGGCGTTCCTGAACGTCGCCCGACTCGCATGAGGTCGTCTTCGTCGAGCGGCTGCCCCAGACCGGCACGCGGACGTCGCAGCCTTCCGCGCCTACCGCCGACGAGGACTTCCGCGTCATGACGGAGTTCGACGTCGCGCGCAGCGAGCTCTTCCTCGCGCGAGCCGTCGTGCTGGTCGAGGGCTGGACCGAGAAGCTCGTCCTGCCATTCGTCTTCGCGTCGCTCGGCCACGACGTCGACCGCGAGGCGATCTCGATCATCGAGTGCGGCGGCAAGCCGAACCTGCCGCTCTTCGCCGGCATCTGCCGCGCGGTCGGCGTGCCGTTCGTCGTCATCCACGACAGCGACCGCAAGACGAGCGGCCGCTTCGTGCAGGCCGAACAGGCGCTCAACGCCCTCGTCGCCGAGACGGCCGGCGCCGAGCGCGTGTTCGTGCTCGACCCCGACTTCGAGGCCGTCGCGGGCCTGGTCGGCGACCGGCGCAAGCCACGCCGCGCGTGGCACGAGTTCGCCGAGCGGCCGGCCGCCGACATGCCGGTTCAGCTCGTGCGCGCGGCCGAGTTGACGCTGTCGCTGCTCTAGCGGCCGCTAGCGCTCGTCCGCGTCGTCCTCGTCGAGCGGGCCGTGGCGCTCCTCGACCTCGTCCACGCGAGCCTCCCTCGCCGCCGCCGCCACGCGCTGACGCTCGGCGCGAGCGAGCTCCTCCGCCGCGTCGGCGGCTGACCTCCTCGCGCGCCTCACGCGCCTGCGCGAGCTCGGCCGCCGCCTCCTGCTCACGCTCCTGCGCGGCCTCCACCTCGTGGCGGGCAGCTTGCTCCCGCTCGTCCGCTTCGCGCTGCTGGCGGCGGGCGACCTCGCGGTCTTCGCGCGCCTGCTCGATCGTCCGTTGCGTGGCACGTGAGCGGGTCGCCAGGATCAGTCCCGCGGCGACCACCGCCACGGCTACGACGATCAGGATGATGACCCAGGTATCCATGGTTCCTCCTCGTCCGACCGGCTGACCATCCCCCGCGGGCTGGAAGGGCAAACCGGCTGGCTGACGGAGCCTAAAGCGGTGCTCGGCGACCGCCGATACCCGAGCGACGGGGCGAAACGTGAACGAGGCTGTGGCGACAGAGCGCTGGAACGCGCGCCCGATATGGGCTGCGCTGATTCGACTCGTGGTCCTGCTCGGCCCGGTGGCGGCGTCGCTGCTCTTCGTCACCGTCGCCAGCCGCGTCGTCCCCGCGCCGACGAGCTCGCTCTGGGTCTTCCTCGCCTGGTGGGTTTCGATCAGCGCCGCAGCCACCGGCGTGCTGCTCGTGGTCGACTGGCTGGCGCGTCGCCTCCTGCCCCTCGCCGCGCTGTTCAAGCTCTCGCTCGTCTTTCCGGACGCGGCGCCATCGCGTTTCGAGACGGCGCTGCGGACGCACACCATCGACGAGCTGGCCGCGCGTGTCCGCGAGGCGCGCGAGCGGGGCCATCAGGCAACCCCGGCCGAGGCGGCCCAGGAGCTGCTGAGCCTCGTCGCGGCGCTCGACCGGCACGACAAGCTCACGCGCGGGCACTGCGAGCGCGTGCGCGCGTACTCGCAGATCATCGCGAAGCAGCTGCGCCTGAGCGAGGCCGACCGCGACCGGCTCAACTGGGCGGCACTGCTCCACGACGTCGGCAAGCTCGGCATCCCGACGGAGGTGCTGGGAAAGTCCGGCAAGCCAACCGAGGAGGAGTGGGCGCTGATCAGGCGGCATCCGGAGATCGGCGAGGAGCTGATCGCGCCGCTCCGCGACTGGCTGGGCGAGTGGAGCCGGGCCGTCGGAGATCACCACGAGCGCTGGGACGGGAAGGGCTATCCGCGCGGGCTGAAGGGCGACGAGATCACGCTCGGCGGCCGGATCGTGGCGGTGGCCGACGTCTTCGACGTGATCACGTCGGCCCGCTCGTACAAGTCGGCCTTCTCGACGGCGAAGGCGCGCAGCGAGCTGGCCGCGAACGCCGGCACCCAGTTCGACGAGCGCATCGTGCGGGCGTTCCTCACGGCATCCCTCGGGCGGCTCCGGCTGATCATGGGCCCGCTCTCATGGCTCGCCCACGCGCCGGCCCTCGGCCGGCTGCCGCTCACACCGGCGGTCAGCTCGGTTGGCGGCGCGGTCACCGCCATCGCCGCGGCCGTCAGCTCCGGGATCGTCGGCGGGCCGCCTCCCCCGTCTGCCGAGGCCGCCGTGCCCCCCACGCCCCCGCCCCATGCCGCCTCGCCCCGGCCCGGCGTCGTTCCACAGCCGAGCTCCCCGCCTGCCCCCCGGCAGCTGCGCGGCAAGCCCGTGCCCCCGGCCCCGGCGGTCGCGCCACAGGTCGTCTTCTCGCTGGACGAGGACGTCCCCGTCGTCATCCGCCTCCGCGGCCTCAGGGACGCCGCATCGGTCTCCGGCCTGCGGATCGTTTCCCCGCCGCACGCCGGCCGTGCGAAGCCGCATGACAAGCAGTCGATCGCCTACGCCCCGCCGCGGAACTTCAGCGGCACCACCTCGTTCGGCTACGAGGCCTGCTGGCGAGCGCCGCGCTGCGCGGTCGGCGCGGTGGCGCTGACGGTTCAACCCGTCAACGACATGCCGCTCACCACCGGCGACACCGCGGCGACGACCGAGGACGAGCCCGCCACCATCGACGTGCTCGCGAACGACAGTGACATCGAGGACTCCCCGCTGACCCTTGTGTCGGCCTGGGGAGCGACCACCGGGGACCCCGAGGTGAGCGGCGGGCACGTCGCCTGGCGGCCGCCGCTCGACTTCCACGGCGAGGCGGCGTTCCTCTACGCGGCCGCGGACGACGAAGGCGGCACGAGCGTCGACCACGTCACCGTCTTCGTCGCGCCCGTGAACGACCCGCCGGCCGCCCGGCGCGACGTGGTGTCGACCGACGAGGACGTCGCAGTCCGCGTCGAGCCGCTTGCGAACGACGACGACCCTGACGGCGACCGCCTCAGCATCGACGCGGTCGACCCTCCGGAGCAGGGCGAGCTGACCCGAGCCGGCTCCGTGCTCACCTACACGCCCCCGCCGAACTTCTCCGGGTCGCTCGAGCTCCCGTACACCGCGACCGACCCGTCGGGGGAGCACTCGACCGCCGCGCTGGACATCACGGTGTCACCCGTCAACGATCCGCCACGGGCCGAACCCGACGCGGCGCAGGTGTCCGCCGGCGGCACGGTCGTCGTCGACGTCACCGCGAACGACGCGGATCCGGAGAACGACGCGCTCTCCCTCGGAGAGACGGCGGTCACCGGGCCTGGCACCGCCTCGGTCGAGGACGGCCGCATCCGCTTCACCGCCGGCGTCGCCCCCGGCACGTCGATCGTCGGCTACGAGCTGCGCGACGCGGCCGGCGCGTCGGCGCACGGGACGCTGACCGTGACCGTGCTGGGCGTCAACGCACCACCGAGCTTCGTCGCGGGCAGCAACGTCGTCGTGCTCGAGGACTCCGGCAACCGCGCCGTCGCCGACTGGGCGAGCGCGATCACGCCCGGGCCGCCGCACGAGTCGGCTCAGGCGGTCACGTTCACCGTCACGCCGGTGAACCCCGGTCTCTTCGCCGCGGGCGGCCAGCCGGCGCTCGCAGCGGACGGGACGCTTCGCTTCACACCGGCGCCGAACGCGACCGGGGCCACGACGATCGCCGTGCAGGCGAGGGACGACGGGGGCACGGCCAACGGCGGCAACGACCTCAGCCCGGTGCAGACCCGCACGATCACGATCCTCGACGCCAACGACGCCCCCACCGCGCAGCCGGACTCGGCAGCCGTCAGCGAGGACACTGCCTCCGGCGTCACGTTCGACGTGCTGGCGAACGACAGCGATCTCGAAGGCGACTCGCTCTCGGTCGCCTCGTACGACGACTCGTCGATCGACCACGGCACCCTTACGCAGGGCGCCGGAGGGTCCTTCACCTTTACCCCCGACGCAGCCTTCAACGGCACGCAGGCCTTCTCGTACACCGCGGCGGACGGGCGGGGTGGAACCGCCACCGCCACGGTGACGATCACCGTCACCCCCGTCCCCGACGACCCGGTCGCCGGCGACGACGCCTACGCCACCGGGCCGGCCACGCCTGTCACCAGCGCCGCGCCCGGCCTGCTCGCCAACGACGGCGACGAGGACGGTGACAGCCTCGCCGCGAGCACGACGCCCCTCACCGCGCCCGCGAACGGCACGCTCGTCCTGAACGCCGACGGCTCGTTCACCTACACGCCGAACGCCGGTTTTTCCGGCACGGACGGCTTTACCTACCGGGTCTCGGACGGAACCGGGCGCACGGACGACGCGGACGTGACGATCACGGTCTCCTCGGCCACGAGCACGACGCTGCTGTACCTGGGCACGAGCGGCCGCTCCGCCGACGTCTGGCGCCTGACGACGACCCCGGCACCCGCCGCAGTGCCGGTGCCCGACCACGACGGCGACGGCGACCCCGGCCTCACCATCCGCTCCTCCGGCAACGGCGACTCCGAGACGGACGGCGAGAAGTGGCAGGCCTGGACGACCGAGGCGCTCGCCACGCCGCTCGTGCTCAACGGCCCGGCGGTGCTGCGGCTGTGGAGCTCGAGCGAGGACTTCGACCCCGACGACGCCTCACACCCGCACGTCTACCTCTACGACTGCATCGCCGGCGGCCTCGGCTGCCTGCGGATCGCCCAGAACCACGTCCACGTCCAGGACTGGAACGGCGGCGCCTCGACCTGGGTCTACCACGAGATCACCGTCGGCTCCGTCTCGCGGACGATCGCGGCCGGGCGCGAGCTGCTCGTGCGCATGCAGACCTCACGCAACGACCTCTGGGTGGCGCTGACCGACGCCCACGCGAGCGCCCTGGCGGTGACCACGTCGTGAAACGGGCTGCACTTCTCGTCGTACCGGCCGCGCTCGGCTGCGCGCTGGTGGCCGGCGTCGCGGGCGACCGCCCGACGCCGGGCCTCGAGCTGCGCACGGCGTCGCCTTCGCCTCAGTCACCGATCGACCGCCGGCCGTTCGCGCCGCGCCTGCGGGTGGAGCAGCGCCCGGTCGTCCCGGGCCGGCCCGGCGAGGTGGTCATCGACCTGACGCAGCAGGAGGGCGAGGCCGCGCTCGCACGCGCAACGATCACCGGGCCGAACGGCTTCCACCTCGGACTGCACGACGACGGCCCGCTTGCCGAGGTGGAGGCGGTCGTCGCCGGAGCCGGCGGCGAACGGGTCCTGCGAGGCCACCTGACCGAGGCAACGGGGAAGGACGGCTGCGGGGACGAGGCGGCCACCCCGCTGGCTGCCCTGCTGGGCGACGGCTCGCCACGCGCCGCGAGGCTGGGCCTGGTCGCCGGTGTGCAGACGGGCGGCGGCTCGCCGGTGCTCACGTTGTGCCCCGCCGACGGGGCCGGCTCGCTGCGTCGCCTGACGATCAGGCTCGCCCGCGCCGAGACGCCGGCCGGGATCAGGGAGACGCTCTGGCACGGCCGATTCGTCCCCGCGGGCCCGCCGGCGCGGGACGCCGAGAGCCGAGCCGTCGTCCCGGTGCCGAGCTTCCTCACGCTCGAGTCCACCTCCGGGCCGCGGGTCCGGCCCGGCGCCCGAGTCAGTGTGCGCGGCTACCTGCTCCAGGTCGATCCGCAGGCCGGGCGGAGCGTCCGGGTCATGGCGCTCTCGGACAGCGGTGAGGCCACGATTCTGGGTCGCGCGCGCACCGGCGCCAACGGCTCCTACAGCCTCGAGGTCGAGGCACCGCCGCGGCCGGGGGCATTCGAGCTCGTCGCGCGGGTGCAGTCGCTCGAGCGGCCGTGCCCGCGAACCGCCGGGCAGGCTTGCTCACCCACGGTGGTCAGCGGGGTTTCGAGCCCGAGGCTGCTCCTGACCGTCGGTTAGGAGGGCTTGGCGGGACGTCGCTCGTCGCTCCTGCGGCTCAGTCGTCGTTCAGCCAAACCCTCCTACAGCCTCGACCTTCGGACAGTCCGCTTCCCCCGGCGCGGGGGATAGGTCGTGGGCGCCGGCCCGGAGATAATCGACGCTCGATGAGGGGCGTGCGGGTGGGGGTCGCACTCCTGGCGGCTGCGGCGGCCCTGGGAGCCGCTGCGCCACAGGCGCTCGCGGCAGGAACGCTCGTCGTCTGCCAGTCGTCCACGAACGGCATGTCCGGGCGCCCGTTCCAGTTCACGCTGAGCGGCGGCGCGCCGTTGACGGTTTCCGGCGGGCACTGCAGCGGCCCGCTGGCGCTCCCGGCCGGCTACGTCACGGTCAGGCAGCTCCAGACCGACCCTGCGACCGCCGTCACGGAGATCACCGCTCCGGCGACGCGGCTCGACCGCAGCATCTCGCCGAATCCCGATCCTGCCGGCCGGAAGGCCACGGTCGCGGTCGTCGAGGGAACAACGCAGTACACCGGCACCAGGGTGACGTTCACGAACGACGGCGCTCCCTGGGAGCCCGCGCCGCCCCCCGGGGACGACGACGGCGGCAGCGGCGGCGCGGGCGGCACGCCGCCGCCGGGCGGCACCGGCGCACTCGAGATCTGCAAGTTCATGGCACCGGGTGAACCGTCCTTCGACGGGCGCGCGTTCGGCTTCCGCATCGACGGCTCCCTGCGCGTGACGGTACGAGCCGGACGCTGCTCGCTCCCGATCTACCTGGCGCCCGGCAACCACACCATCACGGAGCTGCTCGACAAGCAGTTCGAGCTCGCCGCCGCCGAGACGCTGCCCGCCGGGCGGCTCGTGTCGACCGACCTCGGCGCGGCGACGGCCGTCGTCCACGTGCCCGCGGGAGTGGAGAACGAGACGGTGGCGATCTTCCGGAACCGCGTCGCGCGCGGCCAGGTCAAGCTCTGCAAGGCGATCCCGCCGGGCTCGACCGACTCGCTCGCGGGCAAGACCTTCACGCTGGGCTACGCGTACGGCTCGCCGCTTACCATCGTGACGGTGATGCTCCGCCCGGGCGAGTGCTCGCTGCCCTCCCAGCCGATCCCCGTCATCGACGCCGCCGGCAACCCGACGATGATCGCCGTCGTCGAGGTGCCGGGCGCAGGCTACGTCGTCGCGGGAGTCACGCTCCAGGGCGCGGCGGGCCCGTTGGTGACCACCGGCTGTCCGGTTCAGACGCCGTTTGGGTGCTTCGCCCTCGGGCGGAACACGAACGTCGTCACCTTCACGAATCGCGCGGTTCTGTAGGAGCTGCGCGCTGGCGGCGCTGCGCGGAGAGGGGGGCCGCGCAGCGCGACCCCCTCCCCCTGCCGTTTCAGCCGGCCATCGAGGCGCAGATGATGCGGATCTCGACGTTCATCTGGTAGAGCGGTAGCCAGAAGACCTGCCACGACGAGTCGTCGGCGGGGCCGTTCCAGTAGACCGTGACGTCGGAGGTCGTGTCGCTGTACGCCTCCTCCGGCGGGATGAGCCCGCCGCTGAGCACGACCTTGCCCTCGGGACAGCTGAGGGTCGAGCGCTCGAACTTCGTGCCGTCGCCGGAGAAGAAGTCGGTGACGATCTCGTAGCCGGTGAGCGGGCCGGGCGGGCCCTGTGGACCGGCCGGGCCCTGCGGCCCGGGGTTCCCCTGCGGTCCCGCCGCGCCGGTGTCGCCCTTCGGCCCTGCCGGGCCGGCGGCGCCCGTGGGGCCGGCAGGCCCAGCGGCCCCGGTCGCCCCCGCGGGGCCGGTGAGGCCCACGTCGCCCTTGTCGCCCTTGTCGCCCTTCGCCCCTGACGCCCTGGGTTCCCTGCGGGCCTGTAGGGCCGGTCAGCCCGGTGAGCCCGATCGGCCCTGCGGGGCCGGTCGAGCCGGTCGGGCCGGCAGGACCCTGCGCCCCGGCGGGGCCAGTCGCACCGGTCAAGCCAGTCGGGCCCTGCGAGCCCGTCGGCCCCTGGGGACCTGCGGGCCCGGTCGAACCGGCCGGGCCGATCGGGCCGGTGGGACCTGCCGGGCCGGTCGGGCCGACGATGCCGTTGGCATCGCCCTTCTCGCCCTTTGCACCCTGCGGCCCTGCAGGCCCCTGAGCACCGGCAGGGCCGGTCGCGCCCGTGGCGCCCGTCGGGCCGGCGGGGCCTGCGGCACCGTCCGTGCCCGCGGGGCCTTCGGGCCCCTGAGACCCGCGCTGCCCGCGCAGGGCCGTGCGCGCTTTCACGCTCAGGTCGACGGTTTCGATGGAGCCGTTCTTGATCTCCAGCCCCGTGATCAGCTTCTTGACCGGTCCGGCGCTCGCCGAGCCGGCGAGTACGCCGACAGCGACGATCAGCAGCAGCAGCTTGGTACGCACATTCCCCCCATCCCCCGGTGCAACGAACCGGCCGCGCGCGTCCCTGCAGCGCTACGCCCGATCTCAACACCTTAGGAGGTCGAGAGGCGTTTGCGAACGCCCGGACCTCCCCCGCAGCGGGGGATTTTTCCCTGCACTGCCCGATTTCTCCTGATCGAAGAACGGGGCCGCCGCCCGCTCATCGGAAGGGAACAGGAAACGGTGCGGGGGCGACGCTGCGGCGACGCCGCCCCCGCCTGTACCCCGGCACAGCCCCTCTAGCGCGCCAGGGAACCGGGCTCGCCGGGCAGCGCGTGGGCCGCACCGTCGCGCCGGCGAGATCTCGCGGACGATTCCCACCGACCGCAGAAGCCAAACCGGCCGGTCAGTCGTCGAGGAAGAACTGGCGCCATGCCGTCCACCAATCCGGGGCGCGCGACATGATCCGGCGGGGATCGAGCAGCTCGACGCCCGGCCGACGGCCGTAGCGCTGAGCGGCGTCCGTACTGGCCAGCTCGACTTCGATCTCGGCGGGCTTGCCAGGGTCGTAGGGCATCACCGCCTCGAGCTCCGCGAGCGCCGACTTCGCCGCTTCCTCGATCAGCTCCCGCGCCTTGAGCGGCGGAAGCTGTCGCGCCGAGTACCGGCCGATGCCCTCCTTGACGGACACGGTGGTCAGCCCCGGGCCGAGGAGCTCCTTGGCCTCGGCACAGGAGGCGCTGTCCCCGGTCACGAGCACGACGGGGCAGTCCCACGTGCCGCACAGCGCCGCGTTGATCCCCGTCTCGCCGACGAGCCGGCCGTTGAAGCGCAGGTTGCGCCATTCGGTTCCGGAGACGGTGTGGCTCATGACGCCGTCCGGCGTGCCCGCCATCGCGTGCATGCCGACGAAGAGCGCCGCGTCACAGCCTGATTCGAGAAACCCGGTGTACTCGGTCCAGTGCTGCTGGACGACGTACTCGCACCCCGCGTCGAGCAGATCCGGCACCAGCGAGTTGAAGCTCCACGGGCCGCCGGCGCCGTGGCAGTCCATGACGACGATCTCCGTCGCGCCTGCCGCACGCGCACCGCGGACCGCGGCGTTGATCTCCTCGGTGTAGAGGCGGCGCCCCTCGTCGTAGAGCCGCTCGCCGCCGATCGTCTGCTCCGCCTTGACGATTCCGGCGACGCCCTCCATGTCGCTGATGACGTGAACGCGCATTCACCCGACCCTACCCCTTGACGTTTTCGGGAACGGCGCAAGACTGTGTCCGTGGGGTCTTTCTCCCGGGGGAGAGGGGGTCGGCGTGCATTGCTGACCGCCTCAGGGGCAGTTCTCTGTGCGCTCGCGGCCGTGTCCGCGGCAGTCGCGCTGCCGTCGGCGACCCAGGCGCCGAAAGCATCCGCCCGCTGCGCGCCGCTGACGCTGGCGCCGGGCGGCGCCGGACTCCTGCGCCTCATCCCGGCGAAGGGCTCGCTGCCGATCGCCACCTCGAAGCTCGCCGGAGGCGTCAGGGCAACCACGAAGCAGCGGAAGATCACGCGTGTCCGCGCAACGGCGTTCCGCTACGCCTTCCGGGTGAAGACGGGCATCCGCGGCGAGTCCGTGCGCATCAGCGTCGGCTTCGGCAAGGGCGGCAAGGTGCAGACGACCAAGGTCGTGACGTGCGTCGTCCGCGTCGGCGCGGCGAAGCTCGCTCTGAAGGTGACGGTGTCGGGGCCCGGATCGGTGAAGAGCACGCCGGCCGGCATCACGTGCACGCTCGCGAAGTCTCCGTGCACCGCGAGCTTCAAGCGGAACACGAAGGTGAAGCTGACCGCCACCGCCGAGACGACGGCCGACTTCGCCGGTTGGGGCGGCACGTGCAAGGGCACCGCCGGCTGTACGGTCACGCTCAAGGCGGCACGCAACGTCGCCGCGGCGTTCACGCGCAAGAAGTTCACCGTGACGGTGCAGAAGGCCGGCGACGGCGGCGGAACGGTCACGGCGACGGAGGGCCCGGTGGCCTGCGGCGCCACGTGTGCGGGCACGTACGAGGCAGGCGACATCGTCCGCCTGCGCGCCGAGGCCGACGGCAGCTCGCGGTTCGTCGGCTGGACGGGCTCCGCATGCTCGAGCACCGCCTCGCAGTGCATCTTCACGGTCGACGGCGCCACCACCGTCACGGCGACGTTCGCCAAGCAGGGCTTCCGCATGAACGTGTCCCGCGCCGGCGACGGCGGCGGCACGATCACCGGCGGCCCGGCCGGCATCGACTGCGGCGCGACCTGCAGCTTCACGTACCCGGCGGGAACGGCGGTGACGCTCACCGCGACACCGGACGCGACCTCGATCTTCACCGGCTGGATCACGAACGGCGACTGCGTCGTCTCGGGCAACACGTGCACCACCACGATGGACAACGCGAAGTTCATCGCCGCCGCCTTCGTCCGCGGCGTCACGATCACGGTCGCCGTCAACACCGAGCACCCGACCGCCGCAGGCACCGGGCCCGGCACGATCGTCGCCAACACCCCGGGGTTCAGCTGCAGCACCGGACAGACGTGCTCCGGGCTCTTCCTGCCGAACGCGATCATCCGGTTCAGCGCCTCGAGCGGCAACCTGCGCGACTGGTATCGCTGCGAGCCACCTGATCAGGTCACGACGAACGCGACCTGCGAGGGCCTCGGCTCCGCGCTGGCCGGCCGCACGATCGTCGCTCACTTCAACCCGTAGGAGACCGCGAGCCGTGCGGCCGAGGAACTCCTCGGCGTGCGGAACATTGATCAGCGGCCGCAGGGTTCGCCTCATTCAAGGGGGAGCTTCGTCCCCCTCGAGCTCCCCCCTTCCCCAAGCGCTCGGAACGCCGAGGCCATCAAGTCAGACGCGGCTTCGCGCGGTGTGGCTCTCGCCGAGCAAGCTCGGCTCCGCCGGTACACCACAGCGCCGATTGTCGAGTGCTCGTCGCGGCTGCGCCGCGACATCGGGGGAGCGACCAGCGAAACTACGAGACGGGTCTGTCGCCGGCAGCGACGGCTTGCCGTCGCCGCCGGTGACTGACCCGAGCCGTCGGCGGCAGGCATACGCTTGGCCCCGTGGAGACGGGCCTCGGTGGCAAGCGCGTGCTCGTCACGGGTGCGTCCGGCGGCATCGGCGCGGCGTGCGCACGGGCCTTCGCGGCGGAAGGGGCCTCGGTCTTCGTGCACTACCACCGCGGCCGCGAGCGGGCCGAGCAGGTGGCCGCCGAGCTCGGGGGCGCCCCGATCGGCGCCGCCGACCTCACCCGCGAGGAGGAGGTCGACCGGGTCTTCTCCGAGGCGATCGCTGCCCTGGGCGGTCTGGATGTGTGCGCTGCAGTCGCCGGGGTCTGGCCGCAGGAGGACGTCCCCGTCTGGGAGCTGACGCTCGAGCGCTGGGAGCGCACGCTGCGCGAGAACCTGACCGCGACCTTCCTGACCGCGCGGGCCTTCCTGCGCGAGGTTGCACGCACGGGGCACGGCAGCCTGGTCATGATCGCCTCGACGGCCGGGCTCGTCGGCGAAGCCGGCCATGCCGACTACGCGGCGGCGAAGTCAGCGATCGCGCAGGGGTTCCTGCTCAGCCTGAAGAACGAGGTCGTCCGCGTGGCGCCGCGCGCGCGCGTGAACGTGGTGGCCCCCGGGTGGACGACCTCGCCGATGACGCGAGACGCGCTCGACCCCATGCGACTCGAGCGCGTCACCCGCACGATGGCGCTGCGCAAGGTCGCGCAGCCCGAGGACGTCGCCCGCCAGGTGGTCGTGCTCGCCTCCGACGAGCTCTCGGGCCACGTGACGGGCCAGGTGGTCGTGGTCGCAGGCGGCATGGAAGGCCGCGTCCTCCACGAGGGGCCGCTCGAGCCGGAGAAGTGACAGGGCGGCGGGTCTCCCCGCCGCCCCATCTCCTCGCAGTGGCGATTGCCGTCAGTCCCACACGAGGATCGGCAGCTTCATCGGCCGGTCTACGCAGGGACTTGATCTCTCGCACCGGGTAGCTGCGCGCGAAACTCGGGTCGGTGGTCCCCGTCTTCTTTTCCTCCCCCTCCGCGATGTCGCGACGAAGTCGCGACGAGCATTCGACAGACCAAAGTGCGCGGTACCGGCGAAGCCGAGCTTGCTCGGCGAGAGCCACCCCGCGCGAAGCCGCGTGTGACTTGATGGCCCAGGCGTCCCGGCCGCTCCGAGGAAAGGGGGAGCTCGAGGGGGGACGCAGTCCCCCTTCGAATGAAGCCCGCCATGCGGCCGCAGAACTGCGCCGCACAAGCAGCCGCTCCTCGCGGCCGCACGGCGGGCGGTCACGCACTGGACCTGAGTGTGAGGGCAGCTGCCCTCACACTCAGGTCCAGTGCGAAGCGGGGCCCGCCCCTGGCCCCGCCTCAGCTCTTCGACTCCTGTTGGGCCGGGAGCGGCCCCCGCCGCACCGGGGCCACCCGCCTGTCCCTTTCGCGCTGCCTCCGCCGCATCGGGGCAGTGCTTACAGGCCTCACTATCCGCGGGTGAGCGCCGTGGGGTATCCCCCTTTCGTGGTTGACCGCGCCAGTTCACAAATTCCCCTCGATCGAGGGACTGGCGGGTGTTGAGCGAGTGAGGAGCCCCTGGGCGCTTGGGGAGAGTGCGGGTGTCTGTTGGGGATGGCCTGCCCGCGGGGGTGGGGGCAGCACCGCACATCTAGAGTGACCGCGTGAGCAAGGCCTTCCTCAATCGGCTGCGGGACGGGCCTGTTGTCGTGGGCGACGGCGGCATGGGCGCCCTGATCTCGAGCGCGGTGCCGCGGCTGCGCTGCCCGGAGGAGGCGAACCTGCGGGCGCCCGACGCGGTCGTCTCGCTGCACGTGAGCTTCATCAACGCGGGCGCCGACCTGATCGAGACGAATACCTTCGGCGCGAACCGGCGCAAGCTCGCCGGCTACTTCCTCGAGGACGAGTTCGAGCGCATCAACTCGACCGCGGTGAAGCTCGCCCGCGACGCGCGCGAGGTGACCGGGCGCGACGTCTTCATCGGCGGGGCAATCGGGCCGATTGGCGAGCAGGCGAGCTCACGGGTGCGCCGCGAGCTCTTCGGGGAGCAGGCCTCGGTGCTCGAGGGGCGCGGCGCCGACCTCTTCATGATCGAGACGTTCTACGACCTCGAGGAGCTGACCGACGCGATCGAGGCCGTCCGCCACGTCTCGAGCCTGCCGATCGTGGCGCTGCTGACCTTCGACGAGCACGGGGAGACGCTCGCCGGCGTCCGTGCGGCCGAGGCCGCCAAGCGACTGGCAGAGCTTGACGTGGCGGCGTACGGCGCCAACCACGGCGCCGGACTGCTGGCCGCGCTCGCCGCGCTCGAGGAGATGCGGGAGGACGGCCGTCCGCTCGCGGCGCTGCCGAACATCGGCCTGGCGAGCCTCTCCGGCGGCCGCGTCATCTACCCGCATGCGAACCCTGACTACTTCGGCGAGTTCGCCGCGTACGCGCGCGACCTCGGCGCGAAGATCATCGGCGGCTGCTGCGGCACCACCCCGGCTGAGATCGCCGCGATCCGCGCCGCGGTGGAGGAGGATCGCGTGCCACGCGCGCGGCTCGCGCTCGAGGAGCGAGAGCTCGTCGTGGCGCTCGGGGAAGCGCGCGGCCAGACACGCCTCGAGCAGGACCTGCGCGCCGGCACCTGGGTCACGTCGGTGCAGCTCGACCCGCCGCTCGGCGGCAACCTCGCCGGTCTGCTCGAGCTGACGAACGCGTTGAAGGCGTCCGGCGGCGTCGAGTACGTCGACATCAACGACAACGCGGGCGCCCGCGCCGGCATGAGCGCGGCGATGGTGGCGGCCGCGATCGAGCGGGAGTGCGGCGTCGAGACGATCCCGCATTTGACGACCCGCGACTCGACGATCATGGGCCTCGAGTCGGTCCTGTTCGGCGCGCACGCGGAGGGCGTGCGCAACATCCTCGCGGTGACGGGCGACCCGCCCGAGGTCGGCGACTACCCCGGGTCGCGCGGCGTTTACGAGCTCGACGCCATCGGTCTGACGGAGCTGCTCGCCAAGCTCAACCGCGGTGAGGACTACAACGGCCGGCCGATCGACGCGCCGACGTCCTTCTACATCGGGGTGGCTGTCAACCCGACCGCCGACGATCTCGAGCTCGAGCTCGACCGCTTCCGTCGCAAGGTCGACGCGGGCGCGCACTTCGGCATGACCCAGCTCGTCTTCGACCTTGCCCACCTCGAGCGCTTCCTCGAGCGCCTTGGTGGCCCGTCGCCGATCCCGCTGCTGATCGGGATCTGCCCGATCTGGAGCTACCGCTTCGCGCTGCGGCTGCACAACGAGCTGCCGGGCATCGTCGTCCCGGATGACCTGCAGCAGGCGCTGAACGACGCTGGCCCTGACGCTGCGCAAGTGGGAATGGAGCACGCGCGGGAGCTGTTGGCCGCCTCGCGCGACCTGGTCCACGGTGCGTACCTCGTGGCGCCGTTCCGCCGGCCGCTCGCCGTGCTCGAGCTGCTCGACGGAATCAGCACGAACGGCTCGTCGGCAAGGGGCTGATCAGTGCGCGCAGGGCCCGGTGTCGACCGGGGCTTTCGCGCGGGACAGCGCGCGGCGCACGAGGCTCGTCGGGACGCCGTAACCGGCAGCCCCGCCCGGCCGTGAGGCGAACACCGTCGTCACGACCTGCCCGCGCGTGTTGACGGCAGGCCCGCCGGAGTTGCCCTGGCGCACTCGGCCGCGGAACGTCGTCACCGTGCGAAGCCCGAGCCGGCGTCCGTAGGCGTCCTCGCCGAGGATCGACACCGTCTGCCCGAGGCGCCCGGCGCGGGCGTCGAACTCCCCGTTGCCGGGATAGCCGAGGATCGCGACCGCCATTCCAGAGCGCGGCTCCGCCGTCGGCAGCGGCCGCGCCCGCAGCCCGGCCACCCGCAGGACGGCAACGTCGTTGGCCGCGTCGAACGCAACGGCAACGCCTTCCAGCGGCTCGCCGGTGCTCGGCACCACCGTCGTGTCGTCCTGGCCGGCCACGACGTGCGCCGCCGTCACGACGAGTCCCGGCCCCGCCACCCAGCCGCTGCCGGCGACGCCGAGCCCGCAGGCCGTACCGAGCACGCGCACGACGCTCGGTGCGGCCTCCCGCACGCTCCCCGACCTGAGCACGCGCCGGTCGGGCGGATCCACGAGCAGCTCGGGGCCGGCGAAGGTCGGGAACGGATCGACGCGCGCAAGCGCGCGCAGGACGGCGCGGGGCGCCACGATCTCGTTCAGCTCCTGCAGCACCCGCGACCGCTGCACCGAACGGCGGAGGTCCGCCTGGCCCGGGAGGTGAAGCGCGACCGCTCCGAGCATCCATGCGATCGCCAGGCCCGTGAGCGCGCCGAGCACGAGCCCGCCGGCCGCATCCAGGTGATGGAGCCAGCCCTGCGGCAGCGAGCGGCGGAGGGCGCCGCCCGCCAGCGATCCGGCGCCCTGCAGCATCACGGCCAGGACGACCGCTCCCGCGAGCGCGACCAGCGGGGTGTACGGCGAGTCGGAGCCGTCCGGGAGCAGGTGCGGCGCCAGCCGCCCACCGACGACCGCACCGACCACCACGCCGGCCAGCGAGAGCGCGCTGACGAGCAGGCCGCGGCGGTAGCCGAGGACGGCCGCAAGAGCAGCAAGCGCCACGACGAACCAGTCGAGCGACGTCACACGGAGAGGCTATTTGCACAGACTCGGCACAGAGCAGCGCCTCTTCTGTGTCCATGCCTGGCCCCGTCACAGAAGTCGCACGCGCACGTCGAAGCCGCTCCGCTGCAGGCGCTGTGGGCGAACCGTCACGCATCTGACACGAAGCCGTGCGCCTCCCGTTGCCGTGCCTGGCCCCGGTTCGGAGCGCCGAGGACAAGGCCCGACCGGACATGTCCCGCGGAGTCGAGCGCATTGCGCCGGGGAGGAGACGCGTGCATCATCGGCGCATGGCGGGGACGTACCACGAGGGCAACCGCACGCTGCAGGCCCGCTTCGACACCCGCCGGCTCGCCGACCGGATCGACGAGCGCCTCGTCCGCCCCACTATCGACGACGGCGACCGCGCGTTCATCGAGCGCTGCGACATGGTCTTCCTCGCCACGGCCGACGGCCATGGCCGGCCGAACTGCTCGTACAAGGGCGGCGAGCCGGGCTTCGTCCGCGTGCTCGACGACCGCACCATCGCCTTTCCCAGCTACGACGGCAACGGCATGTACCTCTCGGCGGGCAACATGATGGTCAACCCTCACGTCGGGCTGCTCTTCATCAACTTCGAGGAGCGGAAGCGGCTCCGTCTGAACGGCACCGCCACCTTCCACGACGACGACCCGCTGCTCGCCGAGTATCCGGAGGCGCAGCTCATCATTCGTGTTCGCGCCGACCAGGTCTTTCCGAACTGCCCGCGCTACATCCACCAGTACGAGCTGGTCGCCCGCTCGCGCTTCGTGCCGCGCACCGACTCCGAGACGCCCGTACCGGCCTGGAAACGCGCCGAGTGGTCACACGACGCGCTGCCGGTAGCCGACCCGGCCCGCGACGACACGCGCGAAGTGCTCGGCCGCGGCTAGGCGGAAGATCGGCGCCGCCAAGCCCGCCGACCACGAGCCGGGCTACACTGCGACAGCCTGGGGGCGTAGTTCAGTTGGTTAGAACGCCGGCCTGTCACGCCGGAGGTCGCGGGTTCGAGTCCCGTCGCTCCCGTCTCTCTCTCGCCACCCGCCCGCCGATCGCCGAGCGGGGTGCGCAGGCTGCGCGCGTTCGAAGGGCAGGTGACCTTGTCGAGCACTACGTCTGCCTAGCTGGAGCACGCCTCCGCGAACACTGTGACGCACCGCTGCGCGAGACTCCTGGCTGGACGTGAACGTTCCGCCGATACCCGCGAGCCTGGAACGTGCTGCGAGCTGGTCCTGGCGATTGCTCGTGTGCGCCGCTGCAGCGCTCTCTGTGCTCATAGTCCTCAGGTATCTCAGCGTGATCGTGCTGCCGGTGATGTTCGCGCTGACCATCGCACCGGCCCTGACTCCGGTCGCCGGAATGCTCCGGAGGCGTCTCGGGCGGCCCGCCGCTGCGGTCGCGCTGCTGCTTGGGCTCGCCGTGGTCGCCGGGCTGATCGCGATCGTGGCGATCTCGGTGCTCGCGCAGTACGACGAACTCGTCGACTCGCTGACGTTAGCGGTGGACGACATCGTGGACATGCTCGACGACGACCCGTTCGACCTCTCCCTCGAGGGCTCCGAGGACGTCAGCTCGACCCTTGCTGACTTCGGGGATGAAGCCTTCGGGTACGCGGTCGCGGGAGTACAGGCGACCATCGCCGTCGTCGCGGGCGTGGTGTTGGCCGTCGCCGTCCTCTACTTCGTTCTCAGGGACGGGGCGGCGCTATGGGAGTGGATTCTGCGACGGGTCGCGCCCGACAGCCGGCCGGCGATCGACCGCGCCGGACGGGCCGCGTGGATCGAGCTGGGCGGCTTCATCCGAGGAACAGCGCTCATCGCCTTCGTCGACGCCACGCTGATCGGAGTCGGGCTCTGGGTGCTCGGCGTGCCGGTGGCGTTCGCCCTCGCCGTGCTCGTCTTCATTGGCGCGTTCATCCCGTTCGTGGGCGCGTTTCTCTCCGGCCTCGTCGCCGTGCTGGTGGCCTTCGCCGATGGAGGCTGGAAGATCGGGCTCGCGGCCCTGGCTTTGGTGGTGGCCGTGCAGTTCATCGAGGGAAACTTCCTCCAGCCGATCATCCAGAGCCGGACCGTCGACCTGCACCCTGCGGTGATCCTGCTCGCCGTCGCCGCCGGTGCCTCGCTCTTCGGCATCGTGGGCGCCTATCTCGCCGTGCCCGTTACCGCGGTCACGTTCGCCGTCGTCGCGTCGCTCAGCGCGGACTGGTCAGCGCCCGGCGAGCCGCCGTAGCGTGTCGGCATCGCGGCTGGTTGCTGGCGCACATTGGCGCGCACCTGTCCGTTTGCAGCACCGTGTCGGCCAACCGCGGCCGCGAGCCAGCGCCAATGGGCTCGCATCCGGAGCAGCAGCCGGCCGTCGGTCGTCCCTGCGAGCCGTTTGGCGAGCCCAGTTGGCCTACGGCCGCCGCCAGTCGACCAACGGCGCGGCGACCCACGTGGGATCCGGCGCCTCGTACAGCTCGGCGGCATCCGTGTAGGCCATGTCGACGATCGAGCCGCGCAGCTCGCCGCGCAGGTAGCGGAAGACGACGCCTGCGTCGCGCGCGTCGCTCTTCGCCCGCAGGCAGTGCGCGTCGTAGCCGGCGTAGTCGCCGGCGCCGAGCAGCGCAATGCCCTCCTCGATCGTCTCGCGGGCGAGCTCGAGCCCGCCCTTGTCGGGCGGCAGGGAACGCTCAGGCGGATCGCCGTAGCCGATGCCGTGATGGAACGGGTCGGCGGTGGAGACGATCACCGCGTCCTCCGCGAGCGCCGCGAGCTCCTCGATGCCCGGCAGACGCTCGGGATGGCCGCCCGCGAGGTACGGGTAGCGCTCGACGACCTCCGGCCCGCGAACACCGCGCCGCTTCGTCTCGGCCTCCCAGAAGTGGCGGAAGCTGATCAGCGAATGGTCGTCAAGCCACTCGTCGCGGCTCTCGATGCCCGGCCCCTGGATGCCCCAGAACGGCCACTGGGACGGATCCTCTCCGGCCGAGACGCGCGTCCGCGCGTCCTGCATCTCGTCCGTGAACGCATGCAGGACGCTGATGACGATCACGCGCTCGGCGCCGCTGTCGAGGCAGCCGTGGACGGCGGCGGCGACCTGATGCCCGCAGTCCAGGACGCCGGCGTGCGGGAAGACGACGACGCCTCCGGACGCCAGCGTGGGCGCGAGATCCCACTGCCGCGCGCGCTCGAGCCGCTCGAGCGTCCCGCCCTCCCCCATCTCCTCGTGCTCGCGACGGTAGAGCGCGTGGATCTCCCGCTTGAGCTTGTCGCGATCGAGCGTCACGTCGGCGTCGCGTCCGGCCAAGGCGCCGACGAGTGTCTCACATGGGCGCGCTCGCCTCGGGCGCGCGGCGCGGTGCTTACTCGAGCTCCGTCACGGGAACTGCGGTCGGCGCGGGGCCGTCGTCCGCCGCGGACTCCTCGGGCCGCCCACGGACGTTTCGCAGCAGCGCGGCCGCGAGGACCGCCGAGGCCACGGCAATGACCGCGCTCACGAGGGCGCTCACCTGGAGCCCGACCGTGAACGCCTCCTGCGCCGCCTCGACGAGCCGCGAGCCGACCGGGTCGGGCAGCTCCTCGCTGACGACGACGGCGCCGCCGAGCGTGTCGCGGGCAGCCTCGGCCTGCTCGGCAGGAACACCCGCGGGTAGATCATCAGCGAGCCGGCTCCGGTAGATCGCGGTACCCAGCGTCCCGAGGACCGCGATGCTCAGCGCGCCGCCGAGCTCGGCGCCGGTCTCCGAGATTCCCGACGCGGCGCCGGCGCTTCTCGGGCGGCGCCGAGCCGAGGATGAGGTCGTTCGTCAGGGTGAAGAGCGGGGCCAGGCCGAGCGAGAAGATGACGTCGGAGACGACGAGCATCACGACGACCGGACTCGGCCTCGAACCTGCGTCATCAGGGCGAAGCCGACGGCGCCGATCAGCAGTCCGCCCGACATCACGTAGGCCGGCGACACCCGTTTGACGAGCAGCGGACGCGACCATCGAGCCGACGATGAAGGCGACGAACGCCGGCAACGTGAGCAGCCCGGCCTCGAACGGAGACAGACCGGCGACGAGCTGCAGGTACTGGTACGTGAAGAGGAACGCGCCGAAGAGGACGAGGATGCCGAGCGTGTAGACGGCGAGCGAAGCCGCTGAACGCACGAATCCGGAAGAGGCCCGAGGTCGATGAGCGGATTCGCTGAGCCGCCGCTGCCGGGCGACGAACGCGACGCCCAGGAGCGCGCCGGAGCCGATCGCGAGCCGACGGACAGCGTCTCGAGCCCGTCCTGAGCCATCTGCTTCAGGCCGTAGACGACCGCGAGCACGGCGAGCAGCGAGAGCGCAGCGCTGAGCAGGTCGAGCCGCCCGGCCTCCGGATCTCGGTACTCGGGCAGCACGAATGGCCCGAGCACGAGGAGCAGCGCCATCACGGGGATCGCCAGCAGGAACACCGATCCCCACCAGAAGAACTCGAGGAGGGCGCCGCCGAGGATCGGCCCGATCGCGCCGCCGAGCGAGTAGGCCGTGATCCAGACGCCGATCGCGAACGTCCGCTGGCCCGCATCCTCGAAGAGATTGCGAATGAGCGAGAGCGTCGACGGCGCGATCGTGGCTCCGGCGATGCCGAGCAGCGCGCGCGAGGCGATGAGCATCTCGGGACTCGTCGAGAAGGCCGTCGAGCAGCGAGGCCAGCGCGAACGCGACGGCGCCCGCGAGCAGCAGGCGTCGGCGGCCGATGCGATCGCCGAGCGTTCCCATCGTGATCAGGGCTCCCGCGACCATGAAGCCGTAGATGTCGACGATCCAGAGGAGCTGCGTGCTCGTCGGCTGGAGGTCCTCGCTCAGCGACGGCACGGCCAGGTGGAGCACCGTCAGGTCCATCGCGTAGACGACACAGGCCAGCGCGAGCACGGCCAGCCCGAGCCACTCCTTGCGCCCCGCCCTCGCTGCCGACTCGGTCGTCATGCCTCTACCGACTCGCGAGACGCGTGACGCTCATCGGTGCCGAAGACAAGCAACAAACGGCTCATGTGACTGCTAACGCCCGTGGCCCCTCGGTCGATTCCCGGCGCGCGCAGCCGGGAGCTAGCGCGCGCCGGAGACGACGCTGTAGGGATCCGTCTCGGCGCTGGCGGTGCGGAGCAGGTCGGTCGCGAAGTAGAAGTCGCTCAGCTCACCAAGGTCGGGATCCTCGCTCAGCAGCTCGGCCAGGGCGTCGAGCGCAGCCAGCTCCTCGGCAGGGGTCCCGTCGTAGGTCTGCTCCGTGACGAACGCACGCGCCTCGTCCGAGTCGCCGACGCCGGCCAGGTCATAGTTGAGCAGGCCGTAGAAGTCCCACAGGAGCTGCGTCCGGATGCGCGAGTGCCCATCCTGGGGCTCCTCCTCGTACTGCTCCGGATCGACACCCTCCGACCGCAGACGCCTCCACGCCTGGGCCGCATGCTCGAAGTGCTCGGGCGGGAGCTGGAAGCCGACGTCCAGGTTGCTGTGCGCGGCCAGGAACGTCCGGTTCGCGTCGAGGATCCACCACGCACCGGTGTCCTCGTCCCAGTACTCGCACACCCAGTGCTCGATGTGATGGTCGACCTCGTTCCGGCGCCTGGTCAGCGTGTCCACGCCCTCGCGCCAGCGGTCGGGATCGCGCTCGCACAGCTCTGCGCCGATCCCTCGCGCGGCCAGGGCCCGCCGCCAGAAGCGCACGATGTGCTCGCCGTCGGCCCGAATGCCCTGGAAGTAGCCGGCTCGGACCCTCGTCGGGATTCCCTGCCACCGCAACAGTCCGGCGAGGATGTGCGACTCCAGTACGCAGCCGCCGACGATGCGTCGCTCGGGCGGCCGCGGGTCGTGCAGGTTTCCGGGCTCGAGCTCCGCCAGCGCGGCGAGCGCGTCGGGCAGCCGCGGAGGCCAGACACTTCGCATCGTCTGCGCGGTCTGTGGATCGAGGCGGTAGTAGCCGAGCAGGTTGCGGTGGATCGTCAGGTGCTCGGCAAGTTCGCAGACCTCGTCCACGCTCGACGGAAGCGCCTGCAGCATGGGGGCACGTTCCCCGGGATCGGTGAACCGGCTGAGCTGCGTGTAGGCCTCGGCGGTCACGGACTCGTCTCGGCGCCACGGTCGCGCAACCGCTCGAGGCCGTCCAGCACGAGGTCGAGCACGAACTCGAAGGCGCTCGGCTCGCCGTGCCCGAAGCCGTCGACGTGCTGCTGGACGTGCTCGGCGACGTTGGGATAGTCGACTGCCGGGAACATGCGCAGGAAGTCCGCCACCAGGTCGCCCAGGTTGTCGGCCGTCACCGAGTGGCCGAGCTCCCAGAGGGTAAAGCCGACGATCTGGCTGTCGACCGCGTGGTACGCGTGGTAGGTCAGGGCCTCCGAGAAGCCCGCCCCGCGCAGGTGGCGGAGCATCCACTCCATGTGCTCGATGCGGACCGGAATGACCCGCTCCGGGGCCATCGCGAGACCCGCAGCCCACCGGTGCCCGACAAACACATCGTGCGTCGAGACGGCGTGGCGACGCATCCCCGCGCGCCAGTCACCGCCGTGCGGCGGCATCTCGACCTCGCCGAGGACGAGGTTGGCGATGCCGTTGAGCAGGTCGTCCTTGTTCGCGACGTGGTTGTACAGCGACATCGCCTCGACCCCGAGCTCCTGGCCGAGCCGGCGCATGCTGAGCGCCTCGATGCCCGCGCTGTCGGCGAGCTGGATCGCCGCGCGAAGGACGCGCTCACGGCTGAGCGGCGCGCGCGGGGTCTTCGCGTCGGCCTGTGAGGTCATCGACTCTCCACCGTAACGTACGACGTAAGTCGGGCTTGACAGGCTTACGGCGTACGTCTAGCTTACCACGTAAGCTTACGCTGTAAGACCAGGAGGTGACGATGTTGCCCATCCACTCGACGCACTCGCCGTCGCGCACGAGCACGGCCGCCTGCGGGCCGACGCGGCCGCGGAGCGCATGTACACCGGGTCGACGTTCTGTCGTCTGCTCGCCGCGCGCCTGCGGCGGGCGGCCGACCGCCTCGACCCCGACGCCCCGCCCCCGCCTGCCGGTGAGCCAGTCATGAAGGCACTCGTCCGCGACCGCTTCGGGCCGCCGGACGTGATCCGGCTCGAGGAGATCGAGCCGCCGGAGCTCGAGGACGACAGCGTGCTCGTCAAGGTCCACGCCGCCTCGCTCAACCGCGCGGACTGGTACTCCCTGACGGGCACGCCGTGGATCAGCCGCCTCGAGGCGGGCGTCCGGCGGCCGAAGGAGCGCCGGCTCGGCGTCGACTTCGCGGGCGTGGTCGAGGCCGTCGGCCGCAAGGTGACAGGACTGAGCCCCGGCGACGAGGTGTACGGCGGCCGCACCGGCGCGCTCGCCGAGTACGTGAGCGCCCAGAACGCGGTCGTCCGCAAGCCGGCGAACCTGACCTTCGAGGAGGCGGCCGCCGTGCCCGTCGCCGCGATCACGGCGCTCCAGGGCCTGCGGGACAAGGCTGATGTCCAGCCCGGGCAGCACGTCCTGATCAACGGCGCCTCCGGTGGTGTGGGCCACTTCGCCGTTCAGATCGCCAAGGCGCTCGGCGCCGAGGTCACCGCGGTCTGCAGCCCGCGGAACGTCGAGCAGGCGTGCGCGCTCGGGGCCGACCACGTCTTCGACTACACGCGCGAGGACTTCTCGCGGAGCGGCGAGCGCTACCACGTGCTCTTCGACAACGCCGGCTCGCGTTCGTGGCGGGCCTACAGGCGGGTGCTGACCTCCGACGCGACGGTGCTCCTGGTCGGCGGGCCGAAGAAGAACCGCCTCCTCGGCCCGATCGGCCACGTCGCCGCCTGCCGGGTGCGCGCGCTGGGCAGCGGCCGGACGCTCCTCTTCTACCTGGCCAAGCTGAACAAGCCCGACCTCGTTGCCCTGAGCGAGCTGATCGAGGCCGGCTCGGTCAGGCCGGCAGTCGAGCGGACGTACGAGCTTCGCGACGCGGCCGCCGCCTTCGCGTACATGGGCGAGGGCCACGCCCGGGGCAAGGTGGTCGTCCGCGTCTGACGGCTCAGGTCAGCTCGGCGAACGGGCTGACGCTGAGGTACTTGAAGCCGCTGTCGACGGCGAGCGTGACGATGACAGCGTCGGAGCCGAGCCGCTCGGCCAGGCGATGCGCACCGACGACGTTGGCGCCCGTGGAGATACCGGCGAAGATGCCCTCCTCCCGGGCAAGCCGCGCGGTCATCTCGATCGCCTCGTCATCGCCGATCGGCTCGACGTGATCGACCCGATCGGCGTCCCAGTGCGGCATCACCAGCCCCGTCCAGCCCTGGATGGCGAACGCCCCACGCTCGCCGCCCGAGATCGCCGCGGAGCCTGCAGGCTCGTGCGCCTGGACGAAGACCCCGTTGGGCCGAAGCGCCGCCGAGACGCCCAGCACCGAGCTCGCCGTTCCCATCCCGTGGCAGAACGCCGTCACGCGCCCGCCGCTCCCCTCCCAGATCTCGCGGCCGAGCCGGTCTCGATGATCGGGGATGATGTACGGGTTGTTGAACTGATCGGTGGCGTAGTGGCCCGGCCGGTCGGCGAGCTCCCCCGCGCGCGCGACCATGTTGGCGATGTCCTCGGCCGTGACGTTCGGGCGCCCGCGCACCGACCGGGTCACGTCGACCTCGGCCCCGAGTGCACGCAGGAGCTGGAACCGCTCCTCCGTGAAGCAGTCGGCCATGACGATAAGGGGGCGGTAGCCCTTCGCTGCGCAGACGAGGGCGAGCGCAGGCCCCGTGCTGCCGCCGGTGTACTCGACCACCGTGTCACCTGGTGAGAGGAGGCCGTCCCGCTCGGCGCCCTCGACCATGGCGAGCGCCATCCGGTCCTTCATCGAGCCGGTCGGGTTCAGGTACTCGAGCTTGAGCCAGAGCTCGGCGCCGTTCGCGGGCGTGCACCGTCGCAGGCGCACGAGCGGTGTGTTGCCGATCGCAGCGAGGATCGAGCCCACGGCGCCATCTTGGCTGACGCGTGCAGGTCGACACAGAATCGGCGCGCCTCAGTCACGCGAAACGTGTTACCGGGGGTCTGACCCCAGGGAGGGGCCACGGAGGCGAGGGCCTGCGTTCCGGTGCTCGCTACGTGGCCGCGGCCGGCGGCGCCGGCTGCGCTTTCGCCGCGGCGATCCGCTCGCGTCGCGCCTTGGTCAGCTCCTGGATGAAGATCTGGAGCGTGGCCGCGAGCGGGACTGCGGTCAGCGCGCCCAGGACGCCGAGCAGCGCGCCGAAAAGCGTCACGGCGACGATGATGAAGAAGCCGGAGAGCCGAACGGCCTTGCCCTGGATCTTCGGCGTCAGGATGTTGTTCTCGAGCTGCTGGTAGATCAGCACGACCGCGAGCATGATCAGGGCGGCGGTCACACCCTCCTCAGCCCAGACGACGGGTACGAGGATGAAGCCGGCCAGCGTCGCCCCGATGTTCGGGATCATGTCGAGCAACCCTGCGATCACGCCCAGGCCGAGGGCGTAGCTCGACCCCAGCATCCATGCTGTGAACCCCTGCAGCGTCCCTGCGATCGTCGCGATCACGATCAGGCCGATGGCCCAGCGCGACACCGACTCGGTGACCCGCTCCCAGACGCCCAGCCAGCGCTCGTCCTCGCCGGGCATCAGGACGCTTGCGAGCGAGCGCTTCAGGTTCGCCACGTCCGTCAGCAGGAACAGGCAGATGAACAGGATCGTGAACGTCGCCAGGAAGATCGAGAAGAAGCTGCCCGCGATGCCCAACACGGCCGTGATCGCGTCCGGGACCGACTGCGAGACTGCCTCCGCCCCCGACTGCACGTTGCCCCCCGCCCCCGACTCGCCGACCCAGGAGAGCTCGTCGGACGCACGCAGGTCCTCGACGATCGCCGGCAGGTCGTGCAGGAAGTCGCGCACCCCGCCGACGAGCGGCACGAGCAGCAGCAGGAAGAACACGGCCACCAGCAGCGCGCTCCCGAGCACCGTGACCGTCGCGGCAAGCCCGCGCGAGAGGCCCGTCCTTCTCATCACGGCGCGCACCGGGTACTCGAAGACGAGCGCCAGGAAGATCCCGACAAACACGAGCAGGAAGGTCTGTCCGATCGCGACGAAAGCGGCGAGCACGCCTACGGCGGCGGCGAGAACGACCAGGGTTCGCACCGGCACGAGGAGCTCGACGCGTCGGGTGCCCGCGGCAGCCATGGCCGGGTCGGAGTGTAGGGAGCGGGTCGGTCGATCCCGCCTCGGCGAGCCATCGAGAGTGCGTCGGCGCGCCGGTCGTCGCCGCGACGGGCGGCGTCAGTAGGTTTCCTGCTCGCCTGACTTTCAACCAGACCGATGAGACGGGCGCTCTCGCCCCGTCTGTACTGCGACCCCACGCGATCGAGAGGAAGAGATGGACGAGCACCGGCACACCAGCGACGGGAAGCCCGAGGGCAACGACGACGTTGTCGCCCACATGGCCGAAAGGCAAGCGGCCCACGAGCGGCTGTCGACCGGAGCGCTCGCGCGCTGGACGCGCGCCTGCGCGACGCACCCGTGGCGCGTCATCGGTGCGTGGGTCGCCATCATCCCCCTGCTGGTCTTCTCGGTCGCGGCCTTCGGTGGAGAGCTCAAGGACGAGTTCGAGATTCCGGGTTCCGACACGCAGAAGGCCACGGACCTGATCGAGTCGGAGTTCGCGGCCGAGCAGGGCGGTGTCCTCAACCTGGTCTTCGCAGCGCCGGCAGGCGAGCGTCTGGACACGGCACAGCGCCGGCGCGCGATCGAGGACGCGATCGCGGAGCTGAAGACGGCGCCGTTCAAGCCCACCGAGGACCGGGCCGGCATCGAGAGCGTCAGCGACCCGTTCAGCGACGACACCTTCTCGGACGACGGGCGGATCGCCTACGCGGAGGCGCAGTTCGACCGGGTGATCTACGAGGAGGACCGCGACCCGGTGGTCGACGTCCAGGACGCCGTCCGCGAGGCCGTCGCGCCTGCCGGCGTCACCGCCGAGTTCAACGGCGACGCGGAGTTCCCGCCGATCGAGCAAGGCACCCAGGAGCTGCTTGGGCTGCTCGCCGCGTTGCTCGTGCTCCTGGTCGTCTTCCGCACCTTCGTCGCGACGATGATCCCGATCGCCCTCGCCCTGGTCGCGCTCTTCAGCGCGTTCATGCTCCTCTTCATTCTTGCGGGGCTGACCGACATCAACACGATCACACCGCTGCTCGTCTCGATGATCGGGCTCGGTGTCGGCATCGACTACTCGCTCTTCATCGTCACGCGCTTCCGGCAACTGCTCCACGACGGCCTCACGCCTGCCGACGCGGCCGCCGAGGCCGGAGCCTCCGCCGGGCGCGCCGTGCTCTTCGCCGGCCTGACCGTCGCCATCTCGGTGACGGGGCTCGCGTTCTTCGGCCTGGACTTCATCACGAAGCTCGGCATCGGCTCGGCGCTCGGTGTGCTGACGACGGTGCTGATCGCCAACTCGCTGCTGCTCGCCGTGCTCGCGAAGCTGGGGCACAAGATCGACCGACTCAAGGTGCCGTTCCTGCGCCCGATCGACGACTCGGAAGCCGCTCGCGAGCGGTCGCTGGCCGGCCGCTGGGGCCGCTTCGTGACCCGCAACGCGAAGCCGCTGTTTATCGGTCTGACGATCGCAGGTGTTCTGCTCGCATCGACCTCGGCACTCGTGCGCCTGGGCGCCTCGGACCAGGGAACACAGCCCGAGAAGCAGACGGCGCGGCGCGCCTACGACCTGCTCGCAGAGGGGTTCGGCCCGGGCTTCAACGGTCCCATCCCGATCGTCGTGGACACCAACGGGGACGACGGTGCGGCGCAGCGCATCTACCAGCGCGTGCGCAACCTCGAGGGGGTCGCCTCGGCCCGCGAGCCGCAGCTCAACGACGAGAAGTCGGTGGCGATCGTCTTCGTCACGCCCGCTTCGGCGCCGCAGGACGAGAAGACGAACGACCTCGTCCACCGGCTGCGCGACGAGGTCGTGCCGGCAGCCACCGAGGGAAGCTCGGCGGTGGCGTACGTCTCGGGTCTCACGGCCGCGTTCACCGACATCGCCGACCGCATCTACGAGCGGCTGCCGCTGTTCCTGCTCTACGTGATCGGGGTTACCTTCATCCTCCTCGCGATGGCATTCCGCTCGATCGTGATCTCGCTCACTGCCGCGATCACGACGCTCCTCTCGGCGTTCATCGGCTTCGGAGTTCTCACGCTGGTGGTGCAGGAGGGCTACCTGCTCGAGGCCACCGGCCTCGACCGCACCGGGCCGATCGAGACATTCGTGCCACCGATCGCCTTCGCGATCCTGTTCGGGCTCTCGATGGACTACATGGTCTTCCTGATGAGCCGCATCCGCGAGGAGCACGTCCACGGCCTGCCGACACGAGAGGCGGTCGAGCACGGGATCGCGGCCATCGGCCGCGTGGTCGTGGCGGCCGCGCTGATCATGGGCACGGTCTTCGCCGCCTTCATCCTGACCGCGGACCGCATCCCGAAGGAGTTCGGCCTCCTGCTCGCCGTCGCGATCATCACCGACGCGCTCGTCGTCCGGATGACGCTCGTGCCGGCGTTCCTGACGCTCATGGGCGAGCGCTCCTGGTACATCCCGCGCTGGCTCGACAAGCTGCTGCCGAACCTGACGATCGAGGCGCCGCACGAGGGCCCGGGGCGGCCCGCCGGCGCCGAGCGGCCCGCAGGGGCAACGCTCCGTCGCTAAGGCGCGGCGGGCGGGGCGGGCATTCGTGCTCGCCCCGCCCGCCCGTTCTTGCACGTCCGCGCGCCGCGGGACGGATGAGAGGAAGGGTCTGTCCTCGTGCGGCGACGTCGTCGCCGCACGAGGACTGACCCGAGCAGTTCGACCCTCGACAGCTCTGCTCGAAGCTACGCGGTCAGTGAGACCAGAAGTCCTCGACCATCTCCGAGTCGCCCTCGCGGTGCGGGCCGAAGATGAGGACGTCGAGGCCGTCGTCGCCGGCCTCGAAGCAGCGAGTGGTGCCCGGCTCGACGCGGATGGCGTCAAGCGGGACGAGCTCGACGAGCTCGTCATCGAGCTTGACCCGACCGCCGCCGGCGAGGACGACGTAGACCTCCTCCGCCTGGCGTTGGCGGTGCGCGAACGCCTCGCGCTGCCCCGGCTTGACGCGCAGGTAGTTGACGCCCGTCTGCTCGAGGCCGAGGTCGCCGGCGGGGAAACGGGCCTCCTGATGCTCGCCGAGTCCGTGCTCCGCCGCCGAATCGGAGACGTCACGCAGGTTCGTCTTCGAGAACGGCACGGGGGGATCCTAGGTCAGGAGCCGCCCAACCAGTCGCGGATGGGCGGCCTGACCGCGAGCGCATCGGTCTCACCGCGCTGGAGCGCCTGCGCCGCCCCGGCGAAGGCGTCGACTGCGACCCAGGTGAGCAGGCTGCCGACACTGATGCGCTGCGCGCCGGCCGCGAAGACGTCGGGGATGGCGAGGCCCGGAACCGCGAGCACGTTGACCGGCTTGGACACGGCCTGGCAGACCGTCCGGATCTCGTCCAGCGTGCGCAGCCCCGGTGCGTAGAGCGCGTCGGCGCCGGCCGCCTCGAAGGCCTGGAGCCGCGCGATCGTGTCGTCCAGGTCCGGGTTGTCGCGGATGTGGTTCTCCGCCCGCGCGACGAGCACAAACGGATGCGGCTGAGCGCGCGCCGCCTCGACGGCGGCGGCTACCCGCTCGACCGCGTGCGGCTGCTCGTACAGGAAGCCGTCGGGATCCCAGTCCTCGATCGAGCCGCCGACGGCGCCGGCCGCGGCGACGCGCCGGATCGCCTCGGCGGCCGCCTCCGGCGCCGGCCCGAACCCGTTCTCGAGGTCGACGGCTACCGGCAGGCCGGTGGCTGCATCGAGCGCCGCGGTGTGCTCGACGACCTCGTCGAGCGTGACGCCGCCGTCGAGCCGACCAAGCGTGAACGCGAAGCCGGCGCTCGTCGTGGCGAGCGCCTCGAAGCCGAGCGCCTCGAGCACGCGTGCCGAGCCCACGTCCCACGGGTTCGGGATGACGAACGGCGTCCCCACGTGAAGCGCACGGAACCGAGCGGCCTTGTCCCCGTCCATCGGCGCCGACCCTATCCCGTGCGAGCCTGAGCATGAGCCGCCCCAGAAACGACGAAGCCCCCGCAATGCGGGGGCTCCGTCTGGTTCCGCGCCCGACGGAGGGCGTCGGATCTGGCTAGCCGCCCAGGAAGCCTGGGGGTCCGGCCCTGTTCGTGAAGTGGAGCGTGTTCGTGTTCGCTCCGATCGCGATGTGGATGTGGGTGTTGTTGAACTGGTTCGGCTGGCAGACCGGCGGCGAGCCGGAGCAGTCGAACGCGCCGGGGCCACGAGCCCCCTGCGATGACACCGCGGTCACGAAGAACGACCCAGGTGTCGTCGAGTTCGTCGCTGCACCCTCTTCACGCACGCTGATGCTGCGCGGCGTCCCGTTCACGTTGAGGATCGGGAACTGCGCGGGGGCACCGTCCCTGAGGAGCAGCGCGCACTCTTCAGGGCGGAGGCCGGTGATGGTGCCGGCCACGTTGGCATTGTCGTAGACGGTGAAGTTGAACGTCTTGCCTCCGAGCGCATCCGTGGAGCCGGGCGAGAGGTGCTTGCACACCTTGACCTGGCCGCGGCGGACGCGGTTGTAGAAGTCGACGCGCACTTCGTCACCGGCTTCGCCGGCCCACGGGAGGTCGATCGTGACCGACCGTCCGAGAATGCTCCGGCTCACTTCCGCCGTGGACGGAGTGACGGCGATGCCACCGGACGGATGACCCGTGTCGAGCTCGAACTCCGGGTTCCCCGTCAGGTCCTCGGTCACCGTGTAGCGGCCGGGCACCAGCAGGATCGGCGGCGAGCACCGGTTCATGCGAACCCGTACAACCAGGCCGTTGACCCGGAAGGTGAACTGCCGTTCGCGGATGTCCTCCTGGCCCTGCTGAGTCGGGCCCGTGAAGTTGTCCGTGACGAACTTGCAGATCTCGAGCTTGCCGAGTGCCTGGTTGGTGCAGGTGACGGTGTTGATGCCAGGCGCCATCGTGATCGGGTTCGGCGCGCACGACACCGTGCTGTACGGCGGCGGGTTCAGCTCGGTGACCGAGACGCGATTGCCGATCGGGAACTCGTCGACGATCACGCACTGGGTGCCGGCCGAGCTGGCCGTTATCCGCGGGTTGAGCGGGTCGCGCTGGAAGCCGTCCAGATCGACCACGCCGAACACGAACTCCATCCCCGCGAACACTGAGCTGCCGGGCCCGAGGGCCTTGCAGATCTTCGAGTTGTGCGCGGTCGCGCTCGTTGACGAAGTGCACCTGTGTCTCGTCGTTCGGGTTGTCGGACGTCGGAACCTCGACATCCGCGGTGCGGTTGATCAGGTTCTCGTCCAGCAGCCGGTCCGACGGGATCGTGTAGACGTCAACCAGGGTGAAGCCCGGGTTGGCGTGCTCGGTCACCCTGACCAGGCCGGCAGCGACGACGATCGGCGCCGAGCACTGGCCGCCAAGCACGTCGACGTCCTGCGAGGAGCCGTCCGACTCGTCGATGGTGAAGGTGAACTCCTCACCCAGCACCTCGGAGTCGGAGGTTGCCGTAGCCGGCGTCCTTGCAGACCTCGATGAACCCAGTCCCGGTCGGCGGGATCGGCTCGTTGTCGAACAGCAGCACACAGGCGCCGGGGCCGATGATCGCATCGGCATAGCCGGCGTTGGTGTCGAACTCGCCCAGACAACCAGCCGGATCCGAGTCGATGAACGCGATCTCCGAGCCGGCAGGAATGAGCTCCTGCACACGCACAACCGAGCCCTGCTGGAACGAACCAAGCAAACGACACGACCAGCTGGCCGGATCGTCAAACGCGGGGTTCGCTTCCGTGGACACAGCCGGCCCACCGTTGACGGTGAACGAGAACATGCGGCCAAAGTAGGCGGGCGTCTCGGTCAACTTGCAGACCTTCAGATCACCCGTCAACCCGCCACCAGGCTCATTGATAAACGTGATCCTGGTCTCGTTCGCAGCCGTCGAACCAGCCGGAACACTCACAACAGCCGTGTTGCCAGTCAGGCTCACGAAACGCTGCGACGGCCGCACGACACCGACGCAACCTCCCACGAACCCGACGACGCACCCGTCTCGGTGATCGCAACGTTGCCGTGCGGAACCGTCATCGGCCCCGTACAACGACCACCACGAACCGAAACCGGGCGACGCAACACCCTGAATCGTGAACTCAAACGTGATGCCAGACGCACCATTCAGCGAGGACTTACAAATCTCCAACGTCCCCTGCGCAAACGCCGCCTGAGCACCAACAGAGAGCACACCGGCAACCGCAACAGCCAGAACAATCCCCAGCCGCCGCAGCCCCCCTCTCTTCCTTTGCTGCACTACCCCTCCCTTCGAGCCCCACACTCGAATCCGGAGCCGGCGCCCGCCGGCAACGCTCATGACCTCTCGAGCGCGGCCAGCCGTGACGCCGCGAATGTGAGACGAAAGCCGCAGAACCACTCTCCCCAAAAACCGGACTGCACGATTCTCCGCCGCCTAGGTGGGAATCTCCATCCCCCGTGGCGGGGGATCCCGCTCGAATAGCGGACCGCATCTCCACTCTGTTTTCAGACAGGAAATGGAGAGGCCCCCGGTCTCCCGGGGGCCCCTCCTTGCCTTGCCCCCTGCCGGTCGCAACCGGCAGGGGCGGGTTACTGCGTACTGCCTTCGCTACACGGCCTAGTCGTCTCCGGCCGTGTTGGTGAAGTGGATCGTGTTGGTGTTCGGGCCGAGGGTCCAGCGCGCGTGCGCCGGAACCGGCGTGCCACCGACGAGCAGGATGCAGTGCTTGCCGGTCGGGCTGTATGTCAGGCCGCTGCTGGCAGTCCTCCTCGTAGTCGCACCACGGCCGCCCTGCAGCGACAGGTCGCTGATGTAGTACTCGCCGAGCGTCGGCGGAGGTTACTGCACGTTGTCCGGCGCGATCGGCTGATCCGGCGGATTCGCGATCTCCGCGACCGCGACGACCGTCGGCGTACCGGCCGGCGTCAGGATCGGGACGTTGATCGGGCCTTGCGACGGCGGGGTGTCACCCAGAGCGAGCTGGCACTCGCCGGGGGCGATCGGACCGGCCTTGCCCTCCATGAAGTCCGGATGGGTCGTGCGGATCCGGTACATGAACACCTTGCCACCGAGCGCGTCGACCGAGCCGGGGGTGATGTGCTTGCAGACCTTGATCTGCCCGCGGCGGATGCGGTTGTAGAAGTCAACGCGCACCTCATCACCAGCAGCACCGGCCCACGGCACGGCGACCGTGACCGAGCGGGCGAGCGTGTTGCGGCTCACCTCGGCGGTCGACGGCGTCACCGCGATACCACCCGACGGATGACCCGTGTCGAGCTCGAAGTCCTGCATCGAGCTGCCCGTAGCCGAGTCGGCGACCTCGGTCACCGTGTAGGTGCCGGGGGTGACCAGGATCGGCGGCGAGCAGCGGTTCGTCCGCACGAGCACCGTGCCGACGCCACCCGAGACCGTGAACCTGAAGACGCGGTCGTCGAGCGTGCTCTGGTTCGGGTCGAACGCGTCCGTGAGGAACTTGCAGATTTCGAGCTTGCCCTGCGCCGTGTTGGTGCAGGTGACGGTGTTGATGCCCGCCGCCATCGTGATCGGGTTCGGCGAGCACGAGACGGTGCTGTAGGGCTGCGGGTTGTTCTCCACAACCGTGACCGAGGCACCGGTCGGGAACTCGTCGACGATCACGCAC
Source organism: uncultured Thermoleophilia bacterium (assembly GCA_963809765.1). Classification (GTDB taxonomy): domain Bacteria; phylum Actinomycetota; class Thermoleophilia; order Gaiellales; family Gaiellaceae; genus JACVRM01. Next base: position 954,775 of record CAWEKT010000003.1, read on the forward strand.
TGGGTCGAGGCGGCGGCGATGATCGAGACGGTCTCGACCTGGCCGTTGCTGCCCGTGGCAGTGAACTCGAAGCGGCGGCCCGGGAAGACCGAGCTGCCGGGCCCGAGGGCCTTGCAGATCTTCAGCTGCGCGCGGTCACGCTCGTTGACGAAGTGCACCTGCGTCTCGTCGTTCGGGTTGTCGGACGTGGGAACCTCGACATCCGCGGTGCGGTTGATCAGGTTCTCGTCCAGCAACCGGTCCGACGGGATCGTGTACACGTCAACCAGGGTGAAGCCCGGGTTGGCGTGCTCGGTCACCCGCACAACACCAGCGGCAACGACGATCGGAGCCGAGCACTGGCCGGCCGAGCACGTCGATGTCCTGCGAGGAGCCGTCCGGCTCGTCGATCGTGAACGTGAACTCGACGGCCCAGGACCTCGTAGTCGTTGTTGCCGTAGCCGGCGTCCTTGCAGACCTCGATGAAGCCGGTGCCGGTCGGCGGAATCGCCTCGTTATCGAACAGCAGGATGCAGGCGCCGGGGCCGATCAGAGCGTCAGCCCAGCCCTCGTTGGTATCGAAGTCCTGCAGACAACCAGCCGGATCGGAATCGATGAACGCGATCTCCGCACCGGCAGGAATCAGCTCCTGCACACGCACAACGCTGCCCTGCTGGAACGAACCAAGCAGACGGCAGGTCCAGGTCGACGGATCGTCAAAGGCCGGGTTGGCCTCAGTCGACACCGCCGGACCACCATTGACCGTGAACGAGAACTGGCGGCCATAGAAGGCCGGCGTCTCGGTCAGCTTGCAGACCTTCAGATCACCCGTCAGCCCGCCACCGGGCTCATTGATAAACGTGACCCTGGTCTCGTTCGCAGCCGTCGAACCAGCAGGAACACTGACCGTGGCCGTGTCGCCGCTCAGGCTGATGTAGCGCTGCGACGGCCGCACAACAACCGACGCAACCTGCCACGAACCAGACGACGCACCCGTCTCAGTGATCGCGACATTGCCGTGCGGAACCGTCATCGGCCCCGTACAGCGCCCGCCACGAACCTCACCGGGGACGCAACACCCTGGATCGTGAACTCGAACGTGATGCCAGCCGCACCATTCATCGAGGACTTACAAATCTCCAACGTCCCCTGAGCAAACGCAGCGTTGGCACCAACGGAAAGAACACCGGCAACCGCAACAGCCAGAACAATCCCCAGCCGCCGGAGCCCCCCTCTCTTCCTTTGATGCACTACCCCTCCCTTCGGGTTGCCCCACACACGCATCCGGCGATGACGCCGTCCGCAACCGCGCCCCGAGCAGCAAGCGCGGAAGCGGCTCAACGCCGCGATGTGAGACAAGTCCGCAGAACCTCTCTCCCCAAAAACCGGACTGCACGATTGTCCGACGTTCGTGCCTGCATTCCATCCCCCACGCTGGGGGATCGCTCTGGAACGCGAGTCGCTTGGCGGCCCCCGCAAACGACGAGACCCCCGGAGCTCCGGGGGTCTCGCCTGCGGTACGTCCCGAAGGACGTCTTGGTGCCAGCTCACACGGTCGGGCTACGGATCACCCGCCGAGTTGGTGAAGTGGATCGTGTTCGTGTTCGGCCCGAGTGCCCAGCGTGCGTGCACCGTGAACGCCTGGGATCGTCAGGTCGGGCGGTGTGCCGATCGGGGTCGTGATCAGGAAGCAGTGCTGGCCGGTCGGGCTGGAGGCCTCAGGCTGGCAGTTGTGTGCCAGCGGCCCTCTTCCGCCCTGGAGCGACAAGGCACTCACGAAGTACATCCCGAAGCTCGGCGGCGGAACCTCGTCGGTGCCGAGCTCCCTCGCGCCGATGATCGTCTGATTGCCGGCGGGCGTGAGCACCGGGATGTTGGCGACCGCGCCGCCGACGGTCAGGAGCGCGCACTCCTCCGGTGCAAGCGGGCCGACGGGAAGCTGGCCCGGGAACGCCGGATGGGTGGTCCTGATCTCGAAGTTGAACGTCTTGCCTCCGAGCGAGTCGGCCGAGCCGGGGGTGATGTGCTTGCACACCTTGACCTGGCCGCGGCGGATGCGGTTGTAGAAGTCGACGCGCACCTCGTCACCGGCCGGCGCCGGCCCACGGCACGGCGACCGTGACCGAGCGGGCGAGCGTGTTGCGGCTCACCTCGGCGGTCGACGGCGTCACCGCGATACCACCCGACGGATGGCTCGTGTCGAGCTCGAAGTCCTGCATCGTGTTGCCCGTCGCCGTGTCGGCGAACTCGGTCACCGTGTAGGTGCCCGGAGTGACCAGGATCGGCGGCGAGCAGCGGTTCGCCCGCACGTTCACCGTGCCGACGCCACCCGAGACCGTGAACCGGAACGTCCGGTCGTCGAGCGTCGTGGTTGCCAGATCAGTAGGCAACCTGTCGGTCAGGAACTTGCAGATTTCGAGCTTGCCCTGCGCCGTGTTGGTGCAGGTGACGGTGTTGATGCCGGGCCCGATGGTGATCGGGTTCGGCGAACAGGACACCGTGCTGTAGGGCATCGGGTTGTCCTCGACCACGGTGACGACGTCACCGGTGGGGAAGTCGTCGACGATCACGCACTGCGTCGACAGAGCAGCGGTGATGCTCACCTGTCGCCCAGGCACCGGAGGTGCCGGTGGCGGTGAAGGTGAACCGCTCGCCCGCGAACACTGAGCTGCCGGGCCCGAGGGCCTTGCAGATCTTCAGTTGTGCGCGGTCGCGCTCGTTGACGAAGTGCACCTGTGTTTCGTCGTTCGGGTTGTCCGACGTCGGAACCTCGACATCCGCGGTGCGGTTGATCAGGTTCTCGTCGAGCAGCCGGTCCGTCGGGGATCGTGTAGACGTCAACCAGGGTGAAGCCCGGGTTGGCGTGCTCGGTCACCCTGACCAGGCCGGCAGCGACGACGATCGGCGCCGAGCACTGGCCGCCGAGCACGTCGACGTCCTGCGTCGAACCGTCGGACTCGTCGATGGTGAAGGTGAACTCCTCACCCAGCACCTCGCTGTCGGAACCGTTCGGCGTAGCCTGCGTCCTTGCAGACCTCGATGAACCCAGTCCCGGTCGGCGGGATCGGCTCGTTGTCGAACAGCAGCACACAGGCGCCGGGGCCGATGATCGCATCGGCATAGCCGGCGTTGGTGTCGAACTCGCCCAGACAGCCAGCCGGATCCGAGTCGATGAACGCGATCTCCGTGCCGGCAGGAATCAGCTCCTGCACACGCACAACCGAGCCCTGCTGGAACGAACCAAGCAAACGACACGACCAGCTGGCCGGATCGTCAAACGCGGGGTTCGCTTCCGTGGACACAGCCGGCCCACCGTTGACGGTGAACGAGAACATGCGGCCAAAGAAGGCGGGCGTCTCGGTCAACTTGCAGACCTTCAGATCACCCGTCAACCCGCCACCAGGCTCATTGATAAACGTGATCCTGGTCTCGTTCGCAGCCGTCGAACCAGCCGGAACACTCACAACAGCCGTGTTGCCAGTCAGGCTCACGAAACGCTGCGACGGCCGCACAGACAACCGACGCAACCTCCCATGAACCCGACGACGCACCCGTCTCGGTAATCGCAACGTTGCCGTGCGGAACCGTCATCGGCCCCGTACAACGACCACCACGAACCGAAACAGGCGACGCAACACCCTGAATCGTGAACTCAAACGTGATGCCAGACGCACCATTCAGCGAGGACTTACAAATCTCCAACGTCCCCTGCGCAAACGCAGCCTGAGCACCAACAGAGAGCACACCGGCAACCGCAACAGCCAGAACAATCCCCAGCCGCCGCAGCCCCCCTCTCTTACTTTGCTGCACTACCCCTCCCTTCGGGCTGCCCCACACACGCATCCGGCAGAGAACGCCGCAGCCGCGCCCGAACGACGGGCGCAAGACAACGATCGGCGCGACGTGGGACGTAGCCGCAGAACCACTCTCCCCAGAAACCGGACTGCACGATTCTCTGCCGCCGCCGCCGGAAATCCCATCCCTCACGCTGGGTGATTCGGGGCACGAATTTCCCGTCCCGTAGCGCTTTCGCGAAACGACGAGGCCCCCGGTCTCCCGGGGGCCTCGCCTTGCCCCCTGCCGGTCGCAACCGGCAGAGGGCGGGTTACTGCGGTACTGCCTTCGCTACACGGCCTAGTCGTCTCCGGCCGTGTTGGTGAAGTGGATCGTGTTGGTGTTCGGGCCGAGGTTCCAGCGCACGTGCGCCGGAGCCGGCCCACGTGCCGTCGCGAGCAGGATGCAGTGCTGACCGGTCGGGCTGTATGCCAGACCGCTGCCGCAGTCCTCCTGGTAGCCGCCACGGCCACCCTGCAGCGACAGGTCGCTGATGTAGTACTCGCCGAGCGTCGGCGGAGGTGTCCGCACGTTGTCCGGCGGCTGGATCCCCGCCGGCGGGTTGATGTCCGTCTCCACGACGCCGACGACCGTCGGAGCGCCGGTCGGCGTCAGGATCGGGATGTTGGCCACCGAACCGCTGATGGTCACGAGCGCGCACTCTTCGGGGCCGAGCGGGCCGACGGGGAACGGGCCAAGCGCCCGCGGATGCGTCGTCCGGACCTCGAAGCTGAACGTCTTGCCTCCGAGCGAGTCGGCGGAGCCGGGGGTGATGTGCTTGCAGACCTTGATCTGCCCGCGGCGGATGCGGTTGTAGAAGTCAACGCGCACCTCATCACCAGCAGCACCGGCCCACGGCACGGCGACCGTGACCGAGCGGGCGAGCGTGTTGCGGCTCACCTCGGCGGTCGACGGCGTCACCGCGATGCCACCCGACGGATGACCCGTGTCGAGCTCGAAGTCCTGCATCCCACCACCCGGGTTGTCCGCGGTCTCGGTGACCGTGTACGTACCCGGAGTGACCAGGATCGGCGGCGAGCAGCGGTTCGCCCGCACCCTGACCGTGCCGACACCACCCGAGACCGTGAACGTGAACTCCCTGTTCAGGAGCGCACCCTCGATCGCGTCGGTGACGAACTTGCAGATTTCGAGCTTGCCCTGCGCCGTGTTGGTGCAGGTGACGGTGTTGATGCCGGCCCCGATGGTGATCGGGTTCGGCGAACAGGACACCGTGCTGTAGGGCATCGGGTTGTCCTCCACCACGGTGACGACGTCACCGGTGGGGAAGTCGTCGACGATCACGCACTGCGTCGACAGAGCAGCGGTGATCGCTCACCTGTGCCGCAGGCACCGGAGGTGCCGGTGGCGGTGAAGGTGAACCGCTCGCCCGCGAACACTGAGCTGCCGGGCCCGAGGGCCTTGCAGATCTTCAGTTGTGCGCGGTCGCGCTCGTTGACGAAGTGCACCTGTGTTTCGTCGTTCGGGTTGTCCGACGTCGGAACCTCGACATCCGCGGTGCGGTTGATCAGGTTCTCGTCCAGCAGCCGGTCCGTCGGGGATCGTGTAGACGTCAACCAGGGTGAAGCCCGGGTTGGCGTGCTCGGTCACCCTGACCAGGCCGGCAGCGACGACGATCGGCGCCGAGCACTGGCCGCCGAGCACGTCGACGTCCTGCGTCGAGCCGTCGGACTCGTCGATGGTGAAGGTGAACTCCTCACCCAGCACCTCGCAGTCGGAACCGTTCGGCGTAGCCTGCGTCCTTGCAGACCTCGATGAACCCAGTCCCGGTCGGCGGGATCGGCTCGTTGTCGAACAGCAGCACACAGGCGCCGGGGCCGATGATCGCATCGGCATAGCCGGCGTTGGTGTCGAACTCGCCCAGACAGCCAGCCGGATCCGAGTCGATGAACGCGATCTCCGAACCGGCAGGGATGAGCTCCTGCACACGCACAACCGAGCCCTGCTGGAACGAACCAAGCAAACGACACGACCAGCTGGCCGGATCGTCAAACGCGGGGTTCGCTTCCGTGGACACAGCCGGCCCACCGTTGACGGTGAACGAGAACATGCGGCCAAAGAAGGCGGGCGTCTCGGTCAACTTGCAGACCTTCAGATCACCCGTCAACCCGCCACCAGGCTCATTGATAAACGTGATCCTGGTCTCGTTCGCAGCCGTCGAACCAGCCGGAACACTCACAACAGCCGTGTTGCCAGTCAGGCTCACGAAACGCTGCGACGGCCGCACCGTCACCGACGCAACCTCCCATGAACCCGACGACGCACCCGTCTCGGTAATCGCAACGTTGCCGTGCGGAACCGTCATCGGCCCCGTACAACGACCACCACGAACCGAAACAGGCGACGCAACACCCTGAATCGTGAACTCAAACGTGATGCCAGACGCACCATTCAGCGAGGACTTACAAATCTCCAACGTCCCCTGCGCAAAAGCAGCCTGAGCACCAACAGAGAGCACACCGGCAACCGCAACAGCCAGAACAATCCCCAGCCGCCGGAGCCCCCCTCTCTTACTTTGCTGCACTACCCCTCCCTTCGGGTTGTCACACAAACGCATCCGGCCAAGGAACGCCGCCCTGGGCACCGGGCCCCGAACCGGGCCTGATTCGGCGGGCCCAGACCCTCGGTGCAAAGCACGACGTCGCGTTGTGAGACAAGTCCGCAGAACCACTCTCCCCAAGCCGGACGAAGGGATTCTCTAACCCTCCCCGTTGAATCTCTATCCCCATCCACGGGGGATTTGGCATACCTCCAGAGGGGGGCCGATATCCCTCACCGTGAGGGATACGGTCGGGGCGAAGCTGCGCTCGCGTTTCGTTCGTATTAACGCTCGTGTTCCGCGCGTTAGCCGCCGATACCAGTCGCTGTGCAGCGCGGCAAAGTCACCCACATCTCGCCGATTCGTTACAGAATGGGAACGGGTCTCTTCACGCCACCGGGGGGTCAAACACCAATGAGCTTCACGAAGCCAGCACGCCGCGGCGCGGTCCTCGCCGCCCTCGCACTCCTCCTCGCCGCCGCGGGCTGCGGGGACGACACGACCGAGAGCTCGTCCGCCACGACGAGCACGTTGAGCGCCACGACGACGACGACGACGGAGCAGCGGACGACGACGTCAGGGAAGACCGAGCCTCGGGAGACGACGAGTGCCACGACGACCACGTCCGAGACGAGGCCGCCGGACGCTACGACCACGATCACGACGAACACGAGGCCGGCGACGACCACGCCGCAGCCCACGGCAACGGCGCCGAAGCCGTCCAGGACCACGCCCAGCACGCCGTCGGTGAAGGGGCGTCGGATCAACTTCCAGCCGCGCCTGCGCGTCCAGGCGAGCCGCTACGACCCGATCCGCGGCAGCCGCCTCACCATCGAGGTGACACAGCGCTCGGACGAGCGCCGGCTCTCGCGCATGTCGGTCGCCATCCCGGCGGGCTACGGGCTCGACAAGCTGCGCGACGGCACACGTGTGGGCGAAGCCACCGTGGACGTCGTCGGGCCGGGCAAGCAGGCTCAGCTGCCGCCCCTCGTCCTCGAGGGTTCCATGCGGGCCGCGAAGCCTGTCGGCAGCGCCTGCGCCGCGAAGCCGGTGTGGGTGCTGCGCACCGTGGCGGTCCCCGAGACGGACACCCTGCAGCCCGTGCGCCTGCCGCTGTCCATCTACGTGCACAAGGTCGGGACGTCGCGGCGGATGGCCATCTGCCTGCCTGCGACGCCCCTGCCCGGCAACCGCACCATCCGGCGCGTCTCGCTCGAGTTCTCCGGGGGCATCAGACCCCCGGGCCCCGGAGACATCGTCTGGCGCGGCGTCTTCACGCCCCAGCTGGCGAGCGCCGCCTCGGAGAAGGCGTCGACGACGGAGAGCCGCGGGGTCGTCCCGCTGCCGAGCTTCCTGACGCTGGAGCCCGTCGGCAAGCGGACGGTCGCCCCGGGCGCCGATGTGACGCTGCGCGGCACGCTGTCGCTCAACGGCCCGGCCGTCGGCAAGACGGTCGAGATCTACGCCGCTCGCGACCGCAGCGGGTACAAGCGAATCGGGCGCGCGAAGAGCACGGCCAACGGCTCCTGGATCTTCCGCACCAAGGCGCCGCGCACCGCCGGGCTGATCTTCTACCAGGCGATCGCACCGTGGCAGTCCGTCCGGTGCACGGCCGCCAAGACCGCCGAGGCGCCGGCCGGATGCACAGGCACGACGGTGGCCGGCATCGACAGCCCGTCGGCCCGCTACACCGTCACCGACTCCTAGCTAAAGCTCGAGTCGAGGGTTAGGTCGCTCGCGTTACGGGCGCCCTGACCCTCGGCGTAGGCTGCCCCCGTGCCAGCGGCGCCCAAGATCGAGCTGCACGTCCACCTCGAGGGGACGATCCGGCCGGCGACGCTGCTTGCGCTCGCGCGCGCGAACGGGCTCGAGCTCCCCGCGGCCACCGAAGCGGAGCTGGCGGAGCTCTATCGCTTCCGGGACTTCGACCACTTCATCGAGGTCTGGATCCTGACCACCAACTGCCTGCGCCGCGCGGACGACTTCAGGCGCATCACGGTCGAGTACGCGGCGGAGGCCGCAGCGCACGGGGCCGTCTACCTGGAGGCGATCTTCTCGCCGATCGAGCGCACGTGGCGGGGCGTCGGGTGGGACGAGATCTTCAGCGGCTACTGCGACGGCGCACAGCAGGCGCGTGAGGAGCACGACGTGGAGGTGCGGCTCACGCCCGACATCACGCGCGGCGCGCCCGTCGAGGACGCCGAGGTGGCAGTGGACTACTGCCTGGCGTACGCCGATCGGGGCGTTGTCGCTGTGGGCCTCGGCGGCGAGGAAGCCCTCTATGCACCCGAGAAGTTCGCGGCTCCGTTCACGCGCGCGCGCGAGGGCGGGCTCGGGTCCGTCCCCCACGCCGGCGAGGCGGCGGGCCCCGCGTCCATCCGCGGTGCGCTGAACGTCCTCGGGGCCGACCGCATCCGCCACGGCATCCGGGCCGTCGAGGACCCCGACCTCGTCGCGGAGCTCGCCGAGCGGAGAGTCGTCCTCGACGTGTGCCCCATCTCGAACCTCCGCACCGGCGTCGTCAAGACGCCCGGAGGACCATCCGCTGCCACGGCTCGTCGCAGCGGGCGTCCCCTGCTCCATCTCGACGGACGACCCGGCGATGTTCGACACCGACCTGACCCGGGAGTACGAGCTCGCCCGCACCCTCGGCGTCACCGCTCAGGCGGCGTACGCAGCGGGCGTCGCCGGCGCCCTGTGCGACGAGGAGACGCGAGCCCGGCTGGTGGCCATCGGCGAGGCCTACGACTGGGACGCGGCCTGAGGGCGAAGTGGTCGGCCTGCGAGCGGTCCGGTTGTTCCACGGCTCGGGGCCCTCTCTCTCCTCTCCACGCCCCGATGTCGCGACGGAGTCGCGACGAGCAACCGACACACCAGTGCGCGCAGTACCGGCGAAGCCGAGCTTGCTCGGCGAGAGCCACCCGCGGGAAGCACGTGTGACCTGACGGCCCTTCTCGTTTCGCCTCTAAGAGGAAGGGGGAGCTCGAGGGGGACTTCGCTCCCCCTTCGAATGAAGCCCGCCATGCGGCCGCAGACGCAGCGACGCGCGAGTCCCCGCCGCTCGCGGCCCCACGGCGAGCGGTTACCCCACAACGAAAGGGGGCCGCGGTAGCGGCCCCCTTTCGGCTTGCGGCTCTCCCCCTGCAGCTCTCTAGGTCAGCGTCACCCGAACCGTCTTGACGATGCGGTCGAGCTTCAGCTCGGGCACCTGCACCAAACGGTTGGTCGGCACGACGCGCTGCACGCGGCGCAGCGTCTTGCCGTTGCTCTTGACGAGACGAACCTCGATCGACGCGGTCTTGCCAGGCGCGTTCACTCGCACCTCGACGACTCGCGAGCGCTTGCCGTCATCGACGACCGTCGTGATCCGAACCAGCGCCACCGTGGCCGAGGCCGGCTGGGACGGCGCCGGGTTGGGCGCCGCGCCGGTGCCGCTCGTGGAGAGCAGCTTCGCGGCCACCGACGTCACCACGCCGGTCGAGCTTCAGCTTCGGCACCTGCACGACGCGGTTCACCGTCACCGCGCGCTTCACCCGCCGCAGCGTCTTGCCGTTCGCCTTGACGAGTCGCAGCTCGAGCGTCGCGCTCCGGGTGGAGCTGTTGACCCGCACCTCGACGACCCGCGCCCGCTTGCCCTCGACCGTCACGGTCTTGATCCGCAGGAGGGCGATTCCCGCCTTCGGCGCGGGCGTCGTGGTCGTCGGCGTCGTCGTGGTCGACGTCGTCGTGGTGGTCGGCGTCGTGGTCGTGGGCGCCGTCGTGAGCGGCCGCGTCGTCGTCGGCCGGGTGGTCGTCGTCGTCGTGGTCGGCGTGGTCGGCGTCGTCGTCGTGGTCGTCGTCGTGGTCGTCGTCGTCGTGCTCCCGGGCGGCGGCGGGCAGTACGAGAAGTCGACCGGCCGGGTGCGTTCCACGCGCTCGTCGGCAAACTCCGCCGTCACGCTGCCGTTCGCGATGGAGCACGGGGCGAGCACCTCGATCTGCGCCTCGCCGTCCCAGTCCGTCTCGATGCAGAGCTTGCCCGACACCGTCGAGCGTGAACGGCGTGCCCGCCGGGTAGGACGTGATGCTGGTGGCGCCGCGGGCGGAGAAGCACACCTTGCTCTGCGCCATCGCCGTGCCGTCGATGTCGATGCTCTGCGCCGTGCAGATGTACGCGATCCGATCCGCGCCCGACGCGCCCTTCGGAGCGCACGTGACGTCCTTGAGGTAGCTGTTGTACGTGCTCTCCGTCAGGACGTTCGAGACCTTGTCCGGGTCGAGCACCGACTGGCCCGGATAGCGGGCGATCGCCGTGATGTCGGCCGTGCCGAGGGGCGAGACGTCCTGCAGGTCACAGCCCCGCGTGGAGGTCTCGACACCCGGATACAGCTGCATCAGGCCGTCGAAGTAGAAGTCCCAGCCGGGCACGTACTTGACCATTGCCTCTCCGTGCTCGTCGCTGTAGACGACGACCGTCTGGTCGCCGCTCGGGCTCGGCCGATACTCCGGCGCGCCCGCGCGGTAGCGGTACAAGCAGCCCGTGTCCTGCCCGACGACGCTCTCCAGCACGTTCTCGAGCTCCCAGTACGCGTAGCTGCAGTCCTCGAGCGGCTGCGGCGGCCCGGCGCCCGGGTCGCAGGTGAATGCCTTCGGGTAGCTCAGGGACCACGGCGCGTCCGTGCCCGACGCGAGCCCGAGCCCGGCCAGCTCGGCTCGGGTCGACGGGATGAACGAGCGGTAGAACGGCGCGTACAGGTTGTGGGCCGTGTCGTACCCGGCGTCCGCCGCACGCATGTAGACGTCTTCCTTGTCGAGCGCCTCGAGCGTGCCGGCGCCGCTGATGTCGCCGGGCGCGCCCGTGTTCGGCTCGATCGCGACGTCGATCGGCGCGGACGGCATGACGACGTCGCCGGCCGTGACGCGGCCGTCGCCCAGGAACGTCGCGTCCGGACGAAGCGGGTCGTACGGGCCGACGGCGAGGCCTGACGTCAGCGTCGGCCAGATGCGCGAGAAGGGTCCCTCCTCGCCGAGACCGCCGGCGCAGTTGTCGACCGAGTCGAACACCGTGTCCAGCACAGGCAGGAAGTCGATGCCGAGCTCCTCGCACGGGCCGGAGTAGTCGCTGTCGGGCGACACCTGCGCGTCGGCGTCCGTGTGCCCGGCCGCGAGCGTCTGGTCGTCGTGCACGTCCCACATCAGCCAAGGCTGGTCGCGGTACGGCGCGTCGGTGCTCGTCGTGCGGGCGAGGATCTGGGCGAGATCGTCGTACCAGGTCGTCGTGTCACCCTGGCCGGCCGCGGGCGATCCCGAACTCTCGGCCGGAAGCTGGATCACAGCCGGGAGCGGCCCAGTCGGCTGCACGATCTCGGAGAAGCCGCCGCCGAGCGGCAGCGTCCCGTAGACGCGTGCCCGCAGCCAGTTGTACGAGCCCCAGCCGGGGCCGTCGAAGACCGTCGTGCCGCCGAAGCCGTCGTCCAGCTTGACCTGCTTGAGGTTGAGCCAGCCGACGAGGAACTGCCGCTTCAGGAGCGACGCGCCAGTGGCCTGGTTCCGAATGTCGAGCTGAAGGCGCGCGAGCCCGGCGTGCTCCGAGGTCACGCTCGCCTGCACGCACTGCCTGCCCTGGTGACGCGAGCCGGCCGCGGTCTCGACGACGAAGCGAGTGCCGCTCGGGTAGTCCGGCGCGGGCGCGTCCGAGCGGCTCCACAGCGTGGTCCATACCGCGTCGTACTGAATGCTCCCGTCTGGCTGCGACGGAGTCGAGTCCGGCGTCAGCGTCGGCGCGCAGTGGACGAGCTTCACGTCCTCGCCGCGCCACGCGAGGTGAGGCCTATTCGAATCCAGTGGCTCGAACGCGGGCCGCTGAGCGCTCGCGTGAGCCGGTGCGGTCGCAAACGTCGAGGCCGCGACGGCAAGGACCGCCGCGCACCCAACACGCAGTCGCTGCAAGAAAGAAACCTCCCCTGGTCGCACCCTCGGTGCCCTGGACCCCTCCAGGAACACTTCTCACTCTGTTCAGCCGGCCACGCTTGTCAAGGGGCTTCTCGCTAAGGCGCGGGAAAGAGGACGGGTCTGTCCCCGTGCGGCGACGGCGTCGCCGCGCTGGGGACTGACCCGAGCCGTTCGGCCCGGCTCAGATCTTCCAGGCGCCCTGGATGAGGACCGGGACGCGGTCGCCGGCTGCGGTGATGCCCGTGACCGCAACGTCCTTCGAGCCGACCATGAAGTCGATGTGCAGCTTGCTGCGGTTGATGCGCGGGAGGTCCTCCTCGCCGACGGCGAAGGAGTATGCGTGGCCGAGCGCGAGGTGGCTGGCCGCGTTCTCGTCCAGGAGGGTGTCGTAGAAGACGGTGCCGGTCGAGCCGACCCGCCCCTCATCGTCGACGAGCGCGACCTCGCCGAGCCGGGCCGCGTTCTCGTCCGCTGCCAGCGCGGTGCGGAGTGCCTCGGCGCCGGACTCGGCCTCGACGGACACCGCCCGCCCGCCCTCGAACCGGACCTGCAGTCCCTCGACGGTCCGGCCCGAGAGCTCGAGCGGGCGCGTCGAGCGCACGTGGCCCTCGACGCGCTCCGGATCCGGCGTCGTGAAGATCTCCTCTGAGGGCAGGTTGACGAGATGCCTGAGCCCGTCTGCGCGTGTGAACTCGGCGGCATGCCAGCTCGACGTCGGGAGCAGGCCGATGCGCAGGTCGGTTCCCGGCCCCTCCAGGTGGAGTGCGTCGAAGCGGTGCTCCTCGAGCCGGCGGGCGATGGCCACGAGGCCCCTCATGCGCGCCTCCCAGGCGGCAGGCGGATCGGGCTCATCGAGGCGGCAGACGTGGACGATCTCCCGCCACAGCGTGCTCAGGGCGTCCTCCGGCCCCAGGTCCGGATGCACGCGGCGTGCCCAACCAGGCGTCGGACACGGCGCCGCCGTCCAGTTCGTTGTCCGGGCGTTGATGATCTCGCCGAGCTCGACCAGTGCGGGCATCCGGTCGCGGCCGGCCCGCGCCGCATCCAGATCATCGAGGGCGCCGGGCTCGGCGCTGCCGTTCAGCGCGATCCGCGCCGCGCCCAGATCGCTGAGCTCCTGCAGTCGGCGGCTCCACCACGGTGGCACGTAGTCGAGCGTGTCCTCCGGTGCGTGCTCGATGCGGGCGCGCTTGACGAGCGGGTCGAAGGACCAGACGTCGACGAAGCGTGCGCCGCGCTTGTACGCCTCCGCGGCGACGAGGCGGGTCAGCGGCTCCTTGCCCGGCTCGGTCAGGACGCTCACGACCTGATCGGGCTGGACGTTCGCGGCGAAGCCGACGATCAGGTCGGCGTAAGCCTCGAGCGGCGGCGAGTAGTCCCCCACGGGCCGCGGAGGCTAGCCACTGAGCAGTCCGACGGTGATGGTCACCCGCCCCGCGGCCGCCAGCCGGTCGCCCGCAGGCGGGCTCTGGGTGAGGACGATGCCGTCCTCGGCCGGATCACTCGTGTCCTGCGTGATGACACGCACGGTGAATCCGGCCTGCTCCAGACGTTGCGTCGCGGTCGCCTCGTCCTCGCCCGCCACGTCGGGCACGTCGACGCCGTCCGAGACGTCGATGCGCACGACGGCGCCCCTCGTCCTCTGGCCGCCGGCGGCCGGAGACTGGCGGATCACACGGCCTTTCGGCTCGGACGACTCCACTGGGTTCGTCTCGACCTCGAGCCCGGCCGCCCGCAGCCGCCCCGCGGCCGCAGCCTGGGAGAGGCCGACGACATCAGGGACCGTCACGCTGCCTGCCGTCGTGCCCGTGCGGCCGGCCGAGACGTTGATCTGCACCGATGATCCTCGGGCGGCCCGCTCGCCGGCAGCCGGGCTCTGGGCGACGACCGTCCCCTCCGCCTCACCGGACGGCACGCGGTTGACGGCAGCGTCCAGCCCCGCCTCCTCGAGCGCCGCAACGGCCTCGGCCTCCGGGAGTCCGCGCACGTCCGGGACCGCGACCTGCCGCTCGCCGCGCGAGACGCTCAGGATCACTGTGGTGCCACGCTCCACCTCGGCGCCCGGCGCCGGCTTCTGGGACACGACCTCTCCGGAGGGAGCATCGGCGTCCACCCGCTTGGACTGCGGTTTCAGCCCCGCCTCGTCCAGGCGCACGAATGCCCGCGCGGCGGGGATGCCTCGCACATCGGGAACCGCGACCGTGCCCTCGCCTGCGCCGATCGTCAGCGTCACCGTGCTTCCACGCGCGACCGTCTCCCCGGCCGCCGGCTCCTGCTCCGAAACCACGGTCGACGCTCCGTCGCTCTCGCTGCCCACGATACGGGCACGAAGACCGGCGTCGCCCAGGGCGGCCGTCGCCTCGTCGAGCTGCTTGCCCTCGACTGCCGGCACCTGCACCTGGCCGGCCGTGTCAGTGAGCGGCGCCGTCGTCGTGTTGTCGTCTCCGTCGTCGCGAGTCAGCGCGTAGAGCGCACCGAGGCCGGCTGCGACGAGCACCAGCAGCGCAAGCAGCCAGGGCCAGATCCGCGGCGGCGGGGGCTGCGGCGCGCCCGTGACCTCCTCGTGCACTTCGTAGCCCGTGGCGACCGGCTCGAGCTGCTGCGTCGCGGCAGGGTCGGCAGGAGCCGCAGGCGGAGCGGCCGGGCGCGCGCCACGCCGGCGAAACAGAGGCACGGCGCCTCTATGCCCGCTGCGGCGTCTCGACCAAACTGCCGAAGACGTCGACGACGAGGCCGTCGAACGCCGCCGGCAGGAGGCTGTCCGGGCCGACAAAGTCCCGGAGGTAGACGATGTAGGCGCGCCACTCCTCGACGCGCTGCGGAAACTCGCCCGCGCGCGCCTCGACGAGGGCCGCCAGCGCGTCGAGGTTCCAGCGGCCGTCGACCTGGATGACGGCCTCGCCCGCCTCCTGCACCTCAGCCTCGGGCAGGTCGGGCACAAGCGCGATCGAGGGGCGCTCTGCCGCCTCGCCCTCGTCGCGAGCCACGATCTCGACCGGCTCCGGCTGGGGCTCCGACACCCGCTCGGGCGCAGCCGGCGGCGGCTCGGCACGAGCGAGATCACGGAGCTCGATCTCGCGGTCCATGAGCTCCGTCTCGCGCCGAGCCACTACACGCTCGTGCTCGGCGATTTCCACGAGCTGGCGCGACGTCTCGAACTCCACCCGCTCGAGCGCCTCCTGCTCGAGGCGCTGCCAGGTGGCGTCGAGCTCAGCCTCGCGAGCGGTCACCGCCTGCTCGCGGGCGGCCAGGGACTCCTCGAGCTGCCGCCTGCGCTCCTCGAGCTGCTTCGTCAGCTGGCGCTCCCGCTGCTCGAGCTCGCTGCGCGCACGCCGCTGGCGGTCGGCCGTATCGCGCTCCGCGGTCCGCCGGGCCTGTTCCTGCTCGCGCTGCAGCGCCCGCTCGCGGTCGGCCAGCTCACGCTCGCGCCGTTCGACGGCCTGCGTGTGCTCGGCCAGCTGCCGCTCGCGCTCGGCGAGTGACTCCGCACGCTGTCCCAGCTCCGTGTCCGCGGCCTGGCGGCGCTCGCCGAGCTCCGCGTCAAGGGTGCGCTCGCGCTCCTCCAGGGCGGCCAGGCGCTGCGTCTCCTGCTGCTCGACCGCGGCAGACGCTCCGCGACCTGCTGGTCGACGCGTCGCCAGCGCGCTCCTGTTCGGCGCGCTCCAGGCGAGCGGCGAGCTGGGCCTCGGCCTGCTGCTCGCGCTCCTTGAGCGTTCCCTCGAGCGCCTCCTGCGCCGCTGCGAGCGCCGTTCGCTGCTCCGTGAGCAGCGACTCCTCGGACTTGAGCTTTCGCTCCCGCTCGTCGAGCATCGAGACGCGCTCGGCCAGCTTCTGGTCGGCCTGCTGACGGCGCTCGTCGCGTCGCTCCAGGTCTCGCTCCTTGCGCTCGAGCGCCCGCGTGCGCTCCTTCACGTCCTTCTCGCTCGCGGCCAGCGCGGCCTCTCGACGGGCGAGCGCACCCTCCTGGGTCGCCACCTCGGTCTCGCGCTCGCGCACGTTCTCCGAGAGGCCCGCCTCGCGCTCGTCCAGCGCCGTCGCCCTGGCCGCGACTGCCTCAGCGAGCCGCTCCAGCTCCGCCTCGCGGGCGGCAAGCTGGCGTTCACGCGGCTGCTGCGTCTTCTGCGCCTCGGCGAGAGCCGCCTCACCCTCCGTCACCGCCCGCTCCCGCTCGGCGAGCTCGTCGTCGCGGGCCTGGGTGGCGGCGGCCAGCGCCTGCTGCTGATCCCGTTCTCGCGCTGCCAGGGTCGCGGAGCGCTCCTCGAGCGCGAGGCGCTCGGCGGCGAACTGCTCCTCCCGCCGCGCCACCTCCTGGGCGCGCTCGGCCAGCTCAGCGGCCTCGGAGCGGGCGCGATTGATGGTGACCTGGTGCAGCTGCTCGGACTGCTCGAACTCCCGCAGCCGCCGCTCGACCTCCGCATGCGATCGTTGGAGCTCGCCCCGCACCGTCTCGAGCTCCTGCTCGGCGCGCTCGACCGCGCGGGCGCGCTTGTCGAGCTCGCGCGTGCGCGCGGTCAGCTCGCGGTCGGCCTCCGTGGCGGTGCGCTCGCGGTCCTCGAGTGCTCGCGACCGCTCGGCGACGCGCTCGGCGGCCGCGGCCAGGTCGAGCTGAAGCCGCTCCAGCGAGCTGGCGTGCCGCTCGCGCTCGCGCTCGAGCAGCGCGCCGATCTCGTCACCAAGCTTCTCCGGGGAAACGCGTCGTCGGCTCCGCAGGACCCCATCCTCCTTCTGCGATCGCGGAGGATTCAAGCTAACGAACCCTGTCCGCGTCGGCTGCTGACAGAAGTCCTTCGAGGTCGATCGGAGCGCTGACCATGGCGAGCGTCCCGTTCGCGTCCCGAGGCCACTCCTCCTGCGGCCGGTCGTGGTAGAGCTCGAGGCCGTTGCCGTCGGGATCCCGGAGGTAGAGGGCCTCGCTCACGCCGTGATCCGAGGAGCCGTCGAGCGGCACGTCGTGCTCGGCCAGCCGCCTGAGCGCCCGGCCGAGGGCGGCGCGGGACGGGTAGCGGATCGCCGCGTGGAAGAGCCCGGTCGTCCCCGGAGCCGGGGGTGAGCCGCCGGCGCTCTCCCAGGTGTTGAGGCCGATGTGGTGGTGGTAGTCGCCGGCCGCGAGGAAGGCGGCCTGGTCGCCGAGACGCTGCTTGACGTCGAAACCGAGGACGTCGCTGTAGAAGCGCACGGCACGGTCGAGGTCGGCGACCTTCAGATGGACGTGACCGATGTCCGTACCGGGGTCGAGCGTCATGCGGGGCCGATCGCGACGAGGTTGAGACCGGTGTTCACGACCCGCACACGGTACGGGAAGAGCGCCCGCAAGTCTGCAGGGCCCAGCAGGCGGATGGACGCCGTCTCAGGCTTGCCAAGCGCGGCGAAGAGACGGTCTGCGCTCGGCTTCGGCAGCCAGTGGACAAGCGGCACGAGCGTGTGCACCTCGACCGGAAACCAGCGGTTCGGCGTCGAGACGAAGACCCGGCGACCGACACGGCAGAGCTCATGGACGAAGGCCCGCTGGTCGTCGCGGCCGCCGACGTGCTCGACGACGGCGTTGGAGAGGGCGATGTCGAACTCGCCGTCCGCGAAGGGCAGCGTGCGCCCGTCCGCGACCACGTACCGCACCGCGGGGAAGGCCTGCCGGAACCGCGGGAAGTCGGCGACACCGACAGCGGTGATGCGCTGCGGCCAGGGGTACAGCGCCTCGAAGAAGTTGTCGCTCGGGTGGCCGGCCGGGTCGCCGAAGGCGGCATCCGTCACCCCGACGTCGACGACGGTCGTGCGCTCGTCCGGGTCGAGGCGCGCGAGGAAGAGCCGGAGCTTCCGCCGGCGACTACGGAGCGAGACTGCCTGAGCGAGTCGCCGGAGCGAAGGGGGCCTCCTCGTCGGGGGCGCCCAGCTTAGACCGGGCGGGTGTCGGGCCCGCGCCGTATCGTCCGGCCCGTGGCCGTCCACGCCGAGCTGCGCCCGCGCGGCCCCTACTCGCTTCGTCTCTCCGCCCGACACGCAGGCGATGCGACCCGCCGCTTTCGCGACGGGCTTCTGACCGCCCGCGTCACGGTGGACGGACGGCTCGAGCTCGCTTCGGCTTCGCAGCGCGCCCGACGGCGTCGTCTGCGTGCGCCGCCGAGTCCGAGGGCGGCATCGAACGCATGCGGTTCATGCTCGGGATCGACGACGACCACTCCGAGTTCGTCCGCCGCTTCGGAGGCGACGCCATGCTCCGCGGCCCGATCAAGCAGCTCCGCGGGCTGCGACCGCTTCGCACCGACACGGTCTGCCACGCGCTCGTCCGGGCACTGGCGGGCCAGCTGATCGAAGCCCGCCGGGCGCGGGCGATCGAGCGCCGGATCGTGCGGGCGGCGTCTTCCGTCGAGGGACCGTTCGCAGCCCCGCCGGCGGCTGCCTCGTTCGCCGGAGCGGCTCCGGTTCGCCTCTGCCGCGACGGCCTGTCGGCGCGGAAGGCGGCGACGCTCGTCCGGCTGTGCCGTTCCGTGGATCTCGAGCGCCTACGAACCGTCGCCCCCGATGCCGCCGCCGCGCGACTGGAGCGCGAACGCGGCTTCGGCCCCTGGTCGGTCGGCGTCGTCTTCCTGGAGGGTCTCGGCCGCTTCGACCGTGGCATCGTCGGCGACCTCGGCCTCATCAAGCTGCTCTCGGCGCTGCGCGGGCGCTGGGTCGAGGGCTGGGAGACGGCCGAGCTGCTCGAGCCCTACGGCGAGTGGGCGGGTCTCGCGAGCGTCTACCTGCTGGCCGGCTGGGGCGGCGGCCTGCTGCCGGTGCCCCGCGACGACTGGCGCCGTCTCCGCGACGCCGAGGCTCGCCCGGCGGCCGCGTAAGCGCGACGCCGCCAATCCCTCCTACGATCCGTCCGTGGACGAGCGGCGAATCGCGATTCTCGGGACCGGCAAGATCGGCGAGTCGCTGCTGGCCGGCCTGCTCTCGTCCGGCTGGCGTCGGGCCGACGAGATCGTGGTTACCGGGCGCAGGCAGGAGCGCATCGACGAGCTGCACGAACGCTACGGCGTCGTGGGCACGCTCTCGAACGCCGAGGCGGCCGCCAACGCAGCAATGGTCGTGCTCGCCGTCAAGCCGCAGGACTTCGACGTCGCTGCTCGGGGAGATCGGCGGCCTGATCACGCCGCGAGCAGACCATCCTCTCCGTCGCGGCCGCGATCCCGACGGCGCAGATCGAGGCGCGCGTCCCGGCTGGTGTGCCAGTCGTGCGCGCGATGCCGAACACGCCCGCGACGGTGCACGAGGGCGTGGCCGGTGTCTGCGCCGGCTCGCACGCCGACGACGCCCACCTCGCGCTCGCCGAGGAGGTGCTCGCCCACGTCGGCTCGGTGGTTCGCGTGCCCGAGCGCTACATGGACGCCGTCACGGCTGTCTCCGGCTCCGGCCCCGCCTACTTCGCCCTCCTGGCCGAGGCGATGATCGAGGCCGGCATCCTGCTCGGCCTCTCGCGTGAGATCTCCACGCAGCTCGTCGTCCAGACCATGCTTGGCTCGGCCAAGATGCTCCGTGACGAGGGCATCCACCCCGTCGAACTGCGCGAGATGGTCACGTCGCCGGGCGGAACCACCATCCGTGCGATTCGCGAGCTCGAGCGCGCGGGCGTGCGCGCCGCGTTCCTGAACGCGATTCAGGCCGCCATGGAGCGGTCGCGCGAGCTGGCCGCCGGCGACCCCTAGAGGCCTGTGCCCGCCGGCGACCTCGAGCTCCGCGTTCTCGACGACCCGGCGCACGCTGCGGGTGAGCTGCTCGCCGAGAGCGCGCGGCGCGGGGGCCACATTGCGCTCTCGGGAGGCGGGACGGCCGGACGAGCCCACGAGCTGGCGGCCAGGCTGGAGCCGGACTGGAGCGCCGTCGAGGTCTGGTGGGGCGACGACCGGGCCGTGGCGCCGGCCGACGAGCACTCGAACTACCGCCTGGCCCGGGAGACGCTGCTCGACCGGCTCTCGGGCCCGCCCGCAGCAGTCCATCGCGTGGAAGGAGAGCTCGGGGCAGAGGAAGCCGCGCGACGCTACGACCGCGAGCTCGCCGGGGTGACGCTGGCGCTGGCGCTGAACGGCATTGGCCCCGACGCGCACACGGCATCGCTCTTCCCGAACGCCCCCGCACTCACGGAGCGGAGCCGGCGAGCCGTCGCCGCCCCTTCGCAGCTGGAGCCCTTCGTCGACCGCGTCACCATGACCCCGCCGGTCTTCGCGGCGGCGGAGCTCCTCATCTACCTGGTCACGGGCGAGGCGAAGGCGGACGCCGTCCGCCGCGCGTTCGCGGAGCCGCCCGACCCGGCCGTTCCGGCGAGCCTCGTCCGCGGCGTGCAAACCGTGGCTCTTCTCGACGCTGCCGCCGCCTCGCTCCTGTCCTAAGAGGACCTGTCCCGAACTGACGCGCCGCCGGGGCCGGCCGCGGTCCTCCCTCCGGTCTCGAGGCTACGAACGAACACAGCGCCGGTGGGTGTCGAGACCGTGCCGAAACCGTTGCGGCGATCAGCGCCAGCCGCGCCGGACCGCCTGGGCAGCCGCCTCGAGCTCGGGCCGCGGGCGAACCGAGTAGTCGGCCGGGAGCACCAGGCCGAAGCCGTCGCCCGCGTAGCGCGGTAGCACGTGCAGGTGCACGTGGAAGACGTCCTGGCCGGCCGCCTCGCCGTCGGCGAGGAAGAGGTTGACGCCCTCGCAGCGCAGGTCGGATGCCCGCAGCGCAGCCGCCGCCCGCTGAGCGAGCACGAAGAGGTGGGCGCCGTCCTCCGGGTCGAGCTCGGCAAGGGAAACCGCGTGCGCGCGTGGCACGACCAGCAGGTGGCCGCGCACGACGGGCTGGATGTCCATGAATGCCAGCGCCCGCTCGTCCTCGTACACGAGGCTGACCTCGCCCCGGCCGGCGGCGAGCTCGCAGAAGATGCAGGCGCTCACCGACGGCCCCGCGCGCCCGCCGGCAGCAGCGGCGACTCCAGCTCGGCCTCGAGCCCGCGGTGCGCCGCCAGCGCCTGGAGGACGATCACCGTGTCGGCCACGGGCACGTCCTCGAGGTACTCGGAGCGCCGCTCGAACGACTCGAGCACATGCTCGACCGCGTCGACGTAGCCGATGCGGTCGCTCCGCGCGCCGAGCATCGCGAGCGCGTCGCCGACGTCCGCCGGGAAGTCGTCGCGCACACGGATCGCGTCGGCGTGGACGCGGGCCTCGGCGTCGCGGCCGAGCGCGAGCAGAGCGAGGCAGGCCGCGTAGCGGCCGATCGGCGACTCGGCGTCGGCCGCACCCGCGTCGAGCGCCCAGCGCGCCTCATCGGCCGCCCCCTCCCAGTCCCCGGCCAGGATCCGCGCCTTGAGCGCGCCGATCGGCCGGCCCCAGCTCCCGGGCGGCGCGGCGGCGAACGACTCCCGGTAGCGCTCGGCGGCGCGTGCGAACCACGCGCCGGCCGCGTCGCTGCCCGCCATCAGGCACGCGAGCCCGGCCGCGTACGCGGTGTTGCCGAGGCGCGTCAGCTGGCGCTGCCGCGCGTCAGGGTCGGCGATGTCGGGCAGCCGGCGCTCGCCGTCGCGGTGACGGGCCTCGGCCTGCTCCGCCAGCGCGGTCCAGTCCGGCACGGCGCGAGCGTACGCGGCCGCCCGCTTGGGCTGCGGCAGACCGCGATCACCGGGATAGAGTCGCCGCGTGGGGCGAGAGCGGCGCGAGGTGTACTTCGTCGACGGCGTGCGCACGGCGTTCGGCCGGGCCGGGCCGCGCGGTGCCTTCTGGCGGACCCGCGCCGACGACATGGCGGCGAAGGTGACCCGGGAACTGCTCCGGCGGAATCCGCAGGTGCCCGTGGAGCGCATCGGCGACGTGATCTACGCGGCGACTGCCCAGGTGGGCGACCAGGGGCTGACGCTCGGGCGCGACGTCGCGCTGCTGGCGGGGCTGCCGCAGTCGGTGCCCGGCTTCGCCCTCGACCGCATGTGCGCAGGCGCCCTGACCGCCGTGACCGCGGGCTCGGGCGAGCTCGCGCTCGGCGCGGCCGACGTCGTCGTGGCCGGAGGGGTCGAGCACATGGGGCACCACCCCATGGGCGATGAGGTCGACTTCAACCCGCGTTTCGTCGCCGAGCGCCTCGTCGACCCGTCAGCGGTGTCGATGGGGTCGACCGCCGAGAACCTGCACGACCGACTGCCGCAGCTCACGAAGGAGGAAGCCGACCGCTTCGCCGCCCGTTCGCACCAGCGCCTGGGCGCGGCGTGGCAGAACGGCGTCATGGCCGACACGGTCGTGCCGATGGCGGTGTTCACCGACGA
The DNA here is from genome assembly GCA_963809765.1 of uncultured Thermoleophilia bacterium. GTDB lineage: Bacteria > Actinomycetota > Thermoleophilia > Gaiellales > Gaiellaceae > JACVRM01. The sequence goes on from CAWEKT010000003.1 coordinate 977,340, forward strand.
GGGCTGGTCGGTTGCCGACCGGGACGAGTTCCTCCGCCCCGAGACGACGACGGAGACGATCGCCGACCTTCCCACCCCGTTCCGCGCGGGCGGGCGCGTCACAGCCGGCAACTCGGCCGGACTGACCGACGGTGCGACGGCGGCGCTACTCGCCTCCGACGTGGCCGTCGAGGAGTTCGGACTCCAGCCGCGCCTCCGCCTCGTCGACTACGCGTTCGCCGGCGTCGAGCCGGAGCTGATGGGTCTCGGCCCGGTGCCGGCCACGCGGCGAGTGCTCGAGCGCGCGGGCCTGACCATCGACGACATCGACCTCTTCGAGCTCAACGAGCCGTTCGCCGTGCAGGTCCTGAGCTGGTGCGACGGACTGGGCGTCGATCCCGACGACGACAGGCTCAATCCCTACGGCGGCGCCATCGCCTGCGGACATCCGCTCGCCGCGACCGGCGTGCGGCTGATCGCACAGCTCGCCCACGGGCTGCAGGAGCGGGGCGGCCGCTACGGCCTGACGGCGCTCTGCGTCGGCCTCGGGATGGGCGCGGCGGTCCTCTGGGAGAACCCGGCAGCGTCCTGACGCAGCCGGACACGCATGGCGGACACCGAGCTCAAGCTGCAGCGCATCGAAACCGCGGCCGGTCCCCTGGCCCTGGTCACGATCGACAACGGCGAGGACCACACGAAGCCGAGCACCTTCGGCGCCTCCGCCTTCGCCTCGGGCACACGCGTCCTGGACGAGCTGGAGGCCGCCGACTGGTGCGCGCTCGTCCTGACGGGCAAGCCGTTCGTCTTCGCGGTCGGCGCCGACCTCGACGCCTTCCCCCAGGTGGCGAGCCGCGAGCAGGCACTCGCGGGCAGCCGCGCGGGCCACGAGCTCTTCGCCCGCATCGCGGCGCTGCCGTTCCCGACCGTGGCCGCAATCAACGGCGCCTGCCTCGGCGGCGGCCTCGAGATCGCCCTCCACTGCGACGCTCGGACGATCGCAAGCTCCGTGCGGCACTTCGGGCTGCCCGAGTGCGCGCTCGGCCTCGTCCCAGGCTGGGGCGGCACCCAGCTCGTGCCCCGCCTCGTCGGCGCCGAGCGGGCGGTCCGCCTGCTGGTGCAGAACCCGCTGCGCCAGAACCGCATGCTGCAGGCGGCCGAAGCGCTCGAGTTCGGCCTCGTCGACCGGCTACTGGAGCCCGCGGAGTTCCTGGACCAGTCGATCGCGTTCGCTGCCGAGCTCACCGAGCACGGCCTCCCCGAGCGGGAGCCGCCCGACCTCTCCGACGCCGCCCAGGTGGTCGCCCGCGCACGCTCCCAGCTCGACGGCGAGGTGCACGGGGCGGCACCGGCGCCCTACCGCGCGCTCGAGCTGATCGAGGGCGCTGCGACCTGGACGATCGAGGAGGGCTACCGCGCCGAGGAGGAGGCGTGCGCGGACCTGATCCTCTCGCCGCAGTGCCGTGCGTCGCTGTACGCCTTCGGGCTCGTCGAGCGCGGCGGCAAGCGTCCGCGCGGCGTTCCGCAGGTCGAGCCGCGCCGCGTGCGCAAGGTCGGCATCGTCGGCGCGGGGCTGATGGCCACCCAGCTGGCGACGCTCTTCCTGCGGCGCCTGGAGGTCCCGGTCGTCCTGCGCGACGTGCGGCCCGAGGCGATCGAGTCCGCGCGCGCGTCGATCCGCGACGACCTCGCCGGCCAGGTTGCGAAGGGACGCTATGACGAGGGCAAGGCGGCGTTCCTCGGCGAGCTCGTCACCGGCTCCGACACCTATGAGGGCTTCGACGACTGCGACCTCGTCCTCGAGGCGGTCTTCGAAGAGCCGGCGCTCAAGCAGGAGGTCTTCGCAGAGGTCGAGCGCGTCGTCAGGCCGGACTGCATCCTCGCCACCAACACCTCGGCGCTGTCCGTGACCGACATGGGCGCCGAGCTCGACCATCCCGAACGACTCGTCGGCATGCACTTCTTCAACCCGGTGGCGGTCATGCCGCTCGTGGAGCTGGTGCGCACGCCGGCGACCGACGACGTCACGCTCGCCACCGCGGCGGCGGTGTGCGCCGAGCTGCGCAAGCGGCCGGTGCTCGTGGCCGACGCTCCGGGCTTCGTCGTCAACCGGCTGCTCGCGCGCATGACCTCCACGCTCATGGACGCGCTCGAGCAGGGCAACTCGGTCGAGGAGACGGACGAGGCGGTGTTGCGGCTCGGCCTGCCGATGGCCCCATCGGTGCTGCTCCAGCTCGTCGGGCCGCGCGTTGCGCTGCATGTGCAGGAGACGCTGCACGCCGCCTTCCCCGACCGGTTCGCGCTCTCCCCGACGCTCCAGGGCTTTGCCGAGGGGCGCGACGAGGTCGTCGTCCGCGAGCAGGCGCCGGCCACCGTGGAGGAGCTGACCGAGCGGGTGCTGGAGGCGCTCGCCGACGAGTGCCGCCACCTGCTCGAGGACGGGGTCGTGCCGGCGGCCGCGGACATCGACACCTGTCTGCTGCTCGGCGCCGGCTTTCCCTTCTTCCTCGGCGGCATCACGCCGCACCTGGACGAGCTCGGCATCTCGCAGCGCGTTGCCGGGCGACCGCTCGCCGAAATCGGGGCAGCCGCGCGCGTCTGATCGCTGACGAATTCGGCACGCTCGCGGGACGTCACCTCCGGTTGCATCGGCTATGCTGCCTGCGAGCGCTCGCCGCGAGAGGACCACGCGAGCGACATCTCACAGGAGGCGGCACGTCACCCGTGTCGCACGCATGCAAGACATCGCAGAGCCATCGACCATGACGTCGGGCGCTGCCGACCTGACTGAGGCGGCGACCCGCGCAACGACCTGGGCCGGCGAGCCCTTCCTGCATCCGGACGAGGATCCGGTCGTCGTGCTCGCGCCCGACACCGCGCGCCGCCTGGCGCTCGACGACGCCCTGGCCGAGATGGCCGCCGGCGCCGAGTCGCCGTCCTACGGCTGGCGCGTCCGCTACGGGCTCATGCTCGGCCTCGAGCGTGTGCTCAGCGAGCGGCCGCCGCACCTGCAGTCGGGCACCGAGCTGCGCCGCCACCAGGTGGACGCGCTCGCGGGGATGCTGACCGAGCTGATCGCCGCCAACCAGGCCGCCGGCAACGGGAACGGCAACGGCCACGGGGCGAACGGCGCGCTCGCCGCCGAGGAGCTCGACGACGATGACGACGAGCAGGAGCTGGACGCGGGCGTCGCCGAGGACGAGGAGCCGGAGGCGGCACTCGAGCACGACCCCGGGGCGTCACGCCGTTTCCGCTTCCGCCACCCGACCGCGTCCGGCAAGACGATCGCCGCAGCCGGATTCGTGGAGGCGGCCCGCACGCTCGGCGTCCTGATCCTCACGCACCGCCGCCTGCTCGTCTCGCAGTTCACGAACGACCTTACGAGCGAGGGCTACGGCAGCCGCTTGACCGAAGTGGTCACGAGCGGACGCCGCCTGCCGCGGCCGGATCCGATCACGATCCAGACCTACGCCTGGTTCGCGCGCCACGTCGGCGAGCTCGACCCGGAGGCGTACCAGCTGGTGATCTGCGACGAGGCCCACACGGCGCTCGGCGAGAAGACCTCGGCCGCGATCCGCAGCTTCCCGGCGCCCGTCTACATCGGCATGACGGCGACGGAGCAGCTGATCGCCAAGCAGGTCGCGGACGTCTTCCCGGCCTCGGTCGACGACCTGCCGCTCGCGGACGCCGCGCGGCGCGGCCTGGTCGCGCCGCTCCGTTGCCTGCGCGTGCCGCCGGTGGCCGCGATCCACTCCGTGCCCATCGTCGGCGGAGACTTCGAGGAGCGCGCCCTGGCCGCCGTGCTCGACCACACGGCCCTCAACCAGGCCGCCGCCAGCCTCTACCGCGACCGCTTCGACTCGACGCCTGGCGTGGTCTACGCCGCCGGAGTCGACCACGCGTACAACCTCGCCAAAGAGTTCCGGGCGGCCGGACTGAAGGCGGAGGCCGTCAGCGGGAGGACGCCGCCCGTGCGGCTCGCCGAGATCCTGGCCGCGTACGAGCGCGGCGAGATCGACGTGCTCATCAACGCGATGCTGCTCGCCGAGGGCTGGAACTCGCCCCGCGCGACGGTGGTCATGCACCTCGCGCCGACGGCGAGCCGCCGTGTCTACCAGCAGCGCATCGGCCGGATCATGCGGACCCACGCGCGCAAGGAGGCCGGCATCGTCGTCGACTTCGTCCCCAAGAGCGCGACGCACAACGAGCGGGTGACGACGCTCCACGCGCTGCTCGACGCGGACTTCTACCGCGAGGGCGCACGGGTCACGCCGGCGCCCCGGCGGCGCCCACAGCGGCGCGCTCGCCGGCGCCTGTCGCCCGCGTCGTGGCTGGTGCCCGTCACGCCGGACGTCGGACGGCGCCTCAACGTGATCTCGCGCGAGTGGCAGCGGATCAACCCGGGCTACCTCGACGAGGACGAGCAGCGCTACTGGGCCACCATCGCCGGCCGCCAGGTCCGCTACGAGGACCGCACCGAGCTCGTCAAGAAGCTGACCGAGGGCCGCGCCGCCCGCGCCTGCCTGGAGCAGTTCCTCTTCACCTGCGCGGCGGAGAACCCGAACCGCCGCCTGCGCATGACGGCGCTGGCCGACCGCGTCTCGATGGGCATCGACCGCGAGGCCTTCGACGACCTGGTCACGATCGTGACCCAGGCGCCGCCCTGGGAGAAGGATCGGCTACCCGGCATCCGCACGCTGCTGCGAGCGCTCGGCGAGGACAAGGTGGACGCGCCCGAGCAGATCCAGGCGCGCTGGACGTGGAAGCTCGCGCGCGCGACGCGCAAGGCGCAGGACCGCCGCGCCAGCGCCGAGTTCCCCGAGGCGAAGCGGCTGCTCGGCGCGCTCGCCAACTCGCGCGGCCACCGGCACGAGGAGAACGCCGCGAAGCTCGTCAACGCGGCGATGGACCTGCCGCTCAACGTCGGCGCGGCGCTGCTCGCCTCGGCCGAGGGCTACACGCCGCGAGCCACGAAGCTGATCGATGCGGCGCGGGAGCGTCTCGCCGTCGCTGAGCGAGGTCGCCATGGCGCTGGCCGAGAACCTGCCCCCGCCGAAGGCGCGCCCGACCCGGTCACGCCGGCGGCGGCGGCGCAAGCGCGGCGGCTCGGCGCAGGCCCAGACGTCCGCGCAGGCCGGCTCCGAGAACGGCAGCGAGCCCAAAGCCGAGGGCGAGCCGGCGGCTGCGAGCGACGAAAGCTCGGGTCAGTCCCCTGCGGGGACAGACCCCTCAGTGACGACGAGCGTCACTGACGCCGGCGAAGCCGAAGCCGCGTAGCAACCTCCGCCCGCTGCGGTCTCGTCTCAAGCGCTCGCGAACCCACGAGCTGACGGGTCAGTCTGGGGCAGACCCACCGCAACCAGGCGCCATCGAGACGGCTGGCAGCGGCTACTGGTCGGTGGCCGCGGGCGGGTCTTCCTCACGCTCGCGGAGAAACCGGGTCAGCTCGGCCGCGAGGGCGTCGCCGGAGGGCAGGTCGGCCGGATCGATCGAGTCGGCCCGCTGCTCGAGCTCCTCCACGTACGCGGCCGTCTCCGCGTCGGCGGAGACCGCCTCGCTCACCTGCTCGACGTAGCCGCGGCCCGCCCGGCGCAGCTCGGCGACGTCGATCTGGCCTCCGAGCAAGGTCGCCAGGCGCTCGCAGAGCGCCTGCGCCGCCCGCGGGCTCGGCGTCAGCTGGACGTAGTGCGGAACGGCAGCCCAGAGGCTCACGGACGGCACTCCCGCCGCCCGGCAGGCGTCGTGGAGCACCCCCACGATCCCCGTCGGGCCCTCGTAGCGCGAGGCGGAGAGGCTCATGCGCTTGGCGAGCTCCTCGTCGGTCGCGCTCCCCGAGACCGGGCTCGGGCGCGTGTGCGGCACGTCGGCGAGCAGCGCGCCGAGCGTCACCATCAGCTCGACCCCGAGCTCGCGGGCGAAGTCCACCACCAGCGCGCAGAACGTGCGCCAGCGGAGGTTCGGCTCGATGCCGAGGAAGAGGATGACGTCGCGGCCGAGCTCGCGCGGGCGCGCGAAGTAGAACGCGTTCTCGGGCCACTCGATCTTGCGCGTCTGGCCCTCTTCGAGCGAGACGAGCGGCCGCGTCGCCTGGAAGTCGTAGAAGCCCTCCGGGTCGAGGTCGGCGAAGCGCTCGGCCTGCCACTCGCGGGCGAGGAAGCCGCCCGCCAGCGATGCACCCTGGCCGCCGTCGTTCCAGCCCCGGAAGGCCGCGACCAGGACCGGCCGCTCGAGCCGCGGCCGGTGCACCACGCGAAGCTCGCTCGCCATGCCCGCCAGTCTACGTCGGTGCCTGCGGCCCGCCGCCCGGCCCGTCAGACCTGCGGGGCGGCGTCCGGCGGGCGCCAGAGCAGCGTCGCGTAGACGATCGTCGCCGCCCACACGGCGCCCGCCAGCGCGACGTGGACGAGCACGACGCCCCAGGGCAGCTCCGTGCGGTACTGGATCTCGCCGACGATCATCTGCGCGACCAGGAGCGCCAGGAGTCCGAGCGACGCGCGGAAGAGGCGCGGGTAGACGTCCCGGCGCGACAGCAGGTAGCCGAAGATGATCAGGAACGCGATGCCGAACACGGCCGTCGCGCGCACGTGGATCCAGACGGTCGTCTCGAGCGAGCCGAGCCGCCGCACATCCGCGCGAGTCGCCGGGGTGCGGCCCTGCGGCGGTCGCGAACGCCCCGGTGACGATCAGTGCGGTCCCGGCGGCCACCAGAACGAGGCCGAGCCGGCGAAGGAACGGAGGCGCGTGCGCCGCCGGGCGCGACCACGGCGTCATCGCCAGCACGACCGCGCCCGCCAGCACGGCAAGCGCGAGCAGGAAGTGCGTCATGACGAGCAGCGGGTGGAGCCCGGACGTGATCGTGACCAGGCCGAGCGGCGCCTGTCCGAACGTCCCGAGCGCAACGCCGGCAGCGACCAGACGGGCCCAGCGCGGCACGCCGTCGACCCGGCGGGCGAGCACGGCGGTCGCGAGCGTCAGGCCCAGCGGGACGATCGCAACCGCCCGGTTGCCGAACTCGATCGCCCCGTGGACGTCGTTCTCCGGGAAGAAGCTGCCCTGCTCGCAGCCGGGCCAGCTGTCGCAGCCGAGGCCGGAGGACGTCAGGCGGACGGCCGCGCCCGTCAGCACGATCACGTAGAGCGAAGCCGCAGTCGCGATCGCCAGCTTGCGAAAGCCGGCCTGGGAGAGCTCCAGGCGGCGCACCCGGCCGAGCCGCTCCGCCCACGCGCTCACGGCGCGAGTCTAGTTCCGGGCCTGTGCGGTCTTCGGCCCCCTCGCCGACCCGACCGGCCGCGCGTGCGGCGTCGCGACCCACATCTGGCACAACTTCGGCACTGACACGTGAGTGGTTCGCGGGTACCGTCGAGCCCGGGCGGGAGGTGGAGGCAGCTCTCCCCTCTGGGAGGGCGGGGCGCGCACGACTCCCTGTTCTGTTGGGACAGGTCCGCGCGGGACAGGTCTGGTCGGGCCCAGGGCGCCGGCTCGTGGGCGGCAACGGCCGTCGGACCACGCGACGGAGGGTCGAGGGCTTGGCTCTGCGGCCCAGCCACGCCCTCGACCCTCCGTCGTCAACACTCGGCTCGCTCCGATCTGGCGGTAATCGGGGTGGCGAGCTGGACTGACTGTAACGGCCCTGTCCGGAAGAGTCAAGTACCTTGATCAAGTGATTTCGGAATGCAGCTACTTCACTGACTTTCTCCCCTACTAATGCCCCTTTTGGGTGGTGTCCGAAAAGGACAGCTTGCGTATAGGTGAAGTGTCGGCCACACTTCCGGATACGACGCCGCCCATGCCCCACACCCTGCAGACGACCTCCTCTTCGCGCCCCGGCCACCGGCTCGGAGACCGCCTGCGGCAGCTGCGCGTCGCGGCCGGGATGACGCAGACCGAGCTCGCGGGGCAGCGCTTCTCCAAGGAGTACGTCAGCCAGATCGAGCGCGGCAAGACGCGGCCCACCCAGGAGACGATCGAGTGGCTCGCGCTGCGCTTGAACGTCGACCCGGGCTACCTGGCCAGCGGCGTCTCCACGGACGACCGTGGGCGCGTCGAGGCGTCCCTCGCCCGGGCCGAGGCGCTCACGCGCGCGCATCGCAGCGCCGAAGCCCTGGAGGAGTTCGCCACGGCGAGCCGGCTTGTCCGGATCACCGGGTCGATCGAGCTGGAGACCCGCACGCTCATCGGGGAGGCCTGGGCGCGGATCCTGGCAGGTGACGCCCGGACGGCACTGGACCTGCTCACACGCGCGCGGACGGTCGTGGAGGGCCCCGGGTTCTCCGACCTCGACCGTGCCGACGTCCTCTTCCGCCTGGGCGTCTGCCGTTACCGGCTGCAGAGCATCTCCACCGCGCTCGCCCTCCTGACCGAGGCGCTCGCCCTGTCCGAGCGGTCGGAGCTGCCGGCCGACCACCTCCGCTCGGAGATCCTCGGCTGGCGCTCGCGCTGCTACCGGCGCCAGCGCGACCTGGAGGCGGCGCGCGAGGACGTCGAGCGCGCGCTCGAGCTCTCCCAGGGCATCGACGACCGGCGCAGCGTCGCGAACACGTACTTCCAGGCGTCGCTCGTCGCCGAGCGGCTCGGCCACCTCGTCCGCGCCCGCTCCTACGCCGAGCGCGCACGGGCGCTCTACGAGCAGCTCGAGGACGAGGTGCACGTCGGCCGCCTGCTCAACAACCTCGGCGGCCTCAACCACCTTCTGGGCAAGTCCGACGACGCGATCGAGAACCTCAAGGCCTCCTTCGCCGTCGCCCTCGAGCAGGGCACGGACACCGACGCCGCCACCGCCGCCGGCTCCCTCGCTCGAGTGCACCTCGACCGCGGCGAGCACGCTGACGCGGAGCGGCTCGCAGGCGAGGCACTCAAGTTTCTCGGCGAGCGTGCCGACTACGCCACTGAGATCGCGGGTTCGCAGCAAGTGCTCGGGCGCGCACTCATGGAGCAAGGACGACTCGACGAGGCAGAGGAGTGGTTCACACGGGCGGACGCCGTGGCAGAGCAGTCGGAATCACCGAGCCACCGGGCATCGATCTGGGTGGCTCAGGGCGACCTCGCGAGTCGCAGGGGGGAGGACCGGGCAGCTGCGCGGCTCTACCGGCGCGCAGCAGAAGCGCTTCAAGACGTCCGGTTCTAGTGCGGAAAGGAGGTGCGCATATGAGAATTCGTCTCGCACTCGCATTCGCGCTCGTGACCCTGGTGACAGCAATGTTCCCGACGGTCGCGGGAGCCGGGATGCACGACGGCCACGACCAGTTCAATCGCGGCGCGCCGACGTCGCACTAGCCGATCACCCGGCTCCGCCTCGCTGCGGCGCCGATAGACCGAGACGAGCCGGGGGCCCCGCAAGGGCCCTCGCTCACGTTCTGCCCTGGCTAGCGGGTTCGAGCCTCAGCCACGCGCGACGGGCGCTCCGAATCCCCTCGACGTCGTCGTCGAGCAAGCCACCCAGGCGGACGCCGACGGCGCCGAGGAGCCCGGTGGCGATGAAGAGCCAGGCTTCGGCGACCGGATCGAGTTCGCGCCGCAGCGCACCGGTCTCCTGTGCCGTGCGCACGGCGTCGGCGACGAAGCCGTGGATCGCACGCACGCGACGTCGCAGCGAGCGCCGGATCTCGGTGTCCTCGCTCGCCTCGCCGAGCGCCTGCAGCCAGACGTTGGCCACCAGCGCGTGCTCCTCCGTGCCGTACGTCGCCCGGCCCATCGCGGGCAGCCACTCTGCGGGATCGCTCTCTGCCTCCATCGCCTCCGCCCAGCGGGTCTGCGTGCGCTCCCAGGCGGCTTCCAGGCAGGCGATGTAGAGATCGCGCTTTGAGGGAAAGTGCTTGTACAGCACCGGCTCCGTGACTTCGGCCGCCCTGGCGATCTCGGCGGTGGTCGTGCCACGGTAGGTGCCGCGGGCGAACGCCCGCAGGGCACAGTCGAGCAGGAGCGCCCGCCGCTCGGCTGCGGGCAGCCGCGTGCGGACGGTCACGCCACCGGCTCAGGTGCCACGTGCCGGTCGTCGTGCGGCTGGTGGCGCACGGTGAGCACCGCAACCGCAGCACCGACGAAGGCGATGATCGAGGCGACCACGAGCGCGTTGGAGAACCCCTCCACGAAGGAGGCCGGCGTCGGGGGGCTGGCGAGACTGTGCGCCACGATCGCGCCCATCAGCGCGACCCCGAGCGAGCCGCCGACCTGGCGCGACGAGTTCAGCACCGCGGAACCGACGCCGGCCCGGTCGGCGGAGACGGCCCGCATGGCGGCGGCGGCGCTCGGGGTCATGGTGAGCGCCATGCCTGTCCCCCCGATGATGAACGCGACGAGCAGGTGCCAGTAGCTCGCCGTCTCGTCGAGACGTGAGAAGTAGAGGAGCTGGACCCCGACGAGGACGAGCCCGACGGTCATCAGCCAGCGCGAGCCGACGCGGTCCGAAGGTCCGGCCGGCGAGGGGCGCGATGAGGATGATCAGCACCGTCATGGGCAGGAACGCTGCGCCCGTCTGTACCGCCGAGTAGCCCAGGACGTTCTGCATGTAGAGCGAGACGAAGAAGAAGACGCCGAACATCGCGAGCGCAACGAGCAGCGTCACGAGGTTGGCCCCGGTGTACGTGGGGTTGCGGAAGAGCGAGAGGTCGAGCATCGGCGTCCGCGCCGCGCCGCTCGATGACGACGAAGAGCGACGAGCCCGACCGCGGCGAGGACGAACGCGCCGACGATCCGGGCGGAGCTCCAGCCGTAGCTGTTGCCCTCGATCAGACCGTAGGTCAGCGCGAACAGCCCGAGCGCCGGAGGTGAGCAGCCCGGGCAGGTCGAGCCGCTGGTCGGCACGCGTGTCGCGCGACTCGTCGATGAGGACGAAGCTGGCAGCGACGGCGAGCACGCCGACCGGGACGTTGATGAAGAAGATCCAGTGCCACGACACGTGCTGGGTGATCAGCCCGCCGACGAGCGGCCCGATCGCGAGCGCGAGCGCCGAGACGCCCGCCCAGATGCCGATCGCCGTACCCCGCTGCCGCGGCGGAAAGGTCGCCGAGACGATCGACAGCGTCGCCGGGTTCATGATCGCGGCCCCCACGCCCTGGAGCAGCCGGGCGGCGATGAGCACGTCCCCGTTCGGCGCCAGCCCGCACGCCAGCGAGGCGACGGTGAAGACCGAGATGCCGACGACGAACATCAGCCGGCGCCCGTAGTGGTCGGCGAGCTTGCCGCCGCTGAGCATGAAGGCCGCGAACGTCAGGGCGTAGCCGGTGACGATCCACTCGAGCTCCGAGAGGCCGACGCCGAGGTCGCGCTGGATCGCCGGCAGGGCCACGTTCACGACCGTGTTGTCGAGCATGATCATGAAGAGCCCGAGCGCCACCGCGGCGAGCGTCCACCACTTCCGCGTCGCCGGGTCGAAGATCGAGGCGCGCATGGTTAGGGAACACTAACTTACGCGACGCTGCATAGGCTGGAGCCGTGGCCGAGGTGGTGTGGCGTCCCTCCCCAGAGGTGCTCGAGCACGCGAACGTCGGGCGGCTGATGCGCCGGCACGGCCACGACGACTACTGGGAGCTCGGTCGAGCGCTCGCAGCGCGACCCGGACTGGTTCTGGCCCGCCGTGGTGGACGACCTCGGACTGCCGTTCTTCGAGCGCTGGCGGCAGGTGCTCGACCGCTCCCGGGGCCCCGAGTGGACGACCTGGTTCATCGGCGCGCGGCTCAACATCGCGCACGCCTGCGTCCACCGCTGGGCCGAGGGCGAGCGTGCCAAGGCAACCGCGGTCGTCTCGCTCGCCGAGGACGGCGGCCGGCGCGAGCTGACCTACGGAGAGCTCTCTCAGGAGGTGACGCGGCTCGCGGAGGCGCTCGTGGCGCGGGGCGTCGAGCCCGGCGACCGTGTTGCCATCTACCTGCCCATGTCTGCCGAGGTGGCCATCGCCTCGCACGCCTGCGCGCACATCGGCGCGATCCAGGTGCCGGTCTTCTCCGGGTTTGCGGCACCGGCCGTGGCGACCCGGCTCCAGGACGCCGAGGCGAAGGTTCTGATCACCGCCGACGGCTCGCTCCGGCGCGGCCGCGAGGTGCCGATGAAGGCGATCGCCGACGAGGCCGCCGCCGCCTCGCCGTCGCTCGAGCACGTGCTCGTCTGGCGGCGGCTGGACAACGGCGCGTCGATGCAGGCGGGCCGTGACGAGTACTGGGACGAGGCGGTCTCCTCCTCGGCCGGCGTCCTCCCGGCCCGGGAGCTCGACGCCGAGCATCCCTACCTGCTCACGTACACGTCCGGGACGACCGGCAAGCCCAAGGGCATCGTGCACGTGCACGGCGGCTTCCTGGTCTCGATCGCGCGCGAAGTGGCCTACCAGGCGGACGCGCACCCCGAGGACCGCCTGCACTTCTCCACCGACATGGGCTGGATCATGGGGCCGTGGACCGTGGTCGGCGGCCACGCGGCTGGGGTGCACGCTCGTGCTCGCCGAGGGGGCGCCGGACTGGCCCGGCCGACCGCCTCTGGCGGCTGGTCGAGGACGAGCGGGTGACCATCCTCGGCTGCTCGCCGACGCTGATCCGCGCGCTCATCCCGCACGGCGAGCCGCACGCCGACCTCAGCTCGCTGCGCGTCATCGTCACCACCGGCGAGCCGTGGAACCCCGATCCCTACCGCTGGCTCTTCGAGCGTGTGGGCGGCGGCCGCTGCCCGATCATCAACTGCTCGGGTGGCACCGAGGTCGGCGCCTGCTTCCTCTCGCCCACGCCCGCGGTGCCGATCAAGGCGTGCTCGCTCGGCGGCCCGGCGCTGGGGATGGCCATGGACGTGGTCGACGCGGAGGGCCGCTCGGTGCGCGGCGAGGTCGGAGAGCTGGTCTGCCGCGAGCCGTTCCCCGGCATGACCCGCGGCTTCTGGCACGACCCGGAGCGCTACCTCGACACCTACTGGCGCCGCTTTCCGGGCGTGTGGGTGCACGGCGACTGGGCCTCGGTCGACGACGACGGCTTCTGGTTCCTGCACGGCCGCTCCGACGACACGCTCAACATCGCGGGCAAGCGCATCGGCCCCGCCGAGATCGAGTCCGCCGCCGTCGAGCACCCTGCGGTCAGCGAGGCGGCCGCGATCGGCGTCCCGCACGAGGTCAAGGGCGAGGTGGCGTGGGTCTTCTGCATCCTGGCGCCGGGCTTCGACGGCTCTCCCGAGCTCGCCGCCGAGGTCGCCGACACGGCCGCGCGCGAGCTCGGCAAGGCGTTCCGGCCCGATCGCGTCGTCTTCGTGGCGTCCCTGCCGAAGACCCGAAGCGCGAAGATCATGCGGCGCGCCGTGCGTGCGCAGGCGCTGGGCACGGATCCCGGCGACCTCTCCTCGCTCGAGAACCCCGAGGCGCTGGACGAGATCGCGCGTGCCGTCTGAGGTTCGCTGGCGGCTGCGGCTCGCGTCGCCGCCGGAGCGGGTCTGGCAGCTGCTCGCGACGGACGACGGCCGAGCGCGATTCTGGGCCGAGGAGGCGCGCGAGCACGACGGTGCGATCGACTTCCGCTTCCCCAACGACCAGCGCTGGTCGGGCCAGGTGGTGGCGCGCGAGGAGCCGGGCGGCTTCGCGGTCGACTACTTCGGCACGCCGGCGGCGTTCGAGCTCGAGCCCGACGGCGCCGGCGGCACCGATCTGACGCTGACCCAGGAAGTCGCGGACGAGTGGCACGCCGAGGTGAACGCCGGCTGGGTCTCGGTGCTGCTCGCCCTCAAGGCCGCCTGCGACTTCGACGTCGACCTGCGCAACCACGACGCGTCGCGGTCCTGGTCGCAGGGATACTGCGACAACTGATGGCCGAGCTCGACGGACAAGTCGCACTCGTCACCGGCGGCGGCCGCGGCATCGGCGCGGGCGTCGCTCGCGAGCTGACGGACGCCGGCATGCGGGTCGCGGTGTCGGCGCGGAGCCGCAGACGAGGTCGAGGCGGTGGCCCGCCGAGATCGACGGCCTTGCTGTCGTGGCCGACGTCACCGACGAGGGCGACGTCGAGCGGATGGTCGCGACGACCGAGGAGCAGCTCGGCCCCATCGACTTGCTGGTGGCGAACGCCGGCACCGGCAGCCACCGGGGGCCGACCTGGGAGCTGCCGGCCGAGGAATGGTGGCGGACGCTCGAGGTCAACGTGCTCGGCGTCCACCTCACCTGCCGCGCCGTCATCCCGCGCATGCTGGAGCGCGGCGGCGGCCGCATCGTCATCACCGGCAGCGGGGCCTCCTACCTGCCGGGAGCGCGCAACACCTCGTACACGTCGAGCAAGGCCGCGATCTGCCGCTACGGCGAGACGCTCGCCAACGAGCTTGCGGGCCGCCTACCGGTGTTCGTGATCAGCCCGGGGCTCGTGCGCACCGAGATGACGGAGGGGAACTTCCCCGACGACGCACCGTGGACGCCGCCCGAGCTGGCTCCGCGCCTCGTGCGGGCGCTGGCGAGCGGCCGCGCCGACGAGCTCGCCGGCCGCTACGTCCACGCCGAGCACGACGACATCGAAGACCTGATCCGCCGCGCGGACGAGATCCGCGAACGCGACCTCAACGCCATCCGGCTGCAGCGCTGAGCCGCTAGCGGCGCGGCTCGATCCACACCGCGCGCGCGACCGCGAGCACGCGCCCGTCTGCCCCCAGCAGGGCCGTCCCAGCCTCCAGGCGCCTGCCTTCGCCGCCCATGGGCCAGCCGACGACGACTGTCTCCTCGTCCGCCTGCGGCAGCGAGTCGATCCGTGCCGCGAGCCGGCCGAGCACCCGCGTGCCGCGGCCGACCAGCTCGACGGCGAACGCGCCCGGACAGTCGAGTGCGGCCCATATGAACTCGGGCCGAACGAGTCCGTCCTCGCCGGCGAGCGAGGCGTCGGGAGTCCACCGGGTCGCGACCAGCCGCTCGCCGTCGACGGGCCCCGGCTCGAGGCGGAGCGCGTCGCCGTGCTCGCGGTGCGGGCCGCAGACGAAGCACTCCGGGAAGGGATGCTCCTCGTGGCCTGAGTAGCGAGCCTCGGCGCGCTTCGCCTCGTCGGAGGTGACGACACGAGGCGGCAGGAGCTCGACCGTCGCGGGCGCCGCCTCCGCAATGAGCTGGTCGCCGTCGCGGACGTGCACGGCGTCGCCGTCCCGCTCGACCGTAAGCGGCCGTTCCAGCGGCGGCGGTGCTCTCAGCGTCACCTCGACGGCAGGCGCATCGACCTGGGCCGCGACCAGGCCGCAGGTGTAGCCGCCGTTTGCGGTCGGCGTCGGCCCGCGGAACCTGCGCTCGATCACGATGCCCGCCACGACCCTATCGTGCCCGCTGAGACCCGGTCCGCGAGCCGGTCGAGTACAGTTTTCGACTGAAAGGCGAAAACCTCATGAGGCTCGCGCTCGCACAGATCAACACCGTCGTCGGCGATCTCGACGGCAACCGCGCCCGCATCCTGGAGCGCCTGGACGAGGCGCGCTCACAGGGCGCCGACGTCGTCCTCTTCCCGGAGCTCGCCGTCACCGGCTACCCGGCCGAGGACCTCCTGCTCCGGCCCGGCTTCCTCCACGCGGCCGAGGCGTCGCTGGAGGAGATCGCGCGCGCGTGCCGCGGCATCGCAGCCCTCGTCGGCGTCCCGCTCTTCGACCGCGACCTGGCGAACGCGTGCGCTGTCTGCGTCGCCGGGGAGGTGCGGGCGGTCTACCGCAAGCGCTTCCTCCCCAATTACGGCGTCTTCGACGAGGCCCGCTACTTCGCGCCGGGGCGCGACCTGGTCCTGTTGCAGCACGGCGACGTCCTGATCGGCCCGACCGTCTGCGAGGACATCTGGCAGCCGGGGCCGCCGGCGACCGATCTCGCGCTCGCCGGCGCCCAGCTGGTGGCGAACATCTCCGCGTCGCCGTTCCACCTCGGCAAGGACCGCGAGCGCGAGGAGATGCTGAAGACTCGCGCGCGCGACAACGCCTGCTTCATCGCACTCTGCAACGCGGTCGGCGGCCAGGACGAGCTCGTCTTCGACGGCCACTCGCTCGTGCTCGACGACGACGGCCAGGTGCTCGCCCGTGCGCCCGGGTTCGAGGAGGCGCTGCTCGTGGTGGACATCGATCCCCGCATCGTGGTCGCGCGCCGCCTGCGGGACGTGCGCAGGCGGGCGCTCGCGACCGAGCGCAGCCCGCAGGACGTGCCGGTCGTCCACATCGGTGCGCCGCACTCACAGGAGACGGCGATGGGCGGTGAGGTGGCGCCGCTCCTCGACGAGCTCGAGCAGATGCGCCGGGCGCTCGAGCTCGGCCTGGGCGACTACGTGCGCAAGAACGGCTTCACGGACGTGGTGGTCGGGGTCTCGGGCGGCATCGACTCGGCGGTCACGGCGGCGCTCGCCACGGAGGTGCTCGGGCCCGAGCACGTCCACTGCGTCTCGATGCCCTCGCGCTACAGCTCCGCAGACACCCAGGCCGACGCGCGCCGCGTCGCCGAGTCGCTCGGTGCGCACTTCCTCGAGCTTCCGATCGGCGGCATCGTCGGGCGCGATCGAGGAGACGCTCGCGGGCGCCTTCTCGGGCACCGAGAGCGACCTGACGGAGGAGAACATCCAGGCGCGGGCGCGCGGCGTGCTGCTGATGGCCCTGTCGAACAAGTTCGGCTGGCTGCTCGTCGCGACGGGGAACAAGTCCGAGCTCTCGGTCGGCTACGCCACGCTCTACGGCGACATGGCCGGCGGTTTCGCGCTGCTGAAGGACGTCTACAAGACGGACGTCTTCCGGCTCGCCCGCCATCTCAACGAACGTGCCGGCCGCGAGCTGATCCCGGTGAGCACGATCGAGCGCGCCGCCGTCGGCGGAGCTGCGGCCGAACCAGCGCGACGAGGACTCGCTGCCGCCCTACGCGGCGCTCGACGGCGTGCTCCGCGCCTACGTGGAGCTCGACCGCTCGCGCGAGGACCTGTCGCGCGACGGCTTCGACCCCGACGCGGTGCAGCGGGCGCTCGCGCTCGTCGACCGTGCGGAGTACAAGCGCCGCCAGGCGCCTCCCGGCGTGAAGCTGCACCCGAAGGCGTTCGGCCGCGACCGCGCGCGTGCCGATCACGAACCGCTGGCGCGGCTAGCTCCTACCTAGCGGACCGTTCGCGCGAACCAGCGGCGCGTCGTCGCGCCGCGGTCGCTGACCGTCACCAGGCCCGCGACCGTCCGGCCGGCCGCCCAGCGAGGCATGCGGAACACACAGCGGGCGACGCGCCCGCGGAAGCCCGCGCGCTTGACGGCAAGGGTGGTGCGGCCGATGCGGGCGACGCACCTCACTCGCCCGGCCGTGATCCAACGGCCCGTCGCGCGGTCGACGATCGCGAGCCTCGCGGCGAAGGGCCGGCCGGCTCGAGCACGGCGCTGCCGGTCGAAGAGCGGGCTGGCGGCCAGCTGAACCGCGGCGGCCGCCTGCGGCGACGGCGCCGGCGGAGCCGGCGGAGCGGGCGCTGGCGGAGCGGGTGACGGCGGAGCGGGTGCTGGCGGAGCGGGTGCTGGCGGGGCGGGAGCCGGAGGGGCGGGAGCCGGAGGGGGCGTCGGTGCCGGAGCCGGCGGGGCGGGCGGCGTCGGAGGCGGTGGCGCTGGCGGCGGCGGAACGCCTGCCGACGTGCCGAACGTCTGCGCCCAGAAGACGGTGCCGCCCTGGCGCACGGCCGCGCCGATCCCGGCTGTCCGGAACGTCGATCGCTCGATGTTCGCCCGGTGGCCCGGCGAGGCGAGCCAGCCGGCGACGACCGCCGTCGCGGTCGGGTAGCCGTAGGCGATGTTCTCCCCCCAGCCGCCCGTGACGCCGCAGGCGGCCATGCGCGCGGCCGTCGACCGCGCGACGGGTGGCGCCGGGTCGTCGTGGGCCATGTAGCCGTACTGGGCCATGTGGCGCGCCTTCCACTCCGCCGAGGCGGCGAGGGCCGGATCGGCGGCGAGGGGCTGCAGCCCCAGGCCGGCTCGATGAGCGTTGACGGCGGAGAGCACCGCGCCCGCGAGATCGGCCCGGTTGGCCGGCCAGGCGGCATCCGGCGTGCAGTCGCCGGCGAGCTGGCCCGACGAGGCGGGGGTCCCGGCTGCAACTCCCGCGATGAGGCAGGCGGCGAGAGCCGTGAGGGCTGTGCGGAGGGGCGTCCGCATGGCCGCTGCATCGGCGCATCACGGGCATTCCCTCGTCCCTCGTCTGAGCGACCTCCGGCGGTCTCAGACGCCGACGTCGACTGGCTGCTCCGGCACCGTGCCCGCGAGGAGCTCGCTCGCGAGTTGCGGCAACCGGCGCGGCGCGAACAGCTCGTCCGTCTTCCGCAGCTCGTCGCCCGTCCACCAGCGCACTTCGGCGATGCCCTCCTCGGCCAGCGCTTCAGCAGACGGCGCGGGCTCGAACGGGGGCGTACGCACGAGGTAGTGCCGCTCCACTTGGCCGCCCCACCCCGCCATGTCGGCGAACCAGTGCTCCCGCGTCCAGATGCACGGACCGAGGTCGACGTCGCGGAGGCCGCACTCCTCGGCGAGCTCACGGCGCAGGGCAGCCTCGTCGGACTCGCCGGGCTCGAGCCCGCCGCCGGGCGGCGCCCACACGCACTTGTCCGGCCACTCGAAGCGCACGAGGAGCAGCCGCCCCTCGCCGTCGACGACGAGGGCTCGCGCCGCGAGCCTCAGCGGGCGGCCGGTCGCGCGCCCGGCGAGCTCCTGGAACCAGCGCTCGCGCTCCAGCCACGGGACGGCGGCGTTGGCCGGCGACGTCGACGGCAGGACGAAGAGGCTGGTGTCGTGCAGTCGCCGCAGCTGCAGGCCCGAGCTCGGCCCGCTCGCCGAACACGCCCCGGTAGGCCTCCTTGCCGACGAATGCGAGCCACTCGGGCCGCAGGTCGGCGGCCAGGCCTTCGATGCGTTCGCGCGCGCCGGCGAAGTCGGCGCGGCGGAGGTCGGACGAGCCGCGGGTCGTGCGTCTCGCCGCGTTCGTGAGACCGAGTCCGAGACTCGGAAGCGTCGTGCTGCTCCGCGGGGTCGAGCAGCCGCGGCGTCAACCGGGCCGCGTGCAGCAGCCGCCAGAAGTCGTTGCGCGGATTGGCAAAGTGCACGCCGGCGGACGCGGATGCCCGGCCCGGGTTGATCCCGCAGAAGACGATCCGCAACCCCGGCGCGAGCACGTCCGGAACCGCGCTTGTCACGCTTTCGGCACGCTCGCGTTTCACACCCGTGCGACCGCCCTCGATACCGTTGAACCGGGTGGTGGGCATGGGGTGCCCCGGCGCGCGCGCGTGATTCTGAGCGCCACGAAGCGACCCTCTTGAGCGGCCGCGCCGGAAGTTGGAAACGGCGTGGGCGTGCGGGTCAGGCGGCGGCGGAGGTGGACGACTCGCCGGCGCCGAGCTCGGGCTCGCGCTCGTCGAGCCGCTCCTCGAAAGCCCGGCGCAAGTCCTCGCCCGTCACGTCGAGGTCGTAGCGGGGACGGCGCGGCACCTTGACAACCTTCACGTCGAAGCTGCCGCCTCCGTAACAGCGGGCATAGGCCTCGGCCTCGCTGAGGGCGCGGAGCCTGTTCGTCACGGCGCGTACCGTATGCGCCTCGGCCTGCTTGCGCAACACGTGGGTAGCGTTCGCCGCATGACGATGGTGGCCTTCGACGTCGAGGCGGCGCGAGCGCGCTTCTCGGCGCTCGCCCGGCCGCTCGCCTTCTTCGACGCCCCCTCGGGGACGCAGGTGCCTGACGAGGTCATCGACGCCGTGACCGATTACCTGCGCCGGGACAACGCGAACACGAGCGACCACGGCGACTACGAGACGACACGCCGCACGAATGAGCTGATCGAGCACGCGCACGCGACCGCAGGCCGCTTCCTGGGTTGCGCTCCGGGCGAGGTGGCTTTCGGCGCGAACATGACGACGCTCAACTTCGCCCTCACGCGGGCGCTCGGCCGCGAGCTCGACGGCCGGCGACGAGATCGTCGTCACTCGCCTCGACCACGACGGCAACGTGGCGCCGTGGCTCGAGCTGGCGCGCGACCGCGGACTCGTCGGTGCGCTTCGCCGGCGATCGACGAGCACTGCCGGATCGACCTGGCGGATCTCGAGCGGCAGCTCACCTCGCGGACGCGGGTGGTCGCTTTCCCGCTCGCCTCGAACATGGCCGGGGCGGTGACGGACGCCGCGCGTGTCTCCGCACTTGCTCACTCGGCTGGCGCGCTCTCGTGGATCGACGCGGTGCACTACGCGCCGCACGGCCCGATGGCAGTCGACGACGCTGGGCGCCGACGTCCTGCTCTGCTCGGCCTACAAGTTCTACGGGCCGCACCTCGGCCTCGCCTTCGTGCGCAGCGAGCTCATGGAGCGCCTGCAGACGTACAAGGCGCGGCCTGCGCCCGACTACCCGCCGGCACGCCGGCTCGAGACGGGGACGCTCCAGCATGAGCTGCTCGCCGGCTTCGTCGCGGCCGTCGCAGTACGTGGAGTCCATCGGCTGGGACGCGATCGCGGCGGCCGAGCGCTCGCTCGGCGAGCGGCTGCTCGAGCAGCTGCCGGCGACGTGCCGGCTCTACGGGCCGCCGGGCATGGACGACCGCGTGTCCACCTTCGCGTTCACGGTCGCGGGGCACACGCCCGCGGACGTGGCAGCCGAGCTCGGGCGGCAAGAGCTCGCCGTCGGCCACGGGAACTTCTACGCCGTCGAGCTCGAGCGCGCGCTCGGGCTCGAGCAGGGCGTCGTACGGGCGGGGCTCGTCCACTACAACACGCCCGCCGAGGTCGACCGGCTCGCGGCGGCGCTGGGGGCGCTGTGAGGCTCCTGATCCTCGGCGGGACGGTCTTCCTCGGCCGCGCCGCGGTCGAGACCGCACTGGAGCGGGGACACGAGCTGACGCTCTTCAACCGCGGGAAGTCGCGGCCCGGACGCGCTGCCGGACGTCGAGACGCTCCGCGGCGACCGCGACGGCGACCTCGCCCCGCTGCGGGGGCGGACCTGGGACGCGGTCATCGACACGTCCGGCTACGTGCCGCGCGTCGTTCGGGCCTCGGCCGAGCTGCTCGCGCCGGCGGTCGAGCACTACTCGTTCGTCTCCAGCATCTCGGTCTACAGCGAGCTCCCCCGCGCCGGCTTCGACGAGTCGAGCCCGCTGCTCGAGCTCGACGACCCGGAGACCGAGGACGTGCCCGGCCAACTACGGCGGCCTCAAGGCGGCGTGCGAACGGGTCGTCCAGGAGCGTGTTCCCCGGACGGTCGGCGATCGTCCGCGCCGGCCTGATCGTCGGCCCGCATGACCCGACCGGCCGCTTCACCTACTGGCCGGAGCGAATCGCACGCGGCGGCGACGTGCTCGTCCCGGGCCGCCCCGAGCGGCCGGTGCAGTTCGTGGACGCCCGCGACCTCGGCGCCTGGCTGGTGACGCCTCGCGGAGGAGCGCACGGCCGGTGTCTTCAACGCGTCCGGCCCGCCCATCCCGTTCGGCGACCTCTTCGAGAGCGCCGTCCGCGTCAGCGGCTCGAATGCCCGGCCCGTCTGGGTGGGCGAGGAGTTCCTGCTGGAGCAGGAGGTGGGCGAGTGGATGGAGCTGCCGCTCTGGATCGCGGAGAGCAACGACGACTTCCGCTACATGCAGCAGGCAGACGTCTCGCGGGCGGCCGCAGCAGGCCTCTCCATCCGGGAGGTCGACGACACCGTGCGAGACACGCTCGCGTGGATCCGGGCCGAGCCGCCAAACGACGCGGATGACGACGACCGCGCGGTCGGCCTCTCCGGCAAGCGTGAGCGCTCGCTTCTCGCCGCCTGGGCTTCAGGCGGCGCAGCCGCACCGAAGTGACGACGTCGACCACGCCGCTCTCGCAGAAGCTCGGCGCCAAGCCGGGCGCCGAGGTGGTCGTCTTCTTCACGACGCGCCGGGACGAGCTCGAGCGCCGCTTTCCGGCCCTCCGCGACACGCTGGCGCCCGCCGACGGGCTCTGGATCGCCTGGCCGAAGAAGGCGGCGAAGCTCGAGACCGACCTGGACTTCGAGTCAGTGCAGTCGATCGGCCTCGACGCTGGCCTGGTGGACAACAAGTCGTGTTCCATCGACGAGCGCTGGCAGGCGCTGCGCTTCGTCTGGCGGATCGCCGATCGCCCGCGCACGAGCGGCTGACACCTGCCCAGGCGGCGCGGCCATCTAGGATCGGGCCGTGGAGGGCTACGACTTCGTGCACCGCGAGCGCGTGCGCTTCCGCGACCTCGACGCCATGGGCCACATCAACAACGCCGTCTTCGCGACCTACGTCGAGCAGGCGCGCGTGGAGTACCTCGCGTCGCTCGGCGTGCTCGAGTCGGCGCTCTACGACACGTCCGAGCAGAGCATGATCCTCGCCCGCCTCGAGATCGACTTCCGCGCTCCGGGCGAGCCGACCGGCGAGATCGAGATCGGCGTCCGGCCCGAGCGGGTCGGCACCAAGAGCTTCGAGCTCTCCTACGCCCTCGAGCAATCGGGCCGGCGCATCGCAGACGCGGGCACGGTGCTGGTCGCCTACGACTACCGCCGCAACGAGTCGGTGCCGGTTCCGGAGCAGTGGCGCGACGCGCTCCAGGTGGCCGCGTGACGTTCGAGCGCGAGACGCTCCCGAACGGCATCCGGCTGCTGACGGCGCCGATGCCGCACGCCCAGTCGGTCTCGTGCTTCCTGATGTTCGCGGCGGGCTCCCGCTACGAGACGCAGGGACACGAGCGGCATCGCCCACTTCGCCGAGCACATGTTCTTCAAGGGCACCGAGCGGCGGCCGACCGCGCGCGACATCGCCGGGGAGATCGACTCGATCGGCGGCGAGTTCAACGCCTTCACGAGCAAGGAGTACACGGGCTACTACGTCAAGTGCGCGGCCGACCACCGCGACATCGCCCTCGACGTGCTCGTCGACATGATCCGGCGCTCGAAGTTCGACGCCGAGGAGATCGACCGCGAGAAGGGCGTCATCGTCGAGGAGATGAACATGTACTTCGACACGCCGCGCGACTACATCGGCGGCGTCTACGAGTCGCTGCTCTACGGCGACCAGCCCCTCGGCTGGGACATCATCGGCCGCAAGGAGACGGTGCAGGCGGCCACCCGGGACACCTTCACCGACTACCTCGAACGCTGGTACCGGCCGTCGCGCATCGTCGTCGGCCTGGGCGGGCGCATCGGCGACGGGCTCACGGAGCAAGCTCGGGGAGCTCCTCGGCGACCTGGAGGACGGCGACGGCGACGCCGGTCCGCCGCCGATGGCGCCGCACGAGAACGGCATCGTCAAGGTCCACTCGAAGGACTCCGACCAGGCCCACCTCATCCTCGGTGCGCCCAGCTACCCGCTCACGCACCCGGACCGCTACGTGCTGATGCTGATCGCGACCGTGCTCGGCGGCGGCATGTCGTCACGGCTCTTCACCGAGGTGCGCGAGCGTCGCGGCCTCGGGTACTACGTCTTCGCGACCAGCCACGGCTACACGGATGCGGGCTCGCTCTACAGCGCAGGCGGGCGTCGACATCAACCGCATCGACGACGCGGTCTCGACGATCGTTCGGCGAGCTGCGGCGGATGGCCGACGAGCCCGTGCCCGCCCAGGAGCTCGAGAAGGCCCGCAACTTCGCCAAGGGCCGGTTCGTGCTCCAGATCGAGAGCCCGCACGGGACGATCATGTTCGGCCTGCGGCGCGAGGTGCTCGAAGGCCGCGCCTCCGAGCCCGAGGAGCTGCTCCAGGGCATCGACGCGGTCACCGCCGAGGACGTCCAGCGGGTCGCGCAGGACGTCATCGCCACCCGCGGCCTGCGGCTGGCACTCATCGGGCCGTTCGACGACGCCGAGCGCTTCGAGAAGCTCCTCGCCTGAGCCGCCTTGCGCCGAGGAGTTAGTGGCTGACAGCCACTAACTCGGCCGAAGTGGCGTTATGAAGCCGAATTCGCTTGTGGCTGACAGCCACGAGACTCTAGGCTGCAGCTAGCCCTCGCCCAGGGCGGCATGCACCACCTGCCGGCCGAGGGCGACGGCGTCGCGGCGCGCCAGCCGGTCGCGGTAGGTGAGGACGACGACGATCTTCGGCCCGCGTGTCCGCGAACACGATCGCCGCGGTGTGCTGCGAGGTCGAGATCCAGCCGCTCTTCTGGGCGATCGGCGTCCGCCGCGGCAGCGCCGGGGCGATCACGCCGTTGTTGTTCCCGGCCCGTTCCCACCGGAGCAGCAGCCCGAGCAGGTAGCGCGCGCTCCCTGAGGAGAGACCGGCGCGACGCTGGGCGGCGCGATCGCCTCCGGCGGCTGCGGCGATCACCCGCAGGATCGTGCCGAGGTCGCGCGCCGTGGTCACGCGGCCGGTCGCGAGCGGCGGCTGGGCGTCGACGTCCGTGCCCACGCGGTAGCCCTGCGGGTACGTGCTGCGAGCGGCGCCGAGCCGACGCAGCGTCGAGGTCACGACCGCGGCGCCACGCGCCTCGGAGCCGTTTCCGAGCAGCTTCACCAGCCGGTTGGCGGCGAGGTTCGACGACCAGCCGGTGAGCGCGCGGAGCTCCGCCTCGAGCCGCAGGCCTGGCCGGTCAGGCGCCCAGCGGCGGAGCGCGGCGACGGCGACGCCGAGCTTGACCGTCGAGGCGGCCGGAAAGAGCGCATCGGCGTTCCAGCCCGCCGTCCGGCCGCTGCGCAGGTCGAGGACGTAGGCGGCTGCGTAGCCCCCGAAGGAACGGCCGATCACTCCCAGCCGGCGGTTGAGCCCGCCGTCGGTGCTGCGAGGCGGGAGCGCGGCACGATCGCCTTCACGCAGCAGGTAGACGTCCGGCGACACCGAGCGGGCGACGACGCGACCCCCTTGCCGGAACCGCAGCTCGAGGTCGTAGCGGCCCGGCGGCAGCCGCAGCCGGAACCGCACCTCGGCGTCGGCCGTGCGCATCGTCTCGACGAGCCGGCCGTTGGCGTAGAGCGTCGCCTCGTCTCCTACGGCCTGGTCGACGACAGCGCCGTAGAACGCCTCGCCGGGGCGCGGCGAGTCGATCGGCTGAGTCACGAGGGAGCACAGGCGGCCGCGCGGTCGGCCGGCAGGTGCGACGCCTTGCATCGAGCCGGGCAAGCGCTCGATCGGCGAAGCGTTGTCCAGCGCTGACACGCCAGCGTTCGAGGCGGTCGACGCCCTGGGTCGCGGCGAGGATGCCCGTGAGGTACGCCTGCAGGTCCTGCGCCAGGCGGCGACAGCCGCGGCTCACCGCCGCGGCGGGCGGAATCACGCCCTCGAGCACCCGCGCAGCGTCGTACTGCCCCTGCGCGAGACGCGTGTCGCCGACTCCCGTGCCGACGGCCCGCTCGAGGGCAGGGAGCTCGCGCTGGGCCGCGCGGAGCACGAGGCCGTCGGCCGCCGGGACGGCCGGCTGCGCCGGCGCGGCGGCGAGCGCCGCCGCCAGCAGCAACCACGCGAACACCACGACGCCGGGTCCTCGCCGGCCGGTGGAGCGGCGTTTCACGGCCCGGATGGTAGGGGCGGCTTGCTCAGGTGCCGTCGACGCCGAGCGCATCGAGGAGGAAAGCGAGCTCGAACGCCTCCTCGCGCCAGGCCTCGTAGCGCCCGGACGGCCCTGCGTGCCCGGCCTCGAGCCGGGTCCGCAGCAGCAGCGGATTCGAGTCCGTCTTCGTCGCCCGCAGCTTCGCCACCCACTTCGCGGGCTCCCAGTAGGCGACGCGAGAGTCGTGCAGCCCGGCGGTCACGAGCATGGCCGGGTAGTCCTTGGCCTCGACGTTGTCGTACGGCGAGTACGCCTTCATCGTCCGGTAGAACGCCGGCTCGCGCGGATCGCCCCACTCCTCCCACTCGGGCACGGTCAGCGGCAGCGTCTCGTCGAGCATGGTCGTCACCGCGTCGACGAACGGCACCCCCGCGAGGATCGCGCGGAAGAGGTCGGGCCGCAGGTTGACGACAGCCCCCATGAGCAGCCCGCCGGCGCTGCGGCCCCGCGCCGCCAGCTGGTCGGGTGCAGTCCAGCCCTCCGCGATCAGGTGCTCGGCGCAGGCCACGAAGTCGGTGAACGTGTTCGCCTTGTGCTCGAGCTTGCCCGCCTCGTACCAGCGGCGGCCGAGCTCGCCGCCGCCGCGGACGTGGGCGATGGCGACCACGAAGCCACGGTCGAGCAACGAGACGAGCGAGTTGACGAAGGCCGGGTCCGACGAGATCTCGTAGGCGCCGTAGCCGCGGAGCAGCGCCGGCCCCGGCTTTTGCCGGCCACGGCGGTACGCGAGCGAGATGGGGACGCGCTCGCCGTCGGCCGCGACCGCCCACGCGCGCTCGCTCGCGTACTCCTGCGGGTCGTAGCCGGGGACCGGCTCCTGCTTCCGGACTGTGCGTGTCCGCCGTTCCACGTCGTAGTCGACGACCGTCGGCGGAGTAATGAGCGAGGTGTACTCGAAGCGCAGCTCGCCGGCCTCGAACTCCCGGTTGTCGCCCGGCGACACGGTGTACACCGGCTCCGGCTGCTCGAGCACGTCACCGACCCCAGTGTCGGGGTCGACGACGCGAATGCGGCGCAGCGCGTCGGCGCGCTCGAACACCGCCAGGTGGCCCGCGAACGCATCAACGCCGAGCAGGCGGACGTCGTCGCGGTGCGGAATGAGGTCGCGCCACTGCTCGCGTCCCGGAGACGCCACCGGCGCACGGACCAGGCGGAAGTTCGGCGCCGCATCGTTCGTGACCAGCAGGAACTCGTCCCCCCGGTGCTCGAGCGCGTACTCGATTCCCTGGCGCCGCGGCTCGACGACCCGGAAGGCGCCGGTCGGATCGTCGGCCTCGAGGATCAGGGCCTCGCTCGTCACCATGCTCTCGAGCTCGATGACGATGAAGGCGCCGCTGCGGGTGCGGCGCACACTCACGAAGAACCGGTCGTCCGGCTCCTCGAACACGCAGACGTCGTCGGCCGCGTCCGTGCCGAGCTCGTGCCGCCAGACCTGGAAGGGGCGCATCGCATCGTCGGGTCGCGTGTAGAAGACCGTGCGCGAGTCGCTCGCCCAGGCGACCCCGTAGTACGTGTCCGCGATCGCCTCGGGGAGCTCGGAGCCCGACGCGAGGTCGCGGAACCGGAGCGTGTAGCGCTCCGCCCCGATCGTGTCGACCGAGTACGCCAGCCGAGCGTGATCCGGGCTGACCCGCAGGGCGCCGAGCCGGAAGAAGTCGTGGCCCGCGGCGAGCTCGTTCTCGTCCAGCAGCACCACCTCGTCCGCGGCGGTTCCCGCCGGGCGGCGCAGGTGGATGGCGTACTGGCGGCCCTCGACCGTGCGCCGGACGTAGTCGAACGGCCCGTGCCGCGCGGGCACCGACTCGTCCGTCTCCTGCACGCGACCGCGAATCTCCTCGTAGAGCCGTTCCTGCAACGGAGCGGTGTGCGCCGTGGCGGCCTCCGTATACGCGTTCTCCGCTTCGAGGTAGGCCAGCACCTCGGGGTCGTCGCGCTCACGCAGCCAGTACCAGTCGTCGATGCGCTCGTCGCCGTGGCGGCGCAGGACGGTTGGCCGCCGCGGCGCGACCGGCGCCGCCGCAAGTCCCGTATTGCCCGCGCTCAGAGCCACGGCGCCATCCTAGGCGGCGGCGCGATCCTGCCGACCCCGTCTGGCGCGGGTGGTAGCGTCGCCCGGTCTGCTGCAACGGCCCTCGAAGCGGGGGCTCGCCGGCCGCCCGTCGGCGAGAGAAAGGAAGGCCTTTGCACGTCGACCACCCGGCTACGCCCGGTCAAGGAATCGACCTTCCTGCCGACAGAGGGGGTTGATGGCCCGTCTCGTGATCCTGCTGGCGGTTCTGGCCGCCCCAAGCCTGGTCGGGGCCGCACCGGCGGCGGCCGCTGCGCCGGCGCCGCAGGGCTATCTCGAGCTCTGCAAGGAGACGAAGGGCGGGTTGACGGGCACATTCGGCTTCACGTTCGCCGGCCGAACGGCGAGCGTCACGGTCACCTCCGAGGCGACCCAGCCCGTCTGCACGCCCGCCATCCCCGTCCCCGCCGGGCAGGTGACGGTCACCGAGCAGGCGCCCGCGGACACCGAGGTCTGCGGCGTGCGCACGATCCAGCCGGGCCGTCTCGTCTGGAAGCGTGGAGCGGCGGCTGCCGTCACCGTGCCTGCAGGCGGGCCCGAGGCGGAGACGACGCTCGTGTTCTGCAACAAGCCCGCGCCCAAGGGGACGCTCCAGATCTGCAAGGAAACGCAGGGCGGGCTGACGGGGAGCTTCCGGTTCGACTTCGCAGGCCGCAGCGCGACGGTGTCCGTCTCCGGAGACGCATCGCAGCCTGTGTGCACCGCCGCGTTCACCGTGCCTGCCGGCCAGGTGACGGTCACGGAGCGCGCAGTCCCCGGGACCACCCTTTGCGGCGTACGGACGATCCCGACCGGGCGCATCGCCTGGACGCGGGACCGCAGCGTCGCGGTGAGCGTGCCGGCCGGCGACCAGACCGTGCTCGTGTTCTGCAACCGGCCGGCGGGGACCGGCGGCCTCCAGGTCTGCAAGGTCGCGGGCCCCGGCGTCGAGCCGGGTACGCCGTTCACGATCGTGGTCCGCGACCCGGTGACCGGGACGACGCGCGAAGTGGTCGTGCGCGCAGGCGAGTGCGTGCTGCTCGAGGCCGCCTTCGGCGAGGGGACCGTGGTCGAGGTGACGGAGTCCCTCCCGGCCGGTGTCGGGGTGGCGAACCGCGAAGTCTTGCCGGCCGAGCGCAAACGCCCGTGCCCGAGCGAGCGGCCCGAGCGCGTGTGCGCCGAGATCGCCGCGAACCAGGTGACGGTGGTGCGATTCACCAACCGCCGCATCGACGAGCCGGGGCGGCTCCGGATCTGCAAGGTGGCCGGTGACGGCATCGCCGACGGCGATCAGTTCACGTTCACCGTGCGCAACGCGGCCACCGGGGCGACGACGACCCTGCAAGTCCCCGCCGGCAGCTGCGCGGCCGCCGGCGAGTTCGCCGACGGAACGCCGGTCGAGGTCACCGAGACCGTTCCGGCAGGCGTCGAGATCGCCGGCCGGCTGGTGATCCCGGCGGCACACGTCAAGCTGTGCGTGCCCTCGCAGCCGAACCGCGTCTGCGCCGAGATCGCCGGCGGCGAGGCGACCGAGGTGCGGTTCACGAACCGCACGAGCGGCGCGAGCGGCCAGCTCAAGGTCTGCAAGGTCGCCGGCGCGGGCGTCGCCGCCGGCGCGCACTTCTCCTTCAGCGTGCGCAACACCGCCACGGGCGGAGTGTCGACCGTCGTCGTGCAGGCCGGGCACTGCGTCCTCGTCGGCGCCTTCCCCGAGGGAACGGTGCTCGAGGTGACCGAGTCGCCGCCGCCAGGCGTGGAGGTGAGCGCCCGGGAGGTCGTGCCGCTGACTGCCGCCCAGCCCTGCGCCGTTCCACAGTCGAACCGGGCCTGTGCGCGCGTCGCCGGGAACGAGGTGACGCACGTGACCTTCACGAACACGAAGGTCGAGCCCAGGGTGCCGATCACGCTCTGCAAGGTGGCGGGAAGCCCAGGGGTTTCGGGCACCTACTCCTTCACCGTGCGGACGCTGCCGGCCGGGCTGCCCCAGACGGTCAGCGTGACGGCAGGCGTGTGTGTGTCCGTGGGGCTTTTCTCGGTGAGCTCGACGCTCGAGATCACGGAGACGCCGGCTGCCGGCGAGACCGTCACCTTCGCGGTCGTCCCCGCCGACCAGCAGCGGGCGTGCCCGGATCCGGCCCCCAACCGCGTGTGCGTCAACGTCTCCAGCACCGGCACCAGGGTCGTGGCCACGAACACGAAGCACGGCCCGCCCACCGGCACGCTCAAGGTGTGCAAGGTGGCCGGCATCGGGGTCGCCAACGGCACGCCGTACGACTTCACGATCCGCCTGCTCCCCTCCGGCCCGTCGACGCCGGCCACGATCGCCACCGGCGCCTGCACCTCGTTCCCCGGCATCCCGGCAGGGACGACCGTCGAGGTGACCGAGACGCTGCCGCCGGGGTCCGAGACGCCGCCCGCGATCACGATCGACCCGGCCGCCGAGGCTCGCGCCTGCCCGACGCCCGCCTCCAACCGGGCCTGTGCGAACGTGAGCGCCGGGGCGACGACGGAGCTGCGCTTCGTCAACCGGCGTGCGGGTTAGCCTCGCGGTCGCAGCTCTGGCCTTGCTCGCTGGCTCGCCGACCGGCGCTTCCGGCGCCGCTAGCGCGTCTGCGTGCGCACGCCCCGTTAGCGGCGGGACGGCCGTGGAGCGCGCCACCGTCGTGCGGGTCCTGTGCCTGATGCCGGCCACGCGCATCGCCCGCGTGTCGATCCTGCCAGGCCCCGCGGGCACACCGGCGGGCGCACGCACGCTCGGGCTGGTCGTCCGCGGGCGGCGTGGCGATCCGGCGCGCGACAGCTTCGCCCTGCAGGGCCGCGCAGGCTGGGAGGCGGAGATCGCCGCGGGCGCGATCCGAGACGGCTTCGCCCGCAAGGGGCTGAGCCGGGCGGTGGCCTTCGCGGCCGCCGCCGGTAGCGCGGACTTCGACCAGCGCTTCCTGCGCCCGCTCGCCAGGCCGGAGTGGGGCCTCGGACGCTGGGGCGTCCGGCCGGGGATCCGCCCGCTGGGCAAGGCCCGCGACGTCCGCTGGGAGACGCTGGCCACGCAGCTGCGCCGGGATGCACGGCGCTTCGGCGTGCGCTTCCGCCTCGAGCGCTACAACCCGTTCGGCAAGGCGCCCGTGGTCACCGTGACCGTGGCGAAAGCCACTCGCTTCCTCGGCGGCGCCGGGCTGCGCGCCTTCCGCGCCGAGCTCGGCATCGGCGGCCGCCGCTTCGACGGGGCCCTGCTCATGGTCAAGGCCGGCGGCCGGATCGTGTTCGCCGCCAGGTCGACGCACCGCACGGCGGTGACGACCGGCTGCGCCGCCTACGTGCCGGCGGTCGCAGGCAAGGCCTGCCGGACGAGCTAGCTCTTACTCGTCGCTGGTCTCGGCGACGGCGCGGGTCTTGATCTCCTCGACCACCGTCGGATCCGCCAGCGTCGTCGTGTCGCCGAGCGGCCGGTTCTCGGCCACGTCGCGCAGCAGCCGCCGCATGATCTTGCCGCTGCGGGTCTTCGGCAGCTCGTCGGTGAAGACGATGTTGGCCGGCTTCGCGATCGGGCCGATCTTGCGCGCTACGTGGTTGCGGAGCTCCTCGAGCATCTCGACCGAGCTCTCGTTGCCCGACTTCAGCGTCACGTAGGCGACGATCGCCTGGCCGGTGACCGCGTCGGCTCGTCCGCAAACAGCCGACTCGGCGACCTTCGGATGGTCGACGAGCGCGCTCTCGACCTCGATCGTCGAGATGCGGTGGCCCGAGACGTTCATGACGTCGTCGACGCGGCCGAGCAGCCAGAAGTCGCCGTCCTCGTCGATTCGCGCGCCGTCGCCGGCGAAGTACACGCCCGGGTAGCGAGACCAGTAGGTCTCGGCGTAGCGCTCCGGCGCCTTGTAGATCCCGCGCAGCATCGCCGGCCACGGCCGCCGTAGCACGAGGTAGCCGCCGCCTCCCGGCCCAACCTCATCGCCCGCGTCGTTGTAGACGGCGGCGTCGACGCCGGGGAACGGCCTCGTCGCCGACCCCGGCTTGACGGTCGTGACCCCGGGCAGGGGCGTGATCATGATCATCCCGGTCTCCGTCTGCCACCAGGTGTCGACGACCGGGCAGCGGCCGGCGCCGATGTGCTCCCGGTACCAGATCCAGGCCTCGGGGTTGATCGGCTCGCCGACGGAGCCGAGCAGGCGCAGGCTGGAGAGGTCGTGGCGCCGCGCGTACTCCGGCCCCCACTTCATGTGGGCGCGGATCGCGGTCGGCGCGGTGTAGAGGATGTCGACCTTGTAGCGCTCGACGATGTCCCACCAGCGGTCCTTGTCCGGGAAGTCGGGCGTGCCCTCGTAGAGGACCCCGGTCGTCCCGTTGCACAGGGGCCCGTAGACGATGTAGCTGTGCCCCGTCACCCAGCCGACGTCGGCGGCGCACCAGTAGACGGAGTCCGGCTTGATGTCGAAGACGTAGTGATGGGTCGTGGCGGCCCCGACGAGGTAGCCGCCGGTGGTATGCGCGATCCCCTTCGGCTTCGCCGTGGTTCCGCTCGTGTACAGCAGGTAGAGCAGGTCCTCGGCGTCCATGGGCTCGCAGGGGCAGCTCTCGGGCTCCGCCGGCTGCCCGTCGACCGCGTCGTGCCACCAGACGTCTCGCCCGTCCGCCATCTCCACGTCGCCGCCCGTGCGACGGAGGACGACAGTCGCACGCACGGTGGGCGCGTCGGCGAGCGCGTCGTCGGCGTTGCGCTTCAGCGGCACCCGCGCGCCGCGCCGCCAGCCCTCGTCCTGCGTGACGAGCACCTCGCACTCCATGTCGTGCAGGCGGTCGGCGAGCGCCTCGGCCGAGAAGCCGCCGAAGACGACGGTGTGCGGCGCGCCGAGCCGCGCGCACGCGAGCATCGCGACGGGGAGCTCGGGGACCATGCCCATGTAGATCCCGACCGGCGTGCCTTTGCGGACGCCGAGCGCACGCAGCGCGTTGGCGAAGCGCACGACCTCGGCCTGCAGATCGGCGAAGGTGATCTCGCGCCGCTCGTCGACGGGCTCGCCTTCCCAGTGGTAGGCGACCGACGCACCACGGCCGGCCTCGACGTGGCGGTCGAGGCAGTTGTAGGCGACGTTGAGCTTGCCCCCGAGGTACCACTTCGCGTACGGCGGCTCCCACTCGTAGAGCTGCGTGAAGGGCTCGAACCACGTGACGCGCTCGCGCGCCTCGGTCTCCCAGAACTCGTCCGGGTCGCGGTCGTAGATGTCGGGCTTGGCGTTCGCCTGCGCGGCGAAGTCGGGCGGCGGCTCGTAGCGCCGCTCCTCGAGCAGCATCGTCTCGATCGTCTGATCAGCCGTCGTCATTCGCCGGCCAGCTTCCACGTACGTGCCAGGCTAAAGCCAGGCACGTGGTCTTGCCGAGGGTCGAGGTGGACGCGCACTACGGCTCCAGGTCGTATGGAAAGTCGGTGAGGTTCTCGCAGCCGTCGGCCGTGATCACGACGATGTCCTCGAGCCGGCAGCCGCCGAACCCCTGGCGGTAGAGGCCCGGCTCGAGCGTCACCACGTCGCCCTCGACGAGCTGCTCGTGGCCGGTCATCCCGAGCCCCGGCTCCTCGTGCACCTCGAGGCCGACACCGTGCCCGAGCCCGTGGAAGAAGCCGTCCTCGAGGACGGTGCCGGGCTCCTTGGACGCCTGGGTCGTGTACCCATGCTCCTCGAAGAGGCGGCAGACGGCCAGGTGCACGTCGCGGCCGACGACGCCGGGCCGGACGGCCTCGAGCGAGTACTGCAGCGCCTCGAGCGCCAGGCGGTGGAACTCGCGCAGCTCCGCCGGCGCTTCGCCGACGACGAACGTGCGCGTCATGTCCGAGTAGCAGCCGGACTCCCGGTCGCGCGGGAAGAGGTCGAGGACGATCGGCTCGTTCGGCGCGATCGCGCCCGAGCCCATGTGGTGCCCGATCGCGGTCTGCGCACCGTGGGAGACGATGAACTCCTCGGCCGTCGTCTCGTGCTCGGTGAAGATCTGGCCGACCACGGCCTTGATCCGCTCGCAGGTCAGCGGCTCGCCGTCCAGCAGCACCTGCTCGCCGCTCGGCTCCGAGCGGCGGAGCATCTCCGCCGTCGCCGCCATGGCCGCCTCGCACGCCCGCTGGGCACGCCGGATGCCGGCGAGCTCGGCCTGGTTCTTGACCCGCCGGCGCTGGGCGAACAGCTTCGCGTCGGGCACGACGTCCACACCGTTGGCCCGCAGATGGTCGGCGACGGCCACCGGGAACTTCGGCGGCACCGCGGCCGAGGTGATCCCGAGCTCCCGGCAGGCGCGGAGCGTCAGCTCGACGAGCAGCTCGCCCCGCGAGAGACCCTGAGCGATCAGCTCGTCCCAGCCGAGCTCCTCGAACGCGTGGGCGTCGAGACCGTCCGCCTCCTGCATGCGCATGAGCTCGTGCGAGTAGACGGCGACGTACCGCTTGCCGTTCCGCTCCGCGTACACGAAGTCGTCCGGTACTGGGACGGGTACCTCGTGCCGCATCGCCGGGGAGGCGAACGAGTCGCCGAAGATCAGGACGTCCATCGAAGGCGGATGCTAGTGAGAGACGGCTCGCCGCGGCGCGTGCGAACTCGGCCGTAACCGCCCGCAAGGCGTCGCTCTTTAGACTCGGCGCCGTGAACGAGGTGCTGGAACGCGAGGCGGCGCTGACCCGCAGGTGGGACGAGCAGCTGCGCAAGCGAGGTTCCGCAGGGCTGCGACATCTTCGACGTTCACGTCCACCTGGGCCATGACATCGACGGCTTTCGCGGTGACTACGAGGAGCTCGAGAGCATCCATTCCCGGTACGGGATCACGCGCGCGTTCGTGTTCTGCCTCGACGAGCCCGACCGCCACCCCGCCTTCCGGGCAGCCAACGACAGGACGCTTGCATTCGCGGAGCGTTCGGGCGGTCGGCTGATCCCGTTCGTGCGGCTCGACATCACCGAGGAGCCGATCGAGGAGGCGACGCGCTGCCTCGACCGCGGGGCGCGTGGCATCAAGCTGCACCCACGCGCTCAGCGCTTCGACATCAACGACCAGCGGCTGGCGCCGATCTTCGAGCTGGCGGCCGACCGGAAGGTCCCGATCCTCATCCACGGTGGACGCGGGCTGCCGCCGATCGCCGACCACCTCTCCGAGCTGGTCGAGCGCTACCCCGGCTCCCAGCTGATCATCGCCCACGCAGGCATCGCCGATCTCTCCGGGCTCGTGCACTACTTCGCCCAGCGTCCCGGCGTCTACTTCGACACCTCGGTCTGGAGCCCGCTCGACCTGCTGGCGCTGATGAACCAGGTGTCGCCCGAGCAGGTCCTCTACGCATCCGACTACCCCTACGGCCAGCTGCCAGGCTCGGTCCTGATCGCGCTTCGCGTGGCGAAACGTGCAGGCTTCGACGAGGCCCAGGTGCGGGACCTGCTCTGGGGGAGCGCGGCGCGCATCGCCGAGGAGCAGGGCGCTCCCGAGCTCACCGCTCCTCGCGGCGGCGAGCCCTTCGCCCAGCCGATCGCTTTCGCGCGCATCCATCAGTACCTGTCGATGGCGACGCCCCTGCTCTGGACGCGGCAGGCCGACACCGTCGGCGTGCTGGGACTCGCGCTCAACACGTGCCTGGAGCGCGACGGCTACCCGGAGGAGCGCGAGCAGATCCGTGAGCTGCTCGAAGCCGCCCGCGACCTGTGGCGCGTGATGCCCGAGGCGGGCGACGACGAGCGCCGGCAGGTCACCCGCGCCGCCTTCCGGATGCTGTACCTGGCGGACATCCTCGCGGTGACGTCCGGTGCCTGAGCTCGACCTGAGGGTCAACGGCGACGACCACCGCCTCGACGCCCCCGTCGGCCGCTCGCTCGCGGACACGCTGCGCAGTGACCTCGGCCTGACCGGGACGAAGGTCGCCTGCGGCGAAGGGCACTGCGGGGCGTGCACGGTGCAGCTCGACGGCGTGCCCGTGCTCTCGTGCATCACGCTCGTCCACACCGTGGACGGACGCGAGGTGACCACGATCGAGGGCCTACGCGACCACCCGCTCGTGGACGCGTTCGTCCGCTGCGACGCCCTCCAGTGCGGCTTCTGCACACCGGGCCAGATCGTCAGCGCCGCGGCCTTGCTGGAAGCGGTGCCGGATCCGTCGACCGAGGAAGTCCGGCACGCGATGGCCGGCAACCTCTGCCGTTGCGGGACCTATCCGCGCATCGAGGAGGCGATCGCCACGTGGCGCGACTGATCCGCACCGAGAAGGAGGTCGAGGGCCGCTACACCGAGACGTGGATCGTCGTCGAGGAGGACGCGCTCGACCAGTGGCCCGCGGGCGCGCGCAACGTCGTCGGCCGGCCCGCGGCCAAGGTGGACGGCTACGAGCGGGCCCGTGGACAGGCGCGCTTCACCGCCGACGTCCAGCTGCCGGGCATGCTCCACGCCGCCTACCTGCGTAGTCCTCACGCGAAGGCGCGGGTCCGCCGGATCGACCTCGAGCCGGCGCGCGCGATGCCAGGCGTCCGGACCGTGCTCGGCCCGGGCGAGGTGGACTGGCTCACGGACGCGGTCGAGTACGAGGGACAACCCGTTGCCGCCGTGGCTGCCGAGCGCTACTCGCAGGCGGTGGCCGCGGTGGAGGCGATCGCGATCGACTGGGAGGAGCTCGAGCCGCTGCTCGACCCGTTCCTCGCGGTCGAGCAGGGCTCGCTCGTCGGGGAGGCGCGCCGGTACGAGCGCGGCGACTACGACGCCGCCCTGGCGAGCGCCGACGTCGTCGTGGAGTCCGAGTACCGCACGCAGACGCTCAACCACAACCCGCTCGAGACGCACCAGTGCGTCTGCGAGTGGCGCGGTGACAACCTCGACGTCTACCACTCGACGCAGTACATCTGGGGCGTCCGCGACGGCATCGCCGACGCATTCGGCCTCCCCGCGGACAAGGTGCGGGTGGTCTGCGAGTACATGGGCGGCGGCTTCGGCGCGAAGAACGGCGCCGGCCAGTACACCTTTATCGCCGCCGAGCTCGCGCGCCGGGCGGGGCGGCCGGTGCGCTACGCGATGACACGGCGCGAGGAGAACCTGGTGGCCGGGAACCGCAACGCCACCATCCAGCGCGTCACGGCCGCAGCCAGCTCGGACGGGACGCTGCTGGCGCTCGGGGGCGAGTACTGGTGCTCGCTCGGCTGGGGCGGCTGGCTGCCGTCGACCGCGGGCCCGCTGCAGCTGCTCTACGCCTGCGAGAACGTGCGCACGGTCGAGTACGGCGCCAAGCTCAACCTGCCGGCTATGGCGGCGTTCCGTGCGCCGGGCTTCGTCGAGGGCACCTGGTCACTCGAGTGCCTGCTCGACAAGGTTGCGGCCGCGCTCGACCTCGACCCGCTCGAGGTCCGGCGCCGCAATCACGCCGACTCCGACACGATGGACGGCCGGCCGTACTCATCGAAGAACCTGATGGAGTGCTACCGCCGCGCCGCGCCGCACTGGGAGCGCCGGCACGAGGTGCGGGCGCGCTCCGATGCGGTCTGGAAGCGCGGCGTCGGGATGGCGAGCCAGATCTGGTACGGGGGCGGCGGACCGCCGAGCTACGCGTGGGTACGGCTCGGCTCCGACGGCCGCGTGAACGTGGTCACGGCGATGCAGGACATCGGCACGGGCACGCGCACCGCCTGCGCCCAGATCGCGGCGGAGGAGCTCGGCATCCCGCTCGACCGCGTCGAGGTGCAGGTCGGCGACTCGGCGCGCGGCCCGTTCGCCTCCATCTCCGGCGGCTCCTCGACGCTGCCCTCGATGGGGCCGGCTGTGCGCGCGGCCGCGGCGGACGCGGCGCGCCAGCTGCTCGAGATCGCGGCGCAGCGATTCGAGGTGCCCCAGGAGGAGCTGTCGCTGAGTGGCGGCCAGATCGTCTCGGGCGCCGGGAAGACCTGGCCGCTCGAGGAGATCACCGGCATGCTCGAGGACGGGCAGATCCTGGGCAAGGGCGCCCGCGGCCCGAACCCGACCGGCATGCGCGTGCTCACCTTCGGCGTGCAGGTGGCCGAGGTGGCCGTCGACATCGAGACGGGCGAGGTGGTCGTGGAGCGGATCGCCGCCATCCACGACGTCGGGCGCGTGATCAACCCGCTCGGCGCGTTGAGCCAGGTCGAGGGCGGGATCATCCAGGCGATGGGCCACACCTTCTCCGAGTCACGCCTCGACGACCCGCAGCGGGGCACGATCCTCACGCGCACCCTCGACGCCTACAAGATGCCGACCATCGCCGACGTGCCCGAGATCGTCTGCGACCTCGTCGACGAGCCCGACGCCCACCTGACGAACCTCGGGTCGAAGGGGCTCGGCGAGCCTCCGATCATCCCGACGGCCGCGGCGATCGCGAACGCGATTCGTGACGCGACCGGCGCCGACGTCACCTCGCTGCCGATCACGCGCGAGGAGATCCTGGCGGCCCTGCGTGAGGCGCGCGAGCGGGCGCGGGGGCAGGAGACCGTTGGAGCTGCTTAGCCCACGCACGCTCGAGGAGTACGCGTCGCTTACGCGCGGGAACGGCGACCGGCCGCTGGCCGGGGGCACCGAGCTCGTGCCGCTGATGCGGGACGGCCTCGTGCAGGTCGAGCGGCTCGTCCAGGTGCGCGACGTCGTGCCGAAGGGGATCGGCGACGACGGCACGGTGATCGGCGCCGGCACGACCCTCGGCGAGCTCGAGGTCGATCCCGAGATCCCCGACGTGCTCAGGGAGGCGTGCCGCCTGGCGGCATCGCCCCAGCTCCGCAACATGGGCTCGCTCGCCGGCAACCTGCTCCAGGCGACGCGCTGCTGGTACTGGCGGCTGCACTTTCCGTGCCGGCTGCACGGGGGCGACGTCTGTCACGCACGGCAGGGACAGCACCGGGAGCACGCCTTCCTGGCCAACGACTTCTGTGCCTCGGCGCACCCATCCGACGTCGCGGCAGCACTGCTGGCCCTCGACGCGACCCTCCGAACCGA
The DNA here is from genome assembly GCA_963809765.1 of uncultured Thermoleophilia bacterium. GTDB lineage: Bacteria > Actinomycetota > Thermoleophilia > Gaiellales > Gaiellaceae > JACVRM01. The sequence continues at coordinate 1,015,703 of CAWEKT010000003.1, forward strand.
CCGGCGCGAGCTCGGCCTCGCCGACCTCTACCGCCTGCCGACCGAGGACGACCGCGAGCTGACGACGCTGGAGCAAGGGGAGCTGATCCTCGAGGTGCGACTCCGCCGGCCGGCAGCGAGCACCTACCTGAAGGCGATGGACCGCAAGCGCTGGGCGTTCCCGCTCGTCGGCGTCGCCGCTGCACGCTTCGAGGACGGGGAGCGGATCGCCCTCGCCGGCGCGGCACCGATCCCCTGGCTGCTCGACGGGGGGTCCTTATCGGACTCGACGCCCCTGCCCGGCACGGCCTACAAGGTCGAGATCGCCGAGGCCCTCATCCGTCGCGCACGCGACGCCGTCTCGGCCGCCTCCCCGAGTTAGTGGCTGACAGCCACTAACTCCTCGGGAGGGGCTCCGCAGGCGCGTGTCGCTCGCGCCCGAGACGCACGTACAGGATGAATCGCTTCCGCCAGGGGGGTGCGACGAACAAGTGGCTGACAGCCACTAACTCCTCCGAGAGCGTTGCGCCACGCCAGATGAGCTGGTGGCTGACAGCCACAAGCTTCTGTTTGGCGCGGCGCCGCTACGATCGCCTGCTCATGGCGGCCCGCGTCCTGCTTGTCCTCGTACTCCTGCTCGGCGCGGCGGCCTGCGGGGGCGACTCCGACAACAACGACGACGAAGGGGGGAGCGTGGGGACCACGGAACCCGAATGCGAGCAGGTTGATGCGCCGGAGCTCAAGGCGGACGGCGGGCAGACGAGGCCCGACGGCCCGCTCACGGGCCCGGCGCCCGCCCTGCTGTTCTCCACCAACTGCGGCGACTTCACGGTGCAACTCGACGCGGAAACGGCGCCGAACACGGCCGCCTCGCTGGTGAAGCTCGCCGAGAACGGCTTCTACGACGACACGATCATCCATCGCATCGTTCCGACCTTCGTCATCCAGGGCGGCGACCCGACGGGCACGGGTGGCGGGGGCCCCGGCTACAAGACGGTGGACAAGCCGCCGGCGGACGCCCGCTACACCAAGGGGGTCGTCGCGATGGCCAAGACGCAGACGGAGCCGGCCGGCACGGCGGGGAGCCAGTTCTTCGTCGTCACCGGCGACGACATCGGCCTGCCGCCCGACTACGCGATCGTCGGCGAGGTCACCGAGGGCCTCGATGTCGTGGAGCACATCGGCACGCTCGGAGACGCGAGCGAGCAGCCGACGCAGACCATCCTCCTCCGCAGCGTCACCGTCCAGAGGTAGCCACCTGGTCGCCGCGGTGATCCTCGCGGCGGGAGAGGCGCGGAGGTTCGGCGCGCCGAAGCAGGCGCTGCTGCTCCCGGAGGTGCTCGAGCGCGTCCGGGCGACGGGCGTCGACGAGGTGCTCGTGGTCACCGGGGCTCACCCGGTCGAGACGGACGCACGAACCGTCCAGTGCGACGACTGGGCGCGCGGGCGCGGCGCGTCGCTGCGCTGCGGGCTGGCCGCGCTCGCCCCGCAGGTCGAGGCCGCGGTCGTGCTGCTCGCGGACGGCCCCGACCTCGCCCCCGCGGCAGTGGAGCGAGTCGTCGCGGCGTGGCGGTCGTCGGCCGTTCCGATGGTCGCCGCGACCTACGGCGGCGACCGGGGCCACCCGGTACTGCTCGCGCGCTCGGCCTGGCCTGACGTCCCGGACGACGGTGCACGTACCCTGGAGGCGCTGGAAGTGCCGTGCGACGACCTCGGCGCTCCCGGCGATGTCGACACGAGGGCTCAACTCCCGGAGAGGTTCCGGCCGATGCAAGAGGAATGATGCCCCTGTGAACGCCACCGGCGTCCTTGAGCTGACGAGTGAGGAGTCTCCGCTCGAGCTCGCGCGCGAGCGCCGCGGCCTGTCTCGCGCCGAGGCAGCGGCCCGCGCCGCACTGAGCTCGGACGAGATCACGTGGCTCGAGGAAGGACGCCTCTACCGGTTCCGTACCCCCCACCTCGCGGCCGCGGCCGCCTCCATCTACTCCACCTCCCTCGGCCTCGACCACCGCGAGGCGCTGGAGCTGGCGGGCCGGCCGCTCCCGCCGCGAAAGCCGGAGACCACGAAACGCCGGCTGGTGGTCTCGATCGGAGCGGGCGTGGCGCTGGTTGCCGCTGTCGCGGTCGCGATCCTGGTGCCACGGCTCGTCGGCGGCGAGACGGCGGCGGACCGGCAGGCGGCCGGCCTGCCCCCGACGTGGCGTGTGCACGTCGACGTCCTCAACGGCTCCGGCGACATCAACTACACGCGCCGGATCGCGGATGAAATCAACGCGATGGCGTACCGTGTGGACAAGGTGGCAAAGGCGAGCCGCTTCGACTACCCGGAGACGGCCGTCTACTACCCGCCGAACGCCGTGCTGCTGGCCGAGCGGCTCGCCGACGAGCTCTGCGTCCCGATCAAGCCACTCCCGGGCGGCGACAACCCGCGCCGGCTCGTGGTGATCGTCGGGCCCGCCAGCGTCGGCGGCTGCTGAGCCCGCGCTAGGGCTCGAGCCGGAGCGCGTCGAGCTTCTGCAGCAGCTCCGGAGGCATCTGCTCCGACGCGCAGCACTGCCGCACGTAACGGCGCAGGTGCTCCTCGAAGACGTAGCGCTTGCGGCAGTACTCGCACTCGCCGAGGTGCACCTCCGCCTCCGCCCGCTCCGCCGGGGTCAGCTCCCGGTCGAGGTAGGGCTGGAGGATCTCCTCACACCACGCACACGGATCGTCACCCGCCCCGCACTTCATTCCACTGCCTCCTCGGCAAGCTGCCGCTTCAGTGACCGCCGCCCACGATGCAGCCTCGACATGACGGTACCAACCGGGATGTCGAGAATCTGGGCCGCCTCGGCGTACGAGAACCCGCCGATGTCCACGAGCACGACGACGTCCCGAAAGTCGTGCGACAGGTCGGAGAGCGCCGTGACGACGTGCTCCTGGGAGAGCCGGGCGAGCACGCGCTCTTCGTCCTCCGGCTGGGTGTCGCCGGTCGCTCCGGCGAGCTGGTTGTAGAGGTAGTAGTCGCCCTCCTCCAGCGGCTGCGTCTGGGGCCGGCGGCTGCGTGCGCGAGCCCGGTCGATGTTCAGGTTCGTGAGGATGCGCAGCAGCCAGGCGCGCAGGTTGGTGCCCGGCTGGTACGAACGCCAGCTGCGGAAGGCCCGGGCGTACGCCTCCTGCATCAGGTCTTCGGCCTCCTCGCGGGAGCCGACCAGCCGCCGGGCAACCTGGTAGACCTGGTCGGAGAGCTCGAGCGCCTCCTCCTCGAAGCGAACGCGCCCGCGGGAGTCCTCCGCGAGCTGTCGAGCCTGCTCACGCGAGACCTCGCCCACCGGACCGAACCTAGCAGCATGTCCACGGAGGCACAAAACGCCAGCATCGCGCCTGGAATTCCCTCAGCGCTCGCCCTTCGACGGTCGCCGGTGACCGCGAAGCGGGCCGACGAGACGGATCAGACGGGCTGCTGTTCGCGGAAGCCGGCGCGGCCGAGGGTCTCGAGCAGCGCCTCGCGAGAGGTGGCGTCGTCGTCCCAGGTGAGCGTGACCTGACCCATGAGGTTGCCGAACGCCGAGACCAGGCCGGGCTCGTCCTTCAGCGCGCCGGCCATGCGGTTGACGCAGCGCTCGCAGCGGATTCCGCTGACCTGGATCGTCTCCGTCCTCTCCACCCGGCGGAAGCCTAGAGGCTTGAGGTGAAATTGGCGGCTCTGCGGGGGCGTCATGGGCCAAGCGAGGGCGTCGCGGCGTCCGCAGGGCAGGCTGTCAGCCTGTTCAAGGGCGACGGGGCGGCCTCGCGCCGCGCCCAGGGCGTCATCCGTTACCCCGGGAATTTCATCTCAAGCCTCTACTCGGGGAGGCTTGCCCTGGCGGGCACTGTCCGCGCCGCCAGCTCGGCAACGACCGCCTCGAGCCCTGCGCGGCGTCCCGTAGCCAGCTGGTCTTCGCCTTCCGTCCGATCGAGCTCGAGCCCGGCCAGCAGCTCCGCCGAGCCGAGGCCGGCCGCTACCGGCGCGACCAACTCGACGAGCTCGCGCACGAGCTCCCGTGCCGAGACGAGGCGATCCTCCTGCGGATGGATGAGCTCCGCGTCCAGGCCGCGACGGAGGGCGGCCCAGCGGTTCTGCTGGTAGACGGCGCGCGCCGGCGGGTCGTAGGCGGGCGGCTCCGCCTGGGCGGCAGTCACGCAGAGCGCTTGCAGCAGGGCGGCGAACCCGGCCGACCGCTCGACCCGAGTCGGCTGGTCGGGCATGCGCACCTCGAGCGTGCCGAAACGCGGATGGGGGCGGATGTCCCACCAGAGCATCGTGTAGTCCGGGATCAGGTTGACCGCGACCAGCCGCGTCACGAACTCGTCCCACTCGGCGGCGCTCCGGAACGCGGGCGGCGCCCCGCTGCGCGGCAGCTGCGCGAGGATCTCGGCCCGGTTCGACGCGAGCCCTGTCTCCTCGCCGGCGAAGTACGGCGAGTTCGCCGACAGGGCAAGCACCGCCGGCAGCCACTGGAGGGCGCCCTCGAGCGCCCGGAAGCACGTCTGCTCGTCCGGCATGCCGACGTGCACGTGCAGGCCGTTGACCCCCTGCCGGCGCGCGGAGACGCCGGCGTACTCCACGAAGGCTTGGTAGCGCGGCTCGTCGGCGATCTCCTGCTCCTCCGGCCGGCTGATCGGGTGCGAGCCGGTCGCGAGCAGGAGCAGCCCGCGCTCGCCTGCGAGCTCGGCCGCGGTCTCGCGTAGCGCGCGCAGTCGCTCGCCCGCCTCCGGCGCACCGTCGCAGATGCCGGTGGTCAGCTCGACCACGCTGGCGAAGAGCTCCTGCTTGATCTGGCCGGTCAGCTCCCGCTGAGCCGCCGCCTCGATGACGGCAGCCGCTGCCGGCTCGAGGAGCAGGGTGTCCTCGCGAACGAGCATGAGCTCCTCCTCGAGCCCGAGCGACCAGGCAGAGCTCTCACCCCACCGCGCAACCTCACGTTCCGCCATCCCGGAATGATCGCGAAACGGGAGGATCGCCCGCGCAGGCCGGTGTTTACTCGCCGAAGGGCGGCTTGCGCGCCCGAGAGGCACACCGCGGGAAGCGCGTCAGATCAGAAGCCGTCAAACGCCGAACCCCGCGACCAACCGCCGGCTCCGCCCGCCTCGCGCACCACGCTCACGCACGCAAGGAGGGGGCACACGGGGGAACCAGGTAACCGCATCCCCCTGGTTCCCCCGTGAAAGCGAGCGAAGCGAAGCGAAAAGCGTCGAGGGCCCTTGCGGGCCCTCGGCGTTGCGGGAGGAGAGGAGTTGGCCCCGCGCAAGGCGGGGCCTGGGAGGACGGCTAACCGCGAGGGGAGGAGGGCTGCCGTCCAAGCTTGACCTTGACCACGAAGCGCTCGCCGTTGCGGCGCACGTCGAGCTTGACGCTGTCGCCGGGCTCCTTGGCCGAGACGATGTCCCGCAGGCGCTGGACATCGGTGAGGCGCCGCCCGTCGGCGGCGACCAGGATGTCGCCTCCGACGATCCAGCTCTCCCCGTCGACGGTGACGGTCTGCGTGCCGCCGTGCAGTCCGGCATTCGCTGCACCGGTGTTCGGAAAGACCTCGGCAACGAGCAGGCCTGTTTGCACGGGGAAGCGGAAGAGCAGTGCGATCTCACGCGTGAGCGGCTTGGCGCGCAGGCCGAGCTCCGCATGCTCGACGTGACCCCGGTCGATGATCTCGGCCACGACGTCCCTGACCGTGTTGATCGGGACGGCGAAGCCGAGACCCACGTTGCCGCCGGTACGGGTCGCAATCTGTGTGTTGACGCCGATCACCCGGCCGGCGGCGTTGATCAGCGGCCCGCCCGAGTTGCCCTGGTTGATGGCCGCGTCGGTCTGGATGACCTGGTCGATGAGGTACTGGTTGGGCGCCTGGATCTCCCGGCCGACCGCGCTGACGATGCCGGCGGTGACGGTGCGCTCGTAGCCGAGGGGGTTGCCGATCGCGACGACCTCGTCGCCGACGCGGACACCGTCGGAGTTGCCGAGCGCGAGGGGAGTGAGCGCGCGCGAGTCGGCGTCGATCTTGAGGACGGCGATGTCCGTGGACGGGTCCCTGCCGACGACGCGTGCGGTGAGGCTCTCGTTGTTGGAGAAGCTCACCTTGATCGCCGACGCGCCCTGGATCACGTGGTAGTTCGTGACGATGTAGCCGCTCTTGTCGATGACGAAGCCGGAGCCGAGGCCGGTCTGCTCCTGGGAGGGGATGAACCCGAACGGGTCCGCCGACTCGACGACGCTCGTCGTCGAGACGCGCACGACGGCCGGGCGGCTGCGCTCGTAGACCTCGCCGATCGAGAGGCGCTCGCCAGCACCACGGAATGCGGGAGGGGCCGTGATGCTGGCGTTGAACGCGCCTGCTGTTTCGGGCATCGGCGTCTCCTCGGGATCGATGTCCCAGAGGAGCGCCGCGCCCCCCAATGCGACCATGCCGCCGGCCAGCGCCGCCGCTGCGAGTACGGCGGCTTGTGAGAGAGGTCCCGTGCGGATCGGTCGCATCACTTCGCGTTATAACCGCGCCTTCTTGGGAACCCGTGAGGGCCGATTAAGCCGCCGCTGTACCTCTGTTAAGCACTGTTGGCGACGCCGAGCGGCCGCAGTCTAGCCAGGGGCCGCAACGGCGGACAGAACCGGCTCGGGGCGGCGAGGCGGCGGCTCGTGCCGTCGGTTCGGCGGCTCAGCCGGCGGGGTGCGACGCGTCGGTGAACTCGCGGAACTCGCCCGTGACCAGGTAGGCCGTCTGCTCGCCGATGTCGACGGCGTGGTCGCCGATGCGCTCGAGGCAGCGAGACACGACGATCATCCGCAGGCCCCACTCGCGGAGCTGCACATTGCTCCCGAGCGCCAGCACGTGCTGGACGGCGCGACGGTTCGCCCGGTCGATCAGCTCGTCCAGATCGACCAGCGACTCGGCGCCCTGCAGGTCGCGGTCGACGAACGACTGCAGCGCGACCTTGAGCATCTCCTCGCCGCGGGCGGCCATCTCCTCGAAGGCCTCGACGAGCTTCGCGTCGGGGGCGACCTCGTAGACGAGCTTGCTCAGCTTGGCGATCGTGACGCAGAGGTCCGCGATGCGCTCCAGCGAGAGGTTGATGTGGATGACCGCGAGCACGAAGCGCAGGTCGCTGGCCACCGGCGTCTGGCGCGCGAGCAGCGACTCGACACTCGTCTCGATCGTCATGTAGCGCGCATCGACCTCGTCGTCGAAGGCAATGACCTCGTCCGCGAGCTCGGGGTCACGCTCCCCGAGCGCCTGGATCGCGCCGCGCAGCGAGCGCATGCAGAGCTCGCCCTCCTCCATCAGCGTCGCCTGCAGCAGATCGAGCTCCTGCTGCAGGCCGATGCGCATGGTCGGCGACTGCTCGACATGGCTAGCCGAACCGCCCCGTGACGTAGTCCTCGGTGCGCTTGTCCGAGGGCTGCGTGAAGATCTTGTTGGTCGAGTCGTACTCGACCAGGATCCCGGTGCGCTGGCCCTCCTCGCCGCGGTGACGGAGAAGAACGCGGTCATGTCGGCGACGCGTGCGGCCTGCTGCATGTTGTGGGTGACCACCACGATCGTGTAGTCGCGCTTGAGCTCGTGCATCAGATCCTCGATGCGCGTCGTCGCGATCGGGTCGAGCGCCGAGGCGGGCTCGTCCATCAGGAGCACGTCGGGCTCGACGGCCAGGCAGCGCGCGATGCAGAGCCGCTGCTGCTGGCCGCCCGAGAGGCCGAGCGCGCTGCTCTTGAGCCGATCCTTGACCTCGTCCCACAGCGCCGCCTGGTGCAGCGCGCGCTCGACGCGCTCTTCGAGGCTCTTCGTCATGCCGAGCACGCGCGGGCCGAACGCGACGTTGTCGTAGATCGACTTCGGGAACGGGTTCGGCTTCTGGAAGACCATGCCGATCCGCTTGCGAACCTCGACCGGGTCGACGTCGTGACCGTAGAGGTCCTGACCGTGGTAGAGGATCGAGCCGTGGATGCTCGGCGCCGGGAATCAGCGCGTTCATGTGGTTGAAGCAGCGGATGAACGTGCTCTTGCCGCAGCCGGACGGGCCGATGAAGGCGGTCACGTAGTTCCGGTAGATCTCGAGTGAGACGTCCTGCAGCGCCATGTTGCCGCTGTACGAGACGCCGAGCTCCTCGACGTCGAAGACGACCTCGCGCACCGCCGGTGACGGCGCCGGGCGCCGCTCGGCGACCGTGCCGACGTTCACGTCGAGGTTCGGGGCCGCGGGCGCATGAGCCTCAGGCACGGTTTCTTACCACCTTCGCTGGTAGCGGTTGCGGATCCAGATCGCGAACGCGTTCAGCGTGAGCAGGATCAGCAGCAGGACCATGATCGCAGCGGCCGCCAGGATGCGGAACTCGTCCTGCGGCAGCAGGACCCACTGGAAGATCTGAATCGGCAGCGCGGTGAAGTCGCCCATCAGCGTCGGGTTGAAGGCGACGTACGAGGCCGCCCCGACGAGCAGCAGCGGCGCCGTCTCGCCGAGCGCCGCGGGAGAGCGCGAGGATCGTTCCGGTCGCGATCCCCGGGATCGCCGCCGGCAGCACCTGCCGCCAGACGACCTGCCACTTGGTCGCGCCCGAGCGCGTACGCCCCCTGCCGGATCGAGTCGGGCACGGCGCGGATCGCCTCGCGCGCGGCGATGATCACGGTCGGCAGGACGAGCAGCGTCAGGATCATCGCGCCGGCCAGCAGCACGCGCCCGAGACCGAGTCCGCGGACGAGAAACGCGAGCCCGAGGATCCCGTAGACGATCGACGGCACGGCAGCGAGGTTCTGGATGTTGACCTCGAGCAGCCGGTTGTACCAGCGGTCGCGCCGCGCGTACTCCTCCAGGTAGATCGCCGTGCCGACACCGAGCGGCACGCTCATGGCGAGCAGCAGCACGCCGAGGTAGATCGTGGCCAGGATCGCCGGCCGCGCGCCCGGCGATCTGCGGATCGGGCGAGGGCGACTCGAGGAAGAGCACGGCGTCGAACCACTGCGACGCCCGTGGTCGAACGACCTGGATGATGCAGCGCCCCCAGCGTGACGAGGCCGACGCCGACCGAGAGCAGCGAGGAAGGCGTAGAAGAGGCGACCCCGACCAGAGGCCGCGCGGCCGGTCGGACCGCAGACCGGAAGGCTCGGCCGGCGCGACGGCGCTCACTCGTAGACCTCTCGGAAGCGGCGGACGAGGCGGATCGCGATCACGTTCATGAAGAAGCGTCAGCACGAACAGAGCCGCGCCGACGGCGAAGATCGTCTTGTACTCGATCGAGCCGGTCGGGCACGTCACCCTGGCCCGTCGCGCCGATGAACGCCGTCATCGTCTGGATCTCGACTGCGCGGGTCGGCCGTCAGCTGGGGCAGACCGCCCGCGGCGATCAGCACGATCATCGTCTCGCCGACGGCGCGGGAGACGCCGAGCACGAAGGAGGCGATGATCCCGGAGATCGCGGCCGGAACGACCACCTTCGTCGACACCTGCATGCGCGTCGACGCCGAGCGCGTAGGCGCCGTCGCGCAGGTCACGCGGCACGGCAGCCATGGCGTCCTCGGAGATGGAGCCGACGGTCGGAATGAGCATCACGCCCATGACCAGCCCGGCGGCGAGCGCGTTGAAGGCCCCGACGTGCACGCCGACGTCGCTGAGCAGCGGCGTGACGAACGTGAGCGCGAAGAAGCCGTAGACGACCGTCGGGACACCGGCGAGCACCTCGAGCGTCGGCTTCAGGATCGAGCGCGTGCGCATCCCCGGCGTACTCGCTCAGGAAGATCGCGGTGCCGAGGCCGAACGGAATGCAGACGAGGCACGCGATCGCGCGTCACGAGCAGCGTCCCGGCGACGAGCTCGCACGACACCGAAGCTACGACGGCTCGAAGAGCGGCGTCCACTCGCGTGCCGGTGACGAAGTCGACGATCGACACCTCGCGGAAGAACTCGATCGCCGGCTCGAAGAGCGCGACGCACGATCCCGAGCGTCGTCAGGACGGAGACGAACGCGCAGAGGGCGAGGACGCCCTTGACGACGTCCTCGCCCCAGCGCCTGCGCTCGGCGCGGAGCCGGATCGGCCCCGCGCCGGTGAGCTCAGGTGTCGTCACGTGCGGTGACTCGTCCCTCCTAGTTCGGGTTCTTGATGGCGACGTTGTACTGCCGCTTCGCCTTCGCCAGCTGCTGCTTCGTCAGCGGAACCATGTCGGCGGCCGTCGCGATCGCGACCTCGTTGGCGATCATGTAGCGTGACGTACGCCTTGACGACCGCTCGCTGGAACGACGTCCGCTTCACGTAGATGAAGAGCCCGCGTGACGAGCGGCTTGTAGGCGCGGTTCTGCACACGCTGCGACGCTCGGCGTCGAGCAGCCGTCCCCGGCGTTCACGCCGAGCAGCTTGAGGCGGTCCTTGTTCTCGAGGTAGTACGAGAGCCCGAAGTAGCCCATCGAGCCCCGGTCCCCGGCGACGCCCTCGACGAGCACGTTGTCGTTCTCGCTCGGCGTGTAGTCGGAGCGGCTCTGCCGTCGCCCGGCCGTTGATCTTCTCGGTGAAGAACTCGAACGTGCCGGAGTCGGTGCCCGGGCCGTACAGCTTCAGCGGCGACGTCCGGGAACGCCGGTGCGGACCTCGTTCCAGTTGTCGACCTTCGACCCCGTGTTCCAGATCTTCTTGAGCTCGTCCGTCGTGAGGCAGGTCGCCCAGCTGTTGCTCCTGCTGACGACGATCGAGATGCCGTCGTTGGCGACGAGGAACTGGATGTAGCGGATGCCGGCCGAGTGACACTTCGCGGCCTCCGAGTAGCTGATCGGGCGCGAGGCGTTCGCCATGTCGATCTCGCCCTTGCAGAAGCGCTCGAAGCCGCCACCCGTGCCGGAGACGCCGACGGTGACCCGCGCGCCCCGGTTGGCACGCTGGAACCGCTCGGCCGCCGCCTGCGCGAACGGGGCGACGGTGCTCGAGCCGTCCATCGAGATCGATCCCGAGACGGCTGGCCCGGCCGAACCTCGCGGCCGCAGCGATGGCTGCGAGCGCAGCGACTGCGGCCGACGAGCAGGCCGAGACGCCAGACTGACTTCCGAATCATGCTGACTCTTCCCTCCAGACGTCGTTGACGGCCGCATTGTCATCCGCCCCCGGCGGACCTGGGCAGAAAGACGGTGAATCCGCGTGACGTTCTGGTGAACGCGCTCACCCGTCCTCCACGTCGAGGCCGGCGCCCTCGAGCACGGTCAGCGCGCGCGACGACCTGCTCGTCGGTCAGCGGCACGAACTGCGCCGTCCGGGCGATCGTGCCGCCTGGTTGTCGAGAAGAACGGTGAGGAACGCGTCGACCTCGATCTTGCTGCAGCGCGTCCTCGCGCACGTACATGAGCAGCGGGCGAGCCAGCGCGTACGACTCGTCCTGCACGGTCTGCTCGGTCGGCTCGACACAGTCGCCCTCCCCGCGGAGCGCGACCGTCTTGACGCGATCGTCGTTCTCGAGCGCGTAGGACAGGCCGAGGTAGCCGAGACCGCCCGGCGGCTGCCGCCGACCGCCTCCACGATGACGTTGTCGTTCTCGCTGAGCGCTGTAGTCGCTCCGGCTCGCGCCCTCCTCTCCGTTGATCGTCTCGGTGAAGAAGTCGAAGGTGCCCGAGTCGGTGCCCGGGCCGGAGAGATGGAGCCGCTCGTCGGGGAAGCTCGGGTCGACGTCGCTCCAGCTGTCGACCTCGGAGCCACGGTTCCAGATTGCGCGCGAGCTGTCCGGTCGACAGGCAGTTCGGCCCAGGTGTTGTCGCGACTGGCGATCACGGCGATGCCGTCGTTCGCCACGTGGAGCTCGAGGAACTCGATCCGCTCCTTCGCGCACGCGGCTACTTCCTCCTCGTCGATCGGGCGCGAGGCGTTTGTGATCTCGATCTCGCCGGCGCAGAACTTCTCGAAGCCGCCGCCGGTGCCGGACGCACCCACGGTGATTCGGACACCCGGGCTCTGCCGTGCGGAAGCGCTCGGCGGCAGCGGTGGCGAACGGCTGCAGCGTGCTCGATCCGTCGATCCGGATCGTGCCTGAGAGGGCGACCTCCTCTTCGCCGAAGCCCTCGGTCGCCTCCTCGTCGCTCAGAGTGGTCGTGGGCGCACTCACGTCGCTCGGGCGCTCACGCCCGCAGCCCGCCGCCACGACGAGCGCGAGCAGCAGCAGCGTCAGGGCACGGAGGGACGCTTTGGGCACTGCCGAGATTGTCGGCGCGGTGACAGGCTTCCGGGGTCGTCGGCTGGTGAAGAAAATGTGTCGCGCTGGTGAACGACGTCAGCGGCGGCGGCTCACCGCCGCGGCAGCCGGCACTCGATCCGCAGCCCCGCCCCCGGTGCACCGAACGCCTCCACGCTGCCTCCGGCCGCGGTGACGATGTGCTTGACGATCGCGAGCCCCAGGCCCGTGCCGCGCGAGGCGCGCGCCCGGTCCGCCCGGTAGAAGCGCTCGAAGAGGCGCGGAAGGTCGTCCTTGGCCACGCCGCACCGCCATCGTCCTCCGCCACGAGCACCAGCCAGTCCGGCTCCTCGCGACAGCGTGAGGGTGAAGGGCGGCGCCGTGCGCCGGCGTACCGCATCGCGTTCGCGGCCAGGTTCTGGGCGACGACCTGCAGCATGCGCTGTCGGAGCGGAACGCGAACCGAGGCCGGACAGTCGCACCCGCAGCGCCACGCCCGGCTCGCTCCGCGGCAGGCGCAGCTCGGCCACACGCCGCTCGAGCACGGGCAGCACGCGGCGTCGAGCCAAGGGCGACGACGGCGCGACCACTCTCGAGCTCGCTCAGGAACAGGACGTCGTCGATCAGCTCGCGGATGCGGTCGACCTCGGCCCGTGCCTCCTCGATCAGCGCGTCTGGATCGGCGTCGCCGGGAGCCCGACGCCGACTCGAGCAGCGCGAGGCAGCCGGGCGAGCGGCGTGCGCAGCTCGTGCGAGACCGCGGCCGTGAAGCCTGCGCGCAGCTCCTCGTAGGCGCGCGACGTCGCCCGGGCCGCTCAGGTAGAGCAGCGTCTCGGCACGGCCGTCGACCACGTAGCTCGACCTCGAGCGGCGCCCAGCCACCCGCCTCGACGCCAGGGCCTCGGGGAACGGCCTCGCCCTCCCGGATACCCTGCGAGCGCCTCGCGCGCACGTCTGCTGGCAGCGATCACGCGTCGCTCGGCGTCGAGCACGACGACGATCTCGCGGCTCTCCTCGACGAGGCTCTCGGCGCCGTGCGGCCTGGAGCCGCAGCTGCGCGCAGCTCGTCGGACGGCCGTCTCGCCGGCGTCGGCGCCGGCGGAACCTCACCTGTGCGGCCCGCGTGTCGCTCACCCGGCGGAACCAGGTCTATCGTACGCAGACGTGGCCCGCGTGCTGATCGTCGAGGACGACGAGGTGATCGCGGACGGGATGGCGCGGCACCTCGCGGCAGCCGGCTACGACCCGGTGGTGGTGGCGCAGGGCGAGCAGGGGCTGGCCCGGCTGCGCTTCGAGCAGCCGGACGTGTGCGTGCTCGATCTGATGCTGCCGCGGCGCGACGGCTGGAGTGTGATCGAGACCGCGCGGGCGGAGGGCATCGGCACGCCGATCGTCGTCGTCAGCGCGCGCGGGACCGAGCACGATCGCGTTCATGCCCTCGAGATCGGGGCCGACGACTACCTCGTCAAGCCGTTCTCGATGAAGGAGCTCGTCGCGCGGGTCGGAGCAGCAGCGCGGCGCGGTGTCCGACCCGAGACGGTCGAGCGCGGCGAGCCGCTCGCGATCGAGGAGCTGCGCATCGTGCCGAAGGAGGTTCAGGCCTACGTCGACGGGCGAGAGCGCCGGCCTGACCCCGACCGAGTTCCGGCTGCTGTACACGCTGGCGCTCGAGCGCGGCCGCGTCGTCACGCGTGATGAGCTGCTCCAACGGATCTGGGGCCGTCGCGAGGGTCACCGCGACCGCACGGTCGACGTCTTCGTCCGCAAGCTTCGCGAGAAGGTCGATCGGCGCGCCGCGCGCCACACCTTTATCCAGACGCGCTACGGCGTCGGGTACACGCTCGAGCCGGTCGCCAAGGCTGAAGCGCCGTAGCCGAGCCCGCCTAAGCGGGCACGACGGCGACTTCGGGCTCGGGTTCCGCAATCGCCCCGGCCAGCGCTCCGACCACGGCCCGGAAGACATCGCCCTCGGCGCGATAGTCGCGAGTGAAGTCGACCGCGCCGTTCAGCTCGACGACCACCCACCCGTCGTCCGACGGCAGCAGGTCGACACCGACGAGGTCGAGGTCGGCGGCGGCGGCGGCCTGGAGTGCCAGCGCGCACGCGGCGGGCGAAGGGTCGATCGGGTGCCTCGTGCCGCCGAGCTGCACGTTCGTGCGCCATTCTCCCGGCGCAGCGCGGCGCTCGATGGCGCCGACCACCTGACCGCCCGCGACGAGCACTCTGAGGTCGAACCCGCGCGGCGGAATCAATTCCTGGATCAGCGCCCCCTGACGGTGGAACCAGCTGCGGCCTGCGAGCTCGCGCATGGTCAGCTCGAGCTCGTCTCGCTCGGTGCACAGGAGCACCTCCTTGCCCCAGCTGCCGAAGCGCGGCTTGACCACGAGCGGCAGCGTCAGACCCTCCAGCGGCTCACCCTCGAGGTGGAGCCGCGTGGTCGGGTGAGGCACGCCGGCGCGCTCGAGCGCACGCGCCGTGAGGAGCTTGTCGTGTGCGCAGAGCAGCCCCGCGGGCGGGTTGAGCACGTGCACACCCCGGGCCACGAGCTCCGGGAGCGCGTCGATGCCGTCCTCGATCCCGTCGAGCGACTGCAGCACGTCGAGACGCACGAGCGCGACATCGCCCTCTGCGAGCAGCTCGACCGCCTGCCGGGCGGTCAGGAGTGTGGACGCCGCGCCTCCCGGCCAGCCCGCCTCGACCAGGCCGACGTTCGTCGGGGACGCCCGCTGCGCGATGACGGCGAACATCGTCGCGGGAAGCGTGGACGCAGCTGTCGGGTTTGGCAACGCCACACCTCCACCTCGTAACCCGCCGGACACCTTTCGGTGACGATCGAATCCTCCCAAATTGCAGCCGGAAACGCCACGGACCGTGCGATCGCTTAACGAAGCTTCTCAACCGCGAAAGATCGCCCTTCGTCGAGCCCGCCACGCGGTGGCCGGCTGCAGAGGAAGCGGTGAGCGTAGGTCTTCGTCCGTCGCGGCGCCGACCGGCCCCCGCGCCAGAATCGCACCCGGTGCTGGTGGGAGTGATCGACGTCGGGCCGAGCACGGTGCGGCTGCTGGTGGCGCGCCTGAGCGACGGCGCAGTGATGCGCGTGCACGAGGAGCGAGCACGAGTCGGGCTCAGCGCGGAGGTCGAGCGGCTGGGACGGATCAGCGGCGAGATGCTGTTCCACCTCGGGGCGGCCGCCTGGGCCCAGGCCGAGCGGGCGCGTGACCTCGGCTGCCACCGGCTCGAGGTGGTACTGACCTCGCCAGGCCGACAGACCGCCAATCCGCGCGAGCTACAGGTGGCGCTCGAGCGTGCCACCGGAGCTCCGGTGCGGCTCCTGAACGGCGAGGACGAGGGCCTGCTCGCCTACTGGGGGGCTCTCAGCGCGCTGCGCCGGCCGCCGCGGAGCGTCACCGTCTGCGACGTCGGCGGCGGCTCGACCCAGCTCGTCTTCGGCACGCCAAGCGGCCCCGCGTGGGCGCGCTCCGTGGACGTCGGTGCGCTCCGGCTGACGCTGCGCCTCCTTGACGGCGACCCGCCCGACTCGACGGCCGCCAAGCGCGCACGTGTCGAGGTGGAACGCTGCTTCGACGGTGTCATGCCGCCCCGAGCCAAGGGGGCAATCGCGGTTGGCGGCAGTGCCCGCGCCATAGCTCGCGTGGTCGGGGGCGAGCTGGGGACGGACGAGCTCCGCCGGGCGACCGACCTCTTGCTGCGACGGACGCGGCGCGACCTCGCACGACGGTTTCGGATCGCGCCTGGACGCGCAGAGACGCTGCTCGCCGGCGCTTTGATCCTCGGCGAGGTGCAGCGCCGGCTCGGCCTGCCCCTGCACGTGAGCGCGGCCGGCGTCCGCGAGGGCGCCGCAGCCGAGCTGCTCCGCGAGCGGCTCGCCGCGTAGACGGACGCCTCGGCCGTTCACCAGACGGACACCGGCTGTTCACCGTCATGCGACCCCGGCGGTGTGCGCGGAGCTGCAGAGTGGCGCGGTATGGCCAAGGTGCTCGTCGTCGAGGACGATGCCGTGATCTCCCAGGCGATCGCGGGGCACCTCGCGGCGGCCGGTTTCGAGCCCATGCGCGTCGACCGCGGCAACATCGCGCTCGCACGGCTTCGGTTCGAGCGCCCGGACGTGTGCGTGCTCGACCTGATGCTCCCCGGGCTCGACGGCTGGCAGCTCATCGAGACGGTGCGCCAGGAGGGAATCGGCACGCCGATCCTCGTCATCAGCGCACGCGGCACGGAGCACGACCGGATTCGCGCGCTGGAGCTCGGCGCCGACGACTACCTCGTCAAGCCCTTCTCGATGAAGGAGCTGGTCGCACGCGTGCGCGCGGCCGCCCGCCGCGGTGTCCGCGCGGAGCCGATCGCGCGCGGAGAGCCCATCGCAGATCGCCGAGCTGCTCATCGACCCACGCGTGGTGCAAGCCTTCGTCGACGGCCGGAGCGCCGAGCTGACGCCGACCGAGTTCCGCCTGCTGGAGGCCCTCGCTCGGGAGGGAGGCCGCGTCGTCACGCGGGACGAGCTGATGCAGCGCCTCTGGGGCCGCCGCCAGACGCGCCGCGACCGGACGGTCGACGTCTTCGTGCGCAAGCTGCGCTCGAAGATCGACCACCGCGCGTCGGCGCACACGTTCATCCAGACGCGCTACGGGGTGGGCTACATGCTGGAGCCCCTCCCCAAGGAGGAGGGCCTGTCGCCGGCAGGCGGCTCCGACGCGCCGTTCGAAGCAGTCGCGCGGGCCGCGGCGGGCTAGGCGGCCTCGGCGAGCGCCGCCTCGACGTCGCCCGCCCAGATCTGGAGCGCCTCGAGCAGCCCGGCGAGCTCGATCCGCGTGGCGACGTCGTGCAGGTCGCCCCGCTCGTCGAACTTCTCTCGCGCGCGGGCGACGTGCAGGCCCTCCGGAAGCGCCTGGGCGCCCGGGAAGGTGAGCGCGTCGCGAAGCTGCTGCTGCGCCTTCGCCGTCCCGCCGATGCCGGTGGTCGCCCCGGCGAGCAGGACGGGCTTGCCGTCGAGCACCGACTGCCGCGCCGGCCGCGAGGCCCAGTCGATCGCGTTCTTCAGCACCCCGGACGTGCCCCGGTTGTACTCCGGCGTCGCCAGGACGAGGGCGTCGGCCTCGGCGATCGCCGTCGCGCAGCCTGGCCACGGACGCGGGCGCGCCGTTCGCCTCGAGGTCGCCGTCGTAGAAGGGCAGGTCGTCGATCTCGTGAATCACGACCTCGGCGCCGGCCGGAGCGAGCTCCTGCGCGGCGCGCAGGAGCCCCGGTTGTACGACGCTTCGCGCAGGCTGCCGGCGATGGCGAGGATCCTCATGGCGCTAGACCCCGCCGACCGCCGAGATGGTCGCTGTGAAGTCCACCCGGTCGCCGAGCAGGTTCCCGCCGGTCTCGAGCTCCTGGTTCCAGTCGACCCCGTAGTCGGTCGGGTCGAGCCGGCCGCGCACCGTGAGCCCGATCCGGTCGTTGCCGTACGGGTCGCGAGCCTGCCCGTCGTAGGACGCGTGCAGCTCGATCGGCCGCGTCGTGCCACGGATCGTGAGCTCACCCGCCACGCGGAAGTCGCTGCCGTCCACGTCGCCGATCGAGGTCGAGTGGAAGCGGATCTCGGGGAAGCCCGCCGCGTCGAAGAAGTCGGGCGAGCGGAGGTGCTCGTCGCGCTGCGGCTCGTTGGTGTCGATGCTCTCGGCGCCGATCACGCCCTCGGCGTGCGCAGTGCCGTCCTCCGCCACGACGATGCTGCCGGTGAACGCTGTGAAGCTGCCCTTCACGGTGGTGATCAGGAGATGCTTGATGCCGAACTCGACGCTCGAGTGGCTGGGATCGACGCGCCAGGTGCCCGACCGGCAGGAGCGTGTCGATCGTCCGTTCCGTGGTGAGCTGGGTCATTGAAGAGCTCCTTTCGTCGCGTGGTATAGTTGCTTCGTCAACAATATACAGGTGAATAGTTGCTTATGCAAGTGTTGCCGACACAACTAGCTGCCGACGGGGACACCGCGCTCCAGACGTGGGTGCAGTGGCTCCGCTCGCACGGCGCCATCACACGCCGGCTGAACGCCGACCTCGTCGGCGAGCACGGGCTCACGATCAACGCCTACGAGGTGCTGCTCCACCTCGCCCGGTCGCCCGACCGGCAGCTGAAGCCGGTCGACCTCGCGGGCCGCGTCGTGCTGACGCCCTCGGGCATGACGCGGCTGCTCGCGGGTCTCGAGCGCGACGGCTTCGTCGAGCGCACGTCCTGCGC
Source organism: uncultured Thermoleophilia bacterium (assembly GCA_963809765.1). GTDB lineage: Bacteria > Actinomycetota > Thermoleophilia > Gaiellales > Gaiellaceae > JACVRM01. Next base: position 1,034,067 of record CAWEKT010000003.1, read on the forward strand.
GACCGACCGGCGGGTGAGCTATGCGCGGCTCACGGACGAGGGCGTTCGCCAAGCTGACCGAGGCATCGGGCACCCACCTGGCCGGCGTCGCCGACCAGTTCACGGCGCCGCTTCAGCGAGGAGGAGCTGACGACGCTCGCCGCCCTGCTGGCGCGCCTTCCGGGCGGCCACCGGGGCGATCCCGACTGCGGCGTGTCGTAGGACGCGGCTGCTAGACCTCGGCCGTGCGCCGCGCCGGCATCCTCGCCCTCGCCGGCGCGATCTTCGCGGTTGCCTTCGTCCTCGCCGCCTTCCGCGTCGGCGAGCAGCCGGGCGCGCTGTCGGGCTGGCAGGCGCTCGTCCTCGGGCTCGTCCAGGGGTTCACGGAGCTGCTGCCGATCTCGTCGTCCGGCCACCTCGTGCTCGTCCCCTGGGCCGCCGAGTGGCACTACCTGGAGGAGAACGACGCCTTCAACCACACGTTCGACGTCGCCCTGCACCTGGGCACGCTCGTGGCGGTGGCCGGCTACTTCCGCCACGAGGTGGTCGCCTTCACGCGCGCGTGGATCCGCACGCTCCGCAGCCGGCGCGTCGAGACCGCCGAGGAGCGGCTGGCGTGGGCGATCGCGCTCGCGACCGTCCCGGCCGCCCTCGTCGGCGCAGCGGGGGAGGCCTTCATCGCCGTGCACCTCGGCGACCCGTGGCAGATCGCGATCCTGCTCGCCGTCTTCGCCGTGCTGCTCTGGGTCGCCGACCGGCGCCCGCAGCGCCGTGACCTCGACGGCGCTCGACGTCCGCTCCGGCTTCCTCGTCGGCGCTCGCGCAGGTGTGCGCGCTCGCACCGGGCGTCTCGCGCTCGGGCGTGACGATCACCGCGGGCCGCTTCCTCGGGCTCACCCGCGACGCCGCCGCGCGCTTCTCGTTCCTGCTCCTGATCCCGATCACGCTCGGGGCGGTGCTCTACAAGGGCGTGACGGACGTCGTGCTCGAGGATCTGCCGCCCGGGTCGGCCGGCCCCTTCGTGATCGGCATGCTGGCCTCAACGGCCAGCGGGCTCGTCGCCATCGTCGCGCTGCTCGGCTACGTGCGCCGCCACGACTACTCCGTCTTCGTCGCGTACCGCCTCGTCGTCGCGGCGATCGTGGTGCTGCTGATCGCTACTGGTCTCCTCGACGCGACGTTCTAGAGCGAGAGCTCAGCTCTCGTACCGCGGCAGGAGCTCCCGCTTCGCGAAGTCGATGAAGCCCGCCTGGTCGGGGCCGACCTGGTGCAGGTAGACGCTGTCGTACCCGGCCTGCTCGTACTTCCCGATCAGCTCGAGATAGCGGTCGACGTCGTTGCCGCAGACAACCTTCTCTGCGACGTCGTCCTCGCTGACGTTCTCGGCCGCCTGCTCGAAGTGGCGCGGCAGCGGGAGCTCCTGCGACAGCTCGCCCGGGATGCCCGCGTTCGGCCAGATCGCGGTGGGCGGTCTTGCGGGCCTCTGCCTCGTTCTCCGCCCAGCAGACGGTGACCTGGCCGTAGCGCGGCTTGCCCGCGCCGCCGGCGCCCTCGAACCAGCCGATCACGTCGGGGTCTGGCTTGACGCCGACGAAGGCGTCGGCCTCGCGCCCCGCCAGCTCGGCGACCCGCCGCTGGTTCGCCGCGATCGCCAGGCGCACCGGCTCGTCGGGCAGCGTGTAGAGGCGCGCGTTCTCGACGGAGTAGTACGCGCCGCGGAACGTCTGGTAGCCGCCCTGCCAGAGCTGCCGCATGAGCTCGACCGCCTCCTCGAGCATGTCGACGCGCTCGTCCGGAGCGGGCCAGCCCTGGCCGGTGACGTGCTCGTTGAGGTTCTCGCCCGTGCCGAGACCGAGAAAGAAACGGCCCGGCATCATCGCCGAGGCCGTCGCCGCTGCATGGGCGACGATCGCCGGGTGGACGCGGATGAGCGGGCACGTGACGCCGGTGCCGAGCTCGCAGGCGCTCGGTCGCGTGTGCGATCGCACCGATGACCGACCAGACGAACGGGCTGTGACCCTGCTCGTCGACCCAGGGGTGGAAGTGATCGGAGATCAGGGCGAAGCCGAAGCCCGCGTCCTCGGCCGCGCGGGCATTGCGCACGAGGTCGTTCGGCGTGTGCTCCTCGCTGGACAGCGCGTAGCCGAGGCGTGTCACGGAGGGTGGCTTTCCGCGATGGAGCTGCGATAAACCGGCCTATTGCATAGGCTATGCCTATGCAGACGTATCCGGCCGGAGAGGCGGCCCGGCGACTCGGTATCAGCCTCGACACGCTCCGCCGCTGGGACCGGAGCGGCCGCATCAAGACGACGCCGCGACGCGGCCAACCGTCGCGTCGTCCCCGCGTCGGAGGTCGAGCGTCTGCGCGGGAGCAGCGAGCGGCCGGGAGCTATCGGCGCGTAATCGGCTCGCCGGTGTCGTGCGGGAGGTCAAGGTCGAGGGGCTCCTCGCCCAGGTCGAGCTCGAGGCCGGCCCGTTTCGCATCGTCGCCGTCGTCACGCGCGAGGCCGTGGAGGAGCTCGGCCTGCAGCCGGGCATGCCGGCGACCGCGCTCGTCAAGGCCACCTCCGTGCTGCTCGAGCGATGAGCTGGGCGGTGCTCGCACTCGCGGCGCTCGCGCTGGCGGGATGCGGCGGCAGCGACGGGGACGAGGTGACGGTCTTCGCGGCAGCCTCGCTCACCGAGGCCTTCGAGGAGCTCGACCCCGACGCCCGCTTCAACTTCGCCGGCTCCGACGACCTCGCGACGCAGCTCCGGGAAGGCGCGGAGGCCGACGTCTACGCCTCCGCCGATGCCAAGCACGCGCTCGCCCTTTACGAGGAAGGACTCGTCGAGCGGCCGCTCCGGCTCGTCTCGAACCACGTCGTCGTCATCGTGCCTCGGGACAACCCGGCGGGGATCCGCTCGCTCCTGGATCTGGCGCGGCCGGGCCTGAAGCTCGTGATCGCCGCGCCCGGCGTCCCGGTCGGCGACTACGCGCGGGAAGCGCTGGCGCGAACGGACGAGGGCCCCGAGGTGCTGGAGAACGTCGTCAGCGAGGAGGACGACGTCAAGGGCGTGGTCGGCAAGGTCGCGCTCGGTGAGGCGGACGCCGGCTTCGCCTACCGCACCGACATCGCGCCGACGAACGGGAAGGTGATCGAGGCTGCCGAGATCGGCGCCCTCGGGCGCGCGGACTACGCGATCGCGGTCGTGCGCGAGGGCGACCGCGACGGCCGCCGGCAGGCGTTCGTCGCTCGTGCGCTCGGCGAGGAGGGGCAGCGCGTGCTGCTCGGCGCGGGCTTCGTCACGTCGAGCGGCGACGGTGAGCCGCTGGGATGAGGTCAGCGTTCGGGCCTCGCGGCCGCCGTCGCGGTCGGCCTCGTCGGCGGCGTTCCTGCTCCTGCCGCTCGTCGCGCTGTTCCTGCGCGTCAGTCCGGCCGACCTGCTCGCCGGCCTGGCAAGCGAGCCGGCCCGCCAGGCGCTGCTCGTCAGCCTGCAGACGAGCGTGATCGCGCACCTCGTGATCCTCGGCATCGGCACGCCGGCCGCCTACGCGCTCGCGACGCGCCGGTTCCGCGGCCGGCGCGCGCTGCTGACGGCCATCGAGCTGCCGCTCGTCCTGCCACCAGCGGTTGCGGGTATCGCCCTGCTGTCCGCCTTCGGCCGCAACGGCCTCCTCGGCGACTCCCTCGACGCGTTCGGCTGTCGCCTGCCGTTCACGCAGACGGCGGTCGTGCTCGCGATCGTGTTCGTCGCCAGCCCGCTTTACGTGCGCCTCGCCGTGGCCGCTTTCGCCGGCGTCGACCGGACACTGCTCGATGCCGCGCGGACGCTCGGCGCTCCGCCGGGGCGCGATCTTCCTGCGCGTCGCGGTGCCGCTCGCGGCCGGCGGGCTGGGTGCGGCGTCGACCCTCGCCTTCGCGCGCGGCCTCGGCGAGTTCGGCGCCACGCTCATCTTCGCCGGCAGCTTCCCGGGCGAGACGCAGACGACGCCGCTTGCGATCTACGCCGAGCTGGATCGCGACTTCGACGTCGCCGTCGCGCTCGGCGTGCTGCTCGTGCTCGTCAGCGCCGCCGTGCTCGCCGCCGTCAGCCTCCTCCCCCGATGGACACGCTCAGCGTCCGGCTCAGCCACCCCCTACGCGCCTTCGCTCTCGACGTAGCGCTCGTCCGCGGAGTCCGAGACGGTTGGCGCTGGTCGGCCCCTCGGGCGCCGGCAAGACGACGGTCCTGCGCGCGATCGCCGGGCTGCGTGCGGCCCGCGCAGCGGCCGGATCGAGGCCGGGCGGCGGCGTCTGGCTGGACACCGAGGCGGGAGTCGACGTTCCGCCCGAGCGGCGCTCGGTCGGCCTCGTCTTCCAGGAGTACGCGCTCTTTCCGCACCTGACGGTCGCGCAGAACGTCGCCTTCGGCTCGACGCGGAGACGTCGCCGGCCTGCTCGCAGCGCTTCGGCCTCGGGCAACCTCGCCGGCGAGCGACCGGGACGCCTCTCGGGCGGGGAGCGCCAGCGAGTCGCGCTCGCCCGCGCGCTCGCCCGCGAAGCCGGACGTGCTGCTGCTGGACGAGCCACTTGTCGGCGCTCGACCCGCACACGCGCGCCGCGGTCCGCGGTGAGCTGCGCGAGACCCTCCGCAGCGGCTGGCCTGCCGGCGCTGGTCGTCAGCCACGACTTCGCCGATGCAGCCGCACTCGCGGATCGGCTCGCGGTGCTCGTCGACGGGCAGATCGTCCAGCAGGGGACCGCGGCCGCAGTCGTGGCCGCAGCCGGCGAGCGCCTTCGTGGCGTCGTTCGCCGGCGCGAACGTCCTTCGCGGGAATGCGTCCGTCGCGCGCCGACGGCCTCACCGAGGTGCGGCTCGACGACGGCTCGCTCGTCGTGTGCGCCGACGAGGCACGCGGCGACGTGTTCCTTGTCGTCTACCCCTGGGACATCGCGCTCGCGCGCGAGGCGAGCCCCGACTCGATGCAGAACCACCTGCGCGGCCGGGTCACGAGCGTCGTCCCGGTCGCGAACCGGCTCCGGGTTCGCGTCGGGCCGGTCACAGCCGAGATCACGGCCGACGGCCGGCGCGCATCTCGGCGTCCGTGAGGGCGAGCTGCTCGTCGCCGGGCTTCAAGGCGACGGGGACGCGGCTCCTGCCGCTGGAGGCGGGGCCCCGCCGCTAGACTCGCGCACCCGGGGTGCCGCGACGCAGCGGCTGAGAGCACACCCGACGAACCTGATCCGGGTCATGCCGGCGAAGGGAGGGAGAGCATGGACGAGCGCACGCCCAGCTGGGGCATCGAGCCCGTTCCGGAGCGCCTGCGCGTGCTCGGCCTGCTCGACACGACGCTGCTCTGGTCGAACCTGGGCGTCTCGCTGCTCGTGCTCGTCGCCGCGGCGTTCCTCGTCCCCGCCCTGTCCTTGCCCGACGCCCTGCTGGCGATCGTCGCTCGGCAGCGTGATCGGCAACCTGATGCTGGGCGCGGCCGGCGCGATCGGCGCCGACGCTCGCGTGCCCTCGATGGTGCTGATGCGCGGGCCGCTCGGCCGGCAAGGGTCGTACGGGCCGACGGGGCTCAACATCGCCCAGTGCCTCGGCTGGGCGACCTTCGAGCTGATCGTGATCGCCGCGGCTGCGGCGGCGCTCTCCGATGAGCTGCTCGGCTTCGAGGCGACGGGGATGTGGACGGTCGCGTTCGGCGCGGTGGCCGCGGCGATGGCGGTCGTCGGGCCTGTCGGCGTCGTCCGCCGGTTCATCCGCAAGTACGCGGTCTGGGCGGTCTTCGCCTCGTTGCTCTACCTGACCTGGTGGGCGCTGGCCGAGGCGGACCTTCGCGAACTGTGGAATGCGCCGGGCGAGGGCGGAAGCTCGGTCTGGCTCGGCATCGACCTCGTGGTGGCGATCACGGTCTCGTGGACGCCCCTCGTCGCCGACTACACCCGCTTCTCGCGCGACCGCCGGGCGGCGTTCGTCGGCGCCGGCGCCGGCTACTTCGTCGCCGGCACGTGGATGTTCGTCCTCGGGTGCTTCGTGGTGCTGTCGCGCGGAGTCTCCGACGCGGTCGAGGTACCCGCCGCGGTGGCAGCCGCCGGGCTCGCCGCCGCACTCGCCCTGCTCGCGGTCACGGTCGACGAGACCGACGAGGCGTTCGCGAACATCTACTCGGCGGGCGTCTCGATCCAGAACCTCGTGCCGCGGGCGCCTCAGCGGCTGCTCGTGCTCGGCGTCGCCGCGGCGGCGACGATCGGCGCGCTCACGATCGAGCTCCGCAACTACGAGGTGTTCCTGCTGCTGCTCGGCTCGTTCTTCGTGCCGCTCTTCGGCGTCCTGCTCGCTGACTGGCTGCTGGCCGGCGGCCACTACGACCCCGGCGACCTGCTCGACTCCGGGCCGCGCTACCGCGTCGGCCACATCGTCGCCTGGCTCGCCGGATTCGCGCTCTACCACTGGCTGCACGTCCCGCCGCTCGGCCCGTCGTGGTGGGTCGACATCGTCGAGGCAATCGGCCAGCCGTCCTGGTCGTACGGAGCGACGCTGCCGAGCTTCGCGGCCGCCTTCGCGCTGGGCGCGGCGGCATCCGTGCTCGAGCGGCGGGTGCCGGCGGCGCGGCTCCGGCTTGGCTGAGCTGGAGATCGGCAGCGCGGACGGCGTCTACGTCCTCGAGCTGGAGAGCGAGGAGGTGATCGGGTTCCGCGAGCACGCGGTGCTCGCCGTGCTGCCCGTCGAGACGGAGCTGCCGCGTGCGCTCGCAGTCGCACGCTCCGGCTCGACGATCGCCGTCGTGGTCGATCGCCGGCCGCCGCTCGCCGTCTCGCACGACGCCGGCATGACCTGGCGGGAGGCGGGCGGTGGGCTGCCGCCTGGTCGCGCGGTCGCGATCGCCGACGACCCGGATTTGATCGCCTTCGCGGCCCGCAACCGCGTCTACCTCTCGCGCGACGGCGGCCGCTTCTGGCAGGCGCTGCCGCCGGAGCTACCCGAGATCCACGCGCTGCGCTTCGTCGAGGAGTGACGCCCGGTCAGTTAGTGGCTGTCAGCCACTAACTCGTTCGGCCGGCGCGCGGTTTGCCGGGAGTTCGTGCCTGACGAGTGACGCCCCGGGGTGGTTTGTGGCTGACAGCCACAAGCCCGTTCGGCCCAGCAGCGCCGTTACCGGGAGTTAGTGGCTCCCTGCGACCAAGTCGAAGGCGCGCCGCGACAGACGAGGCTCGTTCGGCTAGAGGCGGAACTCGCCGCGGGCGACGACGACCGCTGCGCCGCCGACCTCGATTCGCTCGACGCCATCCGGCGCCCCGTCTGCACGCGCGAAGAGTGTCGACGGGCGTCCCAGCTCGACGCCCTGGCTGATCTCGATCTCGGTGCCCCAATCCGCGCGACCGTGCCGGCAGAGGTGGAGCGCGAGCGGGCCTGCGGCCGATCCTGTCGCCGGGTCTTCCGCCATGCCCGACCCCGGCGAGAACATCCTCGTCTTCCAGCGGGTGCCCGAGCCGGCAGCGCAGTTCACGCCGAGGTTGCCGAGCGTCTCGAGGTAGCCGAAGTCCGGCCTCAGCGAGGCGACCGCATCCGGGCTCGCCAGGATCACGAACACGTGCGGGAAGCCGTTGTCGTAGACCTCGACCGGCAGCTCGGAGCGCCCGACGCCGAGCGCACGCAGGAGCTCCGGCTCGCCCTCGTAGGGCGCCACCGTGGGCAGCGGCTGCTCCATGCGCCCGAAGGTGATCCGCGCGCCGTCGCGCTCGAGGCGCACCGCGACCACGCCGGACCCGGTCTCGAGCCGCAGCTCCTCGAGCTGCAGCGGGCCGCCGAGGACGAATGCACTCCCGAGCACCGGGTGGCCGGCGAAGGGGACCTCCTGGGACGGCGTGAAGATGCGGATGCGCACGTGGCCGTCGCCGGCGGACGGGTACACGAAGACCGTCTCGGAGAAGTTCACCTCGCGCGCCAGCTCGAGCAGCTGATCCTCGGGGATCTCGCGCGCGTCGGTGAAGACGGCCAGCTGGTTGCCCGCCAGCGGTCTGTCGGTGAACACGTCCGCCACGACGTACCGGTAGGTCGCCACGCGGCGACTCTACGCGCGGTGCATAGGCTTGGCCCCGTGCAGGTCGAGGAGCTGCGTCCCCACCTCTGGCGCTGGACGGCCCTGCACCCGGAGTGGAAGCCGGGCGACGAGTGGGCGCAGCAGGTCTCGTCCGTCGGGATCGTCCGGGAAGACGAGTTCGTGCTGGTCGACCCGCTCGCGCCGCAGGAGCCGGACGACGCCCGCCGGTTCTGGGAGGCAGTCGATCGCGACGTCGAGGGGCATGGGGCGCCACACGTCGTGCTGACCGTCCCCTGGCACTACCGCTCCGCGCAGGCCGTGCTCGACCGCTACGACGGCGCCCGGCTCTGGCTGCACGAGCGCTCGCTCGGCGACGCCGAGGTGCCGCCGACGGACACCTTCAGCATCGGCGACTCGCTGCCGGGCGGGTTGCAGCCGGTCGACGGCCACTGGGCGGACGAGGCACTGCTCTGGTCGCCCGCACACGGAGCCCTGATCGCGGGCGACGTGCTCCTGGGCGACGCGGAGGGTGGGTTGCACCTCTGCCCGGACAGCTGGCTGCCGCAGGGGATGACCCGGCCGCAGCTCGCGGAGCACCTGAGGCCGCTGCTCGACCTGCCCGTCGAGCTCGTGCTGCCGGGCCACGGCGAGGTCGTGCAGGACGACGCGCACGGCAGGCTCGCGCGCGCTCTGGACGTCTGACCGCCCTATCCTCTCGCCGCGCATGCGTCTCCTGCTGGTCCGACACGCCGAGGCAGCACCGGGTTCGCCCGACGACCTGCGCGAGCTCACGCCCGCGGGCTGGGAGCGGGCGCGCGAGCTCGGCCAGGAGCTCGCCGCCGGGGGCACGCGGCCCGACGCCATCCTCACGAGCCCGTTGCTGCGAGCCCGGCAGACCGCCGGAGAGCTCGCCCGCGCGCTCGGCGTGGAACCGGAGGTCGACGAGCGGCTGGCGCCGGGAGCCGCAACCGGCGACGTCCGCCAGGCCGCGACAAAGCGTGGGGACGTCGTGCTCGTCGTCGGCCACCAGCCGGACCTCGGCCTGATCGCGGCCGAGCTCGGCGGCGGAGAGCCACCCCCGCTGAGGCCGGGCGCGGTCGTGGCCGTCGACCTGGGTTGACCGTGGACGCGGTCGTCGTCGAGGGCCTGACCAAGGCCTACAACGGGGTCGAAGCCGTCCGCGGCATCGACTTCTCGATCGCGGAGGGCGAGGTCTTCGGCCTGCTCGGACCGAACGGAGCCGGGAAGACGACCACCGTCGAGATCCTCGAAGGGCACCGTCGCGCGCGACGGCGGCCGGGTGACCGTGCTCGGCGTCGATCCCGCTGCGGCTCCCGACCGCTGGCGAGAGCGGCTCGGCGTCGTGCCGCAGACCGGCGAGCTCTTCCCGAACCTGTCCGTGATCGAGCACCTGCGCCTGTTCGCCGGCTACTACGAGCGCGCCCGCGACCCCGATGAGGTGCTCGAGCTCGTCGGCCTGGGGGCGAAGCGCGATGCCCGCTACCGCACGCTCTCGGGCGGGCAAAAGCGCCGGCTCGACCTGGGCGTGGCACTCGTGGGCGACCCCGATCTGCTCTTCCTCGACGAGCCGACGACCGGGTTCGACCCGGCCGCCCGGCGCGCGGCCTGGGACACGATCCGGGCGCTGCGCGACCTCGGCAAGACGATCCTGCTGACCACGCACTACATCGAGGAGGCGCACCGGCTCGCCGACCGCGTCGCCGTGCTGCGAGCGGGCACGATCGTCGCCTCCGGCACGCCGCGCGAGCTCATCGGCGCGGCTGCGCAGACGGAGGTGCACTACCGCCGGGACGGCCAGGAGGTCGTGCTGCGCACCGACGACCCGACCCGACTGCTGCACGAGCTCACGTCGGAGGCGGTCACGGCCGGCGCGACGCTCGACGACCTGGAGGTGCGCCGGCCGACCCTGGAGGAGATCTACCTCGCGCTGACCGGGCCGGAGGGCGTCGAGTGAGCGCGCGAGCTCTCTTCGTCCACCAGCTGCGGACCGAGCAGCTGCTCTTCTGGCGCAGCCGCGAGCTCGCCTTCTTCACCTTCCTGCTGCCCGTCCTCTTCCTGGTCCTGCTCGGGTCTGCGTACGGGGACGAGGAGGTCGACGGCGTCAGGGGCTACGACTTCCTGCTCGCCGGCATGCTCGGCTACGGCGTCGTGTCCACGACCTTCGCCGGGCTGGCGATCCTGCTCGTGCTGCGCCGCGAGGCCGGCACCCTCAAGCGGCTGCGCTCGACGCCGCTCTCCGGCTCGACCTACCTGGCCGCGCTGCTCTCCTCGATCGTCGCCGTCTACCTGCTCGAGGCCGTGCTGCTGGTGGCGCTCGGCCGCGTCTTCTTCGACGTCGCCGTGCCCGACCGGCTCGCCTCGCTCGCCGCTGCGCTCCTGCTCGGAGCTGCGGCATTCACGGCCCTCGGCGTCGGCGCGTCCACGCTCGTCCGCAGCGCGGAGGGAGCCTCGGCCGTCATCAATGCCATCTACCTGCCGGCGACCTTCATCTCGGGTGCGTTCTTCTCGTCCGACTCGTTCCCAGAGGTGCTCCAGTGGATCGCCGAGGCGCTGCCGCTGTCCCACTTCATCGTCCTCGTCCGCGACGTCATCCTCGAGGACGTCCAGATCTGGGACCGCCCGGTGGACGTCGCCGTGGTCGCAGCCTGGGGCCTGGCCGGTGCAGTGCTCGCCGTCCGCGGCTTCCGCTGGGAGCCGCGCGAGCGCTAGTAGAAGCGCTGGCGAAACGACGCCTGAGCCGCAGGAGCGACGATCCCGCCAAGCCCTCCTAGAGGGTTCGGAACCTCGCCGCCCGGGTAGTTCCGACGCCCGGTGGACGACTCCCTCTCGCTCGTGGACACCACCGCCGACGGCGGGCTCGAGGTGCGGCTGAACTTCGGCGTGCTCGCCGGGCGCCAGGCGACGACCGCCGAGCTCGAGCAGCTCGGGCGCGAGCTGCTCGACGAGGTCGGCGAAGTGTCGCTCGTCTCCGAGGAGCGCTTCGAGCTCAGCTCGCACTCCGAGGCCGAGGTACACCAGGTCCGCATCGAGCTCGGGGGCGGCGACGCGCTCGACGAGGCCCTGCGCCGGCGCGTCGTGGAGACCGCCGAGCGCTGGGCGCGAAGCTGCGCCGCAGAGCGGCACGCCGACGTCACCGAGCTTTAGAACCTCCTAGCTCAAAGGAGCACCTTCCCCGCCGCGTTCGTGGCTCAAAACCACCCATTCGGGGGTAGCGCTGTCCTCGGAGGCCCCCACGTCCCTCGACCGGGGGATACGGCGTCCCCTCCGAATCCCTCTTTTGGCGCACAAGGAGCGCTCGATCCCGGCCGATGCACCCACTACGCGGGATCCCCCCGCGCCTTCTTGCGGCTGATGACATCCGGGATTGCTCAAGCAGCAGCGGCTCTGGCGGCGACGTCGGCTCTCGGCGCGGGCTCGTTCGCCGTGATGTCGCCGCTCGAGGACCCGCTTCCGGACGCGCAGGCAGCCGGGATCGTCGCCGAGCAGACCGGTCTCGGCCGCGCGGACGTTCGCCGCGCAGCGCTCGAGGCATCGCGCCTCGCGCCGGGCCAGGTCGGACGCGCCGCCCTGGCCACGGGGTCAGTCAGCTCGGACGAGCTGGCCGACGGCTCCGTCACCTCCGACAAGGTGCTCGACGGATCGCTCACCGACATCGACTTCGCCGAGGGAACGCTTCCTCCAGGGCCTGCCGGCCCGCCAGGAGCCGACGGTTCGAACGGGGCCGACGGTTCGAACGGCGCCGACGGCCAGCCGGGCGCCGACGGCGAGCGCGGCGCGCAGGGTCTCGAGGGCCCACAGGGACTTCAGGGAATGAACGGGTCGGATGGCGCCGACGGCGCCGACGGCCTGCAGGGGCCGCCCGGCCTGCAGGGCCTCCAGGGGCTGATCGGCCCGGCCGGCCCACAGGGCGAGCGCGGAGCCCCCGGCGCGGACGGCGCCCAGGGCGCCGGCCGGCGCGCAGGGGCCCAAGGGCGATGACGGCCCGCAGGGGCCGCAGGGCGCGACCGGACCCGCCGGCCCGCAGGGGCCTGCCGGCCCCGAGGGTCCTGCCGGTCAGCAGGGCCCGCCCGGCCTGTCCCACGCGACGCAGGTGCACCGCGACGGCGACGTGATGCTGCCGGAGGACGTCGAGGTCGTCGTCGCCACCATGGCGGGCCTCGCGCCGGGCTCGTACGCCATCTTCGCCAAGACCACGGTCGTCGGTGACGTCGGCGGCGCCGACGGCACTCGGTGCACGCTCACGGCCGACGGCAGCACCGACTACGCCGAGACGGAGGACAAGGTCGACCGCGCCACGCTCTCGACCCACGCTCTCGCCACCTTCGGCGGCACGGGCGTCGCCACGCTGAGCTGCCTCCACACCGGCAAGAAGAACCCGGTCGCCCGGCAGACGAAGATCATCGCGATCCGCATCGACTCGGTCGTCAGCTCTGCGGTGACGGGTTGACCATCACCGTCCGCACGCTCGCGCTCGTCGTCGGCCTCGTGCTCACTGGCGCGACCGCCGGGATCGTCATGCTCGTCCGCGGAGGCGGCGAGCGCGCGCCCGCCCCGAGTCTCTCCCCCGGCGCCCCGGCGGTCGTGACCGCCGACCAGCTCGCAGCGCTGAGCGGCGCCCGAGCCGGTTCACTGGGCCGGCGAGCTCGCCGGACGCCGGCTCGAGCTCCGCCAGACGGGGGCAGGCACGTTCGTCCGCTATCTCCCGCCCGCGACGCCCGTGGGCGCTCCTCGGCAGACGCTGACGATCGCGACCTACGAGCTCGAGCGGGCGTGGGCGATCGCTCAGGAGGCGGCGCGCGAGCCCCGACGCGAAGCGCTCCAGCCTGCCCGACGGCCGCGTCGCCGTCTGGCGGCAGAGCCGTCCGACCAGCGTCTACATCGCGAAGCCCGGCTCGGACGTGCTCGTCGAGGTGTTCGACCCGAAGGCCGCCGAGGCCCGGCAACTGTCCCTCTCCGGCCAGGTGCAGCCCGTCTCCGGGGGATAGGCGAATGAGCACCCGCCCCCTGCGCCCCCGCGGCGGGACGATCATCTGGACGATCGCGGCGATCGTCCTCTCCGCCGCCGGTCTCGTCGCCGCCGTGACGATGCAGCTCCGGCGCGACGCCGACCTGGCGCGTACCCAGCAGCTCGCCCTCGAGCGCTTCCGGGCGCTCGTGATGGAGCAGAGCAGCCTCGAGTGGCAGGCGGTCGCGGCGCGCGGGGCGGCCGGCGAGCTCGTCGGCCCGATCCGCACCCGACGCGCAGAGATGGCCGCGGAGCTCGAGCGCTTCGAGGCCAGCGGCGGCACCCTCGACGCACGGATCTCGACCGCACTCTCGATCCACCAGCGTGCACTCCAGGAGGAGCTGCGGCTGCTGGCCGCCGGCCGGCTCGACCAGGCGCTTGCAGTCGGCGAGCAGCGCGTCGACCCCGCGCTCGACCGGCTCGAGTCGGCCCTCGAAGGGACGCTCGTCAACGTGAACCGACGCGCCCGCGGCGCGGCGTTCAACGCCACCGCGGCCACCGGCCTGCTGATCGCGCTCGCGGGCATCTTCGTCACGCTCGTCGGGTTCGGCGTCCGGCAGTCCCGGCGCTCCGTCGCGACTGCGGACGAGCGGGCGCTCCGGCGGAGCGAGCACTGGTTCCGGTCGCTCGTGCAGAACTCGTCCGAGCTGATCGCGGTCGTCGACCCCGATACGCGCGTGAGCTACGCGACCGAGTCCAGCGTGCCGCTGCTCGGCTACCCGCCCGGCGAGCTCGTCGGCCGCCGGCTGGTCGAGCTCGCCCACCCCGACGATGTCGAGCAGCTGCAGTCGGCCGTGACGGCGAGCGCGCACGGCAGCCGCTTCGAGTGCCGGCTCTGGACGGCCGACCAGCAGTGGGTCGTGCTCGAATGGGCGCGCGGCGATCGCCCGGACGAGCCGGGCTGCATCCTGACCGGCCGCGACATGACCGACCGCAAGCGGCTGGAGCAGGAGCTCCGCCACCAGGCCTTCCACGACGGTCTGACGGGGCTCGCCAACCGCGCGCTCTTCGAGAACCGGCTGACGCTCGCGCTGTCCGGGCTCGCCCGGCGCGACGACGGCCTCGCCGTCCTCTTCGTCGACGTCGACGACTTCAAGACCGTCAACGACAGCCTGGGCCACGGCGCCGGCGACGCGCTCCTCTGCGCGGTCGGCGAGCGCCTGCGCAGCGCGCTTCGCGAGTCGGACACGGCCGCGCGCCTCGGCGGCGACGAGTTCGCCGTCCTGCTGGAGGGCATCGCCGACTCCGAGACGGCATTGCTGGCGGCCGACCGGATCATGGGCTCGCTCCGCGCCCCGTTCGACGTCGAGGGACGAATGCTCGAGGTGACAGCAAGCGTCGGGGTCGCCACCGCGTTCCGGGGCGGGACGATGGCCGAGCTGATGCGCAACGCCGACCTGGCCATGTACGAGGCCAAGCGCGCAGGCGGTGCCCGCTGCCGGCTCTACGAGGCCGAGATGCACGAGGTCGCGCTCACCCGCCTCGAGCTCGGCGGCGACCTGCGGCGGGCGATCCAGGAGGAGCAGTTCGAGCTGTTCTTCCAGCCGATCGTCAGCCTGGAGACCTCCGCCATCATCGGGTGCGGAGGCGCTCCTGCGCTGGCAGCACCCCGAGCGCGGCCTCCTGGCACCGGGGCACTTCCTGTCGCTCGCCGAGGAGTCGGGCCTCATCGTCCCGCTCGGCCGCTGGGTGATCGAAGAGGCCACGCGCTCGCTCCGCCGCTGGCAGGACGAGTTCCCCGAGCTGCCCTTCCACCTGAGCGCGAACATCTCCATGCGCCAGCTCCACGAGCTGGACGTGGTCGAGCACCTGCGCGGAGCGCTGGAGGAATCCGGGGTCTCGCCCAGCCGGCTGGTGATCGAGATCACGGAGAGCTTCCTCGCCGACGAGACCGAGGCGCCCCGCGTGCGGCTCCAGCAGCTGCGGGCGCTCGGCGTCCGGCTGGCGGTCGACGACTTCGGGACGGGGTACTCGGCGCTCAGCTACCTGCAGCGCTTCCCGATCGACATCCTCAAGATCGACCGCTCGTTCGTCGAGCACGCGCGGCGCAGCTCGCCGAGCCTCGCCCTCGTCCGGAGCATCGTGCGGCTCGGCCAGAGCCTCCACCTGGACATCGTCGCCGAAGGGATCGAGGACGCAGAGCAGGCGGCCCAGCTGCGCGAGATGGGCGTCGGCGCCGGGCAGGGCTACTTCTACGCGCGTCCGCTGCCGGCCGACCGCTTCCGCGAGCTGCTCACATCTGCCGGCGTCCTCGGCCGCCCGCGCGCCGGTCTGCTCGAGCTCTCGTAGGGGCTACCCCGCTTCGAGCTTGCGGTCGAGGCGGTCGAGGAACCGCTCGGCCTGCTGCTGGGCGATGGGCCGCATCATCGAGCCGAACCGGCTGAGCGTGCCGCCGAGCTCGACGTCGGCCGTCCAGGCCATGCGCGTCCCGGCGGACGCCGAGGAGAGCTCGAAGGTGGTTTTGGCGGACACGCTCGCGCCGAGCCGCTTCCCGGCCGCCGTCAGGAGCGCCCACTCCGGCCGGCGGCGCTCGCGCAGCTCGAAGTCGAGCCGCAGCGAGACCGGCGCGCGCGGCAGCTTCATGACGGCCGTCCAGTGCGCGTCGTCGTGGACCTCGAGCGACTCGATGCCGGGCAGGAAGTCGCTCAGCAGCTGCGGATCGACGAGCGCGTCGAAGACGCGCTCGGGGGTGCGCCGAACTCCTTGGTGCCCCCGATCTGCACGGCGCGGACGCTACCCGCGCCGAGCCGCCGAAAACGCGGAGAGGGCGCCACTCGGACGCCCTCTCCTCGGAAGCTTCCCCGTCCAGAAGCTGCCTAGAACGCATACGCCTTCATCGACTTGCCTCCTGTCCGTGGCTTCCGTTCCGTACCGTAGCCGAGATGTGACCGTTTGTCACCCCTTGTCGTGGTTTCTTATGCCGCCTCGCCCGGCGGCGGGGTGAACGGCATGCCGGAGCCGTTCATCGGGGGCGGGCCGAAGGACCGCTGCGGCCGATCGGGCAGCTCGCCGTTGACGAGCGCCGTGACGTGCTCCTCGATCTCCGCAAGCCGCTCCTCCGCCTGTGCTTCGGTCAGGCGTCCGTCCTCGACCGCCTGGTCGAGGTGCTTCTGGGCGTCGGCGACCATGGCGTCGACGAGCCCCTCGACCGACTTGCCCTTGTCCTTGGCGACGTCGGCCAGCGTGCTCCCGTTCTCCAGAGCGGTGCGAAGCTGGGCCTCGGTCACGCCGAGGTACGACGCGGCCGCGTCGAAGCCCGGACCGGGGCCGTGGTGGCGGCCGTGATGACCGGGGCCGACGCCGAGCAGCGGCAGCTCGCCGGCCTCGATCCGCTGCTTGAGCTCCTGGCCCTGCGCCTGCGTGAGGCGGCCGGCCTGGACGGCGGCATCGACGCGGTTCTTGAGCGCTTCCTGGAGCGCATTCTCGAGCTTCGCCGGGGTGACGCCGAGCTGCTTGGCCGCGTCGGCGACGATCGCGTCGCTCTCGGCCTTGCGGTCGTCACCCGTGGCGGCAATCGCCGCGCCGCCTCCCGCGATCGCGAGCGCGACCACCGTGCCCGCGGCCAACATGCGCTTCTTCCTCTTCACTCTCTCCTCCTCTCGGACTCCTTCTCCCCTCAGGAGACCAGGGTTCGCTGAGGAAGCCCTAAGACGAATCTGAAGAGTCGCTAAGAGTCGGCCCCTGGCCGTTTCGGCCCGCGCCGGCGAGCCGCAGCGTCATGACGGTGCCGCCGCCCTCGGCCGCGGCGGCCTCGACGCCGCCGCCGTGCGCCTCCGCCACCTGGCGGACGATCGCCAGCCCCAGCCCGGAGCCAGGCATTCCGCGCGCGGCCTTGGCCCGGTAGAAGCGGTCGAAGATGTACGGCAGGTCCTCGGGCTCGATCCCGGGGCCGTGGTCGCGCACGCGCACCTCGTGCGGGCGGACGGAGACCTCGACCTCGCCGCCGGGCGGGCTCCACTTGGCGGCGTTGTCGAGCAGGTTGCCGATCGCCCGCTCGAGCGACGCCGCCGAGCCGCGGAGCGGTGCCTCCTGCAGGTCGGTACGGAACGTCACCGCGGGCCGGTTGCGGCGCGTGCGCTCCACGGCGGCGGCGGCCAGCTCGTCCAGACGGACGTCCTCGGGCTCGTCGGTGTTCTGCTCGCCGCGCGCGAGCTCGATCAGCTCGCCCACGAGCGAGGTCATCTCCTCGAGCTGCTCGACCACATCCGCGAGCAGCCGCTCACGCTCGCCCTCGGGGAGCGGCCGCCCGGTGGCGAGCACCTCGATGTTGGTGCGCAGGCTCGTCAGGGGCGTCCGCAGCTCGTGCGAGGCGTCGGCGACCAGCTGCCGCTGGGCGCGCGCTGACTCCTCCAGCGCCCCGAGCATGGTGTTGAAGCGCTCGGCGAGCCGGCTGAGCTCGTCGCGCCCGCGGACCTCGATGCGCTGCGACAGGTCGCCCGTCTCGGTCACCGCGTCCGCGGCCGCCGTGAGACGGCGGATCGGGGCCAGCGCGGCGCCCGAGATGAGGAGGCCGAGCAGCGCCGCAACGGCGATGCCGGTGGCGCCGATGATCAGCAGGAACGTGCGCACGCGCGCGACCGCGCCGTCGACCTCGTCGAGCGGCCGGGCCACCTGGATCGCGATACCCGGCCCGGGGCCGTACGGCACGGCGATGATCCGGACGTCCGTGTCCGCCACACGGGCGTCCCTGAAGTAGACGCCCTCGTTCTCGCCGCGCGCGATCTCGAGCGTCCGCTCGTCGACGGGAAGCTTGACGGTCGCTCCTCCTGGGAGCGCGGTGCGTCCGTCGGCGGCGACAGCCTGGGGATAGCCCTCGGCAGCGCCGAGCGGAGGGCCGTGGCCGAAGACGGCGCGGTCGATCCGGTCCGGAGGCAGCCGCTGGATCTCGGTCGCACGCTCGCGCAGCCCGTCGTCCAGCTCGTTGTGGAGCTGGTTGCGGACGACGAAGTAGGCGAGCACCGACGCGAGCACGATCGCGACCGCGACCGCCGCGGCGGCCACGAGCGTGAGGCGTGCGCGAAAGCTCATTCGGGCCTGAGCGCGTAGCCGACGCCGCGTACCGTCTGGATGACGCGCGGGCGGCCGGCGGCCTCCGTCTTGCGGCGGAGGTAGCCGATGTAGACGTCGAGCGAGTTCGAGGCGAAGCCGAAGTCGTAGCCCCAGACGCGCTCGAAGATCGTCGAGCGCGTCAGCACCTGGCGCGGGTTGCGCATGAACAGCTCGAGCAGGTTGAACTCGGTCCGGGTGAGCTGGATGGCATCGCCGTCACGCCAGGCCTCCCGCGTGCCCGGATCGAGCTCCAGGTCGCCCACCTGCAGGCGCTCGTTCGGCGCGCCGCCGGTGCGGCGCAGGAGCGCGCGCAGACGCGCGAGCAGCTCCTCGAGGGCGAACGGCTTCGGCAGGTAGTCGTCGGCTCCCGCGTCGAGACCGGCGACGCGGTTCTCGACCTCCGCGCGTGCGGTGAGCATCAGCACCGGCAGCGAGCTGCCCGTGGCCCGCAGCCGACGGCAGACCTCGAGCCCGTCGATCGTGGGCATGAGCACGTCGAGCACCAGCGCGTCCGGCTGACCGTCCGCGGCCAGGCGGGCGAGGGCCTCGTCACCGTCCTCGGCCAGCTCGACCTCGTAGCCCTCGAGCTCGAGCGCCCGACGCAGCGACTCGCGTACGGCCCGCTCGTCGTCCACCACGAGAACCTTCATTCCGGCCCGAAGTGTGCCGCGCCAATGTGAAGTTGCGTTAAGACGACGCCTCTTCAGGCAGAGTCTTAGGCGTGTCTTAGACGGCTCTCAGCGGGTACTTAACGCCCGTTGGTCCGATGCGGCCGACGACAAGACGCGAAAGGACTGACACAGACATGAACAGCATCCGCCCAATGACCGCCGTCGCCGCCCTGGTCACAGCGCTCGTCCTCGGCGCCGGCACGGCCGCCGTCGTGACCACGGCGCTCGTCGACGACGACGCGACGACGACCCGCCAGGTGACCGTCACGAACGCGTTCCCGGCCGCGAGCTCGAGCGGCGGATTCACCGTCAACGACGTCTACGAGGCTGCGCACGAGTCGGTCGTCGAGATCGCGACCACCGCGAGCCAGGAGAACGAATTCGGCGGCGAGCAGCAGCAGCTCGCCCAGGGCTCGGGCTGGGTCTACGACCGCCAGGGCCACGTCGTCACGAACCAGCACGTCGTGAGCGGCGCCACCTCGGTCAACGTGACGTTCTCGAACGGCGCCTCCTACGACGCGCGCGTCGTCGGCACCGACCCGTCGACCGACCTCGCGGTGCTCGAAGTCGAGGGAGCGCCGGCGTCGCTCCTGAAGCCTCTGCGACTCGCCGACTCGAGCCAAGGTGCAAGTCGGCGAGGGAGTCGTCGCGATCGGCAGCCCGTTCGGGCTCGAGCAGACGGTCACCGCGGGCATCGTCAGCGCCCTCAACCGCTCGATGAAGGCGCCGAACGACTTCACGATCAACGACACCATCCAGACCGACGCGCCGATCAACCACGGCAACTCCGGCGGCCCGCTGCTGAACCTGCGCGGCGAGGTCATCGGCGTCAACTCGCAGATCGAGAGCGAGAACGGCGGCAACGTCGGCATCGGCTTCGCCGTCCCCTCGAACACCGTCCGCTCGATCGCTGCGCAGCTGATCGAGTCGGGCGAGGTCGTGCACGCGTACCTCGGCGTCGGCGTCCGGGAGATTCCCGCGTCGGCCGCCGACGAGCTCGGCGTCGAGCCCGGCGTCGCCATCACCGGGGTGGAGCCCGATGCGCCGGCCGACGAAGGCGAACCTCCAGGCCTCGACCGGCAATCGCTCGGTCGACGGCGTTCCCTACCCGACCGGCGGCGACATCGTCACCGCGATCGACGGCGACGAGGTGACGACGTCGGCCCAGCTGCAGAGCGCGATCGACGCGAAGCAGCCGGGTGACACGGTGACCCTGACGGTCGTCCGCAACGGCGACGAGCGGCAGGTGCAGGTCACGCTCGACGAGCGCCCCCCGCGGGTCGGCGACTGACGCAGCTCCTCGACTGAACGCGAACCCTCCACGGCCGCGGCTCCTCGGAGCCGCGGCCGCCGCGTTTCCGGACAGAGTGTCGGCCCGCCCACCCTGGGCTGTCACACATTCGGCACTGCACCGGCACTGACATGCGACCAGTTCGCCGGTACCGTCGGCGACGGGCGGGTGGTGGAGGACGCTCTCCCCTCTGGGAGGGTGGGGTGCGCCCCGAGCTGTCTCGAGAAGACGTGTCCACCGAAGACACGGGTGCCGAGCGGTCGTGGCGCTCGCGACGACCTAGTGGCCGGGCTGCGTCCCGGCGCCGAGCTCAGTCGCGAGCTCTTCGATCCGGCGCCGGATCTCGTCGCGGATCGGCTGCACGTCGGCCGCGGGCAGCCCACGCGGATCGGGCAGGTTCCAGCTGACGTAGCGCTTGCCCGGAACGACGGGGCAGGCGTCGTCGCAGGTCGCGACGACCACGTCGGCCCAGCCTACGAGTTCGTCGTCGAGCCGGCGAGGCACGTGATCGGACGCGTCCACGCCGAGCTCGGCCAGCGACTCGAGGACGCCCGCGTGCACCTCGCTGCCCGGCCTGCTCCCCGCGGAACGCGCCTGGTGTGTCCCTCCCGCGCGCTCGAGGAAGAGCCGCTCGGCCATGACGCTCCGCCCCTGGTTGCCGACGCAGACGAAGAGGACGTTCATGCCTGGCGTCCATCGCCGATCACACCGGCATCCTGCACGATCGGCTCGCCCACAGCCTCGCGCGGCGCGCCGTCCCCGCCCTTGCCGCCGAGCCGCCAGAGCACGACGCCGACGCCGAGCAGCACCGCCTCGACGAGCGTGATCGCCAGGCGGTTCACCACGGTTGCGCTCAGGGCGACCGGCGCGCTCGTCACGGCGAGGAGCAGTCCGTACATCGAGGCTTCCCGCACCCCGAGCCCGGACGGCGCGATCACCGACAGAACCGCGACGATCGCGCCGACTGCCGCGACACCGCCGAGGAACGGCACCGACGACCAGCCGACGTCGCCGCCGACCGCGCGGATCATGTACAGGAGCGCGACGCCCCCGAGGAGCCACGAGGCGGCGTAGTAGACGAGCAGCCCGAGCAGCGTGCGCCAGCGCAGGCGCGGCGGCTCACCCGCGCCGAACGGCTTGAACAGGCGTCGCGCGAGGGCGCCGAAGACGCGCGGGTGGAGGAGGCCGGCGACGCCGATCGCGAAGAGCGCAAGCGGCCACAGAGGGGTATCCACGCCCTCGATCCACAGGAGCGACGCGACGAAGACAGCGACGCCGGCCACGGCGGAGAGGCCCGCTTCCAGCAGGATCGAGCTGAGCACGACGCTCGTCTGCTGGACGCCGCCGGCGCGACGCAGCCAGACGACGCGCGCTACGGGCGTCCACACCGCACCCGGCACGTACTTGGCGAGCATCGACGCCATCTCCGCCTGAAGCCCGACCGAGTACGAGACGTAGATGCCCTGCGCGCGCAGAATCGCTAGCCACGGGAACACGAACGCGAGGTAGTAGGCGGCGAGGAAGATGCAGCCCAACACCAGGTCGCGCGGGTCGGCGTCGCGGAGCAGCGGCGCGGCCTCGCGCAGCGTGTCACGGAGCGCCCAGGTCAGGAACCCGAGCAGCACGACGACGAAGACGACCTGGAGTGCGACGAGCAAGCGCCGCCGCTTCCCGAGCGCAGTCAGGATCGATCGCACACTCGGACGGTAGATGTGTGCCCGGCGCCGAGGGTCAGGCCGGCTGGGCGAGGGCGGTCGCCCACGGGCTCGGCCTGCCCGTGCCGGGCAGGCAGCAGGATGCTGCGCACGCGTCGTGGCTCGGCCCCAGGCGGCCGAGTGCGCGGCGCGGGCGGCTCGGGTCGAGGCGCTCCTGGATGAGCTCCCGAATCGCTCCGACGAACGCCGGGTGGGTTCCCGGCGTGCCGGCGCGCACGAGGTTGAGGCCAAGCTCGCGCGCGAGCCCCGCCGCCTCGACGTCGAGGTCGTAGAGCACCTCGACGTGGTCGGAGAGGAAGCCGAGCGGCGAGACGACGACATCTCGAACACCCTGCGCCGCGAGCGCCCGCAGGTGATCGAGGACGTCGGGCTCGAGCCAGGGCACGTGCGGAGGCGCCGCTGCGGCTCTGGTACACCACGGCCCACTCCCCGACGCCGGCTCCCTCGGCGACGAGCCGGCCGGCCTCGGCGAGCTGCGCCTCGTACGCGCAGCGCTCGGCCATCGCGAGCGGGATGCTGTGCGCGGTGAACACGAGCGGCGCCGCCGCCCGGCGCTCCTCGGGCACCTCCGCCAGCGCAGCCCGCACGCGCTCGACGTTGGCTGCGATGAAGCCCGGGTGGTTGAAGATCATCCGCAGCCGCGGCAGCTCCGGCGATTCGGTGCCCGAGGCGAGCTGCGCCTCGAAGAGGTTCTCGCGGTACTGCCGGCAGCCCGAGTAGCTGCTGAACGCTGAGGTCAGGAACGTGAGCGCGCGGCGAACGCCGTCACGCGTCATCTGGGCAACCGTGTCGGACAGGAACGGGTGCCAGTTCCGGGTGCCGTAGTAGATCGGCAGCTCGATCCCGTGCTCGCGAAGCTCCGCCTCGAGCGCGGCGATCAGCTCGCGGTTCTGCCTGTTCAGCGGGCTGACCCCGCCGAAGCGCTCGTAGTGGTGCGCGACCTCCTCGAGGCGCCCACGAGGGACGTTCCGCCCCCGCGTGACGTTCTCGAGGAACGGCATGACGTCGTCAGGCCCCTCCGGGCCGCCGAAGGAGACGACCAGGATCGCGTCCGCGAACTCGTCCGGGTAGCGGCTGACCGCATGGTCAGCGGGAGGCCTGAGCGGCTGAGCGGCCATCACGTCGCGAGCGTAGTCGCGACCGCTGCGCACGGCGCAGAGCGGACGGATTGGTGAGCCCTCATTCTTCGATCGAGCGGAGTTGAGAGGACCGGTATCGCTCCCAACCCACTCTCTTTCGCAGAGTCACGCTGTCCGCCAGCCGGCCGAGTGCCGAGCGGGCGGGTCACGCCCACTGCGGCGACGCTAGCCGTCGCGTCATGTGCCTCCCACCTCGCGGCGCGGAGCGAAGCGGCCGTAGCAATGGAGGCCGTTCACGCGTCCGCCTTCGTCCCGGGTGAAGAAGCCCCGACTCCCCCGGTTCGGCCCGCCGGTCACCACGTAGCGGTCGTCCTCGCCCGACAGCATGCCCAGCGGATCGGGGGGCTCGCGGTGATCCACGTCATCGCCCAGCTGGGCGATGAGCTCCGGCTTCGGTGTGCCCTCCAGGAGCAGCTGATCGCCGTCGATGCTCACGGTGATCTCGACTGCCACGGTGTCGTAGGAGCCCGCGTACTCGGCCAGGGCCTCGGCCGGGCGTGGCTCTGGCGCCGGCGCGATCTTCACCAACCCAAGGTGTGCCTCGAGCGCCCAGTCGCGAATGAGTCGATTGAACAGGCGGCCATTCGGCTCCTGGTTGACGAGCGAGACGACGGCGAACCGCTGCGCCGGCACCATGTCGAAGCCGGCGAACTGGCCGAGCGTCGCTCCGCCGTGGGCGACCAGACGCACTCCATCCACGTCGCTGAGAAGCCATGAGATCCCGACGGCATCCCCCATGGAGGAGCCGCGAGCGTCGGCAGTCGGTCGCTGCATTCGTTCGGCGAGCTCGGGTGCGAGGACCTGCGTCCCTTCGACCGTGCGTCCGAGGTCGAGGTGGAAGCGAGCCCAGCGAAGCTGGTCGGGAGCCGTGGCAGCCATGCCGCCCATCGGATTGCCGCTACGGGCCATCGCCCACGGTCGCAGTACCCGGATGGTTCCGTCTTCCTCGCGACGATGACCAACCGCGAAGCGACGGGTCATGACCTCGTTCGGGAAGAAGAAGGTCATCCGCAGGCCGACTGGCTCGAGCACGAGCTCGCGGAGGCCTTGCTCGTAGGTGAGACCGGTGACGTTCTCGATCACGCGGCCGGCAAGGCTCAGCGCTGCGTTGTTGTAGGCGACGATGAAGCCGGGCGGCGTGATCTGTTGAAGGCTGGCCATCTTCTCGACGTACCGCGCCAGCGCGTCGTCACCCTCGCCGGTGTCCTCGAAGTAGTCACCGTCCCAGCC
This sequence comes from uncultured Thermoleophilia bacterium, assembly GCA_963809765.1. Taxonomy (GTDB): domain Bacteria; phylum Actinomycetota; class Thermoleophilia; order Gaiellales; family Gaiellaceae; genus JACVRM01. Next base: position 1,058,172 of record CAWEKT010000003.1, read on the forward strand.
AGCCGTGTGGTTGAGCAGTTGAAGGACCGTGACGGTCGCAGCGACCGCCGGATCGCGCAGCTCGAGCTCCGGCACGTAGGTCCTGACCGGCGCCTCCAGCTCGACCGCCCCGCGCTCGACCAGGCGCAGGAGCGCCACGGACGTGTAGGTCTTGCCGGTTGAGCCAAACTGGAACAGCGTGGCGGCGTCGACCGGCAACGGGTTCTCGACGCTCGTCACGCCGTGGTAGGCGTAGTGCTCCTGCCCGTCGTGGAAGACACCGACCGCAACGCCCGGAATCTCGAGTTCCTCGGCGAGCTCGCGGACACGGGACTGAAGCTGCTCGTCGATGGCGACGATCGTACGCCAGCGCAGACCCTAGGTCGACGACGCCACGCAGCCCTACCGCTACGTCTAGCTCGACGAGCTTAGGAGAGCACCGCGGCGAGGCTCTCAGAGGAAGCTGTCCACGCCCAGGAAGTCGATGGCTCAAGCCGACGCTACAGTGGCTTAGGCAAGCCAAAACGCCCCCGTAGCTCAGTGGATAGAGCAGCGGTTTCCTAAACCGCGTGCGCAAGTTCGATTCTTGCCGGGGGCATCCCGAGGCCAAAGCGGCGTTCCGATCGGGAGATATCTGGGCCTAGACTCGGCTCGTGCCGACGTGCCCTGCCTGTGGCAAGGAGCTCCCGGGCGAGTTCCCCTTCTGCCCGTTCTGCCGCGCGCCGTTGACCGAGGCGCCCGCTCCTTCTCTTCAGGAGGAGCGCAAGGTCGTGACGGTCCTCTTCTGCGACCTCGTCGGCTTCACGGCCGCCTCGGAGGCGGCAGATCCGGAGGACGTCCGTTCCCGCATCCGCCCGTACCACGCCCGCCTCCGCCAGGAGATACAGCGCTACGGAGGCACGGTCGAGAAGTTCATCGGCGATGCGGTGATGGCGGTCTTCGGCGCTCCAGTCACGCACGAGGACGATGCCGAGCGCGCCGTCCACGCCGGCCTTCGCATCCTGGGGGCGATCGCCGAGTTGAACGAGCAGGATCCCGCCCTTTCGCTGCAGGTGCGGATCGGCATCAGCTCGGGCGAGGCGGTCGTCGCCCTCGGCACCCGCCCCGAGGAGGGCGAGGGGATCGTCACGGGCGACGTCGTCAACACCGCCTCCCGCCTGCAGGGGGCCTCGCCGGTGAACGGAATCGCCTGCTCTGAACAGACCTATCTCGCCACCGAGCGCGTCTTCGACTGGGAGGAGCTCGACCCGGTCGCGGTCAAGGGGAAGGCCGAGCCGCTCGCGCTCTTTCGCCCGCTCGCGTCGAGGGCCCGCTTCGGCTCGGACGTCACCCGCACCCACGCGACATCACTCGTCGGGCGTGAGCTCGAGAAGTCGCTCTTGATCGGCACTTTCGAGCGGGCGGCGCAGCAGCGCTCCTGCCAGTTGGTGACGATCGTCGGCGAGCCGGGCGCCGGGAAGAGCCGCCTCTGCGCCGAGCTCTTCCGCGATCTCGAAGAGCGAACGGATCTCATCCGCTGGCGCCAGGGGCGCTGCCTTCCCTACGGGGACGGGATCGCCTTCTGGGCCCTCGGCGAGATCGTCAAGGCGGAGTGCGGGATCCTTGACTCCGACTCGCAGGAGGAGGCAGGGACGAAGCTCGACCAGGCGCTGCCGCGCGACGATCCCGACTACGCCTGGCTCAAGGCCCGCCTCGCCCCGCTCGTCGTCGGCGGCGGGGAGCCCGCCTCGCGAGAGGAGGCGTTCAATGCTTGGCGCCGCGTGCTCGAGTCGTGGGCCGAGGCGCGAGAGACCGTCCTCGTCTTCGAAGACCTGCACTGGGGAGACGAGGCGCTGCTGTCCTTCCTCGAGCACCTCGCCGACTGGTCGGAGGGCGTGCCGCTCCTCTTGCTGTGCACCGCCCGCCCGGAGCTGTACGAGCAGCACCCTGCCTTCGGCACCAACGCGAGAAACACGCAGCGGATCAACTTGCCACCGCTGACCGACGCGGAGACAGCCAGCCTCGTCGCAAGCCTCCTCGAACGGGCCGTCCTGCCCGCCGAGGCCCAACAGGCGCTGCTTGAGCGCGCAGGCGGCAACCCGCTCTACGCCGAGGAGTTCGTCCGCCTGCTCACGGACCGGGGTGCACCCGCGGAGGTCGGGGAGGTGCCGGACTCGGTGCAGGCGCTGATCGCCGCCCGCCTCGACACCTTGAGTCCGGACCGCAAGAGCCTGCTCCAGGACGCGGCCGTGCTGGGCAAGGTCTTCTGGGCCGGCGCGGTCGCGGAGATGGGAGTTCGCGACCTCGACGAGGTCGAGCAGGCGCTGCACGAGCTCTCGCGCAAGGAGCTCGTGCGCCCCGCTCGAACGAGCTCGATGGAAGGCGAGCACGAGTACGCCTTCTGGCACGTGCTTGTGCGCGATGTTTGCTACGGGCAGATCCCACGCGCCGCACGCGCCACCCGCCACCAGGCGGCTGCCGCCTGGATCGAGCAGAGAGCGGGCGAGCGCGTGGAGGACCTGGCAGACGTCCTCGCCCATCACTACCTGGCCGCGCTCGAGCTCGCCCGCGCGGCCGGTCCGAGCGACGCGACACACGAGCTCCGGACGGCTGCGATCCGTTACCTCGCCCTCGCGGGCGAGCGTGCGCTTCCGCTCGACGTCGAACGTGCCGAGGCGCACCTCGACCAGGCACTCCAGCTGGCTCCCGCCGACGACCCTCAGCGCGCGGACCTTCTCGAGCGCTGGGCGCAGGCCGCCCAGCAACAGGGAAGGCTCAGGGAGGCGAAGGAGGCGCTCGAGGAGGCCGTCGCCATCAACCGTGACCGGGGCGAGCCCGTCGCCGCCGGCCGCGTCTTGACGCGCCTGGCGATCGTGCTCGCCCGGCTCGGCGATCCAGGAGTCGAGGAGCCGGTCGCCGAGGCACGCGAGTTGCTCGAGGCGCAACCGCCCGGCGCGGAGCTCGTTAACGCCTACACGGTTACGGCGGCGCGCCGCTCGCACAAGGGGCGATATCCGGAAGCGATCGTGGCCGCCGAGCGGGCGCTCGAACTCGCCGCGGAGCTAGGCATAGCCGAGCCGGCATTCGCGCTCAGCTGGCGTGGCATCGCCCGCTGCCAGCTGGGGCAAGCCGGAGGGGTAGAGGACGTGCGGCGGGCGCTCCAGCTCGCGCTCGAACAGGGCTTGGACGCGAGACCGGCGTCATCTACGGCATTCTCGCCGGGGTCATCTGGACCTATCACGGCCCGCAGAGCGCGCTTGACATCGCCGCCGAGGGGATCGCCTTCTCCGAGCGGAGAGGCATCACCGAGCTGGCCCTGCAGATACGCGGCAACGTGATCGCCACACTCGCTGGGCTCGGACGGACTGAGGAGGCGCTTGCCGAGGCCGGGCCGCTCGCCGACCGCCTAGAGGCTGCCGGCGACATGGCGCACGTCCCGCCACGCGCGCTGCAGCTGCAGCTGCACGCCGAGCGCGGCACTCCCCGAACAAGCGCCCGCGCCGGAACGGCTCGTCCGGGCGGCTCGCGACACCGGGTTAGCCGGGAACATCGCGATCGCGTTCGCCGCCGCCGCCCAACTTCTCCTCGCCCAGCGCCAGAGCGAGCAGTCAGGTGCGCTGCTGCGCGAGCTCGACCAGCTCGACCACGCCCGCGGGCGAGCCTGACTACGTATCGGCTCCTGCCGGCCTTGCTCCGCGTCGCGCTCGCCCTCGACGACGGGCCGCTCGCCCAAAGCCTGTCCGCGGGCGTGGAACCGGTCACCCCGCTCCACGAACACGCCCTCGCCTCCACCCGGGCGCAGCTCGCAGAAGCCGCCGGCGAGCACGCCGACGCCGCCGAGCTCTACGCCGAGGCGGCGGAGCGCTGGCGTGCGTTCGGCAACGTGCCCGAGCGCGCCTACGCCCTGCTCGGCCAGGGCCGCTGCCTCGCCGCGCTCGGCAAGCGCGAGGCGGAGGCGCCGCTCCGCGAGGCGCGCGAGCTCTTCGCGTCGATGGGCTACAAGCCCGCGCTCGCGGAGACGGAGGCCCTGCTCGGCGAGATCGCAGCCGCAGCTGTCTAGCAACGGACCGGGGGACGGCCTCGCGAGAGTGAGCCGGAGGTCTTGAGCTCCCGTCTTGGGGGCAGCTGCCATGAACGTCGGCTTTCGGCCGGTCGCACCTCAGTCGTTCACCCGCTCCGAGCTCGGAACAGGCGCAGGTCCGAAACTGGCGCAATCACTGGCGCGCAGCAGCCCTCGTCACGAGTAGAAGGCAAGATTTGCAGCTCCTTCTCGCGTGGGAGCCGAGGCTTCCTAAACCGCGTGCGCAAGTTCGATTCTTGCCGGGGGCACTTCGCTTCACTGAGCGGGAGACCGCTTTCTTCAAGTCAGTGCGCATCGCCTTTGAGGCAACACGTCGAAGCGGTCAGGGGGTCGAGACTCCGTCGCGTGAGCGCCCGGACTCTGAGGGGTCGGCCGAGCTTGGCCGACCCCGAGCCTGACGGTGTGTTCCGCTTACTTGCGGACCGTGGCGGTCAGCGCCAGGGCGAGGAACATCCCGACGACAACCCCACCAGCGCCCGCGAGCATCGTGGACCAGGTCCCGGCGTGGGTCGCGATCTGCGTGGCGATCACGAAGCCGGCCACGGCGACGAGGGCGCGGACACCCCCGATCGTCGCTACGCGCAGGTCGTGCACGGCGGCCCATGATCTTCCTCGAGGCCGCCGGGAGTCAACCGGCGACCGATCCTCGAACGGCGCGCGGCGGAACCGAGCCACCTGCCCCTTGCCGCTTTGCAATAGGACTGGTGAAACAAAGCGCAATTCCGATCGCGACTACTTGACATAACGCGGAGAGATATTTTCAGTCTTGATTGTCGAAAAGTGGCGTTGTATTATCCGCGTCGCCGTCAGTCCCCCAACGTGAATTGCCTCCGTCTGCGGACGGAGGTTCCGCCAACGTCTCACGAGTTCGATTCGTCTGTCCGGGCCACTTTCGGGTCGGCATTCGCGTCGCCGCTGGTGGGGCGCACGACAACCGAGGAGCGTCTTCTTGGCGAGCTCGCTGCTGCAGCTCGACCCTGTTCTCGAGCCTGATCCCGGTGCCGATCGGGAGCACGTTCTGGACGAGGTCGAGGCACTCCTTTCCCGGCTGACACTCAATGAGTTCGGCGCGGGATCGGTGCTGGCCTCGGCTGGTCGCCGCGCCGGAGTGATGGCGTCGGCAGTGGCGGATGTGCGCGGCGGCCGGTGGCCCGCCATGCTGCTCGCCGGCGACGTCGTCGCCGGCCTCGCCCTGGATCACGCCTGGCAGCGGGCACAGGTCGACCGTCTCGCGAACGGGCTCGCGCCGATCGTCGAGCTCCCCCCGGACGAGGTTCGCCTCGCGGTCTTCGTGGCTGCGGTCGCCGACCCGCGACTGCTCACGCTGCCGCCCGGGCTCGCGATCGAGACCACGCTGCGCCTGCTGATGGCATTCGCGCCGGTCGCGTCGGCCACGTTCTGGCTGCGCGACGACGAGCACGGTCCACGCTGCGTCGTCCGGCTCGGCGGCAGCGCACGACGGACCCGGGCTGTGGCGACGGCGGCGCTGCGAAACCCCGAGCGCCCCCACGCCGACACAAACGGGGCCGCGGTACCCGTCCGCCGGTGGCAGCACGTGTTCGGCGTCCTCGCCATCCAGCCGGACGACCGGCCCGGTGCACACCCGGGCGCCTACGTCCAGGAGGCGGCCCGGATGCTCGGGCTCGCGCTCGAGCGTGAGGCGCTCCTCGATCGCGGCGCCACCCGCGAGCGAGCGCTCGTCGAGGCGAGCGAGCGCCGGCTCGCCCGCTTCGGGTACGACGTCCACGACGGGCCGCTCCAGGACATCGGCGCCGCGCGCCGCGAGCTCTGCCTGCTGCGCCGGTCGCTCGCCGACGCGCTGCCGGAGGGGCCTGGCGCACTCGCGGCCCTCGAGCAGCTCGACCGGATCGAGGCCATCGTGCAGTCCGGCGAAGCCGGGCTGAGGCAGCTCGCCCTCTCGGCCGAGTCACCGGCGGTGCTCGCGCGTTCGTTCCCGGCGCTGCTCGAACGCACCCTGTCGGTGTTCACGGAGACCACGGGCATCACCGCCGACCTGCGCCTCGCCGGCAATCTCGACTCTCTGACGGGCTCGCAGCGAATCGCGCTGCTGCACGTGCTCGAGGAGGCGCTGAACAACATCCGCGAACACAGTCACGCGACCGCCGTCCGCGTCTGCATCGCCCGGGCGCGGGACCGCGTAGAGGCCGAGATCGTGGACGACGGCCGCGGCTTCGAGGTCGAGCAGGCACTCGTCCGCGCAGCGCGGCGCGGCCGGCTCGGTCTCGTGGGGATGAGCGAGCGAACGCTGCTCCTCGGGGGCGCCTTCGACGTGCGCAGCCGCCCGGGCGGGCCGACCACCGTGTCGGTGACCCTGCCCGCGTGGCGGCCGCTCGGCTCACCCGAGCATGCGCCCGAAGAGGTGGACGACCTCGACGCAGTGGTTCTGTGGACCTGACCTGCACGCGAACGGAGGTGGGAGCACGATGAAGGTGCTGCTGGCCGACGACCACCGGCTCACCCTGGACGGCATCCGACGGGCGCTCGAGAGCGCGGACGACATCGAAGTCGTCGGCGAGGCCTGGAACGGCAGCCAGGTCCTGCCGCTGATCGGGCAGACGAACCCGGACGTCGTCCTCCTCGACATGCGCATGCCCGAGCTGGACGGCCTCGCCTGCCTGGACCGCATTCGGAAGCGGTTCCCGAAGCTCAAGGTGGTGGCGTTCTCGATGTTCGACGACGCCGAGCACATCGAGGCGGCCCTCAGGCGCGGCGCGTGCGGCTACATCGTCAAGAGCATCGACCCCCGAGACCTGCCGTCGGCGATCCGCCAGGCGGTCGAGGGCAACTTCTACTACGTGCTCTCGCCCGTCGAGGAGAAGACGTCACTCAAGGCCAACGGGCTCACCGACCGGGAGATCCTGATCCTCAAGGAGCTCGCCAACGGCCTCTCCAACGACGCGATCGGGAGGAAGCTGTGGCTGAGCGAGCAGACGGTCAAGTTCCACCTGCACAAGGTCTATCGCAAGCTCGGCGTGGCCAATCGCACCGAGGCGGCGCGCTTCGCCTACGAGCACGGCCTGCTGGCGACCGCCTGAGCGGCCCGGCCAACCGAAAGGTAGTCGACGTCCGTCCGTTCGATCGGCGACGGCGCGCGCCGCTGATGGGACGCTTCCACCCATGGCGACAGTGGGCGGTCTCGCGGCGAACCTCCACCTGTTGCGGCCGATCAAGGTCCTGCTGGTCTCGCCAGACCGGCGCTTCGTCGGCCTGGCGCGGCTTCTGCTCACTCGGGAAGACCTGCTCGTCGACGCGGTGTCGGAGCCGTGTGAGGTCCTCGACCGAGTCCGTGCCGGCGCCGCAGGTCGTCGTCCTCGACGGCAGCCGGGAGCTGGCGGCGGCAGCGCACACGGTCGCGGAGCTCGAGTCGCTCTTCCCGCACGTCGCGGTGGTCGTCCTTTGCGAGGAGGGCGAGCGGTGGTTCACCACGCTGCGTCCGCTCTCCAAGTGGGGCTCGCTGGAACAGCTGGCCTCCGAGGTCCGGCTCGCGTATCTGCGCCCCCGCCGGCGGGTTCCGCTACAAGCCTGAGGCGATGCGCGCGTGAGCGCGGCGTTGGCAGCCGCGGCCTTCGTCCCGGCCGTGCTCGCCGGCGTTGCCGCCGGTCCCGCCGCCGATCCAGCCGGGCTCCGCGCAGCCGCAGCAACCCGGCGCACGGCGCTGCTCGTGGCAGGGATTGCGGCGGTGCTGGCGGCTGTGTGCGTCGCCCGTTTCGGCCCGGGCGCGGAGGCGATCCTCGCCGCCTCGTTCGTCAGCGTGCTGGTGCTCCTGTCGGCGATCGACATCGCGCGCCGCGTCCTCCCCAACCGGATCGTCCTCCCCGCCGCAGCTGCCATCCTGGCCGGCCAGGCCGTGCTCGCGCCCGAGCAGGGGCTCGGCGCGCTGACGGCGGCCGCCGGCGCTGCCGCCTTCCTGCTCGCGGCACACCTCGCGTACCCGCCGGGCCTCGGAATGGGCGACGTCAAGCTCGCACTCCTGCTCGGCGCCGGCCTCGGCGCCACCGTCGTCGTGGCGCTCGGGCTCGGGCTGGTCGCCGCCGCGCTCGCCGCCAGTGCTCTCCTCCTGCGACGCGGCGCCGCGGCCCGCCGGGCGACGCTCCCGCTCGGGCCGTTCCTCGCGCTGGGCGCAGTCGTCGCGGTGCTCGCGGGCGAGCCGCTGCTGCAGCTCTACCTCGGGTCGATCTAGCGCCTTCGCACCACCGGGGCTGCGAGTTCCCTGCGGGAACGGCTTGGGCCAGTCCGCTTTCGTCCGCGGTTCGGCTCCTGCGGAAAGACCGTTCTCCCAGAGGCGACGCACCGAGAGGTGCCGCGTCTGTCCCGAGGCGGCGACGCGAAGTGGCGCCGCGGCGCAAGGCCCGGGTCAGTCCCCTGCTGCGCCTCAGGAGCGACTCCGCCGAGAGCGACGGGGACAGACCCATCAGTGACGACGAGCGTCACTGAGACGACGAGCGTCAGTGAGCTATCGAATGGTCGAAGACGACCACCTGTCCGGTAGGCGACACACGCACCGTGGCGCGACACGCTGGCCCCGAAGTGGAAGAGACGGCAACCGTCATGAAGCCCAGGAGGTGACCCGGGTGACCCGGATCTACAACTTCCTCTTCAGCCTCAGGCGTGAAGAGGGTCAGACGATGGCCGAGTACGGCGTCGTCCTCGCCGTGATCACGGTGCTGCTCGTGGCGTCGTTCACGGCCCTGTCGGGCGAGATCAAGGCAGCGATCGACTCAGTCGCGAAGGTGCTGCCCGGCTAAGGACTGGTGAGGCGGGCCTTCCTCTCCCGCAGGAAGGCCCGCCGAATCCAGACCGCCGGCAGCTCGACAGACGCCGAGCCATGAGGATGACCCGACGCACACGCCCGAGCCTCCGCGACGAGCGCGGTCAGACCATGACCGAGTTCGCGCTCGTTCTGCCGCTGCTTGCCTTCCTCCTCTTTGCGGTGATCCAGTTCGGGATCACCTTCCACAACTACGTGATGATCGCCGACGCCACGCGGGCAGGTGCCCGCAAGGCCGCAGTGAGCCGTGACCTCGCCAATCCGGCAGGCGCGGCGGAAGCAGCGGTTCGGGCCTCCGCCAACGGCCTCACCCAGGCAGAGCTCGCCGTCTCGGTCAGCTCGAGCTTCGAACGGGGCGCCGACGTCACCGTCACGGCCTCGTACCCCTACGAAATCAGCCTGCTCGGCCTCGTCGTCAAGTCAGGCCGGCTGGAGAGCATCACGACGGAGCGCGTCGAGTGACCGGCCATCGGCAGCCGGCGCGCCCCGACCCGACAACCCCCAAGTGGAGAGAGCCCGATGAGCTACCGCGCCCGTAACACCGTCATCGCGGGAGCGCTCGCAGCCGCGGCGGTCCTGCTCACGATGCTGTACGTCCGGAACGTCCGAGCCGACGCCGAGGAGGGCAGCTCCCTCGTCAGCGTGATGGTCGCCGCGCGCGACATCGTGGCCGGGACGGCCGGCGCCGATGCCGTCGACGACCGGCTGCTGAGGGAGCGCGAGGTGCCGCGGCGCAGCGTCGTGCCCGGCGCGATCTCCGACGTGGCCCAGGTTGAGGGCCTCGTCGCCAGCGAGCAGATCTACGCCGGCGAGCAGGTCACGACCCGCCGCTTCGCCCCGCTCGCGGAGCAGGGTGTGGGTGGCCAGCTGAGCGGAAACGAGCGCGCCCTCGAGGTGCCGGGCAACCAGTACCAGCTGCTGGCGGGAACTCTCGTCGACGGCGACCGCATCGACGTGGTCGCCTCGATCAAGTACAAGGTCAAGGACCTCAGCGGCGACGCGACGGGCGTCGAGCTCGAGCGCACTGCGAGCCGCATCGTCCTGCGCGACCTGCTCGTGCTCCAGGCCGCCGAGGCCCCCGACTCCGACAGCGGGCTGGCGAGCAGCTCGAACGTGACCGGCTCCGTGATCCTTTCGGTCACGGACAGCCAGGCGCAGAAGCTCTTCTTCGTGATGAAGAACGGCGACTGGTCGCTGCAGCTCCGCCCGAAGAGCCGTCCGAAGGACAGCCCCGAGAGCGTCGAGACGGTCGAGTCCGTCCTGGCCGACGGGCTCAGGCCGAGCCAGCGCGCGCAGCTGGCGGGGCGGTGACGACGATGACGATCGACGCATACGAAGCGCACACCGAGACGCTGCCGGCGCAGTCGCATCGACCGGGCACGCGTCGTCATCACGGGCGCGCTGCGACGGCTTCGCCGAGCTCCGCGAGCAGCTCGCCACGGCTGCCCGAGATCGACGTGCGAGGCTGGTGCGAGGACATCGGCGAAGCGGCCGGGCTGCTGGCGGCAGCTCCGGCCGCCGTGCTCCACGCGACCGCCGACTGGCATGCCGTCTACGGGGAGCTCGCCGCCATCCGCGAGCACACCGCGGCGCCCATCGTGCTGATCGCGCCCGAGGGGAGCCCCGAGCCGCCCTCCTTCGGCGCGAGCTCCGTCGAGCTGCTCGTGCTGCCGCAGCCGGCCGAGGCGGTCGTGGCGGCCGTGCGGCGGGCGCAGGGCGACCGGCAAAGCCCGCGCGCCGGCGACCACGCTCGGGTGCTCACCGTGTTCTCGCCGAAGGGAGGCACGGGCAAGTCCGTCATCGCGGCCAACCTGGCCGTCGCGCTCGCCGCCGGCGGCGTCCGCACGCTGCTCCTCGACCTCCAGCTCGAGCGCGGCGACGCCGCGCTCATGCTGGGCCTCGACCCCGAGCGGACGATCTACGACCTCGTGGCAGCGCCCGGCGAGCTGGATGCGCTCAAGCTGACCGGCTACACGACCGAGCACTCCAGCGGCCTGCACGTCCTGCCGGCGCCTCTGCGGCCGGAGCAGGCCGAGCTCCTCGGCGAGGCGGACATCACCCGCGTGCTCGAGCTCGCCCGGGAGGCGTACGCCGCCGTCGTCGTCGACTCGCCGGCGTCATTCCACGGCGCCCTGCTCGCGGCCCTCGACGCGTCCGACGCGCTGGTGCTGGTGGCCGAGCTCGACACGGCCACGCTGAAGAACGTCGGCGTCGCGCTCGAGACGCTCGAGCTGCTGCGCTTCCCGCCGGACAAGGTCGCGCTCCTGCTCAACCAGACCGGGCCGGCGACGTCACTCAAGCGCAGCGAGCTGGAGGCGGCGCTCGGCACGCGCGTCCGCTTCGAGGTGCCCTACGACGCGGACGTACCGGCCGCCGTCGGCCGCGGCGCACCCCGAGTGCTCGGCGCGCAGCGACTTCTCGCGTGTCGTGGCCAAGGTGGCCTGGGAGCTCGGACCGCGGCCGGAGCGTGCAGGACGCGGCAAGCCGACGCCCCGCAGCGACCAACGGAAACGGCGGCGGGCGGCGCGGCTGGCTCGGCCTCCGGAGGAGGTAACCATGGGACTCCAGCAGCGACTGCAGCGGGCCGGCGATCCCCGCCCCGAACGGCCGCGACGGGAACGGCAACGGTGTGACCGCAGTTGCCAGGCCCGGAGCCGGCGCCCGAGCCGGCGCCGGCGCCCCGCCACCGACAGACCCGGCGCCCCGGCGCGCGTCGCCGACCCCCACGCCGACCTGAAGTCGCGCGTGCACCGCGCGTGCATCGCCAAGCTCGGCACCGAGCTGCTCCTGGCCGAGCCCGGAGGCGACCTGACCGAGCGCGTGCTGACCGCCGTCACGAACGAGCTCGCGCTCGAGCGCACGCCGCTCGGGCCCGAGGAGCGCGAGCGGATCACCCGCGAGATCTGCGACGACATCCTCGGCTACGGGCCGCTCGAGCCCTTCCTCGGAGACGACAGCGTCACCGAGGTGATGGTCAACGGCCCCGACAAGGTCTACGTCGAGCGCGCCGGCCGCATCGAGCCGACGAGCGCCGCGTTCCTCGACGACAAGCACCTCGCTGCGGATCATCGACAAGATCGTCTCGCTCGTCGGCCGCCGCATCGACGAGTCCTCGCCGATGGTCGACGCCCGCCTGCCCGACGGCAGCCGCGTGAACGCGATCATCCCGCCGCTCTCGCTCGCCGGGCCGGTGCTCACGATCCGCAAGTTCTCGCGCGACCCGTACACGCTCGACGACCTCGTCGGCTTCGGGACCCTGACCCCCGAAGGCCGGCGTCCTGCTCACGGCGGCCGTCACCGGGAAGCTCAACGTGCTCATCTCCGGCGGCACCGGCACCGGCAAGACGACGATGCTGAACGCGCTCTCCGCCTACGTGCCGGGCGAGGAGCGCATCGTCACCATCGAGGACGCGGCCGAGCTCCAGCTCCAGCAGGAGCACGTCGTCAGCCTCGAGTCCAGGCCGCCCAACATCGAGGGCGAGCGGCGAGGTGACGATCCGCGACCTGGTGCGCAACGCGCTGCGCATGCGGCCGGACCGCATCATCGTCGGCGAGGTCCGCGGCGCCGAGGCGCTGGACATGCTCCAGGCGATGAACACGGGCCACGACGGCTCGCTGACGACCGTCCACGCCAACTCGCCGCGCGAGGCGCTCGCTCGGCTCGAGATGCTCGTGCTCATGGCGGGCGTCGACCTGCCCCTGCGGGCGATCCGCGAGCAGATCGCGGGCGCGTTCGACGTGCTCATCCACCTGAACCGCCTCGTCGACGGCAGCCGCCACGTCACCCACGTCACCGAGGTGATCGGCACGGAGGCCGACGTGATCACCCTGCAGGACATCTTCACCGCCGGCACGCCGGCGGAGGGAGAGAACGGGCAACGCGCGCCGCCTGCTCGGGCTCGCTGGACTGCACCGGGCTGAAGCCGCACTTCCTGTCGAAGCTCGGCGTCAGCGGCGTCAGCCTGCCGGCCGACTTCTTCAGGACGGCCGTCGACGACACGTTCCCGGCGGCGTTCGCGACGACCGGGCCGAGCTGGAGAGACACGTGAGCCGACGCGCGATCCTGTCCGCTGCGGCAGCGGCGCTCGTCCTCGTTCCGGCGGCGCGTGCGGATGTCGAGCTGAAGCGCATCGACGTGCGCGACTACCCGACCGTCCGGGCAGCCGTGATCACGTCGGCTCCGGTTCGCCCCGCCCCGGTCCTGCGCGAGAACGGCAAGCCTGTCTCGGGTCTGATCGCCGAGAACCTCGGGCGCAGCCGGCAGCGTCGTGCTTGCGCTCGACACGTCCCGGTCCATGAGCGGACGTCCGCTGGAGGAGGCGATCGCGGCGGCACGGTCCTTCGTGGCGACGAAGCAGGCGGCCGACCGGATCGCGGTGGTGGCCTTCGGCTCGGAGGCGGTCGCTCGACCGGCTTCTCGACCGCTCGCATCGACGCCGACACCGCACTCCGATCGCTCGCCGTCGACGAGCGCGAGGGGACGGCGCTCTACGACGCGGTGCGCGTCTCGGCCCGGGCGCTCCGGGCGGAGCCGGCCGGCGGGCGTGTGGTCGATCCTGCTCACGGACGGCCGCGACGTCTCGAGCGAGACGTCCGTCGCCGCTGCGGTGGCGGCCGCGCGGAACGCACGCGCGGGCGTCTACCCGATCGGGATCGAGGGGGAGCAGTTCTCGCCTCGCGCGCTGCAGCGGATCGCGAGCGACACCGGCGGCTCGTACCGCGGGGCTGCCTCGACGCAGTCGCTGGCCCGCATCTACGCCGAGATCGGGCAGGAGCTGCGCCGCACCTGGCGGGTCGAGTACCTCACCGCTGCACGCCCCGGCGAGCGGCTCCGGCTCGGAGCCACCGCCGTCGGGCACGGAAGCGCAACGGAAACCGTGCGGCTCCCCAAGGGAGATGCAGAGGACTCCTCGGCTGCCGGGTTCCTGCCCGAAGCCGTCCACGAGAGCCTGCTGGCGCGCCTGCTGTTCTCGCTCCTCATCGGCGCGCTCGTGCTGCTGGCTGTCCGCCTGCTGCTCAACCGCCCGCCCAAGCCAAAGAGCGGGTCCGGCACGAGCACCGTCGCGGCGACACGCGAAGCAGCGGAGCGAGCGGCACGTACGGGCTCGACCTCCCTGGCCGCCCTCTACCGCGTGACGGAAGAGAAGCTCGACGGCAAGCGCACCTGGCAGCGGCTCGAGGGCCGCATTCAGCGCGCCGACCTGCCGCTGCGGGCGGCCGAGCTCGTCTACCTGTCGCTGGCGTCCGCGCTCGTCGCGGGGCTGGTTCTGTTCCTGCTGGACGTGCGCGTGGCCTTCGTGCTTGCCGCGGCGGCGGCTGCCGGTGCCGCACCCGCGATGTACGTCTCGCACCGGGCCCGTCGCCGGGTGCGGGCGTTCGAGGAGCAGCTGCCGGACATTCTGATCGCGCTCGCCGCCTCGCTCCGCGCAGGACACAGCCTGCGCCAGGCCATCCAGGCGTCTGTCGCCGAGGGCGGCAACCCGGCGAAGAAGGAGTTCGGCCGGGTGCTCGCCGAGGCCAGCCTCGGCCGGCCGATGGAGGAGGCGCTCGCCGACATGGCGCGCCGTCTCGACTCGGACGACTTCCACTACGTGGTCACCGCGATTGCCGTTCAGCGCCAGGTCGGCGGCGCGCTCGCCGGTCTCTTCGACATGGTCGCGGACACGGTTCGTGCGCGCCAGCAGTTCAAGCGGAAGGTGCGCAGCCTGACCGCGATGGGCCGCCTGTCCGCGCTGATTCTCATCGGGCTGCCGTTCCTCGTCGCCGCCGCGCTGACGGCGCTGAATCCGGGGTACATGAACCCGCTCTACGACAGCTCCGCCGGCCACACGCTGATCGTCATGGGCGTCGTGATGATGGTGATCGGCTCGCTCCTGCTCCGTCGAATCGTCTCCTTCAGGGGGTAACGCGATGCTGCTCGTCCTCGCCGTCACCTGTCTCGTCGCAGCGGTCTTCCTCTTCGGCGAGGTGGCCGCCGCGCCCGGTCAGGAGCGGATGCGCTCGATCCGGCTGGCAGCCGGCTACGGCCGCCGCCTCTACACCGACACGCTCACGCGCGAGAGCTTCGGTCAGCGGATCGTGGCTCCGCTGCGGCTGCGGCTCGCAAGCCTCGTCCTCCGCTTCAGCCCGCGGACGACCCTCGACTCGGTGGCAGTGCGGCTGCTGCGCGCGGGCATGGCCCGGCGCCTGACGCCGTCCGGCTTTCTCGCCCTGAAGGCGCTCGGCGCCTTCGTCGGGATCGTCGGCGGCGCCGTGCTCGGTGCGGCGAGCTCCGGCGCCGCTGCGGCTCTCGTGGTCACCGTCGGGCTCGCCATCTGCGGCTTCCTGCTGCCCGACGCCGTGCTGACGCTGCGCACGCGCTCCCGGCGCGACCAGATCGAGCGGACGCTGCCCAACGCGCTCGACCTGCTGGCGGTGAGCGTCGAGGCCGGCCTCGGGTTCGACGCCGCGATCGCGAAGGTCGGCGACCAGATCGGCGGCCCGCTGGCCGAGGAGCTGCGGCTCGTGCTGCACGAGCTGCGTCTCGGCCAGAGCCGCGACAACGCGCTGCGACGCTTCGCCGAGCGCTCCGGATCGCCGACGTGGGCAGCTTCGTGCGCGGGATGATCCAGGCCGAGCAGCTGGGGATCTCGATCGGGCGGATCCTTCGCGTCCAGGCCGCCGACGCGCGGCTGAAGCGGCAGGCGGCCGCCGAGGAGCGGGCGATGAAGGCGCCCGTGAAGATGCTCCTGCCGACGGTGCTCTTCATCTTCCCGGCGATGTTCATCGTCATCCTCGGCCCGGCGTTCATCAGCCTCTTCGAGCTGTTCTGAGCCGTGGCTCGGCGCCGGAACCACCTCCACAGCTCGGCCCGCGACGAGTCGGGCCAGGCGTTCGCGATCGTCGCGATCGCGCTCGTCGTGCTGCTGGCGATGACCGGGCTCGCCATCGACCTCGGCCACGCGTACTACGTCCAGCGGACGCTCCAGGCCGACGCGGACGCCGCAGCCACGGCCGGTGCCATGGAGCTTCCCGACCCCCAGGCGGCCGCCGCCACTGCCGCGCAGTACAGCGGCAGCCCGGGTGGAAAGAACGAACGCTCGAACCTGCCGCTCGTACGACCGACGTCACGACCAGGTGTCTCTCCCGCGCTCCCTGCAACCCGGTCAACGCGATCGTGGTCCGCCAGTCCACCGACGTGAAGACGTTCTTCGCGCGGGTGGTCGGCGTCAACTCGCTGGCGGTCTCGGCGCGCGCGACGGCGTGCTCGCCGTGCTCGACGCGGCCACTCGACGTCATGCTCGTGCTCGACCGCACCGGCTCGATGTGCTGGGACCACTGGGGCACCCCGGACCCCGCGTGCACCGACCTCAACAACGCCCGCCTCGGCATCGAGACCTTCCTCCGCTTCATGGACCCGACGGAGGTGTCGATCGGCCTCGCCGTCTTCCCACCGGCCAGCGGCTCGAAGTGCGCCGTGCCGCCGGAGTTCTCGAGCTACGACTCCCCCTCGGCCGCGTACGTGATCGTGCCGCTGTCGACCGACTACGCGTCCGGAGGCGAGCTCAACCGCTCCTCCGACCTGGTGTCCACGCTTGGCTGCCAGGCAGGCGGGGGAGCCACCGCCTACGCAACGGCGCTCGAGCGCGCCCAGTCCGAGCTCGACGCGAACGGGCGTCCTGAGGTGCAGGACGTCATCATCTTTCTGTCCGACGGCGCCGCAAACTACGGGCCGAAGTTCTACGGCGACGCCTCGTCCTACCGGCGGCAGCCGTGCCGCCAGGGCCTCGCCTCGGCGGCCGCCGCGAAGGCGCGCGGAACGCTCCTGTACACGATCGGCTACGACCTGGACGCGCTGAACGGCGGTGCCAACGTGTGCGAGTCGGCCCTCGGCGGTCTCGAGCAGCCCGGGATCTCTGCGCACGAGGCGCTGAGCTCGATGGCCTTCGCGCCCGAGGCCTTCTACAACAAGCCCGGTCCGGGAGAGCTGAAGACGATCTTCACCCAGATCGCCTCCGAGGTCTCCGGCACGAGACTGATCGACAACGACGAGCAGTGAGCGCGTCGCCCGTGACGCTGCGCCACGCGGGCGGTGTCGTCTGCGAGCGCTGCGTCGTCGCCGACCGCCCGCTCGTCCGTATGCGCGGGCTGCTGGGACGGCGCGAGCTCCCGTCCGACGAGGGTTTGCTGCTGCGGCCCGCCTCGGCGGTCCACAGCTGGTTCATGCGCTTCCCGTTCGACGCCGTCTTCCTCGACCGCGAGCTCGTGGTGCTGCGGGTCGCCGAGCATGTGCGTCCGTGGCGGATCGTGACGCGGCGCGGGGCGCGAGCCGTGCTCGAGGTCGCGGCCGGGGAGGCTGCACGGCGGGTGTCCGACTCGATGTCGAGCAGCGACGCCGACGCCGGATAAGGGTTGGCAAGGGCGATGACATGGCGGCGTCGCCCGAGCCCGCGCCGCGCCGTGCGCGGCCGATCGCGTCCGAAGCCTCCGGCACCAGACTGAGCGAAAACGACGAGCGGTGAGCCGCGCTCACCCGCGCCAGGTGCCGGTGATGGGCCGCACAAACTCCGACATCCCGGGCGAGCCCGGCGGGATTCGGACGAGCGGCTTCGACTGGCTCGCGTTGTTGTCGATGTAGATCGATCGCGCGACGACCGGCCCCCACTGTTCTGCGTTGTTGTCGACCCACACGTCGTTGACCGCGTAGACGGCTGCCTGGACGACGGCGTTGTTCGAGAGTGTGAAGCCGTACTGGTCGGTGCTCGAGCCGGCGACGAACAGGATCAGGTTGCTCGTGGTGTCCCAGCTGCTGCTGCAGCCCGAGATGCCGCAAAACGACGAACCGATGGAAAACGTGATCGTCCCGGAGGCGTAGATCGAGGCACGACCGGTGTAGATCGCTCCGCCCGAGCTCGAGATGTCACCGTCGAAGTAGACGAGGCCGGCCGCGGTCAGTGTGCTCGTGACGTGGTTCCACGTCAGCTGGCCTATCGTCGTGCCGGTCCCGTCCACGGACCGGCAGTCGTACGAGAAGGACGGCGTGAGGTCGAAGAGGGGCCGGCTCCGGTTGCGCGTCGTGTCGGTGTCGAACCCGCCCGGCATCGTCCCGACCGTGCACGGAGCTAGTGGGCCGGGCTGCGCCCTGCTGTAAGCGTCCGCGAGGTCGACCCCAGGGCGAGAGAGCGTGCTCGGCGTCTGCGAGATGGTCGAGGCATAGACGCGGTCGGCCGCCGTGCAGGGATGCGGGTTCGGCGAGCCGCCGGTACACCCGCCCACGATCGTCGCAGAGGTGATCGGCGCGCCAGCGCTTCCGACCGACCCGCTGTTCGTCAACGTTCCGCCGACGTACAGCTTCGAGGCCGTGTAGGTCGCGTTGTTGCTCAGACAGAGATTGCCGTTGACGTAGAGCGCGGTCGTCACCAGGGCGTTGTTGCGGATGGTCAGGCAGGTCGACGGTTGGTCGACAAAGGTCGCCCACTCCCACGGCGTCCCGGCCACGGAGACGCTGAACTGCTGGGACACCTGCCTGGCGACGGCCCCGGCACCCGGCTGGGCTCCCGCCAGGCTGCCCGTCCCCGTGAGCGTCCACGTGGTCCCGCTGAGCGACCCCGAGTACGAGGCGGTGCCGCCGTTCAGAGCAGTGCTCCCCGGCGACAGAGCGCCGGCTGCGCTTGGATCGGTCGCATTGATCAGACGTGAGATCGCATCCGCCAGCCCGGACTCCGCGAGCCCTAGAGCGGCCTGGCGCCGCTTGTCGTAGGCGGACGACTGCTCGCTTGACATCGCGAGCGTCACGACGAACCCTGCGCCAATCCCGAGCACGACCAGAATCCCGAGCGCCATTGGCAACGCCTGGCCGGAGGCGCGACGAGCCAGGTGCGGGATCACACTCACCAAGGCATCAATCGGCCGCGAAGCGGGTCGGCTTGAGCCGCCGGTGACAAGTGTCACCCGTAGCCGGTGCCGAAACGTCAGCTAGCCGGAGCCTCGAGCAATCCGGCCAGGTACCACTCATCGAGCGGGTCGAAGACGTCGTATGCCTGGCCGACGACGGCGAGCTCCTCGAGCGGGTGCGGGCAGACGACGGCGTCGGCCTCCTCGCGAACCCGGGCGAGCCCTTGCACATGGGCGACCGGAGTCGCCGCAACGACCTGGTCGGCGCGCTCCGCACGGGCCCAGCGGCAGGCTGCGGCGAGGGTCAGGCCGGTGACAGCACCATCGTCGACGACGAGGGCCGTGCGGCCGTTCACCGGAAGCACCTCGTGCTCGAGCCGCGCCTCGAGCGCGTGCGCCTCGCGCCGCGCGCGGGCGAGCGCCGCCTCGACCACCTCGAGGGGCACAGCCGGCGCCTCGAGCAAGTAGGCGGGACCAGCCGCGGTCGTCGCGCCGAGCCGGAGCCCGTGCGCGTTGACGCGCTCCACGTCCACGGCCGTCAGCGGCTGGCCCAGCGCCCGAGCGACTTCCGCCGCGACCGCGACGCCCCCGCGCGCAACGCCGACGACGACGGCGTCCCGAAGCTCGAGCGCCGCGAGCGCGTCGGCGAGCACGCGGCCGGCCGCCTCGCGGTCGCGAAAGAGCGGAGCCATCCACGGCACGATCCGCACGGGTGCGATTCTGACCGCGGATTCGCGTCTGGGGATGCACGCTGAGTGCCGCCTCTCAGTTCCACCGAGCACGCCGTCTGGGGCCGGTGCGACTTGAGGGACTCCGGCCCCCACAGCACGATGAGCAAGAGCGGCCCGACCATGACCGTGATCGTCCAGAAATACGGCGGCACCTCGCTCGGCTCGCCCGAGCGGATCCGCCACGTCGCCCGCCGGGCAGTCGACGCGGCCGCGGCCGCGCAGGTGTGCGTCGTCGCCTCGGCCATGGGAGACAGCACCGACGAGCTGCTCACACTCGCCGGCCAGGTGTCCCCCGATCCGCACGCACGCGAGCTCGACATGCTCCTGAGCGCCGGCGAGCAGATCTCGATCGCGCTCCTCTCGATGGCGATCATCGACCTCGGGCGCGAGGCGCTCTCGCTCACGGGCGCCCAGGCGGGCATCCACACGGACACCGCCCACGGCAGCGCCCGCATCGTCGACGTGCGCTCGGCGCGCGTGCTCGAGGCGCTCGAGCGCGGCAGCATCGTCATCGTCGCCGGCTTCCAGGGCATCTCGCCCGACCAGGACACTACGACGCTCGGCCGCGGCGGCTCGGACACGACCGCGGTGGCGCTCGCCGCCGCGCTCGGCGCCGGCGTCTGCGAGATCTACACGGACGTCGAGGGCGTCTTCACCGCGGACCCACGCGTCGTGCCCGAAGCACGCAAGCTCGCTCGCGTCTCCTACGAGGAGATGCTCGAGCTCGCGGCGTCCGGCGCCAGGGTGCTCGCGACCCGCTCGGTGGAGTACGCCCGCAACAACCTGGTGCCCGTCCACGTCCGCTCGACGTTCACGGGCGTGGACGGGACGTGGATCGGCAGCGAGGATGAGTCGGTGGAGCAGGCGGTCATCTCCGGGATTGCGCACGACACCTCGCAGGCGAAGGTGACGATCCGTGCCGTCCTCGATCGCCCGGGCATCGCCGCCGGCATCTTCCGCCCGCTGGCCGACGCCGGCGTGAACGTCGACATGATCGTCCAGAACGTCTCCGAGGACGGCCGCACGGACGTGTCTTTCACCGTCCCGAAGAGCGACCTGGCCGCGGCGGAGCCCGTCCTGCGCGAGCTCGCCGGCTCGGTCGGCGGCGACGACGTCACCACCGACACCGAGGTGGCGAAGGTCTCCCTGGTCGGCGCCGGCATGAAGACGCACCCGGGCGTCGCGGCCGACATGTTCGACGCGCTCGCCGAGGCCGGCATCAACATCCAGATCATCTCGACGTCCACCATTCGGATCTCGTGCCTGGTGCCCGCGGCGGACGTGGAGCGCGCGGTACGCGTCGTGCACGACCGCTTCCGCCTCGCCGAGCCGGAATTGCTGCGAGGAGGCGTATGGCGTCGGTTGACGTGCCGGTCGCCCTGCTCGGCTACGGGACGGTCGGCGCGGCGGTGGCCCGGTTGCTGGCGGACGGGGCCGACGACATCGAGCGGGCGACCGGCCACCGGCTCCGGCTCGTCCGCGCGCTCGTCAGAGATCCGGGCCGCGAGCGGGCCGACCCCGTCCCGGACGGTCTGCTGACGACCGACTTCGAGGAGATCGTCGAGGACCCGGCAATCGCCGTCGTCGCCGAGGTGATGGGCGGCGTGGACGAAACGGGCGAGCGGGTGCTCCGCCTGCTGCGCGCGGGCAAGCCGGTCGTGTCCGCGAACAAGCAGCTCGTCGCCCAGCGCGGCGCCGAGCTCTTTCAGGCGGCGTCCGAGGCCGGGGTCCAGCTGCGCTTCGAGGCAAGCGTTTGCGCAGCGATCCCCGTGATCAAGGTGCTGCGCGAGGCGCTCGTCGTCACCAACGTGCACCGCATCCTCGGGATCGTCAACGGAACCACCAACTTCATGCTCACGCGCATGGAGGCCGGAGCCGACTACGACGAGGCGCTCGCGGAGGCGCAGCGGCTCGGCTACGCCGAGGCCGACCCGACCGAGGACGTGAGCGGCGCGGACGCCGCCGCGAAGATGGCGATCCTGGCCACCGTCGCCTTCGGCTCCCGCGTGGGGCTGGACGACGTCTCCTACGACGGCATCGAGCGCCTGACGCCCGACCACATCCGCGCCGCCCGCGAGCTCGGGATGGCGGTGCGGCTGATCGGCACCGCAACGCTCGCCGACGGCGCCGTCGACGTGCGCGTCGAGCCTGCCTTCGTCGACAGCCACCATCCGCTGGCGGCCGTCGAGGGACCCTTCAACGCCGTCATGCTCCAGGGCGACGCGATCCGCGAGATCACGCTCGAGGGGCCCGGCGCCGGCGGGCTGGCGACCGCGTCGGCCGTGGTGGCCGACATGGTCAGCATCATCGGCACCACGGGCAGCGGCTTCCTCCACAACGACGCCTGCTGGCGCACGCTCGGACGCCTGGCGCCGGGTGAACTGCGCTCGCCGTACTACGTACGGATCGATGTCGACGACCGCCCGGGCGTGCTCGCGCACGTCGCCGAGCAACTGGCGACGGAAGGGGTCTCGATCGCCCGCCTCACGCAGCGGCAGCTGAACGGCTCCGCCTCGCTCGATCTCGTCACCCACGAAGCGCCTGCCGGGCGAGTCGAGGCGGCCGCCGCCGCCGTGCGCCGGACTACCGGAGGTGCGCGGGCGGCCGGAGGTCGTCCGCGTGGTCACCGAGCGCGGCGTCTGATGCCGGCCTCGCTGATCGAGCGGCACCGCGAGCGGCTGCCGGTCGACTCGTCGGACGCGGTGGTCTCGCTCGGCGAGGGAGGCACGCCGCTCCTCCCCGCCCCGCGGCTGTCGGAGCGGCTCGGACTCGAGGTCTGGCTGAAGTGGGAGGGCGCGAACCCGACAGGGTCGTTCAAGGACCGCGGGATGACCGTCGCCGTCACCTGCGCGCTGGCGCGCGGAGTGCGCGCGGTCGTCTGCGCATCGACCGGGAACACGGCGGCGTCGATGGCCGCCTACGCGGCTCGCGCCGGGCTGCCGGCGCTGGTCCTGCAGCCCGCGGGCGCGGTCGCCCTCGGCAAGCTCGCGCAGGCGCGTGCCCACGGGGCGCGCGTGCTCGAGGTGCGCGGCTCGTTCGACCAGGCTCTCGCGGCCGCCCGCGAGCTGGCCGAGCGCGGGACGCACGTACTCGTCAACTCGCTCAACCCGGATCGGCTGCAGGGGCAGAAGACCGCGGCGTTCGAGATCCTCGAGCAGCTCGGCGCCGTGCCGGACGTGCTGGCGCTGCCGTACGGCGGCGGCGGCAACACCTGCGCGTACGGGCTCGGCTTCGAGGAGGCGGACGCCGGCCTGCCGCGCGTGCTCTCCGTCCAGGCGGCCGAGCGGTCGGCGACGGCCGCATCGGCCATTCGCATCGCCGACCCCGTGCACGCGGTCGGCGTCGCCGAGGTGCTCGACCGGTCTCGAGGCACCATCGTGACGGTCGACGACGAGGCGATCCTGGAGGCCTGGCGCTGGCTCGCGCAGGAGGAAGGGCTCTTCTGCGAGCCGGCCTCGGCGGCCGGCGTCGCCGGCGTCGCCCAGGCGCGGGCTCGAGGCCGGCACACGCGTCGTCTGCGTGATCACCGGCCACGGGCTCAAGGACCCGGACGCCGTCTCGGGACTCACTCCCGCCCCGGTCGCGGTCGATCCCGACCCCGACGCGATCGCACGAGTCGTGTGAGCGCCGTCCTCGTCCGCGCACCGGCCTCGACCGCGAATCTCGGGCCCGGGTTCGACTGTGCCGCGGCGGCACTTGACCTCTGGAACGAGGTCGAGGTGCGCGAGGGCGCGGCGGAGCACGACCAGGAGCACCTGGGGGTGCGTGCGTTCGCCCTGGTCGCATCAGCCGACGGCCTCACGTTCACCTGGCGGAGCGCCGATCCCGCGCGCACGCGGTCTGGGGTCGAGTGCCGCGGTCGTCGCTCTCGGACTGGTGGCGGGCTGCCACGTCGCCGGTCGCGCGGCCGACCCGGAGGAGCTGCTGAAGCTCGGGCTCGGCCTCGAGGGGCACCCGGACAACCTCGCGGCCGCGCTGGCGGGAGGCGTCTGCCTGACCTGGGACGGTCGCATCGCGCGGGTCGCCGAGCGGCTTCCGGCCGCGCCGATCGTCCTCGTCCCCGATACGACCGTGTCGACCGCGGCGTCGCGGGCGGCTCTGCCGCAGTCGATCAGCCACGCCGACGCGGCGCACACGGCCGGGCGCGCAGCACTGCTCGGCGCAGCGGCCGCGAGCGGCGACGCGGAGCTGTTTGCCGCCGCGCTCTCGGACCGTTTGCACGAGCCCTACCGCGCGGCCGACGCGCCGCTGCTCGCCGAGGTGCGCGACGACCCGCCGGCGGGAGCGCTCGGGGCGACGTTGTCTGGGTCCGGCCCCGCAGTGATCGTCTGGGCGGAGGCGGCGCGCGCCGCAGTCTGCGCCGACGAGCTGCGCCGCCGTTTCCCGGCCGTCGACGTGCTCACGCTCGAAGTTGCAGCCCGCGGCGCTCATGCAGTAGAGGAGGGCCATGGACGCTGAGAGCATCGGCGCGCTCGTGGCGAGCGAGGCCGCGGCCGCGCGCGCGGCGCTCCCCGGCGTGACCGACGAGGCGGTCGAGCGCGCCCTCCATCGGGCTGCAGCCATTCTCCGAGAGCGCACCGACGCCGTCCTCGCGGCCAACGCCGACGACGTCACGGCAGCGTCGGGGCGGCTCGACGCCGGCGCACTCGACCGCCTGCGCCTGGATGACGGCCGCCTGGCGCTGATCGCGGCGTCGCTGGAGGAGACGGCCGAGCTGCCCCCGCTCGAGCGCCAGGTCCGCACCTGGCGCCTCGACAACGGGCTGGAGGTGAGCGAGCGCAAGGTGACTGTCGGCGTGATCGGAGCCAACTTCGAGGCGCGCCCAAACGTGGCTCTCGACGTTGCCTCGCAGGTGCTGAAGAGCGGCAACGCGGTCGTCCTCCGCACCGGCGGCGCGGCGCTCCGCACGGTGACCGAGCTCGTGGACGGCGTTCTACGGCCGGCGCTCGAGGAGGCCGGAGTGCCGCCTGCTGCGGTCGGGCTCGTCCGCTCGCCGGAGCGGACGGGAGCCGAGGCCCTTGTCTCCCTGCCCGAGCTGATTCCCCTCGTCATCCTGCGCGGCAGCGGCGCATCCACCGCCGCTCTGGTGCGCCGGGCTGCCGAGCACGGCGTGCGCACGCTCGCGCACGCCGAGGGCGGGGGCGTGCTCTACGTCCACCGTGCCGCCGACCCTGGAAAGGCGGTTGCGCTCGCACGCGCGAGCCTCGACCGGCTAGGCGTCTGCAACCGGCTCAACCTGGCGCTTGCCGACTCGGCGGCGCTCGCGGAGGCCCTTCTGCCGGTTTTCGCCGAGCACGACCTCGAGGTGCGGGCGACGGGGCGTGCCGCCGCCCTCCCGGGAGTCGAGCCGCTCGACGTCCGGATCGGGCACGAGTGGGCAAGCGACCCCGGCCGGGTCGAGACCGTGACCGTCGACATCGTCGAGGGCCTGGACGACGCACTGCGCATCGCGAACGACGAGACGTCGGCGATCGCCGCCACGATCGTGACCGAGGACGAGCAGGCGGCGCATGCGTTCCTCGACGGCTACCGCGGAACCGCGGCCTTCTGGAACGCGTCGACGCGCTTCACCGACGGCGCGGCGCTGCTCGGCACCCCTGAGACCGGCATCAACGTCGACCGGGTGCCCGGCCCGCGAGGGCCCGTGACCTACCGCGATCTCTGGCTACGGCAGTACCGCGTCGTCGGCGACGGCTCGCAGCACCGATGACCGTCGTCGTCAAGCTGGGCTCGACGCTGGTCGTGGACGGGCGCGGGCGCATCCGCCGCTCGCTCCTGCGTGCCCGTGCGGCCGAGGTCGCCCGGCTGGTGCGGGGCGGCGAGCGGGTCTGCGTGGTCTCGTCCGGCGCGATCGCGCTCGGGCTCGCCGAGCTCGGCCTCGCGCCGACGCGACGCTCCACACCGCAGCTGCAGGCAGCCTCGGCGGTCGGCCAGGCACGGCTCCAGCGCGCCTGGGCGGCGGCCTTCGCGCCCGAGGCGCTGCGGACCGCCCAGGTGCTGCTCTCGGCCAACGACGTGGCCGAACGAACGAGCTACGTCAACCTCCACAACGCCTTCGATGCGCTCTTCCGGCTCGGCGTCGTGCCCGTGGTGAACGAGAACGACGCCACCGCGACCGACGAGATCACGTTCGGCGACAACGACGCCCTCGCCGCGCACACCGCCCTGCTCGTCCGTGCGCGCCTGCTCGTGCTGCTCACTGAGGTCGAGGGGGTCTACAGCGAGCATCCCGCCGCGACCGGCGCCCAGCTGCTCGCCGAGGGCGACGCGGTCGACGACGCCGCGATCGGCCCGGCCAGCGGGCTCGGCCGGGGCGGGATGGCGAGCAAGATCGCCGCGGCCCGGCTGGCCGCCGCCTCGGGCGTACCCACCGTCGTCGCCTCGGGCCGCGGCCCCTCAGTGCTCGGCCCGATCGCGGCCGGCGAGCACCGGGGTACGCGCTTCAAGGCCGACGCGAGCGCAGGCTCGAGCGCGTACCGCCTCTGGCTCCGCCACGCGAAGCCGGCGTCAGGGCGCATCGTCGTCGACGCGGGCGCCAGGCGCGCCCTGGTGAAGGACGGGCGCAGCCTGCTCGCCGTCGGCGTGACGCGCTGCGAGGGTGCCTTCGTCCCGGGTGACGCGGTCGAGCTCGCCGGGCCGGACGGCGTCGTCTTCGCCAAGGGCATCGCAAGCGCCGGGTCGACGGAAGTCGCGGCCCGGCCGCGCGGTCTCGAGGCCGTGCACCGTGACCGACTCGTGCTCTACAGCTAGGCGCTAGCCGCGTCGCTCGGCGAGCCGATCGACGATGTAGCCGGCGTACCACGACGGCCAGTCGTCGTCCCGCTGCCCAAGCTCGCGCTCGTACTCCGCGTGCGCGCTCTCGGCCTCGCGCAAGAGCTCGGCCAGCTCGTCCTTGCTCAGGTCGTGGTGCACCTGAACCTCCTTCGTCAGCGTTCGGCGGGCGTGCGAACCCTAACGGCGCGCATCGCTGCGGCAGGCAGCGACTCCAACCGGACCGAGCGGCGGGCGGTGGCCCCGGCCCGCTAGGGTCCGGCGCGCACCGTGAGCGAGCTCCAGCGACCCATGATCGACAAGCCGGAGGGCGACATCCCCTTCGAGCTCGGCATCGACGATCTGGAGGTCGGCGACGGCCCCGAGGCGGTGGACGGCACCAAGGTCTCGGTGCACTACGTAGGCGTCTCCTTCTCGTCGGGCGAGGAGTTCGACGCGTCGTGGAACCGCGGCCAGCCCTTCCAGTTCAAGCTCGGGCAGGGCCAGGTCATCCGCGGCTGGGACGACGGCGTGCGCGGCATGAAGGTGGGCGGCAGGCGCCAGCTGACGATTCCCTCCGCCATGGCCTACGGGGCGCAGGGCGCAGGCGGCGTGATCAAGCCGCACGAGCCGCTCGTCTTCGTGGTCGATCTGCTCGCAGTCGACTGAACCAGCCTCCCGTAGGGTCCGCCGCGTGGCGACGCCGATCTGGCAGGAGCCCGTCCGCGGCAGCATGACCGACCCGGTGCTGCTGAAGCTGCCGGCGCTCGAGCAGCTGCAGACCTTCATCGACGGGCGCTCCCCGGCTCCTCCCGTCGCGAGGCTGACCGGCCGCCGCCTGGTCGAGGCCGAGCACGGCCGCGTCGTCTACTCACTTCCGGTCAGCGGCTGGCTCGTCGGGCCGAAGGGGACGCTCCACCCGGGCGTGCTGGCCTTTCTCGGCGACGCGCCGCTCCTCGCCGCGATCCACTCAACGCTGCCGGCGGCGACGCCATCGACGACGGCGGAGGTCTCGATGACGTTCCTCGGCACCGCCGCCCAGGGCGACGAGCTGCGCGCCGAGGGCCGAGTCATCCACACCGACGCCACGTCCGGGCTGGGCGAGGTCTTCGTTCGCGCGCAGGACGGGCGGCTGCTCGCCCACGGCACGTCGCGCGCGTTCATCCTGCCGCCGCTCGACCTGGAAGGCGTCGAGCCGTCGCTCGACCCTCCGGTGGAGCCGGCGTACGACACGCCGGATCCCTACGAGCGTCCCGTACCCGACGGGACGCTGAACACCGGCCAGGTCGCGGGCACGAGCGGGCTCGACCTGCTCCGCGGCCAGCTCTCGGCCGACCTGCCGCGGCCGCCGATCGACCAGCTGACGGGAATTCGCCTGGTCGAGGCCGACGAGGGCCGAGCCGTCTTCGCGCTGCCCGCGAGCGAGTGGACGATGAACGAGTTCGGCACGGTCTTCGGCGGCATGCTCGCGATGCTTGCGATCTCGGCCGGATCCGCCGCCGTGCAGACAGTCGCACCCGCGGGCACGCCCTTCGCGGCGCTGGACATGAAGACGAACGTGCTCCGGCCGACCTACGCGGACGGCTCGGACTTGGTCGCCACGGCGACGGTCGTCCACGCCGGCCGCAAGCTCGCCATCGCCAACACCGAGATCGTCGGCGGCGACGGACGGACGGTTGCGCTGGCGACCGGGACGACGGCGCTCGGCGAGGCGGCGGCCGCACGCGTCGAGGAGGCGGCCGCGCTCGCCTTCGACTGCGCCTAGGAGAATTCGTGAACGTCGCTCAGTCGTCGTTTCGCCACGCCCTCCTATCCGGGCACTTGCCTAGGATCGCCCGATGCGCGTGAGAGCGGCCGTCCTCGAGGAGTTCGGGAAGCCGCTCGTCGTCCAGGAGGTCAACCTCGCGGAACCGCGAGAGGGCGAGGCGCTCGTCCGGCTGCACGCCTGCGGCGTCTGCCACACCGACCTCTACGCCGCCTCCGGCGCCGACCCGACCGGGTACACCCAGTGCGTGCTCGGCCACGAAGGCGCCGGCGTCGTGGAGGCGGTCGGGCCGGACGTCCGCCTGGTCGCCCCGGGCGACCACGTCGTCACCCTGTTCGCGCCGGAGTGCGGCGAGTGCACCCACTGTCGCAGCCCCCGCACCAACCGCTGCGTCGCCATCCGCGACCGGCAAGGCGAGGGCCTCCTCCCCGACGGCACGACGCGGTTCTCGCGTAACGGCGAGGCGCTCCGGCACTTCATGGGCACCTCCACCTTCGCCGAGTACACGGTCATGCCGGAGATCGCGCTCGCGCGGGTCAACCCCGACGCGCCGCTGGACGCCTGCGCACCGTTCGCCTGCGGGCTCTCGACGGGCATCGGCGCGGCTCTGTACACAGCACAGGTGGCGCCCGGCTCTACGTGCGCCGTCTTCGGCTGCGGCCTCGTCGGCCTGGGTGCGGTGATCGGCTGCCGGCTGGCAGGCGCAGAGCGCGTCGTCGCCGTCGACCTCTCCGAGGAGCGCCTGCGCGAGGCGGAGCGCCACGGCGCCACCGACATGCGGCTCGCGGGCGACGACGTCGTCGCCTGGCTCCGCGAGGAGACCCGCGGCTTCGGCGCGGACTACACCTTCGAGGCGACCGGCAACGTGCTCGTCATGCAGCAGGCGGTCGAGGCGGCCCGGGAGGCCTGGGGCCTCGCCACCATGATCGGCGTCGCGGGCAAGGGCGAGACGCTCGACATCGTCCCCAGGCTCCTGATCACAGGCCGCCGCGTCACCGGCTCCTCCTTCGGCGGCGTCAAGGGGCGCACCCAGGTACCGGAGCTGATCGATCGCTGGCTGGGCGGCGAGTTCGACGCCGAGGCGCTCGTGACGCGGCGGATCGCGCTCGACGCGGTCAACGACGCCTTCGACGCCATGGAGCGCCAGGACGGCATCCGCACCGTGATTACCTACTGAACGCCGAGAGGGTCTAGCGGGCGATCTCGACGAGGGAGTTGCCGGTCGCGAGCAGCTGCGACGACCGGAGCGTCAGCCCGGTGGACTTCGCCAGCCGGCGAAACTCCTCGAGTGTGCGCTGGCGGCCGCCGCAGAGCGTCAGCATGAACAGATCGAAGCTCGCCTCGGCCCTCGAGGGCGGGTCGGAGAGCACCCCTTCGACGACCACGATGCGCGCCGCGCCGCCGCCCGCTTCCGCACACCGGTCGAGGATGCGCGACGCGCCGGCGTCGGGCCAACCGTGGAGGATCTGCGAGAGCACGTACGCGTCACCATGCGGGACGGGATCGTCGAAGACGTTCCCGGCAACGACATCGAGGCGCTCCGCACGCTCGGCCGCCGCGACCACCTGCGGCAGGTCGAACAGCGTGCCGCGCAGGTGCGGATGCGACTCGAGCAGCGTCCGCAGTAGCACGCCCGTGCCGCCGCCAACGTCTACTACGTGTTTGACCGAGCCCCAGTCGTACTCCGCTGCGACCTCCTCCGCATTGGCTTGCGCTTGCGCAGCCATCAGCGCGTCGAACGACGCCGCGCGCCCGGTGCGAGCGAGCTCCTCATAGAACCACGCCTCGTCGCGGCCGGGCGATCCGGTACGAACCGCCTCGAGCAATCGTGTCCACGACTCCGCCCAGATTCCGGGCGCCGCGTCGAGGTCGAGCCACGGTCTCCAGCCCGCGTCGTCCAGGAGCAGTAGCGACAGGTCGGTGTTGGCGTACGCACCGTTCTCCTCTGCGAAGACGCCACGCGCGACCAGGTAACGAAGCACGCGCCGCAGCGCATCGGCATCGGCGCAGGCGCACTCGGCAAGGTCGCCCAGGCGCGTCGCCCCCGCCGCGATGTGTTGAGGAAGCCGCAACGTCGCCGCCACCCAGACGGCCCAAGGCGCGGCGAAGTCGCTCAGCTCACGGAGGCGATTCGCGGGGTTCGCGCTCACTGAGCTGTCCGCGTCAACTCGCTTTGAACCGCGCGGCCTCCTCGGAGCCGCTCGTGGCGTCGCCGGCGCTGTACGAGTGCGCGCCGGCGCCGGCCAGCTGCCCGCCGGCGACGATCAGGTACTCCTGGCGGATCGGGCGGTCGTCGAACCAGCACTCGAGGATCTCGCGCACGCCGGCCGCGTAGCGCGTCTGCGCGGAGAGGCTCGTCCCGGACACGTGCGGCGTCATCCCGTGGTGGGGCATCCCGCGCCAGGGGTGGTCGGCCGGCGCCGGCTGCGGGAACCAGACGTCTCCGGCGTAGGCGGCCAGCTGCCCGCTCTCGCAGGCGCGCGCGACCGCGTCGGGGTCGCAGATCTTCCCGCGGGCGGTGTTCACGAGGTACGCGCCGCGCTTCATCTTCCCGATCAGCTCCTCGTCGAAGAGGTGCTCGGTCTCCGGATGGAGCGGGGCGTTGACGGTGACGACGTCGCAGACCCGCACGAGCGACTCGACGTCCGGATGGAAGGTGACGCCGAGGCTCTGCTCCACCTCGGCCGGCAGCCGGTGGCGGTCGGTGTAGTGCAGGCCGACGTCGAAGGGCGCCAGGCGCCGCAGCACTGCCGAGCCGATCCGGCCTGCACCGACGGTGCCCACCTGCATGCCCTCGAGGTCGTACGAGCGCGCTGCGCAGTCGGCGATGTTCCAGCCGCCCTCGTGCACCCAGGCGTGCGACGGCAGGTAGTTGCGGACGAGCGCGAGGATGAGCATCACCACGTGCTCGGCGACGCTGATCGAGTTGCAGTAGGTCACCTCGGCGACCGTGATGCCGTTGTCGATCGCGGCCTGGAGGTCGACGTGGTCCGAGCCAATGCCGGCCGTGATCGCCAGCCGCAGGTTGGGCGCCTGCTGGATCCGCTCGGCCGTGAGGTACGCCGGCCAGAAGGGCTGCGAGATGACGACCTCCGCGTCCGTTAGCTCGCGCTCGAATTCCGAGCCCGACCCGTCCTTGTCCGCGGTGACGACGAGCGTGTGGCCGCGCTCGTCAAGGAAGGGTCTCAGCCCGAGCTCGCCGGAGACGCAGCCGAGCAACGCGCCCGGCACGAAGTCGATTGCAGCAGGGGTCGGCGTTGCCTGCCCGTCCGGGTAGCGCTCGATCGCCGGGATTCCGTCACGGGCGTAGTCCGGCGGGTACCCGCCGATTGGGTCGTCGTAGAGGACGCAGAGGATCTTCGCCATGGCCTCCCTCCCGGGGTCGCGTGACGCGATTCTCTCGCGTCCCCGCCGGTCAGGGGAGTGGGACCCGTCAGGGCGGCGGTTAGCGGCCGGCCAGATGGGCGACGGTCGCCCCGTCGGCCGAGTCGGCCTCATGCCGGTCGACGAGCTCGTGGCGGCGCAACTCCTCGCGGACCGCCGTGCGCAACGCTCCCGTGCCGCGGCCGTGCACGACTCGGACGAGCGGCAGTCCGGCAAGCGCGGCCTCGTCGACAAAGGTGCGCACGGCCTCGCGGGCCTCCTGCGCCGTGCGGCCGCGGACGTCGAGCTCGTCGGACACGTCGCCGCGAGCAGCCGCGACGACCTTCACGGGCGGCGGAGCCGGCTCGCCCGACGCAGCAGGACGCGTGTCCGCACGCAGCCGCTCGAGGGCGATCCGCACCTTCAGCCCGCCGGGGCCGACGACCTCCGCCTCGTCGCCGTCGATCGCGGCGATCGTCCCGCGAACCCCGAGGTCGGGGGCGACGACGGGATCGCCGGCCGCGAGCGGCCCCGCGGGCGGGGGCGGCTCGTCCACTGCCTTCAGCGCCTGCTCAGCGAGAGCCGCTCGTTCCGAGGCGCGGCCGAGCAGCCGGTCGCGCTCGCGCTCGGGGCGCGACGCGGCGCGTGCGGCCGAGCGTCGCCGCTCGCTCTCCCGGCGGCGTGCTGCCCGGATCTCGTCGCGCAGCGACGCGAGCTCGGCCCGTGCGGCCGCGAGATCCCGCTCCGCGTCGCGCACCGCCTCGGCACGCGCAGCGGCAGCCGTTGCCCGCACTCGCTCGATCTCCTTGCCCAGCTCGCGCTCGCGACTCTCGACGCGCCTCACTGCCTCCTCGGCGTCCCGGCGCTCGGCCGCAGCGACCTCGCGCTCCCCGGCCGCCGCTCGCTCTGCACCCTCGGCCTCGGCGAGCAGGTCCTCGATGCGGAGGCGTTCCGGCGCCACCCGGCCGCGGGCGTCGGCGACCAGGCCGTCGTCGAGCCCGAGCCTCGCCGCGATCCGCAGCGCGTGCGACGTCCCGGGGCGCCCCAGCGCGACCTGGTAGAGCGGCTCGTGGGTGTCCGGATCGAAGCCGGTCGCGGCGTTGGCGACGCCGTCCACCGCGCTCGCCCACTCCTTGAGCTCGGGGTAGTGGGTCGTCACGGCCGTCAGCCGCGCCTGCCCGGCCAGGCGCGCGAGCAACGCCTGCGCGAGGGCTGCCCCCTCGACCGGATCCGTGCCGGAGGCGAGCTCGTCGACGAGGACGAGCGAGCGAGCGGTCGCGGACGCGAGGATCGTGACCAGATTGCTCAGGTGACCGGAGAAGGTCGAGAGGCTCCGCTCGATCGACTGCTCGTCGCCGATGTCGGCGAGCACCTGATCGAACACTGGCAAGGTGGCCCGGTCGGCGGGTGGGCGCAGCCCGGCCTGGTGGACGAGCGCCGCCAGCCCCAGCGTCTTGAGGGCGACCGTCTTGCCGCCAGTGTTCGGGCCGCTGATCACGAGGGCGCGCAGCCCGCCGAGGTCGAGGTCGATGGGCACCGCTGCGCCGGAGGGGAGCAGCGGGTGTCGCACCCCGAGAAGCGCAACCTCGTCCGCCACGGTCACCGGGGCTCCTCGCCAGCCGCGCGAGACGGCGGCGCTCACGAGCGCGAGGTCGAGACGGGCCGTCGCCTCGACGAGGGCAACGAGCTCGCGCACGACGTCGCCCACCTGGCCGGACAGCTCGCGAAGGATCCGCTCAACCTCCTCGCGCTCGGCGCTCGCGGTCTCCGAGAGCCGGTTGTTGAGCTCGACGATTGCGAACGGCTCCACGAAGAGCGTCTGGCCCGAGCTCGAGGAGTCGTGGACGATCCCCTGCACCTTGCCGCGGGCACTGGCCCGGACGGCGAGCACGGGCCGTCCCCCACGCTCGGTGACGAAGTCTTCCTGCAGGTGCTCGCTGAGCTCCGACCCGCGGGCGAGCCGGCGAAGCTCCTCGGCCACGCGCCCCTTGCCTGTCCGCAGCTCCCCGCGCAGCTTGCGCAGCCGCGGCGAGGCGGTGTCGCGGAGATCGCTGCCGTCCTCCTCGACGGCGCGCTCGATCGCGTCGGCGAGCGTGTCCAGGCCGCGGTCGATCGGCGCGCAGACGTCGGCGAGCAGCGGCGCGAGCTCGCGGTGCTCCTCCACGGCGGCCGCTGCGCGCACGCCAATGCGCACGGAACGCCCAATCGCGGCGAGCGCGTGCGGCGTCAGCGTGCCGCCGAGCTCGGCGTGCGCCGCCGGGGCGCGAATGTCCGAGAGCCCGGCCAGGGCCGGCTCGAGCGACTCCTCGAAGAGCGCGAGCGCCTCGGCCGTCAGGGCCTGGCGGCGCTCCACCTCGGACGCGTCCGGCGACGGCAGCAGCGCGAGCGCGAGCTCACGGCCGTGCTCGGTCGCCGCCGCGGCCGCGAGCCGCTCGACGATCGCCGGGTACTCCAGGACTGCAAGCGCGTGCTCGTCCACGAACAGATACTGACCGCTCGTCACGCGACTACGGGCGAACGGCTGGGGTCAGTGGAGACCGCTCGCCGTGCCGCCGCCGGACGCTGCGGCCGGCGGGACAGTTCTAGCGGCGGCAGGGCTCGCTCTATTCGAAGGGTGACTGCGTCCCCCCTCGAGCTCCCCCTTTTCCTCGAAGCGGCCGAGGCGCGTAGGCCGTCAGGTCAGACGCGGCTTCGCGCGGTGTGGCTTTCGCCGAGCAAGCTCGGCTTCGCCGGTACTGCGCACCTTGGTCTGTCGATTGCTCGTCGCGACATCGTCGCGACATCGAGGGGACCGGAGAAGGGAGGGTCTGTCACCGGTGGCGGCGGCCTGCCGTCGCCACCGGGACCGACCCGTGCCTTTCGCCCCACGGCCGTGCTCGCTGCACGAGAATCGGGGCGTGCCTGTCGGGGCTGTCGAGGTTCGGCCGCGGAGGACAGCGATCGGCGTCCTCTCGCGCTGCTCTTTGCGGCGGTGGCGGAGGAGCGGGACGGCATCGCGACCGAGCCGCCCGTGGACGTCGAGCAGCGGGCGGCGGGCTGGCGGCTGGACGGAACCCTGGTCGCGGTCGGGGCGGACGAGGTCGTCGGGTTCATCAACATCTCACCGGCCTGGTTCGGATGCGGCGAGATCGGGATGCTGGTCGCGTACGACTGGCGCGGAAAGGGCGTGGGCAGCGCGCTCGTTGCGGCCGCGATCGACTGGGCCCGCGCGCAGGGGCTGCACAAGCTGTCGCTCAGCGTCTTCCCGCACAACGACGCGGCCATCGCCCTGTACCGCAAGTTCGGATTCACGGAAGAGGGGCGGCGCATCAGCCACATGCGCCGCGGAAGCGGCGAGCTCTGGGACCTGGTCGAGATGGGACTGCTGCTCGACACTGCCGATCACTCCCCGCCGCCGGGGCCGTCCTCCTCGGCGACCTCCGCCGCGTAGACGTCCTGGATCGAGCGCTCCAGCACCGCGCGGCGAGGATCGGGCACCGTCAGAAACCTGGGCAGCGCACGCTCGGCGAGCTCGGTCAGCTCGCGCCGCGCGGCGAGCGTGTCGCGGATGGCGAAACGGTCGCCGCCCAGCGCGACGGCGTCGAGCCGGTCGCTGTACGGCGAGAGCACGCGGGCGGCGTGGCCGGCGGCGGCCTGGACGAGCTCGCGGGCCTGACCCTCTCGTCGTCGCCGGAAGCGGTTCGCGGAGGAGCCACCCGCGCGGTGGCGGCCGTGGACGTTGCGCGTGCCGACCTTCGAGGCCAGCAGCCGCTCACCCTCGAAGACGCCGACCGCGAACCCGCCGAGGCGGACGAGCACCACCCCGACGAGCCGGTCACGGGCGAGCTCGTGGAGCAGCGGCTCGAGATGGACGTGCGTGTACTCGGCTTCGTGCGCGATGCCGAAGGCGGGCCTGACCACGAGCGTTTCGTCCGCGCGCTCGATGCGAACGGCACCGTGTCCGTAGACCGTCCGGCCCGGCGCCCCTTCCAGCGGCGTGAGGCGCTTGACGACGTTTGCTCTCAGAACCCAGCGAGGCACCGCTTGTAAGCCTTGCAGCGAACGTGGGAAGATCGTGGCCTGCTCCGGCGTCAAGCCATATGAAAGCGCGGCGCCGACCCCGACGCCGATACTCGGAAAGGAGGCGTCTATGGACGCCCTCACCGCACGAGCAGTGATCGCCGACGGGCCGGTCGAGGCCGGTCTGACGGCAGTCCTCGCCCGTGACGAGATCGAAAAGGCGCTCGCAGCCGACGAGCCCCCCGAGCTCCTTGTCGACCTCACCAGCTTCACCCCCGAAGGGAAGGCCGTCGAGACGCGGAGCGTGGCGATCTCATGGCAGCACGACGACCTCGCACGCCTCCTGCAGCAGGCGGGCGGCGCCGATCGCGTGCAGCTCACCTTCGACCGCACAGCGCTCGAGAGCGCGATGGACGACGTGGACGCCCACGGGTTGAGGGAAAAGGCGCTGGTATTGGCGGTGGCTGCAACCGCGGCGGCGGGTTTCGCCAGCGGAGCCGCTGCATCACCCGCCGAGTCCATCGTCTTCGACAGCTCCCCGGGCGTCGCACAGGTCGCAGTCAGCCCGGACGACCGGGCAGTCGGCTTCGCGACCGGCCATCCGGCGATCACTCCTGGGCCGGACGACCGTGGCGTCGCGTTCTCCCCGGCACCGCAGATCGCGCCGGACGACCGCGCGGTGCCCTTCGCGACCGCCCACCCGGACATCACACCGAGCCCGGACGACCGGGCCGTGCCGTTCTCCGCACCGGCCCCGGTTGTCGGCCTCAGCCCGGACGATCGCGGACTCCCGGTCACGTCGGTGCCGGACCCCGGCCTCAGCCCGGACGACCGTGCCGTGCCGCTCTCGGCACCGGCACCTGAGGTTGGCCTGAGCCCGGACGACCGCGGCTTGCCGGTCTCGCAGGCGCCGGATGTTGGTCTCAGCCCGGACGACCGCTCGGTGCCGTTCGGCACGCCTGCTCCTGCGCCGGTCGCACCGCTCGCCGACGCGGACGGCTGGACGCTCGAGGCACCCAGCCCCGACGCGGTTGCCATCGGCGGCGCAGTGCTGCTCGCCATCACCGGCGCAGCCTTCGCGTTCGCCGGCCGCCGGCGCATCGGACACGCGTAACCCGTCCCTTTCCTCCTCGGCGGAGCCTCGGCTCCGCCGAGGAGGAACCTCGTCGACTACGCGTTCGCTGCAGGCAGCTCTACCACGAAGGTCGCGCCCGAACCCGGGGACGACGTCACGCGGAGGCGGCCCTCCATGCGCTCGACCAGCTCCCGCGCGATGTAGAGACCGAGGCCCGTGCCCCCCGGGGCGCGGCGAAGCTGGGGGTCGGCGCGGAAGAACTTCTCGAAGATGCGCTGCTGGTCGGCGAACGAGATCCCGGGACCGGCGTCCGACACGGAGATGCGGACGACGCCGTTCTCGGCCTCGACCCGTACGCCGACCCGATCGCGGCCGCCGTACTTCAGAGCGTTGTCGATCAGGTTGACGAGCACCTGCTGGATGCGGTCGGCGTCTCCGGACGCCTGTGCGCTGCCGGCCAGCTCGAGCTGCACGTCCGCCTCGCCTGCGTGCTGGGACTTGATCGCCTCGATCGCCTGGCGGACGACGTCGCCCACGTCGACCGGCTCGCTGCGCAGCGAGACGGTGCCTCGGTCGAGCTGGTTGGTGAGCAGCACCTCCTCGGTGATCTGGCTGAGGCGCGCGGCCTGGGTCGCGATCATCCGCAGCAGCTCCTGCTGCCGCTCGGGGTCCAGCTCGACGTCCTCGACGCAGCAGCGTCATCGAGGCGCCGTACACCGCGGCCATCGGCGTGCGCAGCTCGTGCGAAATCGTGGCGATGAAGTCGCTCTTCGCCTCCTCGAGGGCTTGCTCGACGGTGACGTCTCGAAACGCGTAGACGATCCCGTCGCCGGACTGCACCGCGACGATCGACAGCCAGAGCTCGCGCTCGCCGACCGACGCCGGCAGCGTCACCGTCCGCGGTCGCGCGCCGCGGCGGCGACCGGGATCTCGAGCGAAGAGCTGCTCCCACTGCGGAACGACCTCGGCCGCGTGGCTCGGCCGACGATGTCTAAGGCCGGTGGGCGCGTGACGAGCTCGGCGGCCCGGTTCCACAAGCGGACGACGCCGCCGTGGTCGATCAGGAAGATCCCGTCGCCGACCGCGTCGAGCACGTGCGCGGCCTGCTCACGCTCGTCGGCGACGGCCCGGGCTGCAGCCTCGGCGATGGCCAGCTGCGCACGCTCGGCGCGCAGGCGTGCGTTGTGCACGGCGGCGCTCATCTGCGCCACCAGCGCCTCGAGCAGCTCGACGTGCTCCGGCGCGTACTCGACGTGGTCGCTCATCAGCTGGACGACGCCGACGACGCGGCCCTCATGCCGCACCGGCACCATCATGGCCGCGCGGACCTGCCGGCGGGCCCGAGTCCGGGAGCTTGCGGATCGTGCCCTCGCGGTCGACGTCGTAGTAGGTCCCGCCCTCGTCCTGCACGCGCTCGGCGACGTCGTTCGCGAGCAGCGGCTCGCCCGTCAGGATCACCTGGCTCTGCATGCCGCCGCCCTCGCGGTTGATCTCGAGCGGCGGTAGCAGCGTCGGGTCGAGGCGGTTGCCCTCGACCCACGCGTACTCGCAGCGGATCAGTCCGTCGGCCTCGTCGTAGGTGGAGACGACGATGCCGTCGTGCTCGACCGCGTCGCGGAGGAGCTCGTGGAAGCGGTCGTAGACCCGCTCGGGCTCGAGCGTCTCGCCGAGCTCCCGCGCCACGTGCAACAGCAACTCGGCGAGGTCGGCCTTGCGCTGGAGCTCGGACGCGTCCACGGCAACGCGAAAGTAGCGCAGGCAGCCGGCGGGCACCGAGCAAGGTTGACCGCGCGGCGACGCCGGTGGTTTGGTGCCGGTGTGGAGTTTCGGATTCTCGGCCCGCTGGAGATCCGCGACGGCGAGCGGGCGCTCCCGCTTGGCGGCGTCAAGCGGCGCTCGGTGGTCGGAGCCCTCCTCTTGCATGCGAACCGGGTCGTCGCCGCAGAGCAGCTCGTCGACGTCGTCTGGGGCGACGATCCGCCAGCGTCGGCGACCGGGTCGCTCCAGAACCACGTCATGCGCCTGCGTCGGGAGCTCGGCGACCGGCTCGTCACCCGGGCACCCGGGTACCTCGTGCGTGTCGAGCCGGGCGAGCTCGACCTCGACCGCTTCCGCACCCTCCTCGAGGCAGGCGCGGTCCGCAGCCCCGACCGAGGCCGTTGCGCTGCTCGACGAGGGCGCTCGCGCTGTGGCGCGGCGACCCGCTCGCAGATCTCGCTGACGGGCCCGTGGCTGCTGCGGCTTCGCACTTGCAGGAGCTGCGCCTCGAGTGCACTGGAACTCCGCAACGACGCACAGCTGGCGCTCGGTCGCCACGCGGTGGTCCTGCCGGAGATCGAGGCGCTCGTCGCGCGACCATCCGTTTCGGGAGCGATTTCGCGCGCAGCTCTTGCTCGCGCTCTACCGCTCGGGCCGCCAGGCGGACGCGCTCGAGGCGTACGCGTCGACCCGGGCGACGCTTCGTCGAGGAGCTCGGCGCCGAGCCCGGCGTCGAGCTACAGGAGCTGCAGCCGTCGATCCTGAACCACGACGCGGCGCATTGCCGCGCCGGCACCGTCGCCAGCAGCCGAGCCGCGGGCAGCCCGCGTCAGGAGGCGCGCAAGACGGTGACGATCCTGCTCGCCGAACTCGCCGTCGACGGCACAGGATCCGGAAGCGCGCCGCGAGCGAGCTTCGCCGCCTTCAGCGCGATGCGGCCATCGCGCTCGGCGACCACGGCGGCGAGCCCGGACGGACGTCCGACACCCGCGTGCTCGGGCATCTTCGGCGTCCCAGCCGCACGTGAGGACGACGCGTTCCGAGCCGTCCAGGCGGCGTGCGCGCTGCGCTCCGCACGGCCTCGTCGTCCGCGCGGGCGTCGCCACCGGTGACGTGATCACCGGCGATCCGGCGGCGGGACGCCCGCTCGTCTCCGGGCGCCCCGCTCGAGGAGGCCGACCGGATGCTCGCCGCCGCGCCCGCCTCGACCTGCTCGCGGCCGACCGCACCTGGCGCCTCGTCCGGCACGCCGTCCGCGGCGAGCCGCGCGCCGGCGGCCACGCGATCGATGCGCGTGCTCGACGACGCCGACCCGGTGGTCCGCCGCTTCGAGACGCCGCTCGTCGGCCGTGAGGACGAGCTCGACGGAGATCGATCGCGGCGTTCCGACGCGCGATTCGGGACGGCCGTGCCCGCCTCGTCACGGTGTTCGGCTCGCCCGGCGTCGGCAAGACCCGCCTCGCGCGCGAGGTCGTGGCCAGGCGCTCGGCGGCTCGGCGACCTGCCTCGTCGCGCGCACACCCGACGTCCGGCACCGCGCCGACGTTCGCACCGCTCCGCGACGCCTTCTGCGCGCGTGGCCGGGGCCGACTCGGCCGCTGGGTCGCGCGCGTGCTCGCGGGCGAGCGTGACGGTGAGGCGGTCGCGACGGCGATCGCCGCGGCCTCGGTGGGAACGGCCGGGCCAGGCGTCCCGGTCGAGGAGACGGCCTGGGCAACTCGCCGCCTGGTGGAGACGCTGCCCGGCGTCGCAGCCGGTGATCCTCGTGCTCGAGGACCTCCACTGGGCGTCCCCGCCGCTGCTCGACCTCGTCGAGCACATCGCCGAGCTCGCGCGCGGGCCCATCCTCCTGCTCGCGCTGGCTCGCCCCGATCTCCTCGAGACGCGGCCGGAGTGGGCGGGCGGACGGCTGAATGCCTCGACGATCCTGCTCGAGCCGCTGCCGGCCCGACGAAGCCGAAGCGCTGCTCGACACGCTCGCCGCGGATGCTGCCGTCGACGACGAGCGTCCGGAGCTCGATCCTGGCGTCGGCCGCCGGGCAACCCGCTGTTCCTCGAGCAGCTGCTGGCAGCCGCGCTCGAAGGGCGACGGAGGCCGCGATTCCCGACTCGATTCATGCGCTGCTCGCGGCGCGGCTCGACCGGCTGCGACGAGCGCGAGCGCGAGGTTGCCCAGGCGGCGGCGGTCTGCGGCCAGCGCTTCGCCCGTCGACCTGCTGCAGGCGCTCGTGCGAGCGGACGCGCGACCCGGCGCTGCGCGTCGCTCGCCCGGCGCGATCTCGTCGCAGCCCGAGGCGCCCGGCGCCTTCGGCGAGGAAACCTGGGGCGTTTCGCCACGTGCTCGTCCGTGACGAGGCCTATGCGGGGATCCCGAAGCGCCGGCGCGCCGCGCTGCACCAGGCGATCGCGGCCGTCCTGGACGAGCGGGCGTCAGCGGCAGGCATGGACGCGGACGAGCTGGTCGGCTACCACCTGGAGGCGGCGTACCGCGCGACCGCGGACGTCGACCCCGGGGCACCGGACCTCGCAGGCCTCGCACACGCGGCGGCGAAGCGCCTGGCGGCTGCCGGCGTTCGCGCAGGAACGGCGAGCTCGACGTCCGCGGGGCGGCGCAGCTGCTCGGCCGTGCCCAGGCGCTCCTGCCGCCCGACGCGCCCGAGCGAATCGCCTTCGCACCCGAGCTCGCCAACGCGCTCGCATCGCTGGACGACCACGAGGAAGCCCGGCGCGTCCTCGACGCCGCCGACGCGGGCTCGATCCCGACGGACACGCTGGCGCGCACGCGCCTTCTCGTCGCCCGCCGCTTCATCGGGCTCTGGGGCGGTGGCGGCACGCCATCGACCGACGAGATCATCGCCGAGATGGACGAGGCGATACCCGCTGCTCGAGGCGGCAGGGGACCACGAGGCGCTCGCGTACGCGCATATCGTCGCCTACCAGGCCTGCGGAGCGGTACGCCGACCTGGGCGGTTCGACGACCGAGTCGTACTGCCGCGCGGCGGTCGACACGCCCGCGCAGCCGGCGTCGCGCAGCCGTCGAGGGCTCGGCCGTGAGCTGGCTCTACGTCCTCGTGCGCCGCGGGCCGTGGCCGATGGACGAGGCCAGGCAGATCGTCCAGACGTCGCTCGACCTCCGCCGACTCGCGTTCGCGTACGCCTCCGCGCTCGGCGCGCTCGGCAATCCTGCGGGCGATGGAGGGCGAGTTCGACGAGGGACGGCGGCTGGTCGCCGAGAGCAACGGGATCTTCGTCGAGCTCGGCCTCCGCCAGACGCCGCCGCCGACCTGATCAACCTCGCGGACGTCGAGATCATCGCCGGTGACCTCGAGGCCGCCGAGCCCATCCTGCGCGAGTGCGATCGAGCGCTCGACGCGCTCGACGACCGGTTCAGCATGGTGAACGCCGCGTGGCGCCTGGCGCTGGTGCTGACGCGGCAGCGGGCGGGACGACGAGGCCGCGTGCTTCCTGGCGCGGGCCGCGACGTCGAGCGGGCGAGTGCGTCGACGGCTGGCGCCACGTGGCGCGACATCGTCTCGGCCACGCTCGCGGCGCGAAGGGGCGACGCTGAGTCCGCCAGGCGGCTGCTCGACAGGACGGACGGGCTCCTCATGCGGAGCACCGCCGCGCTCGTTGCGGACATGCTGCTGCAGGCCGCCGACGCGAGCGAGCTCATCGGCGACCGCGCCGCCGCGGTCGTGCGGCTCGAGCAAGCTGCCTCGATCGCGGCGGAGCTCGGCTACGTCGTCGCAGAACGCCACGCAAGTGAGCAGCTCGCGTCGCTGGGCGCCGGCCCCCACCGAGCTGACAGCCCCTAACCGTTCCGAGCTGAGCTACGCAACCGAGAGCTGGTAGTGGACAGCGCGGACGGTGCTGCCGTTGGCGACGATCAGGGTGGGGGCTGCGAAGTTGCCGCGAGCCGCAAGCCGCGTCGGGATCCGAAAGGTGAGACCGCCGGCCCGCTCCCGCGCCGGCAGGCGGCGGATCAGCGGCGGCTGACCGGGCTCCTCGCTCGCGAGCTCGTGGGCCAGGGTGACGGCAGCCCGCCGCGCCCGTGAACTCGACCGACACCGTCCGGGCTGCCCTCGGCACCCGCAGGTAGTCGATTCCGAGCGGTGCCACTGTGTGCCGCTGCCGGCGTTCCGAGGCCGGGCATGCTCGTTGGCTTCAGACGATCGCCGTACCGCTCCCATGCCCAAACCGCGAAGCGGCCGAAGACCGGCGCGAACGGCTGTCCGGTCACGCCCTCGTAGGTCGCGCGCAGCGCCCGCGCGCGCCCGCCGCCACGAGTTGCCGCCGCACGGCGTAGGTAGGCAGGCGCGACCCGCGGCCACCGCTCGTCCAAGAACCGCCAGAGCAGCTGTGACCCGTAGCTCTGCAGCGGTGATGCTGCGCTGCGGGGCCTCGAACCAGCGACGGAGCTGAAGCGACGAGACGATGTCCTCGAGCTCGGGATACACGCAGCTCTCCATCGCCGCCGCCATGCCCTCGAGCGCCCAGCCCGGAAGCTCGGGATCGGCCGTCGGCCGGAAGTACGAGAACTGCACCAGGTGGAAGAGCTCGTGCGCGACCGTGCCGAACAGGCTGCCGAAGCTGCGGGTCGGGCTCGGATCGAGC
Source organism: uncultured Thermoleophilia bacterium (assembly GCA_963809765.1). Taxonomy (GTDB): domain Bacteria; phylum Actinomycetota; class Thermoleophilia; order Gaiellales; family Gaiellaceae; genus JACVRM01. The sequence continues at coordinate 1,100,928 of CAWEKT010000003.1, forward strand.
GCGTTGGAGACGGCGACGAAGGCTCCTTCGCGGGCCGACGCGGCCGGGAACGCGACGCCGAAGTAGCCGGCCGCGAAGCGGGAGATGTAGATGTCCGGCCGGGTGTCGGGCCCACCGGCGTCCGCGAGGATGCGGGCGAAGCCGCGCCGCTCGTAGTAGGCGATCGGCGGCGTCCGCCGCCTCGCCGACGCGCTCGACGTAGTCCGGAACGCCGTCGGCGTCGTCGTCGTTCAGCGGCGGCGCGTCGATGCCGACGGCGACGTAGTGGACGACCGCCCGCGCGGAGGCGTGCGCACGCGGCGGCGCCACGTAGTCGTTGAAGACCTGGATCGCGTTCGGCGCGACCTGCGAGACAGGCGTGCCGGCGGTGCGTCCGTCGGCCGGTGGCGCTTCGCCTCCGCCGCGCCGGCGAGCGTCGCCGCCAGGAGTGCCATCAGTGCCGCCGTGAAGCCGAACCTCGTCATCGGTCGAGCATCGCCGCGGCCCCTCACAGCGGCCTCACAGCCGGGTCACAAAGCCTCACAGCTGCCAGAGCAGCAGGGCGTCGCGTCCGCTCACCCGGTCACGCCGCCGGTAGACCCTCGCCTGAGGGCTAGTGTCACGCAATCGCTCTCTCTGACCGCGCAGGCCCAGCGTTGCGACCGCGCCGCGGAGCCACCTAGCCGTGGCGACCAGCGTCCACACGCGCGCGGAGGGCGAGGAGCGGGTCACGCCGCTCGAGCTGTTCTTCGACCTGGTCTTCGTCTTCGCGATCACCCAGGTGACCGCGCTCGTCGCCGACGATCCCACGTGGGCCGGGTTGATTCGAGGCGCGCTCGTGATGGCGCTGCTCTGGTGGGCCTGGACCGCGTACGCGTGGCTGACGAACATGGTCGACCCGGAGGCGGTATTCGTGCGCCTCGTGATGTTCGGGGCGATGGCCGCGATGCTGGTCGCCTCGCTCGCGGTTCCCGAGGCGTTCGACTCGTACGCCCTCACGTTTGCGATCGCCTACGGGCTGGTCCGGATCGCTCACCTCGGTCTCTACGCCCTCGCGGGACGGGGCGATCCGGACCTCCTCGGCGCGATCGCGCGACTCGCTGCCGGGTCGCTCGCGGGAACGGCGCTGCTCGTCGTAGCGAGCGGCCTCGACGGCCCGCAACAGGCCGGCGTCTGGGCGATTGCCGTCGCCGTCGACCTGGCGGGCCCGCTCTTCGGCCGGGGTCGCGGCTGGCGCCTCGCCCCTGGCCACTTCGCCGAGCGACACGCACTCGTCGTCATCATCGCCCTCGGTGAGTCCATCGTTGCGCTTGGCGTCGGTGCGGCGGGCCTCGACCTCGACACCGGCCTGATCCTCGCCGCGGTCCTCGGCGTCGCGCTCGCGGCCGCGTTGTGGTGGGCGTACTTCGACGTCGTGGCCATTGTCGCCGAGCGACACCTGCGGGCGGCCGAAGGGGCCGCGCAGGCTCGCATGGCACGCGACTCGTACAGCTACCTGCACCTCCCGATGGTCGCCGGGATCGTCTTCCTCTCCGTCGGCATCAAGAAGACCCTGGGAGACTTCGATGAACCACTCAGCACGGTCCCGGCCGTAGCCCTGTGCGGCGGCGCTGCTCTGTACCTGCTCGCCCATGTCGCCTTCCGGCTCCGGAACGTGCAGACGCTCAACCGCCAGCGGCTCGTGGCGGCGATCGTGCTGGTAGCGCTGATCCCGGTCTCGCGCGAGCTCGACTCGCTCGTCATGCTCGGGCTCGTGACCGCGGTCGCCGCTGCTCTCATCGCCTACGAGGCGATCCGCTTCTCCGACGCCAGAAGGCGCGTTCGCGCCTCGGTTGCAGCTGAGCACGGATGAGCGAGCCGTCGGTCATCCGTGAGCTCGGCCAAGACGACCTCCCCTTCCTGCGCACGATGCTGGTGACCGCGGCGCTGTGGCGCCCGCTGCTCCGCCCGTTGCGACTGGCGCAACCGCTGCTGCTGCGCAGCTCGGAGCTCACGCTCTACCACCGGGACTGGGGCCGTCCGGGCGATGCCGGTTATGTGGCCGAGGCGGACGGTCGTCCGCTCGGTGCCGCCTGGTATCGCCTCTTCACCGAGGAGGAGCACGGCGACGGCTACATCGACCCCGAGACGCCGGAGCTGGCGGTCGCGGTCATCCGTCGCGCGCGCGGCCGCGGCATCGGCGGGGCCCTCATGGAGGCGCTGCACGAGCACGGCCGGAGGCAGGGGCTGGCGCGCATCGCCCTGAGCGTCGATGCCGGGAACCCGGCGAAGCGGCTCTACGAGCGCCTCGGCTACCGCGACTACGAGCCGGGCGACGGCAAGGGGCGGATGGTCCTGGAGCTCCGGCGCTAAACGCGCCGGTAGCGCGCCTGAACGAGGCAGTAGACGGCGAAGGCCAGCAGCCCGGCGGCGACGACACCGAGCAGCAGCTCGCCGTGGCTCTGGGCGACGACCTTGCGCAAGGCGCCGTCGACCCCGATCGCCTCCTGCGGGTCGTACTCCCAGGCCGCCTTGACCAGGAAGACACCGATGAGGCCGAAGACGACGCCGCGAGCCAGCAGGCCGACGAGGGCAACAGAGGAGACGGCCTTCTCGGTGGTCTCGCTCATCGAGGACATGTCGAGCTGCTTCTTGAACTTGCGGAGGAGCCCACGGACGACGTTCCAGCCAGCTGCGATCAGGAAGCCGACACCCACGGCGGCGACGATGAGGCGGCCCGCAGGCCAGTCGAGCACCCAGGCGGCCTCCTTCTTCTCGCTACTCGAGCCACTTGCACCCATGAGCACGCTGACGGCCGTGAAGCAAAGCCCGGCGTAGATGAGCGCCCGGCCGAGGTAGCCGGCCCGCTTGGCCAGGCCCTTCGGCTTCGTCCCCTCGCCGCCGCGGTCGAAGATCGCCTGCGCCACGCGCCAGACCGCGTACGCGGCGAAGCCGACGGCCAGCATGATCACGACAGCGCGGCCGAATCCGTCCTTCGCCAGCGTCTGTAGCGCTCCCTGGCGGTCAGTGGCCTTGCCGCCGTGATCGAGCGCGAGCAGGATCGCCAGCACGGCCACGAGCCCGTAGGAGACGCCCATGGCGACGAGACCGAGGCGAGCGAGCCAGCCGATCTCCTCGCTACGCGCAGCACGCTTGGCGGTCGAGCCGACGTCCGCGACGGAGGTGGTCATCGAACGATTCTCTCCACTCGCAGCGCTCCTGAATCCTGCGCTCCCGCAGGCCGCGGCGGGCCGCCGGCAAGACCCCGCCGGCCCTGGATGAACGCAGCTCAGGCCGAGACGCCCGAGAAGGCCGGAATGATCTCGCTGCCGTACGCGGCGAGCGTCTCCTGCTGGCCCTCGGTCATCAGATAGATGTTGAACTGGTCGACGCCGACCGCCTCGAGCTCGCGCAGCTTCGCGGTCGCCTGCTCGACGTTGCCGAGGACGCAGAAACGGTCGCAGATCTCGTCGGTCACGAACTCTCCGTGGGCGGCGCCGACGCGGCTGTGGTCCTTGTAGTCGTAGAACTTGCGCGCCTTGACGAAGTCCGTGAGCGCGGCCGGGATCTCGGACTCCCAGCCGTAGCGCTCGATCAGGTCCATGACGTGGTTCGAGACCATCGCGGGGAACCAGCGCACCTGCTCACGGGCGGCGGCGAGGTCGTCGGAGATGTGACCGGGCGCGCCGACGATGCACTTGAGCTCGGCCGGGTCGCGACCGGCCTCCTCAGCCGCCTCGCGGGCGGTGTCCATGATCCACTGGATGATCTGCGGGTCGGCGAGCTGGATGATGACGCCGTCCGCCACGCGCCCGGCGACGGCGAGCGCCTTCGGGCCGTAGCCGGCGATCCACATCGGGATGTCCGGGAGGTCGGTGCGCGCCCACTTCAGGTGCAGCTCCTTGCCGTTCCACTCGACCGGCCGGCCGTTCATCAGGTCCTTCATCATTCGGCAGCGCGCCTCGAACTCGGCCACCTTGACCGGCTTGAGGCCGACCACCCGGCGTGACGAGTCGCCGCGGCCGATGCCCATGACCATGCGGCCTTCGGAGAGGTCGTGCATGGTCGCGTACCAGCTCGCGGTCACCGTCGGGTCGCGGATGCCCGGATTGGTGACGAAGTGCCCGAGCTTGAGCTTGCTCGGTTCGCTCGGCCGCGACCGGCAGGGTCGCGTACGACTCCTGCCAGAGGATGTGCGAGTCGTAGGTCCAGCCGTACTCGAAGCCGTGGCGCTCGGTCTCCTCCATCAGCTCGAAGAACCGTGAGAAGGGCGGATCGGGAAGGACGGTGACGCCGAAGGTGAGCATCGAGCCTCCTCGGGAGCGGCAGGGAAACGCCGATTCTTCCTTGAAAGACAGGCGGTGGCAATCCTGCCGTTCATCGCCTTCGGCTTCTTCGCCGGTGTGATGCTCCCGTTCCAGTTCGGCATCAATGCGCAGCTGGCGACCTGGCTCGGCAGCCCGGTACGGGCGAGCCTCGTGTCGTTCACGGTGGGCACGCTGGCACTGCTCGTCGTGACGCTCGTGTTCGTGCGCGGACTGCCGTCGGCCGACCGGGTCACGGGCGCGCCGTGGTGGGTGTGGGTCGGCGGCCTGCTCGGCGCCTTCTACGTGCTCGGCAGCGTCGTCACCGCACCGAGGCTCGGCGCCGCGATGCTGGTGGCCGTCATCCTGGCGGGCCAGTCGGTTGCCTCCCTCCTCGTCGACCACTTCGGCTGGGTCGGCTTCGACGAGAACCCGGTGACGCCGGGCCGGCTGGCGGGAATCGGCCTCGTCGCGGCGGGCGTCGTGCTCGTGCGCGTCTTCTGACGCACCGCACGAGGGCGAGCCTCGATGCGCAGGTAGCTTCCCGCATCGCGGCGTAGAGTCGACCGCATGGAGTCGGGGGCGCCGCGCCGGTGATCCGCAGCAGCGGCGCGCTCGCTCTCACCACGGCGCTCGTGGTCGCGGCCGACCTCGTCCAGACGCAGTGGGCGATCGCGGCAGGCGCCAGTGGCGGCGCATCCACGATCCGCGCGGCTACGCCCTCGTCGCGCTCGTCCTCGGCGGCGTGCTGGGCGGCGGCGATCATGCTGACGCGCTCGCGAGCGATGGCAGCGGCCGGCGGCATCGTCCTCGGCGGTGCACTCGGGAACGTCGCCGCGCTCCTCCTGTGGCCGTCGGTCGACGGCGTGCCCGATCCGCTCGTGGCCGGCGGGATCGCGTTCAGCCTCGGCGACGTGGCCGTCGGCGTCGGCCTCGCGCTCGTGACGGTCGTGACGGTTCGGTTCGCGAGCGAGAACCGCTCGCGCTGGCGTGAGCCCGTGCTCGGCCGGCGAACCGGCTAGATCGAGACGGTGCTCAGACCGAGGCGGTCGAGCTCGGCAGCGAGCCGCCCGTCGCCGCCGTCGGCGAGCGTCCGCATCGCCTCGTGCAGCGCGACCAGCGCCGCGAGGTACTGCCCGTGGGTGAGGCCGCGCGCGCCGGCCGCACCGCGGAAGCGGTGCGCCGCGTCACGCGGGACGCGGCGCAGCATGATGTCCTCGTGGTCGCGCGACTTCGGCTCGCGGCCGCGCACGTAGAGCACGTCCTCGCCGGGCGCGAACCCGGGAGGCGGCGGCAGCGGGACGGTGAACGGCTGTGGGTTCCTCGTCCTCAGTCACTGATAGCGCAGTATGTCACTGATAGCGCACGCAGTCAAAAGTGCGGTCGCTGCGCCAGTCCATGGAGCACTCCTAGACTAGGACGGTGCCACTTTTCATGGATCGCCATGAACTGCCCGGCGTGACCCCCGAGCAGGTCGCTGAGGCACACATTCGGGATCTTGAGGTCCAGGACAAGTACGGAGTGAGGTACATCACGTACTGGTTCGACCCCAATGCGGGCGCGGGATTCTGCCTGATCGATGCACCCAGCAAGGAGGCAGCGGAGAGGGTGCACCGCGAATCTCACGGGCTCGTTGCAAGCCGGATTGTCGAAGTCGATCCTCAGCGGGTCACAAACTTTCTCGGAAGAATCGAGGAGCCGGATCCGGGTGAGCCGATCGCCAACAGCGGTCTACGCGCAATCCTGTTCACAGACCTAGAGGGATCGACAAGCCTGACTCAGGAACTCGGCGACGATAAGGCGATGGAGATCCTGCGAGCACACAACTCGATCGTTCGCGAGGCGCTGCACAGAGCGGCCGGTCACGAGGTCAAGCACACTGGCGACGGAATAATGGCCTGCTTCCAGTCGGTTGTCGGTGCTGCCCGATGTTCGGTGGAGATTCAGCAGCAGCTCGAGGAACAAACACCGGGCTTGCCTCATCCGCCGCGCGTTCGGGTCGGGATGGCAGCCGGCGAACCAGTCACCGAGGCCGACAGACCTCTTTGGTGCCGCCGTGCAGCTTGCCGCCCGCATCTGTGACGCCTCAGAACCGGGTGAAATTCTCGCGTCGAACGCCGTGCGCGAACTCTCTCTCGGCAAGGGCTTCAAGTGGAACGACGTCGGCCCTGTAGTCCTCAAAGGATTCGAAGATCCGGTGAATCTCCACGAGCTGCTCTGGAGAGAGAGGGATCAGCCACCTCACAATCCCTCCGTCTTGCGAGAGTAGGCACAGCGCGCGCTACGCCGCCTTCGCCACCCAATCCACGGTGCGCGCGGCGAGCCGGTCGAGCGCCTGAACGCTCAGCTCGAGGTGCTCGGGCTTCGTGTCCTCCAGCTTCGTGTGCGAGAGCCCGCGGAGGCTCTGCACGAAGAGCATCACGGTCGGAACGCCGGCTCGCGCAACCTCGGCGGCGTCGTGGAGCGGGCCGCTCGGGAGCCGATGCGACTGCCCGGAGACCTCGCGCACCGCCTCCTCGGCGAAGCCGACCAGCGTGTCGTCGAAGAGGATCGGCTGGATGTTCCAGATGCGGCTCCACGTCACCTCGATGTCTTCCTCCTGCGCGAAGCGCTCGCAGGCGCTCTTCGCGTCGGCGAGCATCTGCGCGAGCGTGTCGGCGTCCATGTGCCGCTGGTCGAGGAGCTGCTCCGCCGTCTCGACGACCGAGGTGACGATGCCCGGCTTGCAGACGACGCCGCCCGAGGTGCAGACGGCGCCGCCGCCCGCTCGCTTGGCGATGTCGCGGATCTCGAGCGCGAGCTTGGCCGCGCCGGCGAGTGCGTCGCGCCGCTGGTCCATCGGCGTCGAGCCGGCGTGCGCGGCCTGGCCGCGCCACGTGAACTGCGAGCGCTCGACGCCGAACGTGCCGATCACCACGCCGAGCGGGAGATCCATCGACTCGAGCACCGGGCCCTGCTCGATGTGGAGCTCCAGGTAGGCGGCTGCGCCGGCCAGCTGCCGGTGCGCGTCGGTCGCACGGTCGAGGTCGACGCCGTGCTCGCGGACGACGTCCTCCGAGCCGGTTGCCGTCGGCGTCCGTGCGGTTCCGCAGCTCGTCCTGGTCGGCCATCGTCCCTGAGACGGCGCTCGAGCCGAACAGGCTGCGGCCGAACCGCGCGCCCTCCTCGTCGGCCCAGTTGACGAGCCGAACGGTGACCGGCGGATCGCCGTCGCCCGCGATGCGGCGGAGCACCTCGACGGCCGCCGACCAGGTTGAGCACCCCGTCGAGCCAGCCGCCGTTCGGGACCGAGTCGATGTGGCCGCCCATGAGCACGGCGCGCTCCGACCGCCCGCTGCAGCGTCCACCACTGGTTGCCGGCCTCGTCCGTCTCGTGCTCGAGCGGCAGGTCGGCGAGCTTGCCGGCGAGCCAGTCCTTGGCGCGCACCCAGGTCTCGGTCCAGGCCACGCGCTGCGCGCCGTCCTCGTCGCCGGTCAGCTCGCGTAGCTCGCGCAGGTCGGCGACGGTGCGGCTCGGGTCGAGTGGCATCGCGGTGCGAGCTTAGACGGGCGTCGGCTTTCCGCAGCCGCACGACCGGGCGCCGTCGCCGGGGTCTGTCCGCAGGGGTGTGGTGGAATAGCAGCGTGGAAGCGCGCGCCGAGCGCCCGGTCGGGCAGACGAGGTTCCGGCTGCCGCCCGGGGCTGTCGGAGCAGCGCTCCGCCAGGTCGCACTGTTCCTGGCCGTCCTCGTCGCGCTGTGGGCGTTCTGGGAAGGCGTTCAAGGCCGTCGGCGAGGCGACGGAGCTGAAGGTCGGCGACTTCCAGGTCAACGACCGGACGCTGCCGCACGTCCACGACATCGTCGGCCAGCTCTTCGAGCCGTCCCGCCGAAACGGGCCGCTGCTCATCGAGGTGCTCTGGGACTCCGCGCTCTTCACCGCCAAGGAAGCGCTCGCCGGCTTCCTGCTCGGCGCCTTCGTCGGCTTCGCGCTCGCGGTCGTGCTGGTGCACTCGCGCCTGCTCCAGCGCGGCCTCATGCCGTACGTCGTCGCGTCGCAGACGATCCCGATCCTGGCGATCGCGCCGATGGTGGTCGTCTGGGTCAACCCGAAGCTGCCGCACGACCTCCGCGACTGGGGCGCCGTCGCCGTCATCGCCGCGTACCTGACGTTCTTCCCCGTGGTGATCAACACGCTGCGCGGCCTGCAGTCGGCGGACCGGCACGCCCACGAGCTCATGCGCTCGTACGCGGCGCGCGGTGGGAGATCCTCTGGAAGCTGCGGGTGCCGGCCTCGCTGCCGCTACCTGTTCGCGGCGCTCAAGGTGGCGGCGACCGCGAGCGTCGTCGGCGCGATCATCGGCGAGCTGCCCGCGTCGATCCAGGACGGGCTCGGCGGCGCGATCCTCAACTTCAACCAGTACTACACGGCGCGAGCCGGCCAGCCTCTGGGCGACGAACCTGGTCGCGGCGGCGCTCGGCATCTCCTTCTTCCTCGCGGTGGTGCTGGCAGCGAAGCTCGTCGTGAGACGCGCGCCGGAGCACATCGCATGAGCGCCAGCACGGACGCGTCGTCTCGCTCGCGGGCGTGACGCAAGCAGTTCGGCGCAGGGCAACGTCACGGCGCTGCAGGACATCGACCTCGACGTGCGCGACCGGCGAGTTCATCTCGCTGATCGGCCCGTCTGGCTGCGGCAAGTCGACGCTGCTGCGCGTCATCGGCGACCTGATGCAGCCGACGGCCGGCCAGGTGCCGTCGTCAACGGCAAGAGCGCCACATCAGGCGCGCCTCGACCGCGACTACGGGATGGTCTTCCAGGACGCCGTGCTCTACGACTGGCGCACCGTCGGGCGCAACATCGCGCTGCCGCTCGAGCTGATCGGCTGGGACCGCGCGCCGCCGCCAGGAGCGCGTCGCGCGAGCTGCTCGAGCTCGTCGAGCTGAGCGGGTTCGAGAGCCACCATCCCTGGCAGCTGTCGGGCGGGATGCAGCAGCGCGTCTCGATCGCGCGCGCGCTCTCGTTCTCGCCGGCGCTCCTGCTCATGGACGAGCCCTTCGGCGCGCTCGACGAGATGACGCGCGAGCGCCTGAACCTCGAGCTGCTCCAGATCTGGGAGCGCAGCGGCAGCACGATCGTCTTCGTCACGCACAACATCTCGGAGGCGGTCTTCCTCTCCAGGCGCAGTGGTCGTCATGTCGCCGCGGCCGGGCCGCATCACCCGCGTGGTCGACATCGACCTGCCCTGCCCGCGCGATGCCGACGACGCCCGAGCAGCCGCGCTTCTTCGAGCTCGTCACCGAGATCCGCGACCGGCTGCGAGCCGGCGGCGGACCCTGGCGGCGCCGAGGACGTCGGAGGCGGAGCTGCTCGCGCCGGAGGAGGGGCTCGCGCGATGAGCAGCGATGCAGGTCGAGGTCAGCTGCACGCGGCTTCGGCCGCACGGTCGGCCGGCGGCCTCGTCGACTGGGTGCCCGGCGCTCGTCGTCTTCGTGGTCGGCATCGCGCATCTGGGAGGGCTACGTGCGCGGGCTTCGACGTCGGCAGCTTCCTGCTGCCGGCGCCGATCGGTGATCGTCGAGACGCTCTTCGAGCGAGCTTCCAGCTTCTTCTTCGGACGCCGGCTGTTCACGTTCAAGGAGGCGCTCGGCGGCTTCGTCATCGGCTGCAGCGCTGGCGATCCTGGCGCGCTCGCTCTGCGCCCGCTGGCGGCCGCTCGGACGCGCGATCATGCCCTACGCGATCGCCGCCAACGCGATCCCGATCATCGCCTTCGCGCCGATCACGAACAACTGGTTCGGCGTGCTCAACCACGACTTCTCGAAGATGGCGATCGCCGCCGTGCTCTGCTTCTTCCCGGTGATGGTCAACACGCTGCGCGGCCTCACGTCCGTCCGGCCCGCGCAGATCGAGCTGATGCGCTCGTACGCGGCCGAGCGAGCGTGCAGATCTTCCGGCAGGTGCGAGACCCGAATGCGCTGCCGTTCTCTTCGCGGCCTTGAAGGTTGCGACCGTACTCGCGATGATCGGCGCCATCGTCGGGGACTACTTCGGCGGATCGACAGATGCGCTCGGTATCCAGATCGACGCTTCGTCGGCATCTGCGGCGTTCGAAGAGGCGTGGGCGGCGATCGTCGTCGCGAGCGTCCTCGGCATCGCGTTCTACGCGGCGGTCGCGTATGCGGAGCGCTGACGACGCGGTGGCAGCCGACCGCAGGAAACGAGTGAGAGACGAAGGAACGGCGTGCGGCGTGGTACGGCGCGCGACACGAGGGAGGAGGCACGGGATGGATGGAGCGCAGGCGCTGGCTCCTGCCGCTGCTCGCGGTCGGGCTCCTGCTCGCCGTCGTGGGCTGCGGCGGAGACGACGATGACGGCGGCAGTGCCGGGGGCGACCTCGATCCGGTCACCCTGCAGCTCAAGTGGGTGACGCAGGCGCAGTTCGCCGGCTACTACGCGGCGCAGGAGGAGGGCTACTACGAGGACGAGGGGCTCGACGTCACGATCAGGCCGGGCGGGCCCGACATCGTTCCCGAGCAGGTCGTGCTCGGCGATCAGGCCGAGTTCGGCATCAACTGGCTCGACAGCCTGCTCGCGTTCCGCGACAAGGGCAACGACCTCGTCAACATCGCGCAGGTGTACACGCGAAGCGGCATGACCGAGGTGACGTGGAAGGACAGCGGGACTCGACGAGATCACGAAGCTCGAAGGGCAAGAAGGTCGGCGTCTGGATCAACGGCAACGAGCACAAGCTCTTCGCCGCGCTGACGAAGAACGGCATCGACCCGCAGAACGACGTCACGATCGTCGCGCAGCCGTTCACATGGACCTGCTGCTCAACCGCGAGGTCGACGCCGCCGCGGCGATGACGTACAACGAGCTCGCTCAGGTGCTCGAGACGAAGAACCCCGACACGGGTGAGCTGTACCAGGAGTCGGACCTGAACATCTTCAAGATGTCGGATCTCGGCACCGGCGCGCTCGAGGACGGCCTCTTCGTCCGCGGCGACTGGATCGAGGACGAGGACAACCAGGACATCGCCACGCGCTTCCTCAAGGCGAGCTTCCGCGGCTGGGTCTTCTGCCGCGACAACCAGGACCAGTGCCTCCAGCACGTGCTCGACAACGGGCCGACGCTGCCCGAGGGCCACCAGACCTGGCAGCTGAACGAGGTCAACGCGCTCATCTGGCCGGCGCCGCTCGGCATCGGGGTCATGGAGCCCGAGTCGTTCGACGTCACCAACCAGATCGCAACCGACTACAAGATCATCAAGACGGCCGCGACCGAGGACGCGTACCGAACCGACCTCGCCGAGGCCGCGATGAAAGAGCTCGAGGACGATGACGTCGACGTCAACGGCGAGAGCTGGCAGAAGGAGACGGTGGAGCTGAAGGAGGGCGGCGTCTAGCGAGCGCCTCGTCTCGTAACACCGCTCATACGTCTGGACGGAGCCGGGTCGCGTAATCGCCGCGGCCCGGCTCCGGACCTTGTGGGCGGGCGGGAGACCGCTTCGGGCTCGAGCCGGGCGAAGCGTTTCAGATACACGCGCGCGGCCCCACCCGGGTGGGGGCTTCGCTCGCTCCCGCCTCCTGGCGGCGACGCTACCGGCCCCGAACGCACGCGTGGTTGACCCAAGCGTGACAGGGGAGCCCCGGCTGCTCCACACGCCCCTGGCGTACGCGCGCTGCGCCCCATCGGAGCGTCCCGGCGCGCGTTACGCTCGCACCTGAGCCGACGAGGAGGAAGTCATGTCGATCCTGATCAAGGGTGGCCGCGTCGTGACGGCCACGGACGAGTACGTCGCCGACGTCTACGTCGAGGACGAGACGGTGTCGTTGATCGGCGAGTCGCTCGACGTCAGCGCCGACCGGACAGTGGATGCGAGCGGGAAGCTGCTGCTGCCGGGCGGCGTCGATCCGCATACGCATCTGGACATGCCGTTCGGCGGCACCGTGACCGCCGACGACGTCGAGTCCGGCCAGACGGCCGCGGCGTTCGGCGGCACCACCACGCATGTCGACTTCGTCATCCAGCCGCAGGGGACGTCATTCGGCGATGCCCTCGACGAGTGGCGGGGAAAGGCTGACGGCAAGCAGGTGATCGACATGGGCTACCACATGGCCGTCACCGACCTGAAGGACGGCGGCTCGCTGGAGGAGCTCGCCTCGCTCCCGGAGCAGGGCGTCACCTCCTACAAGCTCTTCATGGCCTACAAGGGCGCGCTCATGGTCGACGACGAGACCCTCTTCCGCACGATGCAGGTGGCCGCCGAGACGGGTGCGCTCGTGATGGTGCACGCCGAGAACGGCGACGCGATCGACGTGCTCGTCAAGGAGGCGCTGGCCGCCGGCAACACCGACCCGGTGTGGCATGCGCGTACGCGGCCGCCCGAGACCGAGGGTGAGGCCACGAACCGCGCGATCCAGCTCGCGCGCGTCGCCGGCTGCCCGCTCTACGTGGTCCACGTCTCCTGCGCCGAGGCAGTCGAGCCGATCGAGCTCGCGCGCGCGAAGGGCTGGAACGTCTGGGGCGAGACCTGCACGCAGTACTTCTTCATCGACGAGACCTTCCTCGAGCGCCCGAACTTCGAGGGCGCGAAGTACGTCTACACGCCGCCGCCGCGCGACAAGGCGAACCAGGACGTGCTCTGGAACGCCGTCAGACGCGACATCCTCAGCGTCGTCTCGACCGACCACTGCGCGTTCCGCTGGGACGGCCAGAAGTCGATCGGCCGCGACGACTTCTCCAAGATTCCGAACGGCGGGCCCGGCCTCGAGAACCGCCTCCACATGCTCCACGAGTTCGGCGTCCGGCAGGGGCGGATCAGCATGTCGCGCTTCGTCGAGCTCTGGGCGACGAACCCGGCGAAGCTCTTCGGCCTGTACCCGCGCAAGGGCACCATCGCCGTCGGCTCGGACGCGGACATCGTCGTGTTCGACCCCGAGAAGCGGCACACCATCTCTGCTGCGACCCAGCACTCGAAGTCCGACTACAACCTCTACGAAGGCACCGAGGTGACAGGAACGCCGGAGCTCGTTCTGCTCCGCGGCAAGGTCCTCGTCGAGGGCGACGAGCTGGTGGCCCAGCCCGGCGTCGGGCAGTACGTGAAGCGGGCGCGGTTCGGGGAGCAACTGCGCGCGGGCGTGGCGGTCGGATGAGCCAGCCCGCAACTCGCGCGTCCGGCGAGCACATGAGCGAACTAGACGGCAGCACGGCCGCCGCCTCGATTGCCATCTCGCCGGCGGAGTACGCCGCCCGCCGGGAAGCGCTGGGCGCGACTGCCCGCGAGCAGGGCCTGAGCGGCGTCGTCCTCTTCGATCCCTACTACGTCCTCTACTACGTCGGCTTCGCCTTCGCGCCCACGGAGCGGCCGATCGCGCTCGTCATCGGCGCCGGCGGCGAGACGGCGCTGATGGTGCCGCGCCTCGAGGTCGAGCACGCCGAAGCGCAGCCGGGCGTCGACCGCGTCGAGCACTACGACGAGTACCCAGGCGTGCCGCGGTCGGAGGAGGCGCTCTCGCGGCTGCTCGAGGCGCTCGGTCTCAGCGGGCGGGTCGGCGCCGACCAGGACGGCTACCCCTGGATCCTCGGCTACCGGGGGCCTGCGCTGTCGGAGCTCTCCCGCGCCGAGGTGGTCCGGATGGGCGCTGCGATCGAGGCGCAGATGGCCATCAAGAGCGATGCGGAGATCGCGCTCATCCGCGAGAGCTGCACGTGGGGCAACCTGGCGCACACGCTCCTCCAGCGCTACACGCGTCCGGGATTGACCGAGACGGAGGTGAGCGCCCGCGCGACCCACGAGGCGACGTCGGCCATGCTGGCAGCGATCGGGCCGATCTATCGCGCGCTCCAGTGGTCGGGCAACGGCGCCTCAGCCGGCTATCGCGGACAAATCGGACGCGGCGCCGCGATTCCCCACGCCCTTGCCGGCAACGTGACGTTCCAGGCCGGCGACATCCTCGTGACAGGCGCGAGCGCGCCGGTCTGGGGCTACCTCTCGGAGCTCGAGCGCACGATGGTCATCGGTGAGCCGTCTTCCGACCAGCAGCGGTTCTTCGAGCACATGAAGGCGCTCCAGGAGGTGGCGTTCGACGCCATCCGGCCCGGCCGGCCCTGTGCCGACGTCGACACCGCGGTGCGCGCCTACTTCGACGAGCACGAGCTCTGGCCCTACTGGCGGCACCACGTCGGCCACGCGATCGGGCTGCGCTACCACGAGGGGCCGTTCCTGGACATCGGCGATGACACGGAGATGCTGACCGGCATGGTCTTCACGGTCGAGCCTGGCCTGTACGTGCCGGAGCTCGGCGGTTTCCGTCACTCGGACACGGTCCTCGTCACCGAGGGCGGCATCGAGATGCTGACGTACTACCCGCGGGAGCTCGACGCCCTCGTGATCCCGGCGTGACCTCGCTGCCGGACGACAGCGAGCCGCCCAGCACGACCGACTGGAAGGCGTTCTACGACGCCGTCTCGGGGCGGCCCCCGCACGAGACGGCACTCGAGGCCCTGGATCGATTCACGGAGCCGGGGTTCGCCGTCGACCTCGGCTGCGGCGACGGCCGCGACACGGTCGAGATGCTCCGGCGCGGGTGGCGCGTGCTGGCGATCGACGCGCAGGCCCAGGCGATCGATCGCCTCCGCGAGCGGGTGGGCGATCAGCCGAAGCTGGAGACGCAGGTGGCCGAGTTCCACGTGGCGACCTGGCCTGACGCCGATCTCGTCAACGCCGGCTTCTCGCTCCCCTTCTGCCCAGCCCACCACTTCCCCGGCGTGTGGGCTCGGATCGTGGCGTCGCTGCGACCGGGTGGCCGCTTCAGCGGACAACTCTTCGGCCCGAACGACGAGTGGGCCGGGAGCCGCATCGAGACGTTCCACTCACGGGAGCAGACACTCGAGCTGCTGGCCGGGTTCGCGCTCGAGCGCTTCGAGGAGGTCGAAGCGGACGGCCACACCGCGACGGGCACGCCGAAGCACTGGCACGTCTTCCACGTCATCGCCCGCCGGGAGGCGGGCGACACTGCCGTCTAGGAGAGCCGCCCGTCCGCGGCCAGCGTGACCGAGCCCGCGCGCAGCTCGATCTCCATGCCTTCTCGCGCCGCCTCGGGCGGCGGGCCGCCGGCGCCGTCCCAGAGCTCGCTGGCCCGCAGCGCAAGCTGCCCGAGCTCGTCGTCCTCGCGCCAGGGGTCGTGGTGGAAGAGCACCAGCCGGCGAGCCGCCGCCTTGCGCGCGAACGTGACCGCGTCGGCGACGCTCGAGTGACCCCAGCCCACGCGCTCGCTGTACTCGTCCTCGGTGAACTGGGCGTCGTGGAGGAGCACGTCGACGTCGGCGGCGAGCGCCCGGCCGGGAATCCAGTCGGGCGGTAGACGCTCCAGCTCGACGCCGATTGCGGGCTCGTGGTCGGGGATGTAGGCAAGCGACCCGCCGGGTCCGTCGAGGCGGTAGCCCAGAGTCGGCCCGGGGTGCGAGACGAGCTCGGCCCGGATCGTCACGCCGCCGAGCTCCCACGGCTCCTCGGGCACGTCGTGGAAGGTCAGCTGGGCCGGGATGTCGGAGAGGTCGATCGGAAAGAGCGGCGGTGACAGATAGCGGGCGATGCGCTCGTCGAGCGACCGTGTGACCGAGGCCGGCCCCCAGATGTGCATCGTGGTCTCCGGCTCCCAGATCGGCAGGAAGAAGCCGAGCCCCTCGAGATGGTCGAGGTGCAGGTGCGTGAGCAGCAGGTGAATCCGGTCGACGGGCTCCTGGCGGAGCCGCTCGCCGAGCGCACGCAGGCCGGTACCTGCGTCGAGGATGAGCAGCGTGCCGTCGTCGGTCCGAACCTCGACGCACGACGTGTTTCCGCCGTACGCGATCGTCTGCTTTCCCGGAGCTGCCAGCGAGCCGCGGCAGCCCCAGACGGTAACGCGCACCGCCGCCCTACTCCTCGCGCGCTTCCCAGAAGATCGCGACGAGGCCCTCGGGCTCCTCGCCGCCCGTCAGCAGCGGGAACGCCGTCACCGACACGGTCCGCCAGACTCCGTCCAGCCCTCTCAGCCGGTGGGTGCCGTGCGCCGGGCGCCGTTCGAGCAGCGCGATGCCGGCCGGCAGCTCGATCCAGATCGATCGGCCGGCCTTCGAGATCCTGGGTCGTGAAGTGGTCGGCCCACGCCTCGGCGGACAGCTCGCCGGCCTCGGCGTAGGTCTGGCCGAGGATCTCCTCGGCGGGCTCGTTGTAGAAGACGAGCCGCCCGTCGGGGTCCGCGATGAACATCGGCATCGACAGCTGCGAGGCGAACTCGCGCGCCAGGATCAGGACGAGGCTCTTCTGCCGCCGGATCGCCACGACCTGCGCAGGCTACTCCCCGACGACCCTGGATCGCACGCGCTTGCCGGCTAGCGCGTGATGTCGACGACGCAGAAGCGGTTGCCTTCGGGGTCGGCGAGGATGACATAGTCGGCGTCCGGCGGGCGCTTGTCCCAGTGGACCTCGGTGGCGCCCAGCCCGATCAACCGCCGAACCTCGCCCGGTTGGTCTTCGGTGTAGAGGTCGAGGTGAAGACGCGGAGGAATCTCCAGGCTCGATCGCACCTGATCGAGTGAGAGGTTCGGCCCAACGCCGTCCTTCGGGCGCAGCAGCACGAAATCGTGGCTGTCACCGGGCCGCCGCTCGTAGCCGAGCGCCTCCTCCCAGAACGCAGCCTGGCGCTGCAGATCGTCGACGCGCAGCACGATCGAGCCGATGCGCAGCACACGGCGACCCTAGCGCGCGCAGCGCTCGGGCAAAGCCAGCCGGCAGACAGCTAGGACGTCGCGAGACCGACGGGGCAGCAACGCCGGTTCCGCCCAGGCCGCAGTAGCCGTTCGGGTTCTTGGCCAGGTACTGCTGGTGGTACGGCTCGGCGTAGTAGAACGGCCCTGCGTCGGCGATCTCCGTGGTGATCTCGCCGTAGCCGGCGGCCGAGAGCTCGCGCTGGTACATGTCGCGAGTCGCCTCCGCGGCCGCCCGCTGCTCCTCGTTCGCGACGTAGACGGCCGAGCGGTACTGCGTGCCGACGTCGTTGCCCTGGCGCATGCCCTGCGTGGGGTCGTGCCCCTCCCAGAAGAGGCGAAGAATCTCCTCGCGCGACGGTGCGGTCCGGGTCCCAGACGACCAGCACGACCTCGGTGTGTCCCGTGCGGGCGCTGCACACCTCCTCGTACGTCGGGTTCGGCGTGTGGCCGCCCGCGTAGCCGACGGCGGTCGTGTAGACGCCCGGGCGCCTGCCAGAAGATTCGCTCCGCGCCCCAGAAGCAGCCCATGCCGACCACGAGCTGCTCGTAGCCCTCTGGAAACGGCGGCGTCAGCGGCGTCCCGAGCACGTCGTGCCGCTCGGGCAGCGGCATCGTCGCGTCCCGGCCAGGGAGTGCGTCCGCAGCGTCGACGAGCTCGGTCTTGTGGCGCTGGAACAGGCGCAATTTCAGTCCTCCTCGAGTTTCAGGGCTGCGGAGTTGATGCAGTAGCGCACGCCCGTCGGATGCGGGCCGTCCGGGAAGACGATGGCCCAGGTGACCACCGCAGCTGGAGCACATCACCTCGGTGCGCACCATGCCGTGGCTCGAGTCGACCTCCTCGTCGATCGCTCCGTCACCCGCCGGCGCGTAGAACGCCGGCCAGCCGCACCCGGAGTCGTACTTCGCCTCCGAGGAGAACAGGACGGCCCCGCAGCCGGCGCAGCGATACGTGCCTTCCTCGAAGGTGTGGTCGTACTCGCCCGTGAACGGCGCCTCGGTGCCCTTCTGGCGCAGGACCCGATACTGCTCCGGGCGTCAGCTCTGCGCGCCACTGCTCGTCGGTCTTCTGAATCTTTGGCATGCATCCAGTCTGCCGGTCCGCAGTGGCCCAGTGCGTGAACGGGCTCTTACAAACGGCTCTTGAGCGGCACGAGCCCGGCAGGCGCCAGCCGCGCGATTCCGATCGCGAGCGCGGCTCGGCTTCCGGCCCGCGTCCTCGGCACGCTCCTTCGCCCGCACGGCGCCCTGCACGACGCGGCCGCCGAGATAGCGCACCGGCTCGGGCGGGAAGCGCGCCGGCGGGTCGCCGACGATCGGCCACGCCTCGTCCCGGCCGAGCGCGAGCTCGCTGAGGATGCGCCCCGCGAGATGCGACGGACCGACGCCGTTCCCTGAATAGCCGGCACAGGCCAGCAGGTCGGGGCGGCCGCCGAGGCGGCTGATGAACGGCACGCCGTTCAGCGAGCGGTCGATCGGCCCCTGCCAGCTGGCCGCGACCGGAACCTCCGCAAGCTGCGGGAACAGCCAGCGCAGGCTCTGCTCGACCACATGGCGCTGGGGCGAGGGGCCGTCGAAGCGCGCGCCGACCTCATGGCCGAAGCCAAGCGTGCCGCCGCCCTTGCCGAGCGCGACGCGGCCGTCGTGCGTCGGCCGGTGGTAGTGGACGAGCAGCCGCGAGTCCGAGACGCACGGCCCCTCGGCGCGAACGAGCTCCGGGGCGGGCTCGGTCACGACGATGTCGCTCGAGACGGTCACGAGCGACCGGCGCAGCTCGCGGACGGAGATCGCCCACGCTCCGGTGGCGACGACGACCTGCTCGGCCGTCACGGAGCCGGAGGCCGTGCGGACGCGGGGCGGGCGCGACCGCTCGAGGGCGGTCACGGACGAGTGCTCGTGCACGCGCACCCCGCGCTCGCGTGCGACGCGGCGCAGGCCGCGGGCGAGCAGGGCCGGCTGCACGGTGGCGCCGGAGGCCTCCCAGACGCCCGCCAGGTAGCGATCCGAGCCGGCCCGCTCGGCGACCTGCTCCCGCGAGAGCACGGTGAACGGCTCCTCGCCGGCCGCGGCAAGCGCCTCGACCACCGGCTCCCAGGCGCCGATCTGCGCCTCGTTCGTCGCGCTCCACAGCCAGCCGGTGTCCCGGTAGCGCGCGTCGATCCCGTGCTCGCGGCAGAACGCGCCGATCGCCGACACCGACTCGGCGGACGCGCGCGCCAGCCTCAGCGCCGCCTCGAGGCCGTACAGCTTCTTCAGCGTCCCGAACTTCGACCACCAGGAAAGCACGAAGCCGCCGTTTCGCCCGCTGGCCCCGCCGCCGCACACTCCCGACTCGAGCAGGACGACGTCTGCGCCCCGCCTCGGCGAGGTTGAGGGCGGTCCAGAGGCCCGTGTAGCCGCCGCCAACGACGCAGACGTCGGCGCGAGCCTCACCTTCGAGCGGCGGCGCATCGTTCTCGCCGGTAAGCGCCTCGTCGAGCCAGAGCGAGAGCGTTGTCATGTCCGTAACCCGAAAGTCGGGTCAGTCCCCAGCGATCGACGCGTGGCGTCGATCGCTGGGGACAGACCCCTCGGCGACGACGAGCGTCACCGACTAGCGCGTCTGCGGGAAGCCGAGGTCGACCTTGCTCGTCGCCGGGTCGGGCCAGCGGCTCGTGACGACCTTGCCGCGGGTGTAGAAGTGGATGCCTTCGGGCCCGTAGATGTGCGAGCTGCCGAAGAGCGAGTCCTTCCAGCCGCCGAACGAGTAGTAGGCGACGGGCACGGGGATCGGGACGTTGATCCCGACCATCCCCGCCTGCACGTCGAACTGGAACTGCCGGGCGACGCCGCCGTCGCGGGTGAAGATCGCCGTGCCGTTGCCGTACGCGTTGTCGTTGACCAGCTGCAGCGCCTCGTCATAGGTGTCGACGCGGACCACCCCGAGCACCGGCCCGAAGATCTCCTCGAGGTAGACCTCCATCTCGGGCTGGACGTTGTCGAGCAGCGACGGGGCGAGGAAGAAGCCGTCCCCGTCGGGGGCGCTCTCGCGTCCGTCGGCCACGACCGTCGCGCCGGCCTCGCGGCCCTTGTCGATGAACGAGGCGACCCGGTCACGGTGCTCCCGCGTGATGAGCGGGCCCATCTCGACGCCGTCCTCGAAGCCGTCCCCGACCTTGATCTTGGGCAGCCGCTGCTTGATCGCCTCCACGAGCGGGTCGGCGGCGTGTCCGACCGCGACGACGACCGAGATGGCCATGCAGCGCTCGCCGGCGGAGCCGTACCCGGCGCTGACCGCCGCGTCCGCCGCCTGGTCGATGTCGGCGTCGGGGAGCACCACCATGTGGTTCTTCGCTCCTGCGAGCGCCTGCACGCGCTTGCCTGCCTTCGTCCCGCGCTCGTAGATGTACTTCGCGACCGGCGTCGAGCCGACGAAGCTGATCGCGTCGACCTCCGGGTGCTCGAGCAGTGCGTCGACCGCGACCTTGTCGCCGTGGACCACGTTGAACACCCCGTCGGGGATCCCGACCTCGTGCAGGAGCTCGGCCAGGAAGAGCGAGGCCGACGGATCCTTCTCCGACGGCTTCAGCACGAAGGTGTTCCCGCAGGCGATTGCGGGCGCGAACATCCACATGGGCACCATCGCCGGGAAGTTGAACGGCGTGATCCCGCCGACCACGCCGAGCGGCTGGCGGATCGAGTAGACGTCGATGCCCGTCGACGCCTGCTCGGAGTACTCGCCCTTGAGCAGCGTCGGGATGCCGCAGGCGTACTCGACGACCTCGAGGCCGCGGGCGACCTCGCCGAGGGCGTCGGAGAGAACCTTGCCGTGCTCGCGCGTCAGGAAGCGCGCGATGTCCTCGCGGCGCTGGTGGAAGGTCTCGCGCACGCGGAAGAGGAGGTCCGAGCGCTTGGAGAGCGATACCGCGCGCCAGGCGGGGAAGGCTGCGCGCGCGGCCTGGACGGCGCGATCGACCTCCTCGACGCTCGCGAAGTCCACGGCGCCGGTCTGCTCGCCCGTGGCCGGGTTGTAGACGGGCCCGCTGCGCCCGGATTCGCCCGCCACGGTCTTGCCGCCGATCCAGTGGCTGATGCGGGCAACGCCCTTCGCCAGCTCCGACTGCTGCTCGAGTACCTCGGTCATCGCTACCTCCTCGCTCCTGAGCCTGGAGAGTAACCCTCCAGGCCGTTCGCGGCCGGTCGACGACGTGGCGGTGCGCCTCAGGCAGGGAGGGTCGCGCGAACGACCCGGCCGGAGCAGCGAATCGCCCCGGCAGGCCGGTCGGCGGCGCGTGCCCAGGCCCGCATGGACTCGCAGAGGCGCAGGGTCGCGCCCCTCACGCTCGACGAGCGTCATCGTCAGCACCGCACGCGTGCCGCGTTTCCAGACTGCGGCATCGCCACCCGCCCAGGCCTCGGCGCGGCGGCGTGGCGTCGACAGCGCCCGCGACCGCCGGTTGCCGGGGGCCTCGAAGAGGAACAGGAGGTCGGTCGCCCCCACGGCGGTCCGGTCGATGCGACGCCAGCCGCTCCCAGGCGAGCTCGGCGCGGGCACCACGGCGGCACGCTCGCCGGCGAAGTACCTGGACGGGAAGAGAATCTGCGCGGTCGTCGTCGGCGGCCGGCGGTACGCACGATCGACCGCAGCCCAGCCGCCGCGACGGTAGAGGGCGCAGACGAACGCGCTCCCCGCGGTGTACGGGAACGCCTCGCTGGCCTCGATGTAGTACGGCAGCTGGCCCGTGATCCAGCCGCCGGCCAGAAGCGGCGCGACTGCGGGCAGGTTGGCGCGCGCGTACGCCTCGGTCATCAGCATCGCGTCGCCCTCGACGAGGCCCGCCTCGGCGAAGTCCCGGTCCTCCAGCCCGTCCGGCGTCTCGAGGTCCGGGTCGCCGGGCAGTCCGAGCCGCTGGTCGGCCAGGGCGTGCACGAGCTCGTGGGCGAGCGTGATGCGCTCGAACTCGTCGAGCCGGCTCACCGCGTCCGAGAGCACCACCAGTGCGCGCGTGCGCGGGTCGTAGTAGCCAGCGGTCTCGGTGGAGAGGACACGCTTCGCCAGCGCCAGGAGATCGGTGTCCCGCGGGATGGCGCCGAGGGCCACCAGAGCCCGCTCGCTGGCCTCGATCTCCCCGAGCGGGACCTCGCGGTCGAACTCCGTGCGGATCCGCTGCGACAGCTGCGCCTGCTGGAGGTAGAGCGGCTTCGGCAGCCGCCTGAACCGCAGCGTGCGCAGACGCTCGACCTCGCGTGCGATGCCCTCGAGCCTCCCTGGGTTGGCACCGGCGCCGCGTCCGGCGATCAGCTCCGCACAGGGCTTGGACCTCGCAGGCGCCGTCGGGACAGCGGCGTCCTCCTCGCCGGAGCACGCCGCACCACCGAGCGCTGCCGCCGCGAGGGTGAGGCTCAGCACAGCTGTACGGATCACGGCTCCTCCCAGATGAGCGAGATGCGGGTCGTCGACGCGATCGTCGGTCCCGTCTTCGGACCGTACGTCACGTCCCTGCCGCTCGTCTACGCGCCTCAGCCGAGCAGGCTGGGCAGCCAACGGCGCACTGCTTCGCTCACTGCCACCGTGGCGGTCTTCAGGCCATGGTCGCCTTGAACCTGGACCACCGTCCGGCCGGGCCGGGAAAGCGGCATCCCGAACGGGTCGCTCGCGCCCTGAACGACCAGCGTCGGGACCGTCACGGCGTCGAGCTCGGCGAGGCGGCTCTTTTCGGGCCGGCCCGGAGGATGCACCGGGAAGGCGAGGCACAGCACCCCGATCGCTCCCGCGTCCTTGGCCGTCCGGCACGCGACTCGCGCACCGAGCGACCGGCCTCCCACAGCAAGCGCGAGGGCGCGCAGCTCCCGCCCGCGAAGCCGGCCTACGACTGCCAGCCATGAGGCGTCGAGGTGCGGTGCCGGCGCCGGAGAGCGTCGTCCAGCGACATGGTAAGGCTGCTCCACCAGGGCCACAGTCACGCGCTCGGCGAGCGCCGCCTTCGTCGCCGCCACGATGTCCGGAGCGCCGACCCCGCCGCCCGCGCCGTGTCCCAGTACCAGCCCGGCACACGGATCATTCACGGCATACAGGTGGACGCGAGCCTGGCCGTGAGGTGTGTCGACATCGAGCAAGCGGGGCTCGGGCACGACGGTAGGATCGCGCCCATGGCCATCGTCGGCGCCGACCGGGAGACCGCCGAGCGAATTCGCGAGCTCGACAAGCGGTACGTCCTGCACTCGTGGTCGGTGCAGAACCAGATCTCGCCCATGCCGGTCGCCGGTGCGGAGGGCCGCTACTTCTGGGACTACGACGGCAACCGCTACCTCGACTTCGCGTCGCAGCTCGTCAACGTGTCGATCGGGCACCAGCACCCGCGCATGGTGGCGGCGATCAAGGAGCAGGCCGAACGGCTGTGCACCATCGGTCCCGGCATGGCCGAGGAGAACCGCGCCGAGCTCGCGCGGCTCCTCGCCGAGGTGACGCCGGGCGACCTGACCATGTCGTTCTTCACGAACGGCGGCGCCGAGGCGAACGAGA
The DNA here is from genome assembly GCA_963809765.1 of uncultured Thermoleophilia bacterium. Classification (GTDB taxonomy): domain Bacteria; phylum Actinomycetota; class Thermoleophilia; order Gaiellales; family Gaiellaceae; genus JACVRM01. The sequence goes on from CAWEKT010000003.1 coordinate 1,124,422, forward strand.
ACGCGATCAAGCTGGCGCGCTGGTACACCGGCCGCCACAAGGTCATCGCGCGCTACCGCTCCTACCACGGTGCGACCGCAGGTGCCATCACGCTCACGGGCGACCCGCGACGCTGGCCCGCCGAGCCCGGGATTCCCGGCGTCGTGCGGATGCTCGACCCGTACACGTACCGCTGCCCCGCGGGCCATCCCGATCCCTGCCCGGTTTGCACCGGCGGGCCGCACCTCGAGGAGATCCTCCAGTACGAGGGCCCCGACACCGTCGCAGCCGTGATCATGGAGACGATCGTCGGGACGAACGGCGTAATCGTCCCGCCGGACGGCTACCTGCAGTCGATCCGCGAGGTCTGCGACCGCCACGGCATCCTGCTGATCTTCGACGAGGTGATGGCCGGCTTCGGCCGCTCGGGCCGCTGGTTCGCGTGCGAGCACTGGGACGTCGTCCCGGACATCCTCACGGTCGCGAAAGGGATCAACTCCGGCTATGTGCCGCTCGGCGCGATGATCGTCAACCAGCGCCTCGCGGACTGGGTCCGCGACCAGTTCTTCGCGGGCGGGCTGACCTACTCGGGGCACGTGCTCGCGTGCGCATCGGCCGTCGCCTCGATCGAGACGTTCCGGGAGGAGCGCATCGTCGAGAACGCCGCCACCCTCGGCGACTACCTCGCCGAGGAGCTGCCCCGGCTCGCCGAGCGTCACCCGTCGATCGGCGAGGTGCGCGGCCGCGGGCTCTTCTGGGGGCTGGAGCTCGTTCGAAACCGCGAGACGCGCGAGCCGCTCGTGCCGTTCAACGCCTCCGGCGAGGCGGCGGCCCCGGTCGTCCGCGCTGGCCAAGGAGGCGATGCAGCGCGGGCTCTACCTCTTCGTGCACTGGAACGTCGTCATGATCGCGCCGCCGCTGACGATCACCCGCGACGAGCTGGACGAGGGTCTGACCGCCCTGAGCGAGGCGCTCGCCGTCGCCGACGAGCTCGCCGCGTAGCCGGTAAGACCGGCGCGTCCCGCGACACAAAGACAGCAATGCCCGAAGTTGTCTTCTCCGGTGTCCCCCTCTGTACGCTGCCGGGCCGCGTCATGACGCCGCGGCCGGCGACCGAGCAGCTGGTCGACTTCGCCGCGCGTGGGCCGGCGGGCGCCGCGTGCGGGTGGCCGACGTCGGCACAGGCTCGGGGGCAATCGCCGTCGCGCTCGCGCAGGCGTGCCCCGAGGCTGAGATCTGGGCGACGGACACCTCGTCGCCCGCCGTCGCGCTCGCCCGTCTGAACGCCTGGCGTGCAGGCGTCGACGATCGCGTCCACGTCCTCGACGGCGACCTGCTCGGGCCGGTTCCTGGCGGCATGGATCTCGTGCTCGCGAACCTCCCCTACCTCCCGCTCGCCGAGCGCCGTCGGTACCCCGACCTCAGCGACGAGCCCGTCGAGGCTGCCTTCGCCTGGGGCGACGGCCTCGGCCCCTACCGGCGGCTGCTCGCCGCGGCCGAGGAGCGACTCGTCCCGGGCGGCGTGCTCGCCCTGCAGCTGCACGGCTGCGTCGAGTCGGCAACACGGGAGGAACTGCAGCTTCTGCGCCGCCGGATCGTCGCTCCCGCCGACGACTCGCTGGCAGTCGCGGTCTAGGCAGCGCGGCGGCAGTCGACGCGCGACGCGCCCGGACCCCGTACCCTCACGGCGTCCGAGGCGTGCTTACGAGCCGCGACAACCCTGAACCGTCCGCCGCGACCGTCACCGACGATCGTGTCGTCGCAGGCCCTCGACACCGCGGCCCGAGCCGGTTCTCGCAGTGGACGATCCGCCGCAGGAGTCATCGCCTGGGGCTTCCGCGCCGTCGCCTACGTGCTGGCCGGGCGCACGGTTCGATTCATGACGCCGCTCCCTGACGGGCCGCAGCGGCTCTACTACGCCAACCACTCGAGCCACATCGACTTCCTCCTGGTCTGGTCGGCCTTGCCGCACCTGCTGCGGCGCCGCACGCGCCCGGTGGCGGGCCGCGACTACTGGACCCGGTCGCGGCTCAAGCAGTACCTGTCCGAGGAGGTCTTCGGAGCCGTCCTCATCGAGCGGCCGGGCAGCGACGGCGCAAGCGCGCGAAACGGCGCCGGGCTCCAGCCGGTGTTACGACGCGCTCGACGAGGGCGACTCGCTCATCTTCTTCCCCGAGGGCACACGGAACCTCGGCGAGGGGGTCGGGCCGTTCAAGAGCGGCCTCTACTACCTCGTCCGCGCGCACCCGGCGGTCGAGCTCGTCCCCGTGCGGATCGGCGGCGCGAAGAAGGTGCTCGCCAAGGGGCAGAACGTGCCGATCCCGCGGAACTCGTGGGCCGTCTTCGGCTCGCCACTGCGGCTCGAGGGCGACGAGCCGAAGGACGAGTTCCTCGCTCGCGCGCGCGCGGCGATCCTCGAGCTCCCGGCGCTCGGCGGCGACTAGTAGGAGGGCTTGGCGGCGACTAGGCGGGGGCGCCGGCCTCGACCCCGAGGAGGCCGCCCAGCTCGGCGGCGCCTAGCTCGGCCAAGGAGTCGAGCGACTCCTCCACCGCGGCCGCGAACGCTTCGGGGCCACCGAAGCGGTCGAGCGTCTCGGGCGGCAGGAACTTGAGCAGCAGAGCGGAGGTGCCCGGCGGCAGGGCTGCGAAGTGCACCGTCAGGATCCCGTGGTCGCGGAGCAGGAGCATGGCCAGCGCGGCGGTCGCCTCGTAGGGGACGATTCCCTCCACGCCGGTGCGGCGCAGGATCGCCTCGCCCTGGAGCTTCGCCGCGACCGGCGTGCGCTCGACCACATTCCCCAGCCGGGCTTCGAGTGCATCGCCGACGGCGTGGGTCGCCTCCACGAGCCGGCGCACGCGCTCGGGCGTGTACTGCTCGAGCGAGCGCACGACCGCCGGGTAGAGCATCGGCCGCGCCTCGAGGCCGAGCTCGACCGCGCGCGCCCGGATGCGCCCCACCAGGTCGGCCTCGCCGGCGAGCAGGCCGAGCCGGGGGCCGATCACGCCGTACTTGTCGAGGCCCGTTGCACCGGCGACCGCGCCGAGCTCGAGCGTGCGGGGCTGGCCGAAGACCGCGGGGCCGACCCGTGCTCCGCCGGCGTCGTCGACGAACACCGGGACGCCGGCGGCGTCGGCGGCTGCCAGCACGCCCGAGAGCTCGTCGCCGGAAAGCGATTCGTAGGAGACGGCCAGGCGCGTGACGACGGCGAGCGCTGCCCCCTGCGAGGCGGCTCGAGAACGCGTCGAGGCCCACGGTGTCGACGAGCTCGCCGCCCGCGAGACGCACGGCCCGCACGACCACGGGGTGCGAGTACGACGGCGAGACGCCGACAACCGTGTCGCCGGGCCGGACGAGCACCTGCATGGCCGCGACGATCGCCGCGGTGAGCCGGTTGGCGACGAAGACGTCGTGGCGGCCGGGCTCGCCGCCGAGGTGCTCGAGCGCGAGCTCCGTCAGCCGCTCGCCGAAGAGCGCCGGCGCGAGGTCGTCGTCGAGCAGCTCCGGCTCGGGGTCGACCGGCGGTAGCGAGCGCTCGAGGCCGGTGAAGTTGTAGAGCGTGCCGGCGCGCTGCCGCTCGGCCACGATCCGCCACGCCGCCCGCAGCTTCGCCAGGTCGGCGGCCGTGTCCGGCAGGAGCGCGCCGCGCTCGTACGGCAGCCCGGACGCGACCGCGGCGGTCAAGTCAGCTGGGCTGCCCCACCGCCTTCGCCGGCTCCGAAGCGCTTCTCGAGGCGGCGGCCGAGCACGACGAGGGGGAACGAGAGGATGAAGAAGACGACGGCAATGCCGCCGTAGATCTCGAGCGAATGGTTCTCGCCGATGCCGACGGGCGGGAAGGCGTTGAGCCGCTCAACCGACCGCTCTGCCGCTCGAGAGCAGCTCCGACCCGCCGATCAGGCGACGAGCGTCGTATTCTGGATGATGCCGACGAGCAGCCCGGTGAGCGGCGGCAGCAAGCGGCGGAAGGCCTGCGGGACGACCACGTAGGCGTGGCGTCCCACCCAGCCGAAGCCGAGCGCCGCGGCCGCCTCGTGCTGCGGGCGCGGGATCGACTGCACCGCCCCGCGCGTCGCCTCGGCGACCTGCGCGCTGCCCCACAGCGTCAGGCCGATCGCGCCGGCCGTCACCGCGTCGAACTCGAACTGTTGCCGGGCAGCTTGGGCAGCCAGAAGAAGACCATGAAGATGGTCACGATGATCGGCAGTCCTCGCCAGACCTCGATGTAGAGCCGGATCAGCGCCGCGCAGGGGCAGGAACTTGACCGTGATCAGCGTGCCGAGCACCATGCCGATCACCGTGCTCGCGACCATCGCGATCAGCGCGATCTTGATCATGGTTGGGCAGGCCCTCGCGGTAGCTGTACTCGACGACGGGACCGACCCAGTCGGGGAGGCTCACAGGCGCACCTCCTCCGGAGATGCGCAGCCGCGACTCGATGCAGCCTGACCGAGAGCGAGATTCCCCAGACGAGCGTGAGGTAGGTGACGGCCAGCACCGTGAACGTCTCGTTCGTCTGCAGCGTGAGCGCGTTGATGTTGAGCGCCGTCGTCGTGAACTCCGGGTAGGCGATCACGTACATCAACGCGGTGTTCTTGAACATCGCGACGTAGGTGTTGATGGACGAGGGCAGGGCGATCCGTCCGCCGATCGGCAGGGTGACGCTGCCGAAGGTGCGGATGCGGCTGAAGCCGAGCGCGAGCGCCGCCTCGCGATAGCCCCTCGGGACCGCCTCGAAGCCGGCGCGGAAGTTCTCGACGTTGAAGGCGCCGCCCCAGATCATCACCGCGAGGCACGCGACCGTGAAGCCGTCGAGGTAGATGCCGACCTGTGGCAGGCCGAAGAAGAGGATGAAGATCTGGACCAGGATCGGCGTGCAACGGATGACGTCCACGTACACGGCCGTCAGCTGGCTGACGACGGGGATCCGCGCCGCGCGCGCCGCGCCGAGCACGATGCCAATGACGACGCGCGCCCACGATTGCGACGCCCGAGACCTGGAGCGTCCGCAGCAAGCCGTGCGCGCAGGTCGTCGAAGTTGTCGCTGACGTACGACGACGACTCGAACGCCGCGACGACGTTCATGCGAGAGGACGTAAAGAGGGGAGCGACCGCGTGCGCGGCCGCTCCCCTGTGCGTCGAGTAGCCCCTGCCGGCGGCTACGGGCAAACGGTCTCCGGGCTCGGCTGGTTCGCCGGGTTGTAGGTGAAGGTCTGCTTCGGCCGGAGGATGTTCTTCGAGTAGCTCGGGATGAACCGCGGAGCGATGTTGTTGCGCAGGATGGTCATGAAGGTGTCCTTCGCCTTCATGATCGCGAGCCGCGAGTCGACCCAGCGCTTCAGCGCCACGTTGCCCTGCTTGATGCCGATGCCGTACGGCAGCGGCAGGAAGATGTCCTCGGTCATCTTCGACGTCCGGTCGGCCGCGGCCAGCGGTGCGAGCACCGTGTCGTCGAACATGAGGATGTCCGCACGGCCCTGGTTGAACGCGAGCTGGGCGTTGGCGAACGTCGAGTGCACGTCCCGCGTCGCCGTCGGGAAGCACTTCTGCAACCAGCTGTCGTAGATCGAGCCGCTGGTCGTTGCGACGCGCCTGCCGGGGATGTCGCGCAGGCTGCTGACCGGCGAGGTCGTTCTTCACGAGCATCCGGCCGCTGGTCTTGTAGTACGCCGCGCGAGAAGTCGATCCGAGTGTCGCGGTCGCGGGTGTAGGTGAACGTCGAGATGACGAGATCTGCCCGGTCGTTCGTGAGCAGAGGCTCTCGAGTCGGCGTCGGTGCACACTCGTACGTGACGCGGTTCTTGTTGCCGAAGGCGTAGCGCGCGAACCACTGGGCGACCTCGACGTCGAAGCCGGCGTTCTTGCCGCTGGACGTCGATGTAGCCGAACGGCGGCGCGTCGCACTTGACGCCGACGATGAACCGCTTGCGGTTCCGGATGGCGGCCGGCAGCGGCGGCAGCGGCTTCTTCTTCTGCGCCGAGGTCGCCGGACTCGGCGGCAGGCTCGCTCGGCGCCGCCGTGCTCCAGGTCGTGAACGCCGACGCGGCGAGCACGACGACCGCTGCGATCAGCAGCCGTTTCATTCAACCCCTCCTTCTTCGTCGATGCTGAGCTCCTCGAGGGAGTGATCCAGCTGGAGCGTCCGGCGCAGAAAGCGCCGCGTCCGCTCTTCCTTCGGACGATCCAGCACGTCCGTCGGCTTGCCCCGCTCGACGATGCGACCTTCGTCCATGAAGATCAACGTGTCGCCGACTTCCCGGGCGAACTGCATCTCGTGGGTGACCACGAGCATCGTCATGCCGGAACGTGCGAGGTCACGCATCACGACCAGCACCTCGCCCACCAGCTCGGGGTCGAGCGCCGACGTGACCTCGTCGAACAGCATGACGTGTGGGTCCATCATCAGCGCTCGGGCGATGGCAACTCGCTGCTGCTGCCCGCCCGAGAGCTGATGTGGGTACTGCCGGGCCTTCTCCTCGAGGCCCACCCGCCGCAGCAGCTCGTGCGCCCGACGGTCCGCGTCGGACTTCGAGAGCCTGCGGATTCGCCGCGCCGCGAGCGTCAGGTTGTCCATGACTCGCAGATGCGGGAACAGGTTGAACTGCTGGAAGACGATCCCGATGCGCTGGCGCACCGCGGAGACGTCCGTGCCCTTGCGGGTGATGTCCTCGCCCTCGAAGAGAACGCGGCCGGAGTCGAGCGGCTCGAGCAGGTTGACGCAGCGAAGCAGGGTGCTCTTGCCGCTGCCGCTCGGCCCGATGACGACGAGCACCTCGCCGGCGTCGACGCTGAGATTCACGTCGTCCAGCACGAGGTTGTCGCCGAAGCTCTTCCGAATCGATTCGAGGCGCACGACCGGCGTGCCGTTGCGCGCCAGGTCGGGCGGTGCGAGGACGTCGTCCCCGGCTTCCGCCACCTCCACTCCCTCCTCGGTCGAGCCCATACGCCGCCGATTCAAGACGAAATGTGTCCACCCGGCAACCGCCGGTGCCGTCCGGACGCCTTCCGGACCGGCGCGGTAGGTTCCGCCGGTGCGAGTGGCGCTGATGATCGAGGGCCAGGAGGGGGTCTCCTGGGAGCAGTGGCTGGCCCTGGCGCGGACGGCGGAGGAGGCCGGCATCGAGGCGCTCTTCCGCTCCGACCACTACACGAGCGGGCTCGGGCACGGCGAGCGAGAAGCGCTCGACGCGTGGACGACGCTGGCGGCGCTGGCGGCCGTGACCGAGCGAATCCGCTTCGGCACGCTGGTCTCACCCGTGACCTTCCGGCATCCGTCGCTGCTCGCGCGGGCGGTGGCCACCGTCGACCACATCTCGGGCGGCCGGGTCGAGCTCGGCATGGGCACCGGCTGGATGGAGCTGGAGCACGAGGCGTACGGCTTTCCGTTCCCGCCCTACGACGAGCGGCTGGCGGAGCTCCGGGAGCAGGTGGAGATCGTGCACCGGCAGTGGACGGAGGAGGCGTTCGACTTCGAGGGCGAGCGCTACCGGCTGCAAGACGCACGCGCACGGCCGCGGCCGGTGCAGCAGCCGCACCCGCCGCTGATCATCGGCGGGCAGGGCAAGCGCCGGTCGGTCGCCGTCGCCGCCCGCTGGGCCGACGAGTACAACACCTTCGGGCACGACGCGGACACGTTCCGCGCGATCCGCCGACGGCTCGACGAAGCGCTGGGCGACGAGGGGCGGGAGCCGGCGTCGGTGCCGCTCTCGGCGATGGTCGGGTTCGTGCTCGGCCGCGATGCGGCCGAGGTGGACGAGCGGCTGCGCGCGTTCCTCGCTCGCGTCGGGCGGGCCGACATGGATCCGGCGGAGTTCCTGGCCGCGCGGGCGGGCCGCTTCCAGGCGGGCACCGTCGACGAGGTCGCCGCAGGGCTGCGCCGCTTCGAAGCAGCCGGCGTCGAGCGCGTCTTCATGCAGCACCTGCTGCACGACGACCTCGACACCGTGCGGCTCATCGGCCACGAGCTCGCGCCGGCGCTCGCCTGAGCATCTATCGAAGGCATGGGCAGACATCTGTGCCGGGACACACCCTCAGCGTCCCGTCCGACCGCTTCGCTGGCCAGCCGAAAGAGTTAGTGGCTGTCAGCCACTAACTCCTCGATGCAGGTGGCGTCGGGTCGGCTCTTCGAGTTGAGAGCATGCGCGCGGAGCCGCGGTCAAAGGCGACCGGCCTCGACGATCCGCTGCAGGAACTGCTGCGTCCGCGGCTCGCCGGGGGCCGAGAAGATCTGCTCCGGCGTGCCCTGCTCCAGGATCACGCCGCCGTCCAGGAAGCAGACGCGATCGGCGATGTCGCGGGCGAAGCCCATCTCGTGCGTCGCGATCAGCATCGTCATGCCGCCGGCCGCCAGCTCGCGAATGACGTTGAGGACCTCGGCGATCAACTCCGGGTCGAGCGCGCTCGTCACCTCGTCCAGCAGCATGAGCCGCGGCTGCATGGCGAGCGCCCGCACGATCGCGACCCGCTGCTGCTGGCCGCCGGAGAGCCGGTCGGGGTATTCGTCGCGCTTGTCGGCGAGCCCGAAGCGCATGAGCAGCGCCGCGCCTTGCTCCTCGGCTTCGGCGCGTGACAGGCCGAGCACCTCGCGTGGCGCGAGCGTGATGTTGCGCAGCACGGTCATGTGCGGGAAGAGGTTGTAGGCCTGGAAGACGATGCCGATGCTGCGTCGCACCTGGTTCAGGTCCACGCCAGGGGCGCTCAGGTCGGTGCCGGCGACGACGATCCGGCCGCGGTCGACCGGGATGAGCCCATTGACACAGCGCAGGAGGGTCGACTTGCCCGAGCCCGAGGCGCCGATCAGGCAGACCACCTCGTGCTCGGAGAGGCTGAGGTCGATGCCCCCCAGCACCTCGACGTCGCCGAAGGACTTGTGGACGTCCTCCAGGCGCACAGCCTCGGGAACGGCGCTCATCCGGCCGGCCCTCCCGCGAGCTGCCGCCGCCGCTCGCGCGCGATCAGCCAGTCGGTCAGGCGCGCCATCGGGATCGTGAGCAGGATGAAGAGGAGCGCAGTGGCGAAGTACGGCGTGTAGTCGAAGTTGCGCGCGACCTCGATCTGCGACTGGCGAAAGGCCTCCACGGGGCCGATCAGCGCGACGAGTGCCGTGTCCTTCTGGAGGCCGATGAAGTCGTTCAGGAGCGGCGGGATCACGCGGCGCACAGCCTGCGGGACGACCACGAACCGCAGCGACTGCGGCCGCGTGAGCCCGAGGGAGCGCGCTGCCGCCTCCTGGCTCGGATGGACCGAGTCGATGCCGGCGCGGTAGACCTCGGACACGTAGGCGGAGTAGACGAGCACGAGCGCGGCGATGCCCCAGACGAACTCCGACGTCGGCACGCCGGAGAGCCCGAGCGCCGGCACACCGAAGCCGAGCAGGTAGATGACGAGGATCGTCGGGACGCCGCGGAAGACATCCGTGTAGGCGGTCGCCAGCAGCCGCACGGGGAAGAAGACGGGCCCCGGTAGCCCCCGGAGCACGGCGATCAGCAGGCCGAGGATCAGGATGAAGACCTCGGCGATCAGGAAGATCTTGATGTTGACGAGGAGCTTCGGCGCGATCGCCCGGATCGACGTCGAGAAGATGTCCCCGTCGAAGAACTGCTCCTTGACGTTCGGCCACCCCGGGGAGTTGACGACCACGAGCACGATCGCGCCGAAGACGACGATCGTGCTGACGGTGGCGATCAGGGCGCTGCGCCCGGCGCCGCCGCCGCCGAGAATGCGCGAGCCCCGGTTCCCGGCTGACCCTGGCTCAGTCACCGCCCGAGAGCCTCAGCGTGCGCGGGCGGCCGGCGTCCGAGGGCTCGTCAGTCGAGGACCGGCGGCGCCGAGCCGGCGATCCACTTCTGCTCGAGCCGGTCGAGCGTGCCGTCCTCGCGGAGCACCGAGATCGCCTCGTTGACGCACTCACGGAGGGGGTTGCCCTTCTCGAAGACGACGCCGAAGCGCTCCGGGTTGTCGCCGAGCCGCGGCAGCCGGCCCACGACGGTGCCGTTCGGAATCTGCACCGCGGACATGTAGAGCGAGGTCGGGTAGTCGACGACGATCCCGTCGATCTGATCCGCCTTCAGCGCCGAGATGGCGTCGTTGTTCGTGTCGTAGACCTTCGGATCGTTGCTCGGCTCGATCACCTGTACGAGCGTGTCGTAGCTCGTGGTCCCGATCTGAACTCCCAGTGTCGCGTCCTTCAGGTCGGCGAGGGACGCTGCGTCAGCGATCGGCGAGCCCTCGTTCGAGACGACCGCCTGCTGGACGTCGTAGTAGGAGTCACTGAAGTCCAGTGCCTTCTCGCGCTCGGCGCTGTGCGAGACCTGGTTGATGTCGAAGTCGAAGTCCTTCGCGCCCGGCCGGAACAGCTGGTTGAACGGGACGACCGTCCACTTCACCTCCGCGTCGGTGAAGCCCAGCTGCTCGGCGATCGCGTAGGCGACCTCCGCCTCGTAGCCCTTCTTGGTCGGCGTCGTCGTCGGATCCCACGGCTCGTCCTTCTTCGCGCCCTCGAACCACGGCGGGAACGCCGGGTTGTCCGTCGCGAGGGTCAGCTGCCCCGGCGTGACGAGCTCGAGCGAGTCCTTCTCGCAGGCGGTGATCTGCTCGGTCTGGGTCGTCGTCCCGCCGGCACTGCCGCCGTCGTCATCGTCGTCGTCACCGCCGCAGCCGGCGGCCGCGAGGCCGAGCGTGGCAAGCAGGGCGGCGACGAGGAGCGCGCGACGCATGCGCAGAGACCCTATCCGGTCGGCTTCGGGCGACGCGGCGGGCTCGGAACCGCGAGCTCGCCCGGGCGGTCACCCGGCGCGCCGGCCAACGATCGTCGCGAGCATGGTGGCCACGTGCGCACGCTCCGCGCCCAGGGCGAAGGCGTCGCCTCGGCAGATGGTCAGCGTGCGGCCCGAGCGTACGACCTCGCCCACGGCTTCCAGCACGTCGCCTAGAGCCGGCGCCAGCAGGTTGACCTTGAGCTCGACGGTCAGCACCTCCGCGTCCTCGGGCAGCAGCGACAGCGCCGCGTAGCCGCACGCACTGTCCAGCGCCGCGGTGACGACCCCCGCGTGCAGGAACCCGTGCTGCTGGGTCAGGCGTGGCTCGATGGCCAGCGTGATGACGACGCGCCCGGCACCGACCTCCGCCAGCTCCGCTCCGAGCGTGGCCATCGCTCCCTGAAGCGCGAAGCTGGCGCGGACGCGCTCGACGGCAGAGTCGTCGAGCGGGGCCCGGGCCTCGCTCATCCGCGTCTCCACAAGCGAATCAACCAGCGTCGCTGCCAACCGGGCCTCGCTCGCTGGCAGACACTCATGCACGGCGACTTTACGAAGCGGGCGGCGGAGGTGCTGTCCGAGACGAGTCGAACACTTTCCCTCGATGGGGGCATTGAGGTCGCTGCGCCCGGTCGTCACCGTCCGTAGAGACGGCCTCGACGGCCGGCACACCATGGCGGATTCCCTGCGGCCCTTGCGGATCCGGCTGGTCGACCCGACGCTGGTCGGCGAGCTGATCGAGTTCCTCCGACAGAGGAGCTGCGTCGCCGAGCAGACCGACCGCGTGACGATCGAGGTCTGGCCGCCACAGCTGCTGTACGAGGCGAACGGCCACGGGCCTGCGAACGGGGCGAGCGACGCACTGCACTGCGCCGGGTGCGGCGGGATCGTCGAGGCGGCCCTCTGGCGACTCGGCTCCTCACGATGTCACGACTGTCGCGAGACCACGCAGCACGGGCTCCCGTGCACCTCCACGAACGGCAACGGCCGCAGCCGCTCGAAGCGCGCCCGCAGCGAGCTGCAGGAGCACCTGCGCTCGTGGCGTGCCGGCACGAACGCAGCGGCCGCCCTCACGGATTGAATTTTCGCGTCGCCGCCGGGCGTAAGCGCTAACGAATCCTGGTGAAGATCCAGTCGGTCTTCTTTGCACCGACGTGGCAGTTGGTGCAGACAGCGCCGCTCGCCAGGAAGCTGAGCGGCTCGCGGGCGGTCGAGCGCGTGTACTCGACCCACTGCCAGCCCCCGTACCCGGCGGTGCGCTTGCGGCCGATCGCGACCAGCGTGACGAAGCCCCTGTTCGAGCCCGTCTTGACCACGATCGTGCCCTTCGGGTACGGGAAGCGCTGCTTGCCGCTGCGCAGGAGCTGAGCCCGGGTGCGGTTGACGTAGACGTTCTTGACGCCGCTGTGCGCCTCCCCGCCGCGGGCCGGCAGTGGCTTGAAGTTCATCTTCGTCCAGCGCTCGAAGCCGCGGACGTCACGGGGCAGACCCGGCAGGCTGGTAGGAGCTACGGGCTCGGCCGGCGAGCTGCCGGAACCGGCGAATGCCGCTGCGACGACCACGGCCGGAGCCGCGGCAGCCGCGACGAGGGGGAGCGCGCGGACGCGCACCTCACGAGGGTGCCAGAGCCCTCGCGCGGCGGCAACCCTCTCAGCGGTCGCCCGTGAGCGGAAGGCCGGTAGCCACCGTCCGACGACCGGCGACGTCGTAGACGACGTCGACCGAGTCGTTCTGCCGATACGTGCCGGCGATCCCGAGCAGCATCGACAGCCAGCGCCAGGTCCCCAGCCGCCCTTCCCGTGCGAGCGGGCGGTCGAACACGAGCTCGCGGCCCTCGAGCCGGTAGTCGCGTCCTGCCTGTTGTGCGACCCCGTTCACGAAGACCTCGAAGGGGGCAACGGCGTCAGCCGGCAACGTCGCCCGCGCGCCGTTCGCTTGCGACTCGTGCCTCGAAGGTGCGCCGCTCGCGGGCACCCTCGTAGAATGCCACCCGCCCGTGGCCCGGACGCTCGCCCTTGCCCTGCTCGCGTCGCTCGTCATCCCGGCGATCGCGCTCGGCGCGGACACCGGCGTGGCGCCCGTCGAGCCTGCTGGCGAGCCTGCCGAGTCGATCTCGGACCTCTACTGGTTCATCATGGTCTTCGCCGCGATCGTCTGGCTCGCGGTGACGGTGCCCCTCGTCCTGTTCGTCGTCCGCTACCGCAGTCGCGGCCGGCCGCGGGACGACGACGGCCCCCAGATCCACGGCTCGACCAGGCTCGAGCTCGCCTGGACCGCGGTTCCCGTGGTGATCCTCGTGATCATCGCGGCGTTCACCTTCTACAAGCTGCCCGGCATCACCGACCCGGCGGCCGCGAGCGACCAGCCGCTGCAAGGTGAGGTTCGCGTCGAGGGGCGCCAGTTCTACTTCCAGTACGTCTATCCCAACGGAGTCGTCCAGGCCGAGCAGCTGCGCCTCCCGGTCGGACGCGTGACGAAGCTCGTCCTCGTGGCTCCCGAGACCGACGTCATCCACAGCTTCTGGGTGCCGGCGCTCGCGGGCAAGCAGGACGTGATCCCCGGTGCCACGACCTCGATCAAGGTGCGGCCGGACAAGCCCGGGGTCTACAAGGTCATCTGCGGCGAGCTCTGCGGACTGCAGCACGCCCAGATGCTCGGAAGCGTCGAGGTGATGCCTGCCTTCGAGTTCGACGCCTGGCTCGCGGCCGAAGAAGTGCGCCAGGCAAGCGGCGACTCGGCGCTCGGCGAGGAAACGTTCGAGTCGGCCTGCGCCACCTGCCACGGACTGCAGGGCGAGGGGCTGGTCGGCCCCGCGCTCGACGGCAACCCGATCGTCGCCCAGCGCGAGGCCGTCGAGTCGGTCGTGCGCAATGGGCGCAACGCGATGCCGCCGGTTGGCGCCGGCTGGAGCGAGCGCCAGCTGGACGCGCTGCTCGACTACCTGGCGGAGGAGTACGCGCCGGAGGGAGAGGAGGGCGATGGCAGTCAGGGCTGAGCGCTCCACGTACCCGCTGCCGTGGACCCAGGGCCGCTTCGCGAGCTGGTTCGCGACCGTCGACCACAAGCGGATCGGGATCCTCTACATCGCGACGAGCCTGGCGTTCTTCGTGGTCGGCGGCGTGCTGGCGCTGCTCATGCGCGGCCAGCTGGCACAGGCCGAGAACGACCTGCTCACGCGCCAGAACTACAACGAGGTTCTCACCATGCACGGGACGATCATGATCTTCCTGGTCGTCGTCCCGGTGTGGGCCGGCTTCGCGAACTTCCTGCTGCCGCTCATGATCGGCGCCCGCGACATGGCCTTCCCGCGGCTGAACGCGTTCTCCTACTGGATGTTCCTGCTCGGCGGCGTCGTGCTGCTCGGGTCGATGTTCTCGGCCGGCGGCTCGGCCCAGTCGGGCTGGTACAGCTACCCGCCGCTCTCGGTGCAGTCGCCGGGCAACGGCCAGGACCTCTGGATCCTGGGGCTGCACATCCTCACGGTCTCGTCGCTCGCCGGGGCGGTCAACTTCATCGTCACGACGCACAACATGCGCACCGCGGGCATGACCTGGATGCGCCTGCCGCTCTTCGTCTGGTCGATCTACATCTACGCGTGGCTGATCATCCCGGCGCTGACCGTGCTGTCGGCGGGAATCACGCTGCTGCTCTTCGACCGCCAGTTCGACACCGGCTTCTTCCTGCCCGCCGAGGGCGGCGACCCGCTGCTCTACCAGCACATCTTCTGGTTCTTCGGGCACCCCGAGGTCTACATCATGGTGCTGCCCGCATTCGGGGTGCTCTCCGAGGTCATCCCCGTCTTCTCGCGCAAGCCGATCTTCGGCTACAAGGCGATCGTCTTCTCGACGGTCGCGATCGGCTTCTACTCGATGCTCGTCTGGGCGCACCACATGTTCACGGTGGGCCTGCCGATCGGCCTCCAGGCCTTCTTCATGATCAGCTCGATGATCATCGCCGTGCCGACCGGCGTGAAGATCTTCAACTGGATCGCGACCACCTGGCGCGGCAACCTCGTGTTCGACCCACCGTTGTACTGGGCGCTCGGCGCGATCGCCATCTTCACCATCGGCGGCCTGTCGGGAATCTTCCTGGCGACGTTCCCCTTCGACTGGCAGGTGCACGACACGTACTTCGTCGTCGCCCACATGCACTACGTGCTCTTCGGCGGCTCCGCCTTCGGGCTGTTCGCTGCGCTCTACTACTGGTGGCCGAAGATGTTCGGGCGCAAGCTCGGCCGACGCCTCGGGATCTGGCAGTTCTGGATCACGTTCGTCGGCTTCAACGTCGCCTTCTTCCCGCAGCACCTGGCAGGCATGGCCGGGATGGCACGCCGCATCTACACCTACCCGGACGAGGGGCACCTCGAGACGTACAACCTGATCTCGACGATCGGCTCGTGGATCATGGGCGTCGGGATCCTGCTCTTCTTCGTGAACGTGATCTGGTCGCGCGGCAAACGCGGCTCCGCGTGCGGGCAACGACCCGTGGCTGGCCGACACGCTCGAGTGGTACACGACGTCGCCGCCGCCGCCGCACAACTTCGACCGGGTGCCGTACGTGACGAGCGCCCGCCCGCTGCGCGACCTGCGCCGGCGGCTGCAGGAGCTTCGTGCCTAGCACCGCCCTGAGACTGTCCGCCGCCGAGCGGGCGACCGCGGCCGCACCCGGCGCCGCGCTGCGCGCGACCGCGCTGGCGGGCACCGCCGCCTGCGGGCTCGCGGTGATCAGCGGCACGACCGCGTCCGAGACGGCCCACGACCTGCTCGCCGCGCTCGCTCTGCCCCCGCTGGCGGCGGTCGCGGTGGCCGCCTGGGCGGCGCAGCGGCGCCTGCTCGTCCCGGCGCTCTGGGCCGTTGCGCTCTTCGGCCTGGCCGCTGCGGTGACCGTCCAGGGCCTGCACGTGACGCTCGCGGCCGGTGCGCTCGCCGCGTCGGCGACGACGACCGTCCTGGCGTTCAGGGGCGAGCACGCCGCGGCCGGGTCGTGGCGCGACTACCTGACGCTGACGAAGCCCCGCGTGATGTCGCTCCTGCTCGTCACCGGCGCCGGCGGCATGTTCGTCGGCGCGGGCGGCGCTCCGCCGGCCGTCGACCTCGCGGTCATGCTCGCCGGTCTGGCGCTCGCGTGCGGCGGCGCGAGCGCGCTCAACCACGTCATGGATCGCGACATCGACCGGCTGATGGGCAAGCGCACGCAGGCGCGCCCCGTCGCGGCCGGCCGGCTGCCCGCATCGCGCGCTCTGGAGTTCGGAGTCGCGCTGTCAGCCGCGTCGTTCGTCCTGCTGGCGAGCCTCGCCAATGTGCCCACCGCCGTGCTCGCGCTGGTCGGGAACCTCTTCTACGTCTTCGTCTACACCGGCTGGCTCAAGCGCTCCACGCCCCAGAACATCGTCATCGGCGGCGCCGCCGGCGCCGTGCCGCCGCTCGTCGGCTGGGCCGCCGCGACCGGCGAGCTGTCTGCCGGCGCGCTCTACCTGTTCCTGGTCGTCTTCCTCTGGACGCCGCCGCACTTCTGGGCGCTCGCGCTGCTCATCCGGCGCCAGTACGAGGCTGCCGAGGTGCCGATGCTGCCCGTGGTGCGCGGCGAGCGCGAGACGGTCCGCCAGATCGGGCTCTACTCACTGGTCCTCGTCGCCGTGACGTTCGCGCCGCTTGCGTGGGGCATGTTCGGACCCGTGTACGCCGTCTCCGCCGTAGCGCTCGGCGCGGGCCTGCTCTGGCTCGCCTGGCGCCTCTGGCGGCAGACGACTCCGCCGCGCGCGGCCCTGCTCTTCCACTACTCGCTCGCGTACCTCGCACTGCTCTTCGTCGCCATGTCCGTCGACTCGATCCTCTAACTCGATGAGCGAACCGCTGCCCCAGCCCGAGCACCCTGGCCTGATGGTCGATGCGACCGACCCCGACATCGAGCTCGCCCGGAAGAACGTGCGCTGGGGGCTGGCGCTGCTCGGGCTCGTGATCGTCCTGTTCGCGGGCACGATCCTGATCGCCTTCGTCTACCTCGCTTTCGACTAGTCCGGCGTGAGCGCTGAGCGCGAGGCCCCGGCCGGGATCTTCCTCGCGCGCCCGGACGCGCGGACGCAGCCGGACGGTGTCACGCTTGCGGTCAAAGACCTGTTCGACACCGCCGGCCTGACGACCACCTACGGCTCGTCGATCTTCGCCGACCACGTCCCCGACCGTACGGCCGAGGCGGTCGGCCGCCTCGAGGCGGCCGGCTACGTCGACGTCGGCAAGGCGAACCTGCACGAATTCGCATACGGCATCACCTCGGCGAACCCCCACTTCGGGACGGTGCCGAACCCCCGCTGGCCCGGACGCATGGCGGGCGGCTCGAGCGGCGGTTCGGCTGCCGCCGTGGCCGCCGGCCTCGCCGAGCTCGGGCTCGGCACCGACTCCGGCGGCTCGGTTCGCATCCCGGCGGCGTGCTGCGGGCTCGCCGGATTCAAGCCGACGCACGGCGTCGTTCCGCTCGACGGCTGCTTTCCACTGGCACCGAGCTTCGACCACGGCGGCCCGATCGCGGCGACCGTCGCCGAGTGCCGGCAGGCGATGGCCGCGCTCGCGCCCGGCACGTGGGGGGCGAGCGCGGCCGCGGGTGAGCTGCGCATCGGCCTGGCCTGGCTGGAGTACGCGGAGCCGCTCGTCCGCGAGCGGGTCGCATCGGCCGCCGCGCTGCTCGGCCACGTCGAGCGCGTCGAGCTCCAGCTGGCCGACGAAGTGCATCATCTGTTCATGCGCGAGGTCGCCGAGGCCCACAGTGAGCTCTTCGCCGAGCACGCCGCGGAGTACGGCGCCGACGTCCGCCGCAAGCTCGTGCGCTGTCTGCGGGTCACCGACGCCGAGGCCGACGCATCCCGCCGCGCGCGGGACCAGCTCCGCGAGCGGTGGCTCCAGTCCGCGGACGGGCTCGACCTGCTCGTGACGCCCACGCTCGGATCGGTCCCGCCGCCGCTGCCCGTCGACGACCTGGCCGTCCGCGGCTACTTCACGCGGCTCACCCTGCCCGTGAACGCCACGGGCTGGCCCGCCCTGGCGCTTCCGTGCGGTCCCGCCGAGGACGGGATCGACGCCTCGGTGCAGCTGATCGGCCGCCCCGGTACGGACGCCTTCGTGCTGGCCGCGGGCGAGGCGCTGGAGTCACTCCTGCGAGCGACGCGCCAAGCGGAGACCGATGCCGATGTCTAGAAGGGTGAGACTCCTCCTCGCCGGGCTCGCCGCCCTCCTGTTCGTCCCAGGCGCCGGCGCCGAGACGACCAAGCTCAAGCCCGTCCGGGCTTCGGGCTTCTCGATCGGAGTGCCGGCCGAGTGGCAGACGCTGAAGAACGTCGGCTCGCTGAAGCTGATGGCGATCGCCGCCCTGCCCGACGCCGGCTTCCGGCCGAACCTCAACGTCGTCATCACCGAGTCGCCGGCGGGCTCGATCGAGGGCATGCGCCGCGAGCTTCGCCGTGAGCTGCCGAAGACGGGAATCAAGCTCACGTCGCTCACCAGCCGGCCTGTCCGCCTGCCCGCGGGCCGAGCGCTCGAGGTGCGCTACCGCGGCACGATGGTTGGCCGGAAGCTCGCCTGGCTCGCGTTCATCCTCGAGGCGAGAGGCCGCTCGCACGTGCTCACTTTCACCGCGTCACAGCGAAGCGCGACCCGCTATACGCCGCTCTTCCGCCAGATGGCGCGAACCTTCCGCCTGCGCTAGCGAGAGCGCTCGAGGCGACTAGCGGACGGCGGCCATGGCGGCCGCTTCGTACACGGGGTCGCGCGCGAAGCGGTCGAGCTCGGCGGAGAGCAGCTCGGCGCCCGACGGCTCCGGCTCGCCGGGCGGTTCGACCTGCTGCCCATCCAGGGCCACACGCTCGATCCCCTCCGCCGGCTCGTGCTCCAGCTCGATCTGCCGGTCGAGGCGCGAGCGCAGCCAGCCGGCGAGGAGCAGCGCGTCGGGCTCGGGCCCACGGACTTGCAGGCGGTCGGCGGACGCGATCCCCGGCCACCGTTGGGCAAGCTGGGTGCGCCACGGAAGCAGCCGCGCCCAGACGATGTCCGAGACGGCCAGGTGATGGCCGAAGTAGTCGCTCAGACAGGTGAGCCCCTCCGCCGGCGCGTCCCACTCGCGCGAGTCGACGACGAGCCGGTCGACGACGTCTGCGAGCCGGTCGAACGCGCGCTCGCCGAAGACTGGCCGGCCGCGCCAGCGCAGGAAGACCGGCAGGTCCTGCAAGAGCAGCGGCGCGACGATGCTCGCGGGCGCCTGTCCGCGCGCGCCGCGAAGCGTCAGCTCGACGACCTCGGTCGCGACGTGGCGCCCACCGCCTGCCGGGAAGCAGTGCGTCTCGACACGTGCGTCGATGCCGTCCGGATCATCAGGGCGGGTCAGGAGGAAGATCGCCCGCGAGGGGTAGCGCTCGCCCAGGTGCGCGAACGTGTCGCGGGCCGCCTCCACCCACTCGGGCGGGGCCCAGGCGATGTGCGTCATCACGCTGGTGCGCAGCTCGGGCGCTCCCGGCTCGCCTCCGCGCAGGCGGGCGAGCGCCCGCTCCACGTCGTCGACGTGCACGTCCTCGGCCGCCCAGACCTCGGCTGCGGTGGTCGTCAATGCCGCCGCCACGAGCGACCGCCGGCGTGCATGAGCTCGTCGGCCGACGGCGGCCCCCACGTGCCGGCCTCGTAGTTGGGGAAGGAGGGCCGGTCCCGCCGCCAGGCCGCGATGACCGCGTCCACGAGCGACCACTGCTCCTCGATCTCGTCCGCGCGCATGAACAGCGTGGCGTCGCCCAGCATGGCGTCGAGGATCAGGCGCTCGTATGCCTCGGGCAGGTCGGCCCGGAACGCACCTCCGTAGAGGAAGTTCATGTTGACCGTGCGGATGGTCATCCCTTGCCCGGGCACCTTCGCCCCGATGGCGAGCGAGACGCCCTCGTCCGGCTGCACATGGACGAGCAGCACATTCGGGCGGAGGCCGTCGACGGCGCCCTCGCCGAACGGCGGGTGGGGCGCGCGCTTGAACTGGATTGCGATCGTCGTCTCGCGTCTCGGTAGCCGCTTGCCCGTCCGGACGTAGAACGGCGTATCCGCCCAGCGCCAGTTGTCGAGGAAGATGCGCGCCGCGACGTAGGTCTCGGTCTGCGAGTCGGGGGCCACGCCCTCCTCCTGGCGATAGCCGGGCACCTCGATGCCCTCGATGAATCCCGGCCCGTACTGGCCGCGGACGACGTCGTCGGGCCCCGGTGTGCGCAGGGAGCGCAGCACCTTGACCTTCTCGTTGCGGATCGACTCGGGGTCGAAGTCGCTCGGCGGCTCCATCGCGGTCAGCGCGACGAGCTGCAGGAGGTGGTTCTGGAACACGTCGCGGATGGCCCCTGCGCTCTCGTAGAACGAGGCGCGCCCCTCGACGCCGAGCTCCTCGCCGACGGTGATCTGGACATGGTCGATGAACTGCCGGTTCCAGACGGGCTCGAAGATCCCGTTGGCGAAGCGAAGCGCCATCAGGTTCTGGACCGTCTCCTTGCCCAGGTAGTGGTCGATGCGGAAGATCTCCCGCTCTTCGAACGCTGTCCGCAGCAGCTCGTTGAGCGCGCGGGCCGAGGCGAGGTCGTGGCCGAAGGGCTTCTCGACGATCAGACGAGTCCAGCCGCGCGTGAGCCGCCGCTCGCCGATCTCCTCGACGAGCTTCGGCATGGCCTGCGGCGGCACGGCGAGGTAGTAGACGCGGTTCCCCTGCGTGCCGCGCTCGTCGTCGACCCGGCGCAGGTGGGCGGCCACACGGTTCTCGTCCTGCTCGTCTGCGAACTCGGTGGGGACGTACGAGGTACGGCTCGAGAGCCAGTCCCACACGTCCTCGCTCAGGGGGTCGCGGCGCGTGCTGCTCGACCGCCTCGCGCATCTGCGCGCGGAACTCCTCGTCCGTGAGCGGCGTGCGCGCGGAGCCGACAACGGCGAACCGCTCCGGCAGCAGCCGCCGGTAGGCGAGCGCATACAGCGCCGGGAAGAGCTTGCGCGCGGTCAGGTCACCCGACGCCCCGAAGATCGTGAGCACGGCCGGCTCGGACGTGCGCCGGAGCCGCATGCCCTCGAGGAGTGGGTTCGCCTCGGCGACCGCCATCAGCTGGCCGTCCGTGCTCGCCTTCGCCTCCTCGGCGGCCTTGATCGCGTGGCCGCCGAACTGGTTGCGCAGGGCCGCGTTCACCTTGGCGGCGAACGACTCCTCCTGCCGCGAGGCGAAGCGGGCGAAGAGGGCGGCGGTGATGACCGGCGCCGGGACGCTCTCGTTGATCGCCTCGAACACCGTCCAGCGGCCCTCGCCGGAGTCCTCGACGTAGCCGGCGATTCCCGCGAGGTCGTCGCCGTCCTGCGCGAACGCGTCGTGGAGGAGCTCGAGCAGCCAGGAGCGCACCACCGACCCGTAGCGCCAGATGCCCGCGATCGCCTCCAGGTCGAGCTCGTACTCGGACTCGCGCAGGATCTCGAATCCCTCTGCGTAGGCCTGCATGAGCCCGTACTCGATGCCGTTGTGCACCATCTTCACGAAGTGCCCGGAGCCGGCCGGGCCGACGTGGGCGTAGCCGTCCTCGGGCGCGAGCGCCCGGAACGCCGGCTCCACCTCTGCGACCGCGTCTCCCTGGCCGCCGACCATCAGGCAGTAGCCGTTCGTTCGGCCCCAGATCCCGCCGGAGACGCCGGCGTCGACGAACCGGAGCCCGTGCTCCGCCGCCTCGCGCGCCCGCCGCTGCGAGTCACGGAAGTTCGAGTTGCCGCCGTCGACGATCACGTCGCCCTGCGCGAGCAGCCCGATGAGCTCCCGGAAGGCGCCCTCGGTCGCGTCGCCCGCCGGGATCATCAGCCAGACCACGCGCGGCGGCTCCAGCTGGCCGACGAGCTCGGCGAGCGACTCGGCAGTGCCACCGCCGGACCGCGCGTACGTCTGGACCTCGTGGCCGTGCTCGCGCAGCCGTTCGGTCATGTTGCCGCCCATCCGTCCGAGGCCCACCATGCCGAGCTTCATCACCGCTCCCTTCGCCGAACCGTCCCCGGCGCGAGCCTGCCACAGCCGCGAGGCAGAGGCTGCCCCGGCCCGCGCCGGACGGCCCCAGGTCGAGCTAGCGGCAGAGTGCCACTTGCTCCGCGCGAACCACAGCGCCAGGCGGAAACAGCTTGTGGCTCTGAGCCACGAGATGCTGCTCGGCCGACTGCCGGGGCAGTCACGCGATGTCCTCGAGGCGGACGCGCGCGATGCGGCGGCCGCGCTCGCGGAGCGCCTCGAGGTCGCCTTCTGCCTGCGCGCGGATCAGCTGCCGGAAGCCGTACGGCCGCCCAGGGATCGGCAGCTCCTCGCCCGGGTCGTCGACCACCTGGACGAAGAGACCCGTGTCGGGCCCGCCCTTGTGCAGCTGGCCGGTCGAGTGCAGGTAGCGCGGCCCGAGGCCCCTCATCAGCGGCCGGCCCGTCGCGCGCACGCGCGCGAGCAGCGGCTCCAGCTCAGCCTCGCGCGCCGGGTCGATGAACGCGCAAACGGCGACGTAGGTGCCGGGCTCGGCGGCCTCGAGCAGCTCGTCCAGCGAGCCCTCGGGCGCAGGCTCGACCTCCTCGCCGCGCTCGAGCACCGCGGCCGTCCGGTCCTTCGCCGCCTGCACGTCGGGCTGGTCGAACGGGTTGATGCCGAGCAGCGAGCCGGCGACCGCCGTCGCGAACTCCCAGCGGAAGAACTCCTGGCCGAGCTCGTAGGGCGCGTCGAGCCGCACGTCCTGAACCTGCACGTCCGAACCTTCGCCCTCCACCGGCACAAGCCCGATGCCGTTCTTGCCGGTCGACTCGGCCAGCAGCTGCTGCACCCAGAGGTCGAACCCGCCGGCGACGCCCGTGAGCGCGACCTTGTCGCGACCCTCGCGCCAGCCCTCGCCGAGCGCGAGCCCGAGCTCGAGCCCGGGATTCCCCTCCGCGAGGCGGCAGGCCTCGCGCATCTCCTCCGCGCGCTCGAGCAGGCGGCGCACGTCGACGCCCATCAGAGCGGCCGGGAGCATCCCGAAGGCTGACAGCGCCGAGTAGCGGCCGCCGATCGACGGCTCGCCGGGGACGACGGCGAGGAAGCCGCGCTCGCGGGCGAGCTCTTCGAGCGCAGAGCCGGGATCGGTGACCGCGACGAAACGCGAGCCCTCGCCGCCGACCAGCTCCCAGAAGAAGTCGAGCTGGGAACGCGTCTCGATCGTGCCGCCCGACTTCGACGAGGCCACGAAGAGCGTCCGCGCAGGGTCGAGGCTCCCGGCGAGCCGGCGGATCGCCCCGGGATGCGTCGTGTCGAGCACGTGGCAGGCGTCGACGCCGAAGGAGCGGCGAAGCACCTCCGGCGCCAGCGACGAGCCGCCCATGCCGAGCAGCACGACCGTGTCGTAGTTCGCAGTCGCGGCCAGGTCGAGCAGCGCATCCACCCCGTCGAGCAGCCGCGCCGGTTCGTCCAGCCAGCCGAGCCACTCCGCCTCGTCGGCACCAGTCCAGACCGAGGCGTCACGCGCCCAGATGCGCTCGACGAGGTGCGTGGGGGCGATCGTGCTCATTGCCCGGCTCAGGCGAGTGGAGCTCGTTCGCCGCGACGGCGCGTCACGCGACCGCGAGCTCGTCGCGCTTCGCCTTCACGCCTTCGAGCAGGTCTTCGAAGGACTCGCTGAACTTCTCGACGCCCTCGCGCTCGATCGTCGCCGTGACGTCGTCGTAGTCCACGCCCACCCGCTCCAGCTCGGCAAAGACGTGGCGAGCCTCATCGAGGCCGGTGTCGAGCGTCCGCGCCACCTGCCCGTGGTCCTGGAACGCGCGGATCGTCTCGAGCGGCATCGTGTCCACCGTCTCGGGGCCGATGAGCTCCTCGACGTAGAGCGTGTCGCGGTACTCGGGGTTCTTGGTCGACGTCGAGGCCCAGAGGCAGCGCTGCGCGGTCGCGCCCTGCGCGGCGAGGGGCTGCCAGCGGTCCGACCCGAACGCCTGCTTGTAGTGCTCGTACGCGAGCTTGGCGTTCGCGATCGCGAGCTTGCCGCGAAGCTCGAGCGCCTCGCCGCCGATCGCCTCGAGGCGCTTGTCGGCCTCGGTGTCGACGCGCGAGACGAAGAAGCTGGCGACCGAGCAGACCGACGACGGGTCGCCGCCAGACTCGACCAGGCGCTCGACGCCGCGGATGTAGGCCTCGACCACCTCGCGGTAGCGCTCCAGCGAGAAGATCAGGGTGACGTTGATGTTGCGGCCCCGCGCGATCATCTCCTCGATCGCCGGCAGGCCCGCGGCGGTGGCCGGGATCTTGACGTAGAGGTTCGGACGGTCGACCCACTCGTGGAAACGCTGCGCCTGCTCGATCGTCCCCTCCGTGTCGTGCGCGAGCGTGGGGTCGACCTCGAGCGAGACGTACCCGTCGAGGCCCTCACTCCCGTCCCAGACGCGCTTCAGCAGATCGCACGCCTCGCGAATGTCCCGCACGGCCAGCTGGAGGAAGATCTCGCGGGGATCATCTTCCTCCCGCAACACCTCGCGCAGCTGCTCGTCGTAGACGTCGCCCTCGGCGAGCGCCTTCTGGAAGATCGTCGGGTTGGACGTGACGCCGACCACGGCGTCCTCCTCCATCAGCCGCGCCAAGGTCCCGTCCTGGAGCCAGGTGCGCGAGAGAGAGTCGACCCACACGCTCTGGCCCAGGCCCGAGAGCTCGTGCAGTCGTGACCTAGCCACGGTTGAGGCTCCGGTGTCTCACAGCTGTCCCGTCCTTTCGAGTTGCTCGATCTTCTCCAGTCGTCGTACGTAGCGCTCGCCGCCGTCGAACCTGGCGCCGAGGAATGCGCGGGCGAGGTCGGCGGCCAGCTCGGCGCCGACGACCTCGGACCCGAGGCAGAGCACGTTCATGTCGTCGTGCTCGACGCCCTGGTGGGCGGAGTAGGTGTCGTGGCAGATGGCGGCGCGGATGCCGTCGAGCTTGCAGGCGGCGACGGAGGCGCCGACGCCGGAGCCGCAGACGAGGATCGCGCGCTCCGCGTCGCCCCGCTGGATGGCTGCACCGACCTCGTGCGCCTTGTCCGGGTAGTCGACGCGCGGCTCGGTCGCATCGGTCCCGAGGTCGACGGGCTCATGACCGAGGCGTACGACCTCCTCGAACAGGCGGTCGCGGAGCTTGACGCCGCGATGGTCGAAGGCGAGCGCGACCCTCACTCGCTCGTGACCTCGCTCTCCTCCGGCTCGTGGTGGACGACAGTCGACTCGAGGGCGGCGATCTTGCCGTCCTCGAAGGACATCGTCGTCGTCTCGCGGCTCGTGTAGGCGAGCGAGCCGTCGTGCTCCCAGCGGTGGACGATGTCGACCACCTCGATCACCTGCCCGTTGCGCTGCTCGTATGAACGCCCCTCGCAGCGCGTGTCGATGTTGCGGAAGCCCCGGCTGCGCGCCAGCCGGTCGATCCAGCCCTGGGCGCCGCTGTAGCGGCGGCCACTCGGGCGCGTGACCTCGACGTCCGGGTGGAGCAGCGCCAGCGCCGTCTCCCAGTCCCCCTCCTCCACCGCCTCCCCGTAGCGGCGTGCGGCTTCGAGCATCACGAGGATGAGGTTACACCGGTGTCCGCGGGGTACAGTCCCCCGCGATGGCGGACGCGGCGTTCCTCCGGGAGCTGGGCCAGCAGCTGCGCGTCGACTCGGTCCGGGCCGCCGCGGTCACGAGCTCCGGCCACCCCACTTCGTCGATGTCGGGGGCCGATCTGATGGCGGTCCTGCTCGCGAACCACCTGCGCTACGACTTCGACGAGCCGGGCAACCCGGCGAACGACCACCTCGTCTTCTCCAAGGGGCACGCCTCTCCCCTGCTCTACTCGCTCTTCCGCGCCGCCGGCGCGATCAGCGAGGAGGAGCTGCTGACCTTTCGCAAGCTCGGCAGCCGCCTCCAGGGCCACCCGACGCCGATCATCCCGTGGGTCGACGTCGCCACGGGCTCGCTCGGCCAGGGGCTGCCCTACGCGGTCGGCGATCGCGCTCGCGGGCAAGCGGCTCGACCGGCTGCCGTACCGCGTCTGGGTGCTGCACGGCGACAGCGAGCTGACGGAGGGCTCGGTCTGGGAGGCGTTCGAGCACGCCTCCTACGCGGAGCTCGACAATCTGACGGCGATCCTCGACGTCAACCGGCTCGGCCAGCGCGGCGAGACCATGCACGGCTGGGACCTCGACGCCTACGCCGACCGGGCGCGCGCGTTCGGCTGGCACACGATCGAGATCGACGGGCACGACGTGGAGGCGATCGATCGCGCCTACCGGGAAGCGGCAGAGACGACGGGGCGGCCGACGGCCGTGATCGCACGCACGGTCAAGGGCAAGGGCGTCGCCGCGGTCGAGGACAAGGGCGGCTGGCACGGCAAGGCCCTGGACGACCCCGAGGCGGCGATCGAGGAGCTCGGCGGCCTGCGCTCACTGCGGGTCGAGGTGGCGAAGCCGGAGCCGGCGACGCCTCACAGCTTCCAGACGGGCCCGCTCGAGCTGCCGCGCTACGAGCTCGGCAGCGAGGTGGCGACACGCAAGGCCTACGGCGACGCGCTCGCCGCCCTCGGCAAGGGCCGAGGCGACGTGGTCGCGCTCGACGGCGAGGTCTCGAACTCGACCTACGCCGAGACCTTCGCCAAGGAGATCCCCGAGCGCTACTTCGAGATGTTCATCGCCGAGCAGCAGCTGGTCGCAGCCGCTGTCGGCATGCAGGTGCGCGGCTGGCGCCCATTCGCCTCGACGTTCGCGGCCTTCCTCAGCCGCGCCTACGACTTCGTCCGCATGGCGGCCATCAGCCGCGCCACGATCTCGCTCTGCGGCTCACATGCCGGCGTCTCGATCGGCGAGGACGGGCCCTCGCAGATGGCGCTCGAGGACCTGGCCGCCTTCCGCGCCGTCCACGGCACGACCGTGCTCTACCCATCCGACGCCAACCAGACCGCGCAGCTCGTCGCCACGATGGCCGACCTCGAGGGCATCTCGTTCCTGCGCACCACCCGCGCCGCGACCCCGGTGATCTACGCGCCAGACGAGGAGTTTCCGGTCGGCGGCAGCCGCGTGCTGCGCGAGTCGGGCGACGACGAGGTCACGATCGTCGGCGCCGGCATCACGCTGCACGAGGCGCTCAGCGCGGCCGACACGCTCGCCGGCGAGGGCATCGCCGCCCGCGTGATCGACCTCTACTCGGTCAAGCCGATCGACGAGGAGACGCTGCGCGCAGCCGCCGAGGCGACGGACGGGCGGGTGGTCACCGTCGAGGACCACTGGCCGGAGGGCGGGCTGGGCGAGGCGGTGCTCTCCGCGCTCGCGGGCCTCGACCGGCCGCTACGGCTCACCAAGCTGGCCGTGACCGAGCATGCCCGGCTCGGCCAAGCCGGCCGAGCTGCTGGCCGCGGCGGGCATCGACGCGGAGCACATCGCCGAGGCCGCCCGCGCGCTCGTGCGCGCGCCTGTGCGCGCGTAGCTGGGCGACGCGCGACGGCGCTTCAGGCCAAGACCGCCGGCCGGCCGGTCACGACTCGAATTTCCACTTTCGGCACAGCGTCGTGACACCGTCGTGGCCATGCCTGGCCCCAGCAGCGAGCGCTCCCGCAGAGACGGGAAGCGGCTGAAGCAAGCCACATCCGCCAGGCGCGTTTCACAATTGACACAGTCACGCGCCGCTTCTGTGGCGGTGCCTGGCCCCGATCGAACCGCGGCGCGGACACGACCCGTTCGTACCTGTCTCGGTGGTCGGGCAGCGCCCGGCTCGGCGACCAGTGCGCAGCGGCTCTACGCTTGGACGCATGGCCGTGGTCATCGCCACCAACCTGCGCAAGGAGCTCGCCGGCGACGTGCTCTTCGACGGCGTCACCTTCAAGGTCGAGCGCCGCGAGCGCCTGGCGCTGTCCGGGCCGAACGGTGCCGGCAAGACGACGCTGCTCCGGATGCTCGCGGGCCAGACGGAGGTGCACGGCGGCGAGCTGGCGTTCCAGAAGGGCACGCGCGTCGCGCTGCACGACCAGCGGCCGCCGCTCGAGCTCGGCCTGACGCTTCGCGAGTACGCGTACTCCGCCGCCCAGGACCTGATCGCCGCCGAGCAGGAGCTCGAGCGGCTCGAGCAGGAGATGGCGGCCGGCGACGCCAGCCCCGAAACGCTGCGCCGCTACGGCCAGACGCAGGAGGTGCTCGAGCACGGCGGCGGCTATGCGTGGCGGGAGCGGGCCCAGGCCTCGCTCCGCGGCCTCGGCTTCTCGGACGACGACCTCGACCGCTCGCTCCTGACGTTCTCGGGGGCGAGCTCACGCGCGCGTCGCTCGCGCGATCGCTCGCCGGCGCGCCCGACCTGCTCCTCCTCGACGAGCCCACGAACCACCTGGACGTGGGGCGGCTCGAGTGGCTCGAGCGCGAGCTGCAGAGCCTCGACGCCGCCATCGTGCTCGTCGCGCACGACCGCTGGTTCCTCGAGGCTGTCACGACCTCGGTGCTCGAGCTCGAAGGCGGCCGCTCCCTCTACTTCCGCGGCCCCTGGCACGAATGGCGGCGAGAGCGCGTGGCACGTGAGCTGCACGCCCAGAAGGAGGCCGACCGCATCGCCGTCGACATCGCCCGCCTGGAGCGCTTCGTCGAGCGCTTCCGCGCGAAGAAGGACAAGGCCAAGCAGGCCCAGGCGAAGCTCACCCACATCGGCCGGCTGGAGCGCGAGCGTTCCGGGCACACGGGAGAGCTGCAGCGCTTGCGGGTCAAGAACCGCTCGCTCGGCTTCGAGTTCCTCCGCCCAAAGCGGAGCGGCCGCACCGTGGTCGAGGTCGAGGGCGTCGCGCTGGCCGCCGGCGACAAGGCGCTCGTCGCCGATGTGTCGTTCGCGCTCGAGCGCGGTGAGCATGTCGGTCTCGATCGGGCCGAACGGCGCCGGGAAGACGACCCTGCTCGAGGCGCTGCTCGGGAAGCGCGAGCCGCAGGAGGGCCGGATCCGGCTCGGACACGGCGTCGAGCCCGCGTACTTCTCCCAGCAGGAGCTCGAGCTGGACACCCGCGGCACCGTGCTCCAGTGCGTGCAGGGTGCGACCGGCCTGCAGCGGCCCGAGGCGCAGGCGCTCCTCGGCCGCTTCCTCTTCTCGGGCTGGGACGAGCAGACGAAGCCGGTCTCGGTGCTCTCGGGCGGCGAGCGGCGCCGGCTGGCGCTCGCGATCGTCGTCTCCTCGGGCGCGAACTTCCTCGTGCTCGACGAGCCGACCAACCACCTCGACCTCGAGAGCCGCGAGGCGCTCGAGGCGGCGCTCGACGCGTTCCCCGGGACGGTGCTGCTCGTCTCCCACGACCGCGCCCTGCTCGACGCCGTCGCCGAGCGGACGCTCGCGCTGGAGGATGGCGGCGTCCGCGCCTACGACGGCGGCTGGGCGGACTACGTACGCCGGCGGGAGGAGGTCGCCGCTGCCGTGGCCGAGCCCCCGCCGCCCGAGCCGGAGCGGAAGCCGAAAGCGAGGCCGCAGACGCCCAAGCCGTCCCGCCCGAGCGAGCTCGAGCAGGTCGAGGCCCGGATCGCCGCCGCCGAGCAGGAGGTGGCCGACCTCGAGCGCGCGCTCGCCGAGGACTGGTCCGACGTCGAGCGGCTCGCGGCGCACCGCCGCGCCCGCGAGGAGCTCGGCGCGCTGCTCGCCCGCTGGGAGCAGCTCTTCGAGCAGGCCGCAGGCGACGCGCGTCGAGACTTTCGCCAGGCTAGGCCCAGAAGCGCGTCGAACGACGGGTCGAGCGGCACGGCCGTGACCTCCTGCCAGAGCCCGTCGCGGAAGCGGATGACGAGGGCCTGGTCGACGTCGAGGTCGATGCCGTTCCGGCTGCCGCGGGCGCGGTAGACCGCGACGCCCCACTCGTCGTTCGCCAGGACGGTGTGTAGCCGGCTGCTGTAGGTGCCATCGGTCTCGAGCCCGGTTCGCCGCAGGAACTCGACGACGGCGCGGCGCCCGTGGTACTCGCCGCTCATCACGGTCGCGCCGGGGACGCGCCAGACGATGTCGCGGGCGAGCGCCGCGCCGATGGCCTTCGCGTCGCGCCCGAACGCGGCGAAGACGCGCCGGATCAACTCGGCGTTCGGGTGCTCCCGCTCGGCCGCCGCCGTCACGCGTCCTCGCCGAGCGTTGTCACGACCGCCTCGGCGATGACCTTCAGCGGCTTGCCGGAGACCTGGCTCGCCTTGCGCAACCGCGCGAACGCCTGCTCCTCGGTCAGCCGCTCCTTCTGCATCAGCAGCCCCTTCGCCCGCTCGATCGACTTGCGTGCGGCGAGTGCGTCCGCGAGCGAGTCGGCCTCGTCCCGGACAGCCGCGAGCTCCGCGTGGCGGGCCCGGGCCGTCGTGATCGCCGGCAGCAGGTCGGCTTCCCGGAACGGCTTCACCAGGTAGCCGAAGACACCGGCCTCGACCGCTCGCGAGACGAGCTCGTCCTGGCCGTAGGCCGTGAGCATGACGATCGGGATCGGGCGCTCGGCGAGGATCCTGCGGGCCGCCTCGATGCCGTCGAGGCGCGGCATCTTGACGTCGAGCACCGCCACGTCCGGCTGCTCGGAGCGCGCCAGCTCGATCGCCTCGAGGCCGTCGCGCGCCTGGGCGCAGACCTCGAAGCCGGCGCCCTCCAGCATCTGGGCGAGGTCGAGCCGGATGATCGTCTCGTCCTCTGCGATCAGGACGCGCACCGGTGGAGTGTAAGAAGGGCGGACCTGGGTCTGTCCCCTTCGGCGTCGGGCTTTGCCGTCGCCGAGAGGGACTGACCCGTGCCCTTTTCGCAAACGACCTCGTCGCTAGCTGCCCGTGAGGTTCTGCGCCAGCCCCCACGTGTTGCCGTCGGGGTCGGTGAAGCTGGCCAGCTTGACCATGCCGGCGATCTCCTCGGTCGGACCCTCGAACGACGCACCGGCTCCCTCCAGGTGAGCCCGCGCGGCGTCGATGTCGACGACACCGAAGACCGGCCGCGTGCCGCCCTTCGGCCCGTCGGCCTGGCTGAGGCCGACGGAGACGCCGCCGGTGGCGGTCCGAACCTCGCCCCAGCCGTAGTCGTCCATGCGGTAGATCAGCTCGAACCCGAACGCCTGCTGGTACCAGTCGATGGCGGCGCCGAGATCGGCCACGTTGATCGCCAGCGTGACGTCGCGCGTCACCTCGAACGGCGTCGTGACCGGGACGGTCGCGGTTGCCTGCTCGCTCATGCGGTCTCCTCCTCGTCTCTGATCGCTCGCGCGCCCGGGAAGTCGAGCGCGCCTTTCTCCGTGAGCCAGGTCATGACCTCGACCGCCATGCGGCCCGCCTGCACGGCGGGGTCCTGCTCGGCAAGCCGCCGCGTCTCCTCGAGCCCGGTGCGGTAGACGCAGATGCCTCGCTTGCTCTCGTCTTCCTGGTCGCGGAACGGCCCGGCGACGAGCAGCACGCCGCGTCGGCCCATCTCGCCCAGGAACGCGAGGTGCTGCTCCTGCAGGCGATCCAGCTCCGCTTCGGGGAGCTCGAGGGCCCGTGGCCCTCGCCGCAGCAGGACGAATGAATAGCGGTCGAATTCCATGGCTCACCTCCTCAACGAACGGCACACCGCGAAATCGACAGTCGCTCGACAACCGCGGGATCGACACGAACTCGTAACGCTTCGGCGCACACGCGTGCGCCTCCACGTGGTAACCGGGTCTGACCCCGAAGGCAGCCGCGGCACGCCGAGCGGGTCGGCTCAGGCCGGGAAGACGACCTCCGCGCGCAAGCCCGGGTCGCGCTCGAGCGAGAGCTCGCCCTGCAGCTCGTCACGCACGAGCGCGCGCACGATCGACAGGCCGGTGCCCGCGAGCTCCCCGGCGACTGCACCACCGTCGTCCGCGATGGCGAGGACGATGGCCCCGTCGCGTCGCGCTAGCTCAACCCTGACCACGGGGCCGCCGTGCTCGAGCGCGTTCTGCAGCAGCTCGCTGAAGACGAGTGCCAGCGCGGTCGCCCGCTGGCCGGCGAGCTCGACGGGCTCGAGGTTGCTCTCCACCGACTTGGCGACGCCGAGGCCCTGCACGAGCATGCTGCGCAGCCGGTCGAGCAGGTCGGCGAGGTCGACCTCCTCGTCGCGCTGCTCGGTCAGCACCTCGTGGACGGCGGCGATGGCGAGGATCCGGTTGGCGGAGTCGCCGAGCGCCTTCTGCGGGTCGACGCCGTCGGCCGAGCGGGCCTGCAGGCGCAGCAGCGAGGCGACGGTCTGGAGGTTGTTCTTGACGCGGTGGTGGATCTCCTGGGCCAGCACGCCGCGCAGGACGGCGCGACCGTGCTCGAGCGCCATCGCCGCCTGCTGCGCGATCGAGCCGAGGAGCGCACGTTCGTCCTCGGCGAAGGGTGTATCGCGGTCGCAGACGAGCTCGCCGATCTGCCGCCCCTTCCAGCGCAGCGGCAGCCGGACCGCGTGCGCACCCGCGCGACCCTCCGGCCAGGCGATGCGCCCGTCCTCGAGCACGAGCGCGGCTCCGGAGGCGTCGACGGCGTCGACAGTCGTCTTGACGATCGCCTCGAGCGACTCCTCGAGGTACAGCGACTCCGAGACCGCCTCCGAGATCCGCGCAAGTGCCTCGAGCTCGGTGACCCGCCGCTGCGCCGCCTCGTAGAGCCGTGCATGCTCGATCGACTGCGCGACCTGGCCGGCGATCCCGAGCAGCAGCTCGATCTCCGCCGGGCTGAAGTCACGGGGCGCGCGGGTGCGCACGTTGAGTGCACCCTCGAGCTTGTCGCGCATGAGGATGGGCACGGCGAGGATCGACTCGTACTCGTCCTCGGGCAGGTTCGCGAACGCCTTGAAGCGCGGGTCGAGGTGCGCCTGCGCGGACAGCATGACCGGCTCGCGGGCCGCGGCCGCCGAGCCGGTGATGCCCTCGCCGGGGCGCATGCGCGGGCGCCTCGTCATGTCCTCCACGCGCGTCCCGTGGGTGGCACGCAGAACGAGCTCGTCGGCGCGCTCGTCGTAGAGGTAGACGAAGCACGCATCCGCGTCGAGCGCCTCGGCGACCTTGCGCGCGACGAGGCCGAGGACCTCCTGCAGGTCGATGGTCTCGTTGACGGCGGCGATCGTCTCGGTCAGCAACCGCAGGTGGCGGGCCGACACGTCCACGGAGGCCAGTGTAGGTCGCGCCCCGCCACGCTAGGGTCCGCCCACGTGTACGACTTCCTGCTCTTCGTCCACGTGCTGTTCGCCTTCGGGCTCGTCGCGGCCATGACCCTCTTCTGGGCGCTGATCGTCTCCACGCGCACGGGGCGGGAGTCCGCAGACCCGGCGCTCGCGATGTGGCTCGGCCGCCTCGGCGCGATCCTCGTCGGGATCTCGATGATGGGCGTGCTCGTCTTCGGCGTCTGGCTCGCGATCTACGTGGACGGCTACGAGCTGTGGGACGGCTGGATCCTCGCGTCGCTCGTCCTGTGGGCGATTGCCGGAGCCACCGGCCAGCGCAGCGGCGTCTACTACGAGCGCGCCGCCGGCGAGGGGGCGGACGCGGGCGCGCTCCGCCGTAGCGGCCTGCAGCTACAGGTGGCCGCGAGTGCAGCGCGTGGTGATTCTGCTCGTCCTGATGATCTTCAAGCCGGGAGCCTGATGCTTGCGCTCATCCGCACCGGTGACTGGGAGATCGCGCTCTTCGTGCACGTCGCGCGGCGCCATGCTGCTCGTCGGCGGGCTGGTCGCCGTGGCTGCAGCGCTGGTCTACGCCTGGCGGGCCAGCGACGCTGCCGGCAGCACCGCAGCGACCCGCTTCGCGTACCGGACGCTGTTCTTCCTCGTCCTGCCGTCCTTCATCGCCATGCGCGTCGGAGCGCAGTGGGTCGAGGAGGAAGCGCCGTTCGACGACGAGGCAAGCTGGATCGGCGTCGGCTACATCACC
Organism: uncultured Thermoleophilia bacterium; assembly: GCA_963809765.1. Lineage (GTDB taxonomy): Bacteria > Actinomycetota > Thermoleophilia > Gaiellales > Gaiellaceae > JACVRM01. Next base: position 1,157,988 of record CAWEKT010000003.1, read on the forward strand.
TCGGACATCGGCGGCCTCGCCATGATCGTCTCGCTCGTCATCGCCGGGATCGGCCTCCGCCGGGGCATCGACGGGCGCGGGGTGCCCGCGCGGATCGTCACGGTGATCACGCTCCTGCTGATCGCGGCTTACATCGTCGCCATCTGGGCGATGACGACGAAGCCCACCTAGCGGCGGCGGCTTAACAAAGCCCTTACGGGGCGCTGAGATTTGCCGACCGCTGCCGTGGGTACGGTCGCATCTGATGAGTGCCGTCGAGTTCGATCTCCGTTCAGTCGTCGGCTTCGCCGTGGCCGACGCGGCCGGCCGCTTGCTCGGCCGGGTGGAGTCGCCGATGTACGGGACGCGCCCCGACCTTCCCGATGCCATCTCGGTCCGCAGCCGCCGGCTCTTCACGTCGCGACGCATGGTCCCGGCCGACGCCATCCGCGAGATTCGCAAGGACGAGCGGCTGATCGACCTGCGGGTCGAAGGCCACTCACTGCCCCGCTTCCTCTAGCCCGCCGGGAACACCCCGGAGGCTGCCCTGACTCGTCGCCGACGCGCGACCGATGCTGCACGCCGCGCGCGCTGACCCTAGAACGACCGCGAGCTGCCTTACCAGCAGCTCGCGATCGGCCGTCAGCGGCTCCGCCGTCCGCCAAGTCGACGGAGCCGGTGAACGTGCTCATTCTCGCGATCGCAGGCCGATTCGTCTACTGGCCTTTTCAGACAGCACCTAGACGAACGGACAGGAGGGCCGGTCGAAGGCCGCGTCCCCACCCTCGGGTGGGGCCTCCCACTCGACCCCGGGTGAAGAAGTCGCAGGCGAAAGCGCCCATCACTGCGCCAACTTCGCGCCGACTTCGTCACCGCCGTGACTGCGTCCGAGGCGACTCGCCGCCTCCGCCCGGACGACCTTCGCTGGCCGAGGCCGCCGCGAGCGTGCCGGGGAGCCGGCCGCCCCGCCGGCTCCCCCGCGCACAACGGCCGCTACAGAACGGCCAGGTAGCGGTCCAGCTCCCACTGCGTGAGCTGGACGCGGTACTCGTCCCACTCCTTGCGCTTGAGCTCGACGTAGCGGTCGAAGATGTGCGGCCCGAGCGCCTTGCGGGCGAGCTCGGACGACGACAGCTCGTCGATCGCCTCGCCCAGCGTCTCCGGCAGCGCGACGATGCCGCGCTCGCGCCGCTGCTCGGCGGTCAGGTGGTACAGGTTCGTCTCCATCGGGTCGGGCAGCTCGTAGCCCTGCTCGATGCCCTCGAGCCCCGCGTGCAGCAGGCACGCGAAGGTCAGGTACGGGTTGCACGCCGGGATCGGGGCAGCGGATCTCCGCCCGGGTCGCCTGCTCGTTACCAGGCTTGTAGAGCGGGATCCGGATGAGCGCCGAGCGGTTGCGCCGCGACCAGGCGACGTAGACCGGCGCCTCGTAGCCCGGCACGAGCCGCTTGTAGGAGTTGACCCACTGCGCGAACACGGCCGCGATCTCGCGCGCGTGGCGCAGCTGGCCGGCGATGAACCCCTTGCCGACGTCGGAGAGATGCCACTCGTCGTCGGCGTCGAAGAAGGCGTTGCGGCCGCCCGCGAAGAGCGACTGGTGCGTGTGCATGCCGGAGCCGTTCTCGCCGAACAGCGGCTTCGGCATGAACGTCGCGTGGTAGCCCGCCTTGCGCGCGATCTCCTTGACGATCAACCGGTAGGTCAGCGGTGACGTCGGCCATGTCGAGCGCGGGCGCGAAGCGCATGTCGATCTCGTGCTGCGACGGACCGACCTCGTGGTGGACGTACTCGATCGGGATGCCCATCGACTCGAGCGCGCGCACGGTCTCCTGCCGAAGCTCGCTCGCCGCGTCCATCGTCGTCATGGCGAAGTAGCCGCCCTCGTCGAGGGTGACCGTGCCCTTGTCGTCCTGGAAGAGGAAGTACTCGAGCTCCGGGCCGACGTTGAACGTGTCGAACCCCATCGACTTCATGCGCTCGAGGGCCCGGCGCAGCACGTGGCGCGGGTCGCCCTCGTACGGCTTGCCGTCGGGCGTGACGACGTCGCAGATCATCCGCGCCACCTTCGTCTCGCCAGCCTTCCACGGCATCAGCTGGAACGTCGCCGGATCCGGGATGGCCACCATGTCCGACTCCTCGATCGCGTTGAAGCCCGTGATCGACGACCCGTCGAAGCCCATGCCGTCGTCGAGCGCGCCGTCGAGCTCGCTCGGCGTGATCGCGAAGCTCTTGAGATGACCCTCGAGGTCCGTGAACCAGAGCAGGACGAACTCGACACCCTCCTCGCGAACACGCGCCCGCACCGCGTTGCGGTCGTCCTCACTGGACGTCGCCCGCAACTCAGTCTCCACCATCGTCATTCCGTTCCTCCCTCCTGAAAACGCAAAAAGCCCCGGGCGCCAAGAACGCCCGAGGCCTCGTCGCCTCCATACGACACACCAAACTCTACCGTAGATTCGCAGCGTGGCCGGACGGATACCGCCGACCGAGCTCGTCGAGCTAGAGGCCCATCGGCGCTTCGCCGGCCTCGAGGGCGCTGCCACGCTCGAGCTCGACGGCGCCGTCGCACTGGCGCTGCCGCAGGTGCCCTCCACGATGGTCAACCGGGTCACCGGCCTGGGCCTGCATGCGCCCGTGACGGACGAGCACCTCGACGCGATCGAGGGCTTCTTCCACGAGCACCACAGCCACTGGGCAGTGGCCGTCGCGCCACACGCACAGCCGCCCGAGCTCACGGGGCTCCTCGCCGAGCGCGGCTATACGACGGGCTACGGCTGGACGAAGTTCGCCCGTGCCGCCGTCGAGCCCGCCCACGGCATGACCGACCTGCGCGTCGAGCTCCTCGGGCCCGATCGCGGCTCCGACTTCGCACTGGTGGTGCGCGAGGGGTACGAGCTGCCCACCGACGCCGACGCGACGCTCGCCGCCCTCCCCGGCGTGGAGGGTTTCAGCTGCTTCGTCGCCTACGCCGGCGAGGAGCCTGCGGCAGCGGCCGCCGTCTTCATCCACGGCGACCTCGCCTGGTTCAGCTTCGCCGCCACACGCGCACAGTTCCGCCGCCGCGGCGGCCAGACCGCGCTGCTGGCCGCCCGCGTGGCGCGCGCCCGCGAGCTCGGCGCGACGACGCTCGTCACCGAAACGGGCGAGCAGCAGCCAGGGCGTCCCTCGAACTCGTACCGCAACATCCTCCGCAGCGGCTTCCGGCCGGCCTACGTGCGACCGAACTTCGTCGCGCCGCTCTGACGACGTCAGCCGGGACGATGCGCAACGAAGACGACGAAGTCGTCGTCCCGTGCCGGCGGCCGATTTTCGTAGCCCGCTAGCAGCTCGACGTCGGCGAAGCCGGCACGTTCGAGCATGAGCAGGAGCTCCTGCGTGAAGTAGAGCGTCATCGCCAGCTCGTGCTGCTCCTCGGCGAGCACGACGCCGTCGCGTGTCAGGGTGGCGCGCAGCTCCAGCCGCACGACCTGGGCCAGCGCATCCAGGTCGACGAGGCGGGAGCGCAGCTCGAGCTCCGAGCCGTCTGCGAGCTGCCGCCGGTCGGCGGAGTCGCGCCACGCCTGAGGCAGCTCGCCGCGCTCGCCCTTGCGCCAGCGTCGCCACCAGCCCGTGGCGTACGGCACCTCGTTGTCGAGGAGCAGCAGGCCGCCGGGCTCGAGGTGATCGTGGATGCGCCGCAGCGCCTCCGCGTCCTCGGCGCGGCTGCTGCCGAGGCCGAAGCCGCCGCAGACCAGCACCGTGCGGTAGCGGCGAGGGAGGTCGAGCTCGTGCATCGACTGGGCGACGAGCAGCGGCGGCTCGAGCCCTTCACGCGCGAGGCGCGCGCGGCACTCCGCGAGCATGTCGGGTGAGACGTCGACGCCGTCGATGTCGATGCCCTCGCTCAGGTAGGGCACGAGCAGCCGGCCGGTACCGCAGGCGAGGTCGAGCACCGGCTGCTCGAGGTGGGGGCGGAAGAAGTCGAGCTCGGGCCCGTCGAGGTTGAACTCGGCCCACCAGCGCGCAACCAGGCCGTGGTGCCAGGTCGGGCGGGTGACCGACACGCGCGCTAGGCCGACGCGCCCGAGTAGTGGCGCAGGCCGAAGCGCCAGAACCAGCGCGTTGCCGCGAAGAGCACCCCCGCGAAGACGAACGAGAGCACCAGCGTGCCCCAGTCCAGCCTGGATGTGAGCGCCTCCGCGGGCACCGTCACCGCGAACGCCACCGGGATGAGGAAGGTGACCGTGTAGCGCAGCCAGCCGGGGTAGACGCCGACCGGCCAGCGGCCCGTCTGGTAGACGCCCTCGAAGAGCTCGAGCACGTGCTCCATGCGCACGACCCAGAAGGCGACGGTCGTGATCACGAGCCAGAAGCAGTAGATCATCAGCGCGCCGGCGGCGAGCGCGGCTGCGAAGGCCAAGGCGTCGGCCACACCCACCGAGCTCTCGACGCCGGCGAGCCCGAAGCCGATCAGGATCGCGCCGGAGATCACGTCCATCACCTGCCAGATCCGGAACTGGCGCACGCTCACGAGCACCTGCGCGTCCTCGGGCTTCGTCAGCGCGTAGTCGAGCGTCCCCTCCTGCACGTCCTCCATCAGCCGCTGCATGTTCGGCTGCACGAAGGCGCGGATGATCCCGCCGAGCGCGATCTGGACGCCGAGCAGCGCGAGTAGCTCGTACTTGTCCCAGCCGTTCAACTCCTCGGTCTGCGAGTAGACGAGCGCCAGCACGGCGAGCCCGGTGGCGACGAGGATCAGCGACTGGAACAGCTGAACGAAGAAGTTGACGCGGTACTGGAGCTCGTTCAGCACGCCCATCTTCAGGAAGAGCCACATGACCCGCAGCGCGCTCATCCACTCACCGCCGAGTAGCGCTTGATCGCCGCACGCCAGGCGAGCGAGAAGAGGCCGAGGCCGATCAGGATCCAGACCGCCTGCACGAGCAAGCCGCCCCAGAGTTCGGCCTGCGTGCGGTCGCCGACCAGTGCGTCGATCGGGAAGTAGAACGCCCACTGGAACGGCAGGAACCAGGCGAGCGTCTGCGCCCAGTCGGGCATCAGCGGCAGCGGCACGAGCCGGCCCGAGAGCAGCAGCTCTGTGGTCATGAACAGGTCGAAGACGGCGCCTCCCCTGGTCGTCCAGAAGCAGAGCATGCCGACGAGCGACATGAACATCGTGCGGATCAGATAGGCGCCCCAGATCGCGATCGAGAAGACGACGATCTCCTGCGCCGTTGGGTCGAGCACGGGGTCGAACGCGATGTAGAGCCCGATGGCGACCGGGATCCAGAGGAGGATGACCACGACCTTGGAGCCCGCGAACCAGGCGATGTCGTAGTGCAGCGGGTGCAGCGGCCGCAGCAGTTGGCCCGACAGGTAGCCCTCACGGATGCGCCACTCCCAGAAGGGACCGCCGAAGACCACATTCATGTTGCGGACGAGCGTCCAGACGATGTAGTAGGCGGCGAACTCACCGGTCGAGATGCCGTTGATCTCGCCCCCCTGCTGTTCGGCGATCGTCGTCCAGACGACGAGATAGATCACCGGCTCGGCGACCATGCCGAGCATGTAGAAGTACTGCGCGACGCGGTACTGGAGCTGGTTGACGATCCCTGTGCGCGCGCACACGACGTAGAAGGCGGCGAGCGAGCGCCAGCGACCTTCCTCGCGCGGCGCCTCGACGGGTACGCGCCACCGCCTCGGGGACGGCGCTCACGCCACGGGCTCCGGTTCGGTCACGGTCTCCGCCGGCGTGTCGAAGACGAGCTCGATCACGTCCTCGATCGGCGGGTCCTCGATCGTCAGGTCGAGCACCTGCTGCTCGGCCAGCAGGCGGGCCGCGACGCGCGACGTCTCGGCCTTGTGCACGCGGAGCGAGACGCGGTCGCCGTCGCGGTGGATCACGTCGCCGTAGTCGTCGAGCGAGCGCAGGCCGTTCTCGAGCACGACCGAGATGGTCTTGTAGGCCGCCACCTCGTCGGCGAGGGCAGTGAGCTCGCCGTCGAAGAGGATCCGGCCGTGGTGGATGACGATCACGCGCTTGCAGAGCGCGACGACATCCGCCATGTAGTGGCTCGTCAGCAGCACGGTGGCGCCGAAGCGCGCGTTGTAGTCGGCGACGAAGCCGCGGATGCGCTTCTGCATCGTCACGTCGAGGCCGATCGTCGGCTCGTCCAGGAAGAGCACGGCCGGGCGGTGGAGCAGCGCGCCGACGATCTCGACCTTCATCCGCTCGCCCAGGGAGAGGTTCCGCACCGGCTTGCGCACCAGGTCGCCGACGTCGAGCAGCTCGACGAGCTCGTCGCGCATCGTCTCGTAGTCGTGCCGCTCGAGCCGGTAGATGGCCCGATTGAGCTCGTAGGAGTCGAGCGCGGGCAGGTCCCACTGCAGCTGGTTGCGGTTGCCCATGACGAAGGTGATCCGGCGCAGGAGCTCCTTCTCGCGCTTGGAAGGCACGTGGCCGAGCACGCGCGCCTCGCCCGCGGTCGGGTACAGAAGCCCGGAGAGCATCTTCAGCGTCGTGGTCTTGCCGGCGCCGTTCGGCCCGAGGAAGCCGACGACCTCGCCCGGTTCGATGTCGAACGAGATCGCGTCGACCGCCCGCACCTCGCGATTCCGCCGGCGCACGAGGCTCTTGAGCGCCTGGCGCAGCCCGGCGTCCCGCTCGGGAACCTGGAAGACCTTCGTCAGCTCGTCGACTCGAACCGCGGCGTCCATCGCACCTCCAGACATGGCCGTCCGGGATCAGGCCCGGTGTGACACCTTGGAGGGACTGTCCCCAAAAGGTGTCCGGGCCGGATCTGTCCTTCGTGCCAGATGTGTGCCAACTCGTGCACAGCCTTGCTACCCCGAGCGCTTCAGCTTCCCGTGCCGCTTCGCGTGCTGCTCGCCCAGGTGGAACACCCAGAGGCCGAGCGGGATCGAGACGGCCCCGATCACGGCCAGTGGCCACAGCTCGTCGCCCATCTCCGTGACGCCCGCGCCGTCGAGGATCGCATCGCGAATGCCGTCCAGCGCGTACGTCGCCGGGGAGATCACCGACAGCTTCTGCATCCACTCGGGCAGCACCTCGACCGGGTAGTAGACGCCGGAGATCGACGAGCAGGATGCCCTGCCCGACGAAGCCGATCTGGGTGCCCTTCTCCGGCGAGATCAGCGGCAGGACGGCCGCCATCATCCCGATGCCGATGAACGACACCGAGGCGACCGCGAGCACGACCAGCGCCGCCAGGAAGTTCGCATCCGGCATGTTCAGCCCGAAGAACGACGCGATCACCGCGAAGACGATCGAGGCGCGCACGACGCCGTAGCCGACGGCGAAGAGCCCCATCCCGACCAGGTGCACCGGCCGCGAAAGCGGGGCCATGAACGTGTACTCGATCGTGCCCTCCCAGCGCTCCCAGGCGACCGTCTCGACGATGATCTCGAAGACGATTCCGAGGTACGACCAGATGACGGCGCCGATCAGGAGCTGGGTCGTGACCCGTTCGAGGTCGATGTCGCCGCCGCCGGCCTCGATGCCCTTGCCGATGAAGACGATCGTGAGCGTGTTCGCCGCCGTCCAGATGAAGAAGGCGATCTCCCACCAGGCGTAGCGCTTGATCAGGTACCAGTTGCGCTCGAGAACGCCGCCGAGGCCGATGACCTCGTGGCGCAGCGCTTCCGCGGCTCCACGCATCAGGCCCACACCTCCCGCTCCTCGTCGTCCTCGACCTTCTCGTCCTCGAGCGACTCCCCGGTCGCCTTGAAGAACGCCTCCTCGAGCGTCTCGGCGTCGTAGCGCCGCTTCAACTGGTCGACGGGCTCGAGGCAGAGCAGGGCGCCTCGGTGGAGGATCCCCACCCGGTCGGCGAGCGACTCGGCCTCGGCCAGGTCGTGGGTGCAGAGAAGGATGGTCGCGTCGTGGCTTCGCCACATCTCACGGACGAACTCCTGCACCTCGAGCTTCGAGCGCGGGTCGAGACCGGTGGTCGGCTCGTCGAGCAACAGCAGCACAGGCGAGGTCAGCAGGGCGCGCGCAAGAGCGACCTTCTGCTGCATCCCGCGGGAGAGCGCCTCCATCGACTCCCCGCGCCGCTTCGGCGGGAACCCGACCCGCTCGAGGATTTCGGGGATCCGCGCCCGCGTCTCGCGCGCTGTCATGCCGTAGAACCGAGCCGCGTAGGCAAGGTTCTCCTCCGCCGACATCTTCTTGAAGAACGAGGCTTCGACCGAGACCCGGTTGACCAGCCGGCGGATGACCCGCGACTCGGCGAAGACGTCGTGACCGAAGATCCGCGCCGATCCGCCGTCGTGCAGGAGCAGCGTCGAGAGCAGCCTGATCATGGTCGACTTGCCCGAGCCGTTCTGGCCCAGGATTGCGACGCACTCACCGCGTTCGACGGTGAACGTCAGGTCCTTGATCGCAGGCACGCGGCGGCGGCGCTTCGGACGCAGCCTGCCCTTGCCTTCCTTGCGGATGAACTCCTTGCGGAGGTTGAGCACCTCCACCGCGGGCCCCGAACCGTCGAGCCGCTCAGGGCTGCCGGCGTCGTGCTCCACGGTCCTCTCCTGTATGTCGATCATGTGTCGCTCCTTCGGGTCGAGAACAGTGCGCGGGACCCATTCCGGGGGCCCGCGCGGCAAGACGGGTTCTCAGCCGAAGAGCAACATCGCTGGACGAGGGTACCGCCGTGAGCGGACGGACGCAAGAACGCGCGGGCGGCTCGGCGCACACAGGATCGTGCCGCGCAGCCGCCCCCGGTCACGACGCCGCCGCGGACATGCCCCGGCCACCTCCCGCCCGTGCTCGACGCTACCGGGAAGACCGTCCCGCGTCCGTTCCGGTCGCGCGCCAAGTGTGTGACGGGCGGCCCGGGGCACGGGTCGGCGTGCCGCGCACACGTCCCCAGAAACGCCAAGGAGGGCCCAGGTGGGGCCCTCCGAGGCTCGGCGGGAACCGACCTTACGAGCCGGCGAGGCGGCCGCGCGGGTGCGAGCGGCGCGCGACGGCCACGGCGACGCCGACGAGCAACAGCACGGCGAACGAACCGGCGGCTCCGATCCCTGCATCCGTCCAATCGAACCCTGGTGACGCCGACGTCGTCGCAGACGGGACGACCAGCGGCTCGACCGGCGAGCGGAACGACACGTTGCGGCTGTCCGGCGACGGGGAGACGATGTCCAGCGGCGTCAGCGCGCGCGGCATCCACCCGTCGGGAGACCCGAGCGTCGCCGCGGCCCGGGAGAAGGAGCGGTCGTCCGGCGTCACGACGAGCAGCGTCCCGCCGGTAAGGGCGCGGGCGAACGCGCGGTCGTCCGACCCGCCCTCGAGCGCGCGAGCCGTCCATCCGTCCAGGTACGACGCAGTCGCGCCGCCCTCGAGCGCGCGAGCCATCCATCCATCCGGGTACGACGCGGAAGCGCCGCCCTCGAGCGCGCGAGCCGTCCAGCCGTCCGGCTGGCCGTAGTCGAGCTTGCCGGCGACCCAGCCGTCGGCGGGGCCGAGCGGAGCGGTTGCCTGTGCGACCGGCGCGGCGACGAGCGCGGCCACGGTGATCAGCAGTGCTCCCAGAGTCTTGGTGTGTGCCTTGACCTTCACGGTTCCCTCCTTGCTTTCCGCCGCCCGCTGCGGCGGTTCTGCTGGAGCGTGCGCGCGCCCGGTTACGCCCTGGTACCTCGCCGGTAACGCCGCGGTTAAGCCGCCGCGAGCCCCGCCGCTTTGCAGGGAAATCCCTCGGTGTTACGTTCGCTCGACTCGATGGAGTTCGGCGTGCTCGGTCCTCTGGAGGTACGACGCGGCGGCGAGGTCGTCCCGATCGGAGCGGCCAAGCAGCGCGCGCTGCTGGCCATGCTGCTCCTGCACGCCAACGAGGTCGTCTCGACCGACCGGCTCGTCGACGCGCTCTGGGGCGAGCAGCCCCCGGCGCGCCCCGACAAGGCGCTCCAGGTCTACGTCTCGCAACTCCGCAAGCTCCTGGCAGGAGCTCCGGCGGGCCCAGCGCTCGTCACGCGGGCACCCGGCTACGTCCTCGAGCTTCCCGCCGAGGCCCTCGACGCGAGCAGGTTCGAGCGCCTCACAGGCGACGGGCGGCAGGCCCTTGCGCAGCAGGAGCCTGCGCGCGCAGCCGACCGCCTCGACGAGGCGCTCGCACTGTGGCGCGGTCCGGCGCTGGCCGACCTCGCCTACGAACCGTTCGCGCAAGCGGCCATCGGCCGGCTCGAGGAACAGCGCCTCATGGCGGAGGAGGATCGAATCGAGGCCGGCCTGGCCCTCGGCGAGCACACGAGGCTCAGCGGCCGACTCGAGGAGCTCGTCGCCGAGCACCCGCTGCGCGAACGGCTTCGTGGGCAGCTCATGCTCGCGCTCTACCGCGCCGGCCGCCAGGCGGACGCGCTCGCCGTCTTCCAGGACGGCCGCCGTGCCCTCGTCGACGAGCTCGGGATCGAGCCCGGCCGCGAGCTCCGAGCGCTCCACCAGGCGATCCTCCAGCAGGACTCGGGCCTCGAGCTCCCTCGTGCCGAGCAGCAGACCGCCCCGGCGGCGCGCGTCCGGGCTCCCGTCGACACGGCTCGACCACCGGACCACCCGAGCGCACCCGCAGGCGGTCGCCAGGCGCGGAAGACGGTGACCGCCACCTTCGTCGGCCTGACGACCTGGCCGACCGACGGCGAGCTGCTCGACCCCGAGGCAGCGCGCACGCTCGTCGAGCGTGCTCTCGAGCTCGTCCGCGTGTCGGTGGAGCGGCACGGCGGCGCGGTTCGCACGGTCGCCGAGGAGTCGGTGACGGCCGTCTACGGCCTGCCGGTCGTCCACGAGGACGACGCTCTGCGCGCGGTGCGCTCGGCGGTCGAGCTGCGTCCGGCGCTCGAGCAGCTCGCGGTGGAGGTCGCCGGCCAGAACGTCCTGCTCGAGCAGCGCATCGCGATCAGCACCGGCGAGGTGATCGCCGGCGGCGACTCCACGTCTCAGCTCCAGGCAACCGGAGTCCCGCTGGTCGTCTCGGCACGACTCGCCCCCACCGCAGCGCCCGGCGAGATCGTGCTCGACGAGCCCACGTACCGCCGCGTTCGCGACTCCGTACTCGCCGAGCAGGCGGAGGCCCCGGTGCGCGCCTACCGGCTGCTCGGGCTCTCGGAGACGGGCGTGCGGTCACTCCGAGCCACGCCCATGGTTGGTCGCACCCGCGAACAGCGCCGCCTGCAAGACGCCTTCGACCAGGCCGTCAGCGACCGTTCCTGCCAGCTCTTCACCGTGCTCGGCCACGCCGGCGTCGGGAAGTCCCGCCTGGTCTCGGAGTTCGTCGCTGCGGTCGAGGCCGGCGCGCTCGTGGCCCAGGGCCGGTGCCTCCCCTACGGCGAGGGGATCACCTACTGGCCGTTGCTGGAGGCGGTCAAGGAGGCCGCCGGCCTGAGCGAGAGCGACACGCCTGAGCACTCCCGCGAGAAACTTGCGGCGGTCGTCGCGGCGGAGAGCGACGGCCCGCTCACGGCTCGCCGGCTGGCCGGGCTAATCGGCCTCGACGAGGCGGACGCGAGCGCCGAGGAGGGCTTCCGCGCCGTCCAGGCGTTCTTCGAGGCGCTCGGGCGGCGGCGGCCGCTCGTGCTCGTGTTCGACGACATCCACTGGGCGCAGCCCACCTTCCTCGACCTCGTCGAGCACGTCGCGGCGTGGACACGCGAAGCGGCGGTCCTGTTGCTGTGCGTCGCGCGGCCGGAGCTGATCGACGTCCGACCGGGCTGGGGCGGCGGAACACTGAACGCCACCACCGTTCTGCTGGAGCCCCTCTCGCTCGAGGAGAGCGCCGTGCTGATCGAGAGCCTCGCCGGCACGGAGCTCGACGCAGGCGCGCGGCAGCAGATCGTCACAGCAGCCGAGGGCAACCCGCTGTTCGTGGAGGAAATGCTCGCCCTCGCGCTCGAGCAGAACGGCAACGGCGCCCTGGCCATGCCGCCGAACATCCAGGCGCTCCTGGCTGCGCGCCTCGACCGCCTGAGCGACGACGAACGGGCGGTGCTCGAGCCCGCCTCGGTCGAGGGCAAGGTCTTCCACGAGGGATCAGTGGCGGAGCTCGTGCCCGCGCCGCTCAACGGCACCCCGGCAGAGAGCCTCGGCTCGCTCGTCCGCAAGGAGCTAATCCGCCCGGATCGCCCGCTCTTCGCGGGCGAGCAGGCATTCCGCTTCCGGCACCTGCTGATCCGCGACGCCGCCTACGAGTCGATCCCAAAGTCCGCACGCTCGACGCTGCACGAGGGCTACGCGCAATGGCTCCAGGTCCGCACGGGTGCCCGCCTCGGCGAGTACGAGGAAATCATCGGCTACCACCTCGAGGCCGCACACCGCTATCGCACGGACGTCGGAGGGGCCGACGACACGACCCGCGACCTCGCGCGCCGTGCGGCCGACCGACTCGCCGCAGCGGGTCGGCGGGCGTTGTCTCGCAGTGACGCGCCGGCCGGCGTCAACCTGATCTCACGCGCCGCCGCACTGCTGCCGTCCGACGACCCGGCCCGGGTCGAGCTCGTGCCCAACGTCCGCACGGCGCAGGGGATTGGAGCAGACCTCGCCTGGGCCGAATCGATCCTGGCCGAGGCACTCGAGACCGGGGACGAGCGTCTCCGCGCGCACGCGTCCGTGCAGCGCGGCTTCCTCAAGCTCTTCAGCCTCGCGGCCACCTCGCCCGACGAGCTCGAAGCGATCGGCCGCGAGGCGATGGCGGTGCTCGAGCCCGCCGGCGACGACCTGGGCATGGCACGCGCCTGGCGGCTGCTCGCACAGGCCCGGTACCTGGCCCGGCACGCGGAGGGAGTCGTCGACGCGTCCGAGCAGGCCCTGGTGCACGCACGGCGTGCGGGCGACGAGTTCGAGACCAAGGAGATCGTCGAGTGGCTGGCAGTCGCCCTGGTGGAAGGACCGATGCCGGCCGCGGCCGCGAGCAGGCGCTGCCAGGAGCTGCTCGAGCTCACGACCGGCGACCGTTACCTCGAGGTGACCCTGCTCGCGGGGCGCGCCTATTTGGAGGCCGCCCAGGGCAGGCGAGAGGAAGGGGACGCGCTTCTCGCCCGAGCGAGGAGCGCGGCCGGCGACGACCGTTTCCTGCACCGCGTCGCCTATTACTACTTCTACGCTGGCCTGCTGCTCGCCGCAGAGCCCGCCGCGGCGGAACGCGAGCTCCGGGAAGGGGCGGAGGCGCTGGCGGAGGTGGGCGAGCAGACCAACTACTGCACGCTCGCCGCTCAGCTTGCGGCGGCGCTGTACGACCAGGGCCGGCATGAGGAGGCGCTCGAGTTCACCCGGGCGAGCGAGCGCGCAGCAAATCGGAACGACATCATCGCGGGCGCGCTCTGGCGGACCGTCCGGGCACGGGTGCTCATGGCCCACGGCGAGCTGGAGGCCGCGGAGGGTCTCGCTGCCGAGGCGGTCGTGCTCGCGTCATCTGGTGACTTCGTGCTCACCCACGCGCGCGCACTGGTCGGCCAGGCAAGCGTGCTGGCGGCCGCGGGAAAGGAGGCAGACGCGCGGGCAGCCGCCGATCGGGCCGTCGAGCTGTACGAGAGCAAGGGCGACATCATTGGGGTCGCTCGCGCGCAGGCAGTGCTCCAATGAGCCTCGAGTTCCGGCTGCTCGGGCCGCTCGAGATTCGCCGCGGCGGCGAGGTCGTCCCGATCGGCAGCGGCCAAGCAGCGCGCGCTGCTGGCCATGCTGCTCCTGCACGCCAACGAGGTCGTCTCGACCGACCGGCTCGTCGACGCGCTCTGGGGCGAGCAGCCCCCGGCGCGCCCCGACAAGGCGCTCCAGGTCTACGTCTCGCAACTCCGCAAGCTCCTGGCAGGAGCTCCGGCGGGCCCAGCGCTCGTCACGCGGGCACCCGGCTACGTCCTCGAGCTTCCCGCCGAGGCCCTCGACGCGAGCAGGTTCGAGCGCCTCACAGGCGACGGGCGGCAAGCCCTTGCGCAGCAGGAGCCTGCGGCGCGCAGCCGACCGCCTCGACGAGGCGCTCGCACTGTGGCGCGGTCCGGCGCTGGCCGACCTCGCCTACGAACCGTTCGCGCAAGCGGCCATCGGCCGGCTCGAGGAACAGCGCCTCATGGCGGAGGAGGATCGAATCGAGGCCGGCCTGGCCCTCGGCGAGCACACGAGGCTCAGCGGCCGACTCGAGGAGCTCGTCGCCGAGCACCCGCTGCGCGAACGGCTTCGTGGGCAGCTCATGCTCGCGCTCTACCGCGCCGGCCGCCAGGCGGACGCGCTCGCCGTCTTCCAGGACGGCCGCCGTGCCCTCGTCGACGAGCTCGGGATCGAGCCCGGCCGCGAGCTCCGAGCGCTCCACCAGGCGATCCTCCAACAGGACTCAGACCTCGAGCTCGCCCCGAGGCAGAACCCGGCCGCTGTGGAAGCCTCGGCGCCGGAGGGCGAGACCGACCAGGCCTTGCTGGTCGGACGGGACACGGAGCTCGGCCAGCTTCAGGCCGGGATCAATGCAGCGCTGGCCGGCCGCGGCCGCTTGTGCCTGCTCGCGGGCGAACCCGGGATCGGGAAGAGCCGGCTCGTCGAGGAGGTCGCGCGCCGATCGCGGCGGCGCGGTGTGCACGTGCTCTCGGCCGCTGCTGGGAAGCCGGCGGAGCGCCGGCGTTCTGGCCCTGGGTGCAAGCCGCTGCGGACGTACGTCGCCGACGCTGACCCCGACGCTCCTGCGCGATCAGCTCGGCACCGGCGCGAGCGCGATTGCCGAGGTCGCTGCCCGAGCTTCGCGAGCTCTTCCCCGACCTGCCTCGAGCCCTCACCCGAGGCCGGAAGGCGCGCGCTTCCGCCTCTTCGACGCGACCACCCGCTTTCTGCGCACGCGCTGCGGAGAGGCAGCCGCTCGCCGTCCTGCTTCGACGACCTGCACGCCGCCGACGAGCCGTCGCTCCTGCTGTTGCGGTTCGTGGCAGCCGACCTCGCGGGAGCCGGCTCTTCGCTCGCTCGGCACGTACCGCAACGTCGATCCAACCATGCGTGATCCGCTCGGCTCGACACTCGCGGAGCTGTCTCGCGAGCAGACAACCCGGATCGTCGAGCTCCGCGGCCTCACCGTCCCCGAGGTCGAGCGCTACATCGCTCTCGCGACGCGGAACACGCCGCACCGATCGAGCGTCGCCGAAGCGCATCCACGCGAGACCGAGGCAATCCGCTGTTCGTCGAGCGAGGTCGTGCGGCTTGCTGGCAGCGGAGGCAGCCGCCTCGGACACAGGCAGCGTGGCAGACGCTCTCGGCTCTCGGCGATCCCGCAGGGCGTGCGCGAGGTGATCGGCCGCACGGATCAGTCGGCTGTCGGCCGAGTGCGTGAGTGTCGCTGACATACGCAGCCGTGCATCGGGCGGGAGTTCGGGCTCGACGCGCTCGCCGGGTGGCCGAGCTGACGCCTGACGACGCACTCGACTCGCTCGACGAGGCGGTCGACGAGCGCGCTGCGTCGCACCCGGTCCCGGAGACGCGTGGGACGTCTGCGCTTCGCCACGCGCTCATCCGGGAGACGCTGTACGACGGCCTGAGCGACGTCGCGGCGCGTGCAGCTGCACCGCCGTGACGGCGAAGGCGCTGGAGGCGCTCTACGCTGCGGACGATGAGCCGCACCTCGCGGAGCTCTCGCACCACTTCTTCGAGGCGGCGCCGGGTGGCGACGTCGCAGAAGGCGCGTCGGCTACGCGCGCCGGGCGGCCGCCAACGCGCTCGGCGTGCTCGCGTACGAGGAAGCGGCGCGGTTCTACGACGTGGCGCTCCAGGCGCTCGAGCTCCGGGGCTCGATCGACCCGGCGGCGCAGTGCGACCTGATGCTCGCGCTCGGCGACGCACTGGCCAAGGCCGGCGACGCGGCGCCGGAACGAGCGGGACTCGCCGCGGTGGAGATCAGGCGGCGCGCGCAGCTCCCGTCGCACCTTGCACGCGGTGCGCTCACGTACTCCGGTCGCTTTCCCTGGCTGCGCGCGGGTGACGATCAACTGATCGTCCCGCTCCTCAACGAGGCGCTGGCGGGGCTCGAGGAGGACGAGCCGGCGCTGCGCGTGCGGCTCCTCGCACGGCTCGCGGGAGCCCTGCGCGACCAGCCCACGCTCGAGCCGCGGGCGAGCGCCGCCCGCGAGGCAGTCGAGCTCGCGCGGCGGCTCGGCGACCCCGACACGCTGAGCTATGCGCTCGTCAGCCATGCGATCTCGACCTGGGGTCCTGACATCGAGGAGCTCGCCGGCGCCGCGGACGAGGTCGCGCAGCTCGCGGAGCAGTCGGGAAACCCCAACCGTGCGCTGCAGGCGCTCTGGATCCACCACATCGCCTGGATGACGCTCGGCCGCGTCGACCTCGTCGAGCCGGTCATGGTCCGCCATCACGCGGTCGCCGAAGCGATGAAGCAGCCGCATCAGCAGTGGTACAGCGCCGTCATGCGCTCCGACTGGGCGCTGTTCCACGGCGACTATGCGGCTGCGGAGAGGCGCGGACGAGGCGCTCGCAGTCGGCAGGCGGACGCAGCCGTGGGACGCGGCGTACGCGTACCGCACCGTGCTGTTCACGGTCCGACGCGAGCAGGGACGGCTGGACGAGATTGCCAACCTGATCGAGCGCTCGGTCGGCGAGTACCAGGGCTACCGGCAGTTTCGGTGCCTGTTCGCGCTGACGCACTGCGAGCTAGGGAAGCGAGAGAGAGGCGCGCCGCCACCTCGACGGAACCGACCGACTGGCCCGCGGTCGAATGGATCTACGCGGCCGGGATCGCTACCGGGAAGCGCCACTTTCGAGACGGCCACGCCGACGTGGGCTGCCTGGGACTCGTCACACCACCCCGGCCACCGGCTGGTCGCACTCGACGACGGCGAGGTAGTCGGCTGGGCGGCGCTCTCCCCCGTCTCGACGCGCCCCTGCTACGCGGGCGTCGCCGAGAACAGCGTCTACGTCGCGCCGGGCCGGCAGGGTCGCGGCATCGGCCAGGCGCTGCTCGGGCGCCTGGTTGCCGACGCGGAGGCCGCCGGGATCTGGACGATCCAGACCGGGATCTTCCCGGACAATGAGGCGAGCATCGCGCTGCACCGTCGCTGCGGCTTCCGCATCGTCGGCGTCCGCGTCGCGCTCGCCCAGCTCGACGGCGTCTGGCGGGACGTCGTGTTCATGGAGCGGCGAAGCGAGGTGATCCGATGATCAAGGTCGAGGCAGTCGTGATCCGGGAGCGCGTCGAGACGGTCATCGACGCGGTCGAGGAGGAGACCGGGCACGTGGGCGTGACGGTCGTCGAGGCGATCGGCCACGGTCGCCAGCGCGGCATCACGCACGAGTACCGGGGGCGCGTCTTCGAGTCCAGGTTCCTGCCGAAGGCACTGCTCACGTTCGTAGTCGCAGACGACCTCGCCGAGGAGGTCGTCTCGGCGATCGCCGACGCGGCGCGGAGCGGCAACGAGTCGGGCGACGGGATCGTCTGGACGACGGCCGTCGGACACGTCACGCACAACCGAACGGGCCTGAGCCTGAAGGAGGTGGAGGTCGGATGAGTTCAGAGGAGCTCGCGATCGCGGCCAGCACGATCTGGGTGGTCTTCGCAGCGGTCCTCGTCATGTTCATGCAGGCCGGCTTCGCGTTCCTCGAGGCGGGCCTGACGCGGATGAAGAACGTCGGGCACGTCGCTGCGAAGAACGTGCTCGTGCTCGGGATCGCGTCGCTCGTCTACTACTTCGTCGGCTACGGCATCGCCTTCGGCGACGGCGGCAACGGCTTCGTGGGCGGCGACGGCTTCGCGCCGTCAGTCGACACGCTGCTCGCGATCGGAGCCGAGCCGTTCAGCTGGTTCGGGTCGATCCCGGCCGGAGCCGGCTACCTCTTCCAGGTCGTCTTCGCGGCGGTGTCGCTCGCGATCGTCTGGGGCGCGATGGCCGAGCGCACGAAGCTGTGGGTCTACTTCGCGTTCGGCGTCGTCTTCACGCTCATCTACTCGGTCGTCTCGCACTGGATCTGGCATCCGGACGGCTGGCTCTTCGCCCGCGGGATGCAGGACTTCGCCGGCTCGACCGTCGTCCACTACCAGGGAGCGCTCGCCGCCCTGGCGGGGGCGATCCTGCTCGGCCCGCGGATCGGCAAGTTCGGCGCCGACGGCAAGCCGAACGCGATCCCCGGCCACAACATGGCCTTTGTCACGCTCGGCGTGATCATCCTCTGGTTCGGCTGGTTCGGCTTCAACCCCGGCTCGACGCTCGGGATCGTGACCGGCGACCGGCTCGCCTACTTCGCGTACGTCGCGCTGACCACGAACGTCGCCGCGGCAGCAGGCGCGCTCGGAGCGGTCTTCGTCTCCTGGATCGTGATCAAGAAGCCCGACCTCTCGATGATGCTGAACGGGGTCATCGCGGCACTCGTTGCGGTCACGGCAGCCTGCGGCTTCGTGGCGCCGTGGGCGGCGATCGTCATCGGCGGCGTGGCCGGCGCGATCGCAGTGGTCGGCGTCCTCTTCGTCGAGCGGATCCGTATCGACGACCCGATCGGCGCGGTCTCCGTCCACGGCCTGGCCGGAGTGTGGGGCACGCTCGCCACCGGCATCTTCGCGGTGCCGTCGCTCGCCGACAACCTTGCGACCGGCTCGGGCGGCCTCTGGTACACGGGCAGCTTCCACCAGCTGGGCGTGCAGGCGCTCGGCCTGCTGGCCGTCGGGATCTTCACGTTCTCGGCGTCGTTCGGCTCACTGTGGGTGATGAAGCGGACCTTCGGGATCCGCGTGGAGCCCGCGGTCGAGACGGCGGGCCTCGACGTCTCGGAGCACGGCATGTGGGGCTATCCGGAGTTCTACATCCCGGTCCCGGGCGGCTACGGGACCGAGACGCACGGCCACCTCGGCCTCGCGCACGCAGCACGAACGGCCGCAGCTCCACCGGTCGGCGCCGCAGCGGCGCCGGCCGGCGCGGTCGCTCTCGACACCACCTAGGAGGCGCTCCGGACACGGAGGACGGCGGGGCGGTGGAAACACCGCCCCGCCTTTGCCACGCCCGCGTCACAGACACGTGCGCGATCCGGGGGTACCGTCGAAGCCGGGCGGGTGGTGGAGGCGTCTCTCCCCTTGGGAGGGTGGGGCATGCAGCCCGGAGTGGCCTGCGCGGGCATGTCCGTTTCGGACATGCCCGCGCAGCTCTCACTTGAGCGCGAACGTGACCGTGAGGGTTCCCGGTGTCTCGACCAGACCCGGCTCGATCGGCGTTGCCGAGGCCTTCGCATCGAGCGCCATCCGCTCCGCGTAGGGCAGCGGCTGCGCCGCAGCGCCTTCGACGAGCTTGACGACCTCACCCAGATCCGAACCGGCCGCGGCCGCCAGCGCCTTCGCCTTCCGGCGTGCGTCCTGGAGCGCGCGCTCCAGCGCCTGCTCCTCGAGCGAGTCCGTGTCCGCGAGCGTCAAGGACGGGCCGCTGACGGTGTTGGCACCGTTGGCGGTCGCGACGTCGATGAGCTCTCCGGCCTTGTCGACGGCCACCTCGGCCGACACGCTCGCCGACGCCGTGTAGCCATCGATGGTGCCGGGCTCGTTCACGACGGGCCAGACGGACACGTGCTCGGTGCGCAGGTTGCCCTTCGCGACGCCCGCGTCCTTGAGCGCGTCGATCAGCTTCCGCATCGCGGCGGCGTTCTGGCTGCTGGCGGCGCGCGCGGTGTCGGCCCTCGAGTCGATCCCGAACGACAGCAGCGCGCGATCCGGCTGCGCCTTGACCGTCCCGTAGCCGGTGACGGTCACCGTGCGCGTGATGCCGGCGTCGCCGTGCGCTTCCTCCGGCAGGCCGACACCGGCCAGAGCGGCGGCGCCGAGCAGTGTGATCGCACCCCCGGCGAGTAGTAGGGCTCGTTTCATGGCGTCCTCCTGTGTCAAAGGCGTGTGTGGAGAGGTACGCCGCGAACGCGGCCCGCCGTCACATCGCGGTGGCTGACACGCCGGCTGAGTGTGCGCCGTCGGTGCCGCTCAGTGCGGGGCGGGCCACTCGACGGGCGGCCGGGCCGGCCGGCGCGAGTGCCACTCCTGCGGCCAGGCGCCGACCTGGTCGAGGATCGCCTCGAGCAGCTTGAACGAGGAGAGCACGTGGTCACGGGCGAGCGCACGCGCGCCCGGACGGGCTGCCGGCGGCGAGGGCCTGGCGGATCGACCGGTGCTGCGCGTCGTTGGCGGCGTAGAGGTGCTCGATCTCCTCGCCGCCCGGGCGCCCAGACGGCCGGGCCCGAGAACGTGCGGCGGGCGCTCTTGGCGATCCGCTCGACGTACGGGACGTCCGCGATCCGGTAGATGACGTCGTGGAAGGCGTGGTTCGCGCGCACCCAGTCGGCCATGATGCTGCGCCGGTCGCGCCCGGGCTCGCGCGAGCGGAGCTCGTCGGTCAGCCGATGGAACCGCCGCTCGGCGGCGACCAGCTCCTCGAGCCCTGCGTCGTCCATCCGCTGCGCGGCGATCTCGGTCGCGAGCCCCTCGAGCTCGGCGCGCACCAGGAACGCCTCCTGGAGCTCCTGCCGCGTGAGCGTCCGGACGCGCGCCCCACGGTTCGGCTCGAAGGAGGCGAGCCCGAGGGCCGAGAGACGCCGCAACGCCTCACGGATCGGCGTCCGGCTGACCGCGAAGCGCTCGGACAGATCCTCCTGGCGCAGCAGGGTGCCCGGGGCGAGCTCGCCGGAGACGATCGCCTCCTCGATGGCGAGGGCGATCTCGTCGGCCTTCGTCAGCTCGGAGGGCACGGTGCTAGGGAAGGCGGTCGTACGCCAGCAGGGTGAGGAACTCGGGCAGCTCGCTCGGACAGGGCCGTCTCCTCGAACACCTCGGCGGCCGCCTCCCTGCCCGTCGCGCCAGTCGTCCACGTGCGCACGGACCTGGTCCCGCGTGAAGAGGCCGCGGTCGATCCACTGCCAGACCTGTGAGCGCGAGATCTCCGCGGTGGCGACGTCCTCCATCAGGTTGTCGATCGCCGCCGCCCCCGTGCCCGGCGAGCCAGGCCTCGAGGTAGCGGATGCCGACCGACACGTTCAGCGCCAGCCCCTCCTCGGTGACCTCGCCGCCCGGGCACCTCGAAGTCGAGCAGCTCGGCAGCGCCCGACCTGGACGTCGTCCCGAAGGCGGTCGACCTGGTTCGGCCGGTCGCCGAGCACGCCGTCGAAGATCTCCCGCGCGACCGGAACGAGGTCGGGGTGCGCGACCCAGGTGCCGTCGAAGCCGTCGCCGGCCTCGCGCTCCTTGTCCTCGCGCACCTTGGCCAGAGCGACGGCCGTGACCTCCGCGTCCTTGCGCGAGGGGATGAAGGCGGCCATGCCGCCGATCGCGTGGGCGCCGCGCGCGTGGCAGGTGCGCACGAGCAGCTGCGTGTAGGCGCGCATGAACGGCACTGCCATCGTCACCTGCGGCCGGTCGGGCAGGACGAGCTCGGGCTGCTGCGCGAACGTCTTGATGACGCTGAAGATGTAGTCCCAGCGGCCGGCGTTGAGCCCCGCGGCGTGGTCGCGCAGCTCGTAGAGGATCTCGTCCATCTCGAACGCGGCCAGGATCGTCTCGATCAGCACGGTCGCCCGGACGGAGCCGCGCGGCACGCCGAGCTCGTCCTGGGCCAGCTCGAACACCGTGTTCCAGAGCCGCGCCTCGAGGTGGCTCTGCAGCTTGGGCAGGTAGTAGTACGGCCCCGAGCCGCGCTCGAGCTGCTCGCGGGCGTTGTGGAAGAACGCGAGCCCGAAGTCGAACAGGCTCGCCGAGACGGGCGCGCCGTCCACGAGCAGGTGCCGCTCGGGCAGGTGCCAGCCGCGGGGGCGAATGACGAGGGTCGCGGTCGCTCGTTCGAGCGTGTAGCGCTTGGCCGGCGTCTCGAGCTCGATCGTCCGGCGCACGGCGTCGATGAGGTTGCGCTGGCCGTCGACGCAGTTCGGCCACGTCGGCGAGTTCGCGTCCTCGAAGTCGGCCATGAAGACCTGGGCGCCCGAGTTGAGCGCGTTGATCAGCATCTTGCGGTCGACGGGCCCGGTGATCTCGACCCGGCGGTCAAGGAGGTCCGCGGGCGTCGGTGCGACGCGCCAGTCGCCTTCGCGCACGGCTCGGGTCGACGCGAGGAAGTCGGGGCGCCCGCCCCCGTCGATCTCTGCCTGGCGCTCGCGGCGTCGCTCCAGCAGCGCGTGCCGCTCACCGCGGACCTCACGCTCGAGGCGCGCGACGAACGCCAGCGCGTCCCGCGAGAGCACCTCGGGGTCGCCCGGCGCGAGCAGCTCGACGCCGGACGGTGCGGCAACCATGGTCATGACGTTACCCGTGAAACTGGGCTTCCTCGGTGGAACCGACCAGGGCGAGCGTCGAGCTCGCGCCGCCGCTGACCGCCTGGGCCACCCGGTCGAAGTAGCCTGCGCCGACCTCGCGCTGGTGCCGCGTGGCCGTGTAACCCGCCTGCTCGAGCTCGAACTCGCGCTCCTGGACGCGCACGTAGGCCGACATCGCCTCCTCGGCGTAGCCGCGCGCCAGCTCGAACATCGACGCATTCAGCGCGTGGAAGCCGGCCAGCGTCACGAACTGGAAGCGGTAGCCCATGGCCGCAAGCTCGCGCTGGAAGGCGGCGATCTCGTCGGCGCCGAGATGCTTGCTCCAGTTGAAGGACGGCGAGCAGTTGTACGCGAGCAGCTTGCCGGGGTAGCGGTCGTGGATGGCATCGGCGAAGTCGCGGGCCTCGCCGAGGTCAGGCGTCGACGTCTCGCACCAGAGGACGTCTGCGTACGGGGCGTAGGAGAGGCCGCGCGCGATCGGCGCCTCGATTCCGGGGCGGACGTGGAAGAAGCCCTCGGCCGTCCGCTCGCCGGTCAGGAACTCGGCGTCCACCGGATCGACGTCGCTGGTCAGCAGCGTCGCGCTGAGCGCGTCCGTGCGCGCGACGAGGATGCTCCGCACACCCGCGACGTCGGCCGCGAGCCGGGCGGCGTTGAGCGTCCGCACGAACTGGCTCGTCGGGACGAGCACCTTGCCGCCCAGATGCCCGCACTTCTTCTCGGCGGCGAGCTGGTCCTCGTAGTGCACGCCAGCCGCGCCGGCCTCGATCATCTGCGTCATCAGCTCGAAGGCGTTGAGCGCACCGCCGAAACCCGCCTCCGCGTCAGCGACGATCGGCAGCTGGTAGTCGGTCTCGCTGCGGCCCTCGCTCCAGTCGATGCGGTCGGCCCGCAGCAGGGCGTTGTTGAGCCGCCGCACGAGCGCCGGAGCGCTGTTCGACGGGTAGAGGCTCTGGTCCGGGTACGTCTGGCCGGTGAGGTTGGCGTCGGCCGCGACCTGCCAGCCCGACAGGTAGATCGCGCGCAGCCGCGCCTTGGCCATCTGCACCGCCTGGCCGCCGGTCATGGCACCGAGCGCGCGTACCGGCTCCTCGTCGTGCAGGAGCTGCCAGAGCTTCTCGGCCCCGTCACGCGCGAGTGTGTGCTCGACGCGGATCGAACCTCGCAGGCGCACGACGGCCTCGGCGTCGTACGTCCGCTCGATGCCGCGCCAACGCTCGTCCCCTTCCCACTCACGCTGGAGGGTCAGCGCCTCGCGCGCGTCGCCGTTCTGCCCATTCGTCGACATCCTGCCTCCTTGGATCCGAAAATTGGATCCTAACTTACCGCATTCACGGTCTTTTGGCGTCCAGTCGTCATTCTTGGATCCAGAGACTGCCGAGAGTCGCTAGTGCCCTGCTGAAGCGAGCGCAGAGCTCGAGGGGGCCTGCGCGCCGCGAGCGAACGCTCCGTCGTCTCCCTCTACGATCGCCCGGTGCGCTACCAGTTCGTCGATTGCCGCTGGGAGCTGGCTGACTCGACGGCCGGGCGCAGGCTCTTTCGCGCCGGACACATCCCGGGCGCCTCGTTCCTCGACGTCGACGACGACCTCGCCGCGCCGCCGGTCGAGAACGGCGCCAGACACCCTCTGCCCTCCCCGGAGCAGTTCGCCTCTGCGGCGGGGCGGGCAGGCATCGGCCCCGGCGTCTTCGTCGTCGCGTACGGCTCGCTCGGAGGCGCCGAGCGCCTCTGGTGGCTCCTGCGCCACTTCGGCCACGACGACTGCGCCGTCCTGTCCGGCGGCCTGGACGCGTGGCTGGGCCCGCTCGAGGAGGGCGACTCGATGGTCGAGCCCGCGGTGTTCGAGCCGCGGGAACGGGCAGGCGACACGATCGGAGCCGACGAGCTCGCCTCGCGTCTCGGGGATCCCGGCCTCGTCGTCACCGACGCGCGGCCGCACTTTCGCTGGCGTGGCGAGCCGAACCCGATCGACCGCGTCCCGGGTCGGATCCCGGGGGCGCTGAGCGCTCCCTGGATGGACGCGCTGCCGGCGCTGCCGGACGGGGAGGTCGTCGCCTACTGCGGCTCCGGCGTGACCGCGTGCGTGACGCTGCACCGGCTCGCGCAGGGCGGGCGGAGCGGGCGGCTCTACGCCGGCTCCTGGAGCGACTGGGAGACCCGCGAGCTGCCACGCGAGCGGTCGTGATGCGCGCCGGGCAGTGGCAGCCGGCCGGCCGCTACCTCGACACCGCGACCTACGGCCTGCCGCCGCGCAGCGCCTGGGAGGAGCTGCAGGCAGCGCTCGAGGAGTGGCGGGGCGGAACCGGCGACTTCCGCAGCTGGCAGGAGAGCGTCGAGCGGGCACGGCGCGCGTTCGCAGGCCTCGTCGGGGCCCCGGTCGAGCGGGTGGCGGTCGGCGCGACCGTGTCGGAGCTCGTCGGGCTGCTCGCCCAGAGCGTCCCGGACGGCGCCGAGGTGGTGACGGCCGAGGGCGACTTCACGTCGCTGCTGTGGCCCTGGGCCGCGCAGACGGGTCGCGGCGTCCAGACCCGTGCCGTCCCACTCGGCGCGCTCGCGGACGCCGTGACGCCGCGGACGGACGCGGTCGCGGTCAGCCTGGTCCAGTCGGCCACGGGCGAGGTGGCCGACCTGGAGCCGATCGTGGCGGCCGCCCTCGATGCGGACGCGCTGGTGGTCGTGGACGCGACCCAGGCTTGTGGCTGGCTGCCGGTTGCCGCCGCCGGCGTCGACGCTCTGGTCTGCGCCGGCTACAAGTGGCTGCTCGCGCCGCGGGGCACTGCCTACCTCGTCGTCGGCGAGCGTCTTGCCGGCCTGCTCCGCCCGCTGCACGCCGGCTGGTTCGCCGGCGAGGATGTGCACGAGAGCTACTACGGGCTGCCCGAGCGGCTAGCGCACACGGCCCGCCGCTTCGACACGTCGCCGGCCTGGTTCTCCTGGGTCGGCGCAGCGCCCGCGCTCGAGCTGGTCACCGAGATCGGCATCGACGCGATCCACGCCCACGACGTCGCGCTGGCCAACCGCTTCCGGGCCGGGCTCGGACTGGCGAAGGCCACCTCGGCGATCGTCACCGCCGACGTCCCACAGGCGGAGGAGCGCCTCGCCCGTGCCGGCGTGCGCACGGCCACGCGCGGCGGAACCCTCCGCGCGTCGTTCCACGCCTACAACACCGAGGCGGACGTCGACGCTGCGCTCGAGGCGCTGGCTGGCTAGGCCGCGACCGTCGCCGTGCCCGCGCCGCCGAACCCGTCCAGATAGGGCTGCCAGCGCGAGGGGATGGTCTGCGCGGCGAGGCGGATGAACAGCACCGGCGCCGGCGGACGAGGCGGCATGTGCAGCGTCATCTTCGCCTCGTCCGGCGAGCGGTTGCCCTTGCGCAGGTTGCAGGGTGCGCACGAGGTGACCACGTTCTCCCAGACCGAGTCGCCACCCTTGGAACGCGGCACGACATGGTCGAGCGTGAGCCGCCCGCTCGTGTCGCCGCAGTAGACGCAGCGCCAGTTGTCGCGCGCAAAGAGTGCGCGGCGGGAGATCTTGCGCTGGATGATGCGCGGCACGCGCACGTAGGTGAGCAGGCGGATGACATGTGGCCACGGGTACGTGTCGCTCGCCGACCGCAACGGCTCGTCGAGCGCCTCGAGCACCTCGGCCTTGCCCTTGAACACGAGCACGTGGGCACGCCGCACCGAGCACACGTTGAGCGGCTCGTAGCTGGCGTTCAGCACCAGAACCTGTCTCATGCTTGAAACGTACCACCCACCTGGACGCCTGAAAGCTGCCCGATTGCAGGGATTGACGCCGACCGTCAACGCCAGTCTGTCCCCGGAAGCGGCCGCTCGGCGACGTCCAAGGGGAGCGACCCGAGCCGTTGCTCACGCGAACCTGCCGGGTTCGCTCACTTGCCGCGCCGTGAGATAAGAGCCTGGTGGGATCGAGTGCAGCGCGCGAGGCGTCCGGCCGAAGTGGGCGAACCAGCCTGCTGCTTGCGTGCAGCGCTGCCTTGGTCTTCTCGCTCGGCGCTGCGGCCTTCGCGCTGGGTCGGAGTGACGAAGCCCGCGCGGACGATCAGTGCGCGCGTTCTACGCCGGCGTTCCCGTTTCGAGTCGACGAGCTGCAGCTGCGACCTCGCCCGTTCTTGCCCGGGTCGTACGAGTGCGTCTACCTATGGAGAGGCGTCGTGGTCAGAGATCCGCGCGTGAGGCCGAACAGCCTCGTGCCAACCTACTGAGACATGGCGCGCTCGACCGCCTCCGTCTCCTCGGGCGAGAGCGCGATCGGCGCCCGTCCGCGGTCGAGCTCCTTCACGTACACGCGCGCATAGTCACGGCCCTGGATCGCGCTCAGCACGACGCCGGTCCGGCCGGAGTCGAGCAGCGCGACGGAGGCCGACTGCTGGCCGCCCAGACCGGGGAAGGCGTCGTAGCGGACGATCGACGTCTTGCCGACGGAGCCGTCGACGCGGCTGTCGACCCGCGCGAGCCCGGCCGCCACCTCGTCGACGGCCCGGTGCAGGTCGTCGATCCGCGCCTGCAGCGAGACGGCGAAGTCGACGAGGTCGCCCGACTCGCCGCCGAGGAGCACCTGCTGGGCAGCGCGGACGCGGCGCAGGCGCACCGTCAGTGAGAGGGCCAGCGCAACTGCGCCGAGCAGCGAGCGCGCCGGCGACACCGGCAACGACGAGTGCGATCGTCGAGGTCTCCATGGCCAGCGAAGCCTAGGGGACAGACCGACATCTCTCCGCCGTTCAACGGGGCATCCGCGCAGTCCCGGCGAAGCCGAGCTTGCTCGGCGCAGCCACCCCGCGGCCCCGGCGCGTCTGATCAGACAGCCAACCTGCCCCGACCGTCAGCCGGAGGGGGTAGCTCGAAGGGGGAACACGCCGTTCCCCCTTCGAGAGAGCGACGTCATGCCCCCCGAGCCTCGCCAACCAGTGCGTCGCGCCCACCACGGGGCGGCACGACGCCGCGGCTCACGAGCGAGAAGATGACGGAGTACTCCTCGGTGTTGTTGTCGTCGTTGGCCTCGTTCTCGACGGGCTGGACTTCGACCGTGATGGCCGTCTGCTCGGTGATCGGAACCGACTCGGGGATGGGAATCGTGATCGTCTTCGTCTGACCCGGGTTGATCGAGTCGATCACCACCCGCTTGCGGATCGGGGTCGGCGTCTTGCGGATCGTGAGCGTCACCGGGATCTGCACCTCCTGGACGTCGCCCGAGTTCTGGACGGCGATCCGGAAGGCGAGCTGCGTGGAGGCCTTCACGCGCGTGAGCTCGTCGGGCGAAAGCACCTTCCTCTCGGGCAGCGCCGTCGTGGAGACGATGCCGTTCCCCCGCACGGCGTCCGCGGGCACGCCCTCGGTGGCCGCTTCGATGCGGCGGTAGACCGGCCGCAGCTGCGCGATCGAGGCGAGGTTCGGGTCCTGGAGGAACTGCGAGTCGGGGACGGCCACCCCGGTCACGTCGCGGCTGGCGAGCTCCTGCGCGGCCGGCTCCTGGAAGAGGTCGTCCCAGACGACGTCGCTGGCGATGAAGCGGTACGCCTGGTCGGCGAGGAGCTCGGCCGCCTCACGCGGCGTGCTCGCGTTCGCCGTCTGGCCGAAGGCGACGGCCAGCCCGCTGAGACCCGACTCGCGCAGCTGGAGCGAGTCGATCATCGACTCGTTCTCGTCCCGGAGCGCGCCCGGCGGATCGATGTCCTGCGCCTGGTCGACCGCCTGCTGCTGCCGCGTCGCCAGCCCGCGCAGCTGCTGCACCACGTCCGCCCGCTTGACCCCGGGCGTCTGCATCAGCTCGGTGAACGACCGCCCGACCTGCTGCGAGTCGGCAGCAACCTCCCCGACCGCCTCCATGTACTCCTCGTAGCGCGCCTCCTTGCTGTCGCCGCGGCAGCGATCGACCGCGAAGACGAGGAGGACGACCACCACGATCGCGCCGGCGACGAGCCCGACGAGACGCAGCAGCGGAGCCAGCGAGGGCTCCTCGGGGCGCTGCGGGCCACGTGGGCCGCGGCGCAGGGCTCGACGCTGAGGCTCCGGCTCGGGCTCCGGCTCCTCGAAGAAGTCGAACTCGATCTCGCTGTCGCGCTCGCTCATGGGCCTTTCCGGCTGGTGACTGTATCGCCCTCGGCGGACTTGAAAGGACTTTGAGCGCGGGTGGACAAAGACGCGGGCGTGCTCTCCGCTGCCGCCGAAGCGCGAACAGACAACCTCGTGCTGGGACGGTACAGACCGGTTCAGCCGCTCGGGAGCGGCGGCTCGGGCTCCGTCTGGCTCGCGCGCGACGAGGAGTACGGCGACGCTGTCGCGCTGAAGATCATCCCGCGCGAGGGCAAGGCGGAGGCCAGAGCGGAACGCGAGGCCGAGGCGGCCGCGCGCCTCGACCACGAGCGCTGTCTGCGCTCGCGCGGCTTCGGCGCGGACGCCGACCACGTGTACCTCGCCTACGAGTACGTCCCCGGCGAGACCTTCAGGCAGGCACTGCGCGGCGGGCGCCTCACCGACGCCTCGACGGTCGAGGCCGGCGCGCAGATCCTCGAGGGGCTCGCACACGCGCACGAGCGCGGGATCGTCCATCGCGACGTCAAGCCGTCGAACGTCCTGCTCGCGGAGGGCGACGACCTGGCCGTCCGCGTCCTCGACTTCGGTCTCGCCCTCTTCGACGAGGCCGACACGTTGACCGCGGCCGGTGACGTGCCGGGAACGCTCGCGTACATCTCGCCCGAGCGCCTCAAGGGCCGCACGGCCGGGCCGGCCGCCGACGTGTGGGCGGTCGGCGTGCTCCTCTGGGAGGCGCTTGCCGGCTGGCACCCGTTCTGGTGCTCCTCGATGCTCGACACCGCCAAGCGCATCCAGGATCCGGCGCCGTCGCTGGCCGAGGCGCGCCCGGACCTGCCGCCGGCGCTCATCGCCCTGGTCGACCGCTCGCTGGCACGCGATCCGGCGCGGCGGCCGCCGGCGAAACGAATGGCCGCGGCTCTCCGCAGCGCCTGGCGAAGCCGGAGCCGCGAGGCCCGCCGGCGCCGCGGCGGAGACCGGCGCACGTCGATCTCCTGGACGCCTGCGACCGGCCGGCTCGCCGCCGCCGGGATCGCGGTCCTGACGGCGGGCTGGGTTGCCGCCGCGCTGCCCTTCTACCCGCCCGGCTGGAGCTGGGCGATCGCCGCAGCCGCGGGTGTGCTGACGCTTGCCCGCGAGCGCGCGGGCCTCGCTTTCACGCTGGCGGTGCCGCTGCTGCCGCTCGGAAACGTCGCGGCCGGCCTGGCGCTCCTCTATGCCCTCGTGGCCGCGGTCTGGCTCGTGCTCCTCTGGCGCGAGCCCCGCCGGGGCCTGCTGTTCGCGGCCGGCCCCCTGCTCGCACCACTCGGGCTGCTCGGCTTCCTCCCGCTCGTGCTGATGCCCGTGCAGCGCGCGGCCCGTCGCTTCCTGCTGGCCGGGACGGCCGTGCTCGCAGCGGTGGCGGTCGCCGGGGTCGAGGGCAACGGCCTGCCGCTCACCGGCGAAGCGGCGCCGGCACTCCCGCACGCACACACGGACAGCCTCGGTGAGTCGGCCCGCGTCGTGGTCGCGGCGCTCGGACAGCGCCCCGAGCTGCTGGTCGTCGCCGCTGCCCTGGCGCTCGCGGCCGCGGTGCTCCCGCACGCGGCGCGGCGGGGCTACTGGGCCCTTGCCGCCTGGGGAGCGGGCCTGCTCGCCGTGACGCTCGTCCCGCTCGCCGACGTCCACGCCCTGCCGCTGGTTGCGAGCACCTGGCTCACCTGCCTCGCGCTCGGCACCGTGCGGGCGCTGCAGGAGCAACGAGTCAACCCGCGCTCGGTGCTGGGCCGAGCGCGGCCGCGGCTCGGCGGCGGCCTCGTGCCGGCGCCGGCCCGCGCCCGGGATTAACTACACTCGCCGGCGGGGCACGACCAAGGCGGTGAGCGTACTCCGCAACATCGAGGGCAAGATCGAAGCGCTGTTCGAGGGCGTCTTCGGCCGTGCCTTTCGCACTCACGTCCAGCCGGTCGAGCTGGCGCGCAAGCTCGCGAAGGAGATGGACGACCACCGCCTGGTCTCCGTCTCGCGCGTGTACGTGCCGAACGAGTACGCCGTGTACCTCGCCCCGGCCGACCACGAGCAGTTCGCCTCGTACGAGGACTCGCTGCGCAGCGAGCTCCAGGAGTACCTGGCCCAGCACGCCCGGCGCGAGGACTACGCGCTGCTGACGCGGCCGCGCGTCCGCTTTCGAGCGACGACGACCTCGACGTCGGCGTGTTCGGGATCGCGACGCGCATGGTCGAGCCGGTCGGGGCGGCGACGGACAGCCTCAGCAGGCGGCCGAGCCGGGAGAGACCATGATCTACCGGCCTGAGCCCGCGGCCGAGCCGGAGGCGCCGCCGGTCCCCTCGGGCCCGGCGTCGCTGGCAGTGAACGGCACGAGCCACGAGCTCGGCAAGGAGCGCATGGTGCTCGGGCGCTCGGAGGAGTGCGACATCCGCGTCAGCGACGCCAACGTCTCGAGGCGTCACGCCGAGATCCGGCGCGAGGGCGACAGCTACTGGGTCGTCGACCTCGACTCGACGAACGGCGTCGCGGTCAACGGCTCGCGCGTCAAGCGCAGCCGGCTCAGCCCGGGCGACCGCATCACCGTCGGTTCGACCGACCTCGTCTTCAACCTGGGCGAATGAGCGCGCTCCCGGACGGGAGGAAGCCACTGGTCGACGTAGATCTCGCGCTCCTCGGCTTGAAGGTCGGCTTTCTGGTCATCCTCTACCTGTTCATCTGGCGCATCGTGCGCACGGCCAGCCGCGACCTGCGCCTGCCGCAGGAGAGCTTCGTCCTCACGCCCGCGGGCGCCCGCGAGCGCCGCGAGCGCAAGCCCGCCGGCCGGCTCGTCGTGCTCGAGAGCCCGGCGCTGAGCACCGGGCACGTGCTCGGACTCGACTCGGCGCCGATCACCGTCGGCCGCGGCGACCAGAACGACGTGGCGCTGGAGCGCGACGAGTTCGCGTCGGCGACACATGCACGCTTCGTCGCCGCAGCGCGACGGGGTATGGATCGAGGACGTCGGCTCGAGCAACGGCACCTTCGTCAACGGCGACCGCCTGCCGTCGCCGCGCAAGCTGGCGCCCGGCGACGTCGTCCGCATCGGGGACACGGAGCTCCGCTTCGAGGTGTGAGGATCCGCGCGCACGCAGCCGCAACGCATGCCGGGCGGAAGCGCCGGCAGAACGAGGACGCCTTCGTCGACGCGGCCGCCGCTGTTCGCGGTTGCCGACGGCATGGGCGGCGCGCAGGCGGGCGAGGTCGCCTCGCGCCTGGCGGCCGCGGCCGTCGAGGACGAGCGCAACGGAGCAGCCGGCGCCGAGGAGCGCGTCGTCCGCTGATCGAGGAGGCGAACCGGCGGGTCTTCCAGCGGGCAGTCGAGGACGCAGTCCGCCACCGGCATGGGCACGACGATGACGGTCGCCTCGTGGAGGACGAGCAGGTCACGATCGGCCACGTCGGCGACTCGCGCGCGTACCGGCTGCGCACCGGGAACGCTCGAGCAGCTGACCGACGACCACTCGCTGGTGGCCGAGCTCGTCCGCAGCGGCAAGCTGACGCCGGAGGAGGCAGACACGCACCCGCAGCGCTCGGTGATCACCCGCGCGCTCGGCACCGATCCGGACGTCGACGTCGACACGTTCACCCTCGAGCGCGGAGGCGGGCGACGTCTTCCTGCTCTGCTCGGACGGCCTGACGACCATGCTCGACGACGAGCAGATCGAGCGGGTCTTCGCCGAGCACGCGAGATCTCGAGGATGCGGCGCAGAGACGCTCGTGCGGGCGGCGAACCGGGGCGGCGGCGACGACAACATCACCGTCGTCTGCTTCCGGTCGTCGGAGACGGCCGAGGACACGAGCGAGACGGCGGCCATGGACCTCCCCACGGACGAGAACGCGCTGCCGGACGAGGACACGCTCTCCGGGCTGGACGGCCAACGCCTCCCGACGGACGGCGGCGACACGATGGTCGTGCCGCCCGCAGCCGACGACGCCTCCGCGGAGCGCCCCGGCGCCGGGCGCCTGCTGCTTCTTGTCGGCCTGCTGGCCGGCCTGGCGGCCGCGCTGCTCTACCTGCTCGACGTGTTCTAGAGGCGCGTCAGCCGTGTCCGCACGCAACCGCGAGCTCGCCAATCTGATCGTCGTCGGCGTCGCTGATGAGCCTCGGCTTCGCGAGCGTGTACATCGCGCGCCAGGAGGAGATCTCGTCGGCGTCGCTGACCGCGGCCGGCTTCTTCTTCGCGCTCTACCTGGTCGCACACGTGGTCGCACGCTACACGGTGCCGCACGCCGATCCGTACCTGCTGCCGATCGCCGGCCTGCTGACCGCCGTCGGGCTGACCGAGATCTACCGCCTCGACGACGACGACGCCTTCCGGCAGGGGCGTCTGGGTGTCGTCGGCGTCGGCATCTTCGCCGGCACGTCTGATCGTCCTGCGCTCCGACTACCGCCGGCTCGAGTCGTACAAGTACCTCTTCGGGATCGCCTCGATCGTGCTGCTGACGCTGCCGGCGCTGCCGGGGATCGGCGCGACGGTGAACGGTGCCCGGCTGTGGGTGCGCGTCGGCTCCTTCCAGTTCCAGCCGGGCGAGCTGGCCAAGATCCTGCTGATCGTCTTCCTCGCCGGCTACCTGCGCGAGAAGCGCGAGGTGCTGGCGCAGGGACGCATCAAGGACTTCGGGCCGCTGCTCGTGATCTGGGGCGGCGCCATGCTCGTGCTCGTCCAGACGAACGACCTCGGCAGCGCGCTCCTCTACTACGGGATCTTCCTGGCGATGCTCTACGTCGCCACCGGCCAGGCGCTCTGTCGCGGCCAGCGGCCTCGCGCTCTTCGTCGCCGGCTCGGTGGTCGTCTACAGCTTCGTGCCGCGGGTCGAGGAGCGCGTGACGACCTGGCTCGACCCGTGGTCCGGACCTCGAAGACTCCGGCTACCAGATCGATCCAGGCGCTCTTCTCGATCGGCAACGGCTCGCTCGGCGGCACCGGCCTGGGGCAGGGCACGTTCAACACGACGGGCGGCCAGGAGCTGATCCCGTTCGCCAACACCGACTTCATCTACGCGGCGCTCGCCCAGGAGCTCGGGCTCGTACGGCGTCGCGGCGCTGGTGCTCGTCTACATGGTGTTCGTGCTGCGCGGCATGCGCATCGCGCTGCTCGCCGACGACGGCTTCTCGAAGCTGCTCGCCGCCGGGATGACCTTCGGCTTCGCCCTGCAGACGTTCATCATCGTCGGCGGCGTCGTGCGCGTGATCCCGCTCACGGGGATCACGATGCCGTTCGTCTCCTACGGCGGCTCGAGCCTGCTGGCGAACTTCGTCCTGCTGGCCGGGCTGCTGCTCGATCTCGAACCGCGCCAACTCGATGTCGGGGCTGGGCCGGCCGTGAATCATCAGATCACCCGGCTCGCGGTCACGGCCGTGCTGCTGCTCGCCTCGCTGATCGTGGCGACGACCTACTGGCAGGCGTGGGCTCGCACCCGACCTCGCGGCACGCCAGGACAACTCGATCCAGCGGGTCGCCGAGCTCTCGGTCAAGCGCGGCGAGATCTACGCGGCCAGCACGAAGGTGGCCCGAACGTACCGCGCAGGTGGACAGGGCAAGACGCTTCTACTTCCGCCGCTACCCGACGGGCGGGCTCTTCTCGCACATCGTCGGCTACTCGACCCAGGTGCGCTCGCGCGCCGGGCTCGAGCAGTCGTTCAACGACTTCCTGACCGGCGCGAACACGAACCTGACGACCGTGCTCGAGACGAACCTCGACAAGCTGCGCGGCTCCACGATCGAGGGCAACGACGTCTACCTGACGCTTCGCCCGAAGCGCGCAGCGCGTCGCGTTCGAGCAGCTCGGCGGCCGCTGCGGCGCCGTCGTCGTGCTGGAGCTCGAGACCGGCCGGGTGCTGGTCATGGCCTCGACGCCCGACGTACGACCCGAACCTCGTCGAGTCGAACTTCGGCGCCATCGTCAACCGCGCGCGGACGCCTGCCCGGCGGCCGCTCGCTCCTGAACCGCGCCACCGCCGGCCTCTACGCGCCGGGCTCGATCGTTCAAGGTCGTGACCGCCGCGACGGCGCTCGACCGCGGCAAGGTCACGCCCGACAAGACGTTCGTCGACCCCGGCTACTGCGAGGAGTACGGCGACCGCGTGAACAACTACGACACGACGAGCCCCTTCGGCACGCGTCACCTTCGCGCAGGCGCTCCAGTACTCGGTCAACTCGGTCTTCTGCAACGTCGGCAAGGAGCTCGGCGGCACGAAGATCCTCGACACGTCGAAGAAGTTCGGCTTCTACGAGAAGCCGCCGCTCGAGACCCCCGACGAGGAGCGCGAGCCGAGCGGCCTCTACCGCTTCCGCGGCGGCGAGCGCCGGCTCTTCGAGCCGAGGAACGACTTCCAGGTCGACCCGGGGCGGCTCGCGTTCGGGCAGGAGCGGCTGCTGCGTGACGCCGCTGCAGATGGCGATGGTCGCGGCCGCGGTCGGCAACGACGGGGTCGTCACCAAGCCGCAGGTGGTCGAGCGCGTCGTCGCCCGGGACGGACGCACGATCGCACGGCTGAAGGTGGACGAGCTCCGCCGGGCGATGAAGTCCGGGAGACCGCCGAGGCGCTGCAGGAGATGATGAAGTCGGTCGTCTCCGGCGGTACGGCGACGAGCGCGCAGATCCCGGGCGTGGGCGTCGCGGGCAAGACGGGAACCGCAGAGACGGGGGTCGCCGGGCGCAACACGACCTGGTTCATCGGGTTCGCTCCGGCAGACGATCCGAAGTACGCGATCGCGGTCGTGGTCGAGAACCAGAGCGGCACGGGCGGAGCGGTCTCGGCTCCGATCGCAAAGGCGGTCTTGCAGGCACTTCTGGAACCGGCGTCGAATGCGTAACCTCGGTCTCAGGCTCTAGGTCCCATGGCGACCTCAGACACCTTCATCGACACCCTCTTCGACGGCCGCTACCGCATCCTGCGGCGGCTCGGCCGGGGCGGCATGGCCGACGTGTACCTCGCCGAGGACGAGGAGCTCGGCCGCAGGGTGGCGATCAAGGTCTTGAACGACCGGCACGCAGCCGACGAGCAGTTCGTCGAGCGCTTCCGGCGCGAGGCGACCAACGCCGCCGGCCTCTCGCATCCGAACATCGTCTCGATCTACGACCGCGGCGAGGCCGAGGGCACCTACTACATCGCGATGGAGTACCTCGACGGCGCGAGCCTCAAGGACCTCGTCGTCGAGGGCGGGCCGCTGCCGGTCGCAGATGCGATCGGCTACGTCCGCGACCTGCTCGGGCGCGCTGCGCTTCGCGCACCGCAAGGGAATCGTCCACCGCGACATCAAGCCGCACAACGTCATGCGCGACACCGACGGCCGCCTCAAGGTGACCGACTTCGGCATCGCCCGCGCCGGCGCGAGCCAGATGACCGAAGCCGGCTCGATCATCGGCACCGCGCAGTACCTCTCTCCGGAGCAGGCGCGCGGCGGCACGATCGACCAGCGCTCCGACCTCTACTCCGTCGGCATCGTCCTCTACGAGCTGCTCACCGGCACGGTGCCGTTCACGGGCGAGACGCCGGTCGAGATCGCGATGAAGCATCTCTCGGCGGTGCCCGACCCGCCGTCAGCAGCGCCGCCCGGACCTGCCGCGCGCGCTCGACCAGATCGTGCTCCGTGCGCTCGCCAAGGATCCGGACGAGCGCTATCAGACGGCCGAGGAGATGGACGCCGAGCTGGCGCGCGTCGCCGAGGGCCTGCCGGTCAGCGCGCAGACGGCGGAGGCTGCGACGCAGGTGCTCGCGGGCGCCGGCATCGCCGAGGCGGCCACCGTCGTCACCCGCCCACGGCCGGCAGACGCGACGCCCCCGGCGACACCGGTGCCGCCCTACCGCCCGCCCGCCCACGGCTACTACTACGACGAGCCGCCGCCGCGCGGCCGCCCGTTCTGGCCCTGGCTCGTCGCGCTGCTCCTGCTGCTCGCCGCCGGGGGCGCGGTCTGGCTCGCCTGGGGGAAGATCCAGGACGAGATCAACAAGAACGAGACGGTCGCCGTGCCGGACGTGCGCGGCATCCGGGAGATCCTCGCCGTGCGCCGGCTGCGCGCCGCCGATCTCGCCGTGTCGCATCTGACGATCTCGCGCGTCGCCGACGACGACACGCCCGCCGGCTTCGTCATCTCGCAGGATCCGCCGGCGGGCGACCGGGTCTCGAAGGGCAAGGTGGTCTCGCTGCGCGTGTCGATCGGCCA
This sequence comes from uncultured Thermoleophilia bacterium, assembly GCA_963809765.1. Lineage (GTDB taxonomy): Bacteria > Actinomycetota > Thermoleophilia > Gaiellales > Gaiellaceae > JACVRM01. Next base: position 1,194,438 of record CAWEKT010000003.1, read on the forward strand.
GCCGACGTCGATCGTTCCCGACGTGCGCGGCCGGCCCCAGACGGACGCGCTCCAGATCCTCGTCGACCGTGACCTGAGACGCGGTCGCTTCGACGTGCCGTCGAAGGAGCCGCAGGGCACGGTCGTGGCCCAGAGTCCGGCGCCGGGCAAGCGCGTTCCCAGGAACACGAACGTCCGGATCAACATCTCCAAGGGGCCGCAGCAGGTGAGCGTGCCGTCCGTGGTCGGCGAGCTGTTCGAGGACGCGGCGCCGCTCCTGCAGCAGGCCGGCTTCGCCGTCGCCCGTCGCGACGTCGACTCGAACGAGCAGGCCGGCGTCGTGCTGGCGCAGAACCCGCGCCCCAACTCGGTGACGTCGGAGGGCGCGACGATCACGCTCTCCGTGTCGCGCGGGCCGTCCGCGATCGAGGTGCCCGAGGTCACCGGGCTTCGACGAGTTCACCGCGCAGGCCGAGCTCGAGGAGGCAGGCCTCGTCGTGCAGGTGCGCGACCGGCCGACGACCGACGAGGCTGAGGACGGCAACGTCGTCGAGCAGCGGCCGGGCGCGCGGACCCAGGTGCGGCCAGGGTCGACGGTCACGATCTTCGTCGGTCGCTTCGAAGCGCCGCCGGAGGAAGAGGCGCCGACGACCACGACGCCGTGAGCCGGCTCCGGGTCGCGATCCTCACCGGCGGCCGCTCGAGCGAGCACGAGGTCGCGCTGGCGTCCGCCCGCTCCGTGGTCGAGGCGCTCGACCCGGAGCGGTACGAGACCGTAGCGATCGAGATCGGCCGCGACGGCCGCTGGGCGCTCGGGACAGCCGGCGCGCGCGAGCTCGAGGGGAACGGCCGCCCGGCGGAGCTCTCCCGCACCGGCACCCGAAGGAGCTAGTGGCACTCTGCCACTAGCTCGAGGTGACGCGGCCGAGACGTTGCCGGTTCCGGTGCGCGGCGCGTCGCCGGCGATCCTCGGCGAGGTCGACGTCGTCTTCCCCGTGCTGCACGGGCCGTTCGGCGAGGACGGCTCCGTCCAGGGACTGCTCGAGCTCGCTGACGTGCCCTATGTCGGCGCGGGCGTGACGGCGTCCGGCCTGTGCATGGACAAGGACCTGATGAAGGCGGTGCTGCGCGACCGCGGCATCCCGGTCACGCGCAACATCACGCTCCGGCCCGGCGAGCCGCTCGAGCACCCCTACTCCTACCCCGTCTTCGTCAAGCCGGCTCGGCTCGGCTCGTCGGTCGGAATCACCAAGGCGCGGACGCCGGACGAGCTCGCAGCCGGCGTCGAGCTCGCCTTCCGCCACGACGAGAAGGTGCTGGTCGAGGAGTTCGTCGACGGCGTCGAGATCGAGTGCGGCGTCCTCGGCAACGACCATCCCGTGGCCTCGATCCCCGGCGAGATCGTGGCTCACGCCGACTGGTACGACTACTCGGCCAAGTACGACGACGGCGGCATGGACCTCGTTATCCCGCCCCGGATCTCGGAAGAGGCCGCGGAGCGGGTGCGCGAGCTCTCGCTCGCGTCGTTCGCGGCCACCGGCTGTGAGGGCATGGCGCGCGTCGACTGCTTCGTTCGCGGCGACTCCGAGGTGCTGATCAACGAGCTCAACACGATCCCCGGCTTCACCGCCACGAGCGTCTACGCGAAGCTCTTCGAGGCGTCCGGCGTCTCCTACCCGGAGCTGCTCGACCGCCTCATCGACCTGGCGCTCGAGCGCCACCGGCGCCGCGCGAGCCTGCAGTACTGAGGTGCCAGGCGAGAGTCACTCGGTGGCTCGAACCTCATTGACGTGCACCACGTTGCTCCCGCCGAGGTCGGTGATCCAGACGAGGTAGTAGCGCGCGGTCGCGTCGTCGAGCTGGAACGCTGTGGTGCCTGTCACCGTTCGTGACGAGCCGACCGTCGTGAACGGGCCCCCGGCGGAGTTGCCCGCCTGGATCTCCGCCGTGAAGCCCGGCGTGTCCGTCCGCACCGTGAGCCTCCCGACCTTCGCCGCTCGACCCGCGTCGAGCACGACGCCGACGCCCTCCTTGCTGAAGGTGTTGTAGGTCTCGGTCGTCCAGTACGTCGCGACGTCCCCGTCGGTCGCGTTGGGCGCCTCGTCGTCGTGCTCCCCGTCGCCGCCGAACGGGTCGTAGGCGCCGACGCCCGAGAGCCGGACGGCGGTCGCGCCGGGCGCCGCGTTGCCGTCGCCCTCCTCGCCGGAGTCGAGGCTGCTGACGAGCACGTAGGTGCCGACAGCCGCGCCCGCGATCAGGAGGAGCGCGACGATCGTGGCGAGCACGGCGCGCAGCGCCCGCCGGCCGGCGCCGCCACGACGGCGGCCCTGCTGACGGCGGACGGCCGCGGCCGGAGGCGTGACGAACGTGTCGGCCGAGTCGGACGGAGCGGCCGGCACACCTCCGCCCGGCTCGGCACGGCAGGCCTCGAGCTCGGCCACCACCGCCGTCATCGACGCGAAGCGGTCGGCGGGCTCTTTCGCGAGCGCCCGCTGCACGAGCGCGTCCACGCGCGCTGGCACGTCGGGCCGCTCGTGCCGGACACTCGGCACGGGGTCGCGGACGTGCCGCATCGCGACAGCGACCGCCGTCTCGCCGCGGTACGGCACGTCCCCGGTGAGCAACTCGTAGAGGACGACGCCGAGCGAGTAGATGTCGGCCGCCTCGCCGGTGTGCTCGCCGCGCGCCTGTTCCGGCGAGATGTAGTCGCTGGTGCCGAGGATCGTGCCCGTGAGCGTGAGCCCCTCCGTGTCGCTCGCCCTGGCGATGCCGAAGTCGGTCACGCGCGCGCGCCCGTCCTCGGCGAGGAGGACGTTCTGCGGCTTGACGTCGCGGTGGACGACGCCCCGCGCGTGCGCCGCCTCGAGCCCACGGGCGATCTCGAGGCCGAGTGCGAGCGCCTCGTCGACCGGCAGCGGGCCTTCCCGCTGGACGAGGTGCTTGAGCGTCTCGCCCTCGACGTACTCGAAGACGATGTACGGCCGGCCGTCCTGCTCGCCGCGGTCGATGACGGTGACGACGTTCGGGTGGGCGAGCTGGGCCACTGCGCGCGCCTCGCGCTGGAAGCGCTCGACCGCGTCCTCGTCGCGCGCGAAGTGCTCGTGCAGGATCTTCAGCGCGACGCGCCGCTCCAGCATGCGGTCGCGGGCGCGGTACACGGTCGCCATGCCGCCGGTGCCGACCAGCTCCTCGAGCTCGAACCGGCCGCCGATGACGCCGTGCGCTTCGTGCGTCACGCGGACGCTCCGCGGGCCGGCGGCTTCGGTCCTCGTCCCATCGTTGGCTGTGTCGTCGTCTGCCTCGTGCCGCGCCGGGCCGGATGTCGGCGGCTAGCTCTTCCGCTCGCCGAGGGCGTCAGTGCGGGAACGTCGGCTCCCCTTGCCGCCTCGAGTGTCAGCCGGACTCTAGCTCGGCGCCGCGGCGGCTTCGGCGTTCGCAGGCGCGTGGTTGCCGCGCGAGAGCACCGCGGCCAGCGCGTCCTCCCAGGCGCCGAGCGCCTCGTCCAGCTCGGCGTCCGAGATCACGAGCGGTACGAGCACCCGGATGCAGTTGCCGTAGATGCCCGACTTGAGCAGGAGCAGGCCGCGCTCGGCGGCGGCTGCCACGACCGCGCTGGCAAGGTCGGACGCCGGCTCCTTGGTCTCGCGGCTGGTGACGAGCTCGATCGCCAGCATCGAGCCGAGCCCGCGGACGTCGCCGACCGCATCGAAGCGCTCGTGCCAGGCGAGCATGCGCGAGCGAATCGTCTCGCCGAGCTCGGCGCTGCGGCCGATCAGCCCCTCCTCCTCGATCACGTCGAGCACGGCCAGGGCCGCGGCCTGCGCCACGGGGTTGCCCACGTAGGTGCCACCGATGGCCGAGTCGCCGGGCGCATCCATGATCGCCGCGCGGCCGATGACGCCCGAGAGCGGCAGCCCGGCGGCGATCGACTTGGCGACCGTCATCAGGTCTGGCTCGACACCGTAGTGCTCGATCGCCCACATGCGGCCCGTACGCGCGAAGCCCGTCTGCACCTCGTCGACGACGAGGACGATCCCGTGCTCGTCGCAGATCCGGCGCACGCCCTCCATGAAGTGCCGCGGGGCGACGACGAAGCCACCCTCGCCCTGCACGGGCTCGATCACGATCGCGGCCACGTTCTCCGCCGCCACCTGGGTCAGCAGCGCCCGCTCGAGCGCGGCGAGCGCCGAGCCGGCGTCGGGCCCGCGGTAGTCCTGCGCGAACGGCACCCTGTACACCTCGGGCGCGAACGGGCCGAGCCCCGCCTTGTACGGGTGCGTCTTCGACGTGAGGGTCAGCGACAGCAGTGTCCGCCCGTGGAAGCCGCCCTCGAACCCGATCACGGCCGGCCGGCCGGTGTAGACGCGCGCGAACTTGATCGCGTTCTCGACGGCCTCCGTGCCCGCGTTGAAGAAGGCGGCCTTGACCTGGCCCGAGATCGGCGCCGTGGCACAGAGGCGCTCCGCCAGAGTGACGTAGGTCTCGTACGGGATGATGGTGAAGTCGGTGTGGGCGAAGCGGCTGAGCTGCTCCTGCGCCGCGGCGACCACGTCGGGGTGCGAGTGGCCGACGTTGAGACAGCCGACGCCGCCAGTGAAGTCGATGAAGGTGTTCCCGTCGACGTCGGTGAGCAGCGCTCCGCGGCCCTCGGCCGCCACCACCGGCAGCGTCAGCGAGAGCGGGTTCGCGACCACCCGCTCCTTGCGCTCGATGATCTCGCGCGACCGCGGTCCCGGAATGCCGGTGCGCAGCTCGATTGCCCTGGTCGTGGCCACTCCGGGACGATAACGAAGCGCTCGGCGGGCCCGGTCCGTCCCGTAGCGTGGAGCGTGTGAGGGCGGGAGAGCTCCATGAGCGCGACGTGGCGGGCAACCCGCTGGAGCAGTTCCGGCGCTGGTTTGCCGAGGCGGAGACGGCCATGCCGGTAGCGGAGGCGGTGGCGCTCGCGACCGCCTCCGCGGAGGGCGCGCCCTCGGTGCGCATGGTCCTGTTGAAGGACGCCGACGAGCGCGGCTTCGTCTTCCACTCGAACTACGAGAGCCGGAAGGGGCGCGAGCTCGCTGCGAACCCGCAGGCGGCGCTGCTCTTCCACTGGCGCGAGCTCGGACGGCAGGTGCGGATCGAAGGCAACGTCGGGAAGGTCTCGGACGAGGAGTCCGATGGGTACTTCCGTACCCGCCCGCCAAGCTCGCGCATCGGCACGTGGGCCTCGCGCCAGAGCTCCGTGCTCGCGGGCCGCGAGGAGCTCGACCGGAAGGTGGCGGAGCTACGCGTGGAGCTCGGCGACGACCCGCCGCGCCCGCCGTACTGGGGCGGCTACCGCCTCACGCCCGTGACGTACGAGTTCTGGCAGCACCGCGACGACCGCCTCCACGATCGCCTGCGCTACCGGCGCGAGGGCGACGGCTGGGTGGTCGAGCGGCTGGCGCCCTAAGTCACCGGCGCGGCGTTCGGCGCCGAGGCGAAGCGACACAAGCTGGGCGATCACCCCGTCCGTTTCGGCACCGAGCCAACGCGTCGGCACGGCCTAGTGCGGATGAACGGGTCTAGTGGCGCGTCAGGGCGCGAATCATCTCCCCTCGCTGCGGCCAGCTGGCGATCAACTCGTCCGAGCTTGCACCCTCAAAGTCCGTGAGCACGAAGCCCGGCGCCATCGTGTTGCCATAGACCCCGAACTCGCCGCCGGGTCGCAACCGCGCCCCCATCCAAGTCCCCGCTGGAACGACGGTCTGTACTCGCTGCCCCGCCAGAACGTCGTGTCCAAGAATGATCAACTCGTCGGTCCCGTCAGGGAAAAGCAGCAACAACTCAATTGGATCACCGAGGTAGAAATGCCAAAGCTCGTCGGTGGGCAGCCGATGCATATCCGAGAAGACATCGGGATCATCGACAAGGAGAGCGACGGTCGCGGAGCACAGCGATTTTCCGTCCGGGCCGATCTTGTCGTCAACGTATGACTGCCAGAAGAGAACATTCTCGGTCGGCATGGTCGTCAAGTTCCATAGTTCGACGAGCTGTTCAGGGCGTGGACGAACGCTCACGGCCCTCCAGGCTAGTCCCGTTCCCCGATCTCGAGTCATTTCGATTCGAGTTCGAAGCGGCAAGCAGGCCGGACACGGTCGAGAGCGTCCAGCCGGCGTCGACCAGGACCGGCAGGACGACGGCCAGCGCGTCGACGGTCGGCCGGCGCGATGCCGATGTGCTCCCCCAGCCGTCGTGCAGGTCGACGATCGCGCCCGGATGGATCCCATCGAGGATCGCGGCCGCGATCACGGCGGCATCGCCGCCGCGCCAGTCCTCGGGATCGACCGACCAGAGCACGGTGGCGAGCCCCTCGGCCGCGGCGGCCCTGGCGAACGCGTCAGCCCCGTCGCCGTAGGGCGGGCGGCCGAGCCGCGGTTGGCTGCCGGTCGCCGCTTCGATCGCATCCGAGGTCCGGGCGAGCTCGTCACGGAGTACCCCGCTCGCGAGCTCGGACGCCCGGACGTGGCTCCACGTGTGGTTCCCGAGCTCGTGGCCCTCTGCGACGGCGCGCCGGAGCGTGTGCTCGCGGCCGCCGACCTGGCGGCCGAGTACGAAGAAGGTGGCGCGGGCGCCGTGCGCGGCGAGCAGGTCGAGCACGGCTTCGGTCCCCTCGGCGGGACCGTCGTCGAAGCTGAGCGCGGCCAGGAGCCGGGCACCCACATCGGCCCGCGTCACGACTCCGGCCGCCACCGCGGAGCACCATACAATCGCGCCGTGGTCCTCTCCGACCGCACGATCAGACGCCTGCTCGACGAGGGGCGTATCGGCATCGACCCGTACGACGAGGAGCTGCTGCAGCCCTCGAGCGTCGACGTTCGCGTCGACCGCTACTTCCGCGTCTTCCACAACGCGCGCTACCCGTACATCGACGTCAAGGAGGAGCAGGAGGAGCTGACCGAACTCGTGGAGGTCGACGAGGACACCGCGTTCATCCTCCATCCCGGCGAGTTCGTGCTCGGATCGACGCTCGAGCGGATCCGGCTGCCGGACGACCTGGTCGCAAGGCTCGAGGGGAAGAGCTCATTGGGGAGGCTCGGGCTGCTCATCCACTCGACCGCGGGCTTCATCGACCCGGGCTGGGACGGCCACGTGACGCTCGAGCTCTCCAACGTGCTGAACCTGCCGATCACCATCTACCCGGGCATGAAGATCGGCCAGCTCTCGTTCGTGCAGCTCGACGAGCCGGCCGAGACGCCCTACGGCGCCGAGCTCGCTGGGATCCAAGTACCAGGGGCAGCGCGGCCCGACCCCGAGCCGCTACTGGCAGAACTTCGCCCCAGCCAAGACACGGTGACGCCGTGAGCGACTCGGCGACGTCACCCGGGACCGTCCTCGTCACCGGTGGCACAGGCTTCGTCGGCCCGCGCGTGGTCGCGGCGCTGCGCGACCGCGGGCCTGCCGGTCCGCGCGCTCGTCCGCAAGCCGGCGCGCGAGGACGACCTCCGCGCCCTCGGGGTCGAGCTCGTCGAGGGCGACGTGACGAAGCCGGAGACGCTTGGCCCCGCAATCGCCGGCGCCGACACCGTCGTCCACCTCGTCTCGATCATCCAGGGCAAGCCGAAGGACTTCGAGCGGATCATGTGCGAGGGCACACGCAACGTCGTCGCGGCAGCCCGCGGAGGCCGGAGTGAGGCGCTTCGTGCTCATGAGCGCCCTCGGCCTGAACGAGGAGACGGCCCGGACGATCCCCTACTTCCGCTGCAAGCAGCAGATGGAGGAGGCGGTCTCGTCGTCCGGCATGGACTACGTGATCTTCCGGCCGAGCTTCATCTTCGGGCCGGGCGGCGGGGCGCTGAAGACCTTCCGGCGGCTGGCGAAGGCGCCGGTGAACGTCATCGTCGGGCCCGGCACCCCGCGCGTGCAGCCGATCTGGATCGAGGACGTGGCCCGCCACTTCGCCCTCGCCGTCGACCGGCCCGCGGCGACGGGCAGGACCTTCGATCTCGGCGGCCCGGACGTGGTCACCTGGAACGAGCTCTTCGCCCGCATCCGCCAGGCCGTCGGCGCGCACCGGCCGACGCTGCACATGCCGTACAGCCTCATGCGCCTCAACGCGCGGCTGATCGAGCTGCTGCCGGGGCCGACGCCGATCACGCGAGACCAGGTGAACATGATCGAGTCCGGGGACAACGTCGTCGAGCGACCCGGCCGCGCGCGACGTCTTCCCCGAGGTCGGAGCTGCTGCCGCTCGACGAGCAGCTCCGCCGCGCGAGCTAGGGCCGCTCGGGCGGAGGCGCGATGAGACCGTCGATTCAAGGACTGCGTGACCGCGAGCGCGCGGCACCCGTGGCGCACGCTCGGGGCCTGGGCGGCGACGCTCGTCATCTCGATCGTGATCATCGGCACTTCGCTGGGCGACGTTCTGACGAGCGACGCGGAGCTCACGAACGACCCCGAGTCGTACCGCGCGTACGACGTGCTCGGAGAGCGGCTGCCGCCCGACCCGAACTTCTTCACCGAGGTGGTCATCGTTCGCTCGGACGCCGAGGAGCCGGACGAGGTGGCGCTGACGAGGACGGCGGCCGCCGTCACCGCCGCCGTGGCGCAGGTCGAAGGCGTGCGCGTCCTGACCGACGAGGCAGCTTCCTCGCCGGACGGCCGGGCGCGGCTGCTGCCGGTCGACCTCGGGCACGACCCCGAGGGGACGATCGCGGAGACGATCGACCAGGTGCAGTCGGTCGAGGCGCCGCCCGGCTACCGGATCGCGATGACCGGCGAGATGACGGCCGACGAGGACTTCAACAAGCTCTCGCAAGAGGACCTCGAGCACGGCGAGCTGTACTTCGGCCTTCCCGCGGCGCTCATCGTCCTGCTGCTGGTATTCGGCGCGATCGTCGCCGGCCTGCTGCCGCTGTTGATGGCGCTGGTCGCCATCGTCGTCGCGCTCGCGCTCACCGCGCTCGTCGGGCAGGCGTGGGACCTCTCGGTCTTCGTCGTGAACATGCTCTCGGGGATGGGGCTCGCCCTCGGGATCGACTACACGCTCTTCGTGCTCTCCCGCTTCCGCGAGGAGCGCACCGGGGGCCGGGTCACGGACGCCGCGATCGCGATGTCCGGCGCGACCGCGAGCCGAGCAGTGGTCTTCAGCGGCACCGCCTACGCGCTCGCGATGACCGGGCTGCTGCTCGTCCCCGGAACGATCTTCCGCAGCCTCGCGCTCGGCGCCATCCTCGTCGGGATCACGTCGGTCGCGACGGCGCTCACCCTCCTTCCCGCCGTCCTGGCGCTGCTCGGCGACCGCGTGAACGCCCTGCGGCTCCCCTTCATCGGCCGCGGCGGCAGCGAGAGCCGCTTCTGGGGCGGCGTCGTGCGCCGTGTCCTGCGGCGCCCGGCACTGAGCCTCGCCGCCGGCGTGACCGTGCTGGTGGCGCTGGCCCTACCCCTGCTCAACCTCGAGACGGGCGAGGCCGGGCTCCGCACGCTGCCGGACCGCTTCGAGTCGAAGCAGGGCTTTCTGCTCTTCGAGGAGTCGTTCGGAGCCGGCACCGTCGACACGCTTCAGGTCGTCGTCGACGGCGACCTCACAGCAACTCCGGTCGACGCGGCGGTCCGCGAGCTCCAGACGGAGATGGAGTCGATGGCGGCCCTCCAGCGCGTAACGGTGGAGGTGTACCCGCAGTCGCGCCTGGCCGTGATCGAAGCGCTTCCGGTCGGGGACTCGCGCGACGAAGGGGCGGTCGCCGCCGTGAAGACGTTGCGGAACGAAACCGTGCCGACGGTGTTCGAGGGCGTCGATGCGGTCGTCCTGGTGACGGGCGAGACGGCAGAGGCGGTCGACTACTTCGAGGTCACGGAGCGCTGGCTCCCGCGCGTGATCGCGTTCGTGCTCATCCTGAGCTTCGTGCTGTTGACCGTCGCGTTTCGCTCAATCGTCGTCGCAGCCAAGGCGATCCTGCTCAATCTGCTGTCGGTCTCGGCGGCGTACGGCCTCCTGATCCTGGTCTTCGTCGAGGGCGTCGGCAACGAGCTCTTCGGTTTCCAGCAGGTCGAGACGATCGAGGCCTGGGTGCCGATCTTCCTCTTCGCCGTCCTCTTCGGCCTGTCCATGGACTACCACGTCTTCCTGCTCAGCCGCATCCGCGAGCGCTTCCTCCAGACCGGCGACACGGACGACTCGCTCCAGTGGGGCGTGGCGTCGACGGCCCGCATGATCACCGGAGCCGCGCTGATCATCATCGCCGTGTTCGCCGGCTTCGCCCGAGGCGACCTCGTCGCGTTCCAGCAGATGGGCTTCGGCATCGCGGTCGCGCTGCTGATCGACGCAACCCTGATTCGCTCCGTGCTCGTCCCGGCGGCCATGAAGCTGCTCGGCCCCTGGAACTGGTACCTGCCGCGCTGGCTGGAGTGGCTCCCCGACGTCCGGGTCGAAGGCCCGGGGGACGAGCACGCGGAACGGCCACCGGCGGGTAGCGCCGCCACCTGAAAAAGCGCCGCGCGGCGAAGGGCAGCCGCGGTCAGTGGGTACAATTCAGTTACCGCGGAAAGGAGGTGGTCCGGACGTGACAGATTCCAGTACGGGCAGTGGAGGTACCAGCGGGTAGGGACGTGTCCCCGAGACCTACGGGGAATCGTCTAGCCAGCGTGGGGGACTCGCTTGAAGCGCCGCCGTCAGCCCGACGGCAGGAAGCGTCCCTACCAATGCAACGCTGGTAACTGGAATGAGGGCCGCCTCGTGCGGCCCTCTTTCTTTTCCGCTCGCTACGCGATGTCGCCGGTGAGGATGACCGACAGCTCGAGGCCGCGGTCGAGCGGGAGGGTCACGCTCTCGAGGGTGGTGTCCGCCTGGCGGGCGGCCGAGTACTGGGCCAGCGGGTCGGCGTGGGACAGGACGTTGTCCGCGATCACCAGTGCGCCCGGCTCCAGCTTCGTTCTCGCGAGCTGGAACAGGCGCTCGTAGTCGTCCTTCTCCGCGTCCAGGAAGACGACGTCGAAGACGTCGTCGATGCCGGGGAGCGTCTCGAAGGCGTCGCCCTCGACGAGCTCGGCCCATTCGGTCAGGCCCGCCTCCTCGACGTTGCGCCGCCAGGCCTCGCACTTGGCCGGGTCGTGCTCGAGTGAGAGCACGCGCCCGCCGAGGTGCCGGGCGCCGGCGGCGAGCCAGATGGTCGAGTAGCCGCGCGAGCCGCCGATCTCGAGGATCTCGCAGTCGGTCTGCGGCGCCACGTACGCGAACAGGAACTGGCCCGTCGTCCGCGCGACCTGCCGGGAACGCTGCGCGGACGGCAGGCCTTGCTCGCGTTCCGCGGCGTCCTCAGCCTCGAGCCGCGCAAGCACCGCACGGATGCGGTCGTCGAGCATGCCGGGCACCTTACGCTGCCGTTCGTGCCGAAGCTGCTCGGGATTCCTCTGCCCCGCACGCTGCTCTCCCGCGCCGTCGCGCCGCTCGCCGCGGCGGGCATCGCGCCGTTCGACATCCACCTCCTGAGCGTTCCGGGGCGGCGGACCGGCCGCCGCTACACGACCCCGGTCACGGTCCTTCGCCACGGCGGCGAGCGCTGGCTCGTCGCACCCTACGGCGAGCGCAACTGGGTGAAGAACGCGCGCGCCGCCGGCTGGGTCGAGCTGCGGCGCGGACGCACGCGCGAGCGGGTCGGCGTCCAGGAGGTCCCTGTCGCCGAGCGCGCGCCCATCCTGCGCGCCTACCTCGAGCGGACTCCGCGCACGAGCGACCTCTTCGCGGCCAAGCCGGGCGCCTCGATCGAAGCGTTCGCTGCCGAGGCGGCTACGCACCCGGTGTTTCGACTCGTCGGCTCGGGCCGAGGCTCAAGACCAGGTTCGTCCGAGCCCTCGAGCGATGCGAAGTCGTCGGCCCGGGCCTTCCTAGTCGACCTGGAACGTGACGCACGCCCACCCGAGCAGCGCCACCACAGCGGTGAGCGCCAGCGCACCGACCCCGCTCCACCTCGTGCGGGCGATCAGGACGGTGGCGAGTACAAGCGAGGCCCACGAAACCCAGAGCGTGATGCCGAGATAGAGGCCAATCGGCTCACCTCGATCCGGGTTACCGGCTGGATCCATCACCGCGGCAACTGTGGCGGCCGCCGCGACGCAGCCCAGCGCGGGTACGGCCGACAGCAACGCGGCTCGCACTGTCGGTACGGCCCCTCGCAGGACGAGTGCCGCCGCGACGCCGATGATCGCAACGATGACCGGCAGGCCACTGCGGCCCCCGAGGTCGCCACGGTAGGCGGGAACGATGAGCAGTGCCAGCCCCGTGACGACAGCCCATGCCGCCACCAATGACACCGTGAGCGGCCAGGTCGTTCGCACCGCCGTGCGTCCCACGTTCAGCTGCCGCGAACTCATCGCCACGCTTTCGTCCTGCCCGGTTTTGCCGGTCCGCAACCGGCAGGCGCTACTCGAGCTCGACCTTGATCATCCCGTCGTCGTCGACACGAACCGGGAACGTCTCGACCGGTGCATACGCAGGCGGGTTCAGCACCTTGCCGGTCTTGATCTCGAACTTCGACCCGTGCCGCGGGCAGATGACCGTGCAGTCCTCCAGGTCGACCTCGCCCTCGCAGAGCGGCCCGTCGTCGTGCGAGCAGCGGTCCTCGATGGCGAAGAGCTCCCCACCCAGGTTGTAGACGCAGGCGCCGAGGTAGCCGGCGCGGACGATCCGGTGCGAGCCAGGGGGCAGCTCGTCCAGCGGGCAGACGTCAACCTCGGGCAAGCGGGCTCAGGTCAGCTGCAGGTCGCCGGCGTTCGTCCACTCGTCGGGGAGCGGCGTGCCCTTGGCCTTGTGGAGCGCGAGCTTCAGCACGCCGAGGCCGAGGATCGCGCACTTGAGCCGGACCGGCGTCAGCGGAATGCCGACCTCCTCGAGCAACTCCTCCTTCGGCATCTCCGCCACCTCCGACGCCTTTCGCCCCTTCACCATCTCCATCAGCATCGAGGTCGCCGCCTGGCTGATTGCGCAGCCGCGACCCTCGAACCGCACGTCCTTGATGGTGTCACCGTCCTCTGCAAAGGCGACGGAGACCGACACCTCGTCGCCGCAGAGCGGGTTCATGCCCTCCGCCTGGACGTCGGCGCCCTCGAGCGGCCCGTGCCCCCGCGGGTTCTTGTAGTGGTCCAGGATGAGCTCCCGGTACATCTGCTCGAACTCCGACACGAGTCGAGCTTAGCGAGCGGTGGCTGGAATACCGCGGCCGCGCCACGTGGGAGTGCGGGCGGCGACGCTGCCGGAAGAGGGCGCGGTGTACGTGGGGGTTTGCTCAGCGCTATCGGCGAGCGCCGGCGCTCGCTCGTCGGGTCAGTCGCCGAAGATCTGTCGGGCCTTGTGCAGGCCCTCGACGAGGCGGTCGATCTCCTCGGGCACGGTGTAGAGGTAGAAGCTCGCGCGGTTCGTGGCGGCGACGCCGAGGCGCGACATCAGCGGCTGGCAGCAGTGGTGGCCGGCTCGGATGGCGACACCGCCGAGGTCGAGGATCTGCGCCACGTCGTGCGGGTGGATGCCGTCGAGGTTGAACGAGACGATGCCCGCGCGCCGCTCGACGGGCGGGCCGTAGAGCGTGATTCCCGGCACCTCGGCCATGCGCTCGAGCGCGTAGGCGGCGAGCTCGTGCTCGTGCTGCTCGATCGCCTCGAGCCCGATCTCCTCGAGGTAGTCGACGGCGGCGCCGAAGCCGACCGCCTCGGCGATCGGCTGCGTGCCCGGCCTCGAACTTCGCCGGCACGTCGCCCCAGGTCGTCTCCTCGAAGCGCACCTTCTTGATCATGTGGCCGCCGAGGTTGAACGGCTCCATCTCCTCGAAGAGCTCGACGCGTCCCCAGAGCGCACCCACGCTCGTCGGGCCGCAGAGCTTGTGCGCGGAGAAGGCGAGGAAGTCGCACGCCGAGCTCCTGGACGTCGACGCGGCGGTGCGGCGCGGCCTGTGCGGCGTCGACCACCGAGATCGCGCCCTGCTCGCGGGCCCAGGCCGTCAGGCGAGCCACCGGGTTGACGGTGCCGAGCGAGTTGGAGACGAGGTTGATCGCGAGGACGCGGACGTCGCCGGCCGCCGCGATCTCGTCGAGCCCCGCCAGGTCGAGCTCGCCGGCGTCGTCGACCGGGATCATCTTGAGCGTCGCCCCCGTTCGCTTGGCGATGTACTGCCAGGGCACGAAGTTCGAGTGGTGCTCCAGCTCGGAGACCACGACCACGTCTCCGGGGTGCAGGCGGGCGAGCCCCCACGCGTACGCAACGAGATTGATGCTCTCCGTCGCGCTGCGCGTGAAGACGATCCCGCGCGGCGAAGGGGCGTTGACGAAGGCGGCGAGCTTCTGGCGCGCGCCCTCGTACTCGGCGGTCGCGCGCTCGGAGAGCGCGTAGACACCGCGGTGCACGTTGCCGTACGACGTCTCGTAGAACCACCGCAGCTTGTCGAGCACCTGCCGCGGCTTCTGGGCGCTCACGGCCGAGTCCAGGTAGGCCAGCGGCTTGCCGTGGATCAGCTGCTCGAAGATCGGAAAGTCGGCCCGCAGAGCATGCGCGTCGAGGGTCTTGGAGCGCGCTGTCACGGCCATAGAGCCATGGTACTCCCGCACCCGTGCGCAACAGTAGGCTCCAGGCGGTGGCCGGGTTCCCGGAGACCGTCAACCAGGCGTATGCGGTCTCCGGCGGTGCGATCGAGCTCGGCCGGGGCGTCCACGAGGGCACCCTCCACGCCGACGCCGCCGTCCGTCTCCCCTTCGCAATCCTCAACCGGCACGGGCTGATCGCCGGAGCCACGGGCACCGGCAAGACCCGGACGCTCCAGCTGATGGCCGAGCAGCTCTCGACTGCCGGCGTGGCGGTCTTTGCCGCTGACTACAAGGGCGACCTCTCCGGTCTCTCCGAGCCGGGCGCCGCCGACGGCCCCGCGCCCAAGCGGATGGCCGAGCTCGGCCTGTCCTACGAGCCTGCCGCGTTCCCCGTCGAGTTCCTCTCCCTGGGAGGAATCGGCCCGGGCGTTCCGGTGCGGGCGACCGTGACGGACTTCGGCCCGCAGCTCCTCGCCAAGGTGCTCGGTGCAAACGAGACGCAGGAGGCGAGCCTCGCGCTCGTCTTCCGGTTCGCCGACGAACGCGGGCTGGGGCTCGTCGACCTCGACGACCTGCGGGCGCTGCTCACGTACCTCGACTCCGACGCCGGCCAGGAAGACCTGACCGGGATCGGCGGCGTCGCCTCCCAGACGATCGGCGTCCTCCTGCGCTCGCTCGTCTCGCTGGAGGACGGCGGCGGCACCGAGTTCTTCGGCGAGCCGCAGTTCGAGGTCGCCGACCTGCTGCGAACCGCGCCGGACGGCCGCGGTATCGCCACCTGCCTCGAGCTGGCTGCGGTGCAGGATCGGCCGCGCCTCTTCTCGACCGTGCTGATGTGGCTGCTGGCCGAGCTCTTCGAGGAGTTGCCGGAGGTAGGCGACCTCGAGCGGCCGAAGCTCGTCTTCTTCTTCGACGAGGCCCATCTGCTCTTCGACGATGCCTCGAAGACGTTCCTGGAGTCCGTGGAGCGCACCGTGCGCATGATCCGGTCGAAGGGTGTCGGCGTCTTCTTCGTCACCCAGCAGCCGACCGACCTGCCCTCGGCAGTGCTCGGCCAGCTCGGCAACCGCGTGCAGCACGCGCTCCGCGCCTTCACCCCGGAGGACGCGGACGCGCTGCGCAAGACGGTGCGCACCTACCCGACCTCCGAGCTCTACGACCTCGAGGAGCTGCTCACGTCGCTCGGCACGGGCGAGGCGGCCGTGACCGTGCTGACCGAGCGCGGCACGCCCACGCCCGTCGTCCACACACGCCTCGTCGCGCCGTCCGCGTCGATGGCACCGGCCGCGAACGTCGAGGCGGCGGCCAAGGCGTCGCCGCTCTTCGCGCGCTACGGGACCCGCGTGGACCGGGAGAGCGCGCACGAGCAGCTCGCCGCCCGTGTGGAGAAGGCGGCGGCGCCCGAGTCACCGGATGCGAAGCCGGCTCCACGGCCGTCCAGGGCCAAGGAGCCGAGCGATGCGCTCACCGACTTCCTCGGCTCCCGACAGGGCAAGCGCCTACAGCGAGAGGTCGTCCGCGGCGTCTTCAGTCTGCTTCGGAAGAAGCTCTAGCGGCCTGCGCGAGCTGGACGGCCAGGAACGCGGCCGGTGTCAGCAGCGCCGCCAGTGCCAGGAACGACACCGCGAACGCATCGCCCGCGCCCGGCACGCGCTCGGCCCAGCCGAACGCGAGTGTGGACCAGGCGGCCAGCGTCACCACGACGCCCGTGACCGCCAGTGCTGCCGCTACGACCGCGAGGCGGAATCGCCCCAGGCGGCCGAGCAGCGCAGCTCCTGCTCCGAAGACGAGGCCGCCGGCCAATCCGAGGATCGCAAGGTTGCGCTGCCACGCCAGGTCGGCGGGCAGCTGATCCGCTGCCCAGGTCGCCGGGGGAAGCATGCGCTCGGTGATGAGGTACACGACGGGGACCGCCGCCAGGAGCGCCGCGGCGAGCGCGATCCCGGCACGCGTCAGCTGCGCGCACAGCAGCAGCGACCGGAAGGCAGCCGCAACAGCTCGCGGGGTGCCGAAGCGCGCCACCGCGGCGGCCTCCGCCGCGGCCCGGTCGGCGCCGGCACCCATGGCGGCAGCGCTCGCATCCTCGAGATGGGCCCGCGTCTCCGCGAGGATCCGCCGCTTCCTTCCCGCGGGGCCCGGCAGGGCTCGCTCGAGCTCGCGGAGGTAGGTCTCGATCACGTCGCCACCAGGTCGACGGCCCGCGCGAAGTCCCTCCAGGCGCCGCGCTGCTCGCTCAGCCGGCCGGAGCCACGCCGCGTCAGGCGGTACACACGGCGGCGGCGGCCACCGACGGCTTCCCAGGAGCTTGCCACCGCACCCTCGCGCTCGAGCCGGTGCAGCGCCGGATACACGGATCCCTCGGGCAGGTCGAACGCACCCGCGGACCGTTCACGCAGGCGTTCGATGACGCCGTAGCCGTGAGCGGGCGCGCCGTGCAGCACCGCCAGCAGGAGCAGATCGAGCTGCCCGCGCGTCCCGTCCGCCTTCATACCTAGATAATCTAGGTATCAGGCGGTGCCGCTGTCAAGCCCGGATGCGAAGCGGCGACGCAGCCTTGACCGCGTCGACCAGTCCGTACCAGTCGACCTTGTCGACGACGGCGATGCCGAGCTCCTCGCACTCACGCTCGACAGACGTGTCGACGTAGGCGGAGAACAGCACCAGCCGCCCGCTGAAGGATCGCGCCGTCAGCTCACGCGCGACGTCCAGGCCCGAGAGCCCAGGCATGCGCAGATCGAGCACGACCACGTCGTACGCTGTCGTCTCGCAGCGAGCAAGAGCCTCGGTACCGCTGGGAACGTCGTCCACGTCCCAGCCTTCACCGGACAGGACGATGGAGAGCATGCTGCGGATGTCGTCCTCGTCGTCCACGACGAGGATGCGGCCCAGGGGTGATGGCGTCATTCACTTCCTCCTCTCAGGGCCGCCGCAGTAGGCCCGGATTCGTGCTCTCAGTGTTCCCGACGGCCGACCGCACGAACTCCCCCATCCGAGGGATCCTCGCTCGCTCGCGCTTCGCTCTCACGGGGGAACCCCTGGCTCGTTAGATCCCCCGTGTGCCCCCTCCTTCCGGATGAAGGCGGCGTTCGGGATGTGTCAGGAGCCGGCGGCTGGAAGCTGAGTGCCAGCGTCTAAGACATCTGGACTGACGCGCGTCCCGCGGTGTGCCTCTCGGGCGGGCAAGCTGCCCTTCGGCAGTAAGGCACGAAGAGCAAGACCGCGCCGCTAAGGTCGGGCCGTGGCGGAGGAGTACGTCTACACCATGTACCGGGCCGACAAGTTCTACGGCCCGGAACGCCAGGTGCTCGCGAACATCTCGCTCTCGTTCCTGCCGGGGGCGAAGATCGGCGTGCTCGGTCCCAACGGAGCCGGCAAGTCGACGCTGCTGCGGATCATGGCCGGCCGCGAGGAGCCGTCGAGCGGCGTCGCGCAGCTGGCGCCGGGCGCAACCGTCGGGCTGCTCGAGCAGGAGCCCGAGCTCGACCCGGGCAAGGACGTGCGCGGCAACGTCGAGGACGGCGTGCGCGAGCTGCGCGACCTCCTCGACCGGTTCAACGCCATCTCGGCGCAGTTCTCCGAGCCGGACGCCGACTTCGACGCGCTCCTCGCCGAGCAGGGCGCGGTGCAGGAGCAGATCGACCGCCGCGACGCCTGGACGCTCGACGCCACGCTCGACCGCGCCATGGACGCGCTGCGCCTGCCCGAGGGCGACCGCGACGTGACCACGCTCAGCGGCGGCGAGCGGCGACGGGTCGCGCTCTGCCGGCTTCTGCTCGCGGCTCCCGACCTGCTGCTCCTCGACGAGCCGACCAACCACCTCGACGCCGAGTCGGTCGCGTGGCTCGAGCGCTTCCTCGCCGAGTACAAGGGCACGGTCGTCGCCGTGACGCACGACCGCTACTTCCTGGACAACGTCGCCGGGTGGATCCTCGAGCTCGACCGCGGCCGCGGCATCCCGTTCAAGGGCAACTACTCGTCGTGGCTCGAGCAGAAGCAGGCGCGGCTGGCGTCGGAGGAGAAGCAGGAGTCGGCGCGGCAGCGCACGCTCGCGCGCGAGCTCGAGTGGGTGCGGATGAGCGCACGGGCGCGCCATGCCAAGTCGAAGGCGCGCATCGACGCGTACGAGCGGCTGCTCGCCGAGGAGGGCGCGAAGAAGCTCGACCGCGTCGAGATCCACATCCCCGCGGGTCCGCGGCTGGGCGACCTCGTGGTCGAGGCTGACGACGTGGCCAAGGGCTTCGGCGACCGACTGCTGTTCGAAGGCCTGACCTTCTCGCTGCCGCCCGGCGGGATCGTCGGCGTCATCGGCCCGAACGGCGCGGGCAAGACCACGCTTTTCCGGATGATCGTCGGCGAGGAGCAGCCGGACTCCGGCGCGCTGCGCGTCGGCGACACGGTCGAGCTGGCGTACGTCGACCAGTCCCGCGCGGCGCTCGACCCGGCGAGCACCGTCTGGAAGGAGATCTCCGGCGGCCACGACACGATCGAGCTCGGCCGCCGCGAGGTGAACTCGCGCCAGTACGTGTCGTGGTTCAACTTCAGGGGCTCCGACCAGCAGAAGCGGGTGAGCGACCTCTCGGGCGGTGAGCGCAACCGCGTCCACCTCGCGAAGCTGCTCCGCTCGGGCGGCAACGTCCTGCTCCTGGACGAGCCGACCAACGACCTCGACGTCGACACGCTGCGCGCGCTCGAGGAGGCGCTCGCCGACTTCGCCGGCTGCGCGGTGGTCATCTCGCACGACCGCTGGTTCCTCGACCGCGTCGCCACGCACATCCTCCACTTCGACGGCGACTCGCAGGTGACGTGGTTCGAGGGCGCCTACGCCGACTTCGCCGAGTGGGTCAAGGAGACGCGCGGCCCCGAGGCCCTCGAGCCGCACCGGATCAAGTACAAGCCGCTCACGCGCGCGTGACGGTCGTCGCCGAGCGGGACGGCGCAGTGCTCCGGCATGCGCTGCCCGCCGATCTCGACGCCGTGGACGAGCTGACGGTGCTGGGCTACGCCCCGATCCAGGCGAGCTACGTGGCCATGCTCGGGGACGAGCTCTACGAGGCAGTGCGGCACGATCCCGAGCTGACCTGGCAGGAGCGGAAGATCAAGCAGAACCGCGACCTCTTCGCGACGCATCCCGACTGGCTCTGGGTGCTCGAGCGAGGCGCAGTCTTCGCTTACGTGAGCTTCTGGCTTGTGCCCGAGCGGAGCTACGGGCACCTCGACAACAACGCCGTCCATCCCGACGAGACCGGGCAGGGCTGGGCGACCTTCATGCTGCGGCACGTGCTCGAGCACTTCCGCGCCCAGGGCCTCCGCTATGCCCACGTCGACACGGGGCTCGACGACGCCCACATCCCCGCCCGCCGGGCGTACGAGGCCGTCGGCTTTGACCGCTCGGTCCCCGGCGTCGAGTACTGGCAGGACCTCAACGCCCGCAATCCCGGCTCGCTCTCCTAGATTCTGCGAGATCCAGCCAGAAGGCGGCCGCGCCATCCGGCCAGCACCACCCACAGGAGCAGGAGGCCTTCGGCGAGCCGGACGGTGACCGGCGAGAACGCGTCCATGAACGCCAGCACGAACGCTCCGAGCGCGCTGAGCCCGAGGATGAGTGTGGGCCGCCGGAAGCCGCGCCAGCCTTCGTCGCGGCGGAACGCCCTGGCCAGAACAAGCGGAGCCGCGAACGAGGCGGGAAAGCCGACGACGAAGCCGACTCCGTGGACGAGGCCATGGAACGTCTGGTCGGCGCCCTCGGCATCGATGTTGCCGGCGCCGAGCAGGACCCAGGCAATCGCAGCGAGGAACAACAACGCGATCCCGATTCGGCCAGACCGGGAAGGCGAGAGTGACAGCGTCATCAGCACCGCCACTGCTGCGAAGCCGGCCGCGACCGAGAAGAACGCGAGGTTCATGAGCCAGCCGTAGTCGCCCAGTGCGTACTCGCTGAGGGCGTCGTTGTCGTTCGTCTCCGACTGCACGAAATGCAGGAGGACGACCAAGGCGAAGGCCACAAGCGGCGCAACGACGGCGAGCGTCGCCGCGCTTCGCCTCAATGCGGAAGGCGGCTCCGGTGAGTGCCTGTCCACGCCGCTGCAATCTGACAGAACGTGATCTTCGGCGCGGGTTGTGTTCCGGTAGCGGGGTCGCCAGAGCTCGTCGGCCGCTTTGCCGGCGCCCCGGCGGCTACCTTCCCTCCCCATGGCGCGCAATCCGCTCGACGCCGTCCGGCAGCTCGGCGACCAGCTCCGGCGCACGGCCGGTCCCGAGCTGGAGGAGCGGCTGGGCGAGTTCCTGCCACCCCGGCGGCTGCCGCCGGTTCCCCTTGCTGACCTCCAGGCCGAGCTCGACTCGCTCGTCGGGCTCGAGACGGTCAAGGAGCAGGTGCACGCGCTCGTCGCCTTCCTGCAGGTGCAGGCGCGCCGCAAGGAGCACGACCTGCCGGAGGTGGCGACCAGCCAGCACCTCGTGTTCCTGGGCAACCCCGGCACCGGCAAGACGACGGTCGCGCGCCTGCTCGCGCAGATGTACCGCTCCATGGGCCTGCTCGAGCGCGGCCACCTCGTCGAGGTCGACCGCGCCTCGCTCGTGGGCCAGTACATCGGGGCGACGGCGATCAAGACGAACCGCCAGATCCGGCGAGCCCTGGACGGCGTGCTCTTCATCGACGAGGCCTACGCCCTCGCCCCCGAAGGCGCCGGGCGCCACGACTTCGGGCCCGAGGCGATCGAGGTCATCCTCAAGCGGATGGAGGACTACCGGCACCGCCTCGTGGTGATCGTCGCCGGCTACCCGCGG
Organism: uncultured Thermoleophilia bacterium; assembly: GCA_963809765.1. Taxonomy (GTDB): domain Bacteria; phylum Actinomycetota; class Thermoleophilia; order Gaiellales; family Gaiellaceae; genus JACVRM01. Next base: position 1,215,732 of record CAWEKT010000003.1, read on the forward strand.
CTCATGCGCGCGTTCCTCGAGTCGAACCCCGGGTTGCGCTCGCGCTTCGCCCGCGAGATCACGTTCCCGGACTACTCGAACACCGAGCTGGTCGCCATCTCCGAGAAGATGGCCGCCGACCACCGCTACACGCTCGAGCCCCAGGCGGAACTGGCGCTCACCCGCATCTTCGAGAACGCCGAGCGGGGCGAAGGCTTCGGCAACGCGCGCTTCGCGCGCACCCTCTTCGAGCAGGCGTTGAACCGGCAGGCGCTGCGGCTCGCGCGCGAGGAGGGCCGCGACCTCAGCACGCTCGGGCCCGAGGCAGTGTCGACCCTCACCGAGGACGACATCACGAGCGCCGCCCGCTCGCTCGGGGAGGAGCCGGAGCGCCGGCGGCGGCGCTGGCTGGGCTGAACGTGGACGCCGACGCCGTCGAGCTCCGCGTGCTCGGCTCGCTGATCGAGAAGCAGCGCACGACTCCCGACGCGTACCCACTCTCGCTCAACAGCCTGCGACTGGCGTGCAACCAGGCGACCAACCGCGATCCCGTCGTCGAGTACGACGAGCCGACGATCCGGACAGCGCTCGACCGCCTCTCGCGCCGCCGCTGGGCGCGGCTCGCGAGCGGACCGGGGAGCCGGGCGGTCAAGTACCGGCACCTGCTCGACGAGGCGCTCTCGCTCTCCGACCCCGAGCTGTCGATCCTGGCCGTGCTGATGCTGCGCGGCCCGCAGACGCCCGGCGAGCTGCGAGCCCGTACCCAGCGCCTGCACCCGTTCGACGAGCCGGAAGCACTCGAGGAGACGCTGTCGGGCCTCATCGGGCGAGAGCTGGTCCAGCGCCTCGAGCGCCGGCCGGGCCAGAAGGAGGAGCGCTACCTGCAACTGCTCGGCGGCGACGCCGGCACCGAGCCGGCGGTCACGGCACCCGGCACCGAGCCGCTCGACGCAGAGCTGCCCTCGCTGGCCGGACGGGTTTCGCGGCTGGAGGAGCGATTCGACGCGCTCGAGGGCGCGCTCGCGGACCTGGCTAGGAGTCGCCCCCGCGAGCACGGGGCGGGAGGGGATGCCGAGGGTTGGACGCCGACGAGTGGGGCCGGGTGATCGGCCCCACTCATCGAGCGTCTCGCCTATGAGGTGATCAGCGTCACAGCCGCCGCGGGCGCAGACAGCGTCAACGCGCCGGTGAACTGGGCCTGGTTGATCGTGGCCGTACCGACCTTGGCATCCGTCCTCACGCGCGTGGCGACGGTCACGGAGCCGGTGGCTCCAGCGGCGACACTTCCGAGATTCCAGGTCACGGTGCGATTCACCGCGTCGTAGACACCTCCGCCGGTCGCGGCGACGAAGTCGAGCGAACGCGGAAGGGTGTCGACGATCCTCGCTCCCTGTGAGGCGGCGGGTCCGAGGTTGTTGTAGGCGAGCGTGTACGTCGCGCTCCCGCCCCGCTGGCCCAGCAGGGGGCCGGTCTTCGTGAGAGTCACGATCGGGTCGTCGGGGTTGACGACTCCCCCTGCCTCCGCGCCGAGAACCTGAAGCTCCGCGATGTGGACTTCGTTGTTGCGTGGCGCCAGGAAGCCCGGTTCCTGCCCGAGCGGGTTCTCGATCGGGAGGATCTTGGTCGGATTGCCGACGCGGCAGTCAGTCTCGTTGAGCGGATCCGCATCGCGATCGGTCGTCAGCGGGTCGCCAGGATCGTGCCATTCGGGATTGCCCGTGCACTGGTTGTTGCGGACGACGATCATCACGTGGGTCGCCGCCACCGGTGCGAAGTTGAACGTGCGGAGGTTCAGGTTCGGTGACAGCGGGCGTGCCGCGCGACCCGGGAACGCGTGGGGATCGCTGGTGAAGACGCTCGTGAAGTTCGCGTCAACGGGCAGACCCCCAATCGGGGCGAAGCAGGCCGCCCCGTCGTCGCAAACACGGATCTCGAACTGGCGCAGTCCGGTGAAGCGCGGCTGTGTGACGATCGCGCCGGCGGCGTCGTACTCGCCGAGAAATGCACTCACCTGCACGCGGCGGACGGTGTGCACCGTCTCGAGGAGCGGATTCCCGTCGTTCTCGGCGAGATTGACGACAACCCTCTTCCCATCGACGCCGTTCGTACCCGGAGCTGCCGGGCCGACGTAGTCCCAGTTGGTGCCCTCGGTGTCATCGATCAGGTCCTGGTGGTTGCTCCCATCGCTGGCAGCAGCCACGGCAACCGCCCCTTCCCCAGGGCCGGCGCCATCGACATCCGCCGAGGAGGCGAGGTTGCGCGAGAGGATGAGCGTCATGGTCCCGCCCGCGCCTCCGCTCGGAGCGCAGAGCGAGAAGCGCATGTGGCCGTAGCCGCGAGCGTTGACGAGCATGTCGTAGCACCCCGGCAGGAAGCGCGCCTGGTCGTCCAGGTTGTTCGTGCCGTGTCCGACTGGGAGCGTGTCGCAGTCATTGGTCTGCAGGCAGCCGGGGTAGTCCGGGTCCGCCGTATCGGCAGTGTTCGTTGCCGGGTCCGTGTCGGCAATCGGTGATACGCCTCGCTCGTAGTGGCCGACGAAGATACGGGCATTGGTGAGGGCGCCGCCCGCAGCGTTGCGAACCACGAACGTGTATGGCACTTCGCCGGTGTGGAACGCGGACTCGTAGTTCGGCACGGGGTCGTGGTCGTTGCGCTCGGACGTGGCGTTCGAGCTGCGGGCGTATTGCCCCATCCCGCGCCGTGCGAAGACCGACCACATGATGTCGTGGTTCTCTGCGCCGAAGCGCAGGGTGTCGGCAGTCAGGAACGCCTCACGGGCGTCGAGCATGGATCCCGCAGGAGGTATGAGCAGAAGCGCGTCGAACCCGAGCTGAATCCAGCGCCGGTTGCCCGGGCAGTGGATGACCGGCTCCTGGCCGTCCGCGCAGCGGCGCTGCAGCGCTGCATCGGAGTACGGGTAGAGGCCGTTCCAGTCGTTGACGAACGCCTCTCGCAGTGACCACATCGTCCCCGTCCAGATCTCTCCGTCTGCATGCGGGCTCGACGAGCTGCCGGTGAGGTCGTAGCCGATGTCTCCGAACTGGAGGGGGTTCTGGTTGGCCCCGTAATTGCGGATGCCGCTCTGCTTGTTGCCGGTCACATAGGCACCGACCGTGAACGGGTTCTCGTCGTCGGTCGGCACGAAGCCGTACTCGTTCAGGTACTCCATTGCGTACCAGTCGCCCCAGGACTCGCCCATTGCCCCGGTGTGATGGCCGCTGCGCAGGTAGCCCTTGCCCGTCATCCGGCTCTCGATCGCGTGGCCGTACTCGTGGGCGATGACGGGCATGTCGTAGTCGCCGTCGGCACATGGGACGTGGATCGCGCCTCCGAGCGTCTGCCAGAGGTACATGTTCGTGATCGAGGCAGCGCCATCGGTGAGCGGCCGCATGTTGGCGTTGTTGCGGTTCGTGATGACGCCGTTCTGCGGGATGATCATCGCCGCACCCGACTGCGAGACGCCGACGACGGGATCGTTCTCAAGCGTCGGCGTTCCGGCGGCGGGACCAGCGTTGATCGTCCCCTGGTTGCCGAAGTTGTATTCCTGGTTGTTCCAGTGCTCCTCGGTGTAGCCGAGGTGCCAGCGACCAGTCGTGCATGCGATTGTGCATCGCGAAGAGGTTGGTCGTCGCGGCGCTGATGTCGTTGCCGTTGCCGATCCCTGCATTGGAGCCGGGCACCGGGAGCTCCCCGATCGGTAGCGAGCCCACCTCGCTCGCGAGATCCGGGTTGAAGTTCGTCTGCGAGCAGCCAGTCTCGTTGGTCGTGTTGCCAGGCTGGGGCAAGCCCCCGTTGACGTGCCACGCGTTCGTCCAGGGGTAGGTGTAATTCCGGTTCAGATCGACTGGGCGGTACCCGGACGGTCCCGGCGTGAGCGTCGTCGAGAACCACGCCTCGGCCGCGTTCGAATTGTTGCCGACCGTCTGGAACGTCGAAGCGCCCGTGCGGGCGTTCGCGTCCCAGGGCACGCGCGAGGCGGTGTTGTAGACCTCGTACTCGCAGCCGGGGACCGGGTTGCCGCTGACGACTGCGTCCCAGCACCACGTCTGGCGGCGGCTCTCGATGGTGGGGTAGACCCAGGGCTGACCGAAGTTGCCCGGGAAGCCAAGGACATTCGGCGGCGTGTCGAGCGCCGGCTGGGCCGGGAAGACGCGCCAGCGGGGCGGATAGGACGACCCTCCCGGCGTCGCGACGTCGTTGAAGCTGATGACGCCGAAGTAGTCGCCGGACTCCGTCACGCACGGCGGGTCGCTGACACCGCCGCCGCCGCCGAACTCATTGACGCGCAGCCAGTACGTGCCGGCAGGCACGCCCCCGGAAGGCTCGTACTTGATCGCCTCCGGGCTGCACACCGTGTCGCCCGTGGCGACGGGCGTGTCGTCCGGCGTGAGGTTGCCGTTCGCGTCGCGAATCAGCTCGAGTTCGAGGTCCAGCGTTGCCGGCACGCCGGTCGCCGACGTGGTGATCGAGGCGACACCGGCGGGCACGTTGTACGGCCCCTCGACCTCGGCCCCCCACCGCGGTAACGCACGAGGGGGGGCATACACCACTAGAGGTGTCAAACCTACAACGACACGGGCGGGCGGCTGCCGGCCCCCTTCGCGGTGCTGCTGGGGAGTCTGTCTAGAGGACGCCCACTCCAACGAGGTCGTGGGAGGCCGGCGACCGCAGCCGCCGGCCTCCCCTCACTCCTCACGCGCGTAGGCGCGTGGTGGACGAGGAGCGCTTGGCGGGCCTACAGCCCGATGTCGTCGAACGTGCCGTGCCGGCTGGTCGCGAAGTCGGTTCGGGAATTCGATGCACTCGAGACACGGTCGATCCTCCTCGGCCAATGACACCACGTTCCGTGGTAACTAGATGATAGTAGACACCACGACTTGGGGTGTCAAGGCTGACCAGGGCGTTTCCACAAAGCGACAGACCCGCCTTGCGGCGGGCCTGTCGCTGGACGAGGAAGGTGTCCGGGAGAAGCGGGGGGCTCAGCCGCCGACTGCGCGGAGCGCGTCGACGCGGCCGTAGCCGAAGAGGGCGTCGTAGCCCGAGAGGCCGATGTCGACGGCGGTGCCCTGGAGCTTCGCCTGCACCTGGTCGGGCTTCATCTCGACGTCGCCGTCGGCGCCGAGCTTGCCGTAGCGGCTGACGATGAGCGCCGCCACGCCGGCGGCGTGCGGGGAGGCCATCGACGTGCCGTTGGCCCCCAGGTACTGCTGCCCCGGGAACGTCGAGTACACAGCGGCCACGCCGTCACTCGCATCCGAGTCTCCGCCCGTCGAGCCGTTGCCGCCGGGAGCGGCGACGTCCGCCGAGCCGAGGCCGTAGTTGGAGTAGCTCGCCTTCTGGCCGTTGGCACCGAGGGAGGTGACGCCGATGACGCCGGGCGACTCGGACGGGACGATGCGGCAGTTCGCGTAGGCGCCGCTCGCGAGGTCGAGGTTGGAGTTACCGAGAGCGGCGACCGGGGTGACGCCGCGGCTGCGGGCGTAGGCGATCGCGCGGTCGATGGCAGCAACGGTGGCGCTGTCCTCCGGGTTGCACTCGACGAGCTGCTCGTCGTCGGCGTAGAAGCTCATGTTGATCACGTCGAGCTTGATGTCGCCGGCGTAGGTGATGCCGTCCACGACCGCGCTCCACCAGCAGGCGTACACCTGGCAGACCGTGATCGGCACGAGCGTGACGTCGGGTGCCACGCCGACGATGCCAACGCCGTTCGACTGCGCGGCGATGGAGCCGGACACGTGCGTGCCGTGGAAGCTCGTGTCGACGCACGGCTGCGCGACGCCGAGGCTCGGCGAGAGCGAGACGCGTCCGCGGGCGCAGTCGACGTTCGACGTGCCGGCCAGAACGCCGAGATCGGTGAAGTCCACGTGATTAGCGTCAATGCCGCTGTCGAGGACGCCGACGTCGACCGAGCGCGAGCCCGCCGTCTTGTTGTGCGCCTGGTCAGTGCGCATCATCTGCATGTCCCACTGGATGCCCTCGTCGGGGTCGTCCTGCAGGTCGGGGTTCGTCCGCTTGCCGCTGCCCTTGCTCGGCGCCGAGTCGGGCTTCTTGCCCTCGGCGGCCTTGTCCTTGCTGACGGTCAGCGAGACGCCGTTCAGGACGGCGTACTGCTGCACCAGGGTCGCGAACTCGGCGTTGGCCGACTCGACGATCAGGACGCCGATCTGCGTGCTGAGGTCGCTGACGACCTGGCCGCCAGCGGCCTGCACCGCGTAGACGGCGTACTGGTTGGTAACTGCGTAGACCGCGTAACTCGAACCGACGGCGTACCCCTCGCTGACGGCGTAGTCGCCATCGAGGGTGACGATGTAGCGCTGTGTGTCGACGGCGTACGTCTCGCCGACTGCGTAGCCGCTCGCGCTCGATGCGCCGAGCGTGCACAGCGCCGCCGCGGCCAGCACGAGCGCTAGCGATAGGCGATGTGCGCGAAACATTTGTGTCCTCCTCGTCCGTGGTGCTTGAAGCCTTATTGCCCAACTGGGCGGGATTTAACACACCACTACAAAGGGTGGCAAGGGGAGATTTAGATGCGTGTCGAGCAGGTTTCGGCGGAAAAGCCGCCGAACTCTCTCTAGCGCTCGTCGAGCAGCAGCACGAAGGAGCTCATGCTGCCGGCGCCGGCGGAGCCCAACTTCGCCCGGCTCACGACGACGTAGTACCGGCCCTGCGCGGGAGCGGTCGAGCGTGAGCGTCTGCGGTGACGCGGCCGTCGTCGGCCCCCGCCCGCCGTTGACGAGGGCATCGGTCGTGCCCGGCCGCAAGCGGGTCGAACGGATGCGTGCTGGCGAGGAGCTCGTAGCCCGAGTCGTAGACGTAGAGGTCGTACGTGTCGTCGCCGGGAGCGACCCCGTGAACCGAGAACACGGCGGACGAGAGCCCGCCCGCGAGCTCGACCGGGTACACGAGCCAGTCCGAGCCGGCACCGGTGCCCGCACCCTGGAAGGGCCACGAGGTGTCGGCCTTGCCGAAGACGTCCCGCGCGGAGACGACGGTCGCCTGGCTGCCCGCTCGTGCCGACGCCCGCGCTTGCCGTCGTGGAGCGCGACCGATGCGAACACGGGGATGCGCAGCGTCTGGCCGTTCGAGACCGTGACGACCACGGTGCCCGTGTAGGACCCGGGTGCCGCGTCGGCGGGGACGCGCGCCTTGAAGTTGACGACGGCGTCGCCACCGCGAGCGATCGACGCCTTGCCGGGCAGATCGATACGCCAGCCGGTCTTTCCGGCAGTGATCGCACGACTGCCGTCCGAGGGATTGCCGGGCAGGAACGAGAAGCTGGCCGAGAACGGCCCCGGCCCGGCGCGGCGTGCAACACGAATCGCTGGGACGTATCCGTCCCCGCCCTGATCGCGCCGATCTGCCAGGTGCCCTGGAGGTCGCGCGGGCCGGTACCGGCCGCCTCGCCGACGCCCGAGGCGGCGCTGTAAGCGATCACCCCGTTGCGCAGCGCTGCAGCCGCGCGCGGCAGGTCGACCTTGCCTGCCCCCTCGCCGAGCGGGCCCGACGTAGGGGTCCGCGGCGCCGTTTCGCACCTCGTACAGGATCATCGTGCCCGCGAAAGTGTTAGCGATGCTGCAAACGCCGAAGACGTCGGCGCCTGCCAGCGGGTCGCAGGTGAGCGTGAGCCCACCGGTCGTCAGCACCCAGCGAGACTCGTAGAGGTTCGTCCTCGCGGTGTTCATCAGCGCCGCGCGCACGAGCGCGTACGCGCGCGCCGGCAGCCCCGAGAGGCCGGAAGCACCCTGCGGCGAGGCGGCGGCGCCGTGCGCTGCGCGGTACGCCTGGAGCATGAGCGCGACGCCGCCCGCAGTGGCCGGCGTCGCCATCGAGGTGTCCGCTCGCGGTGGCGTACAGCGGATCGAGGCGCGTGGCTGCAGCTGAGGTCGTTCTGCACCATCGCCGTCCCCTGCGCCGCCTGCGGCGCGACGATGTTGTAACCCGGCGCGGTCACGTCGGGGCGTAGCCAGAGGTCGCCCGCCGGGCCGCGTGACGAGAAGGGCGCGAGCGAAGGCGGCTGGATGCCCGTTCCGGCCGCACACTGTGCAGGAGTCGGCTGCCAGCCGGAGCAGTGGTCTCCCGACAGCGTGTCGTCGTGGTTGACGTCGTAGTCCTTCGACGGCAGCCGCCACGCTCAGGACCTGGGAGGCCGACCCTGGGCGTCTCGAGCGCGCTGCCGATGAACGGGCCGCTGTTGCCCGATCGCGCCGACGATGGTCGTCCCGTAGCGGACGGCGAGGCGGTTCGCGCATGTAGCTGACCAGGTCGATGTCGTTGCCGGTGTTGAGGCGGGCCGGGCGCGACTCCGAGCCGAGGCTGAGGTTGACGACGTCCGCGCCGATCGACTCGCAGCCGGCCGGGCCCGTACCGGCCGGCATCGCCGCCCACTCGAGTGCCGCGAGCAGGTCGCTGTTCACCCCGGTGCCGTCAGTCGCTTCATGACCGTGCCGACGGCGAGCTGCGCGCCGGGTGCGATGCCGGCGTAGCGGCCGTCGTCCGCGCGACGCCCGGTAGACCCTCGCCCGTTCCGGTGGCGATGCCCGCGACGTGGGTACCGTGTCCATGCCGTCGGTGCGGCGGCGTGCTGGCGCAGCCCCCGTCGAGGAACGAGCGCGTGCCGACGACCTTCGCCGGCTTGGGCAGGATGCTCGACCAGCGCGCGGAAGTCGAGGTCGTTGAGGTCCGGGTGGGTCGTGTCGAGGCCGGTGTCGAGCACGGCGATGCGGGTGCCTGCGCCGGTCAGCCCCGCGCTCCAGAATGCCGGCGCGCCGACGTCTCCGGTCGTCGCGCGCGTCTGGTCCGGGACCGGGTCCTGCGAGGACGCGGACGACCTGCACGGGCGTCGAGCCACTGCACCCACGGCACCGCTGCGACCGTGCCGACCGCGGCGGGCGTCGAGGCGAGCGCGAACGCCGATCGACCGATCGATAGGAGCGCAGCACGCGCGCGCCGCGAAACACGAGCGCCGCCGCGTGAGCCGAGTCGTTCGGCTCGCTCAGCACGGCGAAGTAGGCGATCTCGCCCGACGTCAGGCCGGCCAGCTGCGGCGACCCTCGGGTCCTGCGTCGAACTGTCCGGCGACGATCGCGTCGAGCCCGCCGCGCAGCTCGGCGCCGGCTGCCGGCGCGGCGAGCGAGCATGCTGCTGCGACCGCCGCAGCGGTGCCCAGCGTCGCCAGCGTCAGTCGCCTCAGTTCTGCCCCCTCACGAGTCGCCGCGGCATCGAGTGTTACACCTCGCCGCGCTGCGTGTCTATGCGCTCTTCACGGCGGGGCGCCGCACGAGCCGCTCGTGCGCCTCGTCGAACGAGAGGCCCTGCGCCCAGACGGTGTCGAAGGCGATCTTCAGCGTCGCCGCCAGCGACGGGTGCTCGACCACGACCATGGTCAGCTCGGAGCCGCCGGCGACCGGGTCCTCCATGCCGAACATGACGTAGCGCTCGTCGATGATCACGAGCTTGAGCGGAAGCTCGGGGACGAAGCGTGCCTCCTCGCCGGCCTCGATGAACTGGCGCACGCCCTCGATCGTCTCCGCGTCGTCGAAGATCGAGAACTCGTAGACGCTCCGCGCCCGGTGCGTGCGGGTGACCTCGAGGCCCGTCTCCTCCTCCTGCGGCGGCGTCGCGTAGGGCGGCTTCGTGAAGACGAGGATCTCGTGGTCGATGCTCTCCTGGAGCTCCTGGAAGCGCTCGTTGATGGCGCGCCGGTCGCGCAGCACCTCGATGTAGTCGAGGGGGTCGGTCACGCCCTGGCCCTCCTGGAAGGCCGGTGCGAGCTCGGAGATCATCGACTCCGCCCCGCGCTCGAGCTCGGCGAGCTGTCTGGCGGTGGTCGGAGACGAGCCGCTGGATCGCGGTGTCGGGCGGCGAGGCGACGTACTTGACGACCTTGCCCGGCCGCGTCGAGCGCGAGCCCGCGCTCGACCAGGCTCGCCAGGACGTCGTAGATCCGCTGTCGCGGAACGCCGGCGATGCGCGCCACCTCGGCCGCGGTGGACGAGCCGCGGCGAATCAGCGCGAGGTACGCCTTCGCCTCGTACATGGTCAGGCCGAGCCGGGTCAGCTGCTCGACGTGTGGGTCAGGCTGGGCCACGTCCGCATCGTAGGGTGCCACCCGGACGAGTGTCAAAGGATGTCCCGTGCCCGCGGGACGTTCTGGAGCCGAACCGGCGCCGTTCCGGCTCAACCCGGCCTCAGGCCGGCGTTGCGTAGCCGCGCACGCCGTCGAGCAGCAGCGCGAACAGGCGGTCGGCGATTGCGTCGGTGTCGCGGCCGGGCCGGAGCCAGGTGTAGGCCCAGTTGGCCGCCGAGAGCAGCGAGCAGCGCACCCGTCGCGTCGTCGAGGTCGGTGCGCAGCTCGCCGTGCTCACGCCCTTCGCGGAAGAGGGCCCGGATGCGCTCCTCGTAGCGGCGCCGCTCGGCGAGGACCTCCTCGCGACGCTCGCCCTCGAGGTAGCGCCACTCGCGTACGAAGACCGTGGCGACGTCGAGCTGGTCGGCGACCACGCGCAGGTGCCCGCGCAGCACGAGCCGCAGCCGCTCGGTCGACGGAAGCGTCCTCCGGGAGCGCGTCGAGGACGCCGTGGAACGCCTCGGCACCCTCGCGCATCGCCTCGAAGAGCAGCTCCTGCTTCGACTCGATGTGCGCGTAGAGCGAGCCCTTCTGCACGCCCATCGCCTCCGCCAGGTCGCCGATCGACGTCCCGTGAAAGCCCCGCTCGGCGAAGAGGCGTGCGGCCTGGCGGGCGAGCTCCGAGCGGCGGCTGGACACAGTAAACTCGGACCCTAACGATCGTTCGGTTGGGAGGCGACGTGACGGCACGCGAGCAGGAGTTCCTCGAGCACGTCCAGGCAGGCGGGCAGGTCGAAGTGCACGACTGGATGCCCGACGAGTACCGGGCCCGGCTCATCAAGTTCATCGAGATGCACGGCAACTCCGAGCTGATGGGCGTCCTGCCCGAGCGGGAGTGGCTCCTGCGCGCGCCGACGCTGCAGCGGAAGCTCGCGCTCACCGCCAAGGTGCAGGACGAGGTCGGCCATGCGCAGCTGATCTACACCGTCGTCGAGGACCTCGGGAAGCCGCGCGAGCAGTGCCTCGCCGACCTGCTCTCCGGCAAGAGCAAGTTCCACAACGTCTTCCACTACCCGACGAAGACCTGGGGTGACGTGGGTGTGATCGCCTGGCTCGTCGACGCGGCGGCGATCATCTCCCAGAAGGCGCTCCTCAAGTGCTCGTACGCGCCGTACGCGCGGATCATGAAGAAGATCTGCTGGGAGGAGTCCTTCCACATCCTCCACGGGCGCGACGTGATCCTCACGCTCATGAACGGCACCGAGGAGCAGCGCGAGCTCGTCCAGGAGGCGCTCGACCGCTGGTGGACGCCGCTGATGCACTTCCACGGCAACCCGATCCCGCCGGACGAGGACCCGATGGTGGTCTGGCGCATCAAGAGCCAGGGCAACGAGGACGCTCGGCAGCAGTTCCTCGACGGGTACGCCCCGCAGATCTGGGAGCTCGGGCTGACCGTGCCCGACCCGAAGCTGCGCAAGTCGGGCGACGGGGTCTGGGAGTACACCGAGCCCGACTGGGAGGAGCTGCGCACGGTCGTGACCGGCCACGGTCCCCGTACGGCCGAGCGTCTGGACCTGCGCCGCAAGGCGAGCGAGGAGACCGCCTGGGTCCGCCGGGCAGTGCTCGCGGAGGCGGCATGAGCGACCAGCGCCCGGAGCGGCTGCCCGCCTCGCTCGTCGAGGAGTTCGTCGGCAAGGCGCATGGCGACCTGGACACGGTTCGCGACCTGCTCGAGCGCGAGCCCGCGCTCGCCAACGCCGCCTGGGACTGGGGCGGCGGCGACTGGGAGACGGGGCTCGGCGCGGCGGCGCACATGGGCGCGCGGGAGATCGCGCTGCACCTGCTGGAGCTACGGAGCGCGCATGGACGTGTTCGCGGCGGCGATGCTCGGCGAGACCGAGGTCGTTCGCGCCCTGCTGACGCGCGCACCCGGAACTTCGAGACGCGCGCGGACCGCACGGCATCCCCCTGGTCGAGCACGCACGCGTGGGCGGCGCGCCGGCACGCGACGTGCTGGCCCTGCTCGAGGGCGCGCCCGCGTGACGGACGTCGCAGCCGGCGTAGGCGTGTACGAGGTCTTCCGGCAGGAGCGGAAGGGGCAGGCGTTCCAGCACGCAGGGGCGGTGAGCGCGCCGGACGCGAGGTTCGCCGAGTGGTACGCGCGCGAGCAGTACGGGCGGCGTGGCGAGTCCGTGGCCCTTTGGGTGGTGCCGCGCGGGGCGATTGCCGAGATCGGAGAGTTCGTCGACGAGCTCGAGCGCAACTACCACCGGGTCGACGGCTACTCGCTGAAGGCAAAGCTGAAGGAAGCGCGCGAGCGGGCCGGCACCGCGCCGCGCGCAGACGAGGGCTGACGCGTGGACGCGACGCTCCGCGCGACGCTGCTCGAAGCGGCCGACGACGAGCTCATCCTCGGGTGGCGGAACTCCGAGTGGACCGGCATCGCGCCGGTGTTGGAGGAGGACGTCGCGTTCTCCTCGATCGCGCAGAACGAGATCGGCCACGCACGTGCCCTCTACGCCCTCCTCGCGCGCGAGGAGGGCGCGGGCGACGCCGACGAGCTCGCGCTCGACCGGCAGCCGGCGGAGTACCGCTCGGCACCGCTCGTCGAGATGCAGCTCGTGCCCGACTGGGCGGCCACGATCGCCCGACATGTCCTCTACGAGACGGCTGACGCCGTGCGCGTCGAGGCGCTTACGCAGGCGCCCGACCCCGAGGTCGCCGGGCTGGCGGCCAAGATCCAGCGCGAGGAGGCGTACCACCTCATGCACGCGGAGATGTGGGCCGCGCGCCTGCTGGCGACTCCGGACGGCGCCGCCCGGCTGCGCGAGGCGGCGGAGCGGCTCTGGCCCTACGCACTCGGCGTGCTCGAGCCCGCGCTCTGGCCGGCCTGGCGCGAGCGCCTCGCTCGACTGCTCCCCTGGGAGCCGTCGGACGACGAGGCCGTCGGCCGCGGCGAGCGGCACTCGGACCTGGAGGCGCTGTGGGAGGAGATGACGATGGTGCGGCGCAGCCAGCCGGCTGGGGTGTCGTGGTGACGGCCGCGCAGCGACCAGCCGCCGACTCCGTCTCGACCGACGACGTCTGGTCGGCCCTGGCGGCCATTCCCGACCCCGAGATCCCGGTGATCTCACTCGTCGATCTCGGCGTGATCCGCAACGTACGGATCGACGGCAGCCGCGTGCACGTGGAGTTCACGCCGACGTTCATGGGCTGCCCGGCACTCGAGGTGATGCGGGACCAGATGGCCGGCGCGATCGCCGACCTCGGAGCGGAGCCTGAAATCGAGGTCGTGCTCGACGACTCCTGGTCGACCGACCGGATCACGGCCGAGGGACGCGAGAAGCTGCGAGCAGCCGGCTTCGCGCCGCCGCCGCCACGCGTGGCGGGCGGCCCGCAGCTGGTGCAGCTGCAGGCAAGCGGCTTCCGCTGTCCGTACTGCGGGTCGACCGCAACGCGCCTCGACAACCTCTTCGGCCCGACACCCTGCCGCTCTGTTCGCTACTGCACGAGCTGCCGCCAGCCGTTCGAGCAGTTCAAGACGATCTAGCTCCTACCAGCGGGTCGTGCACCCGGACAGCGCTGCGCCGCCGCAGGCGCGGCTTCGCGGCGCGCGCGCGAGAATGGTGCGATGGACAACGTCCAGGTGGCAGTCGTGGGGGCGGGCCAGGCGGGTCTGGCAGCCGGCTGCGAGCTTGCCGCGCTCGAGCTCGAGCCGGTCGTGCTCGAGCGCGGTCGCGTAGGGCAGAGCTGGCGCGATCGGTGGGACAGCTTCTGCGTGGTCACTCCGAACTGGTCGATCCAGCTTCCAGGCGGCGAGTACGACGGGCCCGATCCGGACGGCTTCATGCCCCGCGACGAGTTCGTCGCCCATCTCGAGCGCTACGCGAGCGCCGCCGGGGTCGCGGTGCGGGAGGGCGTCGACGTCCGCTCGATCGACACGTCCGACGGCTTCACCCTGCGCACCTCGGCCGGTGACGTCCGCGCCGACGCCGTGGTGATCGCAACCGGCGCGTACCAGCGCCCGCATCGTCCGCCGGTCGCTAGCCGGCTGCCGTCGTCCGTGTTCCAGCTCGACGTCGAGAGCTATCGGTCGGAGCGCGATCTGCCGGCCGGACGAATCCTGATCGTCGGCAGCGGCCAGTCCGGCTGCCAGATCGCGGAGGAGCTCAACCACGCGGGACGCGACGTCGTCATCTCCTGCGGCAAGGCGCCCTGGTTCCGGCGCCGTCTCGGCGGCCGCGACTTCACGTGGTGGGCCTCGGAGACGGGCTTCCTGGACCAGACCGTCGACTCGCTCCCCGCGCCGTCGGCTCGTTTCACCGCGAACGTGCTCCTGACCGGTCACGGGGGCGGGCGCGACCTCAACCTGCGGACGCTCCAGGCAGACGGCGTCACGCTGGCAGGACACTTCCTCGGCGTTGACGGACACGAGGCCTGCTTCGCCGCGGACCTGCACGAGAGCGTCGCCTGGGGTGACGACCGCTACCGCGACTTCGCCGGTCTCGTCCGGCGAACGGTCGCCGAGCGCGGCCTCGACGTGCCCGACGCCGAGGAACCGCCTCCGTTCGCGGGCGACGGCCCCGAGCGCATCGACGTGCGGGGCGTCGCAGCCGTCCTCTACACGACAGGCTTCCGGCCCGACTACCGCTCGTGGCTGGACTGGCCGGGCGCGTTCGACGAGCACGGCTTCCCGATCCACGACGAGGGCGAGAGCGTCGCGCAGCCGGGAGTGTTCTTCGTCGGCGTCCACTTCCTGCGCAAGCGGAAGTCCGCGCTCCTGATCGGCGTCGGCGAGGACGCCGCGCTCGTGGCGCGGCGGGTCGCGGCCCGCCTCGGCGTCTAGCCCGCGCGCCCTGCAGCCGCTCCGCGTCCTATAGCATTGGCGCTATGAGCACAGGACGGCGACGCGACGTGATGGAGCGGATGCGCGAGCGCCTGGCGCACGTCGACCCCGACCAGGGCTGGCTGTTCGCCGCCATCGCCGGCCAGGTGCAGGATCGCCGCCACGCGCTCGGCCTCTCGCAGGCAGAGCTCGCCGAGTTGACGGGGACCACCCAGTCGGCGATCGCGCGGCTCGAGTCGGGCGGGCGGCCGCCGCGCATCGACACGCTGCTGCGCATTGCCAACGCGCTCGACTGCGAGCTGGCAATCGAGCTGCGCCCACGAACCGACGCGGCGGGCGACGACCAGCCGGAGTGACACAATCGCCGGCGTGCGGCTCCTGGCGCTGCTCGTCCCGCTCGTCCTCGCACTCGCTGCCTGCGGCGGCGGCAGCGACCGGCTGAGCGCCGACGAGCTCCGCACACAGGCCGACGCGATCTGCGCCGAGTACGAGCGGCAGCTCGACGAGCTGGACGAGCCGCAGAACTTCGAGGAGCTCCGTGACGTACGCCGAGGACGCGTCGACGGCGCTCGAGGACGGCCTCGCTGACCTGCGCGAGCTCGAGCCTCCGGAGGAGCTCGAAGAGGATTACGACGCGTGGCTGGCCACAGGTGACGACGCGGTCGACCGGATCGGCGAGCTGCGGGCCGCGGCCGAGGCAGAGGATCAGGACGCGGTCGAGGCGCTGTTCGACACGGCCGACGAGTCGGACGAGGAGTCCGACCAGCTCGCCCGTGACCTCGGCCTCGACGAGTGCTCGGACGACTGAGGCCGCTTCGCTTCGCTCGCTTCAGCGGCCGGTGAACGCGGGCTCGCGCTTCTCCAGGAAGGCACCCACACCCTCACGGAAGTCGTCCGTCTGGGTCGCGGCCGTCTGCAGCTGAGCCTCGAGCGCCAGCTGCTCCTCCAGCGTCGCCGTGTCGGCGTGGTCGAAGAGGCGCTTCGTCATCCCGATCGCCCTCGTCGGCAGCCCTGCGTAGGTCGCGGCGACCTCGGCCACGTGGTCGGCGAGCCGGTCGGCCGCCACCACCTCGTTGACCAGGCCCCACTCGTACGCCTCGGCGGCGCCAAGCCGCTTGTTGGTCGTCATCCAGTCGAACGCGCGCGCGTTGCCGAGCAGGCGGTGGACGAAGTAGGAGCCGCCGGAGTCCGGGATCAGGCCGATGCCGATGAAGCCCGGCACAAAGGTGGCAGCCTCCGAGGCGATTCGCAGGTCACAGGCGCACGCCAGCGAGAGACCTGCGCCGGCGGCGACGCCGTTGACCGCCGCGATCACCGGCTTCTCAAGCGCTCGGATAGCGCGGATGTTGGGGTGATAGGTGGACTCGAGGCGGTCGCGGATGTCGACCTGCGCATCCTGGAACTCCGTCAGGTCCTGGCCGGCGCAGAAACCGCGCCCGGCGCCCGTGATGACAACCGCCCGCACGTCGTCCGCCCGAGCCTCCTTGAGGCCCCCCGCCAGCCCCTCGTGGACGCCGCGGTTGATCGCGTTGAGGACGTCTGGGCGGTTGAGCGTGATCGTCAGCACACCGCCCGTTCGGCTCGTCTCCACCCCGGCCATCGTCTCCACCTCGGCCATGCGAGCTCCCTTCCTGGTCTGGGCTGCGCCACCGTGGCGTCGCCCTGGGCGTCACTATCTTGGCGCACTTCAGCGAGCCCGGTGCGCGCCGACGGCGACTAGGCTCGTCATCGGGGAGGAGGAGTGGTGGCCCCCGGCACGGCCGGCGCGGCAGCAATGGACATGTCCCGCCGGGGCGTGTCCGGAGGGGCCGAGTGGCGACGCTCGGTGGAACTGGCGCGCCAAGGGCTGGCCTCCCCGTGCGGCCCGTTACCGGCCTTCGAACTTCGGCGACCGTTTCTCGAGAAAGGCGTGCAGTCCCTCGTGGGCATCCGGCGAGGCGAAGGCCAGGGCGAGCAGGCGGCGCTCGTGTTCCAGCCCGTGGGTCAGTCCGGTCTCGAAGGCCGCGTCCACGGCTTCCTTGGCGAGCCTCGTCGCCACCGGGCCCTTGGCAGCGATGTCGCGCGCGACACGCTGCGCTTCGTCGAGCCACGCCTCGCGTGACACGACCCGTGCGACGAGCCCAGCCGCCCGGGCCTCGCGAGCGGTGAGGAAGCGGCCGCTCAGGACGACGTCCATCGCCGTCGCCTTGCCCACGGCGCGCGCCCAGCGTTGGGTTCCGCCGGCGCCGGGGATCAGGCCGAGACCGGTCTCCGGCTGCCCGAACTGCGCGGTCTCCGAGGCGACCACGATGTCGCAGGTGAGCGCGAGCTCGCAGCCACCCCCAAGGCAGTAGCCCGAGACGGCGGCCACGAGCGGTGTCCAAAGCCCGCGGATCACGTCCCAGCGCTCGACCCGGCGCGCGTAGAGCAGGTCGACCGCTGAGGACTTCGACAGCTCGCCGATGTCCGCGCCGGCCGCGAACGCCCGGTCGGAGCCGCCGACGACGATGCAGCGGACCGAGTCGTCGGCGTCGAGCTCCTGCAGCGCCACGACGAGCGCCGCCATCAGCTCGTCCGAGAGCGCGTTCAGCTGCTTCGGCCGATTGAGCAGCACCGTTGCGACCGGCGCATCGCGGTCGACGATCACGAGCGGCTCGTCCGGCACAGCGCAACCTTAGGCCGCGTGGCAGACTCTCTGCCGTCCGTTGCACGCCGCCGGCCTCGCCGACGTATGAGCTAGAACAGCAGTAGGGCGCATCGCGCCGGTCAAGTGATGCTCGAAGGTGACGGGAGGCTCCGTGAAAGGTTCGGACAAGCCGAAGAAGCTGCAGAAGAAGGCGGCGCAGAAGACGCTGAAGGAGAAGCGGAGCGCCAAGAAGGGGAAGCGGCAGCAACAGCGGTAAGGGCTGCGCACGCCAGGCCTGAAGGGAAACGCCCAACAACGCGAAGGAACCAATCGGAGGCTGCGCGCAGTCGCGAAGCTCCGCGCGGCTGAAAGCGGTCCGGTGGCCTACGTCACTGCGGGACGTCCTTCGACCACGAGATTGGCCGCATGCTGAACGACCAAGGGCGGAAGGTCGTGCTGCGCGAGGAGCAAGACGGCCCTGACAGGCGCTACCTCTGGGCGTACCTCACCGCAGACGGCGCACTCCACATCGACGGGCACGACCTCGGCCCCGGGACGGCACCCGTCAGCGCCGACGGCGAATACGAGTGGTTCGAGACCATTCAGCCCGTGCACCTGCCTTGGCTAGTCGAACTTCTCGGGGGCGACCCTGGAACCGATCTGCTGGACTTGCTTGCCCAGCGGTACACGGGTCTTGGCGCAGCCGAGTTGGAGCGCATCCTGAGGGAGAGCGGGATACCCGTCGAACGGTTCGTCTACTGACGGTTGCCGCCCCAAGACCCAAGTGCGTCCGCCGGCGTCCGACTGGCGACACCGGGCACGCTCGTTGTATGACTCACAATCGATGAGGCTCACGCGCCGGCGTCACACGATTGCGCTCGTCGCGCTCGCGCTCGCGGCCGCGACCGTCGGGGCAGTGCGTGACGCCTTGCTCCTCGAGGGCCGGGCGGATGCCGCCAGTCGGGCGGGCGGGACCTTCCGCATCGCGTTCACCGACTTCGACGCCGTAGATCCCGCACTCTCCTACACCACGACCAGCGGAACGATCCTCGAGGCCACGTGCGCGCGCTTGATGCGGAATGCCCCGCGCCCGCCGTTCCGGCTCGTACCGGAGGTATCGGCCGGGTACCCACAGGCCTCGCGAGACGGACGCATCCACACCTTCACGCTCCGCACCGGCTTCCGCTTCAACGACGGTTCGCCGGTTCGCGCCAGTGCCTTCGCCCGGGCGATTCAACGCACGCTCGCGCCGGGGGTCGAGTCCCCTGGCGCGCAGTACACACGGGACATCGTCGGCGCGGCGGCGTTCCACGCGGGCTCGTCCACCTCGCTCACGGGTGTCACCGCGAGCGGGAACCGGCTCGTGGTTCGCTTTACCCGGCCGGTGCCCGACTTCCCGGCCAGGACCGCCCAGCTGTTCTTCTGCGCGGTCCCTCCCGGACTGCCTGCCGATCCGGAAGGCGTTCGCGCCTTCCCTGCAGCCGGCCCCTACTACGTCAGCGAGTACCGCCCAGGGCAGAACATTGTTCTGGAGCGGAACCGCTTCTACCGCGGCGACCGCCCTCACCACGTCGACCGCTTCGAAGTCGATCTCAGCATCGACTCCAACGCCGAAGTGCTCGGCCGCATCGAGCGCGGACAGGTGGACTGGGGCTGGCTGCCACCGCCGATCTTCTTCCGCGAAATGCCCCGGCTCGTCGCCAAGTACGGCGTGAACCGCACACGGTTTTTCGTCAGTCCGGGCCTCGCGATGCGCGCCTTCGCGCTCAACACCTCGCGCCCCCTCTTTCGCAACAACCCGAAACTCCGACAGGCAATCAACCATGCGATCGACCGCGCCGCCATCAGGCTCGCGACCGGCGGCACCGCAGTGAGCCGCCTGACCGACCAGTACCTGCCGCCCGAGATGCCGGGCTACACCGATGCCCGCATCTACCCCCTCGACCGTCCCAACCTGCCGAAGGCGCGGGCCCTCGCAAAGGGACGCACACGCGGCCGCACGGCCGTGCTCTACACCTTCGACGCGCCCGAGCCCCTAGCGCTGGCACAGATCGTCAGGCGCAGCCTCGCCAAGATCGGCCTCGACGTCCGGGTTCAGGGCATCCCCGTCACGTCGTACGGCGGGAGGGTCACTCGGCGGGGCGCGCCGTTCGACATCGCCTTCCTACCCTGGGCTCCGGACTACTTCGACCCCTACAGCTACCTCAACGTCTTCTTCGAGAGCCGCTTCGTCGGCGTCGGCGAACTTCGCCGAACTTCGCCCACTTCAGCTCTGCCCCGGTACGACCGGCTGCTTCGCCAGGCCTCTGCACTCCGCGGCGCAGCTCGGTATCGCGCCTACGGAGCGCTCGACGTACGGCTCGCCCGCGAGGCCGCACCGCTCGTCGCCATCGACTTCCTCAACGATCCGACGCTGGTCTCCGCGCGCGTGGGCTGCCTGGTCAAGAGCACGCAGCACGCGGCGGTTCTGGACCTGACGGCCGTGTGCCTGAAGTGACGCTCGCCGTCTGACGCACGCCGCGCTACGGCGCCTGGACGGTCACCCAGACGGCGCCGTCGCCGACCGCGACTCCCGGACGGGGCGTTCCCCACCTCGATCGTCTCGACGACCCGTCGGGTCGCCGGGTCGATGCGCGACACCGTGCCGGCGCCCGCGCTGGCGACCCAGACCGCGCCGCTGCCGACCGCGATCGCGACCGGCCGCGCGCCGACGGGGATCGTCGTCGTCGAGTACGTGCTCGGATCGATGCGCGTGACCGAGTCGTCGCCCGCATTCGCGACCCAGACGGCGCCTTCGCCGAAGGCGATGCCGCTCGGGCGCCGGCCCACGCTCGGCGACCGCAGCGGGCCCTCCTCGAAGGTCAGCGGGTTGAAGCGAGACACCGTCGCCTCCCCGACGTTCGCGACCCAGACGGAACCGCCGCCGACCGCGACGCCGGCCGGCGCCGACCCGACGAAGGTCGAGCCCGTCACGTCGCCGGCGGGGTCGATCCGGGCGAGGGTCGAATCGGCGAATACGGCCCAGATCGCGCCCACGCCGGTCGCGACATCGCCCTGCTGCGACCCGAGCCCGGTTCCGGCGGCATCGATGACGGCCGTGACACGGCCGAACTGCGGATCGACCCGCGATACCTCCCCGCGGGCGCCGTGCGCGACCCAGACCGCTCCTGGCGCGACGGCGATGCCCGACGGAGTCCGGTCGTCGAGCGGGATCGTCCCGACCGCCGAGAGCGCCGCAGCATCGACTCTCGTCAGGGTCCGATCCTGCACGTTGCCGACCCAGACGGACCCGCCGAGGACGTCGACCGGCCCCGGCGCGATGCCGACGGGCACCTCGGCCACGATCTCGTTCGTCGCCGGGTCGATGACGCCGACATGGTTCGGACGCACCTCGAGAGGCCCGCCGGACGAGTCGCGCGTCCGACGAGGAGCACGGCAGCCGCGACCACCAGCGCGAGCGCGATGGCGGCGGCCGCAAGGACGGCCGGGCGCCGGAGGAGCGGTCGTGCCGGCTCGGCGTCCAGCGCGACCGGCTCCGCCTCGTGGCGAACGGGCGGAAACGCCTCGGGGAGGCCGTCGGCGGCCGCCTGGTACAGACGGACGGGCCGGTCGAGATCCTTCAGCCGCTGCTCGCCCAGGTCGCGCAGGAAGACGTGGAGGTCCTCCTCCTCGTCCTCGAGCAGCGTCTGGGTGGCCTGGGAGAGGAGGATCTGGCCGCCGTGGCCGGCCGCCCCGATGCGCGCCGCGCGGTGGACCGCAAGGCCCGTGTACCTGCCGTCGGCCGCGACCGCCTGCCCTGTGTGGAGCCCCATCCGCACCCGGACCGCTGCGCCGTCGGGCCACTCGTGGGCGGCAAGGGCGAGCTGGCCCTCGACGGCGGCGAGCAGTGCGTCCCGCGCGCTCGAGAACGCGACGAAGAACGAGTCGCCCTGCGTGTCGACCTCGTAGCCGTGGTGGGCTGCGAAGGCCTCCCGCAGCAGGCGCTGGTGATCGGCGAGCACCTCCCGGTAGCGGTCGCGGAGCTGCTTGACGAGCCGGGTCGATCCCTCGATGTCCGTGAACAGGAAGGTGACCGCACCCGACGGAAGCTCGGCCATGAGCGGGAGCCTGCCAGCCAGCCCGGCGACCGGGCAAGCGCCGCGACACCACCGGTGTCGCCGGTCTAGCGCGAGTCGCGCTCGAGGAAGGCGCGAATCGCGCCCTGCGCCTCGTCGTTCAGCATCGAGAGCGCGAGCCAGTCACGGGCGTGGCCGACCGTCTCGTGCCACGACACGTCACGCCACCAGTTGAGCTGGTGCTTCGCGTAGCGGGTGGTCTCGGGCAGCTTCGCGGCCAGCTTCTCGACGAGCTCGTCGACCTTGGCGTCGAGCTCGGCTGCCGGCACGGCCCAGTTGACGAGCCCCCACTCGGCCGCCTGCGCCGCCGGGATCTCCTCGCAGAGCAGGATGATCTCGCGCGCGCGGCGGTCGCCGACCATGATCGGCAGCCACTGGGTCGCGCCACCCGCGGGCACCGACCCGTGCTCGAGCCCGACGTGGCGGATGAAGGCGTCGTCGACCATGACCGCCAGGTCGCAGGCCATCTGCAGCTCGTTGCCGCCGCCGACGGCAATGCCCTGGATGCGCGCGAGCGTCGGCTTCCCGATCTCGCGCAGGCGGTCGTGCATGTCCTTGAAGGCGCCGAACCACTTCCAGTACTCGCGCGAGTTGCCGACCAGCTCCTGGCCCCAGGACTTCAGGTCGGCGCCCACGCAGAACGCGCGCCCCTCGCCGGTCACGACCACGACCCGGATGTCGTCGTCCCAGGAGGCGTCCTCGAATGCCCGGGCCAGCTCCCGCAGCATCTGGAAGTCGAAAGCGTTCAGCACCTCCGGCCGGTTCAGCGTCACGGTCGCACGCGGCGGCGTCTTCTCGTAGCGGATGCGCTCGAAACCCAGCTCGTGCGGAGGCAGCGGCCGCGGCTGCGCGAGCTCGGTCACTCGGAGAGCTGTGCGAAGTGGACGGTGAAGGGAACGCCCATCTCCATCGCATCCTTGCCCGCAGCCATGAACGCGGGGTCCGTTCGTCGCCTGCTTGAACGAGTCCATGTCGGACCACTCGAACTCCGCGTAGTGCGTGAAGCGCGGCTCGCCGAGCGGGGCGCCGAAGACCTTGCCGTTGCGGAACGCCGACGCCGACACCTTGGCTGCGTATTCCTCGACGTGCCGCCGGTAACGGGCTTCGTCGAGGTCACCCTCGAAGAGGACGAATGCGCGAACCATGACTCTCCCTTCGTCGAAGAGCGCGGAGCGTATAGCTTCCGCCGACGGTGTCGAGCGGAGCGAGTCTCGCGGTTGCGGTGACGCTGGTGGCGGGTCTCGCCGGCTCGATCCAGGCCGCCGTCATGGGCGAGCTCGGCGACCGAGTCGGCATCGTTCCGGCCGTCGCGTTCTCCGCGCTGATCGGCGTGATCGGCGCCCTGGGCCTGTTGCTCGTGGTCGAGCGCGGCGCCGGCCTGGGGCGAGCGCTCGAGCAGCCCGTCTGGCTCTGGACCGGCGGCCTCCTGAGCCTGGGCATCGTCCTCGCGATCACCATCGCGCCCCCCCGCATCGGCGTCGCGGCGACCGTCGGGCTCGTGATCGCGGGCAACCTCGTCATGGCTGCGCTCATCGACCAGTTCGGGCTCTTCGGCCAGGACGAGATCGCGATCGGCGGGCTGCGCCTGCTGGGGCTGGCCCTGCTGGCCGCCGGGTCGGCGCTGACGCTCGCGAGCACATGACGGGTCTCGCCGACGCGCTCGCCGGGGTCGAGCTCGTCGTCGGCGAGATCGTCGAGGCGGAGCCGCACGCCGGCCCCCGCGCGCCGTCGACGCTCCTGCGCCTGGATCTCGGCGGCCACGGTGTCCGGGAGGCGGCGCTTCCCGGCGAGCACGCGCAGGACGACCTCGTCGGCCGCCAGGTCGTGTGCGCACTGCACGGGAGCGAGCTGCTCGTCCTCTGCGCGCAGTCGCACGCGCACGGCGTCGTCCCGCTCCAGCCCGAGCGCCCGGTCGAGCCCGGAACGGCGGTTGGTTAGCGGTCAGCGACGCCCGCGAGGACGTCGGGTCGGACCGGTACCCGGGTGAGCTCTCGGCCCGTCGCGTCGCGCAGCGCGGCGGCGACGGCGGCCGTGCCGACGACCGTCGAGAACTCGCCGACGCCCTTGACGCCGTAGGGCGCATCCGGCTCGGGGTCCTCGACGATGACGGTGTCGACGGGAGGCATGTCGAGCGCGGTCGGGATCAGGTAGTCGGTAAAGCTCGCATTCGTGATCAGGCCGTCACGGGTCTGGATCTCCTCCATGAGCGCCAGGCCGAGCGCCTGCGCGGTGCCTCCCTCGATCTGGCCCTCGACTGCGGCCGGGTTGAGCGCGCGGCCGACATCCTGCGCGACGCCGATCCAGACCACCCGCGCCAGGCCCAGGTCGACGTCCACCTCCACCACGACGCGCATCGCGGCACAGGCGAAGGAGACGTGGGCGGCCTCGCCGGTGACCTGCCCGGTGGCCGGATCGAGCGGCGTGGTTTGCCGGTGGTGGTAGATGCGCTCGACGTCGATCTCGTCGCCCGGCGCCAGCGTGCCGCCACGGCGCTCGAGCTCGTCGCACGCCGCCCGGCACGCCAGCTGAACCGCACCGGAGACCATGACGGTGAGCCGCGACGCCGACGCCGACCCGGCGGAGCCTACGGAGGCGGTGGTGTGGGGCGCGAGCACGACGGCGTCGGTCGGCAGCTCCTGCACTGCAACAGCGCGCATCACGCCGGCGACTCCCTGGCCGACCTCGGCGGCGGCGCAGTGCAGCTCAGCGGCCAGCTGCCCGTCCGGGTCGGAATAGAGCCGAACGCGTGCGGCGGTCGAGTCGTCGAAGCCCTCCGAGTAGGCGATGTTCTTGAAGCCCACCGCGAAGCCGACGCCGCGGCGGACACCCTCGCCTCGCGTCGTGTTGCCGGCGCCTCCGGGCAGCCGGATCGCCTCGCGCGGCAGCGGCTCCGGCTCGGGGATCTTCAGCTCCGCCGCGCGGCGAATCACCTCGGCCACCGGCAGGGAGCCGGACACGACCTGCCCGGTCGGCATCGTCCCGCCGGTGCCGAGCGCGTTGAGCTGGCGGAGCTCGACGGGGTCGATGGCGAGCGCCGCGGCGAGCTTGTCCATCTGCGCCTCCGTGGCGAAGCAGGACTGCACCGCGCCGAACCCGCGCATGGCGCCGCACGGCGGGTTGTTGGTGTAGACGCAGGTCGACTCGATGCGGACGTTCGGGACTGAATACGGCCCACAGGCGAACGCGGCGGCGTTCGACGCGACCGCCGCCGAGCTGGAGGCGTAGGCGCCACCGTCGAGCAGGATTCGCATCCGGACTGCGACGAGCCGCCCGCTCCGGTCGGCCGTGTGCTCGGCCCAGATGCGGGCGGGGTGGCGGTGGACGTGGCCCCAGAACGACTCCTCGCGGTTGTAGACCATCTTCACCGGCCGGCCTGTGTGCAGTGCGAGCATCGCCGCGTGGATCTGGATCGAGAGGTCCTCGCGCCCGCCGAACGCGCCGCCGACGCCGGCGAGGTGGATGCGCACCTGTTCGGGTCCAAGGCCCAGGCACGGCGCCACCTGGTCGCGGTCGACATGCAGCCACTGGGTCGCGACGTAGACGTCGACGCCGCCCTCGCCGTCCGGGATGGCGAGTCCCGACTCCGGACCGAGGAAGGCCTGGTCCTGGATGCCGAGCTCGTACTCGCCGGTGACCGTGACCTCACCGGTGGCATCGGGGTCGCCACGGTGGATCACGAGGTGACGGACGACGTTGGGGCGCTCGTCGTCGGCGTAGCCGTGTCCCATGGTCGGCCGGTCGGGATGCAGCGGGTCCTGCTCGGTCGCCCGGCGCGAGTCGGTGACCGACTCCAGCGGCTCGTAGTCGACGCGGACAGCCTCGGCGGCGCGCCTGGCCTGCTCAGGGTGCTCGGCGGCGACAACGGCGACCGGCTCGCCGTGATAGCGAACGCGGTCGAGAGCCAGCACCGGCTGGTCGCGGAACTCGAGCCCGTAGCGCTTCTCGCCCGGCACGTCGGCGTTGGTGAGGACGGCGTGCACGCCGGCCATGGTGAGCGCTGCCGAGAGGTCGATCTCGCGCACGCGCGCGTGCGCGTGAGGACTGCGGACCGTGTGGCCCCAGAGCATGCCGGCGGACCACAGGTCGCTCGAGTACGCGAACTCGCCCGTCACCTTCGGAATGCCGTCCTCACGCCGGAGCCGCTCGCCGAAGCGGCCACGCTGCGGGCGCTCGCGGACAGCGCCCTCGGTCATCGGCCGGCCGCCAGACGGACCGCGTCGAAGATCTTGGCGTAGCCGGTGCAGCGGCAGAGGTTCCCGGAGAGCGCCTCCCGGATCTCGTCGTCGTCCGGCTCGGGAATCCGTCGCAGCAGGTCGACGGTGGCGACGACAAGGCCCGGCGTGCAGAAACCGCACTGAACCGCGCCCGCCTCGACGAAGGCGTCCTGTACCGGGTGCAGGCTGCCGTTCTCGCCGAGCCCTTCCACGGTCGTCACCTCGCAACCCTGGGCTTGCGCGGCGAGGACGAGGCAGGCGCAGACGAGCCGGCCGTCGAGCAGCACGGAGCAGGACCCGCACTCACCCTGCTCGCAGGCGTTCTTCGAGCCGGGCAGGCCGAGGCGCTCGCGCAGCGCAAAGAGCAGGCTCTCGCCCGGCCAGACCTCCGTCTCGCGCGCCTCGCCGTTGACCGTCAGCTCGACCTTCATGGCGCGCACCGCTCGAGCGCCCGGGCGGTCAGGACACGCAGGGCATGGCGCCGGTAGGCAGCCGTGCCGCGGACGTCGTCGATGGGGCTCGCGGCCCCGCCGACCAGCTCGGGCAGCGAGGAGCGCTCGTCGTACGGGACCGAGACGAGCGTCGCAACCGGTGCGGCCGAGCCGAACGCGGCGCGCACGACGCCGTCCTCCTCGTCCACGGCGAGCGCCAGCGAGCAGACCGCGATGACCATGGCGTTCCGAGGGCCGACCTTCATGAAGGTCTGCGGCCCCCGCTGCCCGGGCGCCCGCACGGCGAGAATCAGCTCCGCCGGCTCGAGCGCGTTCCGCTTCACACCGAGCAGGAAGTCCTCGAGTGCCAGCGTCCGCGTCCCCTCGGCGCTGCCGAGCACGACCTCGGCGCCGCCGACCAGGAGCGGCGGCAGCGCGTCGCCGGCCGGCGAGGCGGTGCCGAGGTTGCCGCCGATGGTGCCGCGGTTGCGGATCGGCGGGGAGCCGACCGTGCGCGACGCCTCGGCCAGCGCGGGAAACCGCTCCGAGAGCGGCGCCTCCATCGCCTCGGTGTAGGTCAGCGAGGCGCCCAGCCTCAGGCCACCGTTCTCCGTCACCCAGCCGCGCAGCTCCTCGACCCGGTTCAGATCGAGCAGCGCCTCCGGCCGGTCGCGATCGAAGTTGAGCTCGACCATGACGTCGGTGCCGCCCTCGATCGGCCTCGCCGAGGGCAGCTGCGCCTTCATCTGCAGCGCCTCAGCGAGCGTGCGGGGCTGCAGGATCTCCATGGCGGGAAACCTTATTCGTCCGGGCTTGCCCAAGGCCGTGCGGCGTCGCGGACCCAAGGGCTCGGGTGAGTCCCCCGCGGCGACAAAGACGTCGCCGCCGCCACCGGGGACAGACCCTCCCTTTCTCATCCCCCTCCCCGATGTCGCGACGAAGTCGCGACGAGCACCCGACAGACCAGGTCGCGCAGTACCGGCGAAGCCGAGCTCGCTCGGCGAGAGCCACACCGCGCGAAGCCGCGTCTGACTAGCCGGCCTAGGCGGCGCCCCGGCCGCTTCGAGGAAAGGGGGGAGCTCGAGGGGCGACGTAGCTCCCCCTTCGATGGGTCTCCCAGTTACGCTCGCGACCGTGGTGGACCTGCACCGGCGGCTGGCGGTGGCGCGCGGCGACGAGCCCGCCGACCTGGTGCTTCGCGGCGGTCGCGTGTTCTCGCCCTTCACGCGCGAGTGGCTCGAGGGCGACCTCGCAATCGCGGACGGGTACGTCGCCGGCCTCGGCGAGTACGAAGGCGTCGAGACCCAGGACGTGTCGGGCCGCTACCTGACGGCCGGCTTCATCGACGCGCACATGCACCTGGAGTCGTCGAAGCTGCTCGTCGACGAGTTCGCCCGGCTGATCCTCCCGCTCGGGACGACGGCCGTCGTGGCCGACCCGCACGAGATGGCGAACGTGCTCGGCACCGACGGCATCCACTGGCTGGCCGACCTCTGCGAGGACCTGCCGCTCGACATCTTCTTCATGGCCTCGTCCTGCGTCCCGGCCTCCGTCTTCGAGTCGCCGCGCCGGCCGCTCTCGCGCGGCGACCTGCAGGGCCTGCTGCAGCGGCGGCTCGTGATCGGGCTGGCCGAGATGATGAACTTCCCCGGCGTCATCGCGGGGGAGGACTCCGAGCTCGAGAAGCTCTCGCTGCGCGGCGCCACCCACGTCGACGGCCACGCCCCGGGCGTGCTCGGCAAGGAGCTGAACGCCTACGCCGCCGCCGGCATCCGCTCGGATCACGAGGCACGGACGCTCGAGGAGGGACGCGCCCGCCTGCGCGCGGGCATGTGGGTGCTGATCCGCGAGGCCTCCGGCGCCCGCAACCTGCACGACCTCTTGCCGCTCGTGGAGGAGTTCGGCCCGCACCGGCTCGCGTTCTGCACCGACGACCGCGAGCCCGAGCACATCGTCGCGGAGGGCCACATCAACTCGATGGTGCGCGCCGCCGTCGCCGCCGGCGTTGCCGCCGAGGACGCGCTCGTCATGGCGACCAACGCCTCGCAGTGGCACGGGCTTCGGGAGCTCGGCGCGCTCGCACCTGGGTACAAGGCGGACGTGCTCGTGCTCCCCGACCTCGAAGGGTTCGTCCCCGAGCTGGTGCTCAAGGCGGGCCGGCCCGTCGAGGACCCGCCGCGACCGGAGGTGCCCGACTGGGTTCGCAACACCGTGCGCATCCGCAGCGTGGGGTCGAACGCGCTGCACGTCCCCTGGGAGGGGAACGGCGGCCGCATGCGGGTGATCGGGCTGGTGCCGGACCAGATCGTGACCGAGTCGCTGCTGGAGGAGCCCACGGTCGAGGGCGGACTGGCCGTCGCCGACCCCGAGCGCGACCTCGCGAAGATCGCGGTGATCGAGCGCCACCTGGGCACCGGGCGGATCGGCCTCGGCTTCGTGCGCGGCTTCGGGCTGCGGTCCGGGGCGCTCGCGTCGACGGTCGCCCACGACGCGCACAACATCGTCGTGGTGGGGATGGACGACCACGACATGGCGAGGGCGGTGGCCCGGCTCTCCGACCTCGGCGGCGGTGTCGTGGTGGTCGAGCATCAGGGCACGCGGGCGGAGCTGCCGCTGCCCGTCGCCGGGCTGCTCTCGACGGCGCCGCTCGACGAGGTCGTCGCGGCGAGCCACTCGTGCGTGGAGGCCGCGCGCGCGCTCGGCTGCACGCTGACGTCGCCGTTCCAGTCGCTGGCATTCCTGGCGCTCTCCGTGATCCCGGAGCTGAAGATCACCGACCGCGGCCTCGTCGACGTGGAGCGCTTCGAGCTCGTCCCGCTGCGCGCCGACTGATGGCGACGCTGCTCACGAACGCCTGGGTCGCCACCATGGACGCCGCCGGCAGCGAGCACCCCGACGGCTGGGTGCTCGTCTCCGACGGGCTCGTGGAGGCGGTCGGCGGCGGTGCCCCACCGGGCGCGGACGAGCACGTCGACCTCGGCGGCGCCCTGGTGACGCCCGGCCTGATCAACACGCACCACCACCTGTACCAGACCCTCACCCGTACGCGGGCGCAGGAGGCGGACCTCTTCACCTGGCTGAAGACGCTGTATCCGATCTGGGCCCGCATCGACGCCGAGGCGGAGTACGCGGCCGCGCGGACCGGGCTGGCGGCCCTCGCGCTCGGGGGCTGCACGACCGTCTTCGACCACCACTACGTCTTCCCGCGCGGCGAGACGGGGCTGATCGAGGCCGAGGTGCAGGCCGCGCGCGAGCTCGGCGTGCGGCTCGTCGCCTCACGCGGCTCGATGGATCTCGGCGAGTCGGACGGCGGGTTGCCGCCCGACTCGCTCGTCGAGGACGCTGACGACGTCCTCGCCGACACCGAGCGCCTGGTGCGCGAGCTGCACGAGCCCGGCCCGGGTGCTCGGGTGCAGATCGCGGTCGCGCCCTGCTCGCCGTTCTCGGTGACGGGAGGACTGATGGAGGAGTCGGCCGCGCTCGCCCGCCGGCTCGGGCTCTCCCTGCACACGCACCTGGCCGAGACGGTCGAGGAGGAGGCGTACTGCCGCGAGCTCTACGGCTGCAGCCCGGTCGAGTACCTCGAGCGGCTCGGCTGGCTCGCCGGCGACGTCTGGTGCGCGCACTGCGTCCACCTCTCCGCCGGCGACATCGCACGCTTCGCGGAGACCGGAACCGGTGTGGCGCACTGCCCGACCTCGAACCTGCGACTCGGCGCCGGGGTGGCGCCGGTCCGGGAGCTGCTCGACGCCAGCGTGCGGGTCGGCCTCGGCGTCGACGGTTCGGCCTCGAACGAGCGCAGCGACCTGTCGCTCGAGGTGAAGCAGGCGCTCCTCGTCGCGCGCGGACGCGGCGGCGGCGGCGCGATGACGGCCCGCGAGGCGCTTGGCGCTCGGCACCCGCGGCGGCGCGGCGGTGCTGCGGCGCGAGGACATCGGCGTCGATCGAGCCCGGGCGCTGCGCCGACCTGGCGGTCTGGCCGGCCCACGGCCTGGAGCTCGCCGGAGCCGACGACCCGGTCGCCGCGCTCGTCTTCGCCGGCCCGCAGCGGGTCGACCGGCTGTACGTCGGGGGCGAGGAGGTCGTCCGCGACGGGCGGCTGCTCCACGCAGACGAGGAAGCCATCGTGCGCGAACACGAGCGCCAGGCGCGAAGATTCACGACGTGAGCGCCTCTGTCTCCACCCACGTGCTCGACACGAGCGCCGGCAAGCCGGCCCAGGGCGTCGAGGTCGAGCTGCGCCGGGGCGACGAAGTGCTCGGCCGCGGTCGCACCGACGGCAACGGCCGCATCGGCGAGCTGGTCGCCGGGCTCGCGCCGGGCGCCTACACGCTGAGCTTCAAGCCGCCGTCGCCCTTCTTCCGCCGGGTCGAGCTCGAGCTGGAGCTCGAGGACGGCCACTACCACGTCCCCCTCCTCGTCTCGCCCTTCGGATGCGCGAGCTACCGCGGCAGCTGACGACGGGCGAGCTCGCCCGCCTCTTCAGCGGGCAGACGCCGCTCGTGGAGCGCCTGGCCGGCGAGCCAGACCCGCTGGGCCCCGCGGCCGAGGCGGTCCTGCTCGCCGCGCCGCTCGACGAGCAGGTCGAGGCGCTCGCGGCTCACCCGCGGATCGGCGAGCCGTCGAAGGAGCAGCGCGGCGCCGAGCCGGAGGTGCTGGCGGAGCTGGCCGACCTCAACCGCGCCTACGAGAACCGCTTCGGCTTCCGCTTCGTCGTCTTCGTGGCCGGTCGGACGCGCGCCGACCTGCTGCCCGTGCTGCACGAGCGGCTCGAGCGCACCCGCGAGGAGGAGCTGGAGACGGGGCTGCGGGAGCTCGTCGCGATCGCCCGCGACCGCTGGCAGAAGGGCTGACGTGGACGCCTCGTACGTCAACGACTGGGCTGCGCTTCCTGCTCCGCTGGCTGCACGTGATCGCGGCCATCGTCTGGATCGGCACCTCCTTCTACTTCGTCGCGCTCGACAACCACCTGCGCCCGCCGAAGCGGCGCGCCGACGAGGAGGACGGCGTCGGCGGCGAGACCTGGGAGATCCACGGCGGCGGCTTCTACCGGATCGAGAAGTACCGGGTGGCGCCGGCCGAGCTGCCCGAGCCGCTGCACTGGTTCAAGTGGGAGGCGTACACGACGTGGCTGTCGGGGTTCGCGCTGCTCGTCGTCGTCTACTACGTCGACGCGGACCTCTACCTCGATCGACCCCGACGTCGCCGACCTGCGAGATCTGGCAGGCAATCGCGATCAGCATCGGGCTGCTCGTCGCGAGCTGGCTGGTCTACACGCTCGTGTGTCGCTCGCTGCGCGGCCGCGAGTGGGTGGTCGCGGCGCTGCTGACGCGTCTGGGTCGGCGCCACTGCCTACGGGCTGAGCGAGCTGTTCTCGGGCCGCGGGACTGCGATCCAGATCGGCGCGATGCTCGGGACGATCATGGTCGCGAACGTCTTCTTCGTGATCATCCCGGCGCACTGGGAGCTCGTGCGCGCGAAAGCAGGCAGGGCCGCGAGCCCGACCCGGCGCCCGCCTTCGAGGGCAAGCGGCGCTCCGTGCACAACAACTACCTGACGCTGCCGGTGCTGCTGGCGATGATCTCGATCCACTTCCCGACGGTCATCGGCCACGACCACGCCTGGATCGCGCTGGTTGCGCTGATGGCGGCCGGCGCGTGGGTCCGCCACTTCTTCAACCTCCGGCACGCCGGGCGGACGGTCTGGGCGATCCCCGTGAGCGCGGCGGCGCTGGTCGTCGCGCGTGGCCGTGCTCGTCGAGCCCGACGAGCCCGACACGCCCGCGTCGGGGCAGCCCGTCTCCTTCGCGCAGGTGCAGGGGATCGTCGCCGAACGCTGCGCCGAGTGCCACTCGGCGAGCCCCACCAACCCGTCGTACTCCTCGGCGCCGGCGGGCGTCGTGCTCGACACGCCGGAGCAGATCGTCGCGGCCGCGGCGCGATCGAGGAGCAGGCCGTGCTCTCCCGCGCGATGCCGCTCGGCAACGTGACCGGGATGACCGACGAGGAGCGCGGCCAGCTGGCGGCGTGGATCGAAGCCGGCGCGCCGGGGGACTGAGTCCGAGCGGTCAACTGCGATCGACTAGGCTCGCCTCGTGCTCGAGATCGACGCCGCCGGCATGCGCTTCCTCGCCCGCTGGGAGGACGAGCTCGCGCCGCAGACCGTGGCCGCCTTCAAGGCGATCCTGCCGCTCGAGGACCGGATCATCCACTGCCGCTGGAGCGGCGAGTCGAACTGGATCCCGTGGGGCGACCGCGACCTCGGCATCGGCCCCGAGAACGCGACCATGTACCCGCACCCCGGCGAGCTCGCGCTCTACCCCGGCGGCGAGAGCGAGACCGAGCTGCTCTTCCCCTACGGCTACTGCCACTTCAAGAGCAAGGCGGGGGAACTCTGGGCGAACCACTTCGCCACTCTCGTGGAGGGGCAGGAGCAGCTGAAGGAGCTCGGCCGGCTGACCCTCTGGGAAGGCGCCCAGCCGATCAGCTTCGCCGAGCGCTGACTTCCTCCCTCCGGCCGCGGCCTAAGATCGTCGTGGAAGGAGCGACACGGAGCCCGACGAGGCCCAACTCAGCGGACTGCCGACAGGGACGGTCACGTTCCTGTTCACCGACATCGAGGGCTCGACGCGGCTCGAACGAGAGCTTCGCGAGCGCTACGGCGAGGTCCTGGCCGAACATCAGCGCCTGCTCCGCGCCGCGTTTGATCGCCACGGCGGTCGCGAGATCGACACGCAGGGAGACTCCTTTTTCATCGTCTTTCCCCGAGCTCGCGACGCGGTGGCGGCAGCCGCGGACGCCACACGTGAGCTCGCCTCGCACCCATGGCGCGACGGCACTCAGGTGCGGGTTCGGATCGGCATACACACGGGCGAGGCAGCGCACGCCGACGGCCGCTATACCGGCCTGCCGTGCGTCCGCGCAGCACGCATCGCAGCTGCCGGCCACGGCGGCCAGATCCTGCTCTCAGCCTCGACGCGCGACGTCGTCGAGGACGATCTCCCGGAAGAAGAGCGGTTACGTGGACCTCGGCGAGCACCAGCTCAAGGATCTGCCGCGCGCCGAGCGCGTCTTCCAGCTCGTCGCCGCGGGAGTATCGAGCGAATTTCCGGCTCTGAGGACGGGCGACGAGGTGGCCGATGCGGCTCGGGGCGTGCTGCGCGGCCCTGGTGGCGAAGGCCCCGCGCGCTCATCCCGCTCGCGGCCCTGGGCGTCGGCGCCATCGTCCTGACAGGCGTCTTGCTGATCCCCGGTAGCTCCGACGCCGGCGCCACGGAAGTGGGCGCGAACTCACTCGGCCTGATCGACGCCGGCACGGGCACGATCGAGGGGGATATCCCCGTCGACGCCGCGCCGACGGGCGTCGCGCAGAGCGAGGGTGCCATCTGGGTGACGAACGCATACAACGGAACGGTCTCCCGCATCGACCCCTCCACGCGAAGCGTGCGCCAGACGATCACGGTCGGAGACAGCCCGAGCGGCATCGCGCTTGGGGCCGGCCACATCTGGGTCGCCAACTTCTCGGATGGCACGGTCTCCCGAATCGACCCCGAGGCGGGAGCGGTCGTCCAGACGATCACGGTCGGGAACGGGCCGCTGGCAGTCGCGTTCGGGGAGGGCTCGGTGTGGGTGACGAACTCGGCTGATCGAACCGTGTCCCGGATCGACGCGGCGGACGGGGAGGTCGAGGACACCATCGTCACCGACGCCGTCGGACGTGGCATCGCCGTCGGCGCCGGCGCCGCCTGGATCTCCGACGAGTCCTCGAGCCGCGTGGCCCGTCTCGACCTCGCCACTC
Organism: uncultured Thermoleophilia bacterium; assembly: GCA_963809765.1. Lineage (GTDB taxonomy): Bacteria > Actinomycetota > Thermoleophilia > Gaiellales > Gaiellaceae > JACVRM01. The sequence goes on from CAWEKT010000003.1 coordinate 1,249,785, forward strand.
TCGACCTCGCCACCCCCAGCATCGAGAGAATCGGCGTCGGCGGCGGAGCAGCCGGGGTCGCATTCGGCCGAGGAGCGGTCTGGGTGGCGAATGCCATCGACGACACCGTTTCCCGGATCGACGCTGGGAACGGCGTCGTCACGGCCACGACCACGGTGGCCGGGGCCCCGGGTGCACTGGCCGCCGACGGTGAGGACGTCTGGGTGAGCGCCGAGTTCGGCGAGCGACTCGTGCGCATCGACGCGGGCAACGCGACTGTGACCGACACGGTCGAGCTCGGGAACCGGCCCAAGGGCGTCGTCGCCACCGACGACGGCGTCTTCGTCGCGGTGCAGGCCTCCGGGCGCGGTCACCGCGGCGGCAGGTTGATCGTCCTGACCGAAAACCCCTCCTCGATCGATCCGGCAGCCGCGAACGATCCCGTCTCCAGCCAGGCGTTCAGCCTCGTCTACGACGGACTGACGGGCTTTCGGCGCGTGGGCGGCAGCGAGGGGACCCTGCCCCTGCCGAATCTCGCCACGTCCATACCGACTCCCGGAGACGGCGGGAGGACGTACACGTTCCGCCTTCGGCCGGGCGTGCGCTATGCGGACGGCAGGGCCGTTCGACCCGGCGACTTTCGCCGTGCGCTCGAGCGCGCGTTCGAGCTGGAGGGGTCCTGGCGGAGGGGCAGTTGACAGCCGTTGCGGGCGCGGACACGTGCGCGCGGCGACGCAGGTGCGATCTGTCTCAGGGAGTCGTTACCACCGACGCCACGATCACCTTCCGCCTCGAGTCAGGCACGCGCCGCTCTTCCTCTTCGACCTGGCCAGCCTGTACCCGGTCCCCCCGGGCACCGCTCGGCGCGACGTCGGCACAGAGCCGATTGCGGGAACGGGCCCGTACACCATCGAGAGCTACGTTCCCGGGCGGCAGCTCAGGCTCGTCCGCAACCCACACTTCCGTGTCTGGTCGGAAGCCGTGCGTCCCGACGGGTTCTCCGACGAGATCCTCTTCCGGATCGGGTTCGACCGTCGATCGGCGCTCTCGAGCGTGCTGCAGAACAAGAGTGACGTTTCGCTCCTGCCCATCCCGGCCAAGCGTCTCCCCGGCGTCAAGGCCCGGTACGCGGGCCGCGTCCACGAGGTGCCCGAGCGGGCCACCGTGTTCCTGTTCCTGAACACCGAGGCGCCCCCCATTCGACGACATCCGTGTCAGGCGGGCGCTCAACTACGCGGTCGACCGGCGGCACGTGGTCGACCTCTACGGCGGCCCCGACCTCGCACGGCTGACCTGCCAGCACATCCCGCCGACAGTCCATGGCTACGTGCGTTACTGCCCGTACACCCTGGATCCGCAGCCATCGGGCGCATGGACGGCGCCTGACCTCCGCAAGGCGCAGCAGCTCGTCGCGGCGTCCGGCACGCGGGGTCAGCGGGTCACACTCTGGACGTTCTCCTTCTTCCCGCAGGAGGGGCGCTATCTGGTCTCTCTCCTGCGCCGCCTCGGCTACCGCGCGGAGCTCAAGAAGGTGAAGGAGCTCTCGGAGTACTTCGCCACCATCGCCGACCCGAGCACACGCGCTCAGGCAGGCGTCGCCGGCTGGTACGCAGTGCTACCGATCGGGTTCGGAATCCTCGAGACGCTCGGGTGCGACTTCGCCGGAAACTGGGCGCGTGTCTGCGACCGCGGCATCGACCGGGATCTGCGGGCATCGGTGGCACTCCACGAGCGTGACCCCGGCGCCGCCGCGCGCGCGTGGGCGAGCATCGACCGCCGGCTCGTCGACCTGGCGCCGTGGGTGCCCCTGTTCACGCCGCGAACGCCCACGGCTCGTCTCGAACCGGGTCCGCAACTGGCAGCACCACCAGTACAACTCGATCCTCCTCGACCAGCTGTGGCTCCGGTGAGGGCGCCGGCCGGTTAGCGAGAGACTCGCTCCCCCGGAGCGCACGAAAGGCGGCCGAGCGCGCCGGCCAGGACGTCGATGGCGAGCTCGATGTCCTCCGCGCTCGAGTGCTCGTCCGGGCAGTGGCTGACGCCCGCCGGCGAGGCTGCGGACGAAGAGCATCCCGGCCGCGACGCCGGCGGCGCCGAGGACGGCCGCGTCGTGGCCGGCCCACGACACGAGCTCGGGCGCCGGGAGGGTCCTCGCCTCGAGCTCGGCCGTGAGCGCGGCCCGGACCGCCGAGTCCATCGGCACCGGGGTCTCGTCCGGCTCCAGCTCGACGCCCAGCTCGGCCGCGAGGCGCTCGAGCGACTCGGCGTCCGGCGCGCGCATGTCGAGCGACAGCGTGACGCGGCCGGGGATGACGTTGACCGCGCCCGGCTCGACGTCGAGCATCCCGACCGTCGCAACCGCGCCGTCGATCGCCAGCGCGGTGTCGCGCGCGCGCAGCACGAACTCCGCGGCCTGGACGAGCGCGTCGTCGCGCCCCGCCATCGGCGTCGTGCCGGCGTGCCCGGCGCTGCCCGTGAAGATGAACGTCCGGCGCGCGTAGCCGGCGATCGCCGAGACGACCCCGAGCGGGGCGCCGAGGCCGTCGAGCCGGCGGCCCTGCTCGACGTGCAGCTCGACGAAGGCGCCCGGGAGCGGGCCGCCCGACGTGACGAACGCGTGACTGCCCTGGCAGCCGATCTCCTCGGCCCGGAACACGACGACGCCGAGCGTTCGCCGCTGCGCGCCGACGCGCGCGACCGCCTCCAGCCCGCCGAGCACGCCGAGCGCACCGTCGAACCGGCCACCCTGCGGCACCGAGTCGAGGTGCGAGCCCGTCCAGACCTCGGGCAGCTCGGGCTCGGTGCCGCGCAGCCGGCCGACGAGGTTGCCGGCCGCGTCGCGCTCGACCTCGAGCCCGGCCTCCTCCATCCAGACCGCGGCGAGCTCGAGCGCCTCGTCCTCCGCGGCGCTGTAGCCCGGCCGGTTCGCGCCCGGACCGCCGCCGATCGCGTAGAGCTGGTCGAGCCGTTCGAGCACGCGCCGGACGGCGACCGGTTTACGATCGCGCGGCCACTCGTCCCCCGTCCCAAGGAGCGCGTCGATGGAGCAGCTCGCCCGCTGGTTCCGCTTCGACGAGAACGGGACGACGCTCGCGCGCGACACGATCGCCGGCGTGACGACGTTCATCGTCATGTCCTACATCATCTTCGTGAACCCGGCGATCCTCGGGTTCGCCGGCGTCGAGGGCTTGCAGGAGATCGGGCTGCCGTTCGACGCCGTGCTGACCTCGACGTGCCTCGTCGCCGGCGTGATGACGATCGTGATGGGCCTGTTCACGAACCGGGCCTACGCGATCGCGCCCGGCCTCGGCCTGAACGCCTTCGTCGCCTTCACGCTCGTCGCCGGCGAGGGGCTCGGCTTCCCCGAGGCGATGGGGCTGGTCGTGGTCGAGGGCCTCGCGATCACGATCCTCGTGCTCGTCGGCCTGCGCGAGAGGATCATGAACGCGATCCCGCTCGAGCTGAAGAAGGCGATCGCGGTCGGGATCGGCCTCTTCATCGGCTTCATCGGCCTCATCAACGCCGGCCTCGTCGTTCGCGGCGCCGGCACGCCGGTCGACCTGGCCGAGTTCACGACCTGGCCCGTCTTCATCGCGCTCGCCGGGCTCGTGATCACGATCGTCCTGCGCGCGCGCGGCATTCCCGGGCGACCTGCTGATCGGGATCGTCCTGACGACCGTCCTCGCGACCCTCATCAACTGGGCGACCGACTACGAGGTCTACCCGCGAGGCACTCGGGTACGCGCGCTGGCCGGACGACATCTTCGAGTCGCCCGACTTCAGGCTCGTCGGCGAGATCAGCTTCGACGCCTTCTCGACGCTGCCGTTCGTCGCCGCGCTCGCCTTCGTCTTCGCGCTGATGATCAGCGACTTCTTCGACACGATGGGCACGCTCGTCGGCGTCGGCAAGCAGGCCGGCTACCTCGACGAGCGCGGCGAGCTGCCGGAGATCCAGAAGCCGCTGCTCGTCGACTCGCGTCGCCGCCAGCGCGGGCGGCTTCGCCTCGGCCTCGTCGGCGACGACGTACATCGAGTCGGCCTCCGGCGTCGGCGTCGGCGGCCGCACGGGCTGGGTGAGTGTCGTCACCGGCGCGCTCTTCTTCCCGTTCATGTTCATCGCGCCGCTGATCGGCATGGTGCCGCCGCAGGCCACGGCGGCCGCGCTGATCATCGTCGGCTACCTGATGATCACCGTGCTCTCCGAGGCCGAGGAGGAGGCCGACGTCGAGGAGGGCGTCGCTGGCCGCTCGAGGACCGGCCCGACGCGGGGCCGCGTCGACGAGCCGCTCACCTCGCCGCGCCGCGACGCTGGTCACGCCGACGGGCGCGCGTGATCGCCGGCATCAACTTCCAGGACCTCGCGCTCGGGCTCTCGGCGCCGCGCTGACGATCATGATGATGCCGTTCACGTTCTCGATCGCGGACGGGATCGCGTTCGGCTTCATCACCTACGTCGTCGTCCGCACGGCCCAGGGCCTCTGGCGCGCAGGTCGCACCCGCTGATGTGGGTCGCCAGCGCGGCCGTTCGCGCTCTACTTCCTCGTCCCGATCCTCCAGCAGGAGCTGAGCTGGATCTAGCGCGACGCGGTGCGCTTCAGGAGCCGGCGGGGTCGCCCGCCGGCTCCTGGCGCGCGACCTAGCGGCCTTCGATGACCTCGACCGGCCGACCCGGAGCGGCCAGCGGCGAGCGGGCGAACAGCGCGAACGACGCCTCGACGACGGGCCCGATCAGGAGGACGAACGCGATCGTGCCGACGCCGAAGGTGCCGCCGAGCACGATGCCGACGACCAGGACGCTCAGCTCGAGCAGGCCCCGCACGAGGCCGATGCGGGCGCCCGTTCGCCGCGAGAGCACGAGCATGAGCGAGTCCGGGGGCCGGCCCCGAACCCCGCACCGATGTAGAAGGCGGTGCCGACGCCGAAGAACGCGAGCCCGATCGGCACCAGCGCGATGCGAAACGGCGAGCCCATGCTCATCGAGTCCGCTGACGGCCGGGACGGCGATCAGGACGTCGATGAAGACGCCGATCAGGACGGCGTTCGCGACCGTGCCGATGCCCGGACGCTCGCCGAGGGCCCACGCCGCCAGCAGCACGAGCAGGCCCACGACAGTGTTCGCCGCTCCGAACGACAGCGCCGTCTGCCGGTCGAGACCCTGGTTGAGGACGTCCCACGGCGACAGCCCGAGCTCGGACTCGAGCAGTGCGACGATGCCGCACGAGAAGAGGAAGAGCCCGGCGACCAGGCTCGTGGCCCGGACGACCAGGCCGCCCCGCACACGCGGCGGCGACCGGCGCCCGCCTTCAGCCACGCACGTCGTCAACCACGACGCCGCGAGTGTACGGACGGATCAGTCCGTCAGCAGCAGCCCGAGCGCGCGGCCGGCTGGATGACCGGCAGTCCCCGTCGTACCGGCTCGCTCGTCTTCGTCGCCTTGACGATCGACCCGTGCATGCCCTCCGCGACCTCGTGCGTGAACTCGACCGAGATGTCGTCGAACCCGGCCGCTTCCAGGCCGGCCTCGTACTCGCCCTTCGACAGGGCGCCGGCGATGCAGCCCACGTAGCTGCCGCGCTCCGCGCGCTCCTCAGGCGTCAGACGGTCCTCGGCGACGACGTCGGAGACGCCGACGCGGCCGCCCGGCCTGAGCACGCGCGCGATCTCGGTCAGCACGGCCGGCTTGTCGACGGAGAGGTTGATGACGCAGTTCGAGATGACCACGTCGACAGAGTCCGCCGGAAGCGGGATCTGCTCGATCAGACCCTTGAGGAAGTGCACGTTGGTCACCCCGGCGTCGGCCGCGTTGCGCCGCGCCAGGGCCAGCATCTCGTCCGTCATGTCGAGGCCGTAGGCCGTCCCGGTCGGGCCGACACGACGGGCCGAGAGGATGACGTCGATGCCGCCGCCCGAGCCGAGGTCGAGGACTGTCTCGCCCTCGCGCAGCTCGGCGACTGCGGTCGGGTTCCCGCAGCCCAGCGAGGCGAGGGCGGCGGCCTCCGGCAGCTCGCTCGCGCTCTCCCGCTGCGTAGAGCGCCTCACCGAAGGGCGGTGTCTCGCCTTCGTCGGCGCAGCAGGAGCCGCTGCCGCATCCGCCGCCGGCGTCGACCGCCTGCGCCGAGGCGGCGTAGCGCCGGCGCACCTCCTCCCGCAGCTCGTCAGCGGTCGTCGTCATGGCCGGCACGCTCCTTTCGTCTGGGTTTCCGCTCCTGGTCTCGCCGGGTGTCGCGGCGTGCGCGACGGCTGGTCGCGCCGGGCTGCGGAGCCGGCATCACGTCTGCTCTGGCCTCGCCCATCACCAGCTGCGCGGCCGATGGGAAACAGGCGATGCAGCGCTCGTTGATGCGGAAGAGGCTGCTCGTGCCGCGGTGCTCAACCAGGACGAAGCAGGTCTCGGCGAGCCTGCGCAGATGTGCCGACACGGTCGACTGCCCGACGTCCACGGCAGCCACGATCTCGCCGACCGACAGCGGACGCCGCTCGCGCGCGAGCACGTTGAGGATCTGGATCCGGGTCGCGTCCGCGAGGCAGCGGAACCACTCCGCGTAGAGCTCCGCCTGTTGTCGCTCGAGCTTCATTCTTTATCGACGATAAACGATAAATGACGCGACCGCAAGTGTGAATTCGTGGATCAGGGTCTGTCACGGCGGCCGCCTCTGCTTTTGCCGCCGGGACTGACCCAGCCGTTGCCTTTCAGAGGTTGAAGGGGTTGAACGGCCTGGCGGACGTCGAGTGGAGAACGCTCTTCGTCTCCAGATACTCGTCGAGCGTCTCGACCCCGAGCTCGCGCCCGAAGCCGGACTGCTTGAAGCCGCCGAAGGGGATGCCCGGGAAGGCGGTGAACGGCATATTGATGCCGATCGAGCCCGACTGGATCCGCCGCGCGAGCCGGTGGCCGCGCGCGGGATCGCCCGTCCAGACCGTCGCGTACAGCCCGTAGCGCACGTCGTTGGCAATGCGAACCGCGTCGCTCTCGTCCTCGAAGCGCAGCACGGCGACAACCGGTCCGAAGACCTCCTCCTGGGCGACCTCCATGGCGTTGTCGACCGCCGCGAGCACCGTCGGCGGGTAGAAGGCGCCCGGCCCGTCGGCCGGTGAGCCACCGGTGGTCACCTCGACGCCCTCGCCGCGCCCGCGCTCGACGAAGCCGTGGACGCGATCACGGTGCTGGTTGGAGATCAGCGAACCCATCTGCGTCTCGGGGTCGAGCGGATCGCCGACGGCCACCCGCTGCGCTGCCTGCGTCAGCCGCTCGACGACCTCGTCGTAGATGCTCGCCTCGACAAGGACGCGCGAGCGCGCCTCGCAGCTCTGGCCGGCGGAGTAGAAGATCGACCAGGCGGCGCTCGGGACGGCCTGATCCAGATCCGCGTCGGCGAAGATCAGGTTCGGGCTCTTGCCGCCAAGCTCGAGGATGATCCGCTTGAGCCCGTCGGCGGCCATGCGCATGACCTCGGCCCCGGTCGCAGTCGAGCCCGTAAAAGCGACCTTGCCGATGCCCGGGTGCCGGACGAGGTGGGCGCCGATGGTCGGGCCCGGCCCGGGCACCATGTTGATCACGCCCGGCGGGAACCCGACTTCGCCGGCGAGCTCGGCCAGCCGGATAGCCGTGAGGGGCGTCTTGTCGTCGGGCTTGAGCACGACGGCGCACCCGGCAGCCAGCGCCGGTGCGAGCTTCCAGGTCGTCATCGAGAGCGGGTAGTTCCACGGCACGATCTGGCCGACCACGCCGACCGGCTCGCGCAGCGTGTACGCGTGCAGTGAGCCGCCGATCGGCAGCGACGTGCCGGCGATCGAGCTGATCGCGCCCGCGTAGAAGCGGAAGTTCTCGGCGCCCTGGTGCAGCTCGGCCTTGACCGAGGAGATCGCCTTGCCGACGTTGCGCGACTCGAGCTCGGCGAGCTCCTTCCGGTTCGCGAGCATGGCGTCGGCGAGTGCGTGCAGCAGTCGCGAGCGCTCCGTCGGCGGGGTCTTGCCCCAGGGTCCCGCGAGCGCGGCATGTGCCGCCTCGACGGCGCGGTCGACGTCGGCTTCCGAGGCCATCGCCGCGCGGGCCAGCGGCTCGCCGGTTGCCGGCTCCCTGAGCTCGACGATCTCGCCGTTCGCCGGCTCGGCCGGCTCGCCGTTGATGAACAGTCCGAACTCGCGCTGGGCGGTGACGGCCACGCCGGGACTCTAACGCCGTGCCGTTTGCGGGCGCATCGATGCGGGTAGCGCGTTCGCATGACCGAAACGGTTCAGGTTGAGGCCGCTCGGATTCCGGACCACGACCGGCTGCTGGAGCTTCTCGTCGAGGCTGGCCTCCCGGCCGAGCCCGAGGGCGAGCTCGACATCAAGATTCTGTGCGCGGACGGTGACGGCGACACCGCGTGCGACGACGTGCTCGCCTCGGTGGAGAAGGTCGTCTTCGAGCTCGGGGGGCCCTTCGTGCCCGTGAAGCACGAGGGCGTCATCTACGTCAGGCCGCCGACGAGCTAGGGAAGCGTGAGGGCACGGATCCGTCCGCGCCCTGCCACGTTCTCGGCCCAGGTCAGCCGCGAGCCGTCGGCCGACAGCCCGATCGGCTCGGAACTGGCGACGGCGACGGGTGCCCGCCGGCCGAGAACGTAGATCGACCGTCCGACGCGATAGACGACCCGGGAGCCGGCGAGCTCCAAGTCACGCACGGCCCTGGCGGGCACGGCCGCACGTGTGCTGAGCCGCCCGCTTCGGTCGTAGGTCTCGACGGTGTTGCCGACGAGGACGGCGAGTGTGGTCGCCGAGACGGCGACAGCCTGGATCGCGCCGCCCGCGCCCACGCGGCCGAGGGGCTCGAGCGTCGACCCACTCAGTACGTGCACATCTCGCAGCTGCTGCCGCGGGCTCGTGGGCTGGTGGAGGTCGCCGCGCGGGACGAGCGCGACCCGTCCGCCGCCGGCTGCGAGCATGGCAGCAGGAGGAAGCAACCGCTCGACGGTCGGCTGCAGGTCGGCACCGATGCGAGCCACGCCGCCGTCGAGGACGGTGTACGGAATGCCCGCCTCCTTGTCGTCCGCGACGTGCGACCAGCCGTAGCCCAGGAAGGCGGCGTTGCCCGCGAGCGGCACGTGCAGCTCCTCGTCCGTCGGCTTGGTGACGAGCCCCGCCTCACGCTCCCGTGAGCGTGACGAGCCGGCGAAGAGCCAGTGGTAGGCGTTGTTCCCCGTCTCGTAGCGCGTCCAGAGCGCGCGGCCCTCGCCGCCGCTGCCGGCGACCGCGAGCTGGCGCACCGGGGCAGTCATGCGGCAGCCGGGCGTGCCGGGTCGCGTCAGCACGAAGGTCCTGCCCCGCGCAAGGTCGCGCAGCCTGACGACGTCGTGGCAGGACCGGTCGACCGTCGACCAGGCGATGTAGCGGCCGTCCTGCCCGAACGCGGTGATGCGCGTCTGCGCGGAGACAAGCGTGCGCGGCGCGGCCTGCGAGGCAGCACCGGCCGAGCCCGACAGTATGAGCAGCCCGCCTACGACGAAGAGCAGCAGCGTCCGCATGTGCGCATTAACGCACCTGCTCTCTGTGCGATTCCTGAAGCTCAGGTAAGGCCTTCGAACAGGGCCGCCTGGCCCTGGCCGACGCCGACGCAGAGGGTCGCGAGGCCGTAGCGGCCACCCCGTCTGCGCAGCTCGTGCAGCAGCGTGACGACCAGCCTCGCGCCGCTCATGCCAAGGGGGTGGCCGATGGCGATCGCACCACCGTTGACGTTCACCCTGGCAGGGTCGAGGCCGAGCTCGCGGATCACCGCCAGGCTCTGCGACGCGAATGCCTCGTTCAGCTCGACCAGGTCGAGCTGGTCAACGGACACGCCCGTCCGCTCGAGCAGCTTGCGCACCGCCGGCACCGGCCCGATGCCCATGACGGTCGGATCGACCCCGGCGACGGCGGCGCCGGCGAAGGCGCCGAGCGGCTCGGCTCCGAGCGCGCGGGCCCGCTCCTCGCTTGCGACCACGAGCGCAGCTGCGCCGTCGTTGAGCCCGCTCGAGTTGCCGGCCGTGACGGTGCCGCCGGGCCTGAAGGCCGGCTTCAGCGCCGCCAGCTTGTCCGGTGTCGTGTCCGGGCGTGGATGCTCGTCCCGCTCGAGGTCCTCGACGGCGACGAGCTCCGGTTCGAAGTCGGCCGCCGCCCAGCGCCGCTGCGACTCGAGCGCGAAGGCGTCCTGGTCCTCGCGGGAGACATCCCAGCGCTCGGCGACGTTCTCGCCCGTCTCGCCCATCGACTCGAGCGGGAACATCGCCTCGAGCCTCGGGTTCGGGAAGCGCCAGCCCAGCGTCGTGTCCCACGCGGTCTGGTTCCCGCGCGGGAAGGGCCGGTCGGGTTTCGGGAGCACCAGCGGAGCGCGCGACATCGACTCCACGCCGCCCGCCACGAAGAGATCGCCGTCTCCCGCGACGACCGCATGGCACGCCGAGACCACGGCGGACAGACCCGAGGCGCAGAGCCGGTTGACGGTGACGCCTGCCACCGACTGCGGCAGCCCGGCGAGCAGCGCGGCCATGCGGGCGACGTTGCGGTTGTCCTCGCCCGCCTGGTTCGCGCAGCCGAGGTAGACGTCCTCGACCTCGCCGGGATCGATCCCCGCCCGCTCGACCGCAGCCGCGATCGCCACCGCTGCGAGGTCGTCGGGCCGGACGCCGGCGAGCGCACCGCCGTAGCGCCCGACCGGCGTCCGCACGGCCGAGAGGACGACGGCCCGAGTCACGGCGTCAGTCTAGGAGGGTCGCCAGGCGGGATTGACTCGGCGGACACCGGGGTACTGCTGCCGAGTACTCGAAGGGAGGAAGACGTGTCCGGCTTGCTGATCGTGATCCTGATCCTGCTGCTGCTCGCCGCGGTGGGCGGCGGCGTGCTCATCCACAACCTGCTGTGGCTGCTGCTGATCGTGGCGCTGGTCGTGCTCGTCGTCGGACTGCTGTCCGGCCGGCGGGCGGTGTAATTACGCGACGAACTCGAGGCGGACCGGCGCGGTGAAGGCGCCGGCCGCCTCGCCGCGCTTGAGCAGCTCGGTGACCGCCTGGCGGCCCTCCTCGCCGTAGTCGCACGTGAGCTCGTTCACGTACATGCCGACGAACCGGTCGGTGAGGTCCTCGGGCATTCCGCGCGCCCAGCGGCGCGCGTAGTCGAGCGCCTCCTGGCGGTTGTCGAGCCCGGCGCGGATCGAGGCCTCCAGCACCCGCGAGAGCCGCCGCAACGCGACCTCGCCGAGGTCGCGGCGGGCGACGTTCACGCCGAGCGGAAGCGGCAGCCCGGTCTCGAGCAGCCACCACTCGCCGAGGTCGACCACCTTGTGCAGGCCCTCGGCCGCGTACGTGAGCTGGCCCTCGTGAATGAGCAGCCCCGCGTCGGCGCGGCCAGCCTGCACCTCGCCCATGATCTGGTCGAACGGCACCTCGCGGAAGTTGAACCCCCCGAGCAGCAGGCGCAGGAGCAGGAAGGCTGTCGTCATGCGTCCCGGCACGGCGATCTCGGCGTCCGCCAGGTCCTCCTGGGTCATCTTGTCGCGCGAGACGACGATCGGCCCGTACCCGGCCCCCATGCTGGCGCCGTGCGGCAGGAGCACGTAGCTGTCCTGGACGAACGGGTATGCGTGCAGCGACAGCGCGGTCACTTCGAGGCGCCCCTCGAGCGCCCACTCGTTCAGCGACTGGATGTCGGCGAGCACGTGCTCGAACTCGAAGCCGTCCGGGTCGACATCGCCGGAGGCGATGCCCCAGAACATGAACGCGTCGTCGGGATCGGGACTGTGGCCGAGGCGGATCTGCACCGGCCGCGACGCTACCAACGACCCCGAGCACCGCGCGGCAGGGACCGGTCCAACTGGTCGCTCGGAGCGGGAAACGGATGTGAGCGGTCTACGTCATGCAACAACGTCCTCGGCCTTCCGATCTCGGCGAGTGAACAGCGCCATGCCTCGCACCGTCGGACCGCCCCGGTAGCGCCTCTGGGCCGTCGCTGGCAAAGGAGCGGCGTGGGGCGGCGCGCCGGACAGTACTCGGGGTACGGACAAGCGCCGCACCGCGCCGATCCTGCAGTCCAGCGGCGGCAGGCGCGGGCGGAGCCGGGCTTCCCGGCGGAAGCCCGCGCCGGCCAGTGGCGCTAACGGTGGCCGAAGAACCAGCGCTCGAGAGGCTTGAGGAGCTCCTCGCGCGCGAAGAGGTCGACGTCCTGGGACTTGCCGTCCTGGGCCGAGACGCGCAGGTCGTCGCTGAGCGCGCCGTTCGCGGCCTCGAGCGCGTCCTCGAGCTCGTACCCCTCGAAGATGAACCCGCTCGGCCGCGGCGAGGCGCCGGGGGGAAACTCGGGGTTGACCGCACGGCCGACCGCCCACACGGCACCCGGGCGGCGCTCGATCCAGATCACGACCCGCTCCCGCACGCCGCCGTCGTCGACTCCCTCGACCACCCGTTCCGCGAACACGCCCGGTGAGGCTTGGCGCACGGTCCCGATCATATGCGGCGCGACCATTCCTCTACCATCGCGGCGGTGAGCAAGCTCAGCGGCTTCTTCCGCAACCCGTTCGCCGCGCTCTTCAACCGCGACGGCAACCAGCTCGACCGGCTCGCGACCTACGTGATCCGCGAGCACGAGCGCGGTCGTACGCTCGCCGAGATCCTCGAGGATCCCTACATCCGCAACCGCACCACGCCGGAGCAGCGCGAGCGGCTGCTCGACAACCCGCAGGTGATCCGCGCCCTCGGCGAGGGCGTCGTCGAGCGGGCTAAGGCCGAGCTCTAGAGCTGAACGCCGGCGCCCGCCGCGCGGGCGCGCTCGTACACCGCCGCCGCGGCTGCGACGTCCCAGGCGGCGATGCCGTTCGACTTGAAGACGACGATGTCGGCGTCGCTCTGCCGGCCGGGGACCTCGCCGCCGACGACCTCGCACAGCTCGTGGACCTCGAGCCAGTCGAGCACCCCGCTGTCGACGGGCTCGCGCAGATCCGCCGACTCGACGCGCGCCTGTTCCAGCGAGTCGCAGCAGACGAGGTGGGCGCGCTCCAGGACGACGTTGTCGAGCTCGCGGGAGACGCCGTTGTTGGCGCCGGCCGCGCAGACGAGCGCGCCGGCGCGTAGCCACTCGCCGCGCAGGACCGGGTCACGCGAGGTCGTGATCGTGACTACGACATCCTGCTCGGCCGGGTCGCGGTGACTCTCTCCCGGCGTCGCCCCGACCTGCTGGCAGAACTCGGCCAGACGCTCCGGAGTCCGGCAGTAGGCGACGACCTCCTCGATGGCGGGCACGGCCGCCCGGATCGCCTCCACCTGGCCGCGCGCCTGCCAGCCGCAGCCGATGACGCCGAGCGTTCTCGCACCGTCTCGCGCGAGCCAGCGGGCGGCCACCCCGCTCGCCGCTCCCGTGCGCAGGCGACCGAGCCCGTCCGCCTCCAGAACGGCGCAGAGCTCCGGCTTCGACGCGTCGAAGAGGAGCACGCAGAAGCGAGCACCGCCGGCGAAGGCGCTGTACACCTTCGCGCCCGCGTACCCGAGCTCGAGGTCTGCGGCCGCCATCACGGCCAGCCGGCCCTCGTCGAGGCCGAGCCGGTACCGCGGGCGATTCTCGACCGCGCCGGCCGCCTGCCGGCGGAATGAGCCCTCCACAGCTTCCACGGCTGCTGCGGGATCGAGCAGCTGCTCGACGTCGGCCTCGGTGAGGTAGAGCGGCACGGCTACTTGGGGATGAAGCTGATCTTGCCGCCGGTCTCCAGGACGGCCCAGCGAACGTCGCCGATCGACGCGATCTGCTCGATGCGGGCAGCCGCAGCGAGCTCCTCGAGCGTGATCCTGTTCCGCGCCAGGTTCCGCTCGATCGGCTTGCCGTCTTCAACCACGATCACCGGCTCCCCGTCGATGACGGGCCGCAGGCGTGGGAAGCGGAAGCTGCTCCACGAGACCAAGACCGTGAGCAGTGCGATCGTCGAGCCGACGAGCAGCATGCCGGTCACGGAAAAGTCGTTCTGCGTGATCCCTTGCTGCACGAGGTCACCGATCATGATCAGCAGGATCAGGTCGAACGGCTCGAGCGAGCTCAGCTCGCGCCGGCCGACGACGCGGGTCAGGAAGAGGACGAAGAAGAAGCCGACGATCGCCCGGACGACGATGTCCATCAGGGCCAGACCGTCACGGTGCGATCGATGTGGAAGAGATGGGTGTCGCCGTCAAAGAGGTCGACGTCCGCGGGCCGGCGGCCGACGTTGGTCGGGTTCACCTGGAAGTGCATGAAGAACACGTGCTTGGTGCCGGCGCGCACCCGCCCGAGTTCGAGCGCCAGGCGGCCGTCGCGATTGGCCTCGCCGACGGGAGCCGGCTCGAGCGTGTTGAGCGTCATCCCTTCGAGCCAGCCGGGATCGAGAACGAGGGTCGCGTTCTCGATCTCTTGCCGCGCCTCGATGGTGAAGCGAGACATGTAGATGAGCCCTCCGCGAAGCCGGTGCGGCGAGTAGACCTCGAGACGCGCGGCGTGGCTGGAAAGCGTGTCCGTGGCCGGGCGCTGTCCGAAGACGTTCAGCAGGCCGAGGCCGCAGAAGAGGCCGATCGCCCCGAGCAGGATCCAGCGCGTGACCGGTCGGCGCTCGCGCCCGTGCAGGTCACGATGGCGCGAGAGCGTCAGGTGGTCGGGCGTCTCGGCCACGGGCCAGGATTCGGCGGTCGTCGCCCCGTTCCCCCCTGCGGGCTACCGCAGGCGCCACGCAGGCTCGCGCTCGTCGAGCCGCGGCGTACGGGTCAGGTTGCGCAAGCCGCCGCCGCTCGCACGCACGATGTAGATGTCCCCGTCGAGCCCCCGCTTGAAAGCGAGCCAGCTCGCATCCGGCGACCACGAGACCTCGCTGTCGAAGCCGCGCGTGAGCCGGCGCGGCACGCCCTGCGGGGCCCCGACGAGGAAGATACCGCCGTCCCGCGGGCTTCCCTCGCGCACGACAGCAATCGTGCGACCGTCGGGAGCCCACACGGGATCCACGTAGTCGCGCGCGAGGAGGCGGGGGCGGCCCTTGCGAGCCGCCACGACGTAGGCGCCCGTAACTCCGTCCCTGCGTGCCGTGAAAGCGATGAATCGTCCATCCGGCGACCAGGACACCTCGGTGCCCGATCCGGCGCCTCGCGCAAGCAACCGCTCGCCGCCGCCCCCTGCTCCGACGAGACGCAGCTCGCCCGGCGTGGTGAACGCGACGCTCCGGCCGTCCGGCGACCAGGCCGGCCTTCCCGGATCGTCGCGCCTGGCGATCCGCACCTTGTGCCGTCCGTCCGCGTCGAGCTTGACGACGCCGTCGCCCCGGGCGACCGCAACCTGATTCCCGCTCGGAGACCACGAGGGTGATGACGAGCCGCTGTCACGGGTGATGTTGCGGTGCCGACGAGGCTCGGCAACCCAGACGTCGATCGAGCGCAGGACGTCGGGGTCGTCGCGGTCGTAGAAAGTCCGTGCGAACGCGATGCGGCCCCCCCGAGGAGACCAGGCGGGCTGCTCGTCATGTCCGAGGCCGGCCACCAGGCGACTCGGGGGCGCGCCGTCCGCGCGGACGAGCCAGATGTCCACGCCGGCATTGGGCTCGGCCGAGCGCGGATCCTCGCGCACGAAGGCGATCGCGCCGCCTGGAGACACGGGCGAGGGAGGCGGGGCGCCGCTCACCGGAACCAACGTCAGCGCGAGCCCGGCGAGCGCGCGTCGCATGGCGGCAGCCTACGCGGAGGCCTCGAAGACCGGCGGCTACACTGGTCGCCCGCGCGCCCGTAGCTCAGGGGATAGAGCGCTGCCCTGCGGAGGCAGAGGTCGCATGTTCGAATCATGCCGGGCGCATCGCCGCCGGAGACGCGCCGCGTTTCGCGTGGCCGCGAGCTCCGGCCGTGCATGATCTCCGCGTGGCGGCGGGCGTGCATTTCGCATGGCGTGACGATGTCGGCGACGCGGAGCTCGTCACCCTCACCGAGTCACACGGCGCGCGGGGCGAAGCGGGCTGGTGGGACCGCATCCGGCCACACAGCCTCGGATGGGTCAGTGCGAGGACCTCGGACGGCGCACTCGTCGGCTTCGTGAACGTCGCCTGGGACGGCGGCGACCACGCGTTCCTGCTCGACACGAAGGTGCGCCCCGACTACCAGCGGCAAGGGATCGCCACCGAGCTCGTCCGGATCGCGGCGGACCACGCCAGGAGCGCCGGCTGCGAGTGGCTCGAAGTCGACTTCGAGGACGACCTGGCGCCCTTCTACTTCGGCGCCTGCGGGTTCGCGCCGACCGCGGCCGGCCTCCTCCATCTGCGAGCGACTAGCTGAGGCGAACGGCTCGGCCTTCGGCGGACAGCGCCGCGTCCTCCGGGACCTCCGTGCGGACGTAGCCCAGTGCCAGCAGGCAGTCGCCGTCGCGAACCGTGCTCGTCACGCGGCCGACGGTCTTGTCGCCGAGCTGCAGCTCCGCGTCGTACCCGACGGGGTCGACGCCGTCGATCCTGAGCCGCCGCAGCGTGCGGTTCGCATGCCCGCGGTAATGGAGGCGCGCGATCGGCTCCTGCCCCGGATAGCAGCCCTTGGTCAGGCTGACCGCCCGCTCGACCAGACCCGCCTCGGCCGGCAGCACTCGCTCGTCAAGCTCGCGTCCCCACCGCGGCGTCGCCGTGTCGATCCGTCGGCGCTCGAGCTCCGCAGGATCGAGCTCCGCGCCGGGAGCGGCAGTATCGAGCAGCTCCCACGCCGGCACGCCGTAGTCGCGCGTGGCGACCGCGTGCTCGCCGGGAGGCGGCCTCGCCGAGCACGACCACGGTGTCGTGCTCCTCCGGCTCGATCTCGACCTTGGCCGCGAACCGCGCCCGTCGCAGCTGGTGCCCCAACACCTCACCGAGGCCCTCCTCGGTCAGGAGCAGGTAGTCGGCCTCGCCCCGACGCAGGACGACGAGCGGAGCGATCAACCGGCCTTTCGGCGTGAGCAGCAGCGCCTCGCACGACTCGCCCGGCGCAATCGCCTCGACGTCGTTCGAGAGCATCCGCTGGAGGTACTCGGCGGCGTCCGGGCCTCGCACACCGACGTAGTCGCGCGCGCGGCGCGCCCAGCCCGTCACGTTGGCCGAATCCATGCGATTAGTGTAGGAACGCGATGCCGCTCTTCCGCTCGAAGGTCGAGGAGAAGCTCCGGGCGCAGGGGTACGACCCGGCGCGGCTCCCGCCCGGGCAGTACCTGACCGAGAAGTGGCCGGTGCTCCACGCGGGCAGCGTTCCGAGCACGGATCTGAGCACCTGGGACTTCACGGTTCACGGCGAGGTCGAGGAGCCGCTCACGCTCTCGTGGGAGGAGTTCACGGCGCTGCCGAGCCGCGAGGTGACGATCGACATCCACTGCGTCACGCGCTGGAGCCGGTTCGACACGACCTTCAAAGGCGTCCACTGGAGCGTGCTCGCCGAGCGCGTCCGGCCGAAGGCGACCGCCCTCTTCCTGATCGCGGAGGCCGAGCAGGGCTACACGGCCAACGTGCCGATCGCGGCGCTCGAGGACGAGAACGCGCTGCTCGCCTACGAGGCCGACGGCAAGCCGCTCGAGCCCGAGCACGGCTACCCGCTGCGGCTCGTGATCCCGTCGCGGTACTTCTGGAAGAGCGCGAAGTGGCTGCGCGGGCTGCGGCTGAGCGCGGCGGACGAACCGGGCTTCTGGGAGCGCTACGGCTACCACAACGACGCCGACTACTGGAAGGAAGAGCGCTACGGGTTCTAGCCGAGCTGCGCGGATCCCTCGTTCGAGGGGAGGCGCGGTCCTCACTTTCCTTGCAGAACCGGCCACAACCTGCGCCAACCCGTCCGTTCGAATCCCTCGTTCGGGGTGGTTAAGCCCGGCGGGAGACGGTCGATAAGAGACCTACAACCCCTCCCCATCCCCTCGAAACGGCGCTCCCTCAGCGCCGTTTCTCTTTCTAGAAACAGAACGGCGCCTCACGGGGCGCCGTTTCTTCGCCGAAGGTCCGCCCGCGCGAAGCTGGGCAGCCTTCGCCGGGAACTGCGAACTACGAACCGCCTTAGACCCAATCCGTCCGGCACCGCGCGCCGTGCTCGAGGACAGGCGACGTGTGCGGCGGAAATACGAGGGGCCGGCGGATAGCCGGCCCCTCGGGCAGATCAGCTGTCGCCGAAGCGACTGGTTACATCATCTCGCCCATGTCGGGCATGCCGGCGCCGGCGCCCATGGGGTGCTTCTCCGGGGCCTCGGCGACGACCGCCTCGGTGGTGAGGATGTTCTTCGCGATCGACGCGGCGTTCTGCAGCGCCGAGCGCGTGACCATCGTCGGGTCGATGATCCCGGCCTTGACCAGGTCCTCGACCTCGCCGGTGTCGACGTTCAGGCCCTGGCCGGTCTCGGCCGAGCGGACCTTGTCGACGACGACGGAGCCCTCGAGGCCGGCGTTCTCGGCCAGCTGGCGGATCGGCTCCTCGAGCGCGCGGCGGATGATCTGAGCGCCCGTGCGCTCGTCGCCCTCGTACTTCTTGAGGTCGATCGAGTCGACGGCGTTCAGAAGCGCCACGCCGCCGCCGGGCACGATGCCCTCCTCGAGCGCGGCCCGGGTCGCCTGGACGGCGTCCTCGACGCGGTGCTTCTTCTCCTTCATCTCGGTCTCGGTGGCGGCACCGACCTTGACCACCGCGACGCCGCCGGACAGCTTCGCCAGCCGCTCCTGCAGCTTCTCGCGGTCGAAGTCGGAGTCGGTCGTCTCGATCTCGGACTTGATCTGCTTGATCCGGCCCTTGATCGCCTCGCTCTCGCCGGCGCCGTCGATGATCGTCGTCGAGTCCTTGTCGACGACGACGCGGCGGGCGCGGCCGAGCTGCGAGAGCTTCGTGTTCTCGAGCTTGAGGCCCATCTCCTCGGTGATGACCTCGCCGCCCGTGAGGATGGCGATGTCCTCGAGCATGCGCTTGCGGCGGTCACCGAAGCCGGGCGCCTTGACGGCGACGGCCTGGAAGGTGCCGCGGAGCTTGTTGACGACGATCGTCGCGAGCGACTCGCCCTCGACGTCCTCGGCCACGATCAGCAGCGGCTTGCCCGCCTGGATGACCTGCTCGAGGATCGGCAGCAGGTCCTTGACCGCACCGATCTTCTGGTTGGCGACGAGGATGTACGGGTCCTCGAGCACGGCCTCCATGCGCTCGGAGTCGGTGATCATGTACGGCGACAGGTAGCCCTTGTCGAACTGCATGCCCTCGGTGAACTCGAGCTCGAGGCCGAAGGTCTGGCCCTCCTCGACGTTCACGACGCCGTCCTTGCCGACCTTGTCGATCGCGTCGGCGATCACGTCGCCGATCTCGCGCTCACGCGACGAGATGGCGGCGACGCGGGCGATGTCCTCCTTGCCGGAGATCTCCTTCGACTGCGACTTCAGGTTCTCCGTGACCGCGTCGACGGCCGTCTCGATGCCGCGCTTGAGCGCCATCGGGTTGGCGCCGGCGGCGACGTTCTTCAGGCCCTCGCGCACGATCGCCTGGGCGAGCACGGTCGCGGTCGTCGTCCCGTCGCCGGCCACGTCGTTGGTGGCCGTCGCGACCTCGCGGACGAGCTGCGCGCCCTGGTTCTCGAAGACGTCCTCGACCTCGATCTCACGCGCGATGGTGACGCCGTCGTTGGTGATCGTCGGTGCGCCGAACTTCTTGTCCAGCACGACGTAGCGGCCCTTGGGGCCGAGCGTCACCTTGACTGCATCGGCGAGGATGTTGACCCCACGCTCGAGCGAACGGCGGGCCTCCTCGTTGAACTTGAGCTCCTTGTGTGCCATGCCTTCCTTCCTCTGCTATGACTACGCGGCCGCGCCGGCCGGCTCGCGGGTGCCGACGACCTTCGCCAGCACGTCGCTCTCGCGCAGGATCAGCACGTCGTCGCGTGCCGACCCGAATCTCGGTGCCGCCGTACTTCGAGAAGATGACCTCGTCGCCCTCGTCGACGTCCATCTTGATGTACTCGCCGTCCTCGTCCCGCGAGACCGGGACCGACGGCGAGGACGCGGCCCCGCTGCGGCTTCTCCTTCGCCGTATCGGGAAGGACGATGCCGCTCGACGTGGTCTCCTCCTCGTCGATCACTTCGACGATCAGCCGATCGCCAAGTGGCTGCAGGTCCATCCCGAACCTCCCTGTTGAGACTTTGTGACAAGACTTGGCACTCTGTCTGGTGAGTGCCAGGGCATTCTAGCGGCGTTCTGGCCACTTCTGCAAGCTCCTGCGTGCCGTAGCTGTTACAAACTCACCCGTGCCTCGCGAGATCTCTTCCGGCGCCGTCGTCGTGCGGCGGCTTCGCGGCCGCTGGTGGCTGGCGGCGATCCGGCCCGGCGGCAAGCCCGACGGCGTCTGGGCGCTGCCGAAAGGGCTGGTGGCGGCGGGTGAGGACCGGCCGCCGAGACGGCCCTGCGGGAGGTGCAGGAGGAGACGGGACTGCGCGGCGAGCTCGTCGAGAAGCTCGGCGACGTCCGCTACGTCTACACGCGCGCGGGGATGCGCATCTTCAAGGTGGTGAGCTTCTACCTCGTCCGCGCGACCGGTGGGCGGATCGGCGACGTCCCGCGCGGAGCACGCCCACGAGGTCGCGGAGGCGCGCTGGCTGCCGCTCGACGAGGCTCCGCGACTGCTCGCGTACCGCGGCGAGCGGGACATGGCCCTCAAGGCGAGAGACCGACTCGCCGACGACGCTCTATGATCGTCCGGCTCCGAGCCCTCCCGTGGAACCCATGTACGCCCTGAACTTCTACTCACCCATGGTCGCGGATCAGCTCCGCACCCAGCGCAAGACTGCGACCATCCGGGTCGGCGACAAGTCCGCCAAGTACCGCAAGGGCATGGTCGTGTCGGTGCTGTGCGGCACGCGCTTCAGCCCCCGCGACAAGATCTTCGACGCGGTCATCGACAAGGTCGAGGTGAAGCAGCTGCTCGAGCTCTCGCCGCGCGAGATCGAGCACGACAACCCCGAGATCCGCCGCTGGGAAGACATGGCGGGTGGCTGAGCCAGCTCTACAACCGTGAGGTGATCGGCACCGACACGGTCACGGTCATCCGCTTCTCGCAGATTCGCGTCGGGCGCTAGGTCGAGCCGCCGGCCGCTCGCGTGCGCGGCGGCTTGCGGATGCGCGTGCCGAACTGCTCGGGCGGGCGCAGCTCACCGCCGCACGCCTCGCACTCGACGGCGAAGACGGAGCTGAAGCGGGCGTCGCACGCCGGGCAGCGCGACCGCATCTCGCCTGCGCACTGCGGGCAGGTCGCGGGCAGCTCCTGCTCCCAGTCCTCGAAGTAGCGCTGCGCGAACCCGCACTGCAGGCAGAAGGCGACCCAGTCGCCGAGCGTCTTGCGGCGCTCCTCCTTGAGCCAGTTCGCCGGGGCTCGACACGCCTCGACTGTACTCGGGCTACAGCGACTCTAGTTGGGCTCTGAGCTAGAGTGGCCCGGTTTCGCCCGTCGGCACGAGATGCGGTCCGGCCACGGAGACGCAGCGGATTCACTAGAGTGTCCGCGCCCATGGCGATAGCCCGCGCAGCCGAGCCGGTCACGTCGTTCCGCGAGGTCCGTGAGGCGGGCCTCGACCGTGAGGACCTGCTCGGCGTCTACCGCAACATGCTGATCACGCGCTCGATCGAGGAGCGCGGCCACACGCTCTACAAGCAGGGCAAGATCCCGGGATCGTTCTACACCGGACGCGGCAACGAGGCCGCGTCGGTCGGCGTCGCCACGGCGATGGGCCCGGAGGACGTCGGCACGCCGCTGCACCGCGACATGGGCGTCCACGTGACGCGCGGCGTCGAGCCCTGGCGCATCTACGCCCAGTACATGGGCCGCGAGGACGGGCCGACGAAGGGGCGCGACGGCAACGTGCACATGGCCGACCAGAACCTCGGGCTGATCGCGATGGTCAGCCACCTGCCGGCGATGCTCCCGGTCGCGGTCGGCTGCGCGCTCGCCTTCCGCATCCGGGACGAGCGCCGCGTCGCGGTCGCCTGGTTCGGCGAAGGGGCTTCGGCCCGCGGCGACACCCACGAGGGCATGAACCTCGCCGGCGTGCGCCGCCTCCCCGTCGTGTTCATCTGCGACAACAACCAGTGGGCCTACTCGACGCCCACCCACCTCGAGTACGCGTGCGCCAATCTCGCCGACCGCGCCGAGGCCTACGGCTTCGACGGGGTCGTCGTCGACGGGACGGACGTCCTGGCTGTGTACCGCGAGGCCAAGCGCGCGATCGAGAAGGCGCGCGAGGGTGGCGGGCCGACGCTGATCGAGTGCCAGACCCTGCGCATGGAGGGCCATGCCGTCCATGACGACGCCTTCTACGTGCCGAAGGAGCTCTTCGAGGAGTGGGCGGCGCGCGATCCGATCGAGCGCTTCCGCAGCTGGCTGCGCGAGAACGCTGAGCTGACGGACGACGAGGAGGACGAGATCGCGACCGGCGTCAAGAAGCTGATGAACGACGCACTGCGCCGCGCCGAGGAGTCGTCGCTGCCCGATCCGGCCAGCGTCACAGAGGGTGTCTACGCGACGCCCGAAGAGCTCGACACCCCGCACCACAAGTAGGCATGGCCGAGCGCACGTACCTGCAGGCGATCTCCGACGGGCTCCGCCAGGAGATGCGACGCGACCCCCGCGTGTTCGTCTTCGGCGAGGACGTCGGCGTCTACGGCGGCGCGTTCAAGGTGACGCTCGGCTTCCAGGAGGAGTTCGGGCCCTGGCGCGTGATCGACGCGCCGCTCTCGGAGACCGCAATCATCGCCGGCTGCACAGGCGCCGCGATCATGGGCATGCGCCCTGTGGCCGAGATGCAGTTCGCCGACTTCATCTCCTGCGGCTGGGACCACCTCGTCACCGTCGCCGCCAAGCAGCACTACCGCGCCGGGACGCCGATTCCGATCGTGGTGCGGCTGCCCTCGGGCGGCGGCTTCTCGGGTGGGCCGTTCCACTCCCAGAACCCGGAGAGCTCGTTCGCGCACATCCCGGGCCTGAAGATCGTCTGCCCCGCGACGCCCGAGGATGCCAAGGGGCTGCTCGTCAGCGCCATCGAGGATCCGAACCCCGTGCTCTTCTTCGAGCACAAGCACCTCTACCGCCGGATCAAGGCGGACGTGCCGGACGAGCGGTATACGACGCCGTTCGGCCAGGCGCGCGTCCACCGCGAGGGCGAGGACCTGACCCTGGTGACCTGGGGCGCGATGGTCTACACGGCCGAGGAGGCGGCGAAGCAACTCGAGGGCGAGGACGTCTCGGTGGAGATCCTCGACCTGCGCACGATCGTCCCGTGGGACCGCGAGGGCGTGCTCGCGAGCGTCCGCAAGACCTCGAAGGTGCTGGTGCTCCACGAGGACACGCGCACTGGCGGCTTCGGCGGCGAGATCGCAGCGACCATCGCCGAGGAGGCGTTCGAGGACCTGGACGCGCCCGTGAAGCGCGTGACCGCGCCAGACACACCGGTGCCGTTCTCGCCGCCACTCGAGAAGGCGTTCATCCCGCAGGTCGAGGACGTCCTCGCAGGGCTTCGCGAGCTGAACGAGTACTAGCCATGTGTCCGCGACGGATCAACGTGGCTGAAGTAGAGAAGGTGGGGGAAAGAAAAGCCTGATGGCAACCGAGACCGCAGTCGACGTCGTCATGCCGCAGATGGGCGTCTCCGTGAGCGAGGGGACGATCACCAAGTGGCTGAAGAGCGAGGGCGAGCACGTCGAGGCCGACGAGCCCCTGCTCGAGATCTCGACCGACAAGGTCGACACCGAGGTGCCGAGCCCCGGCAGCGGCACGCTGACGCAGATCCTCGTGCCGGAAGGCGAGACGGTCGACGTCGGCACCCGGCTGGCCGTGATCGGCGGCCCCGCCGGCGGCGGCGAAACCGAGGCGCCGCCCGAGCCGGCCACCGCCCAGGCTGCACAGGAGGCCTCCGCCGCCTCGGACGCCGAAACGGCAGCGCCGAGCGCGGCCACGAGCGACGCCGCCCCGGCGCCGACGCCGGTCGCCGAGACGACGCCCGCCCCCGCGCCCGCACAGCGCCGGCACCGGCGGCGGCGCCGTCCGGCAACGGCAAGAGCTTCGTCTCGCCGGTCGTCGCACGCATCGCCGGCGAGCACGGCATCGACGTCGGCGCGGTTCAGGGCACCGGCCGCGGCGGCCGCGTGACGAAGAAGGACATCCTGGCGTTCGTGGAGTCCGGCGGCGCCGCGCAGGCACCGGCGGCGGCTCCGCCCACACCGGTCGAGGCACCGCCTCCGGCCGCGCCGGCGCAGCCGGCGCCCGCTCAGCCGGCACCTGCGGCTCCTGCACCGGCTCCGGCGCAGGCAGCGGCCCCCCAGCCGGCTGCCGCAGACGGCGAGCAGTTCGAGCCCATGAACGCCATGCGCCGCGGCATCGCCGAGCACATGCGGCGCTCGCTCGACACGTCCGCCCACGTGACCAGCGCGATCGAGGTCGACATGACCAAGGTGGTCGCGATCCGCAAGAAGCTGAAGCCGGAGTTCCAGCAGGCCTACGGCGTCAACCTCACCTACCTGGCCTTCGTCGCGCGCGCCGTGGTCGAGACGCTGCGCGAGTACCCGTGGGTGAACGGCGAGATGCGCGGCGACCAGATCGTCACGCGCAACCACGTCAACCTCGGCTTCGCGGTCGAGCTCGCCGACGGCAAGGGACTGATCGTGCCGGTGCTGAAGCACGCCGAGGGCCTGAACCTCGTCGGTCTGGCGCGCGGCGTGGTCGACATCGCCGCCCGCGCGCGCGAGAAGAAGCTGCTCCCGGACGACGTCCAGGGCGGCACCTTCACGATCACCAACCCCGGCGGCTACGGCACGTTCCACGGCACCCCGGTGATCAGCCAGCCGCAGGCGGCCATCCTCGGCACCTACGCCGTCGTCAAGCGCGCGTGGGTGGTGCAGGACGAGTACGGCCAGGACGTGATTGCGATCCGCCCGATCATGAACGTGACCCTCACCTACGACCATCGCCTCATCGACGGCGCGCTCGCCGGCAGGTTCCTGCGCGACCTGCGCGAGAAGCTCGAGAGCTGGGACGAAGGGGCCTATTAGATCGATGAGCCAGACGGTCGTGCCGATGGTGGCGTACGAGGACGCGGCCGCGGCGATCGACTGGCTGACCGAGGCGTTCGGCTTCCGCGAGAACGCCGGCGAGCGGTACACCGAGGACGGCCGCGTGACGCACGCGGAGCTCGACGTCGGCGACGGGTCGGTCATCTACGTCGCCAACCCGACGCCCGCCTACATTGCGCCCGGCCGCCACCGCGAGTCGTGCGAGGACGCAGCGCGCTGGCTCGACAATCCGTGGGTCGTCGACGGGGTCTTCGTCGAGGTCGCCGACGTGGACGCGCACCACCGGCGTGCCGCCGCGGCCGGAGCCACGATCCTCCGCGAGCCAGCAGACCCCGGCGTCGGCGTCCGCCTCTACTCGGCCGAGGACCTGGAGGGACACCGCTGGATGTTCGGCCAGCCCGCCGGGGAGGGCTCGTGAGCGCGGTCGAGGGCAGCTGCCTCTGCGGCGGCGTCACGTTCGAGGTCACCGAGCCGTTCCTGAAGACGACGTACTGCCACTGCGCGAGCTGCAAGAAGCTCTCGGGCGGCGCAGGCACCGTCAACGGCCGGGCACGCAGCGAGTGGATCCGGATCCTCGACGGCCGCGAGCTGCTCGTCACGTACCAGCCGGACGAAGGGTCGGCGAAGACCTTCTGCTCGCGGTGCGGCTCCAATCTCTTCGGCGGCGGCTGGCCGGAGTCGGAGCAGGCGAGCGTCCGCCTGGCCGCGATCGACACGCCGTTCGACCGCAAGCCGGAGGCACACATCTTCGTGCGCTCGGTCGCCGCCTGGGAGACGCTCCCCGACGACGGCGCTCCGCGCTACGACGAGCGCGCGCCCGCCTGAATCGGGCCAGCTACGCTCGCGGTCGGTGAAGCGACCGGGCTACCTCATGGATCTGGGCCGCACGCCCTACGGCGAGGCGTGGGAGCTCCAGCGCTCGCTGGCCGGGGCTGTCTCGCAGGGCGCGATCCCCGACACGATCGTCCTGGTCGAGCATCCGCCCGTGGTCACGCTCGGCCGCCGCGCCGACCCCGGCGAGCTGCACCTGCCCGCCGATGCGGAGGTCGAGATCGTCGAGACCGACCGCGGCGGCAAGTCGACCTTCCACGGCCCCGGGCAGCTCGTCGCCTACCCGATCGTCGACCTGCGCCGGCATGGACAGGACGTCAAGCGCTACGTCCGGATGCTGGAGGACGCTCTCATCGGCACGCTGGCCGAGCTCGGCATCGAGGGCGTACGCGTGGAGGGCGACAACATGACCGGCGTCTGGCTGCTGAGCCCGCCGCGCAAGATCGCGTCGATCGGCGTCCACGTGTCGAAGTGGGTTACGACCCACGGGTACGCGCTCAACGTCGACCTCGACCCGGCGCCGTTCACCGAGTGGATCACGGCCTGCGGGCTCGAAGGAGCCGCGTTCACCACCGTGACACGCGAGCTCGGTCGCTCCGTGTCGATCGACGAGGTACGGCCCGCCGCGGCGGCGGCGCTCGCGGACGTGCTCGGCCTCGAGCTCGAGCCGCTCCCGGCCGAGAGCATTACGGGACTCTGGCCGCAGCCGATCCACGCGTCGCTCGCCGCTCGTTGAGCTCGCCTCGGCGCGCAGCCCACGCCGCAGCCCCGTCTCTAGACTGAAAGCCGCATGCAGACGTCGCTGCCCGTTGCCGACCGCCCGCGCCGCCCCGAGTGGATGAAGGTACGGGCGCCGAGCGCCGACTCGCGCTACTTCGACGTCAAGAAGCTGCTGCACGGCCAGCGCCTCAACACGATCTGCGAGGAGGCGCGCTGCCCGAACATCTCCGAGTGCTGGGGGCGGGGGACAGCGACCTTCCAGATCCTCGGCGACACCTGCACGCGCGCGTGCCGCTACTGCTACGTGAACTCGGGCAAGCCGGAGCACCCGCCGGACCCGCTGGAGCCGCTCCGCCTCGCGCAGGCTGCGGCGCAGATGCAGCTGGAGCACGTCGTCATCACGTCCGTCGATCGCGACGACGTGCCCGATCGCGGCGCCGGCCACTACGCGGCCACCATCCGCGCCGTCAAGCGGAAGCTGCCGAGCGCCTCGGTCGAGGTGCTGACGCCGGACTTCCTGGGCGTGGAGGAAGAGGCCCTGCGCACGGTCCTGGCCGCCCGGCCCGAGGTGTTCAACCACAACATCGAGACGGTGCGGCGCCTGCACCGCCGCATGCGCGGCGCGAAGGCCTCCTACGACACGGCCCTGTGGCTGCTGCGGCGGGCCAAGGAGCTCGCCGACTACCCGGTCATGACCAAGTCGGGGATCATCGTCGGCCTCGGCGAGACGAACGAGGAGGTCGTCGACACGCTGCGCGACCTGCGCGCGAACGGCGTCGACGTCGTCACGATCGGCCAGTACCTGCAGCCGTCCGCGAAGCACGCGCCGATCGACCGCTGGGTGCACCCCGACGAGTTCCGCCGGCTCGCCGAGCAGGGCGAGGCGATGGGCTTCGGCTCGGTCTTCGCCGGGCCGCTCGTCCGCTCGTCCTACCGCGCCGACGAGCAGCGGCACGCAGCGACGGCCGCGGCGCCGTGAGCCGCCCGGGCGGCGGAGCGCTGCTGGCCCTCGCGGCCGGCCTCCTTGCCGCCTCGACCGCCGCATCGGCGCCGCCGCGCCAGGCGGTGATCGCACTCGAGAGCGAGCGCCCCGTCGTCGTCAGCGGCCGCCGCTTCGCTCCGCGCGAGTCGGTCTCCGTGACGCTTTCCGCCGGGCGGACCTGGACGCGGCAAGCCCGCGCCGACGCGTCTGGTCGGCTCCGCGTCCGCTTCGCCGCCGGCATCCCGCGGTGCACGCGCTATGCGATCCGCGCCTGGGGCTCCACCGGCACGCGGGCGTTCTTCATGGCCCGCGTGATGCTCGACTGCGAACCCGGCGACTGACGAACGAACCCAGAAACGGCGGAGGGCCGCCGAAGCGGCCCTCCCACCGATTGCGATGTCTCTCGGCCTAGCCGATGAAGATGGCCTGGCCCTCGTACCTCGACGAGTCGGTGCCATCCGAGTCCGCCGCACTGCGGTACAGCAGCTCGAGACCGAGCTCGGTTCCAACCGGAGCGCGGTCACGCTTCACCGTCAGATCCCACGTCTCGCCCGCAGGCACGACGAAGGTTGCGGGAAGCTTGTCCAGCTGCTTGTAGAGCGAGTACGGACCCGCTCCGAAGATGGCCGACATGCCATCGATCGAGTCCGTGAGCGCACCCGTGAAGTAGTTATCGAATGCACCCACTGCGAAGTCGAACCGCTGGCCGGGCGCTAGCCCGACCGAGGCCGCCGGCACCGCCATCATCACGTTGCCGGACTGCAGGTCGGCATCGGTGAAGCTGATGGTGGCCAACGTCCCCGTTGCACACGGATCGGCGCCTGCGGACGTGCACGTGAAGATCCGTGTCACGTTCTGGCCGGTCGAAGCGAAGGTTCCGTTCTCCGCGTTGAACACGATGAAGTTCGTCCGCCCGTCCCGGTTCGAGTCGATGAAGATGTCGAACTCCGCCGGGTAGTTCGGGTGAGCCCGAGTCCCGTACGTGTCGATGCCGAACTCGATCCACGGCGTGGCGCCGACGTTGATCTGGCGGACGCCGATCGACTTGAGGTCGACGATCTGGAAGCTGTCACCGGGGCCCGGCAGGACGTTGCTCGGCAGCTGCGGGCTCCAGCCGGTGAGGGTGAAGACCTCGACGGTCCCGTCCTGCACCTCGCTGTGGTTCGTCAGCTTGAGCTTGCCGGTGGCCGTCCGCGGGTGGAGGCCGATGTGCTCGTCGTTGGCCTGCACCAGCGCCGCCCGCCGCGGCAGGACGTGCCACGCCAGGTGGACGTCGCTGTCCGGCGCGTTGCCGTCGAGCCAGAGGTAGCCGTCGTACTCCTCGTCGGTGAGGAGGTAGCCGTCACCCCCGTTGAACCCGCCGTTCAGGTCCCACTCCTGCAGCTTGCTCGCGTCGATCTTCAGCGTGACGCGGAAGCGGTTCTCCGACCGTCCGTTGACGGTGATGGAGTCAGGAGCCTCGAGCTCGATCGCGCCCCTCGCCGCATCCGCCGCGTAGCGGTGGGTCGGCATGATGTTGTAGGTGATCGCGGCGTTGCTGTAGTTCTTGACCACGACCACCCGGGTGTGCACTTCGCTCCACCCGCCGAGCCCGCGGGAGTCGTTGCCCCAGCCGTTGCCGTGCGGGCCTTCAGCGACCGAGTGGTAGCCGAACGAGAGGCTGCCGGCGAGGTCCTCGCGGTCCCACGCCGCCGTCTTGCTCTTGAACGCACGGTCGACCCGGACCTCGCCGCCGCCGATCCTGGTGATCGGGGCAAGGAAGCCGGGCAGTCCGACCGGGTTGATGCCGATGTTGGTCTCGGCCGTGTTCATGAGCACGGACTTGATCTCGTGCGGCTCACGGTCGGGATACGCCTGCAGGAGTAGCGCGGCGCTGCCCGCGATCATCGGTGAGGCACCCGAGGTTCCGCCGAAGGCGGTGTTGCCCGTGCCCGTGCCGGCCTCGGCCGACAGCGAGGCGCCCGGAGCGCCGATGTCCGGCTTGATCCGGGTGGTCGAGATCCCCGGGCCACGCGACGACGACGAGACCATGTTCCGAACGAGCGAGGCCGCGTTCGCCGGGTTGATGCTGGCGTTCTGGTTCAACGCCCCCGCCTTGATCGCATTGCCGTCGGCGAGCGTGACCGTGTAGGTCGCCACCGTCTGCACGCCGCCGCCGAACGAGAACGTCGGCGGCAGGTCGCCCGGCGCCGCCGAGACGTTGTTGGCGACGATGACGGCGAGCGCACCCGCCGCAGCGCCGTTGGCGCCCTTCAGGCTGACCGCGCACGTTCCGCGGTCGACGAGCAGGATCTTGCCCGTGAACGGCGTCCCGACCCACGGGTTCGCACCCGCGGCGTTCGAGCAACCCTGGCGCGTGCCGGTGTTCGTCGTGTCGTAGACGAGCGGGCCGCTGACAGCTGTCGGCGCCGCCGCCCACGGCTGGTGCAGAGCCCCGAAGGTGCCTGCGGCCGTGACGAGACGGTAGAGCAGGGCCGAAGGCACCTGCGTCTGCGCCGTGCTGATCACCAGCTTCGCGCTGCCGCCCGAGCCGGTGATGTACGGCCGGTCGGCACTGTTGCCGGACGAGAGCGCAATCGTCATGCCGGCGCGCACAGCGTTGTTGAGCGCCTCGCTGATGTCGTCCTCGTCCTGCCCGTAGGGCGAGCCGATCGACAGGTTCATGACGTCGGCGTGGTCGGCGAGGTTGCCGTCGCCGTTCGGGTCGAGGGCTGCGTCGACACCCTTGAGCATCGCCGCGCCGTTGCAGCTCGTGGAGATCGCGCTGCAGACCTTGTAGGCGAGGATCTTCGCTCCCGGCGCCACTCCCTTGCCCGTCGTCGGGTTGATGCCGGCGATGATGTCGGCGACGTGCGAGCCGTGACCGCCCGCGCACGGCGCGGGGATCGTCTGCGGACCGCAGTCGATCGGGTCCGGGTCCTCGGCGATTGCGCCGGTAGGCCAGGCCTCGCCGACGAAGTCGAAGCCGCCGATGACCTTGGCCGTCGGGAACAGCCCGTCGAGTGGTCTTGGTCTTGGGATCGGTGACCGTGGTGCCGTACGCCGCCTTGTAGGCGTCGACCGTTCCCAGCCCACCGAAGCTCTTGTGCGTGTAGTCGATGCCCGAGTCGAGGACGGCAACCACGATGCCCGTTCCGTCGACCGACATCTGCTGCAGAGCCGTCGCGCCGATGTACGGAACCGTCTCGCTCAGATCGAGCTCGGCGTTCCGCAGGATCTCGACCGACTCGACCCCTGGCAGTCTCTGCAGGTCGTCGAGCTTCGAGCGGTCGACCCTCACCAGGATGGCGTTGAGCGCCCTGGTGACGCGTCCGAGCTCCTGGGCGCCTGCGGCGGCCACCTGCTTGGCCATCGCGTTCTGACTCTTCTCCAGCGATGCGTTGTGAGCCCTCTGCTCCGCCGCGTTGAGGTTGCCCGGCCGCGGCCGCTTCCGCCACCGACGGATCAGCAAGCTCCACCGTGGCGTTCACGAGCCCTTGCTGGACACCAAGGGGCACACCAGCGCTCTCCTGCAGGCCGGTGGCGCCCCCTCCACCTCCTCCCGCCGCGGAGGACACTCCTGCCACCGTCGCGCTCACGAGCGCAGCGAGGACAAGAAGTTTGAGTCCCTTCACATTTCCTCCTCTCGACCTGACGCCACCGAGAGCGACCCCCCTCGGCCACTGACGCGGCGTCAACGTGGCCGAGAGGTTAACCGAGATCTGACCGGATGGGAACACGTTCCTGACGGGATCCGATGGGTGACGCCCTTCGGAATGGTGTCCCTCAGAGGGGAGGAGGAGATACCCCGACACGCGAACAGGGCTTCGTGACGCTCACGCGCCTCGTCGTCGTGCTCCTCGCCACCGCCGGCCTCGTCGCCGCGGCGCCGGCGCTGCTCGACAGCACCTCCGGGCTGCGCGAGGATCTCGGCTCGGTTCTCGAGGAGCAGGCCGGCGGTCAGAGCGGACAGCAGATCTCGAGCGGCGAGTTCGGGGCCGCGCACGGGGGCATGCGCGCGGACGCGCTGCAGGCCCTGGTCGGCTCGCCCGAGGACCGCGAGCGCTCGAGCGTGGAGGGGCTCGCCCTCGAGTGCTGGTACTACGGCGTCGCGGGCGGCACCGGGGCGTACCAGTTCTGCTTCGTCGACGGCCGGCTGAGCTCGAAGCGCCGCTACGGCGCGCTGCCCGCCGACGAGTCCGGGTAGCCGGGGTTCGGAATCGGGCCGGCGGGTAGAGGCATCGGCATGAAGAAGGACGCGAACACGAACGCACTCGACGAGCGGAATGACGAGCTCGAGGAGCAGGACGCCGAGCTGCTGCCCGATCGTGAGGCGATGTCGCTGATCAGCCCAGAGCCGGTCACCGGCCTGCCTTCGTTCCACGACACGATCGACCCCGGCCCCGCCGACGGACTAGCGGATCACAAACGGCGAGAGCCCCCGGCGGCGCCGGGGGCTCTCGCGTGCTTCAGGCGCCGAGGCAGGCGTTACTTCTTCTTGCCCACCTCGATCAACTGCGCCTCGTCCTTGCCGTTCTTGTTGTCGGTGCTGATGACCATCAGGCCCCTGGCAGGCGTGAGCGCCCACTCGGCGGCGTTGATGGTCACCGTGTTGCTGGAGTCGGTGGCACCAGGCGCGACGGTGGCGAAGCCACCCGTCGTGATCGCCTCGTTCCACGGGTTGTAGTGCCCGAGGCCGTCGACGACGTCGGGGTCGCCGACCTCCTTGACGTCGAAGCCAACGGCGTTGTAGGTCAGCCGCGGGCTGGCCGCCTGGCTCAGGCACGGCTCGGTCGCGCGGCACATCGCCGTCGTGAACACCGGCAGCAGCGCCGTGGTGCCATCGCTCGGTGCGGTGGCGAGGAAGTTCACCACCGCGCCCGCACTGCGGGTGCTGAAGACGAACGCCGCCAGCTGGCCGTTGAACACTCCGGTCTGAACCGCGCCGAGATCGGCACCGACGACGACGTAGTCGTCACCGTTGCCGTTCTGCGGATCGACGTCGACGAAGATGTCGAACTCGGTCGTCGCGGCGTTGGACCAGCGGTCCCAGGTGTTCACCGCGAACACGAGCAGGCGCCGGGTCGGCGCTGCCGCGGTCGGGAACGGGAACGACTGGACGCCGATCGCGCGGACATCGTTCGGCACCTTGCCCTTGTCCTTCTTGTCCTCGAGGCCCCAAGCGTAGAAGTCCGCGCTCCCCGCGATCGGGGCGTCGGCCTTATTCGACACCGTGGCGGTCGTCGTACCGGGCAGCAGCTTGCCGCTGAGCTCGGTCTCGACACTCGACAGCGCCCGCGGGACGAGGTAGTACGGGACGCGGAGCGCGACGCCGCGGTTGTCGTTCGCCGTCGCAGGCGTGAACTTGACGAGCCCCGCGACCTCGCGGAAGGCACTCGCGTTCCCGGCCGTTGCCGCCGGAACCTTGAGCGTCACCTCGACGTCGGCGCTCCCGCCCGCATGAACGGTCACGCTCGTCTTGTTGAAGCCCACGGTGTGCGGCGTGCCGGTCGTCGGGATCTCCTGGCTGACGTTGAACGTCGCTGGGGAGTCACCGAAGTTGCGGAGCTTGATCGACCTCGTCTTCGAGAAGTCGTTCTTCAGCTCCTCGAAGCCGTAGCTGACCGCAACGTCGAACTTCGACCCGCCGTTGGCGTACGCGATCGCCTGCGTCGCAGCTGCGCGTGCAGGCTGGATCAGACCGGTGCCGCCACGGCTGATGCGGTGGCCGGCGAGGCCGGTGACGCCACCGGGCTCACCGGTGTTGACGATCGCGGCCTTGATGTCCTCGACCTTCCACGACATGTGCGCCTGGCGGACGAGCGCGGCCGAGCCCGCGGCATGCGGGGAGGCCATCGACGTTCCGGACATGATCGCGAGACCGTTCCCGGTGCCGCTGCCGGTCGAGATGACCGAGACGCCGGGTGCCGTGATGTCCGGCTTCAGGAAGCTGTCACCGGTGCGCGGGCCGCCCGAGGTGAAGCTCCCGAAGCCCTTGTAGTTCGTGTTCACCAGGTCGATCGGGGACAGCGTCCCGGTCGAGCCTGCAGGCGCGGTCCGCAGGACGAACGAGTCGGTCCCCGCGAGGTCCTGGTTGCCGCCAACGCCGACGAACGGGATCGTGACCGAGAACGGGATGCCGGTGTCGGGGTTCGAGGTGATCTGGCCCTCGAACGGCGGCAGGCCCGCTGCGTTGTTGGTCATGATCACGGCGATCGCCCCCGCCTGCTGGCCGAAGATCGGCTTCGAGACGCGGGCACAGGCACCGCGCTTGGCGACGGCGATCTTGCCGGCCGCGTTGTTGAAGCGTGTAGGCGGCGGGCGAGCAGCCGAGCGACTCGTCGGCGGAGCCGAGGAAGCCGGCCTCATCCGTCGCCGTCGCGGGGTTGTCCCTCAGCACCACGACCGCGCCGTTGAGCGGGCCGGCGTACTGATGGCCGTTGGCATTGATGCCGTTCTTGTCGAACGTGAAGCCGGTGCCGGTCACCTGCACCCGCACGCCAGGCGTGGTCTGCCACGCGTCGTTCGCAGCCGTCGCGATCGAGCCGTCAGCGGTGCCGGGCGAGCCGGTGATGTACTGGCTCGGGCTGTTGTTGCCGGACGAGGTGACGACGATGACGCCGGCCTTCGCCGCGTTCGTCGAGGCGACCGGCGGACGGGTCGTCCTTCGAGCCGAACGGCGAGCCAAGCGACATGTTGATGACGTGCATGCCGTTCTCGACCGCCCACTCGATCGCGTCGACCGTGACGTCGGTCGAGCCGGCGCAGCCGAAGACGCGCACGCCGTAGAGGTCGGCCTTCGGCGCGACGCCGGGCGCGATCGTCCAGTTGTTGGCGTTGATCGTGTGGCGTCGTACGAGCCGTTGTACGTCGACCCGTTCGACAAGGACACCGGAGCCTGCCGCAGTACCGGTGACGTGCGAGCCGTGGCCCTGGCAGTCGAGCGGGTTCGGATCCGGATGCGGGACCAGTGCCGGCGACCCGGCGGGCGCGGATGCGTTGTACGCGTCACCGACCAGGTCGATACCGCCCTTCACGCGCGGCGCGAGCGGGCCCATCAGCGTCGGGGCCGGCGGCAGCGTGTCCTTGGCGTTCTCGGCCTGGTACGCGCCGATGGTGCCGGGACCGCCGAAGTTCGCATGCGTGAAGTCGATGCCGGTGTCGAGGACGGCGATCTTGATGCCCTCACCGTGGAGGCCGGCGACGCCCTGCCAGAGCGCCGGCGCGCCGATCAGCGGACACGCCGCGGATGTTCGTCAGCTCCATCTTCTGGAGCTGGCGCACCGCGACAACGCCGGGCAGCTGCGCAAGCGCTGCGACCTGCCGCGCACTCGCATGCACCTTGATGCCGTTGTAGGCGAGCTGGTAGTCGGCGAGCACCGTGCCGCCGAGCTTCTCGATCGAGCCCTTGAGCGCGTTCTGGCTGGCCTTGAGCTCGTCCCGCAGGGCCTTCTCCTGGCCCTTCGAGAGCCCGCCCTCGGCCTTCGCGACAGTCACGGGATCGCCCTTCAGCTCGAGCATGACTGTGGTCGGCTTGTTGCTCAGGCCGAGCGGCATGACGGCTGGTTGGATGAGGCCGCCGCCAAGCGAGACCGGCTCATGCGAGTTGCCCGCAGCTCCGGTCGAGGCGACGACGAGGCCGCACGCCAGCGCCAACGCGCCGAGTACGGCCCCTCTCTTGAGTCGAGTCACTTCTCCCCTTTCCTATGGGTGGGCGCGGCGCCGCCCCTCAACGGCGCTAGCGCTGAGCACGAAAGTCGTGCAAGCGGGCGGTTTATACCGCAATCAGCGCTCGACGTAAACACTTGCACCCCGCGGAGTGGGGCCTGATGCATGGCGCGGGACGGTGGAGAAGGGCCCGTCAGCCGTCGTGCGGCTTGGCCATCGCGCGGTAGTCGAGCGCCTCGTCGAGCACCTGCTCGTCGACCCCCGCGTCCCGCGCGACCTCGCGAAGCGACCGCCCCGAGGCCGCCGCTTCCTTCACGATCTCCGTCGCCTTGTCGTAGCCGATGTGTGGGTTGAGCGCCGTGGCGGCGCTGAGCGTGAGCTCGGCGTAGCGCTCGCACTGCTCCCGGTTCGCCTCGATGCCGTCCACGCACTTCTCGGCGAGCAGCGCCGAGGCGTTCGCCAGCAGCCCGATCGAGCCCAGCAGGTTGCGCGCCATCAGGGGCACGAAGACGTTCAGCTCGAAGTGGCCCTGCATGCCGCCGACCGTGATGGCGGCGTCGTTGCCGATCACCTGGGCGGCCACCTGGGTGACGACCTCGGGAATGACCGGGTTGACCTTGCCCGGCATGATCGAGGAGCCCTTCTGCAGCTCGGGCAGGAAGATCTCCCCGAGGCCGGCCCGCGGCCCCGAGCCCATCAGCCTGAGGTCGTTCGCGATCTTCGTCAGCGAGACGGCGACGGTCTTGAGCGCGCCCGACAGCTCGACGAGCGCGTCGCGCGCGGCCTGCGCCTCGAATGGATCGGCGGGCGCCGAGATGGTCAGCCCGGTCTCGTCGACGAGCAGGCGCCGGACGCGGGCGGCGAACTCCGGGTGCGTGTTCAGCCCCGTACCCGTGGCGGTGCCGCCCAGTGGGATCTGGCCGACTCGCTCGAGCGTGCCGCCGACGCGGTCGTAGCCCTGGCGGACCTGTGCGGCGTAGCCCGCGAACTCCTGGCCCAGGGTCACCGGCACCGCGTCCATCAGGTGCGTCCGCCCGGACTTGACGACGTCGTCGAACTCGGCCGCCTTGGACTGCAGCGAGTCGGACAGGCGCGCGAGCGCCGGCAGCAGCGTGTTGACCGCCTCGTCGAGTGCGGCCAGGTGGACGGCGGACGGGAAGACGTCGTTCGACGACTGGCCCATGTTGACGTCGTCGTTCGGCGTGCACGTCCGTCGCCTGCGAGCGCGGCGATCACCTCGTTGGCGTTCGTGTTCGAGCTCGTTCCCGAACCTGTCTGGAAGACGTCGATCGGGAACTGGTCGTCGAGCTCGCCGACGGCGACCCGATCCGCTGCGGCGGCGATGCGCTCCGCCTTGTCGGCGTCGAGCAGCCCGAGCTCGGCGTTGGCGCGGGCGGCCGCGGCCTTGATGCGCCCGAGCCAGCGCACGACCGAGGCCGGGATGGGCTCGCCCGAGACGGGAAAGTTCTCGACCGCCTTGCGCGTCTCGGCGCCCCACAGCTCCCGTGCCGACGTCTGGGTCACGCGGGCGAGTCTACCGCCGCCTCGCGGGCCTCCTCGCGCGCCGCCGCCAGCAGCTCGGCCCACGTAACGAGCTTGACGCGCGGCTTGCCGCGTGGCTCACCGGCGGTCTTCTCGACGCGATCGAGCGCCTCCCAGCCCGTGTAGGTCACGGCCTCGACGCCGCGCTCGGCGAGCAGCTCGAGCGGCGCGCCGGCCCCGGGTTGCTCGGGCTTCGGCAGCCGCCCGGCGGCTGCATCCTCGAGCAGTCGCTCGACGGTCTCGGTCGCGTCCTTCTTGTTGGTGCCGATGACGCCGGTGGGCCCGCGCTTGATCCAGCCGGCGGCGTAGACGCCGGGCAGCGGCTCCCCGTCGCCGTCGAGCACACGACCGTCGGCCTGGACGAGCGTGCCCGTCCGCTCGTCGAACGGCAGCCCCGGCAGCGGAACTCCCAGGTAGCCGACGCTGCGGAAGACGAGCCCGCAGGGAATCGTCTCGCGCTCGCCGGTGGCGACCGCGCGGAGGCGGCCCGCGTCGTCCGTCTCGAGCCGGTTGCGGACGACCTCGACCGACTCGACGCGCCCGTCGCCGTGGATGTCGAGCGGCGAGACGAAGAAGCGCAGCCTGACCGCCCGCGGCTTGCCGGCCGGCGTGCGAGCCGCGAAGTCGCGCAGCACCTCCATGTTCCGGCGGGCGTTGGTGTCGGTCTCGAGCGCGACCTCGCTCGTCGCGTCGAGCTCGAGCTCGGCCGGATCGACGATCACGTCCGCGCCCGCGAGCTCGCCGAGCTCCTTCAGCTCCGGTGTCGTGAAGGCGGCCTGCGCCGGGCCGCGGCGCGCGAGGATGACGATCTCGCGCAGCGTCGAGCCAACGATGGCGTCGACGGCCGCGTCGGTCGTGTCCGTCGGGTCGAGCTCGTCCGCGGTCAGGGCCAGCATGCGGGCGACGTCGAGGGCGACGTTCCCGGCCCCGACCACGACGGCGCGCTCCGTCTGCAGGTCGAACGTCAGCTCCTGGAAGTCCGGATGGCCGTTGTACCAGGCGACGAACTCGGTGGCGCTCCACGACCCGGGCAGGTCCTCGCCAGGAATACCGAGCTGGCGTCCGGTCTGGGCGCCGACGGCGTAGATCACCGCGTCGTACAGGCGCATCAGATCCCCGTGCCCGAGGTCGCGTCCGACCTCGACGTTGCCGAGGAAGCGGAAGCCGGGCCTGGCAGCCGTCCGCTCGAACGCGCGCGAGACCTCCTTCAGCTTCGGGTGGTCGGGAGCGACACCGAGCCGGACGAGTCCCCACGGCGTCGGCAGGCGGTCGTAGACGTCCACCTGGGCGGGCGGGTCGGCCGTGAGCAGGGCGTTGGCCGCGTAGAAGCCGGCAGGCCCCGAGCCGACGACGGCGACGCGCAGCGGACGGTCGGAGCTGGACACGCGCCGATCGTAGGCAACCGTGCGGCGCCGGGGCTCGCCCAGCCCCCGAATCGGCGCTACGGTGAACCGGCCGCGGCGCGGGTGGACGCGCACGGCTCACTTCCATGCGTGCCCGGCTCGGACCAGTCTTCAGCGCGCTCGCCCTGGTGCTGCTCCTGGGAGCCCTGGGACTGATCGGCCGCGCCTGGTGGGACAGCCGGGTACCGGGGACGTACAGCGTCATGGACTACGGGCCGACCGACTTCGGCGGGGGCTCGGCGGATGCACACGGCCACGCCGAGGCGGAGGGCGTCAGCGTCGCGAGCCTGCACGGCCCGGAGGGCGAGCCGGACCGGCGCTACACGCTGACGGCCCGCGCGGCACAGGTGCACCTCGACGGCGGCGAGACCGTCGACGCCCTCACCTTCAACGGGCGTCTGCCCGGTCCGGAGCTGCGCGTCCGGCAGGGCGAGCTTGTCGAGGTGGAGCTCCGAAACACCGACGTCGCCGGCGGCGTGACGCTGCACTGGCACGGCGTGAACGTCCCGAACGGCGAGGACGGCGTCGCCGGAGTGACCCAGGACGCCGTTCGGCCCGGCGGCTCACACGTCTACCGCTTCCGGGCGAAGCAGGCCGGGACCTTCTGGTACCACACGCACCAGGCGTCGTCCGAGGAGGTGCGCCGGGGGCTGTTCGGCGCCTTCGTGATCGAGCCCGCGCGGGAGCCCGGCCGCGTCCTCGACCTGCCGGTGCTGGTGCACACCTTCGACGGCACGACGACGCTGAACGCCGCCGCCGGCCGCCACGAGCGCACAGTGCCCGCGGGCACGCCTGTGCGGCTGCGCCTGGTGAACACCGACAGCGTGCGGGAGCGGCTCACTCTGGCCGGCACGCCGTTCCGGGTCGCGGCCATTGACGGCACCGACCTCAACGATCCGACGCCGCTGACCGACACGGCGCTCGACCTTGCGGCCGGCGGCCGCTACGACGTCACGTTCACGATGCCGGCCCGACCCGTGGCCTTGCGCGCACCCCGCGAATCGGCGTCGCTGGTGCTGACACCCGGTGCCGGTAGTGAGCCGCCCGACGACGACGCCGAGCTGCCCGCGTTCGACCCGCTGACCTACGGCCGGCCGGCGGCGACACCGTTCGACTCCGAGAGCGACTTCGACCGCGAGTTCATGTTCGAGATCGGCCGCAAGATCGGCTTCTTCGACGGGCGGCCGGGTCGCCACTGGTCGATCAACGGGCACCTCTTCCCCGACATGCCGAGCTTCGCGGTCGAGGAGGGCGACCTCGTCAAGGTGACGATCGAGAACGACTCCGGCGCCCTCCATCCGATGCACCTGCACGGGCACCACCTGCTCGTCCTCTCCCGCAACGGCATCGACGCGTCGGGATCACCGTGGTGGACGGACTCGCTCGACGTCGACGCAGGCGACACGTTCGAGGTCGCCTTCCTCGCCGACAACCCGGGGCTCTGGATGAACCACTGCCACAACCTGCCGCACGCGGCCGAAGGGCTGACGATGCACGTCGCCTACGCCGGCATCACCACGCCGTACGAGATCGGCAGCGAGGCCCAGAACCTTCCGGAGTAGGGGCGCCGCCTCGCACCAGAGTTAGTGACTGACAGCCACTAACTCACTGGAAGGCCAGCGCATGGCCGAATCACCGAGAGGCTGACACCCACAATCGACCTCGGCTCGAGGCGTGGAGCACCGACGACCGTGTGCTCTCGTGCCGAAGCGGGCGCCGGACTTGAGGAGTTAGTGGCTGACAGCCACTAACCCTCCGCAATTCATGGAACAGCGCCGAAACGAGCTAGTGGCTGTCAGCCACAAGCGTTGCCTACGGCATCGTCGTGGCCGGTGGGGCAGGTTCGGTCGTCGCCATGCCGCCGCGCCACTCCGTCAGCGCGAGCCAGCCGGAGAGCGTGAAGAGCACGAGCGCGTTCACAGGGTGGAAGAAGCCGATGGCGGGCACCTCGAATCCGAACCAGGCGAGCAGGACCTGGACCACCATCAGCCCGAACAGCAGCCCGGTGAGCTGCAGCTGGCGGCCGCGAACCCGGCCCGCGAAGGCCAGGATCAGGAAGATCAGCGTGAGCAGCACGACGAGGTAGCCGATGCCGGCGTGGGCGCCGAACCCGTCGAAGAACGTGTCCTCGTCCACCGTCTTCCCCTCGCCGTCCACCTTGTTGGCGACGTAGAAGGCCCCGTAGCCGGCCAGACCGACCTGGATCACGATGCCCGCGAAGACGAGCCAGGCCCAGTAGCGGTAGATCGTGCGAAGCGCGCCCACAGTTCCTCCTGTCGCTCGAGTGCGAAGGACGCTAACGCGTGAGCCGGACGCGTGCGACGGGTGGTGCTAGTGCGAGCAGCCGGAGCCGCAGCCGGCTGCGGCGCTGTAGTCGGCGTCCTCGTCCTCGACCTGGAACGAGTGGCCGCACCCACACGCCGCGGAGACGTTCGGGTTGTTGATGGCGAAGCCGCCCTGGAGCCCGTCGACGAAGTCGATCTCGGTGCCCTGGAGGTACGGCGCGCTGTGCGGGTCGACGACCACGTCGACGCCGTGGAGGGTCACCTCGTGGTCGCCCTCCTGCGCCGCGCGATCGAAGCCGAGCGCGTACTGGAAGCCGGAGCAGCCGCCGCCCTGCACGGCGATGCGGAGCACGCCGAGGTCCTCGGTCTCCTCCTCCAGGAGAGCCTTGATCTTCACGGCGGCCGCCTCCGTCAGGGAGACGATCGTGACGGGCTGCTCGGTGGTGGCCATCTCTCTGAGTGTAGCGGGCGGCACCGGTCGAAGACGCGGGCCCGGCGGGCGACTTTGTGACAGCGCGTACACGCATTGCGAAGCCATTTTCGCTTCACCTCGTGCAGTCCCACCATCACTTGGTACGGTGCCGCGCTAGTGGCTGCTCTCCGGAGCTCCAGCGGTCGTCGTGTCCCGCTGCACCGGTCCAACGACGGGAGCGCGAACAATGCTTGACCGGTGGCTCCCCTTCCTGATCTGGGGGACGCTGGCGGTGATCATCCCCGCCTCGATGATCCTGATGTCGTTCGTGTTCGCGCAGCGCCCGCGCGCGAGGAACAAGACGCGCACGATCCCGTTCGAGTCGGGCGTGTCGCTTGGCTCGCCGCCTGAGCAGCGCTTCACCGTCAGCTTCTACCTGACGGCAATGCTCTTCATCGTCTTCGACATCGAGATCGTCTTCCTCTACCCGCTCGCGGTCGTGCTCGAGGACCTCGGCTGGTTCGGGTTCTGGGAGTTCTCGTTCTTCATCGGGATCCTCGCGCTCGCGTACGTCTACATCTGGCGCAAAGGAGCGCTGCGGTGGCGGTAGAGCGCGGCAAGCGCCTGTCCGACTTCGGCGTCAAGACCGAGAGCGCGCTGATGCGCAACCGCGGGCCCGGCGTCTTCGAGCGCGAGCTCGGCGGCGACCTCGAGCAGAAGCTGATGCTGACGAGCCTCGCCAAGGCAATCGCCTGGGCGCAGTCGAAGTCGATGTGGCCGGACACGTTCGGCCTCGCCTGCTGCGCCATCGAGATGATGTCGATCGTCTCCTCGCGCTACGACATCGCGCGCTTCGGCATGGAGGCGTTCCGCTCGTCGCCGCGGCAGGCAGACCTGCTGATCGTCTCGGGGCGGGTGTCGCACAAGATGGCGGCGCCGCTCCGCCAGATCTACGACCAGATGCTCGAGCCCAAGTGGGTGATCGCCATGGGCGCCTGCGCGAGCTCGGGCGGGATGTTCGCAAACTACGCCGTGCTCCAGGGCGTGGACAAGATCGTCGCAGTCGACGTCCACGTCCCCGGGTGCCCGCCGCGGCCGGAGGCGCTCATGGAGGGCATCGTCCGCCTGCACGAGAAGGTGCAGGCAGGCATCCCGCCTGCTTATGAGCTGCGCGGGGTGGCGCAGTGAGCGAGGCCGACGCCACCGGGCCGGCGCCGGGCGCGCCACTCCGGCGCACACCTGCGCCGAAGCAGGCGACGAGGAGCTACGGCTCGGTGCCCGGCCTCGTCGACACGATCGTCGAGCACGGCGAGACCACGCTGGTGGTGGACGCCGTGCGCCTGATCGAGGCGTGTGAGTACCTGCGCGATGACCTCGGCTTCTGGTTCCTGTCGGACATCAGTGCCACGGACTACCTCGGTTGGGGCGAGCGCGACGTGGCCGGATACTTCGGCACGTACGGCGGCCGCAACCTCAACGAGCCCGCCTCCCAGGGGTATGCGCGGCAGCCGCTCCCGAAGCCGAAGCGCTTCTCGATGAACTACCACCTGCTGGCCCTACGCGAGGGTGCGCCGCGGGTCCGGGTCCAGGTGTGGCTCGATGACGGCGACTCGGTGCCGAGCGTCGTCCCCGTCTGGCCCACCGCGGACTGGCACGAGCGGGAGGTGTGGGACCTGATGGGCATCCCGGTCGAAGGCCACCCGAACCTCGCGCGCATCCTCATGGACGACGACTGGGTCGGTCACCCGCTCCGCAAGGACTATCCGATCGGCGGCGAGCCCGTCCGTTTCTCGGGCGAGGAGTAGAGCGGCCATGGCGATCGCCGAGCAGCCGACCCGCTCCGCCCCCCGGCCGCCGATCTACGAGCGCTCGCGGATCCCGTCGCCGGTCCCGACGATCCTGCAG
Source organism: uncultured Thermoleophilia bacterium (assembly GCA_963809765.1). Classification (GTDB taxonomy): domain Bacteria; phylum Actinomycetota; class Thermoleophilia; order Gaiellales; family Gaiellaceae; genus JACVRM01. Next base: position 1,292,510 of record CAWEKT010000003.1, read on the forward strand.
GTGCCCGAGGAGGTGCGCGCGTCCGGAGACGTGCTGGAGATCAACTTCGGGCCGAACCATCCCTCCACCCACGGCGTGCTCCGGCTCGTGCTCGAGCTCCAGGGCGAGAAGGTCGTCGGCCTGCGGGCGGTGGTCGGCTACCTGCACACCGGCTTCGAGAAGAACATGGAGCAGAAGACCTGGTGGAAGGCGATCCCGTACGCCCCGCGGATCGACTACCTCGCCTTCCAGAACAACGAGCTCGTCTTCGTGCTCGCGATCGAGAAGCTGCTCGGCATCGAGACCCCGCCGAAGGCGGTCTGGATGCGCACGCTCATGGCCGAGCTCAACCGCATCCACTCGCACCTCGTCTGGCTCGGGACCTCGGCGCTCGAGATCGGGGCGATCTCGATGTTCTGGTACACGTTCCGCGAGCGGGACACGCTGCTCGACCTGTTCGAGCTGGTGACGGGGTACCGCATGCACACCCGCTACTTCCAGGCAGGCGGCCTCGCCGAGGACATCCCGCACGGCTTCTTCGCGGAGTGCCGGAAGTTCTGCGAGCAGATGCCGCGCGGTGTGGACGAGTACGAGGGGCTCGTCGACCGCAACGAGATCTGGCTCGAGCGGACGGAAGGCATCGGCCCTCTGTCCGCCGACGACGCGATCGCACTCGGCCAGTCGGGACCGGTGCTCCGCGCCTCGGGGATCAACTGGGACCTGCGCAAGGACCAGCCCTACCTGGCCTACGACGAGGTCGACTTCCGCGTGCCGGTGCTCTTCAACGGCGACGTCTACGACCGCTACCGGATCCACATGGAGGAGATGCGCGAGTCCACCCGGATCATCTCGCAGTGCCTCGACCGGCTCGAGACGATGGAGGGCGAGCCGTGGGTCGCGGACGACCGCAAGGTCGTGCTGCCGCCGAGGGAGGAGCTGCACACCTCGATGGAGTCGCTGATCCACCACTTCAAGATCGTCACCGAGGGCTACCGCGTGCCCGAGGGCGAGGTCTATGTGACCGTCGAGTCGCCCCGCGGCGAGCTCGGCTGCTACGTCGTCTCCGACGGCAGCGCACGCCCGTGGCGGGTCAAGTTCCGCGCGCCGAGCTTCGTCGCCCTGCAGGCGACGGCCACCTGCATGTCCGACGCCCTCGTCGCCGACCTGATCGCCATCGTCGGCTCGCTCGACACGGTCATGGGGGAGGTCGACCGGTGAGTCGGCGCGCGAAGGCGATTACGCTCGCGGACGAGATCCGGGCGGTGATGGCGCAGTACCCGGAGCCGCGCTCGGCGACGCTGCCGGCGCTGCGTCTCGCGCAGGAGCGCTACGGCTGGCTGCCGCCCGAGGCGCTGCGCGAGGTCGCGGACGCGCTCGGCGAAACGCCCGCCTACTGCGAGGCGGTCGCGTCGTTCTACGACATGTTCCACCTCGCCCCCATCGGCCGGCACCTGATCGAGGTCTGCACGAATATCTCCTGCGCGCTCGTCGGCGCCCAGCGGGTGCTCGAGGCGTTCGAGGAGGAGCTCGGCGTACGGGCCGGCGAGACGACCAAGGACGGCGGCTTCACGCTGCGCACGATCGAGTGCGCGGGCGGCTGCGGCTGGGGGACGGTCGTGACGGTCGACCACCGCTATCGGGAGCCGGTGAAGCCCGAGGACGTGCCGGGCATCGTCGAGGAGATCCGCGGTGCCTGAGCTCGCCATGGTGCTCGCCGGTGCGGACGAGCGCGACCTGACCCGGATCGACGAGTACCGGGCGGTCGGCGGCTACCGGGCGCTCACCTCCGCACGCTTCCGCGCGCCGCCAATCGATCGTCGAGGAGCTGCTGGCCTCGAACCTGCGCGGCCGCGGCGGCGCCTTCTTCCCGATGGGCCGCAAGGCCAGCTTCCTGGCGAAGGGCACCGGCAAGCCGACGTACCTGGTCGTCAACGCGGACGAGTCCGAGCCGGGCACGTTCAAGGACCGCGAGATCATGTACGCGGTCCCGCACCGCCTGATCGAGGGCTGCCTCATCACCGCGCACGCGATCGAGTGCGACCGCGTCTTCATCTACATCCGCGGCGAGTACCTGCGCGAGTTCGAGATCCTGCGCGACGCGCTCGAGCAGGTCCGCGACGCCGGCCTGCTCGGCGGGGTCACGGTCGTGCTCCACCGTGGCGCCGGCGCCTACATCTGCGGCGAGGAGTCGGCACTGCTCGAATCGCTCGAGGGCAAGCGCGGACAGCCGCGCTCCCGGCCGCCCTACCCCGCGGTCTCCGGCCTGTACGCAGCGCCGACGCTGATCAACAACGTCGAGACGATCGCAACGGTGCCGAAGGTGATCGAGCTCGGCGGCGAGGAGTACGCCAGGGTCGGCGCGGCGCCGTCCTCGACCGGGACGCGGGTCTTCTCGCTCTCCGGCAACGTCAGGCGAGGTGGCAACTTCGAGCTGGCGCTCGGCTCGACCCTGCGCGAGCTGGTCTACGACTGCGGCGGCGGGCTCGAGGCGGGCAGGACGCTGAAGGCGATCATCCCGGGCGGCTCCTCGGTGCCGGTGCTGACCCCGGACCAGATCGACACGCCGCTCGACGCCGACTCGATGACGGAGGCGGGCTCGATGCTCGGCTCCGGTGCGGTGATCGTCATCGACGACCGCTGCTGCATGGTGCAGCTCGGCCTGCGGGTCGCGCAGTTCTACATGCACGAGTCGTGCGGGAAGTGCACCCCGTGCCGCGAGGGGACGCGCTGGATGGTGCAGCTCCTGCACAAGATCGAGGACGGTGCCGCCGAGCAGTCGGAGCTCGACCTGCTGCTCGACGTCTGCGACCGGATCCTCGGCAAGTGCCTGTGCCCGCTCGGCGACGCCGCGGCGATGCCGGTCGCGAGCTACATCGACAAGTTCCGCGACGAGTTCCAGACGCACATCGACGCGCGGCGGCTGCCCGTTCGGCGGCGAGTCGTCGCTCGAGGGCGTACTGGCGCCGGTCGAGCAGCACCACCACGCGCACGGGATCGAGGTGCCGGCGTGAGCTCGTCCTGAGCTGGTCACGGTCTCGATCGACGGTCGCGAGCGTGCAGGCGCCGAAGGGTCAGGGGCTCGTCGAGACCGCCGCGCAGGCCGGGCATCGAGATCCCCGTCTTCTGTTACGAGCCGCGCCTCGGGCCGGCCGTCGGCGCGTGCCGCATGTGCCTGGTCGAGATCGAGGGCATGCCAAAGCTCCAGGCCGGCTGCACGCTGACCGCCCAGGACGGCCTCGTCGTGCGCACGGCGCAGACCTCGCCGCATGGCGGCGGAGGGCCAGAACGCGACGCTCGAGTTCCTGCTCGTCAACCACCCGCTCGACTGCCCGGTCTGCGACAAGGGCGGCGAGTGCCCGCTCCAGGACCTGACGTTCCGCTGGGGCCCCGGGCGGACGCGCATGACCTTCCCGAAGCGGACGTTCGACAAGCCGATCCCGGTCAGTCCCCTGATCGCGCTCGACCGCGAGCGCTGCATCCTCTGCTACCGCTGCACCCGCTTCTCGGAGAACGTCGCCGAGGACGGCCAGCTGATCGCGCGCAACCGCGGCTCACAGACGATGATCGCGACGTTCGAGGATGAGCCCTATCGGGCGCCGCTTCAGCGGCAACGTGATCGAGCTCTGCCCCGTCGGCGCGCTCACGTCGACCGACCTACCGCTTCGAGGCGCCGGCCCTGGGAGATCCAGAACGTGCCGAGCGTCTGCGGCCTGTGCCCCGTCGGCTGCAACGTGGAGGTGACGACGCGCGAGGGCAAGGTCAAGCGCGTCCTCAGCCGCAACCACCCCGAGGTCGACGCCGGCTGGCTGTGCGACAAGGGCCGGTTCGCCTATCCGGCGCTGTACGCGCGCCGACCGCGTCACCGAGCCGCTGCGCCGCGTCGGCCCGCGCCGCTTCGAGCCGCGCTCCTGGGAGCAGGCGCTCGACGAGGTCGAGGAGCTGCTGCGCGGCGCCAAGGGCCACATCGTCACGGCGCTCTCGGGCTCCGAGACGATCGAGCAGGCCTACGCGCTCGCCCGGCTGCTGCGCGTCGGGCTCGACGCGCACTCGGCGGTGCTGCCCGAGGAGACGAGCGGCGCGCTCGACGCCTACCGCGCTCCACTCTCGGCGATCGGCGACGCGCAACCTGATCGTCGTCATCGGCGACGACCCGGTGTCGGAGCGCGCGCCGGTCGTCGACCTCTGGCTGCGGCTGGCGCGCCGGCGCGGCGCCGAGGTCGTCACCGTCGGTGTCGCGGGCTCGGTGCAGGCCCCCGCCGGGTCGAGCGCCGAGGCGTGCCGAAAGCTCGCCGAGCCCGCGGAGCACGATCGGCAGGAAGCTGCGGAACGCGGAGCGCGCGATCGTGATCTGGTCGGGGCCCGGCGGCCACGGCGGCGCCGAGCTCGCGCGCCTCGCCAAGGCGCTGAAGCTCGGCGAGCGCGAGGGCTGCGGTGCCTTCCACCTGTCGGCCACGGCGAACGGCCACGGCGTCAGCGACGCCTGGGCGGCCGCGGCCGACCGCGACGAGCGCAACCCGTCGCCCGTGCGGCTCCTCATCGTCTCGGGCGACGAGGCGGCGTGCGATCCGCACGTGCGCGCGCTGGCGGCGCACGCGGAGACGGTGCTCGCCTTCGCGATGTACCGGCGCGAGCTGCCCGAGTGGGTGGACTACGTGCTGCCGGCGACGCAGCTACCTCGAGCGCGACGGCACGACCGTGAACCTCGAGGGGCGACTGCAGCGGCAGCGCCGGGCGGTCGTGCCGCCGGCCACCGACGAGACGACCGTCATCGCCGAGCTCGGCCGCCGCCTCGGCGTCGAGATCCCGGCCGGGATCCCGGAGCTCTTCGAGGAGCTCTCGGCCCGCTGCTACGGCGGGCTGTCGTTCGCGGCCGTCGAGGACGAGGGCGTCCTCCCCGGCCGCCCGCCCGCCGAGGAAGTCCTGCCGCCGCCCGAGCCCGAGCTGGACACCGACCTGGGCGGCCCCAACTTCCTGCGGCTCGTCTCCTACCGGCCGCTCTTCTCCGGCCCGGCGGTGGAGCGCGTGCCGGAGCTGCAGTTCCAGCGACCGGAGGCAGAGATCACGCTGTCGGCGCGCGATGCCGCGGGGCGGCTGATCGCGCCGGGCGACGAGGTCGTGGTCAGCTCGAACGGCACCTCCGTGACGCTCAGGGCACGGCTGTCGACGAGGCTGGCCCCCGGCCATGCGCTCCTGGCCGACGAGCACCGCGCCGACCTCGGCCGCTACGTCGAGGTGGCGGCGGCCGCCGTGCCGGTGGAGGTCGAGGTCTAGTGCCCCCGGAAACGCCAATCTGCCTCGCTCGTCTCCGGCGCGTCCCTGCGCGTGCGCGGCCGGCCGGGGGCGAGCGATGAACGAGCCCTGGTGGATCGACGTGGCAAAGGCGCTGCTGGTCGTGAACCTGGTCATGGGCGCGTTCGCCTACACGACCTGGCTCGAGCGCAAGCTGCTCGGGCGGATGCAGCTGCGCTACGGCCCCAACCGCGCCGGCGTGTTCGGCCTGCTGCAGCCCATCGCCGACCTGATCAAGCTTGTCCGCAAGGAGAGCTTCTTCCCGGCGACAGCGGTGGACACGCTCTACATCACCGCGCCGGCCCTCTCCGCCGCGACCGCCATCGCCGCTTTCGCGGTCATTCCCTGGGGCCCGGGGTGGACGATCGGCGACTACACGATCTCCGGGGTCATCGCCGACGTCCCGATCTCGCTGATCCTGATCTTCGCGCTCGGGTCGCTCGGCATCTACGGGTTCATCATCGGCGGCTGGGCCTCCGACTCCAAGTTCTCGTTGCTCGGCTCCATGCGCACGTGCGCGCAGCTCGTGTCGTACGAGGTGTCGCTCGCCCTCAGCGTGCTCGGCGTCGTGCTGATGGCCGGCTCGCTCTCGCTCGTCGACATCGTCAACGCGCAGGAGGACGGGTGGTGGTACGCCGCACCGCAGCTCGTCGGCCTGCTCGTGTTCTTCATCGCGGGCGTCGCCGAGACGAACCGGGCGCCGTTCGACCTGCCCGAAGCCGAGCAGGAGCTCGTCGCCGGCTACCACACCGAGTACAGCGGCATGCGCTGGGGCCTCTTCCAGACGGCCGAGTACATCAACATGATCACGCTCTCGGCCCTCTGCGTGACCCTCTTCTTCGGCGGCTGGGACGGGCCCGTCGGCGACGACTACGGGCCGCTCTGGATGTTGCTCAAGGTCTTCATCCTGGTCTGCTTCTTCATCTGGATGCGGGCCTCGTTGCCGCGCCTCCGCTACGACCAGCTGATGGACTTCGGGTGGAAGATCCTGCTCCCGGTGGCGACGATCAACGCGGTCGTCACGGCCGCCCTGGTGGTGGCGCTCTGATGGCCGGCGGCAACCCCGCCATCGGCTCGCTGAAGGGCTTCGGCGTGACGCTGAAGCAGATCTTCAAGAAGCCGATCACGCAGCAGTACCCGGAGTACAAGCGGCCGCTCTACCCACGCTTCCGCGGACGGCACCGGCTCTGGCGCCACGAGAACGGGCTCGAGAAGTGCGTCGGCTGCTCGCTCTGCGCGGCCGCCTGCCCGGCCGACTGCATTCGCGTCGTCGCCGCAGAGAACACGCCCGCGAACCGGGTCTCGGCCGGCGAGCGCTTCGCACGCATCTACGAGATCAACCTCTCGCGCTGCATCTTCTGCGGCTACTGCGAGCTCGCCTGCCCGTTCGACGCGATCACGCTCGAGCAGGAGTTCGAGCTCTCCGAGTACTCGCGCGACGACCTCATCTACACGAAGGACATGCTGCTCGCGCCGCCGGTGAAGCGGGTGCCGGTGGCCGACCGCGACCTCTACGACACCCCCATCCCGGCCTACAAGGCGCGGAGCTGACGTGGACGACGCGCTGGTCTGGGTGATCTGGTTCGTGGCCGCGTTCGCCTGCCTCGGGTCGGGCGTCGCGGTGATCAGCCTCGCGAACCCGTTCTACTCGGCGCTCGCGCTGATCGGCAACCTCGCTTCGCTCGCCGTCCTGTACCTGCTGCTCTCGGCGGAGTTCGTCGCCGCTGCGCAGGTGCTCGTGTACGCGGGCGCCGTGATGGTCATGTTCCTCTTCGTCATCGCCTACCTGGGGAGGCGCGCGGAGTCGGCCCGGGAGGGCGGAGCAAGCGTGCAAACGCTCGCGGCGGTCGTCGCTGCCGGTGCGCTGCTGCTCGAGGTGATCGCCGTGATCGGCCTCGCCGCGGGCAACCGGCTGCAGGACGAGGCGCCGATCGAGGACGGGTTCGGCGGCCCGGCGCAGATCGGCGAGGTCTTCCTGACCGACCACCTGCTCGCCTTCGAGATCACGTCCATCGTGCTGCTGGCCGCCGCCGTCGGCGGCGTCATCCTCGGCGCCGAGCGCACCAAGCAGGACGAGGCATGAGGGGTCCCGACATCACCTGGTATGTGGCGATCTCGGCCTTCCTGTTCTCGATCGGCGCGCTGGGGGTGCTGCTGCGCCGCAGCCCGCTGATCGTGCTGCTCTCGCTCGAGATCATGCTGAACGGCGCCAACCTGGCCCTGATCACATTCGCCCGCCACGCCGCCGACCCCTCGGGCCAGGTCTTCGCGCTCGCCGTCATGGCGGTCGCCGCCTCGGAGGTCGTCGTCGGGCTCGGCCTGATCGTCGCGTTCGCCCGCGGGCGGATCGAGCTCGACGTCGACAAGCTCAGGACCCTGCGGGGCTAGATGGCCGCCGCCGGCTGGGTCTGCCTGCTCGCGCCGCTCGCCGGCACGCTCGCGATCACCCTGGCGGGCACGCGCATCTCCCGCCGCGCGGCGGGCGTGCTCGGCACCCTCTCCGTCGCGGTCGCGTTCGGCGCCGCACTCGTGGCCTTCGTCGACATGCTCGGCCACGACGAGGAGGAGCGCACCGTCACGACCACCGCCTGGTCGTGGCTGACGGCGGGCGAGCTCGACTTCGGCCTGAGGCTGATCGTCGACCCGCTGTCCGTCTTCATGATGCTCGTCGTCTCCGGCGTCGGGATGCTGATCGTCCTCTACTCGGTCGGCTACATGGACGGCGTCGACGAGGAGCGGCGGTTCTTCGCCTACATGACGCTCTTCGTCTTCTCGATGCTTGCCCTGGTCGAGGCGGGGAACCTGCTCATCCTGCTCGCCGGCTGGGGCCTCGTCGGCCTCTGCTCCTACCTGCTGATCGGCTTCGAGCACGAGCGCCCCGCCGCCATCGCTGCCGCCAAGAAGGCGTTCATCATGAACGCGTTCGGCGACGCGACCATGGTGCTCGCGCTGTTCGTGCTCGTCTGGCAGACCGGCACGCTCGAGTTTCCGGCGGTCTTCGAAGCCGTCGAGGCAGGCGAGCTCGGAAGCAGCAGGCTCACCGACCTGGTCGCTCTCGGCCTGCTGGGCGGCGCGGTCGCCAAGTCGGCGCAGATCCCGCTGCACACGTGGCTGCCGGACGCGATGGAGGGACCGACGCCGGTCAGCGCCCTGATCCACGCGGCGACGATGGTGACGGCCGGCGTCTACCTGATCGTCCGCACGCACCCGATCTTCGAGGCGGCGCCGTCGATCCAGGACCTCGCGGCCGGCCTCGGCGCGGTGACGCTGCTCGCGGCCGGGCTGATCGCGCTCGTGCAGACGGACATCAAGCGGGTGATCGCCTACTCGACCATGTCGCAGATCGGCTACATGTTCGTCGGCGTCGGCGTCGGGGCGTACGCGAACGGGATGTTCCACCTGATGACGCACGCCTTCTTCAAGGCGCTGCTCTTCCTCGCCGCGGGCGTGATCATCCACGCACTCGTCCACCAGCAGGACATGCGGAGGATGGGCGGGCTGCGCCAGTACCTGCCGTTCACCTACGGCGCCTTTCTCGTCGGCGGCGCCGCGCTCGCAGGCATCCCGCCCTTCTCCGGTTTCTTCTCGAAGGACGCGATCCTCGCCTCGACGCTCGCGGCCGAGAGCGCGTGGGGCTACACGCTCTTCGCGGCCGGCATCGTCGGCGCCTTCCTCACCGGGCTCTACACGTTCCGGATGATCTTCCTCGTCTTCGGCGGCGAGCCCTCGCCGTTCGTGCGCGAGCACCTGCACAAGCCCGAGCACGGCGAGGGGCCGCGGTCGATGACCTGGGTGGTCGCGATCCTCGCGGTCGGCGCCGTCGTCAGCGGCTGGATCCAGATCGCCGGCGTCTGGCACCCGCTGGCCGAGTTCCTCGATCCGGTGGCCGAGCCGCTGGTCGAGCCAACCGTGACCCAGGACTACGTCGCGAGCGCGATCGCCCTCGCGGTCGTGCTCGTCGGCATCGCAATCGCGTGGCAGATCTACGGCGCCCGCCGGGCGCAGGCGCCGGCAGCGCCCTTCCTGCGGCAGCTGCTCGAGCACAAGTTCTACGTCGACGAGGCGTACGACGCCATCTTCTACCGGCCCGCCGACGCGATCGCGCGTGCCTGGCAGCGCTTCATCGAGCAGCCGCTGATCGCCGGCTCGCTCCGCGGCCTCGGGCTGGCCACGCGCGAGGCGGGCGCCGGCGTCGGCAGCGTGCAGACCGGCATCGTGCGCACCTACGCGCTCGCGATCGCGGGCGGAGTCGCGGTCCTCATCCTCGTCTTCGTAGCGGTTCGGTAGGAGCCCGGTGCTGACGACCGCGCTCATCGTCTTCCCCATGGCGGCCGGCCTCTCGATCTGGCTGCTGCCGGTGCCGGGCCGCACGGCGGCCTCGCTCGGCCTGCTCGCGGCCCTGGTCGAGGTCGGGCTCTGGGTGCAGGCGCTCCAGCAGTTCGAGTTCGGCCAGGCGGGCGTCCAGCTCGACCAGCACGCCGAGTGGTCGACCGACCTCGGCAGCGCCTACCACGTCGGCATGTTCGGGTTCTCGCTCTGGCTCGTCGGCGCCACGGTCGTCGTCGGCGCGGCGGCGATCGCCTACGGCGCCTGGGTCGGGCGCGAGCGGCCGCGCGCCTACTTCGGCCTGTCGCTGCTCCTGACCGGGTCGATCGTGGGCGTCTTCACCGCCCAGGACCTGATCCTCTTCTACGTCTTCTTCGAGGCGATGCTGATCCCGCTTTACGTGCTCGTCGGCGTGTGGGGCGGCCCGGGGCGGCTCGGCGCGACGATCAAGTTCGTCATCTACACGGTCGCCGGCTCGCTGCTGATGCTCGCCTCGATCATCGCGCTCGGCCTGACCGAGGGCACGTTCGACCTGACCGCAGGCCTGCAGAGCTCGAACGAGTGGATCTTCCTCGGCTTCGTCGCCGCGTTCGCGGTCAAGGCGCCGCTCTTCCCGTTCCACGGCTGGCTGCCGGACGCGTACCGCGAGGCGCCGGCCGAGGTCTCGGCGGTGCTGTCGGGGATCGTGTCGAAGGCGGCCGCCTACGGCTTCATCCGGATCGCGCTGCCGATCTTCCCCGAGCCGGTCGACGACCTGCAGTGGCTGCTCCTGCTGCTCGCCGCGGTCACGCTCGTCTACGGGTCGCTCGTCGCCTTCCGCGCCCCGGACATCCGCGGCGTCATCGCCTACTCGAGCATGGCGCAGATGGGGCTGATCACCCTCGGCATCTTCGCCGTCAACGACCCGGGGCTGAACGGCGCCGTCCTGCAGATGGTCAACCACGCGCTCGTCTCCGCCTCGCTCTTCCTGCTGGCCGGCGCGGTCGAGCGGCGCACCTCGACCGGCGACTTCGCGCTGCTCGGCGGCATGGCCAGGGGCCGCCCGGCGCTCGCGACCGTGCTGATGACCACAGGCGTGATCGCTCTCGCCGTGCCTGGCGCGACCACCTTCGCCGGCGAGTTCCTGATCCTGCTCGGCGTCTACGACGCGGGCTGGGGCTGGGCTGTCGTCGGGGCGGGCGCGATCGTGCTCGCGGCGATGTACATGCTGCGCCTGATCTCCGCCGTGCTCCACCGAGAGCAGGGCAGCGCCGTTCCCGAACAGGCGCTCGACCTGCGGCCGGGCGAGCTCGCGATCGTGGTGCCGCTCGTGGCATGCCTGCTGGCGCTGTCGGTCTGGCCCGCGGCGATCACGGAGCGCTCATTCGCCGGTGAGAGTGCCGCCGCCACGCTCGGGACGGAGTTCTTCGGCGAGGCTGCAGCGCTTCGTGGCTCGGCGCCACAGAGTGCGGCGGGGTGGACGGCGTATCCGACGCTCCCCGAGGAGTGCAGTGTCGACGCTCGGCGGGAACTCGAGGAGGCGTTGGGGCAGCTAGGTCGTCGGGCGGTCGGGGCAACCATCACGTGCGAGGGCGGTGAGGGCCAGGTCGTGATCCAGGTGCACGGGGAGGCAGACGACCCGGTGATCCTCGAATTCGGGAGCGAAGGTTGAACACGCCGACCGTCGACTGGTTCGCCCTCTCGCCCGAGCTGGTGCTGCTCGGCACCGCCGCGGTCTGCCTGCTCGCCGCCGTGCTCGTCCCGCCGGGCGCGCGCCGGCCGGTCTCGGCCGTCGCCTGCGCCGCCGGCTTCGTGGCTGCGGGCGTCATGGCCGCCCTCGTCTTCGCCGACAGCGAGGCGCCCGAGGGCATCGTCGCCAACGCGGCCAGCCGCGACCAGCTTGCCGCCTTCGCGCAGGTGCTGATCGCCGGCTGCGGGCTGCTCGCCGTCGGCGTCTCGACCGGCCAGCGGCTGCGCGCAAGCCGGGTCGGCGAGTACTACGCGCTGCTCGCGACCGCGGCCGCCGGCATGGCCTTCCTGGTCGCGGCCAACGACCTGATGACGCTCTTCCTCGGGCTCGAGTGGTTCTCGATCTCCCTCTACGTGCTCTGCGCCCTCGATCTCGAGCGTGAGGAGTCCCTCGAGGCCGGCCTCAAGTACCTGATCGTCGGCAGCTTCGGCTCGGCGGTGCTCCTGTTCGGATCGGCGCTCGTCTACGGCGCCACCGGCGAGCTCGCCTTCGACGCGATCGCGGCCGCCACGGCCGAGAACGGCCTTGCAGGCGACTCGCTGCTCGTCGCAGGCCTGGCGATGATGCTCGCCGGCCTCGGCTTCAAGGCGTCGGCGGCGCCGTTCCACATGTGGACGCCCGACGTCTACCAGGGCTCGCCGACCTCGGTCACCGCCTTCATGTCGGCCGCGACCAAGGTCGCAGCCCTCGTGCTGACGCTGCGCGTCCTGACGGTCGCCTTCCCCGAGCTCGACGAGCTCTGGACGATCGCCGTGGCGGTGATCGCGTGCATCTCGCTGGCCGTCGGCAACCTGGCCGCGCTCGTGCAGTCCGACGTCAAGCGGCTGCTCGCCTACTCGTCGGTCTCGCATGCCGGCTTCATGCTGATCGCCATCGCCGCGAACAACGAGCTCGGCCGCCGCGCGCTCCTCTACTACCTGATCCCCTACAGCGTGATGTCGATCGGCTCGTTCGCGATCGTTCTGGCCCGCGAGCGCGAGCTGAACCGGGCGGTGTCGCTGGACGACCTGGCGGGGCTCGGCTGGGAACGTCCACTGCTCGGCCTCTCCCTGACGACCTTCATGCTCGGCTTCGCCGGGCTGCCCCTGACCGGCGGCTTCTTCGGGAAGCTCTACGTGTTCGCGGCCGCCTACGAGGCCGGCTGGTGGTGGCTGATGCTCGCCGGCATCGTCGCGACGGTTATCAGCCTCTACTACTACCTCGCCGTGATCCGAGCGGTGTACATGCGCAGCGGCGCCGAGCTGCAGTTCGCCGCGGCGGGCGGGTCGCCGCCGCGCCTGTTCGCGCTCGACGCCGCGGTCGTCGCGTGCGTCGCCGTCGCCGTCACCACGTTCTTCGCCGTGCAGCCCTTCATCGACCTGGCCCAAGACGCGGCCGCGTCGCTGCCGCTCTGAGCGGCGTCGTCGTCCTCGGCGGCGGCTCCGCCGCGCTCGCGTTCGTCGGCAGCTTCCGCCGCCACGAGCCGGAGACGCCGATCACGCTGGTCGAGCGAGAGCTGGTCGGCGGGGAGTGCAGCTACTGGGCGTGCATGCCGGCCAAGGCGCTGCTGCGGCCGCCGGAGGCGCTGGCGGCCGCGAAGCGCGTGCCGGGAGCCGGGCCTGGGCGGCTGGAACCGGACGACCTGCTCCGCCACCGCGACGAGGCGGTCGACCACTGGGACGACGCCCGCAAGACCGAGTGGCTCGCCGAGCGCCGGGTCGAACTCGTGCGCGGCACGGGCTCCGTCGCCGCGCCGGGAACGCTCGAGGTGGACGGACGAGAGCTCCCGTACGAGCGCCTGGTGATCGCCACTGGGTCGGTTCCGGCAATCCCGCCCGTGGAGGGGCTCGAGGCGGCCGACCACTGGACGAGCCGGGAAGCGACCGCGGTCGATCAGCTGCCGGCCAGCCTGATCGTCCTCGGCGGCGGCCCGGTCGGGTGCGAGCTCGCCCAGTTCTTTGCCAGGGCCGGCTCGAAGGTGACGCTGGTCGAGCCCGAGGAGCGGCTGCTCGGCGACGCCGACCCGGAAGCCGGCGAGCTGATCCGGTCGGCGCTCGAGGTCGACGGAGTCGACGTCCGCACGGGCGCGACACCGGCCCGTGCGGCCACCGGACGCGTGACCCTCGAGAGCGGCGAGGAGCTCGAGGCCGAGCGGCTGCTCGTCGCCGCGGGCCGCCGGCCGAACACCGCCGGCCTCGGACTCGACCGGCTCAGCGTGTCACTGAAAGATGACTCGGTCGTCGTGGACGAACGGCTTCGCGCCGCGGACGGGGTCTGGGCGGTCGGCGACGTGACGGGCGTCGCCATGTTCACCCACGCCGGCAAGTACCAGGCCCGCGTGGCGGCGGCCGACGCGGCCGGCCTGCCCGCCCGCGCGGACTACCGGGCGATCCCGGCCGTCACGTTCACCGACCCCCAGGTGGCGACGGTCGGCGCGACCGAGGGAGGGGACGGGGTCATCGTCGCCCGCCGTGCGATCGAAGCGATGGCGCGCACATCCACGTACGAGCGGCCCAAGCGGCAGGGCTACCTCAAGCTGTACGCCGACGCCGAGCGCCGCTGCCTCGTCGGCGCGAGCGCGGTCGGCCCGGAGGTCGGCGAGTGGCTCGGCCAGGCCACGCTCGCGATCCGCGCCGAGGTGCCGCTCGAGCTGCTGGTCGAGACGATCCAGCCCTACCCGACCTTCTCCGAGGCGATCTTCTTCGCCGCCCGGGAGCTCGTCGGCCAGCTCTCGCGCGGCGCGCGATAACCTCACGCTCGTTCCCGAGGAGGAGGGCAAGTGACTGACCTCACCGTGACCTGGCTCGGCCACGCGGCGTTCCGGTTCGACACCCCAGGCGGCAAGCGCGTGTACCTGGATCCCTGGCTGACCAATCCCAAGTGCCCCGACGGCGAGAAGGCGCCCGATCGCTGCGACCTGATCGCGATCACCCACGGGCACGACGACCACGTGGGCTCGACCGTCGAGCTGTGCAAGAAGTTCGACTGCCCCGTGATCGCCCCCGTGGAGCTGCGGGACTGGCTCTGGATCAAGTACGACCTCAAGGGCGAAGGGCAGGACCCGAACAAGGGCGGCACCGTCGAGTGGGAGGGCATCAAGATCACGCTCACCGACGCCAACCACTCGTCCAGCCTGAGCGGCGACGAGGGCCAGCCGGCCGTCTACACCGGGGAGCCCGTCGGCCTCGTCTTCGAGTTCGAGAACGGGCAGAAGGTCTACGCCGCGGGCGACACCAACGTCTTCGGCGACATGCAGCTGATCGCACGGCTCTACCAGCCCGAGGTGGCGATCCTGCCCATCGGCGGCCACTACACGATGGGCCCGAACGAGGCTGCGGTCGCGCTCGAGTTCCTGGGCGTCCAGGCGTGCATCCCGTGCCACTACGGCACCTTCCCGATCCTGGCGGGAACGCCCGACGAGCTCCGGCAGCTGACCGACGTCGACGTGCTTGCGGTCGCGCCCGGCGAGACGATCAGCGTGCCGTCGCGCGTCGCCGCGTGAGGGACGCGTGAGAGAGCGCTGGTTCGGCGCAACCGGCCGTCGCGTGCCGGCGATCGCGGTCGAGGGCACCCTCGACCTTGCCGGCGCGCTCGTGCTGGACGCCCCGGACGACGCCACGCTGCGCGACGCGCACGCGCGCGGCACGCCGGTGGCGGTGCGCGCGGACTCGCCGGCGGACATCAAGGCTGCGCTCGCGCACCCTGAGGTGGCGACCGTCCTCGTCCCGCCCGGCCGGGACGACCTGCTCGCCCTCGACCTGACGGAGCTGACGTATGGCTGAGCCCGAGCGCGGCTGGACGGCCGTCCACCTCGACGAGCTCGAGCGGGTGCCCGTCGAGGGCGCGGGCATCGTCTGGCGGCCGATCCGGCGGCGGCTCGGCATCCGCGCCTTCGGGATGAACGCATACAGCGCCGATGCCGGCGAGCACGTGGTCGAAGAGCACACGGAGTCGCTCCACGGGCACGAGGAGGTCTACGTCGTCGTCAGAGGGCGAGCACTTTTCACCCTCGGCGACGAGAAGGTCGACGCCCCCGCGGGGACGCTCGTGCACCTCGGCGACCCTGCGGTACGGCGCGAGGCGGTCGCCGAGGAGGACGGGACGATGGTGCTCGCGGTCGGCGCCAAGCCGGGCGTGACCTTCGAGCCGTCGACGTGGGAGTGGTCGTTCGCGGCAGCGCCCCAGCGCACTGCCGGCGACTACGAGGGCGCCCTGAACCTGCTGCGCGAGGGGCTCGCCGAACGACCTGACGACCCGGCATTGCTCTACGACGTCGCCTGCTACGAGGCGCTCCTTGGGCAGCGCGACGAGGCGATCGAGCACCTCCGGCGCGCCGCCGCCGGCAACGATCGCATCGCCGGCTGGGCCCGGTCGGATGAGGACTTCGCCTCGATTCGGGACGATCCCGAGTTCGCGGCAATCGTCGGCGACTAGGAGGGCTTGGCGGGACGTCGCTCGGAGGCATGGTCGTTCCAGCGGACAGGAGCGCAGATAGCGTTGCTACTGCGCGACTGAGGACGAGTCCTCGGGGCGCTCCTTTCCTTGCTCAGCTGTCGCCGGGCAGGCGCCGGCCACCGGCCGCGGCGCGCAAGGCCGGCACCGGGTCGGCGCGCGGCTGCGCAACCAGGAGGACCGCGCCGTGGCCGTCGCCGACGAGGGCACCCACCAGCGCCTCGAGGCCGACCGCAAGCGCGAACGCCTTGTGCGCGTGCTCGCCGCCGAAGGGGACGAGCTCGTCGGCTGAGGCCGCGCCGCTGAGGACGTCCCCGTAGGTGACGCGCCCCATGGAGACGTCACTCACCAGCGGGCGGCCGTCCGAGCTCGGCACGGCGATTGCGAGCGGGTTCGTGCCGGTCAGCGGTGGGCCGCCCTCGGGATGCGGCAGCCGGGCGGGCGAGGTTGCGGTCAGAGCGGCGACGAGGCCGCCCTCGGCCAGTCGGCGCACCCAGTAGCCGAGCACGCCGGTCGGGAAGGTCTGCGCGGCGACGACGACGCGGGCCGAGACGGGCGGTGCGGCGAGCTGGGCGTCGCAGACGGCGGCGAGCGTCAGGTAGCCGAGCGCGCCGCGGCCCTCCCAGCGCTCGAAGCCTTCCTCGGCGATCGTGCGCTCCGGGCGTGCGGCCGGGTCGAGCCCGTCCAGCGTCTCGAGCCAGTCGACCCTGGCGAGGCCGTGGCCGCGCTTGCCACGCTGCTCGGCGTCGACGAAGTGGTCGGCGAGCACGGCGGCGGGACCGTCCTCGAAGCCGAGGGCCCGGAGCCGGTGGATGACCTCGGTGCGCATTTCCGGCAAGGAATCACTCGATCGAGCGGTGCCCGCTCACAGAACGCTTACTGCCCGCTTCGCGCCGTCTGACATTCGCTGACGACCTTGACCCGGTAGGGCCGATCTCGACAAGGAGGAGTCAGATGAAGCGGTTGAAGTTCTTGGTCTGGGGGGTTTCGTTCGGATTGCTGACCGCGAGCATCGCGGTTGCGGCCACAGGAGGTGCGTCCACCGACACGCCCTCCGCGACCTTCTCGGCCGAGGACAAGCGCGTGCTGACTCGCAGGTGTGAGGGGTCGGACGGGACGTATGCGATCACGCGGGGCGTATACGTGGGCACGATGACGAGCTCCGACCCGCGTCTGAACGGCCGGCTGAAGATGTCGGTGCACAGCGTCTACAACACCGACGAGAAGGCCGGCTGGATGCGAGGCACGATCCACCTGCGGAACGCCGAGAAGGGCACCAAGGCGAGCGCACGCCTGACGGCCGTGAACCACGACGGCACGATCGAGGGGCTGCTGTCGGGCCAGGGCGGTGCCGCCGCGGGCGCACCTGCTCGCGAACTTCAGCGCCACCTTCGGCGCCGACGGGTTCGCGGACGGAAAGCTCGGCACCGGCGGCTCCGCGAACCAGTCGCTCTTCTACCGGAGCGGGTGCCGGCGGCCGGACGAGGAGACCTCCGCAAGCGCGGACGAGCGGAAGCGCGAGCGCGGCGAGAAGCCGAGCCGTCCAGCTCGTACCCCGTAGCAGCAAGAGGTTCTCTCCCTCCAGGACGGGCGCCCACGTGGCGCCCGTCCGCCGTTCAGCGCTGAACGGCGAGCGGCAGGGAACGGACGATCCCGCCGCGGCGGGCAGCTCGCATGGCCTCTGCGATCTCTCGGATGGCACCCGCCGCCTCCGCATCCGGCTCAGCGGTGACGAACGGCTCGCCGAAGTCGGCGCACTCTCGCAGGCGCGGGTCGAACGGCACCCGTCCGAGGAGCGGCGTCGTCCAGCTCCGCGGCCAGCGCCTCGCCGCCGCCGCTGCCGAAGAGCGGCTCGCCGGTGCCGACCAGGTACGACATGTTCTCGACCACGCCGAGCAGCCGCATCCCGGTCTTCCGGGCCATGTCCGCCGCGCGCACGGCGACCTGCTGGGCCGCCGGCTGCGGGGTCGTGACGACCAGGACCTCGGCCCGCGGCAGCAGCTGGCCGAGCGAGATCGCGACGTCGCCCGTGCCCGGGCGGCATGTCGACGAGCAGCGTGTCGAGCTCGCCCCAGTGAACGTCCGAGAGGAACTGCTCGAGCGCCTTGTGCAGCATCGGGCCGCGCCACATCACCGGTGAGTTGTCGTCGAGGAAGAAGCCGATCGACATCAGCTTCAGGTCACCCCTGACGGGCGGGACGATCATCTTGTCGACGACCACCGGCCGCTGGTGGATGCCGAGCATGTGCGGGATCGAGTGCCCGTAGACGTCGGCGTCGAGGACACCGACCCGCTCGCCGAGCGCATCGAGCGCAGCCGCGAGGTTCGACGGTCAGCGACGACTTGCCGACGCCGCCCTTGCCGCTCGCGACGGCGATCACGCGAATCGCCGGGTCGAGCGAGATAGAGCGCTTCTCGACGCCGCCGCGGAGCCGGGTCACGAGCGCCGTCTTCTCCTCGGGGCTCATGACGTCGAAGTCGAGCGAGACGGACTCGACACCGTCGAGCGGCAGCACCGCGGCCTGCACCTGCTGCTCGAAGCTGTGCCGCAGCGGGCAGCCGGCGACCGTCAGGGCGATCGTCACGGCGACGTGCGCGCCGTCGACTCGACCACGTCGCGAACCATCTCGAGCTCGGTGACCGGGCGCTTCAGCTCGGGGTCGATGACCTGCTCGAGCGCAGCGAGAACGTCGTCGCGGGTGACCACGCGGCGAGCGTAGCAGCGCCTTCCCGGGCAACCGACCCGCCGAAACGGCCATGGCCGGCCAGGACACGCCGAGCTCGCACCCCACCCTCCGAGAGGGGAGACGTCCTCCACCACCCGCCCGTCGCCGACGGTATCGGCCAACGTCGCACGTCGCTGCAACGGGACTGCGTCAAGTGTGTGCCGTCCTAACTTCGAACCGGGCCGGTCGGTCTGAGTGGTCATGCGCGTCGTCATGGTCGCCGCCGCCCTGCTCGGCGGGCTCGCCGCCGTCGGAGCGCACGCCGCCGGCAGCTGGACGCCAGCGCCGCCGATGCCGAACGCGCGGTCGGCACACGCCGTCGTCGTCGCCAACGGGTCGATCTACGTCCTCGGCGGGCCCGGCACGACCGCGGTCGACCGCTTCGACGGCCGGCGCTGGCGGCGCGAGACGACCCTGCCGGGCGGCACGTTGAACGCCCCGGCCGCGGCCACGGTCGGACGGACGATCGTCCTCACGGGCGGCTTCCGAGGGGCCGGCAACACTCCGTCCGCAGCCGTCTGGCTCTATGACGTCCAGCGCCGCAACTGGCGCCGCGGGGCACCGCTGCCGGCACCACGCGGCGGCCACGCAGCCGCCGTGCTCGCCGGCAAGGTGCACGTGATCGGCGGCGGCAACAGCTCGTCCACGATCGCCGACCACTCCGTCTACGACCCGGCGGCCGACGCGTGGCGCGAGGCCGCACCGCTCCCCCGCGCCGAGGGCAGCCCGGCCGCGGCGGTGCTGAACGGCAGGCTCTACGCGATCGGCGGGCGGAGCGGACTGGACGACTACGGCGACGTCTACGTCTACGACGCCGCGCAGGACCGCTGGTCGAGCGCTCCGTCGATCCCCCCGCGGGGCACAGCAGGCGCGGCGGTGCACGGCCGCTCGATCTACGTGTTCGGAGGCGAGTCACAGGCGCGCGCCCGGACGCTCGCGGACGTCTATCGGCTTGCCCCCGGCGCTTCCCGCTGGGTGCGCGTGAGCCGGCTGCCGACGGCGCGGAACTACGCGCGCGCGATCAGCTACCGCGGAGCGATCTACGTCGTCGGCGGCAGCCGCAGCGCCGGCGGCTCCCACAGCGCGGCCGGCAGCAAGCTGGTCGACCGGTTCGCGCCGCCGGGCTGACCGCACCCTGCCCGCCGTCGCTCCAGCCGGAACAGCGACCCGGGCACCTTCCCCCCGTACCGTGTCCGCTGATGACGGCCACCGCGTCCGACCTGCTGACCTTCGCACTGTCGCTCCCCGAAGCGTGGGAGGACCATCCGTGGGGTGAGACCGCCGTCAAGGTGCGGAAGAAGGTCTTCGTCTTCCTGGGTGGCACGCTGATCACGGTCAAGCTGGACGAGGCCCACGCCCACGCGCTCTCGGTCGAGGGCGCCGAGCCGACCCGCTACGGGCTCGGCCGTGCGGGCTGGGTCAACGTCCCGTTCGCGGGCGTTCCGCTCGACATCCTCCAGGACTGGATCGAGGAGAGCTACCGCATCGTCGCGCCGAAGCGGCTCGTCGCTGCGCTCGACACACCTAAGTGAGCGCGGCGATCACGCGTGAGCAGGCGGCGGGCGAGGCGGCGGCGACCACGCGTGAACGGCCGACCACGTCGAGCGGCGCTGCACCGAATGGACCCGCCTCGAAGAGCTCGATCGCGAGCGCGCGCTCGCGCACGAGCAGCTGCGCCGCTGCGATGTCCACGGCCCGAGCGGGCTTGAGCGAACAGACGGCGTCGACACGGCCCGCGGCCAGGTGGCAGAGCGAGAGTGCGAGCGAGCCCATGATCCGCAGGCGGCGGGCGACGCCGCCGAGCTCCGCCGCCACCTCGGCGACCAGCGGGGTGCGCGTCGCCTCGCACGACAGGATCTCGATCTCCTCGTCCGGCGGCGGGCCGTCGAGCGGCGCTCCGTTGAGGCGCGCGCCCTCGCCGCGCACGGCCGTCCACTCCTCGCCGCTGCCGAAGTCGTAGACGTAGGCAAAGACCACGTCCGCCATCGCGGGGCCCTCGGCGACCGCCAGCGAGACCGAGAAGAACGGGACGCCCCGCTTGGCGTTCAGCGAGCCGTCGATCGGGTCGAGCACCACGCGGGTCGGGCCGCCGCCGAACGCGCGCTCGCCGAGCTCCTCGGAGACGAGGACGAAGTCCATGCCCGTCGCGTGCAGCGCCTCCAGCCGGCGCACGACGGCAGCCTCGGCGGCGGCATCCACGGCCGTCGTCTCGTCCCCTCCGACGCCGGCCGCGACCACCGGTTCGCGCTCACGTCGCCCGGGCAGTTGCTCGAGCACCACTCGGATGTCGGCAGCCGCGGCCCGCGACAGCTCGAGCCACTGCTCCACGGCTAGCGGTCGAGCGTGTGGAACAGGAGCCCGGAGAGGAGCTTCGGATAGAAGTAGGTGCTCTTCTGCGGCATCGTCTGGCCCGCCTCGGCCACGGCCCGGACCTGCTCCATCGTCGGCGGGCGCAGGAGGAAGGCACCGGCTGCGGCGCCCGAGTCGACCAGCGCAACCGCCTCCTCGGCTCGCGGCGTGTAGCGGACGCTCTCGATGCCCAGCTGCTCCAGCGCCACGGTGTCGAGCGTTGGCTCGCCGGGCGCCTCGACGAGCTCCGCCCCGCCGGGCCGGTAGACGACGAAGGCAGGGTGCTCGTGGTCGATCCGGTTCAGGAGCTCGAGGCCCTCCTGGGGTCCGCCCGCGACCGGAGTGATGCGGAAGCGGCCGTTGAGCTCCGGCAGCTCGCGCACGACCCGGTGCGTCGGGAAGATGAGCAACCCCTCGCCCACCGTGTTCGAGAAGACGGCCATCATCGAACCGCTGGCCGGAGTGCCCTCCTCGCCGTGGAACGCGAGTGCCGTCTCGTAGCGGTGGTGCCCGTCGGCGATGACGAGCGCGCGGTCGGCGAGTGCGGACTGCACCTCGGCGATCGCCTCGGGGTCGGTGATGCGCCAGAGCCGCGTGGTCGACGCGCCCTCGACGGCCTCGAAGACCGGGTCGCCCTCGGCCAGCGGCGCCAGGGCCCGTTGCGGCCGGCCCTGCGGGTCGTCGTAGAGCAGCATGATCGGCGACAGGTTGGCGCGAACGGCGCGCAGGAGCCGAGCTGCGAGCGCTTGGCCTGCTCGTAGGTGCGCTCGTGCGGCAGCACGACGCCCTGCTCGTACGGCGCCAGACCGACCGTGCCGAAGAACCCTTCGCGCTCGTGCCGCTCGCCGTCCGGGCCCTCGTACGCCTCGCGCATCCACCACAGCGCCGGCTCCCGCTCGTCGACGAGGACACCTTCGGCGCGCCAATCCGAGAAGAGGCTGGCCGCATCACCGGGTGAGTCCGGGACGATCAGCCGCGCCACGTTGTACGGGCTGCGCTCGAGGTACCGCCCGCGCTCGTCGGCGGTGATCACGTCGTACGGCGGCGCCACGAGGTCGCGCAGGGGCCCCGTCCTGCGCTCGTCGTACCGGACGGCGCGGAACGGCTTCACGTCGGCCACGCCCGAGAGGTTACCGCCCCGCCGAGCGCACGCCGAGACGGCAGAGAGAGTGAGGCGGTCCGCGCGTCGGGGCCCGGGCGTGGTTGACCCTTCCACTAGTCGTTCGAAGCGACCAGGCCATCTGTTCAGACGCGCTTCCCGCGGGGTGGCTCCCGCCGAGCAAGCTCGGCTGCGCCGGTACTGCGCGACCTGGTCTATCGATTGCTCGTCGCGACTTCGTCGCGACATCGGAGGAAGGGCGGTAAGGCAGCAAGGATTGCCTTCCGCCGCGCTTCATAGAGTTCCGCTCGTGGCGGGGAACGCAGTCATCGCGGAGCTCGCCGAGGATCGGGTCGTCGAGGGGACGTACGCGGTTGCGCGCAAGGAGCGGCGGCGGACGAAGTCCGGTGCGCCGTACCTCGTGCTCGAGCTCGTCGATCCGAGCGGGCGGATCGACGCGCGCGTGTGGCAGGACGTGGAGCTGCTCGACGGCCGCTTCTCCGAGGGCGATGCCGTTCGCCTGCTCGGTCGCGTCGAGCGCTTCCGCGACCGACTCCAGGTCGAGGTGCGGTCGCTCGAGGCGGCGGCCGACGTCGACCCAGCGGAGCTCACCCCGGCAATGCGGCGCGACGCGGACGAGCTCGACGGCTTCCTCGAGTTCCTGGCGGGAGAGCTCGCCCATGCCGGGCTCAAGAGTGTGGTCGGCCACATGCTCGACGACCGCACGCTGCGGCAGGCGTTGCGCCGGCTGCCGGCCGCCGAGTCCCACCACGCGTATGCGGGCGGGCTGCTCGAGCACACGGTCGGCGTCGCCACGCTCTGCCGAGAGACGGCGCAGCTGCACCCCCGGCTGCGAGCCGACCTGCTCGTCGCCGCCGCGCTGCTCCACGACGTCGGCCGCACGGTGGAGCTTCGTCCCGCACCAGGCTTCCCGCCGACCGACGAAGGCCGGCTGCTCGGGCACGTCCACCTCGGCCTGCGGCTGGTGGAGAGCCGTGCGGGCGGCCTGGCTGCCGACGTCCGGGCGGAGCTGCTGCACGCGATCGCGACGCACCACGACGCGAGAGGCGCTCGCACGGCCGAGGCCGCCGTGCTCTACCACGCCAACCAGCTCGACGCGGTCGCCGCCACCCGGCCCGTCGACTAGGCCCTCCGGAACGCGCCCGTAGCGCGGGTACCCTCGGCCGATGGCCGGGACCGTCGCCTGGATCACGATCGCCCCCGTCAAGGGGCTGGCGCTCCAACAGCTGGAGGAGGTCGAGCTCGACCATGCGGGCGCGCGAGGCAACCGCCGGTTCTTCCTCGTCGACGGCGAGGGTCGCCTGCTGAACGGCAAGCGGCTCGGGAGCCTGGTCGGTGTCCGGGCGCGCTACGACGACGAGCGCCGGACCCTCGAGCTCGTGCTCCCGGACGGTGCGGCGGTGGGCGGCGAGGTGAGCACCGACGGGGCGGTCGTGACGAACTTCTACGGGCGCCCGGTCGCGGGCGAGCTCGTCGTCGGGCCGTGGTCGGATGCGCTCTCGGGCTGGAGCGGCATGCGGATCCGCCTCGTGCAGCCGCGGGCTGCCGGCGAGGCGACCGACCGCGGCTCGGGAGGCGGCGTCTCGCTCGTGTCGAGCGCCGCGCTCGAGGCGCTGGCCGCGGCGGCAGGGGGCGGGCCGGTGGACGGCCGCCGCTTCCGCATGCTGTTCGGCGTCGCGGGGATCCCGGCGCACGCGGAGGACGGGTGGCTCGGCCGGCGCGTGCGCATCGGCGGCGCCGTCGTCCGGCTGCAGGGCAACGTCGGCCGCTGCGCGGTCACGACCCAGAATCCGGACACCGGCGTGCCCGACCTCGACACGCTGCGCGCGCTCGGCGACTACCGCGGCGAGGTGGCGACCACCGAGCCGCTGCCGTTCGGCGTCTGGGGCGACGTGGTCGAGCCGGGCAGCGTGCGCCTCGGCGATCCGGTCGAGCCCGTCAGACGTTGAAGCGGACGTTGACGACGTCGCCGTCCTGGACGGCGTAGCCCTTCCCCTCGAGCCGCTGCAACCCGCGCCGGGCGGCCTCGGCGTGTGAGCCGCAGTGTCGACGAGGTCGTCCCAGCGGATCACCTCGGCCCGGATGAAGCCGCGGGCGATGTCCGTGTGGATCGACGCGGCCGCCTCCAGCGCCGTCTGCCCGCGTCCGAAGCGTCCAGGCCCGCGTCTCCGTGTCGCCGGCGGTGAAGAAGCACGATCAGGTCGAGCGCCTCGAAGAGGCGGCTGGACGACCTCGTTCAGCGCCGAGGGCCCGTCGCGAAACGCGGCGGCTTCCTCCTCGGGCAGCTCCGCCAGCTCGGCCTCCAGCTTCCCGTCGATCCCGCCGGGGCCGTTCACGAGCGGCAGCAACGGTTTCGTGGTCAGCGGCTCGAGCTCGGCCGGCAGCTCGCCGGGGTAGTCGGCCAGCCGGCCGCCCGCGTCCACATGCGCGAGGAGCTGCTCGAGCGACGCGACCTCGGCGCGCAGCGCGGCCTCGCCGGACTTCGCCTGTGAGCGCACTCGCTCGAGGCGCTTCTCGACGTGGTCGCGGTCGGCGACGAGCAGCTCGAGCCGGAGGGTCTCGAGGTCGTCGTCCGGGGTCGCGTCCGGGGACCACCCGTCGAGCACCGCGAGCAGCGCGTCCACCTTGCGGAGGTTGCCGAGCAGCGCGGCGCCTGTGCCGGGCACATCGACGACGCGGACCGCTGCCGGCGTCACCTTGCGCGACGCCGCGACCGCGGGCCACCTGCCCGAGGCGGTCGTCTGCGATCGGGGCCATGCCGACGTTCGGCTTCTCCGACACGGTCGCGTACGCCGTGATGTCGGCGCCCGCTCGCGTGAGCGCGTTGAAGAGCGTCGTCTTGCCCGCGTTCGGAAGCCCGACGATGCCGACCTCGAGACCCACGCGGACTGGGCGGGCGTGCGGCTCTAGGGCGCCTCGCGCGACGGCGCCGAAGCCGACGTGCGCCTCGCGGGCGTACCGCTTGAGGTACACGACCCGCTTGAGCACCACCGTGTACTGGCCGTCCTCGGCCTCGAGCGTGAAGATGCCGTCCGAGCCCTTCGCGAGCGCCTGCTCGATGCTGTCGGCCTCGTCGGCGTCGACCAGCGCGGCGATCCCCTGCCCGCTGTCGAAGCCGATCTCGATTCGAATGCGCTCAGCCATCAGTCACGAGTTCCACCAGGACGCCGTGCACGGCCTCCGGATGCACGAACGCTACCTGCAGCCCGAAGAGCCCCGGGCGGGGCTCGGTGTCGATCAGCCGGACGCCGTCGCGCGAGAGCCGGGCGATCTCGGCCGGAAGGTCGTCGACCGCATACGCGACGTGGTGCATGCCCGGACCGCGTTTGCCGAGGAAGCGGCCCACTGGCGTGTCCTCCCCGAGCGGGCGCATCAGCTCGACCCGGCTCTCGCCCACACGCAGTGACACCGCCTCGACACCCTGGTCCGGAACTGTGGCCCGGTGCTCGACTTCGCCGCCGAACGAGTCGCCGGTACGTCGACGAGAGCTTCGTCCAGATCGACGACGGCCACGCCGAGGTGGTGGATCGCCCGTGCCGGCACGGGCAGGAGCGTAACGACGGCGTCAGTGGCAACGCGCGTGGGGTCGGTGCCCTCGAGGCGAAAACCTGGAGCAGCGCGAGGGGTGCGCTGCCTACGAGGTGACGGGTGAGTCCCCTGCGGGGACAGACCCCTCAGTGACCACGAGCGGCGCTAGCTGCGGCGCTTCGACGGCGACGACGCGCGGGGTGCCCACCGTCTCGGAGGCGTGCGACTCGGGGATGACCCCGGCGAAGAGCACCTCGAGCTGGGCTCGGTCGAGCGTCTCCTGCTCCAGGAGCGCGTGTGCGATGCGGTCGAGCGAGGCGCGATGCTTCTGCAGCAGGCGGACCGCCTCGCGGTAGGCGTCGTCGGTCAGCCGGGCCTGCTCCTGGTCGCGCACCCGCTTGGTCTCCTCGGAGAGCGCGTAGTTGTCGGCGCGCATCGTGCGCGACGCGACACCATCGGACATGCCGTACTCGAACACCATCGAGCGCGCGAGCCCGGTGACGCGCTCGAGGTCGTTGGCTGCGCCATTCGTGACGCGCCCGAAGACCACGAACTCGGCAGCGCGGCCCGCGAGGTAGACCTTCATCATGTCGACGAGCTCTTCCTTGGTGTGCAGGTACCGGTCCTCGCTCGGGACGTTGAGCGTGTAGCCGAGGGCCTGGCCGCGCGAGACGATCGTCGCCTTCTGTACGGGCATGACGTCGCCCATCAGGTGCGACATGAGCGCGTGGCCCGCCTCGTGGTAGGCGAGGATCCGCTTCTCCTTCTCGCTGACGACCCGCCGCTGCTGCATTCCGGCCACGACCCGCTCGATTGCGGAGTCGAAGTCCTCGCCCTCGATGAATTGACGCTCGTGGCGGCCGGCGAGGATGGCCGCCTCGTTGGTGATGTTGGCGAGGTCGGCGCCCGTGAGCCCGGCCGTCTGTCGCGCGACGTACGCGAGGTCGACGCTCTCGGCGAGCGGCTTGCCGCGGGTGTGCACCTCGCAGGATCTCCTCGCGGCCGGCGACATCGGGCGGCGCGACGTGCACCTGCCGGTCGAAACGCCCGGGCCGGAGCAGCGCCGGGTCGAGGTCCTGCAGCCGGTTGGAGGCACCCATGACGACGACCTGGTCGCGGTCGCTGAAGCCGTCGAGCTCGACGAGCAGCTGGTTGAGCGTCTGGTCCTGCTCGCGGTTGAAGCCGTGCCCGGTGCGGGCGGCACCGACGGCGTCGAGCTCGTCGATGAACACGATGGCGGGCGCGTTCTTGCGCGCCTCGGTGAAGAGCTTGCGGATGCGCGAGGCGCCGAGGCCGGCGAACATCTCGACGAACGCCGAGGCGCTCTGCGAGTAGAAGGACGCTCCCGACTCGTGCGCCACCGCCTTGGCCAGCAGCGTCTTGCCGGTTCCGGGCGGGCCATACAGCAGGATCCCCTTCGGCACGCGCGCCCCGAGGCGCGCGAACCGGGCCGGGTGGCGGATGAAGTCGACGACCTCCTGCGAGCTCGGCGCGCGCCTCCTCGACGCCCGGCGACGTCCTTCCAGGTGACGGAGCTCGCCGCGTTCGGCTCGACGGAGTTCGGCTTCACGCGCGGCATCAGCGCGAGCGTGCGCCAGAGCAGGTAGACGATGAGGCCGAAGAAGACGAGGGGCAGCCACGTCAGGAGGAATCCGGGCAGGTCATTGAGAAAGCCTCCGACGTCCGGCACGTGGCCTCTATCGGCAGGGAGCGGCGCAGCCTGTAGCGAGAGGCGCCGTTAGACGCGCGCAGCGAGCGGTTCGAGCCAGCTCTCGATCGGATCGGTCGAGCGCACCACGTGCATGCCGGCCTCGGCGAACCGGGCGAAGGCCGCGTCCGCATCGTCCGTCCAGTCGACCACACCGGGCACGACCACCGGGGAGGTGCAGTCCTCGAGCAGGTAAACCTTCTCGGCCAGCCTGCGGTCGACGGCCGCGATGCCGGCGAGCAGGTCGTCGATCGTCCAGGCCACGCAGTGACTCTTGGCCTGGCCCGCGACAAGCACCGCGTCGAAGGCGAGCAGCTTCTCGATCAAGCGGCCGTCCTTCTGCGCCGATCGGGCTCCCGCGCTGGTCGTCGACCACCTCCGGCCCGAGGATCGAGTAGTGCTCCGTGAGCGGGTTGTCGCCCTTGACGCGGAAGTCGGGCCGGCTGCGGCGGGCGAGTGCGTGGAAGAACACGGCCTCCTCCACGGCCGGCACGAGCGCGTGGCCGATGCCGCCGAGCATCGCGTGGTACGGCCAGACGGTGAGCGCGTACTTGCCGCCGTCGGCGAGCCGCGCGACGTAGTGCGCGAGGTACTCCCGGGCGTAGTCGTCGTCGAGGTCGAGCTCCCGCACGACGTCCGGGTCGGGACGCCAGCGTCCCTCGCGCACGTCCTCCTCGGTGACGAGCGTGAACGGCGCAGGGTGGTTGCCGTCCCCGTCGACGAGGAACGCCGGGTGGAAGATCTGCAGCGCGCCGTGCGTGTCGAGCGTCGGCACGATCTGCGTGACCACGTCGAGGTTCCGGTAGACGAACTCGCAGAGCCGCCGCGTGTCGTCGACGGCGCCTGTGCCGCTCCGTCCAGCGACGAACAGCTCGAAGCCCGGGAGGCAGAACGTGTTCTGGACGTCGACGCAGAGCAGGCACACCGACGGCGCGTCGTCTGCGGCAGGCCGCAGATCGTGGTCGCGCGCCCACGTCTCGGCGGCGCTCGCGCGCTCCTCGTAGGGCACGCGCCATACCTCCGGCACGCGCTCCGGCGCGTAGTGCGGCGGCAACGGCAGCCCCGGCATCAGCGGACGAGCTCCAGCCGCGGGTTCGGGCGGAAGCGGCGTCCGACCTTGGCCGACGGCCTCCCGTCGGTCATGACCACGTCGCCGGTGAAGTCGTTCTCGCCGCGGATGAGCGTCGAGCCGACGCCGTAGGAGTCGACGGGCACCCCCTGCTCCTCGAAGGCCCGGATCTTCTCGACGTCGAAGCCGCCGGAGGCGACGATCCGCACGTGCTCGAAGCCGTCCCGGTCGAGCGCGTCGCGCACCTTGCGCACGAGCCGCTCGTTCACGCCACGCGGGTCGAAGTCGGCCATCTCCTCCCAGAGCGAGCGGTCGACGAGCTGGCCGGACGTGTCGAGCCGCACCCCCCAGAGCCGGGGGCCGAGCGCGCGCGCGACCTCGAGTGCGGTGCGCACGGAGTCGTTCTCGAAGTCGACGAGCACGACGATGTTGAGGTCGTCCGGCGCCCACTCGGCGAACTTGGTCGCGGCCAGCACGGTGTTCCCGCCGTAGGCCGCGATCAGCCCGTGCGGGACCGTGCCGACGCCGCGGCCGCCCCACCACGAGGCCTGCGCGTCGGTCGTCATGCCGATGGGCGTGCCGATCAGTGCGCCGGCCACGTAGGCCGCGTAGCCGTCGCCGGTCTGAACGCGATGGTGGTCGTGCCTGGCGGGCATGAAGATGACCGGCTTGCCGTTGGCCGCCTCGAGCACCCGGGTGACGTTGGTCGCGATGCGGGTTCGGCGGGCCAGTGTCCCGAGGTAGACCGTCTCGAGGTGCACGAACAGCGTGTAGTCGCCCTCGATGGTGAGCACCGTCTCCCACGGCTGGACGCGGTCGCCGTCGCGGAGTGCGTGCACGGTGAGCGCGTCCCAGTCGTGCGAGCAGAGCCGGAGCACCGCGAGCGCCTCGTCGACACCGCCGAGGACGGAGTGGTGGCGCTGGAAGACCTGCATGAGCACGCGCGGATGGCGCGCGTCTGCCAGCAGCGCCGAGCGCGTGTGGTTGAAGTACGCGTCCGTGTAGTAGCCCTCCCGCATCTTCTCGACGGGAAGGTCGAAGATCTCGGGCTGGAGCCGGCCGTCCGGCCTTCTCGGCAGCGCAACCTGGGCCGCACCCGGGTCGCCGGCGACGTTCAGCCGGGCCGCCTCTCCTCCGCCTCCTGCTGCTCGAGCCGCAGGCACGCCTCGAGCGCCGCGCCCGCGACCTCGAGCTGCTCGGCGCTCGGCTCCGCCGTCGCGAACCGCCGCTGAAACTCGTGGCCGGGCCGGGCGAGCGCCCGCGCGAGCGGATGCTCCGGGTTCCGGGTCATCCAGCCGAAGAGCTCGGTCGCGGCCGCGACGGAGCCGACCATCGCGCCCAGGCGCGCCGACGGACGTGCCGCCGCGGGCAGGCGGGCGACGAGCGCGTTACCGACGGCGACGGTGACGAGGAGCGGGCCGACGAGATGCGTGCCGCAGCGCTCGTGCTCGCGCGCACGGGGCTCGTCGTGCTCGTAGGTGCCGATCGAGATGTGCTCGGCGCCGTGGTAGGCGGCGAGCTCGCCGCCGCGCAGGGCAAGAGCGGCCGGCGCGAGCGAGGCGGCGGCGCCCACGACCTCGGTCGCAAGCGGGCTCACCCGGTCGCTCGTTCGCGCGGCGTGGACGACGGCGGCGCCGGCCGCCATCGCCGCCAGCACGCCGGGCCGCTCGAAGGGCAGGCGCGCCTCCGGCAGCTCACTCCGGACGCGGGGCAGCAGGGCGAACACCTCGGCCAGGCGGGCGGGCCCACGGAGCAGCGGGTTGCGGACGCGGGCGGCGCGGAGCGGCTTGATGCCGGAGGCGACCTTGAGCGCGCCCTCGTCCCCGCGGATCGCACACGCCCACGCGTTCGGGCCGTGGACGAGGACGCCGTTCGCGAGCGCCATGCCACCGAGCCGGACCTTGGTCGCTCATGTGCGCCAGCGTACCC
The DNA here is from genome assembly GCA_963809765.1 of uncultured Thermoleophilia bacterium. Taxonomy (GTDB): domain Bacteria; phylum Actinomycetota; class Thermoleophilia; order Gaiellales; family Gaiellaceae; genus JACVRM01. Next base: position 1,322,693 of record CAWEKT010000003.1, read on the forward strand.
GGGGTGTGCCGAGTTACCGGATCCCCGCGAGCAAGCGGTCGAGCGCGAAGAACGCGATGACAAGCAGAACCGCGACGGCCACCAGCGCAAGCGTTGAGCGGCGCACTCCTGCGTCCATTCTGCCCTCCGGACGCTCGGTGATGCTTCCGGCACGGTTCCGCGACAGACGCGCGCGACGCATCTGAATACGATCGCCACGGGGAGGAGGCCGGGGCTACCGAGTGGCGGAGCTAGCGGGACATGTCCGCGAAGGACATGGCTGCCTCACGCAGGAAGCGCAGGCCGAGCTCGAGGTCGTCCACGAGCACCCGCTCGTCGGCGGAGTGGATGAGCTCCGCGGCGAGGCTCGCGGACATGTGCCGCATCGGGAAGAAGCCGTAGGCCACGGTGCCGAACGCCTCGCGCAGCCAGTGGCTGTCCGTGAAGCCGGGCACGATCAGCGGCACGGCGAGCGCGCCGGGCTCGGTCTCCGCGACGAACCGGTCGACGACCTCCCAGAGCGGCGTGTCGAGCGGCGAGCGCGTGCCGCCGTGAGGCTCGAGCCACTCGAGCTCGTACGGCACGTCAGTACCGAGCAGGCCGCGGATGATCGCCTCGGCGCCCGCGACGGCCTGGCCGGGCAGCAGCCGGCAGTCGACGGTCAGCTCGCAGACGGCCGGGATCACGTTCCGCTTCAGCGAGGCCGAGATCTGCGTCGGCGACAGCGTCAGCGAGAACAGCGGCTCGGCCATCTTCGCCAGCAGCGGATCGATCCCATCCAGGGTCTCGAGCGCCGCCCGTGCGTCCGCCGGCGGGCCGGCCGGAGAGCGTCGCGACCAGCGCGCTCACCTCGGGCTCGAGGCTCGGCTCGAGCTCCGCCCGCCCGAGCCGCTCGATGAGCGGAGCCGCCTTCACGAGCGCGTTGTCCGCGATGCCGGGCATCGAGGCGTGGCCGCTCCGGCCGAAGACACGGACGACGAACGGCGCCGTCATCTTCTCGGCGACCCCGCAGAGGTAGAGCACCTTGTCGCCGACCTCGAGCCGATCGCCCGCGCCCTCGTTGAGGGAGTAGTCGGCGCGAACGGCGTCAGGATGCGCCTCGCAGAGCCACTGCAGGCCGAACCCGGCGCCAACCTCCTCGTCGGCGGTCGCCGCGAAGATCAGGTCGCCCGGGGGCTGGAACCCTTCACGCGCGAGCGACGCGATCGCGACGGCGCTCGCTGCCACCTGGCCCTTCATGTCCAGGGCGCCGCGTCCCCAGATTGCGTCCTCGTGCAAGTCCCCCGACCATGGGTCGCGCTGCCACTCCGACGCATCGGCGAGCACCGTGTCCGTGTGCGAGAGCAGCAGCAGGCTCGGCCCATCCCCGCTGCCGCGGATGCGAGCGACGAGGTTGGCCCGCTCCGGCACCCGGGCGAAGAGCTCGCACTCCACGCCGTGTGACTGCAGGTAGTCGCGCAGCAGCTCCGCGGCGAGCGTCTCGTTGCCCGGCGGGTTGACGGTGTCGAGGCGGATCAGCTGCTGCAGCAGCCCGACGACCTCGTCGCGGAGGGTGACGGTCGCCACGGTCAGGCGCCGTGCCCCGGCATCGGCGAGGAGTCGTCGCGGGCGATCTCGCGATTGGCGATGTCGGTGAGCTCGTTGCGGGCGTCCCAGAGCTCGGGGAAGAGCTTCTGGTGGATCAGCTTGGCCAGGAGCTCGACCGGCGTCCCCTGGGTGCCGATCTGCCCCTCGCCGATGATGCGGCCGATCACCTTCAGGTGGCGGACGCGCCACATGGTGATGCGCTCGTCCCACTCGATCAGCAGCTCGGCGACGGTGTAGAGCTCCTCGAACTCACGGTTGCGTTGCATGAGCTCGACCACGCTGAGCCCGGCCTCGCGGCGGAGCGCGTGGAACGCCGATCCGAGCTCGGGCGAGACGCGACGGACGCCGTTGAAGCCCGGCGAGTCGAAGCCGCTCCCGTGGCCGAGCACCGGCCGCACCCAGCGCGTGTACTCCCAGGGCGCCTGGTGCTCGAGCATGTCGAGCGCGTCGTGCACCCGCTTCATGCAGTCGATGGAGCGGCGCAGCAGCCGGATCGCCGGCGCCAGCTCGCCCGCTCGCAGATGGCCCGTCGCGAGCTCCGCCTCTGTCCACGCCAGCTGCAGCCAGAGCTCGGATGACTGGTGCACCGTCTGAAAGAGCAGCTCGTCGTGGTGGGCGCGCTCGGCCTCGGGCTTCTGCAGCTCGAGCAGCTCGTCGGTGCGCAGGTAGCGCTCGTAGTCGGAGCCCGCCCGGCCGGGCAGCACCGGTGCGAACTCGTCCTCGGTGGGCTGGGTCGTCGTCATCTCGGCGCTCGCCGCCCGGAGCATACTTTCGGCGAATGGGCGATCTCTTCGCCGACGCGGCCAAGCAGCGCCTGCCCGACGTGGCGCCGTTGCCCGTCCGCCTGCGGCCGCAGACGCTCGACGAGTTCGTCGGCCAGCGGCAGATCCTCGCCGAAGGGTCGGTGCTGCGGCGGGCCATCGAGGGCGACCGGGTCTCGTCGCTGATCCTGTACGGGCCGCCGGGCAGCGGCAAGACGACGCTCGCGCGCGTGATTGCGAACACCACCGGAGCTGCCTTCGAGGAGCTGTCGGCCGTCTCGGCGACCGTCAGCGACGTGCGGGCGGTGATTGCCCGTGCGCGCGAGCGGCTCGGGGGCAACGGACAGCGGACGATCCTCTTCCTCGACGAGATCCACCGCTTCAACAAGGCGCAGCAGGACGCGCTGCTGCCCGTCGGTCGAGGAGGGGCTCGTGACGCTGATCGGGGCGACGACCGAGAACCCGTACTTCGAGGTCAACTCGGCGCTGCTCTCCCGTACGCAGCTCTACGAGCTCGAGCCGCACGACCGCGACGACCTGGCCACGGTGGTGCGGCGAGGCGCCGCCGCACTCGAGGTCGAGGTGCCGGACGAGCTGGTCGAGCTCATCACCGAGCGGGCCGGAGGCGACGCGCGGCACGCGCTGACGATCCTCGAGCTCGCGTGGGCGACGGCAGGCGCGGCCGAGGAGCCGCTGACGGCCGCGCTCGTCGAGGACGCCGCGCGCAAGCAGCCGCTCGTCTACGACAAGGGCGGCGACGCGCACTACGACTTCGTCTCGGCCTTCATCAAGTCCATGCGCGGGTCGGACCCGGACGCGGCCGTCTACTACCTCGCCGCGATGCTCGAGGGCGGAGAGGATGCCCGCTACGTCGCGCGGCGGATGATCGTGCTCGCCTCGGAGGACGTCGGCAACGCCGACCCACGAGCCTTGCTCGTCGCCGTCGCCGCGGCGCACGCGGTCGAGCACGTCGGCCTGCCCGAGGCGCGGCTCAACCTCGCCCAGGCGGCGATCTACCTCGCCCGGGCGCCGAAGTCGAACGCGGTCATCCGCGCGCTCGGCGCGGCGGCGGAGGACGTTCGCCGCCACGGGCACCTGCGCCCGCCGGATGCGCTCCGCGACACGCACTACGCGGGCGCCCGCAAGCTCGGCCGCGGCAAGGGCTACATCTACCCGCACGAGGACCCGAGCGGCTTCGAGGTCGACCACCTGCCGGACGAGCTGAAGGGGCGCACGTACTACGAGCCGTCCGGCAACGGCGAGGAGGCAGAGGAGAGCCCGCCGTGAGGGGCCGCCGGCTAGAGGATCCGGGCGCCGAGCGCGCTGGCGATCAGCTCGACCGCCATCTCGGCCGTGCGGTTGTGCTCGTCGAGAACGGGGTTGACCTCGACCACCTCGAGCGACCCGAGCAGGCCGGACTCGGCGACCAGCTCCATCGCCAGGTGCGCCTCGCGGTAGGAAAGGCCGCCCTTGACCGGAGTGCCGACGCCGGGCGCCACTTCCGGGTCGACGACGTCCATGTCGAGGCTGACGTGAACGAAGTTCGGCCCGGCGACATGACGCAGCGCGCCTGCATGACCGCCTCGAGCCCCTGGCGGTCGATGTCCGTCATCGTGAAGACGCGGGCGTCGAGCCGCCGCAGGAGGTCTCGCTCCGCCGGGTCGAGCGAGCGGACGCCCACGAGCGCGGTGCGACCCGCCTCGACGGCGGGGAGCGGCCAGCCAGCGCGAGCGAAGGACGGACCGGCGATGTCGAGCGCCGCGGCGAGCGGCATGCCGTGGACGTTGCCGCTCGGCGTCGTCTCGGGCCCGTTCAGGTCGGCGTGGGCGTCGAGCCAGAGCACGCCCCCCGGCCCGTGCGCGCGAGCCAGGCCGCCGAGCGTCCCGAGCGCCACGGAGTGGTCGCCACCGAGGACGAGCGGCAGCTGGTCGGCTTCGACGGCGGCCGCGACAGCGTCGGCGACACGCTCACAGGTGGCCAGGATCGGTCCCAGGTAGCGAAGCCGGGAGTCGCCCTCGTCGATCGCCTCGGCGACTGCGGTCTCGACGTTGCCCCGGTCGATGTAGACGAACCCAAGCCCCTTCAGCCGGGCCTCGAGTCCCGCGTAGCGGATCGCCGACGGGCCCATGTCCACGCCCCGGCGGCCGGAGCCGAGATCGAGCGCGGCGCCGATGACGGCGACCGGGCGAGGGTTCGCAGCCACCGTCACGCCGGTCAGCCTACGTCGGCGGCCTGCTGGAGAGCGCGGCCGCCAGCGCGTCCTTGCCGCCGGCGAGGACGGGCTCTCCGTGCGTGACCAGGACGAGCTCGACCGGCAGGTCGAGCAGCGGCCGCAGCGCGTCGCGAAGCTCGGGCAGGCCCACGCCGTTCCGCAGGTACCCGAGCCACGAGGCCGGGCACAGGCGGAGGCCGCCACGGCCGTCACCGAGCAACCGGTCACCGGGAACGAGCGCCTGCACGGCTGGGAGCCAGACCATCGTCTCGCCGGCGCCCTGGATCGTGATCGTCTCGACCCCCGCCGGCAGCGAGCGCTTGGCCCGAGACGTCGACGCGCCGTACCGGTCGACGAACGCCTGCCGGCTCCGGCGGTGCCAGGGCACGGTCGTCAGCACGACGACCCGCTGCCCGTGCGCCTCGACCATCCGATCGAGCGCGCCCCAGAGCTCGCGGTCACCCTCCGGGACGAGCGGGTCGACGAAGACGAGCGCGTCCGGCGCGGCGTAGGCCACGGACCCGACGGCGGGCGGCCAGTCAGCCGTGCTCTCGGACTCCGGATCCTCGCTGGCGTCGGGGTGCCGCGCCACCCATCGCCAGAGCCCAGGCCGAAGCTCGCTCAGCATCGCGTGACCCTAGCGCGCGCCGATGCTTCACTCGCCCAGACTGCCTGCCCGGCCGACAGTGACGTTTCCACCATGAAGGAATTGGCGGAGCGGAGCGACGCCGCGACCGAGTGGCGAGGGCCGGATTCGAACCGGCGACACCACGGTTTTCAGCCGTGTGCTCTACCAACTGAGCTACCTCGCCGAGCCGTCGGAGTGTAGCCCGGAGCTTCGCGCCGGGCACCCCGCGGAGTACGTTCTGTCAGATGGCATCCGCACCGAGGCTCGCCGCGCCGACACGCCAGTTGCTGGAGTGGCTCAGCGAGCGCCCGCGCGGCTACGCCGAGACGATCGAGGCGTGGAAGAGCTCCTGCCCGCGCCTGACGGTCTGGGAGGACGCGGTCGCCGACGGGCTCGTTCGGGTCGTCGGTTCCCGGGTCGAGCTCACGCCGAAAGGCGCGAGCCTCGTCGCCGCAGACGGCGCGTAGACGCGAAAAAAGAACGTCCGGGCCGGTGTGACCGCGCCACGAACGTTCTTTCAACTTGCACGCTACTCCGTCCGATTCGCTCGCGCCAGTCGTCACGAGCTGCAACGGCCGGAAAGAGCGGGAAATCTCACATGAGCCGCACGGCGACGGTGTCACCGGGCGCGATCGCGAGCGTCTCTGCAGCGCTTCCGCGCGAGATCGCGATCGAGATGTTCTCGTAGGCGTCCTCGTAAACCGCGATCTCGCCGGCGCCGACGTCCGAGAAGGTCTCGGCGGCGACGGCGTAGTAGCGCTCGTTCGCGAGCACGATCTCGACGCGCGAGCCCGGCTCGATCCCGGCCTGCTCGAGGTCGGACGCCTGCATGTTGAGCTGGACGTTGCCGTAGCGGTCGACCGCGATGCAGCTGCCGTTCACGATGCCGTCGCCGGCGTCGGGCTGAGGCAGTGAGAGCCGCACGAGATCGCCCGGGTCGACGGCCGGCCCGAGCTCTTCGAGGCCGACACCGTTCGCGAGGTGGGCCGCGACGGGCGAGAAGATGTCGCGGCCGTGGAAGGTGCGTGAGACCCGCTCCAACCAGAAGCGCCGCTCGGTGAGCTCGTGAGCGGCCTCGATGCCACCGAGACGGTCGGCAGCGGGGAGCAGCAGGCCGTTGTCGGGGCCGACGTACAGGCGACCGTCGCCTCCGCGCAGCGCGAGCGGGCGGCGGTGTCCACCGACACCGGGGTCGACGACGGCCACGTGCACGCCGACCGGGAGGTATGGGAGAGCGTTCGCGAGGGCCAGGGCGCCTTCCAGAACCGCCTGCCGCCGGATGCCGTGCGTCAGGTCGATGACGCGCGCCGACGGGGCGATCCGAGCGATCACACCGTGGCAGACCCCGACGAAGTCGTCTCCCAGACCGAAGTCGGTGAGGAAAGAGACGAGTGGCTGCCGCGGCTCGCTCATCGCGGCCCGTCCACCTCGTCCGCACCTGTCGTGTCGGCGGCCACGGCCCGACCGTAGCGTGCCGCCGAGTCGATCGCTGCGACGAGGCCGTCAAGGTCGAACGTCCGTGCCTGCCCGGCGAGCTCGAGGCCGGCCTCGCGGACCGCAGTGGTCGTCTGGGGCCCGATGGAGACGACCGGCGTCGGGACGTGCAGCGCGGCGAAGGCGCGTGCCGCCGACGGCGACGCGACCACAACGAGCTCCGCCTCCGGGAACGCGGACGGCTGCAGCTCACGCGTGCGGTAGAGCGCGATGAAGTCCGCGCCGAGGCTGTCGACGAGGTGGCGGCGCGCGCCGGCCGCCGCCGCCAGTAGGACCCGGCCCGGGTCGGGCGCGAGCGCAGCCACGAGCCCCTCCTGGCTCGACTCGTCGGGAGTCAGGTCGACACGGAGGCCCAGCCGCTCGAGCTCGGCGGCGGTCCCGGGGCCGATCGCCGCCAGACGCCGTGCCGGCCGGCCGAGGCGACGGGCGACCTCGACGGCTCCGCTGCGACTCGTGACCACGAGCCAGTCATACGCAGACGCGTCGATCTCCTCGTCCCCGAGCGGTTCGATCGCGATCAGCGGGCACGCGACCACTTCATGCCCGAGCGCCTCGAGACGGCCGGCCAGCTCTCCGTCGAGGCCCGGCGGACGAGTGATGACTATCCGGGACATGTCCCCGGACCAACCAGCGTCTGTCCCCACCCACTGACCCCCCACCCACCCGGGGGGAGCCACGGTAGACGTGGAGGACGCGCGGATTCGTGCCGTCTCTGCGCCAGACGTGTCACGCGGCAGCGAAGGCGGCGAGCGCTGCCGCCACGGCGGCTGGGTCGTCGCCGCTGCGGCGCTCGAGCCAGCGGCCGTCCTCGTCGGCGACGAGCCCCGTCAGGGTCACACCGTCGTGGTACGCAGCCACCGGAGCGAGGCAGCCGCCGCCGATGGCCGCCACGCACGCGCGCTCGGCCTCGACACGGGCGCGAGTCTCGGCGTCGTCGACCGACTCCACCACCCGCTCCTCCCCCAGGCGCACCTGCAGCGCCAGCGCGCCCTGACCCGCCTCCGGCAGCACTTGCTCGGGCTCGAGGCGCAGGCCGACCTCGTCGCCGAGGCCGAGCCGATCGAGCCCGCACGCAGCGAGCACGACGGCGTCGAGACCGCGCTCGCCGCGCTTGCGCAGACGCGTGTCGACGTTTCCGCGCATCGGCTCGATGCGGAGCTCCGGCTCGAGCGCGAGCAGCTGTGCACGGCGGCGCACCGAGGCGGTCCCGATGCGCATGCCCGCGCGGAGCTCCGCAGCGCCGCAGAGCGCATCGCGCGGGTCTTCGCGCGGCAGGTAGGCGCCGACGGCCAGCCCTTCGACGTCGGTCGAGGTCATGTCCTTCGCCGAGTGGACGGCCACGTCGATGCGCCCGAGGAGCAGGGCCTCCTCGAGCTCCTTGACGAAGACGCCGCGCGCGCCGATCTCGCCGAATGGCTTCGTCCGGTCGCGGTCGCCGGCGGTCGTGATGGGGACGAGCGCCACCTCGGCGCCGCCCGCGCGAAGCGCCTCGGCCGCGACTCCCGCCTGCGTCATCGCCAGCCGGCTGCCCCGCGTGCCCAGCCTTACGAGCGTTCGTCCTCCGTTCGCTCGTCGAGCCCGAACAGGTGCCTGACGGTGTCGGCGTAGGCGGTGCCGTCCGCGCCGGCAGCCGCCTCTTTGAGGCGCACCGTCGGGAGGTGCAGCAGCTTGTTCACGATCCCGGCGGTGACCGACTCGACCAGCCGGCGCTCACTCTCGGAGAGGCGTGCCAGCACGCCCTCCGCGCGGGCGAGCTCACCGGCCCGAATCGCCTCCGCCCGCTCGCGCAGCTCGGCGATCGCCGGCACGACGTCCCGAGACGACTGCCACTCGGCGAACCTCGCCGCCTCGGCCGCGGCGATCGCCTCGGCGTGGACCGCCTCCTCGCGCCTGCCCGCGAGCGTGTGCTCGACGACGGACTCGAGGTCGTCGATGTCGTACAGGTAGCAACCCTCGAGCGCATGCACCGCCGGGTCGACGTCGCGGGGGACAGCGATGTCGATGAGCAGCATCGGCATGCCCTTGCGCTTCGACAACGCCCTGGTGACCTCCGGCGCACCGAGCACGTAGCCCGGTGCGCTGGTGGACGAGATGACGACGTCGACCTCGGGCAGAACCTCCGCCACCAAGTCGAGCGGGATGGCGCGGGCGCTGACCCGGGACGCCAGTCCCCGCGCGCCGCCGTCTCGGTTGGCGATGGCCACGATCTGCGCGCCGCGCTTGGCGAGGTTGCGCGCGGCCAGCTCGCCCGTCTGGCCGGCGCCGACGACGAGCACCGACCGGCCGTCGAGCTCGCCGAACACCTGCTGGGCGAGCGCGGCTGCCGCAGAGGCGACGGACGTCGGGCTCTCGCTGATCGCCGTCTCGGCGCGCACCTTCTTGCCCGCGTAGAGGGCCTGGCGGAAGAGCCGGTCGAGCTGCGGACCGGGCCGCCCGGCCTCGAACGCGCTGCGAACCTGGCCGAGGATCTCCCCCTCGCCGGGCACCATCGAGTCGAGCCCGGCGGCGACACGCATCGCGTGCAGCGCTGCGGCCTCGCCGTGCAGCCGGTAGAGCAGCGGCTCGATCTCCGCCCCGGCCAGCTCGAGGAAGAACGCCCGGGCCGCGTCCTCCGCGCGCCGCTCGTCGGCCGCGGCGAGGTAGATCTCGGTGCGGTTGCAGGTCGACAGGCAGACCGCCTCACCGACCTCACCGGCCAGACGCGCCGCGACGCCGGCTGCGGCAGCACCGTCGAGCGCCACCCGCTCACGCACCTCGACGGGTGCGTGATGGTGCGAGGTGCCGACCAGCAGGACGGTCATGCGACGTGGGCCGCCGGCAGGCCGAGTCGAACGGCAAGGACGAGCGCGAATCCGGCCAGGACGAGGAAGGCGATGCGCCGCCCGCGCCAGCCGAATCCGTAGCGGAGCGTGAGCACGGCCGCGTACGCGGCCCAGGCCGCCAGCGTGGCGGCGATGACGGCATCGAAGCCGCCGCCCTCCTCGATCAGGCGCCCGATGCCGATGGCGATCCCGAGGGTCAGGGCCGGAAGGGCGAACGCGATCGTGCGGGTTGCCAGCTCGTCGAGCGCGACGAGCGCGGGCAGGCCCGCGCGCAGGATCCTCGGTTCGCGGCGCTTCAGCCGGCGTTCCTGCCAGAGGTAGAGGCCGGCAAGCCCGGCGGCGAGGGTGAAGCCGGCGAACGCGGCGAGCACGAGGCCGACGTGGAGGACGAGGAAGGCGGTGGACGTACTCGAGTCGCTTCCCTCCTGCAGGCCGCCGGCCACGTACGAGACGGCCAGCAGTGCAGCCGCAACCGGCATGACGATCAGGCCGAGCAGCCGGTAGCGCGGCGTGCAGCCCCAGAGCAGGTACCCGGTCACGACGAGCCAGACGAAGAGGTTGAGCGAGCCCGCCCAGGTGCCCCACGGGAATCCGTCCGCCCGTGCCGCCTGGACGATGAGCAACGCGGTCTGGACGAGCCAGCCGACCCGAACGCCCCACGTCGCCGCACGACCGAGCGTGCCCGGCCGCCTGACATTGCCGGCGTACGCGAAAGCCGCCTCGCCGTAGGCGATCAGCGCCGGCCAGAAGAGGAGCTCAGCCAACCGCGGCCTCCTGGCGCGGAACCTCGGCCTCGAGCTCGGCCCGCTCGCGTGCGGCGTGCGCAAGCTCCACGAGCTCGCGCTCGAGGCGCGAGACCTTCAGCGCGATGATCACGAGGTACGCGAGCACGACCGCGAGCACGACCGCGTAGGCGGCGAAGACGCTGCGCTCGGCAAAGCTCACCCGAGCAGCTCCCGCAGCTCGCGCACGGTGGCGTCGATCCGCTTGCCCGCCAGCTCCACCCGGTAGAGAGCTCCTGCGAGCATCAGCATCCCGGCGAGGCAGACGCAGAAGGTGAACAACATGCTGTCCTCCATGTTGGGCCCGTCGCGGTCGAAGACGACCGGATGGATCAGGCCCTCCGCGAGGCGGATGGCCAGGAAGCTGATCGGGATGAGCACGACGCCGAAGAGCGCGTAGACCGCCGAGATGTTCGCCCGCTGCCGGCCCGGCTCGACCGAGTACCGGAGCATGAAGTAGGCCGAGTAGAAGAGGAACAGGATCAGGAAGAGGACGAGCTGCCGCTCGCCCCAGCTCCACCAGACGTCCCACGAGGCCTTCGCCCAGATCGAGCCCGTCGCCGAGCGTCAGCACGCCGAAGATGACGCCGAGGTGGACGGCGACGTAGCTCTCGAGGTCGTAGCGCTCGTCCCGCGAGCCAGAGCAGGCGCAGCGCCTTCCACGCGCCCCAGCCGAAGCAGGCGTAGGCGGTCAGCGCGACCGGGACGTGCACGTAGAAGATCCGCTGGCTGAAGCCCTGGTCGGCGTCCTCGGGCGCCCAGAACAGCGCCAGCACGACCCCCGAGGTGAGGAGCGTGAAGGCGGCGAGGGCTAGGAGGGCGGCCCGGTTATTCCGCGACGACGTATTCAAAGCTCGCCCAGGACAGGATCGCAAAAACGAGGTCGTAGAGCGCGAGGAAAGCGAGGTAGCGGCCGGGATCGTCGCCGACCGTCGCTCCGACGCCGCCGACGATCACGGGGATCGCCGAGCGGCAGGAAGAGGAGCGGCAGCAGCAGCTCGCGGGCCCGGCTCGCGGCCGCCATCGCCGCGAGCAGCGTGCCGACGACGGCGATGCCGACGTTCGCGAGCGCGACGGCGGCGAGCAGCTCCCAGCCGACGGGCTCGAAGAACAGCCAGTACGCGGGCATCGCCACCGCCTCGGCGATCGCGAGGAAGACGACGATGCTGATCGCCTTGCCGAGCCAGATCGCGCTGCGGTCGGGCGTCGCCAGCGCGAGCCCGTCGATCACGCCCTGCTCGCGCTCGGCCACGAAGGCGCGGGTCAGGCCGAGGAGCGCGGTGAAGACGATGCCGATCCAGAGCAGGCCGTCGGCCGCGTCGCCTCCGGTGTCGTCCGCGGCAGCGCGAAGCGGAAGACGACGAGCGCCGAGACGACGAAGAGCAGCATCGCCGGCACGGTCTCGCGCGCGCGCAGCTCGAGCAGGAGGTCCTTGCGCGCGAGCGCGCCGACGTCGGCGAGGTAGTTCATCATCGGGCGCGAGCGCCAGCCGCGATGTCGCGAGCGGCGCGACCCGGTCGGGGTCGTGTGTGGAGAGGAGCACCGTTCGGGCGCCGCGCAGGTCGCGCAGCTCGCGGTCGACGAGCGCGGCGCCCTCGGTGTCGAGGCCGGCGAAGGGCTCGTCCAGCAGCAGCAGGTCGGGTCGTGCAGGAGCGTCCGGCAGAGCGCGAGCCGCTGCAGCATCCCGCGCGAGAACGTCGGCTACGCGCGTGCGCCGCTCGTCCCAGAGGCCGAAGCGCTCGAGCAGCATCCCGATGCGCTCGCGCCGCTCGGGCACGCGGTAGAGGCGGCCGTAGAGCTCGAGGTTCTCGAGCGGCGTCAGCTCGCGGTAGACGAGCGGCTCGTGGCTGAGGAAGCCGACCGCCGACCGCGGCGCGTCGACCTCGAGCGCTGCCGGCGCGTCGGGGCCGCCAGCCCGGCGCAGAGCCGCAGCAGGGTCGTCTTGCCGGAGCCGTTCGGCCCGGTGACGAGCAGGAAGCCGCCGCGCTCGACCTCGAGGTCGAGCGCTCGAGCACGCGCCGCTCGCCGTACCGCTTCGAGAGCTTGGCGCCCGGATCACGGGGCGAGGCTAGTGCGCCCTTCAGGTGATGCGCCCCCGCTCCTGGCTGTGAAAAGCAAGCCTGGCTAGGACGCAGGGAGCTCGCGTGCTCGAAGGCGTACGGTGCGGCCGAGGACAACGCCAGGCGCCGCTTTGCAGCAGCCGGGAGCGATGGCGCGCATTGCCTGAAGGGGCACTGCACCAGCACGTCCGCGATGACGAACGCGCAGAAGACGACGCTGATCACGCCGTTGACCGTGAAGAACGCGGCGTCGAGGCGGCGCAGGTCGCCCGGCCGGATCAGCGAGTGCTCGTAGACGAGCAGGCCGGCGACCGCCGCGACGCCGAGCCAGTAGAGCGACGCCGACGCTCGAGCGCCGAGCCCGACCGCCGCGAGCAGCAGCACCGTCGCCACGTGGAACACGCGCGCGCCGCGGAAGACGCCGCGCTCGCCCAAGCGCACCGCCCACGAGTGCAGCCCCTGCGCGCGGTCGACCTCCACGTCGAAGAGCGAGTAGAAGAGGTCGAAGCCGGCGATCCAGAGCGCGACGGCGGCGCCGAGCACCCAGGCCTCCCACGGCAGCTCGCCCGTGACCGCCACCCAGCCGCCGACCGGCGCGAGCCCGTCGACGGCGCCGAGCCAGAGGTGCGACGAGCCAGGTGAAGCGCTTGAGGTACGGGTAGATCGACGAACCCGGCGACCGGGATCGGCCAGAGCCAGCGCACGAGCGGGTCGAGCTGCCAGACGGCGACGAGGAAGACCAGCAGCGACAGCACGCAGAACACGACCACCTGGGCCGCGCGCAGAGCGCGCCCGAGGGCAGCTCGCGGCCGGCGGTGCGCGGGTTGCGCGCGTCGATGCCCGCGTCGATCAGCCGGTTCAGCGCCCATCGCCAGCGAGCGCGCGCCGACCATCGCGACGGTGATCCAGAGCAGGTCGGCCGCCGACGGCACCTCGTCGAGCGCGAGCAACGCGCCGACGTAGGCGAACGGCAGCGCGAAGACCGTGTGCTCGATCTTGACGAGCCGCGCGAAGCGGGCGGGCAGCGATGCGGCAGCCGCGGATGCCGAGCGTCGCATACTGCTCGGGCCGCTTGCCGGCGAGCGGCTCACGTCTGCCGGTGGCGCGCCCGCTCGCCGGCGAGCAGCTCGACGGCGTGCTCGAGCGCCGGCCGCAGCACGGCGTAGCCGTCGCGGCAGCCCCCGGCGAGCCGGGCAGGTTGACGACGAGCGTCCTGCCCGCGACGCCGGCGACACCGCGCGAGAGCAGCCCGTGCGGCGTCTTCGCGATCGAGTCGGCGCGGAGCGCCTCGGCGATCCCCGGCGCGACGCGCTCGACGCACGTCGAGCGTCGCCTCGGGCGTGACGTCCCGCGGCGCCGAGCCCGGTGCCGCCGGTCGTCAGCACGAGCGCGCCTCGGCGGCGAGCTCCGCGATCGCCGCCGCGATCGCGTCCGCGCTCGTCGGGCACGACCCGCCGCTCGACCTCGTAGCCCGTCGCCGGCGAGCAGCTCCGCGAGCAGGTCGCCGCTTCGGTCCTCGCGCGTCGCCGCGCGCGACGCCGTCGGAGACGGTCAGCACCGCGGCCTTCACGCGACCGGCTCCTTCGTCTTCTCGACGAGCCGGACATCGCCGACGACCATGCTCCTTGTCGATCGCCTTGGCCATGTCGTAGATCGTCAGCGCCGCGACCGACGGCGGCGATCGAGCGCCTCCATCTCGACGCCCGTCTGCGCCGTCGTCTCCGCCGTCGCCGTCGATCTCGACCCCGTCCCCGTCGACCACCGCTGGCCTCGACGACCACGCTCGTGAGCGGCAGCGGGTGGCAGAGCGGGATCAGCTCGCTCGTGCGCTTCGCGGCCATGACGCCGGCGAGCTCGGCGGTCGACGAGCGCGTCGCCCTTCGGCAGCTCTGCGGAGCCGCGCCGCGGTCGCCGGCGCCATCCGCACCGTGGCGCGCGCGACCGCCCGACGGCGCGAGAGCGGCTTGCCGCCGACGTCCACCATCCGCACCCGGCCGCGCCTCGTCGACGTGCGAGAGCTCGCCCACGCTCAGACGACCGGCCTCGGCCGCGGCCATCGGACGCGGCGTAGCCGTCAGGTCGTCGAGCTGGTCGTCGATCCAGCGGCTGATGTCGTACTCGCGCACCGCGTCGCGGATGCCGTCGAGCCGCCGCGCGCCGCTCCTCCGGGCGGCATCACGAGCGCACGGTAGAATCGCGTCGGCCTGGCCGGCGACGTCGAACGGGTTGACCGTGAGCGCCCACTCGCCGAGCTCCTCGTGCGCGCCGGCGTTCTCCGACAGGACGAGGACGCCGTCGCGCGTCGTTCACGAGCGGCGCCTCCTTGGCGACGAGGTTCATGCCGTCGAAGATCGCGTTCACGAGCAGCACGTCGAACTGCTTGTAGGCGGCCACCGACTGCGGGAAGTTGTCGGCGATCTGAAGGTCGAGCGGGATCCAGCCGTCGCGCTGGAAGCGGTCGTTCACGGTGCGCGCCGCACGCTGGATCGCGGCCAGGTACTCGGCGTACTCGGGAATGTCCTGCCGCGACGGGTCGAGCAGCGCGAGCATCTGCACCTGCCGTGCAGCTCCGGGTGCGCCTCGAGGAAGAGCTCGTAGGCGCGGAACCCGCGTACGACGTTCTTCGACGGGTCGGTGCGATCGACGCGGAGGACGAGGTGCTCCGGCCGCTCCTGCAGCGATCGTTGCCTCTTCTGCCAACACCGCTCGCTCGCCGGCGAGCTCCTCGAACTCCACCGGATCGACCGAGATCGGCCGGGCGGTCGCGCGGACGGCCCGGTCGCCGTAGTGGACCACGGCTCGACGCGAACTCGACGTCGGCGCCGACGATGTCCTCGCAGCTACGCAGGAAGTTGCGACGCCAGCGGCCGGTGTGGAAGCCGACGACGTCGTTCGCGAGCAGCCCTTCGTGGACGGCGCGGCGGATCTCCTCGGGCAGCACGCGCCAGTAGTCGGGCTGCGGCCAGGGAATGTGGACGAAGTGCGCCAGCGTCGCCTCGGGCGCGCGGGCGCGGACGAGGCCGGGCGCGACGTACAGGTGGTAGTCGTGGAAGAAGACGGCTGCGTCGGGCTGCCTGCCGAGCTCGTCGAGCACCGCGTCCGCGAAGTTCGCGTTCACCGGCACGTAGCCGTTCTGCCAGGCGTTGTGGAGCCCGTGATCCCAGTCGGGCGACTCGGCCAGCCCCCAGAGGTAGTGCTGGGCGAACCAGAGCACCGGATTGGCGACGACGTTGTAGTACCAGTCGTAGGCCTGGAGCGGGTGCCACACGAGGCGCAGGCGATAGGAGGAGCCGTCACGCGCGCGCTCCTCGAACGCCGCCCCGCCGTGCCGCTCGGCCATGAGCGCGTCGCCCTCCGTCATCACGCTCGCGATCCAGGTCACGTCGTGATGGGTGACGAGGCTGCGCAGCGCAGTGACCAGGCCGCCGCCGCCGCGCCGCGCGAGGAGCTCGCCGTCGTGGCCCACGGCATAGCTGACGGGCCCGCGATTGGAGACGATGATCAACCTGCGCCTCTCCGCCATCCCGGGCACCCTAGTGACCCCCCGCGGACCGTGTTTCGTCGCAGGTGGCCGCGGAACGCGCGGCCGCCGTGCCTAGGACGCGCTCGTGGCGACGACCAGCTCGGTCTCGCCGGTGTCGCGGCCGGCGAGCCGGTTGTAGAGCGCGAGCCAGTCGCGTAGGAGCCGCGGCGTCAGGAAGTGGCGGCGGACGAACTCCTTGCCGCGGAGGCCGCGTTGCCGAGCGGCCGCCGGGTCGTCGAGGATCTCGCGGCACGCCTCGGCCGCCTCCGCAGGCGAGTCGACCAGCCAGCCCGTCTCGCCGTCTGCGATCTGGGCCACGATGCCGCCGGCCCGGCCGGCGACGGTCGGACGTGCCTTCCAGAGCCCCTCCGTCACGGTCAGCCCGAAGCCCTCGCGGATCGACTTCTGCAGGACCGCGCTCGAGTGCACCTGGAAGGCGTTGACCTCCACGGAGCCCACGTTGTTCAGGTTCGAGAGGATGAAGATGTCCGGGTCGCCTGCGGCGTACGTGACCGTCTGGTTGTAGAAGTCCCAGCCCTCGGGGTCGTCGTGCGCCATCGACCCGACGAGCGCGAGCTGGACGTCGGGGTGCGTGCGCTTGACCTCCCGGTAGGCGTCGATGACGCCGAGCGGGTCCTTCCAGGGGTCGAAGCGCGACACCTGCGTCAGCAGCGGGCGGTCCACGTCGATGCCGAACTGGTCGACGATGTAGGCCGCGTCCTCGGCCGAGAGCGCCATGTTCTTCGGCGTCAGCGGATCGATCGCAGGCGGCCAGATGTACGCGGGGGGCAAGCCCCCAGCGGCCGGGACGTACTCGTGCATGTGAAAGATGGCGGCGTCGTAGCGGCTGAGCGGCGGCAGCAGAAAGTCCAGAACGGGCGCGAAGGGCTCGGACAGGTCGATGTGGCAGCGCCAGATCCAGTGCGCGCGCGACTCGCCGACGTACTCGATCATCGCCGCGGGCTGCGGATCGTGGATGCAGACGAAGTCGTACACGTCCTCGAACGCCTCAGCGTTGAGCCGGTTGTACTGGCGGAAGATCGCCTCCTGCTCGGGCGTCAGGCCTTCCGGCCGGCCCTGCAACCCGTTGTGGATTCGCTTCGTGACGTCGAAGAACTCGTCCTGCCCGTGGATGATGCGCCACTCGACGTCGAGACCCGCGTCGCGCATCAGCGGGATCAGGGTGTAGTTGATCTCGGCGACACCGCCGCCGAAGGCGGTCGCCGACAGGTGGAGCACCCGGGCGCCGGCGAGCGGCTCGGCGAGCCGCCGGATCTCGGCCATGAGCCCGCGCGAGGCGATCGTGGCGTAGTCGGCGAGCGACTTATGACCGACGTTGACGAGTTGCAGCATCCGACCTCCCGCGCCGACTGGCTCGCGCGAGAGTAGCGCCGGCCTCGGCTACTGCCCGAGCAGCTTGACGAATCGAAGCCGCGAGCCGGCGCCGCCGTGGCCCTGGCCGACCTCGAGCTCGTCGGCGAGCGCCTGGATGATGGCGATGCCGAGACCGCCCTCGTCCAGCTCGTCGCGGCCCTCCAGCGAGCGGCCGTCGGGTGCGAACCCCTGGCCGTTGTCGACCACCTCGACGACGAGCCGGTCAGCCTGCAGCTCGTACAGCACCTCGACCATGCCGTCCCCGTCGCCGTACGCGTGCCGGACGGAGTTCGAGGCGGCCTCCGTGACCGCGAGCTTGAGGTCGCCGAGCGTCTCGTCCGGCAGCGGCCTCAGCGTGGCGAGGCCGGTCAGGGCGAGGCGGACGAGGCTGACGTACTCCGGCTTGGCCGGGATCGTCAGCCGGATCGCCTGGTCGCTTGCTGTGGTGTCTGCGAGCATCGCGGAAGTTTAGGCAGAAAAACTGCGGATCGAGCCCTCAATTCGGCAGGTTTGCGGCCGACCACCACGCTATTCCCGGCCGTGCGAGTTGCTAACCCGCTGGCGTTTTCACGGGAAAACGAGGCGGCCCCCGCAAGGGCGTTTGCACGTGAAAACGCTGGCGTCCGGCGACTACGCGGCGGGCAGGCGGACGCTGAACCGGGCTCCGCTGCGTCCACCATCCGGCGCGTCCACGCTCAGCGAGCCTCCCATCAACTCGGTGAGCTCGCGCGCGATCGCCAGTCCGAGCCCGCTGCCAGAGGCCTTCTCCCCGCCGACCCGGTAGAAGCGTTCGAAGACCTGCTCGCGCTCCTCCGCGGCGATCCCGGGCCCGGCGTCGATCACCTCGAGCACGGCGGCCCCCTCGGCCCGGTCCGTGCGGATGCGGACCGCAGTCCCCGGCGGCGTGTGGACGATGGCGTTCTCGACGAGCGCTCGGCCGATGCGCAGCACCCGGTCGGGATCGGCCACCGCGTTCACCGCGCCGTTCTGCTCGAGCGCAAGCTCGTGTCCGGCCGCGCGTGCCGCGGCCCCGAACTCGCGGACGAGCTCGGTCGCCGTCTCGTTCAGGTCGAATGGCTCCGCCTCGACGGGAAGCCGCCCGGCGTCGAGCCTCGACAGGTCGAGCAGATCGCCGGCGAGCCGTGTCAGCCGGTCGACCTGCTCCCGCATCGTGCGCATGAAGTCCTCGCGCGTCTCCTCGTCGAGCTCCTCGTCCTCGAGCAGCTCGAGCGCGGCACCGACCGCAAACAGCGGCGTGCGGAGCTCGTGGGAGGCGTTGGCGACGAACTCGCGCCGCGCGTGGTCGAGCGTTCCCAGCCGGACGCGCATGTGCTCGAAGGAGCGGGCGAGCTCCCCGAGCTCATCCGTGCCGCGGTCGACGACCGGATCCTCGAAGTCGCCGTGAGCGATGCGGTCGGCGGCCCCGCGCAGCCGCTCGATCCGGCGCGCGTGCAGCGAGGCGGCGGCGAAGCCGACGGCGGCCGCGAACACGAGTCCGACGAAGCCGGCCGCCAGCATGCGGCGCTCCACTGTGCGAACGGTCGCGAGGGCGTCGGTGAGCGGCGCGGTCAGGAGCAGCACACGCTGGCCGTCCTCGCCGAGCGGGACGGCGACGTCGACGTACTGCGTGCCGTCGCGCGTCACGAGACCCTGGGCGGCGCCCTGCGTGCGCAGCGCGCGGAGCCCCACAGCGTTCCGCTCCAGGCTCGGGGGCGGCTCCCCCAGCAGCGAGTCGTCGATCAGGCGGAGGACACCCTCGCCCAGGTCCTCGAGGATGAAGGCGCGCGAGTTCGAGGCAGTTCCGGCGGACTGGACGGTGTCGCGAGTGATCAGCGCGTCGGCGCCGGTCAGGAGACTGGTGTCGTAGCGGTTCGCGGCCCTCGCCGCCGTCCGCGCCAGCTCGTCCCGGCGCTGGTCGATCAGCCGATCCTCGAGCGTCGGGACCACGGCGAGGTAGACGATCACGAGCGCCGCGGCGACCAGCAGGACGAGCCCGAGGCTGAGCCGAACGCCGACGCCGATCCGCCTCATGGCCTGCAGCGCTCCTAGAGGTCGCGGAAGCGGTACCCGACGCCGCGCACGGTGAAGATGAACTCCGGCCGGCGCGCGTCCCGCTCGAGCTTCTCGCGCAGGTGACGGACGTGCACGTCGATCGTCCGCGGATCGCGGTAGCTCGAGTCGCCCCAGAGCCGCTCGAGCAGCGACGTCCTCGACATCACTCGCCCGGGACGTTCGGCCAGCGCCCGCAGGAGCTCGAACTCGACGTAGGTGAGGTCGACCTGCTCCCCGCTCAGCGTCACGCGGCGCCGTGCCGGGTCGATCCGGAGGCCGTCGGCCTCGATACGTCTCGTCGCCCTCCGGGTCGTGCTTGGGCGCCGACGCGCGGCGCAGCAGCGCCCGCACGCGACTGCGGAACTCCCGCACCGAGAACGGCTTGGTCATGTAGTCGTCGGCGCCGAGCTCGAGGCCGAGCACCTTGTCGAGCTCGTCGTCGCGAGCCGTGAGCATGAGGATCGGCACGCGTGCTGGTGGCCCGAATCCGCCGGCACACCTCGAGGCCGTCGAGCTGAGGCAGCATCAGGTCGAGGACGACGAGGTCGACGCGGTCCGCGGCGAACCGGTCGAGCGCTTCCTCTCCGTCGCGCGCCTGGACGACGCGGAAGCCGTCACGCTCGAGCGGAAAGGTCAGCAGCTTCTGGATCGCGTCCTCGTCGTCGACGAGGAGAATCGTGGCCGAATCTGCCATTCCTCTGGGGCCTGCGTCCCTGCAGCGCGGCCTGGACCTACTATAGCCCCCGCATGCCAGCGTTTCCCCGCGCGAGACGGCGGCGCCCCGCGCGCGGAGCACGCATTCCGCCCGTCGCTACGAGGCCGCTCAAGGCGAGCTACGCGCTCGCGCTGCTGGCGCTGCTTCTGGCCTCGTTCGTGTCATCGCGGCCGGAGGTGCTGCCCTCGCCGCCGCCGCCGGGCTTCGACGGCGCCTCGGCGCTGGCGTCGGCGCGCCAGCTCGCGACCGAGCTATCCGGATCGCTCGCCCGGCTCCCCGGGAGCCGCCGCGTCTGCCGACTGGGTCGCCGCAGCGCCTCGAGGGCTCGGATACACCGTGCACCGCGATCGCTTCCGCGCTGCCGCACCTGGGGCCGGCGACCTGCAGCTCGAGAACCTGACGGCGCTCGTCCGCGGCCGCACCGGGCAGGCGATCGTCGTCATCGCGCGCGCGCGACAACGTCGGCAGAGGGCCGGGCGCGATCTTCAACGCCTCCGGCACCGGCGCCCTGCTCGAGCTCGCCCGGCTCTACGGCCCCGCCCGGGCCGAGGGCGGCGGCACGCTCACGCCCACGCACACGCTCATCTTCGCGTCGCTCGACGGCGGCGCCTTCGGCAGCCTCGGCGCCGAGCGCATGGCGAGCCGCGCCGGCTTCGACGGGCGGACGTCTGGCGGTCGTCAACCTCGCTGCAGTCGGGGGCCCGCGCCGCCCGCGGATCGACTTCGCCGGCGGCGGGACGCGCTCGCCCGCGCCGACGCTGGTGGCGACGGCCGACGCCCGGACGCGCGAGGCAACCGGACGCGCGCCCCGGCACACGGGTATTGCCGGCCAGCTGCTCGACCTCGCCTTCCCGCTTCAGCTACTACGACCACGCGCCGTTCGTCGAGCGTCGCATCCCTGCCGTGACGCTCACGACCGCCGGCGTTCGCCCGCCCGAGCCCTTCGGCGACGGGCCCGAGCGGCTCTCGTCCCTGCGCATGGCGCAGCTCGGCGCATCCGCCCAGGCACTGGTCGACTCGCTCGACGCCGGCGGGCTGGAGCTCGAGCCCGGGCCCGTCGAGCTACCTGTTCCTCGGCCGACGCATCGTCCCAGGCTGGGCGGTCGCCGCGGTCCTCGTGGCGCTGCTGCTCCCGTTCGCAATCGCGCTGACCCAGCTGCTGCGCTACTGCCGCCGGGCACGTGCCCGGCTCGGGCCCGCGGATGCGAAGCCAGCTGCGGCGGGCCGGCTTCTGGCTCTTCGTGGGCGTCTCCTTCTGGCTCTTCACGCTGATCGGCGACTGGGCCCAGGGACAGCCCAGGCCGCTCTCGCCCCACCTCTCGGTCACCGGGCGACTGGCCCGTCCTGGGAATCGCCGCGTTCTTCGTGCTCGTCGCGGCCGGCTGGGCGCTCGCCCGTGTCCGCCTGGCCGGGCGCGAGCCGGATCCGGCGGAACAGCTCGCGGGCTACACGGCTGCGTTCCTGCTCCTCGCAGGCGTCGCGGTGACGACTCTGCTGGCGAATCCGTACGCCCTCCTCTTCCTCCTGCCCTCGCTGCACGCCTGGATGTGGCTGCCGCGCCTACGCCTGCGAGGGACGGCTGTGCGGGTGGCGGTGTTCGCGGCAGGACTGGCCGGGCTGGCCCTGCTCCTGGCGAACTTCGCGTTCCGCTTCGAGCTCGGTCTCGACGCCCCCTGGTACGTCGTCGAGCTGGCCGCCCTCGGCACGATTCCGCCCGCGGCCAGCGCTCGTCGCCCTCGCCTGGGCGGCCGCAGCGGCCCAGGTCGCCGCGGTGACGCTCGGCCGCTACGCCCCGTACCCGAACCGGACGGCCCGCCGCCAGGTGGGAGTGGCGGCGACGGCTCGCCGCCTCCACGCGACCGGGTCTTGGCGCACAATGGGAGGACGGTGACCGCGCGTCGACTCGTACGCTGGCTCGGCACGCTGATGGCGGTCGCCGGCGTCGCCGCGCTCGCCTGGAGCCTGCTCGTCTGGCGCTGGCAGGACCCCGTGACGGCCGTCTACACCTACCTCGAGCAGCGCGCAGCTCGCCGACGCAGTACGAGGACCAGCTCGCGAGCTTTCCCGCCCCGGAGAAGGTCGCGGGCGGCACTGCGACGGCGAAGCCGACGCCGCAGGAGCTCGGCCTTGCGCTCGCCGAGACGGCGCGGCGCTACCGGACGCGGCTGCACGAGGGGGACGCGATCGGGCGGCTGAAGATCCCGAGCCTCGACCTCAACATGATCATGGTCAACGGCACCGATGACGACACGCTCAAGAAGGGCCCGGCGCGCCACCGCGACACCTTCCTGCCCGGCGAGGGCAAGCTCGTCTACGTCGCCGGCCACCGCACGACGTACTCGGCCCCGTTCGCCGACATCGACGACCTCGAGCCGGGTGACGCGGTCATCGTCGAGCTCCCGTACGCGACCTTCCGCTACCGGATCACGCGCCACCGTCGTGGTGGGCGCGACGCGACGTCCAGGTGCTGCGCTCGCGCGGGCGTGAGGAGCTCGCCCTCCAGGCCTGCCACCCGCGCTTCTTCGCCTCACAGCGCTACATCGCCTACGCACGGCCCGTCCGCGTCGAGCCGCGAAACGGGCCCGCCTACCCGTACCAGGGGACCGAGCTGTCGGCGGCACCACACCGGCAGCCGTTGCCCAACTAGTAAACAGCTCCTGCGGGAGTAGGCTCCCGCCGTGATCTCGGTGGTCGTGCCGGTGCGCGACGAGGAGCGGAGCGTCGGCCCGCTCCACGAGGAGCTGCGCGCAACCCTCGACCAGCTCGGGCAGCCCTGGGAGATCGTCTTCGTGGACGACGGCTCCGGCGACGGCACCTACGCCGCCCTCACACGCCTGCATCACGGCACTGACGGCGTCCGCGTGGTGCGGCTTCGGCGCAACTTCGGCAAGGCCGCCGCGCTCGCCGCAGGCTTCGCGCACGCGCGCGGGGAGATCGTGGTCACGATCGACGGCGACGGCCAGGACGATCCCGCCGAGATCCCGCGGCTGCTCGCCAAGCTCGACGAGGGTTTCGACCTCGTCAGCGGCTGGAAGGCGCGCCGCCAGGATCCGTGGCGGCGGCGCCTGCTCTCGCGCGTCTTCAACAGCGTCACCGGCCGGCTGTCCGGGCTGCGCCTGCACGACCTCAACTGCGGGCTCAAGGCCTACCGCGCCGAGGTGCTGTCCGGGCTGCGCCTCTACGGCGAGCTGCACCGCTTCATCCCCGTGCTCGCCCATTACCGCGGCTTCCGCGTCGCGGAGGTGCCGGTCAACCACCGCGCCCGGGAGCACGGCCGCTCCCGCTACGGGCTCGAGCGGTACGTCCGCGGCTTCTTCGACCTGCTGACCGTGACGTTCATGGGTCGCTACCGCTACCGGCCGCTGCACCTCTTCGGCAGCGTCGGGCTTGCGCTCGGAGCGGTCGGGATGGGCGTCCTCGTCTACCTCACGGTGCTCAAGATCGGCGGCGAGGCGATCGGCCACCGGCCGCTGCTGACGCTCGGCGTGCTGCTCGTCGTCGTCGGGATCCAGCTCTTCTCGCTCGGCCTCGTCGCGGAGCTCGTCACCAACCTGCGCGAGGAGCGGGAGGCGGGGCAGCGGGAGCCGGCCGATGCGTTCGTGGAGGACGTCCTCTAGGGGGTCTGGCGTAATGTCGCTCGTCGCAGGAGTGCGATGGTCGTTCCGAGGCTAGGACGCAGGGAGCGCGGATAGCCGTTGCCCTATCTGCGCGACTGAGGACGACGTCGTCGGGACGAGCAGCGCGCTCCGGCGGCACAGACGTCATTGCGCCAGACCCCCCTTAACCCCTTGCGGGCGCTGCTCTTCGGCACCTACGAGCGCTCGTACCCGCGCAACGCGCAGGTCGTCTCGTGCCTGCGCGGCGCCGGCGTCGAGGTACGCGAGCGGCACGAGCCTGTGTGGGAGCAGCGGGAGAACTGGCGTGCGGGTGCGGGCACGGCGGCCCGCCTGATCGCGGCCGAGGCGCGGCTCGCCACCACGCGAGACGGCTGGGCCGACGTGCTCCTCGTCGGCTACCCGGGTCATCCCGATCTGCCCGCCGCCCGCCTCGCCGCCCGCGGACGGCCGGTCGCCTTCAGCCCGCTCGTCTCGCTCTACGACACCCTGGTCGAGGATCGCGGCCGGTTCGCGCGCGGGTCACTGGCGGCGCGTGCCCTCAGGCGGCTGGACCAGGCGGCGCTGCGTGCCGCCGATCTCGTGGTCGCCGACACCGCCGCCAACGCCGCCTACCTCGCCGAGCTGGCGGGGATCGCGCACGTCCCGCACTGCTTCGTCGGCGCCGAGGAGCGGCTCTTTCGACCCGCCCGTCGAGCCGGACGAGCCCTTCACCGCGCTCTTCGTCGGCAAGCTCATCCCGCTCCACGGGCTGGAGACGATCCTCGAGGCGGCGCGACTGGATCCGCGCCTGCGGCTCCGGGTGATCGGCGACGGCCAGCTGCGCCCGCTGCTCGCGAGCCGAAGTGCGAACGTCGAGCACGTCCCCTGGGTGCAGTACGAGGCGCTGCCGCCCGAGCTCCACCGCGCCGGCTGCGCGCTCGGGATCTTCGGCACCGGCGCGAAGGCCGCGCGCGTGATCCCGAACAAGGCCTTCCAGGCGCTTGCCTGCGGCGTGCCGCTCGTGACCGCGGACACGCCGGCGGCACGGGAGCTTCTCGTCGACGGAGAGAGCGCGCTCCTCGTCCCGCCCGGAGACGCCGGGGCCCTGGCGGAGGCGATCGCGCAGGCTCGCGGCCGACCCGGAGCTCGCGCAGCGGGTCGGCGACGGCGGCCGCCGGGCGTACGAGGCCGCAGCGAGCGAGCACGTGCTCGGCGAGCGCTGGCGCGGGCTGCTCGCCTCGCTGCTGTGAGCGCACGGCTGGTGCTCTGGGCCGCGATGGCGGCCTATGCCGCCGGCTTCAGCGCCCTGTCCGCCCTGCGCCACCGGGCCTTCGAGACCGGCCGCTTCGACCTCGGCAACATGGTGCAGGCGGTGTGGTCGACGGCTCACGGCCGGCCGCTCGAGGTGACGGAGCTCGGCGGCGAGCAGGTGTCGCGCCTCGGCTCGCACGTCGACCCGCTGCTGGCCGCATTCGGCCCGCTCTGGCTCGTCTGGCCGAGGCCGGAGCTGCTCCTGACCGTCCAGGCAGCCGCTGTCGCCGCCGGGGCGCTGCCCGTCTTCTGGCTCGCGCGCCGGCACCTGCGCTCGGAGCCGGCCGCGCTCGGCTTCGCGCTCGCCTACCTGCTCTACCCGCCGCTGCAGTGGGCGACCCTGAGCGAGTTCCACCCCGTCGTCCTCGCCTGCCCGCTCCTGCTGTACGCCCTCTGGTTCCTGGACGGCGATCGCCTGCTCCCGTTCGCGGCCTTCGCAGCCGTCGCCGTGCTCGCCAAGGAGGAGATTCCGCTCGTCGTCGCAGGCGCCGGCATCTGGTACGGCGTCTCGAGGCGGCGCTGGCTGCTCGGGGCATCGATCGCCGCCGCGGGCATCGCGCTGACCGTCCTCGCGGTCGAGGTCGTCGTGCCGCACTACGCCGAGCACCCGTCCGCCTTCTTCGGCCGCTACGACGAGGTCGGAGGCTCCCCGGCGGGCGTCGTCAAGGAGGCGCTGACCGACCCGCTGCACGTGCTCTCCGTGGCGCTCGACGGCGACGGCCTGCGCTACCTCGTCGCGCTCCTGGCGCCGCTCGCCGCCCTGCCTGCGCTCGCGCCGCTCGCACTTCTGGTCGCCGCGCCAGAGCTCGCGATCAACCTGCTCTCCTCGCTCGAGAACCAGACCTCCGTCGTGCATCACTACGCGGCGGGAGCCGTGCCGGGGCTGATGCTCGCGGCGGTCCTCGGTGCCCGCCGCCTCGCGCTGCGGCGCCCCGAGACGGTCCGGCTGCTCGCCGGCGTGGTCGTCGGCGCGAGCCTCGTGGCCCAGTACCGGCTCGGCCCCCTGCCGGTGTGGGAGCAGCTCCCGGGCAGCAGCGCCTGGCCCGCCGACCTGATCGACGTCTCGCCGCACGACGAGGCGGCACGACGGGTGCTGGCCCGAGTCCCCGCCGGTGAGCCGGTGAGCGCGACCAACACGCTCGGCGCGCACCTCTCCGACCGCCGCCGCGTGCTCAGCTTCCCGCGGCTCCTCGACGCCCGGTGGGTGGTCGTCGACAGCAGGCGACCGAGCCTGCTCGACCGTGCCGATGCCGGCGCTGAGGGACGGCGCGCGATCGAGCGTCTGCGGCGCGATCCCCGCTTCCGCCTCGTGGCGGCCGACGACGGCGTGCTGCTCTTCCGGCAGGCGCTAGATGGGCACTGCCTGCGGCAGCAGGTAGGCGCAGAGTCCGAGCACGAGCAGTTGGGCGCGGCGGTCGTCCTCGGCGCCGGCGAGGGCGACCGGCCAGGCGAGGTACCAGACGACGAGCCAGGGGCTCGCGAGCAGGAGCAGCGTCGAGGCGAGGGCGAGACGAGGGCGGCCGCGCCAGGCCTCGCGCAGGAGCAGGAGGTACGCGACGGCGAAGCCGGCGGCGAGCACGCCCGCGGCCAGCTCCTGGGGGATGCCGAGCTGCGCCAGCCGGGACGGCAGCGCGTAGCTCGTCTCCTCGCCGGCCTTGCGCGCGACGGGCTCGAGCGCGCCGAGCCAGGCGGTGCCGTAGCGCCACGTCGCGAGCGCGGCGAGGCCGGCGGCGGCGACAGCCGGCGCCGGCCAGGCCGAGCGAGCGGCCGCGACGGTAGTCGGCAACCGCCTGCAGCGGCCAGAGGAGGAGCGGCACCCACTTGACGCGCGACGGCGAGAGCCCAGACGGCACCCGACAGCTGCCGCCGGCCGGCGGCGCCGAGCGCGAGCGCGCCGGCGAGGAGCGCCGCCGTCCAGGCGTCGTTGTGGCCGCCGCCGGCGGCGTGCAGGGCGACGACCGGGTTCCAGCCCACGAAGGCGGCCGCGAACCAGGGCCGCGGCGACGCACGCGCCGCGGCGGCCGTGGCGACGAGCATCGCCAGGGCCGCCAGAGCCTTGAAGACCCAGGCCGCTGCGTCCTCGGAGCTGCCGACGCTCCGGGCGACCGCCTCCGACCCGAGCGTGAACGCCGGCCCGTAGACCGACGACGTCTCGTGCCACGCCGAGCCCACGTGCTCGAAGGCGGGATCGTCGGGGTAGTCGGCGGGAACGGCCTCGTACGGGTTGTCGTCGTGGACCGCCGCGATGCGGCCGTACATCCAGTAGGTCCACGCGTCGCTCGAGAGCAGCAACGGGCCGGCGAGCGGCGCGAGCTGCATCGCGACGGCGACCGCCGCGACTGCGGTGAGGGGCACGGCCGACCGGCGCAGCAGCGCGAGCCCGGCGACGTAGGCGACCAGCGCACCGGCCGCAAGCGCGAGGAAGACCCAGGCCCAGGCGGCGTCGCCCTCGAGGGCTCCGCCGGACGCCGGCGTGAGCGGCGAGCCGCCCGCCCAGGCCGACACCGCCGCGGCGGTCACCAGCGCGACGGCGATCGCGCCGGCGGCGGCCGGGCGGCGGTCGCTACTCAGGCGGCGGGCCGGGCTCGGGCGTGGGTGGCGGCGGGGCGGGCGGGTCCGGCTCGGGCGGCGCAGGCGGTTGCTTCGTGGGTGGTGTCTGGCGCGGCTTCTCGGCCGGCTCGGTGCGCGTGCGGCTCCTCCTCTTCCTCCGACTCCTCGGACTCCTCGCCCTCGCCCGTGTAGCCGTAGGAGTACGAGTACTCGTTCGCGTACTGGGCCTCGAAGTCGGTCCAGACCGGCTCGCCGGTCGGCTCGGGGAAGTCCCGGTACACCATCCCGTTCGAGGCGCGGAACATGAAGCGCTGCCAGATGTCCGCCGGGAACGTGCCGCCCGCGACGGAGATGCCGTGGACGTTCGTCATCGGGTCGTTGCGGTCGGGGTAGCCGATCCAGACGGTGGTCGAGAGCTGCGGCGTGTAGCCGCAGAACCAGGCGTCGCTGTGATCCTCGGTGGTACCGGTCTTGCCGGCCGCCGGGCGGCCGAAGTCCGCACCCGTGCCGGTGCCGTAGTCGATGTTGTCCTCGAGGATGTCGGTGACCTCGGCCGCCACCCAGTCGTCCAGCACGCGCGTCCGCACCGGCCGGCCCCAGCCGGCGTCGGTGTCCTCGGTGCCGTCCGCGAGCACGACCTTGCGGATGCCCGTCGGAACGGAGTACACGCCCCCGGCGGCAAGCGTGGCGTACGCGGACGCCATCTCGAGCGGCGAGACCTCGATCGAGCCGAGCCCGATCGAGGGGTACGGCTGGAGCGGCGTCTGGATGCCCATCTCCTGCGCCGTGCGAGCGACCTCCTCCGGGCCGAGGTCGAGGGTCAGCTTGGCGTAGACCGTGTTGTCCGAGGCGAGCGTGGCGCTCCTGATCGACATCGAGCCGTTGTAGCTCCCGTCGTAGGTCGACACGCACCACCAGCTGCCGTCGTCGCAGTTGCCCGTCGGGTCCGGGTTGTAGATGAACGGCGCCGACTGGTAGTAGGTCTCGTCCGGGTTGACGCCTCTGCGGATCGCGGTCGTCAGCACGAACGTCTTGAAGGTCGACCCGGCCTGGCGGCGGGCTTGCGCGGCGAGGTTGAACTGGTTGCGCTTCCTGCCCGGGATCTCGGCGGTCATCGCGTGGATCTCGCCGGTCTGCGGCTCGATCGAGACCACCGCTGCGGCCGGGATCGGTGCGCTCGTAGAGCGTGCTCGCGGATCGCCTGCTCGGCTGCCGCCTGCAGGCGGCGGTCGAGCGTCGTGTAGATCGTGAGCCCGCCGGAGCGCACGGTGCTGGCGCCGTACTGGGCGACCAGCTCGTCGTAGACGTAGCGGAAGAAGTAGCGGTCGCGCACGGGGACGCGCTCGATGTCGTACAGCCGTGCGCCCGGGGTTCAGCCCGAGCCCGAGCTTGACCGTGCGGCGGTACTGCGCGCGGCTGATCGCGCCGTTGTCGAGCATCGCGCGCAGGACGAGGTTCCGGCGGGCGCGGGCCTCGCCTTCACGCTCGAGCGGGTTGTACTGCGACGGCGCCTGCGTGAGGCCGGCGAGCAGCGCGGCCTGGGCGAGCGTGAGCCGCGACGCCTTCTTGCTGAAGTACGTCTGCGCCGCGGCCTGCACCCCGTACGCGCGCGCTCCGTAGTAGACGGCGTTCAGGTACTGCTCGAGGATCTCGTCTTTCGTGAAGCGGCGGCTCATCTTGATCGCCAGGCACGCCTCGGTGACCTTGCGGTCGATGCTGCGTTCGCGCGAGAGCGGGTAGAGGTTGCGTACGAGCTGCTGCGTGATCGTGGACGCGCCCTCGACGGCACGGCCCGCCTCGATGTCGCGGATCGCCGCGCGGAGGATGCCCTCCCAGTCGACGCCGCCGTGCTGGTAGAAGCGGCGGTCCTCGATCGCGATCGTGGCCTTCGTCATCCACGGCGAGATCTCGTTGAGCTCGACGAGCTGGCGGTTTCGCTCGGACGGAATCGCGCCGATCAGCCGGTCCTTGCTGTCGTAGACGTACGACTTCGCGCCGAGCGAGACCGGCTGCAGCTCGGCGAGGTCGCAGTCGTCGAGCATGGCTGCGGCGCCGCCGAGCGACGCGGTGAAGGCGGTGCCGGCCGCAGCCAGGACGACGAGCAGGATGACGAACGTGCGGCGGCGGCGCGAGGCCCGCTTTGCCCGGCGGCGCGCCCGGCGGCGCTGGCCCGGGATGATCTCGGGCCGACGGGTCACGGCAGCAGCCCGGCCGCCCGCAGGCGGCGGTGGACATCGACGCGCAGGTCGCTCTCGACCCGCTCGACCTCGGCAGCGTCGTGTGCGGGTACGCGCAGCGTCACCGTGGCCCCGCCGTCGAGCGCGGTCACGAGCACATCGGCGCCGGAGCCGCCTGCAGCCTCGGTGCGCAGCAGGTCGACCACCGCGCCGAGATCGGTGTCGAGAGGTACAGGCACGGAGATCTCGGCCATCGTCTCGCGAGCGACGATGGTGGCGTTGCGGATGGTATCCGAGGCCAGCTTCTCGTTCGGGATCACGAGCCGCGTGTTGTCGCCCATGCGGATGAAGGTGTACGTGAGCCCGATCTCCTCGACGACTCCCTCCTCACCCTCGAAGGTGACGCGGTCCCCGAGGCGGAGCGGTTGCGTGAACGCGATGAGCAGACCGGCGACGAAGTTCGCGAGCGTCGAGCGCGAGGCGAAGCCGACCACGAGGGCGAGCACGGCGGAGGAGGCGAGGATGCCACCGGCGAGTGCGCGCACCTGCGGGATGACGAGCAGGGCCGAGAGCACGCCGACGGCGACGATGGTGGCGACGATGCTCCGGCGCAGGACGCGGTAGCGCGTCACCGCCTCCGGCGGCAGCTGGCGCTTCTCCATGCGGCGGTCGACGAACCTGGCGATGAGGAGCGTCAAGAGGATTGCGATCGCGGCGACGCCGGCCCGTTCGAGCGAGGGCATACGCCCTGTGTACGCCGCGAGCCGGACGGTTCCCGCCCGGCCGCGCAAACCGGTTCCCACGGCGGCGCACACTCGGCACAGGTCCGGCGCTGACACGCGCGCTCCGCGGCGATACCGTCGGCGCCGGGCGGGTGGTGGAGGCGTCTATCCCCTTGGGAGGGTGGGGCGCGCCGCCGGCGCCGGCCGGAACGGACATGCCCCAGGCAGACATGGCTCGTGCGGGAGAGCCCCGCGCCGTGATGCGGCGCTACTCGAGCTCGTCGATGGGGCGGCGACCCGCGAAGCCGTCCTCGGGCCCGTGGAACCAGCCGATCTCGGCCTCGCCGACGTGCCAGCAGAGCAGCACGTCCTCGTCCCCGACCCGCGCGGGAAAGTCGACGAGCCCCTTGTCGACGTCCTTCACCTGAACGCCCTCGGCCTGGATCTTGAGCACGCAGCGCGCGAGCGAGTCGCGCTGGGTCCGCAGCTCGTCGTCGATCTCACCGAGCCGGCTCGGGTCGATGTTCGCGCCGTTGCCTGCGGCCCGGCCGACCAGCTCGCCCCGCGCCTCCTCGAGCGAGAGGATCTCGCTGCGTCGGCTCACCATCTCCTCGGCGAGCGCACGAATCGTGCTCTCGAGCAGGGCATTTGCCTCCGCCACCGTGAAGAGTCGCCCGGGCACCCGGGGCTATCATCCGGCCGTCGTGCGCGTCGGTCAACGGGCCCACGAGACCGGCGGCACCGCCGTCGACCTTGCGCCGGTCGCATCCGCCCGTAGTCCGGCGGTCGAAATCTTCCTCTGGAGTCGCGCAGCGATCTGGGCCGTCGCGCTCACCGCCTTCGTGCTGCTCGACGGCAGCGAGAAGCAGCGGGGCGTCGTCTGGGACGAGCCGGCCTACACGCGCGACCTCGGCTGGGCGACCGACATCTGGGCGCGCTGGGACAGCGTCTGGTTCCTGCGGATCGCCGAGCACGGCTACGGCGCCTACCCGAACGACGCCGCCTTCTTTCCGCTCTACCCGGCTCTCGTCGGCGGCGTCGGCCGTCTGCTCGGTGGCCACTACCTGGCGGCGGGAATCGCGGTCTCGCTCGCTGCGGGCGCCGCAGCGTTCGCGCTGCTCTGGAAGCTCGCCGAACCGCGGCTCGGGCCGGCGGGCGCGCGGCGTGCGCTCCTCTACCTTGCCCTCTTTCCGACCTCGTTCTACCTCGGCGCCGTCTACAGCGAGTCGCTCTACCTGCTCCTCGTCGTCGCCGCCTTCCTGCTGGCCGAACGGGGGCGCTTCTGGGAAGCGGCGGCGATCGCCGGGCTGGCGCTCCTGACCCGCTCGAGCGCGATCGCCCTCCTGCCGTCCCTCGCCCTGCTGGGCTGGCGGGCCAGAGGCGTACGCGGACTGCTGCCCGCCTGCGTAGCGCCGCCGCTGATCTTCCTGGCGTACCCGCTTCTCCTGCTCTGGCGAACCGACGATCCGGCCGCCTTTCTCACGGCCCAGGAGCACTGGGACCGGCGCCTGTCACTGCTCGGGCCGCTCGGCGGCGTCGTGCAGGGGATCGAAGGCGCCGCCACCGGCGTTTGGCAGCTGCTCGGAGGCGGCGGCGACCGCGTCTACGAGCCGGCCGCCGCAGAGCTGGCGGCCACGAGAGTTGCCCTCAGTCCCCTCTGGCTCCTGGCCGCGCTCGGCCTCTTCATCGCCCTCACCATCGTTGTCTGGCGGCGGTTCGGTGCGCCGTACGGTCTCTTCGCAGCACTCAGCCTCGCGCTTCCGCTCAGCACGCCGAGCGACGACTATCCGCTGCTCTCACTCCCGCGGTTCGGGCTCGTGGTGTTCCCCCTCTTCCTTGCCCTGGCAGTGCTCGGCAGCCGGCCCCGGGTGCACGCTGCCATCGTCGTCGTGAGCGCCGCGCTGCTCACGGTCAACGTCGTCCAGTGGACGCTGTGGGAATGGGTGGCGTAGTCGCCGCTGAACTGGACGCGGTGACCCTCGACGCCTACGGCACCCTGGTCGAGCTCGACGATCCCGTCGGCCGGCTTCGCACCGCACTGGCCGCACGCGGCATCGAGCGACCTGTCGCCGACGTCGAGCGGGCTTTCGCAACCGAGGTGCGGCACTACGCGGCCAGCAAGTGCGGCGCCGCCTCCGCGTCCGCGCTCACAGAGCTCAGACGGGACTGCGCGGACGTGTTCGTCCGGGAGCTGGGCGCCGAGTGCGACTTCACGCGGGACTTCGCTGACGCACTCGTGTTCCGCCCTCTGCCCGGAGTCGCCGAGGCGCTCGCGGAGCTCCGGGCGCGGGGGCTCGCGCTGGCGGTCGTCTCCAACTGGGACATCGGGCTGGCAGGCGTCCTCCGCGAAACGGGGCTTGAGGTCGACACGGTGGTCACCTGCGCCGAAGCCGGTGCGGCGAAGCCTGATCCGCGCGCCTTCCGGATCGCGCTGGAGCGACTCGGTGTGAAGGCGAGCCGTGCACTCCACGTGGGCGACAGCGATGACGACCGGCAGGGAGCGGACCAGGCGGGCATGCGCTTCGCGCCGGCCCCGCTGGCCGAGGCGGTGGCGGGCTGGACGTAACGAGCTACCCGCCCGCGGCACGCAGCGAGGCGAGGCTCGTCGCCTGGGTGACGCTCGTCGGCGTGCTGTCACTGCTCAACTTCCTCGGCAACGCAAGCGGTGACCCGCCGGACGACTTCGTCTACCGCTGGTCGTCTGTCGTCCTCGCACTCGTCCAGTTCGCGCTGATGCTCGGTCTCGTCCTCGCGATCGCCGGCCGCGAGGACACCCGCGCGATGCTGGGCCTCCAGCGCCCCCGCTCGTGGCCACGCGCTCTCGGCCTCGGGCTCGCTCTGGTCGTCCTCGTGTTCATCGTCGCCGCCGCACTGAGCCCGCTCCTGCAGCCGGGCGAGGAGCAGGGGCTGGTGCCGGAGGGCTGGGACTCGAGCCGGGTTCCCCAGTTCGCGGCCAACTTCGTCGTCATCGCGCTCTTCGTCCCGCTCGTCGAGGAGCTGCTCTTCCGCGGCGTCGGCTACACGCTGCTCCTGCGCTTCGGCGAGGCGGCCGCGGTGATCGGGATCGGCGTCGCCTTCGCACTCATCCACGGGGTCGTCGAGGGGCTGCCGATCTTCTTCGTCTTCGGCGCCGGCCTCGCCTACCTGAGGCAGCGGACCGGCAGCGTCCTGCCGTGCGTCGCCGTGCACGGCGCGTTCAACGCGCTCTCGCTGACGATCGCCGTGGTGGCGTAGCCGCCCGGGACCGTACATTTCGCCAGGTGCGACGACTCCTCGTCCTCGTTGCCGCGTTCGCGGCCCTGCCCGCGAACGCCCACGCCGCGCCGCCGATGGTCGCCGTCCAGGCCGCCACGACGACGGGCGCCGCACCGTTCACGACCACGCTCACGGCCGCGGGCGACGCCGTCGCCTGGCGCTGGGAGCTTCCCGACGGCACGGCCACGACCGGTCCGACGCTGACCAGGACGTTCCCCGCCGGGCGCCAGACGGTCACTCTCGTCGGCGTCTCCGCGACCGGGGAGGAGGCTCGCGCGACCGCGACGATCACGTCGGTCTCGCTGACGCTGTCCGCCCCGGCCGTTGCCGCCTACCGCACCCGGATCCGGCTCCGGGGCCGCATGGTGCCGGTGCTCCCGGGCGCGCGGTTGACGGTCTCCCACTCGGGCCGGCGGGTCACCGCCGGCCGCCTCCGCGCCGACGGCAGCTTCCTGATCGGCGTCCGGCCACGCGCCGCCGGTCGGTACACCGTCTCCTATGCTGGCGTCGCCTCGCCCGCAGCGACGGTCGGCGTTCGGGCACGCCTCCGGCTGGAGCTTCGGGGCGCACCGGTGATCGGCGGCCGCCCGGCCGCAGTGGCCAGTGTGGAGCCGGCTGCGGCGGGGACCCTCACCGTGCGCGCCTACCGGCGCGGCAAGCCTGTTGCCGGTCGAAGCGGGCGGGGCGCCGTGAGGCTCCCGCTGCCCTCGACGAGGCCAGGCGCCTACCGCGTCATCGCGGCGATCACGCCGGCCGCCGGCTACGTCACGCGGCGGGCGCTGCTCGACGCGGCCGTTCGCACGCCGGCGCTCACCTACGGCTCGCGCGGCCCCGCCGTCCGCGACCTGGAAGTGCGACTGAGGGCGTTGAGCTTCGTCCTCCAGCGCGTCGACGATGTCTACGGCCGGGACACGCTCGAGGCCGTGCTCGCCTTCCAGAAGCTCCACGGGCTGGCGCGCACCGGCCGGGTCGACGTCCGCCTCTGGGAGGCGCTCGCGCGGGCGGGGCAACCGCGGGCGAGGTACGGCGGCGACCACATCGAGGTGGACAAGCAGCGCCAGCTGCTCATGCTCGTCCGCGACGGCCGGGTCGCCCTGGTCGCCCACGTGTCGACCGGCGCCACGGGCAACACGCCGGTCGGCCGCTGGCGCGTCTACCGGAAGGTGGTCGGCTGGGACTGGGTGCTCTGGTACCCGATGTACTTCATCGGCGGCTTCGCCATCCACGGGTATCCCGAGGTACCCGCGTACCCGGCCTCGCACGGGTGCGTCCGGGTGCCGATGTGGCTCGCGCCGCGGCTCTTCGCCGACCACCCCTACGGCACGACGGTCATCGTCTACTGAGCGACGGCGAACTGCGCCGGGACCGCCGCCCGGCGGTGGGCGCTACTCCTCCTGCTCCTCGCCCTCGACCGCGAACTCGTCGGGGCTGACGTTGTCGAGGAACTGGCGGAAGTCGGAGACGATCTCCTCCTCGTTGACTTCCTCGCCCTCGAACTCGATCGCCGACTCCTCGATCACCCGGTCGGCGGCGAAGATCGGGGCCTCCGCGCGCACGGCGAGCGCGATCGCGTCGGAGGGCCGCGAGTCGATCTCGACCTCGGAGCCGTTCTGCTGGACGGTGATCGAGGCGTAGAAGGTGTTGTCCTTCAGCTCGGTGACGGTGATGCGTACGACCTGGGCGTCGAGCTGGTCGAGCGTCTCCGCGAACAGGTCGTGTGTCATCGGGCGGGGCGTCGACGCTCCCTGCAGCTTCATCAGGATCGCCGCCGCTTCCGGCTGCCCGATCCAGATCGGCAGGTAGCGGTTCCCGTCGGCCGTCTTCAGCAAGACGATCGGTTGCTTACCGACCAGGTCGAAGCTGACCCCATAGATGACCATCTCCGTCATCCCAGTCGGATGTTAGCTCGCCCCGTCGCCGACAAAACCCCGCCTCCTGGGCGTTGCGCGAAGCCAGGAGGCCCATTAGCGCTGGGCTACAATCGGCCTGCGGGGGCGATTAGCTCAGTTGGTTAGAGCGCCGCTCTGATAAGGCGGAGGTCCGTGGTTCGAATCCACGATCGCCCATGGGAAAGCGCCGTTCAGCGGCGCTTTTCTCGTTGGCCGCAGCTCAGCTGTCGGCCGCGAGCCTGGCGCCCGCGCGCTCGAGCGACTCGGCCAGCTCCGCCAGGTCGTACTGATCGGAGTAGGGGATCTCGAGCCTGCCGGCACGAACGGTCACGTCGCGGCCGAGCACCCGCCGGGCCGCGGCCTGGACGCGCTCGGCGAGCGCCGGGTCGATGCCGGTCTTGCGGCGGGCCGCCTTCTGGCGCGCGCCCGACCAGCGTGCGGCACGCTCGGCGCTGCGCACCGACATGCCGGTGCGGACGATCTGCCGCGCCAGGCGCCGGCGCCCGTCCTGGTCCGGAACCGCCAGGACTGCGCGCGCATGGCCCTCGGTCAGCTCGCCGCGCTCGAGCATCGCCAGCACGTCGTCGGGGAGCTCCAGCAGCCGCAGCCGGTTGGAAACCGTCGGCTTCGCCTTGCCGACCCGGTCGGCGACGTCGCCGAGACCTAGGTCGAACTCGTCGATCAGGATCGCGTAGGCACGCGCCTCCTCGACCGCGCTGAGCTGCTCGCGCGCGACGTTCTCGACCAGGCCGAGCAGGAGTGCGTCGCGGTCGTCGGCGTCGCGCACGATCGCCGGCACGGTCGGCAGCCCCGCCTCCTGGGCCGCGCGCCAGCGCCGCTCGCCAGCGATCAGCTCGTAGCCGCCGTCCTCGCGCGGGCGCACCACAATCGGCTGGATCAGTCCCTGGGCGCGGACCGACTCGGCCAGGCCGTTGGTCGCCTCCTGCTCGAAGCGGCGCCGTGGCTGGCGCGGGTTGGCATGGATCATCTCCACGGGCATGTGCATGAGCTGCGGCTCGGCCCCGCCGCCGATCAGCACCTCGAAGCCGCGGCCAAGCCCGCGGCGGGCGGGAGCGCTCATCTGGCCCCTCCCGCAACGACCGCTGTCTCACGCACCGGCTCGGCCCGCTCGCCGACGCGCTCGATCAGCTCGGCGGCGAGATCCCAGTAGGCACCTGCGCCCGCGGAGCTGCGGTCGTAGTGGATGACGGGGAGCCCGTGGCTCGGCGCCTCGGCAAGCCGCACCGACCGCGGCACCCGCGCCCGGAAGAGCAGATCGCCGAGGTGCCGGTCGAGCTCGGCGGCGACATCGGCCGAGAGCCGCGTGCGGCCGTCGACCATCGTCAGCACGACGCCCGCGATCGCCAGCCGCGGGTTGAGGCTCGCGCGCATCGCGTTGATCGTCCCCAGAAGCTGCGCGAGACCTTCCATCGCGTAGTACTCGGCCTGCACGGGGACGAGCACACGATCGGCCGCGGTCAGCGCGTTCACGGTCAGCGGGCCCAGGGAGGGCGGGCAGTCGACGAAGACGAATGCGTACCGGTCGCGGGCGGGGCGGAGTGCGTCGGCGAGGTAGTGCTCGCTGCCGTCGCGGCGGCCGAGCTCGGCGGCCGAGCCGGCGAGCTCCGGCGTTGCGACCACGGCCTCGAGGTTCGGGAAGCCGGTCGGGCGTACGACCGTGTCGAGCGGCGCTCCGTCGAGCAGGTCGGCGCTCGAAGCGCCAGCCGCCTCGAGCCCCAGCCCTGACGTCGCGTTCGCCTGCGGGTCGAGATCGACGAGCAGCGTCCGCTCGCCGGCCTCCGCCAGGCACGCGGAGAGATTGACTGCGGTGGTCGTCTTGCCGACGCCGCCCTTCTGGTTGGCGACGGCGTAGATCGTCGCGCTCACGAGCTCTCCGCGCCGGCAGCCACGCCGTCACCGTACTCAGGCGAGAGGACGTTTCCGGGCGACGCCGGGGCGGCGCGGGAAGCCGGCCGGCGTCGGCTCGACCTTCGGGACGACGACCAGCGCGCGGCCCGGGCGGACCTCGACGCACTCAGGTCTGCCGCCACCGAGCCGCTCGCGCGACGGTCGCAAGCGAATCGAGGGGCGACGCGGCCGCGACGAAGAGAACGGTTGCTCCCCCTGGCGCGACGAGCGGGAGGCACCACTCGAGTGCCACCGGCGGCGGCGCCAGCGCCTTCGCGACCGCGACGCCGAACATGTCCACGGGCTGCTCCTCGGCGCGGCCGTGGATGACGCGGAGGTTGGTAAACGCGGAGGAGGCAGCGCGCAGGAAGTCGCACTTGCGGCCGTTCGCCTCGAGCAGCGCCACGGTGCGCTCGGGCAGCGCAGCCGCGAGCGGGATCCCAGGCGCGCCGCCGCCCGAGCCGACGTCGACCACCTCGCCCGGAAAGCGCGCGACCAGCGGCACTGCCGCCAGGCTGTCCTCCACGTGCTGGCGCCAGGCCTCGGCCGGGTCGGTGATCGCGGTCAGCCCCGGCGTGGCCACGAGCGCGTCCACCCAGCGGCCGAGGGCCTCTTGCGCCGCGGCCGTGAGGTCTGTCAGTGCTCGCTCGGAGCGTCGCCGGCCGCGTCCACCGGCTCGTCGCCCGGCTCGACCACGACGTAGCGATTCGGCTCGGTCCCGGCGCTCCGCGTGCGGACGCCGGCGAACTCCTTGAGCCTCAGGTGGACGATCTTGCGCTCGACGGCGGTCATCGGCTCCAGCTCGATCGGCTCGCCCACCGCCGCCACCTCGCGTGCCGTGCGCATGGCCAGCGCGTCCAGCGCCGCCTGGCGCCTGGCCCGGTAGCCGCCCGCGTCCACCACGACCGGCAGGCGGTCCGGCACTTCCGCATGCTGGACGATCGCGTTGACGAGGTACTGCAGGGCGTCGATGGTCTGCCCGTGGCGGCCGATCGCGCGGCCGAGGTCGCCGCCCGCAAGCGTGGCCACGAGCGCGTCGTCCTCCACCCGGAACGACACCCTGGCGTCGAGTTGCAGCTCTCCGATCACGCGCTCCAGGAGCTCGCGGACCGACTCCTGCAGCGGCGACTCGTCCTCGGCCGGAAGAGCGTCCTCGTCGAGCACCGCCATCACGCGCGCGGGCGAGTAGCCGATCCCGAGCAGGCCGCGCTCGCCTTCGGAGATGACCTGGAAGCGCACCGCAGCCTTGTCCAGCCCCGGTCGCAGACGCTCGAGCTCGCGGACGGCGGCCCACTTCGCCTCGCCGACGGTCTCGCCGCTCGCCTCGACCTCGACCGCCACCGCTATC
The DNA here is from genome assembly GCA_963809765.1 of uncultured Thermoleophilia bacterium. Lineage (GTDB taxonomy): Bacteria > Actinomycetota > Thermoleophilia > Gaiellales > Gaiellaceae > JACVRM01. The sequence continues at coordinate 1,361,438 of CAWEKT010000003.1, forward strand.
TCCGCGCGCGCTTCTTCTTCTTCTTGACGCGCCGCGGGCCGGCCGGAGCGCCGCTGTTCGCCGGGGCTGCGGCCGCTGCGGGCGCGGTCGCCGGAACCGGCTCGGTCGTCCGCGGGGGCGTGCGCGACGAGCGCTTGGCCGGCTCGGTCTTCTTGGGTTGGAGCTGGCGCGTCACCAGCCCCTGGCCGACCGTCCACAGGTTCGTCGTCACCCAGTAGATGAGCAGGCCGGCGGGAAAGAGGATCGAGCCGCTGAGGATGAAGAAGACGAAGCCGACGGGCAGGAACATGAAGATGAGCCGCTGCGTCCGGTCCATCGTCGCCGACATGTAGTAGGTCGCGAACACCTGGCTCGCGGTGTAGACGACGAGCAGCACGTAGCCCGACCAGTGGTCGGTGATGTTGGCCGTGATGTCGGGCACGAGCCCGAGCCAGCCGAGATCGGAGCCGGGGTAGTCCGGGTAGACCTCGTCCTCGAAGTCGCGCAGCACGAAGTAGAGCGCGAAGAAGATCGGGATCTGCAGCAGCATCGGCAGGCACGAGGCCGCCGGGTTGATGTTGTGCTCCCGGTAGAAGCGCATCAGCTCCTCGTTCGCCTGCTGCCGGTTGCCCTTGTTGCGGGCCTGGATCGCCTTCATCTCCGGCAGGTACTGCTGCATGCGCTGCATCGAGTGGATCTGCTTGACGGTCAGCGGCACGATCGCGATGCGGACGATCAGGGTGACGCCGACGATCGCCCAGGCCCAGGGCAGTGCGAAGGTCGTGTGCAGCTGCTCGAGCAGCCAGGTGAGGGGCTGCTCGATCGGCGCGAGGAGGCCGGCGATCATCACCGGCGTGCGAACAGTCGCTGCTCGTGGACATGGTCGACGCCGCCGCGGCTCCACGGGTTGCAGCGCAGCAGCCGCCAGCCGGCGAGCACGCTGCCCCGGACGAGGCCGTACTGCTTCAGCGCCTCGAGGGCGTAGCCGGAGCACGACGGGTGGTACTTGCAGCTCGCCGGGAAGAGCACGCCGAACGTGCCCCGGTAGAGCCAGACGAGCGCCATGCCGCCGTAGGCCGGCAGCCGCAGGAGCTGTCGTGCGGCCGTCACGCGGACGCCTTTCCGAGCGCCTCGGCGACCCGCTCGACCAGCCACTCGTGACCCTGCGCCTCCGCCGACTCGGCGAGCCCGGGGCGGGCGACGAGGACGTGGTCGCGGCCGGCGGGCACACGCTCCTCGAGCGAGCGCCAGGCTTCCCGGAGGCGGCGCTTCAGACGGTTGCGGACGACTGCGCCGCCGACCTTCCGCGGCACGGCGATGCCCACCCGGCCGGGTCCGTCCTGGTCGTCCGGGCGCTCGAACCAGTAGAGGACGAGCGCACGCGTGGAGACCGAGCGGCCCTGCCGGTAGACCGCGTCGAAGTCGCGCGAGCGTGAGAGCCGGTGCCTGCGCTGCACGTGTGTCCGGGGAGTGGGCGGCCTCAGGCCGACAGGCGCTTGCGGCCCCGCGCGCGGCGCCGCTTCAGGATCGCGCGGCCGGCGCGCGTCGACATGCGGGCGCGGAAGCCGTGCTTCCGCTTCCGCCTGCGCACGTTGGGCTGATACGTCCGTTTCATGGCCTGTCAACAAGGAGAGATGGCGCCGGTCGGCGCCGGTCGCTGAGTCTAGCGAACGCCCCTCGAGACCCGTTGTCCACAGCCCCCGAAAGGGCCGCAAACTCGGGGAAACCCGCGCGACGCGCGGCTCCTTTCCACACCTGTTGAGAGACGTGTGGACGAGGGAAAAACCCTGCAAATACGCCGCTTTTCTCAGCCTCGACAGGTCTGTTGAGGCGCCTTTGCAACGCTGCTATGCTCGCCGCTTGCTTCGGGCAAGGGAGGCACGGCGAGCCGCGTGGAACGAGCACAGGAGCTGACAGCACACGGCCTCTGGCTCGAGGTTTCGAGGCGCCTCCAGGAATCGTTGAACGAGTCGACCTACCGGACCTGGTTCGGTGAGGTGGACGGCGACGAGCTGACCGAGTCCGCACTCGTCCTCACGGTCCCGAACGACTTCACGCGCGAGTGGATCGAGGGGCATTTCGCTGCACCTGATCGGCACGAGCGTGCGCGAGGCGACCGGCGCCGACCTCGGCGTCGAGCTCGTCGTCGACCAGGAGCCGCCGCAGCCGTCGGCAGCGTCGGACGGCGGGCGGGCGGTCGTCGTCGGCAGCGCGGCGGCAACTACGCGCGTGGTCGAAGGGCATGAACGCGAAGTACACGTTCGACTCGTTCGTGATCGGCTCGTCGCAACCGCTTCGCGCACGCGGCCGCGCTCGCGGTCGCCGAGGCGCCGGCCCAGGCGTACAACCCGCTGTTCATCTACGGCGGCACCGGGCTCGGCAAGACCCACCTGCTGCAGGCGATCGGCCAGTACGTCGGCGAGCACACCGGCGAGCTGTCGGTGCGCTACGTCACGAGCGAGACATTCATGAACGACTTCATCAACTCGCTGCGCGACAAGCGCATCGAGGGGTTCAAGCAGCGCTACCGCACCTACGACGTGCTGCTCATCGACGACATCCAGTTCCTGGAGCACAAGGAGCGGATCCAGGAGGAGTTCTTCCACACCTTCAACACGCTCTACGAGGCCGGCCGCCAGATCGTGATCTCGTCCGACCGGCCGCCCCGCGAGCTGTCCACCCTCGAGCACCGCCTGCGCTCGCGCTTCGAGTGGGGGCTGATCACCGACATCCAGCCGCCCGACCTCGAGACGCGCATCGCCATCCTGCGCAAGAAGGTCAAGACGGAGAGCATCCACATACCCGACCCGCAGCTCCTGACCTTCATCGCCGGGCGCGTGTCGACGAACATCCGTGAGCTCGAGGGCGCGCTGACCCGCGTCGTCGCCTTCGCCTCGCTCACCGGGAGACCGATGACCGTCGAGCTCGCCCAGGACGTGCTCCGCGACGTGTTCCCCGGCGGCGACGCGCCAGAGGTGTCGATCGAGCGCATCCAGACGACGGTGTCCGAGCGCTTCGGGATCTCCACGGACGAGCTCTGCGGCGACAAGCGCTCGCAGAACATCGTCTACCCGCGACAGGTCGCGATGTACCTCTCACGCGAGCTGACGGACTCCTCGCTGCCGAAGATCGGGCGCGAGTTCGGCGGGCGCGACCACACGACCGTGATCCACGCCACCTCGAAGATCGCGCGCCTGATTCGCGAGGACCGCTCTGTGTACAACCTCGTGCAAGAACTGACCGCGCGCATCAAGCAGGTGCGCTGAAACTGTGGACGGCCGGCTGACCTGCTCGATCGCCTGTCGACGAACCCGCGTCGTCCCCAGCGCGCCTCCACAGCCCGAACCCGCATGGCTGAGCGGCGGGTGGCCGTCTTCCCCGACGTCCACACTCCCTAGGTCTACGATCATTCTTTCTTACTGACTTCTTCATGGACATAGAAGCACCGACAGAGACAGAGACGGCCGTCGGCACAGGCGTGCGGCTGACCTGCGAGCGGGACGAGCTCGTTCGCCGGCTGGCGATCGTCTCCCGCGGGCTCTCGGCGCGCACCACCGTGCAGATCCTCTCGGGGATCCTGCTGGACGCCGCCGAGGGACGGCTGACGCTGGCGGCGACCGACATGGAGCTCTCGCTGCGCTCGACGTTCGAGGCCGAGATCGAGACGCCGGGTCGCGTCGTCGTGCCCGGCCGGCTGCTCGTCGACATCGCGCGGCTGCTGCCCGCCAGCGAGGTCGTGCTGGCGCACCGGCCCGAGGAGGGGATCGTGGAGGTGTCGGCCGGCAACGCGAACTACCGCCTGCACACCCTGAGCGCGGAGGACTTCCCGCGGCTCCCCGAGGCCGACCCCTCGTCGCTGGTCGCGGTCGACGCCGAAGCGGTCGTCTCCACCGCCGCGCGGGTCGGTCGCGCCGCCTCGCGCGACGAGTCGCGCCCGGTGCTGACCGGCATCCTCGTCCGCTTCGAGAACGGCAAGCTCGTCATGGCCGCGACCGACTCGTACCGCCTGTCGGTCAAGGAGACGCCGCTGGAGGGTGAGGCGCCGAGTCTCGAGGCGATCATTCCTGCGCGCGCGCTCGCCGAGGTGACACGCATCGCCGGGAGTGCGGAGCGGCTCGAGCTCGGCGTCTACGAGAACCAGCTCGTGTTCTCGCTGCCCGACGCAGGGGCGCTGCTCACCACGCGCCGGATCGACGGCCAGTTCCCCAACTACCAGCAGCTGCTCCCGGAGGCGTTCGAGCATCAGCTGACCCTGCCGCGCGAGGAGTTCCTCGAGATCGTCCGCCGGGTCGCGGTCGTGTCGCAGCGCAACTCGCCGCTGCGGCTGCGCTTTGCCGAGGGCGAGCTGACCGTCTCTGCGCGCACGCCGGATGTCGGCGAGGCGAGCGAGGCGATGCCGGTGGGGTTCGACGGCGAGCCGCTCGAGATCGGGTTCAACCCCGACTTCCTGCGTGAAGGGATCGAGTCCGTGGACAACGACGAGATCGTCCTGAAGCTGATCAGCCCGCTGCGCCCGGGCCTGTTGCAGGCGCCTGACGAGGACTTCTGGTACCTGATCATGCCGATCAGGCTTGCCGGCTGACCACCCGCCGCGACGCCCCGCGTCGTGAGCTCACTCGCACAGGAGGGACTCCGCCTTCGCCACGACGAGCGCGGCGGCCGCGCCGGCGCGGCGCATGCGCAGCGCCGGGCTGAGGCGATGATCGTCGAGCACCTGGCGCTCCGGCACTACCGCTCGTACGAGCGGCTCGAGCTCGACCTCGAGCCGGGCACGGTGCTGGTCGTCGGGGAGAACGGAGCAGGCAAGACGAATCTGCTGGAGGCGCTCCACGTTGGCACGCAGGGCTTCTCACCACGCACGCGCGTCGACGGCCAGCTCGTCCGCTTCGAGGCGGATGCGGCGAGAGTCGCCGTGACCGGCCGGGAGGCAGGCGTGCCCGTCCAGGTCGAGGTGACCGTGGGGCGCCGCGAGGGCAAGCGCGTGCGCGTGAACGGCGCCGCGACCCAGAGCGCCGACGAGCTTCGCCAGCGGCTCGTGACGCTGGTGTTCACGCCCGACCGGCTGGCGGTGGTCAAGGGCGGGCCGGCCGTCCGGCGCGCGTACTTCGACCGCACGCTCGGCCGGCTGCTGCCCGCTCGGGCCGGCGTGCCGGGGCGGTACGCCGCCGCCGTCTCCCACCGCAACGCGGCTCTGCGTCGGGCCGCCGCCGGCCACGGGCCAGAAGAAGCGATCGCCCCCTGGACGGAACAGGTCGCCGCGCTGGGCGCAGAGCTCGTCGAGGCGCGGGCGCGCACGGTGGCGGAGCTGGCGCCGCCCTTCGCCGAGGCGGCGGCGGAGCTCGGTCTCGACGAGGCGCAGGTCGCCTACGACGCGGAGCCGCCCACGACGGAGCAGCTCGACGCCCAGCTCGCGCGTGATCTCGAGCGGGGCTGGACGGGGGCGGGACCCCACCTGGACGATGTCGGGCTGACGGCGCGGCGGACGCGACCTGCGCCTGTACGGCTCGCAGGGCGAGCAGCGGCTGACCGTCCTGTCGCTGCTGCTCGCCGAGGCAGAGCTGCTCAGGGAGCGCGATCGCCCGCCGTTGCTGCTCCTGGACGACGTCCTGTCCGAGCTCGACACCGGCCGCCGGCGTGCGCTCGCCGCCCGGGTGGAGCGCGGAGGGCAGACCGTGATCACGGCGACTGCGGAGAAGGCACTTCCGGCCGCCGCAGTGCAGGTCGTCGAGGTAGAGCCCGGCCGCGCGCTGGCGAGAGGGCCGGGGTGAAGCGGATCGGGGACGACGTCGAGCGCGAGCTGGCGCGCTTCCCCGTCGCCGCCGGCATGGCGGCGATCGTGGCGGCCTGGCCGGCCGCTGTGGGGCCGGCGATCGCGCGCAACTCCTGTCCGGCGCGACTGGCCCGCGACGGCACGCTCCACGTCGCGACGAGCTCGTCGACGTGGGCGTTCGAGCTGACGCAGCTGAGCGCGGACATCCTCGAACGCCTCCGGGCCGCGCTGCCGCCGGAGCATGTGCCGCGGGGTGTGCGCTGGGCCCCGGGCCGCCTGCCGGAGGCGCCCGCCGACGAGCCCGGGGAGTCCGGTCCGCCGCCCGCCGAGCCTGATGCCGAGGCCCTGGCCGAGGGCGCCAGATTGGCCGCGCCGATCGGGGACGAATCGTTACGATCTCTTGTCGCTCGAGCGGCTGCGGCAAGCCTCTCGCGGGAGCCTTCCGACCGCTTGCTCTGATAGACTGTCCAGGGCCTGCAAATGCGGCAAATGCAGGCATTTTTTATGGCTGAGACGCAGTACACCGCCAAAGACATCACCGTTCTCGAGGGCCTCGAGCCGGTCCGTCTGCGCCCGGGCATGTACATCGGCTCGACGGGCTCCCGCGGCCTCCACCACCTCATCTACGAGGTGGTCGACAACGCCGTCGACGAGGCGCTGGCCGGCCGCAACGACATGGTCGAGGTCACGCTCCATCCCGACAGCTCGGTGACGGTCAAGGACGCGGGCGCCGGGATCCCCGTCGACGTCATTCCCGAGCAGGGGCTGCCCGCCCTCACCGTCGTCCTGACGAAGCTGCACGCCGGCGGCAAGTTCGGCGGCGACGGCTACAAGGTCTCCGGCGGCCTCCACGGTGTGGGCGTCTCGGTCGTCAACGCGCTCTCCGAGTGGCTCGTGGCCGAGGTGCACCGCGACGGCAAGGTCTACCGGCAGGAGTTCGCCCGCGGCGAGCCGACCGGCGACATGACCATGGTCGGGCCGGCCACGGACACTGGCACGATCATCTCCTTCCTCCCCGACGCGGAGGTCTTCGAGGAGATCGAGTGGTTGCGAGACACGCTCGTCCAGCGGCTGCGCGAGACCGCCTTCCTGACGAAGGGGCTGCGCATCGTGCTGGTGGACGAGCGCGAGGGCGAGCAGCGCGACGAGTTCTACGCCGAGGGCGGCATCCGCGACTTCGTCGCCTACGTAAACGGGGCCAAGGATCCGGTGCACAAGCGTGTCGTCTTCTTCGAGAGCGCGAGCGAGGAAGGCAACGTCGAGGTCGCCATGCAGTGGAACTCCTCGTACGTCGAGTCCGTCTTCTCGTTCGCGAACAACATCAACACGCACGAGGGCGGCGCCCACCTGACCGGGTTCAAGAGCGCCCTGACCGCGACGCTGAACCGCTACGCGCGCGACAAGGCGCTGCTGAAGGAGAAGGAGGACAACCTCGAGGGCGAGGACGTGCGCGAGGGGCTCGCAGCCATCATCTCGGTCAAGCTGCGCGAGCCGCAGTTCGAGGGCCAGACGAAGACGAAGCTCGGCAACCCCTGGGTGGAGGGCCTCGTCAAGCAGACCGTCAACGCGCGACTCGCCGAGTTCCTCGAGGAGAACCCGCAGGACGCGAAGCAGATCATCACCAAGGCCGTGGCCGCGCGGAACGCGCGCCAGGCAGCCCGCAAGGCGCGGGAGCTGACGCGCCGCAAGTCGGCGCTCGACGGCGCCTCGCTGCCCGGCAAGCTCGCCGACTGCGAGCTGAGCGATCCCGAGTCGGCCGAGCTCTTCCTGGTCGAGGGCAAGTCCGCCGGCGGCTCGGCCGTCGATGCGCGCAACCGGCTCTTCCAGGCGATCCTGCCGCTGCGCGGCAAGGTCATCAACGCCGAGAAGAACCGGATCAACAAGGTGCTCTCGAACGAGGAGATCCAGGCGATCATCACCGCGATCGGCACCGGGATCGCCGACGAGTTCGACATCTCGAAGCTGCGCTACAACCGCGTGATCGTGATGACCGACGCGGACGTGGACGGCTCTCACATCCGCACGCTGATCCTCACGTTCCTCTACCGGCAGATGCCGGAGCTCGTCGAGCGCGGCCACGTCTACATCGCCGTCCCGCCGCTCTACCGGGTCAAGGTTCGAAACCAGGAGCTCTACATCGAGAAGGAGTCGCAGCTCGAGGACCTGCTCGCGCGCGAGGTGATCAAGGACATGGACGTCACCGACCGCGAATCCGACACGCAGAAGTTCACCGAGGCGCGCTACGGCCGCTTCGTCCGCTCGCTGCACGAGTTCGACGGCTGGGCCTCGCGCCTGCGCAGCGACTTCGGCGCCGGCCCGGCCAACTTCGTCATCGCCCATCGGCTGGTCGAGACGGACGCCGCGGTGCTCGGCGATCTCGAGGGCGCGCTCGCCGGGATCGGCGGCAACGGGCACGAGATCTCGGTGATCGAGGAACGGCCGGAGGGTGTCCGCCTCAAGGTCGTGGAGCGAGAGACGAGCGCGGCCACACACGTGGTCGTGCCGGCCGAGCTGCTCGCCTCGCCGGTGTACCACGCGCTGCGCAAGGCATACGGCGCGCCTGCGCGACATCGTGGGGCCGCCGCCGTTCGACGTCGCCATCGGCAAGAAGACGCGTCACGCCGAGACGTACGAGGAGCTGCGCTGCCGCCGTGGTCGAGCTCGCGAAGGAGTCGATCACGCTCAACCGCTTCAAGGGGCTCGGCGAGATGGACGCCCAGGAGCTCGCCGACACGACCATGGACCCCGCGAATCGCATGCTCGTCCGCGTCGACGTCGACGACGCTGCCGCAGCCGACCGCCTCTTCTCGATGCTGATGGGCGACCAGGTCGAGCCGCGACGGGAGTTCATCGAGCAGAACGCGAAGGACGTCCGCTTCCTTGACGTGTAGGCGGCGGCGGCGATGACCAGCATGGAACCGCTGAACCCGGGGCGGATCGAGCCGCGCGAGCTCGAGCAGGAGATGCGCTCGAGCTTCCTCGACTACGCGATGAGCGTGATCGTGTCGCGCGCGCTTCCCGACGTGCGCGACGGCCTCAAGCCCGTGCACCGGCGGATCCTGTTCGCCATGCACGAGGCGGGCCTGCAGCCGAACCGGCCGCGCCTGAAGTGCGCGCGCGTCGTCGGCGACGTGATGGGCTCCTACCACCCGCACGGCGACGTGGCGATCTACGACACGCTCGTCCGCATGGCGCAGCCCTTCTCGCTGCGCTACCCGCTGGTCGACGGGCAGGGCAACTTCGGCAACATCGACGGCTACCCGGCAGCCGCGATGCGCTACACCGAATGCCGGCTCGCGCGGCTCGCGACGGAGCTGCTCCGCGACATCGACGCGGACACGGTCGACTACAAGCCGAACTACGACGAGTCGCGGCGCGAGCCCGAGGTGCTGCCCGCGCGGTTCCCCAACCTGCTCGTCAACGGCTCGTCCGGCATCGCCGTCGGGATGGCGACGAACATTCCGCCGCACCACCTCGGCGAGGTCACCGACGCGCTGGTCGCGATGATCGACGAGCCGTCGATCGACATCGACCGGCTGATGAAGTTCGTCAAGGGGCCCGATTTCCCGACCGGTGGCATCATTCTCGGCCGCGACGGCATCCGTGAGGCGTACCGCTCGGGTCGCGGCCGCATCATCATGCGCGCCCGGGCACACGCCGAGGAGCTGCGTGGCGGCCGCTCCGCGATCATCGTCACCGAGCTGCCCTACGGCGTGAAGAAGGGCGGCGACGACGGCGTCATCGCCAAGATGGCCGACCTCGTCAAGACGGGCACGATCAACGAGATCTCCAAGATCCGCGACCTCTCCGACCGGAGCGGCATGCGTGTCGTCGTCGAGCTCAAGCGCGAGGCCGTGCCGCAGGTCGTGCTGAACAAGCTCTACAAGCACACGGCGTTGCAGTCCACGTTCGGCTTCAACGCGGTTGCGCTCGTGGACGGCATCCCGCGGACGCTCGGCCTCCGCGACATGCTCCAGCACTACCTCGACTTCCAGCGCGAGGTCGTCACCCGCCGCTCCAAGTACGAGCTGCGCAAGGCCGAGGCGCGCGCGCACGTCCTGCAGGGCTACCTGATCGCGCTCGACAACCTCGACCGCGTCATCGAGCTGATCCGGGCCGCAGCCGACACCGACGAAGCGCGCCAGGGGCTGATGCAGGAGTTCGACCTGTCCGAGATCCAGGCCCAGGCGATCCTCGACCTGCGGCTGCGCGCGCTCACCGCGCTCGAGCGCAAGCGGGTCGAGGACGAGCACGGCGATCTCCGGGAGCGGATCACCGAGCTGCGGGCGATCCTCGGCGACGAGGCACGCATCGACGGGCTGATCCGCGAGGAGCTGCTCGAGATCCGCGAGATCTACACCAAGAAGGACGACCGCCGCACCGAGATCATGGCCGCCGAGGGCGAGTTCGACCTCGAGGACCTGATCGCCGAAGAGGACATGGTCATCGCGATCACTCACTCCGGCTACATCAAGCGGCTACCGGTCGGCACCTATCGCGAGCAGCGCCGCGGCGGCATCGGCGTGATGGGCATGGACCTCAAGGACGAGGACTACATCGAGCATCTGTTCGTCGCTTCGACGCACGATTACCTGCTCTTCTTCACGACGGTCGGCAAGGTCTACCGGCTCAAGGTTCACGAGCTACCGCTCGGGTCGCGGCAGTCGAAGGGCCGCGCCATCGTCAACCTGCTGCCCTTCCGGCAGGAGGAGCAGGTCCGGGCCGTGATCGCGACGCGTGAGTTCAAGGAAGCCGAGTACCTCTTCTTCGCGACCCGCAAGGGGATCGTCAAGAAGACGAAGTTTCTCGACTACAACACGCCGCTCAAGGCGGACGGGATCATCGCGTTGTCCATGCGCGACGACGACGACGAGCTTGTCGACGTCCGTCTCTCGACCGGCCAAGACGACATCCTCATCGTCTCGCGCAAGGGGCAGGCGATCCGCTTCCACGAGACCGCTGTGCGCTCGATGGGCCGCCCGGCGGCAGGCGTCACCGGCATGAAGCTGCGCGCCGGCGACGAGGTGATCGCCTGCGAGATCGCGCGCGACGACATGGATCTGCTGGTCGTGACGGAGAACGGCTTCGGCAAGCGCACGCTGATTCGCGACTACCCGGTCAAGGGCCGCGGTGGCATGGGCGTGAAGACGGTGCAGCTGACCGAGATGAAGGGGCAGCTCGCCGGCGCACTCGCGGTGCGCGACGGGTACGCCGTGATGCTCATCTCCACCTACGGCACGGTCATCCGCATGCCGGTCGACGGCATCCGCCGCGTGGGCCGCGCCACCCAGGGCGTGATCGTCATGCGCCTCCGTGGCGACGACGAGCGCGTCTCAACGCTGGCTCCGGTGGTCGAGTCGGAGAGCGACGAGGAGATTGACGGTGACGGTGCCGAGGCCGGCGGGGACGGCGCCGAGATCGTCGGCGAGCTCGAGTCGCCAGAGGGCGCGGCCGACTTCGACCCGCCCGAGGCGAGCGCTGTCAACGGCGGCGCTCCCGCCGACGAATAGCGCAGCCCGCTCGCAGCCGCACAGTCTCCGCGCGCTTTCGGCGCGAACACGTGCGTGCTTCGTCGATACCGTCCGAGCCGGGCGGGTGGTGGAGGCAGCTCTCCCCTCTGGGAGGGTGGGGTGCGTGATGCGGACACGTGTCCCGAACGGACACTGGCCGGAAAGGACGGAGCTCGAGAAGCTGCGGCCGCTCGCTAGGAGGCGCCGCGGAGGCGTTCGGCGGCCGCCTCTGGGAGCAATGAGTTGATGTAGATGCCGGCGCCGAGCTCGAGGCTCGCCGGGGTGCTCAGCCGGGGCACGAGCTCGAGGTGCCAGTGGTCGCCGTCGTGCAGCCAGGCATTCAGGGGAAGCGGCCCTTCGACGCTGGTGAGGCGGACCAGGACATCCCGCAGCAGCTCGAGGCCGTCCGCCAGCGCTCGGCCGCCGTCGAGAGCGCTCGGCTCGTGCCGGACCGGCGCGATCAGGACTTCGTACGGCGAGCGGCTGGCGGTCGGCGCCACTGCGACGGCCGCATCAGACCGCGTGATGAGCATGCCCTCCGCCTCGGCCGTGTCGAGCAGCGCGCACACCTCGCAGGCCGCGGCGTGCGACCTCTCGGCGGCGACCAGCGGTGGAGGTTCGGGAAGCCACGCGAGCTGCGAGTGGCTGTGGGGCAGGCTCGCACCCGCGGCGACGCCCTCGTTGACGACGGCCTGCACGTAGGGGTAGCCCGCGTCGCGTGCGGCAGCGGCACGGTGCCGCCAGGCGTCGGCCACATGCCGGACCTCCGCGGGCTCCAGCTCCCCGAACGACCGGGCGTGTCGCGGCGTGTGAACGACCACCTCGTGGTGCTCGAAAGCCGGATAGAGATTGGGCACGACTCGCACCGACCAGCCAGGGGTGTCCGGCCGGCGATCGGCGGCCGCCACCGCGAACGTCTCCGGGGGCGTCTGCTGCTCCCGGCCCTCGCAGAACGGGCAGCTCTCGCGCTCGTCCGGCGTCTCTGGCTCACGCCGGTGGTGCACCGCGCCTGGCCGCTGGGCGCGCCAGGGTGCGAATGCAACCCAGCGGCCCGAGAGTGGATCCCGGCGGAGCTCCGGAACCCGAGGCTCGTCCGTCAGCTCGGGGTCCTTGCGCATGGTGCCGCGGTCGAGGAACTGGCTGATCAGGTCGATCGGCGCCGGGAAGACGATCGTCGTCGCCTGCGAGCTGCCGAGCTCGAGGATCGTCTGCAGGTAGCGCAGCTGCAGCGCCATCGGCGAACGAGCCATCACGTCAGCGGCCTCCCGCAGCCGCTCGGAGGCCTGGAACTCGCCCTCGGCGTTGATGACCTTGGCGCGCCGCTCGCGCTCGGCCTCCGCCTGCCGCGCCATCGCGCGCTGCATGCTGCTGGGGATCTCGACGTCCTTGACCTCGACGATCGAGACCTTGATGCCCCACGGGGCCGTCGCCTCGTCGATGATCCGCTGCAGGATCTCGTTGATCTTCTCGCGCTCGGAGAGCAGCTCGTCGAGCACGTGCTGGCCGAGCACCGAACGCAGCGTCGTCTGGGCGATCTGTGACGTCGCGGCCATGAAGTTCTCGATCTGAACGATCGCCCGCTCGGGATCGATGATCCGGAAGTAGGCGACGGCGTTGACCCGTACGGGCACGTTGTCCTTGGTGATCACCTCCTGCGGCGGGACGTTCAGCGTCACCGTGCGCAGGTCGACCTTGACCATCTTGTCGATGACCGGGATCAGCAGGAAGAGACCCGGGCCCTTCGGCGGCGAGCGGAGCCGGCCCAGCCGGAAGATGACGCCGCGCTCGTACTCGCGCGCCACCTTGACCGCTGCGGTGAGCACGAGGAAGAGGACGACGAGGATCGCGGCGAGCGTGATCAGGGCGATCACGGCAGCTCCTTTCCGGGGGGTCGGGACAGCTTACGTCGGTGCGCCGGCGCGGGGCGCCGCAGCGGCCGGCTCGGCAACGGGCGACACCTCGAGGACGAACTCGTCGCCGAGGCTGGTCACGCGCACCGGGGTCCCCGCGGGGATATCGCCGTCGGCCGAGCGGGCCTGCCAGAGCTCGCCGTGCACGAACACCGTGCCGTCGGGGTCGAGCGGCCGCCTGACGACGCCGATCTCGCCGAGCAGCTCGTCGATGCCGGTCTTCGGCTTCGCGCGGCGGGCCTGGAGGGCCTTTCCGAACGCGACGACGACCAGCACCGCGAGCGTGCCCGCGATCGCGAGCACGACGGTCAGCGAGACCTCGTAGGCCTCGCCCGCAGGGTCGAACAGCATCAGCGCGCCGAGCACGAAGCTGGCGGCGCCTGCCACCGAGAGCGCGCCGTGGCTGGGAACGACGAGCTCGGCGGCGAAGAAGGCGGCGGCGAGCAGCATCAGCAGGAGGCCGGCGGCGTTGATCGGCAGCACCTGCAGCCCGAAGAGGGCGGTGATGAGCGAGATCGCGCCGACGGTGCCCGGGAAGATGAGCCCGGGGTTGAAGAGCTCGACCGTGATGCCGAGCAGCCCGATCGACATCAGGATCAGGATGATGTTGGGATCGATCACGGTGTCGAGGATGCGCTTCCACAGTGACATCTCGACCTCGTCGATCTGCGCGCCGGCCGTGTCGAGCACGAAGCCCTTCGGCACGGTCGTGCGGCCGTCGATGTCGTCGAGCAGCGCGGGCAAGGTCGGCGCAACGACGTCGATGACGTCGATCGCGAGCGCCTCGCGGGCGCTCAGGTTCGACGCTCGCCGCACGGCCCGGTCGGCCCAGCGCGCGTTGCGACCATGCTCTCGGGTCAAGGCCCGCAGTGACGCGGCCGCGTCGTTCACGACCTTGCGGCGGAGGTCCTCCTGGATGTCCTCGCCGCCGACGCTGATCGGGGTCGAGGAGCCGATGTTGGTCTGGGGCGCCATGGCCAGGATGTCCGCCGCCTGGCCGATCCACACCCCCGCCGACGCCGCCTTGGCGCCGTCGGGCGAGACGTAGACGATCACCGGGATATCCGACGCCAGCTCGGCCTCGACGATGTCCTCCATCGCCGACGCCAATCCACCCGGCGTGTCGAGCAGGATGACGACGGCGTTGTAGCCCTCCTCGTTCGCGCGCTCGATCTCGCCGATCACGTAGTCGGCGGTCACCGGGTTCACGTCGTTCTCGAACTCGACGGCGAGCACGCGGCCGTTGGCGGCAAACGCGGGAACGCTCAGGATTGCCGCCGTGATGGCCGACAAGAGAAGTGCCCGCAAGAACAGGCTTTTCACCGCTGTAAGGATTCTATCAGCGTCCCCTCTCTCACCTTGACCCCGCCCGAGGTCGTCGCCACCGTAAGGAGCCTCGTGCGCCTCGTCCCCGCCGCAGCCGCACTGCTCGACCGCGCTCCTTCTGCCCGCGGTCTCCGAGGCGGCGGGCCTGCGCACGGCGACCCGGGAGATCCACGTGCCGGACTCGGCCCGGGTCGTCTCCGTCCGGGCGCCGATCCCGTTCACACTGACGGGAGCGGACTGGCAGGGCCGCGGCCAGGTGCTCCTGCGCACGCGAGGCGTGAGCGAGCGCTGGAGCCGATGGCGTGTGGCACAGCCCGAGCCCGGCGACGGTCCGGACGGCCATCCCGGCCCCTGGCGGATCGGGAGCCCCTGGTGGACCGGTCCTGCGCATCGCGTGCAGTACCGCCTGGTCGGCGACGTCCGACGGCTCCGCGGGCACTTCGTCTGGAGCTCGGCTCCCGCCGTGCCGTTGCGCCGGCTGGCCGTGGCCGGCACGCCGCCCATCATCCCGCGCCTGGCGTGGGCCGGCAGCTCGACGGCGCTCCGCCGCGGCTCGCCGCGCTACGCCGATGCGCTGCGCTTCGTCGTGGTCCACCACACGGCCGGTGCGTCACCGTCCTCGCCGTCGCAGTCGGCCGCGATCGTGCGCGGCGTCGCCGCCTACCACGTCAACTCGAACGGCTGGAGCGACGTGGGCTACAACTTCCTCGTCGATCGTTTCGGGCAGATCTTCGAGGGCCGCTACGGCGGCATCGACCGGAACGTGATCGGTGCGCACGCGATGGGCTTCAACGAGGGCTCCGTCGGGATTGCGCTGCTCGGCACCTACAGCTCACGGGCACCGAGCCAGGCGGCTCTGGATGCGGTTGCGAAGCTGATCGCCTGGCGGCTCGACGTGGCGCACGTCGACCCCGCCTCGACGCTCACGCATCTGTCGAGGGGCAACCCTCGTTTCGTGGCCGGCGTACCGGTGCTGCTGCAGGCCGTGTCCGGCCACCGCGACACGTACCAGACGAGCTGTCCGGGCGACCGCGTCTACGCCCAGCTCGCCTCCCTCGGCCGCACGGCCGCGGCGACGGGTCTCCCGAAGCTGTACGAGCCCCGAGTGCAGGGCAGGCTGGGCGAGCAAGTGCGCCTCCGCGCCCGCCTCTCGGGCGCGGCCCCGTGGACCGCCTCGGTGGTCGACGCCGACGGAGCCGTCGTCGCCGGCGGCAGCGGCGTCGGGCCGACGCTCGACTGGACCTGGGACGCCCGGTCGGTGACGAGCGGGCGCTACACCTGGAGCCTCGGCGGCCCGTCCGTCAGGCCGGCGACCGGTGTCGTGGCCGGCGGCACGGCCACGATGACGATCTCCGCCGCGGCCAGCCCGGCCGTGATCAGCCCGGACGGCGACGGCCAGGCGCGACTCGGCAAGCATCAGCTACCGCCTGGGGCGAACGTCGAACGTCACGCTCACCGTTCTCGACGCGCGCCGGCAGCCCGCTCTCCACGCTGCCCCTCGGCCAGCGGCTCGCCGGCTCGCACCGGTTCACGCTCACCGCCGATTCCTACGCCGACGGGAGCTACCAGCTGCTCATCGTCGCCGAGTCCGGCGCGAGCCGGGTCTCGACCACCGTCCCGTTCGTGGTCAACCGCACGCTCGTCCGCCTCGCCCTCGATCAGGAGCGCTTCTCGCCGAACGGCGATGGCCGCAACGACACCGTCCTGCTCGCCTTCGGGCTGACGCTGCCGGCCGACGTCACGGTCGAGGCGCGCAGTCGCAGTGGCGCCCAGCTCGTCTCGGGCCCGGGCCCCTTCCTGCCCGGCGAGCAGGCGCTGCCCTGGGACGGCCGCCTCGCCTCGGGCGCCCGCATCCCCGACGGGACGTACACGCTCGCCGTGACCGCGGCCAACACCTCCGGCACCGTCACCCAGGGCCTCGCGCTCGCCGTCGACACCCGTGCGCCTGCGTTCCGCGTCGTCTCACGCCGGCCGTTGCGGATCCGTGTCAGCGAGGCCGCCACGGTGCGGCTGCGGGTCGACGGCAACCGGGTGGCGCGCAGCTACCGGCGCGGCGGCGTCTACCGCGCCTACGTCAACGGCCGCCGCGTGACGGGTTACGCCGAGGACAGCGCCGGCAATCGCACGCCAGTTCTACGGCTGCGCTGACCAGGCGTCGTAGCGGCGCTCGAGCTCCGCGAGGAGCGCCGCCAGCAGCTCGCCGCGGTCGACTGGCCCGCCGGTCTCCAGCAGGAGCGACGTCGGCGGGGTGTCGGCGTCTCCCGGCAGCTCTCCGGCCGGCACGTTGACGTTGACGCCGAAGCCGAGTGCGACGCGGCCGCTGCGAGCCTCGCCCAGCACGCCCGCGACCTTGCGGCCGCGGATCAGGACGTCGTTCGGGAACTTCACCTCCGGCCGCAGGCCCGTGATCGAGCGGATCGCCGCCGCCAGCGCGTGCGCTCCGAGCGGAGAGAGCTCCGGCAGGCGCTCCGGCGGGGCGGTCGGTGTGAGCGCGATCGAGACGAGCAGGCTCGTCCCCGGAGGCGCCAGCCACCGCCTGCCGAGACGACCCCGTCCCGCGGTCTGCTCGTCGGCGGCCACGACCGCGCCCTCGCCGGCCTCGTCCGTGAGCTCGAGCTGGGTCGATGCGCAGCTGGTGAGGAAGACGTAGGGCCGGCCGAAGCGGCCGCGGAGCTTGCGCTCCACCGTCTCGGGGGCGAGATCAGTCACGCCGAGCTCTTGCCCACCGCCGTCCCGGCTCTTGCGGCCGGCGCGGCCGTCGAGCGTGAGTGCCGCATAGCCCGGCACTACACTAGCCCGGTCGTGGGCATGGGCCGCAGCGAGATCGAGGCGATCCTTCCGCACCGCGAGCCCTTCCTCCTCATCGACGAGGTCGTCGAGCTCGAGCCGGGCTCCCGGGTGGTGGCGCGAAAGACCGTCCGCGCCGACGAGTGGTGGGTCCCAGGCCACTTCCCCGACCGCCCTGTGATGCCGGGCGTGCTCATCGTCGAGGCGATGGCGCAGACCGGCGCCGTGGCCGTCCTGAGCGAGGAGGAGAACCGCGGGCGGATCGCGTTCTTCGCAGGCATCGACGACGTCCGCTTCAAGCGGATCGTGGAGCCGGGCGACGAGCTGGAGCTGATCTGCGAGCTCGAGCGCGTGCGCGGCCCGATCGGCCGCGGCCGCGCGACGGCCACCGTCGGCGGGAAACTGGCGGCCAGGGGCACACTGACCTTCGCGGTGGAGCGATGATCGGCACCGCGGTCAACGGCCGCATCTCCATCACCGGCCTGGGCGCGGCGGTGCCTGAGCGTGTGATGACGAACGACGAGCTCGCCCGTCTCGTCGATACCTCCGACGAGTGGATCCGCGAGCGGACGGGGATTCGCGAGCGCCGCGTGGCCGGGTCCGACGAGGCGCTCTCCGACCTCTGTCTGCCTGCGGCACGCCAGGCGCTCGACCAGGCCGGCGTCGCCGCCGCCGACGTCGATCTGATCATCGTCGCCACTGTCACCCCCGACATGTTCTTCCCGTCCACGGGCGCCCTGCTCGCCGACCAGCTAGGTGCGCCGGACGCGGCTGCCTATGACCTCTCGGCCGGCTGCACCGGCTTCATGTATGCGCTCGCCCAGGCGTACGCCATGCTCGCGGGCGGTCTCGCTCAGCGGGCCCTGGTCGTCGGCGGCGACGTCCTCTCCAAGATCGTCGACTGGACCGACCGCTCCACCTGCGTGCTCTTCGGAGACGGCGCAGGAGCGGTCGTGCTCGAGCGCGTCAACCACGGCGGCTTCCTCGGCTTCGAGCTCGGCGCCGACGGCGGTGGCGGCATCCACCTCTACATGGAGGCAGGCGGCTCGCGCGCGCCGGCGACTGCCGAGACGGTCGCGGCCGGGGCGCACTTCGCGAAGATGAACGGCCCTGAGGTCTTCAAGTTCGCCACCCGCGTGCTCGTCTCGTCCGCGCGAGGAGCTCATGGAGCGCTGCGAGGTCGGCGTCGAGGACCTCGACGTCTACGTCCCGCACCAGGCGAACCTGCGCATCATCGACCATGCGGCGAAGAAGCTCGGAATCCCGGAGAATCGTGTCGTCATCAACGTGGATCGCTACGGAAACACCTCCTCCGGCTCGATCCCGCTGGCGCTCGTCGACGCAGTGGCCGACGGACGCCTGCAGCCGGGCGCGCTCGTGCTCATGACCGGCATGGGCGCCGGCTTGACCTGGGGCTCGGCGTTGCTCGAGTGGACGGTGGCTTCGAACGGATCGACAACGAAAAGAGGTGGTCAGTGAGCAAGGTTGCGTTCTGCTTCCCGGGTCAGGGCTCGGTCGAAGTGGGCATGGGCCGCGACATCGCCGAGGCGATTCCGGCTGCCATGGAGGTCTTCGAGCGGGCCAGCGAGGCGACAGGGCTGGACCTCAAGGAGCTCTGCTTCGAGGCCCCGATCGAGACGCTGACCGAGACCGAGCTGCAGCAGCCGGCGCTTGTAGCGACGAGCCTCGCCGTTCTGGCCGCGATCCGCGAAGCCGGCCACCAGCCGGACTTCGTCGTCGGCCACTCCGTCGGTGAGTTCGCGGCGCTCGCAGCCGCCGACGCGATGACGATCGAGGAGGCCGCAGCGCTCGTACGCGAGCGCGGGCTCGCCATGGCCGAGGCGGCGCGCGAGCGGCCCGGGTCGATGGCCGCCGTGCTCGGTCTGGCCGACGAGGTGGTCGAGAACCTCTGCCGCAAGATCCTCGGTGTGTGGCCGGCGAACTACAACTGCCCAGGCCAGGTCGTCGTATCCGGCGAGGACGAGGCCGTGGAGGAGCTGAGCGCCGAGGCCGAGAGCCTCGGCGCACGACGAGCGATCAAGCTCAAGGTCTCCGGTGCCTTCCACAGCCCGCTGGTCGCGAGCGCGGCCAAGCGGCTGAAGCCGGCGATCGAGCGGGTGCAGTTCCGGGAGACGACCGCCCCCTTCATGTCCACGGTGACCGCGACGGTGGAGCCTGCGCAGCGGCTGGGCACGCTGCTCGTCGACCAGCTGACCGCTCCCGTTCGCTTCACGCAGGCGACGCACAAGCTGATGGCCGAGGGCGTGCGGACGTTCGTCGAGGTCGGGCCGGGCACCGTGCTCTCCGGCCTCGTCAAGCGGATCGACCGAAGCGTCAAGACGGTCTCCGTCAACAGCCTGGCGAGCCTGCAGCAGCTCGACGAGAACCTGCTCCGCACGTGAGCTTCTGCTCGCTCGAGGGCCGCATCGCCCTCGTCACCGGCGGCTCACGCGGCATCGGCCGCGCGATCGCACAGGAGCTCGCTGCCGCCGGCGCGTCCGTGGTCGTCGGCTACCGGTCGGGTGCCGAGGAGGCCGAGGCGGTGGCGGCGGAGATCGGTGGCCGCGCGGTGCAGGCCGACCTCGCGGATCCCGACGACGCACGACGGCTCGTCGAGGAGGCGGGCGACGTGGACATCCTCGTCAACAACGCCGGCCTGACGCGGGACGGGCTGCTGGCGCGCATGTCCGACGACGACTGGCGCGCCGTGATCGACACCAACCTCGGCGGCGTCTTCCACACCTGCCGGGCGGTGGCCCGACCGATGATGCGCAAGCGCTCAGGCGCGATCGTGAACGTCTCGAGCATCGTCGGGCTGCACGGCAATGCCGGCCAGACGAACTACTCCGCCGCCAAGGCCGGCATCATCGGCTTCACCAAGGCCCTGGCGCGCGAGCTCGGCAGCCGCGGCGTGCGCGCGAACGTCGTCGCTCCCGGCTACATCACCACGCGCCTGACCGAGGTCATCCCCGACGAGCTGAAGGAAGGGATGCTCGCGAACACTCCGCTCGGCCGCTTCGGCGACCCGTCCGACGTCGCCGGCGCCGTCCGCTTCCTCGTCTCCGACCAGGCCGCGTTCATCACCGGCGATGTCCTGCTCGTCGACGGCGGCCTCGGCATGTAACGCTTCAAGCGCCGCCGGCGCTTCAGTCGAACTCGGCAACTCCGCAGCGGGGCACCTCGCGGGGTCAGACCCGGTAACACGTTTCGCATCGCGCAAGTGCGCCGTCTCTGTCGCGAAACTGTGACGGGCGGTGCCGCTGAGGCGCGCCCGCAGGCCGCCTCCGAGAAGTACGCTTCCGGCCCGTGAGGCGACTGACATGAGCACCAACGGCAGGCGGCGAGTCGTCATCACCGGCGTCGGCGCCGTCACGCCGCTCGGGAACGACATCGACACGACCTGGGCGAACCTGATCGCCGGCAAGAGCGGCGCAAATCGCATTCAGGCGTTCGATGCGAGCGAGTACCCCGTCGACTTCGCCTGCGAGCTCAAGGATTTCGATCCGGCGGAGTGGATCGAGCACAAGCAAGCGCGGCGCATGGACCGCTTCGCCCAGATGATCACCGCCGCCGCGCGGCAGGCTGAGACGGACTCGGGGTTCGCCGTCGAGCCGGAAGCGGACCGCGTGGGCGCTGCGATCGCCACCGGGATCGGCGGTCTGAAGGCTTTCCAGGACTGCTACGACAAGCTGCTGGTCAGCGGCCCCGACCGGGTCAACCCGTTCTCGATCCCGCAGATCATTCCCAACATGGGCGCCGCCTGGGTCTCGATGGAGCTCGGCACGCGTGGCCCGCTCTCCTCGCAGTGCACAGCCTGTGCCGCCTCGAACATGGCCATCGGCGACGGCATGGACGCGATCCGCCTCGGCCGGGCGGACGTGATGTTCTGTGGCGGGACCGAGGCCGGGATCACGAGCGTCGGCATCGCCGGCTTCAGCGCGATGCGCGCGCTGTCACGGCGCCTCGACGACCCCGAGAGGGCGAGCCGCCCCTTCGACATGAACCGCGACGGCTTCGTCATGGGCGAGGCCGGGGCCGTGCTCGTGCTCGAGGAGCTCGAGCATGCGAAACGGCGCGGCGCGAAGATCTACGCCGAGGTGCTCGGCTACGGGCTCTCCTCCGACGCCAAGCACGTCACCGAGCCGGACCCGACCGGCGCCAACCCGGCACGGGCTCTGACGATGGCGCTCGGCGATGCAGGCATCGACCCCGGCGAGATCGACTACATCAACGCGCACGGCACCTCGACGCCGCTGGGTGACGCGGCCGAGACGCGGGTGATCAAGCTGGCGCTCGGCGAGGAGAACGCCAGGCAGACGGCGATCTCGTCGACGAAGGGCGCGACTGGCCACTGCCTGGGCGCCGCGGGCGCCGTGGAGGCGATCTTCTGCGTCCTCGCCGTGCAGAACGGCGTCCTGCCGCCGACGATCAACTACGAAGATCCGGATCCCAAGTGCGACCTCGACTACGTCCCGAACGAGGCGCGCGAGGCTGACGTCCGGGTCGCCGTCAACAACTCCTTCGGCTTCGGCGGCCACAACGCCTGCGTCGTCTTCACCCGCTACGACGCCGCCGGCCCCTAGCCGGCC
The DNA here is from genome assembly GCA_963809765.1 of uncultured Thermoleophilia bacterium. Taxonomy (GTDB): domain Bacteria; phylum Actinomycetota; class Thermoleophilia; order Gaiellales; family Gaiellaceae; genus JACVRM01. The sequence continues at coordinate 1,383,309 of CAWEKT010000003.1, forward strand.
GCCGAGCGAGGCTCTCAGCCCGAGCGGAGCGGGATGCCGGCGGCGGCCGGGTCGGCGGCCGGCCGGAGCGTGAACGCGAGCAGGCCGAGGATGGGGAGGCCGAGCGTGAGCGTGCTCGGTACGACCAGCGCGGCCGCCATGCCGCACCACCCGGCCGTCCGCCACCAGAACGCTGCCGGCCCGGTCCACTTGAGCGCGCCGGCCGTGAACACGGCGCTGCCGCCGATCAGCCCGCCGAAGAGTGCGGCGGAGACCGTGGTGTGGTGGCCGGCGTCTACCGCCAGCGAGAGGCTGGTCAAGAGGATGACGATGCCTGCCGCGACCGCCACGAGTCGCCAGCCTTCGCCCGGCCCCTGCGGTCGTATGCCGGCGAGACCGACGCACAGGAGCAGGGTCGAGTAGGCGAGGAAGAGCACCGTTTAGACGATGCCAGGTCGCACGCGAGCGCGCATCGCTACGCTCGCCGCCGTGGAGCGCTGGGCGACCTTCGACTGCTACGGCACGCTCGTCGACTGGAACGCCGGCATCCGGTCGGCGCTCGCTCGCCTCTTCGGCGAGCAGCAAGCGGACGCGATGCTCGCGCGCTACCACGAGCTCGAGCCGCAGGTCCAGGCGGATAGCCCGGGCCTGTCGTACCGGCACGTGATGGCGTCAGTTCTCGCACAGCTCGACGAGGTGCCGGCCGGCGAGGAGGACGCGCTCGCACTGTCGCTGCCCGGCTGGCCCGTCTTCCCCGAGGTGCCGACCGCGCTCGCCGAAGCCCGAGCGCGAGGCTGGCGGCTTGCGGTCCTCTCCAACACGGACCCTGACCTGATCGAGGCGTCGAAGGCGGCACTCGGTGTCCCCTTCGACGAGACCGTGGTCGCGTCCGCGATCGGGTCGTACAAGCCGGCGCACGGGCACTGGGACGAGTTCTTCCGCCGAACTGCGGCCCCCCGCGCGGCGCATGTCCATGTGGCCGCGAGCCTCTTTCACGACGTCGCGCCTGCACGCGAGCTGGGCCTGCGCAGCGTGTGGATCAATCGCCTCGGCGAGCAGCCCGAGCCTGAGCCCGACCGCGAGCTTCCCGACCTCTCGCGCCTGCCAGACACGCTCGACGACCTCGTCGCCGCATGAGGCTCAGGTCGTACACAGACGGTGACTTCGAAGAGGTCCACGCTCTCCTCGACGAGGTCAGCCGGCGAGATCGCGGCGAGCCCTACGGCGAGTCCGAGCTTCGCACCTGGCTCGCCACGCCAACCCTGAACCAGGCCATGGACATCAGGCTGGCGGAGCGCGACGGCCGCATCGTGGGCTACGCGGACGTCGACGTCGAGGGTGACCCGCCGCTCTGGTGGAGCGACTTCCAGGTCAGGCCCGGGGAGGACGTGGGCGTGGTCACGGGCGCGCTGATGGCCTGGCTCGGAGAGCGCACGAGCGGCCAGCGGGTACGGGTCTGGGCTTCCGCCGCCAACACGCCGCTGCGAGAGGCCTTTGCCGCCGCCGGCTTCGGCGTGCGCCGCTACTCGTACTCGATGGAGACCCAGCTCGAGGACCTGCAGGAGCCGGTCTGGCCCGATGGGATCACCGTCCGCACGTACCGCGACGGTGACGGCCCGTTGACCTTCGAGGTCAACCGGGAGGTCTGGCTCGACACCTGGTCTCCGCTCGCGGAGACCTACGAGCAGTGGGCGCACTGGTCGCTCGAGTCGGAGTACCACGATCCGGAGCTCTGGTTCATGGCCGAGGACGGCGATGAGATCTGCGGCTTCGCCCTCTGCATGCGCAGCGACCGGCGGGCCGACACCGGCTGGGTCAACATCCTCGGCGTGCGCCGTCCGTGGCGGCGGCGCGGGCTGGGAGAGGCCCTGCTCCGCCACGCCTTTCGCGCCTTCGCCGGCAAGGGCCTCACGCGCGCGGGCCTCGGCGTCGACGCCGAGAGCCCGACGGGTGCCACGCGCTTGTACGAACGCGTGGGCATGCGCGTCTACCACGAGACCGTCTTCTACGAGCGGGCGCCGTCGTGACCGACGTGCGCCTGCGGTCGCCACGACCCGACGAGAAGGCCACGCTCGCCGAGCTCATCAACAGCGTCGGCCAGGCGCTGCTCGGCGAGAACCTCGTCTCCGAGGAGGACGTCGAAGCGTGGTACACGAGCCCTGCGATCGACCCCGACCGCGACCTGCTCGTCGCTGAGGAGACGGACGGCGGGCTCGTCGGCGCCGGCAGCCTGGTGGACGCCGCCGAGGACCACGCCATCATCTGGCTCCGCGTCGTGCTGCATCCCGCGCGGGCGCCTGAGGGGCTGGGCGAGCAGCTGCTCGCCCCGCTCGAGCAGCGGGCGCGGGAGCTCGGGACCGACCGCTCGCTGCTCCACGCTGGCTGCCTGAGTGCCGAGACCGAGCTGCGAGCGCTCTACGAGCGCAGCGGCTACGAGCTCGTCCGCCACTTCTTCCGCATGCAGGTCGACCTCGGCGGCGAGCTCCCCGAGCCCGAGTGGCCCGAGGGGCTGGAGCTGCGCCCCTTCGATCCCGACGAGCACTTCGCGCTCGTGCACGCAGCTGACGAGGAGGCGTTCGAGGATCACTGGGGCTCGGTGCACACGTCGCTCGAGGAGTGGCGGCACTTCATGACCGCGGCCCACTACGACCCCGCGCTCTGGTACGTCGTCTGGGACGGGAACGAGATCGCGGGCTTCTCGCTCTGCAACGCGAACTGGACGGGCGACCAAGGACTGGGCTGGGTGAACGTGCTCGGCGTCCGCCGCCCCTGGCGCCGTCGCGGTCTCGCTCTGGCCCTACTGGTGCACTCGTTCCGTGAGCTCGAACAGCGCGGCATGAACCGGGTCGCCCTGGGCGTCGACGCCGAGAATCTGACGGGCGCGCTCCGGCTCTACGAGAAGGCCGGCATGCGCGTCGTCCGCCAGTCCGACACCTGGCAGAAGCCGCTCTCCGCCGTCGGCGCATGAGCACGCTGCGCGCGCGCTGCCCGCACTGCCGCACGCTGACGGCGGTCGCGGTCGGGCCGGAGTACGAGTGCCACGCCTGCGGGGCCGTCTTTCCCGCCGGCCTCGTGCGCGTGCCGCGCGCGTGGGGCGTGGGCGGGGAGGCGATGGCCGAGGCGGCCCGGCTGCCGCTGGCCTACCCGGAGGCAGCCGTGATCGAGGAGGACTCGCTGCTGGAACAGACCCTCGCCGTCGCTGCGCACCTGCCCGTGCGGCCGCTGGTGCTCGGCGGTTGCTGCTGCGCGCACGTCGGTGCCGCCGAGGCGCTCGCCGCCCGCCACGGGCGGCTGGCGATCCTGTGGCTCGACGCCCACGGCGATCTGAACACGATCGAGAGCTCGCCCACGGGCAATCCCTGGGCGACGCCGCTGCGGCGGCTGATCGACGGCGGCGTGGTGGAGCCGGAGGACGTTGCCCTCGTTGGCGCCCGCAACCTCGATCCGCCGGAGGAGGCGTTCATCGCCGAGCGCGGCGTCCACGTAGGTGAGGGGGCGCTCGAGCGTGCGCTGGAAGGCGTCGGTGGCGTCTACGTCGCGCTCGACTGTGACGTGCTCGAGCCCGAGGCCGTCCGCTCGTTCATGCCCGAGCCCGGCGGGTTGCGCGAGGCCGAGGTCGCGGAGCTGCTGCGGACAGCGGCACGCGGCTCCACCGTGGTGGGCGCCGGCGTGACCGCCGCGCTGCCCGACTCGGACAACGTCGCGCCGATCGAGCGTCTCTGCGCAGCGCTCTGGCCGTAGAACCCGCGGGCAGGGGCGTACAATCGGTCACCGTGGCGGAGCGCATCGACGTCTCGATCGAGCATCGCCACGACCCGGAGCCCGAGCGCGAGGGGAAGCAGCACCCGAATACCTGCCCGTCCTGCGGTTCCCACTACCGCGACGACGAGCTCGAGGAGCACCTCGGCGTCTGCCCGCAGTGCGGCCATCACTTCCGCGTGCGGGCCCGCAGCCGCATCGAGCAGCTGACCGACCCCGGAACGTTCGTCGAGGAGGCAGCCGAGCTGCGCTCCGAGGACCCGCTCGAGTTCTTCGACCTGCGCCCGTACACCGAGCGCCTGGCCGAGGCCGAGCTCGCCACCGGCCTTGGGGACGCAATGGTGATCGGCAAGGGCGAGATCGGCGGCCAGGCGTGCGAGCTCGCGGTCATGGACTTCGACTTCATGGGCGGCTCGATGGGCAGCGTCGTCGGCGAGAAGTTCGCGCGTGCCTGCGAGAGCGCCGCGAGTCGTGGCGGGGCGCTCGTCACCGTCACCGCCTCGGGCGGTGCGCGCATGCAGGAGGGGATCCTCTCGCTGATGCAGCTCCCCAAGACCGTCTGCGCCGTGGCCGACCTCCACGACGCCCGCGGCGCGATGATCACCGTCATGGCGCACCCGACCACCGCCGGCGTGCTCGCCAGCTTCGCCACGCTCGGCGACCTGACGGTGGCCGAGCCCGGTGCCCTGCTGGCGTTCACGGGGCCGCGGGTCGTGCAGCAGACGACGCGTGAGAAGCTCCCGGACGACTTCGGCCTGGCGGAGTCCAACTACCGCTTCGGCCACCTTGACGCGATCGTCGCTCGCGGCGAGCTCCGTCCTTACCTGACCCGCGCACTCGGGCTGTTCGAGAATGGCCGCTGAGGACGAGCTCCGCCTCCGCGCCCGGCTGAGCAAGCTCCGCTCGCTGCCGCTCCTGCGCGGCGCGCGGCTGTCCGGGGAGCTTGCGCGCCTGCAGCGTCAGCTCGACCGGATCGCCGAGCCCGCCGCCGAGGAGGACATCTGGCGCTCGGTCGAGCTCGCGCGCCACGACCAGCGGCCCTACACGCTCGACTACGTCGACCGCCTGATCGAGGACTTCGTCGAGATCCACGGCGACCGTGCCCGCGCCGACGACAAGGCCGTCGTCGCCGGGCTGGGCCGCTTCGGCGGCCGGACCGTCGTCGTGCTGGGCCAGCAGAAGGGACGCGACATCGGCGAGCGCACGCGGCGCAACTTCGGGATGGCCTACCCCGAGGGCTACCGCAAGGCGATGCGCGCCATGACGCTCGCCGACCGGCACGGCTTTCCGCTCCTGACGCTGGTGGACACACCGGGCGCCTACCCGGGCGTCGCCGCCGAGCAGCACGGCCAAGGAGGCGCGATCGCAGCTTCGCAGTCGGTGCTCGCGCGCCTGTCGGTGCCGGTCGTCAGCTGCATCATCGGCGAGGGGGGCTCAGGCGGCGCGATCGCGATCGCGCTCGCCGACCGGGTGCTCATGCAGCAGCACGCGCTCTACTCGGTCATCTCCCCGGAGGGCTGCGCAGCGATCCTCTGGCGGGACGCCGGCGAGGCGCGCAAGGCCGCCGCCGCGCTGCGCCCGGATGCCGGCAACTGCCTGGAGCTCGGTGTGATCGACGCCATCGTCCCGGAGCCGAGCGGGGGCGCCCACACCGACCATGACGAGGCGGCCCGGCTGCTCGGCGAGTCGCTCGAGGCGGCGCTGTCGGGGCTCGTGGGCGTCGCTGCCGACGACCTCCGCCGCGGGCGGCGGGAGCGTTTCCGCCGCCTCGGCGTCTTCACGGAGGCACCGGCGGCCGCAACAGTCGCTCCGGTGCCGTAACCGCGTTTTCCACACCGTCCACAGTGTTATCCCCCGCACCGGGCGAGCGGAGGGGAAGAAATCGCCCGTTTACAGGCCGAAATCTGATCGTTTGGCCAGGTCTTGTGCCCCCCGCGCAGTGGTGTTCGCCACGGCTGCTTTCCGCTTGTCAGCACGGCTAGAACTCCGTCCGTGAGCCTGCGCGAGTACCGCGGGAAGCGCGATGCGCGCAAGACGCCGGAGCCCTTCCCCGCGAAGCCCCGGCGCAAGCGGGGCAAGCCGATCTTCGTCGTCCAGCGCCACGACGCCCGGCGCCTCCACTACGACTTCCGCCTCGAGCGGAACGGCGCGCTCGCGAGCTGGGCGGTGCCGAAAGGCGTTCCGACCGAGCCCGGGCAGCGCGCGCTCGCCGTCCACGTCGAGGATCACCCCATGGAGTACGCGACCTTCGAGGGCGAGATCCCCAAGGGCGAGTACGGCGCCGGCTCGGTGGAGATCTGGGACCGGGGCACGTACGAGCTCGTCGAGGAGAAGCGCGACGGCGGCCTGACCGTCAGGCTGGACGGCGAGCGGCTGCAGGGCACCTGGACCCTGATCCCGGCCAAGCTCGACGGCAACCCGAAGAACTGGCTCTTGCTCCGCAAGCGGGACACGGCCGCGGAGAGCGCGAGCGCACGCCGCGCCGAGTACCAGTCGATGTCGGCGACGCCGGCCGAGAACGTGCCGGCGGGAGACGGGTGGCTGCACGAGGTCAAGTGGGACGGCTACCGGGCGCTGGCGCGGCTGGTGGCGGGTCAGGGCGCCTCGCTGACGAGCAGGCGCGGCAACGATCTGACCGAGCGGTTCCGGCCGGTGGCGAGCGCATTGCCGCGCGCGCTCCGCACGCCGGACTGCGTCCTCGACGGCGAGCTCTGCGCGCTCGACGACCAGGGCCGGGCCAGCTTCTCGGCCATGCAGCAGGGGAAGTCCGGCACGCCGCTCGTCTACTACGTCTTCGACGTGCTCGAGGTGGAGGGCCGGCCGCTGATCGACCTTCCGCTCCACGAGCGGCGTGAGCGCCTGGAGGCGATCCTCGACCGCCGCAACAAGACCGTGCGGCTCTCGGAGACGTTCGAGAACGGCCCGGCGCTCCTGCGCGCGGCCGAGGAGCAGCAGCTCGAGGGCATCGTCTCCAAGCGCGCCGACTCCCCCTACTTGCCAGGTCGCCGCTCACGCGAGTGGCTGAAGATCAAGACGCGCAACCGCCAGGAGCTCGTCATCTGCGGGTACACGAAGGGCCAGGGCCGGCGTGCATCGGTCTTCGGGTCGCTTGTTCTCGGCGTCTACCGCGGCTCGGAGCTGCACTTTGCGGGCAACGTCGGCACCGGTTTCAGCGACCGGGAGATCGAGCAGCTGCTGAAGCTGTTTCGGCCCCTGGAGCGGCCGGACCCGCCCTTCGGCGAGGTGCCCAAGATGCCCCGGGTCCGCAAGGGCGACGTCGTCTGGGTCGAGCCCCGGCTGGTGTGCGAGGTCGCGTTCAACGAGTGGACGCACGAGGGCCACCTGCGGCAGGCCTCGTACCTCGGGCTGCGCGAGGACAAGGAGCCACAGGAGGTGCGCCAGGAGCTGCCGATCGAGCAGGAGCTCCGCGACGGGCGACGGCTGCTGAAGCTGTCGAACCTCGACAAGCCGTTCTGGCCCGAGGAGGGCATCACCAAGGGCGACCTGCTGGCGTACTACCGCGCCGTCGCGCCGGTCGTCGTCCCACACCTGCGCGAGCGGCCGTTCACGCTCAAGCGCTACCCCGACGGCTGGCAGGGTCGAGTTCTTCTTCCAGAAGGACGCGCCGCGCGGCATGCCGGAGTGGATCAAGCGCGTTCCGATCACGGTGACCACGCGCGAGCGGCCGCGGCGAACCCGGGGGATCCAGGCGCCGGTGGTCAACGACGAGCTCTCGCTGCTCTGGATGGTGAACATGGGCTGCATCGACCTGAACGCGTGGTACTCGCGCATCGACAAGCCGGATCGGCCCGACTTCGTGCTCTTCGACCTCGACCCCTCGGCCGACGTCGGCTTCGCCGAGACGGTGGAGGTGGCGCTGCTGGTCAAGCAGGTGATGGATGCCCTCGGCCTGCAGTGCTTCGCCAAGACGAGCGGCTCCAAGGGCATGCACGTGCTCGTGCCGGTGGAGCGGCGCTACACGTTCGAGGACACGCGGCGCTTCGCCGAGATCGTCGCTCGTGCGCTTGCGCGAACGCACCGCGGCCTCGTCACCACCGAGTGGACGAAGGCGAAGCGCCGGGGCGTCCTCATCGACGCCAACCAGAACGGCGAGGGCAAGACGATCGCGACCGCGTACTCGGTGCGGCCGCGCGCCGGCGCGCCGGTCTCGACGCCGCTGCGCTGGGACGAGGTGAACGAGTCGCTCGACCCGGCTGCGTTCACGATGGCCGCGGTCGTGGCGCGCGTCGAGCGGCACGGCGACCTCTACGAGGGCGTGCTCACCACGAAGCAGCGGCTCGAGCCCGCGCTGCGCTCGCTCGAGCGCTAGGCGGCGCAGTTCGCCACGCCCTCCTGGTGGTTGCGGGCGGGGCGCTAGGGCAGAATCGCGGGGTGAACCTGGACGAGCTGGTCGGCGAGCTCGACGCCTACCTGCGCGTGCCGCTCGTGGACGACGACGACTGGGCCGGGCTGTTCGCGGCCGTCTACCCCGAGCCGTACTGGCGCGACTTCGCGGAGCCGGGCTGGGAGGGCCGCTGGAACGGGCTGATGGTGCGTGGCTCGGCGGAGGTCACACGAGCTGCCACCTGCGTCTTTCCCGGCGACGCGGTCGTCGACGAGCTCGCGCCGGGGACGTTCCTCTTCTCGGAGCATCCGCTCGACTTCGCCGACGAGCCCGGCTTCCTGCCGCTGGCACGCGAGACCTTCGAGCGCATGCGGGAGCGCGGGATCAGCTTCTACAACGCGCACGCGCCCATCGACCAGCATCCCGAGATCGCCCCGTCCCTGCTCTGCGCCCGCGGGGTCGGGCTCGACCAGGTGGAGGACTACTTCCAGCTCTCGGCCGCGCTGCCCGGAGGGCGCCGCGGTCATCGGAGAGTCACGCCTGACGCCTCGAGGGACTCGCCGAGGCCTTCCGCTCGTACCTCGGGCCCGAGATCAAGGTGCACGTGCTCACGCGGCCGCGGCCGCAGGCCGGGCGCGTCGCGATCGTGGCGGGTGGCGGGGCCAACGCCGAGATGCTCGAGGCCTCGCTCGAGCGTGGCTGCCAGACCTACGTGACCGGCAACGCGGCCACCAACTGCCGCCTGCCCCACGTCCAGGAGGAGGTACGCGGCTTCCGCCGGCTCGCCGAGGAGAACGACGTCGCGCTCATCGACGCCATGCACTACGGCATGGAGAAGCCGCCGCAGCTCGAGATGGTCGCCTGGTTCGAGGAGCGCGGCCTCGAGGCCCGGTTCGTGGCTAACGGCCCGAAGTAGCGTCCGCGCGCGTCTGCGCCGCCAGGACCAGGGCAGGCGCCTCGGCAGCGACGGCACGCTGCTCGCCGGCGGCCGGGTCGTCGGCGACGACCTCGGCCAGCGTCGCCACGACGCGCTGGTCGAAGCGGCCCGGCTCCTCATCTCGGAGCAGGCCGATCGCCTGCTCGCGCGTCCAGGCGCCACGGTAGACGCGGCGGCGAGATGAGCGCGTCGTAGACGTCGCAGACCGCGAGAATCCTGGTCTCGACCGAGAGGTCGCGTCCCGTGAGGCCGCGTGGGTAGCCCGAGCCGTCCAGCCGCTCGTGGTGGTCGAGCACGAGCCGCTGGACCGCCTCCGGGAAACCCAGCTCCGCGAGCAGCTCGCGTCCGTGCCTCGGGTGCTGGCGCACGAGCGCGAACTCGGTCTCAGTCAGCCCGTGCGGCTTGGTCAGGATCTCGAGCGGCGTCACGAGCTTGCCCATGTCGTGGAGGAGCCCTCCCGCCGCGAGGGTGCGCAGCCGCTCAGGAGAGAGACCGAGCCGCTCCCCGACCTGGACCGCGCGCAACGCGACCCGGCGCGTGTGCTCGGCCGTGTAGGCGTCGCGCTCGGCCAGCTGGCGGGTGAGCGCGCGTACGTGTGAGCCGAGGTAGGCCTCCTCGGACGCCACGAGCTCGGCCGCGCGCAGGTCGCCGGCGAGCGGGCGCGAGGGCGAGTCGCGGAACAGGTCGAGCGCAACCGGAGCTCCCACCAGCACGAGCCCGAGCAGCTCGAACCAGTGGCCAAGCCACCAGCCGAGCTCCCACGGGCCCAGCGTCAACGCTGGTACGACCGAGGCTCCGAGCCAGACGATGCCGATGACGACCGACAGGTCGCCCGGCCGGCGGGTGAGCCGGAACGTCCGCAGCGCGCGCCACCCCACCAAGCCGAAGAAGGAGAGTCCGGCGGCCAGCGTGATCAGGGCCGCCGTGCTCCGGGCCTCCGGCACGGCGGGGACGAGCTCCGGCGCAGCGACGCCGATCACGCCGAGTGCCAGGATCGCCGCCACGAGCGCCAGCTCCGCCCAGACCAGCGCCCGCACCGAGCGCGGGCGGCTGAACTGCGGCAGCGCGGCCAGCGCCAGGATGGCTCCGCCCACGGGCAGCGTCGCCGCGCCCGAGAACGCGACCACCCCGTTCATGCCGACGAAGATTCCGGGTGTGGCGAAGCCGTGCACGGCCAGGAGCGCGGCCATCGCCGAGAAGCCGGTGCCCAGCAGCACGGTGCGGCCGTCGTTGCGGCGGGCGCCGACCGCCGAGAGGGCGACTGCGGCGATCGTGGCGAGCCCTGCTGCCAGCCCGACGCCGGCGAAGTGCGTCAGCGCGGGGTAGTCGACGGTGTGCCGCCCGCCGGCGAGCAGCGCGGCCACGGGGAAGGCGGCAGTGGCGAAGCCCGCCACGAGGAGCAGTTGCTGTGGGCCCGACGTGAGTTTGTGCGCCACGTCGCATGTATCGACCGCGGCGACGGCGTCTTGACGGTTGTTTCAGACGTCCCCGAGCCGTCGCGGACTGCCGAGCTGGCCGAGCTCGGCGATGTCGCGGCGGAAGAAGAGCGCCACCGTCCAGTCGGCGACGACGCGCAGCTTCCGGCGCAGCAGCGGCAGCTGGTACAGGTGATACGTCCTCGTCACCCACCAGCCCGGGAAGCCGGTCAGCTTGAGGCCGAGCACGTCCGCGATGCCCTTGTGACGGCCGAGCGTGGCCACCTGTCCCAGCATGCGGTAGCGGTACGGCCGCGGCGTCGAGGTGAGGTTCTTCGCCAGGCGGCGGGCCTGGCGCAGGGCGTGCTGGCAGGTCGGCGGATCGAACTCGCCGGGCGTCGCCTGGTTGGGCACGCGGGCGCAGTCGCCAAGACCCCAGAGTCGCTCGTGACCCTCGACCCGGAGCGTCTCGTCCACGATCAGGCGGCCGCGCTCGTCGAGCGGGAGCTCCCACTCGGCGAGCAGCGGGTGCGCCCGCACCCCTGCGGTCCAGACCACGGTGTTGGTCGGGATCCGCTCGCCGTCCGAGAGCACTGCGGCGTGCGGCTCCACCGACTCGAGGGTTGTCTCTACACGGATGTCGACCCCGCGGCGCGCCAGGATCCGAGCGGCGTAGGAGCCGAGGCCGCGCGGGATCTCGGGCAGGATCGTCGACGCCGCGTCGACGAGCACCCAGCGCGGCTCGAGCCGGCGGAGCTCCGGGTAGTAGCGGAGGGCGTCGTCGACCAGGTCGGACAGCTCGGCCAGCGCCTCGACGCCCGCGTAGCCGGCGCCGACGAAGACGAACGTCAGGTTGGGCGCGACCGACTCGTTCACGTCGGAGCGAGCCACGGCGGCCTCCAGCTGGGCGAGCACGTGGTTGCGCAGATGGATCGCGTCGGTGAGGTTCTTGAAGCCGAGCGCGTGCTCGCGCAGACCCGGGATCGGCAGGGTGCGCGCCACCGCTCCGAGCGCGATCACGAGCCGCTCGTAGTGCACCTCCAGGGTCCCGGCCTGTGTCGTGACGGACACCGTCCTGCTGTGTGTGTCGAGCGTCGTGGCGCGCCCGAGCAGGAGCTCGGCGTGCCGGCACATCTCGCGAACCGGCACGACCACGTGCCGCGGCTCGAGCGTTCCTGAGGCCGCCTCCGGGAGGATCGGCGTGTAGAGCATGAAGTTCTCGGCGCTGACGATCGTCGCGCCGCGCTTGCCCAGGAACTTGGCGACGTAGGCGCCGGCGAAGCCGCCGCCGAGGACGAGCGTGCCGCCGCGTGCGTCGCGCCGTGCCATGGCCTGCTTCTAGCATCGCAGCCGTGGGCAGCGTGCAGGTGGCCGTCATCGGCAGCGGAACCGCTCACAGGGAGCGGGCGGAGGAGGTCGGTCGGCTCCTGGCCGAGCGCGGCGCGACCGTCGTCACCGGCGGCCTCGGCGAGGTGATGGCGGCGGCCGCCCGCGGCGCGAAGCAGGCAGGCGGCACGACGATCGGCATCCTCCCCGGCGAGTCCCGGCTGGAGGGCAACGAGTGGCTCGACCATGTCGTCGTCACGGGCATCGGCCATGCCCGCAACCTCGCCGTGGCAGCGTCGGGGGACGCGGTCGATCGCCGTCGGCGGGTCGTGGGGCACGCTCGCCGAGATCGGCTTCGCCAGGCGGCTCGGCCGCCCGGTCGTCGTCCTCGAGCCGGGCTGGGAGATCGAGGGCGTCGAGCGCGCCGCTACTCCGGCCGCGGCGGTCGCCAGGGTGTTCGAGCTGCTGGGCTCCTGACCTCAGGCGCCCGCTGCGGGCGCCAGCGGTGCGGTCACATGGAGCGGATTGCCGTCCGGGTCGGCGAAGTAGCAGAGCCGCTCGCCCCATGGCTGGGTCGTGGGCGGGAGGAGCTCGCGCGCCCCGAGCGCGCGCAGGTGCGCTGCGGCGGCGTCGGTGTCGTCGGTGTAGATGCAGAGCTCGAAACGGGCCGGCCCGACGGCGGTCACGGGCAGGCCGTGCAGCGGCGAGTCCGCGCGGCCGATTCCGATCCCCGCCTCGCCGAGGGTCGCGTAGGCGTACTCGAGCTTGCCGTCTGCCGGCCAGCGGAACGCGAGCTCGAAGCCGAACGCCTCGCGGTAGAAGTCGAGCGAGCGCTGCGGGTCACGCGTGTAGAGAATCGGGAACGGCGTCCGGAAGGCGGTCACGCCAGCTCTCCCAGCCGCCGCTCCAGGTGCGCGCGCTCCACGGTGTTGGCCGTGAGCTCGAGCGCCGCCCGGTACGCGGCCGCCGCCTCGTCGTTGCGCTCGCAGCGCCGGAGCAGCTCGGCGCGCGTCGAGTGGAGGAGGTGGTAGCCCTCCAGCCCCTCGATCGCGTCGACGAGGTCGAGTCCCCGCTCGGGCCCGTCGGCCATGGCGACGGCGACGGCGTGGTTCAGCGCCACGACCGGGGAGCGCTGGTGTTCGCCCGAGGCGCTGGTAGAGGGCGGCGATCTGCTGCCAGTCGGTCGCCTCCGGCGTCTCCGCGTCGGCGTGCACGGCGGCGATCGCCGCCTGCAGCAGGTACGGCCCCGGCCGCCCGAGGCGGGCGCCGTGGGCGAGCATGCGCTGCGCTTCCGCGATGCGCGCCCGGTCCCAGCGGCCGCGGTCCTGTTCCTCGAGCAGCACGAGCTCGCCGCGCTCGTCGACCCGGGCCTCGCGGCGGGAGTCCTGGAAGAGCATCAGCGCCAGCAGCCCCAGCGCCTCGGGCTCGTCCGGCATCAGCAGGGCGAGCAGGCGCGTCAGCCGCACGCCCTCGTCGCAGAGCTCGCCGCGGATCAGCCGGTCCCCGCCGCGTGGCCGAGTAGCCCTCGTTGAAGACCAGGTAGAGCACGGCGAGGACGGTGGCGAGCCGCTCCGGCAGCAGGTGGTCGGGCGGCACGCGGAAAGGGATGCCGGCGTCGCGGACCTTCCGCTTCGCGCGGACGAGGCGCTGCGCGAGGGTCGGCTCGGGTAGCAGGAACGCGCGGGCGATCTCCGGCGTCGCCAAGCCGCCGACCAGCCGCAGCGTCAGAGCGACCTGGGCCTCAGGCGCGAGGGCAGGGTGGCAGCAGGTGAAGATCAGGCTCAGGCGCTCGTCGGGAATCGTGCTCTCGTCCAAGTCGTCCTCGTCTCCGCGTCGCTCCTCCAGCCGTCCGAGCAGCTCGGTCTTCAGCTGCAGGTTCTGCTCGCGTCGGATGCGGTCGATGGCGCGGTTCCGGGCTGTCGTGACGATCCAGGCGCCCGGGTTGGCGGGGATGCCGTCGCGCGGCCAGCGGTCGAGCGCGATCGCGAACGCCTCCTGAACGGCGTCCTCGGCACGGTCGAGGTCGCCGGTCGCCCGCGCCAGGTGCGCGAGCGACCGGCTCCACTCCTCGCGGAAGGCCGCCGCGACGGCGTCGTGTCCCGCGGCTCGTCTGGTCGCATCTGCCGACGGCTCCATCGCGTCGATGCTGCCAGAGCGCTACCCGGCCGTCTGAACCGACTCCGCCGGCGTGGCCGCGTTCTGCGTTTGCAGCGGACGAATCTCGACCGACCCGTTGGCGGCCACGGGCACGTGCGCAGCCATGTCGATCGCCTCGTCGAGGTTGTCGCACTCGAGGAAGAAGACGCCGCCGATCTGCTCCTTCGTCTCCGCGAACGGGCCGTCGGTGACCACGGGCTTGCCGTTCTCGTACCGGAGCGTCTTGGCCGTTGTCGCCGCGTCGAGCTCGACACCGTCGACCGACTGCGCGTGCTGGCCGAGGTAGTCGAAGAGGGCGAGCCACTTGGGCATCTCCTGCTCCCGCCCGATCCGCTTCTCCTCGTCGCTCATCGCCGCCCAGGCGTCCTGGTCCGAGTAGAGCAGCAGCAGGTAGTTCACGACTGGCCCCCTTCGTCGACGTAGACCGGCCGGATCTCGATGCCGCCGCCCCCGATCGGCTCGGGGAGCTGCTTGGCCAGCTCGACGGCCTCGTCGATGCGAGTCGGCCTCGACGAGGAAGTAGCCGCCGAGCGCTTCCTTCGTCTCTGCGTACGGGCCGTCGGTGACGAGCGTCTCGCCGTCTCGCACGCGGACGGTTGTCGCCGTCGCAGTCGGTGCCAATTCGTTGCCGCCGCAGGATCATTCCGGCGGGCGTGTTGCGGGCGAATGCGCCGTACTGCGCGCGGCGAGCGTCCTGCTCGTCCTCGCCGAGATCGTTCCAGGCAGCCTCGTTGTGGATCAGCAGCAGGTACCGCATGTCAGCCCCAGTGCCGCCGCAACGCCAGGTGCGTGGCTGCGTCGAGGGCACTTCCCTCGCGCACCGCCGGGCGCGGAGTGCGTGACTCCCGCCGCCGTCGTCCTGTGGATCCGTCCAACCAGCATCGCTGGCTCCTTTCGTTCGTCCCCTTACATGGACACGACGAGCGGCCGGCGCGGAAATCGACAGGTCGCGTGCCCTACGCTGCCGCCAGCATCGCCTCGAGCAGGCTCCTGCGCCCCCTCCTTGTCCAGCATCTCGTTGAGGTTCCCGCACTTCGGCGACTGGACGCACGAGGGGCAGCCGTGCTCGCACGGACAGCCGGCAAGCATCGTCGCCGTGTCCGCGACCCAGCCGGCGAAGATGTCGTAGCCGCGCTCGGCGATGCCGACGCCGCCGGCGTGGCCGTCGTAGATGAAGACCGTCGGGCGCCCGGTCTGGAAGTGCACGTTGGTCGAGAGCCCGCCGATGTCCCAGCGGTCGCACATCGCCCACAGCGGCAGCAGCGCGATCAGCGAGTGCTCGGCGGCGTGCAGCGTGCTGAGCAGGCGCGGCATCTGCTCGGAGCCCGCGAGCTGCTCGGGCTCGGGGAGGAACCAGACCGCCTCGGTGCCGAAGGTGGTCTCGGGCAGGTCGAGCGGCTCGAGGTCGATGGTCGAGCCGTCACGTACCGACTTGCGCTGGAAGGCGACGACCTGCTCGCTCACCGTCACGCGGCCGAAGCGGAGGTCGAGCCCGAGCACGCGGCCCCCGCGGAGCTCGTGCTCGATCGCGGTCGTCGTCTCCTTCTTCGCCTGGGTGTAGTAGTCGCCGCGGAAGGGCTCGACGAGCGCCGCGCGCGCGTCCAGGTCGAGGGTCAGCACCCGGTAGGAGGAGCCGGCGTGGAGGTAGATCGCGCCGTCGTGCACGGTCGAGTACGCGCGCTCGCGCTCCGCCACGCCGAGCACGGTGCCGGTCTCGGCGTCGACGATCGTGAACGGGTCCGGTGTCGCGGAGCGGAGCCCGACTCGCGCCGCCGGGTAGTCGCGGCCGCTCCAGACCCAGCCCGCCTTGGTGTGCTCGAGCTCTGGCAGCACGGCCGCCCGCTCGAGCGCGCGGCCGCCGAGCACCTCGACGTCCCGCTCGTCCAGCGGCGCCTCGAAGGCGGCCGAGAGGACGTGCCCGTCCAGCACCCGCTCGTTCTCGTGGTCGAGGATCGCCGCTTCGACCCTGCGGCGGAGCAGCGTCTCGGGCTCGCGCATGAAGTGCTGGTCGAGCGCGTCCTCGCTGGCGACCAGCACGGCGAGCCCGTGGCCGCGGCGGCCGGCGCGACCCCACTGCTGGCGCAGGCTCGCGACCGTGCCGGGGAAGCCGACGGAGATGACGGCGTCGAGCAGGCCGACGTCGATGCCCAGCTCGAGCGCGTCGGTTGCCGCCACCCCGAGCAGCTCGCCTGCGACGAGCCGTCGCTCGATGTCGCGCCGCTGGGCCGGCGTGTAGCCCGCCCGGTAGGGCGACAGGCGCTCGGCCAGCTCGGCGTCGAGCCGCTCGGCGGTGAACCGGTGAATGAGCTCGGCGGCCGCACGGCTCTTCGCGAAGCAGAGCGTCCGCAGGCCCCGCTCCACGAGTCCCGCCATCAGTCGCGACGCCTCGCCCAGGGCGCTTGCGCGCAGCCCCAGCTCGACGTCCGTCAGCGGCGGGTTCCAGAGCGCAATCGTGCGCTCGGCCCGCGGAGCGCCGTCGTCCCCGATCACGGTCGCGTCGACGCCGGTCAGGGAGCGGGCAAGCTCGCCGGGGTTCGCGATGGTGGCGGACGCGAGCAGGAGCTGCGGTTCGGAGCCGTACACGCGCGCGAGCCGCCGGAGCCGCCGCAGCACGTTGCCGACGTGGGAGCCGAAGACGCCGCGGTAGACGTGCGCCTCGTCGACGACGACGTAGCGGAGGTTGGCCAACACGTCTCCCCAGCGGTCGTGGTGGGGCAGCACGCCGACGTGGAGCATGTCGGGGTTGGTGAGGATGATGTTGGCGTTGCGGCGGATCTGCCAGCGCCGCTCGCCCGGGGTGTCGCCGTCGTAGATGGCCGGCCGCACGCGCGGCACGCCGAGCTCGGCGAGTCCGCGCAGCTGGTCCTGCGCGAGCGCCTTCGTCGGGTACAGGTACAGGGCCCGTAGCTTCGGATCGCGCGCGAGCGCGTCGAGGACGGGCAGGTTGAAGGCGAGCGTCTTCCCGCTCGCCGTCCCGGTCGTGACGATCAGGTGCTCGCCGCGCGAGGCCGCGAGCCAGGCGTCCGCCTGGTGGGAGAAGAGGCCGTCGATCCCCTGGCCGGCCAGGGCTGCGACAACGCGCTGGTGGAGGGCCGGCGGCAAGCCGACGACGTTGGCGGGCCGGGCGGGCTCGGTCGCGAGGTAGGCCAGCTCGTCCTCGGCCGGCACGAGTACGTCGTCCCACGCCGCCGGGGCGACGGTCACTTTCGCCAGCGCTGGGCGAGCACGTGCGGGTACTCGCCTCGCAGCGGCTCTTCGAAGGCCTCCAAGACGAACCCTGCGGCGAGGAACGCCTGGACGAACGCCCCAAGAGGAAGATGGGTGGCGCCGACCTTCGCGCGCAGGCCGCTAGGCGTGACGCTTGGGCCGTCGGCGTAGTACTCGGTGCGCTGGTAGCCGGGATGGAGCGTGGGCACTCCCACGGCGCCGGCGAACTCGGAGTGCGGGCCGACGAAGCAGGGGTGCGCCCCCAGGTAGACGAACGCGGCTCCGGGCTCCAGCACGCGCGCGACCTCGCGCGTGACGGCTGCGAAGTCGTCGACGTCCGTGTGCAGCCACGTCGCAACCGCGGCGGCGAACGCTTCGTCCTCGAACGGCAGCGCGGTTGCGTCCGCTTCGATGACGTCGAGCCCGCGTGCGCGTGCGTACTCGAGCTGCTCCGCGGACACGTCGACGCCGGTCACGCGCCAGCCGGCTGCGGCGTAGGCCGCGGTGTGCGGACCTCCTCCACAGCCGATGTCGAGCAGGCGGCCCGAGCCGCTGCCGAGGAGGCTCAACACCAGCTCCCCGGCGGACGAGTGGTGTGCCGAGTGGACGAACTCGCGCTCGTACCACTCGGCGACCGCGTCGTAGCGGGCGGAACCGCTCACCGAGCTCGATGCTAGCCGCGCCCTCCCGCGTGCAGGCCGGCCACTCGGTGAGAACCGAACGCATAGACTCGAGGACGACCGGGGTGCCACGCCCACGTGGCTGAGAACACACCCGCCGAACCTGCTCTGGCTCGTACCAGCGAAGGGAGTCGATGACCATTCCACGCGCACTGACGATCGCCGGCTCGGACTCGGGCGGCGGCGCCGGCATCCAGGCCGACCTCAAGGCGTTCGCCGCCACGGGCTGCCACGGCATGACCGCCATCGTGGCGCTGACGGCGCAGAACACCGTCGGCGTGACGGCCGTGCACGAGTGCCCGCCGGAGTTCGTGACCGCGCAGCTCGAGGCGGTGTTCTCGGACATCGGCGTCGACGCGGCCAAGACCGGGATGCTCTTCTCGCGGGCGACCATCGAGACGGTTGCCGGCTTCCTGGCCGGCCGCGGCGTGCCGCTGGTCGTCGACCCGGTGATGATCGCCAGCTCGGGGGCCCGCCTGCTCCAGCCCGACGCTGTCGAGACGCTGGTGCGGCTGCTGTTTCCCGCTCGCCACCGTGGTCACGCCGAACCTGCCGGAGGCCGAGGCGCTCGCCGGACGGAGCGGGAGCCGGCGCGAGCTGGCGGAGCGGCTTCACGAGCTCGGAGCGCCGGCGGTGATCGTCACCGGCGGGCACGGCGAGCCTCCCGTCGATCACCTCTTCGACGGCAGCGATCACCTCGAGGTGCCCGTGCAGCGGCGCGATCGCGCAGCGACGCACGGCGCTGGGTGCACGCACTCGGCGGCGCTTGCCGGATACCTGGCCCGCGGCCTGTCGCTGGTGGAGGCTGCCCGCCGCGCATCGGAGCTTGCCTCGGCGGCAGTGGGTCAGGGTCTCGAGGAGCTGGGCGCGGGGGACGGGCCGGTGGACGTCCTCGGCGTCGGGAGGGCGGCATGACGGTGGCCGCCGGGCAGGGACTGCGGCTGATCCGCGAGCAGAAGCCGCTCGTCCACCAGATCACCAACTACGTCGTCATGAACGAGACGGCCAACGCGACGCTGGCGCTCGGCGCGCTGCCTGTGATGGCGCACGCGCTCGAGGAGGTGGAGCAGATGGCCTCCGCGGCGGGGGCGCTCGTGCTCAACATCGGCACGCTCTCGCCGCAGTGGGTCGAGGCGATGCTGCTGGCGGGTCGGGCGGCGAACGCTGCCGGCGTGCCGGTCGTCCTCGATCCGGTCGGTGCGGGCGCGACCGACTACCGCACGGAGACGGCCCGGCGGATCGCGGCCGAGGTGCGGCTCGCCGTCGTCCGCGGCAACGCGGCGGAGATCGCCACGCTCGCCGGTCGCGCAGCCGAGATCCGCGGCGTCGAGTCGCTGGGAGCCGCCGAGCCTCCCGCCGAGCTCGCCCGCGCGGCTGCCCTGCGAGCTGGGCTGCGTCGCCTCGCTCACCGGCCCCGTGGATCACGTCTCCGACGGGTCGCGCGTCGTGGCGGTGGCGAACGGGCACGAGCTGCTGGCCTCGGTGACGGGGACCGGCTGCATGTCGACCGCGATGACGGGGTGCTTCCTGGCCGTGCGCCGCGAAGCCCCGCTCGAGGCGGCCGCCGAGGCGCTTGTCGCCTTCGGCGTCGCCGGTGAGGACGCTGCGCAGGGCGCGCGCGGGCCCGGGAGCTTCCATGTGGGGCTCTACGACGCGCTCGCCGCGCTCGACCCCGACACGCTCGACGCGCGCGCGCGTGTGCGCGAGGCGACGTGAGGCTGCACGCGCTCGTCGCCGACATCGCAGACGGCGCAGGCAGCTCTCACCGGCGGGGCGACGGTCATCCAGCTGCGGCTGAAGGACGCCCCGACCTCCGATGTCGTGGCGGCGGGCGGCCCGATCCGCGACCTCTGCAGGCCGCGCCGGCGCGACGTTCGTCGTCAACGACGACGTCGAGGCCGCGCTGCAACTGGCGGCGGACGGCGTCCACCTCGGCCGTAGCGACTCGGGGGCCGATCGGGCGCTCGCGGCCGGGCTGCTGCTGGGCCTGTCGGCTTCGTCGGTCGAGCGAGGCGCGCAGCGGTGAGGCTGCCGGGGCCGCCTACATCGGTGCCGGGCCGGTCTGGGCGACGCCGTCGAAGTCGGACGCCGACCCGCCAATCGGTCTCGAGGGGCTCGCGGCCGTCTGCAGCGCCGTCGCCGTGCCTGTCGTGGCCATCGGAGGCGTCGACGCAGGCAACGCGGCTGCCTGCATCCGGGCCGGGGCGGCGGGGGTCGCAGTCATCAGGGCGGCGACCGACGCCGCCCGGATCCTGGCGGCGATCGATGCGGCTCGCTGACGCCGGCGAGCTCGGCCTGCTCGCCGAGCTGGAGCGGCGGGGGCTGGCGCGGTCGATCGAGCACGACGCCGCGCTCGTCCGGCCGGACCTCGTGGTCACGCAGGACGCGCTCGTCGAGGACGTGCACTTCCGGTTCGCCTGGACGGGCTGGCGTGACCTCGGCTGGAAGGCCGCCGCCGTCAACCTCAGCGACCTGGCCGCCTGTGGGGCCGTGCCCGTGGGGCTGGTGGTGACGCTCGCCGCGCCGCCCGTCACCGAGCTCGAGCACGTGCTGCAGCTCTACGAGGGGATCGCCGAGACCGGGGTGGACGTGATCGGCGGCGACACAACGGAGGCGCCGGCGGTCTGGCTCAGCGTCACTGCACTCGGCCGGTTTGAGCGGGTGCCGGGCCGGGCCGGTGCTGTGCCGGGCGACGTCCTGGTCGTCACCGGGCCGCTCGGTGCGTCGGCGGCGGGGTTCCTGTGTCTGGTCGCCGGGGTCGACTCGCCGCTCGTGGAGACGCACCTGCGGCCGCCGCTGCGGCTGCATCAGGGTCGGGCGCTCGCTCTGGACGCCACCGCCATGCTCGACCTCTCCGACGGACTGGCGACGGATGCGGCGCACCTGGCTCGGCGCTCCGGGGTGCGCGTCGAGGTCGTACTCGAAGACGTGCCGGTGGCCGACGGGGTCGACGAGGTCGCGCGGCGCGAGGGCCGGAGCGTCTGGGACCTCGCCTGCGGGTTCGGCGAGGACTACGAGCTGCTGGCTGCGCTCCCCCGCGAGGCGGCCGCCCGGCACGGCTTCCCGGTCATCGGGCGGTGCGAGCCGGGGGAGGGCGTCGTGCTGCTGGAGAACGGTAAGCCTGTCGAACTCCGCGGGTGGGAGCACTTCTCCGGGCATCACGTGTCGCGCGGGTCGAGCTAGAGCACCCCGCGGCTACGCTCGCGGCGTGCGACTGGTGAGCGGCGAGGGCTTCGAGCGCGAGGTACTGCGTGCCCCAGGCCCCGTCGTCGTCGACTTCTGGGCACCGTGGTGCGGGCCTTGCGAGGCGGTCGAGCCGATCCTCGAGCGGCTGGCCGATCAGTGCGGCGGCCGGGTCGACTTCGTCCGGCTCGATGTCGACGCGGACCCCGCTACGGCCTCCCGCTTCGACGTGCTGACGTTGCCGACGGCGATCCTGTTCGAGTCGGGCGAGCCACGGGCTGCGGTCGCCGGCGCGCGCAAGCAGCGCGACTACGAGCGCGCGTGGGCGGCCTGGCTCGAGCCAGGCGCGGCACCTGAGGACTGACCGGCGACGCGCGTCTCCTGCGCCGTGCGTCTATCGCGCTCTGCGCTTCGGCGCACATTCGACACAGCGCCGGCGCTGACACTTGCGCACTCTGGCCGGTACCGTCGGCGCCGGGCGGGTGGTGGAGGACGTCTCCCCTTTTGGGAGGGTGGGGCATGCAGCCGGCCGTGGTCGCCGCGGACACGTCCGTTCGAGACACGTCCCGGCCGGGTCAGAATCGCCCGCGGAGGGCTGCCAGCCGCAGGGCCGGCACCTTCCAGATCGCCTCGAGCACGATCGCGCGGCTCATCTTCGAGCCGCCGACCTCCCGGTCGACGAAGGTGATCGGCACCTCGACCACGCGGAAGCCGGCGCGGATCGCGCGGTACGTCGTCTCGATCTGGAAGGCGTACCCGCGCGAGCCGACCGCGTCGAGGTCGATGCGCTCGAGTACCTCGCGCCGGTAGCACTTGAAGCCGCCGGTCAGGTCGCGGACGCCGACTCCGAGCAGCACCTGGGCATAGAGCGAGCCCCAGCGCGAGATTGCGCGGCGGAGCAGGCCCCAGTTGCGCACGCCGCCGCCGGCGGCGTAGCGCGAGCCGAGCACGAGGTCGGCCTCGTCCGCGCTTGCAATCAGCCGCGGCACGTCGGCGGGCGCATGGGAAAAGTCGCAGTCCATCTCGAGGATCAGCTCTGCGCCGGCGTTGAGCGCCCAGCGGAAGCCGTCGAGGTACGCCGGGCCGAGGCCCTGCTTCTCCGCCCGGTGCAGCACGTGCACGAAGTCGAGCTCCGTCGCGAGCCGGTCGGCCACGTCGCCCGTCCCGTCAGGGGAAGCGTCGTCGAGGACGAGCACGGCATCGTCCGGGCCGAGCACCTCGCCGAGCGCCCGCAGCATCGGCTCGACGTTCTCGCGCTCGTTGTAGGTGGGCACGCAGACCAGCGCACGCATGCCGCTGACGTTAGAGCGTCGGCGTCAACGCCGGACGTACGATCGCGCCATGGCGCCGACGCTTCCCCGCAACGCCGACGTGGCCGACCAGTTCGAGCTCCTGGCCGACCTGCTCGAGCTCGACGATCGGGACACCTTCCAGGTGATCGCCTACCGACGCGCTGCCGGGCTGATCCGTGAGACCCCGCGGCCGATCGCCGAGCTGGCCCTCGCCGGTCGTGCCAAGGAGCTGCCGGGGATCGGCGCCACCATCCAGGACAAGATCGTGCAGATCGTCGAGAAGGGCGAGATCGAGGCGCTCACCAAACGCAAGGCGACCGTGCCGCCCGAGGTCGTCACCTTCATGCAGCTCCCCGGCCTGGGGCCCAAGACGGTGCGGCGCATCTGGCAGGAGCTCGGCGTCACAACTCGGGTCGAGTTGCGCGAGGCAGCCGAGGCCGGACGGTTGCGGACGCTCCGCGGCCTGGGGCCGAAGACCGAGGAGAACATCCTGCGTGCGCTCGCTGCCAAGCCGGCCGGCCCGCCGCGCACGCTGCTCGGGACGGCGCTGCCGGCGCTGCTCGCCGTTGTGGAGGTGCTGCGCGAGCACCCCACCGCCGACCTCGTCTCCGACGCGGGGAGCGCGCGCCGGCGCCGCGAGACGGTGCGCGATCTCGACATCATCGCGACGGCCACCGATCCGGCCGCTCTCACCGAGCACCTGACCAAGCTCGCCTGGGTCGCCGAGGTCGCGGCCCTCGGCCCCACGAAGGCGACCGTCGTCTCGCACGACGGGCTCCGCTTCGACCTGCGGGTCGTCCCGCCCGAGTCCTACGGCAACCTGCTCCAGCACTTCACCGGCTCGAAGGATCACAACGTCGCCCTCCGTGAAGACGCCGTCCGCCGCAGTCTCTCGATCTCCGAGTACGGCGTCACCAACACGGACACGCGCGATGTCTTCCAGACGCGTTCCGAGGCGGACCTCTACGAGTTCCTCGGCTACCAGTTCATCCCACCGGAGCTGCGCGAGAACCGGGGCGAGCTGGCCGCGGCCCGGGCGGGAGAGCTCCCCGAGCGCCTCGTCGAAAGCAGCGACCTCCGCGGCGACCTGCACACGCACACGCGCTGGTCGGACGGTCGCAACACGGTGGCGGAGATGGCGGCGGCCGCCCGCGAGCGCGGGTACGCCTACCTCGCCATCTGCGACCACTCGCAGCGCCTGCGTGACGGCGGGCTCGCCGCCCAGGGCGAGGAGATCGAGGCGGTGGCCGAGCGGGTCAAGCCGCTGAAGCTGCTGCGGGGAGTGGAGGTCAACATCAGGGCGGACGGCAGCGTCGACCTCTCGGACGAGGAGCTCGCCGGCCTCGACTGGGTGGTCGCCTCGCTCCACTCCAGCTTTGACCGCAACCCGACCGAGCGGCTGCTGGCGGCGATGGACAACCCGCACGTCGACTGCATCGGCCACCCGACAGGCCGCAAGATCAACCGCCGTCCGGCCGCCGACGTCGACATGGAGCGGCTGATCGAGGCCGCGGTCGCCACCGGCACTGCGCTCGAGATCAACTCGCAGCCGGACCGGCTCGACCTCACGGATGCGCACGCTCGCGCGGCGGCGGACGCCGGCGTCAAGATCCCGATCTCGAGTGACGGCCACGGCGTTGAGACGCTCGGCTACGTCGAGGTGGGCGTTGCCCAGGCCCGCCGCGCCTGGATGACCCGCGAGCAGGTGCTCAACACCCGCCCCTGGTCGCAGATCCGGCCGCGCTGAGCGGCCGCAGCGCGGCTGCTAGAGGCGGCGCATCAACGTGAGCACGCCCTCCGTCCCGTCGACCAGCAGGTCGGCGGACCGGCCGAGCATCTCCGGCATCTCGGCCGAGCGGACTCCGATCGCGACGCCGAGCTCGAGCTCGTGCACGGCGTCGAACGCGTCCACGTCGGTGGTGTCGTCGCCGACGTAGAGCGCGCGCTGAAGACCCCGCCCGGCGAGCAGGTGACGCACAGCGGTGCCCTTGTCGGCGTCGAGCGGCGGTCGCAGCTCCAGCACCTTCCGCCCCCAGCGTGCGTCCAGCCCGGCCGCGCGTGCGTCCTCCGCGACGCGCTCGAGCACGCGGCGTGCGCGCTCCTGGTCGGCCGTCGTCCGGTAGTGGAACGAGACGGTGACGCCCTTGTCCTCCACGGGCCAGTCCACGCCCGCGACGAAGTCCATGAGCCGATCGCGCCAGGCCGCCGCCTCCGGCGCGAGCTCGAGGCCGTGCGAGCCGACGCTCTCGATCCCGGGGACGCCGACCAGCCGTTGCACCTCGGCGCCCGCCCGCCCGCTGATCACCGCCACGAGCCCGTAGCGGTCGCGCAGTCGCGCCAGCTCCGCGCGGGTCGCCTCGGGAACGTGTGAGTCCTCGGGCCGGGCGACGATGGGTGCCAGCGACGCCGTCGACGTCGAAGAAGAGCGCCGCCCTGGGCGGCTCGGCCGCCAGCCGGGCGAGGTCAGCTGTCAGCTCCACTCGCGCAGCGTACGGCGGTTGTCCGCCCGTCCGGCTCGCACCCGTATCCTCCGCCGGTGCGACAACCCCCACCCGGCGAGTGGGTCCAAGCCTGAGCATGGTTGTCCGCCTCGCGCTGATCGGACTGGTCGCGGGCTTCTTCTCGGCGCTCTTCGGTGTCGGCGGCGGCATCATCATCGTCCCGCTGCTGGTTGCCCTGGCCGCCTTCGAGCTGCGCCCCGCCACCGGCACGTCGCTGGCCGCAATCGGCGTCATCGCACTGGCCGGGACCGTGCTCTACGCGCTCCGCGGCCACGTCGACGTGGCCCACGCGGCGCTCGTCGGGCTGCCCGCAGCCGCCGGCGCCGTGGCCGGCGCGGTGCTCCAGCAGCGGATCCCGGTGCGCACGCTCTCCTACGGGTTCGCGGCGCTGCTCGCCGTCGTCGGCCTGAGGCTGGTCGTCATCGCATGACCACCGTGCTCATCGGCATCACCGCCGGGCTGGCGGCCGGCGTCCTCGCCGGGCTGTTCGGCGTGGGCGGCGGCATCCTCTTCGTGCCCGTCCTGACGCTGGCGCTGGGCCTCTCGCAGCTCGAAGCTGAGGCGACCTCGCTGCTCGCGATCCTGCCCACCATCGTTGCCGGGACGTGGACGCAGCATCGGTACGGCAACGTGCGCTGGCGGCCGGCGCTCGTGCTCGGTGTCGCTGCGCTGGCCGGTGTCGAGGGCGGCATCCGTGTGGCGGAGGCGCTCCCGGAGGACACCCTGCAGCGCCTGTTCGGCGTGCTCATGCTCTTCGTCGCAGCGCAGATCAGCTGGCGCGCCAGTCGCGCACCGGCCACCTGACCTCGGCGCGGGGCGGCGGTTGGCCGCCTTTTTGCCGATAATGGCTGGGTGGCACGCCGCCTCGTCCTGCCGGTGGTCCTGCTCGCCTGCCTGTCGGTGGTCGGCGCGCGGTCGGCACCCGCCGTGCCTCCGGTCGAGGCGCTCGCCGAGTCGTCTGCCTTCGCGGTGCGCGTGATCGTGCCCGGAGCGGGTGCTTCAGCGGCCGTGATCGAGACACCGGGCGACCGCGTCTCGCTCGGCCCCGGATTCGTCTACCCGGCCGACGGCTCGATCGTCCGCACCGGCCGGCTCAGCGCCAGCGTGGCGAGCGAGCGGGAAGCTGCGGCCACGGCAGAGGCGGGGAGCCAGGTGCAGTCGATTGCGCTCTTCGCGGGCGAGGTCACCGCGACGTCGGTTGCCACCACCGTGACGGCCACCGCCACGCCTCAGCGGGCCGCAGGCAGGTTCGCCGGCACGCGGGTCGTCGGCCTGACCGTGCTCGGCCAGCCGGTCGCCGCCGTTCCGGGCACCGTCGTTCCGCTCGCGGATTGGGGGCAGTTGACGGTCCTCGAGCAGGAGGCCTCGAAGTCCGCGACCGAGGGCCTTCCCGGCTACCGGCTCTCGGCCGCCGGCCTGCACGTCGTCCTCACGGCAGACCACGCCGGCCTCGCCGCCGGCGCCGAGATCTTCGTCGGCTTCGCTGAGGCCGCGGTCCAGGGCGGGGCGCCGCCCGAGGAGGAGAGCGAGCCGGCAGTGGCTCCGGCCGAGAAGCCTGAAGCTGCCACGCGGAAGAAGCGCAAGCGCGCGCCCGGGCTGACGCTCGCGCCGCCGCGGCAGGAGCCGCCCGACATCCAGCCGGAGCTCACGGCCGGCGGCTATGTCTTCCCGGTCTACGGGCAGACGTCCTGGGTCGACACCTGGGGGACGCCGCGGGCGGCACCGGTCACCTGGCACCACGGCCAGGACATCTTCGCTCCGCTCGGCGCGCCGGTGCTCGCGGCCGCGGACGGGACGCTCTTCTCGGTCGGCTGGAACGACATCGGCGGCCTGCGCCTGTGGCTCCGCGACGCCGACGGCAACGAGTTCTACTACGCCCACCTGGCCGCGCTCTCGACGGAGGCGCGAAACGGTGTGGCCGTCAAGGCGGGTGACGTGATCGGCTTCGTCGGCAACACCGGCGACGCGCGCACGACGCCGTACCACCTCCACTTCGAGATCCACCCGGTCTCGATGCTCTACCTGGGCTACGACGGAGCAGTCAACCCAGCGCCGTACCTGGCGAGCTGGCAGCGCCTGCCGCGACGTGCCGATCACCGGCGTCATCGGCTGGGCGCCGCCTCTGCCGCCCGGCAGCAACGTGCCGAAGCCCGGCGCGATCCTGCTCCAGGTCTCGGACATCTCGACGGCGTCCGGCCTGGACCCGGCGTCGCTGCGCGACGCGCTCCACGCCCGCGCGCCGCTGCTCGCCGACGGCTCGGTCGGCGCGCGACTCCGCGACGCCGCAGCGAGGCTGCTCCGTCCGGAGCCGCCCCGCCTCGATCGCGGCTAGCTTCGTCTAGCTGCCGTTGGTGCTCGACGCGCCGGCGACCTCGTCGCTCGGCTCGCCGAAGTCGCCGCTGTCGCTGCCGCCGAACATGTCCTTGAGCCACTCGCGCGTGGCCGGGCCGGTCATCGGGTTGAACAGAATGCCCGCCACGATTCCCGCGAACAGGACCGTGTTGCGCGCCTTGTGACTGCCCTTGCCCTGGACACGGTCTGCAGCCTTGCGCATATCGTCGATCGCTCGGCGCAGGTTCTCCTGGATGTCCTTGTCCGTCGCCATCCGCGCTGCGACATGCGTGACCCGGCGGTTGCCGATCAGTTCGTCGTAGATCTCGCGGGCGGCCGCGATCGCGTCGCGGACGTCGTCGCGCACCTTCTCGTCGGTCAGGGCCCGCTCGACGTACGGCTTCATCGCCAAGCTGCGGTCCGTGATCCGGTCTCGTGTCTTTGCCACTGCAATCCCTTCCTTCGTTTTGCTGCGGAGGTCATACCCGGTCCTCTGTTGTAACCCGGCGTCGTGCGGCACAAACGCTACGTCATCCACCTCGCCCGGCGCGGGGGAGGCGCTCGGTCAGCGGAACGCAGCGATGACGATGGTCAGAGCGAGCAGCACAATCACCGCCAAGGCGATCCACATCGCGCCCGACGCGCCGGGCCGGGAGCGGGGCTCGGGCGTGTAGGGGTCGACGGGCGGGGGCGGCTCGCGAGGAACCTCGTCCTCGCCTTCCAGCACGGTCGGGTTGCGGTCCACGACGCGTTCCGGCTCACGTGTGCTCATCCGGTGCGCCTACCCCAGCGGCTGACGGTCGAAACAGCCCGCTGGCACGGCGACTAGCATCGCCGCGTGGCCAGGGGTCTCATCTGCGCGGGCGGCACCGCGACGCGGCTGGAGGAGCTCACGCGCGTCACCAACAAGCACCTGCTTCCGGTCGGTCGCTGGCCGATGGTCTACTACCCGCTGCAGCTGCTGCAGCAGGTCGGCGTTCGCGAGGTGCTGCTCGTGACCGGCAAGCAGCATGCCGGCGACTTCATCGACCTGCTGGGGGACGGGCGCGTGCGGGCGCGCGGCAGCGACGAGCTGCTGTTCGACCTCGATCTCTCGTACAAGGTGCAGGTGGAGGCGGGCGGCATCGCCCAGGTGGTAGGCATGGCCCACGACTTCGCCGCCGGCGAGAAGCTCGTCGTCTGCCTCGGCGACAACATCTTCGAGCACGCCCACGCCGACGCGATCCGCGAGTGGGAGGCGGGAGGCGACGGCGCGCTCGTGTTCGTCAAGTCCGTGCCGGATCCCGAGCAGTTCGGCGTCGTCGTCTACGACGGCGACGGGACCGTGACCGACATCGTCGAGAAGGCGGGGTGGTGGACATGCGCTACCCGGAGCCGCCCTCCGCGGACGCCGTGGTGGGCCTCTACTGCTACCCGCCGGACGTGTTCGACATCATCGAGAGCCTGGAGCCCTCGAGCCGCGGCGAGCTCGAGATCACGGACGTGAACCGGGTCTACGCGCAGCGCCGGCAGCTGGCGGTCCGCCAGGTCGACGGCTGGTGGCACGACGGCGGCAAGCACTGGGCCGACCTCGCCGACGTCGGCCGCCTGATCGAGCAGACGGGCGTCAACAAGTGATCCGGCGCATCGAGGTCCGCCGCCACGAGGACGCGCGCGGCTGGTTCTGCGAGCTGGCCCGGGCGTCGCAGCTGCCGAAGCCGATCCGCCAGACCAACCTCGTCTACTCGCGCCGCGGCGTCATCCGCGGCCTGCACTACCACGAGCGCGGCCAGGACGACCTCTTCGTCTGCCTGCAGGGGACGGTGCGCGTCGTCGCGATGAACCGCGAGACCGGCGAGACGTTCACCGAGGACATCGGCGACGACAACTTCGTCGGCATCTACGTGCCCGGGACGCTGGCGCACGGCTACGAGGCGCTGACCGACTGCCTGTTCCTCTACCACGTGACCGAGGAGTACGACCCGGCCGATCCGGACGAGCACGGCATCCCGTGGGACGACGAGCGCGTGCGGCACCTCTGGAGCACCTCGTCGCCGATCCTGTCGGAGCGGGACGCATCAACCGCCGCGTCCTGATCACCGGCGCCGGCGGCCAGCTGGGGACGGCGCTGGTCGAGGCCTTCGCCGGCGAGGACGTCGTGGCCCTCGGGCGAGACGGGATGGGATGTCCGCACAGGGCCGCCGGCTGGCCTGGGCGACGTCGACCTGGTGCTGCATGCGGCCGCCTGGACGCGCGTGGACGACGCCGAGGCCGATCCCGAGGGCGACGCATGCCGTCAACGTCGAGGGCACGCGCCAGGTTGCCGGGCTCGGGGCGCCGCTCGTCTACTTCTCGTCGGACTACGTCTTCGACGGCGAGAAGCGGACGCCGTACGTCGAGTCGGACCCGGTCGCGCCGCGCTCGGTGTACGGGCGGACGAAGCTCGAAGGGGAGGCGGCGGCCGGCCCGGACGCCTGGATCGTGCGCTCGTCGTGGCTCTTCGGCTGGACGGGGCACAACTTCGTCCGCACCATGCTGCGGCTCGGGGCCGAGCGTGACGAGCTGCGGGTCGTGGGCGACCAGGTCGGTTGCCCGACGTACGTCGGGCACCTGGCCGCGGCGACCCGCGAGCTGGTCGAGCTGCCACGCGGGGTCTGGCACCTGGCCGCGGCGGGCGAGTGCTCGTGGGCCGAGTTCGCCGCCGCGATCTTCGAGGAGGCGGGCGTCGACTGCCGCGTCGTGCCGATCTCGACCGCCGAGTACGGCGCGCCGGCGCCGCGGCCGGCGTACTCGGTGCTGCGCAGCGAGCGGCCCGGCGCGCCCTCGCTCCCGCACTGGCGCGAGGGGCTGCGCGAGTGCCTGGCGCGGCTCAGCCCGGCGACGTCCTGACGCGGCGCGTCGATCCTCTCTCAGGGAGCCGAGAACGACCCTGAGCCGCGGCTGCCCGGCTCAGAGCATAGACCTGTCCCGAACCGTCATGGCTCGTCGGCGCTGGAGCGCGAGTCGCTACGACGAGACTTCGGGCGAGTGACCTAGCGCCAGGAGGTCTCGGACACCGGAGCGCGCTCCTTGAGCGGCTCCCACCAGGCGCGGTTGTCGCGATACCACGCGACCGTCTCGCGCAGCCCTTGCTCCCAGTCGATCGCCGGCTCCCAGCCGAGCTCGCGGCGGATCTTCGACGAGTCGAGCAGGTAGCGGCGGTCGTGGCCGGGCCGGTCGGGAACGATCGTCTTGAGCGACTCGGGCTTGCCGGTCAGCTCGAGCACGAGGTCGGCGATCTCCGCGATCGACGCTTCGATCCCGGAGCCGACGTTGTACGTCTCGCCCGGCACGCCGTCGGTGATGGCGAGCTCGATCGCCGAGCAGTGGTCGAGCACGTGCAGCCACTCGCGCTGGTTCTGCGTCGACGCGTACATCGGCAGCGAGACGTCGTCGAGCGCGTTGGTGACGAAGAGCGGGATCACCTTCTCGGGGAACTGGAACGGCCCGTAGTTGTTGGAGCAGTTGGTGATCGTCACCGGCAGCTCGAACGTCTCGAAATAGCTCCGCACGGCATGGTCGCCGCCGGCCTTCGAGGCGTTGTACGGCGTGCGCGGCTCGTACGGCGACTCCTCGGTGAAGACCTCGTCCGTGTCGAGCGCCAGGTCGCCGTAGACCTCGCAGGTCGAGACGTGGTGGAACCGCTCGACGCCGGCCCGCCGCGCCGCCTCGAGCAGCGTCGCCGTCCCGAGAACGTTGGTGGCGAAGAAGCGGCCGGGATCGACGACCGCCAGCGAGTTGTGCGATTCGGCGGCGAAGTTGACGACCACGTCGAGGCCGCCGTCCCGCAGCGTCGCCTCGGCGAGCTCGAGGTCGCCGATGTCGCCCTCGACGAACTCGATCCGGTCCTCGACGCTCTCGAGGTTCGCGCGGTTGCCGGCGTAGGTCAGCAGGTCGTACGCGACGACGTGGTCGTCCGGATGGCGGCCGAGCCAGTACTGGACGAAGTTGCAGCCGATGAAGCCGGCTGCCCCGGTGACGAGCAGGCGCACGGTCGCATCGTAGTGCGGCCCTCGCCGCGGCCGGTCACCGGCAGGTGGCGCGCGCCGCGTCGATCTCTGAGCGGGGGCCCTGGATCTTCTCCGAGCGCTTCAGCACCTTGTCCGCCTCCTTGCACTCGCCGAGCGCCGCGAGGGCGGCGCCCAGGTCGTAGAGCGCGTAGGCCTCGTAGAGCTCGCCGCTCCCGCCGAGCTGCTCGAGCGCCTGCCGTGCCGTCGCGGCCGCCTCCTCGTACTGCCCCGCCTGCAGCAGGGCCGTCGCCTCGTCCGTGAGCTCGACACCGCTGGCTCCGCTCGGGGGCGGCGGGTCGGTGCGGTCGTGGTCGGCGCGGTCGTGGTGGGCGCCGGCGCAGTGACGGTCACCTGCTCCCGGACCGTGGTGCCCGGCGCAGTCACCTCGACCGTGGTCACGCGCGTCGTCACGTCGGGCTCGCGCGGCGCCGAGGTCTCGTCGTCGCCCGCGACGGCTGCGGCGAGGGCGGCTCCGCCGAGCAGCGCGCCGAGCAGGATGGCGCCGAGCACGAGCAATCGCACCGGCCTCCTGCCGCCGCGGACGGGCACGACCGCGCCACGGGCGCCCGCGGCACGACCTGCGTTGCCTCCGCGCCCGCGGCGAGCGCGTGCCGCAGGTCGGCGACCAGTTCGGCGGAGCTGCCCGGCCGCTCGGCCGGATCCTTCGCGAGCGCCCGCGAGAAGACGCGGTCGAGCTCCGCGCAGGGCAGGTCCGGGCGGTGCTCGCACAGGGAGGGCGGCGGCGAGTTCGCATGCGCCGTTGCCTCGGCGGTCGGCGAATCGCTCGCGAACGGACGCCGCCCGGCCAGCAGCTCCCAGGCGACGACTCCGAGCGCGTAGCGGTCTGCCGGAGGGCCGGCGCGTTCGCCCATCGCCTGCTCCGGCGCCAGGTAGCCCGCCGTCCCGAGCACGGTTCCGGTCGCCGTCAGGGACGAGCGTCCGGGAGCGCTCGCGATGCCGAAGTCGGCCACGTGCACGTGGCCGCCCTCGTCGAGGAGCAGGTTCCCGGGCTTGACGTCGCGGTGCACGACGCCGCGGCGATGGCCGGCGTCGAGCGCGCGGCCCGCGTCCTCCAGCCACGTCAGGGCTGTGGCGACGTCCGGCCGCCCGGCGCGGAGCCGGTCGGCGACCGAGCCGCCCGGCAGGTACTCCATGACGATGAACGGACGGCCGTTCCACTCGCCCACGTCGAAGATGGTCACGATCCCCCGCTCGGACGAGAGGCCGGCCGCGGTCAGGCCCTCGCGCGTGAAGCGTTCGCGGATCTCCTCGTCGTCGCAGTAGCGCTCGGCGAGCACCTTGACGGCCACGTCACGGTCGAGCGCGGTGTCGCGCGCGCGGAAGATCTCGCCCATCGCGCCGAGGCCGATTCGCTCGGGGTCGAGGTACCGGTCCGGGAGGATGTTGCTGTCGACTTTGAGTCTCACGGGGCCCTGGCAAGGAATCTCCACCTTTGGCCGCCTGGAAACGTCCCGTTAGCAGCCCGTAAAGACGCCTTGCGCCGGGGAGGTCATGCGTTAGCCTGAAAGTGCGCCCGGGCTCCCTCAAGACCGTGGGAGCGCCGCCGACAAAGACTCGGTGTGAACATCCGCACTTTCGCATTCGTCGTTTTCGCCGCCGTGCTCGCCGCGCTTGGAGCTCAGGCCCGGGCAGGCGCGCCCGCGCACGCGGCCGTGGTGCCGCCCGACCCGGCGCGCCTGACCGAGGCCGTCTTCGTCATCGAGGGCCGCGGCTGGGGGCACGGCATCGGCCTCTCGCAGTGGGGCGCCTACGGCTTCGCGCGCGCCGGCAACAGCTACCGCCAGATCCTCGCCCACTACTACCGCGGGACGCAGCTGAGCCCGGCCTCGCTGCGGCAGGTGCGCGTGCTGCTCGCGGACAGGGTGACGAGCGTCGCCATCGCCTCCGATGACACCTTCAGCGTCAGGGACGCCGGCAACATCACCTACGAGCTCGAGGCCGGCCGCCATCTCGTCGCGCCCGCGCTGCGGCTGAAGGTGGACGGCGAGCAGACCGCGCGGAAGCTCCAGGGCCCGCTCACGGTTGTCGCCGGCGCCTCGCCCGTCGAGGTCAACGGCAAGCCCTACCGCGGCACCGTGCAGCTCTCGATCCTCACCGGCAAGCTGCGGGCCATCAACACCGTCGGGCTCGAGCAGTACCTGTATGGAGTCGTGCCCTCCGAGGTTCCGCACCTGTGGCCGTCCGAGGCGCTCAAGACGCAGGCGGTGATCGCCCGCTCCTACGCGCTCAGCCACCTCCAGAAGGGCGCGTTCGACCTCTACGCGGACGTCCGCAGCCAGGTCTACCTGGGGATCGACGAGGAGGAGGACCAGACCACCGCCGCCGTCAACGCGACCGCCGGCCAGGTGTTGCTCTACAACGGCCGTGTGGCCTCGACCTACTACCACTCGACCTCCGGCGGGCGAACCGCCTCGGTCGAGGAGGTGTGGGCCTCCGAGCCGATCCCGTACCTCGTCTCGGTCCCGGACCCGTACGACAACGCGTCCCCGCACCACCAGTGGGGCCCCGACAAGGTTCGTGCGAAGCAGCTGGCCAAGGTGCTGCGCGTCAAGGGCAAGCTCGTCGAGGTGCGCACGACCGTCGGCCCGTCCGGGCGGGTGGTGAGCGCCGTCGGCGTCACGGCCACCGAGGAGGGCCCACCGGTCTCGGGCTCGGACCTGCGGCGGGCGCTCGACCTGCGCTCGACCTGGTTCTCGGTCGGGCAGCTCGCGGTCGAGAAGCCGGCTGCGCCGCTCGCCTACGGCGCGCCTCACGTCATCCGTGGGCTGGCGCGCGGGCTCGGGGCCGTCACGGTCGAGCAGCGCGTGCCGGGCGAGGCCTGGCAGCCGCTGCGGACGGTCAAGCCGACCACGGCCGGGACGTTTGCCGTGCGCGTGAAGCCGAAGACCCTGACCCTCTACCGCGTCGTCGCCGGCGAGGTGGCCACACCGGTCGTGCGCGTGAACGTCTCGCCGAGCGTCACGCTCGCGCCGGCCGCCGGCGGGACGGCGCTGCGCGGGTACGTTCGACCCGTCCTGGAAGGCACCATCGTGCGCGTCCAGCGGCGCCGGACCGCCGGCTGGAAGCTCGTGGCCAGCGTGCCCGTGGCTGCCAACGGCCGCTGGCGCGCCGCCGTGCCGCTCACCCCCGGCAGCTACCGCGCCATCGTGCCCGCCGGCGGCGGGCTCGGGGTCGGCGTCAGCAAGCAGCTCACGGTGGAGCCGGCATGAGGCGGCTGCTCGTCATCGGCCTCGTCGCGGCGGGCGCACTCACGGTCGCCACCCCGGCGCTCGGCGCGCGCTTCGCCGTCGGCCTGCACCGGGGCGCGGACGCCGACGCTGTCGCCGCCCGGATCGTCGCGGCCACAGGCCGTGAGGCCAGGCCGCCTGGTGCCGTTCGCGCTCGTCGTGGACGCGCCGCGGGCGTCGGTGCTCGAACGCCTGCCGGGAGTCTCCTACGTCGAGCGCCTGCGGCGGTCGCGCCGGGTCGCCTTCTCGGTCAACGACCCGCTCGCCAGGAAGCAGTGGCACCTGACGGCCATCCGCGCCTTCGACCACTGGCCGCTGCGGCCGACCGCGCTCGAGCCGGTGAAGGTCGCGGTCATCGACTCGGGCATCGACGGCACCCACCCCGAGTTCGAGAACCGCATCGCGGCCGCCGAGAGCTTCGTCGACTCGGCGCCTCGAAGGGACACCGTCGGCCACGGCACCTTCGTGGCCGGGGTGATCGCGGCGGCGCTCAACAACGGCACCGGCATCGCCGGCGTCGCGTTCCCGTCGCGGCTGCTCGTCGCCAAGGTCGTGCGGGCGGACGGCACGATCTCGCCCGAGGCCGAGGCGCGGGCGATCCGCTGGGCCGTCGACGAGGGCGCGCGCGTCATCAACCTGAGCCTCGCCGCGCTGCGGAACCCGGACGACCCCGGCGGGGACTTCTACTCGCCGCTCGAGGCGAGTGCGATCGAGTACGCCGTGCGGCGCGGCGTGCTCGTCGTCGCTGCAGTGGGCAACGGCGACACCGCGCCGCGCCGCCCCTGGCCGTTCGCGAGCTACCCCTCCGCGCTGCCGCACGTCCTCGGCGTCGGCGCCGTCGACCGGGGCGGTGCCATCCCGGACTTCTCGAACCGCGACCCCGCCTTCAACGACCTGGTGGCACCGGGCACCGAGATCCTCTCGACCGTTCCCCGCCCGGCGCCCGGCCAGAAGCCGGTGTGCGCTGACCCCGGCTACTCGACCTGCGGGCCCGAGGACTTCCGGCGCGGGCAGGGCACGTCGTTCGCCGCCGCCCAGGTCTCCGCAGCTGCCGCGCTGGTGCTCGCCCAGCGCCCCGGCCTGCTGGCCGAGCATGTGCGCGCGCTGCTCGAGCGCAGCGCCGCCGACCAGACCGAGAAGACCGGGTGCCGCCGCTGCACGACCGGGCGGGACGAGAGCAGCGGCTGGGGCCTGCTCGACGTCGGAGCCGCTCTCGACTACCCGGCCACCGACCTGCCGGACGACGATCTCGAGCCGAACGACGATGCCGGCACCCGCGCCGCGACTGTCCGTCCACGCGTGACCATTCGGGCGACCGTCGATCCCTGGGACGATCCGGACGACGTCTACCGCGTCTTCCTGGAGGAGAAGCAGCAGCTGGTGCTGCGCGTTGACGGCGCCGGAGGGGACGTCGGTCTCGCTGTGGAAGCCCGGCCTGCGCACCGTCCACGCGCCGGTCTGGTCATCTCCGCCGAAGCCGCTGCGCCGGGTCGCCTCGGAGGGCACTTCTCGACGGATCTTCCTGCGCGCGACCGAGCGCGGCTGGCACTTCGTGCAGGTCGGCGCGCCCGTCGGCCTTCCCGTCGCCTACACGCTCGTCGTCAACCGCCGGCCGGCGTAAGGCCTCTCAGCGGCCTTCGGCCTCGAGGTACTCCTCGGCGGGCACGTCGCGCAGCACCCGCGCGGGGTTGCCGACGACGACCACCCGCGGCGGCACGTCGCGCACGACGACCGCACCTGCGCCCACGAACGCCTCCTCGCCGATCTCGACGCCCGGGCAGAGGATCGCGCCGCCGCCGACGCGCGCGCCCCGGCGGATCGTCGGCCCGCGCATCAGCGTCTTGCGCTTCTCGGTCCTCCCCATGAAGTTGTCGTTCGTGGTGACGACGCACGGGGCGATGAAGACGTTGTCCTCGAGCGTCGAGTAGGCGGTGATGTAGGCCTCCGCCTGGATCCGCGTCATCGGGCCGATGGTGGTGTCGTTCTCGACCAGTGAGCCTCGCCCGACGACGACGTCGTCGCCGATCTCGACCCGCTCGCGCACGCACGCCTGGTCGCCGACGATCACGCGCGCGCCGAGCCGGCTGCCCGCGAAGACGATGGCGCCGGTGGACACGATCGTGCCCGCCCCGAGCTCGAGCGGCGGCAGCGGCTCGCGGCTCGCGGTCGACCGCGGCGAGAGCGACGGCTGCTTCCCGAGCACGGCGTTGTCGCCGATCACGCACCCCTCGCCGATCACCGTCCCGGGGTAGACGACGACGTTCTCGCCCACGGTGTAGTTCGTGTCTGCCACGCGGGGTCCGAGTTAGTGGCTGACAGCCACTAACTCCTCCGAAACGGCGTCGAGCGCGGCCGAATGAGTTAGTGGCTGACAGCCACAAAGTCTCCTGGCGGCTCACGCGCGCACCGCCGAGAGCGACTCGGTCAGGCGCTCGAGGGCGCGCACGACCATGGCGCCGTCCGTGGCGACCCGTGGCCCGGTCGCCCTCGCCGCCGCACGAGGCGCAGGAACTCCTCGCACTCCAGGCGCAGCGGCTCGTCGGTCGCGATCTTCGGGATGTAGATGTCGCCGCTGCGGGTCTGCCACTCGCCGTAGGTCTCGGCCCGCTTCCACGGCGCCTTCTCGTAGACGGTCACCTTGCGCTCGAGCTCCATGTCGTCGAACACGGCCATCTTCTTGTCGCCGACCACCGTCATCCGGCGCATCTTGTGCGGGTCGAGCCAGGAGAGGTGCATGTGCGCGATCTTCCCCGAGGGGAAGCGCAGGTAGCAGAAGACGACGTCCTCGACGCCCTCGGTGAGGAAGTCGCGCCCGTGCGCGACCGCCTCGACGGGATCCTCGCCGAGGAGGTAGAGGATCACCGAGAGGTCGTGGACGCCGAGCGACCAGAGCGCGTTCTCGTTCGTGCGCACGATGCCGAGGTTCTGGCGGTTGCCGTACACGCAGAGCACGTCGCCGAGCTCGCCGCTCGAGATCAGCTCCTTCAGCTTGCGGACACCGGGGTGGTAGAGCAGCAGGTGGCCGGGCATGAGCGTCAGGTCGTGCTCGTCGGCGAGCTCGACGAGCTCGTCCATCTCCTCGGCGCGCATCGCCGGTGGCTTCTCCACCAGCACGTGCTTGCCGGCCGCGAGCGCGCGCTTCGCGAGCGGGTAGTGCGTCGGCACCGGGGTCGCGATCACGACGGCGTCGAGCTCCGGGTCGGCCAGCAGCTCGTCGAGGTCGCCGGTCACGCGCGCCTGCGGGTAGCGGCCGGCGAATCGGTCGCGCACCTCCTCGGAGGAGTCGCAGAGCCAGGTGAGGTCCGCCAGGTCGTCGAAGTTGCGCGCGAGGTTCGGGCCCCAGTAGCCCAGCCCCACCACGGCGACGGTCGTCAACTGCTGCTCCTGCACGGCGGGGAGCAGCATAGAGAGCGCCGACGCGATCCTCTGCGACGCGCGGCCGTCGCCGTAGAGGCGCGGCAGGCCCTCCGGCATCCGCGCCTGCGCGCACGGCTGCGGCGAGCGCCTCGGCGTCGGCGTCCACCAGCACGTTGGCGCCGAGCTCGACCGTGTCGACCCACTCCGTGGACGGTCGCGCGGTCACGCAGGGCACGCCGTACCAGTACGCCTCCTTCTGCAGGCCGCCCGAGTCGGTGACGACCACGCGCGCCTGCGAGGCGAGCGCGGCGAGGTCGAGGTAGCCGAGCGGCTCCGCCAGCGCGATGTTGTCCCCGACCGTCGCCGGCGCCGACTCGAGCACCGCGCGCGTGCGCGGGTGCGCGGGAAAGACGACCGGCTCCTCGAGCCGCGAGAGGCCGTCGACGATCGCGCGCCAGCCGCTCGGGCTCCACGTTCGCCTCGCGGTGGATCGTCGCGACGACGTAGCCGCCCGGCTCGAGCCCGAAGCGCTCGAGCGCGCGCGAGCGCCGGCGCGCGATCGGGGCGAGCCGCTCGGCGGCGTCGTACATGACGTCGCCCACGACCTCCGCGCGGCCCCCGACCTCCTCGCCGGCCAGGATGTCGCGCGAGCGCTCGTCCGGGCACAGCAGCAGCGCCGCGATCCGGTCGGTCTCGACGCGGTTGTGCTCCTCCGGCATCGACCAGTCGCCGCTGCGCAGCCCGGCCTCGACGTGCGCGACCGGCACCCGCTGGGCGACGGCCGCTCGCGCTCCGGCGAGCGTCGAGTTCGTGTCCCCGTAGACGAGCACCCAGTCGGGCCGCTCGTCGGCGACGACCGCCTCGAGCGGCGGCTGCAGCGTCGTCAGCATCTCCTCGCGCGGCAGTGCGCGGATGCCGAGGCGGTACGCCGGCTCGGCCAGCCCGAGCTCCTCGAAGAAGACGTCCGACAGCTCGCGGTCGTAGTGCTGGCCGGTGTGCACCACGACCTCTTCGTGACCGGCCTCACGCAGTGCTTCCGACAGCGGCGCCGACTTGATGAACTGCGGCCGGTTGCCGACGACGGACAGGATGCGCACGGCGGCAGCGTACGCACGCGATCCCCTTGACCCAGCCGTGGTTGACCCGGCAGGCGTATCGCGGGAAGCTGCCGGCACGGTGTCAGGTCGCGTTCGAACGCTCTCTCGGCGCTGGCCGTCTCTAGCGGCCGCTTCCGCCCTCGGCCTGCTCACCCTCGCCGTGCCGTCGGCGTGGCCGACGTCCGACTCCGCCCAAGCCGTGCCCGCCGGATGGTGGAGAGGCACGGTTCAGCTCACCGCACAGTGGGATCAGCAGGCCACAGAGCGGGAGGAAGTCGCGGGACGGCGACCCTGAAGGTGACCCGAGAAAGCGTCGATGTTGCGGCATACGAGCTCGAGTACACCGATGACCGGTGGTGGCTCGACGTGGCGCAGAACCCTGCCGAGTGTCGTGGGCAAGGTCAGCATCCGGTGGTCGTCCTCCTGGCGGGCGACGAGCGAGACGCGAGTGGTGGTCAGCGAGAACGGCGGCGGCGGCGTGACTCGTTCTTCTTCGAAGCGCGGCTCGGACTGCCGCTCGTGGCGCGTGAAGACCGCGACTGCACGGGCGTGCTCGGAGAGGCGCATCCCGCGGGCGCGACCGAACATGATCTTCACGCTCTTCGTCGCCCCAGCCGTCGTCCGGCGTCTCCCATCGCGGGACCGGCCCGGCGCGCGCGCAGTTCGCCGAACACGGGACGCCGCGGCCGGGCGGCGTCAACACGACGACAGCGAGCTGGGACTTGGAGCTGGTGCCGGCGCCGCCTGGGCCGCCGCAACGGGTCGCCTTCGACGGCGAGCGCTCCACGATCAAGCCGGGCGAGCCCAGACGCGGGAGCACTGTCCAGGTCTCTCTGGCCGAGGCACGCCTGGTGGACGCGCGGGGCACCACGGTCGCGACCGGAGGTGGGACCGCGGGCTGTGATCTGACGTACGCGGCAGGCGGTCGAGGCGCACGGCCGACTCGCGTGCGCGTCCCGGGAAGCTGGAGCGCGGGCCGGCTCCGCTGCGCGTGGAAGGTGCCGCGACGCGGGGCGCTCGCCAGGACGATCGCCACCAAGAACGTCCAGCTCAGCGTCGCTCCGTGGATCCTCCGTGCCGGCAAGCGCTACTGGGCGCGGGACGGAAACCACGTGCTGTACATCCTTGGGCTCAGCCGCCGCTAGGCGACCAGGGTCGCGCCGCTAGCCTGCGGCGCGTGAGTGCTGCACCGATTGTCGAGGCACGCGGGCTGACGAAGCGGTTCGGCGAGTTGACCGCGGTCGACGGGATCGACTTTGCGGTGCGGCCGGGCGAGACGTTCGGCTTCCTCGGGCCGAACGGCGCCGGCAAGTCGTCGACGATGCGGATGATCGGCGCCGTCTCGCCGCGCGACGCCGGCGAGCTGGTCGTGCTCGGGCACGACCCGGGAGAGCGTGGACCCGAGATCCGCGGCCGGCTCGGCGTCGTCCCGCAGCTCGACAACCTCGACTTCGAGCTCACCGTCTGGGAGAACATGCTCGTCTACGGCCGCTTCTTCGGGCTGCCGAAGCACACGATCAAGGAGCGCGCGGACGAGCTGCTCGAGTTCCTGCAGCTGACTGAGCGCCGCGACTCCAAGATCGAGCCACTCTCCGGCGGGATGAAGCGACGCGTCACGATCGCCCGCGGGCTGATCAACGAGCCAGACCTGATGCTGCTGGACGAGCCGACAACAGGCCTCGACCCGCAGGCGCGCCACGTCGTCTGGGAGCGGCTCTACCGGCTCAAGCAGCGCGGTGTCACCCAGGTGCTGACAACCCACTACATGGACGAGGCGGAGCAGCTCTGCGATCGGCTCGTGGTCATGGACAAGGGCGCGATCGTCGCCGAGGGCTCGCCGCGCGAGCTCATCCACCGCTACGTCCCGCGCGACGTCGTCGAGCTGCGCTTCGACGGCGGGCCCGACGGGCACGCCGACCGCCTCGACGGGGTCGGCGAGCACATCGAGGTGCTGGCCGACCGGGTGCTGATCCGGACGAAGGACGGCGACGCCACCGTCGACGCCGTCCAGGAGCGCGGGATTCATCCCGACACGATGCTGGTGCGGCGGAGCACGCTCGAGGACGTGTTCCTGGCCATCACCGGCAGGTCGCTGATCGAGTGAGCACCGCAGCAGTCCCTTCCGCCGCCGTCCGGGCCGGGAGCGTCCTCGCCTGGCACGCGCGCAGCTACCGCGCCAGCTGGCGCGGGACGATCACCACCGCCTTCCTCAACCCGCTCTTCTTCCTGCTCTCGATCGGTGTCCTGCTCGGGGAGGTCATCGACGAGCGGCAGCCGGACCTCGGCGGCCTCACCTACCTCGAGTTCGTGGCCCCCGGCCTTCTTGCCGCGACCGCGATGCAGATCGGCACCAACGAGGGCAGCTTCCCGGTCATGGCCGGGATCCGCTGGGCGCGTACCTACCACGGCGTCGTCTCCACGCCGGTCGGCGTGCGCGAGCTCTACACGGGCCTCCTCGGCTGGGTCGCGCTGCGTATTGCCGTTGCCGCGGCGATCTTCACAGCGGTCGCGGCCGCGGTCGGCGCCTTCGGCGACCCACTTGCGGTGCTCGCGCCGGTCGCCGCGCTGCTCTGCGGCCTCGCCTTCGCAGCGCCGCTCTCGGCCATCGCCGCATATGCGGAGAACAGCCAGCTCTTGACGGGGATCTTCCGCTTCGCGATCCTGCCGCTCTTCCTCTTCTCGGGAGCGTTCTTCCCGACGGAGCAGCTGCCCGACTGGCTCGAGCTGGTCGCCTGGGTGACGCCGGTCTGGCA
This sequence comes from uncultured Thermoleophilia bacterium, assembly GCA_963809765.1. Lineage (GTDB taxonomy): Bacteria > Actinomycetota > Thermoleophilia > Gaiellales > Gaiellaceae > JACVRM01. The sequence goes on from CAWEKT010000003.1 coordinate 1,424,904, forward strand.
CGGCGTCGAGCTCTGCCGCGAGCTCGCCACCGGCAGCTTCTCGGCCGGCTCGGCCCTCGTGCACGTGGCGGTCATGCTCGCGTACCTCGTCGCCGGCTCGCTGGTCGCCGTCCGGATTCTGAACGGGCGGCTGCTGAAGTGAGCGGCGTCGCGCTCGGCGCGCGCATCGTTCCGGGCCTGCCCGGCGGCGGCCGGTTGGCCTGGCGCCTTGTCCAGCGCAATCTCGTCACCGGCCGCCGCCAACTCCTGCTGATCTTCTCCGGCCTGTTCGAGCCGGTCTTCTACCTGCTCGGTCTCGGCATCGGCGTCGGCGCGCTGGTGGGCGAGATCGCCTACGAAGGCGAGGCGGTGCCGTACCGCGAGTTCGTCGCGCCCGCCCTGCTGGCCGCCGCAGCGATGAATGGCGCGGTCTACGAGTCGACGATCAACATCTTCGCCAAGCTCAAGTGGAACCGCGTCTACGAGGGCGTGCTGGCGACGCCGCTCGGCGTTCGCGACGTCGCGCTCGGCGAGCTCACGTACGCACTCATGCGCGGCGCGCTCTACGCGGTCGCCTTCGCCGTGACGATGCTGGTGCTCGGCCTCGTCGAGTCGGCGTGGGCCGTGCTGGCGATTCCGGCGGCGATCCTCGTCGGTGCGGCCTTTGCCTCGCTCGGGCTGGTGGTCGTGACCGTGATGCGGTCCTGGGCCGACTTCGCCTTCATCGAACTGGCGACGCTGCCCATGTTCCTGTTCTCGGCGACGTTCGTGCCGCTCGAGGAGTACCCGGAGGGCATCCAGTGGCTGCTGCCGCTGACCCCGCTCTACCACGGCGTCGAGCTCATCCGCGGGCTCACGCTCGGAACGGTCGACGCAGGCTCACTCGTCCACGTCGCCTACCTGCTGGCGCTGATCGTCGCCGGCCTGGCCATCGCCGACCGGCGGCTGGCTCGGCTGCTGCTGAAGTAGACGCCGCTAGGCGGCCGCTGCGCGTACGTCGGCGGCGAGTATGCGGTCGACGGCGCCGTGCGGGAGCTGGGTGTAACGCGCGATCTGGCCCGCGTCCGCCCCGGCCTCGGCCATGGCGAGCACTGCGGCGACGTCGTCACCTGAGCCGCCTCGTATGCGGGCGAGGTGCACCTTCACCTTGCGACGCCGGACCTGTCGGAGGAGCGCTCGGCTCGCGGCCAGCAGCTCCTGCCCGTCCCAGCAGCACGTTGCGGAGCAGAAGGCGAGCCGGCTGGACGGGTCGGGAGGGAAGAACGGCGTGCCGCAATGAAGACACGTGCGCTCCTCCACGCGCCGTCCGCCACGTCCGAACACGTCCGAGACGGTACGAAACGGCTCGGACAGCGTCGTGCGGGGGCGCTCGCTCCCTCGAACGAGGGAACCTCGTAACCCGAAAGGGTGATTCTGCGAGCGAAATTCGCCTACTTGCGCTCAATGAGATGAGCGCGCCCGGGGATGGCGCGCCAAGGGGTCTCACTACATGGGGGTGCACATGAGGCGGATGGGCGCAGTGCTGGTTGCTGTGCTTGCAGCGAGCGTGTTCGCGCAAGGCGCGCTCGCGAGCGACGGCAAGGTGACGCTTGGGCCGGCCGGGTACGACGGCCCGGGCTTCAATCGGACGCTCGTCGTCGCGGGCACGGCGAACGTCGTGCTCGGCTCTGAGGACCACGTCGTTATCTGCCACGCAACAGGTGGTCCCAGGGGAACCGGCTTCGTACAAATCGCGCCGTCGGCCGCGGGTGTCGTGAAGGGCCACGGCGACCACGAGGCCGAGCGCGACATCGTGCCGCCGTACGTCTTCTCTGACCGGGGCACCGATTCGTCGCTCGCCGCGGGCAAGAACTGGACTGCGGCGAATGCCGCCGTGTACGCGAACGGCTGCCGCACGCCTGTCGCCCCGCCGCCTGCCGACGTCTGCCCCAACATCGAGGGCGTGCAGACGGTCGTGCCATCCGGCATGACGAAGGACGCGTCCGGCAACTGCACTGCGATCGTGACGCTCTCTGCGCCTCCGACGACGGAGGTCGTCACCAAGACCGTCGTCGTGACCAAGAAGGCCATGGCGAAGAAGGCCAAGAAGGTGAAGAAGGCCAAGAAGGCCAAGAAGGTGAAGAAGGCCAAGAAGGTCAAGAAGGCCAAGAAAGCTCGCATCAAGGTCAAGGGTGTGAGCGCGAAGTTCACGCGGCGTGTCCTTCCGCACACGCGCTAATACCGCCGTCGCTGCCGTCTCGCTGGGGCTTGCACTTGCAGGCCCCGGCGGGGCGGCGCCGGCACCAGCGCACATCGTCATCGGGCGGATCGGGCTCGACGTCCCGCTCTCACGGACGCTGGACGGCGGGCCGACCGTCTACTTCCGGGACCACGACACGCTGGCGATCGCGGCGCACCGGACGACCTGGTCGCGGCCCTTCAACCAGCTGCCCGCCCTTCGGCGCGGTGATGTCATCCGGGTGGGCGCCCGCACGTTCCGGGTCCGGCGCACGCACATCGTGCGGCCGTGGGAAACCTGGGTGGTGCGCTACCGCGGCCTGGTGCTATCAACGTGCCACCCCGCGGGCAGCGACGCATACCGCTTCGTGGTGTTCGCCGCCGAAGTCACCTGAGCAGCGCGCGGGGGGCGCCTTTCCAGGAGCTCGGCCCGTGGCAGGCACCACATGGTGGGCACTGGCGGCGAACCAGGCCATGAGGTTCTCGCTGACGTCGGGCCTCTATGGACAACGCGTGCGACTGCGGCCGCCGCCTGCGGGCCGAGGCCGTTTGGCGTTCCGTATTGCGTGGGAGAGTGTCGGGCGAGGGATGAGATGAGGCAGGCATCGCTGCTCGCGATCGCCACGTTGCTGGGGGTTGCTCTTGCCTGGCCGCAGGCGGTCGAGAGCGCCGGGAAGCCGCGCTTTACCGTGACCATCGAAGGCACTCAGCGCTTCGAGTGGACTATCGAGGGCGGCCGCGACGCGAGGGGCCAGCCGGGACCGTGCGCCTTCACGGGCGCCGGGCGGCAGGTGGTCACCTTCGGGACGGCTCGGCCCGTAGCCGTCTTGGTTCCCCCGGGCCAGGGCTTGAGCGGCGGGTACGGGGGCGATGCGTTTCTCAACGCCGCGACTGGCAAGCGATCGATTGCGATCACCGGACAGGAGACGCGCGAGTACCGCCTGCTTCAGCCGCCGAATCCAGCTACCTGCCCGACTCTCGGCGGGGAGTATCCCGACCTCGGCAGGGCTTGCAGCGGCACAAATCCGTTTCTGCCGAAGGCGAGCGTTGTGGTGTTGCGCTACAACCCGACCCGCTACAACCCCAAGCGTCTCAGCAAGCAGCGGGCGATGGTGTACGCGCCGGTCGATGTCCTGCTCTTTGAGCGCAAGCCGAAGCAGTGCGACCTGCGACTGTTCGACCTCCGGAACTACCTGATCTCGCAGCTGATCACTGTGGGGCAGTACGTAGCGCTAATGGGCGGCAGATTTGAGCAGCGCGCGACGCAGATCGTGACCGGGGCCGGGAGCGTTCGTCTGTGCGTCGATCCCTTCGGTTCGAGCGCCGCCAACGCCGACCTTCAGAGCTGCAGCAAACCCAAGCGCCGGGGCGAACTCACAGGCGAAATCACGGCCACCTGGAAGCTCACCTTCCGGCGAGCTCGCTGAAGGCCGCGACAACCGACTTGCCTTCATTGCCTTCCGTGAGTGGGCCGTGGAGGACTCGAACCTCCAACCTTGGGATTGAGAGTCCGCGCGGAACCGCTGCAACAAACTGCAACGAACTGAAACGTGCCTGCAACGAGCCCGGTTTGAGGCTGCAACGAACTGCAACAAGCTGCAAGTAGCGGAGACAAGCCCGTACTCTCATTCGTACTCCCGTTCGTCGTCGCTTCGGACAACGACGCGGCCAAGACGGGCGACGCACGAGCGAGCGCCGCCCGTCTCGTGCAGCCGGCTTATCGACGGGTGAGGAAGCCCTCCTGGCTGCGCGAGCCAGGGATGACCCTGATGGCCACTCCTTCCGCCTCCGGTGACCTTGGCGTACGCACCCGTCCCGCCCACGACCTTCCAGGTGCCGATGCCGACACCCGGGGTGAAGTCGAAGCCCGGGACCTTTTCGTTCGAGACATAGACGAACTCGTTCCGCTCTCGAATCGACAGGGTCCCTCGCTTGCCCTTCAGGGTGTAGGTGTTTCGAGAGATAAAGACGGACTGTCCCTCGCGCATCACGGTGGTGGAGTCTTTGTAGACGACTCTCACCGTGCCTGAGTCGCGCTTGAGCGTCCCGGCCTGCAGTGGCGTGAGCACGAACGTGCCGTTCCCCGGGTTCTTCATCGAGATCGCCACCCGCTGCTTCGCTGCCTCAGGTCCGGCCGCGCCGACGGACGTCAGCGTGACCGCCGCAGCGAGCGCGACGAGTATGGCGTGTCGAGCTTTCATTGCGTGCCTCCCTTGCTGAGGTTCGACTGTCGAATGCGATGGTCGACCCGGCGCGTTTCAGGTCCGTTTCAGACCCGCGACGGCGTCACCGCCGGGTCGGCAGGCGGCGACGCCGCGCAGCGCGGCGTCAGCTTCCGCGGCGAGCCTCCGCCAGAGGTTTGCGACCACTCGACTGACGTGCGGGTCGCCGATCTGTCCAGCGATCGAGAACGCGCCCGCGGAGAACACCCGGGCGCCGCTCTCTGTCTCGTAGTAGGTCATCTGGGCGGTGAACCCCGGCCCGTACAGGTCTGGGATCTCCGCGAGCACCTGCACCTGGGACGGCGAGCTCTCGTCTGTGTGGTCGATCTCGATGCCCCAGTTGTCGCCGAACCGCTCTCCCGGGTCGAGCCCGGTGCCGGCGAACACCCACCGTGTCGCCGGCGCGCCTCGTCAGCGTCCAGGGAGCACGTCGCCCGCCGCCGTCGTTGCCGCGGTACTGCACTCCGAGCAGAGCGGCCTCGGGCCGGCCCAGATCTCGCCACTGCTTCGTCTTCACGATCGTGTCGCCGCGCCTGACGACGCGCCAGAAGAAGTTGTTGGCCGAGAGAAACATGAGGTTGCCGCCCAGGTCTCGGTAGCCCTCGACGAGGTCGTACTCGCGGGTCGTCACGTACTCGTGATGTCCGGGGAAGACGATCAGGTCGTAGGCTGGCAGCCAGCGCGGCGGCGCTCGGTGCATGCTCGAGATCGGACTGCGCGAGGACGTCGACCTTGCGCCCGGTCCGCGCGAGCCAGTTGAGGAAGGGAAGGTCGTAGCAGCGGAAGTAGGGCGGCACGCCACGGTTCAGGTACGGGCGACCGAGCTGCACGACCCGTTTGCGCCCGCCCGCATACCAGCTGTCGCCCTTCCCGTCGCCGTCGCCGTCGCGCAGGTTGTACGCCTGCCACGTCAGCGTCGGCAGCACGACGGCGACTCTGTGCCGGCCCAAGCGCTTGGGCCGCACGACGAACGGCGCGAAGCCGACGCGCCCGTCGAGCGCGACGAGCCGCGCGAAGTAGAGACCGCTGGGCCACCCTCCCACCCACACCTGGAGCACCCGGTGGCCCACGCTCGAGCCGACCGCGCGCTTCTTGGTCACGGGGACGCCGTTCATGGTGATGTTCCCCATCGTCGACGTACGCTCCGGGCCGACGCGAAACACCTGCAGCGTGAGCTGACGAGCACGGGTGTGGACGACAAGGGATGCCGTGCTCCCGGGCGCGTAGCTCTCCCGACGAAACGCCGCCTCAATGGACGGGATCGGCTCGGTGCGCTGTGGGACACTCGTGCTCCTTCGCCTTGAGCACGGCGATTCCATGCGCACTGCTCGAGAGCGCAGTCCACGCTGCGACTCCCAGCAGGATCGTCGCCACCAAGACCAAAAGGGCCGCGCCGAGAACGCGGCGCGCGTTGTGGTGATCGTGTGTGCCGGCCATGCCGGCACCGTCGATCCGGCCCGTTTCACGGCCCGTTTCAGGGCCGTTTCAGCCCAGTAACAGCTGTTAGCGTCCGGGCCTGGAGGCTGGCGCATGGAGTTCCGGGTCCTGGGACCGATCGAGGTGTGGGGCGAAGGTGCCGAGGTCTCCCTGGGCGGGCGCAAGCTGCGCGCGCTTCTCGCCTTGCTCCTCCTCCACCCCAATGAGGTCGTTCCCGCTGACCGGCTGATCGACGAGCTCTGGGGCGAGGACTCGCCCGAGGACGCTGCCGCCGCGCTGCGGGTCAACGTCTCGCGCCTGCGCAAGGCACTCCCCGAGGACGCTGCTGACGACCAGATCGCCCGGCTACGTCATCCGGGTCGAGCCCGACACGCTCGATCTCGACCGCTTCGAGCGGCTGGTGGACGAGGGGCGGGCACTGCTCGCTCGCGGTCTGGCAGACGACGCGTCGGCGCGGCTACGCGCGGCGCTGTCGCTGTGGCGGGGCCCGGCGCTCGCGGAGTTCGCCTACGAGAGCTTCGCCCAGGCGGCGATCGCCCGGCTCGAGGAGATCAGGCTGGCAGCACTCGAGCTCCGGATCGACGCCGACCTCGCACTCGGGCGCCACGACGAGCTGGTCGGAGAGCTCGAGGCACTCGTCGCCGAACACCCGCTCCGCGAGCGCCTGCGGAGGTATCTGATGACGGCGCTGTACCAGTCGGGTCGGCAGGCGGACGCCCTGGACGCCTACCAGGATGCGCGCCGAGCACTCGTCGACGAGCTCGGGATCGAACCGAGCCCGGCGCTCCAGCGAGCTGGAACGGGCCATCCTCCGCCACGACTCCGCCCTCGACGTCCCGCCGCTCGAGACGATCTCGAACACGAACCTGCCCCGCCCGGCAAGCTCCTTCGTCGGTCGGGAGCGGGAGCTCGCCGAAGTGCTCTCGCGAATCGCGGGAGGCGCACGTCTCGTGACGCTCATCGGGCCCGGCGGATCGGGCAAGACCCGGCTCGCGCTCGAAGCCGCCGCCGCACTTGTCCCCTCCTACGACGGCTGGGGTCTTCTGGGTCGGGCTCGCCGCCCTCCGCGAGCCCGCGCTCGTCACCGAGACGATCTCCCAGACGCTCGGCGCCAAGGACGGCCTCGCCGAGCACATCGGCGATCGACAGATGCTCCTGCTCGTCGACAACCTCGAGCAGGTGATCGACGCGGCACCCCAACTCTCCGAGCTTCTCAGCGCCTGCCCCAACCTCACCCTCCTCGTCACCTCCCGCGAGCTCCTACGCGTGGCCGGCGAGGTCGAGTACCAGATTCCTCCGCTGGCCGAGCCCGACGCCGTCGACCTCTTCTGCGAGCGGTCGCAGCTCGAGCCCACCGCGAGGTCGCCGAGCTCTGTGGACGACTCGACAACCTTCCCCTGCCGTCGAGCTCGCCGCCGCGCGCACGAAGGCGCTCTCCCCGTCTCAGATCCTCGAGCGCGTTTGCCAACGCGTCGACCTCCTCAAAGGCGGTCGCGACGCCGATCCGCGCCACCAGACCCTGCGCGCCACCATCGAGTGGTCGTACGAACTCCTCACTGCCGACGAGCAACAGCTGTTCCGTCGCGTCTCGATCTTTGCAGGGGGTTGCACGCTCGAGGCCGCCGAAGAGGTCTGCGGCGCCGACACCGACGCCCTTCAGTCGCTCGTCGAGAAGAGCCTGCTCCGCTTCTCCGACGAGCGCTACTCCATGCTGGAGACGATCCGCGAGTACGCACTCGATCGGCTCGATGGCTCCGGCGAGGCAGGCTCGGTGCGGCGAGCTCACGCCGAGTATTACCTTCGGGTCGCTCAAACCGTCGATGCCGAGATTCGCGGGCCGGACGCAGCAGGTCCTGCTGGAGCAGCTTGACCGTGAGCTGGCAAATGTGCGCGTGGCACTAGCCTGGCTTCTCGAAAGCGCTCCTGAGCAAGCGCTCTCGCTCACGGTTCTGCTCGATCCGCTCTGGTCGGTGCGAGGCCGCCTGAGGGAGGGTGCGAGCTGGTATGAGGAAGGCCTGGCAAGGGCCCAGGCGGCGGACAGCACTCTTGCGCGCGAACGCTCTGCGGGAGGCTGGCGACCTGCTCGGATGCTCGGGGGCGAGCCGCGGGCGCTCATGCTCTACGAGGAGGGCCTGCTGCTCGAGACAGAAGCTCGGCCGCAAGCCGGGCATTGCCGACGCACTGCTCAGCCTTGGCCGCGAGGTGGAGAGCCTTGCGATCTTCGAGGAGATCGGGGACGAGTCGGCATCGCGAGCGCGCTGCACCATCTCGGGGGTAAGGCCCTCGAGTCAGGCGATTACTCGCAGGCGCGGGAGCTTTCGAGCAAGCGGTTTCGATCAGGCGCAGAGTCGCAAGCACGTCGAAGCTCACAGCATCGCTTCACAGCCTCGGGGACTGCGCACTCCTCGAAGGAAGATTGAGCGATGCGAGCGCGCATTATCGGGAGGGCCTCGGTTAGCTCTGGAGCTTCGGGACCCGCGGCTGATCGCAGACTGCCTCGCTGGACTTTCGAGCATTGCCGCCCTAGACGGCCGACCAGGAGCCGCCGGACCCTTTGGGCTGCGGTCGAGTGCGTCGAGCGTGAGCTCGGCTTTCGGCTTCTTGGCTCCGAGCGGGGGCGGTACGAGACGCTTCTCCCGGAAGCCGATCCGAAGTTCGCGGAGGCCGATCTGCAGGGCGGGTCTCTCATTCGAGCGGGCAATCGACTATGCCCAGCGGACCCTACACTGAGGCGTGCGCCGTTCGGCGATCCCTACCTTCGTGCAGCAGCCGCCGCGGCACGCCGTACTTCCGCGACAGAAGTGGCGCATTGAGGTACTCGCGACGAGTTCCCAGCGACGCGATCAAGCCGAAGCTCAGAGTGCTGTGTATTTGATCGAGTGGGCCGTGGAGGACTCGAACCTCCAACCTTGGGATTGAGAGTTGCGCGGAACCGCTGCAACAAACTGCAACGAACTGGAACTCGCTGCAACGAGCCCGTTCGTGCTTGCAACGATTGCAACGAACTGCAACAAGCTGCAGCTAGCGGAGACAAGCCCGTACTCCAATCCGTACTCCCACTCGTCGTCTCGCCGGACAACACTGCTCGCTTAGCTCACCCACTCAGGTAGTCGCGGTCGCCGCGACTCGATGACCACCGATCGAAGCAGACGATCCGCACCGGCGTTCCGGAAGAGGGCGTAGAGGTCGAGGTCGAGACGCTCTTCAACGTGCGCGCGTACAGGAGGGGCCGGGGCGTGAAGGTGTGTGGTGAGCGATCGCTGTGCGATCCACTCAGTAGTTCCCGCACCGATCTGACGGTAAAGCGCGGATCCGCTGTACGGGCACACCGGGCAGAGTCAAAGCAACCAAGGAGGCGCAATGAAGGCTCTCGTGTTTCATGGTCCGGGCTCGCGACAGTGGGAGGACGTGCCCGAGCCCACGCTCGAGGCGCCGACCGACATCATCATCCGGGTCGATGCCAGCACGATCTGCGGCAGTGACCTGCACATCCTCAAGGGCGACGTGCCGACGGTGAAGCCGGGGACGATCCTCGGCCACGAAGCGGTCGGCACCGTCACCGAAGTAGGTGAGGCTGTGACGACGGTCGCGGTCGGTGACCGTGTCTTGGCCTCTTGCATCACCTCGTGTGGCCGCTGCGAGCAGTGCAAGGCGGCCCGCTACGGGCTTTGCACCGGCGGCGGCGGCTGGATCCTCGGCCACCTGATCGACGGCGTGCAAGCGGAGTACGCACGGATTCCATTCGCCGACACGTCGGTCTACAAGGTTCCGCCGTCTCTGACGGACGAGCAGGTCCTGTTTCTGGCCGACATCCTGCCGACGAGCTTCGAGGTCGGCGTGCAGAACGGCCACGTAAAGCCCGGCGAACGGTACCCATCGTCGGGGCCGGCCCGGTCGGGCTCGCCGCGATTCTGACCGCGTCTCTGTTCACGCCCAGTCGGATCATCGCCATCGACCTTGATTCCACACGGCTGGCCCGGGCGATCGAGTGCGGGGCTTCGAAACGCGCTCGAGCTCACCGGTGACGCCGCGCGTGATCGCGTGCTCGAGCTGACTGACGGCATCGGGGTCGACGTCGCGATTGAGGCAGTCGGCATCCCGGGAGACGTTCGAGCTGCACCGACATCGTCCGCTCCGGCGGGCACGTCGCCAACGTCGGCGTTCACGGCAAGCCGGCGACGCTGCATCTCGAGCGCCTCTGGATCAAGGGCGTGACGATCACCACCGGGCTCGTCGATACCTCCTCGACGCCGCGCCTGATGAGTCTGGTCAGTGCTGGAAAGCTCGACCCGCTCGTTTTCGTGACCCACCGCTTCGCTCTCGAGCAGGCGGAGGAGGCATACGACGCCTTCAGCGCCGCCACGGAGACCGGTGCGTTCAAGGTCGTGCTCGAAGGTGCGAAGCACCGGCAGCTGGTGCCGGTCGGCGCGGCCGCTGGCGTGGAAGAGACGCGTCATGAACGTGCTCACTGAGCAAGCCAGACTCGCGTCGCAGACCGCTGAGGCCCGCCGTCACCCTGTTTTCCGACTGGCCGCGGCAGCATCATGAAGCCGACCTACGCGGTGAAGTGGCGTGAGCCCGACGGGCAGACGTATCTTGGCCGCCTGACGCTCGGCGTGCGCACCCTCGGCTTGAGGGCCGGCAACGCGAAGGGCCCGCCGTCGACCGGCAGATCGGCTACGAGGGGTGCGAGTCTTCGGGTCGGGGTAGTGGCCCCGACCGTCTCGATGGCCGCCCGACGCTCGTCGTTGAGCGCGCAGACGGGCCGTACCGTCTCGGGCGCCGGGATGGGCGCGGGATCGTGCAGGAGGTCGTCGAACGCTCTCGAGGACTTCTGCGCTGCCGCCCCGCGACGGCGACGGTCGTCGTACCGCTGAAGGAGGCGCCGTCGTCGACGTTCGCGAGTTGGTGGCTCACGGGCCGCCGTTCGACCCGGCGAGACGGCGCCGTTCGGCACCAGCTCCTGCTGACCGAGCAGGAGGCGATCTTCGTCTTCGAGACCCAGTCCGAGGAGGGCCTAGCGACGCTACTTAGCCAGGTCGACACCTGGACCGTCGCGGTTGCCTGGCACGACCTCGTCGCCGGGCCGCCGCGCCTCGCTGAGGTCGTCTACGCGTGGGAGCGCCCGGAGCCGCGCGTGTGCCGGCGGTCGGGTTCGGGCTGTAGGCTAGACGTCCGGGCAACGAAAGGTGCGGGTAACCCGCAACCAGTCATGTGAATGGCCCCTGATGGAGGCGCCCCACACCCGATCTACGTTTGGTGTACCAAACGAAGAAGGAGGCACGAGATGAGGAAGCTACTCGAGATTGGTGGAGTCATTGCCGGAGTTGTGCTGGTCGCTTTCGGCGTCGCTGCGATCTACATGGGCGTCGACGGCCGCGCGACGGTCCGCGACAGCCTCAAGCAGGAGCAGATCGTCTTCGGCGCTGCTGACGACCCGGCAGTCGCCAAGTATGCGTCCCAGTGGGCCGAGGAGCCGCTCACGACCGGTACGCAGGCGCGGGCGTTCGCCCAGGTCATCCACGAGCATGCGCTCGAGGGATCCGGCGGCCTGGCCTACGCAGAGATGGGACGCTTCGTCTCCGCTGACGACCCGGAGAACCCGGCCGGCACCAGCGACGAGGCCCTGGCGCTGAAGGACGACGAGGGCAACCCGGTGTCCAACGCGGCCCGCAATACCTGGGTCACGGCCACCGCACTCTCGACCGCACTGAACATGTCGTTCATGGCCGAGCAGATGGCCCTGTTCGGAATCGTGGTCGGAATCGCGCTCCTGCTCAGCGGCCTCGGCTTCATCATTCTGGCTCTCGGCGGCGCCTTGCGCAGCCGCGAGACGGAGAAGGAAGCCGCTGCAAGCAAGACGACACCGCGACCAGCGGTCGCCGCGACAAGCTAGAACGGGTCTCGTGCCCCGACCGAGGGCGGCTTCGGCCGCCCTCGGTATTTAACGAGGAGAAGTCGATGCCGCGCGACCCATGCGGCCTGATTCTGCTGAACACGATCACGGAAAGCCGCAACGGTCTGCGCGACTCGGCTCGCCGGACTTGATTGGCCGGAGTATGGACAGCGAGTCCGGCGACTGACGCCGACCAAAGGAGGCTCGCGGGTTACCCGCAGCCTGAGCGCGGCCCGCCCCGGATGGATGTCCGCGCGCGCAGAGAGACTAGCTCTCATGTACCGGATCAGCACGCCGAGACGCGCCGCATCGAGTTAGGGCTGTGATGGCGACTCGGGTCTTGATCGCCGGCGGCGGCGTGGCCGCGCTCGAAGCCGCGCTGGCGCTTCGCGCGCTCGCCGAGGAGCGTGTATCGGTCGAGCTCCTCGGTTCGGAGCCGCATTTCTGGTACCGCCCGCTGTCGGTCGCCGAGCCGTTCGCCCTCGGTGAGGCGCGGCACTTCGAGCTGAGCCGCAGCTGGCTCCCGAAGCCGGCGCTTCGTTCTCGTTGGGCGAGCTTCGGCGTCGACGCCGAGGCGCCATGAGGCTCACACTTCGGTCGGGGACCTGCCGTACGACGTCCTGCTCGTCGCCTTCGGCGCCGTGCCGGCCGTGGCCGTCCCGGGTGCGCTGACCTTCCGAGGCCCGGCCGATACGGACAGGATGCGCGCGCCTGCTCGAGGAGATCGACGCCGGTGCTGTGCGCCGCGTCGCCTTCGTCGTCCCGAGCGGGTGCGGTCTGGTCGTTGCCGATCTACGAGCTCGCGCTGATGACGGCGGCCTACTCACGCGCGCACGAGCTGGACGTCGAGCTTGCGCTGGTCACGCCCGAGGAGGAGCCGCTGCAGCTGTTCGGTGACGCCGGCAGCGAGGCGGTGCGCGAGCTGCTCGACGAGAGCGGAGTCGCGCTTCGCACCGCTACCTATCCGAGTGACGTCGTCGACGGCGGGCTGGCGGCTGGTGCCCGAGGGACAGACTCGCTGCCGACCGCGTCGTTGCGCTGCCTCTGCTTCGCGGCCCGCGGCTCGACGGCCTACCACAGACGCCGCGACGGATTCATCCCCGTCGACGAGTACGGGCGCGTGCGCGGCCTCGATGACGTCTTCGCCGCCGGCGACATCACCAACTTCCCGGTCAAGCAGGGAGGCATCGCCACCCAGCAAGCGGACGCGGCGGCCGAGGATCGCCGCGTGCGCCGGCGCCGACCTCGCGCCCGAGCCGTTCCGGCCCGGTGCTGCGCGGGCTCCTCCTGACCGGCGGCCAGCCGCGCTACCTCCGCCACGAGATCACCCGGGCGTCGGGGAAGCCGCAACCATCAGCCCCGAGCCACTCTGGTGGCCGCCGGGGAAGATCGTCGGCCGCTACCTCGCTCCCTTCCTGGCCGCGATCGCCGGCATCGAGAGCCCCGGCCGAGCAGGCCGAGTCGCCGGGCGACTGTCCAGATCGAGGTCGAGCTCGACTTCCCTGAAGCCGCTCGGGGCGGCGATCGATACGGGAGGCGGGGAAGGGCGCTCGGTCGGCGAGCTGATGGCTGCCGACGCGCTCGTCGTCGCGCCGGAGGACACACTTGGCGAGGTGTCCGAGAAGATGCGCGCTGCCGACGCCGGCTCGGCGGCCGTCGCCGCCTACGGGCACCTGATCGGGATCCTCACCTCGCGCGATCTCCTGCGCGCCTTCGCCGGCCGCGTCCATCCCAGCGAGGCGCGCGTCCGCGAGTGGATGACCGCCGAGCCGATCGCGGTCTCGGTCCAGACCAACGGTTGAGGACGCCTTCATGCTGATGGCTGAGCACGGCATCCACCACCTGCCGGTCGTCGACGGCGAGCGCCCGATCGGGATGCTCGGCTTCCGGCAGGCCGCGCAGGCCCGCCCGCGGCTCGGGCTCGGGTTCTGAGGCGCGCGTAGCCGGCGGCTGGTCCAGTGCTCGTCTGCGGGAAACCCGTGAGAAGGTCTACGGCTATGTACCGATCGACCTGCGGTCTGCCAGGGCGCCGAGACCGCGCGTCCGTCCTACCTTCGAGTCAGACCACCTGATCGAAAGGAGATCAGCCCGCCATGGCTTCACACCCCGCAACCACCGCCGCCCACGAGCCCACCGAGACGAACTCGAGCGCCTTTTTCAAGGTCGCATCGATGCTGCTCGGCATCGCCGTCGCTGTCGTCGGCTTCTTTGCGCTGATGATGTGGGCGGACGCCCGCGACGGCGCGCGACTCAGCTCCCGGGGCAGACGCAGCCACGCCGGCAGCGGCCGCCCAACCACGCGACCGATCACAACACCGCCCTGCCGCTGAACAGCTTCGCCGGCGTCGTGCCGGAGAACGCGCAGGAGCTTGCTGAGGCGCACAAGGCCTACGACGCGGCGCTGCCGCCGCGTCCCGGCCGGCGACCTGGTCAAGGTGCAGATGACCCTGAAGGACATGACGGTCGAGATCGCGCCAGGCGTCGAGTACAACACCTGGGCCTTCGACGGCCACGGCGCCCCCGGCCCGGTCGTCCACGTGCGCGAGGGCCAGACGGTCGAGATGACGCTGACGAACGGTGGAGCGATACCGCACTCGATCGACTTCCACGCCGCGCGGATCGCGCCGAACGTCGCCTTCAAGGACGTGATGCCGGGCGAGTCGTTCACCTTCCGCTTCAAGGCGGCCGACCCCGGTGTCTTCATGTACCACTGCGGCACCAAGCCGGTGCTGGCACACATCGCGAACGGCATGTACGGCGCGATCGTCGTCGATCCGACGAAGCCGCTGCCGGCGGTCGACAACGAGTACGTGCTCGTCGCCAGCGAGTGGTACCTGAACAGGCGACGGGATCAAGGAGCCGGCGTCGCTCGACATGACGAAGGCGCGCGCGCATGATGCCCGACTGGGTGACCTTCAACGGCTACGCCAATCAGTACGTCACGCACCCGCTGACCGCCAAGCCCGGCGACACGACCCGCTTCTAGGTCGTCGCCGCCGGCCCGACACGAACAACGAACTTCCACGTCGTCGGCGGGATGCTCGACCGCGCCTGGGTGAACGGCGACCTGACCAACCCGCCCCAGAACGGCGTCCAGACGGTGCTCGTTCCTGCCGGTGGCGGCGGCGTCTTCGACGTCAAGCTCGACGAGGAAGGCCTCTACCCGTTCGTCTCGCCACGCGTTCGCGCACGTCGATCTCGGCCAGGTCGGCTTGCTCAAGGTCGGCAACCCCAAGGGGACGATGTCCCACTAGCGCCTGGCGGTTCGCGACGATGACCAGGCCATGAAGAAGAGCCAGCGGCTCGACCATCGAGGCAGGACGCCGCCGTCGACGTGATCCTGCGCGACGGCAGCACGCTGCGCCTGCGCCCGCCGGCGCGTGACGACGCGAGCGCTGCTCGTCCGCTTCTTCGGCGAGCTCTCGGACGAGAGCCTCTACCTGCGCTTCCACGGCCAGCCCGCGGTCGACGCGCGAGCTCGTCGCGCCGGACCTCGAGCCGGACTGGGTCGGAGCGCGGGGCGCTGATCGGGGCAGTCGCACCGACGACGGCGAGCGGGTCGTCGCTCTGGCCAGCTACGTGCGCCTCCGCGACCGCGAGGTCGGCCGAGGTCGCCTTCGCCGTCGCCGACGGCTACCAGGGGCGCGGCATCGGCACGCGGCTGCTCGAGCAGCTCGCGGCACGCGCGGCCGAGCACGGGATCGAGCGCTTCGTCGCCGAGGTGATGCGCCGACAACCGAGCCGATGCTGGGCGTCTTCTCGGAGGCCGGCTTCAGCGTGCCTCGCGGACGCTCGACGGGCGGCGAGGTCGAGGTGACGTTCCCGATCGCGGCGACGCGAGCTACGCGGCACGGTCGAGGAGCGCGACCACACAGCGGTCGTCGCATCGCTGCGGCCGTTCTTCGAGCCGGCGTCGGTCGCCGTCTTCGGCGCGTCGCCGCGGCGCGGCACGATCGGCGGTGAGCTCTTCCGCAACATCCTCGCCGGCGACTTCAGCGGGCCACGCCTATCCGGTCAACCGCAACGGCGAGCCGGTCGCCGGCGTGCGCGGCCTACCGGTCGATCGACGAGATCCCCGAGGCGTCGACCTGGCCGTGCGTCTGCGTGCCGCGGCCGCCGTGCTCGAGGCGGCCGAGTCGGCGCTGCGCAAGGGCGTACGGGCGCTGGTCGTCATCTCCGCAGGCTTCGCCGAGGTCGGCGCGAAGGAGACGAGCGGCAGCGTCAGCTGCTCGCGCTCGTCCGCGCTCACGGCGCGCGTCTGATCGGGCCCAACTGCCTCGGCGTCGCGTCGGCGGCGACGCGAGCTGAACGCGACCTTCGCGTCGCGCCGGGCGCCGGCGGCAACATCGGCTTCTCGTCTCAGAGCGGCGCGCTCGGGCTGGCCATGCTCGAGGCCGCCGAGTCGCGCGGCCTCGGACTGTCGGCGTTCGTCTCGATCGGCAACAAGGCCGACGTCTCGTCGAACGACCTGCTCGAGTGGTGGGAGGACGACCCCCGGACGGAAGTCGTGCTGCTGTACGTCGAGTCGTTCGGCAACCCGCGCAAGTTCGCCGACGCTCGCGCGCCGCGTCGCGCGCAGCAAGCCGATCCTCGCCGTCAAGAGCGGGACGACGGCGATCCGGCGCTCGCGCGGCCAGCTCGCACACAGCGGCCCTGGCCGGCTCCGAGGCGGCCGTCGACGCGCTCTTCCACCAGGCCGGAGTCATCCGCGCCGGCTCGCTCGAGGAGCTCGTCGACGTCGCGACGCTGCTCATCGACGCAGCCGGCGCTCGCGGGCCGCGGCGTCGCGGTGCTGACCAATGCCGGCGGACTCGGGATCATGTGCGCCGACGCCTGCGAGGCGGCCGGTCTGACGCTGCCCGCCGCTCGCTGAAGAGACCCGTAAGCGACTCGCGGCGCTCCTGCCGGTCGAGGCGAGCCTCGCGAACCCGGTCGACATGCTCGGCTCAGCGACTGCGCCTCGTACGAGGCGGCGCTGCCGCTGGTGCTCGAAGACCCCGGCGTCGATGCCGTGATCGTCCTGTTCGTCCCGGCGGTGAGCGCGACGGCTGACGAGGTCGCCGCGGCTGTCGCCCGTGCCGGTGGCGGCGACAAGCCGGTTCTCGCCGTCGTCATGAGCGCCGAGGGCATCCCAGAGGCGCTCCGCGCGCGACGCCGCGGCTGCCGCAGCCTTCGTCTACCCCGAGTCGGCCGCGCGCGCCCTCGGTCGAGCCGCCGAGCGGGCGGACTGGCTGCGTCGCCCGCTCGGCTCCGTTCCCGAGCTGGACGTCGACCGCGCCAGCAGCCGCGGCGGTCATCGACCGAGTGCTGGCCGATCGAGACGACGCCTGGCTCGAGCCCGGCCGACGCGCGCGCCCTCTTGCTTGCGTACGGGATCCCGCTTGTCGGCGAGGTAGTCGCGCACTCGGCCGATGAGGCGATCGAAGCCGCGCCGCGTTCGGCTACCCCGTCGTCGTCAAGACCGCCGCCGCCGGCGTGCATAAGACCGAAAGCGATGGCATCGCGCTCGAGCGTCGGCGACGCCGATGCAGTCCGCGCTGCCGTCGCAAAGATCGGCGCCCCCGGTGATCGTCCAGCCGATGATCCAGAGGCGGCGCCGAGCTGCTGGCCGGCCTCGTCCAAGATCCCGTCTTCGGCCCGCTGGTCGCGTTCGGCCCCGGCGGCGTCTTCGCCGAGCTGATCGGCGACGCCGCCTTCCGCATCGCGCCGCTCACCGACGTCGACGCCGAGGAGCTGATCACGACCGGCAAGGCTGGCCGCCTCGTCAACGGCTTCCGCGGCGCGCCGGCGGCCGACGTGGCCTCGCTCGTCGATCTCGTCTGCCGGCTCTCGCGCCTGGGCGACGATCATGCCCAGCGCTCGCGGAGCTCGACCTGAACCCGGTGCTCGCGCTTCCAGACGGCTGCGTCGCCGTCGACGCCCGCGTGCGCGTGCGGCGACCCGAGAGCCAGTCGCGGGCATCAAGAGCTGGTAGCTGCCGGAGCGTCAGCTCGACGCGGAGCCTCTCGCGCCGGTCAGTCGTCCTGTTCGATCTCGAGCAGGCCGTGCTCGAGCGCATAGCGAACGAGCTCGGCACGGGTCGAGAGGCGCAGCTTCTGCATGATGTGCGCGCGATGCGTCTCGGCAGTGCGGACCGAGATGAAGAGCTTTTCCGAGATCTCCTGGTTGGTATGGCCCAAGGCGAGCAAATGCAGGACGTCGCGCTCGCGGTCTGAGAGCGGGTCGTCTTCGGCTCGCTTCCGCTCCTCGGCGTCGGCGGCGATCATGCGCGCGCCGAGGGTGGGGTGCACGTACCGCCCGCCGCTCGCCACCTCGCGTACGGCGGCAACGACGTCGGTGTCGGCAGCCTCCTTGAGGATGTATCCGGCTGCGCCGGCGGCGAAGGCCTCGCGCACATAGTTGGGGTCGTCCTGCATCGAGAGGATCAGGACCTTGGCATCGGGGGCGTCCTGGAGAACCTCCGGAGTCGCCTCGATGCCGCTCTTTCCCGGCATGACGACGTCCATCAGGATCACGTCGGGCTTCTGCGCCCGCGTCTCGAAGACGGCGTGCCTGGCATCGCCGGCCTCGCCGACGACCTCGATGTCGGCTTCGGACTCGAGCACCTTGCGAAGGCCGCTCCGGACGACGGCGTGGTCGTCGACGATCAGAACGCGGATGGGCGTTACGCTCATGGCAAGGGCACCTCGGCGACGATCGTCGTCCCGGCACCTGGCTTGGACTCGACCTTCAGCCTGCCCCCCAGGAGCGCCAAACGTTCGCCCATACCAAGGAGCCCGAGACCGTCGCCACCGCCGTCGGGGGTGAAGCCGCGGCCGTCGTCCTCGATCAGAGCGGTAACCGCGCCGGCCTTTGCAGCCAGGACGATGCTGACGGCGTTCGCCTGGGCATGCTTGACCACGTTGGTCAGCGCCTCCTGGACGATGCGGTAGAGGGCGGTCTCGACCTCGGTCGGCAGCCGTTCGCGGACTTGCGACTCGAGGTCGACCCGCATGCCGGTCTGCTCGGCGAAGCTGTGGCGCAGGCGCTCGAGGGCCGGCACGAGACCGAAGTCGTCAAGGGCCTTCGGCCTCAGCTCGACGGCCAAGCGGCGCACGTCGTGCAGCGTCTCGACGACCTGCTCACGGACCGCGGCCAGCGCCTCGGAGCGCTCGGCGTCGCCCTTCGCCTCGCCGACCGCCTTCAGGCCGAGGAGAACGGAGGTCAACTCCTGACCGGTCTGGTCGTGGAGCTCACGCGCCAGGCGCCGACGTTCCAGCTCTTGGGCTTCGACGATCCGGCGCAGCGCGTCGCCGGCGACACGGGCCGAAAGGTCGACGGCAACCGCGGCGCGCGTGGCGAAGGTCTCAGCAAGGCGCAGGTCGTCGTCGCTGAAGCGAGGGTCTTCGCCTTCCTTGTCGTGGACGCCGATGACGCCGATCGAGCGGCCGCGGGCCAGAAGAGGGACATAGAGACCCGTGCGAGCACCGAGCGCGCGGGTGGCCTCCTGGTCGACTTCGGGATCGTCCGCGAGTCGACTCGCTCCGCGCGCCGGCGCTCGAGAACACCACCGCTCTTCGACCCGACCCGCTCGAGTTGCAGTCCCAGGACCTCGTCGGCCGCGTCACCGTCCGCCGCCTCAACCCGCAGCGTGCCGTGGGGTGTAGGCAGGGCGATCGTCACCACCCGCGCGTTGATCAGGCCGCGCAACCGCCGGGAGATGAGCTTCAAGAGACGAGGTAGCTCGATCTCGCCGGCCAGCGCCGCGCCGACCTCGTTCAGCGCTTCGAGCTGCGCCGACCAGTTGGTTGCGGACTCGTAGAGGCGTGCATTTTCGATCGCCACCGCGGCCTGGCTGGCCAGGGTCTCGACCAGCTCTTGGTCCTCGTCCGTGAACGGGCCCTCGACCTTCTCGGTCAGGTAGAGGTTTCCATAGGCCCTGCCGCGAAGGACGATCGGCACACCGAGAAAGCCGCGCATCGGCGGGTGGTTGGGTGGGAAGCCGACCGAGCGGGGATCGTCCGTGATCGCCGCCAACCGCAGCGAGCGGGCGTCGGTGATCAGCGCACCGAGGATGCCGCGCCCGCGCGGAAGCTCGCCGATCCGTCTACCGTCTCGTCGTCGATGCCGGTGTGGACGAAACGCTCGAGGCCCGTGCCAGTCTCGTCGATGACGCCGAGCGCCGCGTAACGGGCGCCGGTCAAGCCGGCCGCCGTCTCCGCCAGCTTTTTCAGCAGGTCGTCGAGCGAGAGCTCGGAGCTGAGAGCAATGCCGGCGTTGACTAGTCCACGGAGGCGCTCGGTCTGGGACCTCTCGGTCATAAGGGCCGATTATCGGTGGTCGTTCGCAAGTCCCTGCCACGGGGCGCCGCCGCTGGCTCGGCTAGAGGCTCGGCGTGAAACGAGTAGCAGCTCCCCTTTGCCAGCAGCGGCTCGCGCCCAATCGAATCTCTGGCAGAGCCGCCTGGCCGCACGCCACCACGAGACCGGCACGCCAACCCGGGGCGCTCGCCGCAGCCCCTGGTCGCTGGCACTTGCTTGCTGACCGCCGTGGCGTCCGCAAGGCGGCCGCCGATCGACGACGCAGTTGGGCCTCAGCGTGAGAAAGAGGACTCTGCGTACGGCACTCCACGGCGAGCTCGAGAATCAACTTCGCGCTCAACGCGCCGAGGGCTTGCATAGAGGGCAGCATCAGCACGCGCTACAAGCTGCCCGAGCGTGTCCGCATGCGAAGTGCCGCCAGCCCGACAGTCACAGACCCGCGCGGACTCCTCGCGGCCAGCGTTTTCCTCACTTCGTCAAAACGGCCTCGAGCGGTCTCGACATCGGTGTCGGGGAGCGCGCAAAGGAATTCGTCGCCTCCATAGCGGATGACGAGGTCGTATGAGCGGAGGCCGCCTTTCAGCGCCGCTACGACGTCGCGGAGCAGCTGGTCGCCCGCAGCGTGGCCCTCGGTGTCGTTAGCCGCCTTGAGACGGTCGACGTCCACGAAGGCGAGAACGAGTCGCCCATTCGCTCGTCGGGATCGATCGAGCTCCCGCTCGAGATCCGCCATCCCACGATCACGCCGAAGCGCTCCCGTCAGATCATCAAGGCTCGCCTGCTCGCGGTCGCGCATGGCCTGCGCGCGATCGCGCGCGGCGTCGGCTCGGTCGGCAGCGGCCTGCTCGCGGTCTTGCGCCGCCTCCTTGCGGTCGCTCAGCCACAATCCGCGCGCAGCCTCGTCTCGCTCGTGGGCGGCCCGGTCCCGCTCGTGAGCAGCGCGGTCGCGCTTTCCAGCAGCTCGGTCGCGCTCGTCGGCGTCACCGTCGGATCCCGACGCCAGCCAACCGTCTGCCTCCAAGCGGTCTTTCGGCGGGGACTGCCGACTCGTCATGATGCAAACGCTGTTCGCGGGCAGCATCTGCCCTCCTCCAATGGAGGCCTGACAGCGAGGACCAGCGACGAGCTCAGGACGCCGTTGCCGGCCTCGCCCAGTAGTGGCCTGGACCGAGAGCCGGGCAGCTTGTTCCCGAGGCGGGAATAGGCGCACACGTGTGCGGGATCAAAGCAGGCCGACGAGCACGTCTTTTTCATGGGCCGTGGAGGACTCGAACCTCCAACCTTGGGATTAAGAGTCCCCTGCTCTGCCAGTTGAGCTAACGGCCCGGGTACCGCGCATCGCGAGAGTCGCAGGAGCGTCATGGTATCGCCGGCTGCCACGTCCTTGCGAGCCTCTCCCGCACGGCCGGGCGGGGGAAGGTTGGCACAGACTTGTCACGCGCACGTGCGCGCGGAGGTGGTATCAGGGTCTGACCCCGGAACCTGTCCGCACAGCCGCGAGCCGGACAGGCAGGAGGCGCAAAGCGCGAGCTGGAGGGGCTGCCGACGTTCACGTGGCCGACGCGCGGGGGACTACCGGCCGGAGAGGCGCTCCTGCTCGAGTACCGGCGCACCGTGCCGGGTCTGAGAGGCGCGTACACGGTCCCGACCGTGCACTACGTGCTCGCCGCCGGGAGCCAGCTGGTGGCGCTCGTCTTCCGTTGAGCCGGCGGCCCCGCCGCCTGTCAGACGCGTTCCGAGCATGCGCTGAACCCGCGGCGCGAGTCGGCGCCGGAACCGCCAAACCACGACGGCCACGACAGCGAGCGGAACGAGCGCGTACAGGCCGATCCGCTCGATCAGCCGGAGCGTCGCGGCTCCTGCCACGTACGCCGTCAGGCCCCAGCCGACCGCGAACACCACCGCCGCCACCAGATGCCAGACGGCGAAGAGCAGCGAGCGCATCCGCACGATGCCCGCCGCCAGGGTGATCACGACCTTCACGCCGGGGAAGAAGCGGGCGACCACGAGCGCCTTGCCGCCGTGGGCGTCGAAGAAGCGCTCGGCGACGACCAGCGGCGTCTCGACGCGTGCGGCAATACGCGGCTGCCGGATCAGCCGGCGGCCGGCGGTGCGCCCGACCACGTAGCCGACGCAGCCGCCCACGAAGATCGCGAGCACCGCGACGCCGAGCACCTCCCAGAGCACGAGCCGGCCGTCTGCGGCCAGCACGGCGGCCACCGTGAGCGCCGTCTTGCCGGGCGGGCCGGGCACGCCTGCGGCCTGGACGGCCAGGATCAGGAAGAGAGCAATCAGCCCGTACTGCTCGACAGCGTCGGCCATGGGCAGGGTCTACCCGCGCACGAACGCGCCGAACCGTGCCGCCGGCCTGCAGACTGCACGCATGCGGGTGCTGGCGCTCGTGCACGGTGTCTACTTCGGGCCGGGCTTCTTCGCGGACGTGATCCGCGAGGAGGGCCACGACCTCGTCGAGTGGGAGGCCTCGCTCGGGCCTCCGCCCGACGCCGGCTACGACGCGGTCATGTGCTTCGGGGGCCGCACGCATCCCGACGAGGAGTCCGAGAAGCCGTGGCTCGCCGACGAGCTCCGCCTGCTCGAGGTGGCGCTCGAGGCGGAGACGCCGCTGCTCGGCATCTGCCTCGGCGCGCAGCTCGTCGCGCGCGCGGCCGGCGGCAGCGTGTACCCGATCGACGAGCCGGAGCGAGGCTGGGCAGACGTCGAGCTCACCGAGGCCGGCAAGGTCGATCAGCTCTTCCGCTCCTGGCCCGACCGCTTCCGCGCCTTCGAGTCGCACGCGTACTCGTGGGAGCCGCCGCCGGGTGCCGTCGAGCTTGCACGCAACCGCTACAGCCAGGCGTACCGCATCGGCGCCCACGCGTGGGCGCTGCAGTTCCACCCGGAGGTCACGGCCGAGCAGGTGGACGACTTCATCCTGCGGCGCTCCGACGAGCTCGGCGATCCAGCTGCCGAGCGCGCGGAGACGGTGCGCCAGATCGAGACCTGGAACGCGCTCGGGCGCTCGCTCTGCCGCGAGTTCCTCGCCGGCGCGGCGGGCGGCGAGTAGCCGTCAGCCGGGCGAGGGCTGGGGCCGCAGCCGCGCCACAGTCGCGAGCGTGAGGCCGCACAACACCGCGGCTGCGAGGTACGCGACGGCGTCGCTGGTCGCGCCGGCCAGCGCACCTCCGACGGCCGGGCCGAGCAGGTTGCCCACCGCCCACGCCGCGTTCATCACGCCGAACGCGAGCGCCTGAGCGACGCCCACCTGGTCGGCGCCGTCGGACACGATGGCGAGACCCGGCGTGAACAGCGCGCCGAAGGCGATGCCTCCGATCACGACGAGCGAGGCCACCGCGAGCGCCGAGCTCGCCCACGCGAACGCAATGCAGACCGCGAGCGAGCCGACGAGTGCGGCACGCACCGGTAGTAGCCGCCCGCGCCGGTCGACGAAGCGGCCGAGCAGCGGGTTCATCACGCTCTCGATGGCAGCGGTGCCGAGCCAGAGCGCGCCGATCGCGACCGCGCTCCAGCCGAGCTCGTCCAGCTCCAGGGGCACGAGCACGGCGACGACGCCGAAGAGGAGCGCCGGCAGCGTGACGAGCCAGAGCCCGCCGACAAGCTGTCGGTCGCGGACGACGCGGGTGAGCGTCGACAGGTCGCTGTCGGAGCGGGGCGGCCCCGGCATCCGCATGGCGACGGTCGCGAGACCGCCGGCGATGATGGCGACGCCTCCGAAGGCGAGGCCGGCGCCGGTCACGTCCGCCGCCGCCCCGAGCACCGGCCCGAGGACTGCGCCCGCGATCGCGACGCCCATCGCCGTGCCGATCATCTCTGCGCGTCGCTCGCGCGGCGCCGACGCCACCAGCCACGCCAGCGCGCCGGCCCACGAGAGCGCGCTGCCGAAGCCCTGCACGAAGCGCGCCAACCCCAGCATCCAGGCCTCGTCGGCGAGGCCGAAGACCACGCTCGCGAGCGCCGTGGTCCCGAGGCCGATCACGGCAGCCGTGCGAGGCCCGAGGCGTGCCGCGAGCACGCCGCCGGGCAGCCCGCCGACGAGCGCCCCCGCCGCGTACGCGGCCACGAGCGCCCCGGCGGCCGTCTTCGAGAGCTCGAACTCCTCGACGTACCCCGGCAGGAGCGGCGTCAGCGCGGCGTACAGGATCGTGTCCACGAACACGATCGAGCAGGCGACGACGAGCAGGCGGCGCACCAGGTCAACGTAGTCGCCGCGGGCGCCACCGCGAACCGGTTAGTGGCTGAGAGCCACAAGAGTCGCGGGTCGGTGGTCGAGCCCGATGCGCGGTGCGCCAGGGAGTTAGTGGCACTCTGCCACTAACTCGGTCAGGCCTCGGCCTGCTCTTTCTCGCGGCCGCCCGGGAGTGCTGCTCGGCGTGCGGGCTCGTCCACCAGATTGAGCACGCGCATGCCGTGGACGAAGACGATCGAGCCTCCGAGCCAGCCGCCGAGCGTCAGCATCGCGTAACCGAGCGCTGTGAAGATCAGCCCGCCGTGTTGACCTCGCCGTCGCCGTACCCCGCGTGGCCGACGCCGGCTGCCAGCAAGAAGAAGGCTGTCGCGGTCAGCATCGCCAGCATGTGCGAGGTCGCGGTCCGCCAGAGCGGCGTTCCGCGGGAGATGTCCAGCCAGTCGGCGAAGCCGGCGAGCGCAGTCGGCCCGGTGATCACCAGCCCGACGAGGAGCGCCAGCCACCACCCGGTCGCCGTGTTCTCATCCGACACTCCGAGCACGCTGAGCACGGCGAAGACGAAGGCAACGGTGTACGCCCCGATGGTCGCGTCCGTGAGCGGCGGATGCAGCGGGTGCCCGGGGAAGCCCTTCAGCAGATAGCTCAGCTTCACAGGCTGTCTTTCTCACGGCGCGGGCTTGGTGAAACGGCGCCTTGGCGACCGTGGGAGGGTTGCGCATGGTCAGCCGGCGTCGTGGCGGCACGCCTTCGAGCCTTGACCCTCGAATGAGGGTCGCTCGTTCGAGGCGAACATCCGATCTTCGCCATCGTCAATGAAGCTCCTTCTTGGCCTCACGGCGGCGGTGGTGGTCGCGGTCGCGGGGGCCGCGTCCTCCGTCAACGCTGCTTCTTCCTTCGGCACGTCCGGGCTCGCCCGTGATCCCGACGTGGCCGCGCTGCAGGTCGGGCTGAGAGCTCGCGGCGTCTACGCGGGCTCGGTCGACGGCGTCGGCGGCCCCGCCACGGTTCGGGGCGTCAAGGCGCTCCGTGGCACCGCCGGCGTGCCGGTTGACGGGCTCGTCGGCGGGAAGGTTCGCCGGGCGTTGGGCCGGTTCGGCAAGCACCTGCTCGGCAGCCGCACCGTCGGCGTCGGCAGCGTCGGCTGGGACGTGGCCGCCGTCCAGTTCATGCTCGCGTGGCACGGCTTCCCGTCGGGCCCGATCGACGGTGCGTTCGGCGCCCGCACGGAGCGGGCGCTACGGAAGTTCGAGCGCTGGGCCGGGCTCGCCGGCGACGGCCTGGTCGGCTCGTCCGATCTCACCGCACTCCGCCAGGCGCCGCCGCAGAGCCCCATGCGCCTGCGTGCGCCCGTCTCGGTCCCGCCCACCGACGGCTTCGGCCCGCGGGGCAACCGCTTCCATACGGGTCTCGACTTCCCGGCTGCCGCCGGCACTCGGGTGGGCGCTGCTGCGCCCGGCGTCGTCACCTGGGCGGGGCCGTTGGGCGGCGGCTGGGGGACGTCGGTGGTGGTCTCCCACGGCGCGGGCCTCAAGACGCTCTACGCACACCTCTCGGCGGTGCGGGCGAAGGTGGGCCAGCGCGTGGGCGCCGGCGCGACCGTCGGCCTCGTCGGTGCCACCGGCAATACGACCGGCCCGCACCTGCACTTCGAGGTGCTGCTTCGCGGCGCAGCGGTCGACCCGCGGCCGGCGCTCGACGGGTAGTCTAGGCCGCGATCGTGTCGGGCGGCAGCACGAGCGTGAAGCGTGCGCCCGGCCGGGCGTCCTCGTAGACGAGGTCGCCGCCGAGCGCTTGTGCGTACGAGCGGGCGATCGCCAGGCCCAGGCCGGCGCCGCCGGCGTTCTGCGCGCTGACCTGCGAGCGTGAGAAGCGGTCGAAGAGCCTGGCGACGAACTCCTCCTCGACGCCGTCCCCGCGGTCTTCGACCACGAGCCGCACGGGCTCGAGCTCGGCGCGGACCTCGACCGGCGGGCGCCCGTAGCGCAGGGCATTGATCAGGAGATTGGAGAGCACCCGCTCGACGGCCTCGGGGTCGGTGCGCAGCTCGAGGTCGGGCGGGACACCGACCAGCACCTCGTCCAGCCGGTCGGGGGCGATCTGCGGCAGCAGGGTCTCGACGCGCTCGCGGGGCCGGAAGCACTCCGGTTTGGGGACGATTGCGCCGGACTCGATCCGCGAGAGGTCGAGCAGGCTCTGCGTCAGGCTCGACAGGCGAGTCGTCTGCTCGAAGAGCGTCTGCCGCAGCTCCGTGAGCTGGTCGCCAGTGAGCTGGTCGCCGCGCAGGTGGAGCGTGGAGGCGATGCCGTGCACGACTGCGATCGGTGTACGCAGCTCGTGTGAGGCGATCCCGACGAAGTCGCTCTTGGCCTCGTCCAGCCGGCGCAGCTCTGCCAGCGCAGATTCGAGCTGCGTGTAGTCCTCGGTCTTCTCGACGAAGACCGCTGCGACCCAGCCGAGCGTCGAGAGCAGCCTGAGGTCCTGGCCGGAGAGCTCGAACGTCTCCTGCCCACCGAGACGGTCGGCGACGATGAAGCCGAGGCACCGGTCCTCGATCGAGAGGGGCACTGCGACGATCGAGCCGACGCCGAAACGCCCGGCAAGCGACTGCGGGAGCGCCGCCTCGGCGCGGGCGTCGCGGACGTAGACCGCCTCGCGCTCCGCCAGCGCTCGCTCAAGGAAGGCGAAACGGTCCAGATCAAGCCAGGCGTCTCCGGGCCAGACGACGTTCTGCTGGACGACCGCATGCACCGTGTTGGCGAGCGGGTCGTAGCGGACGAACAGCGCCCGCTCGAAGCCGAATCCTGCACGCACAGCCGTGCAGATCCGGTCGACGATGGTGCTGACCTCGTACGGGCCTGCTGCCACGACACGAGCGAGCTCGTAGAAGGCGCGCAGCTCGGCCGAGAGGTGATCTCTCGACGACCCATGTGCCGTCACGACCATCGTGCGCGTGTGCCTCCTGAACAGGCGAGCGGGGCGCCCGATTGGCGCCCCGCCCGCAGGTTTCGCTGAGTTCTAGTACGGCGGGCCCGCCGGGGGCCCTTCCTCGACATATGTCGTGCGGCGCCGGCCGAAGTAGCCAGGCCCGCCCCACGACGACCAGAAGATCATCGAGAGGACGAGGCCGAGCGCGCCGACCACGAGGACGATCCAGCCGACGGTCTGCACGTCGATGCCGGACGCCTCGGCGTCGACCGCGAAGGCCAGAATCGCCCCCACCGCGATCAAGAAGATGCTGACTCCGATTCCCATTGTTCGTTCCTTCCTCTTCCTGGGCGTTTCGATGGCGGCCCAACAAGACTCGTAAGCGCAGAGATGCGCTCGCCCCGTATTCCCACGAGGCGACACCGCCGAAACCTCCTCCTAACCGCTCTTTGCAGGGAAAACCTGCGGCGCGCTCCAACGGCTCGGGTCAGTCCCCGGCAGCGACGGCAAGCCGCCGCCACCGGTGACAGACGCGTCCTCTCCTTCCCCCGCCCGTTCTCCGACGTCGCGTGAGTAATCGACAAACAGGGTGAGCAGTGCTGGCGAGAGCCACGCCCATGCGCAGTCGCGTATGACCAGCTGCCCTGTCGCCCGGACCCAGCGACGCGCGAGCCCCGCGGTCGTGAACCTCTCTTGCCGCCACACGCGCCCGGCCGCACGGCGAGCGATCCCCTCCCGATGTCGCGACGCAGTCGCGACGAGCACGCGACAACTGTCTTGTGGTTTACCGGCGAAGCCGAGCTCGCTCGGCGAGAGCCACAACGCGGGAAGCGCGTCTGACCAGATGGCCTTGTTGTCTCGACCGCCAAGTGGAAAGGGGGGAGCTCGAGGGGGGACGCAGTCCCCCTTCGAATGAAGCGAGCCCTGCCGCGTAGGGGTGTGCCTCCAAACGAGTCGTCACTCGCGGCACTGCGAGCGGTCACGACCCATGCGCGCGCAGCGCCGAACCGAGTGTTTAGTCTCTCCGCCGGTGCGCCGCGGAGCCGTCGTCAAGGTCATCTTCATCGCGCTGCTGGTCGCCGCGGCGGTCACGGCGATCGCGGTTCTCGTTCCGTGGCTCCCCGATCAGTCGTCGGAGGAGGCCGAGCGCATCGACTTCGTCTTCTGGGTCGTCACCGGCATCTGCATCGGCGTCTTCGCGATCGTCGCCGGCGTCTCCATCTATGCCGGTCTGAAGTTCCGCGTCCGGCCCGACGACGACACCGACGGGCCGCCCGTGCACGGGCACACCGGCCTCGAGATCGCGTGGACCGCGGTCCCGTTCGTGCTCGTGACGGTGATCGGGATCCTGAGCGCGGTCGTCCTCGCTCAGAACGACAAGCGCGACGCCAACCGCCTGCGCGTGAACGTGCTCGCGCAGCAGTTCACGTGGTCGTTCACCTATCCGGAGGACGGCGACATCGCCTCGACGACGCTGCGTCTTCCCGTCGACCGCCAGGTCGAGCTGTTCCTGAACTCGAACGACGTCATCCACTCGTTCTTCGTCCCGGAGTTCCGGCAGAAGATGGACGTCCTGCCGGGCGAGGAGACCAAGCTCCTGATCACGCCCACGGAGACGGGCGAGTACACGATCCAGTGCGCCGAGCTCTGCGGGCTCGGGCATGCGGCGATGCTGCAGCGGGTCGAGGTCATGCCCCAGGCCGCGTTCGCGCGCTGGACGCAGGAGATGCGCCAGGGCACGAACGGCAGATCCGGAGCAGGTCGCTCGCACCCTCTTCGACGAGCAGGGCTGCGCGCGGCTGCCACACGTTCGAGCCGGCGGGTAGCAGCGGGGAGACGGGACCCGACCTCGATAACCTGGCCGCGTCCGCCGAGGAGGCGGGCAAGCCGCTCGAGGACTACGTGAGGGAGTCGATCGTGAATCCAGGCGCGTACCTGCACCCGGGGTACCCGAACGTCATGCCGCCGTTCTGCCCAGCTGCCCGCCGAGCAGCTCGACGCCCTCGTCGACTTCCTCACCGCCGGCGCCGGAGGGCGGCTCGTGACGACGGTCGCCGAGCAGCACGACCTGCACGCCGCGCCGCCGACCCGGCGCGGCGGGTGGCACTACCTGACCGGCCCGGGCTGGATCCGCGCGGCCTGGATGACCGCGCTCTTCGCGGCGCTCGGCTTCGGCCTCGTCGTCCTCCTGCGCTGGGTCGCGCACTACGAGCCGCTCCTGGAAGCGGAGGTGCTCGTGACGGTGAGCGCGCTGACGGCCGCACCGGTCGGCTTCCTCGCCGGCCTCGGTGCCTTCGACTACTGGGTCTACTACTTCCTGGGCAAGCCCACCCGGCCGGAGGATCACTCGGGCCACGGGGCGCGGAGCTGGAAGGACTACTTCCGGGTCAACACCGACCACAAGGTCATCGGCGTCCAGTACGTCTCGACGACGATCTTCTTCTTCCTCGCCGGCGGCCTGCTCGCGATGCTCGTCCGCGCCGAGCTCGCCGAATCGGGGATGCAGTTCACCGACACGCAGACCTACAACGGCCTGTTCTCGGCGCACGCCTCGCTAATGATCTTCCTGTTCGTGATCCCGGCGTTCGCCGGGCTCGCGAACTACGTCCTCCCGCTCATGATCGGCGCGCCCGACATGGCGTTCCCCCGCCTCAACGCGCTGTCGTACTGGCTGCTGCCGATCGCCGGCGTGATGATGCTGGCGAGCTTCCTCGCTCCGGGCGGCTCGTTCGCGGCCGGCTGGACGGGCTACCCGACGCTGTCGACCGAGCTGCCCATGGGGCAGACGTTCTTCAACATGGCGGTGCAGTGGGCCGGCGCGTCGTCGATCATGACCGCGCTCAACTTCCTGGTCACGATCATCACGATGCGCGCGCCGGGAATGACCTTCTGGCGCATGCCGCTGCTCGTCTGGGCGAACTTCACGACCTCACTGCTGGTCGTGCTGGCCACGCCCTTCATCGCCGGCTCGCAGTTCTTCGTGCTCTTCGACCGGATCATGCACACGCACTTCTTCGACTCGGCGTTCGGCGGTTACACCCTGGGCTACCAGCACATCTTCTGGTTCTACTCGCATCCCGCGGTCTACATCATGATCCTGCCCGGCTTCGGGATCGTCTCCGAGGTGATCTCGACGTTCTCGCGCAAGCCGATCTTCGGCTACCGCCTCATGGCGCTGTCGCTCTGCGCGATCCTCGTGCTCGGCTTCTCGGTGTGGGCGCACCACATGTTCGTGGCCGGCATGGCGCCGTGGCTGCGCGTGCCGATGATGATCACGACGCTGCTGATCGCCGTGCCGACGGGGATCAAGGTGTTCTCGTGGCTGGCGACGACCTGGGAGGGCCGGATCCACTTCTCGGCGCCGATGTTGTGGGCGCTCGGCTTCGTGTCGATGTTCGTGATCGGCGGCCTGTCCGGGATCTACCTCGGCGCCGTCCCGATCGACATCCACGCGTCCGACACGTATTTCATCGTCGCCCACATCCACTACGTGCTCTTCGGCGGCTCGCTGTTCACGATCTTCGCGGGCATCTACTACTGGTACCCGAAGATGACCGGGCGCATGTACAACGAGCGTCTGGCGAAGCTCCACTTCTGGCTGACGTTCGTCGCCTTCAACGCGACCTTCTTCCCGATGCACATCACCGGCACCCAGGGGATGATGCGCCGCTACGCCGACCACGGGCCGGACTTCGAGGGCTGGAATCTCTTCATGTCGATCTCCTCGTTCGTGCTCGGCGCCTCGTTCATGATCTTCCTCTACAACGTCATCGTCTCGTGGGTGCGCGGGCCCGTGGCGCCGGCGAATCCGTGGCATGCGATGTCGATCGAGTGGCAGGTCTCGTCGCCGCCGCCGATCTTCAACTTCGACCAGGTCCCGCAGGTGGTGGGTGGGCCCTACGAGTACGGGGTACCTGGCGCGCGGCATGCGCTCATGAACGGCGACCGTACGGCCGTCACGGCCGACGAGGAGGAGGCGCGGCTCTGAGATGGCGCGCCCGGCCCGCCACGTCCTCGTCGTCGCCAACGAGACGGTCGGCGGGGCGCCCCTGATCGACCTGCTGAAGGCACGCGCCGGCCAGGGGCCGCTGCAGGTGACGGTCCTGAGCCCGGTCAACGCTCCGCGGCAGGGATACGTCGTCTACGAGGACACGCGGCGAGCTTCTGCCGGCCGGCGGCTCGACCGCACGCTGGCCAAGCTCCGCGACGCTGGCGTCGCCGCGCACGGACTCGTCGTCGAGAGCGACCCGGCCGATGCGGTGCGCGACGCGCTGAACCAGCTCGAGCCGCGTCCGACCGAGATCGTGCTCTCGACGCATGCCCTCCAGAAGTCCGGCTGGCTGCGCCGCAACGTGCTCGACCGCGTCCGCGACGTCGCCGGCGACCTGCCCGTGGAGCACGTCGTCGCTCAGGATCGTCCCGACGGCGAGGCGAACGTGCTCGTCGTCGCCAACGAGACGGTGGTCGGCGAGCCGCTGCTCGAGCGCATCCGCGAGCGCCACCGTGCGTCGCCCGCGAGCTTCCTCATCATCTGTCCCCAGAGCGATCCGACGCAAAGCTCCCACCCCGAGGCTGAGCGGCGCCTACGCCGAGCGCTGAGCACGCTGCGCTCGGAGGGCATCGACGCCCACGGGCAGGTGACCCACCCGGATCCCTACACCGCGGCGCTGCAGGCGATCGCGGACGAGCGGACGGATGAGGTGCTCGTGTCGACGTTCCCGCAGCAGCGCTCCGGCTGGCTCCGCCGCGACCTGATCGAGCGGCTGCGCCGGGATGCCGGTGTCCCCGTCGAGCACGTGGTCGTCCCCGAGCAGGAGGCGACTGCCGTATGAGCGCGCACGCAGAGGCACACGGGCACGGCGCGCATCCGCCCGTCGCGCACCAGAGCTCCCGGGTGGAGGCGCCGATGCTCGGGATGCTGCTCTTCATCGCGTCGGAGATCATGGTCTTCGGCTCGTTCTTCACGGCGTACTTCTTCGTGCGCGTCGTCAACGAGGGCGCCTGGCCGCCGGAGGGCACGCACCTGCCGGTCTTCGTCGCGGGGGTGAACACGGCCATCCTGGTGACGTCGAGCTTCACCATCCACTGGTCGCTCCAGGCGATCAAGCGCGGTCACCGCGCGGGCATGCAGGCAGGGCTCGTGCTGACGCTCGCTCTCGGGATCGTCTTCCTGCTCACCCAGGCCCGTGAGTACTCGCGGGTCGGCTTCGCCCCCGGTGACGACGCGTTCGCGACCATCTTCTACGGGCTGACCGGCCTTCACGGCGCCCACGTCTTCGTCGGTTTGACGCTGCTGCTGATGGTGACGATCCGGGCGTTCCGCGGGCACTTCTCGCCCGAGCACCACATGGGTCTCGAGGTGCCCGGCATCTACTGGCACTTCGTCGACGTCATGTGGATCGTCGTCTACACGACCATCTACGTCCTGTAGCGTCGGCGGCCGGCGTCGTCCGCAAGGCGAGCGTGAAACCGTCAGCGTTTACAGTCCCGTACTAGAGAGCGCATGGCGAACCCGTTCCGCAGCGAGGCCGACGCGTACCGCTTCCTGCTGCTGACGATCGGCTACTTCGCGCTGATCGTCGCTGGCGTCGCTCGCGCATCGGGGCGTGGGCAGGGACGGTCGGTGTTCGTCGTGCTGACGGCTGCGTGGCGATCGTGCTGGTTCCTGCGCGTGCGCGCGCGAGGCGCCCGGGCGCGTCGACGCGACGTGCACGAGCCGCACGACGAGCGCCGCATCCTCGTGATCGCGAACGAGACCGTCGGCGGCGCGGCGCTGCGCGAGCAGATCGAGCGGCTCGCCGCCGGCAGCGACGACGCGCGCGTGCGGGTCGTCTGCCCGGCGCTCAACTCGCCGCTTCGCCACTGGGTCTCGGACGAGGACCCGGCGCGCGCCGACGGCGCAGCGCCGGCTCGACGCGAGCCTCGCGCCGCCTCCGCTCGGCCGGCCTCGAGGTCGAGGGCGAGATCGGCGACAGCGAGCCGCTGCAGGCGCTCGAGGACGCCGTGCGCACGTTCGACCCGGACGAGATCGTGATCTCGACGCATCCGGCGGGCCGCTCGCACTGGCTCGAGCGCGGCCTCGTCAGCCGACGCACGAGGCCCGCTTCGACATCCCGATCACGCACGTGGTCGTCGACCTCGAAGCCGAGAGCCCGTCGCCCGGCTAGGCGCGAGGGCCATAGCCAGATAGAGTCGTTGAGCACGAACCGTTCGGCAGCGTCGCCGGGTCGCGCGTCTGAGGGGGACGGAAGGTTGCTAGCGCTCTGACCGTCCAGTGGGTTGGAAACGAGGGGGTCCACAACCGACCGTGAAGCTTTCCGTCGCTCGACCTGACCGCGGTGTGTCTCAAGCGATGAGACGTCGCCGTGCTCCCGCTCGCAGTTCTCGCCCTCGCCGGCGGGCTGCTCGCGGCCGTTCAGCCCCGTGCGGAGGGTGCGAGCGACCAGGTGAGGAAGAGGCGGGACGTTTCGCGTCGCATCCCAGTTCGTCGACTCCGTCGACCCGGCGCTCGCGTACAGCATCCCGTCGTGGGCGCTGCTCGACACCACCTGCGCGCGGCTGATGAACTACCCGGACAAGGCACCGCCGGCTGGATTCCGGCTCCTACCGGAGGTCGCGCTGGCTGCTCCCCGAGTCAGCGACAACGCGAAGACGTTCACGTTTACGCTCAGAAGCGGCTTCCGCTTCAGCGATGGAACTCCGGTTCGCGCGAGCGCCTTCGAGCGAGCCATCTACCGCACGCTGGCGCCCGGGCGTCGACTCGCCGGAGAGCAGTACACGAGAGCCATCGTCGGCGCCGAGGCGGTTCGGGCCGGCAGGACGACGGACGTGGCAGGGGTCGTCGCCAGCGGGCGCCGACTCGTGATCCGGCTCAAGGAGTCCACGCCCGACTTTCCCGCCCGGACGACGATGCCGTTCTTCTGCGCCGTGCCGCCCACGCTGCCGCCCGATCCGAGGGGGTCGGCGCCCACCCGGGTTCCGGGCCCTACTACGTCGCGGACTACCGTCCCGGCGAACGGGTCGTCCTGCGCCGTAACCGCTACTACGGCGGCACGCGGCCTCACCGGGTCGACGGCTTCACCGTCGCGATCGGAGCGAGCTCGGACGCGGAAATACTCGATCGCATCGAGCGGAACGAGGTCGACTGGGGCTTCGTCCTCTTTCCGCCGGCCGTTTCTCGACCCTGCGAGGGGTCTGAAGCGGAAGTACGGACTCAATCGCTCCCGGTTTTTCCTCAAGCCGGGGCTGACGTTCCTCTACTTCGCCCTCAACACGTCGCGACCCCTGTTCGCGAACAATCCCAAGCTCAGGAGGGCAGTGAACTTTGCGTTCGACCGGCGAGCGTTCCGGCGTGTCGGATCGGGTTCGCCGCTGGGCGCCTTCCTCACGGATCAGTACCTACCGCCCACGATGCCGGGGTACACGAACAGGGCCCTGTACCCCCAGAGTCCAGACGTTACGCGGGCGCGAAGGCTCGCTGCAGGAAACACGAGGAGCGGAAAGGCGACTCTGTACGTGGCCAACGGTCTCGCGCCCGTCGCGCAGGCGCAAGTTCTCAGGCGGAATCTCGCCGAGATCGGACTCGACGTCGAGATCAAGCCGATGCCGGGCGGCCCCGCCCTCGTCGGACGGCTGGCGGCCCGTGACGAACCATGGGACATCGCACTGACCGCCTGGGCGCCTGACTACATCGATCCGTTCACGTACGTCAACATGCTCCTCGACGGACAGTTCGCAGGAGCATCGAACGTCGGTCGCTTCGACTCGGCCGAGTACAACCGCCTGATGAGGCGAGCGGCTCGCCTTCAGGGTGCGAGCTCGCTACCGGGCCTACGGGGAGCTCGACATCGCGCTCTCTCGCGACGCCGCTCCGCTGGTTCCGGCGATGTTCCCGAACACGTTCACGCTCGTCTCGCAGCGCGTCGATCCACGCTGCATCGTCCTGCGGCCCGCGCTCGACCTGACCGCGGTTTGTCTCAAGCCATGAGGCGCGCCGTGCTACCGCTCGCAGTGCTTGCTGTCGCAGCCGCATTGCTAGCGGCCGCCCAGCCTGGTGCAGAGGGTGCGGGCGAGCAGGTGAGGAAGGGCGGAATCTTCCGCATCAGCCTCACAGGGTTCGACTACATCGACCCCGCTCTGGCCGGCGTGGGGGGTCTCCTGCTGGACACGACGTGCGCGCGGCTGATGACCTATCCGGACAAGCCGCCGCCGGAGGGACTTCGCCTCGTGCCCGAGGTCGCAGCCGGCTTTCCGCAAGATCTCGCGCGGCGGCAAGACGTACACCTTCAAGCTGCGTAGCGGCTTTCGCTTCAGCGACGGGACGCCAGTGCGCGCGAGCGCGTTCGCTCGGGCCATCAATCGCACGCTCGCGCCCGGGGTCCAGTCGCCGGGCGTACAGCACACGGGGGACATTGTCGGCGCCGCCGCCGTGCAGGCGGGCAGGGCAACGTCGGCGGCGGGAGTCGGTCGCCCGAGGAGACACGCTCGAGGTCCGAGCTTCACTCGGCCTGTTCTCGACTTTGCCGGTGAAGACGACCGGGTCGGTCTTCTGCGCCGTCCCACCGACTCTCCCCGCGGACCCGGAAGGAGTCGGGGCCATCCCCGGAGCCGGCCCGTACTACGTGAAGGAGTATCGGCCGGGCGAGAGGGTGGTTATCCGGCGCAACCCGTACTACCGCGGCAAGCGGCCGCACCATGTCGACGGCTTCGACGTCGACCTTCGGGCGAGCTCCCAGCAAGAAGTGCTCGACCAGGTCGAGCGCGGCGAAGCGGACTGGGGGTTCGTGCTCGCGCCCGGCTACTTCCAGCCGGGGCGGCGGTTGGTCGCCAAGTACGGCCTCAACAAATCCCGGTTCTTCGTCAGGCCGGGGTTCACTCTGAGGCACATCCCCTTCAACGACTCGCGGCCGCTGTTTCGGAGCAACCCGAAGTTGCGCCGCG
This sequence comes from uncultured Thermoleophilia bacterium, assembly GCA_963809765.1. Taxonomy (GTDB): domain Bacteria; phylum Actinomycetota; class Thermoleophilia; order Gaiellales; family Gaiellaceae; genus JACVRM01. Next base: position 1,461,024 of record CAWEKT010000003.1, read on the forward strand.
CGGTGAGCTTCGCTCTGAACCGGCAAGCGCTGGTCCGGGCTGTCGCCACCAACACGCTCGCCGAGCGGCTCACCGACCAGTACCTGCCATCCACGCTCCCTGGTTTCAAGGACGCCGCCGTCTACCCGCTCAAGCGTGCAGATCTTCGTCGCGCAAAGGCCCTCGCCCGCGGAAACATGCGAGGAGGTAAGGCCGATGCTCTACGTGGTGGACTTTCAGCCCCTGCTGGTGATCGCCCAGCTCGTCCGACGGCAGCTGGCGGAGATCGAGCTCGATGTCGACGTGAGGCCAATCCCGCCTTCGGCCTTCTACACGAGGCTGGCCGACCCCGGTGAGCAGTGGGACCTCGCCGTGGGCCCGCTCTGGGCACCGGCGTTCATCGACCCTTACACGTTCATCAACGAGCTCTTTGCGACGCCCATTAGTCGCGGCGGCGGGAATCTGGGCCGCTTCAACTCGAGCACCTTCAGCCGGCTGATGCAACAGGCTGCCCGCCTGCAGGGCACGGAACGCTACCGCGCGTACGCGGCACTCGACGCGCGGCTTGCGCGGGACGGCGCGCCGTCTGCCGCGATCAGCTTCTTCAGCGAGCCGACGCTCGTGTCCAAGCGGGTCGCCGCTGCATCGTCCTGCGACCCGTCGCTCGACCTGACCGCGGTCTGTCTGAAGTAGTCAGGGCGCCTGAACAGACACCCAGACGAACCCGTCGCCAACGGCGACTCCTGACGGAGCGTTGCCGATTTCGATCGTCTCGGCGACGTCGTTCGTCTTCGGATCGATCCGTGACACCGTGCCCGAGGCTGCATTCGCGACCCACACGGCGCCTGCGCCGACCGCGACCGCGACCGGTTCGTCGCCCGACTCGAATCGTCGCCGCCGCGTAGGTGCTCGGGTCGATCCGGGTGACGGCGTCGTCGCCAACGTTCGCCACCCAGATCGCTCCCTCGCCGAATGCGATCCCCGTCGGTTGCCGACCCACGCTGGGCGACCTGAGCGGCCCTTCCTCGAAGGTCGACGGGTTGAAGCGCGACACTGTTGCGTCGCCTGAGTTAGCGACCCAGACGGAGCCGCTGCCGACGACCACGCCCGCAGGAGTCGAGCCGGCGAAGGTGGTGCCGGTCACCCGGGCGTCTGAGGAATCGATTCGTGCCATGGTCGAGTCCGCGTAGGCGGCCCACACGGCGCCGGCGCCGGTTGCCACGGCGCCCGACTGCGTGCCGAGCGCCGAGTTGGTCACCTTGATCGTGTTGGTGACCTGTCCGAACTGCGTGTCGACGCGCGAGAGCGCACCACGCGCGCCGTGCGCCACCCAGACCGCGCCGGGGGCGACGGCGACTCCGGTCGGCGTCCGATTGTCCAGCGAGATCGTCCCGCCGGCTGCACGGGTCCTGGTGTCGATCCTCGTCAGGTTTCGGTCCTGCAGGTTTCCGACCCAGGCCGACCCCGCTCCGACCGCGATCGGCCCCGGCCTGATGCCGACCTGGATCTCAGCGGTGATCTCGTTCGTCTCCGGGTCGATGAGCCCCACGTGGTTGGGACGGACGCCGCCGAGCCCGCCGGCGGAGTCGCGCGTCGCCAGGAATGCGGCCGCGGCCAGCACGGCGACGAGCCGCGAGCGCCGCTGCAGCGAGTACCACGGGACGACGCCAGAGCGGTACCGCAATCGCCGCCTCCGCGGCCTCGGGCGAGCTCCGCCTCGTGCCGGATCGGCGGAAAGGAAGCCGGCAACCCGTCGGCCGCGGCCTGGAAGAGCCGAACCGGGCGGTCGAGGTCCTTCAGCCGCTGCTCGCCGAGGTCGCGGAGGAAGATGTGCAGGTCCTCTTCCTCGTCCTCGAGCAGCGTCTGTGTTGCCTGAGAGACGAGTACTTGCCCACCGTGGCCGGCGGCGCCGATCCGAGCGGCGCGATGCACGGCCAGGCCGGTGTAGCGACCGCCGCTTGCAGCGGCCTGACCGGTGTGGAGACCCATGCGCACCTTGACCTCGACTCCCTCGGGCCAGTCGTGCGAGGACAGCGCGAGTTGGCCCTCGACGGCGGCCAGCAGCGCGTTCCGCGCGCTGGTGAAGGCGACGAAGAACGAGTCCCCCTGCGTGTCCACCTCGTACCCGTCGTGCGTCTCGAACGCCGCACGCAACAGGCGCTGGTGGTCCGCGAGGACCTCCCCGTACCGATCGCGAAGCTGCTTGACGAGCCGGGTCGATCCCTCGATGTCCGTGAAGAGAAACGTGATCGCGCCGCTTGGCAGCTCGTCCATCGCGGGGAGCCTGCCAGCAGCCCGAGATCCGGGCAAGGCGGCACGAACGGCTCGGGTCAGTCCCCTGCGGGGATAGACGCGGCGGGCGAGCGGCTCGGGTCAGTCCCCTGCGGGGACAGACCCCTCAGTGACGACGGAGCGTCACTGACGTCAGCTGCGGTTCTCGACCACGTACTTCGCGAGCGCGTCCATCTGCTCCGGGCTGAGCTGGTCGCCGAAGGCCGGCATCCCGCCGCCGCCGTTCTCGATCTGCTCGCGCGCGGCCGCCTCGTCAGCGGTGGACTCGTCGAGGTTCGGCCCCACCTCGCCTGTGCCGCCGGCGTCCGCAAAGACGTGGCAGCCGCCGCAGCCGGCCGAGGTGAAGATCGCCTTCGGGTCGTCCTCGTCGCCTCCGCCAGGGCCGGCGCCGGCCGCCGGGCCGCAGCCCCCAGCCTCCGCCTCCTTGACGTCGATGCCTGCGACGCAGGCGACGTACGAGGCGACCGCGTCGACGTCGTCGCCCTCGACCAGGTCTGCCGGCATCCCGGGCTTCCCCGTCGGCGGGTTGGTGACCGGGTACTTGATCTGCTTGGCGACGATCTCGCGGATCGTGCTGTCCGGGTAGTCCTCCTCCTGGAGGACGCGGAACGCGGCGTCGAGGTCGGGGCCGACCTTTCCCTTGGCGCCGGCGTGCGCCAGCGTGTGGCACGTGGCGCACTGACCCTCGCCCATGAAGAGCTGCTGTCCCTGCGAGACCGAGCCCTCCTCGGCCAGGCCGCCCGTCCCGCCGCAGCCCGCGAGTACGAGCGCAAGCACCGCAGCGGCCGCTGCGAGGCCGGCGCCTCGCACGCCTACGCGGAAGGCTCGGCGACGCCGCCGAGCGCGGCCACGGCCTCCTCGCGGGTGCCGTGAATGGCGAACACCCGGTCGAGGCCCGTGATCTCGAAGATCTTGGTGATGTTGCGGTCCGAGCAGACGAGCGACAGCTGGCCGTCGTTCGTGCGCAGCCGCTTGACCCCGCCGACGAGGACTCCCAGCGTCGTGGAGTCGATGAAGGTCGTATCGGAGAGGTCGACGATGACCTGCCGACCGCCGGAAGCGATCACGTCGAGCAGCTTCTGCTTGAACTCCGGCGCGGTGTAGAGGTCGACTTCGCCCGCGAGCGAGATCACGTAGGCGTCGTCTTCGAGCTGCTCAGCACTGACGCTGAAGTCCATGGGCTGCTCTCCCGTCTGCAGGGGACGTCCGGTCGGCGAGTTTAGCCGCCGGTGCTACCTGGTGATGGTGGTGACGCCGCCCGGCGAGACGGAGGTGTTCCCCGCCGTCGCCAGCGACTTCACACGCTCGCGCACGAAGGCGGCCTCGGCGCCCTCGGGTGCGAGCTGCAGGTAGCGGCGGTACGCGCGAACGGCGAGCTCGGTCTTGCTCGCCTGCTCGGCCGTGGAGCCGAGGAGGTACCAGAGATCCGAGTCCTGCGGCTCGAGCTTGACGGCCTTCTCGTAGGCCGAGGCGGCGCCGCCGAGCGCCGTGGTCGTGCGGGTCGACGCGTCCTGGATCCGCGTCGTGGCATCGTCCTGGACGGCCCGGTCGATCTCGCCGGCACCGAAGATCTGCGACAGCTCCTGCGAGTCCGAGAAGCTCGCGATGCCGGCCGCATACTGCGCCTCGGCCTGCGCGACCAGGGCCTCCTCGCGCGCCCGCGCGGCCTGGGTGGTGTAGAGGCTGGCAAGCTCCTGAAACCCGTCGATGTCCTTCGGCCGTAGCGCCGTGTAGGCGACGAGCGGCGGAATGGCGGCGTCGATGTCGCCCTCGCGCTGGTAGGCGCGTGAGAGGTCTCGGTTGGCGTCCGCGTCCTTCGGGTTCTTCTCAATTGCGTCCTGCGCATCGCCGACCGAGCGGAGCCCGGTGGCGTCGCCGCTCCCCAGGAAGTCGATCACGCCTGTCCCCGGCAGGCTCGAGCCGACGCCGAAGGCGACGAAGCCGACGCCGAAGACGAGCGCCAGGAAGACGAAGACCCACTTGGCCTGGCGCCGCAGGCGCGGGAAGAACATGAGGTCTTCCGGCCTGGGCTGCGGCTTCGGCGCAGGCGCCCGCCGCCCCTGCGTGCGTGCGGGCGTGGGCTTCGGACGGCGGCCTGCGGCAGAACGAGCCATCGTCCTCGAAGCGTAGCTTGTCTCCGGGGGTCCGCCAGTCCCGCGGCGCCGGAGAGCCTTTGGGCGCTACTTCAGATCCGCCAGGATCTCGGCCGCCGCCTGCTGCCCGGTGACGACGGCGCCGTTCAGATAGCCCTGAAACTCGAGCGTCGTGTGCTCGCCGGCGAAGTGGCAGTTGCCCTGGCGGACCTGCTCGATCCCGGCGAAGGCCGTGTACTGCCCGACCTTGTAGTAGGAGTACGAGCCCTTCGTCCAGCGGTATCCCGGCCAGAAGTCGACGGTCGCCTTCCGGTTCCAGCGCTGCGAGAGCCCCGGCAGAACCGGCTCGACCTGGGCGAGGAACTGCTCGGCCCGCTCCGTGGGCGTCCCCGAGCCGAAGCTCGCTCCCACCTTGCCGCCCGTGTAGTCGACGAGGATGCCCGACCGCCCGGGCTGCGCCCGGGTCACGTCCCAGGTGTTCTGGTAGCCGCGGTCGGAGAACGTCTCGCCGTTCGAGCCGAGCGCGTTCCAGTGGCGCTCCGTGAACTGGAGGTGCAGCTTCGAGTTCGTGCCCATGCCCTGCTTCTCGATCGCCGTCACCTTGCGTGGCTCGAAGCCGGCCTTCGAGTAGTCGACCGACGAGCGCAGGATCGAGAACGGCAGCGCCAGCACGACGCGGTCGACCGTCTCGCTTGAACGTCGACCCTGCCCTTCGAGAACCAGAGGTCGAAGCGGACGCCGTTGCGGGCGATCGCGACGAGCTCGGTGCCGAGCGAGATCCGGCTCCAGCCGATCGCGTCGGCGAGGCGCGTCGTGATCTGGTCGTTGCCGCCGACGACGTGGTACTTCTCGTTCGAGCGGCCGAAGATCCTGATCTGCCCCTGCCCGAGTAGCCGAGCAGGTACAGGAGGTTCAGGGAGCTCTGGTCCTTGCACTCGGCGCCGTACTCGATGGTGTAGGCGATGTCGAGCAGCTGGCCGAGCTTGGACGTGATCCCGCCCGGCACGCTCTCGTTGATCCAGTCGACGATGGACATCTGGTCGAGCTCGCGGCCGCGCGCGGTGGAGAGGTTCCAGAGCGTGGGGAAGCTCGCGGCCGAGACGTCCGAGTGCACCTTCTGCCAGATCGCCTTCAGGTCACGGGTCGCCTCCGCCTCGGGGTAGCGGCGCGTTGTCGAAGTAGCCGAGCAGCTCGGTGCCGTTCGCCTCGGCGGCGAGCAGGTTGTCGAGCTGCAGCCCGAGCCCCTGCGCCAGCTGCCGGATCGCGGTGTGCCCCTGGTCGATCAGCTCGCCGCCGTGCTCGGCGATCTGGCCCTCGGCGAAGACGCCTCGGATCGTCCAGCAGCGCCCGCCGACCCGGTCGGAGGCCTCGTAGACGTCGGCCGCGTAGCCGGCGCGCTTCAGTGCGTGCGCGGCGGAGAGGCCCGCGAGCCCGGCGCCGACGATCGCGATCTTCGGAGCGGTCGCGGCCTGCGCCGGCTGAACCAGCCGGCCGACGTGCCGGCGCCGGCGGCAGCGGCACCAAGGACGCCGGCACGCCGCAGCAGCTGTCCCCGCGTCATGCCTTCTCGCAGCCGCCTCTGCTTCAGCTTCGGCAGTCGGTGTCCCACGATCCACCGCGCCAGCGGCGTCCTCGCCATCGTGTCCTCCCCGGTCGCTGCCGCCACTATGCGAAACGCAGCAGGAACGGTCAAGAGCCACGCATACGTTGTGCAAAGCTGCTGCGGATAGAGAGAATGCGCACCGTGACGCCGGGAGCGCCCGTCGCATGACCGAGGTAGCCGCCGGAGCCGAGGCCAGCCGCGTGGCCGCCGAGCGGGCACGCTGGGTGCCCCGCGGCGTCGCCACCACGCCGCTCGTCGTCGCCCGGGCGGAGGGCGCGACGCTCGAGGACGTCGACGGCCGCGTCTACATCGACTTCGCAGGCGGCCTCGGCTGCCAGAACCTCGGCCACGGGCCGCCCGCGGTCGTGGCCGCTCTGCACGAGCAGGTCGACCGCTTCCTGCACCAGTGCTTCATGGTCGGCATGTACGAGCCGTACGTGGAGACGTGCCGGCTCGGCGAGCTCTCGCCCTGCCGCGGCGGCGACCAGAAGAGCCTGCTCGTCAACTCCGGCGCGGAGGCAGTCGAGAACGCCGTCAAGATTGCGCGCGTGGCCACGGGCCGGCCGGCCGTGCTCGTGTTCGACAACGCGTTCCACGGCCGGACGCTCCTGACCATGACCATGACGGCCAAGCTCGTCTACCGGCGGGGTTTCGGCCCGTACGCGCCCGAGGTCTACCGCGCTCCGGCGCCCTACCCGTACCGCGGCATCTCCACCGACGAGGCGCTCACCGGGCTGGAGCTGCTCTTCAAGCGCGAGCTCGACCCGGCCACGGTGGCGTGCGCGGTGCTCGAGCCGGTCCAGGGCGAGGGCGGCTTCATCCCGATGCCGGCCGACTACCTGTCGGCGCTCGCCGAGCTGCTGCGCTCGCACGGGATCCTCTACGTGGACGACGAGGTGCAGAGCGGGGTCGGCCGGACCGGGCGGGTCTGGGCGATCGAGCACTACGGCGTCGAGCCCGACCTGCTCGTCTCCGGCAAGTCGCTCGGCGGCGGGCTGCCGCTCGCCGGCGTGACGGGGCCGGCCGAGGTGATGGACGCCGTCGAGCCCGGCGGTCTCGGCGGCACGTTCGGCGGCAACCCGCTGGCCTGCGCGGCCGCGTGCGCGGTTCTCGACGAGGTCGCGTCAGCACCGTTCCTCCAGCGCGCCACTGCGCTCGGTGAGACGATTCGCAGTCGGTTGGAAGCGATCGGCGAGCGGGTCGAGCAGGTCGGCGAGGTGCGCGGCCTCGGACCGATGCTCGCGCTCGAGCTGGTTCGTGACCCAGACACGCGCGAGCCGGCGCCGGAGCTCGCCGCGGCAACGGTCGCACGCGCGCGGGAATTGGGGCTCTTGCTGCTCTCGTGCGGCCTCTACGGGAACGTCGTGCGCATCCTCGTCCCGCTCGTCATCTCGGACGGTGACCTCGAGCGTGGACTCGAGCTGCTGGAGGAATCGCTTGTCGGCGCACGCGACGGCGTCTCGTAGCTCGGCGGGTGACCCGGTGACGAGCGCCGGCATCGCCCACGTCCGTCTGGAGGGGCTGGTCAAGTCCTACGGCGACGTCCGCGCCGTGGACGGCGTCGACCTCGAGCTTGCCGCGGGCGAGTTCTTCACCATGCTCGGGCCGTCCGGCTCGGGCAAGACGACGACCCTGCGGCTGATCGGCGGCTTCGAGCGTCCCGACGCCGGCCGCGTCTACCTCCGCGGCCGCGACGTCACGCGCGATCCGCCGTTCGCCCGCGAGGTGAACACCGTCTTCCAGGACTACGCGCTCTTCCCGCACATGACCGTCGCCGACAACGTCGCCTACGGGCTGCGAGTCCGCCGCGTCCCGCGGCGCGAGCGCGCGGAGCGTGTCGCCGAGGCGCTGGCGATGGTGCAGCTGGCCGCGTACGGCGACCGCAAGCCGGCGCAGCTGTCGGGCGGCCAGCGCCAGCGGGTCGCGCTCGCGCGGGCGATCGTCAACCGCCCGCAGGTGCTGCTGCTCGACGAGCCGCTGGGGGCGCTCGACCTCAAGCTGCGGCAGGGGATGCAGATCGAGCTCAAGCGGATCCAGCGCGAGGTCGGGATCACCTTCGTCTACGTCACGCACGACCAGGACGAGGCGCTGACCATGAGCGACCGGCTGGCGGTGTTCAACAACGGGCGGATCGAGCAGCTGGGTCCGCCTGCCGAGGTCTACGAGCATCCGGCGACGGAGTTCGTCGCCGGCTTCGTCGGCGTCTCCAACGTGCTCGACCGCATGGTCGACGGCCGCCAGGCGCGGATCAGCATTCGCCCCGAGAAGATCCGGCTGCTGGGTGGCAACGAGGAGCACGAGGCCGGCGCGACGACGGAGAGTGGAACGATCCGCGAGGTCGTGTACGCCGGCATGGCGACGCGGTACATCGTGGAGCTCGACGGCGGCGGTGCGCTGACCGTCGTACGGCAGAACCTCGAGACGTCCTCCACGGAGGCACTCGAGGCGAGGGGTCGGCAGGTGCGGCTCGAGTGGCGTCCTGAGCACGTCCTCGAGCTCGAAACCCGACAGGAGGAGGACAGCAAGTGAGCATCACCCAACGGCGTCTCTGGCGCCTGCTGGCCGCGGTCGCGCTGACCGTGCTCTTCGCCTTTTCGGCGGTGAGCTGCGGTGGCGACGACGACGACGACGAGGGCGGCGGCACCGCGATCGCGGGCCTCGGCTCGGATCTCGACGAGATCAAGGAGATGGCCCGCGAAGAGGGGCAGGTCAACCTCGTCATCTGGTCCGGCTACGCCGACAAGTCCTGGGCCGACACGTTCACGCAGCAGACGGGCTGCACGGTCAACACGAAGGACGGCACGAGCTCGGACGACATGGTGCAGCTGATGTCGACCGGCGAGTACGACGGCGTGTCAGCGTCCGGCGACGCCACGCTGCGTCTGATCGCCCGCGGCGACGTCGCTCCGATCGACACCGAGCTCACGCCGAACTACGCGGACGTCTACGAGGGGCTCAAGAACCAGGAACACAACACCGTCGACGGCGAGTCCTACGGCGTGCCCCACGGCCGCGGGCCGAACCTGATGGTCTTCCGGGCGGACGTGCTTCCCGAGACCACGAACAGCTGGGACGTGGTCTGGGACAAGGGCAGCCAGTACAAGGGCAAGATCAGTTGGCCCGACAACCCGATCTCGATCGCGGACGCAGCCGTCTACCTCAAGGCGACGCAGCCCGACCTCGGCATCGAGAACCCGTACGCGCTCGACCAGGCGCAGTTCGACGCGGCGGTGAACCTGCTGAAGCAGCAGAACGCCAACATCGGCGAGTACTGGGCGGACCCGGCCAAGCAGGTGCAGTCATTGACCAGCAAGGACGCCGTGGTCGGTCACACCTGGCCGTACCAGATGAACCTGCTCGAAGCCGACAAGCAGCCGGTGAAGGGCATCAAGCCGCAAGGAGGGCACGACCGGGTGGTCGGACACCTGGATGATCGCCTCGGAGGCGCAGAACCCGAACTGCATGTACCTCTGGATGGACTACATCATCTCGCCCGAGGCGAACGCGAAGGTGGCCGAGTTCTTCGGCGAGGCGCCCTCGAATGCGAAGGCGTGCGAGCTCACCAAGGACCCGGACCACTGCACCAAGTTCCACGCGGAGGACGAGTCGTGGTGGGAGGACGTCTACTACTGGGACACGCCGACCACGGACTGCGGTGATGACCGCGGTGAAGTCTGCAAGGAGTACTCGGAGTGGCAGGCGGCCTGGACGGAGATCAAGGGCTAGCCGGCCGTTGAGCGACTGAGTCGTGGCCACGGTTGCGACCGCGGAGCCGCCGTCCCGTCAGACGACGGGGCGGCGGCTCTCCGCCTTCCTGTTTCGCCACCCGCGGGTCCGGCTCGCCTTGCTGCTGGCGTTGCCGGTGGCGTGGCTCCTCGTCGCGTACCTCGGTTCGCTCTTCGTGCTCTTCCTGTCGGCCTTCTGGCAGGTGGAGACGTTCACCGCGGAGCTCGTCCGTACGTTCACGCTCGACAACTTCCGCGAGATCCTCGAGCGCGACGTCTACCGCGACGTCGCCTGGCGGACGATCCGGATGGCGTTCCTGGTCACCGTCGCCGACGCCGTGCTCGCGTTTCCGATCGCCTACTACATGGCGCGGGTCGCGTCGCCGCGGGTGCGCAACCTCCTGATCGTCGCCGTGCTGATGCCGCTCTGGGCGAACTACCTCGTCAAGGCGTACGCGTGGCGGACGATGCTCGGCGGCCAGGGCATCATCAACTGGGCGCTCGACCCCTTCGGCCTGTCCGGCCCCGGCTTCACGGAGGTCGGCCTCTGGCTCGTGTTCACGTACCTGTGGCTGCCGTTCATGATCCTGCCCGTCTACGCGGGCCTCGAGCGGATCCCACATTCGCTGCTGGAGGCCTCCGCCGATCTCGGCGCCCGTGGGCTTCGGACGCTGCTCCGTGTCGTCTTGCCGCTCGCCTTCCCGGCGATCGTCGCAGGCTCGATCTTCACGTTCTCGCTGACGCTCGGCGACTACATCGCCCCCGGGCTGATCACGAACGAGCAGTTCATCGGCACCGTGATCTACGCGCGCCGTGGGCTCGACCTGCCGCTGGCGGCGGCGTTCGCAACGGTGCCGGTGCTGGTCATGGTCGCCTACCTGGTCGTGGCCCGAAAGCTGCGGGCGTTCGAGGCGACTATGAGCGAGGCGGCCCGGTGATCGAGTCACGCCTCGGACGCTGGACGCTGCGCGCCGGCGCGGGGCTCACGCTCGCGTTCATCTACGCGCCGCTCGCCGTCGTCGTGCTGTACGCCTTCAACGAGCGCGTCACGCAGGCCTGGCCGATCGACAACTGGAGCACGAAGTGGTTCAGCGTCGCGTGGAACGACGAGCGCGTGCGCGATGCGCTGCTGCTCTCGCTGAAGGCCGCGCTTGGCGCGACTGCGATCGCGCTCGTCCTGGGCACACTCGCGTCGCTCGCCGTTGCCCGCTACCGGTTCTTCGGGCGCGAGACGATCTCGTTCCTCGTCATCCTGCCGATCGCGCTGCCTGGCATCGTCACCGGCATCGCGCTCCAGTCGACCTTCGAGAACGTCGGCATCGGCTACGGCTTGGCCACGATCATCATCGGGCACGGCACCTTCTGCATCGTGGTCGTCTACAACAACGCGGTCGCGCGCCTGCGGCGGACGGCGGGCAACCTCGAGGAGGCCTCGTCCGACCTCGGCGCCGACGCGTGGCAGACGTTCCGCTACGTCACGTTCCCGCAGCTGCGCAGCGCTCTTCTCGCCGGCGGGCTGCTCGCCTTCGCGCTCTCGTGGGACGAGGTGATCGTGACCATCTTCACCTCGGGCGCGGAGCAGACGCTGCCCATCTGGATCTTCGCCAACCTGCAGCGGCCGGCCGAGCTCCCCGTCGTCAACGTCGTCGCGGTCTTCCTCATCGTCGTCTCGGCGCTGCCCGTCTACCTCGCGACGCGGCTGAGCAGCGAGACTGTCCGCGGCCGCGTCACGACGGGCGCCGCAGGAGCCCGCCAGTGACCCCGATCGTCAAGGAGGAACCATGAGCGTCACCGTTTCGACCATGAAGAACTTCGTCGGCGGCGAGTGGGTCGACGCCGTCGAGGGCGAGACGATGGAGGTCCTCAACCCGGCGACCGGCGAGGTCATCGGCGAGGTGCCGCGCGGCACCGCGGCCGACGTCGAGCGGGCCGTCGAGGCCGCGAAGAAGGCACTGCCGGACTGGCTCGAGAAGACGCCCGAGGACCGGATGGAGCTGCTGCTCAAGCTCGCCGACCTGATCGACGAGCACGCCGACGAGCTCTCCCAGCTCGAGTCGCAGAACGTGGGCAAGCCGATGGCGATCGCCGGCGACGAGATGCCGTTCTCCGCCGACAACCTGCGCTTCTTCGCGGGCGCCGCCCGCACGCTCGAGGGCAAGAGCGCCGGAGAGTACGTCGAGGGCTACACGTCGATCGTCCGGCGCGAGCCGCTCGGCATCGTCGCCGGCATCACTCCCTGGAACTACCCGCTGATGATGGTCGTCTGGAAGATGGGCCCGGCGCTGGCGGCCGGCAACGTCCAGATCATCAAGCCGGCCGAGCAGACGCCGCTGACGACGCTCCGCTTCGCGGAGCTGGCGCAGGAGGTGCTCCCGCCCGGCGTCCTCAACGTCATCACGGGAGACGGCGTGCCGGTCGGCGACGGCCTCGTGCGCCATCCCGACATCGCGCTCGTCTCGCTCACGGGGGACGTCGAGACCGGCAAGCTGATCGCCCGCAACGCAGCCGACACGCTCAAGCGCGTCCACCTCGAGCTCGGCGGCAAGGCGCCGATGGTGGTCCTCGACGACGCGGACCCGGCCGCGGTCGCGGAGTCCGTCAAGATCGGCGGCTACTGGAACTCGGGCCAGGACTGCACCGCGTCGTCGCGCATCCTCGTGAACGAGCGCATCTACGACGACGTCATGGCCGAGACCGTCAAGGCGATCGAGGCGATGAAGGTCGCCGACCCGGCCGACGGCGAGGACGTCGACATGGGCCCGGTGATCTCCCAGGAGCAGCGGCAGCGCGTGCTCGGCTTCCTCGAGCGCCTGCCGTCGCGGGCGACCGTGGTCACGGGCGGAGAGTCCGTGGGCGACCGCGGCTTCTTCGTTAAGCCGACGATCGTCGCCGACGTCGAGCAGGACGACGAGATCGTCCAGGACGAGGTCTTCGGCCCCGTCGTCACCGTCCAGCGGTTCAAGTCGGACGACGACGCGATCGCCATGGCGAACGGTGTCCGCTACGGCCTGGCGGCCTCGGTGTTCAGCCAGAACGTCGGCCGCGCGCTCGCGGCCGCCAAGCGGCTCGAGTTCGGGACCGTCTGGGTCAACGAGCACCTCTTCCCGCTCGCCTCGGAGATGCCGCACGGCGGCTTCAAGCAGTCCGGCTACGGCAAGGACATGTCGCTCTACTCGATGGAGGAGTACACGAGGATCAAGCACGTCGCGGTCAAGCTGGCGTAGGCATCAAGAGGAAGGGTCGGTCCCCGTGCGGCGACGCCGTCGCCGCACGGCCGTTCTGAGCCTCAGCTAGAAGAGCGAGCCGATTGACCCAATGCGCGGTGAGGTGGTAGAAACGCTGCGCATTGCGAGACGGAGACGCCGCCTCCGGCACTGACTCGCACGCTCCGGGCCGTGGGCCGGTCGGGCGCGCGCCACGGCTCGACGCCGTCGACCGGGCGATCATCGTGGCGCTCCAGCGCAACGGCCGCGAGGCGTTCCGCCGGATGGCGGCCGACATCGGCGTGTCCGAGGCCACGATCCGCGCGCGCTACGCGCGGCTCTGCGACGAGGACATCATCCAGGTCATCGGGGTCACCAACCCGCTCGGGCTGGGCTTCGACGCCATGGCCATGGTTGGCATCAAGACGTCCGGCTCGCCCGAGCCCGTCGCCACCGAGCTCGCACGCTGGGAGGAAGCGGGTTACGTGGTCGTCACGGCCGGCCAGTTCGACCTGCTCGTCGAGCTGGTCTGCACCGATCGCCGGCACCTGCTCGAGGTGACGAACCGGATCCGCTCGCTGCCCGCGGTCGTATCCACGGAGAGCTTCGTCTACCTGGAGATGTGGAAGCAGCAGTACGACTGGGGTGCCCGCTCCGGCGATGAGCCGCTCACGGCGACCGGAGCCTGAGTGGCGGTCGAGCAGACCGCCGTCCCGGCGGCCCCTCCCGGCCGGCGTGTGGCTGACGTCGCGCTCGACCGTGTGACGAAACGGTTCGACGACGTGCTCGCCGTCGACGACCTGACTCTCCAGGTGGAGCACGGAGCCTTCTTCGCGCTGCTCGGCCCGTCGGGGTGTGGGAAGACCACGACGCTCCGGATGATCGGCGGCTTCGAGGAGCCGGATGCCGGCACGATTTTCCTCGGCGGGGACGACGTCACCGGCCTGCCGCCGTACCGGCGCGACGTCAACACGGTGTTCCAGTCCTACGCGCTCTTCCCGCACCGGTCGGTCGGCTACAACGTCGCGTTCGGCCTCCGCCGCAAGAAGGTGCCGGCGAAGGAAGCCGCCCAGCGCGTCGCGCACATCCTGCGCATCGTCGACCTCGAGGGTTTCGAGGGCCGCATGCCGCGCCAGCTCTCCGGTGGCCAGCAGCAGCGCGTCGCGCTCGCCCGGGCGCTCGTCAACCGGCCGCAGGTGCTGCTGTTGGACGAGCCGCTCGGCGCCCTCGATCTGAAGCTCCGCAAGCAGATGCAGCTCGAGCTCAAGGCGATCCAGCACGACCTCGGCGTCACGTTCGTTCACGTCACGCATGACCAGGAGGAGGCGATGACGATGGCCGACCTGATCGCAGTCATGAACCGCGGTCGCGTGGAGCAGCTCGGCGCCCCCGAGGAGCTGTACGAGCGCCCGCGCACGGCGTTCGTCGCCGGGTTCCTCGGTGTCTCCAACCTGCTGCCGGGGGAAGTTGCAGGCCCCGACGCCGTTCGCGTCGGCGGCGCCGTCGTCCGTGTCCGTCGCGGCGAGCTCGACGGGCGCGCCGGCAGCCAGGTCGCCGTCGGCGTCCGGCCGGAGAAGCTGCGGCTCGACGACAGCGGCGAGAACGTGATCGCGGGACGTGTGGCCGAGCGTGCCTACGTCGGTGTGTCCACGCAGTACCTCGTCGACACCGCCGCGGGCCGCGTCCAGGTCTACGTCCAGAACACCGACCCCGGTGCTGCGCTCGCGGCGCCGGGCGATGCCGTCAGCGTGTCGTTCGGCGCCGACTCCACGTTCGTGGTCGACGCCTCGGGCGACGGAGAGGAGCAGCCCCAGTGACCGACGAGCGTTTCACCCGGATTCACCTGCTGCGCCGCGGAGGCGCGGCGGCGGTGGTGCTGACCATCCCGCCGGGCGTCCTCGCCGCGTGCGGCGGCGACGACGAGGAGGCGTCCGGCACGACGACCGGCGGTGCGAAGCAGCTCGCCGACACCGTGCGCATATCGAACTGGCCGTACTACATCGACGGCAACTCGGGACCGAAGAGCGCGGTGCTGAAGCAGTTCACCAAGGACACCGGTGTCGCCGTCAATTACATGGAGGATGTCAACGACAACGCCACCTTCTTCGGGAAGATCCAGGGCCCGCTGTCCAAAGGACAGTCGATCGATCGCGACATCGTCGTCATGACGGACAACTCCCGCTTCCCAGCGCTGCTGATCAACAAGGGCTGGGCGGAAAAGCTGGACAAGAGTGCGATCCCGAACATCGCCAACCTCCAACCGGCGCTCGCAAGCCCCTCGTTCGACCCGAACCGCGAGTACAGCCTGCCGTGGGTTTCGGGCATGTCGGGCATCGGCACCAACCTTGCACTCACCGGTGGCAAGCCGGTCACGACGATCGACCAGCTGCTCGAGGATCCAAAGCTCAAGGGCAAGGTCACGATCCTCAGCGAGATGGCCGACACGATGGCGCTCGTGATGCTGGCGAACGGCGACGACCCCGCGAAGGTCACGGACGCAGCGTTCGACGCCGCCTTGAAGCGCCTCCAGAAGGGGATCGACTCCGGCCACATCCGCCAGGTGCTTGGGAACGACTACACGGGGCCATTCGAGAAGGGCGATCTCGCGGCCTGCATGGCCTGGTCCGGCGACGTCGTCCAGATGGCCCCGGCAAACAAGAATCTGGTCTGGAACCTGCCCGAGTCGGGCGGCGACATCTGGACGGACAACATGTTGATCCCGAAGGGTGGCGACGTCTACACGGCCTCGACCTTCATGAACTTCGTGTACCAGCCCAGGATCTCGGCGCAGCTCGGGATCGGGATCACGTACATCCCGCCCGTTGCGGGAGCCAGAGCAGAGGCTGCCAAGATCGACCCCAAGTCGGCGAACAACCCGCTGATCTTCCCGGACGACGAGACGCTCTCGAAGGTCGTCATCTTCGACAGCGCTGCGCTCAACAACCAGGACTACATCGAGAAGTGGGAGAAGCTGCTCGGCTCGTGAGAGAGCCCGAGCAGCTCTAGCCGGTGGGCTTTTTGCACCGGCACCGCTGGGCCACCCCGTACGTGCTGCTCGCGCCGGGGCTCGTCTGGCTGGCGATCTTCTTCCTGGTTCCGCTCGGCTTCCTCGGCTACCAGTCGCTCCAGAGCGGCTCCTTCGACTTCGGCTATTCGTTCGACTGGGCCTGGGGCAACTTCGGCGAGGCGATCTCGGACTATCGCGAGCAGCTCGTCAGGTCGGTCAAGTACGCCGGGATGGCCACCGTCCTCGCGCTCCTCGTCTCGTATCCGCTGGCCTACTGGATCGCCTTTCGCGCCGGCCGCTGGAAGAGCTTCTTCCTGCTGCTCGTGATTGCGCCGTTCTTCGTCACGTACCTGATCCGCACGCTTGCCTGGCAGACGATCCTGGCCGACCAGGGGCCGGTGGTCGACCTCGCCCAGACGCTCCACCTGCTCGACGACGACGGGCGCCTCCTGGCGACGCCAACCGCCGTCGTCGCTGGGCTGACCTACAACTTTCTGCCGTTCATGGCCCTGCCTCTCTACGTCGCGCTCGAGTCGATCGATGCGCGGCTGATCGAGGCAGCAGAGGATCTCTACGCCAGCAAGGTGCAGGCGTTCCTCCGCGTGACCCTGCCGCTCTCGCTGCCCGGCGTGGCTGCCGGTTGCCTGCTCACGTTCATCCCTGCGGCCGGCGACTTCATCAACGCCCAGCTCCTCGGCACCCCGCGCGAGCACATGATCGGCAACGTCATCCAATCGAAGTTCTTGCAGCTGATCGACTACCCGGCCGCGGCGGCGCTCTCGTTCATCCTGATGGCGACCATCCTGACCGCGGTGCTGCTGTTCGTTCGCGCCCTCGGCTCGGAGCGGCTGACGGGATGACGAGCGCGGCGGAGGCGCTTCGCCCCGCTCGGCGCGTCGGCGTGGCGGCGCGCCTGTGGGCGTTCGTCCGCCGGCACGCCTTGACGGGCTACGCCGCTCTCGCGTTCACGTACCTGCTGCTTCCGATCGCGGTCGTCGTCGCCTTCTCCTTCAACGACCCGGTCGGCAGGTTCAACTACACCTGGCAGGGGTTCACCTTCGACAACTGGCTCAACTGGGACGCCGTCCCAGGCTTGAGCGAGGCGATGGCCAACTCACTGAAGATCGCTGCCCTGGCCAGCCTTTGCGCCACTGCGCTCGGAACGATGATCGCGCTCGCGCTCGTCCGCTACGGCTTCCGCGGGCGCGGCACGACCAACCTGTTGGTCTTCCTGCCCATGTCAACGCCCGAGATCGTGCTCGGCGCGTCGCTGCTCACGCTCTTCCTGAATCTCTCGGTCGCCACCGGATTCTGGACGATCGTGATCGCGCACATCATGTTCAACATCTCCTACGTCGTCGTCACGGTGAAGGCCAGGCTCATCGGCTTCGACCGGCACCTGGAGGAGGCGGCGATGGATCTCGGCGCCAACGAGTGGACGACCTTCTGGCGCGTCACGCTGCCGCTGATCTTCCCCGCCATTCTCGCCGGCGGACTGCTCGCCTTCGCCTTGTCGGTCGACGACTTCGTCATCACCTACTTCAACTCGGGGGCGACAATCACGTTCCCGCTCTTCGTCTGGGGCGCCGCCCGGGTAGGCGCGCCCCCGCAGGTCAACGTCCTGGGCACGGCGATCTTCTTCGCCGCGCTCGCCGCCATGCTCGTTGTCGTCCTCTTGCAGAAACGGCGCGCCACGAGCGCGTGAAAGGAGCAGCCGTGACCTCCGCCACCCACGCATCCAGTTCCGCCGACCTGCAACAGGCCGCGCGCGACCACCTGTGGCTCCACTTCACGCGCATGTCGTCATACCGCGACGGCGGCATGCCGATCATCGTTCGCGGCGAGGGCTGCTACCTCGAGGACGCCGAGGGCAAGCGCTACCTGGATGCGCTCGCCGGGCTCTTCTGCGTGAACATCGGCTACTCGTACGGCGAGGAGCTGGGCCAGACGGCGCTCGACCAGATGCGCGAGCTGCCCTTCTACACCAACTGGTCGTACGCCCATCCGCGCGCGATCGAGCTGGCCCAGCGGCTCGCCTCGCTCGCCCCCGGCGATCTCAACCGCGCCTTCTTCGTCTCCGGCGGCTCCGAGGCGGTCGAGGCGGCGTGGAAGCTCGCGCGCCAGTTCTACTCGGCCCGCGGTGAGCAGCGGTCGCACGCGGTGCGTGCACCCTCAGATGCCGGGGTGCGCCAGGACGAGTACGCGGCAGCGCGTCTAGGCACCGAGCGCCGCTGGAAGGCGATCGCTCGGCACGTCGCGTACCACGGGACGACGATGGGTGCACTCTCGATCAACGGGATTCCCGCGCTTCGCCAGCCGTTCGAGCCGCTCGTCCCCGACGTCCTGCACGTCCGCAACACGAACCGCTACCACCGGCCGGCTGAGGAGACGGAGGAGGAGTTCACAGCCATGCTCCTCGATGACCTCGAGCACACGATCGAGGTGGCCGGGCCCGAGACGGTCGCGATGGTGATCATGGAGCCCGTCCAGAACGCGGGCGGCTCCTTCACCGCGCCGGCCGGTTACTGGCGCGGCGTACGTGAGCTCTGCGACCGCTACGACATCCTGCTCTGCGCCGACGAGGTCATCACCGGCTTCGGACGGGTCGGGGCCTGGTTCGGCTCAGAGCGCTACGACATCCGCCCCGACCTGATGACCTGCGCGAAGGGGCTTTCCTCCGCGTACGTGCCGATCGGCGCGGTGCTGGCGACCGACCGGGTGGTCGAGCCGTTCCTCAGCGATCGCAGCATGTACTCGCACGGCATCACGTTCGGCGGCCATCCGGTTGCCGCGGCCGTCGCGCTGAAGAACCTCGAGATCATGGAGCGGGACGGGATCGTGACCGGCGTCCGCGAGTACGAGGACGCGTTCCGCGCCACGCTTTCGCAGCTCCTCGACTTGCCCATCGCGGGCGACCTGCGCGGCGTCGGCTTCTTCTATGCGCTCGAGCTCGTCAAGGACAAGGAGACGCGAGAGACGTTCTCAGACCACGAGTGCGAGACGCTCCTGCGCGGCTTCCTCACGCCCGAGCTGTTCGAGCGCGGCCTTATCTGCCGCGCGGACGACCGTGGCGATCCAGTCATCCAGATCTCGCCGCCGCTCGTGGCTCGCCAGGAGGAGTTCGACCGGATCGTCGAGATTCTCGGGGACGTGCTGACGGCAGCCTGGGACCGGATGCAGAGGTCTGCGGTCGAGCGGGTCTAGCCCGAGCGCCAGCTTCCCGACACTGGCTGGATCGTGTCCTCGATCCCGGGTGCGCCGCGTGGGGGGAGGCGAGCTGGATCGACTGGTCGGCGTTGTTCGAGATGCTGATCTGCCGCGGCGGAATGCGCAGGGCGCCAGCGACCGTGCCGCCTGCCTGAGCTCGCGCGCGACAATCGGCGGGAGGCGGTACCAGGTGCCGCGCTGGAAGCGACCGCAGTTCAGGCCGTAGACCCGGATCCGGTTGAGCCACCTGCCGGCGGCCAGTCCGAACGGACCTGAGCCCCGGGCCCGTCGAACTCGAGCTCGAACGCCCGCCCGCGCTCCGCGGGCCGGCGGGTGCGCGCGCGGTGCAGGCGAGGTTCCCCGTAGAGGAATGAGCTGAGGGCCCTGGCCGCCGCGGGGCGCGGCAGCTCGCGGCAACCTGCCCGGCTGCAGACGAGCAGCCTCGCCCGGCGCGAACTCCTTCCCGGATGCGCACGGTGCGGACAGCAGCAGCCATGTCAGCGCGCCGACTGTGGCGAGGCCGAGCAGCGCACATGCCGCTTCCTCGTCATCGCCCCTGGTACGCCTCCCACTACCTCGACGTTCCCGTCGGCGTCGCTCTAGGCCCGGTCGGCCGCCGGCTCGAGCTCGTCCTGCCAGCGACGCTCGAAGAAGACGGCGGCCCAGATCGAGATCTCGAACAGCGCCACGATCGGGAGCGCCTGGAGTGCCATCGAGACGAAGTCGACGCCAGGTAGGAGCACGGCCGCGACGATGCTGAGCCCGTAGCCGATGCGCCGATTCCGGCGCAGCGTGGCCGAGGTGAGGATGCCGAGGCGAACGAGCCCGACGATGAAGATCGGCAGCTCGAACAGCAGTCCCACAGCGAAGATCAGCGCCGCGGCGAAGCCGAAGTACTCCTTCGCGCGGATGTTCTCGTTGTAGAGCTCGGCGTCGAAGCCGAGCAGGAAGTCGATCGCGTTCGGGAGGATCACCCAGTAGGCGAACGCCATCCCGGCGGCGAGCAGGAGCGCCGCCACGATCACGAGCTTCACGACCGTTCCCTGCGCCGGCGGCGCGAAGGCGGGCGCCAGGAACGCCCAGGCCTGCCAGAGGATGACGGGCAGTGCGAGTGCCAGCGCCGACCAGAGCGCGACGTTGAAGGAAGTCATGAACGGCTCGGTCGGGCTGAGCGTGACCGGCTCGCGGCCGTCGAGCGGCTCGGAGAGCCAGCCGATGATCGTCTGCCGGAAGATGAAGGTGAAGACGAGCAGGACGACGATCGTGCTCAACGAGATGATCACGCGCGTGCGCAGCTCGGTCAGGTGCTCGACGAGCGACGCCTCCTCGTCGTGAGCCAGGCGCCGTGGAAGCGGCCGCCTCATCGAGCTCGACCTACGGGACGGTGTCGCGCTGGCGCGTCTCGCCCGCGTGCGCGTCGGGCTCGGGCGAGCGCCCGATCTCGTGCTCGAGCATGAGCGGCTCGCTGTCGTCGTCGTCCCGACCGCGCGAGTCGCCCGTCACCGAGTCCTTGAACTCCCGCATCCCGCGCCCGAGCGAGCGTCCGAGCTCCGGCAGCCGCTTGGGCCCGAACACGACGAGCAGGACGAGGAGAATGACGATCAAACCCTGCCAGCCGATGCTTCCAGGCACGAAGCCAGCGTAGCAGCGGGGGCTGCGCGCTCCGTGCCCGACGCCCGGGGAATCGCACCGCGCAAGCGGCTTGCCGAGCCGCATCTGCCCGCGGTTCCGCGGCGTGCGAGGCGGCTCCGCGAAGGTGTCACGCGGTCGTTTGGACTCCCCGGACGCGGGTAGCCCTGAGCTACCATGGCGCCACAGAGCGCGCGGACGATCCGCCGCGTGCCAACCCCGTCGGTAAGGAACGTTTTGGCTCAGCTCGAGATCACCAACCTGCACGTGTCCCTGGAGGACGGCACCGAGATCGTCAAGGGTGTCGACCTGACCGTGCGCCAGAACGAGGTGCACGCGATCATGGGGCCGAACGGCTCCGGCAAGTCGACGCTCGCCTACGCGCTCATGGGCCACCCGGCCTACGAGATCACCGGGGGGCAGATGCTCCTCGACGGCGAGGACGTGACCGAGATGGAGGCCGACGAGCGGGCGCAGAAGGGTCTGTTCCTCGCGTTCCAGTACCCGCACGCGATTCCCGGCGTCACGGTGACGAGCTTCCTGCGCTCGGCGCTCAACTCGCTCCGCAAGGCGCGCGCCGGCGAGGAGGACCCGATCCCGATCCCCGAGTTCCGCACGGAGCTGATGGCAGCCATGGAGCGCCTGGGGATCACGCGGGAGCTTGCGTCCCGGTACCTGAACGACGGTTTCTCCGGCGGCGAGAAGAAGCGCGTCGAGATCCTGCAGATGGCGATGCTCAAGCCGAGGATCGCCGTGCTCGACGAGACCGACTCCGGCCTCGACATCGACGCGCTGAAGATCGTCGCGGCAGGCGTGCAGGAGCTGGTCGGCCCGGACATGGGCGCGCTCGTGATCACGCACTACCAGCGGATCCTCAACTACATCAAGCCCGACTTCGTCCACGTCTTCGTCGGAGGGCGTATCGTGGAGGAGGGCGGTCCCGAGCTTGCGCACAAGCTCGAGGCTGAGGGCTATGAAGCCTTTACCCCTGACCCGGAGGTTGTGTCGTGACAGCCATTGATGAGGAGACACAGGTCGTCGCCGGGATCGGCAACGACTACAAGTACGGCTTCCACGATCGCGAGGACTACTTCTTCAAGTCGGGCCGCGGCCTGACGCGTGAGGTGGTCGCGGACATCTCCGAGCAGAAGAACGAGCCGCAGTGGATGCGCGACCGGCGCCTGAAGGCGCTCGAGTACTTCGAGGCGCGCCCGCTGCCCACCTGGGGCGGCAACCTCGCGGACATCGACTTCGACGCGATGCACTACTACATCCGGCCGACCGAGAAGCAGGCCACCTCGTGGGAGGACCTGCCGCCGGACATCAAGAACACGTGGGACCGCCTGGGCATCCCGGAGGCCGAGCGCAAGTTCCTCGCCGGCGTCGGCGCCCAGTACGAGTCCGAGGTCGTCTACCACAAGCTCCAGGAGCACCTCGAGTCACAGGGTGTGCTCTTCCTCGACATGGACTCGGGCCTGCGGGAGCACGAGGACATCGTCAAGCAGTACTTCGGCACGGTCATCCCGCCGAACGACAACAAGTTCGCGGCGCTGAACTCGGCCGTCTGGTCGGGCGGCTCGTTCATCTACGTGCCGCCCGGTGTGCGCATCGAGCAGCCGCTGCAGGCCTACTTCCGCATCAACGCGGAGAACATGGGCCAGTTCGAGCGGACGCTGATCATCGTCGACGAGGACGCCTACGTGCACTACGTCGAGGGCTGCACGGCGCCGATCTACTCGTCCGACTCGCTGCACTCGGCCGTCGTCGAGATCATCGTCAAGCCTCGCGGCCGCTGCCGCTACACCACGATCCAGAACTGGTCGACGAACGTCTACAACCTCGTCACCAAGCGCGCGGTTGCGTACGAGGACGCCACCATGGAGTGGGTCGACGGCAACCTTGGCTCGAAGCTGACGATGAAGTACCCGGCGATCTGGCTGATGGGCGAAGGCGCGCACGGCGAGGTGCTCTCGATCGCCTTCGCGAACGAGGGGCAGCACCAGGACGCGGGCGGCAAGTGCGTGCACGTTGCGCCCAACACGACCTCGGTCATCACCTCGAAGTCGATCTCGAAGAACGGCGGCCGCTCGTCCTATCGCGGCCTGCTCGAGGTGGCCAAGGGGGCGCACGGGGCGAAGTCCAAGGTCGTCTGCGACGCGCTCATCCTCGACGAGGAGTCGCGCACCGACACCTACCCTTACATCCGCATCGACGAGAATGCCGTCGACATCGGCCACGAGGCGACCGTGTCGAAGATCGGCGAGGAGCAGCTCTTCTACCTGATGTCGCGCGGCCTGAACGAGGCCGAGGCGACCGCGATGATCGTCTCCGGCTTCGTCGAGCCGATCACGAAGGAGCTCCCGCTCGAGTACGCGGTCGAGATGAACCGCCTGATCCAGCTGCAGATGGAAGGGTCGGTTGGCTAGTGCGATCGCGGGCGTCGACCTGGTCGGCGTACCGTCGCAGGACTCAGAGCGGTCGCGCCGGTTCTACATCGAGACGCTCGGCCTAAGGCCGGACGAGCACTCGGCGTACGAGTTCTGGGTCGGCACCACCTGCTTCGGGATCTGGGAGCCCGCCAGGTTCGGCGGCGAGTTCACTCCGCAGCCGAACGGCATCGCGCTCTTCCACGTTGACGACGTCGCGGCTGCCCGCGCCGAGCTCGAGGCGCAGGGCGTCCAGTTCGACGGGGAGACGTTCGACACCGGCGTCTGCCACATGGCCACGTTCTTCGACCCGGACGGAAACCGCCTCCTGCTGCACAAGCGCTACGCCCCGTACGCGGACGACGCGTCATGATCGGCATCGAGCGCGTCGACTACGTCCGAGTTCCCGTCACGGACATCGAGCAGGCGAAGCACTTCTACGGCGAGCTGCTCGGGCTCGAGCAGAGCCCGAACTCGCCGGCCGACGACTGGGTCGAGTACGAGGCCGGCAACGTCACCCTGGCGGTGATGACGCCGCACACGCACGAGTACGAGTTCACGCCGCTGCCGCCTGGGACGCTCGCGTTCCGGGTCGCGGACGTCGCGGCTGCGCGTGAGCGGCTGGTCGCCGCCGGCATCGAGGTCAACGACATGTGGGACTCCGGCAAGTGCCAAGGCGCCGGCTTGAGCGATCCCGACGGCAACCGCATCCTCCTGCACCACCGCTACGCGCCGTACCCCGACGGCAGCACGCCGTGAAGGTCGAGCGGGTCGACTTCGTCTCCGTCCTCACGCAGGACATCGCCCGCGCGAAGCGCTTCTACGCGGAGACGCTCGGGCTGCCGATCGAGACCGAGGGCGAGCACGACATGGAGTTCACGCTTGGCCAGGTGACGCTCGACGTGTTCGACCCGTCGAGCATCGGCGAGGCGTTCGCCCCCTCGCCGGCCGGGTTCGCGATCCGCGTGCCGGATGTCGATGCCGCGCGCGCCGAGCTCGAGGCCAAGGGTGTGGAGTTTCAGGGCGAGACGATCGAGACCGGCGTCTGCCGGATGGCCTTCTTCAAGGACCCCGACGGCAACGCGCTCATCCTGCACAGGAGGTTCGACGCATGATCGAGGCACAGCGAGTCGACTTCGTCGCCATCCCGACCCAGGACCGCGCCCGGGCGGAGGCGTTCTACGCCGACACGCTCGGCCTGCGGAAGAACCCGAACTCGACGGACACGTGGGTCGAGTTCGAGACCGGGAACGTCACGCTCGCACTGGTCGAGCCGGAGAAGTTCGGGATGGACTTCGACCCACTTCCCTTCGGCGCCATCGCGATCCGGGTTCCCGACGTGGCGGAGGCGAGGCGGCGGCTCGAGGAAGTGGGCATCGAGGTCAAGGGCGATACCTGGGACTCCGGGGTCTGCAACGGTGCCGCGTTCCAGGACACCGAGGGCAACGGCCTGCTCATCCACCACCGCTATGCGCCCTACCTCGACGGGAGCGAGCCGTGATCAACGTCGAGCGCACCGACTTCGTTGCCGTCATGACCGAGGATGTCGAGCGCTCGATCCGGTTCTACGGGGAGACGCTCGGGCTGCAGCGCAACGACAAGGCGCATGAGGACTGGCCCGAGTTCGAGACCGGCAACGTCACGCTCGCGCTCGTCCCGATCCAGCAGGTCGGCCGTGACGAGGTGATTCCCAACCGCTCGCCGATCGCCTTCCGCGTCGCCGACGTCGAGGAGGCGAGGCGGAAGCTCGAGGAGGCGGGCGTCGAGTTCTTCAACGACACCCTCGACTCGGGCGTCTGCCATCTGGCCTTCTTCCGCGACCCGGACGGAAACGCCCTCTGCCTCCACCACCGGTATGCGGCTTACGCCGACGGCAGCCTGCCCTGAGATGCAGATCGAGCAGGTGGACTTCGTCTCTCTTCCGACCCGCGATCTTGCCCGGGCGACGACGTGGTACCGGAACGTCCTCGGCCTGCCCGAGAGCGACTACTCCGACGGCGAGGTGGAGGCTCCGAACGTGACGCTCTCGTTCTGGAACCCCGAGGAGCAGGGGGAGACATTCGTCGCCAACGAGAACGGGGTTGCACTGCGGGTCGGCGACGTTCATGAAGCCGTCGAGGAGGCTCGGGTGGCCGGCGCGGAGGTGATCGGCATCCAGGACTCGGGGGTCTGCCACATGGGCTTCGTCAAGGATCCCGACGGCAACGTGCTCATCCTCCATCGCCGCTATGTGCCGAGGGAGCGCCGTGCGGGCTGACTTGCTCGAGCGCTACCGGGCGCTGCCGCTGCCGACGACCACGGACGAGCCGTGGCGCTTCACCGACCTGCGGGGCTTCGACCCCGAAACCTTCGCCGGCAACGGCGACGCTGGTGCAAAGGCGGCCGGAGCCGCATCCGAAGGCGCGATGCTCGAGATCGACGTCGCCGGGCTCGCGACGATGGATGCCGACGGCATCACGATCGAACGTGCGCCCGACGGCATCCGCTTCGAGCCCCTCCGCGATCACGAGCGGCTCGGCACCCTCGTCGGCTCCGACGAGAAGTTTGCCGCCCACAACGCCGCGTCCTGGGAGCACGGCCTGCTCGTCCACGTGCCGAAGGGCGTCGAGCTCGAGCAGCCGCTCTACGTGCGGATCGCCAACCCGCCCGACGGCGGCGCGCGCTTCTGGCGCCTGCTGGTCGTCGGCGAGGAGGGCAGCCGCTTCAGCGTCATCGAGGAGTTCGCAGGGGCGGACCCGGACGTCGCCGGCTACTCGAACGCAGTCGTGGAGCTCTTCGTGGAGCAGGCCGCGAAGGTCGAGTACGTCAGCATCCAGAACCTCGCGCGCGAGACCTGGCACTTCGCATCGCACCGTGCGCGGGTCGGGCGTGACGCCGAGCTCGACTGGGTCGCCGGCGGCTTCGGCTCGAAGAAGGGCAAGGTGCGGATCGAGAACGATCTCGCCGGCCAGGGCGCGACCTCGCGCGTGACCGGCGCCTACTTCGCCGACGGCAACCAGCACCTCGACTTCGACACCTTCCAGGCGCATCTGGCGCCGAACACGACCTCCGACTTCGCCTTCAAGGGCGCCCTGCGCGACCGGGCGACGACCGTCTGGCGCGGGATGATCAAGGTCGAGAAGGCCGCGCAGAAGACGAACGCGTACCAGGAGAACCGCAACCTGCTCCTGTCGCCGAGGGCGCATGCGGACTCGATCCCCGGCCTCGAGATCGAGGCCAACGACGTGCGCTGTACCCACGGGGCTACGATCGGCCAGGTCGACCGCGAGCAGCTCTTCTACCTGATGGCCCGCGGGCTCTCCCGCGGCGAGGCCGAGCGGCTGATCGTGCGCGGCTTCTTCGCCGACGTGCTCGACCGGATCGCGCTCGACCCGGTGCGCGAGGCGCTCGGCGCCGCGCTCGAGGCGCGGATCCCGCAGGCGTAGCGGGCTCCAGGGCCCCAGCAGCGTCTGCACCGGGAGCACGCCCGGTGGCAGCGCCGCGGCCGTGCCGCTCGGCTGTGCATGTGCCTTCGGCACGACGCTGGCTCGCCGGG
This sequence comes from uncultured Thermoleophilia bacterium, assembly GCA_963809765.1. Classification (GTDB taxonomy): domain Bacteria; phylum Actinomycetota; class Thermoleophilia; order Gaiellales; family Gaiellaceae; genus JACVRM01. The sequence continues at coordinate 1,487,723 of CAWEKT010000003.1, forward strand.
CACCTTGCGGACAGTCCTAGGCCGTTCCCGGCCGGACCTGTCCTGTGCCGCAGGGGTCGCGCTCGAGCCGGACGCGCGATGCCTGGCAGCCGGCGACTGAGCGAGCACAGCGACGAGGCGTCAGGTCGCGAGAGGCGCGTCGAGGGCGACGTGCCGGCACTGCGGCAACACGCTCGAGCCAGCTGCGGATGGCCGGATGCGGCTCGAGGTCGAACCCGCCCTCGTCCGCGGCGTGCGTGTACGCGTAGAGGGCGATGTCCGCGAGAGTCATCGAGCTGCCGGCGAACCACTCGCGGCCCACACCGAGGTGGCGCTCCATCGCGCCGAGCGCCTTCACGCCGCGCTTGGCAAGCTCATCACGCCGCGCCTCCCACCACTCGGGCTTCCCCGAGTACGTCTTCAGGAAGCGGGCCACGGCGATCGCCGGCTCGTGCTCGTACTGCTCCCAGAAGAGCCACTGGAACATCTGGGCGCGCTCGTAGGCGTCCACGGGCACGAACCGGGTGCCCTCGCCGAGGTAGCAGATGATGGCGTTCGACTCTGCGAGCGGGCGGCCGTCGTCCAGCACCAGTACCGGCACGCGCCGGGTCGGGCTGAGCTCGGCGAGCTCGTCCCGCGCCGCCGAGCGGTCGATGACGTCGACCGCGTGCGTCTCGTAGGGCAGCCCGAGATGCGCGGCAAGCAGGCGCACCTTGTAACAGTTGCCCGACACCTGGCTGTTGTAGAGGAGCACGGCGAGAGTCTCGTCGATCGCGCGCGCTAGCGTGCCGCGATGGGAACCGAGCGCGAGCGGATGGTCGCCGGTGAGCCGTACGACCCGGGCGATCCGGAGCTTCGGGAAGCGCGGGCCAGAGCCCGAGCGCTCACTGCCCGGTACAACGCGACGCGCCAGGAGGACGTCTCGGAGCGCCGAGCTCTTCTCGAGGAGCTCCTCGGTCAGGCCGGCGACGGTGTCTCGATCGAGCCGCCGTTCTTCTGCGACTACGGCTGGAACATCTCGCTCGAGGACGGCGTGTTCCTGAACTTCAACTGCGTCGTGCTCGACGTGGCGCCGGTTCGAATCGGGGCGCTGACACAGATCGGTCCTGGCGTGCAGATCAGCTCAGCCACGCATCCGACCGACCCGCGCGAGCGCGAGCGTGGCGTCGAGTACGGCCGCGCGGTCGAGATCGGGCGCAACGTCTGGGTCGGGGCCGGCGCCGTGCTCGGACCGGGTGTCACGGTGGGCGACGACACGGTCGTCGGGGCAGGGAGCGTGGTCGTTCGCGACCTGCCCGCGGGGGTCGTCGCCGTGGGCAACCCCTGCCGCCCTATCAGGAAGCACTCGTCCGCGCGGGTCTGACCACCGTACGCCGATGCGGCGTCGACGGCGGTGCGGCGCGACCTAGCGGTGCCGGTAGACGATCCGGCCGCGCGTCAGGTCGTACGGCGAGATCTCGATGCGCACACGGTCGCCGGGATTGATGCGGATGCGGTAGCGGCGCATCTTCCCGGCCGTGTAGCCGGTGGCCTCGTGCCCGTTGTCGAGCAGGACCTTGAACATCCCGTTCGGGAAGGCCTCGACGACCTCACCCTCGAACTCGATCTTCTCTTCCTTGGTGGCGATAGCTCCCTCCTTTCCTCGCCGTTGATGGTGCGAGGCGCGCGCCGGTTTCGGCCGGCGCGCGCCTCGGAAGCTGGGGGACTAGCCCACCTGGACGACGTTCGTCGCCACGGGGCCCTTCTCGCCCTCGGCCGGCTCGTACTCGACCTTGGCGCCTTCGACCAGGGTCTTGAAGCCCTCGCCGGCCACGTTGCTGAAGTGCACGAAGAGGTCCTTCCCGCCGTCCTCCGGCGTGATGAACCCGAAGCCCTTCGAGTCGTTGAACCATTTGACGGTCCCTGTTGCCATACAACACACCTCCTTCCCGGTGTATCACGAACGGGTTGGAGGCCAGGGGCCAGCCGAACTCGCTCTATCTGCGCGGCACGGTAGCACCGTCGCCCAGTCGCTGTGGCGGGTGGAACTAGGCTGTTTCAGTGTCGTCACGAACCCTTGCGTTGATCGTCAACCCGCGGGCGAGCCGCGTGGACGACGAGACGACCGCCGCCGTGCAGCGCGCGCTCGGCCGAGTGGCCTCTGTGACGACCATGCAGACGGAGCGGCCGGGGCACGCGGCGGAGCTCGCCGGTGTGCTGCGCGGAGACCTGGACGCGGTGGTGGTCTTCTCCGGCGACGGCGGCTTCAACGAGGTGCTGAACGGCCTGCGCGACCCCGTCCCGGTCGGCTTCGTGCCGGGAGGCGGGACGAGCGTGCTGCCGCGGGCGCTCGGCCTTCCGCGTGACGCGGTCGAGGCCGCCGAGGCGGTCGCTGTCGCGATCGAGACGGGACGCACCCGGCGGATCTCGCTGGGCAAGGTCAACGGCCGGCGGTTCGCATTCACCGCAGGGATCGGGCTCGACGCCGAGCTCGTGCGGCGGGTGGAGGCGCGAGGCCGGGACGAGACGGGCAAGCGCCCCGGCGATCTCTGGTTCGCGCTGACGGCCGCCCGGCTCCTGCTCGAGCGCCGCGGGCGGCTCGGGCCGGCGCTCCACGTGGCCGGGCACGGCCGCGCAGCGTTCGCGCTCGTCGCCAACGCGGATCCCTACACCTTCGCCGGCCCGCTCCCGCTGCGCGTCGCACCCGAAGCGCGTTTCGAGCTCGGCCTCGACCTGGTGGCGCCACGCCTGGTGCAGCCGCGCTCGCTGGCGCGGCTGCTCGGCTATGCAGTGATGGGCCGTGGCCAGGAGGCCGCGCCGGACGTGATCTACGGCCACGACCTCGACCGGATCGAAATCCGCTGCGACGAGCCGATGCCGCTGCAGGCCGACGGCGAGGATCTCGGCGACGTCGAGGAGGCCGTGTTCGAGGCCGAGCGAGACGCCGTCGCCGTCATCGCCTGAGCCTCGCGTCGCCAAGCAGTTAGTGGCTGACAGCCACAAGCTGCTTGAAGGGCGGCGTGCCGAAACGCCTCGCTCCAGCCAGAGTCCCAGGCAGTGAGCCACGAGAGGCGTCGAACAGACCGCCACTCCCGAGACCTAGTGGCTGTCAGCCACTAACTCCGTCGCCGGCGATCCGGTCGAGGACCTGGGAGTCGGCGCGATCCTTCACGGCGTCCTCCTCGTCCTCGCGGGCACGCGCCTTGCCGGAGCGCAGCGCCTCGAACGCGATCACGCGGGCGCGGACACCGCCCAGCTCGCCGACGTCCTCGCCCAGCGTGCCGTCGGCGAGGGGCCAGGGGCCTGATCGCAGCGGGATGCAGGGCCGCCCGTCCTCGCCGCGCTCCAGGAAGGTCAGCTCGAGCCGGACGCCCCCGCGCTCGTAGCCGGTGCCGCCGTCTTCGTCCTCCTCCGGCGCGTGGCGCCAGTCGCTCGCCAGCAGGAGCTCGGCGATTCGCGGCATGTCTGCGAGCCAGACCATGAAGTCGACGTCGAAGTGCGGTCGCGTCACCGCACCGGCATAGAAGTCCACCGCCCAGCCGCCGAAGAGCCAGGAGTCGAGCCGCTCACGCTTGAACAGCGCAGCGACGTCCGCCAGCGCCTCGAGCTGCGCGCGGTCACGCTCGTCCACCGGCGCAGTCTGAACGAGAACCGGAAGTAGACTCGCTGCATGGCCCAGGTTCTGCCTGCAGAGCGCGAGCTTCGCCGTGTCATCGGCGACGGCGACGACGTCCCCGACCGGGAGGTCGACGGGCTTGACGAGCGCGACCTGATCCAGCTCTACCGCGACCTCGTCCTGCTGCGGACCTACGACGAGCGCTCCGTCGTCTACCACCGCCAGGGCCGGATCGGCACCTACGCGATCTTCTGGAACCACGAGGCGATGCAGGCGGGCTCGGTCTACGCGCTCGAGCGCCACGACTGGATCTTCCCGAGCTACCGCGAGTCCGCGATCGGGCTGCTCCGCGGCCTGCCCGCCTCGACGGTGCTGTCCTGGTGGCGCGGCCATCCCGCCGGCTGGTGGAACCCCGCCGACTGGAACGTCGCCTCGATCTGCGTCCCGATCGCCACGCACGTCCCGCACGCCGCCGGGCTCGCCTGGGGCAAGCGCCTGCGCGGTGAGGACGCCTGTGCGATCACCTACTTCGGCGACGGCGCGACCTCCGAGGGGTCGTTCCACGAGGGCGCCAACTTCGCCGCCGTGATGCGCGCGCCGCTGATCCTCTTCTGCAACAACAACCAGTGGGCGATCTCGACCCCGCTCGAGGCGCAGACCCGCACCGAGGCGCTGGTGGACAAGGCCGCCGGGTACGGGATGCCGGGCATCCGCGTGGACGGCGGTGACGTGCTCGCGGTCTTCGAGGCGACGAGGGAGGCGGTGGAGCGAGCCCGCGCCGGCGAGGGCCCGACCTTCATCGAGGCGGTCACCTACCGCGCCGCCCCGCATGCGACGGCCGACGACCCGAAGGCGTACATCGACCTCGACCGCGTCGAGGAGGAGCGGCAGAACGAGTGCGTCGGGCGCTACGAGCGCTACCTGCGCCGGCTCGGCGTCCTCACCGACGAGGTCGACGAGGAGATCCGCCAGCACGCGGCCGGGCTCATGCGTGCCGGCATCACCGAGGCCGAGGCCGAGCCGCCGGCGGACATCTCGCTCCTCTTCGAGCACACCTTTGTGGATCCGCCTGCCTCCTTCGAGCGCGATCTCGACGAGTTGCGACGGGTGCTCGGCAAGTGACGGAGACGAACGGCGGGGGCCGCGAGCTGACCCTGCTCGAGGCGATCAACGACTGCTTCCACGTCGAGCTCGAGCGCGACGCGGACGTGCTGGTCATGGGCGAGGACGTGGGCCGCGCCGGCGGCGTGTTCCGAGCGACTGCCGGACTCCTCGACCGCTTCGGCCCCGACCGCTGCGTCGACACGCCGCTCGCTGAGGCCGGGATCATGGGCACCGCCGTCGGGCTCTGCATGGCCGGCTACCGGCCCGTCTGCGAGATGCAGTACGACGCGTTCTCCTACCCCGCGCTCGACCAGGTGATCACGCACGTCGGCCGCTACCGCTGGCGCACCGGCGGCCGGATGGCCTTCCCGCTGACGATCCGGATGCCCTACGGCGGCGGCGTCCGGGCGCCGGAGCTGCACGATGACTCGCCGGAGACGTACTACGTCCACACGCCCGGCGTGAAGGTGGCCATCCCCTCGACGCCCGCCGACGCCAAGGGCTTGCTCGCAGCCGCGATCCGCGACCCCGATCCGGTGGTCGTGCTCGAGCCGAAGCTCCACTACCGGACGATGCGCGGCGAGGTGCCCGAGGGCGAGCACGTCGTCGAGCTCGGGCGCGCACGGGTCGCCCGCGAGGGCACCGACGTCACGATCGTCGCCTACGGGTCGATGGTGCCGCTCTCCGAGCAGGTCGCGGAGGAGCTCGCCGGCGAGGCCTCGATCGAGGTGCTCGACATCCGGACGCTCAAGCCGCTCGACACCGAGTCGCTACTCGCGTCGGTCGCGAAGACCGGCCGCGTGGTGATCGTGCAGGAGGCGCCGCGCACCTGCGGCTACGCCGCCGAGCTGGCCGCCGTCATCGCCGAGGAGGCGATCTTCGACCTGCAGGGCCCCGTCCGCCGCGTCACCGGCTACGACGTGCCCTACCCCTACTGGCAGATCGAGGACGCCTACATGCCCTCGGTGGCCCGCGTGGCCGCGGCCGTGCGCTCGCTGCTGCAGTGATCCACGAGCTGCCGCGCGGGACGCTGCACGGCTACTTCTCGCGCGACCTCGAGCCCGTGCTCGCCGTCCGCCCAGGCGATTCGATCCGCATCGACGTCCCGAACGCGGGCTGGCGCTTCCAGCCCGACGTCGAGGTCGAGCACGACCGCGAGCTCCACAACGGGCATCCGCTCGCCGGCCCGGTCGAGGTCGAGGGCGCCCGGGCCGGAGACGTCCTCGTCGTCGACGTCGAGGAGGTGACGACCGCGGACTGGGGCGTGACGTGGACCGGGGACGACAGCGCAACCCTGTACTGGGAGCTCGCCGGCGGCGCCGGAACGTGGAACGGCCGGCGTGTCCAGCTGCGGCCGTTCCTCGGCGTCATGGGCATGCCGCCGCCCGAGGACGGCGTCCACTCCACCGGCCCGCCGCGCCGCTTTGGCGGGAACATCGACTGCAAGGAGCTCGTCGCCGGGACAACGCTCTATCTGCCGATCCCGCTGGACGGGGCGCGCTTCTCGGCCGGGGACGGCCACGCCGCCCAGGGGGACGGCGAGGTCTCGGGCACCGCCATCGAGGCACCGGTGACGGCCCAGCTGCGTCTCGGCCTCCGCGACGACCTGCCGCTCGAGTGGCCCGCCGCCCGGATCCCGGGCGCGTGGCTCACGTTCGGCTTCGACGAGCAGCTCGGGCGCGCCGCTGAGCTGGCGCTCGAGGGCATGCTGGCCCTGATGCAGCGGGAGCTCGGCGTGTCCGCTTCGGAGGCGCTCGGCCTGGCGAGCGTCGTCGTCGACCTCCGCGTCACGCAGGTGGTCAACGGCGCCGTCGGCGTGCACGCGGTGCTCGCGGACACTGCGCTCGCCTGAGCCCGCCTGGCCGCCTCGAGCCGGTTGTGGCCGCGCCTCCGCGAGTCGCGTAGCACTGCCCGGGCCTGCCGCCGCCGTCTGACTACGCTGGCGGCGTGGTCAAGCGCCGCCGGCCTCCCTACCGGATTGAGACCGAGCGCCTGGTCGTGCGCTGCTGGGAGACCGACGACGCGGCGCTGCTCAAGGAGGCCGTCGACTCGAGCCTCGAGCACCTGCGCCCGTGGATGCCCTGGGCCCTCGACGAGCCGCAGACGCTCGAGCAGAAGGGGGAGCTCCTGCACCGCTTTCGCAGCCACTTCGAGCGCGGCGACGACTTTCCCTACGGGATCTTCGTCACCGACGAGTCCGAGGTGCTCGGCGGGACCGGCCTGCACACGCGCCCGGCCGGCGCGGCGTACGAGCTCGGCTACTGGATCCGGGCGAGCCACGTTCGCCGTGGGCTCGTCACCGAGGCATGCGCGGCCCTCACCAGGGTCGGCTTCGAGCTGTGCCGCGCCAAGCGGCTCGTCATCCGCATCGAGCCGGGGAACGAGGCGAGCCTCGGTGTACCGCCCAAGCTCGGCTATCGGGCGGCCGGCTCCGAGCGCTCGACCGACGGCCGCGAGCTCCGCGTCTTCACGCTCACCGCCGCCGACTACGCCGCCACCCCGGCCACGGAGGCGGAGGTGCACGCGTACGACGCCCGCGGGTCGCGACTGCTGTGAGCGGCCGCCTGCGGCTCTGGCTCGAGCGCGGGCCCTCCGGCTTCTTCCTCCGTGACGCCGCCACCGACGAGCCGGTGCGCTGGACGGACGAGCGGATCCGGGTGGTGCACGCCGCCGGCGTCTCCTTCCGGCCGGAGGCTCTCACCGACGCGGCCTTCGACCCCGGGCGTGCGGCTGCAGCTCGTGCGCGAGCCCGACAACCCGCACGACCCGAACGCCCTCGCCATCTGGGACGCGGAGCGCCGCGTCCAGGTCGGCTACGTGCCGCGCGACGTCGCCGCCGAGCTTGCGGGCGACGAGCAGGCGATCTCGCTCTGGCGGGTCGACGGCGGGCTGCGCGTCCTGATCGTGCCGCCGGACGCCTGGGTCGGACGGCCGCGGTAGATTCCGCCGCCGTGCCGTACGAGTTCAAGCTGCCGGATCTCGGCGAGGGCCTGACCGAGGGCGAGATCGCCCGCTGGCTCGTCGCCGAGGGCGAGGAGGTCGCCGAGGACGACCCGCTCGTCGAGATCCAGACGGACAAGACGACCGTCGAGATCCCCTCGCCGGCGGCGGGCACCGTCGCGCGCATCCTCGCCGCCGAGGGTGACGTGGTGCCCGTCGGGACGGTCATCGTCGTCATCGGCGACGGGGCCGCGCCGCAGCCCGCCGCGAAGGAGGAGCAGCCGCCCGCCGACCCCGCGCCGCCGGCTCAGACCCCGTCGGCCGCGCGCGAGGCGGCAGGCCGAGTGCAGGCGACGCCGCTCGTGCGCCGGATCGCGCAGGAGCTCGGCGTCGACCTCGCCGGCGTCCAGGGAACAGGCCCGCAGGGACGGATCACCGAGGCCGACGTGCGCGGCGCCTCCACGACCGCTCCGGCGGCCGCCGAGGGCACGCGCGTGCCCGTCCGCGGCGTCCGCCGCCTGATCGCCGAGCACATGGCGCGCGCGCACGCGGAGGTACCCCCCGTCACCTGGGTGGAGGAGTGCGACTTCGAAGCCGTCGACCTCAAGCGCCTCGTGGCGACGCTGCTCAAGGCGTGTGCCAGCTCGCTCAAGGACTTCCCGGAGCTGAACGCCCGCTTCGAGGGCGACTCGATCGTGCTGCTCGACCGCTACGACCTCGGGTTCGCGGTGCAGACGGACGCGGGACTGGTCGTCCCGGTCGTACGCGGCTGCGACGCGCGCTCGCTGGACGAGCTGGACGAGGACGTCCGCCGCCTGGCCGACGGCGCGCGCGCCGGCACGCTCGACGCCGAGGAGCTCCGCGGCTCGACCTTCACGGTCACGAGCGCCGGCAAGCTCGCCGGCCTCTTCCAGACCCCGATCGTGAACCACCCCGAGGTTGCCATCCTGAGCGTCGGCCGCATCGCCGAGCGGCCGGTCGTCCGCGACGGCGAGCTCGCTGTCGCGCGAATCGGCCACGTCGCGCTGACCTTCGACCACCGCGCCGTCGACGGCGCCAGGGCGGCCGAGTTCGGGCTGGACGTCATCCGCCGGCTCGAAGCCGGCGCAGGCTAGGCCGGCCGCGCTCAGAGCGCGGCCGGCCCACGTACCCCTTAGTCGTCCTTGTCGTCGTGCCGGTCGCGGCCCTTGAAGTGGCCGTGGTGATGACCGCGCACCACCTGGCCGCGGATCTCGCCGCCAGGCCAGGTCACGGTGTGGACATTCGCGTAGATCGCTCCGTGGCGAAGCGCCAGGACGAACTCCTCGAAGCTGCCGGCGTCGATGCCGTTCACGGCGAGGATGTCGGCCGCCTTGACCTGGCCGCTGATCGGCGTGCCCACGACGCAAGCGGGCTTGCCGCCGCCGCCGCACAGGAACGCGGCGATGCCGCCGTTGAGCTTCCGCTTGGCGAAATGGAGATGCGCCTGGCCGCTGGCACCAGTACCCGGCGTCAGCGCCCCCTCGAGCTTGTTGATCTGGAGCGTGTAGTCGAGCGTCTTCGCGGCGGTGTCGAGCTTCGTGATGGTGAAGCGGCCGTTCCCGGTCGTCATGACCGTCGGCACCTCCTGCCAGCCGCTCAGGTGGGCGTGGTTGCCGCTGTGCCCCTTGCCCTTGCCGCCCTTCGCGATCGCAGCACCGCCGACAGCGGTGAGCGTGACGACGAGCACGGCGGCAACGAGCAGTACGAGCTTGCGCATGAAGTCCCCTCTCTTCGTCGCTTCTTAGCTTGCGGGGAATCTTCTCCCCCCGCAAATGGCTCCGTAAGCAGCCCTTACAGATGATTTACAGGCCGCAGCCGGTTCCGGATTGCCCCTGAAACCACACGGGACGGCCGCAGCGCGGCTCTACACTGGCCGCCGTGGCAGACGTCTACACCATCGGCCTGTTCGCAGGCCTCGGAGCGGCGCTCGGCATCGCCGTGGCCGGCGCGCTCGCCGGACGCAGGGGAGCAGCGCCCCTCGCGGCCGTGCTCGCCGCCGCGGGCGCCGGCGCAGTCGCCTTCTGGCTGGCCGGGACGCCGGAGGCCGTCGGCGGTGCGGTCGGCGGTCTGCTCGGCGGCGCCGCGGCGGCGCCGGTCCTCGATGGGACGCTCAGACGAGGCGGGACACGCGGAGGAACGGCCATGCTCGTCACGATCGCGGCGCTTGCGGCTGCGCTGCTCTCGTTGATCCCGCTGGTCGGCTACGTCATCGTGCTCGCGATGCCGCTGCTGGCGCTGCGCGTAAGACGCCGCGCCGGCGAGCGCTACGCGGGCTTGCGGATCCTGGCCCGCGACTGACGTGGCTCGGAAGCTCGTCCTCATCGTCATCGACGGTCTCACCGCCGAGACCTTCGAAGACGCGGTCGAGAAGGGGCGGGCACCTGCCCTCGCGTTCCTCGCCGCCAACGGCAGCTACCGCCGGGCCGTGTCCACCTTCCCGTCGCTGACGCCCGTGTGCCTCGCCTCGATCGTCACCGGGCGGCACCCGGACGGCCACGGCATCCCGCATCTGACCTGGTTCAACCGGGGTGAGCAGCGGCTCGTCGAGTACGGCTCCTCGTTCGCGGCCGCCCGCGCCGCCGGCACGCGGCAGTGCCTGCGCGACGCGATCATCAACATGAACCGCGACCACCTCTCGCCGGGCGCGCCGACGCTCTTCGAGACGCTCGAGCGCGAGCGGCTGACGACGGCGGCGGTCAACATCACCTGCTACCGGGGACTGAACCGCCACCGGTCGTTGCTCGGCCTCATGCCCGCGGCGCACGGCCCGCGCCGCTTCTTCTACTTCAACCTCTTCGAGTCGGACCGCACGGGCGCACCGCTCTCGGTGCGGGCCCGCTCGCTCGGCTCCGTGGACGCGTACGCCGCGACCGTCGGGCGCTGGCTGATCACGCGCGACGGCTTCGACCTGCTCGTCTACTACCTGCCCGACTACGACTTCGCTTCGCACCACTACGGGCCGGGCGGCGCCGGTGACGCGCTCGCGCGGAGCGACGCCGCCGTCGGCGCGCTTCTCGACGCCGCCGGTGGCGGGGATGCCTTCCTCGAGCGCTACGCGGTCGTGCTCTGCGCCGACCACGGCCAGACGCACGTGCGCGAGGCGGCGCGACTCGAGGAGCGCTACGCCGACCTGCGGCTCCTGCAGCCGCGCCGGGCGCCGGGCGACGCCGAGCTCTTCGTCGGGGCATCGAACCGGGTCGCCCAGCTCTACCGGCTGCCAGCGTGCCGGGAGGATGTCCGCAGCCTGGCTGCGCGCGGCGAGGCCGACCCCGCCGTCGACGCCGTCCTCTTCCGGGAGGGCACGGAGGCAGTGGTGCGCCGCGAGGGTGAGGAGCTTCGCTTCGCGCCGGCGGACAACGGCTGGAGCACGAGCGGCGACGCCTCGCTGCTGACCGAGCTGAACGCCTGCGAGCGTGTCTGGGCGGCGCTCGCGAACGCCAACGCCGGCGAGGTGCTGCTGACGGCGCGCGACGGCTACGAGTTCGCTGATCTCGGCGGCCGCCACCACGTCGGTGGCGGTGCGCACGGGTCGCTCTCGGCCGGCGACTCCGAGGTGCCGATGCTGACGGTCGGCACCGCTCCGCCGCCGGCCCGGATCGTCGACGTGGCGCCCCTTGCCGTCTCGCATTTCGGCGTCGCGGTCGCCCGCGCGCGTGCCGCCTGAGCCCGGGTTCGACGCGGCCCGGGGCCGCATGGTCGCCGAGCAGCTCCGCGACCGGGGGATCACCGACGACCGCGTGCTGGCTGCGATGGAGCGCGTGCCGCGCGAGCTCTTCGTCGACCCGGCGGTGCGCAACCGCGCCTACGAGGACGCCGCGCTGCCGCTGAGCGCCGGCCAGACGATCTCGCAGCCGTTCATGGTCGCGCTGATCGCCCAGGCGCTGGCGCTCCAGGGGCACGAGCGGGTGCTCGACGTGGGCACGGGCTCCGGCTACCAGGCGGCAGTGCTGGCCGAGCTCGCGGACGAGGTCGTCTCGATCGAGCGCGTGCCCGAGCTCGCCGAGCAGGCGCGGGCAACCCTCGAGAAGGCCGGTTACGGCGGCGTCGAGGTCATCGTCGGCGACGGCACGCTCGGCGTTCCGGACCGCGCTCCCTTTGCCGCCATCGCCGTGGCCGCGGCCGCCCCCGGTCTGCCGCAGGCGCTCTACGAGCAGCTCCACGTTGGTGGTCGGCTCGTCGTCCCGGTCGGCGACCGGTTCGGCCAGCGCCTCGAGGTCGTCGTGCGCAGCCCGGAGGGGCCGGCCGTGGTGCACTCGGTGCAGTGCCGGTTCGTGCCGCTGATCGGAGAGGGCGCGTACGGCTGACCAGACGCGTGCCAGGGTGCGCGTCAGCGGTCGTGTGCAGGGCGTGTTCTTCCGGGCGGAGACGAGGGACCGCGCGGTCTCGCTGGGGCTCGCCGGCTGGGTGAGAAACCTCCCCGACGGGACGGTCGAGGCCGTCTTCGAGGGCGAGCCCGCCCGGGTCGAGAGCATGGTCGGCTGGTGCCGGCGCGGTCCGCGGCTTGCCGAGGTCGAGAACGCTGAGGTCGCGTGGGAGGAGCCGCTGGGCGAGTCCGGGTTCGGCGTCCGCTAACCTCGCCCGGCCGATGGAGCGCCCCGCAGCGTCCGGCATGGCATACCGCCGAGGACGCGCGGCCGATGCGCTGCGCCGCCGCCACAACTGGATCCAGCTCGCGAAGTTCTGCGCCGTCGGCGCGTCCGGCTACGCGGTCAACCTCGCCGTCTACACGGCGCTGCTGCACGGCGCCGACATCCACTACCTGCTCGCGGCCGTGTGCTCGTTCCTCGTGGCCGTGACGAACAACTACACGTGGAACCGCCAGTGGACCTTCCGCGGCCAGCGCGGGCACATGGCCTACCAGGGCATGCGCTTCCTGGTCGTTTCCGTCCTTGCGCTGGCGGCCAACCTGCTCGTGCTGCGCGTCCTCGTCGGGCTCGACGTGGACAAGGTGCTCGCGCAGGCGATCGCCATCATCCTGGTCACGCCCGTCAACTTCGTCGGCAACAAGCTCTGGTCGTTCCGCGTGCGGCCGCTTCGCGAGGACGCACCGGTCCCTGCAGGGGACTGACCCGGCTCGCCGATCGCCGGGTCTGTCCCCGTCGACGTCGTTGGTGTGTCTCACGAGTGAAGCAGGGGACTGACCGATCTACGGGGGAACCCCTGGTTCTCCCGTGGGGCCCCCTCCTTGCGAGCGGAGGCGAGGTGCCGGTGTTTTCAGGAGCCGGCGGTGGGGGGCTGGGTGCTGGCGTTTAGGTCGTCTGGTCTGACGCGCGTCCCGCGCTGTGCCGCTCGGGCGGGCAAGCCGCCCTTCGGCGGTCAGAAGGGGAGTGTGCGGTCTGTCTCGCGGGGGACTGATCCCTCGAGTTTCGAATTCAATGGAGTGGCGGACTTCCGAGTGAGACCCGTGGCGGGAGTTGTGTGGTGCAGGCACGCTGAGGTGCGATGAGAGCCTTGCTTGCGGCAGTTGCGCTCGCGCTCGCATTCGTGCCCGCGGGACTCGCGCAGTCCCTCCCGACCGAGTCGACGGTGTCGGTGCCGGGCGCGCCCCCGACCATCACTCCCGAGGGCGAGCCGGCCGACCTGACCGAGGCGCAGGTCAAGGCGATCTTCCGCGCCCACTCCAAGGTCGAGGACTGGCTCGAGCGCTATCCGCGCCGCGGCATGACCGACGACGCGACCTACGACGGCGGCGACGGCTCCTGGACGGTCAACGTCTGGTGGGACGAGGCCGGCGAGATCGCCCGCGGCCGGGTGGACGACGACACGAAGGCCGTGATCGAGGCCTGGACCGGCCCCCAGGTCGCCTGGACGATGGCGCGCGGGTACGACGGCGCCTTCGGCGGCAAGGAGCTCAACAACCCGATCCTCTGGGTCGGGCTCTCGCTCGTCTTCTTCCTCGGCCTCGCCGACCTGCGCCGGTTGCGGTCACTGCGGAACCTCGACCTGCTCGCGCTGCTCTCGTTCGGCGTCTCGCTCGCCTTCTTCAACGTCGGCAACGTCTTCGCCGCGATGGTGGCGGCCTATCCGCCGCTCGTCTATCTGATCGTGCGCTCGGTCCTGATCGGGTTCCGCGGCCGGCGCGGGTCGTCCGGGCGGTTGCTCTGGCCGGCCTGGGTGCTCGCGGCCGCCACGATCTTCCTGGTCGGCTTCAGGATCGGCCTCAACGTCGAGACGTCGAACGTGATCGACGTCGGCTACGCGGGCGTCATCGGCGCGCACCGGATCGCGTCCGGCGAGGCGCCCTACGGTCACTTCCCGGTGGAGCGCGACCTGCCGAAGTGCGGGCCCGAGGGCGCCGACGGAGAGGTGCGCGAGCGCGTCCAGACGAACGGGCGCTGCGAGTCGGCCAACGAGAACGGCGACACGTACGGGCCGGTCTCCTACCAGGCCTACCTGCCCGGCTACTGGCTCTTCGGGTGGGACGGAGGCTGGGATCCGTCCGATCTGCCGGCGGCCAACTTCACGAGCATCGTCTGGGATCTGATCGTGATCTTCGGCCTCGTCCTGGTCGGGCGCCGGTACGGCGGCTGGTCGCTCGCGGCCGCCCTGCCGTTCGCGTGGGCCGCGTACCCGTTCACCCAGTACGTCTCCAACTCGAACACGAACGACTCGGTCATGCCGGCCTTCCTGGTCTGGGGCTTCTGGCTTGCCTCGTGGCCGGCGGCCCGTGGCGCCGCCGTCGCGCTGAGCGCCTGGACCAAGCTCGCCGCGCTGATCGTCGCGCCGCTCTGGGCGACCTACCCGACAGGCATCCGCCGGCCGCGGGCCCTCGTCGTCTTCGCCGCCGCCTTCGTCCTGGCCACTGCCGCCGCCTTCTGGGTTCTCCTGCTCGAGCCCGACCTCACCGAAGCGGCGAGGACGTTCTGGGACCGCACGTTCGTCTCGCAGTTCGACCGCGAGTCGCCCTTCTCGCTCTGGGACTGGGGGCAGTACCACGCCGCCGGCATTCCCGACCTCGAGCGCGTCCAGCAGGTCCTGATCGGCATCGTGGCGGCCGCCGGGCTCGCGTTCGCCTTCGTGCCACGCCGCAAGTCACCGCTGCAGCTGGCGGCCCTGACCGGCGCGCTCCTGCTCGGGTTCGAGCTGGTGCTGACGCACTGGTCGTACCTCTACATCCCGTGGTTCTTCCCCTTCGTCGCCGTCGCCCTGCTGGCGCCCGTCGGCCGGCGGCGAGAGGCGGTGTTCGAGCCCGAGCCGGCCGTTCGCCTGCCCGAGCGGCGCCTCGTGACGGCGGGCGCCGCCGCGCTCGGCCTCCTGCTCGTCTCCTGGCTGCTGCTGCACACGAGCTTCTGGTCGCGCCTGCCGATCACCGACGTGCCGGTCTACGAGCGCTACGGCGCGGCGATGGTCGCCGGCGAGGTCCCGTACCGCGACTTCGCGCTCGAGTACCCGCCGGCGGCGCTGGCCGCCTTCCTCGTTCCTGCCTACGGGGAGGGTCTCGACGGCTTCCGGCAGGTGTTCGAGGTGCAGATGTGGGTCTGCGGAGCGGCCGCGCTCCTGGCCATGCTCGTCGTCCTGAACGCGCTCGGGCGCTCGCTGCGGGCGACCTGGGCGGCGCTCGCATTCGCGGCGCTGATGCCGCTCCTGCTCGGCTCGGTGGTGCTCTCCCGCTTCGACCTGCTGCCGGCGGCGCTCGCGGTCGGGGGGCTCGCCGGGCTCGTCACCGGGCGGCACCGGCTCGGTCTCGCCGCGCTCGCTCTCGGCGCCGCGGCGAAGGTGTACCCGGCTGTGCTGATCCCGCCGGCCCTGGTCTACGTTGCGCGCCGCGCGGGTGCTCGCGAGGCGTGGCTGAGCACCGCTGCGGCTGCGGGGACGCTGGTGGCGGTGGTGCTGCCGTTCCTGCTCGTAGCGCCACGCGGGGTCTGGGAGTCGCTGACGATCCACGCGACCCGCGGCCTGCAGATCGAGAGCCTCGGCGCCGGGCTGCTCTTCGCGGCGCACCACTGGGCGGGCTCGGGCTCACCGTCACGTCGGGCTCGGGCTCGCAGAACCTCTCGGGCAGCGAGGCGGACGCGCTGGCCGCGGTCTTCACCGTGCTGCAGGCCGTCGGCGTCGTCGCCCTCTGGGTCGCGTTCTGGCGCGGCCCGGCCGACCCGGAGCGCCTCGTCCGCTACTTCGCCGCCACCGTCTGCGTGTTCGTGGCCTTCGGCAAGGTGCTCTCGCCCCAGTTCCTGATCTGGCTGATCCCGCTCGTCCCGCTCGTCGCCGGCCGGCGCGGTGTCGTCGCCAGCGGCCTGCTCGCCGTGGCGGCCGTGCTGACCCAGATCTGGTTCCCGTTCCGTTACTGGGACCTCGTCCGGGATTTCGACCCGGCTGCGTCCTGGCTGGTTCTCCTGCGCGGCCTGACCCTGCTCGCGATCGTTGCGGTGCTCGTCGCACCCGCGCGCCTGTTCGCACGATCGCGCTCGCCCGGTCGCGAAGCGGCGCTGGAGCCCGCCGCCGGCCGCGTCTAGCGGGGGCCGCCCCAGCTCCCGGGACCTGTCCCGGGGTCAGACCCGTGTTGCAGAGATCGCGTCACCTGTGTGACACGGAGAGGGAACGACTGTGTGCCGTTCCTTCCCCAGGCGGTCAGGAGGCGAGCTCGACGCGGACGGACTCGCACGCGGTTGCCCGCCCGTCGGCCGTGCAGCGGACGAGCGCGCCCTCGAGCCGCACGTCGCCCTCGCCGGGCTCGAACCGCACCGGCAGGCCGCTGCGCATGCGCTCGATCGCCAGCTCGGCCTTGACGCCGATGACCGAGTCGTGCGGGCCCGTCATGCCGGCGTCGGTCAGCGCGGCCGTCCCGCCCGGAAGCACGCGCGCGTCGTTGGTCTGGATGTGCGTGTGCGTTCCGATGACGGCGGTCACGCGTCCGTCCAGCCAGCGAGCGAGCGCAACCTTCTCGCTCGTCGCCTCGGCGTGGAAGTCGACGAGCACGACCTCCGCGTGCGAGCGCGCCTCGTCCACGAGCGCATCCACGACCTCGAAGGGCCCGCTGGCCACGCTGAGAAAGAGCTGCCCCATGAGGTTCACGACTGCAACCGGCGAGCCGTCCCGGGCCGGCAGCGTCGTCCAGCCGCGCCCGGGCGCCAGCGCCGAGAAGTTCGCCGGGCGCACCACCCGGTCGGTCGTCGCGAGGTAGGGAACAAGCTCCTTGCGCCGCCAGGCGTGGTTGCCGAGCGTGATCACGTCGGCCCCCGCCGCCAGCAGCTTCTCGGCCAGCCGTGGGGTCAGCCCGGCGCCGTCGGCAGCGTTCTCGCCGTTGACGACGCAGAAGTCCACGTCGAGCTCCTCACGGAGACCGGGCAGCAGCTCCTCGACCGCTCGGCGGCCCGGGCCGCCGAAGACGTCGGCGACGAAGAGGAGGTTCAGGGAAACGCCAGCGAGCCGGCGGGGTGGACCTCGAGCGCCAGGTGGTTGCCGCGGTCCTGCGTGTAGCGCGCCAGCGCCTGACGCTCGACGCGCGAGAGGTCGAGCACGGTGCCGACCTTCGACACGCTCGACTCGACGGTCTGGCCCACCCGCAGCGACGGGTCAGGGCGGAGGTGGGTCAGCGAGACGACCAGCGACGGCGCGTCGGCAGGGCGGATCTCCATGCGCACGCCGTACTTGCGGTTGCTGAGGATGTAGTCGCGCAGCCCGATGAGCGTGCCGTCGACCGGCGAGTAGACGTCCGTCCCCGGCCGGGCACCGACGTTGAGCACGGCCGTCTCCGGGCCGCCGCTGCCGCCGAGGCGGTAGTAGCGCAGCCCGCCGTCACCACCGCCGAACAGGCGCCGCGCGATGCGGTTGAGCAGGCCATCGTTCGCGGCTCGGCCGACCGGGTCGAGCGCCAGCGCGCCGCCCGCGGACGCGTGGTAGCCGATTGCGGTCACGCGGCTCTGGGCGATGGGCAGCTCGAGGCGCAGCACGCCGCGCACGGCGACGATCTGCGGCAGCGGCCGGGCCGGCAGCAGCCGGTGCGCGGGCGCGACGGACGAGGCGCTGACCTGCGTCGGCGACGAGCCAAATGCGCTCAGGAGGAGCGTGGCGGCCGCTGCCGAAAGGAGCAGCACCGCACCGACGATCCGGCCGGCATGGGGCCGGCGGGCAGGCGCATGCCGACCTCGACGCGCGGTGGGGCGAGACCGCCGCGACACCCGCGGCACGCTACTGGACGCCGGTACGGCCTGCAACCGGCTCTGAGAGGGCTTACTTCGTGACACGCGAAGCGGGGATGATAGAGCCGATTCGTCCCAGAGTTCGTGACGGTCCAGTGCGAGCGCCCCGTCGGTCTCCCACGTCCAGTCCCATTCGGGCGGCCGCAGCGACTCCGAGGGGACGGCGCGCAGGTGGCCGCGGCGGGCCGTCGGGCGGGCTGCCACGGTGCGCGGCTCGCTCTCGCGGGGACGCTCGCTAGCGATCGTCGGCTCCTCTCCGGCCCGGGCCTGGTTGACGCTCGATCCGGTGCGGTCAGGGTAGGAAGGCCGACGGACGCCACTCCTTCCGAGCGCGCCGCGGCTGCGAGAATGCCGCCGTGGCGACCTTTCCCACCACCCGCCTGCGCCGGCTGCGCCGCACCGGCGCGCTCCGCGACCTCGTCCGCGAGACGCGCCTCGACCGGCGCGACCTGGTCATGCCGGTGTTCGTCGGCCCGGAGGCGAGGGCCAACGAGGCACTGCCCGCGCTCGGCCGGTATGCGCTCGCCGACCTGGGCGGCTTCGCCGAGCGGCTGCAGGCCGCAGGGGTCGGCGCGGTCATCCTCTTCGGCATCCCCGAGAGCAAGGACGAGGAGGGATCGGGCGCCTGGGACGCCGACGGGATCGTGCAGAGCGCCCTGCAGGAGCTGCGCTCGCACGCGCCCGACCTCGTCCTGCTGACCGACGTCTGCCTGTGCGAGTACACGAGCCACGGCCACTGCGGGCTCGTCGACGAGGACGGCGTCCGCAACGACGAGACACTCGAGCTGCTCGCCCGCACGGCCGTGAGCCACGCCGAGGCCGGCGCCGACGCCGTCTGCCCGAGCGACATGATGGACGGGCGCGTCGCCGCACTGCGCACGGCGCTCGACGACGCCGGGCACGAGCAGATCCCGATCGTCTCGTACGCCGCGAAGTACGCGTCCGCCTTCTACGGTCCCTTCCGCGAGGCCGCCGAGTCGGCGCCGTCCTTCGGCGACCGGCGCGGCTACCAGATGGATCCGGGCAACGTCCGCGAGGCCCTGCGCGAGTGCGAGCTCGACGTCGCCGAGGGCGCCGACGTGCTCATGGTCAAGCCGGCGCTCCCGAACCTCGACGTCATCCGCGCCGTGCGCGAACGCTTCGACCTTCCAGTCGCGGCCTACAACGTCTCGGGCGAGTACGCGATGGTCAAGGCGGCGGCGGCGCAAGGCTGGCTCGACGAGCGGCAGGCGGCGATCGAGTCGCTGACCGCGATCCGCCGCGCCGGCGCCGACCTGATCGTCACCTACTGGGCCCTCGAGCTGGCGCCGTGGCTGTAAGGACCGCAACCGAGCTCTTCCGCCGCGCTCTCCGGCTGATCCCAGGCGGCGTCAACTCGCCCGTGCGCGCTATGCGCGCAGTGGGGCTGGACGAGCCGTTCTTCGTCCGGGCCGGCGAGGGCGCGTACCTGAAGACGCACGGACGGCGAGCTCCTGCTCGACTGGGTGCTCTCCTGGGGGCCGCTCATCTTCGGCCACGCCGACCCGGAGACCGTCTATGCGGTGCGGGAGGCGGCGACGCGGGGCACCAGCTTCGGCACCCCGACGGAGGCGGAGGTCGAGCTCGCCGCCGAGCTGGTCGACGCGGTCCCGTCGGTCGAGCAGGTTCGCCTCGTCTCCTCCGGCACCGAGGCCGCCATGAGCGCCGTGCGGCTCGCGCGCGCCGCGACCGCCCGCGACCGCGTGCTCAAGTTCGCCGGCTGCTACCACGGGCACGTCGACGCGCTGCTGGCCGACGCAGGCTCGGGACTGGCCACGCTCGGCATCCCGGCGACGCCCGGCGTGCCACCTGCCGTCGCAGCCGACACCATCGTCTGCCCGTACAACGATCTCGACGCGGCCGCCGAGGCGTTCGTCCGCTACAGCGAAGGGCTTGCCTGCGTCCTCGTCGAGCCGGTCGCCGGGAACATGGGCGTCGTCCCGCCGGAGAGCGGCTTCCTCGAGGGGCTGCGGCGGCTCTGCGACGCCTCGGGTGCCCTGCTCGTCTTCGACGAGGTCATCACCGGCTTCCGGCTCGGGCGCGGCGGCGCGCAGGAGCGCTTCGGCGTGCTCCCGGATCTCACCATCCTCGGGAAGATCGTCGGCGGCGGGCTGCCGTTGGCGGCGTTCGGCGGACGCGCCGACCTGATGGGGCGGCTTGCCCCGGCCGGCGACGTCTACCAGGCGGGCACGCTCTCGGGGAACCCGCTGGCGACGGCCGCCGGGCTGTCCGTGCTCCGCCGGCTGCGCGACGACGCCGTGTACGAGCGGCTCGAGGAGCTCGGCGGACGCCTCGAGGCCGGTCTTCGCGAGGCCGCCGGCGGGGAGGGAACGGTGCAGCGGGTCGGTGCGATGCTGACGCTCTTCTGCTCGCCGGATCCGGTGCGCAACTACGCGGACGCGCGGACAGCCGACACGGAGCGCTACGCGGCCCTCTTCCGCCATCTGCTCGAGGCGGGCATCTACGTCGCTCCCTCGCAGTTCGAGGCGATGTTCCTCTCGCTCGCGCACACCGAGGCAGACGTCGACCGCACGGTGGAGGCCGTTGGCGACTTCTTCGGCGCCGGCTGATCTCTGGACGACGCTCGCCGACGAGGCGGCGGCCGAGAGCAGCGTCTGGGGCGAGGCCCTGCTCGCGCCGGCGCGGCGCGAGCCGGAGCCGGTGTTCTCGCCACTCGCCGACCCGCCGGTCGCACTCGGGCTCGAGACCATCTACGAGGGCTACCTCGTGCACTACGGCCGTCCGAGGGTCTTCGAGCCCGCCGACCGCACGACGCTCCTGCTGCTCGGTGACTACCTCTACGCACACGGCCTCGTCCGCGTGACGGCGGTCGCGGGCGCCGAGGGAGTGGCTGACCTCGCCGAGCTCATCTCGCTGTGCGCGTTCATGCGGGCCGAGGGTCGCGACGGCGACGGGGCGGCGTGGGCCGCGACCGCCGCGTTGCTCGGACTAGGCCGGCTCGAGGATGCCCGACACGCGCTCCGGGAGCGGCAGGATCCCGGGCCGCTGCTCGCGCTCGCCAGGGAGGCGGCAGGCGCCGATGCGGTCGACCAGGCCCTCGCCGCGCACGCCGGCCGGGTCGGGTAAATTCAGCCCGTGCTCTCGCTGCTGGCCGCGCTGCCGCTCGCCGACTCCGCCGAGGAGGGCCGGAACATTCATCCTCGGCATGCTCGCCACGGGGCTGATCTTCATCGCCGTGATCGCGATCGGCGAGACCTCGAAGTACCTGCGGCACCGCCGCGAGCGCCGCCGCCGCCCGGCCTACTAGCCGGAACTCAGATTCGCAGCCGGACCGTGGCGGGCGAGTAGCCGCTGCGCGTCGCCGTTGCGGTCGCCGCCTGGCCGCGGGGGCGCGTGACCACGGCTGCCCGTCCGTCCGCCGTGGTCACGACCACGTTGCCGCGCACCCGGACGCGCGCTCCTCGCGACGGGATCGCCGGCGTCGGTGACCCGCATGGAGATGCGCCGCAGCGTCGTCAGCCGTCCGCGCACGCGTGCGGCGCACGGTCGTGACCGTCACCCGGAGGGAGAGGCGTGGCAGCACCTGGGTGTGCCAGTCGGTCGAGTCGCCGCCGAGGCCGACGTGGGCGACCAGGTCGAGCGGGCCGGCCGAGCCCTCGCCGTGCAGTGACGTCGTCGTCCCACCGGGCACAGGCGGGTCGATGCGTGTCGCCGAGCCGACGCGCGTGCCGGCGCGGTTGCTTCGCGCGGCGAGGTAGCGGTCGCCGCTTCTCCAGAACACCCAGAGACGACCCTCGGGTGCGGGCGCAAGGCCGACCGCGCCGAGGTTCGTGCCCCGCACGACGACAAGCGGCTCGCGGCCGACTCGAAGCAGGTTCAGGCTCGTCACCCCCGGATAGCCCGCGGTGTAGGCGACGAAGATCCCGGCGGCCGTGATCCGGCCGCTGATCGCAGTCCGGTGTCCCGGTGCCCGCGCAGCGCTGCGGTCGGCGGCCGCGGAGCCCGGAACCGGTGACGGCGAGCCCGCGAGGCCGCCGGCATCCAGGCGCTGCGTCCAGAGCCCCGCCGAGCCGGCCGCGCTGGAGAACCAGCCGAGCACGAGCTCGCCGGAGACGCCGTCGGATGCCAGGTCGGGCCCGGACGCGCAGCAGGCGGGCTCGTAGCGCACGTCGGCGGTGCCGGCGCTGTGCCGCGCCGCGTTCGCGGCGCCGGCCGCCTCGCCGTGCGCTGCGGCGACAGCCCCGGTGCGCGACGCCTCGGCGCCGATCCCCGCCGCCGACCCGGAGGCGGTGCCGGCGCTGAACCGCGTAGGCGCAGTCCAGCTCGCCCCGCTGTTGCCGGACGCCGACGTGACGAGCGGCCCCGAGAGCGGGTCGCCGGGCGTCCGGACGCCGCCCCAGAAGGCGCGCAGGACGGCGCCCTGGGCGACGAGGTCGACGCGCGGGTTGATCTGCTGCCAGCCGCTCGCCACCACCGTGGCGGCACCCGCGAGCACGCCGCCGGGCGTGATCGCCTGGTGCACGAGCTCGTCGCCGCCCGAACCGGCGCGCTGGTAGAGCACGTGGACGAGGCCGTCGTCGGTTCGCGCGATGCCCGGCTCCGCGCTGAGCGCGTTGCCGGCGTGAACGCGTGTCCAGGTGCCCGGCGGGCCGCCGCCGGCGACCGCGGGAGTCAAGAGTGCCGCCGCCGCGGCGAGCAGTGCGAGCCGAGCCGCCATCGACGCGCGATCGTAGCCCGGGTCTGTTTGGAACCTGTGGACGCAGCGCCCGGGTGCCTGCACACTCGCGCTGTGTCCGAGCTACCGGTGGGCACCGTCACGCTGCTCTTCACGGACGTCGAGGGATCGACGCGGCTGCTGGCCGAGCACGGCGACGGGTACGGCGAGCTCCTGGCCGAGCACCGGCGGCTGCTGCGCGAGGTCTTTGCGACGCACGGCGGGGCGGAGGTGGACACGCAGGGCGACGCCTTCTTCGTCGCGTTCGCGCGGGCCACGGATGCCGCCTCAGCGGCCGTTGCCGGACAGGCGGCGCTCGCGGGGACGCCCGTCCGTGGTGCGCATGGGCGTTCACACGGGCGAGCCGTCGCGCACGGACGAGGGCTACGTGGGCATGGACGTCCACCGCGCCGCCCGCGTGGCCGCCGCCGCTCACGGCGGCCAGGTCGTCGTCACCGAGCAGACGGCGCGCCTGCTCGGCGACACGACCCTGCGCGACCTCGGCGTCCACCGGCTGAAGGACGTCGGGCCGACGCGGATCTTCCAGCTGGGGGAGGGCGACTTCCCGCCGCTTCGGACGCTGCACACGACCAACCTGCCCGACACCCGCCAATCCACTGGTCGGCCGGAAGAAGGAGCTGATCGACGTCGTGCGGCTGCTCGCCGTCGAGCGCGCCCGCGCTGTCACCGTCACCGGCCCGGGCGGCATCGGCAAGACGCGCTTCGCCCTCGCTGCGGGTGCTGAGCTCGTCGACGATGTCGAGCACGGCGTCTGGTTCGTCGACCTCTCGGCCGTGCAACGGGCCGAGGACGTCCTGCCGGCCGTCGCGCGGGTGCTGGGTGCCGAGGGCGAGCTGCCCGGGCACATCGCCGACCGGCGGCTGCTCGTGCTGCTGGACAACCTCGAGCACGTGGTGGAGGCCGCGTCCGGCCTCGCCGACCTGGTCGCCGCCTGTCCGAATCTGCAGCTTCTTGGCACCAGCCGGGAGGCGCTGCGCATCGCCGCAGAGCGGGAATACCCACTCAGACCTCTGCCCGAGTCGCCCGCCGTGGAGCTCTTTCGCCAGCGGGTCGCCGCCGTCGCACCCGGCACGGAGGTCGACTTCCAGGTGGCGGCGGCGATTTGCGAGCAGCTCGACCGCCTGCCGCTCGCCATCGAGCTGGCCGCCGCGCGGGTGAAGCTCTTCGAGCCGCAGGCGCTGCTCGAGCGCCTCGACGAGCGCCTCGCCCTGCTCACCTCACGCGGGCGGGACGTCCCGCCGCGGCAGCGCACGCTGCACGCCACGATCGCGTGGAGCTTCGAGCTGCTGACACCCGAGGAGCAGGATGCGTTCGCCCGCCTGTCGGTGTTCGCCGGCGGCTTCAGCGTCGACGGCGCGGGTGAGGTGGCGGGCGCCGACCCGGAGCTGCTCGAGGGCCTGGTCGACAAGAGCCTGCTGATTCGTGACGGCGACAGGCTGGGAATGCTCGGGACGATCAGGGAGTTCGCCGCGGCGGAGCTGGAGCAGTCGGGCGCGGCCGACGAGGTCAGGCGTGCCCACGCGACCTTCCTGCTCGGCCTGCTCGAGCTCCGGGGCACGGGGCCGCACGAGCACCACGACGAGCGTTACTGGACCGCCTGGCCGGAGCGCGACAACGTCCGGGTGGCGCTCGCCTGGGGCGAGGAGAACGATCCGATCGCGGCCCTGAAGCTCGCCGCGGCGCTCGAGGTGTGGTGGGCGACGTTCTCGCCGGAGGAGGGCATGCAGCTGCTCCAGCGCCTGCTCGCGAAGACGCCCGACGCGCCGGAGGAGCTCCGTGCTCGCGCGCTGCGCACCTGCGGGGGCGCCGCCAACCCGGCCGGCGAGGACGCGCTCGCAGAGCGCGCCTACCAGGAGAGCTACGAGGCGTTCTGCCGTCTCGGCGACGAGCCGAACGCGGTGCATCTGCTCATGCGGCTCGGCTACTCCGCGCTGTACCGAGGCGACCTGGGGCGTGCCGGGGAGCTCGGACAGGAGAGCCTCTCCCGCTCGCGAGGCATCGGCGACCGCTTCACCGAGGCCCAGGCGCTCGCGCTCGTGGGCGAGGTGACGTGCGCTGAGGGGAACCTGGACGCGGGGATCGCGCTCATCGCGACGAGTGCCTCGCTGGCCGAGGAGCTCGGCTTCACGTGGTGGCGGACGGGGATGCTCGGCTCGCTGGTCGATCGCGAGCTCGAACGCGGGCACTTCGCAGAGGCGTCGGGCCCCGCACGGCAGGCGCTTGCGCTCGCGCACGAGCAGCACGACCGCCGGCGAGTTCTTCTGGCCCTCGCGCGCCTCGCACTCATCGCCGCGGCCGGGGGTGAACCGGAGCGCGCTGGACTGCTCTGGGGAGCGGTCGAAGCCGAGGAGGCCCATGCGTCGGCCGGCTCCTGGGCACAGGCGCGCGAGCACTTCGCGGACGCGCTGCTCGCGCAGGCGGACGAGCGGTTCGAGCGCGGCCGTGCCTCTGGCCGCGCGCTCTCGCTCGACGAGGCGGTCACCCAAGCGCTGGCGTAGGTTCGCGCGCCGTCCTCGGGTCGGCCGCTGTCATTCTCCGCGCGTGCCCGCCGGCGTCCGTGCGCGACTCGTCTCCTCGGGCAGGAGCGTCGCCGATGTCTTCCGGAATCCAGACCTCCGCCGCCTCGAGCTCGCGTGGGTGGCGGCGAACTTCACCGGCTGGGCGTACACGGTGGCGCTGGGCGTGTTCGCCTACGACGAGGGTGGTGCAGCCGCAGTCGGGCTCGTCTTCCTGCTCGTCACCATCCCGCCCGGGTTCGCCGCGCCCTTCGTCGGCGCGCTGGCCGACCGGTATCCACGGCGGCGGGTCATGGTCGCGACGACGGCTGTACGGGTGGTCGCCGTGGCGGGGGCGGCTGCGGCTGTCTTCGCCGACGCGGGCGTGGTCGTCGTCTTCGCGCTCGCGGTCGTCGCTGCGCTCGCCGGGCGCGCGTTCTTCCCCGCGCAGGCGGCCGCGCTGCCCGGCCTGGCCCGTTCGCCGGACGAGCTCGCGGCCGCGAACGTCGTCTCGAGCACGGTCGAGAGCATCGGCATGTTCGCGGGGCCTGCGCTCGGCGGGCTGCTGCTCGCCGCCACCAACGTCGAGACCGTGTTCGTCGCAGCCTCGGTCGTGCTGGCGCTCGCCGTGCTCCTGCTTCTTCGTATACGCGGTACGCCGGACACGAGCGACCAGCACGAGGAGGCCGAAGCCGACGGGTGGAGGTCGGTGCTCGGCGGCTTCGCTGCCATCCGTGGGGATCGGCGGCTCGCCGCGCTGGTCGCCCTGTACTGCTCGCAGACTGTGGTCGCGGGCGTGCTCGACGTCCTCATCGTCGTCACAGCCCTCGATGCGCTCGACCTCGGCGAGGCCTGGGTCGGCTGGCTGAACAGCGCCGTCGGCGTGGGCGGACTCGCCGGCGCGGCGGTCGCACTCGCCCTCGCCGCCCGCAGCCGGCTCGCCGCCGATCTCGCCGTCGGCATGCTGCTCTGGTCGCTGCCGCTCGTCGCGCTGGCAGCCGTCTTCGACCCGGTCGTGGCTCTGGTCGCGCTGCTGCTCGTGGGCATCGGGAACACGCTCGGGGACGTCTCGGCGATCACGCTGCTCCAGCGCGTCGTGCCCGACCGGGTGCTCGGCCGCGTGTTCGGGGTGGTCGAGGGTCTCACCGTCGCGACGATCGGCCTCGGCGCGCTGGTTGCGCCGGCCGCGATCGCCCTCGTCGGCGTCCGCGGCACCTTCGCCGCGGCGGGTGTGCTCCTCGTTCTGTGCACCGCCCTGCTGTGGCCCCTGCTGCGCACGCTCGACCGCGCGCGGCCGGCAGGGGAGGAGGTCGCCGGGCTGCTCGACCGCGTGCCGTTCATCGGCGTCCTGCCGCTGCCGGTCCGTGAGCGTCTCGCAGCGCAGGCCGGGCGCGAGTCGTTCCCGCGCAGCGCGGTCGTCGTCCGCGCCGGCGACCCGGGCGACACCTTCTACGTGGTCGAGCGCGGCGAGGTCGAGGTGCAGACGGAGGCGGGCGTGCGGACGCTCGGTCCGGGCGGTTACTTCGGCGAGATCGCGCTCCTCCGCGACGTTCCCCGCACGGCCACGGTCGTCGCGCAGACGGACGTCGAGCTGGTGACGCTCGGACGTGAACCGTTCGTGTCCGCCGTCACCGGCCACGTCGCGGGACATGCGGCGGCGGGCGCGGTCGTCGCCTCCCGCCTCGGTGGCATGCGCACCGCTTGAGCGCAGTCGTACGGGGCAGGACAATCGCGCTGTGCCGGACCTTCCGAGCGGGACAGTCACGTTCCTCTTCACAGACGTCGAAGGGTCGACGCAGCTGCTGCACGACCTCGGGCCCGAGCGCTACGCGGAGACGCTCGCCGAGCACAGGCGCCTGATCCGCGAGGCCTGCGCCGCGGAGGGCGGAGTCGAGGTGGACACCCAGGGTGACGCGTTCTTCTTCGCCTTTGCGATCGCTCCGAATGCGTTGCGCGCGGCCCAGGCCGGCCAGGAGGCGCTCGCGTCGGGCGCCGTTCAGGTGCGGATGGGGTTGCACACCGGTGCGCCGTCCCTCACCGACGAGGGGTACGTCGGCGACGACGTGCACCTGGCTGCGCGGGTTGCAGCGAGCGCGCACGGGGGTCAGGTGGTTGCCACCCGCGCGACCGAGGCGCTCGTCGACGGCTTCGAGCTGATCCAACTCGGCGAGCACCGTCTCAAGGACATCGAGCAGCCGGTGGCGATCGTCCAGCTCGGCGCTGCGGCTTTCCCGCCGCTGAAGACGATCTCGAACACGAACCTGCCGCGGCCCGCGAGCTCGTTCGTCGGCCGCGAACACGAGCTGGCAGAGGCGCTCGAGCGCGTTCGTGGCGGCGCACGCCTCCTGACGCTCACCGGCCCCGGCGGTACAGGTAAGACGCGGCTCGCGCTCGAGGCGGCCTCGGAGCTGGTGCCTGATTTCAAGGCCGGCGTGTTCTGGGTGGGGCTGGCGGCCCTGCGCGAACCCGCGCTCGTCTCCGAGCACATCGCGCAGGTGCTCGGCGCGAAAGGCGGGGTCGCGGAGCACGTAGGCGAGCGCGAGCTGCTGCTGCTGCTCGACAACCTGGAGCAGGTTGTCGACGCCGCGCTCGACCTCGCGTCGCTGCTCGAGGCCTGCCCCAATCTGCATCTGCTCGTCACGAGCCGGGTTCTGCTGCGAGTTCGCGGCGAGGTCGAGTACGCCGTCCCGCCGCTGGCCAACATCGAGGCGGTCCGGCTGTTCTGTGAACGGGCGCAGCTCGAGCCGACTGACGACGTCGTCGAGCTGTGCCGGCGGCTCGACTCGCTGCCGCTCGCAGTCGAGCTGGCAGCGGCGCGCGCGCGCGTCCTGACACCGCTGCAGATCCTCGAGCGGCTCTCTCAGCGCCTCGATCTGCTCAAAGGCGGCCGCGACGCAGACCCGCGCCAGCGGACCCTGCGCGCCACCATCGCGTGGTCCTACGATCTCCTGGACGACGATGAGCGACGCCTCTTCCGCCACCTGGCGGTCTTTGCGGGCGGTTGCACTGTGACAGCAGCCGAGGAGGTCGCCGATGCCGACCTCGACACGCTCCAATCCCTGGTGGAGCAGAGCTTGGTGCGTTTCACGGACGGGCGCTACTGGATGCTCGAGACGATCCGGGAGTACGCCGCCGGCGCCCTTGCCGGCGCGGGTGAGGAGGCACACGCGAGAGAGCGGCAGCTCAACTTCGTGCGCGGTCTCGTCGCCGACGCGGAATGCGGCTCCACAACTGTCCGCTCGGACCTTGCCGACGAGATCGACAATTTCCGGGCCGCTCTGGAGTGGGCCGAGCGCGCGGATGACCCGGCCGCCCAGCTCGAGCTAGTCGGCCGCAGCTGGCCGTTCTGGTGGTTTCGCGGCAGCCCGGCCGAGGGACGCCGCTGGGTCGAGACGGCGCTCGCCCGCTGTCCACAGGAGGACGGCACCTCGCAGGTGCAGATCCTCAGTGCGGGGGCAATGTTTGCCTATCGGCTCGGCGAGGTCGATCGCATTCGCGCGCTGGCCGAGCGCGCCCTCGAGATCGCGAGTGCGCTCGATGAGGAGCGACTCTCCCTCTGGCCGCTGATCCTCTTGGGCATCTGGGCAGGAGAAGTCGGCGACTTCGCCGAGTCCGGGAGGCTGTACGAGACCGCGATCGAGCGTGCGTCGAGGGCAGGCGAGTACCGACTCGTCGGCGCAGCGACGAACAACCTGGGCGTGAACTCGGTGCTGGAGGGTGACTACGAGGCGGCCGTGCGCCACTACGCGCGAGTCGCTGCGGATCTCGGAGATGTTCGACACAGAGGACACCGCGCTTGCCTGCCTCAACCTCGCCGCCTGTCTCGTAGAGCTGGGGAGAGTCGAGGAGGCCGCGCAGACCGCGGGGCGGGGAATCGCGCTCGCACGTGACTCCGGCAGCCCGGTCGTCGTCGCCGACGGCCTTGTCATCGTGGCCGCGGTCGCCCACCGGCTGGGAGAGATGAGTCTCGCTGTAACCCTCTTCGCTGCGGGTGCGAAACTTCGCCGGACACTCGAGGAGCCGGTGTGGGGTACCAACGCCGACGAGGACGCGTCCTTGCAGGAGCGGCTGCGAGTCGAGGTGGGCGACGCGGCCTACCAGCGGGCGGTCAGCGAGGCCGAGGGCATGGCACTCGCCGACGTGGTCGAGGCGGCCCTGCAGCTCACCAGCAGATGTGGCCGCCGGCCCACTGCGTCGTAGCCCGATCCGGCCTCCCTAGACTGACCTCGTGGCTCCGCCCGCCGACCTGCGCGAGTGGATCGCGCTCCTCGAGCGCGAGGGCGAGCTCGTCCGCGTCGGCGCCGAGGTCGATCCGTACCTCGAGGTCACGGAGATCGTCGACCGCACCGTCAAGGCAGGCGGTCCGGCGCTGCTGTTCGAGAATCCGAAGGGCTCCCAGCACCCGCTGCTGATCAACCAGTTCGGCACCGAGCGGCGCATGTGCATGGCCTTCGGCGTCGAGCGGCTCGACGACGTCGCCGCGCGGCTCGAGGACGTGCTCGAGATGCAGCCGCCGCAGGGGCTGGCCGAGAAGGTGCGCGGGCTGAAGAAGCTGAAGTCGATCGCCGACTCGCGGCCGAAGAGCGTCAAGCGCGGCGCCTGCCAGGAGGTGGTGCTGACCGGCGACGAGGTCGATCTCTCGCCGCCTGCCCGGTCCAGACCTGCTGGCCGGGCGACGGCGGGCCCTTCATCACGCTCCCGGCCGTGATCACGCAGGACCCGAAGACCGGCACGCGCAACGTCGGCATGTACCGCATGCAGGTGCTCGACGAGCGCCGGACGCTGATGCACTGGCAGATCCACAAGGACGGCCGCATGGACTACCTGGCGACCGACGGCAAGCTCGAGGTCGCCGTCGCGCTCGGCCTCGACCCCGTGGCCGCCTACTCGGCCTCGGCGCCGCTGCCGAAGCACATCGACGAGTTCATGCTCGCCGGCTTCCTCAAGGGCGAGCCGGTCGAGATGGTGCAGGGGAAGACGGTCGACCTGGAGGTGCCGGCGGCCGCCGAGATCGTGCTCGAGGGCTACGTCCAGCGGGGCGACGAGGCGCCCGAGGGGCCCGTTCGGCGACCACACGGGCTTCTACACGCCGGTCGAGCCCTTCCCCGTCTTCCACGTCACCGCGATGACGATGCGCGAGGGCGCGATCTACCCGTCGATCGTCGTCGGCAAGCCGCCCGCCGAGGACGCCTGGCTCGGCAAGGCGACCGAGCGCATCTTCCTGCCGGCGGTGCGGATGACGCTGCCCGAGATCGTCGACTACGACCTGCCGGTCGCGGGCGCCTTCCACAACTGCGTCATCGTCTCGATCCGCAAGGCGTTCCCCGGGCATGCGAAGAAGGTCATGCACGCGATCTGGGGGCTCGGGATGCTGTCGCCTCTCGAAGTCGATCGTCGTCGTCGACGAGCACGTCGACGTGCACGACTACGAGCAGGTCTTCTTCTACGTCGGCGCGAACGTCGACCCCAAGCGCGACGTGGTCCTCACCGAAGGGCCGACTCGACCACCTCGACCACGCGCCGACGCTCCAGTTCGTCGGCGGCAAGCTCGGCATCGACGCGACCGCCAAGGGGCCTGCCGAGGGCACGCGCGAGTGGCCGCCGGAGATCGAGATGACGCCCGAGGTGCGCGACCTCGTCACCGAGCGCTGGGCCGAGTACGGCATCGGTGTCGGGCAGGGCGAAAATGGCCGTCGTGCGGGAGCTTTGCGCCGGCTGCTCCCGGGCCGGACGTCGTGACGGCCTTTGCAGCGGCTGTTACAGCGTTGACGTGTAAAGATCCCCGCGGCTTGAATCCAGGCAGATGCCCGTGGAGCGTGCGCGGGTGGTCGACGCGAAGGAGGCTGGGGAACACTGGCTGAGGGCGACGGAGGGCCGCACGTGCCGGGGCCGACGATCTGGCCGATCGGCTTCGCCGTCGGCATCGTCTGCATCCTCGCCGGGCTGATCGTCAGCACCGCCGCCGTCGCGGTCGGGGTGGTCATCACCGTCATCTTCGGGTTCCTCTGGATCCGCGAGGCGACCCGCGAGTACCGCGGGACTTCGTCACATGACGAGGAGGTCGTCCCAGCCGAGCCGGCTCTGGCGACGGCCGGCGCTGCGCCCCCCGCGAACGAGGGCGAGGCGGCGCTGCCGGCCATGAGCGACGACGAGATCGAGCGCTTCCCGCGCAGCAAGTTCCTCGAGTTCTCGACGCTCGGCCTCGGCGCCGTCATCGGCGGCATCGTCACCCTGCCGGTGCTCGGCTTCATGGTGCTGCCGTCGTTCGTCGAACAGGGCTACGACGAGGTCAACCTCGGCCCGCTCGACAACTTCCCCGAGGGCCAGTACATGATCACGACCTTCCTCCAGGACCCCGTCGCCGGCGAGGTCTCCAGGCGGACGACCTACGTCCGTTACAACGGCGACGTCGACGGCGTCCCGAGCTTCACCATCATCTGGAACCGCTGCGCCCACCTCGGCTGCCCGGTGCAGCCGAACGGCCGCATCGAGGCCGACGCCGGGAAGACGATCCGTGTCAACGAGGATGGACGCCAGCTGCCGGTCGTCATGACGCCCGTGGATCCCTCCGGCTTCGGCTGCCCCTGCCACGGCGGCCAGTACGACAGCGAGGGCAACCGCACCGCCGGGCCTCCCGTCCGTGCGCTCGACCGCTTCGCGTACTCGATCCGGGACGGGAATCTGATCCTCGGGCAGCCGTACAGCGTCGGCAAGGTCACCGGCACCGGCGCGGAGGCCGAGATCGAGGCCTACGAGCTCACCGGTCCGGGCCAGCACGTCGACGGCATCGAGGCCTGGCTCTACCCGGTCCAGCCGCCGCGATGAGGAAGCGCCGCTGATGCCGCCCCTTCAGGCCAAGAAGAAGTCGAAGCGCCGGCAGCAGGTCGAGTACCTCGCGCTGTACCCGGTCAACTGGCTCGAGGAGCGCTCGGGCATCGTCGGCGGCGTCAAGTACTTTCTCTTCCGCAAGGTGCCCGCCGACACGAGCTGGTGGCACACGCTCGGCTCGGCCACGCTCACGGCCTTTCTCGTGCAGGCGCTGACCGGGGCGATCCTCGCCATGTACTACAAGCCGGATCCGGACTCGGCCTACGACTCGATCCAGCACATCACCAACGAGCTGACGCTCGGCTGGCTCGTCCGGGGCATGCACCGCTGGGGCGCCAGCGTCTTCATCATCCTGATGTTCTTCCACATGGCGCGCGTCTTCCTGTTCGGCGCCTACAAGTACCCGCGCGAGCTCAACTGGATCGTCGGCGTGCTGATCCTCGTGCTCGGCATGCTCGAGGGCTTCACGGGCTACCTGCTGCCCTGGGACCAGACCGCGTACTGGGCGACGGTCGTCGGCATCAACCTGAACGGGACGGCGCCGTTCGCCGGTGAGTTCCTCTCCCAGTTCCTGCGCTCCGGCTCCGAGATCGGCTCCGACACGCTCACGCGCTTCTACGCCATGCACATGCTGCTGATCCCGGGCGCGCTGATCGGGCTGATCCTCCTGCACCTGTACCTCGTCGTGCGCCTCGGCGTCAGCTCGCCCCCGTGGTCCGACGAGGCTGCGGGTAGCGAGCGGCCGTCGGAGCAGCCGAAGGGCCGGGAGGGTCTCGTCGCCCCGTCGGCGCGGTCGGGGGCGAGGCGGCGATGAGCCGGGCTCAGGACGAGCGGCGCGCGGAGTTCAAGCGCTACAAGGAGGACGTCGACAAGCGCGGGAAGGCCTTCTTCCCGTGGGCGATGTTCCACGACACGGTCATGAGCCTCGTCGTCGTGTGCGTGATCGTCGGGCTCTCGGTCGTCTGGTACGTGACCTCGAGTGAGGCGCCCGGCGAGGAGGGCACGGGCTGGCTCGGGCCGCGCTACACCGAGGAAGCCGACCCCGGGACGACGAACTTCATCCCGCGGCCTGACTGGTACTTCTTCTTCCTCTTCTACCTGCTGCGGATCTTCGACGACCCGAACGCGGTCATCCTCGGCACGGTCGGCGTCCCGACCATCCTGCTGATCCTCATGCTCATGCTGCCGTTCATCGACCGGCGCCGCGAGCGGCGCCTGCTCCACCGGCCGGTCGCGATCGTCACCGTGCTGCTGACGGCGGCGACGATGGGCGTGCTCACCTACAAGGGTGCGACCGTCCGCGAGGCGATCGGCATCGGCGAGGAGGAGGTCAACGTGTGGATCGAGGAGAACAACCTCCCGGAGGAGGCGAGGGAAGGCGCCCTGATCTTCGCCGGAACCGGGTGCCTGACCTGCCACACCTACGCCGGGTCGGGCTCGTCGAACCTCGGCGCTCCGGACCTGACCGCGATCGGCGCCCAGGAGGGCAAGGACGAGGCGTACTTCGCGCGCTACGTCGCCAACCCGCGCGCGTTCGGCAACAACGTCATGCCGCAGTACGGCGAGGAGTTCGGCGGCAGCCTCAGCGACGAGGAGCTGCAGCAGGTCGCCGTCTTCCTCGCGGCCTCGAAGGGCGGCGAGGAGTAAGTGCGCAGCTTCGCGGTGCGGGCAAGCGCCGGTGACGGCGCGAGCCGCCCGCGGGAGCGCTGAGCGACCCGCGCCGGCCGTGCGCGTCTTCCTCGGAGTCACAGGTGGGTCGGGCGCGCCGTACGCGGCGCGGCTGCTGCGCGCGTTGACGGAGGCGGACGTCGAGGTCGGCGTGTGCGCGTCGTCGGCGGGCATCCAGGTGCTCGCCACCGAGCTCTACGGGGACGCGTCGCTGCCGCGTGACGAGGTGCTGGCCCGCTTCCTCGAGGGCGCGGACGGTGCGACGGCCTACGACCAGACCGACTACGGCTCTCCCTACGCGAGCGGCTCGGCGAGGGTCGCCGGCTACGTGATCTGCCCCTGCTCGATGGCGACCGCGGGGACGATCGCCGCGGGCGGGGAGGCCAACCTCATCCACCGAGCGGCCAACGTGGCGCTGAAGGAGGGGAGGCGGCTGGTGCTCGTGCCGCGGGAGACGCCGCTCTCGACCATCCACCTCGAGAACCTGCTTGCGGCTGCGGCGCGCCGGCGCCGTCATCCTGTTCGCCGCGCCGGGCTTCTACCACGG
This sequence comes from uncultured Thermoleophilia bacterium, assembly GCA_963809765.1. Taxonomy (GTDB): domain Bacteria; phylum Actinomycetota; class Thermoleophilia; order Gaiellales; family Gaiellaceae; genus JACVRM01. The sequence goes on from CAWEKT010000003.1 coordinate 1,521,753, forward strand.
CTCCGACTCGGTCGAGCAGCTCGTCGACTTCATCGTCGGCCGCGCGCTCGACCAGCTCGGGCTCGACCAGGCGCTCGTGCCAGAGTGGGGCTCGTGAAGACGAAGGAGCAGGACCTGGTGGCCACGCCCGAGCACGCGACCGGCACGCTGCCGCCGGCCGAGGTGCGCTCGATGTTCGACCGCATCGCACCGGTCTACGACGCGATGAACCGCTGATGACGGCCGGCCTCGACCGCCGCTGGCGGCGCGCGACCGCCGCCGCGGTCGTCCGGCCCGGCGACAAGGTGCTCGACGTCTGCTGCGGCACCGGCGACCTGGCGGTCGCGGACGCGGCCGTCGGGGGCAGGTCACCGGCGTCGACTTCTCCGAGGCCATGCTCGAGCGCGCGCGGCGCAAGTCGTCCGCGATCGAGTGGGTGCAGGCGGACGCGCTCGCCCTGCCGTGCGGCGGACGGCAGCTTCGACGCTGCGACCGTCGGCTTCGGCGTGCGCAACCTCGCCGACCTCGAGGCCGGCCTGCGCGAGCTCCGGCGCGTGCTCAGGCCCGGCGGACGGCTCGGGGTGCTCGAGATCACCCAGCCGCAGGGTGCGCTGCAGCCCTTCTTCCGCGTCTGGTTCGACCGGGTCGTGCCCTTCGCGGGGCGGGTGCTGCCCGGCGGCGCCGCCTACACGTACCTGCCCGGCGAGCGTGCGCCGCTTCCCCGGCCCCGAGGATCTCGCGCGGGTCATGCGGGAGGCCGGCTTCGACGAGGTCCGCTACCGCCTGTTCGCCGGCGGGATCGTCGCGCTGCACGTCGGGGTGGCGGCATGACGCGCTGCGGCGGAGCTGCTCTCCGCCCCGGACCTGCGCGAGTCGATGGACTCGCTCGAGGAGCACCTGGCCGACGCGGTCGCCCGGCAGGGCGGCGTCGTCGCCGACGTGGGTGCGGAGGCGCTCGCCGCCGGCGGCAAGCGGCTGCGGCCGCTGCTCGTCTTCCTCACCGCGCCGCCCGGCGCAGACGCCACCGGTGGCCGCCGGGGTCGCGGTCGAGCTCGTGCACATGGCGAGCCTCGTCCACGACGACCTCATCGACGGCGCCCGCTTCCGCCGTGGCCGCGCGTCGGCCTGGGCGCGCTTCGGGCCGACGGCCGCCCGGGCGGCCGGCGACTACCTCTTCGCGCGCGCGTTCGCCGAGCTGGCGGCGACCGGTGACCGCGAGGCGCTCGCCGTGCTCGCGGACGCCGTGCCTCTGCCTGGCCCGCGGGGAGGCGATGCAGCGGACGCAGGTCCACCGCGCCGACACGACCGTAGCCGAGTACCTCGAGCGCTGCGCGCTCAAGACCGGCAAGCTCTTCGAGGCGGCCTGCGTGCTCGGCGGCGGCGCCCGCAACTGGCGCCCTTCGGACTCGCGCTCGGCATCGCCTTCCAGATCGCCGACGACATCCTCGACTGCACGGGCGACACACGCGAGACCGGCAAGGTCGCCGGCACCGACCTGCGCGAGGGCACGCCGACGCTGCCGCTGCTGCTCGCCGCCCAGGAGGACGACGACGTCCGGCGGGCGCTCGAGGGCGGCAGCGCTCGACGGCGCGCTCGTCCGCGTCGCCGCGATCGGGCGCTCGACGCGCTCACGCGCGCCGCCGAGCAGTACGCCGAGCAGGCCCGGGCGCGCGCTCGACGGCCATCGCCCGCCGGTCGATCTCGTCGCGCTCACCTACGCCGTGGTTGATAGACAGCGGTAGACGATGGCCGTCCTCGACCGCACCTCGCTGCTCGATCCGTCCGCGACAAGGTGGACGCCGGCGAGCGGCTCGACCTCGACGACGCGCTGCTGCTGATGGAGACCGACGACCTGCTCGCGCTCGGCGAGCTCGCCGACCTCGCGCGACGACGTGCGCGGCGGCGGCGACGAGGTCTACTTCGTCCAGAACCTCTATCTCAACCAGACGAACGTCTGCCGCGTGAAGTGCAAGTTCTGCGCCTTCGCGGTCACGCAGAAGCAGGACGGCGCCTACACCTACACGGGCGACGAGCTCGTCGAGGACGCGCTCGCCCAGCGGGAGCTGACCGGGTTCACCGAGATCCACATGGTCGGCGGCGAGAGCCCGCACGTGACCTTCGACTACTACGTCGACATCGTCCGCTCGCTGCACGAGGCGATGCCGGACGTGCACCTGAAGCTCTTCACCGCGAGCGAGATCCACCACATGACGACGCTCTCCGGCCTCTCGCACGAGGAGGTGCTGCGCGACGCTGCGCGACGCCGGCCTCGGCTCGCTGCCCGGCGGCGGCGCCGAGGTCTTCGCCGCGCGCGTCCGCCGGCTCGTGGCGCCGGGCAAGGAGTCGCCCGAGATCTGGTTCGAGACCCACCGCACGGCGCACGCGCTCGGCATCCCGACGCACTGCACGATGCTCTACGGGCACGTCGAGACCTACGAGGAGCGGGTCGACCACCTCCTCCGGCTGCGCGAGCTGCAGGACGAGACCGGCGGCTTCCTGGCCTTCATCCCGCTGGCGTTCCACCCGGAGAACACCGTCTTCGAGAAGCGCGGCTGGACGCACACCGTCGGCTCGGACGACCTGAGGATGATCGCGGTGTCGCGGCTCGTGCTCGACAACGTGCCGAACGTGAAGGCCTACTGGATCATGATGGGCATGCCGCTCGCCCAGGTCGCGCTGCACTTCGGCGCCAACGACGTGCAGGGCACCGTCGTGCGCGAGCAGATCTTCCACGCGGCCGGCGCCAGGACCGAGACCGAGCAGAAGATCGAGGAGCTCGTCCGCTTCGTCCAGGCGGCCGGGCGCATCCCGGTGCAGCGCGACACGCTCTACAACGAGCTGCGCCGGTGGTGATCCTCGTGGCGCTGCTCCCCTCTGGCGAGTTCGCCACGCTCGACGTGGACGGGAACCTGGTCACGTTCTTCCAGTGGGTCAGCTCGTGATCCGCCTCGGCCGCATCTCGTACCTGAACATGGCGCCGGTCTTCTACGGGCTCGAGGCCGACGTCGAGGAGGTCACCGGCGTGCCGACCGAGCTCAACCGCGCGCTCGCTCGAGGGGGAGATCGACGTCGCGCCGATCTCCTCGATCGAGTGGGCGCGCAACGCCGACCAGCTGCTGCTGCTGCGCCGGCTCTGCGTCTCCTCCGAGGGCGCCGTCGGGTCGATCCAGCTCGTCACGCCGGGGCGGCTCGTCGGCCGTGCGCACCGTCGCGGTCACACCCGAGAGCGCGACGTCGGTCGTGCTCACCAAGATCCTGCTGCCGCGGGCCGAGCACGTGCCGCTCGGCGAGCGAGGCCGACGCCACGCTTGCTGATCGGCGACGCAGCACTGCGGAGCGCCTTCGAGGACCCGACCCCGCACTTCGACCTCGGCGCGCTCTGGCTCGAGCGCACCGGCCTGCCGATGGTCTTCGCTGTCTGGGCGTGCACCGAGCCGCCCGCGCCGGAGCTCCCGTCAGCTCGAGGACGGCGCTCGTCGAGTCCGTCAAGCGGGCGCGCAGCGAGACGCCGCGGCGCTCGCCCGCGCGGCGAGCGAGCGAGTACGGCTACCCGGCGGGCTGGATCGCCCGCTACTTCGAGCAGCTCCGCTACAGCTTCGGCCCGCGCGAGCGGCAGGGGCTGCTGCGCTTCCTCGAGCTCGCCCACGACGCTGGCGAGCTCGAGCGCGTGCCCGACCTCCGCTTCGTCCGCGAGGAGGTGCCGGCATGACCATCGCGGCCCGGTCGAACGACCCGGCCTCCGCGCAGACCGGCAACGGCCGCGTGCGCGAGATCCTCGACCGCGCGCTCGCGGGCGAGCGCATCACCGACGCACGACGCCGCCAGCGCTCCTCGCGCTCGCGCGACCTCGTCGCCGTCGGCCGCGCCGCCGACGAGCTGCGCAACCGGCGCACCGACGCGGCCGCGATCACGTTCATCGTCGACCGGAACGTCAACTACACGAACGTCTGCGTCACCGACTGCGACTTCTGCGCCTTCTACCGCCGCCCCGGCGACCGCAGCGAGGGGTACCTGCTGCCCAAGCCGATCATCTTCAAGAAGATCGAGGAGACGCTGGCTATCGGCGGCACCGGCGTGCTCATGCAGGGCGGCCACCATCCCGACCTCGCCGTCGACTACTACGAGGATCTGTTCCGCTCGATCAAGGAGCGCTACCCGATCCACCTGCACGCGCTCTCGCCGCCCGAGATCGAGCACATCGCACGCCGCTCGAAGCTGACCGTCCCGGTCACGCTCACCCGGCTGCGCGACTCGGGCCTCGACTCGATCCCCGGCGGCGGCGCCGAGATCCTCGTCGATCGCGTCCGCCGCGTCATCGCGCCGAAGAAGACGACCACGTCGACCTGGCTGAACGTCATGCGCCACGCGCAGCGGCTGGGCATGTCGACGACCGCGACGATGATGTACGGCCACGTCGAGACGCTCGCCGAGCGCGTCGAGCACATGCGCCGCATCCGCGAGCTGCAGGACGAGATGCACGGCTTCCGCGCCTTCATCTCCTGGACCTTCCAGTCGGACGGCAACCGGCTCGCCGCGCTGGTGCCGCGCGAGTCGATGCCGACCTCCTTCGACTACCTGCTGACGCAGGCCGTCAGCCGCATCTACCTCGACAACGTCGACCACATCCAGTCGTCCTGGGTGACGCAGGGGATGAAGGTCGGCCAGGTGGCGCTCGAGTTCGGCGCCGACGACCTCGGCTCGGTGATGATCGAGGAGAACGTCGTCTCGGCCGCCGGCACGACGCACCGGGCGACGACCGACGACTTCGTGCGCGCCATCCGCGCTCTCGGCAAGCGCCCGGTGCAGCGCGACACGCTCTACCGCGTCGTCAAGCGCTGGTAGCACGGTGCCGTAACAGACCCGTCGGTACCCTCGGCGCGGGTCGATGCTTCGCCTTGCCCTCCTCGCCGCGGCTGCGGCCGCCGTGCTCGCCGCGCCTGCCCAGGCGGAGCCGACGCTGCTCATGCCCGGCGTCACCTACGAGCGCCAGCTCCAGTTCGGCCGCTTCGGGCCCAAGGTGCTCCACGTCGTCACGGCGCCGCGGCCGGGCGGCCTCTACACGCTCGCCCCGGTGCTCTCGAACGGCACCATCATCGGCAGGGAGACCGTGACCGCGATCCAGCGCCGGCTCGCGACGAACACCGCCACCACCGTCGGCATCAACGGCGACTTCAGCAACGCGGAGGGCGTCCCCGCCGGCGTCCTCGTCCAGGGCGGGCTGCTGAACGCCACGCCGTACATTCGCCGGTCGTCGATCGGCGTCGACGCGGCTGGCTCGCTCCGGGTCGAGCGGGTGGGGCTGAACGCCACCTGGCAGGGCACCGGGCAGCGCCGTGCCTTCTCGATCAACCGCCGCCCGCCCACGAACGGCGTGACGCTGTACACGCCCGCCTGGGGCGCCGGCCACGCCGGTGCAGGCCGGCACCGTCGAGGCCGTGCTGCCTGCCCTCGGGCAGATCGAGGCGGGTGGGACGTTCTCGGCCGCCGTGACCGAGCTCCGCGCCGGCCAGTGGCACCCCGATTCCGCCGGGCGGTGCGGTGCTCGTCGCGCGCGGCAACCAGGCGCCGCGACTCGCGGCCGAGGGCCCGGTCGGCACCACGCTCACGCTCCGCCTCGTCGTCAACCCCGACTGGTCGGCGATCACCCAGGGGCTCGCCGGCGGCCCGGTGCTCGTCCGGGCGGGAAAGGCGGTCTTCAACCCGCGCGAGGACTTCAGCGAACGCCACGCTCGCGGTGCGCTCGGCGCGCGCCGCGGTCGGCCAGCGCGCCGACGGGCAGATCCTGCTCGTCGGTCGTCGACGGCGGGCTCCCCGGCTTCAGCGTCGGCCTGACGAACTGGGAGCTCGCGCAGGCGATGGCGCGGCTCGGTGCCGTCACCGCGGCCGCGCTGGAGGGCGGAAACGCGGCGTCACTCGCCTTCGACGGCCGGCTGCTGAACCGGCCGACGCGCGGCGAGCGGCCGATGTCAGAGATGCTCGGCGTGCTCTACAGCGGCGTCTACGCCGCTCCGCCCGAGCCCGCGGTGCTCTCGCCGAACGGGGACGGCATCGACGAGCGGCAGACCTTCCGCTACCGGGTCGTCCGCCCGTCCTCGTCACCGTCTGCCTGGTCGACCCGGCCGGGAACCGCGCACGTGGTCGAGACCGGCGACAGCGCGAGCCCGGCACCTACCGCTGACCTGGACCGGCCGGCAGGCTCGACGGCGCGCTGGAGGCGCAGGGCGCTGGCGCTGGGTGGTCGAATGCGAAGGACGACCTCGGCCAGCGAGTCCGACGGCTGAGCGCCGTTCACGCTCAACGCGACGCTCGCCGCGCTTGCGGCGTCGCCGGCGACGGTGCGCGTCGGGCCGGAACGGCGGCAGGCTCGACGTCTCCTTCACGCTGTCCGCACCCGCCACCTGGACGGCGACGATCGAGTCGGCGGCCGGCGTCGTGCTCCGCACCTACACGGGCCGCGCGACCGCGCCTGGTCGGGCCTCGTTCTCCTGGGACGGCCGCTACCGCGGCGAGGCTCGCGCCTACGCCGGCCGGCACGTCGTCAGGGTCGTCGCGCCGCAACGAGTTCGGCGCCGCCGCACTGACCACCCCGGTCACCGTGCGGCGCGTCGGCCGCTAGCCTCGGGCGCCGTGCCGGTCACCGACCTCCTGCTCGGTCGATCACCGACGCGGTCACCGAGTCTGATCGGCGACCACGGCGTCTAGGCCGTCTTCTGGCCTCATGCTGATCGACGCCGTGCTGCCGGCGGCCAGCGAGCTGGTCATGGTCTACGGCGGCGCGCTCGCCGCGGGTGCGTTCGCCGGCCAGTACGTCGTCCTCTTCGGCGAGACGCTCGAGCCCGGCTTCGAGAGCTACCTGGCGATCGCGCTCGCGGGGACGATCGGCTACACGATCGGCTCGATCGGCGGCTGGGCGATCGGGCTCTACGGCGGCCGGCCCCTGGTCGAGCGGCACGGCCGCTGGCTCCACGTCGACGCAGGAACGGCTGGCACGGGCCGAGCGCTGGTTCGAACGCTGGGGCGACGCCGCGGTCTTCCTCGGCCGCATCACGCCGGTCGTGCGCTCGTTCGTCGCCATCCCGGCCGGCGTCTTCCGTATGCCGCTCGGCCTGTACACGCTGCTGACGCTGCTCGGCTCGGCGATCTGGTGCTTCGCCTTCGCGGGCATCGGCTGGGCGCTCGGCGCCAACTGGGAGCGCTTCCACGACGCGTTCTCGTACGCTCGACTACGCGATCGATCGGCACTGCTCGTCGTCGGTGTCGGCTACCTGGCGCTGCGCGCCCGCGACCCGGCGCCGCCGCCGCGCGGCCGAGCAATCCTCCTAGACGAAATGCCAGGAGTCCGGCCCGGGAGGGCGGTACACTCCGACGTCGTGCCCGTGCCGCTGGTGGACGTGCGCGCGCAGTTCGCCGAGTTGCGCGACGAGGTAATCGAACGCTTGACCGGGGTCGTCGACTCCGGCGTGTTCATCCTCGGACCGAACGTGACGGCGTTCGAGGAAGAGGCGGCCGCGCACCTCGGTGTCCCCGAGACGGTCGGCGTCGCCAACGGCACGGACGCGATCGTGCTCGTGCTCGACGCGATGGGCATCGGGCCCGGTGACGAGGTCATCTGCCCCTCGTTCACGTTCTACGCGACCGCCGAGGCGATCGCCCGCTCGCGGCGCCATGCCGGTCTTCGCCGACGTCGACCCGGTGACGCTCAACCTCGACCCGGAGGAGGTCGAGCGCCGGATCACGCCGAAGACGCGCGCGATCATGCCGGTGCACCTGTTCGGCCGCCCCGCCGCGCTCGCCGAGCTCGCCGGGCTCGGGCTGCCGCTGATCGAGGACGCCGCGCAGGCCTTCGGCGCGGCCGGCATCGCCACGACGGGCGTCGCCTCGACCTTCAGCTTCTTCCCGACCAAGAACCTCTTCTGCGCTCGGCGACGGCGGCCTCTGCGCCTTCACCGACCTCGAGCTCGCGCGAGCGCGTGCGGATGCTGCGCTTCCACGGCTCGCGCGACAAGCAGACGTTCGAGCTACGTCGGCTACAACTCGCGCCTCGACGAGCTGCAGGCGGCCGTGCTGCGGCTCTACCTGACGAAGATCGACGGCTGGAACGCCGCCCGCCGCGAGGCCGCCGCCCGCTACGCCGAGCTCGGGCTCGGCGAGTTCTGCGAGCTCCCCGTCGACGAGCCGGGGCACGTCTACCACATGTACGTCGTGCGGACGCCCGAGCGCGACCGCTACGCGAGGCGCTGAAGCGCGGCCGAGATCGCCTCGGCCTCGTACTACACCGTCCCGCTCCACCTCCAGCCCGCGATGCGGTACGTCGGCTACGACGAGGGCTCGCTGCCGGAGACCGAGAAGGCGGCCGGCGAGAACCTGGCGCTGCCGCTCTGGGCCGGCATCGACGGGGACACGCAGGAGCAGGTGGTCGCGACCATCCGCCAGGCGCCCGCGTGGGGGCGGGCGCCGCGTGATACCCGTCAACCGGCACCGGATCTGGCAGCTCGCCGCCGACGGGGTACTCGTCGCGGCCGCCTGGTACCTGGCGTTCCAGCTGCGCTTCGACGGCGAGGTGCCGACGATCTACGAGCGGCTCCTCGACAAGACGATCCTGGTCGTCATTGCGCTCAAGCTGCTCGTCTTCGTCGCCTTCGGCTTCTACAACCGCTGGTGGCGCTACGTCTCGACGCGCGACATGTGGGGCGCTGCCCGCGGCGTGACCGTCGCCTCCCTGGTCGTGCTGCTCGTCGATCTATTTCTGGAACCCCGTCCCCGGCTTCCGCGTGCCCGGCGGCGTCGTCGTCGCCGACTGGGTGATCCTGCTCGGGCTCGTCGCCGGCTCGCGCCTGCTCGCGCGCACGATCGTCGAGCGGCCGGGAGCAGGCGGCCTGGTCGCGCACGGCAAGGAGGTCGTCGTCGTCGGCGCCGGCGACGCCGGCCAGCTCGTGATCCGCGAGATGCAGCGCAACCGCTCGCTCGGCTACACGCCGATCGGCCTCGTTGACGACGACCCGCGCAAGAAGAACCTGCGCGTCCACGGCGTCCGCGTGCTGGGCACGAGCGACGAGCTGCTGCGCCTGCTGCGCGAGCACCGCCCCGACGAGGTGCTGATCGCCATGCCGTCGGCCTCCGGCGAGGCGCGACAGCGCATCGTCGAGGTCGCGCGCAACGAGGGCGTGCCGGTGAAGACGCTGCCGGCGCTCCACGAGCTCATCTCAGGCGATCACCTGGCCGGACAGATCCGGCCGGTGCAGGTCGAGGACGTGCTGGGCCGCGAGCCGGTCGAGGTCGACATCGAGGCCGTCGCCTCCTACCTGGCCGGCGAGACCGTGCTCGTCACGGGGGCCGGCGGGTCGATCGGCTCCGAGCTCTGCCGCCAGATCGCGCGCGTCGGCCCGCAGCGGCTGGTCCTGGTCGACCAGGCCGAGACGCCGATGTTCGAGATCGAGCGCGAGCTCGTCGGCGAGCGGGGCTTCTCCGCCGCGATCCCGATCCTGGCCGACGTCGGCAACCGCGTGAAGATGCGCCAGATCTTCGAGCGCTACCGGCCCGCGGTCGTCTTCCACGCCGCCGCCTACAAGCACGTGCCGCTGATGGAGGCGAACCCGGTCGAGTCGGTGAGGAACAACGTGCTCGCGACGAAGGTGATGGCCGACGTCGCGGTCGAGTTCGGCGCCCGCCGCTTCGTGCTGGTCTCGACCGACAAGGCGCTCAACCCGCGCGCCGTCTACGGGCAGTGCAAGGCGCTCTGCGAGTGGGTGATCGAGGCGTACGGGCACCGCGACGACACGCCGACGCGCTTCGTGGCCGTCCGCTTCGGCAACGTGCTCGGCTCGGCAGGCAGCGTCATCAAGATCTTCCGCCGCCAGATCGTGCGCGGCGGCCCGGTGACGGTCACGCATCCGGAGATGACGCGCTACTTCATGACCATCCCCGAGGCCGTCTCGCTGGTCGTCCAGGCCGGCGCGATCGGCGGCCGCGGCGAGATCTTCGTCCTCGACATGGGCGAGCCCGTCCGCATCCTCGACCTCGCCCACAACATGATCCGGCTCTCGGGCCGCGAGCCCGACCGCGACATCGCCATCGAGTTCGTCGGCACGCGGGCCGGGGAGAAGCTGCACGAGGAGCTCTGGGGCGAGGGCGAGGAGGTCGCGGAGACGCCGCACCCGAAGATCCACCGTGCGCGCCGCGCTCCCGTGGACGCCGCCTGGCTCGACGACGAGCTCGTCGAGCTCGAGCACCTGGTCGAGGAGGGCGACACGCTGGGTCTCGTCGCCCGGTTGGCTCAGACGATGGGCGTCGCCCGGCGCGCCGAGGCGGCGCCGGCGGATGCCGCCCTGAGCGTCCTTGAGAACGCGCGCCCGCTTCGTTCCGACTAGCGCCGCGGCAGCACTCGCCTCGCTGCTCGTCGCTGCCTGCGGCGCGGACGAGTCGTCGATCCGCGGATCGGCTGACGCGACAGGAGTATCTGGACCGGGCTCGCGTGATCCAGCAGGACACCGGTTCGGCAGTTCAGCTCTACACCGAGCTCGTCGTGGACGGCGCACTGTCACAGGCTCAGTGCGAGACGAAGGCGAGGGCCTTCCACGAGGAGGTCGAGCGAATCGTCGAGGACGTGAGCGAGATCTCGCCGCCGGTGGAGGTCGAGGATCTCCACGCCGAGTTCCTCGCCGCCGCACGCGAGTCGTCAGCGAGCGTCGGACGGACGAGCGACGCGGTCGCACGTGGCGAGGTTCGTTGCGGCTCGGACATCAACGCACGTCTCTACGGCCTCCCTTCGACGCAGCGCGCGGTGGTCGTGCTCGAGCGTATGGCCGAGCGGGGATACGTCGTGCTCGGCGAGTGACCGCTCGCTAGCCGCCGTTCTCGGCGTAGCCCGCATCGACCAGTGCTCGTCCGGCGCGCTCGAGCGTTGCGATCGCTGCGTCCGCAGCGCCCTCCCGCAGCAAGCGGTCCTCGACGCGGTCGGCGTCCAGCTCAGGCGTGGCTTCCATGTCGCCGAGCTCCGCCTCGATGTGGTCGCTCAGCTCCTCCAGGCCCTGGACGAAGTCGTCGTGCGCGGCTTGCACGTCGGCCGGCGGTTCGACGTCGCGGAGGACTTCCGCCTGGCGCCGGAGCGCCTCCAGGAGTCGCTCGCCCTGCTCCTGCGCCTGGGCGCCGGTCTCGTCGAACTCCTCGAGCTCGTCGACCCGGGGGCCGAAGTCGGCGACCGCCGTCGCAAGCAGGTCGCGGTACTCCGCTCTGGAGACCTCGCTGTTGCCCTCGTCACCGCCGCACGCGGGCGCCGCCGCGCAGCAGCAGAACAAGGATTGCGAGTCCGAAGCGCATGCCGACATGATCTCGCGCGACGTTCTCGGTACAAAGCCGACACGGGTTCCGACCGGCCGCCGGGCTACGGTCCCGTGCCCGTGAGCGATCGGATCCTGGACGGCCTCAACCCCGAGCAGCGGCGCGCTGCCGAGGCGGTTCGCGGGCCGGTGTGCATCCTCGCCGGCGCCGGCTCCGGCAAGACGACCACCATCACGCGCCGCATCGCCAACCAGGTGGAGACCGGCGCGGCTTCCGGCTTCCTCGATCCTCGCCGTCACCTTCACGGACAAGGCAGCCGGCGAGATGCGGCGGCGGCTGGGAGACCTGGGGGTCACCGGAGTGGCTGCCCGCACCTTCCACTCGGCCGCGCTCGCGCAGCTGCGCTACTTCCGGCCGGAGCTCCAGCCGCAGATCGTCGCGTCCAAGGCGCTGCCGTTGCGGAACATCGCCTCGTCGCTGCCGCGCGCGTACCGCTTCCGCCCGGCGGGCGACCTCGCGACCGAGGTCGAGTGGGCCAAGAACCGGCGCATCACGCCGGACACGTACTTCGCCTCGCTTGGCGAGCACCAGCCGCCGATCCCGCCCGACCTCATGCAGCGCGTGTTCGCACGCTACGAGCGCTGGAAGCGAGAAGCGGGCCGAATCGACTTCGAGGACCTGCTCGAGCTGACGATCCAGCTGCTCGACGAGGACGAGTCAGCGCTCGCGACCGTGCGCGAGCGCTACCGCTCGTTCACGGTCGACGAGTACCAGGACGTCAACCTGCTCCAGCAGGCGCTGCTCGACCGCTGGCTCGGCGACTCGGACGAGCTCTGCGCCGTCGGCGACGACTACCAGGCCATCTACGGCTTCACCGGCGCCTCGCCGGACTTCCTGCTCGCCCTGCCGGGGCGCTTTCCGCATGCCACGGTCGTCCGGCTCGAGGCGAACTACCGCTCGACGCCGCAGGTGCTGGAGCTCGCCAACCGGCTCGTGCCGCGCCTCGGCGGCGCGGCCAAGACGCTGCGCGCGACGCGAGACGACGGGCCGGCGCCCGAGATCCGCGGGTTCCTCCACCCTGCGGCGGAGTCGGCCTGGATCGTCGAGCGGTGCAGGCGCTCGCTGTCGGACGGCGTTGCGCTCGAAGAGATGGCGGTGCTGCTCCGCACGAATGCCCGCTCGGCCGACTTCGAGGAGGCGTTCCACGAGGCCGGCGTCCCCTTCCAGGGCGCCTCGCTGCTGGCGCGAGAGGCGGCGCGCCAGCTGCTGAAGCGGTTGCGTGGCAACAGAGCTCCCGGGCCGCTGGCCGAGGTGGTCGAGCGCATCGCCCGCGAGCAGGGTCTCGTGGACGGAAGCCGAGGACGGTCTGGGCGAGCGCGAGCTGGTGCGCCAGAACGATCTCGCCCGGCTGGTCGGGCTGGCGCGGGAGCTGGATGACGGCGAGATGGGCGCCGGCGAGTGGATCGCCGAGCTCGAGCGCCGCTTCGGGCCGGACGCGGGCCGCGGCGTGCACCTGCTGACGTTGCACCGGGCGAAGGGTCTCGAGTGGGATGCCGTCTTCGTGCCGCGGGTCGAGGAGAAGGAGCTCCCGTCGCGGCTCTCCCGGACACCCGACGAGCTGGCCGAGGAGCGGCGGTTGCTCTACGTCGGGCTGACCCGCGCGCGCCGCCACCTGGCGGTGACGTGGGCGGGGAAGCCGAGCCGCTTCCTCGGGGAGCTCGGGATCGCAGCCGCGGCGCCGCCGCCCGCCCGTCGCGAACGGATCGCCGACGACGACCAGCCGCCGGCCTATCGCGCGCTCAAGGCGTGGCGGCGCGAGCGCGCACAGACCGACGGCGTGCCCGCGTACGTCGTCTTCCATGACGCGACACTCGCGGAGATCGCCAGGGTCGCCCCGAGCAGCGCGGCCGAGCTCGGCGCCCTCAGTCGGCGTCGGCCCGACGAAGCTCGAGCGCTACGCCGACGACGTGCTCTCGGTGCTGGCCGGCGAGCCTGCCGTCAGCGCAGGGGACTGACTCGAGCCAGTCACGAGCGCCCGCCGCTCGCCGACTGAGCGGTGCGACCTTCGCTGGAGACATGTCCCAAACGGACAGTCCACGCAGGTGCCCGTGTCCTCCTCCCCGCTGCGAGCGTATCGAGGAGAAACGCACCCGTGGGTGCCAGGTTCGTGCCGTAATCGTGCCGGGAGCTCACCGTCGCGCCGAGTCGCTTCTCCCTATGCGACGAACGGTCGGCATAATCATCGCTTATGGACACGAGGCAGCTGGCGGCTTTCTGCGCGGTGGTCGAGCGGCGCAGCTTCTCGCGCGCGGCCGAGCATCTCGGCGTGTCGCAGCCGGCGGTCAGCCTGCAGATCGCGGGGCTCGAGAAGCGCCTCGGCACGAAGCTGCTCGACCGCTCGGGCCGGCGGGTCGAGACGACGGAGGCCGGCTCGCTGCTCTACCGGCGGGCGCAGCGCCTGCTGCAGCTGGAGGCGCAGCTGTTCGAGGAGGTCGCCGGCACCGAGGGCGAGCTGACCGGCACGCTCGAGATCGGCGCCTCGACGGGACCGGGCGAGAACGTCGTTCCGCTGCTTCTGTGCGAGTTCCAGCGGGCCAACCCCGGCGTGCACGTCTCGCTCTCGATCTCGGACACGCAGCGGATCGTCGAACGGGTCGCCGACCGCGAGGTCGAGCTCGGCATCGTCGGCGCCGCGAGGCGCCATCGCGCCGTCGTGTTCGAGCCGCTCTTCCGTGACGAGGTCGTGCTTGCCTGCCCGCCCGGTCACCGCTTCGCCGGCCGCACCGTCGACATCGACGAGCTGCGCAGCGAGCCGCTGATCGTCATGCAGGAGGGAGCTGGCGTCCGCCAGGTGATCGAGGACGAGCTCCGCGCCGCCGGCGCACGGCTGCGCGACTTCGACGTCCGTCTCGAGCTAGGTCTACAGGAGTCGGTCAAGAGCGCGGTGGTCGCCGGGTACGGCGTCTGCTTCATCTCGCGCTCGGCCGTCGAGGCCGAGCTGGCCGCGGGCACGGTGGCATCGGCGCGGGTAAAGGGCCTCGACCCGGCCCGCGAGATCTCGCTCGTCCGCTCCAGCGGGCGAGCGCTGACGCGGGTCGCCCAGGAGTTCGTCGCCTTCGCGCAGGAGCGCCTCGCCGCAGCGTGATCGTCCGCTGGGGTCTCGGGGAGCTTGGCCCGCTGCTCGACGAGCTCGACGTCTCCTCGCCGCTGCTCGTCACGAGCGAACGCTTCGCCGGCATCGACCTGCCCATCGAGCGCCGCTTCACCGGCGTGCAACCGCACACCCCGACCGACAGCGTCGAGGCCGCCGTGGCCGCGGCGGCCGGGGCGGACGGCCTGGTCGCGCTCGGCGGCGGCAGCGCCATCGACACCGCCAAGAACGTCTCTGCGGCGACCGGGCTGCCGGTCGTGTCGGTGCCGACGACCTACTCGGGCTCGGAGTGGACGACCTACTTCGGCCGTCGCGACGTCGAGCAGGGCATCAAGGGCGGCGGCGGCGGCGCGCAAACCGTGGGGATCGTCTACGAGCCGAAGCTGACGCTCGAGTTGCCGCCCGCCCTGACCGCGGGCACGGCGATGAACGCACTCGCCCACGCCGCCGAGGCGCTGTACGTGGACGCCCGCTCGGCGGAGGGAGACCGGGAGGCGCTCACCGGCGCAGAGCTGATCGCGGCCTGGCTGCCACCCGTGCTCGAGGACGGCACCGACCTGCCGGCGCGGACCGGGCTCCTGCGCGGTGCCGCTCACGCTGGTGCCGCGCTGGCCGCGTCCTTCATGGGGCTCGCCCATGCGATGGCGCAGGCGCTCGGCGGCCGCTACGGCGCGCCCCACGGGGCGATGAACGCGCTGACCCTGCCGCCGGTGCTGGAGTTCAACCGGCTCGGTCGCGGCGGACGCGATCGACCGCCTGGGCGAGTCGCTCGGCGGCGATGCGGCGACCAGGGCGCGCGAGCTCGCCGGGCTCGGCGGTTTCCGGCAGCTCCGTGACTTCGGCGTGCCGCGCGAGGAGCTCGGCGAGGTGGCAGCGGCCACAGTTGTGCGGCCGGCCGCTCGCGCCAACCCGCGGGAGGCGTCTGCGCAGCAGGTGGAGACGCTGCTGGACTCGATCTGGTGACGCTGCGTATAAGCCGCGCCAATACCGGTCATTAACACAAGCGTGGTAGCCTGCGTAGCCGTGGCCGACCGGCACTCAGTCGACGTGCTCGTGATCGGGAGCGGGGCTTCCGGGCTTGCGGCTGCCGTGTCCGCGAGCCACGCCGGGGCCGCCGTCGCCGTCGCGACCAAGGGATCGCTCCAGTCCTGCAACTCCGCGAAGGCGCAGGGTGGCATTCAGGCCGCCTTCGGCGAGGACGACTCGCCCGAGATCCACGCCGAGGACGTCTGGCGCTCCTCGCACGAAACTGCCGATCGTCGCCTCGTCGAGATCCTCACGGGCGAGGCTCCGTCCGCCATCCACTGGCTCGAGGAGCTCGGCGTCGAGTTCACCCGCGACAACGGCGGCTACCGGCTCGCCCGCTGCGGCGGCGCCACCCGCAAGCGCCTGCTCCAGGTGGGCGACCGCACCGGCCACGCGATCACGGCCGCGCTGCGCGACGCGGTCGAGTCCTCCGGCGCCCAGCTCTTCCCGAACCATCCGCTGGCCGCGCTCGAGCCCGCCGAGAACGGCTGGCTCGCGACCTGCCGCAGCAAGGCGGGCGACTCCGTGGAGATCGCCGCAGGTGCCGTCGTCCTCGCCGCCGGTGGGCGCTGCTACCGCGTCGCCAAGGAGCGGGGCGAGCTCTCGACGAACCATCCGGGCGCGACCGGCGAGGTGACGCGCATCGCCCTTGATCTCGGCGCCGAGTCGCGCGACCTGGACGCGCTCCAGTACCACCCGAACGGCGGCGCCTGGCCGTCCAACCTGCAGGGCTACTCGATTCCCGAGACGACGCGCGCCTACGGCGCCGTGCTGCTCAACGCCGACCGGGAGGAGTTCACCGACTCGCTCGGCCCGCGGGACGAGGTCTCACAGGCGATCGTCGACGAGGTCGTTGCCGGCCGCGGCGTCGAGACGCCTGACGGCCGGCCTGCGGTCTACCTGGACACGACCCGGATCGCCGAGGCGGACGCCCGGGTCTCGCTGCCGTACATGCTCCGGCGCTACCGTGCCGCGGGCATCGACCCGCTCGCCGAGCCGATCCTGACCTACCCCGTGCTCCACTACCAGAACGGCGGCCTCGTCATCGACGACCACTCGCAGACCACGCTCGACGGGCTCTACGCCTGCGGCGAGATCGCCGGCGGCACCCATGGGCGCAACCGCATGATGGGCAACTCGCTGCTCGAGTGCACCGTCTTCGGCAGGCGTGCCGGGGCCGCAGCCGCGGAGGCGGCGCGCGCATGAGCGTGCTCACCGGCACCGACCTGCACCAGGCGGTCGAGGATGCGGCCGCCCATCTGTACGTCTGGGCGCTCAAGGACATCCCCCAGGACCTGCGCGACGCGCTCGCGGACGCGGCGACCAGGGAGACGTCCGTGCCCGGCCGGCGCGTGCTCTCGACGATCCTCAAGAACGTCCAGGTGGCGGACTCGCAGTCCAACCTCGTCTGCCAGGACACCGGCATCGCCGTCTACACGTGCCACGTCGGCGAGCACTTCCCCCTGCATCCGGCGCGCATCTACGAGGCGCTCCGCGACGGGACGGCGCGCGCCACCCTGGAACATCCGCTCCGCTCGAACGCGGTGCACACGATCACGCGCGAGAACACCGGGCCGAACATCGGCTACCGCCTGCCGATCGTGCACTGGGAGTTCGTGCCCGACTGGGACGGCCTCGACGTCAAGTGCGTCCCCAAGGGCTCGGGCTCCGAGAACATGAGCTTCCTGAAGATGTGCATCCCCGCCGACGGCGTGAAGGGGATCAAGCAGTTCGTGCTCGAGTCGATCGTCGGCGCGGGCGGCAAGCCCTGCCCGCCGGGCATCGTCGGCGTCGGCATCGGCGGCTCCGCCGACTACGCCATGTACCTGGCCAAGGAGGCGATCACGCGGCCGGTCGGCACGCGCAACTCCGACCCGATCGTCGCCCAGCTCGAGGACGAGCTCTTCGGCCTCCTCAACGAGACGGGCATCGGCCCGATGGGGCTCGGCGGCGACGTGACCGTGCTGCAGTGCCACATCGAGCACGCCGACACGCACATGACGCTCAACCCGGTGGCCGTGAACTACCAGTGCTGGGCCGCCCGGCGCGCGACCGCCCACATCGCCGCGGACGGCACCGTCGACTTCGATCGCGAGGCCTGACCGTGGCCACGCACGAAGTCACCTTCCCGATCACCGACGAGCGCGAGATCCTCAAGCTCCGCGCCGGCGACGAGGTGGTCGTGCAGGGCCACATCATCGGCATCCGCGACCGCACGCAGATCCGCATCTTCGACGAGGGTGTCGAGCCGCCCATGGACCTGCGCGGCGCGTTCCTGCTCCACACGGCGCCCGGCGTCCGCAAGGTCGGCGAGGGCAAGTACGAGAAGGTCTGCATCGGAACTACGACGTCCGCGCGCATGGTGCGCTTCACCGAGCCGCTCGGTGCGCAGTACGGCGTCCGCGCCATCTGCGGCAAGGGCGGGTTCCCCGACGACGCGATCGAGCCGATGCAGCGGCTCGGCATGGTCTACTTCGCGATCGTCGGTGGGGCGGCCGCGCTCGAGACCACTCAGATCGAGGAGATCGAGGAGGTGGCCTGGGAGGAGCTCATGCCCGAGTGCCTCTGGAAGTTCCGCGTCAAGGACTTCGGGCCGCTAACCGTCGGCATCGACGCGCACGGCAGCTCGCTCTACCACGACGTCCAGGCAGAGGCACGCAAGCGACTGGAGGGCATCTTTGCTCGGCTCTGACGGCTTTCTCGACCTGCCGCCCCGCGACCCGAAGCCCCGCGAGCGCGGCCTCACGCACGTCATCGACAAGGGCCTCAACCTGCGCGAGATCGAGGGCCTGTTCGACACCGCCGGCGACTACGTCGATGTCGTGAAGCTCGGCTGGGGGACGTCGTACGTCACCCGCAACCTCGAGAAAAAGATCGCGCTCTACCGCTCGTTCGAGACACCCGTCGTCTGCGGCGGCACCCTCTTCGAGGCCGTCGTCGCGCGGGACAAGCTCGACGAGTACAAGCGCTGGCTCTCCGATCACCGCTTCTCGCACGTGGAGATCTCGGACGGCGCAGTCGACATCGAGCGGGAGCGCAAGCTGGAGCTGATCGCCGACCTCGCGCGGGACTTCACCGTGCTCTCCGAGGTGGGCTCGAAGGACTCCGCCACGGTGTTCCCGCCCTACCAGTGGGTGGCCTGGATCAAGGAAGAGCTCGAGGCCGGCGCCTGGAAGGTGATCACCGAGGGTCGCGAGGGCGGCACCGCGGGCATCTTCCGCTCCGACGGCGAGATGCGCACCGGGCTGCTCGAGGAGATCGCCCACGAGATCGCGCTCGACGACCTGATCTTCGAGGCGCCGATGAAGTCGGCCCAGGCCTGGTTCGTCAAGAACTTCGGGCCCGAGGTGAACCTCGGCAACATCCCGCCCGACGAGGTCATCCCGCTCGAGACCCTGCGGCTCGGGCTGCGCGCCGACACGATCAACGAGGTCCTGCTTCGTGGCGAGCCGGCCACTTCCTGACGACGTCGTCGCGACTGCAGCGCCCGCTCCGCCGATCGACGCGGAGGCGATGTCCGCCGAGGACCTGCTGCGCTGGGCCTACGCGGAGTGGGGCGACCGGCTCTGCCTGACCTGCTCGTGGCAGAAGCAGTCGTCGGTGCTCGTCCACATGGTCTCCGAGCTCGGCCTGCCGCTGGACGTGATCGAGCTCGACACCCAGCTCTTCTTCCGCGAGAGCTACGAGACGCGCGACCGGCTCGTCGAGCGCTACGGCCTCAACCTGATCGGGCCGGACGTGATCACCGTCGCCGAGCAGCACCGCCGCGAGGGCCCGAACCTGTGGGAGCGCGACCCCGACCGCTGCTGCCACATCCGCAAGGTCGAGCCGCTGATCGAGGCGCTCGGCCCGTACGACGCCTGGATCTCGGGCATCCGCCGCGACCAGTCGCCGAGCCGCGCGACCACGCCGAAGCTGCAGTGGTCCGAGCGCTACGGCGTCTGGAAGGTGCACCCGCTCGCCGACTGGGACGAGAAGCGCGTCTGGGCGTACATCGCACGTCAACGAGATCCCCTACAACCCGCTGCACGAGACCGGGTACCGCTCGATCGGCTGCATCCCCTGCACCCGCCCGACGGCGCCCGACGAGGAGGAGCGCGCAGGCCGCTGGGCCGGCTCCGACAAGCTCGAGTGCGGCATCCACGACGACGCACCACTGGTGCAAAACCGCGCGACAGCGCGCGTCGCGAAGCGGACCGGGAGGTCGGGAGAACCGGAGGTTCCCCAGCTGAGCCGACACGACAAGGAGCAGGTGACCGAACACATCTACGCCCACGAGCATCCCGAGTCCGGCAGCCGCCGCGACGGCGGCTTCACGCTTTGGTTCACGGGCCTCTCCGGCTCGGGCAAGTCCACCATCGCCCACCTGGTCGGGCCGGAGCTCGACCGGCGCGGCTGCGTCGTCGAGTACCTGGACGGCGACACCGTGCGCACGAACCTGTCGAAGGGCCTCGGCTTCTCCAAGGAGGACCGCGACACGAACATCGAGCGGATCGGCTGGGTCGCCTCGCGCCTGACGCGCCAGGGCGGCGCCGTCATCGCCGCCGCCATCTCGCCCTACGAGGAGACGCGGCGGAAGGCACGCGCGATGGTCGAGGAGTGGGGCACCTTCGTCGAGGTGCACGTCAAGGCGTCGGTCGAGGAGTGCGCACGCCGCGACGTCAAGGGTCTCTACGCCAAGGCGTTCGCCGGCGAGATCAAGGGCTTCACCGGCGTCGACGATCCCTACGAGGACCCGGTCAGCCCCGAGCTCGTGATCGACACCGAGGAGCACGAACCCGGAGGAGTCGGCGCAGCTGATCGTGGCCAAGCTCGAGCAGCTCGGCCTCGTGCCGGCGGAGGTGGCGGCATGACCGTGACGGCGACCGACCGGCTGATCAGGCCGCACGGCGGCGAGCTGGTCGACCGCACGGGCGATGCGCCCGGCGATCTCGGCTCGCTCGAGACGCTGACGCTGACCTCGCGCGAGCTGTCCGACCTCGACATGCTCGCCTCGGGCGCGCTGTCGCCGCTCGAGGGCTTCATGGGCGAGGACGACTACCGCTCCGTCGTCGAGGACATGCGTCTCGCGAGCGGCCTCGCCATGGGCGCTCCCCGTCTGCCTCGCCGTCGACGAGGCGCCGGCGGGCGACCGCGTCGCGCTCGCCGACGAGTCCGGGCGGCCGCGTGGCGCGTGCTCGAGGTCGAGGGCGCCTACGCCTACGACAAGGACCTCGAGGCGGAGCGCTGCTTCCGCACCACCGACACCGACCACCCGGGCGTCGCGCGCCTCTACGAGCAGAAGCCGCTCTACCTGGCCGGCCGCGTGACCGTCTTCGAGCGCGCGAAGCCGCCCTACCCGGAGCTCGCGCTCGATCCGGCCGACACGCGCCGGACCTTCGCCGAGCGCGGCTGGAAGCGCGTCGTCGGCTTCCAGACCCGAAACCCGATCCACCGCGCGCACGAGTACCTGACCAAGGTCGCGCTCGAGACGGTCGACGGCCTGCTCATCCACCCGCTCGTCGGCGACACCAAGTCCGACGACGTGCCGGCTGCCACGCGCGTCGAGTGCTACCGCGTGCTCGTCGACAACTACTACCCGGACGACCGCGTCGTGGTCTCCGCGTTCCCGGCCGCGATGCGCTACGCCGGCCCGCGCGAGGCGATCTGGCACGCGATCTGCCGCAAGAACTACGGCTGCTCGCACTTCATCGTCGGGCGCGACCACGCCGGCGTCGGCTCGTACTACGGCACCTACGACGCGCAGCTGATCTTCGACGAGTTCGAGCCGCACGAGCTCGACATCGAGCCGATGTTCTTCGAGCACGCGTTCTGGTGCAAGGCCTGCGGGCAGATGGCGACGCCGAAGACGTGCCCGCACGGCGGCGACGACCACGTCTTCCTGTCGGGGACGAAGGTGCGCGAGCTGCTCTCGGCCGGCGAGGTGCCGCCGGTCGAGTTCACGCGGAGCGAGGTGGCGGAGGTGCTGATCGAGGCCTACCGCTCGACAGGGTGAGAGTCGGGCGAGGCTAGGAGGCCGGATCCTGGCGGCCTGCTCTGCGGGCCGCCTCCGCTCTCAGCTCGGCGATGCGCTTCTCGAGCCGGCGACCCAGCCCCTCGGAGTAGGCGATCTCCTCAGGTGTTCTCTTCTTCCGTCTCCGCTTCATCGTCGTCCTCCTCGAGCAGGTCGAGGATGCGTGCAACACCGCCCCGGATGTCGAACAGCGCTTCCATGATAAGAGCCGTGTCGTCCGATCCGAGGCCGGCACGATCTGATGCTGGCGGCTCCGCGAATCGGCGGCAAGATGTCCGGAGCGGCCACGGGTCTGGCCAGGGCGATGACCTGGGAGCTGTCGATCGCCGGCTTGCTGATCGGCGTCCTCGTCGGCCTCACCGGCATGGGCGGCGGCGCGCTGCTGACGCCGCTCCTGATCCTTGTCTTCGGCTTCAAGCCGACGCTCGCCGTCGGCACCGACATCCTCCACGGAGCGATCTTCAAGTCGATCGGCGCCGCGCGCCACCGGCGCCTCGGGACCGTCCACGCCCGCCTGGCGTTCTGGATGATCATCGCCTCGGCGCCGTTCTCGCTCCTGGGGGTCGAGCTCGCCGTGTGGCTCGAGGATCGCTACGGCGACGACGTCGAGTCCGCCGGCGCGAAGGTGATCGGGGCGGCCCTGCTCCTCGGCGCGCTCGGGCTGGTGGCGAAGACGTTCGTGCGCCGCGGCGTCCAGCCGGACGACGCGCCGTTCCTGCTCGGGCGCCGCGACCGCGATCATCGCCTTCCTGCTCGGCGCCTCGGGCGGCTTCATCGTCGGACTGACCTCGGTGGGCAGCGGGACGTTCTTCGCGCTCGTGATGCTGCTCGTCTTCCCGCTGACGGCGGCCAAGATCGTCGGCACCGACATCTGGCACGCGGCCGCGCTGCTCTGGGTGGCGGGCCTCAGCCACCTCCTCCACGGCAACGTCGACCTCGCTGCCATGGGCTGGCTCCTGCTCGGCTCGATACCCGGGATCCTGATCGGCAGCACGTTGACGGTGCGCGTGCCGGACCAGTCACTGCGGCTCGCGCTGGCGACGACGCTCGCGGTGAGCGGCATCAAGCTCCTCGAGCCTCCGGGCACCGGGCCGCTGATGCTCGTCGCCCTGGCCGGCGGCATCGTGCTCATCGTGCTCACGGAGCTCCGCCGGCCGCAGAGCCGCGTTGCCGCGCTCGCACGACGCTAGACCGACCGACGGTTCTCGCTTGACGTCGTCCGGTCGCGACAGCTATTGATAGCCGCCGTCAATGTCAACGATAAGATCCGCCAATAGAAGGAGGGGCTCCATGAAGCGTGTCTCCCTCGTCGTCGCCCTGGTCACGACGCTCGTCGCGGCCGGCCTGCTCGCCGCCGCCGACTCGTCGACCGCGGACGCGGCTCGGCAGGACACCAAGCTGACGCTCGTCGCGTACTCGACGCCGCGTGAGGCCTACGCCAAGCTGATCCCCGGGTTCCAGGCAACGGCCGCGGGGCGGGACGTCTCCTTCGACCAGTCCTACGGCGCGTCCGGTGACCAGGCACGCGCGATCGTCGAGGGCCTCAAGGCCGACGTGGTCATGCTCTCGCTCGAGCCCGACATGACGACGCTCGTCAACCGCGGCTTCGTCGCCAGGAACTGGAAGAACAACCAGTACCAGGGCATCGTCACCCGCTCGGTGGTCTGCTTCGTCGTCCGGGACGGCAACCCCAAGAAGATCCGCACGTGGCAGGACCTCGTCAAGCCGGGCGTGCAGGTCGTGACGCCGAACCCGTTCACGTCGGGCGGCGCCAAGTGGAACATCATGGCCGCCTACGGCGCCCAGCTCCGCGCCAAGAAGACGCACGCGCAGGCGGTCTCCTACCTGCGGACGCTCTTCAAGGATCACGTCGTCTCGCTCGACAAGAGCGCCCGCGAGGCGCTGCAGACGTTCTCGAGCGGCCGCGGCGACGTCCTCATCACCTACGAGAACGAGGCGCTCTTCGCCAACAAGAAGGGCGTGCGCACCGACTACTACATCCCCAAGGCGACGCTGCGGATCGACAATCCGATCGCCGTGATCAGCAAGAGCGGGAACAAGGCGAAGGCCGACGGCATTCCTGAAGTACCTCTACACGCCGGCGGCGCAGCGGATCTTCGCCGACAACGGCTACCGCCCCGTCGTGCGGAGTGCGCTCAAGGGCTACTCGTTCGCGGTGCGGCCCGAGATGTTCACGATGAAGTACCTCGGCGGCTGGCCGAAGGTCGACAAGCGCTTCTTCGACCCGCGCACGGGGATCATGGCCGGGATCATCGGCGAGCGCTAACGCGTGGCGGCTCGGGCACACACGGCGACAGCGCCGTCGGTCGGGCGCCCGAGCGGGCTGCTCGTCCAGGGCATCGCGACGGGCTACCTGAGCCTGATCGTGCTGCTGCCGCTGGCCGCGATCACGTGGAAGGCGGGGGAGGGCGGCTGGGACAGCTTCCGGGAGGCGATCACCGCCCCGGAAGCCGTCGCGGCGCTCCGCCTCACCCTCGTCGTCTCGCTGCTGGTCGCGCTCGTCAACGCCGTCATCGGGACCGTTATCGCCTGGATCCTCGTCCGCGACAGCTTTCCCGGGCAGCGGTTCGTGAACGCGATCATCGACCTGCCGTTCGCGCTTCCGACCGTGGTCGCAGGCCTGGTGCTGCTGGCGCTCTACGGGCCGAACGGGCCCGCGCCGGTCGACATCTCCTTCTCGCGCACGGCGGTGCTCGTCTCGCTGCTCTTCGTGACGCTGCCGTTCGTCGTGCGGACGGTGCAGCCGGTCCTGCACGAGCTCGACCGCGAGATGGAGGAGGCTGCCGCCTCTCTGGGCGCCGGCTCGTTCACCACCTTCCGGCGGATCATCTTCCCGATCCTGCTGCCCGCGATCCTCTCGGGCGTGGCGCTCGCCTACGCGCGGGCGATCGGCGAGTTCGGCGCCGTCGTGCTGATCACCGGCAACCTGCCGTTCAAGACCGAGGTCGCCTCCGTCTACATCTTCGGCCGCATCGAGAGCGGCGACCCGCAGGCCGCGGCCGCCGTCTCCGTGCTCCTGCTCGGGATCTCGCTCGCCGTCCTGCTCGGCATCGGCCTGATCAGGCGCCTGGTGACGAGGCACGAGGCATGAGCGCCGGCGTCCTTCTCCGCCGCTACTCGCTCAGGGTGATCGGGCTCGGCTACCTGTTCCTGCTGCTGGCTGCGCCCGTCGCACTCGTGTTCTGGAAGACCTTCGAGGACGGCTTCGGACCCGCCTGGGACGCGATCACGACCCCGGCGGCGCTGCACGCGCTCAAGCTGACGCTGCTGATCGCGGCGATCGCCGTGCCCGGCGAACACGATCTTCGGCGTCGCCTGCGCGCTCGCGATCGTGCGCTACCGGATGCGCGGCACGAACCTCATCAACGCCCTCGTCGACCTGCCGCTGGCACTGTCGCCGGTCGTCGTCGGCCTCGCCTTCCTGCTCCTCTACGGGCGGAACGGCTGGTTCGGCAGCTGGCTCGAGGAGCACGGCGTCCAGATCGTCTTCTCGACGCCCGGGATGATCCTCGTGACCATGTTCGTCTCGCTCCCGTTCGTCGTGCGTGAGGTAGTGCCGGTGCTGCGCGAGATCGGGACCGAGCAGGAACAGGCGGCGGAGACGCTGGGCGCGTCGCCGCTGCAGACCTTCCGCCGGATCACGCTGCCCGCGATCCGCTGGGCGATCGTCTACGGCGTCGTGCTGACGACCGCGCGGGCGCTCGGCGAGTACGGTGCCGTGAGCGTCATGTCGGGCCGCGTCGTCGGCAAGACCGAGACGCTGACGCTGCACGTGGAGTACGCGCTACCAGAGCTTCGACTACGTCGCCGCCTACGCTTCCGCGGTCATGCTCGCCCTGATCGCGATCACGACCCTCGTGCTCATGACCGTCTTCCGCCCGAAAGGCGAGCACTGATGGCGATCGCGGTGCGCAGCGTCACCAAGCGCTTCGGCGACTTCACGGCCCTCGACTCGGTCTCGCTCGCGATTCCGGGCGGCTCGCTGACCGCCCTGCTCGGCCCGAGCGGAAGCGGCAAGTCGACGCTGCTGCGCGTCATGGCCGGGCTCGAGCAACCCGACGAGGGCGACGTGCTCATCTCGGGCGAGGAGGCCACCGGCGTGCCCGCGCGCAAGCGCGGCGTCGGCTTCGTCTTCCAGCACTACGCCGCCTTCAAGCACATGACCGTCGAGCGGAACATCGCCTTCGGCCTCGACATCCGCAAGCGGCCGAAGCAGGAGACCAGGAAGCGGGTCGGCGAGCTGCTCGAGCTCGTGCAGCTGCAGGGGCTCGCCAAGCGCTACCCGTCGCAGCTCTCGGGCGGGCAGCGCCAGCGCATGGCGCTCGCGCGGGCGCTGGCCGTCGACCCGAAGGTGCTGCTCCTCGACGAGCCCTTCGGCGCCCTCGACGCGCGCGTGCGCAAGGAGCTGCGCGCGTGGCTGCGGCGCCTCCACGACGAGGTGCACGTCACCACCGTCTTCGTCACGCACGACCAGGAAGAGGCGATGGAGGTCGCCGACCGCATCGCCGTCATGAACGAGGGGCGGATCGAGCAGGTCGGCCGGCCGCGCGACCTCTACGAGCACCCGGCCAACGAGTTCGTGATGACCTTCGTCGGGCCGGTCAGCCGCCTGCGCGGCGAGTTCGTGCGGCCCCACGACCTCGAGCTGACGCTGGAGCCGAACGGGACGACCGAGCGCGCCGTCGTCGCAGCGGGTCGTCCACCTCGGCTTCGAGGTGCGGGTCGAGCTCACGCTCGAGGACGGCCAGGAGCTGCTCGCGCAGGCGACCCGCGGCGAGGCCGACCAGCTCGGCCTCGCGGAGGGGCAGACCGTGTTCGTGCGGCCGAGCCGCACGCGGAGCTTCGGCGACGAGCCTCAGCCCGCGAGCGCCGCCTCGAACGCGCCCGCAGCCTCGGCCCCGTAGACCGCGACGACGACGCGCTCGAGCGCAGACGGCTCGAAGGCGCGGATCGCGTCGACCATCGCGCGGGCGGCGTCGGGAACGGCAACGCCGCCGACGCCGGTGCCGAAGGCCGGGAGCGCGAGCGACCGCGCGCCGAGACCGTCGGCCGTCTCGAGGACTGCCTGGGTCGTGCGTCCGATGAGCTCCGGCGTCGTGCGCAGGTCCTGGCCCATCACCGCTCCGTGGACGACGTGCTGCGCCTGCAGCGAGCCGCCGCCAGTGGCGACCGCGCTGCCGACCGCGATCGGCCCCTGCGCCATCGCCTCGCGCTCGATCTCCGCGCCGCCGGCCCGCTTGATCGCGCCGGCGACACCGGCGCCCATCCACAGGTGGTCGTTGGCCGCGTTCGCGATCGCGTCGACCTCGAGCTGCGTGATGTCGCCCTCGACGACCTCGATGTTCACGGCTCCCCTCCATCGGTCGTCGGACTGTGACGCATCCGGCTCACGTCGGTCACACCGCTGTGCGTGACTCCCCGGTAGCGTCGAGCCCGGGGAGGAGGAGCGGCGGCCTCCCAGGCGACCTGTCCAGCGGGGACGTGGCTGCCGCGGACATGTCCCGCGGAGACGCCGGTCTGCGACGTGCGCCGACCGCTCACTCCGGCTGCTCCTCCACGACGAGGTCGGCGAAGGACGGCCAGGACTTGCCGAACTCCCACCAGCCGTGCACGTGCGGCTTGACGTAGAAGACGCTGCGGGCGTACGCGAGCGGGATGACGGCGATCTGGTCGGCGATGGCGAGGCGGTCGGCTGCATGGAAGAGCTCGAGCCGGGTCGGACCGTCCGGCTCGCGGCGTGCCCGCTCGATCAGCTCGTCGTACGGCGGGTGTGACCAGCGGCCGCGGTTGTCGGCGGCCTCGGAGTGCAGCAGCAGGCGCAGGTAGTACTCGGGGTCGGGGTAGCCGGGGAACCAGCCCGTGGGGACGATCGGCCCGCTCTCGTGCAGGCGCATCCGCACGCGCACGAACTCCTGCTGGTCGAGCAGCTCCAGCCGAACGTCGATGCCGAGCGTCTCCCGCCAGCCCTCGACGACGTCGCAGCAGAGCTGCTCGACGACTCCGCCTGCGGTCGTGACCACCTCGATGGGCCTGTCGATCCCGGCGCGCGCCAGGTGCTCCCGCGCGAGCTCCGGGTCGAAGCGGGGGGCGATGTCCGGGGTGTGCCCCTGCAGCGTCGGCGGCACGACTCCTCCGGTCGCCACTGCGACGCCGGGCGGCAGATCTCGCGTCGCCAGCGCCTCGCGGTCGATCGCGTGCGCAAGGGCCCGGCGGAGGTCGAGGTTCCCGTACGGCGGGAGCTCGTGCTGGATGAGGAGGTACAGCGTCCACGCCGCCGGTCCGAGGTCGGCGTCGTCAGGGCGACTGGCGAGCGAGGCGAGGTGCGTCGAGAACGGGTTGACGATCACCAGGTCGAGGTCGCCCGCGTCGTAGGCGTTCAGCGCCTCGGGCACGTCGGTGAGCGTGATCTCGACACGCGCGACGTTCCCGGGTCGAGGCGGCGCGTCTGCCCGCCGCTCGAGCACGACGCGCTCGGCGGTCCGCTCGACCTGGCGGAAGGCGCCGCTGACCACCTGGTCGGCGGGCTCGATCCAGTCGTCGCCCTGGCGCTCGACGGCGTGTCGAGGCTGCGGCCCCCCGTCGGGGCGGTTGACGACGCTCAGGAAGTACGGCGCGGGCGCGGCGAGCCTGAACTCGACAGTCCGGTCGTCCAGCGCGTGGACGCCCACGCTGGCGCTGTCGGCCGAGCGGCCGAGCGCGTAGTCCTGACCGCCCTCGAGCACGTAGTAGATCGAGACGCTGACGCCCGGTCGCTCCGGGTCGAGCGAGCGCTTGATGCCGTACTCCACGTCGCTGGCGGTCAGTGGTGTGCCGTCGGACCACTGGAGGCCTTCCTTCAGGTGGAAGACGTAGCGCAGCCCGTCCTCGGAGATCTCCCAGCGCTCGGCGAGCGACGGGACGATCGTCGCCTCCGGCCAGCGCTCCACCAGGCGGTCGAGCAGCGCCATTTGCAGCTGCATGTCCGGGAGGTTGTAGGAGCGCGGCGGGTCGGGCTGGGACGCCAGGATCTCCACGCCCGCGCGCAGGGTGGCCGTGGGCTGCTCGCACGGTGCCGGGCGGCGTCCAGAGCTCGAAGGCGCGCGCGAACGCAGCGTTCGCCTGGCGGAAGCGGAGCGCAGTGTGGAGCGAGAGGCCGAGCTTGAAGAGCGCGAGCGCGATCGCCTGCCGTTCGCCGCGCTCCTCGAGCAGGGGCAGCAGGTCGCGGTAGTGGTCGATCGCCTCGTCGAGCGACCACTCCTGCCGGGCGCGGTCGGCAGCCCGGGTCAGGTAGGCGATCGCCTTGTCCTCGTCGTCGGCTGCATGCCAGTGGTGGGCGAGCAGGCCCACGACCTCGTCGAGGTTGTCGGCGTAGCGGCCCTCGAGCCACTCCGCCGCCCGACGGTGGAGGGCCGTGCGCGCGTCACCGAGCAGCAGCCGGTAGGCGGCCTCCTGGATGAGCGCATGCTTGAACCGGTACTCGGGTTGCGGCCAGCGCCGCTCGGTGCGGATCAGGTCGAGACGCTGCAGCTCGTGCAGGGCGTCGGACACCTCGCCGTTCAGCGCCACGACGCCCTCGAGCAGCTGGAGGCCGAAGCGGCGGCCGAGCGCCGCCGCGGCCGTCAGCACGTCGTGGCAGACGGGATCGAGGCGGTCGATGCGGGCGACGATCACGCGCTCGACGGTCTGCGGGATCTCGACTGGGACCTCGTGGTCGAAGCGCCAGCCGCCGTCCTCGTAGACGAGCGCACCGGCGTCCGCCAGCGAGCGCACGAGCTCTTCGAGGAAGAAGGGGTTGCCTTCGGCCTGCTCGAGAATCGTGGCGCTGAGCTCCTCGGGCAGCGTGCCGCCCGGTGAGCGAGTCCAGCAGCTCCCGCTCGGCGTTGCCGGAGAGGGGCTCGAGCGCCAGCTCGCGGAAGACGTGCGGGTACTCCCGCGCCGCGAGCTCCTTCAGCGCCCAGCAGGCATGGTCGCGCTCCTCGCGCAGCGAGAGCACCAGGAGCACCGCCGCCTGCTCGGCGAGCGGCAGCAGTCGCTCGAGCAGCTGGATCGAAGTGGCGTCCGCCCAGTGCAGGTCCTCGACGACGCACACGACCGGGCCGTCCTCGGCGAGCCGGGTGAGCAGGTTGCCGACGACCTCGAAGGTGCGGTACTGCAGCGCCTCGGGCGAGAGGTCGGCGAGACGCGCAGCAGCTTCGGGCTCGGGCGTGACGCCGAGCACCGAGGCGAGATACGGGTAGATCTCACCGCTGCGCGGGCCGAACAGCGAATCCACGCGGCGGCGCAGCAGGACCCGGACGCGCAGCTCCGGCTCCTCGAGCGAGAGGCCGAGCCAGTCGCGCAGCAGCTCGCGGAAGGGCCAGAGCGGGAGCGACTCGCCGTAGGAGACGCAACGGCCCTCGAGCCAGACGGGCTCGGCGCCGTCGACGTCGGCGTCGCCGAAGCGGCGGCCCAGCTCGGCGATCAGCCGGCTCTTGCCGATCCCGGCCTCCCCGGACAGGACGAGCGCGCCGCCCGTCCCCGCGAGCAGTCGGTCGATCCAGGCCTCGGCGCGCTCGAGCTCGACGTCCCGGCCGACGAGCGCCGCGTCTGCGCCGGCCAGCCCACGTCGTCGCACGGCGCCTGCGCGGGCACGCGTGATCGTCAGCGCGGCGACGGGGTCGCTCTTGCCCTTGAGCGAGAGCTCCACGGGCTCGCCGGTGTCGAACGACGCCCTCGACCGCGCGCGCCGTCGCCTCGTCGACGAGCACGGTCCCCGGCTCCGCGGCCGACTGCAGGCGCGCGGCCAGGTTGACGGTGTCGCCGAAGGCGCCGTACTCGACCCGCGAGCCGCCGCCGACCGCGCCCAGCACGACTCGGCCTGTGCCGAGCCCGACCCGCACGCTCAGGCCCTCGATGCCCCAAGCCTGCTCAACCTCGCGGCCGTACGCGCCCAGCTCCTCCACGATCCGGAGCCCTGCGCGGACGGCGCGCTCGGCGTCGTCCTCCGAGGCGACCGGCGCGCCGAAGAACGCCAGGACGCCGTCGCCTGCGAGGTCCTTGACGTGGCCGCCGAGCGCCTCGACCTCGCGGACGATGCGCGCGACCGCTTCGCCGACGACCAGCTTGACCTCCTCGGGGTCGAGCCGCTCGCCGAGCGCCGTCGAGCCGACGAGGTCGGCGAAGAGCGCGGTGACGACCTTGCGCTCCTCGCGCATCGCGGCGGTCGTCGAGGCTCGCCGGTTCCTGCGTGCTCGCCACGCCGCCATTCTGGCCGACAACGGCCTCGAGCCGACTCGTCCGCGAGCTATGCGCGCAGGAGCGACACCCCCGTTCCGCGACCCGTTCCCGCAGCCCGGCCAGGCCCTAGTCAGACTCACCCTACGCAGCAAAGCCAGCCACGACCGCGCCTGTGGACGATTTGTCACACATCCGTGACGAAGGCGATGTCCGCGACCAACACCTTTCAGGGACAGTCCCTGGGTGTTCGGCGCTCGGGCGCGCCGGCGGCGCTAGGCGGCGGCGGTGGCGGCGCGCAGCTTGCGCTCGCGCGCGGCGAGGAGCTCGACCGCGACGTCGACGACCTGCGGGTCGAACTGCGTGCCCGGCGTTCGCCTGCAGCTCGCCGAGCGCCTCCACGTGCGTGAGCGCGGCGCGGTACGGCCGGTCGCTGACCATCGCGGCGTAGGCGTCGGCGACGGTGACGATGCGCGACTCGAGCGGGATCTGCTCGCCGGCAAGCCCGTCGGGGTAGCCGGTGCCGTCCCAGCGCTCGTGCGACGACCGCACCAGCCGGGCGACGTTCGCGAGCGCCGGGCGCCGCCGAGAGGATCCACTCGCCCGTGAGCGTGTGCCGGCGGACGAAGACCCACTCGTCGTCGTCGAGCGGCCCCGTCTTCAGCAGGATCGCGTCGGGGATCGCCATCTTGCCCACGTCGTGGAGCTCGGCGGCCCGGCGGACCTGCTCGCATTGCTCGAGCGCCAGCCCCAGCCGTGCGCCGATCTGCTCGGCGAGGTCGGCGACATCCGAGATGTGGTCGGCGAGGCTCGCTTCGCGCTCTGCCAGCGCACGAACCAGGAGTCGGGCCGTCTGGCGGCTGACCGAGGAGCGGACGGCCTTGGCCGCGTACATCCGCCGGTCGGCCAGCTTGAGGATCTCCGTGGGCGTGTTCGCCTCGACCGGGGCGATGATGTGACCCCACGCCGAGTCGATCTCGAAGCCCTCGCCGCGGTCCGAGAGGGCAGCACCGGCCACTGCGGCCAGGCGTGCGGCGCCGAACGTCGACGTCTCCTCGACGATGGCGCAGAACTCGTCGCCGCCCATGCGGAAGGCCTGCCCGCCTTCGGGGAGCGCCTCCGCGAGCCGGACGCCGAGCCGGGCCAGCAGCGCGTCGCCGGCGAGGTGCCCGAAGCTGTCGTTGTACTCCTTGAAGCCGTTGAGGTCGAGCAGTACGACGACGAAACGAGGCTGGCCGTCCGCCTCCAGCAGCTCGCCGATCCGGCGCAGCAGCGCACGCCGGTTGCCGAGCCCGGTGATGCTGTCCGTGTGCGCGGCGTGCATGCTGCGCGCCGACAGCCGGCGATGGTCGAGGAACGTCAGCGCGAGGCGGAGCAGGACGCCGAACACGGTCGCCGTCGCGAGCACGAGCGTGAAGACGCTGACGCGGACGAAGTGGTCGTAGAGCAGCACGCCGACCGCGATCGCCGCGCAGCCGATCGAAACCGCCACGCCGCTCCAGTCCTCGGAGCGCGCCGCTGAGCGGCGGACGGGCTGCCAGGCCGCGTAGGCGAGCAGCAGGCAGCCGGCGGGCCAGCCGGCGTTCATGAGGCTGAACTGGTCGTACGTGCCGGTGTTCACCTGGAAGACGTAGATGCTGTCGGTGATCCCGAAGAGGACGCAGCCGGCGGCGGCGAAGAGCCCAGGTGGCGGTGAGCCGCCAGCGCGAGAGCGCGACCGCCGCGACGACGAGCGCCAGCAGGAGCGCGTCGCCGATCGGGTAGGCGAGGTTGACGGCGACGGCGATCGGCCGTCCCTCGGTCGACCTCGAGCACGGCGTCGAAGACGAGCGCCGCGGCCACCGCCGTCACGGCCAGCGCTGCGATGCCGCCGTCGATCCAGATGTTGATGGAGGCACGCGGCACGCGGCTGCGGAAGATGAGCGCCAGGCCCGCGTAGGCGAGCACGTAGAACGCGAGCCACATGGCGTCCGCCGCCGACGGGAACTGGTTCTGGTCGGCGAGGAAGAACGTCCAGTACGTGTTGCCGAAGCCCCAGATCGCGATCGCCGAGCCGAGCAGGAACCAGGCCAGTCGCTCGCCGCCGCCGGTGAACGCGCGGGCGGCGCAGACCAGCCCGGTGGCTGATGATCAGGGCGTTGTAGAGCCAGTCGTCGATGACGTAGGCCGCTGTGCCCTCGGTCCCGATCCCGAAGAGGATGTGGACGACGTAGAGGCCGAGCGCGAGCGCGAGCCCGCCGAACACGGCGCGCGTCAGGGTAGGGACGAGGCATCCGGGACTAGAGATCGGTCGGGGACGCCCGTTCGGGTGACCCTCGAACGGGGGAGCCCGCGCAACCCGCCGTAGACTTTTCGCGCTGTGGCGCGCCTCGCCCCGACGCTGATCGTTGCCTTCCTGCTGGCCGGCACGGCGGCCGCGTTTGCGGTCACCCAGCGGCTGAAACTCGAGCTCAGCCCGATCTTCGGCACTCGGATCGGCAAGGTCGCCGGACCGCGGGCGCCGGCCGTGCTCAGCTTCCGCCTGCGTGAGGCGGACACCGTCACGGCCACGATCGTCGACGGGGACGGCGACGCTGTACGCACGCTGATCGACGAAGAGCGCGCTGCGCGCCGGGCGGCGCTCGCCGAAGTGGAACGGGACGACCGACGCCGGCGGCTTCGCCCCCGAGGGCGTCTACCACCTGCGCGTGCGGCTGGCCGACCAGCGGCGGACGATCGAGCTCCCGGACGACATCACCCTCGACCGGACGCCGCCCGAGCTGACGCAGGTTGCTGTCGGCCCGGGCGTGTTCTCGCCGGACGGCGACGGGCGCGCCGACCGGGTCACCGTCCGGTACGGGACGAACGAGGACGCGCGCGTCCTCCTGTTCGTGGACGGCCGTCGCGCCGTCGCGGGCAAGCTCCGAGAACGGCGAGTCGGCCGCGGTCGACTGGTACGGCAAGGTCGGTGGGCAGCGGGTCCGGCCGGGCGTGCACCGGCTGACGGTTCGCGTCGAGGACGAAGCGGGGAACCTCTCACCGCCGAGCGCGGCGGTGCCCGTCCGGCTGCGCTACCTGGAGGTCGCACAGCGGCGCTTGCGCGCCGTTGCGGGCCGCCGCTTCTCGGTGCCGGTCGACACGGACGCTCGAACCGTCCGCTGGCGGCTCGCCGGACGCACGGGCGTGGGGCCCGCGAGCGACCTGCGGATCCGGGCGCCGCTGCGCACCGGCCGCTTCACGCTCTTCGTCTCGGCCAACCGCCACGCGGACAGCGCGTTGGTCGTCGTGCGGCCGGCGCCGGAATAGTGACGGCGCTCGCCCAGATCGGCGGCCCCGTCGCGGCGCTCGGGCTCGCCCTCGTCATCGCCGCGCCCCGGCGAGAGCTGCGCCTGGTCGGGCTCGCAGCCTGGCTGCTCGGCGGCGTCGCGCTCGTGCCGCTTCTCACCCCCGACGGACAGGGCGCGCGCCTGGCCGCGGCCGCCGTGCCCGCCGCTGCGGTGGCCGTCGGCGTCGCGTTTGCGCTGCGGCGCTGGCCGTGGCTGCTGCCGTTCGCCGCGCTCGCTCTCGTCGCCGTCGCGGGTGCCGGTCGAGATCGGCGGCACCGACGCCAACCTGCTGCTGCCGCTCTACGGCGTCGTGGCCGGCGCCGCGATCGTCCTGGCGTTGGAGCTCGCCCGCGGTGACGAGCGCGCTCGCGAGCTCGGCCCGCTCGCCCTGCCGCTGGCGGCCCTCGCCGGCTGGTTCGGGGTCTCGCTCGCGTGGAGCGAGGACGTGCGCGACGGCGCGGTCACGCTCGCGTTCTTCGTGCTGCCCGTTCGGTCTGCTCGCGGTCGCGCTGGCCAGGCTCGAGTGGACGCGCACGCTGCTGCTTCGGCTCTACGCGATGCTCGCCGCACTGGCGGTCGCGTTCGCGGCGGTCGGGCTCTTCCAGTGGGTGACCCGCGACGTCTTCTGGAACCCGAAGGTGATCATCGGCAACGCCTACCAGCCCGAGCTCTTCTTCCGGGTCAACTCGGTCTTCTGGGACCCGTCGATCTACGGCCGCTTCCTCGTGGTGGCGATCCTGGCCACGCTCGTCTTCGTGCTGTTCGGCCTGCGCGGGCGCGAGCTCGCGGTCGCGGCGGCCGGCATCGCTGTCGTCTGGACGGGTCTGCTCGTCTCGTTCTCCCAGTCGAGCTTCGCTGCGCTCGTCGCCGGCACGGCTGTCGCCGCCGCCGCCGTCTGGCGCGGCCGGGCCGCGGTCGGGCTCGGCGCCGCCGCGCTGGCGGCGCTCGTCGTCGTGCTCGCCGTGCCACAGCTGCGCGAGCCGCTGCTCGACGAGTCGCGCAAGGGGCTCGACACGCGACGAGCGGCCGCTCGGGCCAGATCGCCGAAGGTCTGCGCATCGCGCGCGACAACCCGGTGATCGGCGTGGGGCTCGGCGGCTTCAAGGACGCGTACGCCGATCGGAAGGGCCTGCCGGGCGAGGACCCGGCGAGCGCGGCGTCGCACAACACCCCCGTGACCGTCGCCGCCGAGACGGGCCTACCGGGGCTGCTGCTGCTGCTCTGGCTCGGCGCGGCGGCGCTCCTGGCGACGCTCCGTCACGTCGGGCCGTCGGCGATGGGCCGGCGTCGCGCTGACCGCGGCGGCCGCGCTGACGGCGATCGGCGTGCACAGCCTCTTCTACAACGCGCTCTTCGAGGATCCGATGACCTGGGGGCTGCTGGCGCTCGGTGCGGTCGCGGCGAGGGCCACGGCGCCGGCAGGCGATGCCGGTGCCGCCGTCGAACCCCTCGTGGTGACGGAGCCGCAGACAGCGGAAGCCCCGTGCCGCAGGCGACTCCCGCCCCGGAGCCGGCCCTGGCGCCGAAGGCGGACGGATGATCGGCCGCTGGGAGCGCGTGCTCGTGCTCGCGCCGCACACGGACGACGGCGAGTTCGGCTGCGGCGGCACGATGGCGCGACTCGTCGACGAGGGCGCGGAGGTGCGCTACGTCGCCTTCTCGACGGCGACGAAGTCGCTGCCGGAGGGCTTCCCGCCGGACACGCTGGCCCGCGAGGTGCGCGAGGCGACCACCGAGCTGGGGATCCCGGAGTCCCAGCTGACGGTGCACGACTTCGACGTGCGCACCTTCCCCGAGCGGCGCCAGGACATCCTCGAGCTGCTGATCGCGCTCTGGGAGGAGTGGCGCCCCGACGCCGTCCTGCAGCCCTCCGTCCACGACGTCCACCAGGACCACCAGGTGGTCGCGTCCGAGGGGCTGCGCGCCTTCAAGCGGACGACGATCCTCGGCTACGAGATCCCGTGGAACAACTTCGACTTCGAGTACCAGGCCTACATCGCGCTCGAGCGCGGCCACCTCGAGCGCAAGGTCGCGGCGCTCGCCAAGTACGCGTCACAGCAGCACCGGCGCTACTCCGATCCCGAGTACATCTGGAACCTCGCGCGCACGCACGGCGTCAACGTGAACCGCGAGTACGCCGAGTGCTTCCAGGTCTACCGCGTCGTCACCTGATCATCTCGCCGCCGGCGGCGGCAGGTCTACCGCGTCGCACCTGACCCGAGCCGTTCGCTCGAAGCTTCCGTGACCCGGCTCAGCCCGGCGCAGGTGCGGCGACCGCGGCTCCGTCCGGTGTGCCGCGGAACACCGCGAGGGCGAGGATGACGAAGCCGATGCCCGCGAGCAGCAGCGCGATGCCGACGACGAACGTGAAGACGGCGAGCATCTCGCCCATGAAGCTCATCTGCAGCGCGGTCGTCAGGGCGGTCTCCGTGACCCAGATGTCACGAGCGCCGTTCGAGACCGGCTGGCCGTTCGCGTCCTTCGCCGCCTCGGCCTCGTCGTTCGTCCCGGCGGGATCCGACGGGTCGTCCGCCGACTGGTACCGCCCCATCTCGGCGTAGGTCAGGCCGTCCGTGGACTGGAGCGTGTGCTCGCGCATGATCTCCGCGAAGGCGAGCGCCTGGCTTCCCGTCTCGACGGGCTCGCCTGCCCACTGCTCGGCGTGCTCGGCGACTGCAGGGTCGCTCGCCGGGCCGAACACGATCCCCTCGCGCTCGATGTGGTCGCGGGTGAAGCTGAACCCCCAGATCCCGGCCACGATGACGCCGATGCCGAACAGGATCATCAGACCACCGGCGGCGTAGCCGCCGCGCCGGATCCACTTCACGTCCTTCATGTCTCCTCCTCCGAGCCGGGGACGGCGCTGACCGGCGACTGCCGGGGCGGAGGCATTCTCGACCACCGGTCGCTTGCTGAAAAGGGGAGAGGACGCGGGCTGGCGGGGGTCAACCGAGTGGAGCTGCGATTTATGTTTAGCCTTGTCTAAACTGTGATCGTGGCACGACTAAGCGAATCAGCCGAGGACTACCTCAAGGCCGTCTGGATCCTCGCCGAGCGCAACGGCGCCGACTCGCGCGTGACGACCACCGCGCTTGCGGCCGAGCTGAACGTCTCGGCCGCGTCGACGACCGCGATGCTCAAGAAGCTCGCGAAGCTCAAGCTCGTCGACCACGAGCCCTATCACGGCGTCTCGCTGACGCCGGCCGGCGAGCGGATCGCGCTCGAGGTCGTCCGCCACCACCGCCTGGTCGAGCGCTACCTCGTCGAGGCGCTCGGCGTGCCGTGGGACGCGGTGCACGAGGAGGCGGAGCGCTGGGAGCACGTGCTCTCGGAGGAGCTCGAGCAGCGCATGGACGAGGCGCTCGGCTTCCCCACGACCGACCCCCACGGCTCGCCGATCCCGGCGCGCGACGGCGCCATCAACCGCGCCACCCGGATCCCCCTGGCGGAGCTCGAGCCGGGCAAGACGGCGACGATCGTCGAGGTCTCCGACCGCGACCCCCAGCTGCTCCGCTACGTCGCAGAGCGCGGGCTCGTCGTCGGCACGAAGCTCACGCTCGTTGCTGCAGAGCCGTTCGGCGGGCCGCTGCGCCTGACTGTGGACGGCACCGAGCACGCGGTCGGGCGGGAGCTGGCCGCCGACCTGCTCGTCGCGGAGGGCGCGCGTGGCTAGGAAGCTGACCCGCCGGACGCTCGTCGCGGGCGCCGCACCGCTCGTCGTCGCCGGGCCGCTCGCCCGCCTGGCGTTCGCCGACGACCACTCGTCGGGGCACGACCACGGAGGGTCCGCGACCCCCGCCGCCACCCACGAGCCGGGCCACGCGGGCCACGCCGCGATGATCGGCGACTCGGTGCCGGCCGTCGGTGGGCCGCACGACCTCGACAAGCTCCTGATCCCGCCGCCCGCGCTGCCGCACCAGCCGGGCCGCGTGCGCGAGTACGAGCTGGTCGCGGTCGACCGCGAGATCGAGATCGCGCCGGGCGTCTTCTTCCCCGCCTGGACCTACAACGGCACGGTGCCGGGCCCCGTGATCCGGGCGACCGAGGGCGACATCCTCCGGGTGAAGCTCACGAACCACGGGTCGCACCCGCACACGATCCACTTCCACGGCATCCATCCGGCCAACATGGACGGCGTCTTCGAGATCGTCGAGCCGGGCGACTCGCAGATCTACGAGTTCCCGGCCAGGCCGTACGGCATGCACCTCTACCACTGCCATGCGACGCCGCTGAAGAAGCACATCCACAAGGGCCTCTACGGCGCCTTCATCATCGACCCGCCCGAGCCTCGCAAGCCGGCCCAGGAGCTGGTCATGGTGATGAACGGCTACGACACCGACGGGGACGGCGGCAACAACTTCTACACCGTCAACGGCCGCAGCTTCTACTACGCGAAGTACCCGATCACGGTCAGCCGCGGCACCACGGTGCGCATCTACCTCGCCAACCTGACCGAGTTCGACCTGATCAACTCGTTCCACCTGCACGGCGACTTCTTCCGCTACTACCCGACCGGGCGGCCCGAGGTCGAGCACTACACCGACACCATCGTCCAGTGCCAGGGCGAGCGCGGGATCCTCGAGATCGACTTCGCCAACACCGGCCTCTTCATGTTCCACGCGCACCAGTCCGAGTTCGCGGAGCTCGGCTGGATGGGGTTCTTCGAGGTCGTCGACGGGGAGGCGTGATGGCGAGCGAGGCGGTGGTCGAACGCGGTTCGACGGCGCGCTGGCGCCTCTGGGCCGTCGTCCCGATCCTCCTGCTCGTCGGCGTCGTCTCCCTGTTCGCGGCGACCGGCGACTCGATCACCTCGCTGCTCGGGTCGAACCCGCCGCAGGCGGACGAGTTCGACGTCCGGCGGGTTGAGTTCAAGCCCGGCGAGATCAAGATCCGGGTGACCAACCCGCAACGCGACGATCTCACGATCGCCTCGGTGACCGTGGACGACGCGATCGTCCCGTTCACGACGGACGGGCCGCAGACGCTCTCGCGGCTGCGGTCGAGCACGATCGTCGTGCCCTACGACTGGGTCGAGGACGACCCGATCGCCGTCGGCGTCACCAGCTCCACCGGGATCGAGACCGTGCACGAGATCGCCGCCGCGGTCGAGACCCCCGAGCCGTCCCTCGGCGCAGCCCTCGGCTACACGGTCATCGGCATCCTCGTCGGCATCATCCCGGTGGCGATCGGGCTGCTCTGGCTGCCCTCGCTCCGGCGGGCGGCGCCCCAGTGGCTGGCCGGATTCATGGCCCTGACCGCGGGCCTGCTCACCTTCCTCGCCCTCGACGCCCTGACCGAGGCGTTCGCGCTCCAGGCCGCCCTGCCCGAGGCGCTCGGCGGAGCGGGTCTCGTCCTGCTCGGGGTGGCGCTCAGCTACCTGACGCTGACCTTCGTCTCGCAGCGCTCGTCCGCGGCGCGCGGCGCGGGGCATCTCACCGGCATGTCGCTCGCCCTGCTCGTGGCGGTGGGCATCGGCCTCCACAACCTCGGCGAGGGGCTCGCGATCGGGACGTCCTTCTCGCTGGGCGAGCTCGCGCTCGGCACGTTTCTGATCGTCGGCTTCATGGTCCACAACGTCACCGAGGGTCTCGGGATCGCCGCGCCGGCGGCCGACGAGGGAGCGAAGCCGGGATTCGGCCGGCTTGCCGCGCTCGTCCTCATCGCAGGCGCGCCCGCCATCGTCGGCGGCTGGATCGGCGGCTTCGTCACCAGCGACTGGCTCGGCGTCCTCTTCTTCGCCGCGGCCGCCGGCGCCGCCATCCAGGTGATCGTCGAGGTCCTGCGCTTCGTCGCCCGCCGCGCCCCGGGCGGGCTTGCCTCGCCGCACGTGATGGGTGGCTTCCTGGCCGGGGTCGGCGTCATGTACGTGACCGGCCTGCTCGCCGGTTGAGCGGTCGATTTCGCTTCACCAGCCGTTCACCACGGACCGGGTAGGGTCGCGGTCGACCCACCAGGAGGTGCACATGAGCACGCAGGTGCAGACCGCGGTCGGCCGCTTCGTCTGGCACGACCACGCCTCGAACGATCCCGACAAGGCGCGGACGTTCTACAACAAGCTTTTCGGTTGGGAGAGCGACGTCGTTCAGGTCGGAGGCTTCGACTACCCGATGATCAAGGCGAACGACCAGATGCACGGGGGCTTCGGCCCCGCGCAGGGTGGAGCGCCGCCGCACTGGCTCGGCCACGTGCTGGTCGACGACGCCGATGCCGCCGCCGAGCGGGCGAAGAAGGCCGGCGGGACCGTCATCACCGGCCCGATGGACATCCCGGGGGTCGGCCGCTTCGCCGTCCTGCAGGACCCGCAGGGCGCGGTCTTCTCGGTCTTCGCCGCGGCCGGCGAGCCGCAGACGCCGGAGGGCGTCTTCGCCTGGAACGAGCTGGTGACCACCGACATCGAAGCCGCCAAGCGCTTCTACGGCGAGGTCGTCGGCTGGACGGCCACCGACATGGACAATCCGGGCGACACGCCGGGTAAGTACACGGTCTTCACCAACGGCGAGGAGCAGCGGGGCGGCGCCTACCCGAGGCCGCCGCAGATGGACGCGCCGCCGCACTGGATGCTCTACGTCGGCAGCTCGGACGTCGACGCCGACACGAAGAAGGCCAAGGACCTCGGCGCCCAGGTCTACATGGAGCCGTTCGACGTCCCGACTGTCGGACGGCTGTCGATCATCGCCGATCCGACCGGCGCCGTCTTCGGGATCTTCCAGTTCGACGAGCCGACCGGCTGAGCCGAGCCTTGGGCGGGGCGCTCGCGAGCGAGCGCCCCGCTCGCTCGGCCTAGTGCGGCCCGAAGGTTCTGAAGCACGCCTCCCAGTCGGGCGGGTCCCAGTGGGCGCACAGGAACCGCGCCCGGACTCGCTCTCCAGGCCGGCCCTGGCACTCCACGAAGCCGTCCGGGCCGTCGCAGCGCCAGCCCCTCCTCGTCGTGCCCCGGTAGTAGGCGCTCAGCACCCCGTGCGCGACGCTGCACGCCGTGGTGCCGCTGACCACCTCGAGCTCGAGGGACGGGTGATCGGCATGGGCCAGCTGGCCGCAGGATCGGCTGCGCGCACCATCCCCGGCACGAGCGACGGGCGGCGGCAGCCCTGTCTGCGTCAGGGCGGCCGTCTCGGACTCCTGCTCGTGCCCAACTCGCAGCCCGTGAGCCCTGCGCTCACCACACCGGCAGCGAGGAGCACGAGGAGCCTTCCCAATCCGGACATGTCTCTTCGGGACACTGTCAGCGCGGGGTCCGGCCGCGGGCCTCCCTCCGGTTCCAGGCTACTGGGGAGAGCCGCACGCGTGGGTGACGTGATCGTGCCGAGTCAGTGTCAGACGGAGCGAGGACCGAAGCCCGTGGGCCCGGCGCTCTAGCCTTCACCCGTGTCACCGCAGCGGCGGACAGCCCTCGTCTCGGTGGGGGTCGCGGCCACGCTCGTCGTGGTCAAGCTCGTGGTCGGCCTGACCACGGACAGCCTCGGCTTCGTCTCCGAAGCCCTGCACTCGGGCACCGACCTCGTCGCCGCGCTGCTGACGTTCTTCGCGGTCGGCGTCGCCATCCGGCCGGCCGACCGCGCCCACCAGTACGGACACGGGAAGGCCGAGCACCTCGCGGCCCTGGCAGAGGCGGCGTTCCTCGTGGTCGCGAGCCTCGGCATCGCCTACCTCGCCGTCGCGCGGCTCGCGGGGACGAGCGACACGGACGTGCAGGTGCCGGCGTACGCGCTCGCCGTGCTCGGTCTCGTGATCGCCCTCGACGCCACCCGCGCCACCATCTCGTTGCGCGTCGGGCGCCGGTACGACAGCGCTGCGCTGCAGGCCAACGCGCTCCACTTCGCCTCCGACCTGACCGGCTCCGTCGCCGTCCTGCTCGGCCTGCTCGCGGCGCGCGCCGGCTACCCCGGCGGCGACTCGGTTGCAGCGCTCTTCGTGGCCGCCCTCGTCCTGGTCGCGGCCGGCCGGCTGATGAAGCGCAACGTCGACGTGCTCATGGACCGCGCCCCCGCAGGCGCGGCCGCGGCAGCACGGGCCGCGATCGCCGCGCTCGACCCGCCGGTCGAGCTGCGACGCCTGCGCTTGCGCCAGGCGGCGGGCCGGCACTTCATCGACGTGGTCATCGGCGTCTCCCCGACCGCAGCCGTGGGGCAGGGACACGCCGCTGCCGACGCGGTCGAGTCCGCGCTCGACCGGGCGCTGCCCGAGAGCGACGTCGTCGTCCACGTCGAGCCCGCCGAAGGCGGCCGAGTGCGGGAGCGAGTGCTGGCGGCGGCGCTCAGCGTCCCGCGCGTGCGGGAGGTGCACAACCTCGCGCCTGCTCGAGGTCGAGGGCGGGCTCGAGATCTCGCTCCACCTGAAGCTGCCGGGCGACCTTGCGCTCGAGGAGGCGCACGAGGTTGCGAGCGCGGTCGAAGCGGCGATCACCCGAGACGTGGCCGAGGTTGCGTCGGTGCAGACGCACATCGAGCCGCTCCGGGAGAGCGCCCGCGGCCGCCGGGCGGAGGCGGAGGAGCCGGGAGCCGCGGTCACGCGCGCGGTGCGAATCGCAACGGGCCTGGAGCCGCGGGAGCTCCACTTCGTCGAGACCGAGACCGGTCTCGTCGCTTACGTCAGCGTCGCTCTCGATCCGGATGCGAGCCTCGAGGAGGCCCACGAGCGCGCAAGCCAGATCGAGGAGCGGGTCCGCCGCGAGCGGCCCGAGATCACGGACGTCGTCGTCCACACGGAGCCATAGGAGGGATTGGCGGAACGACGACTGAGCCGCCGGAGCGCGCTGGTCGCTCCGAGGGCGTTGTCCTCAGTCGCGCAGATAGGACGAACGGCTATGTGCGCTCCCTGCGTCCTAGCCTCGGAACGACCATCGCACTCCTGCGGCGAGCGACGTCCCGCCAAGCCCTCCTGGTCAGGACAGGCGTGCGAGCGCGCGCAGGCGCCGCCGCTCGGCCGGGAGGTAGAAGCCGAGCGGGAGCAGCACGAGCGGGTACACGAGCGCGATCGCGAGCGCGCCGGCCAGCGGGACGTCGAGCAGCTTCGCGAGCACGGTCAGCGAGACGGCTGCGCCCGCCGCGGTCACGACGCGCCGCCACTGGTACGGCACCGGGAAGACCCGCTGGGCCCAGAACGTCATGCCGGCGAAGAGCACGACGTAGGCGGCCACGGTCGCGACGGCGGCGCCCATCATCTCGTAGGTCGGGATGAGCGCCAGGTTCAGCGCGACGTTCACCACGGCCGCGGCGCCGGCGATCACCCAGTTGAACTGTGTCCGCCGCGCGCGGCCGACGCCGATGGCCATGACGATGTAGGCGGCATACGACGCCGTCCCGAAGGCGAGCAGCGGCACGACGCGCGAGCCCTCGTAGAAGGCCGGGTCTGAGGTCAGCAGGCGGACGACCCACGGGCTCAGCACGGCCAGCCCGAGCGCGAGCCAGCTGGCGATGTAGACGAGGTACGTGAGCACGTAGGCGTAGGTCGCCTTGGCCTCGTCGTCGTCCTCGATCGAGTACGCGAACGCCGGCCAGGCGAGCCGGAACGCCGTCAGCAGCAGCACCATCGCCGACGCCACCCGGACGCCGATCTCGTAGACGCCGACCTCGTCGAGCCCGACCATGTGCGACAGGAAGAAGCGGTCGGAGAAGTTGACCGCGATCAGCGCCAGCGCCGCCGGCACGAGCGGCCAGCCGAAGTGCTGCATCTCGCGCAGCAGCGGCCGGTCGAACTGCAGGCCCAGCTGCTCGCGGCGGTAGCCGAGCAGCACGAGGTAGACCGCC
Source organism: uncultured Thermoleophilia bacterium (assembly GCA_963809765.1). Lineage (GTDB taxonomy): Bacteria > Actinomycetota > Thermoleophilia > Gaiellales > Gaiellaceae > JACVRM01. Next base: position 1,565,463 of record CAWEKT010000003.1, read on the forward strand.
AGCGTGCCGATCCAGTTGCCGACGATCACGCCGATTGCGCCCTGCTCGAGCCCGACGACGAGCAGAACGGTCGCGGCGACCGTGATGACCAGGTTCGTGAGCGTGGCGATCACGTAGGCGGTCGAGCGCTCCTCGACCCGGAACAGCGCGGTTAGCTGCTCGTAGTTCATCTGCGCCCAGATGCCGACGAACGCGGCCCGCACGAGCCACGGGTCGTCCACGCCGATCAGGTCGCCGATCGGCTCCGCGAGCAGGGCGCCGGCCGCGAGCCCGGCCGTCGCGCTCGCCATCGTGAACCAGAACGAGGTGCGCAGCACGAGCAGCCGCCGGGCGGGCTCCGGCGAGTCGAAGTAGAAGCGGAAGAAGGCGCTCGAGATGCCGCCGCGGAGGATCGTCACGAGCACCGCCGAGAGCGCGAGCAGCACGCCGACGGCGCCGAAGTCGGACGGCTCGAGGTAGGCGGTGTACAGCGGCAGCAGGAAGACAGCGAGCAGCCGGGAGACGATCCCGCCCGCGCCGTAGACCGCCGAGTGACGGGCAAGCCGCTTGATCTGCTCGAACATCAGAGCGCCATGACGAGGTGGGGGACGAACTCCCCGCCCGCCCGCTTCACGCGCTCGAGCGCATCCAGGTCGGACTCGGAAGCGCGCCGGACCTCGATCACGGGATCGGCTCGACGAAGCGCGTATCGACCTCGGCGAGGTGACGTGCCGGATCAGGATCGAAGGCGCGGCGCTCCGGCGACGCGTAATAGCGCGCATCAGCCTCCTCGAACGCCCCGTCACCCTCGTACGCGAGCAGCCAGGCGAACGTTTCGCCGTCCTCGTATCGCCAGGCACCGTGAACGCGGAAGCCGAGGTGCTCCCGGAGCGGCACGACGAGCTCCCGCCACTCGCGCACGAACGCGTCGAGCTCGCCCGGCTTTGCTCGGTAGACCCGCAGCTGCAGGCGCATCAGAGACGAGCGTAGAGGGCGAGCAGGCGGTCGGCCATGCGGTCGACATCGTGCATGCGTTCGACGTAGGCGCGGCTCTCGGCGCCGATCCGGCGCCGCTCGTCGGTCGAGGCGACCAGCGGCCGCAGGTCGTCGGCCAGCGTCTCCTTCGTCGTCGGCACGAGCGGGACACGGACACCGAACGCCTCCTCCGTGCGTCGAACAGCCTCCTCGTGGAGGAACGTCAGCACCGGCTTGCCCATGGCCATCGCCTCGATCGCGAAGAGCCCGTACCAGCCGGCGTTGAGCTGGTCGACGACGATGTCCGCCCGCCGGTAGCGCTCGCGCGCCTGCTCGTGCGGCAGACCCTCGACGACGTCGAGCTCGACGTCCAGCTCGGCGCAGGCCGCGACGACGTGCTCGGTGCCCTTGCGCGCGCGGTTCGAGGGGGCGTGCAGGACGACCGGGCGGGGCCGGTCGGAGGGCGGGACCGGCTCGTAGCGGCTCAGGTCGATCCCGGGCGGGATCACCTCGGCCTCCGGCACCCAGCGGATGGCGTCGCAGGAACCGACGACCTGGGCGTCGGCCCGGCGCCCGTAGGCGAGCTCGTCCGGCGCCTTGCCGCGAATGTCGGAGCCGAGGTAGTGGAAGAGCGACTTCTTGCGGAGCGCCCGCAGGATCGGGAACTGGGCGAGCTTCGGCACGAGCGTCAGCCCGAAGTAGAAGTGGAAGACGTCCGTGCGCGGCAGCAGCCGCGCGAGGGCGCGCCACTGCACGAGCTGGCCGCGCAGGAAGCCCGGCGGCCGGCGCAGGTCGACGTCGGCGTCGGGGTGCAGGTGCCCGCGGTTGAAGACGACGAGCTGCGCATCCACGCCGGCTCGGCGGAGCGCCTGCACGTTCGCCCAGGGGACTCCGGCGACGTTGACGGGGCAGTGCACGACCCGGAGCGGCCGTTTCGGTGGCGCGGTCTCGCGACCGCCACGCTCGCCGGCGACCACGTCTTGTGCGTCGATCGTCACAGAGACGGCACGAGCACGTCACCCACGCGTGCGGCCTCGCGCCGTACCCTCGAACACTTCCCCCTCTGGGAGGGCGGGGGGTGAGTGGGTGGGCCCGAAGGGGGGAACGGCCCGGCCCGGCGGGGACAGGTCCGGACAAGGCATGTCCGCTACCCGTCCCACTCGACCTGGTCGAAGTAGCGGAGCGCGCGCCGGGTCGGTCGGATGCGCGACGCGTACGCCGCCAGCTCGTCGGCGCCGATCTCCCCGAGCGCGTGCTTGACGCCCAGGTAGGGCAGGTTCAGGTCCTCCTGGTAGACGATCGTCGAGATCCGCGGGTTGATCTCGATCACGTGCTCGCCGACGAGCTGGATGTTGAAGAAGTGGTCGATGCCGAGCTCGGCCACGATCCGGCCGGCGACGTCCATCAGCTCCGGGTCGTCGAGCGTCTCGAAGTACATGGCCAGCCCGGCCCGCATCGCCTCGCGCGTCTTCGGGTGGCCGAGCAGGATGCGGCCGCCCTCGGCGATCCCGTCGATCGTCCGCTCCTTGCCGCGCGCGAGCTCCATCACCAGCAGCTCCGTCTCCTGGTCGTCGCCGAGCAGCTCGACGAGATCCTCGAGCCGGATCGCCTCGGCGACGCCCGGCCGGTTCGTCAGCAGCTGCTCGCGCCGGTCGGCGGAGGCCGAGATGATCCGGAAGCCGCGCGACCCGGACGAGAAGACCGGCTTCATCGACACGTCGTCGCCCGGGTAGCCGAGCTCGCGCGCCGCCTCGGCCAGCGCCTCGCCGCCGGTGACGCGCCGCCAGGCGGGGCCGCGCACGCCGATCCGGTCGAGCAGCGCGTAGGTCTCGGCCTTGTCGTTGGCGCGCCGGATCGTCTCGGGCGCGGAGACGAGCACGGCGATGCCCTCGAACCGCTCTCGCGCGCCGGCGAGCCCCTCGAGGTCGAACGAGGACTGCGGCAGCACGGCGTCCACGCCCTCCTGCCGGCACACCTCGAGCATCGCGTCGGCGAAGTCCGGCGCCGACCCGGCCGGCACGACGTGGAACGCGTCGCAGAGGTGGCGGCCGACCGACCGCTCCGACATGTCGGTGCCGACCAGGCGCACCTCGCGCTCGCCGTTCTCGCGCAGCGCGTGCAGCAGCGCCGCCGTCCCGGGCGCCCCGGACGCGCTCACGAGCACGGTCAGCGCTCTCACGAGAGGTCGATCCTGTCCTCGGCGAGCTGCTCGAGCCGCCGCTCCCGCTCTGCGTCCAGCATGGCGAGCATCGTCTCGCGCATCGTCCCGCCGGGGTACACCCAGATCTCCGGGTGCGTGAGCAGCTGCAGCCACTCGGGCTCGCCGCGCGCGAGCTCGTCATGGGGGCAGCCGCTCCGCCAGTGCTGGTTCGAGTCCGAGCGGTAGTGCCCCTGCGTGAACCAGGGCGGCGCCATCACGTTGACCACGCCGTCCACCGGCTCCGACATGTACGGCGGATCGGGGTTGTGCCAGGCGACCACGGGGTCGAAGCGCTCGTCGAGCTCGGCGTTCGGCCAGACCGCGTGCAGCCCGACGCGGTGACCGAGCTCACGCAGGCGCTCCAGCGCCCAGCGCCCCTCGGTCGAGTCGAGGTTGTAGAAGACGCTCTCCCGCATCAGGAAGTACGTGGCGCAGGCGCCGCGCCTCGGCTTCGAGCTCGGCGAGCTCCACTGCGGCGGGCAGCGACAGGTCGACGTCGTGGCGGAGCAGCAGGTCGCCGGCTTGCGGCTCGCGGTCGAAGCCGGCGAAGCGGTAGCCGCCCGTCTGCGCCGCCTCCAGCAGCTCCCGGTAGTGCTCCAGGTGGAAGCCGCAGCTCAGTCGGCCGCCTCGACCTCGACGTCGAGCAGCGTCGCGGCCGCCTCGGCCCGCTCCAGCGCCTCGACGTTCGTGTCGCCGACCGCGATCACGTAGCCGCGGCGGTCGCCGTCGAGCCGCACCGGGCGGATCGTCTCGCCCACCTGCAGGTACGTGTCGGCCTGGACGACGCCGGGGAACGCGAGCACCTTCTCGAGCGAGCCGATCCGCCGCACGCGGCCTGTCGGCAGCGGCCCCGGCTCGGCCGTGAGGAAGCGGATGGCGAGCGGCTGGTTCCGCTGCGGGGTCGCGCAGCTCGTCGGGCACATCGAGGCCGAGCGCCTGCCGCAGCGCGATCTCGACGAGGTCGACGCCCACCGCGTGCGCGGCCAGGTCGGCCATCTGCCCGCCGGGGATCCGCGCGGCGCACTCGACCACGATCACGTCCCCGTCCGGGCTCGCGATCAGCTGCGGGAAGGCGATGCCGTCGCGCAGCCCGAGCGCGGTGGTCGCGCGCTCGGCCGCCTCCTCGGCTCGAGCCAGCGTGTCGCCGTAGAGCGTCGTCGGGTAGAGGTGGATCCAGCCGACGCCGAAGCCTGGCCCCGGCGGCCGCAGGCGGTCGGACAGGGTCAGCACCTGCGCGCGCCCGCCGCGGGCGATCACGAGGCCGTTCAGCTCGAGGCCCTCCTGGAAGCCCTCGACGATCGCCTCGTCCGTCGGCGACTCGGCGAGCGCCGCGTGCAGGTGGCTCTCGACGTCGCCGGGCGTCTCGAGCAGGAAGATGCCCCGCTGCCCGCCGGAGTCGGCGGGCTTGAGCACGGCCGGGACGCCCACGGTCTGCTCGGCGAGGCGTGCCTCCTTGAGCGTCCGCGCCGCCGCGTAGCGGGGCTGCGGCACGCCGTGCTCGGCCAGGAGCCGGCGCATGGCGACCTTGTGCGTCATCGCGTGCGCGGTCTCGCTGCCGATGCCGGGCAGGTCGAGCGCCTCCGCCACCGCGGCGACGACCGGGACGGCCCGGTCGGCCGAGACGGTGAGCACGCCGTCGACACGGTGGCGGCGCGCGACCTCGGTCACGGCCGGGACGTCCGTGAAGTCGACCACCTCGCCGACGTCCGCGACCGCGAGCCCGAGGGCATCAGGGTTGCGATCGACCCCGACGACCCGCAGGCCGAGCTCCTGGGCGCGCAGGATGGCGCGGCGCTGGTGGCGGCCGGCGCCGACGAAGAGGACGGTCTTCCCGTTCACCGAGCGCCGATGCTAGGGCTACGACGTCAGCCCGGCGCCGACGAAGAGCAGCCCGACGGTTTCCCAGCGGTCGATCTGGCAGCCGTTGGTGCGGTTGAAGCGTGCGACGACGGGCTGTCCGCGCAGCGAACCGCTGACCTCGGCGAGCTGCGGCCCGCCGTAGATCTCGGTGCACACCGCGTCGGCCGGAACCGGTGCGAACGGCTCCTGCGCGGCGAGCAGCTGGTCGCACGCCTGGGCCGGCTTCGGGTGCGTGCCACCGGTCGGGTCGCAGGTCAGCGTCCAGCGCAGCGGCTGCTTGCGCAGGTCGCCCTGCAGCCAGACCCGGATGACGAGGCTGGTGTCGGCGAGCGGCGACGTCGTCGGCTCATCGTCCACCGACGTCTCGGCGCCGCAGCCGCCCGCGGCGAGCGCGAGCAGGAGAGCCGCCGCCAGAGCACGCACGACACCACGATAGGCGACACTGCCCCCGTGGAACGCCTCAGCTTCGGGCTCGACGACGCCTTCGTGCCCCGCGGCGAGGAGGAGATGCTGCAGCGCGTCACCCTCGCTCCGCTGACCATGCCGCAGTCGCTCGGATCGCCGTGGCAGGCCGCCGTCTTCCGGATCGCGCCGGGCGGCCGGATCGCACGCCATCCGGCGACCGACCCGCAGCTCCTCGCCGTCCTCGAAGGAGCCGGAGAGGTAAGCGGGGAGGACGGCGTCTTCGTCGCGATCGCAGCCGGCGAGGCGGTCTTCTGGGAGCAGGGCGAGGAGCACGAGACCCGCAGTGAGCCGGGCCTGACGGCGCTGATCGTCGAGGGCGAGGGGCTGCGGCCGTTTCGGCGGCCGTGACGCCGCTGGTCGTGGCTGTCTGAGGCGAGGCTGGCGAGGTGCGAGACGTGGTCGGCCCGACGGCCTGACGGGTCAGTCCCCCGCGGGAAACGGCCTCCGCGTGGGACAGACCCAGCAGTGACGACAAGCGTCACTGCCTAGACTCGTGGCCGTGCTGCAGGGCAAGCGCATCCTGATCACGGGCGGAGCCGGGTTCATCGGCACCACGCTCGCCTCCCGTCTGGTCGACGACAACGAGATCGTCGCGCTCGACAACCTCCACCGCGACGTCCTCGGCGGCACCGACCTGCCCGCCCATCCGAACTTCGAGCTCCACGAGGTCGACGTCCTCGACGCCGAGCGCGTGCGCGAGCTCGCGCAGGGGGCGACGCACATCGTCCACTGCGCCGCCATCGCCGGCGTCGACACCGTGCGCGAGAGCCCGGTACGGACGATGCGCGTAAACATGATCGGCACCTACAACGTGCTCGAGGCCGCGCTCGCGACCTCCGACACGCTCGAGCGACTGGTCGAGTTCTCGACGAGCGAGGTGTTCGGCACGCATGCCATCAACGCGCGCGAGGGTCAGGTGACGACGATCGGCTCGGTCGGGGAGGCTCGCTGGACGTACGCCGTCTCGAAGCTCGCCGGCGAGCACATGGCGCACGCCTACCACGACGAGCTGGGGCTGCCGACCGCGACGGTCCGGCCCTTCAACGTCTACGGCCCCGGCCAGGTCGGAGGCGGCGCGATCCGCGCCTTCATCGAGACGGCGCTCGCCGGCCAGGACCTGACGATCCACGGCGACGGCTCGCAGATCCGCGCCTGGTGCTACGTCGACGACATGGTCGCCGCCGTGCAGCTCTGCCTGGAGCACCCCGCCGCCGTCGGCCACAGCTTCAACGTCGGCAACTCGCGCTCGACGGTGACGATCTACGACCTCGCCCAGCGCATCAAGCGGCTGACCGGCTGCCCGGGCGAGATCGTCTTCCAGCCGCTCCACTACGCGGATGTCGAGATCCGCATCCCGAACGTGGAGAAGGCCCGCGAGGTGCTCGGCTTCGAGGCGCACGTCGAGCTCGACGACGGCCTGGAGCGCACGATCGCCTGGTACCGCTCGCGCGCGACCGCGCTGGCGTGATCCGGACACCGTTCGCCTTCTTCACGCCGGAGCAGCGGCGCTCGGCCGGGGCCCTCGTGCCGCAGTACGACGCGGCCTAGCCGTTCGAGGCTCGCGGGGCGCCGGCCGCCCCGAGGAGCTCGTAGCCCTCGCGCAGGAACGGCGTCCGGTCGACCAGGGTGGCGATCTCGCCGGGTGGGAAGCCGCCGTCCTCCGTCACGTACTCGGCGATCAGGTCTGGCGGCGTCAGGTCGCTCCGCGCCGGATCGGCGGGCTCGCCGGGCGCGTCGAAGGGGGCGAGCTTGATCAGCTCGGTGGCGACCACCACCGGCTTGCGGCCCTTGGCGGCGGCCTCGGCGAGCGCGTGCGTGCCCCGGCGGTTCGCGAGCGTCCCGTCGCGGTAGACGGTGTCGGCACCGAGCAGGACGAGCCGCGCCCTGCGCACGGCGCTCGGCCCGTCGGCGTCCTCGACCACCTCGACGTTGATCCCCTCGCCGCGCAGCTCCTCGGCCAGTGCGCGGCCCTCCTCGTGCTCGCCCGAGACGGTGCAGAGCAGCAGGGCCGGCGGCGTGCGCAGGACGGCCTCGCGCACCGTCGCCGAGGCGGAGTGGGTCAGGACGATCGACTCCTCCAGCCGCGGGCTGAGCTGGATCGCGATCACGTGCGCTGCGCGGTCACGTGCATCGAGCAGGCCACGCGCCTCGTCGAGGACGAGCCGCCGCAGCTCGGTCGCCGACAGATCCCAGGTGCGGTTCGAGGCGGCCAGCAGCCGCCCGGCCACCGCGGAGATCGAGCCGGCATCGGGCCGTGCGCCGGCGAGGTCGCGGGCCACCGTGAGCAGGTGCTCGTGCAGCTCCTCCGCGCTCGCTGCGGGAGCTGCCGCCTCCTGCACGATCGTTTCGACGGCGCGGCGTGCCAGCCAGCTGCCGCCGTGCGTTCTGTCGCGGCGGAGCTCGTCTACGGGGTCGGGCGCCGGGGAGCCCACGTGAGGTGATCTTCGCAGACGCCCGGAGGGCGCGCCATCGCTCGGGCGGGGGGTCTCTTGTACGTTTCTCCTGCTGATGGCAGAGATCCGGATCGTCCCCGAGCCGGAGACGGCGGCCGCGGGGCCCGAGGTCTCGGTCGTCGTCACGCTCTACAACGAGGCGGAGACGCTGTCGGAGCTGCACCGGCGGGTGGCCGAGACGCTCGACGCCGCCGGTCTCGGCCTGGGAGCTCGTGCTGGTCGACGACGGCTCCGTCGGACGGCACCTGGGCCGAGATCGAGCGGCTGCACGCCGCCGACGAGCGCGTGCGCGGCGTCCGCTTCCGTCGCAACGCGGGGCAGCATCCGGCGATGCACGCAGGCATGGTGCGCGCCCGCGGACAGATCGTGGTGACGATGGACGGCGACCTGCAGAACCCGCCGGAGGAGATCCCGCGTCTCGTCGAGGCGGTGCGGGCGGGCCACGACGTCGCCAGCGGCCGGCGCGCCGGCCGCGCTGACGGGGCCTCGCGCACGCTGCCCTCCCGGATCGTCAACGGCATGCTGCGGCGCTTCACGGGCGTGGCGATCTCGGACTACGGCTGCGCCTTCAACGCCTACCGCCGCGAGGTGCTCGAGCCGCTCTTCGGCGCGATCGGCCGCCAGAAGTTCACGAAGGCGCTCGTCCTGTCCAGCGGCGCGTCAGTTGTCGAGGTCGACGTCGACCACGCGGCCCGCGACGGGGAGTCGCGCTACTCGCCGCTTCGGCTCGTGCGGCTGGCGCTGCACGTCCTGGTCGGCTTCTGGCCCCAGCCGATCCAGTGGATCGGGATCGCGCTCGGCCTCGTCTGCACCCTCTTTGCGACCGCGCTCGGCATCTACGCGATCGGCTACTGGATCGGGGAGTCGAACTTCCCCGGCCCGCTGCTCCTCGGGGTGCTCGTGCTCTACGTGCTCGGCACCCAGGGGTTCGTCCTGGCGCTCGTCGGCGAGTACCTGAGCCGCATCCAGCGCGACGTCGAGGGGCGCCCCCTCTACATCGTCGACCGCGAACTCTGAGCGCGCACCTTGGCGGGGACCGTCGCGTTCTCTGCACGTACTCGGCGCACTCCGTTGACCGAAACTGTGTTACCGGGGTCTGACCCCGGGAGGTGCATGCGGCAATCGTGTCGCCGGGTCTGTCCCCGGAGGCGCCGGTTCACCGCCGCCGCAGGGGACTGACCCCAGCCGTGCGCGTGGGACTGCGGGGAACCCGTCTCGCCGCGCAGGTGTAGGAGCGGGGATGTCGCGCTTCCGCACACGCGTGTGCGCCGTGGTCGTTCTGCTGCTTGCGGTTGGCGGCGCCGCAGCGCGCCGACACCAGCTCCGCGGCGCAGAAGCGCTGGCGCCTGGCGTACGCAACCGAGACCCCAGGCCGCCGCGGCCTGGACGTCTACGTCGTCGACGTGCCCGGCGGCAAGCCGGTGCGGGTCGCCGGAGTGGCGGGCAGGGACGACTTCTCGCCGTCGTGGTCGCCGGACGGGAAGTCGATCGCCTTTCGCCGCAACCCTGCGCGCAGCGACGAGGGCGATGTCCTGGTCGTGCGTCTGGCCGGTCGTGTCATCCGGAACCTCACCAGGAGCCCGCGGGTCGCCGACTGGTCGCCCGTGTGGGCCCGTCGGGCGGGACGATCGCCTACTTCTCGTTCCCGTCAGGGCGCGGCGACATCTGGCTGATGGCGCCCGACGGCACCAGTCGCCGCCGGCTGACGCGCGACGGGACGCTCAACGAGTACCCGACCTTCCGTCCTGACGGGAGGCGGCTCGCCTTCCAGTCGCACCGGGACGGCAACTTCGACGTCTACGCCATCGATCGCACCGGCCGGAACGAGCGGCGGCTGACGAGCAACCCGGCGAGTGACAAGTGGCCCGCATGGTCCCCGGACGGGCGTCTGATCGCCTTCGTCTCCGAGCGCGACGGGAGCGAGGACGTCTTCGTCATGCGCCCGGACGGCAGCGGCGTGCGCAACCTGACGCGGACGCCCGCGCTGACCGAGACGCACCCCACCTGGGCGCCGGACGGCCGCCTCACCTTCACGCGCCACGGCGAGAGCGGGCCGGTCGAGCTCTGGGTGATCTCACCCGACGGAGGCGGTGCGCAGCGGCTCGCCACGACCGTCGAACCGGTCTTCACCTACGACTGGCAATGACGCTCGTCGTCATGCAGGTCTGTCCCCGCCACGTAGTGGGTCGTCCATCGCGGCGGCCTCGGCGGGGACTGACCCGTCACCTCTTGGGCGACCACCGACCGCGTCTCTTCCCACGCCTCACCTCAGAGAGCACCGCAAGCGATGGTGGCGCGGAGCGAACGGCAACGCGGGTCAGTCCCGGCGGCAACGGCAAGAGCCGCCGCCGGTGACAGACCCGTCCCTCTAGTCCCGCGGCGGAGAACGCCGGGTCTGCCAGCAGCGGGGACTGACCCAGCCTTTCGCCGTCAGCGCCGCTACGCCGTCGCCGCAGCAGGCTCCGGCATCGCGCCGATCTGCTGCATGAAGCCGGCGACGTCCCAGTAGCCGCGGAACTCGGCGAATCTGGCCGTTCTCCACGCGCGCCCACGCTGCGAACGGGAACGAGATCGGCTTGCCGCTGGCAGGGATCTCGCCCGCCGGGCCGACCAGCGGCCCCGTGTTGGTGCCGCGCGCAACCCCGCGCAGCGCGACCAGATCGCCGGAGGCGATCACGTCCGTCAGGTCGTGCTTGAAGTCCGGGATTCCTGTCCAGAACGAGCCGAGCAGCCCACGGAGCTCCTCACGCCCGCGCACCGAGGCGACCGGGTTCGACCATTCGACGTCGTCGGTGACGAGCTCGCCCGAGCCGTCCAGATCGCCTGCGTCGAGCCGCCTGGCCCATTCCCTCAGCACCTGCACCGCATCAGTCATCACAACTCCTTCGAGAGGGGACAGCCGATGTTCGCACGGTCGCCGCCTTCGGTTCAAAGGCCGGTACTCCGGCGGCGACGTGGCCGCCATGACTAACGTTCCGCGTCCATGGGAACCGGCTCATTCATGCGGCCGAAGCGCGTGCTCGTCACCGGCGGGGCGGGGTTCATCCCGTCGAACTTCATCCGCCACCTGCTGGCGGCGACCCCGTACGACGTCGTTTCGCTCGACGCGCTCACGTATGCGGGCAACATCGACAACCTCGCCGACGTGCTCTCGCACCCGCGGCTGTCGTTCGTGCACGGCGACATCCGCGACGAGGAGCTCATGCACGAGGTCGTGGCCGAGGTCGACGTCATCGTCAACGCCGCAGCCGAGTCGCACGTCGAGAAGTCGATCGAGGAGGGCGCCGGCGAGTTCGTCGGCACGAACGTCGAGGGCACGCGCGTGCTGCTCGACGCCATCCGCGCGCACCCGGTCGAGCGCTTCATCCTCATCTCCTCGAGCGAGGTGTACGGCACCGCCGAGTCCGATCCCATGGACGAGGAGCACCCGCTCAACCCGCGCAGCCCGTACGCGGCGACCAAGGCCGGCGCCGACCGGCTCGCGTACTCGTACTGGGTCACCTACGAGCTGCCGATCGTGATCGTGCGGCCGTTCAACAACTACGGCCCGCGCCAGCACCCTGAGAAGGTCATCCCGCGCTTCATCACCCAGGCGCTCGACGACGAGCCGCTGACGATCCACGGCGACGGCGCTGCCTCGCGCGACTGGCTCTACGTCGACGACGACGCCGAGGCGATCGAGGCGATCATCGCCGCCGACCTGGAGGACGTCGCCGGCGAGGTCTTCAACATCGCCACCGGCATCGACCTCTCGGTTGCGGACATCGCCGACGCGGTGCTGGACGCGCTCGGGAAGCCGGCCTCGCTGAAGGCGTACGTCGACGAGCGCCGCGGCCAGGTCGACCGGCACATCGGCTCGACCGACAAGGCCGCGCGCGTGCTGGGCTGGCGCGCCCGCACCTCGTTCGAGTCCGGGCTCGAGCAGACCGTCGCCTGGTACCGCGACAACGAGGCGTGGTGGAGAGCAGCGACGCCGGCGCGCGACCGCGTCTTCTCGTCCTAGGAGCCGGCCCGGCGCAGATCGGGCTGTTGCGGCGCGCGCGGGAGCGCGACCTCTTCGTCGTCGCCGCCGACCGCAACCCCGGCGCTCCAGGGTTCGAGTACGCCGACCGGCGGGCGGTCATCTCGGCCGAGGACGAGCAGGGCATCGCGCGTCTCGCCGAGGCCGAGCGCGTCGAGGGGCTCGTCGCACCGGGCATCGACTGGCCGGTGGCCGTCGCCGCCCGGGTCGCCGAGCGGATTGGGCTCCCGCATCCGATCTCGCCCGAGACGGCTGCGCTCGTAACGGTCAAGGCACGTCAGCGCAAGCGGCTCGAGGAGGCGGGCATCCCGCAGCCGCGCTGGACGATCGTCCGCGAGGACGAGGAGACACCACCGCTGCCGGTCGTCGTCAAGCCGCCCGACCGGCAGGGGCAGCGCGGGCTCTCGCTCGTGCGCGAGCCGGGCGAGCTGGCGGCGGCGGTCGCGCAGAGCCCGGGCCGAGTCGCGGGTCGGGGCGTGCCTGCTCGAGGAGCTCGTCGACGGGCCTGAGCTGACCGTCAACGGCTTCTCGGTCGACGGCCGCTTCACGGCGCTGACGGTTACCGACCGGCTGGTCGCCGAGCCGCCGGCGTTCGGCGTCGCCCTGGCCCACGTCTGGCCGGCCGCCGAAGGCGCGGCCGAGGCGGCAGCGGCCGCCGGTGCCGCGGTCACGGCGCTCGGGATCGAGAACGGCCCCTCGTACACGCAGGTCCGCCTGGCCGAGGAGGGTCCTCGCATCGTCGAGGTGGCAGCCCGGGTCGGCGGTGGCCACGACGCCGAGCTCTGCGCGCTCGCGACCGGCGTCGACCTGAACGGCCTCACCATCGACGCTGCGCTCGGCGTGCCCGCCGGCGAGGAGGCCCTGCGTCCCGAGCTGCGCGCCGGCGGCGCCTGCGTGCGCTTCCTGGTCGCCCCCGAGGGCACGCTGGAGGCGGTCGAGGGCGTCGAGGACGCCGAGGCCGTCGCCGGAGTCGATGAGGTGCGCGTCTACCGCTCGCCCGGCGACGTGCTCGAGCCGCTCCGCCGCGGCTCCGACCGCGCCGGCGCGATCCTCGCCACCGGTGAGTCCGCCGAGGACGCACTTGCGACCGCCGACCGGGCTGCCGCACTGATCACGTTCGTGGTCGCGTAATCGATGGGTCTGTCCCCGGAGGCGACAGCTTTTCCGTCGCCGGAGGCGGACTGACCCCAGCAGTTCGCTTCGGCTTGGCGAAAGGGCTTGGATCAGTCCCCGCACATGGGTTGGCGCGACCACCAGAGCGCCCCCGGACTAGTTCACGTTCGGGGGACTGACCCAAGCCGTTCTACTGGCGCCTGGCGAAAGGGCTCGGGTCAGCTCCCACACCTGGGTTGGCGCGACTACCAGGGCGTCCCGGACCAGTTCGCGTACGGGGGAAAAGACCCGGCTAAGACCACGGACGTTGCGCTCCACCGCAGTACCCTCAAGCAATGGAGCAAGCCGCCGAGACGCGCCGCGCCACCTTCCTCGGCTTCCAGCCGCCTGCGGTCGGCGAGGAGGAGGTCGAGGCGGTCGCCGAGACGATCCGCTCCGGCTGGCTGACGACCGGGCCGCGGGTGGCCGAGCTGGAGCAGCGCTTCGCCGAGCTCTGCGGCGCTCCGCACGTGCTCGCCGTCTCCTCCGGCACCGCCGCGCTGCACCTGAGCCTGCTCGCGCTCGGTGTCGGGCCGGGCGACGAGGTCGTCACGACGCCGATCACCTGGCCGGCGACCGTCAACGTGATCGTCCACTGCGGCGCCACGCCGGTGCTCGCCGACGTGCGCGACAGCGACCTCAATCTCGACCCCGAGGACGTCGCCCGGCGGATCACGCCGCGCACCCGCGCGATCCTGCCGGTCGACCTCGCCGGCCAGCCGGCCGACCTCGACGCCTTCGCCGCCTTCGGCCTGCCGGTGGTCGAGGACGCAGCCCACAGCGCCGAGGCCCGCTACCGCGGCCGCCCGGTCGGCTCGATCGCCGACGTCACCTGCTTCTCGCTCTACGCGACCAAGAACATCGCCGCCGGCGAGGGCGGGCTGATCGCCACCACCCGCCCCGAGCTGGCCGAGGCGGTCGACGAGCGGCGGGTCATGCGCCGCGGCCACGGCTCGCTCTACGACATCGCCGTCCCCGGCTACAAGGCGAACCTCTCCGACGTCCTGGCCGCGATCGCGCTCGTGCAGCTCGGCAAGCTCGACGTCCACCGCGAGATCCGCCGGCGCCAGTTCGAGCTCTACGACGCCGCCGTGGCCGAGCTCGACGGCATCGAGCCGCTCGCCCGCGACCCCCGCGACACGCACGCCATGCACCTCTACGTCGTCCGCGTCGAGCCCGAGCGCGCAGGCGGCACGCGCGACGACTACCAGCGCCTGCTCGCCGAGGAGAACATCGGCACGAGCATCCACTTCCTGCCGGTGCACTGGCTGACCGCCTACCGCGAGATGCGGCAGGAGCCGCTGCCCGTCGCGGAGAAGGCCGGGGGCGAGGTGCTCTCGCTCCCGCTCTCGCCGGCGCACTCGGAGGACGACATCGGCGACGCCGTCGCCGCGCTCCGCCGCGTGCACGAGTCGCTCACCTCGTGACCCGCCGAGTCCGCCTCATCGTGACGCTGCTGGTGACGGCGGCGGCGGTCGCCTACCTGCTCTGGAAGGTCGACCTGCACACGACGCTGGAGGTGCTCGGCGACGCCAGCCTCGGCTGGTTCGCTGCTCGCCTCGGCGATCATGATCGCGACCACGCTGCCGATGGCCTGGCGCTGGCAGCTGCTGCTGCGTGCACGCGCGATCGCCGAGCCGCTCAGCTGGCTGACTCGCACCTACTTCGTCGCCTACACCGCCAACCAGGTGCTGCCGACCTCGCTCGGCGGCGACGCCGTCCGCATCTACGAGACCGCCCGCCGCCATCCCGGCAACACGGGCCTCGTCACCGGCAGCGTCCTGCTCGACCGCGCGATCGGCGGCGTCGCCACCGTCGTCCTGGCCGCGATCGGCTTCCTCATCGCCGCCGGCGACTACGACGTCGGCGCCTACCTCTGGGTCGAGCTCCTGTTCATCGCCGGCACGATCGTCGCCGGCTTCCTCGCCTTCTCCGCCCGCGTCCGCCGCAGCCTGGCGTGGCTGAGCCCGCTCGCCCAGCGGCTCAAGGTCGAGCGCCCGCTGCGCGCGGTCTACGAGGGCGTGCACGCCTACCGCGACCACGGCCGGCTGCTCATCGGGCTGACCCTCGTGACGCTCGTCGTCCAGGCGATCCGGATCCTGCCGATCTGGTTCGTCGCGCTGGCCGTCGACATCGACCTCTCCTGGCGGCCGTTCTTCGTCATGGGGCCGGTGCTCTTCTTCGTCCTGCTCTTCCCGTTCACGATCAACGGCCTGGCCGTCCGCGAGGCGTTCTTCGTCAGCTTCCTCGGCACGCTCGGCGTCGGCGCCGACCAGGCCTTCGCCGCGGGCTTCCTCTTCTTCCTCGTCACCGTCGTCCTGGCGCTGCCCGGCCTCGGGATCCTGCTCTGGGAGAGCGCTCGCGGCTCCGAGCGGGCCTCGTTGCGCCGGACTCCGGGCCGCAGCCCCGGCTAACCTCACGATCTCGCCTGTGCAGCAGCCGCGTGACGTTTCCGTCGTCGTCGTGACCTACAACGCGCTTCCCCACATCGAGCAGTGCCTCGAGTCCGTGCGCGGCCTCGAAACGGTGGTCGTCGACAACGGCTCGGCAGACGGCACGGTCGCGTTCGTGCGCGAGCGCTTCCCCGAGGTGCGGGTCGTGGAGCAGGAGAACCGCGGCCTCGCCGCGGGCTGGAACCGCGGCCTGCGCGAGGTCGGCGGCGACTGGGTGCTGATCCTGAACGCCGACGCCTGGATGCGCGACGGCGCGGTCGCCGCCCTGGTCGAGCACGGCGAGCAGCACCCCGAGGCCGCGCTCGTCGGGCCGCGGCTGCGCTACCCCGACGGCCGGCTGCAGCGCTCGGTGCGCGGCTTTCCGACGCTCTGGCGGCTCGCCACCGAGTACCTCTTCCTGCGCAAGCTCGGCCCGCGCACGCGCCTCTTCAACGCCTTCTACGCGGGCGGCTTCGACCACGAGAGCGAGCGCGAGGCCGAGTTCCTGATGGGGGCGTGCCTGCTCGTCCGCCGGGCGGCCGTGGACGCGGTCGGTCCCGCCGACGAGGGCTTCTTCCTCTTCAGCGAGGAGACCGACTGGTGCTACCGCTTCTGGCAGGCGGGCTGGACGGTGCGCTTCTTCCCCGGCGCCGAGGCGGTGCACGTGCTCGGCGCCTCGCACGGGGGACGGCTCTTCCGCGAGCAGGTGCGCGGCCACCTGCGCTTCTTCGCCAAGCACCACGGCCGCCGTGCGGCCGAGCGCGCGCGCCGGCTGCTGCGCGCCTCCCTGCTGCTCCGGGGCGTGCTCTTCCGCGGCGAGCGCGGCCGGGCGTACCGCGAGACGGCGCGCCTGGCTTCGGCTCCGCGCCCGTGACGACGCTCGCGGGGGTGGACTCGTGACGACCGTCGCCGATGCGAGGCAGAGCGGCTACGCGGCGCCGCGCACGCTGCCGGTGCCGGCGATCCTGCTGCCGCTCGCCGTGGTGCCCGCGCTGCTCGTCGCCCGCCTGCTTCCGGCCGAGGGCGTCGGGCTCTGGCTGCGTCTGCTGCTCGCGACCGCCTGCCTGCTCCTGCCCGGCTACTTCCTCGCGCGGGCGCTCTCGCTGCGCGGCGCTCTCGGCCATCCTGCCGCTCTCGCTCGCGGGGCTCTTCCTCGCCCTGTCGGTCATGTTCATCGTGGGCGGCTCGCTCGACGTCGCGCTCTGGGTCTATGCCGGCATCGGCCTGGTCGCGCTGCCGTTCGCGCTGCGCGGGCGGGCGGTCGAGCCGCGCTGGCAGACGCTGCTCCTTGCCGGCGGCGGCCTCGCCTTCGGCGTCGCGCTCTGGCAGGTGGCGCCGCAGCTCGGCGGGGACGCGCTCTTCCACCTCGCGCGCGCGCGCAAGCTCGCCGCCTTCGACGGGCTCTCGCTCGACGCCGTCAACGAGTTCGTCGACGGCGGCCTGCACCCGGGCTACGCCTTCCCGCTCTGGCACGGCTTCCTCGCGCTGATCGCCAACGTCGCCGGCGTCGACCCGGCGCTCGTCCTGCGCCACGAGGCGAGCATCCTCGCCCCGGTTGCCGTCCTCGTCGCGTACGAGGCCGGCTACGCGCTCTTCCGCTCGCGGGCTGCCGGCGCGGCTGTCGTCTCCGCCCAGGTGGGACTGATCGCGCTCGCCCCCGGCGCCGGAGGCGCCTACAACGCGCTCGCCCTGCCGGCCACCGCCAGCCGCCAGCTGCTCGTCCCCGCGGCGCTCGCGCTCTTCTTCGCCTACGTCCACGACCGCACCTGGCGGCTCCTGCCCGCGCTGGCGGCGGCGGCGCTCGCGATCGCGCTCGTGCACCCGACCTACGCGGTCTTCCTCTGCGTGCCGCTCGGCGGCTACGTGCTCGCGCGCGGGCTGATGGCGCGCGGCGAGATCGTGCCTGGCGCGATCGGGCTGGCCGCGCTCGTGCTGCCCACGGCCGCGGTCGTCCGGCCGCGCTGCTGCCGGTCGTCCAGCAGACGGCCTCGCACAAGCCCGACGGCTTCGAGGTCGAGCGGGCGATCCTGCAGTACCCGGGCCAGCTCGACGTCTTCTCGGAGGCGAGCTACCGGCTGGCGCCCGAGGTCTTCGGCCGCGGCGGCGCGATCGCCGTGGCGGCGCTCGTGCTGCGTGCCGCTGGCCGCGCTGGCGCCGCTGCGGCGCTGGTCGGCGTTCGTGCTCGGCGGCTCGCTCGCCGTGCTCGCGGTCACGCTCACGTCGGCGCTCTTCCCGGCGTTCGCCGACCTCGTCTCGATCTCCCAGGCGCGACGGGCGGCCGGCTTCCTGCCCTTCGCATTCGCCTTCGCGGGCGGGATGCTCGTGCTGGCCAGCCTGCTTGCGGCTCGCGCTGCTGCCGGTCGCGCTCGCAGCCGGCATCGTGCTCCAGGTCGTCTTCCCCGGCGACTTCGGCTACCGCCTGCAGGACGGCGGGCCGGCTGTGCGTCACCTGGGTGGCCGTCCTCGGCGGCGCGACGGCGTTCGCGATCGCCGCCGTCGTGCGCTGGCCGGGCATCCGCGAGCGCGGGCCTCGGATCGCCGCGCTGGCGGCGGCGCTCTTCGTGCTGCCGATCGCGCGTCGACTCGGCCCGCGACTGGGAGGCGCGACCGCGCGACCGCTCGCACGAGCTCAGCCCGGGCCTGGTGCAGGCGCTCCGTGACGCCACCCGCAAGGGCGACGTCGTCTTCTCCGACACGGAGACGAGCTACCGCATCGCCGCCTACCTGCCGCTCTACGTCGCCTCGGCGCCGCCCGCGCACGTCGCCGACACAGAGGACAATCAGCCCTACGACCGGCGCCGCGACGCGGGCCTCTTCCTCAAGAGCGGCGACCTCGAGATCCCGCGCCGCTACGGCGCCGACTGGATCGTGGTCAACAAGAGCCGCTTCCGCACCGAGGTTGCGCGGCCGCCCGTCTACGAGGACGAGCGGTACGTCCTCTACCGCGTCTGAGGGGCGCCGTGCGCCTGCTGCTCGTGACCATGTACTTCCCGCCGGCGGGCGGCGGCGGCGTGCAGCGGCCGCTCAAGTTCGCCACCTATCTGCCGGCGCTCGGCATCGAGACGCACGTGCTCGCCCCGTCCGACCCGAAGTGGATCCACCGCGACGACGAGCTCGAGCCGCCGTCGCAGGCCTGGGTTCACCGGGTCGCCTACGTCGGGCCGCGGGCGCGGCGGCCGGCGGAGGAGCTGCACGGCCTGGGCGGGCTCGAGCGCTACGTCCGCCACGGCACGCTCGCCTTCCGGCGCTTGCTCGTGCCGGACGCCAGCGTGCTCTGGAACGCCACCGCGATCCCGGCTGCGCTGCGGATCATCCGCCGCGAGCGCATCGACGTCGTGCTCACCACCTCGCCGCCCGGCTCCGTCCACCTCGTCGGCGCAGCGGCGAAGAAGGCGACCGGCGTGCGCTGGATCGCCGATCTGCGCGACTCGCTGATCGCGCACCCGCACCGGCGCGCCGAGAGCGCCGCCGTGCGGCTCAAGGAGCAGACCGAGGGCCTGCTCGGGCAAGGTCGTCGCCGGCAGCGCCGACGCCGTCGTCGCCGTCTCGGACGCGATCGCCGACGAGGTGCGCGGGCTGAGCCCGCGCGGCCCGGTGGTGACGATCTCGAACGGCTGCGACTTCGAGGACTTCGCCGGGCTCGAGTACCGGCGCGGCGACCGCCTGCGCATCACGCACACGGGCAGTTTCTTCGGCAAGCGCGACCCGAAGCCGTTCCTGGAGGCGCTCGACCGCTCGGGCATCGACGCCGTCGTCCGCTTCGTCGGCGGCTTCCGCGCCGAGGACCGCGAGTGGGCGGAGCGAGCGGGGGCTCGCCGACCGCATCGAGGTCATCCCCTACGTCCCCCGCCGCCGCGCGCTCGAGCTCCAGCGCGAGTCGGAGGCGTTGCTGCTGCTGATCCCCGAGGCCGGCGGCCGCGGGCGCGGCGTCCTCTCCGGCAAGGTCTTCGAGTACCTGGCGGCCGAGCGGCCGATCCTGGCGGTCGTGCCGCCCGACGGCGCCGCCGCCGAGCTGCTGCGCCAGACCGGGGCCGCGGTCGTGGTCGCGCCCGACGACGTCGACGGCATGGCGGAGGCGCTCGGCCGGCTCGACGCCGCCTACAAGAGCGGCTCGCTCAACGGCACGCCGCTGGCCGAGGAGTGGCGCGAGCGGCTCTCGCGGCGCGCACGCGTCGAGGAGCTGGCCGAGCTGGTGCGGAGCCTCGAGTGAGCGCCGTCGCGCAGCCCGCCTGGCGCCGCGTCGGGGCCGTGGCCGAGGCCTCGCCGGCCGAGCGCGTCGCCGGCGGGCTCTTCCTGGCCACGCTCTTCGTGATCACCTGGGAGAAGGTGCACTGGGAGGTCGCCGGCACCGTCACGCTCTCCGACGTCGTCTCGGGGCTCTTCGTGCTCTCGCTCGGCTGGGTCTGGCTCGAGGACGGCGCGCTGCCGCTGCGCGCCACGCGCACGGTCGGCGTCGCGGCGGCCTTCGGGCTGGCGCTCCTCGTCGTCTACCTGTTCGGCTTCTACAGCCTCGAGACCGGCCAGGCGCTCGCGCAGTTCTTCAAGGGGACGGTCAAGTTCGGGCTCCACTTCGGCTTCCTCGTCGCCGGGCTCGCCTACCTGGCCGCGCACGGCCGCCGCACCTACTGGCAGGCGCTGACCGCCTTCTGCCTGGGCATGCTCGTGAACGCCGCCTACGGCGTCGCCCAGCTCGCTGTACGCCAACCGCGGCGGCGACCTCGACGCGACCGTGCTCTCGCCGCTCACCGGCGGGGCCAGCTCGATCAACATCTACGGCGCCGTCGAGGGCCAGGACGTCTACCGGCCGAACGCGCTCACGGGCGACCCGAACCACCTCGGCGTGATGCTGATCGTGCCGCTGCTCGTGCTGACGCCGCTCTACCTGCGGCTCGAGCGCGGCCACCGGCTGCGGCTGCCGCTCGCGCTCGGGCTCTCCTTTCGGCCTCGTGGTCGCGCTGGCGACGCTGTCGCGAAGCGGCGTGCTCGGCCTCACCGTCGGCCTGCTCGTGCTCGCCGTCCCCTACCGGCGGCTGTTCCTGACGGCGCGCTTCCTCGCGCCGTGGGGCTCGTCCTGGTCGCGCTCGCCGCGGTCGTCGCGCAGCGCAGCGACTTCTTCGGCACGGTGCTGCGCGCGCGACTGAGCACCGACACGGCCGCCACCTCGCCGCACTTCGGCGTCTACGAGCTTCATCCCGGACGTGCTCTCGACCCACCCGCTCTTCGGGCTCGGCTTCAACAACTTCTCGGTCTACTACGAGTTCGTCACCGGGCAGACGAACTGGGGGCCGCACTCGTTCTACGTCGCGCTCTTCGTCGAGACCGGGCTCGTCGGCGCGGCTGTCTTCGGCGCCTTCATCGTCTGGATCTTCAAGCGCCTCGTCGCCGCCATCCGCCTCGGGCGCGCGCTCGCGGACGCCGGCGACCCGGCGGCGATCCGGGTGCGCCCGCTCGCGTGGGGCTTCACGGCGGCGCTGGCGGGGACGCTGGCCGCGAACGCCTTCTACCTGACCATCCCCTTCTACTACTTCTACGCCTTCGCGATGCTCGCGCTGGCGCTGCCCATTGTCTTCTCGCGCGCGCGGGAATTCGGGTCCCGACCCGCCCCCTACTCGCCGCCAGGCTAACGCGGGCGAGCGCACGCGTGGGTGACGGGAGCGTGACGACTCTGTGACGGCGTCCGCGGCCGCAGCAACGCCGGCGCCCGTCCGCAAGGTCGTCGTCCTGACGACCTCGTACCCGCGCCACCCGGGTGACCCGGCGGGCCACTTCGTCGCCGACGCGGTCGAGCAGCTGCGCGCGCGCGGCGTGGAGATCGACGTCGTCTCGCCGGCCGGCTTCCGGCACTTCGGCATCGCCTACGGCGCCGGCGTCGTCGGCAACCTGCGCGCGCAGCCGTGGCGCGTCCTGCTGCTGCCGGCGATGCTCGCCTCGTTCGCCCGCGCCGCTCGCCGCGCGGCCCGCGACGCCGACCTCGTGCACGCCCACTGGCTCCCGGCCGGCCTGGTCGCCGCGATGACGGGCAAGCCGTTCGTCGTCCAGCTCTGGGGCACGGACGTCGAGCTCGCGCGCCGCGCCCCGCGGCTCGCCCGCCGCGTCCTGCGCCGCGCGCGGCTCGTCATCTGCCCGTCGACGGCGCTCGCCGAGGCAGCCCGCGAGCTCGGCGCCGAGGACGTCCGCGTCATCCCCTCGGGCATCGACCTGCCGCCCGAGCCCGGCGTCGAGGAGGAGCCGCCGCACGTCCTCTACGCCGGGCGGCTCTCCCCGGAGAAGGGCGTGCTCGACCTGGTCGCCGCCGCCGAGGGCCTGCCGCTCGTGGTCGTGGGCGACGGCCCGCTCCGCCCGCAGGTGCCGCAGGCGATCGGCTTCCTCCCGAACGAGGAGCTGCAGGAGCGGCTCGCCCGCGCCGCCGTCGTCGCCTGCCCGTCCCATCGCGAGGGCTTCGGCGTCGTCTGCCTGGAGGCGATGGCGCACGGCCGCGCGGTCGTCGCGTCGTCGGTCGGCGGCCTGCGCGACCTCGTCGTGGACGGCGAGACGGGCCTGCAGGTGCAGCCCGGCGACCGGACCGCGCTCCGCGCCGCATTGGAGCGGCTTCTGGCCGACCCGGGGCTCCGCGAGCGGCTCGGCGCCGCCGGGCGCGAGCGCGCGCGGACGGCCTTCTCGTGGGACCGGGTCGCCGAGCTGACGCTGGCCGCGTACGCCGACGCCCTAGTGGACTAGTGTTCGGGCGAGCCGGATGGCTCGCGGGAGGGAGACGACAGAGCACCCGGATGCCGTTGGGGAGCGGATCCGGCAGGCCCGACGCGAGCGAGGTCTGACCGAGGAGGAGCTGGCCGAGCGGATCGGCGTCACGCGCGAGGACGTTGGCCGGCTCGAAGCGGGCGAGAGCGACGCCGCGCGCTACCTGCGGCGCATCGCCGTCGCCACCGGCAAGCGGGTCGAGTTCTTCACCGAGGGCCTCGATCGCGGCGGCCGCAAGTTCGGCGTCGTCGGCCGCATGCGCGCGGCGGCCGGCTGGCTCGAGGAGGGCGGGAAGCCCCCAGAGGCGCAGCCGTCGCAGGAGGAGTGGATCGAGGAGCTGGACGAGCGCGAGCGGCGGCTCGAGCAGCGCGAGCGGGAGCTCGAGGCGCGCGCAGGCGCCACGAACGGCGCCCGCCTGGCCGAGCTGCAGGACCAGAACGCCGAGCTGGCCCGCCGCCTGGCGGCCGCCGAGAGTGAGCGGGAGGAGCTCGCGGGCGAGCGCGACCGGCTCGCCGGCGAGATGGCCTCACTCGCGGCGCGGGCGGAGCGGCGCACGGCGGAGCTGGCGGCGGCCGACGCCGAGCGCGGCGAGACGCTCGAGCGCCTGCAGCGCGAGCTCGCCGCCCGCGCCCAGGCGGTCGACGAGCGGGAGCGGCAGCTGGCCCAGGTCGAGGCCGAGCGCGTCGATGCGACAGCGGCGGCTGAGCGGCTGGCGCTGCTGGAGACGGCGAACGAGGAGGCGGCACGGGAGCTCGAGGCCGTCCGGGCCGAGGCCCGAGCTGCGCAGGCGACGGCCGAGCGGCTGGCGCTGCTGGAGACGGCGAACGAGGAGGCGGCCCGGGAGCTCGAGGCCGTCCGGGCCGAGGCCCGAGCTGCGCAGGCGACGGCCGAGCGGCTGGCGCTGCTCGAGACGGCGAACGAGGAGGCGGCACGGGAGCTCGAGGCCGTCCGGGCCGAGGCCCGAGCTGCGCAGGCGACGGCCGAGCGGCTGGCGCTGCTCGAGACTGCCAGCGAGGAGGCGGCACGGCAGCTCGAGGCCGTCCAGGCCGAGGCCCGAACCGCCCGCACGACGGCCGAGCAGGCGTCGGCCGACCGGGAGGCCGCCGTGCGCGAGCTCTCGGCGCTGCGGGAGCTGCGCGAGCGCGAGGCCGAGGACCGGGAGCGCGAGCACGAGGAGCTCGCCGCCGAGCGGCAACGGCTGGCCGCGGCGCAGCTCGCCGCCGAGGAGGCGAGGGAGGCGGCCCAGGAGTCGGTCAGCGGCGAGCTCGCGGGTGAGGTCGCCCGGCTGCAGGAGCAGGCGCGTGAGCTCGAGGCTGCGCGGGCAGAGCTGCTCGAGCTCCGCCAGGCCGACGAGGCGCGGGCGCGGGAGCTGGACGAGCGCGAGGCGGCGTCGGCGGAGACGGTCGCGGCGCGCGAGCGGCGGGTGCAGGAAGAGCTCGCCGCAGCCGAGGAGGCCCTGGCCGCCCGCGAGCAGGAGTTCGAGCAGCGCGAGCGCGAGCGGCGCGAGCTGCTCGCCGAGGCGGAACGCCTCGCGCAGGCCGCCGACGCGCGGGCGGCGGAGCTCGACCGCCGCGAGGCGGAGCTGGAGCGGGCGTCGACCCGGGCGGCCGCGGCGGACGCCGACCAGGAGCTGCTCGCGGAGGAGCGGGAGGCCGTCTCGGGCCGCCTCGGCGAGCTCGACGAGCGCGAGGCCGCCCTCGCGGCCGCCACCGCGGCAGCGGCCGCGGCCCAGGCGGAGGCGGAGGGGCTCCGCGAGCGCCTGGCGACCGAGCTGCAGCTGCTGACCGAGAACCGCACCGAGGCCGACACCGCCCGCGCCCGCAGGTTGGCGGCCCGCGAGCAGGCGCTCGACCAGCGCGAAGAGGAGCTGGAGGCGCTGCGGCAGGAGCTCGAGGCCGGCGTACTGCCGGAAGCTGCCGCCCCGGCCGAGCCGGTCGCAGCGGCACCAGCTGCGCCGGCAGTCGATGCCGACGAGCTCGCCGAACGTGAGCGCGCCATCGCGGAACGGGAGGCGGCCGTCGAGGCGCGTGACCGCCAGCTGACGGAGTCCGGCGCCGAGGCCGAGCGCCTGCGGGCCGAGGCTGAGCGCCTGGCGCAGCGCGAGAGCGCGCTGGCGGCGATGGAGGCGCGGATCGCAGAGCGCCTCGAGGCGGTCGCGGACCTCGAGGAGCGGGCGCTGGCAGGCCAGGCGCCGTCGCAGGCCGAGGCGCCGGAGGTACAGGAACCCTCCGCGGGCCAGGCCGATGAGATCGCGCGCCTGCGTGCCGAGCAGGAGCGCCTCGCGGCGCGCGAGCGCGCACTGGCCGCGGCCGAGGAAGAGCAGGAGCGAAAGCGCGCCGAGGCCGAGGGCGTACTCGCCGAGCGCGAGCAGGCGGTGGCGGCTGCCGAGCAGGCGCAGCAGCGGCACGGGGAGGCGACCGAGGCGGCGCTGGCCGAGCGCGAGCGCGTGCTCGCGGCCGCAGAGGAGGAGCTCGAGCGCCGCAGCGCCAGCTCCGAGGCAGCGCTCAACGAGCGGCGCGAGCAGCTCGCCGAGGCCGAGCAGCGGCTCGAGCGGGCGCGGGGCGAGGCCGCGCTCACTGGCAGCGTCGCCGAGGAGCTGGCGGAACGCGAGGGCGCGCTCACGCAGGGAGAAGCCGCTCTCGCTGCGCAGCGGGAGGAACTGGCCGCGGCGCACGCGGAGCTGGAGCGCGCCGGGGCTGAGCTCGCTGAGCGCGAGGCGGCAGCCGCGGCCCTGGCGGAGCGCGAGCAGGCCGTGGCCGCCGGTGAGGCGACGCTCGGCGAGGAACGCGCGCGGGTGGCGGAGTCCCAGCGCGCCCTCGAGCGCGCGCTGGCCGAGCTCGCGAGCCGTGAGGAAGCCGCGGCCGGCCTGACCGAGCGCGAGCAGGCAGTGACCGGCGCCGAGGCGGCAGCGGAGGCTGCGCGCGCCGAGGCCGAGCGGCTCGCCGAGCGTGAGCGCGCGCTCGCCGGCGCGGAGCAGGATCTCGTGAGCCGGCAGGCCGAGCTTGAAACCTCTGGAGCCGAGCGGGCGTCCGCGCTGGCCGAGCTCGAGCGCGAGCTCGAGGAAGCTCGCGCGCAGACGGCGGCCGAGAGCGAGCGCCTGGCCGCGCAGGCGGCCGACCTCGGCGAGCGCGAGCGGTCGCTCGCCGGGGCGCAGGCGGAGGTCGAGGAGCAGCGGGCGCACGCGGAACGGCTCGCCGAGCGGGAGCGGGCTCTGGACGCAGCGGAGGCGGCGCTCGCGGGCAGGCAGCTCGACGCCGACGCGCTCGCCGAGCGCGAGCGCGCCGTCGAGGCGGCCGAGACGTTGCTGGCGCAGCGGCGGATCGACGTCGACGCGCTCGTCGAGCGCGAGCAGGCGCTCGTGGCGGCCGAGGCGGAGCTGGCGGAGCGTCGCGTCGAGGCCGGCGAGCTCGCGGATCGCGAGCTGCAGCTCGCCGATCAGGCCGACCGCCTCACCCGCAGGCGCGACGAGCTCGACCGGCGCGAGGAGGAGCTGGCGGAGCTCGAGGCGCGCGAGCAGGAGCTCGTCGCGCGCGAGGCGTCGGTGACACGGCTGCGGAGCGAGGTCGAGACGCTGCGGGCGGCGGCAGAGCAGGACCGCTCCGCTGCCGCTGCCGCGGCGTCCGAGGCGCAGCAGCAGCTGGCCGCGCGTATGCGCGAGATGGAGGCGCGCGAGCGGAGCGTGACTGCACTCGAGCAGCGCCTGACCCGGCGCGATGCGCAGGAGACGAACCTCGGCGAGCGCGAGCGCGAGCTGGAGGAGGAGCGCGAGCGCCTCACCAGGCGGCGGACGGAGCTCGAGCGGCGTGAGGAGGCGCTGGTCGCCCTCGACGCTCGTGCGCACGAGCTCGAGACGGTCGACCGCGAGCTCGAGGCGCGCCGCCGGCACATCGACGAGGACGAGCTGGTGGCGAAGCGGCTGGCCGGCGAGCTGGAGACGCTCCGGGGCACGCTGCAGACCGAACGGGAGCGCCTGGACGCGCACGCCGCCGAGATCGACCAGCGGCAACAGGAGACGATGACGCAGCTCGAGGTGCGCGAAGGTGAGCTGGCCGAGCGCGAGCGTCAGCTGGACGCGCTCGATCGCAAGCGTCGCGAGGCGCTCGTCGCGGTCGAGGAGCGCAGCCGCGAGCTCGCCGAGCGGGACGAGCAGGGCCGCGACGCGGACGCCCAGCTGGTCGCCCGCGGCCGCGAGCTGCAGCGCCGCGAGGTGGCCGTCGCCTCACGCGAGCGGGCCTCCGTCCAGGCCGCCGCCGAGGCGGACGCGGCCCGCGTCGCGGCCGACCGGCTCGCCAAGACCGTGGCCGCCGAGCGCGACGAGCTGTCCTCCGAGCGCGCCCGCCTGGAGCTGCTCTCCGCCGAGCTTGTCGAGCGCGAGCGCACGACGGCGCAGGCAGTGCGCGACGCCGGCACGCTGCAGGACGAGCTGCGCGCAGCCAAGAGCGCCGCGGCCGACGAGCGCCGCCGTCTCGAGGCCCAGGAGCTCGAGCTGAAGACGAGCGCACGCGAGCTGGAGCGAGCGCGAGGCGGCGCTCGAGGAGCGCGGGCGCGAGCTCGACGCGGGGGCCGAGGAGCTGGAGCAGCAGCGGGCGGCGCTCGCGTCGGTCGAGGGCGAGCGGCAGCAGGTCGCGGCCGACCGCGAGCGGCTCGAGGCCCGCAGCGAGGAGCTCGGGCAGCGCGCCTCCGAGCTCGACACGGCCACTGCGGCCCTCGAGGAGGAGCGCCGCGAGCTCGACACTCGGGCACGGGAGATTCGGGCGGCCCAGGAGCGGCTCGTCGCCTCGGAGGAGGCGGTAGTCGTGCGCACGAAGGAGGCCGACGCGCTCGAGCGTGAGCGTGCGCGGACGCTCGAGGAGCGCGAGCGGGAGGTCGTCGCCGGGCTGAACGCACTGCAGGAGCGCCGTACTGCCGTGGACGAGGCGGTCGCCGCCGTCGAGGCCAAGCGCGCCGAGGCCGAGCAGGCGCGGGAGGCGCTGGCCGCCACAGAGGCGGCGCTGGCACGCCGCGAGGCGGAGCTCGAGGAGCGCGGGCGCGAGGCCGACACGGCGGCTGCTGCGCGCGAAAAGGCGTTGGCCGAGCGCGAGCAGGCCGCCGAGGAGCTCGAGGCGAACAGGGTGCGCCTGGTGGCCGAGGTGGAGGAGCGCGCGCGGGCGGTCACACAGCGCGAGCAGGAGCTCCAGAACGTGCGTGCAGAGCTGGATGCGCAGCGCGTGAAGCTCGCGGAGGAAGCCCAGGAGCTCGTGATCCGCGACGAGGCGGCGGCGCGCGTCAGGGCCGAGGCCGAGCAGGAGCTGATCCAGCGCCGAGACGCGTTCGCCGCCCGCGAGCCGGAGCTGGCCGCTGCCGCCGACGCGCTCGACGACCGGCGCCGGGAGCTCGACGGCGTCGAGGCCGGTCTCGAGGCGCGTGGGCGGGAGCTTGAAGAGCGGGCGGCATCGTTCGAGGCGCGCGAGCGCGAGCTCGCGGCGGCGCGGGCGTCGGTGGACGACGCCGGCCAGAAGCTGCGCGTTCTCCGCGGCAATCTCGACACCCAGGGCGAGGCGCTCGCCGCGGCCGAGCGCGAGCTGGCGGAGCGTGAGCGCGAGCACGCGCGCGCCGTCGAGGAGCGCGAGACGGCGCTTCGCGATCGCGACCGCCGCTCGGAGCGCACAGTCGGTGAGCTCGAGCGGCGCGGACGGGAGCTCGACACGCGCGAGCGCACGCTTGCCGACAAGGAGCGGGCACTGGCAGCGGACGCGGCGGGCAGGACGACGCAGGAGCGCGAGCTGGCCGAGCGGGAGACGGCGCTCACCGAGCGCGAGGGCGCAGCCGCCGAGCAGGAGGCGGCGCTCGTTGCCAGGCGGGCGGAGCTCGAGCGCGCCGAAGAATTGCTTGGCCGGCGGCGGGAGCAGGCCGAGCTGCTCGAGCACGGCCTCACGACGCGCCAGTCCGACCTCGAGCTCGAACGCGATGCGCTGGAGGCGCGCACACGCGAGCTGGCCGCGCGCGCAGAGCAGCTGGACGAGCGCGAGCGCGCGATCGCCGAGCAGGGGTCGGTCGTCGGTGCGAACGACGCCGAGCTGCGCCAGCGGCAGTCGGAGCTGGCACGGCGCGAGCGGGCGGCAGCCGAGGTCGAGCAGGCGGCCGCCGAGCAGCGTCAGGCGACCGAGACGCTGCGTGCCCGCCTGTCCGCCGAGAGTGCTGCGCTGGAGGCTCGCGCGGCCACCGTCGAGCGGGCGGAGAGCTCGCTGGCCGAGCGCGAGCAGGCGATCGAGACGATGACCGGGCAGGCGGCGAGCGTGTCCCGCGACGCCGTGGCGGCCCAGGAGGAGCTCGCCGCCGCACGGGCGGAGCTGACGGCCGGCCGGCTCGACGTCGAGACGCGGGAACGCGAGCTCGGCGGGCGCGAGGAGCGGCTGGCGGCGCGCGAGGAGGCAATCGACGAGCGAGAGCGGGAGCTGAAGCAGGCGGGGGCGGCAGCGGTCGTCGGCGCGGATGAGGAGCTCGGCAGGCGCGAGGCGGCGGTCGCCGAGCGCGAGCAGCTCCTGGAGCAGCGCGACCGCGAGCTGGCGGCGACGCTGCACGTACAGCAGCGTCTGACCGCGGAGCTCGAGGCACGCAGCAAGGCCGAGAGCGCCGCCGAGCGCGAGCTCGCGGCTGCCCGGACTGAGCTCGAGGAGCAGCGCGAGCAGCTCGAGGCCGAGCGGGCCGCGCTGGCAGCGCGCGAGGCCGAGCTGATGGCCGGGCAGACCGCCACCACCCGCATCCGCGACGAGGTCGAGCGTGCACGTGCCGATGCGGAGCGGCAGGTTGCGGCGGTGCGGGCCGAGGCCGAGCGGGAGGCGGACGCGCTGCGGCGCCAGGCGGAAGCCACCCTGGCCGAGGCCGAGCGCGAGTCGCAGCGCCGGGCGCAGGAGGCGGCCCGGGCGCTCAAGCAGGCAGCGGCCCGCGAGCAGGCACTGGAGGCGAAGGTCGGCGAGACGGCGGCGGCCTCGGAGGAGCTCGGGCGCATGCGCCAGGAGCTCGGCGCAATGCGGCGCGAGCTCGACGCCGCGCGCGTGAATGCGGAGCGGCGCGAGCAGGAGCTGGCCGAACGTGAGCAGCGGGCGGCGGAGCTCGAGACGACCCAGGTCGCGCGGGCGCGCGAGCTCGAGCAGCTCGCCGCATCGGCCGCCGCCGGCGACGCCACCGTCGCCGAGCGTCTTGCCGCCCTCGAGCGGCGCGAGGCCGAGCTGGCAGAGCGCGACGGCGAGCTGAGCCGCCGGGCGCTCGTCCAGCAGCGGCTGACGGCGGAGCTCGAGCGCCAGCGGGTCGACCGGGAGCGCCAGGCGACGGAGACGGCGCGCCGCCAGGCCGAGCTCGAGCAGCAGTCGCGCGAGCTGCGCGACCTCGAGCGCGAGGTGGAGCTGCGGGCGCGCTCCCGTCCCGGACGAGACCGAGCCGCCTGAGCTCGTGGCCGTCGGCGCCCCGGCGCGGCCGCGCCGGTCGGCCTCCTCACCGCCTGTCGGCGCCTTTACGATCGAACGGCTGGAGCGCCTGGTCGCCGAGCACGCCGCCGAGCGGCCCGACCGCGGCGAGGAGTGGCGCGCCTACGTCGTCTTCCTGCGCGACTTCGCCCGCTCCGACGGCGCCCTGCCGGCGAGCTTCGACAGCCTCGTGCGCGAGGTCTTCGGCGACCTCGTCGGCCGCTGACCCTTCCGGACATGCCCCTTCGGGACAGTGCCGGGCCCACTCCATGCCCCGCCCTCCCAAGGGGAGACGTCCTCCACCACCCGCCCGTCGCAGACGGTACCGAGCAACCGCGCACGTGTCTGTGACCGAAACGCACCAACTCCGTGCCGGACGAGCGAGGCGCCGGCGTGGTCTACCGTCCCGGCCGGTGACGACTGCCGAGACAACGCAGACGCGAGCGGCCCAGGCGGAAGTGACCGACCGCCCGGTGGTCGTGCTCGGCCTGCTCTGGGCCGGGCTCAGCTTCGCGCGCAGCCTCGGCCGGCTCGGCATCCCGGTCACCGGCGTCTCCATGCACCCGCACGAGTTCGGCGTTCGCTCGCGCTACCTCGACGCCGTCCACGTCGTCTCCGGCGACGACGCCGTGCTCGCGACGCTGCGCCCGCTCGCCGACGGCCCCGTGCGGCCGCTGCTCCTGCCCGAGCGCGACGACCACGTCGAGTTCGTCCTGCGCCACTGGGACGAGCTCTCCGAGCGCTTCGAGCTGCCGCTGCCGCCCGACCCCGACATCACGCGGCGGCTCCGCCACAAGGAGCACCTGCCCGCCGAGGCCGCGAGCGCCGGGCTCGACGCGCCCGCCACCGTGGCCGCCGACTCCGAGGAGACGCTCCGCAGCCTCGAGCTGCGGCCACCGTTCCTGCTCAAGCCGGTCGAGGGCCAGCACTTCGCAGGCTCGTTCGGCCAGAAGGTGATCGAGGCGTCGACCGTCGACGCGCTCGTCGAGGCTTGGCGCGAGGCGCGCGCACGCGGCTTCGACACGGTCGTCCAGGAGCTCGTCCCCGACTCGACCGACGGCATCTGGTCGCTCTTTGCCTACGTCGGCCGCAGCGGGCGCACGCTCGCCACCGTCACCGGCGTCAAGGTGCGCCAGGGGCCGGTCCGCTTCGGCACGAGCGCCGTCTTCCGCACCGGCCCCGAGCCGCGCGTGCTCGAGCTCGGCACGCGGCTGCTCGAGTCGGCCGGCTACCGCGGCTTCGGCCACGTCGAGTTCGCCTACGACCGGCGCGACGACAGCTTCAAGCTGCTCGAGGTCAACACGCGCGTGCCGATGTGGGCCGGCGTCGGCATGAGCCGCTACGTCGACCTCGCCCGCATCGCCTACGACGACCTCTGCGGCCGCCCCGAGCCCGAGCCGCTGCACTTCGGCGGCCAGGTCTTCTGGAGCTTCTTCGCCAAGGACGTCTGGGTCTCGCTGGAGCTGGCCCGCCGGCGCGAGCTCTCCGTCGCGCGCCTTCCTCGAGCCCTACCTGCAGCGCCAGAAGGTGCGCGGCGTCTTCGCGGCGGACGATCCGCTGCCCGGGCTCGGCGTGCTCTCGTACCTGCGCGCGAAGCTCGCCTGAGCCGTGCGCATCGCCCTCCTCGACCCGCCGAGCTTCACGGTGCCGTACGACCACGAGCTCGCCTCGGCGCTCGCCCGGCGCGGCCACGAGGTCACGCTGCTGGCCTCGCCCTTCGCCCACGGCGACGTGCCGCCGCCCGGTGGCTACCGGCGCGAGGAGCTCTTCCTGCCGCTCTCCTCGCGCCTCTCGCGACGCGCGCCCCGCGCCCGCGCCCGCCTGCTCCTGAAGGGCGTCGAGTACCTGCCGAGTGTGCTGCGCCTCCTGCGTCGCGTGCGCGCGCTGCAACCCGACGTCGCCCACGTCCAGTGGCTCGCCATCCCGCGCTACGACATCCACTGGCTACGCCGCCTTGCCCGCCGCCAGCCGACGGTGCTGACCGCCCACGACGTCGTGCCCCGCCTGGAGCGCAACCGGCGCGCCTGGGACGAGGCGCTCGCGCTCGTCGAGCGCGTGATCGTGCAGTCGCAGCGGGCCGTCGACCAGCTCGCCGAGCTCGGCGTGCCGCGCGAGAAGCTCGTCCGCATCCCGCACCCCGTCTTCCCCGCGGCCGAGCCCGAGACCGAGCCGCCCAGCGGCGCGACGCTCCTGTTCTTCGGGCTCGTGCGCGAGTACAAGGGACTCGACCTGCTGGTGCAGGCCCTGCCGGCGATCGCGGAGCGCGTGCCCGAGGTGCGGCTGATCGTCGCCGGCGACGTGGCCCAGCCGGAGGCGCTCGAGTGGGCGCGGGCCGCCGCCCGCGGGCTCGGCGTCGAGGACCGGATCGAGTGGCGGCTGCGCTTCATCGGCGACGAGGAGATCGCCCCGCTCATGCACCGCAGTACGCTTGCCGTCTTGCCGTACCGCAAGATCGACTCCTCGGGCGTGCTCGCGACGGCGCTCGGGCACGGGCGGCCCGCGGTGGTCACCGACGTCGGCGGCCTGCCGGACGCGATCCGCGACTACGGCGCCGGCCGCGTCGTGCCGCCGGAGGACCCCGCCGCGCTGGCCGAGGCCTGCGCCGCGCTGCTCGCCGACGAGGGCGAGCTCGCCGCCGCCTTCCGCGGCACGGTCGCCGCGCGCGCCGCGCTCACCTGGGACGCCGCCGCCGAGCAGCACGAGGCCGTCTACCGGGAGCTCGTGCCGTGAGGCTCGTCAAGGCGCTCGCCGACCGCGTGCTCGCGGCCGCCGGCCTGGTCGTCCTGTCGCCCGTCTTCGGCGGGATCTCGCTCTGGATCCTGGCCGAGTCGGGCCGCCCCGTCTTCTTCCGCCAGGACCGCGCCGGCAAGGGCGGCACGCCCTTCTCGATGCTCAAGTTCCGGACGATGGTGCCGGACGCGATCGAGCTCGGCCGCCGGCTGCAGCTCTCCGACGATCCGTTCGGGGTGGTCGCCAACGACCCGCGTATCACCCGCAGCGGCCGCTTCCTGCGGCGGACGAGCCTCGACGAGCTGCCGCAGCTCGTCAACGTGCTGCGCGGCGAGATGAGCATCGTCGGCCCGCGCCCCGACCTGCTCGAGCAGGTGGCCAACTACGCGCCCGAGGATCGCCGCCGGCTCGACGTCAAGCCCGGCATCACCGGCTGGGCGCAGATCCACGGCCGCGACGAGATCCCCTGGCAGGAGCGCTTCGAGCTCGACCGCTGGTACGTCGAGAACTGGTCGCTGCGCCTCGACGCCCGCATCGTCCTCGCCACCTTCACGCAGCTCGGCCGCCCCGACCCGGAGCCGATCGAGGACACGCTCAACATCGAGCGCGCGCGGGCCGCCCGGGAGCCGGTCTCCGGACCCGGTCGCGAGTGAGGGAGGTCGAGCCCGCCGCCTGGGACGGGCTCCTGGGCGAGCTCGGCCTCGCCGACGCCTACTACCGCCGCGCCTACGTCGAGAGCGCCTGCGTGCTCGAGCCCGGCGAGCCGCTGCTGCTCGAGCACGAGGGCACCGTCTTCGCCGCGATCCTCCGCGACGTCGCGTTCAACAACGTCCGTCGGGTCTGTCCCCGGAGGCGACAGCTTCACCGTCGCCTCCGCAGCGGACTGACCCCAGCCGTTCGCAGTCACGACGTCATCACCCCGTACGGCTACGGCGGCCCGGCAGGCGGCGACCCGGCCGCCTTCTGGCCCGCCTACGAGACGTGGTGCCGCGAGCGAGGCGTCGTCACCACCTTCGTCCGCTTCCACCCGCTCTTCCAGAGCGGCGCCGGCGCGCCGCTCGCGCTCGAGGAGCTGGCGCCGACGATCGGCTGGCGGCTCGAGGGCGACCTGCTCGCCCGCATGCACTCGAAGCACCGCAACGTCGTCCGCAAGGGCGAGAAGGCCGGGCTCGCCGTCGAGCAGGCGACCGGCGTCGGCGGCTTCGCGCCGCTCTACGAGGACACGATGCGCCGCGCCAACGCGGCCGCCTTCTACTTCTTCCCCGGCGAGTACTGGCAGGCGCTCGACCGGCTCGGCGACAGCCTCGTCCGCTTCCACGCCTTCGAGGACGCCGACGTCGTCGCGAGCGCGCTCTGCCTCGCCTCGCCGCCCTGGCTCCACTACCACCTGGGCGCCGCCTCCGACCGCGGCCGCAAGCTCGGCGCTACCACGCTGCTTCTCTACGAGATCGCCCGCTGGGCCCAGGAGCGCGGCTACGAGCGCTTCCACCTCGGCGGCGGCGTCGGCGGCGGCCGCGACTCGCTGCACGAGTTCAAGCGCCGCTTCGACCCGGACGGCGAGTGCCCGATGTGGATCGGCAAGGCCGTCCACGACGCCGACTCCTACCGAGCCCTCGGCGGCGACCACGACGGATCTGAGCGGCTTCTTCCCCGCGTACCGGCGTCAGCGCTAAGAGCCGTCCGGCGGCGGCCGCACACTGGCCTGTCATCGACCTGCCCCGGAAGCTGCCGTCGCCCGCGACCGCGATCTCGTTGCTGGCGCTCTTCGTCGCCCTCAGCGGGACGAGCTACGCCGCCTTCGTCGTGCCCAGGGACAGCGTTCGCTCCGCGCAGGTCGTCAACGGCTCGCTGCAGCGCGCGGACCTCTCGAAGCAGGCAATCGCGAGCCTCAAGGGCAACCGCGGGGCGCCCGGTCCGGTCGGCGCAACGGGCGCCACAGGACCACAGGGCGCCACGGGATCACAGGGCGCCGCAGGCGCGCAAGGACCGGCGGGCCCGGCCGGAACGGCGCGCGCCCACGCGCTGATCGAGATCGACGGATCGGTGAGCCTGGCCAAGAACATCACCAACCCGAACGTGAACCTCGCCGGCGTCAATCTCGTCTGCCTGAGCGGGCTCTCGTTCACGCCGAGCCACGTTGTCGTCTCGAGCGTCTACACCGGCTCGCACACGCTGATCGCCAGCGCGAACATCGGCCGGGTCGGCGCGTGCCCGGCCGGGACGCAGGTCACGATCGCGACGTACAGCACAGCCGGGAACCCCACGGCGGGACCCGTGCTGATCCTGCTGAACTGAGCACGGTACGGCCGTCTGTTTGTGCCCGTCACGCCAACGGGATGACGACCGGCAGCGGTTGTGCTGCCACGCTGGTGGCAACCCCGAAGGGAGGAGCAATGGGTCGGTTCCGCAGAGGTGACGACGGGCCGGACGGGCGACGCTTCGTCATGCGCGAGAAGATGGTCTCGATCGGCGACGACTTCTGGATCGAGGACGGGGACGGGAACAAGGCATACCGCGTCGACGGCAAGGCCATGCGCATGCGCGAGACGATCCTGCTGAAGGACGCCTCCGACCAGGAGGTGGCGAAGATCCAGGAGCGCAAGCTCAGCGTCCGCGACAAGATGACGATCGAGCGCGGCGACGAGACGATCGCGACCGTGCACAAGGCGCTCGTCGGCATCCGCGACCGCTTCTCGATCGACGTCGCCGGCGGCCCCGGGCTGAAGGCCCACGGGAACATCGTCGACCACGAGTACGAGATCGAGCGCGACGGTGCGACCGTTGCCACGGTCTCGAAGAAGTGGTTCCGGGTCCGCGACAGCTACGGGATCGAGATCGCGCCCGGCGAGGACGAGGGGCTGCTGCTGGCCACCGCGGTGGCGCTCGAGTCGCTGACCGACTAGCGCTAACAGCGGCTGCCTGCCCGGTAGCCTCCCCCGGTGCTGATCAAGGGCCTCTTCTGGGGCAGCCTGGGCGCGATCCTCTGGACGCACGCCGGCTACCCGGTCGCCGCCGCGGTGCTCGCGCGCCTGCGCCCGCGGCCCGTGCGCAAGGACGACATCGAGCCCGAGGTCACCGTCATCGTCCCCGCGCACAACGAGGAGGACGTGATCGAGCGCCGGCTCGACGACCTGCTCGCCCTCGACTACCCGGCCGACAAGCTCTCCGTCCTCGTCGCCTCCGACGCCTCGAGTGACCGCACCGACGAGCTCGTCGAGGCCGCGGCCGCCAAGGACTCCCGCATCCGCCTGCTCCGCTGCGAGCGCGGCGGCAAGCTCGCGGCGCTCAACCGCGCCGTCCCGGAGACGACGACGCCGGTCGTCGCCTTCACCGACGCCAACTCGACCTGGGAGCCGAACGCGCTGCGCCTGCTCGTCCGCAACTTCGCCGATCCGGACGTCGGCTACGTCTGCGGCCAGCTGCGGCTGCTGACGCCCGACGGCTCCAACCGCGAGGGCCTCTACTGGCGCTACGAGATGTGGATCCGCCGCAGCGAGTCGCAGCTCGGCTCGATCACCGGCGGCAACGGCTCCATCTACGCCGCGCTCCGCGATGACTACGTCAGCCACCGCTTCGGCCAGGACCTCGGCCTGCCCGACGCGATGGTCAAGCGCGGCCGCCGAGCCGTCTACGAGCCCGAGGCGATCGCCTACGAGCAGCCCCCGCCCGAGCTCGAGGACGAGTACGGCCGCAAGGTGCGCATGTTCCCGTGGGCCTGGCAGCACCTGGTCGAGGGCGAGATGCTGAGCGGCGTCCCGCCGCTCTACCTGGCGGAGCTCGTCTCGCACCGCCTGCTCCGCTACGGCAGCGGCGTCCTGCACGTCGCGCTCTTCCTGACGAGCGTCGTGCTCGCCCCGCGCGGCGGCGTCTACGCGCTCGCCTTCGCCGGCCAGCTCGCCTGGCTCGGCCTCGCCCTCGCCGGCCGCCTGCGCCTGCCGGTCCCGCTCGCGAGCCTGGCCTACTACTACGCGCTCGTCACCTGGGCGACGCTGGTCTCGCTCGTGCGCTACCTCCGCGAAGGCGTCCCGCCCGTCTGGGAAAAGGCCGCCGGCACCAGGTAGCAGGGTCTGTCCCCGGAGGCGACAGCTTCACCGTCGCCGGAGGGGACTGACCCGGTTCTTCGCAGTTGAAGCTTCTGTGAAGAAAGCCAGGACTGCCCTAGGTACGCGCCGAACCTCGGGCTACCGTGCGCCGCTTGCCGAGAGGGGTCTACCTCGTGCTGCTCGCTTTCGCGATCCCATTCGCCGGTTGTGCGGGTGAGGGTGACGACGCGTCCCGTGAGCAGCGCACGTCGCCGCTCGCGCCCTCGCTGACCGAGCCGCAGGCGGAGCGCAGACGCCTTCCAGTCCGTCGTACCGGAGGCAAAGAACGCGCGCCGCACCTACGTGGTCGTCGTCGACGGCGACCTGAACCACCGCATCCCCGGCGCCCGCGTCCGCGTCGGCACGCTGCGCGACGCGACCGGCAAGAGCGGCTACGCCCGGTTCCCCGTCCGCCGCGGCACGACCCGCACGGTCGAGATCAACGCCCCCGGCTACCGCGCCCGCACGCTCCCGGTCACCTTCAACCACCGCCAGATCACGCTGCGCGTCTACCGCTCGTCGAACCAGTGGCCGATGTACGGCGTCACGCCGAAGCGCACGCAGGTGCAGCCCGCGATTCGCTTGCGCCCGCCCTTCCGCGTCGTCTGGAGCCGCGGCATGGGCTCGATGCTCGAGTTCCCGGCCGTCGTCTCGGACGGCATCGCCTACGTGACGAACTTCCGCGGCACCGTCACCGCCCTCTCGATGCGCACCGGCGACGTCGCCTGGCGCGCCGAGACCCGCTCGAAGACGGCCTCCTCGGCCGCCGTCGCCGGCAACGACCTCGTCGTCCACGGCATGGACGGCGTCGTCCGCGTCTTCGACCGCCGCAACGGCAGCCTGCGCTGGCACTACACGATCGGCTCGGCCGTCGAGTCGTCGCCGGTCGTCCGCGACGGCGTCGACTACTTCGGCGCCTGGAACGGCCAGGTGTACGCGCTCGACCTCGAGCAGCGCCGCCTGCGCTGGAGCCACTCGGCGGGCTCGAAGATCACCTCGAGCGCCACCATCGTCGGCGACACGCTCTACCTCGGCGACTACGGCGGCAGGGTGCTCGCGCTCGACGCCGACACCGGCGCCCGCCGCTGGACGGGCGCCGTCAACGGCCGCGTCTACGGCACGCCCGCCGCCGCCGACGGCTCGATCTACGTGCCGAGCTCGACCGGCAACTCCGTCACCGCCTTCTCGCGGAGCGGCGCCGTCCGCTGGCGCGTCTCCGCGGGCCGCTACGTCTACTCGTCACCCGCCGTCTGGGGCGGCCGCGTCTACTTCGGCTCCCACGACGGCTACCTGCGCGCCGTCTCCGCCCGCACCGGCGAGACGCTCTGGCGCGTACCAACCGGCCGCCCGATCTCCGGCGCACCTACGATTGTCGCCGGCATCGTCTACTTCGCCTCCATCCGCGGCCGCATCTACGGAGCCGACGCCCGCACGGGCAAGCTCGTCTACACCTTCCCTGACGGGCAGTACGTCCCCGTGTCGGGCAACGCCAGCCGCCTGCTCCTGCACGGCTTCTCGCGCCTGTACGCCGTCGCGCCCAAGGCGTGAAGTTCACCGTCTGGCGTGTCCTCGCCGTTGCCGGCGCGGTCGTCCTGCTCGTCGCCGGCGTGGGCGCCGTCTTCGCCTACCAGCGCTGGCAGGACAGCCAGGACATCCGCGGCTCCTCGACGGTCGAGTTCGTGACCGAGGAGGAGCCGGTCATCCAGCCGCCGCGTTCGAAGGTGCGCTGGCCGACCTTCGGCTACGACGAGCGGCGCCGCCGCGCCGACGACAGCACCGTCATCCAGCCGCCGTTTCGCGCGGTGTGGACGTACCGCGCCAAGAGCCTGGTGGAGTTTCCGCCGGTGCTCGGCTACGGGACGCTGTTCTTCCAGACGAACGACGGCCGCCTGATCGCGCTGCAGGCGCGCCGCGGCAAGGTCGACTGGGTGCTGCGTACCGGCCGCTGCGCCGCTGCCTCGCCCGCCATCGCCAACTACACCGTCTACGCCGTCTTCCTCAACAAGCCGCCGTGCAACCGCGATCCCGACGACGACCGCATCGACGGCGAGCTCGTCGCGCTGCGCGTGCGCGACGGCGCCGTGCGCTGGCGCGTCACCCTCGGCCCCAGCGAGTCGTCGCCGCTCGTCGTCAACAACCGCGTCTTCGTCGGCGACTGGCGCGGCCGCGTGCACGCCTACGACGCCAGCACCGGCCGGCAGCTCTGGACGCACGAGACCGGCGGCGAGATCAAGGGCGGCCTCGCCCACCGCGGCGGCAGCGTCTACGTCGGCTCGTACGACCACGGCGTCTACGCGCTGAACGCGGCCACCGGCCGCCGCATCTGGCGCGCGGCGGCGCAGAAGCGCCTGGGCCCGCGCGGCCGCTTCTACTCGACGCCGGCGGTCGCCTACTCGCGCGTCTACATCGGCGGCACCGACGGCAAGGTCTACTCCTTCGGCGCCAACACCGGCAAGCTGCGCTGGTCGCAGGGGACGGACAACTACGTCTACGGCTCGCCGGCCGTCTGGCAGCAGCGCGTCTACATCGGCTCCCACGACCGGAACCTCTACTCGCTCGACGCGGCCACGGGCGACGTCATCTGGAAGTTCAACGCGCGCGGCCGGATCGCCGGCTCGGCGACGGTGATCGACGGCGTCGTCTACTTCTCGACCCTGAACCAGCGCACGTTCGCCCTCGACGCCCGCACCGGCAAGGAGCTCTGGCGCTGGAACGACGGCAAGTACGCGGGCGTGATCGGCGGCCGCCAGCGCATCTACCTGGTCGGCCACACGCGCATCTACGCCATGCTGCCGCGCCCGAATGGCAAGTGACAATCTGTTACGAGCGGTAGGGTGATCCGCCGATGAGCCTGCAACGTGAGGCGCCAACGCGCCGGCGCGAGCCGAAACTCGACGACCTCGACCTGCACGCCGAGCAGGAGGTCGACCTGCGCCGCTACTGGAACCGCATCACGGCCCACTGGTGGCTGCCGCTCGTCGGGCTCGCCATCGGGCTGGTCGTCGGGCTCTTCCTCGCCGTCGGGGGCAAGCAGGTCTACAAGGCCGAGGCGACGCTGAGCCTCGGCGTTCCGCTGACGCCGACCTCGAACAACCAGGTACCGGGATTCCAGACGCAGCCGAGCGTTGTCCGCGAGATCGTCACCTCCGAGGCCGTCATCCGCCGCGCCGCCCAGGCGGCCGACCTGCGACCAGCGCAGCTGCGCGGGAAGATTTCGACGCAGTCCGTCGGCGGCGCGAGGCGGGTCGCTGGGACGCAAGCGCCGCTCTACGAGATCTCCGTCACCGGCACGCAGCGGCAGAAGACCGCGCGGGCCGCGAACGCGCTGGCGGCGGCCGTGGTGGCGGAGGTCTCGCCGTACGCGGAGGCGAAGATCGCCGGCTTCGAGGAGCAGCTCGAGGCGCAGGAGGCGCGCATCGCCTCGCTCGACAAACGCATTGCCGGCTTCGACCGCGCGCTCAGCCAGGCGTCCGAGCTCTCCCCGGTCGAGCAGCTGGTGCTCGTCACGCAGGTCGGCAACCTCGAGGAGCGCCGAGCGGCCACCGAGGAGGCGGCCCAGGAGACGAAGGTGCTGCTCTCGCTGGCCGAGAACTTCGAGCGCGCCCAGGTGCTCGAGCCAGCCGTCGCCTTTGAGACGACGGCGCGCTCGAAGCGCACCTCGATGCTGGTCGGCGGCCTCCTCGGCCTGCTGCTCGGCGCGCTGGCCGCCGTGATCTGGGCGCCGATCGCCGCCCGGCGCGCCACCCGCTAGAGGTGCTCGAGGGCAAGCGGATCGCCGTCGTCGTGCCGGCGCACGACGAGGAGCAGCTGATCGCCTCCACCCTCGCCGGCATCCCGTCGTTCGTCGACCGCATCTACGTCGTCGACGACGCCTCGAAAGACGCGACCGTGGCGAAGGCGACGCGAGCGAGGAGACCCGCGCGTCGAGGTCATCCGCCACGAGCGCAACTCCGGCGTCGGCGCCGCGATTTCCAGCGGCTACCGCCGCGCGCGCGAGGAGAAGGTCGACGTCACCTGCGTCATGGCCGCCGACGGCCAGATGGATCCGGCCGACCTGCCGGTGCTCGCGGGCGCGGTCGCGCGCGGCGAGGTCGACTACGCGAAGGCGAACCGCCTCTTCACCGGCGAGGCCTGGAAGCTGATCCCGCGCACGCGCTACCTCGGCAACGCGGTGCTGAGCCTGCTGACGAAGATCGCCTCCGGCTACTGGCACGTCGCCGACTCGCAGTCGGGCTACACGGCGATCTCGCGCGAGGAGCTCGACCGCCTCGACCTCGACCGCCTCTACCCGCGCTACGGCTTCCCCAACGACATGCTGGTGCAGCTGAACGTCTGGAACGCCCGCGTGCGCGACTTCCCCTCGCGCCCGATCTACGGCGTCGGCGAGCGCTCCGGCATCAAGCTGCGCCGCGTCATCCCGGCGATCTCGTGGCTGCTCTTCCGGCGCTTCTGGTGGCGCCTCGCGCAGAAGTACGTGATCCGCGACTTCCACCCGCTCGTCTTCTTCTACGTGCTGGGGTTCCTGCTCACGCTCGCCGGTCTGACGCTCGGCGTGATCGAGACCGCCCTCCGCATCGCCGGCAACGACATCACCCCGGCGACGATCGTGCTCGTCGCGCTGCTGTTGATCTCGGGCACGCAGTTCACGCTGTTCGCAATGTGGTTCGACATGGAGTCGAACAAGGATTTGAGGTAACGCACGCAACGGACATCTTCACTGCCACATGCGACCACCAGCTCGACAAGCTGGGGGTCGCTGGTTCGAGCCCAGCACCGCTTGCTTCGCCGTGACGCTGGGTAAGCGCGCGTGGCGCACCGAGCTTTTGCGAGGATCCACCGCGTGGCCGACGGTGCCGCCCCGGCTCTTCAGGATCTCCCGGCCGAGCTCAGGAAGGAACTGGACGCCGACCCAGAGACCCTCGGCCTG
Source organism: uncultured Thermoleophilia bacterium (assembly GCA_963809765.1). Lineage (GTDB taxonomy): Bacteria > Actinomycetota > Thermoleophilia > Gaiellales > Gaiellaceae > JACVRM01. The sequence continues at coordinate 1,606,919 of CAWEKT010000003.1, forward strand.
ATCGTCGGCGACGGCTCGCGTGCGAGTGGTTTCGCGCGGCCCGGCTCCGACTGGGACGTCATTCGCATCGTCACTGAGGATGCGTACCAGCGCCGAAAGCAGCAGGGGACGTTGCACGAGAAGCGCTCCTCGCCGCCCCTCGACACCCTTTACCAGAGCATCGCCCATCTGCAGCGGCTCGCCGGCGGCGAGCCGGGCTGGTGGATGGCCACTTACGACTCGTCCGTCGTCGTCCTCGACCGGACAGGGGTCAGATCGGACCGGCCCTCGAGGCGATACGGCTCGCGGGCGCCGAGCGGGCACACGCGGCGGTCGCGATGGAGTACGACTCGTACCTCAACTCCTACGTCCGCTCGCTCAAGTCCTGGCTACGCGGCGACGAACTCGGCGGGCGCCTCCACGCGGCCGAGTCGGCGCTCCATCTGGTGAGGACCCTGTGCGGTCTGGAGCGCCACTGGCCGCCGTACCACGACGGGCTCGCCGGGATGCTCCCTGAGCTCGAGCGCCGCCAGGGGTGGGAGCGGGGCAGCCTCGGCGGCGCACTGTCGAGGCTCCTCACCACCGGCGAGCCGCGCTTCCAGCAGGAGCTGGAGCGGCGGGTAGAGGAGCTCCTTGCGTCGCGCGGGGTCGACCACGAATGGGGCGGCGACCTCGACCAGTTGCAGCTGCTCCCGTTCCAGAAATCGACATCCCCGCGGCAACGTTGAGCTCGTCTTCGCTGTCGAAGGCCGCAGCTCAGGTGGTCGCAGTCGTGCGACCGGGTGTCGAACAAAACGGAGTCGAAACGGGAAACTGAGGCACGTCGGCCGCGGCAGCGACTGTTGGCTGCGCGTTCCGTCACAGTTGTGTATCACATTGCGTGATACAGTCCGGGGATGAAGGAGCGCGCCATCTCACTGCGGCTCGACGCGGCGACGCAGCGAGCACTTCGCTCGCTCACGAGGAACGGCACGAGCCGCTCAGAGGCAATCCGGCGGGCGATTATCGACGCCGCTCAGCAGGCGGACGACCTCGCCTTGGAAGCCTCAGCGCTCGCGGCTCACGAGGGCGACCGCGCGGAGGCGCTCGAGGTTGCGTCGCTGATGGAGTCGCTCCGTGCGCCGCGGTGACGTCGTTCGTCTCCGGCCACCACGGGCAGCGCGGGGTCATGAGCAGCAAGGCGCGCGCTACGGCGTCGTCGTTCAGGCCGACGCCCTGCTCGCGCTGTCGACGGTGATCGTCGCGCCGACGTCGACGGGCGCGCAGCCCGCGTCGTTTCGCCCCGAGATCACCGTGCGCGGGGGGCACACGCGTGTGCTCGTCGAGCAGGTGGGCGCCGTCGACGCGTCCAGGCTTGGTTCGCCGGTCGGATCGCTCACGCGCGCGGAGCTCGAGGAAGTGGACGATGCGCTCTCCGTGGTGCTTGGGCTGCTGCCGGCCCGGCGTTGAATCCGCAACGCGCGAAGTCCTCGCCGCGTTGACCGCGCCGTTCTCACGCCGGACAATTCGGTTGTGCGCGGTCGGGCAGCTCTCGCGCTAGCCGGGGCCGCGCTGTGCGGCCTGCTTCTCTTTGCCGTCTCGGCCGTCGCCGCTGACCCGGCCTTCGTCATCGGCCCGGACGGCAAGACCGCCGTCGCCTACAGCTACGAGCACGCGATCCGCGAGCGGGTCTGGGTGCCGGTGGCCGGCATCGACCAGGACGGCGACGCGGTCACCGACCGCGTGGCGCTCGACATCATCCGCCCGCTCGAGACGGCGGCAGGGCTCAAGGTGCCGGCGATCGTCGAGCCGAGCCCGTACTGGACGTCGAGCGGCGAGGCGGGCCAGCACCTGCACACGACCGCGGGCGGAACGGCCGACCGGTTCCCGCTCTGGTACGACAACTACTTCGTCCCGCGCGGGTACGCCGTCCTGCTGGCCCACGCCAACGGGACGGCCTTCTCGACCGGCTGCCCGCTGCACGGCGGGCCCGGCGACATCGCCAGCATGAAGGCCGTCATCGACTGGCTGCAGGGGCGCGTGCAGGCCTTCAACGCGGTCTCTGGCGGCAGCGCCGTTGTCGCCGACTGGGACAACGGCAAGGCGGCCATGATCGGCAAGTCGTACACAGGCACGCTGCCGAACGGCGTCGCAGCGACCGGGGTCGACGGGCTCACCACCATCGTCCCCATCGCCGCGATCTCGAGCTGGTACGACTACTCGCGCTCGAACGGGCTGCGCTTCAACACGACGCACTACCCCAACCAGCTGGCGACCGTCGTCGGCACCAACAACGCGTCCGCCGCCACGCTCGGCGTCATGCCGCCCGACCGGCGGCCGATCTGCGCCAACAGCCGCACCGCCATGAACAACGAGGACGGCGATGCCACCGGCGACCTCAACGACTTCTGGCGCGCCCGCGACTACAACGCCAACGTCGCGAACGTGAAGGCGTCCGTGCTCGCCTCCTTCGGGCTGAACGAGAACAACGTCCGCATGAACCACCTCTCCAACTGGTGGGCCGGGCTCGCCGCGAACAACGTCCCGCGCAAGCTGTGGCTCTCGCAGGAGGGCCACATCGACCCGTTCTCCTACCGGCGCGCGGTCTGGGTGGACACGCTCCACCGCTGGTTCGACCACTGGCTGCTCGGCATCCAGAACGGGATCATGAGCGAGCCGCGCGCCACCATCGAGCGCTCGACGGACGTCTTCGAGGACGTCGCCGACTGGCCGCTGCCCGGCACCGCCAACGTGGACGCCTTCCTCAACGGGAGCGGCTGCGATCCCCGGGCACGATCGGCGCGTTCACGGGCGGCGGTGCGACCGACTCGCTCTCGTTCGCCGACTGACGACGCAGACCGAGGCCGCGACGATGGCGACGCCGGACGGCGCACAGGTGAACCGCCGCGTCTTCCTCTCGCCGGTGCTGCGGCGCGACGTCCACATCTCCGGCGTGCCGACCATCGACCTGCACGCCTCCTTCGACCAGACGAGCGCCAACCTCGGGGCGCTGCTCGTCGACTACCACTCCGATCCGTTCGTCAGGCCGAATCTGACCGGCGACGGTGTCATCGAACTCGCCGAACAGCTCGTGCTGGGGCGAGAGCTTCGGGCTCGACAGCGCCTGCTACGTCGAGCAGATCAAGCCGACCGTCTCGGTCACGAACTGGCTCGTCGCGAACGGGATCATGGACGCGCAGAACCGCGAGTCGCTCGCGAGCCCACTGCCGCTCGCGCTCGGCGACGCCGTACAGGCTGACGTTCCCGCTCATCGCCAACGACTACGTGTTCCCGGCCGGCCACCGGATCGGCGTGATCGTCGTCTCGAGCTACAAGGACTACGGCGGCTTCAACGCCACGACCATCGTCTTCGCGCCGTCGCTGAACGTCACGCTCGACACGCGGCTGAGCAAGATCGTGCTGCCGGTCGTCGGCGGTGCGGCCGCGGCACGGAAGGCGGGACTCTTCCTCGACAAGACCGCGCCGACCCTTGCACTGCCCTCGCCTGCCCCGGTCGAGGCGACCGGTCCGACCACGGCGGTCGGCTACTCGGCGAGCGCGACCGACGACCTGGACGACGCGCCGGCGTTCTCGTGCGCGCCCGCCTCCGGTTCTGCCTTCGGGCTCGGGACGACGACGGTCTCATGCACCTCGACCGACGCGAGCGGCAACACCGCCGGCGGGACGTTCGCCGTCCGCGTGCAGGACACGACGGCTCCTGCACTCACGCTCCCGGCCGCGCCTCGCGTAGAAGCGACAGGGCCGTCCGGCGCGCCGGTGTCCTTCGCCGTGAGCGCAGCGGACGCCGTCGATCCGTCACCGACCCTGTCGTGCTCGCACGCGTCAGGCGCGACCTTCGCGCTCGGCACGACGACAGTCTCGTGCTCGGCGCGCGACGCGAGCGGCAACACGGCCGCCGGCACGTTCGTGGTGACAGTGGGCGATACCGCGGCGCCGAAGCTGGTTGCCCCGCGAGGGCTGACGGCGAATGCGACCTCGTCGAAGGGTGCGCGCGTCTCGTTCCGCGTAACTGCCACCGACTCCGCCGACGCGAGCCCGACCGTGTCGTGCCGGCCGGCGAGCGGCTCGCTCTTCAAGATCGGGCGGTCGGTCGTCCGCTGCAGCGCGGCCGACGACTCCGCCAACTCGGCGACGGCTTCGTTCGCCGTCACCATCGCGGGCGCGCCCGAACAGTTGCGCGCGCTCCGCACCAAGCTGGCGAAGCAGCGCGGCGGCAAGCAGCTCGCCAAGCGCGTGAACGCGATTCTGTCGGCGCTCGCGAGCCGTCGGCAGGCGAAGGCGTGCGCCGGGCTGGCAGGGCTCAAGCTGTTGGTAGGCACCGCCTCGCTGCGCGCCGACGTCGCACGCATCGGCGGCGTGGTGCGCTGTTAGGCAAACGACTCACAGACGGCGCGCAACCCGTGGGCACGGCCCATCGAACAGCGTTGGCGTCAGGTTTCCGTTGGCTCCCGGGCCGTCGTGTGCCCTGCTGCGCAGTGCCGTAGGCTGGCCCGCCGACCTGGAGGAGCCATGACCCCTACTCCTTCTGCACGCGTGCGCAGCATGATGCGGATGACGATGGCCGACATGGCCGACCTGGCCGACGCCCGGCCGGGGGCGTTCCGGCTCGAGAACGCCGACAGCTACCTGACCCCGCCCGAACACGTCCTCGCCGCGACCCGCGATGCGGTCGGCGACGACGACCACAACAGCTACCTACCGCTACGCGGGCTGCGCACCATGCGCGACGCGGTCGCCGCGCGTCTGCGCGAGGACTTCGGGCTCGAGTACGACCCTGAGGGCGAGATCGTCATCAGCGGGGGCGCCGGGGAGTCGCTGCTCAACGCACTCCTGGTGCTGATCGAGCCGGGCGACCCGGTACTGCTGACCAACCCGACGTACTCCGGGATGGCGCAGCGAGTGCGGCTCGCCGGCGGGGAGCAGGTCTTCACGAGCCTGGTCGAGGCGGAAGGCCGCTGGGCGCTCGACAGGGAGGACGCACGGAGACAGGCGGCGCGCTGTCGCGCCATCTTCGTCGCCTCGCCGAGCCTCCCGACCGGAACGGTCTTCACTGCCGACGAGATCCAGGCGCTCGCGGACGCCGCGATCGAGCACGACCTGCCGCTGATCTTCAACGGTGCGTGCGACAAGGTTCTCTACGACGGCCGGCGGCTCGCGCACCCGGCCGCCGTACCCGGCATGCGCGACCGGACGGTGGTCGTCGGGTGCATGTCCAAGAACTACGGGATGCCCGGATGGCGTATCGGCTGGGCAGCCGCGCCTCGCGCGCTGGCGGCGGCGCTCGAGAACACCCACATCTTCAACGGAATCATGCCGAGCGGGTTCTGTCAGGCCGGCGCAGCGGCTGCCCTCTCCGGTCCCCAAGAGTGGCAGGAGCAGCTCACGGCGACCTTCCAGCGAAACCGAGACGCGCTGCTCTCCGAGCTCGCGGCCGCTCCAGGCATCCGCACGGTCAGCCCGGAGGGCGGCTACTTCTTCGTTGGCGACATCGAGCAGCTTGGTCTCGACGCCGACACCTTCTGCCGCCGGCTGCTCGCCGAGCACGACGTCGCGGTTACGCCGATGCGCGGGTGGGGGAGCGACGACTACGGCAATTACGTCGTCCGGTTCATCTTTACGGACGAGCCCGAGGAACGACTCCGCGAGGCTGGTCGCCGTGTCGCTGCTTTCGCCGCGCAGCTGGCCGGCGGCTGAAACAAGCCGCAGTTCGGCGCCAACGCGGAGCGCGACCTGCCGGCATCGCGAACGGCGAGGGAAGCGAATGCCCCGCTCCACCGTCTAGACAAGCGTGTATCCAGCGAGAACGGCTGCCCCTAGGCTCACTGCGTGGACGGGACTGAACGTGCCGAACGGCCCATTGCCCGCGTCCGCGTCCGGTTGTAGCCTCGAAACGGCTGCCGGGGTGACCCGGCGCATGACGGAAGGCTGCGGATGAAAAAGGCACTTGCGATCGTGGCGGTCGCCGCACTAGCGCTTGCGGCCGCATTCGGGATCTTTAAGTCGGTGTCCGGCGGCTCGGCCGGGGATCGCGGCAAGGCTTCGATCCCCTCGGATGAGTCGGCCGTCAACAACGCCCAGGTCGTCTGGGGCCCGATCGTGCGTTTCTCCACGTCGCCTCTGCCGTCGCGGCGCCTCGTCGTGACGCAGAACGCCCTCATCCTCGACAGCGACCTGCCCCCTCCCGGGGTCGTCGACTCCAAGAAGGCCCGCGTCAGCTGCGACATCTACTACACGCGCGGCTGGAACAAGGTGGTACGGAAGCAAACCGTGGCCGGCACCTGGGTTCCGCCGTACATCGCCGAGAAGCTCTACGGCGGACAGCTGACGGGCCAGGTTCGCTGCGGTCCGTTCACCGTGGCGAAGAAGTCGCTCGGTCTCTGGCTCGGTGTCAACCCGCGCCTGACGTGGGAGCGCGTCACGTTCGAACGGACGAATGGAAAGGGCGTCAATGGCTCGATCATCCGGACGCAGATCCGGACGGGCAAGCCCGCACCCCGGCTGGATCCCGATGGGAAAGAGGCGACCTCGTTCCTTCCGTCTGTGCAGGGCGGCCCGATCTATCCCGCACTCGGCACGGTCCCCTTCGGCGGCCAGCTCGCCAGCATCTGGCAGGCGTTCGGGCGCCCACCGGCGTCGACGTGCTCCGGCAGCCAGTGCTACTGGGCCACCGACACCGACCGCCTCTTCCTCCAGCTAGCCCTGCCGTTCAATGGCGCGGAGCAGGGGGAGCGGATCGTCGATCGTGCGGTTCTGTCCAGCAAGCGTCCCACCGCTTCCAAGCTTTCCGGCTGGGAAACACCCCAGGGCATCCACATCGGCTCGAGCCGTGCCGATGTCTTGAAGGCCTATCCGGGCGCCGACTGCGTCGGGCAACGATGCAACGTTACGCCCGCGCTCGCGTCGCTCGGCGGTGCCCGCTACCGCTTCTCGCTGGCCATCGGCCTCGATGACGACGCCCCAGACGCTGTGGTGGAGTCGATCGACGTTACTCAGATCGGCAGCGTCGAGGGCACCTGCCGGCCGACCGTCACCTTCCGCGAGCAGGGCATTCCCGACAGCGCCAGGATCTTCCACTTCGTGGCCCGGTGCAGCGGCAAGCTGACGTCCGCTCGGCTCGAGCCGCTGGACGCCTCCACGCAGCTCGGTGAAGCGGAGACGAACGAGCGCAACCGTGTCGACCCGAGCGTGTTCAACGCTGCCGGCGGGGCTCCGCTCGCCGCGCTCGGCCATGGGCCGCTGTCGACGGTCGGGCTCGCGAACGGGGCGTACACCTGGCAGATCGGGTGCGACGTAGACGGCAAGTGCGCTCCTGGACGCGGATCGGGAACACCGGCCTGGGACGGCGCACTGTACGAGGACTGGGAGCTCGTGTTCCGTGGGGTCTCCACGGTGCCGTCGCGCATCGAACGTTCCCAGGAGCTGATCGCGCCGCTCCGTTTCGTCGCCGAGTTCGCCGATCAGCCGACCTTCACCTACGTCCTGCGCCAGGCCTTCTAGCGCGAACTGCTCGGGTCAGTCCCCGTCGATTACGCATCAGCGTGATCGACGGGGACTGACCCGCCTTTCCTTCGTGGCGGAGAACCGCGTATCCAGGCCCGACGACGCGGGCGTTGATCGCCCGTTCGCCCGCTTGTAGTCTCGAGTTCGTGAGCCGGAAGAGGGGTCTGTGGCGCTTGGCGTTGTGCCTTGCCGCTGTACTGACGCTCGCCGGCTCGTCCAACGCGGCTCGCCCAGACGCGGCCGCGCGCACGTCGGTCATGTGGGGAACGATCACCCGCTTCTCGCCGGCGCCGCTTCCCGGGCGCACAGTCCGCGTCACCCAGAACGTCGTGGTGCTGGACAGCACCCTGCCTGAACCAATTGTCGAGACCAACGACGTGCGCGTTCGCTGCGACGTCTACTACAGCCGCGGCTGGACGAAGCTCGTCAGCAGGCTCTCTGTTCCGGGCTCCTGGAGGCCGCCGCACGTGGCTGAGAGTGACTACGACGGCGTGCTTACCGGCGAAGTCCGTTGCGGCCCGTGGAAGGTCAAGCCGGGAACCCTGGGCCTCTGGCTCGGCGTCAACCCACGGGTCACCTACCGGGGCACGACGTTGGATCTCGCCCGGGGAAAGGGCCTGAAGGGCCGCCTGATCCGGGTGCAGCTCCGCAAGCCGCGGCCCAGGAGCACGCCCCCTCCGGCACCGCCCGCGCCGACGTCGTTCCTGCCGCGGGTAGCCGGCGGCACCCTGTACCCGGCGCTCGGTCAGGTCTCGTTCGGCGGCACCATGGGCGCACTGTGGCAGGCGTTCGGCAAGCCGCCGGCCGCAACCTGCGCAGAAAATGCGTGCAACTGGGTGACGAGCGTGGACACCTTCCATGTCCAACCCGAGGATCCGTTTGACGGTGCTGCGGCGGCGGGCCGGCGATTCAGGAACGTGTCCCTGTTCACGAAGGACGTCACGAAGTCGAAGCTAGACGGCTGGCTGACACCTGAGGGGATCCACATCGGCTCCACGGCAGCGGAGGTGACCCGTGCCTACCCGGCCAGCGGCTGCCGGGGCGCCGATCGGGAATGTCAGCTCGAGCTACTGCGAGCCCATGACGGCGCGCGTTACCGCTTCCGACTCTTCGTGGGCCTCAACGGCCGCGTATCGAACGCACAAGCGCGCGTCATGTCGATCCGTGTCATGCAGCTGGGCGCGGAGGAAGGCAGCTGCCGCCCGCATATCAGCTTCAGCTCGCTGGGCACGGGTCGCCGGAGCCTTCAGTTCGCAGGTGCACTGCAGCGGCAAGCTGAAGACCGCCCGGCTGGAGGCCGCTCGACGGACTCCACTCGCCTCGGCGAGGCGGCCAACGATCAGCGGAGCAACCGGATACCCACAGACGTCCACCGACGTCGGCACTCAGAGCCACCAGCCCGACGGCCGTCGGCTTTCTGACGAGGACGTTCGCAGGCGGTGTCATACGTCTGGCGGTCGGCTGCGAGACGCCGGATCGAGTTCGATCCTGCGCGTTGCGCGCCAGGCCGAGGTCCCGGGGCACCGTTCACCTGGGATCGCAGGTCTCTGTACGAGCACTGGGAGCTGAACTTCCGTGGCACCTCGAGCGTCCCGTCCGTGACGCAGAACGAGATCGAACGGATCCCGGCTCTGCGCTTCGTCGTCGAGTTCGCCGACCGGCCAACGTTCACGTACATCCTTCGCCAGGCGTACTAGAGCGCGAATCGCTCGGGTCAGAACCGTCTGTCCTTCGCTGGCGGAAACGTGATCGTTTCTTGATCGCGATGGCTACCATGGGGTCGTGAGCACGGCTTTCGCCCACGAGGCCATGCGCGCCCGCGATGTCGGCCACCTCAACGACGTCCTGCTCGCGCGCGCGACCGGAGCGGCGCGCAGCACTGCGCGTGCCTGGCTCTCAGGCCGGACCTCGCCACGCGGGCGCTACGCCGACCGGGTGGTTGAGCTCTCGGAGATCGTTGACCGGCTCGCTCGCGTCGTCGATCCCGAGTACATCCCCGTCTGGCTGACGAAGCCGGTGGCCGCGCTCGGCGACGACAAACCGATCGACCTGATCAAGCGCGGGCGCTACAAGGCGGTCGCCCAGGTCGTCGGCAGCCTCGAGGATCCCGGCGCGGTCTGACGCCGTGCCCCGGAAGTTCCGGGCTGCGGGCTGGTGGTTCAGGCACGGGCCGGTCGGGGCACCGGCGCTGCCGCAGCGCGATCCACCGCCCGACAATCGCTGGCAGCGCGGCCACGTCGTCGATGCCCTGTACCTCGCCGACTCCGAGGCGACCGCGTGGGCCGAGTGGTACCGCTGGCTGGCCGAGGCTGCGGTGCCGCCGAACCATGCGCTGCCGCGACTGCTCTGGCGCTGGCAGGTAGATGTAGAGGTTGCTGACCTGAGGACGAAGCGGCGGCTCGCCGCCATGGACCTCGAGCTGCCGCGGCCGGGCAGGCGCGGCTGGCGTCGCTACCAGGAAGCGGGTGAGCAGCTTTGGCGCGACGGCTGGCCGGGACTCATCGCGCCGAGTGCGGCCCGACCAGAAGGTCTGGTGCTCTGCCTCTTCCGCACGGCGGAGGGCGTCCCGGGCGCTCGCCCGGTTGGTCGGCCTCGAACCGTGCGAGAGCCGCCCGCACCGCCGACGGGCATGACGACCTAGCCGCGTCTGCTATCGAACCCCCGATGTCCCGACCCCGCACGTGCCTCCTTGGCCTCGCCATCCTCGTGGCAATCGTCGGCGTGAGTGCTGCGACGGGCGCCCGCTCACCCGCGGCGCACGGCCCGCCGCTCCAGCCGGCCATCCGCTGGAAGCCGGTGCCGATGCCGCCGACCCGGCTCAGCCAGATGGCTGCCTACTCGCGACGCCACTACGGGAGTGCGGGCTGGCGGCTGCGGCCGCGAGCCATCGTCCAGCACTACACGGCGAACGAGTCGTTCAGCGCGACGTGGAACACCTTCGCCGCGAACACGCCCGACGGCGAGCTGGGCGAGCTGCCCGGCACTTGCGCGCACTTCGTCATCGACCGGGACGGGACGATCTACCAGCTCGCGAAGCTCGACGTCCGCTGCCGACACACCGTTGGACTCAATTGGACGGCGATCGGCGTCGAGCACGTCGGGACAAGGGACGCTGCTGTGCTCGGGAACCCGCGACAGCTGGCCGCTTCGATCGCGCTCTCCCGCTGGCTGATGGCACGGTACGGCATCGATCTCGGCGACGTGATCGGCCACGCGGAGAGCCTCACCAGCCCGTACCGCCGCGAGCTCTACCCGGCGTGGAAGTGCCAGACCCACGGCGATTTCGGGCGGCAGACGATGGATCGGTACCGGGCACGCCTGGCGCGGGCAGCGGCGGAGGCGCATGTCCCGATCGGAAGCCGGGTTCATCGCGTGCGCAGCAAATGCGGCTAGCGGTCGCGCGACTCCGGCTCAGGTATCGCCGAGCCGCTTCTCGAGGCGCTCGACCTCCTTGGTCGCGCGGTTCGCCCGTTTGCGGGCCTCCTCCGCGTCGCGCTCTGCCTGCCGAGCCTCTCGCGCCGAGCTCCCTGGCAACCGCTTGCGCGTCCGTGAGTGCCGACTGCAGTGCGGCCCGGTCGGCCGCTCGAGTCTTGCTCTCGTCCGTGGTCGCGCGCTTCGACTGCGGCTTGATCTGGATCCCCGCGAGCGCCTCGAAGCCCGGCGGCTCGACCTCCTCCGCCAGCGTGCCGGCAACGAGGTCGTCCACCGTCTCTGGCCTGGCCGCAGCACCCTGCAGTGTCGAGCGCACCTTGTCGAGCGTCGCGTCGGTGGGGTCGCGCCCCGCCTTGGCGAGGAGCTCCTGGGCGCGCTTCTGAAGCGCGTCGAGCGCCTCGCGCTCGGCCTTTCGTGCCGCGTCGAACTTCGCCGGCGAGGCGCCGTGCGCACTGCGGAGCCGCTCCGCGCTCTGGACGAGCTTCTCCACGTCCTTGCGCCGCGAGCGCGCGAGCTGGTTGACCGCCCAGACGGGGACGGGCGGCTTGCGCAGCTTGGAAACGGTCTCGGCGTCCTCGGCTTTGCCGGCCTGCTTCAGCGCCTTGGCGAGCGCGTTGCGTTCGGAGACGAAGTCCTCGAGCGCGACGCCGTAGAGCTGCTCGGCAGCCTCCTCGGCGCTCCGTGGTTCTCCGCCGGCCACGCCGTCCAACTTAGCCGCTGCGGACGCGCGTGAGCGAAGCGTTTCGCCCCTCCCCGCAGGGGTAGGCGTAGGGCTCCGCAACCAGGAGGCCTGATGATCCAACGCATTGATCGCATCGCCATCGAGCTGCCGCCGCCGTCCGATCCGGACCCGGAGGGCGCGCAGGCTGTGCAGGAGTTGATGGGCGGCCGCTTCGGCGAGATGTCGACGTTCATGAACTACACGTTCCAGTCCTGGAACTTCCGCAACCGACAGGGCGCCCGGCCGTTCTACGACCTGGTTGCCAACATCGCGGCCGAGGAGTTCGGGCACGTCGAGCTCGTCGCGACAGCGATCAACACGATGCTCACCGGGGCGAGCCCGACGAACGACGGCAAGGCGCCGAAGTCGTCGCTGGCACCCGTGAAGGGCGTCGGCAACCCGCACCACTTCCTCGCCGGCGGGCAGGGTGCGCTGCCTCAGAACTCGCAGGGGCGTCCGTGGAACGGGGACTACGTCTTCGCCTCCGGCGACCTGGTCGAGGATCTGACCCATAACTTCTTCCTCGAGACCGGAGCGCGCAACAACAAGCTGAAGGTCTACGAGATGGTCGAGCACCCGGTGGCGCGGGCCTTGACGGGGTACCTGCTCGTGCGTGGCGGCGTGCACCAGATCGCCTACGCCCGTGCGATCGAGCGGCTGACAGGCGCCGACCTGACCAAGATGTTCCCGACGCCGCGGATCCCGACCGACAAGATCCCGGAGTGCCGCCCGCACATCAAGCGTGGCGACCACCTGCGGCTCTATCGCTTCTCGCCAGGGGACTATCAGGAGCTCGCGGCTGTCTTCAACGGGCCGAGCCCGGAGACGGGCGAGGACCTCGTCGTCATCGACGAGATGCCGGAGGGCGTTCCTGCCCACGATCTGCCCGCGCAACCGGCCGTGTTCGCGCCCGGATACGACCCGGATGAGATCAAGCAGATTGCGCAGAAGCTGCGCAGCGCTGCCGGCCTGCCGAAGGAGCCGACCGGTGAAGTTGGCAACGGCAAGGCGACACGGACCTCGTCGCGCTCGACCACGAAAAGGACGACGAAGAGCCCGACGCGGAAGCGCGCGACGTCTGGCTCACGCAAGTAACGAAGGGCCGGTTCATTCGCCCTCCACGAAGCCCCGCCTCGGCGGGGCTTCGTGCTTCCCGGGCGGGTCGCCCGCGCCGCTGCTCTCGGACGACCTAGCTCGGCAGGTAGCGGTCGCGGAGTGCCCGGGCCGAGGCCGCCGGCAAGCCACCAGCATTGAGCAGCTCCTCGAGCGTCCTCGACCCGAAGGTCGAGCGGTCGGCCAGCAAACCCTCGTACCGCGCGCACGCGTCCGCGTAGTCGCTGTTGCCGGCGGGGTGGACCACGACGTACCGCCCCCAGCCGCACGCGCCGCTCTCGTGTTGGAGCATCGAGAGCAGCAGCAGGTGCTCCAGCCACATCACGGCGAGGTCTGATCTGCCCTTGACCTTGTCGAGCGCGCCAGGCTGGAACGCGCCCGACCGCTCCGCGACCTCGAGGTAGCGCCGCAGCTTCTCCGGCTTCGGAGTCTCCGCCTTGCAGCGGTCGTGGTAGCGGATCGCGACGCCGACCACTGCCTGGGACGCGCCGCCGATGTCCAGCACGAACGCCGCGTCGAACGCGCGCAGGCTGTCGAGGTACGAAGGATCGAAGCGGCCCGGCGAGTGCGCGAAGCGGACGGCGGTCACGGTGCCGGGGGCGTCCGGCCACCAGGCGTGGACGGCCCGGTCGGCAAGGTCGAGATCGGCGGCCAGGTCGCCGAAGAGGTTGAAGGCGAGCGCCGGCGACCAGAGCAGTTCGGCCCACAACCGCTGGTGGTCGAAGCTCTGGTGCGGCTCGATCACCGACGTCCGCGCCCGCGCGGCGTCGAGCGCGCCCTCGGTGACGAAGGTCGCTCCGGTCTCCGTGGCGTAGTCGAGCGGTAACCGGCTGCCGACCGGACGCACCTGCTTGCCGGCCTTCGGCACGATCGGCTGCGAGCCGATCGGGTGCCCGTTCGCTTCGCGCCAGCGCGCCTGGTGGTAGCGCAGCCGGCGGCGGAAGTCGGTCATCTCCGGCCGGCCCGGCACGCGGTCTTCCGCCTCCCAGCAGTGCGCGGCCTCGAGCTCCGGCTGGGTGGGCTCTGCCGCCACCGCGCCATCCTACGGCGACCCCTGGAGGGCAGGTTTGTGATATGACACCCCGGGTAGTGGTTACACATTCACGAGGCTTCAGCAACGCCCAGGAGGAGTTCATGCGCGCCCAATCCCGCCACTCGCACCGATCGCTCAAGACCGCACTTGCGATCGCCATCGCGGCGATCGCGTTACCGATCTCGCTCGCCGCTGCGTCCACCGACGCGCCCTTCGCCGTCCAGCTCGTCCGGGTCAACGTCCCGACCCAGGCCGACCGCGACCGGCTGACCAACGTCGGCGTCGACCTGACCGAGCACGGCGGGCTGACCTACGTCGAGGCGGTGCTCCACAACGCCGCCGACGCGGGCCGGCTCCTGAGCGCGGGCTTCACCTGGACGGTCACGATCCCGGACCTCGGCCTGCGCGAGATCCAGAACAACAAGGTCAACGCGGCGTACGCGGCCGACACGGCCGTCTCTCCGCTCCCGTCGGGTCGCGACACCTACCGCACGCTCGCCAACTACAACGACGAGCTGCGCGGGCTGGCCGCCTCCAACCCCGAACCTCGTCCGGCTCACCACGCTCAGCCGCAAGACGGTGGAGGGGCGCGACATCCTCGGCGTCGAGATCTCCGACAGCGTCAAGGCGACGAGCGACGGCAAGCCGACCTTCCTGATCATGGGCCTGCATCACGCGCGCGAGTGGCCCTCGGGCGAGAACGCGATGGAGTTCGCCCACGACCTGATCAAGAACAACGGCAAGAGCTCGCGCATCACCGAGCCTGCTCAAGAAGGCGCGCGTCGTCGTCGTCCCGGTCGTCAACCCCGACGGCTTCGAGCAGTCGCGCAAGTGGGGCGACCTCGTCGACATCCGCGAGGTCGACAACGGCGGCACGGTCACGATCCTCGGCAACCCCGGCAACGCGTACAAGCGCAAGAACTGCCGCGTCGTCGACGGCCAGAGCACGCCGCCGGGCGGCTGCGAGCCGACGAGCCCGGGCGGCTACGGCATCGGCGTCGACCTGAACCGCAACTACGGCGGCGGCTGGGGCGGCGAGGGAGCGTCCGACCTCGGCGCCGACCCGACCTACCGCGGTCCCGGTCCCTTCTCGGAGCCCGAGACCCAGGCCGTGCGCGAGCTGATCTCCGCGCGCCAGGTGACGACGCTCATCACCAACCACACCTTCAGCAACCTCGTGCTGCGCCCGCCGGGGATCCGCGCCGCCGGCGAGACCGTCGACGAGGCGGCCATGAAGGACCTCGGCGCACGCATGGCCGCGCAGAACGGCTACCGCAACATCCACGGCTGGCAGCTCTACGACACCACCGGCACGACCGAGGACTGGTCGTACGCCGCCACCGGCGGGTACGGCTACACGTTCGAGATCGGGCCGAACGAGTTCCATCCGCCGTTCCCCGAGGTCGTCGACCAGTACCTGGGCGCCGGCATCTACACCGGCAAGGGCAACCGCGAGGCCTACCTGCTCGCGCTCGAGAACGCGGCCAACCCGCGGCACCACTCGGTCGTCACCGGCAAGGCGCCCGCCGGCGCCGTGCTGCGGCTCGTGAAGACGTTCAAGACGTCGACCTCACAGGGCACGTTCATCGACGACCGGCTCGAGTCCACGCTCACAGTGCCGACCGGCGGCAAGTACAGCTGGCACGTCAACCCGTCGACGCGGCCCGAGGTCATGGAGCACCGCGTCCGCATCCTCGCCGAGGAGCCGACGCGCGAGCAGACGTTCAACTGGACGCGGCGCCTGGCTGCCGAACGACCAGCGTCGACATTCCGTTCACGCTCGCCGGAGAGCGGCGTGGCTGCGCTCAAGGTCAACCTCGACTGGCCGACGCCCGGACGACCTCGACCTCGTCGTCTACTACCGGAACCCCGACGGCTCGCTCGTCGAGGTCGGGAGCTCGGGCAACTTCGTCGGCGAGAAGGAGGAGGCGCTCATCGAGCTGCCGGAGCCCGGCAACTACGTGCTGCGCGCCGATCAATTACGCCTCGGCGACGCCCTCGTTCACGCTGACCGCCGGCCTCTACGGCGTCGACCGGCGAGGACGTCTTCGGCGGCAACGTCGTCGAGAGCTACAAGCTCACCTGCGAGAAGAACGGCACCGTCCTGCAGACGTCGTCTGTCACCGTCGACCGCGGCCGCACCGCCAAGGTCGACCTCAACGACTGCATCAAGAAGTTCAAGTAGGCACCCCCCGGAGCGCCGTCCTCGGTTCGTCGGGCGGCGCTCCGCTCTCCCTCAGCCGCTGAGCGGCTAGGGCCGGCGGCCGGTGGAGTCCGGCAGCGCCACAACGGCGATGCCTTCCGCGCGGGCCGTGGCGACTACTGGCTCATCTGCAGTCACGATGCGGTCGCCCTCGTTGGCAGCTGCGAGCAGGAAGCAGTCGGCCAGCGAGAGCGGGCAGCGCGAACGGTCGTAGTGCCGTGCTCGCAGGTCTGCCGCGCGCCAGGCGTCAATGTCCGAGTGGCCGACGATCGAGAGGGGGTCTCCGACCAGAGAGTGAACGGCCTGGTGCAGCTCGTCGCGCGAGATCCCGTGCACGCGCTGCGACACGTCGAGAGCCTCGGCCAGGTTCACAACGGTGACCGCGGTGTCACCCGCTCGCAGGAGCGCCTCGACGTCGTCGGCCGGCGGCTCGTCCGCGAGGAAGGCGACGAGCGCGTACGCGTCGAGCAGCGTCACCGCCGCCGCGTGGCGGACTGCTCGTCCTGGCGTGCCCGGCGGCGGAGCGCGTCGGCGTTCGTGATGCGGCCTCGAAAGGCACCGCGGGTCGCGCCTACCGGGTCGTCGGGGACCGGCCGGACGACGACGTGGTCACCGAGATCCTCGAGTGACACTCGCCGAGTGCCCCAGCGGTGACGAATCGCTGCGGGAAATGAAATCTGGCCACCTTGCGTGATTGATGTTCTTTTCATTGAAGTAGACCGTAACACATTGAGGAGCGCTCAGAGCTGCTCACACCAGGGCAGCACGTCCAGGAAGCGGTGCGCCGCGAGCGCGCCGAAGAGGGGCTCGCGGGTCAGCTTCGCCTTCGTCGTCGCCGGGCTGGTGATGCCGCAGAGGAAGCGCGCCAGCTGGCGCGGTGACCCGAGCGCCTCGGGGTTCGCCGCGCGGAGCGCCTCGACCGCCGCCCGGTCGACCTGCGCCTCGAGCTCGGGCTGCGGCTCCGGGTCGGGGAGCTGCTGCGGATGGCCGGTGAGGCAGTGCGTGCAGTGGCCGCACGGCTCCGCCCGCTCCTCGCCGAAGTAGGCGGCGAGCTCGCGCACCTGGCAGCCGTCGTGCGTGACGAGCGCGAGCACCTGTGCGACGCGGTCGGTCTCGGCCTGCTCGCGCCGCTCGAAGCGCTCGTCCAGCTGGTCGAGCAGCTCGTCATGTGAGTCGGGGCGTGCGAGCAGCGTGTAGCGCTGGCGCACCTCGGCCGCCTGCAGCTCCACCAGGCCGCGCTGCTCCAGGTACTCGAGCGCGGCGATGATCCGCCGCGCGGTCCTCCCCGAGCGCGGCCGCCGCCTCGTCGGGGTCGAGCTCGTCCAGATGCGGCCGGTCTTGCCGGTCGCGAAGACGCGGCGCAGGAAGTCCGCGCGTCCGGGATCGAAGCGTCGCGACGACCTCGTCGAGCTCGCCGTCGAGCGGCCGCAGCCGGTAGCCGGCGTAGAACGGCGTCCCCTGCCGCAGCAGGCCGTCGAGCTCGAGGTAGGTCAGCACCGTCTCGAGCACGAGCGGCCGGATGTCGTGCCGCGCCGACAGGTCGTACTCGGCGACGTCGAACTCGCTGCCCGGCTCGTTGCCGAAGATCTCCGCGAGCAGCCCGGCGAGCGCCTCGCGGGTCGGCGTGTCGCCGTAGGCGAAGTTCTCGAGCGTCGGCACGTCGTCCGGGCAGGCGAGCAGCTCGCACGTGCTCGGCTCGCCGTCGCGGCCGGCGCGGCCGATCTCCTGCGCGTAGTTCTCGAGGCTCTTCGGCAGGTTGTAGTGGTAGACGTAGCGGACGTTCGCCTTGTCGATGCCCATGCCGAAGGCGATCGTCGCGACGACGACGTTCCGGTCGGACGCCATGACCACCAGTCCTGCACCGCGTCGCGCTCCTCGGCCTCCATGCCGGCGTGGTACGCGCGGGCGGGCAGCCCGGCGTCGGCGAGCAGCGCGGCGACGCCGCTCGGCCGTCCTCTGCAGCGTGACGTAGACGATCGTCGGCCCGGCGGGCGCTCGCGCAGCCGGTCGAGCAGCAGCTGCGTCGCGGCTCCGCGGCGGGCGACCGGCGTCGTCAGCAGCGTCAGGTTCGGGCGGTAGAAGCCGGTGACGACCGCGTCGGCTCGCGGCGATGCCGAAGCCGGCGCGGATGTCCTCGGCACACGGCGGGCGTCGCGGTCGCCGTCAGCGCCAGCACGCGCTCGGCGCCGAGCTCGCGGGCGCGCTCGGCGAGCTTCAGGTAGTCGGGGCGGAAGTTGTGGCCCCACTCGCAGATGCAGTGCGCCTCGTCGACGGCGAAGAGCGCGATCTTCGCGCCGCTCGAGCTGGGCGAGGAAGCGCTCGTTGTCGAAGCGCTCCGGGGCGACGTAGAGGAGCTTCAGCGTCCCGGCGCGCAGCCGCTCGCGACACCTGCCGCGCCTCGTCGCGGTCGAGGCTCGAGTCGAGCCGCGCCGCCGCGACGCCGCGGCCGCGCGAGGAAGTCGATCTGGTCCTTCATCAGCGCGATCAGCGGCGAGACGACGAGCGTGACGCCCGTCGAGCAGCAGCGCCGGCAGCTGGTAGCAGAGGCTCTTGCCGCGCGCCGGTCGGGAAGACGGCGAGCGCCGAGCGTCCGGCGAGCAGCGCCTCGACGACCTGCTCCTGGCCCGGGCGGAAGTCGGCGAAGCCGAAACGCTCGCGCAGGACGTCGCGTGCGGTCTCGGTCGCGGTCTCGGTCATCGCGACAGGCTACGCGTGGGGCGCGGGCTCGCCCAACGCGCGCGGAGAGTTGTGACGGTTCAGCCCGTGAGCCGGATGACCGTCGTGCGCCGCACGTTGCGGACGAGCGCAAGGACGTCCACACGCTGGTTCTCGAGCCAGCGGATCTTCGCGCAGCCGGTCGCGGCGCCGCAGCGCTCGTAGAACTCGGGCCAGCGGAAGACGACGAGGGCAGTGCCGCCCGCGTTCGTCCGGCGTCCATTGCGCAGTTTCGCCTTGACGCCGCAGCAGTTGCCACCACGGTGAATCGTCGGGATCAGCCAGATCTCGACGGCGGCGTTGCGCGGGAAGTCCTGCAGCTTCAGGCGCACGTCGGCGCCGACCGCGGTCGTGCGCGGCGCGGTCAGCGCCGGCTCCTTGGCGAAGGCGGGCGCAGCGAGCGCGAGCGCGGCGGCGCTGCAGAGAACGAGGACGAGGCGCACGGCGCTCAGGTTAGGCGCACTCGGCGGCGACGCGTTCGAACCACTGCACGGACCTCGGGCTCTTCCCCTCGGTCGCGTTGTCGGCGCGGAAGAAGCGCTGGTAGAGCGGCAGCGCCTCGCCGAGGCGCTGGACGAGCGCGCACACCCGTGCCTTCGCGCGGGTCGAATCGCTGCCCCTCGCCTGGCCCAGCCAGGCTGCGAAGGCCTCATCGTGCCAGCGCACCACCTCCACGAGCTCGTCGTCGTCGACGAAGCGCTGCAGGAACGAGGCTGCGTGAGAGCCGTGGTGGTCCTCGCTGCCGACGCGCGCGGAGCCCTCCGGCGCCCGGTACTTGAAGCTGTCGTGAACGAGCGCGGCGAGCCGGAGGCGGCGGCGCTCATCCGGTGAGGTCGCCTCCCGCTCGACGTTGGCCAGCACGTCGGCGATGTGCTGCTTCACCGCACCTTCGGGATGTCCAAGCCGCGGCGACCCCCACTCGGCGCCGCGCTGCCACTCCGGGTCGGCGGCGATGCGCCGCTCGACGTCGGTCTCGAGCTCGAACGGAAGGGTGATGGTTGGCGCGGGCACGGGCGCTAGCGTAGTTCGAAGTTCGGGTGAGTCCCCTCTGGCGACGAAAGGCTCGTCGCCAGAGGGGACAGACCCTGCGATCAAGAGGGCGGGTCGGGCGTGCCGGTTTCGTACTCCGGGCGGCCGGTGGGCCGGTAGACCTGAATGGTTACCCCGCGCGGAGTGGACCGCGACTCCACCAGTTCGAGCGCTACGTCCGGGCCGGTGTCGGGGAACAGCCGCGTGCCCTGGCCGACGACCACAGGACAGACGAACAGGGTGAGCTCGTCGACAAGCTCGTTGTCGAGGAGCCAGCGGATCAGAGCGCCGCTGCCATGCACCTGCAGCTCGCCTCCCTGCGTGGCTTTCAGCTCGCGAACAGCGGCAGCGACATCACCGGAGAGCACGGTCGTGTCCGCCCACTGCGGTTCGGTGAGCGTGGTCGATGCGACGTACTTCGGCCGCGTGTTCAAGGCCACCGCGATCGGGTGCTCCGAATCTGCCATTGCTCCCCAGTAGCCGGCGAAGATGTCGTAGGTCCGCCGGCCGAACAGGAACGCGTCGGCGCGCTCGTAGACCTCGTACAGAAGCGCCGCGGCCGGGTCGTCGAAGAGCGGCAGGGCCCATCCGCCGCGCTCGAAGCCGCCGCTGCGGTCCTCGTCCGCCCCGCCGAGTCCCTGCATCACGCCGTCGACGGTGACAAACGTGGTGGTGGTGAGCTTCATGGTCGCGGTTCCCTTCTCGTTGGTTGTCGCTCGGTTCGACCGGACCACCGCACCGATCTCATCGGTAGCCGTCCCTGGCGGCACGGGCGGAAGGGTAAGTCGGAAGGCTGGGGTCAGTCCCCTCTGGCGACGAACGCGCGTCGCCAGAGTGGACAGACCCGTCCTGAGGTCGGGTCTGTCCCCTAGCGAGGCTGCCCGCCTTCACGCTTGCGTGCCGCGGGGACTGACCCGAGCCTGTCGACCTCTCGCTGGCGCTTCCCATGCGAACGGCGATCGATGAGGACGGGTCTGTCCCCAGCCGAAGCTGCCCCGCCTGCACGTTTCCGTGTCGCGGGGACTGACCCCAGCCGTTCGCCCTACGGAATCCGGTTGAACCAGAGCACGGACAGCCCGGCGGCGAGCAGCGCCAGCAGCGCCGCCGCGATGCCGAAGGCCCACGTGACCTCGGTCTCGCCGGGCTCCTCGGCGAGCAGGGAGCCGAGGTCGTCGTAGGCGGCCTGCAGGGCCTCGTCCGTCGGCGCGTCGAAGTACTTGCCGTCGGTCTGCTGCGCGATCGCCTGCAGGGTCTCGCGGTCGGGCGGGCACCGGGATCTGGCGGCCGAAGCCGAGGTCGAGGACGCCCGACTGCGTGCCGAGCGCGATCGTGAAGACCGGGATGCCGAGCTCGCGGGCGCGGGCGGCGCCGTCGAGCGGCTGCAGGTCGCCGACCGTCTGGAAGCCGTCCGAGAGGAAGAGCACGGCCGCAGGCTCCTGCTCGCCGTCCTGGGCGAGCTGCGTCGTCGCCGCGCCGAAGGCCGCGAGCCGCCGCTCGGGCTGCGGGCCGACCGCCTCGCGGGCCAGCTCCGCGGCCCGCGCGACCGAGTCGCCGATCGCCGTGCCGCGCTGCGGCGTCAGGTACGAGAGCGCCTGGCGGACGAGCTCGCGGTCGCGCGACACCGGCGCGACGACCTGGGCGTCGCCGGCGAAGGCGACCAGGCCGACGCGGAACTTGGGCGGCAGCCCTTCGAGGAACTGCGCGACCGCCTTCTGCGCCGCCTCGAGGCGCGTCGGCTCGACGTCGTCGGCCAGCATCGAGCCCGAGGTGTCGATGGCGAGGACGATCGTCGCCTGCTCGCGGTCGACCATCACGTCGGCCTGCGGCCGAGCGAGCGCGAACGCGAGCGATGCCAGCGCGGCCAGGAAGAGCGCCGGCGGTAGCCAGCGCCGCCAGGCGCCCGAGCGGTCGACGACCGACTCGAGCACGCCGAGGTTCGAGAAGGCGACCGCGTAGCGCGACGGCCGCCGCTCGACCCACCACCAGGCCGCCGCGGCCAGCGGCACGACGAGGAGGGCGGCGAGCGCCCAGGGCCAGAGGAAGCTCACGCGGGCCCCCGCGCGCAGAGCAGGTGCAACTGCACCTCGACCCGCACGATGCTCGGCAGGCCGTTGCGCCGCGCGGTCACCGTGACGCGCGTGCCCGAGGCTGAGCGCGCTGCCGTGGCCGTCGCGAGCATCGCGGTCGAGGGGCGCGCACTCCTCCGGAAGCCGATCGCGTGCGTGCTGTCGACGAGCCGCTCACCGCGCGCGCAGCCGGCGCTCAGCGTCCCAGCAGCGCCGCGCACTCGCAGCGTGCGCACGCGCCGGATCGGCGGCTTCGCCTGCTGCGCGACCGCCGTTGCGGACGCGTCCTCGGTCCAGCCGACCGTGCCGCGGCGGCCGCCGCCGTTCACGGGGATGCAGCCGACGAGCGGCCTGAAGGTGGTCACGCGGCTCCGCGCCCAGGTGGCGACGAAGACGACCTTCTGCTCGGTCGAGATGCCCGGGTTGATGGGGCTGCCCATCTTTCCGAGGAACTGGACGTCGAGCGCGGGGTCGCCGAGCACGGCGTCGAGGCCGCCGACGATCGTCCGGCGCGGGCAGGTGAGCTGGTAGTGGACGACCTGCGCGGCGCCCGCCGGCGCCGCCGGCACGGCGACCCACGGCCCGGGGACGCTGATGCAGACGTCGAGGCCGCGGCACTCGTCGGTCGCCTGCGCGGCGCCGGGCGCGACGAGCGTCACCAGCGCGGCAGCGAGAACGATCAGACCCCTCATGGCAACCTCCTCAGGATTCCGGCCCCCAGCGCACCGGCCGTGAGCAGCAGCACCATGCCTGCGCCTGCGAACGCGACCGTGATCTCGGCCTCCTTGTCACGCTTGTTCAGGCGCGTGCCGAGCTCGTCGTAGACGACCTTGAGCTGGTCGGGATCGGTCGCGGTGAAGAACGTGCCGTTCGTCGCGCGCGACATCTGCTGCAGCGTCTGCGGCTCCGGCGGCACACGGATGCGCTCGGTGAAGCCGCCCTGCAGCTCCCGTTCGACGACGCCCTCGTCCGTCCCGATCACGATCGAGTAGATGGGGACGTTGGCGACGCGGGCGCGGCGGGCCGCCTGCGCGGGTGTGACGTCGCCCTGGGTCTGGGCGCCGTCCGAGATGAGCAGGATCGACCCCGGCGGGGCCGTGGAGCCCTCCTCCGGCTCCGCGGCGGCGATCGCCCGCAGCGCGAGCAGGACGCCCTCGCTCAGCGCCGTCCCCTCGCCCGGCCGCGCCTGGTCGAGCGCGGCCTGCAGCGCCTCGCGGTCGTCGGTCGGCGGCGTGACGACGTTCGCGCGCGTGGCGACCGTGACCGCGCCGATGCGGACGCTGTCGGGCAGCGTCTCGAAGAACTCGTCGGCGGCCGTGCGGGCCGCGGCCAGGCGCGAGGGCTCGACGTCGTCCGCCGTCATCGAGCGAGAGACGTCGAGCACGAGCATCACCGTCGCCTGCTCGTCGGTGACCTCGATCGTCGTGTGCGGGCGCGCGAAGCCGGTGGCGAGGAGCGCGACGCCGACGAGCAGCGCGACCATGGGCAGGTGGCGGAGCCGGCCGGGCTTCCGCGTGACCATGTTCGGCATCAGCGCGGGGCTCGAGAACGCGGCAGCCTTGACCGCGCGCCGCCGGTCGAGCAGCACGTAGGCGACCGCCGCGAGCGGCACGATCGCGAGCGCGGCGAGCGCCCAGGGCCACTCGAAGCTCAAGCTCACCGGCGCACCGGCCCCTGCCGCAGGAACGGCACCAGCGTGCGCAGCCAGTCGCCCGAGGTCGAGAGCACGACGTGGCGCAGGGCGAGCCGGGCGAGCTCGCCGGCGAGCAGCGCGCGCTCGGCGGCCGCCGCCTCGGCGAAGCGCGCCCGCAGGCGCTGGCTCCGCGTGTCGACCTTGAGCTTGCGTCCAGTCTCGGGATCGACCAGCCAGAGCTCGCCGACGTTCGGCAGCTCCTGCTCGCGCGGGTCGCGGATCTCGATCGCGAGCACGTCGTGGCCGCGCGCGAGCTCGAGCAGCGGGCGGCGCCAGTCGTCCGGCCCGCGGAAGTCGGAGACGACCACGATCACCGAGCGCTGCCGCGCCGCGGCTGCGGTGCGCCTGAACGCCTGCGTGAACGAGGTCTGGCCCTGCTCGGCGGGCCGCTCCTCGCGCAGCGCCGTCAGCAGACCGAGCAGGCCCGTGCGGCCCTGGCGCGGCGGCAGCAGCCGTGGGTCCTCGCTGCCGAACGTGAGCACGCCGAGCCGGTTGCCGCGCCGGGTGGCGACGTGGCCGATCGCGAGCGCGACACCCTCGGCGACGTCGGCCTTGCGCCGGTCGGCGGTGCCGAAGCTCATCGAGGCGGAGACGTCGAGCGCGACCCAGGTGGTGAGCACGCGCTCGGCCATGTCGACGCGGACGTGCGGGACGCGCGTGCGCGCGGTCACGTTCCAGTCGATGCGGCGGACGTCGTCGCCCGGCTCGTAGGGCCGCACCTGGGCGAGCTCGGTGCCGACGCCGAGCAGATTCGAGCGGTAGTCGCCGGCGAGCAGGCCCTCGACGCGGCGACCGATCGTGAGGTCGAGCGCCCGCAGGACGGTCTCCGGCAGTGGGCCGGGACCGGGCTTCGCCGGCGTCCGGTTCGGCGTGAGCGCCTGGAGGCTGCGCGTCATGCCGGCCTCATGCGCGGCGGCTCATGGCGGGCCGACGCTGTCCGGAGGGTCGAGGTCAGGCCGCGCTCGCACGCTGCTGCTGCCTGCCGAGATCGATGTGCGGGACGGGGACGCGCTGGAGCACCTCGTCGAGGATCGCGTCGGGGGCGACCTCCTCGGCGAGCGCGCGGTAGCTCAGCACCAGGCGGTGGCGCATCGCGTCCTTGGCCAGGTCCTGCAGGTCCTGGACGACCGCGTAGTCGCGGCCGCGTAGGAGCGCGAGCGCGCGCGACGACTGCACCAGGCTGATCGGTCCGCGCGGGCTGGCGCCGTAGGCGACGTACTCGGCGAGCTCCGGCATGCCGTGTGCGGCCGGCTCGCGCGTGGCGGTGGCGAGCGCGACGGCGTAGCTGATCAGCGCCGGGTCGACGTAGACGCCGGTGACCGACGCGCTGGATGTCGTCGAGGTCGGTCGATCGAGAGCACCTCGCGCAGCTCGGGGGCCTCGACGAGCGAGCGCTGGACGACGGTCAGCTCGTCGTCGTGGCCCGGGTAGCCGACGAGCACCTTGAGCATGAAGCGGTCGATCTGCGCCTCGGGCAGCGGGTACGTGCCCTCGGACTCGATCGGGTTCTGCGTCGCCATGACGAGGAAGGGCTCGGGCACCGGGTGGGTCGTGTGGCCGATCGTCACCTGGTGCTCCTGCATGACCTCGAGCAGCGCGGACTGCACCTTGGCCGGGGCGCGGTTGATCTCGTCGGCGAGCAGGAAGTTGCAGAAGACGGGGCCGAGCTCGGTGTCGAAGGTGCCGGCGTCCGGCCGGTAGATGCGCGTGCCGACGAGGTCGGAGGGAACCAGGTCGGGCGTGAACTGGATGCGGTGGAAGGTGCCGCCGAGGACGCCGGCGGTCGTCTTGATCGTCAGCGTCTTGGCCAGGCCGGGGACGCCCTCGATCAGGAGGTGGCCGTCCGCGAGCAGGCAGACGAGCACGCGCTCGAGCATCTGCTCCTGGCCGGCGATGACCCGCCGGATCTCGAACAGGGCCTCCTCGAGGCGCTCCTGCACGTCGGCGGGGCTCGTCGTGAGTCGGTCGGAGAAGTTCTCGGACACGGTGCTCCCTTCCACTAGGACGCCGAATCGCGCCCCCCGGCTAGGCGACGCCTCGCCTATGACAGCACATAGGGCCTAAGAAGCTGATGAAAAACGGGCAGTGACGCTCGTCGTCACTGCAGGGTCTGTCCCCAGCAGTTTCGGGGACTGACCCGTCACCTCTCTTGGGTCGACCACCAACCGCGCCCTTCCCCACGCCTCGCCTCAGAGAGCCGCGCAGGTGATGGTGGCGCGGAGCGAACGGCAACGGCGGGTCAGTCCCCGGCGGCAACGGCAACGGCCCGCCGGTGACAGACCCGTCTGTACTCGCCGCGCCACTTGAGGTCGGGTCTGTCCCCAGCCGTTTCGGGGACTGACCCCAGCCTTTCGCCTCTCGAGTCCGCCCCACGTGCACGGGTCAGCCCCCGGCGGCAACCGCAGAGGCTGCCGCCGGCGACAGACCCTGCTGCTTCTAGACCTTGGCGGTGACGCCGAGGTCGATCGTGACCTCGCCGCCCGTGACCTCAGGCTTCGAGAAGCTGATCTCCGAGGCGTGCTCGGTCAGCCAGGCGGCTGCGCGGCGCGTGGACTCCTCGGTGCCCGCCTTGTCATCGCACACCGTGATCGTCGTGCAGCCGTTGTCCGCCTTCACGCACACCCAGCTGCGGAAGCCGGGGATGCTGGTGAGCAGCTCCTCGATGTCACCCCGGTAGCCGGCGAGCTGATCCGCCAGGTCGGAGTTGCCCGGGTAAGTCCGGATGGTCGCGTACAAACGACGCTCCTTGTCTGCCCGCAAGGCCGGCGGTCGGGCATGGCCGCTGGGCCGGCCGGCCGACCTTACCCCTGTTGCGGCGAACCGACTGGGACATCCGTGCGAATGAGAGGCCGACCCGCATGAAATAGACCAAGGAGGCACTTCGTGTCAAAGAAATGGGCAATTTTCACAGCAGGACTCGCAACAGCTCTCGTCGCCGCCGTCGGCGCGACCGCCGCGATGAACGGCAACTCGGAGGCGGAGAGCATGACGGCCAAGCCGCACACGCACGTCGTCCAGACCGCGACCTCCGCGTCGAACCTGCGCGTGGATCTGAACCGGCTGATGGGCGAGCACGCGCTGCTGGCCGTTGACGCCACCCGTAGCGGCCTCACCGGCAACCCGGACTTCAAGGCCGTGGCGGCCTCGCTCGACCGCAACAGCGTCCAGATCGCGAACGCGATCGGCTCGATCTACGGCCAGAAGGCGCGCAACACGTTCCTGAACGGCTCGTTCCTCTGGCGCGCGCACATCAAGTTCTTCGTCGACTACACCGTCGCGCTGGCGAAGAAGGACAAGGCCGGGCAGAACAAGGCTGTCGCCAACCTGCAGGGCTACACCGCGAAGCAGGCGAACTTCCTCGCCACGGCGACCGGTCTGCCGGCGTCGGCGCTGCGGGCGTCGCTCCTCGAGCACGTGCTGCAGCTGAAGGGCTCGCTCGACGCCTACAACGCGAAGAACTACACGCGCTCCGAGCGGCTCGCGCGCGAGGCCTACCACCACATGGGCATGACCGCCGACACCCTCGCGGCTGCAATCGCGAAGAAGTTCCCCGCCAAGTTCAAGAGCTAGCACGGTTGCGGGGAAGGGGGCGCTGGATGGATGCCCGGCCGGGGCGGCCGGGCATCCCAGCGCCCGCTAGAGTCCGGCACCTCGTGAGCGACTCCGGCAAGCGTGTCCTGGTCGTCATCACCACGCCCGTCACCGACGAGGCTGGCGAGGCGGAGCTGCGGGCGGCTGTCGGTGATGCGGTCGAGGTGCGCGTGGTCGCCCCGGCCGCGAAGATCTCGCGGCTCGACTGGCTGACGAACGCCGAGGACGACGCCCGGGACGAGGCCGAGCGTGCCGCCGAGACCGCGGCCGCAGCGGTCGGCAACGGCGCCCCGGTCGCCGTCAACCGCACCAGCAAGGACACCGAGCCGGCGGCCTCGATCGCCGACGCGCTGCGGAACTTCGAGGCCGACGAGATCGTCGTTGTCACCCGCCCCGGCGACCGGACGGCCTGGCTCGAGGAGGAAACCGTCCGGGCCGCGCTCGAAGACTCGCACCTCCCGGTCCGGCGGATCGAGCTCTCCTAGAGCGACTGCTGGGTCTGTCCCCGGCAGGTTCGGGGACTGCGATCTCGCCAGCGCTACCGCCGTAGGCACTTCGACATCGGTCAGACTCTAGGCGCAGGGATCGGGTCGCAACGACGGCGCAAGCGCGCGCTCGATGACGCCGCCGCCCGAGAGCGCGTTCCAGAACTCGGGCTGCTCCTCGGTGTCCCACGTCCAGGCGAGCCAGCCGTCGAAGCCCAGCCGGCACGTCTGCCGCGTCCAGTCGAGGAGGGCTGCGGCGCCCGCGTCGACGGTCGGGAACGGCGAGCGAAACGCGCCGACCTTTCCCATGAGCACCAGCTTGCGGTCGTTGCCGGCGACGCCGAAGTTCTGCAGCAGCTGCGGCAGCGAGAGGCCTGTGCCCGGGTACGCGTGCAGGTCGATGATGTCCGCGGTCGAGCGCTCGATCGCGCCGCGTGTCTGGACGATGCGCGGGTCGCCGAGGCGCCAGGCGTTGGGCCCGTGCGGTGCGAAGAAGCTGGCCGACACGAGCGCGCTCGGATCGACGGCGCGGATCGCCGCCCGCAGCCGGTCGATGTAGTAGACGAAGCCGTCGTCGACGAGCCGAGCCTTGGCGGCCGCAGAGGAGAGGTCGTAGGCGACGCCGTTCGGGGCCGCGAAGGTGCCGCTCGCGAGGCTGAGCGGCGGGTAGCGCTCGTCGAGGTAGAGCTCGTCCCGCAGGTCGTAGGCGAGGATCGACTCGGTCGGCGCGCCGAAGCGGCGCAGCTCGCGCACGACGTGCTCCCAGAAGCGCGCGTTGCCGGTGATGCCCGCGTTGCTCAGGTAGTTGACGTTGATGTTCTGCACCTGCGGGCCGGCCCCGGCGTCGATCAGGCGCGTGTAGATGTTGTTCCCGGTCAGGAAGCCCATCGTCAGGATCACGACGACGCCGTGGGCCTGGGCCCGGTGCAGGAAGTCCGAGACGTTCGCGAAGTAGTCGCCCGAGAGCTGGCCCGTACGCTGGTCGATGGCGCAGCCCGTCTCGCACTCGGTCGCCAGGAAGACGCGCACGGTGTCGTAGCTCGACGCGCGCAGCCGGACGAGCGCTCGCTCCGCGGCCGAGCCGCTGTAGCGCCCGACGTTGAAGGTGCTGTGCCCGGTGAACGGCGTGCCGCCCGGCAGCGTGAGGCTCGCCAGGCGCACGTAGTTGGCGCCGCGCGGCATGAGGCGCTGCCCGTTCTGGCGCACGTACAGCTCCTGCACGCCGTTGACGTCGCGGACCGCGACGCGGTGGGGCGTGAGCGGCGGCAGGGCGACGCGGATGCTGCCGCGGCCGACGCGGCGCCCGTTGACCGCGCAGCGATAGCCGACCGAGCCGGTGCCGACGAGCACCGTGAAGGTCCGTGAGCGGGTGGGCGCCAGCGGGATGACGTGGCCGGCGGCGCGGAACACGGCCGGCCGCCCCGACAGGTTGCGGACGCGAATGCGCGCCGGGCCGGCCGGGATGCTGCGCCGGGTCAGCCCGCACTTCCGCTGCTTGATCGTCACCGTCAGGCTCGAGGCTTCGTAGCGCGCGGCGCCGCCCGCAGCTGCGAGGGCAACGAGCACCGCGAGCGCCGCAAGGGCGCACGTGAGGGCGATCGCAGAGCGAACCACGGGATCGCTTATAGCGGGAGCATGTTCTGGAGTTGTTCAGATCGGCGCGCCAAGGGCGCGTCGTACCTGTCCCGGCGATGCTCGTGCTCGCCGGTGTGAGCCTCGCCGTCGCGCTCGGCGCGACGCTCACCCGCACTGTTCGCAACGTCCCGCGTGCCGAGGAGCTGCGTCCGTCGAGGCCTGATTGACAGGTCGCGATCGGTTAGTCTAGGCTTACGGTAAGTGGAGACTAACGGATCAGCATTGACGGCTCTCGGCGACGCCACTCGGCGCGCGATCTTCGAGCAGCTGCGTGCCGGTCCGCGCTCGGTCGGCGAGCTGGCGTCGTCGCTGCCCGTCTCGCGGCCGGCGGTGTCGCAGCACCTGAAGGTGCTGAAGGACGCCGGGCTGGTGCTCGACCAGCCGAACGGCACGCGGCGTCTCTACCGCGTCGCTCCCGAAGGCGTGCAGGGGCTCCGCGCCTATCTGGACACCTTCTGGAGCGACGTCCTCGAGCAGTTCAAGCAGGCAGCGGAAGGAGGAGAAGGATGACGACTCAGGCGATCGAGACGATCAGGAAGTCGGTGACGGTAGCGATCCCCGCCTCGCGCGCGTTCGTGGTCTTCACCGACGAGATCTCGACCTGGTGGCCGCTCGAAAGCCACTCGTACGGCGGTGAGAAGACCACGATGGCCGTGTTCGAGGGGCGTGAGGGCGGCCGGGTCTACGAGGTGCAGTCCGACGGCACCGAGGCCGACTGGGCGACGGTGACCGAGTGGGACCCGCCGAACGGGTTCACGCTCGACTGGAAGATCTGCCCCTCGGAGGTCGAGGTGCGCTTCATCGAGCAGAACGGCTCGACGCGCGTGGAGCTCGAGCATCGCGGCTGGGAGCGCGCCGGCGAGGGCGCCGAGGCGATGCGCGACAACTACGCCGGCGGCTGGGAGCTCGTGCTCGGCAAGCTGGTCGCGAAGGCAGCGTGAACGCAGGGCGGAGGGGGCGGCACGGCCGCCCCCTCCTCTCCGGACGTGCAGTCAGCGAGCGAACACCCTGACGACCGTCCGTCTGTTGCCGGCCGCATCGGCAAGCACGAGGCGCAGGCGGTATCGCCCGCTCGACAGCTGTCCCAGAGGCAGCCGGGCCGGGCCAGCCTTCAGCCCGCGGGCGGGTAGCCGCCGCACGACCCGAGCCTTCCCGCGCGCCACGCGCTCGACCTGGCCACTCACGGTCGCAGCCTCGGACAGCCGAAACGTCGCCGCGGGGCTGCCACGCCGGCTGATCGTCAGGCTGGTCGCTGTCGGCGCGGTCGCGTCTCGTGCGGGCACCTGAAGCCCTGCCGGGCCCCAGTCGTGGTCGAAGCCGTCGGCGATGAGGAGCTTCGGTGCCGCGCCACAGCCTGGTTGATCCACGCTCACGCTCGTCGACCAGATGCCGCTCTCCTCGTGCCAGGAGAGCACAGAACCGTCCGGCGACCAGCTCAGGCCCGGCTCGAGGCTGATCGGGCGGCCGGTGATCTCGCAGCGAGGCACCGGCGGCGAAGTTGCACCGGCGGCAGCGTGAAGCTCGATCGTCGTCGCCCCCGCGCTGTAGAGGCCCCGCACCACGGCGAGCTTGTCTCCGGCGCGTGTGAGCTCCCCCGCGCCGAGCGACGCCTGGTTCCAGCCCGGGACGAGCGTGCTGCGGCCGGGGTCGCGATAGAGCGGTGTCGGCTGCCCGCCCACTTCGGTGGTGTAGACGTGCGCGCCGGCCTGCGAGAACTGGTCGAACAGCAGCAGTTTCGCGTCACCGACCCACGACGGACTCCACAGCTCCTGCCCGACGAGCTCGGACTTGCCGCGGTACTCCCCCGTGACCGCGTCTTTGAACACGACGTTCTGCGCGATCGCGCGCAGCCGATTGCAGGCGCAGGAGATGTCGAAGCCGAACTCGAACAGGCGCTGGCTGACGGCAAGGACCCGGCCGCTCGGCGAGATCTCGGCCGCGACCGCCCGTGGCACGAGCGGCGGCATCGGATCGAACAGCGCCGTGTAGGGCTCGCCCAGGCGTCGCCCGTCGCGACCCAGGCGGTGTACACGCGAGCCGGTCGTGGTCGTTATCGCTGTCGGGCGTCCGTCCGGGCCGCGCAACACGACGATCGTCCCGTCGTCAGCCTGGGTCGGCGAGTAGTACGGATCGGCGGGCGTGCCGTCCGCTGTCAACCGCACCTGGCCGCTGCCATCGTCCTTGGCCAGCCAGACGTTGGCGTCCTTGATGAAGACGATGCTGCCGGCCTCGGCGACTGTCGGCGCCGCCAGAGCCAGCACGGTCGCTGCCAGGACGGCGAAGCGGCGGAAGAAGGTGTTGGAGATCATCTCGGTCCTCTCGTCGGAGTGTTCGCTCGGGTCGAGAGTCGAAGAGGGCGCTTATCGCCCGCTTACGGGCGCCTTACGGGGTGCGTGACGTACGCTCGCGTCCTGAGCCGCCCTGATTGGCTTGCAGCGTCGGAAAGCCGCGTCGGGCTCGGCTGCATGCGGTTGTCGACGGATGCTGACCGGGACGAGGAGCGCGGACTCGCGACGATCACCGCCGCGGTCGAGGCCGGCATCACCGTCTTCGACACCGCGCGGGCCTACGGCCTCGACGAGACGGAGCTCGGCCACAACGAGCGGCTGCTCGCGCGCGCGCTGCGCGCGTCCGGCGCGGCCGCGTCGGCGCGGGTCGTCACCAAGGGCGGGATGACCCGCCCTGGCGGCGGCTGGGTGCCGGACGGCCGCGCGAAGGCGATCCGAGCCGACTGTGAGGCGAGCCTCGAGGCACTCGACGGGCTGGCGATCGACCTCTACCTGCTCCACGCGCCCGACTCACGCACGCCGTGGGCGACGGCTGTGCGGGCGCTCGGGCTGCTCGTTGACAAGGGGCTCGTCCGCAGCGTTGGGCTCTCGAACGTCAACCGGCGCCAGCTGGACGAGGCGCTCGAGCTCGCGCCGATCGCGGCGGTGCAGGTCGCGCTCAGCCCGTTCGACGACCGGGCGATGCGCGGAGGCGTCCTCGAGCGCTGCGAGGAGCTTGGCTTGACGCTGATCGCGCATTCGCCGCTCGGCGGGCCCAAGCGGGCGGGCCGCCTCGATCGCAACGACGCGCTCGCCGCCGCGGCCGCGCGGGCCGACGTGACGGCGGCCGAAGCCGCGCTCGCCTGGCTCGTCGGGCTCTCGCCGGTGGTCGTGCCCATCCCGGGAGCTCGTCGGCCGGAGACGGCCCGTTCGGCTGCCCGCGCGGCGCGGGTCGAGCTCGACGCGGAGGACCGGGACGAGCTCTCGGCGTCGCTCGGTGTGAGGCGGGGCGGCGCGGCTCCGACCGCCGAGGGCAGCGGCGACGTCGTCCTGATCATGGGCATTCCTGGAGCCGGCAAGAGCGTGCTGGCGGAGGAGTACGCGGCGCGCGGCTACGTGCGGCTCAACCGAGACGAGCGCGGCGGGACCCTGCGGGAGCTTGCCGAGGCGCTCGACCAGGCGCTCGCGTCCGGCGCCGAGCGCGTCGTGCTCGACAACACCTACCTCACCCGGGCATCGCGCAGCTACGTGCTCGAGGCCGCTGGGAAGCACGGCGCCCCCGTTCGCTGCATCTGGCTGGACACGCCCCTCGCGCGCGCGCAGGTGAACATGATCGGGCGCCTGCTCGAGCGGCTCGGCTCGCTGCCCGAACCAGACGCGATCCGCAGCTTCTCCCGCACCGAGCCCGGCCTGTTGTCGGCGACCTCGCAGATGCGCACGCAGCGCGAGCTCGAGCCGCCCGGGGACGACGAGGGCTTCGCCTCCGTCGAGCGCGTCGAGTTCGAGCAGCAGCCCGCGCAGGGCACGGGCGGGGTCTTCGTCGCAGCCGCCGCACTCGAGGCGCTCGGCTGGGAGGAGGCGGTGGCGGCGGGCGATCCGAAGGCGCCGCACCTGCTCTTCGACTGGCGGCCCGGCGGAGCGCCTGCCCAGCTCGCGCCGGCTGCCGAGCGGCTGGCGGCGCAGGTCTCCGGCCCGGTGGAGACCGCGGTCTGCCCGCACGGCGGCGGCGCGCCGGAGTGCTGGTGCCGGCCGCCCCTGCCTGGGCTGCCGCTGGCCTTCGCGCGCACGCACGGCGTCGACCCGACTCGCTCGCTGCTCATCGGCGCCAGCTCCGCCCACCGCACGCTGGCGAACGCGCTCGGCGCGCGCTACGTCGACGCTACGACAGCGTGATCTTGTCGCTCGCCCGCGCCAGGTAGCACGGCGCTGCAGTCTTGCGCGGGACGTAGGCGCGCACGGTCGCACCGCGCGCCAGCTGCGTGAAGGTGACCCTGAAGTTGTAGGGCTGGATGCCGTCGTTCGTGTTCAGCTTCGAGCCTGGCGCGCTTGTAGAGGCTCCACTTGCCGGTAGCGCGGTTGAACCGCTGCAGCTGGACGTACTTGCGGCGCAGGTCCTGGAACGCGTTCGAGGTGTCGACGAAGACGACGACGGAGCGCGGGCCCGCACGGGCTGCGTTCAGGAAGATCGGCGACCAGACGGTGACCGGCTCGCTGAAACGACCATCCCAGCGGGCGCGGTAGACGATCTTCGTCCTCGCCCCGCCGGCCTGTGCCTCCCAGCCGCCGCCCTGGGCCGTGGTCGCGCCGGCGATGGAGGTCTCGATGTTCCGCGGGCACGCCTTCCCGAGCACCGTGACGAGCTCTCCTCCAGCGCCGCTCGAGATTCGCCCGGCGAATTCGTCTCTTGTGAAGGCGCCGCTCGCATCGAGCACCGAGTGAACCGCGAGCGTGACCGGTGGTGCCTGCGCAGCGCCCGGGGCGGCAGCCGCCGCAGCGGCGACGGCGAGGACTGCGAGGAGCGCGCGAGTCATGTCATGGACGTATAGGCCGGGGAGCGCGTGCTGTCACGACGCGCTAGGTGAGCGTGATCTTGTCGCTCGCGCGCGGCTGGTAGCACGGCGCGGCAAGCTTGCGCGGGACGTAGGCACGCAGGGTCGCACCCTTGGGGAGCTTGGTGAACGTCACCTGGAAGTTGTAGGGGGAAAAACCGCTGCTGTTCCGCTTCAGCTTGGCGCGCTTGTAGAACCGCCACGTGCCGGTCGGCCGGTTGAAGCGCTGCAGCTGGATGTACTTCCCGGCCAGGTCCTGGAACGCGGCGGCGGTGTCGACGAAGACGATGATCGAGCGGGCGCTCATCCTGGCGGCGTTGACGAACATCGGCTCCCAGACCACGACCGGCTCGCTGAAACGCTCGCCCCAGCGGGCCCGGTAGGTCATCCGCGTCCGCTGACCGGCCGCCTCGGCGTCCCAGCCGCCGCCCGGGTTCGTCGTTGCGCCCGCGATCGAGGTCTCGAGGTTGTTTCGCGGGCACGCCTTCCCGAGCACCGTGACGAGCTGGCCGCCGGCCCCGCTGGAGATCCGACCCGCGAACAGGTGGCGGTTGAAGGCGCCGCTCGGCTGCGGGACGGAGCGCACCTCGAGCGTGACGGCAGGCTCCTGGGCCGCGCCGGCGCCCGCGAGCACCGCCGCTGTCACTGCCACAAGAGCCACGAGCGCGCGCTTCATCTCTTGCCCTTTATACGAGCGTGGGCTCGCGAAGTTATCCCGCGACAGAACGACGAAGCGGGCGCTGGGCGCCCGCTTTGTCGGGAGGGAGGGGTGGTGCTAGGAGAGGAGGTGGCGGTTGAAGAAGGAGACGACGCGGCGCTCGTACTCCTTGGGCTGAGCCTTGGTGCCGGCCATGTGGCCTGAGCCGGGCACTTCCCAGATCTCCTTTGGCTGGTGGGCGACCTTGTAGAAGCCCGTGTTGGCAGGCTCCTCGGCCGGCTGGCCCTTCTCGCCGTAGATGAAGAAGACGGCGCCGTGCGCCTTGGGCACGAGGCTCTTGAGGTCGGCGGGCGGGAGATCGCTCGTGAAGACCGACGTCGCAGCCGAGAAGATCGCGCTGCCGACGACGTAGTCGAAGCGGCTCCCGTTGGCGAGGTCGTCCCGGTGTGAACGGGCGCTGGCGCCCTCGGAGACGATCGCCTTGAGCTCCGTCGACTCGGCGGCAGCCTCGATCATCATTTCGCCGCCGACTGAGAGGCCGATGCCGCCGATGCGCTGCGGATCGACGTCCGGCTGGCGCTGGAGGAACTCCACGGCGGCGTGGATGTCACGCTCGCCCTGCCAGCCGAGCAGGTTGGGGTCGCCCTCGCTCTCGCCCTCGCCGCGGCGGTCGAAGAGCAGGACGCCGTAGCCGTGCTTGGCGAGGAACTTGGCCCGCTCCTGCGAGGAGGCGCGGCCCGGGAACGAGATGACGGCTGCGCCGTTCTTGGAGCGGATGTACCAGCCCTTGAGCTGCAGGCCGTCGGAGGTGGTGAACTCGACGTCCTCGTGCGGGACGCCCAGCTCGGCCTCGGGCACGTACGCCCGGGCGGCGTGGGTGATCGCGTAGGAGAAGGCGACCGGGAAGAGGACGATGAAGCCGACGACCGCGACGCCCGCGGTCACCAGTGCGCGACGGCCGTACCGCCAGGCGCGATGGCCGTTGCGACGCCGCGACTGCCAGAGCGTCACGGCGCCGAGCGCGACGAGCGCCAGGCCGGCGGGAATCGAGAGCAGCCCGGTGAAGTCGTCGCCTTCGGGGCCGTGCTCGCGGGTGTAGTGGACGGCCTCGGTTGCGATCAGGAGGCCGAGGAAACCGGTCAGGAGGGCCAGCGTCGCCTGCACGCCCGCGCGGGCGCGGCCGAAGGACAGGATGGCAGCGGCGACGAGACCGAGGAGGATGAGCCCGCCGACCAGGTGGTCGCCGGCGGAGGTGCCCGCGTTGGGCTGGAGGAAGTTGTCGTCAGCGATGTGAAGGGCCACGAGGCCGGCGAGCGCGGCGAAGAGCCGGCTCCGGCGGGTGGCGAACAGGGAGGTGAGTGAGTTGAGCATTGTTCGAGGCTCGCAGCGCAGCGGCGCGGCGCCCAGGGGGCGGCCCCGTCGCAGCGGGTACGGCCTGCACGAGTCTCGAGGCTGAAGTCGGGTCAGTCCCCGTCGGCGACAGCAACTGCGCCGCCGACGGGGACAGACCCTGTCAGTCCACGGTGTCGAAGGGTCTCTACCCGGCAGCGGCTGTCAGGTCGACGGGCTGTCCCGGCAGTTCCGGGGACTGACCCGACCTGTCTTCCCACGCACAAACGCCCGGGGCGCCTGACGGCGCCCCGGGCGTTTGCTGAGGGAGAGGAGCTGCGACTACTGGGCGCGGGCGCCCACCGCGATCGGGGTGGTCGGGGCCGGAGCCTCGGAGCCATGCTCGAGCTTCGGCAGCCACTCCAGCCACTTCGGCAGGTACCAGTTGCGCTCGCCGAGCAGCTTCATCGTCGCCGGCAGCAGGACTGCCCGGATGATGGTGGCGTCGATCAGCACTGCGACTGCAAGGCCGACGCCCATCTCCTTGAAGTCGATGATCGGAATGATCGCGAAGACCGCGAACGTGACGACCATCACCGTGGCGGCGCTGGTGACGACGCCCGCGGTGCTCTTGATCC
This sequence comes from uncultured Thermoleophilia bacterium, assembly GCA_963809765.1. Lineage (GTDB taxonomy): Bacteria > Actinomycetota > Thermoleophilia > Gaiellales > Gaiellaceae > JACVRM01. The sequence goes on from CAWEKT010000003.1 coordinate 1,643,555, forward strand.
CGTGCGCGACCGCATCGTCGTTCGAGAGGCCGCGGTCATAGGCCTCGCGGACGCGGCTCAGGATGAACACGTGGTAGTCCATCGAGAGTCCGAAGAGGATCACGAACAGGAACATGGGCAGCCACGGTGCGATGCCGCCGTTGGACTCGAACCCGATCAGGCTCTCGCCCAGCCCCCACTGGAAGAGGACGACGAGCACGCCGTAGGCGGCGCCGACGGACAGCAGGTTGAGGACGACCGCCTTGCCGGCCACGACCACCGAGCGGAAGGCCGCGGTCAGGAGCAGGAAGGCGAAGATCAGCACGAAGCCGAACACCAGCGGGGCCGAGCGGGTCATGCTGTCCGCCCAGTCCTTGTCGGCCGCCGTGAAGCCGCCGACCGCGTACTCGACGCCGTCGACCTCACCCAGCGTGCGGGGCAGGATGTCGCCGCGGAGGGTGGCGAGCGCCGCCTTCGAGACGTCGTCGGTGCCCTTGCCGTCGAGCGGGATGTCGACGGTTGCGACCGTGCCCTCGGCGTTCGTGTCGACCTCGATCGGCGTGTTCATCTGGCCGCTGGCCAGTGCCTGCCGCTTGAGCTCGGCGATCGCCGCCTGCACGTTGGGAGCGTTGACGTTGTCCGCCTTGATGGCGACGCGGGCCGGGTCGTTGCCGCCCGGGAACGCGCCCTCCAGCTTGCGGAGCGGCTCGACCTCGGGGATTGCGACGTCGTCGGTCGAGGTCTGGGCCATGTTGATCGTGAAGGCCGGAACCGTCAGCGCCAGCAGGACGGAGGCGGCGGCGACCGCGGACAGCACCGGGCGGCGCAGGACGCGGTCAAGGACGGCCTTCCAGAAGCGGCCCTCGCCGTCCTTGCTCCGCAGGCGGTGCAGGAACGGGACGCGGCCCTTCTCGACCTTGTCGCCGAGCCGGCCGAGCACTGCGGGCAGCACGGTCAGCGAGCCGACCATCGCGACGGCGACGACCAGCATCGTTCCGATCGAGAAGGACATGAACGTCTTGTCGCCGGAGAGGAACATGCCGGCCATTGCGATCAGGACGGTGATGCCGGAGATGAGAACCGCACGGCCCGACGTGGCGGCCGCGGCCTCGAGGGCGGCACCCTCGCTGCGACCGGCCGCACGCTCTTCGCGCTCGCGCCGGAGATAGAACAGCGAGTAGTCGATTCCGACCGCGAGCCCGATCAGGAGGATGACCTCGGCGATCTGCTCGTCGACCGGGAAGATCTGGCTCGGGAGTCGCGACGAGCTGCACCGTCGCCATGACGGCGGTGAGCGCGAGCAGCAGCGGCACGAGCGCCGCCACGGCCGAGCCGAACACGAACAGCAGGATGATGAGGGTCAGCGCCAGTGCGATCAGGCCGACCTTGGCGAGCATGCTGCCGAAGAGCGCGTCGAGCTCCTTCGTGGTGCTGACGGAGCCGATCTCCTCGACGTAGAAGTCGGGATGGCGCGCGGACACGCCCTCCATGGCGGTGGTGATCTTGTCGATGTAGAGCGACGCCTCTTCGAAGTCGCCCTTGGGGACGAACGTGATCATCGCGGCGTGGCGATTGGCTGAGATCTGGTCTTCTTGACCGGACGCGAGCGGCGACTCGAGCCGCTTGACCTCCGGGAACCGCGAGAGCACCTGCATGGCGTCGTTGATGACCGCCTGGAAGGCAGGGTCGTTGGTGGTCTTGGTCTTGGACTCGATGAAGATGAGCTCGGACTGCTCGTCGATCTTCGTCGAGAAGCCCTCGTCGACGATCCGGTCAGCCCTGGCGGCCTCGCCGACGTTGCTGTCGGACTCCTCGATGTTCTTGGTGCCGACGGCCATGCCGATGGCAAACGACGCCACCACGAAGGCGAGCCAGCCGATCACGGCCGTCTTCCAGTGGTTGGCGCTCCAGCGGCCCATCCGGGCGGCGAAGTGATTGGAGTGCTTGAGCGGGGTCACTTGGATCTCCTTTGGTGAAGGTGTGCTGCTTGGTGATCGCAAGTTCGCACCGCCGGGCCGCCGCGACCATGCGGCCAACAGGCGTCTTGAGGTGCGGCTAGCCGCACCGTAGGCTGGTCGCGTGGCCAAGACCGCGCAGCAGCTGGAGGAGGCCGAGCTCCTCGAACGGATGGCGCGCCTGACCGAGGCGTTCCGGCCGTCCGCGCCCGTCGACCGCCGCGGTCTCTTCGCCGGGCGCACGGCGCAGATCGGCGAGCTGTTCTCGGTTGTCGGCCAGCCCGGCCAGCACGCAGTCGTCTACGGCGAGCGCGGCGTCGGCAAGACCTCGCTCGCCGCAGTGGTGGGTGAGCTCCTGCGCGGCTCGGGGGTCGGCACGATGCGCGTGATCTGCGACTCGAGCGACGACTTCGCCACCATCTGGCGCAAGGCGCTCGGCGAGATCGCGCTGCGGCACACCTCGAGCGGCATCGGCTTTGCCCCTGTCGAGACGCAGGAGGCCGAGCCGGCCTCGGCGCTCCTGGGTGCGGGCCGGGTGACGCCGCACGAGGTGACGCGCGCGCTCGCGGTGCTGGCGCAGGAGCGCCCGCTGGCCATCTTCGTCGACGAGTTCGACCGGGTGGTGGAGCCGACCGACCGGGCCCTGTTCGCCGAGACGATCAAGATGCTCTCCGACCGGGTCGTGCCGGCCACGATCGTCCTCGTCGGCGTCGCCGACGACATCAACGAGCTGCTGCGCGAGCACCGCTCCGTCGAGCGCGCCCTCGTCCAGATCCGCATGCCGCGCATGTCGCGCACCGAGCTCGCCCAGATCGCCACCACCGGCATGGAGCGCGCGCAGATGACGATCCAGAAGGGCGCCGTCGAGAGTGCCACCGGCCTCTCGCAGGGGCTGCCGCACTACACCCACCTGCTCAGCCAGCTTGCCGGCCAGGCTGCGCTCACGGCTCGCCGGGCCGAGGTGCGCACGGACGACATGGACGCCGCCGTCGAGCGGGCGATCGAGCGCGCCGGGCAGAGCATCTCCGAGGCCTACCGGCGCGGTACGTCCGGTCACGACCCGGCCATGCTCCTCGCCTGCGCCCTCGCCGACGAGGACGAGTGGGGCTACTTCGCCCCACCCGAGGGCGCCCAGGGTCTCGACGACCTGGTCGCGCCCGACACCGAGGTGCTCCAGAAGCGCGACGACCGCTACCGCTTCGCCAATCCGCTCCTGCAGCCGTATGTCGTGATGCGCGGCCTGGCTGAGGGCCGGATCAAGGCGAGCGACGTGCGCTGACCAGCCTGCGGCCGAGCTCCACGCCGCCGCCGAGCGCCGCCGCCACCAGGAAGGCGGCGACGAGTGCCCGCCAGGGCTCTTCCTCGAAGGTGCGCCCGCCCAGGTAGCCGAGGCCGGTCGCGAAGCTCGCCCAGAGCCCGGCGGCGAGCGCGGCCGCGGCCAGGAAGCGGCGCCGGGCCATGGCCGTCACTCCCGCGGTCACCGTCGCGGCCGTCCGGCCGCCCGGAATGAAGCGGGCGACCACGAGCAGGTAGAGCCCGCGTTCGTCGAGCTGGCGCTCGGCCCACTCCTGGCGGCCGCGGAGCAGCGGCCTCGTCGCGAGGCGGCGAGAGGCTCGCCCGGCGGCGTAGCCCAGGTGGTCGCCGAGCAGCGCCCCGGCAGCGGCGGCCGCGAGCACGAGCGCGACGTGCAGGTCGCCCGTGCCCGCGAGCACGCCGGCGGCGATCACCGTCGCCTCGCTCGGGACGAGCGGGAAGACAGCGTCGAGGGCGGCCAGCGCCAGCACCACCGCGTACGTCCAGGGCGAGCCCGAGACGAGCTGGGTCAGTGACTCGAGCATGCGGTCAACCCCGGCCGGGCAAGCGCCGGGCGAACCGCCCAGGAGCGAATGTGCGTGGGGACCCTGAGGCCGACGATCGCCACCGCCGTGAGGGCGACGAGGGCGCCGACGAGCGAGTCGAGGAAGTAGTGGTTGCCGGTGGCGGTCACGGTCAGCGCCATGACGACCGGGTGCAGGAGGAAGAGCGCTTTGACCGCTCGCCGGCGGGCGACGCGAAAGCCGATCAGACCGATCAGGACGCTCCAGCCCACGTGCATGCTCGGCATGGCGGCGTAGGGGTTGAACTTGACGCCGCCCACGGAGCCGGTGTCGTGCCCCGAGAGCCCGACGGTGTCGACGATCCCGATCCCGTCGACCAGGCGAGGCGGCGCGGTGGGGAGGAGGATGTAGCCGATCGAGGCGATCGCGATCGAGACCAGCAGCCAGGTGCGCAGGCGCCGGTACTCGTCGCGGTGGCGCAGGCCGAGCCAGACGAGCGTGGCTGCGATCAGCGGCCCGAAGCCGAGCATGTAGTAGGTGGAGAAGAAGCTCTCGAGGTGCCCGGTGGCGAGCGCGTCCTGCACGGCCGACCTCGTGGAAGAGGCCGGCGCCGCGCTCGAGGTCGATCAGCGCCGACGCGTTCGCGAACGCCTCCTCGGCGCTGCCGATGGCGAAGCTGCGCGTCGCCAGGTAGGCGCCGTAGAGGCCGGCCCAGAGCCCGAGCTCGAACCCGGCGAAGCGTGCGATCCCTGCGTACGGCATGCGCCCAGAATCCCGCCGCGCCGTCCCGCTGCCAGTCGGGCCACCTTGCCTCTTGGGGTGGTGCTACCCCGACAAGGGTCTGACGGGGACTGACCCGGTGTTGCAGTGGGGTCGTCACACCGCCCTACTGCCTGATGCCGAACCACTTTCACCTCGTCGTCGACACCACAGGCCGGCGCCTCTCCGCCGGGATGCGCTCGCTGAACGGCAGCTATGCCCAGCACTTCAACGAGCGACACGACCGCAGCGGGCGTACCTGTTCCAGGGCCGGTTCGGGGTGCGCTTGGTGAGGACGGCGAGTACGCGGAGGAGCCTGTGTCGCTATGTGCTCGAGAACCCGTGGAGCGCGTTGCTCATCGCCCTGGAGGGGCACACGACGATCTGCTTCCGCAATGCGCGAGCTTCGCTAGGCGAGCTCGTACGAGGACCTCCTCGACCGGCCGGCCGAAGTTCTCGTTGTGCTCGGTGTGTGAGCCCACGGCGACGAAGCCGCACTTCTCGAGCACGCGGATCGAGCCGACGTTGCTTCCTGCCACCCACGCGTGGAGGGGCCGCGGGAGATCCTCGACGAACTCGGCCAGGGCGCGTGTGGCCAGGCCGCGGCCCCAGAACTCCTTGCCGACCCAGTAGCCGATCAGGCGCCGCCCGTCCTGCTCCCAGCAACCGATGTTTCCGGCGACCTGCCCGTCGTGGACGATCGTCTTCTTGATCAAGGAGTCGTCCGCGAGGAGGCGTTGCCAGTGGGCGTCGAAGGCCTCGCGGTCGCGCGCCGGGAAGACCGCCATCTCCGTCGCTTCGGGCTCACGCTGGTGCTCGTAGAAGGCATCGAGGTCGCTCTCGGCGACGTCACGGAGAACATGAGCCACGGCGCTTGAGGCTACCTCGTGGCAATACGAGGACGTCAGGTGCCGGACTTCGACGTGCTGGTCGAGGCCGCTCGCTCGCTCTAGGCCGCGCTGCTCTTTCCTATTGACCTTTCGCCCAGCCCTTGAGCAACATCGGGTCAGTCCCCTGCGGCGACGGTGAACCGTCGCCTCCGGGCGCGCACTCGGCGCGCACAGAGGCGAGCGCAGGCGCTCACTCGGCTCTGAGGTAGGCGAGCACCGCCAGCACGCGGCGGTGGTCGTCGGTGGCCGGCGGCAGACGGAGCTTCCCGAAGATGCTGGTGATGTGCTTCTCGACCGCGCGCGGGGTGATGAAGAGGCGCTCGCCGATCGCCGCGTTCGAGCGGCCCTCGGCCATCAGTTCCAGCACCTCGCGCTCGCGCGGGCTCAGGTCATCGAGCGGGTCGTGCTCGCGCCGCCGGCCGACGAGTTGCGTCACGAGCGTGGGGTCGAGCGCCGAGCCGCCCTGAGCGACCCGGCGGACGGCGGCAGCGAACTCGTCGATGTCGGCGACCCGGTCCTTGAGCAGGTAGCCGACACCCTCCGCGCTCTCGGCCAGGAGCTCCATCGCGTACGCCGGCTCGACGTACTGGGAGAGCACGAGTACGCCGACGTCCGGGTAGGTCGACCGGATCTCCTGCGCCGCGCGCAAGCCCTCGTCGGTGTGCGTCGGCGGCATGCGGATGTCGACCACGGCGACGTCGGGCGAGTAGCTCCGCACCTTCAGCAGCAGGTCCTCGGCCGTCCCCGACTGGCCGACGACCTCCAGGCCCGCCTCGGTGAGCAGCCGGGCGATCCCCTCGCGCAGGAGCACGGCGTCGTCGGCGAGGACGACCTTGAGCCGCTCCTCCGACGCCGTCGGGCCGCCGACCGGCTGCGCCTGCGCGTCGGCGAAGCGCAGGGGCGGGAACTCCGTCGGCAGTCCGTCGGCGACGACCTGGAAGACGCGATCGGGCGCGTCGATGCCCTTGAGCGCCCGCTCGCCAAGGTCGCGCGGCTCCGCCTCGAGGGCGTCGCCGACAAGGACTCGCGTCGCCTCGGAGAACAGCACCTGGCCGCCGTGGCCGATCGCGCAGATGCGGGCGGCGCGGTGCAGGTCGATGCCGACGTAGTCGCCCTCCTCGAGCGTGGGCGTGCCGGTGTGCAGGCCCATGCGAACCTTGAGCGGCAGATCCTGCGGCCAGGCGTGCGCCAGGTGGGCGCGCTGGGCCGACACGGCTGCCGTCACCGCCTGACCCGGGTCGGAGAACGCGGCACAAAACTCATCCCCACGCGCGTCGACTTCGTGCCCGTCGTGCCCGGCGATGGCCTCGCGCATCAGGCGCCGGTGGTCGGCGATCGCGCGCGCGTAGTCGTCGCCCAAACGCTGGACGAGCCCCGTGGAGTCCTCCACGTCGCTGAAGAGGAAGGTGACTTCCCCGGTCGGGAGCGAGCCGGACACGAGGGGCGAGTCTAGAGCGCTACGACAGGGGAATCTCGGCGCGCACCGTCGTGCCCTGCCCCGGCGTGCTCTCCACGGCCAGGCGCCCGTCGAGCGCCTCGACGCGATCGGCGAGCCCGCGCAGGCCGCTGCCGCCCGTCGGGTCGGCCCCGCCGACGCCGTCGTCGGCGACCTCCACGACCGCGAAGCCGTTCTGCTGCGCCACGCGCACGATGGCCGCCGTCGCCTCGGCGTACTTCGAGACGTTCGTCAGCGCCTCCGCGATGACGTAGTAGGCGGCCGCCTCGACCTGGCTCGGCAGGCGTCCCTCGGGCACCTCCTCGAGCTTGACGGGCAGCGTTGCTCTCGCCGCCAGCGAGGCGAGCGCGGCACCCAGCCCGCGCTCGGTGAGCACTGCCGGATGGATGCCGCGGGCGAGCTCGCGCAGCTCCTCGAGCGCGAGTGCGAGCTCGATGCTCGCGCCGGAGAGCAGCTCGTCGGCGGCGTGCATGTCCGAGCCGAGCTTCGCCTGCGCGAGCCGCAGCGAGAGAGAGAGCGAGACGAGCCGCTGCTGGGCCCCGTCATGGAGGTTGCGCTCCAGCCGTCGGCGCTCCTCGTCGCCGGCGCTGACGATGCGGGCGCGCTGGGCGGCGAGTTGCGAGCGGGCCTCCGCGTTCGCGAGCGCGAGCGAGACCAGCCGCGCGAACTCCTCCACCCGCTCGGCGCTCCCGGGTGGGAAGGTTTGCGGCGGCGCCATCGCCGCCGCCACTGCGCCCCACGCCTGGCCCGAGACGATGATGGGAGCGCCGACGAGCGAGCTGAAGCCGAACTCCTCGAACAGCTCGCGCACCTCCGGGGGGCTTGCGGGGGTGAGGTCGAATTGCTCGGCGCGGCCCGTGCTGACGACGGTCGTGATGGGGCCGCCGTCGAGCGTGCCGGTTGCCGCCGAGCTCGAACGAGTGCACGCCTGGCTCGCTCCAGCGGCCGACGAAGGTCACCGTCTTCCCTTCGATCCGCATCAGGTTCGCCGTTTGTGCGCCGAGCAGCTCCGCGATCTCCTCCGTCACGAGCCGGAAGATCTCGTCGGGACGGTGCCCCTGCGCCACGGCCACGGCCACGCGCCGTAGCGCAGCCTGCTCCTCCTGCCGGAGCGACCGCTCGGTCACGTCGACGCCGCTCACGAGGAGCCAGCGCCGTTCCTCGAGCTCGGGCAGCGGCGAGCAAGTCCATGCGACGAGTAGCTCGCGTCCGTCCTTCGCCGTCCAGCTCGTCTCCTGCTCCTCGGGCTCCGCACCCGCCGCACCGGCGGCGAACGCGCCGCGCACGACTCCCTCGTCCTGGGGCCGCGCGTAGAGCTCCCAGAACAGCCGCCCCTTCGCGTCCTCGCGCGAGTAGCCGAATGCTGTGCGCATCGCCTCGTTAACCGGGTCATCGCTCAAGCGCCCGGTCTCGTCCACGACGCAGAGGAAGGCCGGCGTCGCGTCGCCCACCGCACTGAGGAAGTCGCGCCGGCGCTCGATCTCCTGGCGGTGGCGCGCGCGCTCCGTCACGTCGAGCCCGCAGAGCAGGAACCCGCGGCCGCCGTCCTCGCCCTGGATCTCGACGCCGCGCCAGAGGACGTCGAGGAGCTCGCCGCTGCCCGAGCGCAGGCGCAGGTCGAACTCGCCGGTGTCGCCCTCAGCACGCGCGGTCTCGAGGCGCTGGCGGAACGCCTCGACCTTCGTCCGGGACGACGAACACGTCCTCGAAGGGGCGCCCGCGGACGGAGTCCTCGAGCACGCGGATCGACTCCTCGATCTTCGTGGCGGCGTGCGCGAGCGTGTCGTTGAGACGGACGATGATGCCCGCCTCGTTGATGTGGCAGAAGTAGGTCGGCGCCACGTTCACCACCGTCGAGGTGAAGTCGCGCTCGCGCTCGAGGGCGAGCTCCTTCTGCTTGCGGTCGGTGACGTCGCGCACGAGAGCGAAGAACTCGTCGCTGCCGCTCGGCGTGATGCGCACTTCCTGGTAGAGCGTCGCCCCCTCGGCGCCGTCGATCTCGTACTCGATCGTCTGGCGCTTGCCGGTCTCGAACGCTGCCTCCGCGGCGGTCATGATCCTTTCCATCAGCTCGCGCGGAATCGGATAGTCGTAGACGTTCGAGCCGATGATTCGATCCGCATCCATCCGCGGCGTGAGATCGGACGAGTGGAAGTCGAGGAAGGTGCCCTCGCGGCTGGCGCGGAAGATCGCGTCGGGGAGAGCCAGCAGCAGCGCCCGGCTCCGCTGCTCGCTCGAGCGCAGGTCCTCCTCCGCGCGCTTGCGGTCGGTGACGTCGCGGACGATCACGAACGACTCCTCCTCGCCGCTCGGGACGATGCGCGCCTCCAGGAAGCGAGTGCGGCCGCTGGCACCGGCCAGCTCGTACTCCATCGACTGCATCCGGCCCGTCTCGAACGCTCGGTCCTCCAGTTCCTCGAAGCGTCGGGCGATCTCCTCCGGCAGGCCGAGATCGTGGACGGTCTTGCCGAGGTACCACTCGGGCGGATGCGGCAGCCGTGAGGGATCCGTCCAGCGGACGTCGATGAAGGTGTTGTCCGAGCGGCGGACGCGGAAGATGTTGTCGGGGATGCCCTCGACCAGCGCGCGGCTGCGGCGCTCGCTCGACAGCAGCTCCTGCTCGGCGCGCTTGCGGTCGGTGATGTCGCGCGTGATCAGCAGGAACTCGTTCTCGCCGCTCGGGACGATGCGCGCCTCGCGGTAGCGCTGCGTGCCGTCGCTCGTCACCGTGTCGAACTCGAACGTCTCGACGGTTCCGGATGCGAAGGCGCGCTCGGCAGTGGCCATCAGCTCCTCGGTCGTCTGCGCGGGCACCGGGTAGTCCCAGACGGACGAGCCGATGAACTGCTCGATCGGCATGCGCAGCTGCTCGGGGTCTGAGGCGTAGACGTCGAGGTAGACCCCGGCGCGGCTGATCCGGTACATGTTGTCCGGCAGCGCCTCGAGCAGCGCGCGGCTGCGCCGCTCGCTTGCCTGGAGGGCGGCCGTGGCGCGGTGCCGCCTCAGGTCGAGGCGCAGCGCCGCGGCGAGATCCGACACGAGCGCCTCACCGCGGAGTGACGGGTCGTGCACGAGCGCGCCCAGGAGGCCGTCCTCGTCGCTGATCGTCGTCACCGCTCGCGTCTCGTCCTCGTCCGGGATCTCGGCCGGCCGCCCCGCGGCATCGATCGTCCCGCTGCCGTTGCCGAGCGAGACGAGCAGGGTCGCGGTCGGGTCGCGCAGGAGCCGCCGCAGCTCGGCCTCGAACTCGGGGAGGGTCAGGTCGGATTGCATCAGCGGTCCGAGCCCTGAGCGGGCGAGCCGGCCCTGGAGCACGCCCCAGAGGAAGAGGAACGGCACGGCGAGGAACGCGATGGCGGCGATCAGGCCAGTGATGTTGGCGGCCGGTGTCCAGACGTCCTGCGTGGCGATAGCGATGCCAAGGAAGAAGACGGATGCCGTCCCGGCCAGAAGCACGGGCGCAAGCAGCCGCCGTGCGGCACTGCTGGCCCTCCGCCAGCGCGCGATCAGCGTGACCGCGACCGCGATCAGGAGCAGGGCCGCAACGACTTCGACGAGCGCCGTCAGCGTGGTCGCGAGCGTGTCGTGCTCGGAGACCAGAAAGGCGTTCTCCGGGCAGCCGTCGCAGTCGGTCAGCGGCTCCGGGTCGAAGGGCAGCACGATGATGTTGGCCAGGCACGCCAGTGCGTAGGCGGTGATGACCACCACTCGCTCCCAGCGCGTTGCCAGCCTGCCGGTCGGGAAGGCGAGCAGGAGGTGGACGAGTGCGGCGGCCCACACCGCGCCGACCGTCATCCCGATCGTGAAGACAAGCGAGCTGTTCGCCGTCGACAGCCCGGCCGCCAGGAAGGCGAAGCCGACGGCGATCATCAGCAGGCCGGTGCGGTTCTCGGGCCGCCGTGTTCGCGCGATCAGGCCCGCGGCGATGAAGGAGGCGCCGCTGAGACCACCGATGACGAGGGTGAGGATCGGCTGCTCGTCGTGGTCGCTCGTGAGGATGAAGGCCCCGACCGCGACCAGCGCGACGAGCGCAGGGGGGACGACGATGAGCCAGAGCCGCGTCGTGCGGCTCATTCGAGCAGGGCTGCGACCGCTTCCGCCGAGAGCTCGGCCTTCGGGATGAACCCGCGGGCGCCGCTGTCGCGGACGAGCGTGCCGAAATCGCACGCGTCCCGGCTCGAGGTCATGACGATCGCGGGCGAGCTCCCGTTCGACGTCAGCGCAGCCGCGACCGCAAAGCCGTCGATGTCCGGCAGCTGCACGTCGAGCAGGATCACGTCGGGGCGAAGCTCACGCGCAGCCGCGATCGCCGACTCCCCGTCGGCAGCCTCGCCGACGACGTCGAACCCCTCGCTTTCGAGGAGCGCGCGGGCCATCCCGCGGAAGCTCGGGTGGTCGTCGACGATAAGGAGGGTCTTGCCCATGGGCGAAATGGTCGCACGGCGCGGCCCAGACCGCTGTACGGGTAACCCCACTCTTTTCCTGCTCGGCTTCCGGAGAGCGGCGCCACGTCGGAGCTACCCGACGCGAGTGTTCGGCCGGCGATCCTCTACCTGGAGCCGGCGCGCCTGGACGGGAGCTCGTGCTCGGCGGATGATCGCGTCAATGCGGAGAGACCTCCCGACCGGCACCGTCACGTTTCTCTTCACCGACGTCGAAGGCTCCACGAAGCTCTTGCATGAGCTCGGCGCGGAGGCGTACGCACAGTCGCTCGCGGAGCACTGCGTCGTCGTGCGTGAGGCATGTGCGGCCGAGGGCGGCGTCGAGGTCGACACGCAAGGCGACGCGTTCTTCTTTGCCTTCCCGTCCGCCCCTGGCGCAGTAGCAGCCGCGGAGACGATGACAGAGGCGCTTGCACCGGGCCGGATCCACCTGCGCATCGGCCTGCATACGGGGACGGCGGTCGTGACCGGCGCAGGCTACGTCGGAGACGACGTTCACCTCGCGGCGCGCATCGCAGCTTCGGCCCACGGAGGGCAGGTCGTACTCTCGCAGGCGACCGGCGCGCTCCTCGACGGGCAGTTCCTCACCGATCTCGGTGAGCACCGGCTCAAGGACATCGAGGGAGCGGTCGCGATTCTCCAGCTCGGGACGTCGAGGTTCGCTCCGCTCAAGACGATCTCAAATACGAACCTCCCGCGGCCTGCGAGCTCCTTCGTCGGCCGCACAGCAGAGCTCGCCGACGTACTCTCGCTCGTCGAGGACGGGTCGCGCCTCGTGACGCTCACCGGCCCCGGCGGCTCGGGCAAGACGCGCCTCGCGCTCGAGGCCGCGGCGACGCTCGTCCCCTCTTACAAGGCAGGGACGTTCTGGGTCGGTCTCGCCTCCCTCCGCGATGCCTCGCTCGTGAGCGCGACGATCTCCCAGACGATCGGGTCGAACAACGGCCTTGCCGAGCACATCGCAGAACGGGAGCTGCTGCTCCTGCTCGACAACCTCGAGCACGTGATCCAGGTTGCTCCCGAGCTCTCGTCGCTCCTCAGCGCCTGTCCCAACCTGACTCTGCTCGTCACGAGTCGCGAGCTCCTGCGGGTTCACGGAGAGGTCGAGTACGCGGTTCCGCCGCTTGCCTCTCGCGATGCCGTCACCCTTTTCTGCGAGCGCTCCCGGCTCGAGCCAAGTGCGGACATCGCCGAGCTCTGTGCTCGCCTCGACGACCTGCCGCTCGCCATAGAGCTCGCGGCCGCGCGCACAAGAGCCCTTTCACCGAAGCAGATCCTGGAGCGGCTCGCCGAGCGTCTTGACCTCCTGCAAGGCGGCCGCGACGCGGATCCACGCCAGCAAACGCTGCGCGCCACAATCGAGTGGAGCTACGACCTGCTTACGCCCGAGGAGCAGCGGCTCTTTCGCACGTTCTCCGTCTTCGTCGGCGGCTGCACACTCGACGCCGCCGGAGCGGTGACAAAAGCCCACCTGGACACGCTGCAGTCACTGGTCGAGAAGAGCCTGCTGCGTTTCTCAAACGAGCGCTACTGGATGCTCGAGACGATTCGCGAGTATGCGGCACATCGAATCGAAGTCCTGGGCGACGCGGAGGAGCTACGTGATCGCCATGCCGATTACTTTCTTGATCTTGCTCAGCGTCAAGGGCCACTAATGGAGTCCGCTCTTCAATCAGATGCGAGGCACCGATTAGTGAGTGATGAGAGCAATCTGCGTGTCGCCGTGATGCACGTCCACCAGCGTTCTCCGGAGCGTCTGCTCGAGTTCGTGAGCGCGCTCGCACTCTTCTGGACAAGCGCCGGCCGATCGACCGAAACACAGATCTGGGCCGAGCGCGCGCTCGCGAATGCACCCCCGGAGTCGACCTTACTCCGAGCCGATGCCTTGCTCGTGCTGTCACTTACCGCGGGCCGCGTCGGCGACACAGCGAAGTCGGTCGCAAGCGCTCAGGAGGCGATTGGCATCTACCGAGATCAGCAGAGCCACCGACTCGGGCGCGCACTCGTATACCTCGCGACCGCCTATCTGAGAGCCGGGAGCTACGAAGAGGCGCGCTCGGCCTTTCAAGACGCGATCGAATATTCAGAAGGGGCTACCGATGATTGGTCCCGGGCTCTCGCATTGAGCAACCTCGGCTACCTCTCGCTGATCCTCGGTGATTACCAAACTGCGGAGCAGATGTCGCTTGAGGCAGTGGAGCTCAAGCGTGAACTCGGCAACGAGATTGGGGCGATCGAATCGCTCTGTAACGCAGGTCTTGCTGCGCTGTTGGGATTGCGGCTCGACGATGCCCGCGTGCTTCTGAACGAGACTCTGAGGGTCAGCCTGGATCTCGGCCACGACACGCTACTCGCGTGCAGTCTCGAGGGCCTTGCGTGGATGGCCGCGAGGTCATCCGAGTTCGAGCGCGCCGCCAGGCTGCAGGGTGCTGCGGAGCACCGGATGACGGCGGCCGGAGGAGACCTCGACGGCGTGGAACAGAAGATCCACGACGAGACGCGAACGGCAATTCGGGCGGGCCTGGGCCGGAGCTCCAACGACCTGGTCGCGCTTGGCCGGTCTCTTAGCCTCGAAGATGCTGTCGAGCTTGCCCTCGCGGGCTGATCTCCGTCGCCCATGCCTCGCTACGACAGCGCGGAGAGGAACTGCAGGGTGCGCTGCGTTGCCAGTGCCGCCGCGTCGGCGTCGTAGCTGGGGAGCGAAGAGTCGATGAAGAGGTGCTCGTCGCCGGGGTAGACAAACAGTTCGGCCCGGTCGGGCCCGCTCGCGGCAACCAGTTCGCGGGCAGCGTCGATATCGCCCTCGTGGGCAAAGAACTCGTCATCCGCCTTGCCGTGGATCTGAACAGGCAGCCCGTCGGGCCACGGGCCGAAGGCGTATTCGCCCGTGATGGGGAAGCAAGCTTCATAGAGAACCGCCCCACGGGCGCCGGCGCGCGTCTGTGCGAGCCGCTGTGCGGCGCCGACGCCCCACGAGATGCCGGCGTACACCAGCCCCTCGGGCAGTGCGTTCGCGGCTTCGTCGGCCTTCGCATCAAGGGTGCCGCCGGCCTCCTGCACGAAGGCGAACGCCTCTTCCATCGTGGCGAACGTGCGCCCGTCGAACACATCTGGGGCGTGGACGGTGTGTCCCGCCTGTCGCAACTCGTCGGCAAACCGCTCCACTCCCTCGGTCAGCCCTTGGATGTGGTGATACAGGGCAACTTCGGCCATCCCCGAGACCTCCTGGCTAATGATTCACTAGTTTGGAACATTCCGCAACGCTAGTCTATTCGCGGATGTCCCGCAAGGCGTCTCCACCCGACTACGACCTTGCCGACCGGCTCGCGCTCACCGAACCGTCCCAAGTGAGGGCGATCAGCCATCCCCTCCGCATCACGCTCCTGGGCCTGCTCCATGAGCGGGCAGCGACGGTGACCGAGTTGGCGGCCGCGGTCGAGCGGCCGAAGAGCACCGTCGCCCACCACGTCCGGGTGCTCACCGAGGCCGGACTGCTCCAGGTCGTGAGGACTCGACGGGTGCGGGCCATCGAGGAACGGTTCTACGGCCGCACGGCACGGATGTTCTACGTCGGGATCGAACGGAGCCCCGACGGCGACGACCTCCCTCGAGATTTCAACGACTTCGAGGTCGCTGCTCGGGAGTCGGCTGCGGCGTTCCGGGACGGGAAATTGTGGGGCTTCATCCGGCACGCCCGCATCTCGGAGGCGCAGGCGTCGGAGTTCTGGGAGCGGATGGCGCAGCTGGTGACGGAGTTCGACCAGCTTCCCCGGACGGGTGAGACCATGTACGGATTCGCGGTCGGCGTCTATCCCACCGACCAGCCGACCCTCCCGGAGGGCGCTCCTGCTACTGCCGATCCTCCGCCCGCGCCCTCGGGCTGACGCGCTGGCGGACGGCTGAGGTCAGTCCCCGCGCATTGGCGTTCGGCACGCCGCGTGGCGTGCGTGACCGATCTTTGTCCGGGGGACAGACCCTACGTTTGAGGTCGTTGGGTCTGTCCCCGGCAGTTTCGGGGACTGACCCCAGCCCGGCCTTAGCTGCGGGCGCCGGCTCCGATCTTCTGGTGGATGGCGACCTGATACTTCGATACCGACGTGCGGCTACCCGGGGTGTCGCCGGCCGGCATCGAGTTCAGCGTGGCGTCGCCCTGGCGGTAGTCGTCCTCGTTCTCGAAGAGGACGACGACGAGCGCCTTGTCGGTGTCCGGGTCGTGGAGCATCAGGATCTCGGTGGCCGGCAGGCCTTCCGGCGGGCCCTGGTCGACGTCGCCCTGGATCTCGTCGATGCGGTCCTGGCCGACGCCTTCGAAGGTGACTACGCGTGCGATTGCCATGGGATCCTCCCGTTTGATTGGCCCCAGCCTATGGCCAGCCGCTCGCCGCCGTATTTATACGATCGGCGTTGTGGTTCCGGAGGCGCGGCTCGAGCGTTCGGATGCCGGCCTCTACGTCGTCGGCGAGGGCTGGTTCGTGCTCAACGCACGGGAGTCGCGCTGGGGCCAGTCGGCCGGGCTCGGCAAGGGCATGCGGCTCGAGGGCGACACCTCGTTCTCGCAGGTCGGCATCGGCATCCGCGTGCTCGCGCGCGGCGAGCCGATGGCGATGTACCACTGGGAGGCCGACCAGGAGGACTTCCTCGTCCTTTCCGGTGAGGCGCTGCTGATCGTCGAAGGGCAAGAGCGGCCGCTGAAGCAGTGGGACTTCGTGCACTGCCCGGCCGGGACGAAGCACGTGATCGTCGGCGCCGGCGACGAGCCCTGTGCGGTGCTCGCCATCGGCGCGCGCGAGCACACGACGACGCCCGGTCCCGACGGCGAGCTGACCACGGCCGAGGGGTGGGGCGCGTACCCGGTGGACGACGCGGCGATCCAGCACGGCGCGGGAGTCGAACGCGAGACCACCGACGAGGACGAGGCCTACGCCGGCTTCTCGACGAGCGAGCGCACGCCCTACCGCGAGGGCTGGCTGCCCTGAGCCGCCGGCCGCCGCGCGATCGCCTCGAGCTCGTCGGCAACCTCGGCTAGCGGCCTCGTCGCGTCGATCTCGTCGGTCGCCGTCGCCCGGAGCAGAGGCTCGACCGTGGCCAGGTGCCCGAGGATCAGGTCGCGCTCCTCCTCGCTCTTGCCGAACGGGTTCGTCGCCCGCGAGGCGATGCGCCCGAGGACGACACCGGCGGGCGCGCTCAGCAGCACGACCGCGTCGAAGCTCGGGTAGAAGCGTCCCTGGTTGCGGACGCAGCCGGAGAGGAACAGCGTCCCGTCCGTGTGTGCGCGCAGGAGCTCCTCGATCCGCTCCTCGCGCCAGAGGCGCTCCCAGCCTGGCGGCTCGTCCAGCGGCACCTCCTCGGCCCAGTCGCCCTCGTCCGTGTCGACGACCGCGTGACCGCGGCGGGCGAGCTCCTCGAGGACGCTCGACTTGCCCGTCCCCGAGATGCCGGTCACCAGGACGAGGGTCACGACGTCACGCTAGACGCGAGGGGCCGGCATGAGCCGGCCCCTCCGCGCATTCGTATTTCTGGTGATCAGTAACCGACCTGGACGCGCCAGTGGCTGTACTGATCCTGCATCCGCTCGGCCTGGCCGCCGGTGAACTCCGTGTAGCAGGCGTCATCCGAGTAGTCCATGTAGTTGTGGATCGGATCGAGCCCGGCCTGCGGGCACGAATCCTTGCCCTCGGGGCAGCCGCTCGTCGGGATCGACATGTCGGGCGTGTCCGTCACGTAGTCGCCGTGGCCACCGCAGCCGTAGTCGAACGTGTGGTACAGGCCGAGCCAGTGGCCGGCCTCGTGCGTTGCGGTGAAGCCGAGGTTGAAGGGAGCGAAGCTCCCGCCCGGCAGCGATGCGTAATGGACGACGACTCCGTCGAGCACGTTGAAGGTGTCGTTGATCACGATCTTCGGCAGGTACGCCCAACCGAGGAACCCGCCGCCGCTCGTCGAGTAGATGTTGAGCGCCGTCGCGTCGCCCTGCTTGAGGGCGGTCTTCATGTCGATCTCGGCCTGGAACGTCTCCTGCGCGTACCACGCGGCATTGACCGTCCGCGTGACGCCGGCGAGCGTGAAGCGGAAGCCCGTGTCGGCGCCGCCACGGCGGCCGGAGAAGGTGTTGTTCAGGACCGCGATCTGCTGCGTGATCTGCGAGTCGGAGACCCACCCCTTGTTGGGGCTCTTGCCGGCCGCGACCACGTGGAAGTACACGGGGATCGTCGCCTGGCCCAGGAACGCGGCTGTCGAGCCCTTGGGGAGCTCGGTTTCGGCGACGACGTTGCTCCGGTCCTTCTCTTTGCGCGCAGTTGCTTCGCCGCCGCGCAGCATCGACGAGCCCGAGGTCAGCGACCAAATGGAGCTGTACAGCGGGTTCGAAACGCAGGCATCCGCCTGGGCGGCGGCGTGGTGGCCGCCGGCTGTCGCCGGTGAGACGAGCAGGCCGGCCGCCGCAGCGGCAATGACAGCGACGACGAAGAATGCGCTGCGCTTCGGCCTGGAGTAGATACCAGCCTTCAAGTCTTCCTCCCTCTCGATGGTCGCCCGGCTGTCCTCGAGCCGGGCGGTGTGGCCCCAGTCATAGCCGCAAAGTGCGCAGTTGTCGAGGGCAATTTTCGGGAGGAACGCAGGCAAAAGGCCCGCAATGGGCGCCTTTTTGCGTCAGCTCGCGGCCACGACCGAGGCCGAGGCAGCCCTCGCGGACAGCTTTCCGTCGGTCGGCGTCACGGAGCAGGCGATCCGCTCGCCAGGCCTGGCGAGCCCGCGGCGCAGCACGTCACTGAGTGCCGCGCTGCGAACCGTGCGTACGATGTCACCGTCGATCGTCCACCGGTAGCGGTAGGCGACGATCGCGTAGTCCGGGTCCTCGGTGGCGAGCGACGTCGTCACGCGGCATTGCACGATGTCGGCCTGGGTCGGGGCGGCGGGCGTGAGCGAGACGGTCACCGGCCGGGGCGGCCTGTTCCGGACCCGCTTCGCCGAGGCGACGACGGCGAGCGGCGCGTCGGCGAGCACCGAGCCGTCGACCTCGATGCGCACGAGCCAGCGACCGACACGCGAGAGCGGGAGCCGCTGCGCGAAGCTCCACGACGCGCGACCGTGGTAGCTCGACAGCCTTCCCTCGAGCTCACGCACGGTCTGGCCGCCGGGGGCCACGAGCCGCATGCGTACATGCGCCGTCGCCGGGAGGGCGCCGATCTCGATCCGCACCGCGACGAGGCGGGTTCCACGGACGAACGTTCCGGTACGGGGCCCCAGGTCGTGCGGCAGGTCGCGCATACCGGTCATGCGCAGGTTCGAGACCGCGACGTCCCTGACGTAGGGCGTGCTCGGCATCGCCGACTGGCTCAGCCAGCCGCTCGGTCCTTGCCGGCACGCGCCCGCGAACGGCTCGCTGACCTCGCCGTTGACGTGGCTCGTGAAGTGCAGATGGGGCCAGGTCGAGTTGCCGCTCGAGGCCGTCCAGCCAAGCTGCTGCCCCGCGACGACACGCTGACCGCGCCGGAGTGCGATGCCTTTCCGGAGGTGGCCGTAGATGGTGAAGCGGCCCGGCTCGTGCTCGAGGATGACGTGGTTGTCGAAGCGCTCCGGAGTCAGGCCGTGGTTGCGGTCGTAGTTGCCGTCTTGGACCGTGACCACCTGCCCGTCGCGGACGGCGAAGACGGGCACGCCGATGTCCATCTCGCGGAAGCTGCGGATGTCGCTGTCGATCCCGGTGTGCCCGTCATAGGTCTGCGTGCCGCAGGCGAAATCTAGGAGACCCGGGCCCGGGTCGAGGTCGACGTAGTTGTTGATGTAGAGGTCTTGCCAGAGGATCCCGGCCTGCGGATAGAACGGCATGTCGGGCGTCACTGGTGCCACGGCGGCGCCGGCCGAGACGGCTCCGGCGGCCGTCACGCAGGCGAGACACGCAAGCAGTCGTCGGGTGCGCCGCATGGGCCGCCACCGTAGCGGCGACCGAAGAGCGATCGATACTTGCCGAGTGAGCCGTCCGGGATTACTGCGCGGGTTGCGCGCCCGCTGGGGAGAGGGCAGCGCTGTGCGGTCGCGTCTCCTCCGCTTGACGCTCATGTGGCTCGTCGCAGGTGTCGCCCTGCTCGTGCTGGGGCACCTCTGGTGGGCCTCGGCGTGTCTCGTGATCGCGGGCTTTCACGCCTGGGCCTTCTGGGCCCAGCGCCCCGCGCCCGAGGCTGCGGCCGCGCCCGACGATCCGGCCGCGCCTGGTTCCGTCACAGACGTGGACTAATGGCCGCGGTCGGCCGCTTCGCAGCGACGACGCTGCCGCAGAGGGCCCGCTGGGCCTCGGCGCTGCGCCCGGGAACCGAGCACAGCTTGTTGAGCGCCTGGCCGCGGATCTCGAGCGCCTGCAGCTCGGCGGCGGTCGGCCGAGTGACGCGAGTGCTGCCGCACAGGGCCCGCTGAGCCTCAGCGCTGCGCCCCGGAACCGAGCACAGCTTGTTCATCGCCTGGCCGCGGATCTCGAGCGCCCGCAGCTCGGCTCCCGTCGGCCGCTTCGTCGCGACGACGCTGCCGCACAGGTGCCGCTGGGCCTCGGCGCTGCGCGTCGGAGCCGGGCACAGCTTGTTCAGCGCCTGGCCGCGGATCTCGAGCGCCTGCAGCTCGGCGGAAGTCGGATTGCCCGCCTGGCCGATCGGCGCTGCCACGATCACGGTTGCCAGAACCACCAGATATGTCGTCAGTGCCTTCACTGCTCCTCCTTCAGTCCCTGGCCACTTGCTGCGGCCTTTGCACACAAGACCGCGAGGGACTAAAAGAGCGCTTGGGATGAGCTAAAGACCCACTAAAGGGAGAGCGATAAGCACATGGAGTTCCGCATCCTCGGGCCGCTGGAGGTCGAGGACGAGGGCCAGGTCCTGAAGCTCGGGGGCGCGAAGCAGCGCGGGCTCCTGACGCTCCTGCTCCTGCGTGCCAACGAGGCCGTCTCGCGTGACCGCCTGATCGACGAGCTCTGGGGCGACCAGCCTCCGGAGACGGCGTCGACGGCGATCCAGGTGCACATCTCGCAGCTGCGCAAGGTGCTCGGCCGGGATGTGATCGTCACGCAGACGCCCGGGTATGCCGTGCGGCTCGAGGCTGGGCAGCTCGACCTCGCGCGCTTCGAGGAGGCGGTGGCCGGCGCGCGCGGTGCGGCTCCTGCCGAGGCGGCGGACCGACTCAGGGAGGCGCTCGGTCTGTGGCGAGGAGTTCCACTCGCGGAGCTCGACGGCCCGTTCGCGACGGCCGAGCGCGGCCGTCTCGAGGAGCAGCGGCTGGCTGCGGTCGAGCAGCGGATCGCCGCCGACCTCGAGCTCGGACGGCAGGCGGAGCTCGTGCCCGAGCTGGAGCGGCTCGTCAGCGAGCACCCGCTTCGCGAGCAGCTCCGCGGCCAGCTGATGCTGGCGCTCTACCGCTGCGGACGGCAGGCTGAGGCGCTGGACGTCTACCGCTTGGGCCGGCGCCTGCTCGACGAGGAGCTCGGGCTCGAGCCGGGCGAGGAGCTGCGGCGACTCGAACGGGCGATCCTCGAGCAGGACGCCTCGCTTGCGGCACCCGCCGCGGCGGCGGCGGCCAAGGCCCCGGTCGGCGACCGTGCGCAGGAGCTGGACGGGGCCGCGGCACCGGCGGAGGAACGGCGGCTGCGTCTGGTGCGCCGGTCGCGCGTCGCAGCCGTCGTCGGCGCGCTCCTCCTCCTGGCTGCCGCGATCGCCGGCGTCGCGCTGGCGCTGACGCGAGACTCGGGCGGCGGCTCGGTCGAGCTGCTGCCGAACTCCGTGGGGGTGATCGATACGGACGGCGGCGAGCTCGTCGGCGCCGTGCCGATCGGCGGGCGGCCCTTGGGGCTCGCGGTCGGCGAGGGTGGCGTCTGGGCCGCGAACGCGGACGACGGCACGCTCGTGCGCATCGACCCGGACAGCAACGAGATCGCGGAGGTCATCGGGCTCGGCGCGGACGTTGGTGGAGTGGCCGTCGGTTTCGGATCGGTGTGGGTCGCCGGTGGAAACGACGAGACGCTGTTTCGCGTCGATCCCGGGCGGAACGACGTGGAGGCGGAGCTAGAAGTCGGTGTCGCCGACCCGCTCCGGCCGAAACCCGTGTTCTTGGTGGCCGCCGGAGACACGGCCGTCTGGGTCACGCGGGGGAACATGTTGCTTGGCTTCGATCCTGCGTCGCAGACGGTCACCAAGCGCGTTGCGCTGCCGGGGATCCCATACGACCTGGGTGCCGGGGACGGCAACGTCTGGGTAACGCTCGAGGACGAACGGCTGCTACGGATCGAGGAGGAGTCCGCCAACATCACGGCAGCTCCGTTCCTTCCCTACCTCGCAATCTCGCCCATCGTCGTCGAGGGGGCGCTCTGGGTGATCATGAACACCGACGTGCCGCAGGTCGCGAGGTTCGACGCGGAGAGCGTCACGCAGACCGGGTCCGTTCCCTTCCCCAAGGCCTTCCTGGTCGCCCTCGCCGCGGACGACGGGGTCGTCTATGCGATCGACAACACGAGCGGTCGTGTCTGGAGTATCGACACGACCACGCTGAGCGCCTCTCTCGTGCTGACCGTCCCGCACACCCCGGAATCGATCAAGGCGGCCGGAGGGAAAGCATGGTCGGCATCCACCCGCCGCTCACCTGACGATGGGCACCTTGATCTTCCCGGCGATGATCTGACGCCGGACCTCGTCCACCTGCCTGAGCACGGAAGGTGGCACCTCGGAGCTGACCTTGGCGAGTCCGACGCCTCCGTTGCGCAGATTGAAGAGGGTGTCGCCTCCGGTCGTGAGCGTGCCTCGCACGAGCCTCTGGATCGCGGCGAACACCGCGACGTCCAGCTTGAGCGCCGCGCTGGTCAGGATGTGCTTGCCCAGGTGGGACTGGTCGACGTCCACACCCACGCCCCAGATCCCCTTCTGCTTGGCAGCCTCGAGCGCGCCGAGCCCGCAACCCCCCGCGACGTTGAAGATGGCGCCCGCTCCCTTGGCGATCTGGCTGAGAGCAACAGTCCTGCACTTGTTCGGGTTCGTGAAGTTGTTCGAGTACGCGTTCAGGACGGTGATGCCCGGGACAGCCTTCTTGGCGCCCAGGCGATAGCCGACGATCCAGCGGTCGACGCCGGGGAAACTGAACCCGCCGACGGAAGCGACCGCGTCTCGACCGGGACGCCGCTTCTCCATCAGCGCCGCCAGGTATCCCGCGAGGTAGGCCGCTTGCTCTGCCCGGAAGACGGTTCCCTGGATGTTCTTGGGGCGGGGTTGGTTTCGAGTGCGGCCAGCGGCATGTCCGGGAAGAGGAACTTCGCGTCGGGGAACTCGCGCGCGACGGCGACCACTTCCTTCGTTGCAGGCACGCCCATGATGATCAGGTCGTACCGTTGGCGAGCAAGGAGGCGCAGGGCGCCCTTTGCGTCCTGGTTGGGCGCCGTCTGGACGACGCGGCCTTCGACCCCGAGCTTCTTCACGGCGTCGATGAAGCCGGCGTACGGGAGGCCGAAGAGGTCTCTGCGGTCGGGCACGCCTCCTGGCCCGATGACGTAACCCACGCGGAGCTTGCGCTGGGCAGTTGCGCTCTCGCCGGTTGTGAGGAGCAGCGTTGCTCCGATGACCGCCATCAGGCCGAGGAGCGCGCGCTTCCTGAGCGCGGCCGTGACTTGCTGATGTGGCTCCCCGCCGACACGTCGATCCGAGCGGACGCATCGCACACTCGGAGTCGAAAGTCAATCGACGCCCGGGCTCGAAGCGGCTGAGTGCGGCCTTCCTAGTTCAGGCCCGCCCAGCCGCGGATACGCCGCTCCACGAAGGGCTCCAGGTCGAGCGCGGCGACGACGGACGCGGCCGAGGTCTCGTCACCGCCCGGGGACACCGAAATGTCGGCCAGGCCCACGGAGCAGAGTTGGACTGCTTTGCGTACCTCGATCAGGTCGGCGGTGTTCGTGGCGTAGTCCGGCGACGAGCTCAGCGCGACATGGTCGCGCAGCGCGGCGACCTCGATCTCGAGCCCAGTCGGTAGTGCGTCTGCGAATGAGAGCTGCTCCACGTGCTGTCCTTCCTCCTCGTCGCGGTTTCCGCCTCTTCTGGCGGCGCGTCGTTCCAAGCCACCGTGCCGCGACTTGGCCGGTTGGCGGGGCGGTGAAGCCCACTCAAGACGCCTATCGGGTTCTTCCCGGCTGGAGACGATCCCAACCCACCCGGAAAGGGTGATCCGTCGTCAGTCAGAACGTGCGCCGACCTGGCTCCGACGGAACCGCCATGCCGCAGCCCCTACGCTGACTGATCGACGCTCGTGGGTCAATCCTGGCAGAGCTCGCCCCCGACTTCGGTCTGCGGAGGAATCTCGGGACAACTCGTCAGCAGAGTGACGACCGTCCCTGGCTCGACTCTTGACCCCGAGCCTGGATCCTGCTCGTAGACGACGTTGTCGTCGGCGGTCGATCCGGGTCTCAACGGGTCTGCGTAGACAGTTTCACCATCGAACGACCAGCGCAGGTCCCGTGCCACCAATTCGCGGGACGCATCCAGTGCCGGCAGCCCAACAACCTCAGGAACCTCAACGCTCCCTTGCGTTGTCGCCGACTCGTCACCGACACACGCACCAACTGCCACCGTGATCGCACATACAAAGGCAACGAGCACTGTCGCCCGAAGTCTCAACCGACGGCAGTTCTCGGGAGCGATCACTGTTGGCGTCCGCATCACCCAGGCCGCACCACCGCAACAGCGTAGGCCCGCAAACCGCTTGTCTGAGCGAAGCCGACGCCCGGACTCGAACCGGGGACCCCTTCATTACGAGTGAAGTGCTCTACCAGCTGAGCTACGTCGGCGCGGGTCTCAGTGTAGCCCTGTCCTGTTCCGCGTTCTCGGGGCTTTGCCTCGGTGTTGGGACACGGTTTGTGGCTGACGAGCCACTAGCTCTTTCGGCGTTGCGGCGCGGTTCTCGAGGAGTTAGTGGCTGTCAGCCACTAACTCGGTTGGGGTCGGATCAGAGGTCCAGGTCTTCGGGAGACCAGGGCGGATCGGGAGCCTCATCCACCTCCTCGCCCTCCCCGCCAATCGGAGTGTGAGCCGCCGAGAGCTTTCTCCAGAACATCCAGCCGGAGAGAGCCGCCGCCGCAAAGAGCGCGAACGCCGACCACAGCGCCCCGAATGCGAGCAGGACCACACCTGCCGCACCGCACAGGACTGCAGTGTGGAACGAGCGCGGCAATCGCACGAAGTATCGGGACGATGAGGAACGGCCAGACGTACCACGGTGGGTTTCCGAATTCATCCCACGCGCGGCGCAGCTCGTCTCTGGCCGAGCGAGTAGTCCCACTCACACGAGCCCGCCGGTTCAGGCTCGGACGGGCGCTCGGGACGGCGCGGGCGCACGGAGAGCGCGCGGGCGATGTCGGTGATCGAGAGCAGGCCGCGCAGGCGGCCGTCCTCGACCACGAGGCCGCGGTGGAGGTCGCCCTCGCTGAGCTCGGCCAGCGCCTCCATTGCCGGCTCGCTCTCCTCGAGCATGATCACCTCGTCCAGCGGGAGCGCGCAGTCGCGCACCGTCGTCGTGTCCCACTCGCCGCGCGGCGTCTGCGCGACGCAGCGGAAGGGCAGGAGGCCGACGACGCTGGCCGTCGTCGACGACCGGGTAGGTCGTGAAGCGGGAGCGCCCCGCCGTCTCGTCCATGAACTGGCCGAGCGTGTCGTCGGCGTCCGCGGTCACCGGCTGCGTGACCATCAGGTCGCCGACCCGTAGCCCGCGCAGCGCGTCGCGCGTGACGACGTACCGTGCCTCGGCGCTGGCGGCCCCGAGCAGGAACCAGCCGAGGAACGCGAGCCACGCGCCAGAGAAGGCGCCCTCGACGACGAAGAGGAAGAGGCCGCCGGCGATCATCAGGAAGCCGAAGCCGCGGCCGATGTTCGCCGCCACCGACGTCGCCCAGCGGAAGTCGTCCCGCGCCGCCCAGAGCGCCGAGCGCAGCACGCGGCCGCCGTCGAGCGGCAGCGCAGGCAGCAGGTTGAAGAGCAGCAGGAGGATGTTGATGTACCCGAGCCAGGCCGCGACCCCGTCGACCGCCTGCGACACCGACGTCGCCACCGCGACGCCGACGAAGAAGACGCCGAGCACGAGCGTCACGAGCGGGCCTGCGATCGCGATCCGGAACTCGGCACCCGCGCTCGGGAACGCGCCCTTGAAGCTCGCGACGCCGCCGAAGAGCCACAGCACGATGCCGTCGATCTCCATGCCCTCGCGCCGCGCCTGGATTGCGTGGCCGAGCTCGTGCAGCAGCAGCGAGATGAAGAAGAGCGCCGCGGCGACGAGCGCCATCCCGAAGTAGGTGCCGTCCGAGAGCCCCGGGTTCTGCGACGGGAAGACCGCGTCCGCCAGCGACCACAGCATCAGGGCGAACACGATCAGCCAGCTCCAGTTGATGCCGACCGAGATGCCGAAGATGCGGCCGAGCGAGAAGGTGGCGTTCACGCGGTCACCCGGAGCATCGCACGCCGCGCCCCACGCCAAAACACGGCGTGCAGGGCGACGGTCGAGTGCGCCCCTATCCGCGGGTGAATTTCGGGGCTACCCCGGAAGGGGGACGACCCGCCCCACCGGGAGGCAGTACATGGAGGGAGGTAGTTGTCATGCGGCCCTCCGAAGGAGGTGACTCATCGTGATCAAGTGGAGCCCGCGTTTTGCGAATCTCCTGCTCGTCCTCGGGACGCTTACCTCGCTGCTCGTGGCGAGCGGTGCCGGTACTCGCTGGCGCTAAAGAAGCCTCGAGATTGAAGCTATGAGCTCTCGCCCCAAAAGGCGCGATTCGATCTACGGCTACGCGCCCCGGCTCTTCGGCTACGTCATCGCACTCATCGCGGTGGCTGTGCCGATTGTCGCCGGGGCGCTATCTCGCCGTCGCGACCGACCCGCCGACCGCCGCAACCGCGGTCGGCGTGGCCGTGTTCTTCGCGCTCACGCTCCTTGCCGAGCTGAAGCCGGTGCCTCTCGACGTGGACGAGAGCCGGCTGGTCTCGCTCGCGTTCGTCTTCATCGTCGCCGCGGGCATCGTCTTCGGCTGGGAGTACGGGGTGCTCATCAGCGGTACGGCCCTGCTCATTGCGCAGGCGGCGGCGGACACACCTGTCTTGCGCAACCTGTTCAACGCTGCGGCCTACGCGATCGCGGCGGCCGCCGCAACCGTGCCCGCGCATTCGATCCCCTACGACATGGCCGAGGGCGACTTCGGCCGTCTGACCCTCGTGACGTTCGCGGCCGGCGCGATCTTCGTCTCGCTCAACGTCGGCTTCGTCTGCGGCGCGATCGCGCTGCACGAGAGCGTGCGGCTACGCGCCGTCATGGTCGACCACCTGCGGCACTCCGGCCCGGCCTTCGTGATCATGGCCTTCCTCGCCGCGCTCACGGTCGCGCTCTGGGTGACGGAGCCGTTTCTGATCCTCCTGCTTGCCGGCCCGGTCTTCGCGCTCGCGCTGTTCCAGCGGTATGCGCTGCGCACGCGTGTCGCGCTCCAGGCCGCGTCGACCGACAGCCTGACGCGCCTTCCCAACCACCGCTCCTACGAGGCGGACCTCGCCGCGACGCTCGCCACCGCGGAGGAAGAGGTCGCGCTCTGCCTGCTCGACATCGACAACTTCAAGCGGCTCAACGACACCTACGGGCACCCGGTCGGCGACCGGCTCCTGATCAAGTTCGGCGAGCTGCTCGGTGCTCTTCCGGAGGGCATCGCGGCCTACCGGCTGGGCGGGGACGAGTTCGCGATCGTCGTGCCGGGCGGTGAAGGCGCCGCCTCTGCGGCCATCGACGGAATGCGCGAGCAGCTTGTCGGGCAGGAGCTGCCCGAGGGCGCCGAGCTCACCTTCAGCGCCGGCGTCGCCTGCTACCCACGTCATGCCGCCGGCCGCGAGGAGCTCGTGCGCGCCGCGGATGCCGCCCTCTACTGGACGAAGCGGCACGGCAAGGACCAGTCCTGCACCTTCGATCCCTCGGTCGTCGCGCTCTCATGGTCGAGTGACCTGGCCGCGACCGTCGAGTACGAGGCGCGCCTGCGCGCGGCCGCCGGGCTTGTTCGCGCGGTCGACGCGCGTGACACGTACACCGGCAGCCACTCGCAGTCGGTCGCGGTGCTCGCCGAGGCGATCGGCCAGGCGATGGGCCTCGACGAGACGGCCGTCTCGCGGCTGCGGCTCGCCGGGCTGCTGCACGACCTCGGCAAGCTCGCCGTGCCCGACCGGATCCTGCAGAAGCCCGGCCGGCTCGACCCCGAGGAAGTCGAGGTTCTGCGCGAGCACGCCGAGCGTGGCTTCGAGCTGCTGCGCCCGCTCGACGTGAAGCCCCTCGACCACTGGATCCGCCACCACCACGAGCACTGGGACGGTTCCGGCTATCCGCAGGGGCTCAAGGGCGAAGAGATTCCGCTCGGCTCTCGCATCATCCTGGTCGCCGACGCCTTCGACGCAATTACGAGCGACCGCTGCTACCGGCGCGCCGCCTCGGTCGCCGAGGCGCTCGAGGAGCTGCGCCGCTGCGCCGGGTCGCAGTTCGACCCCGCGGTCGTGGACGGGCTCGAACGGGCGCTCGCCTCCGAGGCGGGCATCGCAGTCAAGAACGCCGTCGCACTCGCGTGATCCTCGGTCTCTGCCTGCTGGCCGCCGTGGTCTTCGGCTACCTGGCCGGCGGCAGTGTCCGGGCACTCGGCGACCTGCACATCCGGGCGCGCTGGCTGATCGGCCTGGCGATCGCGATGCAGTTCGCCGCCTTCCCGTCCGGGCTGCTGCCGTGGAGCACCGGCGACGCGCTCGCCACCGGCCTCTGGATTGCCTCCTACGGGCTGCTCATCAGCGCGTTGATGCTGAACCGCGCCGTGCCCGGCTTCGTCGTCGTTGCCGCCGGGCTTTTCTCGAACCTCGTCGCCATCCTCGCGAACGGCGGGCACATGCCCGCCCTGCCCGAGGCTGCCGCGGCGGCCGGCATGGCCGAGGGCGTGGAGAAGAACAGCCACGTGCTCGCCGAGCCGAACCTCGCGCCGCTGGTCGACCGGTGGGTGGCCCCCGACTGGGTGCCGATGGCGAACGTCTTCTCGATCGGCGACGTCCTGCTCGCGATCGGCGCCTTCGCCGTCGTCCTGCCGGCGATGGGAACGCTCCACATCCGCTTCCGCGCTCCCCGGCGCGTCGAAGAGTCCCCCGCGAGCTAAGGCTCGCGCGGCCGCCGCGCGGCCCGAACACCAGGGACTGTCCCTGGGTGTTGTCTCGCGTGGACAGGCCTCGTCAGAGAGGTGTGACAACTTGTCCACAGGGCTGAGCCGGGATGGCTTGGCCTGCGTAGTGTGGGTTCGCTGAGGCCTGGCCGCGCCGGCTGAAACAGCAGCGGTTACGGGGGAGTCACTGCTGCGCTCTCGCTTGCCGGGTCTGTCCCCGGAGGCGGACTGACCCGAGCCTTTCGTGGCTGGGCGGGGCGCTCCGGGAGGTCGAACTGCTGGGGTCAGTCCCGGCGGCAACGGCAACACCGCCGCCGGTGACAGACCGTCGGAATCTCGGGGCGGGTCAGCGTGGGCGCGGGACGAAAGAGCCGACCGGCGACACGGCCGTCGTCCCGGTCAGCGAGCGCACGATCGCGACGACGTAGACCCGTTGCTTGCGCTTGTAGCTGCCCGGCGAGAGGAAGGCGCGGTACGGCGGCGCGTCGTCCACGCCCAGGCGGGCCCACCGCTTGGCGCCGGTACGCCGCACCGCGAACGAGACGCTGACCGGCCCGCTGGCGCCGACCGTCGCGCTCACCTCCCAGAGGTCGGTGAGCCGGTCGCGCGCGATCTTCAGCACCGGCCGTGACGGCGTGCGCGCTGGGAGCTGCACGTCGGCGCGGAAGACCCCGCTCGCAAGCCCCGGGATCGTGACGCTCACGCGGCCGTCCGCGCCCGAGGCGCCGCCGGCCGTCGCCGTTCCGTAGAGCCGCGACCACGACGCTGACGGCGTCGAGGTCGGCACGGTCACCGTCGCCGGCTGGCCCGAGTTGTTGAAGACGACCAGGTACTCGCGCCGGTCGGCCGCGTCGATGCGGCTGACGGCCAGCACCGAGTCCTGCGCCACGCGCACGAACGAGGCGGCGGTCCCGAGCGCCGGCACCGTGTCCCGCAGCCGCCCCAGCGCGCGCAGCCGCTCCGCCACCGGATGCGCCACGGCGTCGAAGGACGAGCCCGCACCGATCGGCCCCGAGCCGAGCCGCTGCTCCGTCCGCCAGTCCGACACCTGGGTCGGGAACATGTCCTGGCGCGCCGCCTTGTCGCCGCCCGTGCCCATCATCCCGACCTCGTCGCCGTAGTAGACGACCGGTGCGCCGCGCAGCAGGTAGAGCAGGTCGTGGGCGAGCAGGTCGCGCCGCAGGAGCTCGTCGGGCGGCACCTCGCCCGTCGCCTTCGTGCGGACCTGCTGGGCGACGCGGCCCATGTCGTGGTTGCCGAGGAACGTGGGCGGCACGTGCGCGACGCCGTTCTTTGTGAAGTAGTCGTCGTCCGAGAAGCGCGTGGCAACTCCACGCGGCCCTGTGGAACCGCTGGCGAATCGCGTGATCGCGTCCTGGAGCGGGAAGTCGAGGACGTTCGGCAGCCCGCGCGACCGGACGAAGCGCGACAGCTCGACCGCGTCGGCGATGAAGACCTCGCCGAACCACTGAAAGTCGGTCACGCCGGCCTGCCGCGCTGCCGCCTCGATCTTCGGCCCCCAGAGCGAGAAGAAGGCCGAGTTGACGTGGCGTGCCGTGTCGACCCGGAAGCCGTCGATGCGGTAGCGCCGGATCCAGTCGGCGTAGATGTCCGCGAGCCCCTGCATCACGTTCGACTTCTCGGTGAAGAGGTCGTCGAGCCCGAAGAAGTCGCCCTGCTCGAAGCAGGCCTCGCTGCAGGAGCTGAAGGCGATGTCGCCGCGGTTGTGGTAGTTGAGGACGTTGTTGAGCCAGGCGGGGTTCTTGGCCCGCCGGTCGGCGCCGAAGAGCGACGGGATCTTTGGCAGGTTCGACGCCTTCAGGCACGGGAACGCCTTGCGGACGAAGCGGGCCGGGTTGAAGCGCCGCCCGGCGCAGTCGCGGTAGGGCGCGTCCGTGTACGTGGACGAGGACGGCACGAGCACGTAGTCGGCCGTGTGGTTGACGACCACGTCGAGGATCACCTTCATGCCGAGCCGATGTGCGCAGTCGACGAACGCGGCGAAGTCGGCGTTGGTGCCGAGGTGGCGGTCGACGTTGAGGAAGTCGCGGATCCAGTAGCCGTGGTAGGCGGCGCTGTCCCCCTGCACCGTCCGCTGGCCGTAGGGCGGCGTCACCCAGACCGAGGTGAAGCCGAGGTCCTTCAGCCGCGCGAGCCCGGTCTTCGTGCCGGTGCAGTCGCCGGTGAGGCCCTTGAGGTCGCCGCCGTGGAAGTAGCCCGGGTCGGCCGGGTCGTAGCCCGTCGCAGAGGCGGTGCCGGTCGCGCCGGCGCGGTCGTTGGCGGCGTCCCCGTTCGCGTAGCGGTCGGTCATCACGAAGTAGATCCGCTGGCTGCCGATGCCCGCGCGCACGGGCGGCTGCGCCAGCGCCTCGAGCGCTGCCCCCGCAGGCGGTGCGGGCGGACGAGGAGCGGCCGCGGTCGCGACCGCCGCTCCGGCCAGCAGCGCGACCAGCCCGATAAGGACCCCCAGACGCATCTCAGACCCCGGCCGCCTGCCTAGCGCAGCGGCGCACCCGTCTCGGCGTCGAAGAGGTGCACCAGCGACGTGTCGACGGCGAGCGGCATGTCGTCGCCGACGGTGAGGCCGAGCGCCTGCATGGCCGGCATCGACACGACGAGGTTGGGCCGCGTGGCGGTCACACCCTCCTCGCTCTCGCCTTCCTCGTCGACCGCGTCCTCGATCCCCGAGGCCCCGGCGCGCACCGCGCGGGCGTCGAGGTGGAAGTAGGCCATCGTCTCGGCGCCGAGCGCCTCGAGCAGCTCGAGCCGGGCCATGATGGTCGGCAGGTCCGGCCGGGAGGCGGCCAGGTGCAGGTCGCCGCTGCGGATGCCGACGACGACGTGCCGTGACTCCGATCCGCGGGCACCCGGGTAGCGGCTCAGGGTCCTGTCGGTCAGCGCCAGCGACTCGCCTGCGAGCGTGACGCTCGACGTCCCGTTCTGGGACGTGAGCGTGCTCTCGAGCAGGTTCATGGGCGGCGTGCCGATGAAGCCGGCGACGAACAGGTTGGCGGGCTCGTCGTAGAGCCGCTGCGGCGCGTCGACCTGCTGCAGCCGGCCGAGGCTCATGACCGCCACGCGGTCGCCCATCGTCATCGCCTCGACCTGGTCGTGCGTGACGTAGATGGTGGTCGTGGCGAGGCTCCGCTGCAGCTTCGAGATGTCGGCGCGCATCTGCACGCGCAGCTTCGCGTCGAGGTTCGAGAGCGGCTCGTCCATCAGGAACACCTGCGGCCGGCGGACGATCGCCCGCCCCATCGCGACGCGCTGGCGCTGGCCGCCGGAGAGCTCCTTCGGCCGGCGGTCGAGGTACGGCGTCAGGTCGAGCATCTTGGCCGCCCACTCGACACGCTCGTTGATCTCGGCCTTCGGCATCTTCCGCAGCCGCAGGCCGAACGCGATGTTCTCGGAGACGCTCAGGTGCGGGTAGAGCGCGTAGTTCTGGAAGACCATGGCGATGTCGCGGTCGCGCGGCGTCAGCTTGTTGACCACGCGGTCGCCGATCAGCACCTCGCCGTCCGAGATCTCCTCGAGGCCCGCGACCATGCGCAGCGCCGTCGTCTTGCCGCAGCCCGACGGGCCGACGAGGACGAGGAACTCGCCGTCGTTGGCGTTCAGCGTCAGGTCGAAGACGGCCTGGACGCCGTTGTCGTAGACCTTGTCGACTTCCTTGAACTGCACCTCAGCCACGTCGGCTCCCTTCCCCAGTCATGCCAGTCGCCAGATCGAGAATGCCGGGCCGTCGCCGGGCAGCGTCGCCCAGCCATCGGCCATGCGCGCCTCGCCGCCCTCGAGCGGCTCGAGCTCGCTCGCGTCGAGCGCGGCCAGCGGCAGCCGCACGTCCGCGGCCGCCGCGCGCGTCGCCAGGCAGAGCAGCCGCTCGCCCGGCGTCTCGCGCAGGTAGGCGATCGCGTCGTCGGAGACGTGCGCGTAGCGGATGCCGCCGCGCGCGAGCGCCTCGCTCGAGCGGCGCAGCGCGATCAGCCGCCGGTGCGCCTCGAAGAGCTCCGAGTCCCACTCCTCGGGCGCGTCCCACGGCATCGTGCGCCGCGCGTCCTCGCCCCAGTCACCGCCGAGCCCGATCTCGTCGCCTGCGAAGAGCATCGGCACGCCGGGCGAGGTCATCTGCAGGCCGAGCCCGACCACGTGCCGCTCGCGCGAGCCGGCGACCGACTGGAAGCGGGCGGTGTCGTGCGAGTCGAGCAGCGTCCAGGAGTGGACGATCCCGTCCCAGGGCACGCCGGCGCGGAAGGCGCGCATCGACGCGACCGTCTGCTCGCCGCCGAAGCGGAGCAGGCCGACCGGGTAGCCCCAGAAGTGCTCGGTCATCTCCTCGGTGATGACGTCGCCGCGCAGCCACGACCAGACCGGGCGCATGAAGCCGGCGTAGTTCATGGCGCCGTGCCAGCCGTCGCCGCGCAGGTCGCCGCGATAGTCGTGCGCGTGCTCGGCGACGAGCACGGCGTCGTGCTTGACCGCCGTGGCCGCGTCGCGCACCGCGCGTGCCAGGTCGTGGGTGAGGTCGACGCCGCGGTAGCGGCCGGCCATGTTGGCGACGTCGACGCGCCAGCCGTCGAGTCCCTGCTCGAGCCAGTAGCGGATGACGTCGAGCAGCCGCTCCGAGAGCTCGGCCGAGGCCCAGTTCAGCTTGGGCAGATGCGGCAGTCCGTACCAGCTCGCGTAGCCGTGCGGCAGCGACTCGTCCCAGAGGTAGAAGGAGCGCTCCGGCGCGGCGTTGTCCTCTCTCGCGCGCGCGAACCACTCGTGCCGATCCCCGGAGTGGTTGAGCGTGATGTCGCCGAGCACGCGGATGCCGCGCTCGTGCGCCGCCCGCGCGAGCGAGCGCAGCGCCTCGTCGCCGCCGAGCAGCTCGTCGACGCTCCCGAACGAGGCTGCGTCGTAGCGGTGCGACGTCCCCGCCGGAAAGATCGGGGTGAGGTAGATCGCGCCGGCGCCGAGCAGCTCGAGGTGGTCGAGGTGCGCCTCGACGCCGGGCAGGTCGCCGCCGTAGAAGTCGAACTGGTTGGCGCGGCCGCGGCCGGTCGGGCGCTCGCCCCACTGCTTGGGCACGCCCCAGGGCGGCGGCTCGGGTGCCGCGCCGGTGGTCGCGAACCGGTCGGGGAAGATCTCGTAGACGACGGTGCGCAGGTGCCAGTCGGGCCCGGGCGCGCCGGCGGGCATGCGGAAGTCGTCGGCGTCGGGCACGTCGTTGCGGACGACGCCGAGGCCGTTCACCCAGGCGTAGCCGACGTCGCCGCCGAAGAGCAGCCAGCGGTAGGGCGTGAGCGGGTTGCCGACCTCGAAGTCGGCACGCCACCACACGTCCGTCGCCGTCTCCTCGTCGACGGCCGCTTCGACCGGGCGGATCTCGCCGTCGACGACCGAGCGCAGCACGACCTTGTCGACCCGCGTCGGCTTCGGCACGCGCAGGCGCACGGTCGCCGTGCCGCCGAGACCGTCCGGGCGCTCCAGCACGTAGGCGTCGGAGCCGTCGTGGTGCGGCTGCGCGAGGAGCGAGGCGCCGACGGCCGCGCTCGCCTCGGCCAGGCTCATCCCTTCACCGAGCCCTGCGTCAGCCCGCCGACGATGAACTTCTGCAGCGCCAGGAAGAGCACGACGACGGGGATGGCGGCGAGCAGCACGCCGGCCGTGAACGGGCCCCAGTTCTCGGCGTACTGCTTGTCGATGTAGCCGCGCAGCCCGACCGGCAGCGTGAAGTTCTCCGTGGTCTGCATGACGGCGCTCGCGATCACGAATTCGTTCAGCGTGAAGATGTAGGAGATCAGCGCCACGACGGCGAGCACCGGCACGGCGAGCGGGAGCACCACGCCCCAGAAGATCTGCGCCGGGGTCGCCCCGTCGACGCGCGCGGACTCGTCGAGCTCCGAGGGGATGGTGTCGAAGAAGCCCTTCATCAGCCAGGTGTTCACGCCCATGGCGCCGCCGAGGTAGACCAGGATCAGCCCGGTCTTCGTGTTCAGGCCGATGAACGGGAAGACGTCGCCGGTCTGCAGCAGGATCAGGTAGATGGCGACGAGCGCCAGGAACTGCGGGAACATCTGGATCAGCAGCAGGAAGAGCATCCCCATGCGCCGGCCCTTGAAGCGGAAGCGGCTGAACGCGTAGGCGGCCATCGCCCCCAGGAAGACGCTGACGATGGCGGAGGTCCCGGGGATGATGATCGAGTTGAGGTACCAGCGGACGTAGTGCGCGGTCGGCACGTCCGGGTTGTCGGACGTCGTGTCGAAGAGCGTGCGGAAGTTGCCGAGCGTGAGGTCGTCGGGGATCAGCTGCGAGCCGCCCAGCGAGTTCACTGGGTTGAAGGCCGACGTGAGGATGTACACGGCGGGGAAGAGGCAGAAGATCGTCGCGGCGATGCCGACCAGGTGCCGCCACCAGGAGTCGCCGAGGTCTTTGACCTGCGGGCGGCGGCGTCGCTTCGTCGCGACCGCGGTGCCGACCCCGTACTCGCTCTGCTCGACCGTCGTCACTTGATGTTCTCCAGCGTCCCGGCCCGCCAGAAGCCGACGGCCGCGATGATCCCGACGATGACGAAGATGAAGATCGAGATCGCGCCGGCGAGCGCGTAGTCGTTGCCCTTGCCGCTCTCGAAGGCCAGCTTGTACGTGTAGGAGATGAGGATGTCGGTCGAGCCTGCGATCGACTGGTCCTCAGCCGCGGGGCCGCCGCCGGTGAGCAGGTAGATGTTGTTGAAGTTGTTGAAGTTGAAGGCGAACGAGGCGATCATCAGCGGCGCCACGGCGATCAGGAGCAGCGGCAGCGTGATCTTCCGGAACACCTGCCAGCCGCCGGCGCCGTCCACCCTCGCCGCCTCGACCAGCTCGCCCGGGATCGACTGCAGCGCGCCCATCGAGACGAGGAAGAAGTACGGGAACGTCAGCCAGATGCTGACGATGATCACCGAGACGCGCGCCCACCACGGGTCGAACAGCCACGGGATGTTGAGGTTGAACGTGCTGTTGATGACGCCGAACTCGTCGTTCAGCAGCCCCTGCCAGACGAGCAGCGTCAGGAAGGCCGGGATCGCGTAGGGGAGGACGATCGCCGAGCGGTAGACGCGCTGGAAGCGGATCTTCTTGTCGAGCGCGATCGCGAGGAAGAGGCCGAGGAAAAAGGACCCGACCACGCACGAGAAGGCAAAGACGAACGTCCACAACATCACGCGCAGGAACGGCCGGCGGATCAGCGGCTCGCTGACGACGCGGTCGAAGTTCTTCGCGCCCGACGTAGGTCTTCCAGCCGGGCTCGAGCTCGGTCCCCTGCGCAGAGACGAACTCGCCCTCGCCCCCGTCTCGGAAAACGACGCCGTCGGAGATGCGGACGAAGGTGTCGCTGCCCGGGTCGTAGCGGAGCGTCGGCTCCAGCTCGAGCGCGGCGCCGAGGCCCTCGGCCCGAATCGCTTTCGCCCCCTCGGTCGGCACGGTCAGCGCCGTCAGCTCGGCGTCGGAGGCGAGCAGGGCCGGACCGGTGAGCACCTCGAGGCCGTCCACCGCGGTGACGAAGCCCGCCTCCTCGGTGACGGCGCTCGCCTCGAGCGGCTCGAGCCCGTCGGCGCTGCCGACGTACCACTGGTCGTCGGCCTCGTCGCGCAGCACCATCACGATGTCGCCGTCCTGGCGGGCCGGGGTCATCACGTAGGTCTTCGCGTCCGCCGGTTGCTGCAGCGTCGTCTTCTGGATCGACGTGATCGCCTCGGACTTCGAAATCAAGTGCCCCGTCGAGTAGTTCGTGAAGGCGACGTTGACCATGTAGACGATCGGGACGATCTGGAACGCGATCAGGAAGACCGTCCCCGGGATCAGGAACTTGAGCGGGACCAGGCTCTGGAGGCGCGACAGGTAGACGAGGTCGATCAGCGCCGTCGCGGCCAGCGTGACGCCGAAGGCGATCCACTTCTCGTCGGCGGCGAGCACCGAGGCGGCGTAGATGCCGCCCGCGTTGACGACCGCCAGCAGGGCGATCTTGATGATGAGCGCCGGCGTGCCCGAGAGGGCCGCGACGAGCCGCGCGGGAGCCGACCATGCGCCCGCCGTCCTGGAGGAGGTCCGGCGTCCGGCGGGTAGGGCGGTCGAGCTCACTCAGCGTCCTTCGGCGTTGGCAAGAGCGGGCGCCCCGTCACGGGGCGCCCACTCTTGCACAGTCGAGGTTCAGCCGATCTTGTTGGCGATGTTGCGGGCCGCGACCGTGAAGGCACGCGAGGCCTTCGTCGAGCCACTGCCCTTGGTCGCCTTCACCCACGCCCCGCCGAGCTCCGACCAGACGGAGGCCATCTGCGGGATGTTGGGCATCGGCACGCCGCCGACCGAGGCGGCGCCGATCTGCTTCAGGTACGTGTTGGTCACGCGGCGCGCGGCCGTCGTGTTGGCCGGGTAGCGGCCGTTGGCGGCGGCGAGCGCCGTCTGCGCCGAGGCGCCGAGCATGTAGGTGCCGACGAGATCCTTCGCGAGGCTCTCGACCTTATGCGTCGACGCGTACTTGGTGACCATGAAGCCCTGGACGCCCAGGAACGGCGCCGAACGGCAGCTGATCCGTGGTACCTGCACGATCTTCAGCCGGTTGCCGATCGCCTGGCGGGCGGTGTCGACGTTCCACGGGCCGGTGAGCCAGAACGCGACGCGACCCTTGATGAACAGGTCCTTGGCGGCCGAGTCGTCAACCGTCGCCCGGATCAGGCCGAGCTTGTTCCAGCGGTCGATCTGCGCGGAGTTGCGGATGAACCGCGGGGCGTCGAGGCCGATGTCCGACGGATCGAGGTTGCCGGCGCGGTTCTTGCCGAACACGTAGCCGCAGAGGCCCGAGAAGAACGGGTACATGTGGTACGCGTCTCCGCCCGCGCCCTGCTGGACGGCGATGCCGACCGGGGCCTTCGTGCGCTTCTTGACGGCGAGCGCCGAGGTGACCAGCTGGTTGAACGACTTCGGCACCTTCGCCAGCCGGGTGTTGACGAAGAGGCCGATGTTCTCGATCGCGACCGGGGCACCGTAGAGGCGCTTGACGGCCGTGCCGTACGAGAACGAGTCGAGCGCGTAACCCGGGATCTGCGCCTTAACCGTCTTCGACGGGTTCAGGGGGAGCAGCAGTCCGCTGGCAGCGAGCTCGCCGGTCCAGTCGTGCGCACCGACGATGACGTCAGGGGCGCTCTCGGCCTTGACGGTGCCGAGGTCGTTGCGGATTCCGCCGAAGTCCTTCTCGACCACGCGGACGGTGGCGCCGCGCGCCCTCGCCCATGCGCCGGCGACAGTCTCGACCGCGGCCTTGCGGTCCTTGTCGCTCCAGATGACGACTTCCGTGGCCTGCGCAGGGGAGGCCGCGGGGGTCGCGGCGGCCTGGGCCGCCGGGCGGGCGGCCGCTGCGGTCACGGCCAGCAGCACCAGCAGCGCCGCGGCAGCAGCCACAGTGGCATGCCGCCACATTCGCTTCGTGAGCATCTCTGTGTTCCTCTCCTTGGGGGTACGGAGCGCCTCGACCCCGAGGCGCGCCGAGAGGATATAGCCGCAAAGTGCGGTAGCGCAATGGACTTTTCCACGGGTTTTGCAGGCCCGAGGTCCTAGGTCCCAGCGCGCGCTCGGTCCTAGTGCTGTCCCACTGTTGTCCAGGTCAGAGCACGGCGAAGGGCCCGCCGGCTGGCGGGCCCTTCGGAGGGGGAGAGTGGCGGAGGGAAGCTGTGCGACTAGCCGCCGCTGCCGGGCTCGCCCGGCTCGCCCTTCGCGGCGGTCGCGGCGGGCACGGTGCGAACCCGCTCGCAGCCGATCAGGACGACCGGCTCGCCCTCGCGGACGATCGCGACGTCGCGGCCGTCACCGCAGTCGAGCGTGTCGAGCTGCGTGTCCTTCGCGACTGCGTGCAGGCGATCGGGCCCTGCGCCGCCGCGAAGCGTGTCGGCGCCGAAGCCGCCGAAGAGGATGTCGCGGCCGTCACCGCCGTCGACGGTGTCGTCGCCGTGGCGCCCGCGCAGCAGGTCGGCGCCGTCCTCGCCGGTGAGCGAGTCGTTGCCGGGGCCGCCGAAGGCCATGTCATGGCCGGGGCCGGTGTTGACAACGTCGTTGCCCTCGCCGGCGAACACGAGGTCGCGGCCGCCAAGGGTGTTGACGGTGTCGTCGCCCTTCATGGCGTGGACGACGTCGTGGCGCTCGGTGCCGGTGAGCGTGTCGTTCCCGTCGGTGCCCTTCACGTGCGCGGCCGTCGCGAGCGAGGCGATGCCTAGCCCGAGCAGGGCGACGAGGGAGAGTGCGATGAACTTGCGGGTCATTCGGGCAACTCCTTTTGTCGGGACGTCTCTCACGCTTGGAGTCTTTCCAGCCCCGGTGAAGACGCGGTCAGCGCCGCGTCAGCGTTGCGGGAGGAATCTGTAAGGGCTTTTCGCCTGCTCAGCGGCGTTTCGAGTCCGTTTTTGCGCGGGAACGCTCGCCGTGAGGCGAACGGCTGGGGTCAGTCCCCGAAACTGCCGGGGACAGACTCGGCTCAACACAGGACGGGTCTGGTCCCAGGAGGCGGCGGCTCGCGCGCCGCCGCAGGGGCTGACCCGAGCAGTTCGGCTGGTCGAGGCGCTACGCCCGTACGTTAGGCCAGCGCCGGCACGGTCGCGCCGAGCGCCTGTCGCAGCTCGATGAAGAGCGCCTCGAGCGCGAGCGGCGCCTGCAGGTTGAACTCCTCGAACAGGCGCCACCGCTCGCGGATCAGGTCGGCCGCGCGCTCGGCGCCCGGGAGCCGTTCGGGCGTCGCGTCGCTCTCGAGCTCGGCGAGCCGGTCGGCGTGCACAGCGACGCCGGCCGCTCCGTGGCCGACGACGATCAGGTCGCGGTACCAGGCGGCCAGCTCCTCGAGCGCGAGCAGCAGCTGGTCGCGCTCGGCGCCGCGGGCCGCCCGGCGCAGCCGCTGCTCCAGCTCGCGCTGGGGCACCTGCAGGTCCTCGAGCGCCGCCTCCGCCTCCGCGCGCGCCTGCTGCGCCCGCTCCTTCGCACCTGCCATGACGACGCCGGAGGCCGCGGCCGGGTCGAACGCCGGGTCGAGGTAGACGGCTCGGGCGGTGTCGAGCAGCGCAGCGCGGCGCTCTGCGGCGGCCGGATCGAGCAGCCGGCTCACGCGGTCGAGCCTGCCCGCCGCGAGCCGCGCGATCGCCCGCACCTCCTCCTCGCCGAGCCCCGGCGCCTGCCGCGCCACCTCGTCGCGCACGGCGCGCTCGGAGAGCCGCCGGAACGGCACCAGCTGGCAGCGCGAGCGGATCGTCTCCGGTAGCGGGCCGAGCTCGTCGGCGACGAGCACGATCGTCGCGTACGGCGGCGGCTCCTCCAGGTCCTTGAGCAGGGCGTCGGCTGCGTCCTCGTTCATCAGCTCGGCCGAGAAGATGAGATAGACGCGCCGCGACGCCTCGAACGGGCGCATGTGCAGGTCGCGGCGCATCTCACGGATCGGGTCGATGCGGATCTGGTCGCCGAGCGCCTCGAGCACGTAGAGGTCGGGGTGCGCTCGCCGCAGCGCGCGGCTTGGATCGTCGCCCAGCAGTGCCGCCGCGAAGGCGACCGAGAGCGAGCGCTTGCCCACGCCGGCCGGCCCGTGGAAGAGGTACGCGTGCGCCGGGTCGTCCAGCGCGGCGGCGAGCAGCCGCTTCGCCTCGGCCTGTTCGGGCACCGCGGCCTGCAGCAGCTCAGACATGCGCCTCCAGGTCGGCTCTGCACCTGGGCCGCGATCTCCTCGACAGGCAGGCTGCCGTCGAGCGCGACGATCCGCTCCGGGAAGCGCTCGGCGAGCTCTCGGTAGGCCTGCGCGACCTGGGCGGCGAACCCGCCCTGCTCGGACTCGATCCGGTCGCGTGAGCCGCCGAGCCGCTCCGCAGAGCGGTCGGCGTCGAGCAGCAGCACGAAGGTGCGGTCGGGCAGCAGCCCGCTGGTGCCGGGTCTGTTCAGCTCGAGCACGTCGTCGACGCCGAGCCCGCGGGCGATGCCCTGGTAGGCGAGGGACGAGTCGACGTACCGGTCGCACACGACCCAGGCCCCGCGCTCGAGCGCGGGCGCGATCACGTGCTCGACGAGCTCGGCCCGCGCCGCCGCGAACAGCGCAGCCTCCGCCCACGGAGCCATCGCCTCGCCGCCGAGCAGCAGCTCGCGGACGGCCTCGCCGAGCGGCGTCCCGCCGGGCTCGCGAGTGAGCACGACCTCGCGCCCGCCCGCCTGCAGGTGCTCCGCCAGCAGCCGCGCCTGGGTGCTCTTCCCGGACCCGTCGACGCCCTCGAAGCTCACGAACATCCGCCCGCAACTCTACGAGTCGTCCGGGCGGCCCGCCCGAGCAGGCCGTGACTAGGGTTCCGCCGCACTTCAATCGAGGAGAGGGGAGAGGCACATGAGGAGAGTCTTGGTGCTCGCCGCACTGCGCGCTCACTGCCGCTCCGGGGGCGCCTCCCGCAGCGGCCCGTTCTCAAGACCGGGGCGCCACCGACGGCTCGCGAACGCTCTAACCTCGGCCCGGTGGACCGGAAGGACGCTGAGCGCGCCTATCCCGACGCAGTCGGTGAGGGCGGTCGCACCTGGCTCCGTACGAAGCCGTTCCAGAGCGAGCCGGCTGAGGTGCGCCGCCTGCTGGTCGCCGCCGCTCTGGTCATCGAGCTGCTCGACCTGCGCGTCGGCACGACGCTCTGCGAGCTCGGCTGTGGCTCGGGCTGGCTCTGCAGGCTGATCGCCCGGCAGGGCGCCGCCGTCGTCGGCTACGACATCTCCCCAGGAATGATCAGCATCGCTCGCGAACAGGCTGAGCAGGAGGGTCTGGAGATTCGCTTCGAAGTCGCCGACATGGAGATGCTCGAGCCCGACCAGGTGTTCGACGCCTGCTTGCTCTACGACGCGCTCCACCACAGCTCGCGACCCGATCTGGTCTTCGCCACCGCGCGCCGGGCGCTTCGTCCCGGCGGCCGCCTGCTCCTCAGCGAGCCGAACTGGATGCACCGTTTTGGCGGCCGGAATGCCGCTGCGCGCTACGGCGTCACGGAGACGGGCTACACCCCGCACAGGCTCAAGCGCCTTCTGCGCGATGCGGGCTTCGACCGCGTCGAGCGGCTGCACCGCCACGGCCGTCGCGGTCTGTACGGGAACCGTCCGAGCGACATCGTCCGCCACCTCGGCGCGCCCGTGGTGCAGCGTGCGCTGGCTCCACTCTGGACTGACGTCTGGATGCGGGCGCGAGCGGCGTGAGAGCTCTGGTCACCGGCGGCGCCGGCTTCATCGGGTCGCACGTCGTCGATGCACTCCTCGACCGGGGCGACGAGGTCACCGTCGTCGACAACCTCTCGACGGGGAGCGCCGCCAACGTTCCCGACGGCGCGCAGCTCGTCGAGCTCGACATCCGCGAGGACCTGGACAGCGTCTTCGCAACCGCGCGTCCCGAGCTGGTCTTCCACCTGGCGGCTCAGGCCGACGTCGGCACCTCGGTCGAGCGGCCGCTCTTCGACGCCGAGGTGAACGTACTCGGCACGCTGCGCGTGCTCGAGGGCGCGCGCTCCCAGGGCGCTCAGGTCGTCTTCTCCTCGACCGGCGGCGCCATCTACGGCGAGTGCCAGCGGCCCGCTCGCGAGGGTGACGACCTCGATCCGCTCTCGCCCTACGGGACATCCAAGCTCGCCGGCGAGGGGTACCTCACGACCTGGAACCGGCTGCACGGCGCCCGTCACGTGACGCTCCGCTTCGCGAACGTCTATGGCTCGCGCCAGCTGCCGAAGCTCGAGGGTGGCGTGGTCGCGATCTTCATGGACCGGCTGCGCGCCGGCCAGGGCGTGACGATCTTCGGCGACGGCGAGCAGACCCGCGACTTCGTCCACGTCTCCGACGTGGTCGCGGCGATGCTGGCCGCTGCCGGCCACGACGGTGGCGTGTTCAACGTCGGCACCGGCCGCGATACGAGCGTCAACGAGCTCTTCGCCGGCTGCTGCCAGGTTGCGGGCGTCGAGGCCGAGGCGGAGTACGCACCGCCGCGCCCCGGCGACCTGCTCCGCAGCGTGCTCGACGTCACGCACGCCGAGCGCGAGCTCGGCTGGCGCCCCCACCGCGAGCTCCAGGACGGGCTCGCGGACACCTGGGAAGCGCACGACGTAGCGGCCGCCGGAGTCGCCCCGACCGCGGTCAGCAACGCTGTGGACAACGCGGGGCCAAGTGGTGTCCGTGCGGGGGCCAGGCACCGACATGCGACGCGCACGCGACAGTGCCAACTGTGTGACTTGGTCAGAGAGGACCACGGAGCGAAGCGGCCTCGCAACGCCCACACGCCCGCACTCAAATGGGGCCAGGCACGGGCACTAAAGGATCGCGAAGTAGCGCCAAGTAGGCGCCAGTCTCTCCCCATGGCGTGCCGAGGCGGTACCTCCGACTCGCGCAGGTGCGATCCACAAACCCGAGGAAGGAGCGCCCCGCCCGAACCCGAACCTCGGCGGCGGTGGACAGCTCGCTGACCCCCGTCGAAGCCATCGTCGCTCCCTGGCGCCGCGCGACCCTCGTCGCTGTAGGCATCGCGGTGCTGGAACTCACGCTCGTGATCGCCCTCGCCGCCACGCTGCTGACGCGTGAGGACTCGTCGAGCGCGGGCGGCAAGGCGACCACCGCAACCGAGGACGCGACCCCCAAGGTGCGCCCGATCCTCTCCCGCGCTCGCACCGACGTGCTGGTGCTGAACGGCAACGGCCAGGAGGGCGCGGCGTCGGCCCAGGCCGACGTCGTGCGCTCGCTCGGCTACGGAGTCAGCGCCGTCGGCAACGCGGCCCACGCGAACAACGGCAGCAGCACGGTGCTCTACGTCGCCGGCCGCGAGCGTGAGGCCCGCCGGCTCGCGAAGGAGCTCGGCATCACCGTGGTCGGCCCGCTCGACGGCCTCTCCAGGAAGACGCTCCAGGGCGCCCACGTCGCGGTCATCCTCGGCCGCTAGGTTCCGCCGGTCGCCCGCATCAGCAGCGCGAGCGCGATCGGGTCGAACGGATCGAGCTCCCGCGCCCGCTCGAGCGGCGCCAGAGCTGCAGCGGGGTCCTTGACGACGTCGAGCTCGAACGCCCCGAGCCGCCGCCACGTCACCGGGTTCTCCGGCTGCAGCTCGGTCGCCTCGGCGTAGAGCTCGCGCGCACGCACGGTGTCGCCGAGTCCCTCCTCGGCGAATGCCCAGGCGATGAGCGCGTCGGCCGAGAGCGGGTTGAGCTCGTGCGCGTCCTGGGCGGCAGCAGCCGCCCGTGCAGGCGATCGCGCCGTCTGCGCATCCTCGAGCCGTTCCCGGGCCGCCCAGGTGGTCGCGAGCGAGAGCAGAGCGGCGAGGCCGACCGCACCCGCCGCCACACCGCCGAGCCAGCCGACACGCTCCCCGACCGGCCGCCCCGCCGCGGCCAGCATGCCCACGAACAACAGTGCCGGCCCGGTCAGGGCGACGAAGTCCCAGTCGAACTCGATCAGCGCGTGCAGGCCGAACGCCCCGGCGGCAACCGCCAGCACCGTTCCTGCGAGCCGCTCGTCGCCCTCGAGCCGCCGAACCCCCTTCACCACGACAAACGCCGCCGCGACCCAGAGCAGCACGAACAGCGCCGCGCCGACGAGGCCGAGCTCGCCGAGGAACTGCACCGCGACGTTGTGCGGCTCGGTCGCGTACGAGGGCGTATCGCGGATCGGCCGCCGTGCGATGTCAAAGCTGCCCGCCCCTGACCCGGCGAGCGGCCGGTCGCGGAAGATCTCGACCGACTCGCCCCACCACTCCCAGCGGTCGCTCGAGCTGAAGCCGAGCAGCCGCGACGGCCCGGTCGACGAGCCGGTCTCGCGCGTTGCGTCGGCGGCGACCACGACGCCCGCTGAAAGCACCGCCGCCGCCGCGAGCACCCAGACGAGCGGTCGCACGCGCGTGCGCGCGAGAGAGACGCCGCGTCGAGCCGCCCAGATGACCGCGGCGACGACCACCGCTGCGCCCGCAGCGAGCGCGAGCGCGAAGAGGACCCCGTCGTCCACGCGGATGTCGCGCGGCTGGTCGTCGCGCGACACGCCCTCGAGCGCGAAGCCGACCGCAGCCACGCCCAGCCCCGGAAGCGCCCCCGCCGCCAATGCCACGAGGCTCTCGAGCCGCTCGGGCACGAGCAGCACCCACGCCGCGACGGCCAGACCCGCGACAACGAGCCCGCCGCGCGAGAACGTGAGCAGCAGCGCAACCGTCGACCCGTAGACGAGCAGCGCGCCCGCCACGCGCCGCCACGTCTCCACTGAGCGGGCCAGCCAGAGGCCCGCCAACAGCCCCCAGGCCGTGAGCAGCGCGAACGCGTTCCAATAGTC
Source organism: uncultured Thermoleophilia bacterium (assembly GCA_963809765.1). GTDB lineage: Bacteria > Actinomycetota > Thermoleophilia > Gaiellales > Gaiellaceae > JACVRM01. Next base: position 1,688,309 of record CAWEKT010000003.1, read on the forward strand.
GACCGTCCCGCGCACCCGTCCCCGGAAGTCGCCCTCCGGGTCGAGCCCCGGGACCACCTTGCCGGCGAGCGCCCACAGCATCGCCGCGCCGAGCGCCGCCGCCAGCGCACCCGCCGCCCAGCGCACCGCCCACGGCCCCGCCGCCCCCGCGAGCACCCCGACGACCGCGAACGCGAGGTAGATCAGCCCGAGGTTGAGGTAGTCCCAGGAGCGGTCCCCGACCACCGACCAGAACACCGACGCGCCGGTCCAGATGACGAGCCCGAGCAGCCCGCCGAGGAACGCCCAACCGGCGGCGCCAAGCCGCGGCCAGCCGCCTCCGACAAGCGCCCAGCCGAGCAGCAGCGAGGCCCCGACGACGGCCAAGACACCGATGCCACTAACTCGATCGGGGTTTGTGCCGTCTGTGAGTAGGACAGGAACGGCGACGTATACCGCAGAGAAGCCTGGCGCCACGCGTCCCCCGCGGCGTCCGTCGGCCGTCCGCATCGGACGGCGACGGTAGCATGGTGGGTGCCGCAGGCCCCGGCTAACAAACCGCTTACCCCCTCACCAAACCCGGGACAACTCTGGTCATCAAGATCAAGCCGATGCGCAAGGTGGCGACCCCGACCCTGCGCGGCCTCGTGGTGCTGCTCGCCGTGATGGCCGTCGCGCTGGCCGTGAGCCCTGCCGCGATGGCGGGCTGCGTCGACGACATCCTCGACGATTGGAGCAGCAAGACCCTCGGCGAGACCCTGTATCCGCTCGAGTGCTACGACCGCGCGCTGAAGGAGATGCCGCGCGACCTCTTCTACTACTCGAACGCGCCTGACGCGATTCAGCGAGGCGAAGGCGGCCGCCGCGCGCAACGACCGCACGCCCCAGAGCAGCGGCGGCGAGGGCGAGGAAGGTGAGGGTGAGGGCGAGCTCAGCGCCTCTGGTGATCCCACCTCCGGCGGCGACGACAGCGGCGGCGTGCTCTCCGACCTGCTGAATCTCGGCCCCAGCGCAGCCGACGACGTGCCGGTCCCGCTCCTGATCCTGGCCCTGCTCGCGCTGCTGCTGATGGGCGCAGGGGCGGCCGGCCTCGTGACGCGCCACCTCGAGGCGCGCAAGGCGCCGGCCGACGGTCCGCCGCCCGACACGCCCGCAGCGCTCTAGTCGCTTTTCGCCGCTCCGAGCGCGATCTTCGTGAGCGCGCCGGACCCGCCGTCCGAACGGGTCCCTAACCTCAACCTTCCGCGCTCGGGACGCCTCTGTCGGACGCCCCGTGGCAGGCAAAATTCACTGGCAAGGATCGGGAGGTAAGCCTTGGCGTCCGTAGACGAGATCTCCGCAGCAGCGACCCTCGACACCGACAACCGCGTCGTCGACGAGACGGCCACGCTCGGCGTGCGCCGCTACTTCACGATCGCGGAGCGCGACCCGTTCGAGGAGGTC
>CAWEKT010000004.1:0-83515 GCA_963809765.1 uncultured Thermoleophilia bacterium
TCCGCGCCGAACTTGCCGGTGAAGCCCAGCAGCCCAGGGCCGTGCTCGATCGACGCGAGCGACGAGACGATGCTGGAGTCGAGCCCCCCGCTCAGATAGGCGCCGAGCGGCACGTCGGCTCGCAGGTGGAGCTCGATCGACTCGGAGGGAGCTCGCGGGCGCGCATCTCGAAGTGCGCAGGCGTGTGCGTCGAAGTCCGGCTCGAAGTAGACCTCCCAGTACTGGCGCGTCTCCAGCGTGCCATTGCGCACGCGCAGGTAGTGGCCGGGCAGGAGCTCGCTGATCCCGCTGAAGAGCGTCTTCCCGCCGAGGCGGAACTGGAAGGTCAGGTAGTCCTTGAAGCCGTCGAGGTCGGTGGCGACCTCCTTCACGAAGGGGAGCAGCGCCTTCACCTCGGAGGCGAAGAGCAGCACGCCGTCGACGACCGTGTAGTAGAGCGGCTTGATCCCGAAGCGGTCGCGCGCGATGAAGAGCGAGCCGTCGGCCTCGTCCCAGAGCGCGTAGGCGAACATGCCGCGCAGCCGCTCGACCGACTCCGCCCCCCACTCGCGATACCCGCGCAGGATCGTCTCGGTGTCGGAGGAGGTCTTGAACCCACCCTCGCCGAGCAGCTGGCGGAGCTCGCGGTAGTTGTAGATCTCGCCGTTGTAGGTGACCCAGTTGCCGGCGCCGTCCGTCATCGGCTGCTCGCCGGTGACGAGGTCGATGATCGCGAGCCGCCGGTGCGCGAACGCGACGTGGCCGCTCGGATGGATCCAGTGACCCTCCCCGTCGGGGCCCCGGTGCTCGAGCAACCGGTTCATGGTCTCGACCAGCTGCCGCGCATTCGGAAGCGGCGAGCCGGCGAGGCTGACCGCTCCGCCGATTCCGCACATGCTGCGGGGAAGGATACGGACGCGACCCGGCCGTCGTCCGCGGCCGCACGCGTTCCTTACGTTTTCAGAAGGGGCGCGAGCGCCTCGCCCACGTGCTCCGGCTCGCGCCGGCCGAGCCAGCTGAGCACGGGCAGCGGGTACGGGCCCGCGGGCAGCGAGATCGTCAACCTCGACGTCGCACTCGGGACATCGACGCTTCGCGCGACTGCCGAGTGGTCCCAGGCGAAGGCGAGCGTGTGTGTCCGCATGAGCCGCTCGAGCTCGCCGCGCGCAACGTGACCGTTCTCGCCCCGGTCGCCAGGCGGCCGGCTCCGGAAGAGAACGCGCCCCTCGGTCTCGTCGTACGTGGCCTCGATCGCGAACGGCGCGCCGTCGAAGGCGCCGGACGAAGCGCGCCGCATGATGCCGATGCAGAGCAAATTCTCGAGCGCGACCCGCGGGCTGACGTACTCGCGCAGCTCGGGTGCCCGGACGTACAACGTGAGCAGCCGGCGCACCGCACCGTCGCGCGCGGCCAGCCGGATCCCGGCCGTCATCTCGCGCACGCCGTCCCAGCCGACGTGCGCGACGTTGCGTGCCGGCCCGAGCACGACGCGCTCGACCTCGCCCTCCGCGTGCGCGACGCGCTTGGCCACCTGGAAGACCGGCCCGCCGGGCCCGCTGTGTCGCGGGCAGTGGTCGTCAAGCACCTGCTGGAACGTCCGTGTCAGCTGCGTGTAGGAGTACTTGCCGCTGAGATAGACGTCCTCGTACGCCTGCTCGGCGAGTCGCGCCAGGAGGGCGCGGTCTTTGACCTGCTCGAGGACGTCGTCGAGATTCGAGAAGTCGTAGGCGAGGGGGATGTAGTGGCGGTCCGCTTCCAGGGCGCCGCTGTAGCGGCCCTCGGTGAGGATCTGCGCGGTCTTCGTGACCACGGCTTCGAGATGTCGCGGCGAGAGGGCAAAGAAGCGGTAGTCGTCCCAGCCGGGCGGCATGCGCGCGGACGCCGCCTCGAAGCTGAGGTTCGGCTCCGCCGCGAGCATCTCCTCGACGGTTCGCTGCATCTCGCCTCGCCGGTCGAGCACGCTGACCCCACTCTCGACGCCGATCGTGGCTCGCCCCGAGCCCATGAAGTCGAGCCACGACTCGCCGTGGATCGTCTCCGGCCCGCTCGTCGAGATGTCGCAGACGAGGCCGTGGCGAGGCGCCGCCTCGAGCACGGCCTCGCCGATGGGGTGCTTGAGCCGGCCGTGGTGGCCGTAGAAGTAGGGCAGATGCCGGGCGCGGTAGACGATGTCGTTCGGCCGCTCGGCGTGCGGCACGATGCGCGACGCGAACCGTTGCGCCGCGTCGTCGTCGATGTAGCCCGTGAGCACGTCGTAGAACGCTGCCTTCCTCGAAAGGCGCGGGTACAGCTCATCGCGGTGCGTGTCGTCAAGGACGGTGCAGACCACCGACACGCCCAGCTCGTCGTACCAGTCATCCTGGAGATGAGCGCGGTCGTAGTCGTCCTGCGGGAAGGCGATCTTGACGGCGTCGACGTCGCCGATCCAGTCGAAGCGCCGCTTCCACTGGCTGAACCACGGGCTCGTGCGCGTGCCGACGAGCGTCGTGTGGAGCGCGATCGCGTCGAACTTGAGCCGCCCTAGCCAGGACGGCGCTCCGCCGATGGCGTTGTACGAAAGCACCTCGGCGTCCGGCACAGCAGTGAGTGCGTCGAGGTGCTGCTTCGTCGTGAGCCGCACGGCGCCGGGGTGCGACATCCAGTGCAGCATCAGGATCCTCCGCACGGCGGCGAGAATAGCGACGCCTCGTAAGATGCCCGGCGTGGCGGAGCGCGTCGCACCTGAACAGGCCGAGATCGATACGCGGAACGCCGCGTTCTGGGACGAGCTGTGCGGCACGCATCTTGCAGGTGAGCTCGGCATCACCCAGGTGGACCGCGATGCGGTGCGCCGGTTCGACGACGCCTACATGGCCATCTATCCATACCTCTGGCGGTATCTCGAGCTCGATCGCGTCCGCGGCCAGGATGTTCTGGAGATCGGCCTGGGCTACGGCACGGTTGGCCAGCTGCTCGCGAAGGCGGGCGCGGTCTACCACGGTCTCGACATTGCGCAGGGGCCGGTCGAGATGATGAAGCAGCGGCTTCGCTGGGAGGGTCTCGAAGGCGAGGATCGCGTGCGCGAGGGAAGTGCCCTCGAGATCCCGTACGACGCCGGAACGTTCGACCGGGTCGTCACGATCGGCTGCCTTCACCACACTGGGGACACGACCGGCGCAGTGCACGAAGTCCACCGCGTGCTGCGGCCCGGCGGCCGCGCGCTCGTGATGCTCTACAACCGCCACTCGCTCCGGCAGGTGACGCAGCGGGCGCGGGCGTACGTCACTCGACGCCGAAACCGCGACGAGTGGCTGCGCGCGAAGTACGACGCGAACCAAGCGGGCGACGCAGCCCCAGTCGTCGACTACGTGTCGCGCGGGGACGTCAACGAGATGTTCCGGGAGTTCGCGCACGTCGATATCGACGTGCAGAACATCGACGGACTCCGCTGGGGTCCGATCGGAGTGCCGCGCGAGGCGTTGCTGAGAAACATCGCCCGCGTCGTCGGCGTCGATCTCTACATCGTCGCCGACAAGGCCTAGCCTACGCCTGCGGCGCCGAGCGTCGCAGCGCCACCATTCCTGCGAGGAAGCGGCGAAGCTCGCGCCACTCGCCGCGCGTCATGGCCCGCGTGAGCACCAGCGTGGCGAAGAAACCCGCGAGCGCCGCGAGCTTGAGCGCGACGGTCAAAGGAGCCGATCCAACCGGCAAGAGACCGACACAAGCGAACAGCGCCGCGGCGAAGAAGATCGTGACGACGCGACGCAGCTCGTAGGGCGTCGGGTACACGCGCTGGCTAGCCACGTAGTACGTCGCAGCGAGGACGAGGTAGCCGCAAGCCGTGGCTAACGCCGCTCCGACGAACCCGAACAGTGGGATCAGGGCGAGGTTGAGAGCGATGTTTGTCGCAGCTGCGACGAGAGACATGAGAGCAAGGCGGACCGTTCGGCGGGCGAGTGAAAACCCGAGCGTGAGCAGGGCGGATGCCCCATAGGCGACAACGCCGAAAGCAAGCGGCCCGACCGCCCATTCCGAATCGAGAAAGGCTGGGGCGACGACGCTCAACACCGCGTGGGCAAAGAGGGTCGCGAGCAGCGCGCCGAGCGCCAGGATGAATGTGAGGTACGTCAGCATCCGACCGCGCGCGGCCTTCTCCAACTCCGGATCGCGTGCGTAGAGGGAGTACAGGAAGGGGCCGACGGCGAGCATGAAAGCGTTCACTGCAAGCATGAGCAGCAACGTGATGCGGGCGGCGATTCCGAACTTCCCGACGCCGTCTAGGTCGTCGAGCTTGGCGAGCATCAACCGGTCGATCAGAGCCAGCAACCAAGCGACGAGAGCGGCGGGCACGAGTGGCAGGCCGAATGCGAGCATGGTACGTAGGTCGGGCCGCGAGAAGCGCCCGAAACTGCGTCCCGGACGACGAAGAGCGCGTAGAGGCACGCGGCCGTGTTCCCGATGACGGCGGCGAGGAAGACCCCGGCAACGCGCGCATCGAACGCCACGACCGCGGTCACGGCGAGCATGCTGTCAGCACCGTGGCGATCGCCGCCGTAACGAGGTAGTCCGCAGCCTGGAACCGCAGGCGCATCGCCTCACTCAAGAAGCGGAAGGTGTTTATCGGCAGGAGCGAAAGGGCTACGATCGCCAGAATGGTCGCCTGGTTCTCGCCGAAGAGCCAGTCGGACACCGCGCCGCCACTGAGCAGGAGTACGGCAGCGACAACAACCGTCAACGCGGTCGTAGTCGCGAAGGCGGTGGAGAGGACGCGCCGGCGACCCTCGACGTCGTAGTCCTCGTGGTCGTAGAAGCTGCGCGCCGCCGCCGCGACGAGCCCGAGATCGGTCACGGTGAGGGCGAGGGTCGTCAACGTTGTTGCGAGCTCGAAAATCCCGTACTGCGCCTGGGTGAAGATGCGCGCGAAGATCGGCAGTGTGAACACAGCGATCGCTGGCCCAATGACGCCGCTGACCGCGTAGATCAGCGTCTGCCGGGCGAGCGTCGGGGTCGCGTTCAGCGCCGCGAGCGACGACTCTTCGCGCGGCGCCTGGGGTTCGACGTCCGCGACCATGCGCGAAGCGTAGAGGTGGCCTCAGCGGGGCCTCGAGCGGAGAAGCGGCTCGAGTGCCCGAATCGCCTCTCTCGGCGCCCAGCGGACGAGCGGCAGCAGCGCGTCGAAGGAATGCACGCCGGCGATTCCGTGCGAACCGACGCGCGAGGGTACGAGGCCGGTTCCGACGAGCGGGACGAAGGTGCTCACGCGCGTGCGCGGTTCCAGATCATCTCGTCGACGCAGCCGGATTCCAGCGCCTCGGCGAGTTCCTCCACGCCCTTCGCTGCCGCGTCGCCGGCTGTGGGGCCTGTCGTGATGACGTAGTGCTGGTCCGAGTTCTCGAGGCTCGCGAATGCCGAGAACAGCCCGATTCGTACGCCGCGTCGCAGGGCGGCTAACCGCCACAGGTCGTTGGCGAGCGCCGGTCCGCCGCGTCCCTTCCGGGCCGCTGCCGCGGCGAGCCGCCGGACCGCCGGGTCGCGAACTGTTAGCGCTGCCATGAGCGGTGGCTGGGCCACTTTCCCGGCAACAAGACGAATCGCAGCGCGCTTGCCGTCGGGATCAACCGCCGGCGCGACGCGCGGAGGTAGGCGGCGCGGCGCCGGTGTTGGCCTTGTCGATCGCGCCGACAGCTCGGTGATGCGCTCGTCGAACTCGGTCACGAAGCGCGACAGCGACCAGCGGCCGGATGCGATCACGTCCTCGTAGGCGCGTTCCGCCAGCTCCTCGAGGCCACGGACGTCGCGAATTCGCTCCACGACCTCGTCCATGTTCGAGAAGTCCTTCTCCAGCGGGAGGTAGTGCACCCACGGCTCGACCGTGCCCGAGTACTCGCCGGGAAAGAGCACCATCGCCGTCCGCAAGGCAGCGGCCTCGAACACCCGTGGTGACACCGTGTTGATGACCACGTTGCCCTCGTACGGCGCGAGCACGGCCTGCTCCACCTCCTCGAAGGAGGCGCCGGGGCGGCGGAGCAGGTAGCCCTTGACGGCGTGTTCGACGGAGCCGTCGAAGTCGGCGATGGACGCGCCGCTTTCGGTCCCGAGCGTGGCGCGGCACGAGCCCAGGAAGCGGTACCAGTCCTCGCCGTAGATGCGGTCGCCCTCGCGTGACGAGATGTCGACTCGGAGGCCGTAGGCGGGCGCGCGCTCGGCGAAGCCCGCTCCGATCTGGACCTTTTCCTGACCCAGCCGCCCGAGCCAGTACGGGACCGTGCGCCCGCGGTAGCCGACGTCGAGCTGGCGTTCGGCGAGCGGCGTCGCGGCCCGCCGCTCGAGCGTGTCCGGCACGTACCCCGGCAGCGTGGTCACCGTCGTCAGGCCGGCCAGCCCGCCGTACACCTCTCCGGCCTCGCGCTCGGGAACGCAGGTGAAGAGCAGCGTGACGCCGAGCTCGTCGATGCGGCGGCGCACCAGCTCGATCACGCGGTACTCGTCCTGGATGAACTGCGCCTTGAGCCCTGCGAAGGCGGCGAGCTTCTCGCGCAGCACCTCGGGCAGATACCCAGCCAGCACCACCGAGACGCTGTAGTGGATGACGACGGCGTCGAACTCGTCCAGATCGAGAAGCGCACAGGCATCCGGCCGGTTGACCGGGTCGAAGGGCGCGACGTCGTGCCGGGAGTGCCGGCGCAGGGCATCGATGTGCTGGGCGACGTTGCTCGCCTCGCGCCGCTGGGTGTGGCACAGCAGCAGGATCGAGCGGCGGTCGCTCATCGGCGCAGCAGCTTAGGTGCGTGATGCCGCTGCCACCGCCACCACGATGCGCGCTCCACGGCCCGCACGGCTCCGGGCCGGCGGTTGAACCCGAGCACGAGGTCCACCGCCCCGACGGCGGCGTCCAGCACGAACGAGGCGCGCCCGCGCGCGTCGCGGGCCGCCTCGTAGCAGGGGCCGGTGCCGCTCGCGGACGAATGCGATCGCAGCCGCCGCCCGCGCGCCCTCCTCCGGGTTCCGGCTGCCGCCGGCGTGGCGGCGCCATTGCAGCAGCGGCTCACGCACGTAGGTGCCCCGCTTGCCGGCGGAGAGCAGCCGCAGCCACAGGTCCCAGTCCTCGAACGCGTGCTCGCCGAGGTCTTCCGCGTAGCCGCCCGCGTCGATGAAGTCCGCCCGCCGCATCAGTGCGGAGGCGTTGACGAAGTTGGTGCGCAGCACGAGGAAGTAGGCGCTGAAGGGGATGCAGCGCATCGGGCCCGTCCGGGCGCCGAAGAGCAGCGGCCGGCAGTAGGCGTAGGACGCCTCCGGCGAGCGCTCGAGTGCCTGCCAGAGCTCCTCGAGGTAGCGCGGCGCGAACAGGTCGTCGGCGTCGAGCCGCGCGACGTACTCACCGCTCGCCTCGCCCACGGCGCGGTTGTAGGCGCGCTCGAGCCCTGTCCGTTCCTGGCGGATCGCGCGGACCCGGCCGGAGTAGCGCGCGATCACGTCGGCCGAGTCGTCCGTCGACCCGTCGTCGATCACCACCACCTCGACCGGCTCGTATGTCTGCGCAAGGGCGCTCTCGATCGCCTCGCCGGCGAAGGCCCCGAGGTTGTGGCACGGGATGACGATGCTGACGAGCGGCCTCACTCCGGGTCCCGGTAGACCGCCAGCACCTGCTCGAGCGAGCCGGCGATCGACAGGCGCTCCGCATTGGCCTCGAACCAGTCGGCCGTCGAGGCGCGAAGCGCGTCACCGCCGTCGCGAACGCGCAGGATCGCGCGGGCCAGCTCGTCGGGGGAGGCCGACGGCGCGACGAAGCCGTTCACACCCTCCTCGACCAGCTCGACCGCGGCGTTGTCGGGTGCGGCAGCCACGACGACCGGAGTTCCAGCCGCGGCCGCCTCGACGACGACCAGGCCGTAGCCCTCGCGCTCGGACGGGTGGAGCAGGCAGAGGGCGCGGCCGAGCGCGGCGTCCACGTCGGCCTCGGGGACGATCCCGGGTGCCTCGACCGCGCCCTCCAGGCCGAGCTCGTGGATCTGGGCGAGCACCGCCTCGCGCTCGGGGCCGTCGCCGAAGATACCGGGCGCGCAGCTCGGGCGCCTGCAAGCGCGCGTGGGCCACGGCCGGCGCGACCGCGAGAACGCGCTTCTCTGCGATGTGGCGGCCGAGAAAGACGACGGCCCCGTCGCCGCGCTGCGCCGGCGGCCGAGCGAGGGTGCCTGCGTAGATGCCGCCGACGCGGGTGAGACGACCGCGAAAACCGCCTTCCCGCAGCCGCCGCTCGTGCAAGCGGGAGAAGCAGATCGCCTCGTGCTCGGTGCCCATCGACAGTTGCTGCGCCCGCCAGGCCGCCCGCCCGAGCAGCGGCCCGAGGTACTCGAGCCAGTACGCCCGCGTCCACACCTCGAACCAGTCCACCACCAGCCGGTAGCCGTGTCGCCGGCGCGCGGCCGCAGCCCCGAGCGACGTCAGCTGCAGCGCGGCCGTGTGGACGACGTCGTAGTCGCCGCCGTGCCGCAGCAGGTGGGCCGAGACGGCTGCCCCGAAGCGCAGGGTGGTCGTCGCCCGACGCCGGCCGCCTGCGTACAGGGGGAGAGCCGGCCCCACCGTGACCACGCGCACGCCGGGAAGGTCCGGCTCACTACCTTCCTCCCAGCGGCGCAGCGTGACGTACGTGACGTCGAAGCCCTCGGCGACGAGCCGTTCCGCGAGGTTGCGGTACCAGCGCTCGGCGCCGCCGCGAAAGTAGGGGTACAGCGTCTCGTAGACCAGGCAGATGCGCACGAGGCAGAAACGGGCCGCGCGGCCCGGATCCCTAGAATAGAGCCGCTCTTGGTCAGCCAGACTCCGCGTGACGTCCGGCTCGGGGAAACCTCGACAGCGGTCGCCGAATCGGGCACGCCACCCGCCCTGCGGGGGCGCCCTGCCGAGCTTCGGCGGATTGCGATCGTCCCCGCGTACAACGAGGAGGCGACGGTCGGAGCCGTCATCGACGAGATCCGGGCGGCCGCGCCGGGGTTCGACGTGGTCGTGATCGACGACGGGTCGATCGACCGGACGGCCGCCGTCGCGGAGGCGCACGGAGCCGTCGTGCTCCGGCTGCCCTACAACGTCGGGATCGGCGCAGCCGTGCAGACGGGACACCAGTACGCGGCCGAGCACGGGTTCGACATCGCCATCCAGGTCGACGGCGACGGCCAGCACGACCCGTCGGAGATCACGAAGCTCGTCGAGCCGCTGCTCGCGGGCGAGGTCGACATGGTCGTCGGCACGCGCTTCGTCGAGGACGACGGCTATCGCTCGTCCGCGTTGCGGCGAGTCGGGATCGCGGTGCTGTCGAGGGTGGTGTCAGTGATCGTCCGGCAGCGAGTCACCGACCCGACCTCCGGCTTCCGGGCCGTCAACCGGCGCACGCTCGAGCTCTTTGCCGCGGACTATCCCCACGACTACCCGGAGGCCGAGGCAACCGTGCTCGTCGCACCGCCACCGGCTGCGGATGACGGAGGTCTCTGTGCGGATGCGCGCGCGCGCCGAGGGCCGGTCGTCTATCCGTGGCCTCTACTCGCTCGTCTACATGGGGAAAGTGCTCGTGGCCCTCTTCGTCGGTCTGTTCCGCCGCTACCCGCGCGCGCGCCGATGACGCCGCTGCGCGTCTCGCTCCTCGCCGCGGCGGCGGCGCTCTTCCTGCTCCTCGTCGTCTTCGAGCTCATCCGCCGCCGCCGGCTCCAGGAGCGCTACGCGCTGCTCTGGATCGTCACCGGCACGGTCATCCTCGTGCTTGCGCTCTGGCGGCAGGCGCTGACCCGCTTCGCCGACCTGGTCGGCATCGCCTACCCGCCCTCAGCCCTCTTCATCCTCGCCTCGTTCTTCATCCTGGTGCTCCTCCTGCACTACTCCACTGTGATCTCGAAGCTGTCGGCTCAGAACATCCGGCTCGCTCAGCGCGTGGCCCTGCTCGAGCAAGAGCTGCGAAAGCGGCGGGGCGAACGCGACGCTCCACCGGCGGCGCCATGAGCGACTCGACCCGCGACCTCGGCCCCGTGAGCGGGGCTGCCCCCGCGCGCCCCCTGCGCCGAAGCGCGCTGCTCGGCGAGCGCTGGTCGCTCATCGCGCTCGGCGCGGGCGCCCTCGTGCTCGCCTTCGTCGTGCGCCTCCTGCTTGCCGGCCGCGTCGAAGCGCCCTGGATCCAGGGGGACGAGCTCCGGTACGCCGAGCTGGCGCGCAGCTTCTCGGAGAGCGGCGACTTCCTCTTCCGCGACGCCCCCACCGATCTGTTCACGCTCTACGGCGTCGCCATCGCGCCGGCGTGGTTCGCCGACTCGATGTCGACCACCTACGGGCTGGTCAAGGGCATCAACGTCGCGATGATGACGGCCGCGGCCGTCCCGCTCTTCCTCTGGGCGCGAAGGCTGATGCCGACGTCGTATGCGGCGGTCGCCACCGGGCTCTTCCTGCTGCTCCCCGCGTTCGTCTACACGGGCCTCGTCATGACGGAGAGCATGTTCACGCTCGCCTTCGTCCTCGTGGCGTTCGCGCTGGCGCTCACGCTCGAACGGCCCACGATCCTGCGGCAGGCACTCACGCTGGGCCTGGCCGCGTTCGCAACCGGCGTGCGCACCCAGGGCGTCATCCTGTTCGCCGTCGTCGCCAGCGCGATGCTGGTGAAGGCGCTACTCGACCTGCGCGCCGCGGCGACGCCTGTGCGCCCTCGGAGCTTTGCGCAGGCCCTGCGGCCGTTCGCGCCGACGCTCGGCTTCCTCGTGGCCGTCGCCATCCTGTACATCGCCTACAAGGCGGTGCAGGGCCAGACGCTCTCCTCGGGCCTGCGCGCCTACGCGACGGTCGCGCAGACGGACTACACCATCCGCGACGCGGCCCTCTGGGTCGCCTACCACTTCGGTGAGATCGGGCTGGCGACGGCCGTGTTTCCGGCCTGCGCGCTGATCGCGCTCGCCGGCATTGCCCTCGGCGCGCGTGCGGGGCTCACACCGGCGCAGCGGGCCTTCGTCGCGGTTGCCGTCACCGCGTCGGTGTGGTTCGTCATCTCGGCCGGCGTGTTCGCCTCGCGGTTCTCGCTCCGCATCGAGGAGCGCAACATGTTCTACGTCCAGCCGCTGCTGATCCTCGCGCTCATGGCCTGGATCGCGCTCGGATCGCCGAGGCCGCGAACGGCCACGCTCGTCGCCGCGGTGACACCCGTGGCGCTCGTGATCACGCTGCCGTTCGAGTCGCTGCTCAACGGGGCCGCGCTCGGCGACACGTTCGGGTTCGTCCCGCTCATTCGCCTCTCGACACTGGTCGACGGCGGCATCCCGGAGGTACGCGTCCTGGTCGCGCTCGGCGCCCTGGCGGCGGCTCTTCTCTTCGCCCTCGTGCCCCAGCGGGCGGCGGTGTTCGTCTTCCCGCTCGTGCTCGCCGCCTTCCTGGCGCTCGCCACCAAGTCGGTCTCGGGCTCCGCCCACACGCAGTCCGCGGCGGCACGGCACGCCTACGGCGTCGGCTCCGACCCGAGCTGGGTGGACAACGCCATGCCGCCCGGCAAGAAGGCGGCCTTCCTCTACAGCTCGCCGATCAACGCCGACCCGCACGTGCTCTGGCAGACGGAGTTCTGGAACCGCGACGTCGACACGGTCTACAACTACGACGCACCCGCCGCCGGCTTCCCGGGAACGAACATCAACGTCAACAGCCGCACCGGCGAGATCACGCCGGTCGACGCCCCGCGCATCGCCGAGGAGTACCTGGTGACCGACGCCGGTCTCGACGTCGCCGGCGAGGTCGTCGCCTCCTCGGGCCACCTCGTGCTGCGCCGGCTGCGGCAGCCCGTCCGGCTGGCGCGGGCGGTGGACGGCATCGGGGCCGACGGGTGGATGGAGGCCGACGGCGGCATCACGGGATTCGTGCCGGCCCAGCGTGGCAAGCTCGCGTTGACCCTCTCGCGTGTGCAGCTCGGCCCCGGCGCGCCCCCAGCGACCGCGACCATCGTGGCCGGCCCGCTCCGGTACACGCCGTCCGGCGAGCACACGATCGGCCGTCCGACGTACAGCCGGAGCGTGCGCGTCGGCGCGCGGCGGCCGGTCGTCGTGAACGTCCCGGTGCCGAAACCGCCGTACCGGCTGCAGCTCCACGTCGCGCCGACGTTCGACGCAGCGCAGCTCGGGGGCGGCGACACCCGCCAGCTCGGCGCCGTCGTCGGGGTCGCGTCATCGCAGTGAGCCGCCCCTGGGAGAGAAAGCGGACGGCCGCACACTGGGGGGATGCGGCTCGCGAGCGGGCCGAGACGAGCGACTGGCAGCTCCGTTACTGGCAATCGCACCCGGCCACCGCACGGCACATCACGCGGCTGATCTCCGGGGACGAGAACGAAGGCTGGCTGGAGTTCACGAAGCGGCGGTGGGGGCGGAGATCGTCCGGACTGAGCCTCGGCTGCGGGTATGGCGTGGTCGAGCGGCGGTCGATCGAGATCGGCCTCTGCCCGCGCTGGGACGCGTTCGATCTCGCGCCCGACGCGATCGCGGTGGCTGCGGAGGAGGCGGTGAAGGCAGATTTGGCCGATGCCGTCACCTACGCCGTCGCCGACCTCGACACGCTCGAGCTCGAGGCCGGTCGCTACGACCTCGTGATCGCAGGGCAGAGCCTCCACCACGTGCAGGCGCTCGAGCACCTGCTCGACCAGGTCGCAGGCAGCCTGACCGCGGACGGCATCTTCGTCGTCCAGGAGTACGTGGGCCCGTCGCGCTTCCAGGTCGGCGACGACGCGCTGCAGCTGATCAACCGCCTGCTGGCGATCCTGCCGGAGCGCTACCTGTACGAGCCTGCCAGCGGCCGCGTTCGCCGGCGCTTCGCGCGCCCGAAGGCGAAGCAGGTCGCCCGGGTCGACCCCTCCGAGGCGATTCGCTCCGAGGAGATCGTCCCGCTCGTCGAGGAGCGCTTCGAGATCGACTACCGCGCAGACTTCGGCGGCACGCTGCTGCACATGCCGCTCGGCGACATCATCTGCAACTTCGATCCTGACGACGAGACCGACGTCGCCTTGCTCGACCTCATGTCCTTGCTCGAGGAGACGCTGATCGAGCGCGGGATCCTCGAAAGCGACTTCACGTACCTCGTCGCCCGCAAGCGCTCCCCTAATCCCGGCGCAGGAAGCCGCCGGGGTTGAACGTGAGCAGGAACTTCTCCCGCCCCCGGTCGACGGTGAACCCCGGGTTGCCCGCGAGGAACGTCTCCACCGCCTCCGCCGGCCCCGGCCCGTGGTCCGGAAAGACGGGTTTGCCGTTGACGTTCGTGTCCTCGACGATGAGATAGCTCCCCGGCGTGACCAGCGGCGCATAGAGCCGCAGCTCGGCCAGCACATGCTCCTCGGCGTGGTCGGAGTCGAGGATGACGAGGACGGGCTCGCGTTCCGACAGGAGCTCGACCACGCGGTTGAAGACCTCGGGCGCCGTCGACGATCCCCCCACGTACGTGATCCGTGGATGGCGCGGCCGGTTGCCGGGGTCGTGAATGTCGATGCTGATGACCTCGCCTCGCCGGAGCAGATCGCAGACCGACGCCAGATACAGCGCGCTGCCGCCGTGCGCGGTCCCGGTCTCGATGATCACGCGCGGCCGCAGCTCGTAGAGGAGCTCCTGGTAGATCCACAGGTCGGACGGGGTCTTCTGCGCCGGCACGCCGAGCCACAACGTGCTCTTCCAGACCTGAGACTCGTAGTACGCACGGTGAAAGTCGTCGACGGTCTCCCCCGCGGAGGTCGCCGGCCGGCCGTCGGCGGACACGGGCGTGGCCTCGCTCATGCGGGCACCGCCTCTGCGGCCGGGATCAGCCAGCGCTCGCCCGGCGGAGGGCCGACGCCGAGACTGCTGAACGCGTCGACGAGTGCGTGGCGGAACGCGGGCCGGCTGAAGTGCGTCTCGGCCGCGTCGACGATGACGCGCTGGACGCTCTCCCAGCGCAGGCGGTCGGTGGCCAGTGCGGTGATCAGGCTCGCGAGGTCGGCCGGGCTGTCCGCCACGACCAGGTCGCGAACCCGGTCGAGATGCAGGCCCTCCGCCCCGGCCGCCGTCGTCACGAACGGGAGTCCCGCGGCCATCGAGTCGAGCAGCTTGAGCTTGATCCCGGCGCCCGAGCGAATCGGGCTCGCGTGGACCCGCGCCTGGCAGAGCCACTCGAGCGGGTCGTCGACGTAGCCGATCACGCGCACGCGCTCGCCCTTCAGCGCCTCCACGGCCGGCGTCGCATCTGCTCCGATCACCGTCAGCTGAAGGTCGGGGTGACGCTGCCAGACGATCGGCAGCACCGAGTTCACGAGGTAGAGGACGGCGTCCTCGTTCGGTGAGCCGGCGCCGGCGAGGAAGCCCCCGAAGAAGACGAGCCCCTCACGCTCGTCGAAGGTCGGCGGCGACTCGACGACCTCGACGTAGCTCGAGACGATGAACGACGGCGTCTCTGCGCTGTGCTCGCGAGCGAGCGTTCGCTCCTCCTCGGAGACGTTGAAGAGTGCGTCGGCCCCGCGAATCGTGCTGCTCTCGATCGCGCGCGTGCGCCCGGCCTCGAGCCGCAGTCGCATGCGCTCCCCGTCGGACGCGGCAAGCAGCTCGTGGCGCTCGAAGTGCCGGGACGAGAACGCCTCGATGTCGTAGACGCGCAGCGCCTGCGGCTGGGTCTGGCGCAGCCAGCCTTCGAACCGCTCGACGTTCTGCGGGCGGCTGACGACGACGACGGAGTAGTGGAAGAGCCGCTCCGAGAACCACTCCTCCCAGCCGTCACCCGCATACGCAACCTCGATCCCGCGCTCGAGCAGCGGGGCCGCGTAGCGCTCGACCTCGTCGGGCAGCGCCGCGAGCAGCGTGACGAGCGCATCCGGCCAGAGCTCGCGAATCTCGAGCAGCAGCTTCGCCATCCGCGGGTCCCCCGAGCCGCGGTCGACGAACGGCACCCGGTCGTCCACGACGAGGAAGCGGTCGAGCGCCTCGGAGTCGCGGGCGGCGAGCGCCTGCCGCGGATTCGTCCCGACCTCGGTGAGGCGCGGGCGATCGGCGAGCGCCTCGGCCCAGCGGCCGTAGAAATGCGCCCGGTTCGCGATCATCAGGTCGCGGGCGCGCTCGCCGCCGCTCGTTCCATGCCGGGCGTGAACCACACGCGACCGCGGCTCGTAGAACGCGCGCAAGCCGGTCTCTCGCAGGCGGAAGCAGAAGTCCGCGTCCTCGTAGTAGCCGAGCCCGTAGACCGGATCGAAGCCTCCGAGCGAGAGAAAGAGCTCTCGCTCGACGAGCATGCACGCCGCCGACCCGAAGTCGATCGGCCGCGCGAAGCGGAGCGCGAGATCGCCGGGGTCACCGCCGCCGCCCACCGTGTGCGCCCAGCCGAGCGAGTCGACGACGCTGCCTGCCTCCTGCACGGTGCCGTCGGGGTTCAGGAGCATCGGGAAGGCCGCCCCCACGCGTGGATCCTCGAGGCGCTGCAGGAGCGGCTGCAGCCAGCCGGGCTCGACGAGGGCGTCGATGTTGAGCAGGCAGACGAAGCGGCCCCGGGCGAGCTCGGCGCCTTCGTTGCAGCCCCGGGCAAAGCCGACGTTCTCGTCGCGAAGCACGACTCGCGCGCCCGTGAGCTCGGCGCCCAGCCGGGCCGCGGTCTCATCGGGCGAGGCGCTGTCCACGACGATGACTTCGTAGGCAGGCTCGGTCTGTGCCACCAGCGCCTCGACGGCGCGCCGCAGCCAGTCCATCCCGCCGTGCGTGACGAAGACGACCGACACGAGCGGATCGTCGACGCGCGGGATGGTGAGCGGAGCGCTCACCGCCGGTGGCGGCCGAACAGCGCCCGGAAGGGCGCCGTGTAGCGGAACGAGCGCGAGCGGTGGAGGATCTCGAGGTTGCGTTCGAGCGCCGAGAAGCTGTCTGTCATCGCGACGCGTTCGGCGGCGAGCCGCCGGCCGAGCGCCTCGTGCGCGCGCCGCAGCGTCTCGAGCTCCCGCTTCGTCGCAGCGAGCTCGAGCAGGCGCTCTTCGTGCTCGTCCCGCATGCGCCCGAGTTGCGCGAGCTCGTCGGCATTCAGCCGCTCGACCTCCGCTTCGGCGCGCCGCACGAGCTCCTGGGCCTCGTCGAGCTCACGGCGCAGAGCGAGCAGGCGGCTCGTCTCGTCGGAGGCGACGGCGCGAATGACGAACTGGTACGTGGTCGCCTCGGGGTCGGCCGAGAGCCACGCGCGCACCTCGTCGGGAACGCCCGGTGGCGGCGAGATCTCGCCCGCATCGATGTCGACCCGCTGGCGCAGCCAGCGGGTGACGACGTACCCGGCCTCCTCGAACAGGTCCTGGATGCTGGCGCGCGTGAAGAAGCGGAGGTGGGTCTCGTCGAGCAGGCCCAGGTCGCGGTAGCGGAACTCGCCTCCGAGCAGCGCGAGGCGCAGGCTCCCGTGCGCGACGTTCGGGATCGAGGCCACGACGACCGCGCCGGGCGTGAGCAGGTCGCGGACCTTGCGCAGCAGCGCGCCGGGGTCCTGCAGGTGCTCGAGCACGTCGGCGAGCACGACGGCGTCGAACTCCTCGCCCCCGAGCGAGCTCGCCCAGGTCGAGCGTCTCGGCATTCCCGACGATGACGCGGTCGGCCGCGCGTGCTCGCGACGGCCGCGGCGTCCGGGTCGACCTCGATGCCGGTGACGAGACACCCGAGCCGGGCCTTCAGGACCTCGGACATGTAGCCGGTGGCACAGCCGAACTCGAGCACCGTCGACCCCTCCGGCACGAGCCCGACGACCAGCTCGTGCGTGGAGCCCGGCGAGTCGTTGTACGCCTCGTAGCGGTGCTCCGCAGTGGACTCGTCCGACATCCCGACCGGCTCCTGCGTCTGCATTCGGCGAGGATATCGGCGCTCCCCCTCGACTAGAGGGCGCGCAGTCGCTCGGGGTGCTTGCGCACGAAGCGCGCGATCCCGCGCCAGTGCCAGAGCGTGCGGCGCGTGAGGAAGCGGCGGTCGGTGACCGCGACGTGGCGGTGCGTGACGACCGCCTCGGGGACGTACCAGCGCTCCCAGCCGGCCTTGGCGGCCCGGTAGCAGAGGTCGACGTCCTCGCCGTAGAGGCGGTAGCCCTCGTCGAAGCCGCCGAGCTCGTCGAGCATCGCTGCGGCGCAGGAGCAGGAAGCCGCCGAGCATCCAGTCGGCCTCGCACCGGCTCGCGCGGGCTGCTCGTCGAGGTTGTAGTGGCGCGTCTGGTGGCGGTACGGGTCGACGAGCAGGCGCAGCGGCGTCCGCCGGACGATCGTGCCGCCGACGGTCGGGAAGCGGCGCCGCGACGGCTGCCAGCGGCCGTCCGGGTAGCGCATCTGCGGGCCGGCGATGCCGCAGCGGGGGTGCGCCTCGGCGAAGTGGCGCAGCGCGGCGACCGCGGCCGGCCGCCGGCTCGGTGTCCGGGTTGGCGACGACGACGAAGGGCGCCGTGGTGGCGGCGATGCCGCGGTTGGCGTTCGCCGCGTAGCCCGCGGGCGCTCGTTGCGGATCAGGCGGGCGTCGTCGGGCAGCGGGCAGGTCGCCCGGCAGGTTGGCGACGACGACGAGCTCGTCGACCTGCGGCGCGAGCGCCTCGAGGCAGCGCTCCAGCTCCGGGCGGCCGCTCGTGGACGACGACGACGGCCGCGACCGTCAGAGCAGCTCCCGGTAGACGTCGAGCGTCAGCCGCGCGGTCTCGGCCCAGCTGTAGCGGCGCGCGCGCTCGAGGCCGGCCGGCGACGAGGCGGTCGCGGTCGGCGAGCGCCCGCTCGATCCCGCCGGCGAGCGCGACCGGGTCGCCCGGCTCGACGACGCACGGCGGCGTCGCCGGCCACCTCGGTGGTCGCGCCGGCGCGCGTCGTCACGACCGGCGTCCCCGACGCCATCGCCTCCACGATCGGCAGGCCGAAGCCCTCGTAGCGCGACGGGAAGACGAGGCAGCGCGCGCCGCGGTAGAGCGCGGCGAGCTCCTCCTTGGGGACGTGGCCGCGCAGCTCGACACGTCCGGCGAGCCCGAGCCGGTCGGCGCGCTCGCGCACTGCCGGCGCCAGCCCCTTGTCGGGGCCGACCATGACGAGGCGGAGCTCGCCCGGCACGCAGCGCGAGCGCCTCGAGCGCCGCGAGCGGGTCCTTGCGCGGATGGAGGGCGCTGACGAAGAGCGCGTACGGGACGCCGTTCGGGCGCGGCGCCGTCCGGCGTGAACGCAGGGTCGACGCCGTAGGGCGTGAGGACGACGCGCTCGGCCGGGACGCCGTAGCGCTCGACGAGGTCGTCGCGCGTCCGCTCCGACCCGGTCAGCGACCCGCGCCGCCCGGCGGGCCGAGGGCCGCACGAGCGTCCGGAAGAAGAGCCGGTCGCGCCGGGACATCAGGCCGGGCTCGTGCTCGAACGACAGGTCCTGGACGGTCAGCACCGGCCTGCCCGCGGTAGAGCGGCGGCACGACGTGGAGGAAGTGGGCGAGCGCAGGCCGGACCCGGCGCAGCAGCCGCGGCAGCGCGACGGCCATGCGCACCACCTGGCTCGACGCCGGCAGCGCGAGCGGCTCGATGCCCTCGGGCACGCGCGCCGGGTCGCGGGTGACGGCGGCGAGCCGCAGGTCGTCGGCGAGCGGCACGAGCTCGCGGAGCAGGTTCTCGACGTACGACTCGTCGCCGGTGCGCTGACGACCGAGCACGTCGGCGTCGACGACGACGAGCGGCCGGCTCATGCGATCAGCCTAGGCGCCGGACCTCGCCGCTGCCGCCGGCCGACCTGGACATGTCCGATCAGGCCACTGTCCGCGCGGGCCAGGAGCGAGCCGCAACATGCCCCGCCCTCCCAGAAGGGGAGAGCGCCTCCACCACCCGCCCGGCTCGGACGGTACCGCCGGAGCGACGCACGTGTCTGTCACGGAACGAAGCCGGATGCGTCACGAGCTGCCCACAGCGCGTTCCCGCGTCTCGGGCGGCGCGCGCGGTACGCGCTCAGCGGTTCCTTCCGCCGTTCGCGCCCACGGGAACGCGGACGCCCGGCTCGGCGCCGGCGGGCCGAGCTCCGCCCGGCGGCCGACCGCTTCGCCGATCGCCGCCGCGATCGAGCCGGGGTCGTACGGGTCGCACGTCACGGCCACGCCGTGCGCGAACTCGTCGAAGGGGCCGCCCGCGGGGCAGACGACGGCCGTGCCGCAGGCCATCGCCTCGAGCACGGGCAGCCCGAAGCCCTCGTAGAGCGGCGCGTAGACGAGGCAGCGCGCGCCGCGGTAGAGCGCGGCCAGCTCCTCGTCCGAGACGCGGCCGAGCACGCGGACGCGCTCGCCGGCCACGCTCGACGCCGCCCCAGCCGGGCGCGCCGACGACGCGCAGCTCGCACGCCGTCGAGCCCGGCCCGGCCGGAACGCCTCGACGACCCGCGGCAGGTTCTTGCGCGGCTCCCGCGTCCCGACGGCGAGCACGTAGTCGCCGTCGGCGACCGGCCCCGGCTGCGGTGAAGGGCGGCCCGACCCCGAGCGGCACCACCGCGACGCGGTCGGCGGGACACACCGAGCAGCTGCTCGAGCTCGCGCCGCTGGAACTCCGAGTCGGTCAGGATCACGTCGGCCGCCCGCACGACGCGCGGCAGGGAGAACGCGCCGTAGCGGCGCGACCAGGCGTTGAACGCCTCGGGATGGCGGAGCGGCGCCAGGTCGTGGACGGTGACGACGAGCGGTACCGACGAGCGGAACGGCGCGCGAAGCGTCGGGCAGTGGAGGACGTCGACCCGCGCCCGCCGCGCTGCGAGCGGCAGCAGTGCCGGGTACCAGACGACGTCGCGCAGCACCTTCGCCGGCCGGCTCGCGCCCTCGAAGCTGAACTCGCGCAGCTCGACCTCGTCCCGCCCGCCCAGCTCGTCGAGCAGCGCTCGCAGGTAGCGCGCCGGCCCGGCCCGGTGAGCGCGAGCGGCGAGACGTCGATGCCGACCCGCAGGGCTGCGCCGCTCACCGTCACGCGCCGAGTGTCCCAGACGGAAGGCGCTAGCCGAGCCGCGCCGTACGCGGCCAGCACCGCCGCCGCCGCACGCGCTCCAGGTGAAGCGCGACGCGTGCTCGACGCCGGCCCGCCGCCGCTCCTCCCCCGCCGCCACGGCCTCCTCGATCGCGACGGCGAAGGCTTCGGGGCTGTCGGGGTCGGCACGCCAGGCGACGCTGCCGGCCGCCTCGTCGAGGGACGGGTGCGTCGAGCAGACGGCGGGCGTGCCGCACGCGAGCGCCTCGACGATGGGCATGCCGAAGCCCTCGAACCGGGACGGGTAGCAGGCTGCCGCAGCACCGCGGTACAGCGCCGGCAGCTCGGCGTCGGACACGTAGCCGAGACGCCGCACGCCCTCCTCCGCGGGCCCGGAGGGACCGACCAGCACGAGCTCGAGCTCGAGCCCGCGTGCACGCACGATGCGCATCGCCTCGACGAGCACGCCCAGGTTCTTGCGCGGCTCGTCCCCGGCGACGGAGAGCACGTACGGCCGAGCCGCAACCGGCCGCTCGCCGACCGGCGTGAACCGGCCGTCGACGCCCGGATAGGCGACCCGGATGCGCTCACGGGGCACGCCCGAGCGTCCGCTCGATGTCGCCGGCCGTGAACTCGGAGATGGTCACGATGACGTCGCAGGTCGCAACGGCGTGCTCGTACTTGCGCCGGTGCATGCGTCTCGTCAGCGGCGCCACCCAGTCGGGGAAGTGCACGGGAATCAGGTCGTGGATCGTCGTCGCGCGGACACCGGCGCGCTGCGGCGGGTACATCCAGTCGGAGAAGTGGAAGACGTCGAGCGGGCCGGCGAGCCACTCGACCGGCGGGCGGCCGGCACGACTCCACATCGTGCGCCAGAAGTGCGCGGTCGGCGGCAGCCGGATCAGCCGCCGTGCAACCGGGAGCCCGTCGAGTGCCGCAGCGACCGGATGGCGCCGCCTCATCCCGACGGGGGCAAACGCAACGATCTCATGGCGGCCGTCTGCCGATTCCGCGAGCCCGTCGATCATCCCGAGCAGGTACTGGCCGACGCCGGTCGACGGCAGCGTCAGCGGACTGACGTCGATCACGATGCGCATCAGCCTGGGGTGGCCGGCCGGGTCACGTTCCTAGACTAGAAACGTGAGCGTCTACACGGACGTCGTCCGCTACTGGGATCTGTTCCGGGATCTCTTCCGGCGAGACCTGCGTGTCCGCTACCGCAGCTCCGCGCTCGGCCTCGCGTGGACGCTGATCAACCCGCTCGTGCTCATGGGCGTCTACACGCTTTTGTTCTCCGTCCTGATGCGCATCCCCGGCGTCGGCAACATCGACCACTTCCCGCTCTTCGTCCTCACCGGGCTGGTGGCATGGGTCTTCTTCCAGGCCTCGATCCAGACAGCGACGGGCAGTCTCGTCACCCACGCGTCGCTCGTGAAGCAGGTCCGCTTCCCGAGGCAGTTGCTGCCTCTGTCCGTCGTCGCCGCGAACCTCGTCACGCTCGGCGCGATGCTGGCCGTCGTGCTGCCCTTCACCCTTTGGCTCATTCCCGAGACGCGCTCGACGTTCTGGGCGACGCTCCTGGTCTGCGTGCCGCTCGTGGGCCTCGTCTCCGGCCTCGCGATCGCGTGTGCGTGTGCGAACGCCATCTTTCGCGATGTCGAGCATCTGGTGGCGGCAGCTCTCCTACCGCTGTTCCTGCTGACGCCGATCTTCTACACCTACGACCAGCTGCCGGGTCTCGACGACAAGGGGGTCGTCGTCGATCTCCTCTACTACGGCAACTTCCTGGTGCCGATGGTGGAGGCGATCCGGGATCCGCTGTTCTTCGGACGGATGCCCGCCGCCGGGGACGTCGTCTACTGCGTGGGCGCGGCACTGGTGGCGCTCGCACTCGGCGCCCTCACCTTTCGCCGGCTCGACGACCGGATGGTCGTAGAGCTCTGACGGGCACGGCCACGCGCGCGCGCCCGTCACAGACCCAGGGCTCCGGGAACGAGCCCGTGTCGAGCGTCGGCAGGCCGAGGAGCGGCTCGAGCCAGGTTGCGACGTGGAGGACCTCGTTCCCCAGGGCGGGACAGAGCAGCGGATGCGCCCAGGTCGGCGCTCGACCGAACCCGGGCTTCCAGGGGCCGAGCTCGTGGAGCCCGTGGCGGCGACCGAAGCCCTGGAGCTCGATCGAGCCGCCGACGGCCGCCCAGCCGGCCTGAAGGGCGTCGAGCACCCGCCGGCTCCAGTCCGGTGCGGGCTCGCAGCCGGCGAGGAGCATGGCGCGTGCCTCGCCGTCGGAGGTGACGGGCTCGTCTTGCCGGGCAAGCGCAGCCTCCGTCCTCGCGGCGAGCTCGGGCGGTCCGGCCGCGACCTCGACCGACAGCGAGCGCGCGATCCGCGGCTGGACGTCGACGTCGATCTCGAGGCGCTCGTTGCCGATCTCCGAGAACCAGAGCCGGCCTTCGTCGAGCACGTCGAAGCGCAAGCCGGTACCGGCCAGGCGGAATCGGCCCGCGGACGGCCACCGGTACCTGCGCGCGGCGCACCGGGAAGCACGCGTGTCGGGCAGAGGTGCAGTACGCAGGCGACCAGACGATCGGGTTGCCGACGCCGATCGAGCCAGTGGTAGGCAAGGTGGATGTCCGCTGCCCCGGCCGGACTTCCACGGCACCGTGCCCGCGTTCTCGAGCTCGACCTGGACGAACGAGACGCGCCCCGGCGCGCTGAGGGGGCAGATCGTAGGCGAGCCAGCGCACGCGAGCGGGCCTGCGGGCACGGCGTGAGGCGGGGCGGGCGTCGCCATAGGGCTGGTTAGTGTAGGAAGGTGAACGAGCCGCTCCTGGTGCGAACCTGCCGTCGCGAGCCGGTCGAGCGGACGCCCGTGTGGTTCATGCGCCAGGCGGGCCGGTCGCTGCCCGAGTACCGCGAAGTACGCCGGTCGCACACGCTGTTCGAGATCTGCCGCGTGCCAGACCTGTGCGCCGAGGTCACGCTCCAGCCGGTGCGGCGCCACGGCGTCGACGCCGCCGTGATGTTCGCCGACATCATGCTGCCCGTCCTCGGCATGGGCATCGAGGTCGAGCTCGTCGAAGGCGTCGGCCCGGTCGTCGCTCGGCCGATCGAGACGCTCGCGCGACGTCGAGGCGCTGCGCATACCCGAGCCGGAGGAGGCGGTTCCCGGGCGTCCTCGAGGCCATTCGGCTCGTGCGGGCGGAACTGCCGCGCCGGAGCAGGCGGTGGTCGGCTTCTGCGGCGGGCCGTTCACGGTGGCCGGCTACCTGGTCGAGGGTCGGCCGAGCCGGGACTTCATTCGCACGAAGTCGTGCATGTACAGCTCGCCCGAGGTCTGGCACGCGCTGCTCGACAAGCTGGCCGAGACCTCGGCGCGGTACGTGGCGGCGCAGGTGCAGGCCGGAGCCGACGTCGTGCAGGTGTTCGACTCCTGGGCCGGCGCGCTCTCGGAGAGCGACTACCACGAGTTCGCCGCGACGTACTCGGCGCGCATCCTCGCCGCGGTCGGCGTGCCGACGATCCACTTCGCGACGGGAGCGACGCATCTGCTGCCGGCGCTCGCGGCCGACGGGCGGGGACGTGATCGGCCTCGACTGGCGGGTTCCGCTCGACGTCGGCTGGCAGCTCGTCGGGGAGGACCGCGGCGTGCAGGGAAACCTCGACCCGGCGGTGCTGCTCGGGCCCTGGGAGCGGGTCGAGGCCGGTGCGCGCGAGGTGCTCGAGCGCGCTCGGGGCAGGGCTGGCCACGTCTTCAACCTCGGCCACGGCGTCCTGCCGCAGACCGATCCGGCGGTGCTGCGAGACCTCGTCGAGCTCGTCCAGGAGGCAACGGTCGAGGCGCGCGTGTAGGTGACCGGGCGCCGTGGCCCGCGGCAGCTGCCGTCGACTCGCGCCGCTCGCTGCTGCAGACACGCGGGTACTCTCGTCGCGGTGAAGCCCGGGGCCGTCGTCGTTGCGGACGTCAGCCGCCGTTTCCGCATCAATCCACAGCGAGCGGTCACGCTCAAGGAGCTGCTCGTGCGCCGCGGACGCGTTGGCACGCAGGACATCGTCGCCCTCCGCGACGTCTCGTTTGCCGTCGATCCAGGCGAGTCGGTGGGGGTCATCGGCCGGAACGGGTCCGGCAAGACGACGCTCCTGCGGCTGATCGCCGGCATCTTCGCGCCGACGTCCGGCCGGATCGAGGTCGGCGGCAAGGTTGCCTCGCTGCTCGGCCTCGGCGCCGGCTTCCATCCCGACTTCACGGGCCGCGAGAACGTCTTTCTCAACGGCTCCTTGCACGGCCTTCAACGCCGTGTCGTTCGGGAGCGCATGGACGAGATCGTCGCCTTCGCCGAGCTCGAGCGCTTCATCGACTTGCCGGTGCGCACCTACTCGGCCGGCATGTACATGCGCCTCGGCTTCGCGGTCGCGACCCACCTCGAGCCGGACGTGCTGCTCCTGGACGAGGTCTTCGCAGTCGGCGACGAGGCGTTCCAGCGGAAGTGCTTCGGCAGGATCTTCGAGTTCAAGCGCCGCGGCGGCACGATCTTCTTCGTCTCGCACGCGGCCGCCGCCGTCGAGAGCCTCTGCGAGCGCGCGCTGCTGCTGCGAGCGGGGATCGGCTGGACCTCGACGGCCCGACGCACGATGCGATCACCCGCTACCAGGCGCTGCTGGCCGAGGAGGAGGATCCCGGAGGAGCGTGGCGCCGGTCTGCACGAGTGGGGCAGCGGCGAGGCGCGCGTGACCGAGGTGCGCCTCGCGGACGACGACGGCGCTCCGCGGCGCCAGTACCTCGCGGGCGAGCCGCTCGTCGCGCTGCTCCGCGTCGAGATCGATCCCGGCTGTCCGCCGCCCCAGGTCGCGGTCGAGATTCATGCGGCGCCCGGGGGGCTCGTCGCGGCGGCGTCCCAGCAGCCTGGCGCAGCTCGGCTGGGAGGCGGGCGGCGATCGCTGGATCCGCTTCGAGGTCGATCCCCTGCCGCTCGCCGACGGCCGTTTCGAGCTCGCCGTCTCGCTCTCCGACACAACGGCGGTCACCTGTACCACCGTCGGCTCGCGGCGGCCGAGTTCGTCGTCTACTCGGAGGAGGCCGCACCGGGGGGCGTCGTCCGGCTGGACGGCCGCTGGTCGCTGGCAGGCGATCCAAGCCCGGTGGCCACGTCGTGAGCGCCCGCACCTGTCCCGACTGGCCCGGGCTGCTCGAGCTGGCGCCCGACCTGCAGTTCAAGCACTACACCGTCGCTGAGGCACGCCTGCCCATGGAGGCGCTCGTCCTGCTCGAGGGCGTGCGGCTCGACCAGGCGACGATCTGCTGCGACCGCGAGCGCCACGTCTTCTTCGCGAGCCACACCGACGAGCTCGTCGGCCGCGCGCTGCGCGACACCCACTGGTACGAGGTGCGCGAGTGGACGACGACCGGACCGGGCACCGGCGCCTAGAACTCGTCCAGCGGCACAGATTCGGCACGGATCCGGCACAGCGGCGACACCGGTTCGTCGATAGCGTCCGCGCCGGGAGGCGGGTGGAAGTCCAACATCCCCACCCCTCTGTTTCGGGCGGGGCTGCTCCTCCGCGCGCGAGCGCTCAGCCCACGACGAGGCGCCGCACGGCCCGCGCATGCCGCGCCGCAGCCATATCGCCGAGCTGCCCGGCCGGCAGCTCGACCACGAACGCGCTCGAGCCGGGGAAACGGCTGACCTGCCAGCGGGTCGCCGCACCGGCCGGCACCGGCAGCGGCCGGAACACCTGTCCAGCCAGGCGCGCGTAGCGGCGCGCGAGCCGGTCGCTGCCGCCGCCCGCCCGCACCAGCCCCTGCGGCTGGTGGTACCAGACGGTCACGTCGGGCTTGACCCGGCCGATGAGACGCATGATCGCCCGCGTCTCCGGCTCCGATCCGGGGCGTGCCCCCGTGTAGGTGGCGTCCCACGGCCGGCCGCGACGGTGCCAGCCGGCGGGGAAGTTCCGGTTCAGATCAACCCCACGCCCGTTCTGCCGCGTGCGCCGGCGGAAGCCGTCCGGGTTGAGCTGGTGGACGATCCAGAGGTCGAAGCCCGGCGCGACACCGCGTGCCAGCCTCCGCGAGATCGCAGTGCCGGCGCACTCGTCGCCGTGCACGCAGCCGACGACGAGGACGCGCGTCGTGCTGCCCGGATCGCCGACCCGCGCGACCCGCAGCTCGCGGCCCTGCGCCGAGCGGCCGAAGGCCTCCGACGGCGCCACGGCCTCGCCGCCGGCGAGTGCCGTCGCCGCCAGCAGCGCGGAGAGCGCGGCCGCGAGCACCTCAGCCCCGCCGCCGGACTGCGAGCAGCTCGTCGAGCGGCAGCGTGTTGACGACGTCGCCCGGGCCCGCGCCGCCGCGCCTGGCGGTCGCCACCGAGAGCTCGATGTTCCCGAGCCCGCGCACCGAGTGGGCGTCGGTCGAGAGCACGAGCTTCGCACCTGCCTCGATCGCGCGGCGCACGTGCTCGTCGCGCAGGTCGAGGCGGTCGGGCAGCCCGTTGACCTCGAGCGCGACGCCGAGACGCAGGGCCGCCTCGAAGACGGCGTCGAGGTCGAGCGCGTTCGGCGGACGCCGGTTGATCAGACGCCCGGTCGGATGGCTCAGCCCCGACACGGCCGGGTGCTCCATCGCGGCGAGCACCCTGCGCGTGAGCTCCGGCCCGGGCGTGCGCTGGCCGGCGTGGACGCTCGCCATCACCCAGTCGAGCTCGGCCAGGACGTCGTCGGGCAGGTCGAGCGAGCCGTCCGCGAGGATGTCGCACTCGATCCCGCGCAGCACCCGGAAGGGCGACAGCTGCGTCGTTCGCCGCCGCGATCTCCTCCGCCTGGCGCCGCACGTCGTCCGCGTCGAGACCCGGAACGACCGAGACGGCCCGCGAGTGGTCGCAGATCGCCAGGTACTCGTAGCCGCGCGCCATCGCGGCCTCGGCCATCTGCAGCACCGTCGCCCTGCCGTCCGACCAGTCGGTGTGGCAGTGCACGTCGCCGCGCAGGTCGGCGACCTCGACGAGCGGCGGCGGCTCGCCGCGAAACGGCGACTCGCGCAGCTCGGGCGGGCAGAACGGCACGCCGAGCGCCGCGTACACCGCCTCCTCCGTCGGAGCCGCCGGGAGCGGCTCGAGGGCGCCGACGTAGGCGGTCGAGCCGGTGGCACGCAGGAGCTCGGTGCCGAACGAGCCGGGCTCGGCCGCCACCAGCTCGACGGCGACGCCCTCCACCGTCACCCCGACCGCCCGCCGCTCCTGCGCGCCCGACGACCGTCACGATCTGCGGCACGGCGGCGAAGCGCTCGAGCACGGGCCCCGGCCGAGCCGCCGAGACGACGACGGCGAACTCGCGCGGCGCGTCGACCCAGCGCCGGACGTCGCCGGCCACGACGCCGCCGACGCCGGCCGCGATCTGCTCCATGAGCGCACGCGCCCGGGAGAGGTGCAGCGTGCGCCCGCGCGCCTCGCGGCGATCCTCGAGCGCCAGCGCTTCGCGCAGGCGCTGCTCCGTCTTCGGGCCGATCCCGGGCACCTCGAGCAACCGTCCCGCTGCGGCGGCGGCACGCAGCGCGTCGATGTCGTCGACTCCCAGCGTCCGCCCGATCTCGCGCCGCCTTCTGTGGGCTGATGCCGAGGTAGCGGCCGAGGCCGACGAGGGCCGGCTGCAGCCGGCCCTCGAGCTCGGCGATCTCGGCCAGCTCCCCGGTCTCGACCAGCTCCTGCAGACGCCGCTCGATCGACGGGCCGACGCCCCGCAGGCGCCTTGCCTCGCCGCGGCGAACGAGCTCGGCGACCGGCGCCGGCGTCGAGCGGACGAGCTCGGCGGCACGCCGGTAGGCGGCAATGCTGTAGGGCGAGGCGTCCGCCAGCTCCAGCAGCTCGGCGAGGTGGTCGAGTGCCGTCGCGATGGCGGCGTTGTCGGGCCCGGCCGGCGTCGCCACCTGAGTAGTCTCCCCACGTGGCCACGATCGTGATCCCCTTCTCCGGCCCCGGCGGCAAGCGCCGGCTGGCCCCGCTGCCGCCGACGAGCCCGCGCGCGGCTTGCGCACGCGATGCTCGCGGACGTGCTCGCCGCCGCACGTGGCCGTCGGCCGCACCCTGCTGGTGACCTCGCCCGAGGCCGAGGAGGCCCGCCGGCTGGCCGTCGAGCTCGGGGCGGAGACGGTCGACGACCCTGGCTCCGGCCAGGCCGAGGCCGTCGGCCAGGCGCTGCGCACGCTCCGCGACGGGCCCGTGCTGGTCGTCAACGCCGACCTGCCCTGCGCTCTCCCCGCCGACCTGTTGGCCCTGCTCGGGCTGCTCCCCGCCGGCGGGCTGGCCGTCGTCGAGGCAGCCGACGGCACCACCAACGCGGTCGCGCTCTCCTCGCCACGCCAGTTCGAGCGTCTCTACGGCCCGGACAGCGCCGACCGCTTCCGCCGTCACGCCGAGGGCCTGGACGTCCCCTACGCCGAGGCGGTGCTGCCGAACCTCAGCAACGACGTCGACACGGTGGCCGATCTCGCCAGGCTGGCCCAGCGCCTCGGCCCGGCGACCGCCGCGGCGGCGCGCTGCGCGCTCGTCCCGGCCGCGTGACGGGCACGGAGCGCCCCGGATGAAGGTCGCCGTCCTCGCAGGCGGAGTCGGCGGCGCCCGCTTCCTGCGTGCCCTGCGCACGACCGTCGCCGACGAGGATTTGACGGCGATCGTCAACGTCGGCGACGACCTCGAGATCGCAGGCCTGCACGTGTCCCCGGACCTCGACACCGTCCTCTACACGCTTGCCGGTCTCGCCGACGAGGAGCGTGGCTGGGGGCGCAAGGGCGAGACGTGGCGCGCCTTCGACACCCTCCGCGAGCTGGGCGGCGACGCCTGGTTCGCGCTCGGCGACAGCGATCTCGGCCTCCACCTCGCCCGGACGGAGGCGCTGCAGGCGGGCGTGCCGCTCTCGGCCGTGACCGCCCGCTTCGCCACCGCGGCCGGGGTCGAGCTCTCCATCCTGCCCGCGACCGACGACCGGCTGCGCACGATCGTCGAGACGCCCTCGGGCCGGCTCGCGTTCCAGGATTGGTTCGTCCGCCGCGGACATCGCGACCCCGTCGACGCCGTGCACTTCGAGGGCGCGGAGCAGTCACGGCCGGCACCCGGCGTGCTCGAGGCGCTCGCCGATGCCGACGTCGTCGCGATCGCGCCCAGCAACCCCTACGTCAGCGTCGCTCCGATCCTGGCCGTTCCGGGTATCCGCGACGGCGCTCGAGGCCAGGCACGGCCCGGCGCTCGCCGTCAGCCCGCTGATCGGCGGGCGGACGGTCAAGGGCCCGGCGGCCGACATGCTCGAGCGGCTCGCCGGCGGGACGTCGCCGCGGCACGTCGCCTCCTGCTACCGCGGCCTGATCGACACGCTCGTCTTCGATCCGGCCGACGCCGCCGACGCCGAGGGCGTCGCCGAGCTCGGCATCCGGCCGCTCGTCGCGCCCACCCTGATGTCCGGCCCGGATGCCGGCAGCCCGCTGGCCGCCGCCGTGCTCGACGCGGCCGCCGTGCGCGCATGAGCTCCGGCCAGAGCCGCCCGTGAAGATCGCGGTGGTCGGCGGGACCGGCTCGTTCGGGCGCGCGCTCGTCCAGCGGCTGGTCGCGCTCGGCGAGGACGTGGCCATCGGCTCGCGCGACGCCGACCGCGCGCGCGACCTCGCGGCCGTCTACGGCGTCCGCGGCGGCGCAAACGAGGAGATCGTCGCCGACGCCGACCTGGTGGTCATGTCGACGAGGTCGAACGCGGCGCTCGAGACGGCTCAGGCGCTCGCCGGGGCGATCGGCGACACGCCGGTGCTGTCGGTCGGCGCGGATCTCAGCTTCGGGGACGAGCGGCGTGACCCCGGGCCGGCTCGGCCGCTCGCTGGCGGAGGAGATCGCTGACGTCGTGCACGGGCCGGTCGTCGCCGGCTTCCAGTCGCTCGCCGCCGCGCACATGGCGACCGGCGACGCGCCGGACGAGGACGTGCTGGTCTGCGGCGAGCGATCCCGACGCCAAGCGGCTCGTGCTCGAGCTCGGGTCGCGGATCGTGGCCGGCCGAGCGATCGACGCCGGCCCGCTCGCCAACGCCCGTGCGCTCGAGGGCCTCACCTCGGTGCTGCTGAACGTGAACAAGGCGTACAAGGTGCAGGCGGGCATCCGCCTCACCGGCCTCCCCGAGTAGCGCGCGTGGGCGAGCTCCGCGTGATCCCGCTGGCGGGCATCCCGCCGGTGCAGGAGGGCGACGACCTCGCCGGCCTGCTCGCGGCGGCCGCGCAGGACGCCGGGGGGCTCGAGGACGGCGACGTCGTCGTCGTGGCGCAGAAGGCGGTCTCGAAGCAGGAGGGGCGCGTGGTCGCGCTCGAGGACGTGAGCGCCTCCGGCCAGGCGCGCGAGCTCGCCGCCGACCGCGATCCCCGCCATCTCGAGGTGATCCTGAGCGAGTCCGTCCGCCTCGTCCGCACGCGCCCGCCGCTTCGTGATCGCGCGAGACCCGTCACGGCTTCGTCTGCGCCTCCGCAGGCGTCGACTCGTCGAACGCGCCGGAGGCGGGCACGCTCGTGCTGCTGCCGCTCGACCCCGACGCCTCCGCGGCACGCCTGCGATCCGGCCTCCGGGACCACACCGGAGCGGACGTCGGCGTCATCGTCAGCGACTCCTTCGGCCGCCCGTGGCGGCACGGCACCACCGACGTCGCCATCGGCGCCGCCGGCATCACGCCGCTGCTCGACCTGCGCGGAACGCACGACCCGGCCGGCTACGAGCTCCGCACGACGACGATCGCCGTCGCCGACGAGATCGCCGGCGCCGCCGAGCTGGTGATGGGAAAGGTCGCCGGCATCCCCGGCGCGATCGTGCGCGGCCTCGACGTCGCCGGCGAGGGCCGCGCGACCGACCTCGTGATGCCGCCCGAGCGCGACCTCTTTCGCTAGCGTCGCCGCGTGGCCGAGCAGAAGGATGCCGAGGACCTCGACCGCGAGCTGATCGAGCTCCTGAACGAGCTCCGCGTCGCCCTCCCGGGCGTCCAGGTGCTCTTCGCGTTCCTGCTGACCGTGCCGTTCACCAACCGGTTCTCGCAGGTGACGGACTACCAGAAGCAGATCTACTTCGCCGCGCTGCTCTTCACGCTGAGCGGCACCGTCTTCCTGATGGCGCCCACCTCGTACCACCGCATCCGCTGGCGGGACAAGGACAAGGAGCAGATGCTCCGCACCTCGAACAAGCTGGCGCTCGTGGGCCTCGTCCTGCTCGCCTGCGCCCTGACGTCTGTCGTCTACCTCGTCACCGACGTGCTCTACACCGACGGCGTGACCGCCGCCGTGCTCGCGCTCACGATCGGGCTGATCAGCTGGATCTGGTTCGGCCTGCCGCTGAGCCGCGAGCTCCGCGACCGCCGCCGCGGCTGATGTTCACCGTCGAGGAGCGCGAGCGCATCCGCGCGGCGATCCTCCAGCGGGCGCGCGACGACCCACGCGTCGTCGCCGCTGCCGAGGTCGGGGGCTCCGCGGCGGGCGGCGACCGCTGGTCCGACATCGACCTGACCTTCGCGCTCGGCGAAGGGTCGGCCGTCGACGAGGTGCTGGCGGCGTGGACGGCCGCCCTCGGGGACGAGCTCGGAGCGGTGCACCTCTTCGACCTCGCCGCCGGCGCCGCGGTCTACCGCGTCTTTCTCATGCCGGGCTCGCTCCAAGTCGACCTCTCGTTCGCACCGGCCGCCGAGTGGGGCGCGCGCGGGCCGCGCTTCTCGCTGCTCTGGGGCGAGCAGGCCGAGCTGCCTCCTCCGGCCGAGCCGTCACCCGAGCACCTGCTCGGCATGGCGGCCCACCACGCGCTCCGGTCGCTCGTCTACATCGAGCGCGGCCTGGTCTGGCAGGCGGCGTACTGGCTCGGGTACACGCGGGACGAGGCCCTCGCGCTCGCCTGCCGCCTGCAAGGTCTGCCGTCGCTCTACGGGCGCGGTTTCGACCGGCTGCCGCCCGACCTGCTCGAACCGTTCGAGGAGGCCTTCCCGCGCTCGCTCGATCCGCCCGAGCTACGACGCGCCCTGGTGGTGGCGCTGGCCGGGCTGCGCCGGGTCTCGGCCGGCGTCTCCGCAGCGGTCGACGCGCGTTTGGCCGAGCTGGAGGCAAGCGCACGGCACCAGTAGGCGGTCGCGACGTAGGGGAAGGCGACGGTGCCACCCGAGCCGGCGTGCGTCAGGAAGTGCGCCTCGAGCTCGCGCAGGAGCCGGCGCCGCGCCGCCGTTGGGAGCGCCGAGATGAAGCTCACCGACTCGAAGCGCGCGAGCTGCGTCTCGACGTCGGTCTCGTGCACGTGTGAGAACGAGCGCTCGCGCAGTGGCGAGAAGAGCTCCGTGTGCTCGAAGCAGGCCTTCCAGGCGCCGCGGTGGCTCATCCGCCTGGCGTGCTTGACGACGGTCTCGCTCGATCCCGTCACGACCCCTCGCTTGATGATGCGCGAGACCTGGCGCACCCAGGCTTCCGACTCGTCGCGCACGTTTGCGATCAGCCCCAGGCGGCCGCCCTTGCGCAGCACGCGCTGGATCTCGGGCAGCGCCCGGTCGCAGTCGAACCAGTGGAACGCCGTCCCGGCCGTGACGGCGTCGACGGAGCCGTCTGGCAGGTCGATCGCCTCGGCGGTGCCGTCGACGAGCCCGGCCTGCGGCACGAGCCTTTGCAGCTGCTCGCGCATTCCCTCGACCGGCTCGAGCGCGAGCACGCGCGCCTGCGTCGGCACGAGCAGCCGGGTCAGCTTGCCCGTGCCGGCGCCGAGGTCGAGCACGGTGGCATCAGGCCCGAGCCGCAGGTTGCGGGCGAGCCAGTCGATGGCCGTCTGCGGGTAGCTCGGCCGCCCACGCTCGTACTCGGCGGCGCGGCGTCCGAAGCCGCGCCGTGCGATCGGATGAACCTTGCCGGCCTGCGATGGGCTCACGACCGGAAGCTATAGCGTGGAGCCGTGGAGGTTCGCTGGGTCGACGAGGGGCCGTGGGGCTTCGGCTGGTGGGCAAAGGAAGCGCGGGCGCGCACGTCGCACGCGCTCGTCGCGGACGGCGGCATCTGGCTCGTCGACCCGGTCGACGCGCCCGGACTCGACGAGAGGGTGCGCGCCGCGGGCGAGCCGCGCGGCGTCCTCCAGCTGCTGGATCGCCACAACCGTGACTGCGCGAGCCTGGCCGCCCGCTTCGAGGTCCCGCACCTGGTCCTGCCGAAGGAGCCGGTCGGGCCGTTCACGTTCGTTTCGGTGGTCGACAACCGGCTCTGGCGAGAGGTCGCGCTCTGGTGGGAGGCCGAGCGCGTGCTCGTCTGTGCCGACGCGCTCGGCACCCTGCCGTACTTCCTGACGCCGGGCGAGCGCCTGGGCGTCTCGCCGGTGCTGCGGCTGACGCCGCCGAACTCCCTGGCAGGGCTCCGGCCCGACCACGTTCTCGTCGGTCACGGGAAGGGCGTGCACGAGGACGCGGCCGAGGCGCTCGAGCACGCGCTGCAGCATTCCCGGCGGACTGCCCCTGCGGCAGCGTTGGCAGTCGTGCGCGCCCTCGCAGCGGCCGCGCTCGGGCGCCGGTGACACTCGCCGAGGCGCTCGCGGCGGAGCTCGGCCGGGCCGAGGCGGTCGCCGACGGTGAGTCGGTGCTGCGACCAGCACGCGGCCGACCTCTCGTACCACCCCGCGCGGCGGCCCGAGGCGGTCGTCTTCGCCGACGAGACCGAGACGGTCGCGGCGGTGCTCGCGTTCGCGCACCGCGAGCGGGTGCCCGTGGTGCCCTACGGCGCCGCCACGAGCCTCGAGGGTCACGTCATCCCGGTCCAGGGCGGCATCAGCCTCGACCTGACTCAGATGAATCGGATCGTGGCTGTCGAGCCCGGCGACCTGACGGCCGTCGTGCAGCCTGGCGTGACCCGCCTCCAGCTGAACGAGCGCCTCGGCCGCGACGGCCTGCACTTTCCGGTCGACCCCGGTGCGGACGCCACGCTCGGCGGCATGGCCGCGACGAATGCCAGCGGAACGACGACCGTCCGCTACGGCGGCATGCGCTCGCACGTGCTCGCGCTCGAGGTCGTCCTCCCCGGCGGCGAGGTCGTCCGCACGGGCAGCCGCGCGCGGAAGTCGTCGGCCGGCTACGACCTGACCTCGCTCTTCATCGGCTCGGAGGGGACGCTCGGCGTCATCACCGAGCTCGCGCTGCGCGTGCACGGGATCCCGGAGCGCGAGGTGGCGCTGCGCATCGCGTTCGCCGACCTCGACGCCGCCTGTGCAGCGGCGGTGGCGTTCGTCGGCGCGGGGCTGGCAGTCGAGCGGCTCGAACTCCTGGACGCCCCCACTCTCGCCGCCGTCAACGCCTACAAGCGGACCGGCTTCGACGAGGCGCCGAGCCTGTTCGTCTCGCTGACCGGCAGCGAGGCCGGCGTCGCAGGGGACGTCGAGGCCGCGCGAGAGCTGGCGGAGGAACTGGGTGCGACGGCCTTCCAGGCCGAGCGCGACCCGACCGCCTGCTCGCGGCTCTGGCAGGCGCGCCACCACGTGCTGTTCGCGCTCGTGGCCGCCTCGCCGGGGAAGGAGCACATGAGCACCGACGTCTGCGTGCCGGTCTCGCGCCTCCCCGAGGCCATGCGGCACGCCCGCACGGCGATCGCCGCCAGCGGGCTGGAGGCAACCGTCGTCGCCCACGCCGGCGACGGCAACTACCACGTGCTCTTCATGCTCGACCCCGCCGACCCGAGCGAGCTCGAGCGTGCGCGCGCCATGAACGCCGCGATCGTCGACTGGGCGCTCACCGCCGGGGGCACGTGCACGGGCGAGCACGGCATCGGCATCGGCAAGATCGGCTACCTCGAGCGTGAGCACGGCGACCTGCTGCCCCTGATGCGCGGGATCAAGGCGCTCGTGGACCCGCACGGGATCATGAACCCGGGGAAGGTGGTGACCGCGAGCCGTGCGGCCGAGTAACTGCGACGCTGTCGGGACACTTCTGCGGCCGCAGGGCTCGCTCCATTCGAAGGGGGAGCTTCGTCCCCCCTCGAGCTCCCCCCTTCCACCCGGAGGATGGGCAACTCGGCCAATCTGGTCACACGCGACTGCGCGCGGTGTGGCTCTCGCCGAGCAAGCTCGGCTTCGCCGGTAAACCACAGCGCCGCTCGCCGGGCTCGTCGCGAGTTCCTCGCGACATCGGAGAACCGGGTAAGGGAAAGGACGGGTCTGTCCCCGGGCGGCGACGCCGTCGCCGCACGGGGACTGACCCCAACAGTTCGAGGCGGCGCTACCACTTGGCAGTATCTGGGTGTGCAGCAGCGACCCTTGCCAGCACGCCTGCCGGCCGACGAGCGGAACGTCCTCTTCCAGCTCTTCCGCACGAACCAGGCGCTGCGCGCGCTGATGGCCGAGGTCGTCGCCGGGACCGGCGTCAGCGCCGAGGAGTACGCGCTGCTCGGCGTGATCCACTTCTTCCCCGAGCGGACGCCGACCGAGCTGGCGGCGACGATCGGGATGCCGCCGACCAGCGTGTCGCGGCACGTGGCGCGCTTCGTGGAGGACAGGCTCGTCGAGCGGCTGCCGAACCCGGCCGACGGACGTTCCTACCTCCTCAAGACCACGGCGGAGGGCGGCGCGGCCGTCGAGACGATCGCCCCACGCATCAGCACGGCCGTCGACCGGCTCGAAGCCCTCAGCGAGCTGCCGCTCGAGGACATCGGGAAGGCCCTGCGGGCACTCGAAGCCGCGGCGTCCGCTGTCGCAAGCGCTGGACTTGCTTCCACTCGGTAGTAACTAGTACCGTTCGGTAGCAAGTCGTCTTCGACACCGGAGGGGGTCACGCCGTGCCGCGTGCAGCAGCTGTCGCCGTCGCCGTTCTGTCCGTCACGCTCGTCGCCGCCGCCGGTGCATCGCGGTCGGCCCGGCCGTCCGTGGTCGCCAAGATCACCGTCGGCAGCCAGCCGTGCGCAGCGGTCGGCGCACGCGGGCTGGTCTGGGTGACGAACTTCCTCTCGAGCTCCGTCTCGGTCATCGACCCGCGACGCAACCGCACGGTCGGCCGGGCGATCCCCGTGGACGCTCGCCCGTGCGGCATCGTGGCAGGCGCCGGCAGCGTCTGGACGCACGCGTTCGTCGGCAACCGGCTCGACCGCATCAACCCGCGCACCCGCAAGGTGACGCACCGGATCCCGATCGGGCGCGGCTCGTTCGACGTCCTCTATGCGGCCGGCAGCGTCTGGGTGACGAGCAACACGCAGGGCCTCGTACAGCGGGTCTCGCCGAAGACGAATCGTGTCGTGAAGAACATCCGCGTGACGGGCAGCCCGGGCGGGCTCGCGTTCGCGGGCGGATCCGTCTGGGTGGGGAACACGAGCAGCAACGTCGTCCATCGCATCGACCCGGCGACGAACCGGGCGACCGAGGTGCCCGTCAACCAGGACTTCCCGGTCTGGTTCTCGTCCGCCGGCAACGAGCTCTGGGTCGCGAACGGCCAGGCGGGGACCGTCTCGAGGATCGACCCGGCCACGGGCGCGGTGACGACGACCGTCACGGCCGGCCAGCAGCCCGTCGACGGCACCGTCGCGCCGGACGGCCTCGTCTGGATCCCGAACCTCCG
Organism: uncultured Thermoleophilia bacterium; assembly: GCA_963809765.1. Lineage (GTDB taxonomy): Bacteria > Actinomycetota > Thermoleophilia > Gaiellales > Gaiellaceae > JACVRM01. Next base: position 36,422 of record CAWEKT010000004.1, read on the forward strand.
CGACAGCACCGTGACGCAGATCGACCCGGCCTCCGGGACGGTCGTGGGCACGTTCGGCGTCGGCCGCGGCCCGTTCGTGCTCACCGTCGCCTTCGGCGACGTCTGGTCGCCCTCGTACGGGGGCAACACCGTCTGGCGGCTGCGCGCGGGCTAGAGCGCCGCGTACCGACGCCCGGAGCGGCCCCGGGCGGAGAAGATGGGCTCGTGCCCCCCACCGCGGTCAACGACGTCCATTCACAGCTGAACCCGACGACGGTCGCGGACGTCGTCGCGGTCGACTCGCTCGACGCCGTCTGCCATGCCGTTGCCGACGCGACGCAGACGCGGCCTGCCCGTCTGCATCGCCGGGGGACGCCACGCCATGGGCGGGCAGCAGTTCTGCGAGGGCGGCCTGCTCGTCGACACCCGCTCGCTCGCCGGGGTGCTCGACCTCGACGCCGAGCGGGGGCTGCTCGACGGTCGAGGCGGGCATCCAGTGGCCGGCCGTCCTCGAGCACCTTCGGCGGCTCGGCGCGCCTGGCGGGCGGGTCTCGGCTGGTCGATCGCACAGAAGCAGACGGGCGCCGACCGGCTCTCGCTCGGCGGTGCACTCGCTGCCAACGTCCACGGTCGCGGCCTGGCCATGCCGCCCTTCGTCGCCGACGTCGAGCAGTTCACCCTCGTCACTGCGGACGGCGAGCCCGTCCGCTGCAGCCGCACGGAGAACGCCGAGCTCTTCGCTCTCGTGGCGGGCGGGTACGGCCTGTTCGGGGTCGTCTCCTCCGCTCTCGCTCCGCCTCGTGCCGCGCCAGAAGCTCGAGCGGGTGGTGGAGCTCGGAGAGGTCGACGACCTCGCGTGGCGCCTTCGAGCGTCGGATCGCGGACGGGCTTTCTCTACGGCGACTTCCAGTTCGCGATCGACCCGGCGGACGACGACTTCCTGACGCGCGGCGTCTTCTCGTGCTACCGCCCGGTCGCGGACGACACGCCGATCCCCGCGGGCCAGCGAGCGCTCTCGCGCGCTGACTGGGCGCAGCTGCATCCACCTGGCGCACACGGACAAGGCGCAGGCGTTCCGCCGCTACGCCGACCACTACCTGCGCACGACCGGCCAGGTGTACCTCTCGGACGAGCACCAGTACGCGGACTACGTCGACGGCTACCACGCCCAGCTCGACGCGGCCACCGGCGCCCCGCACCCGGCGACGGAGATGATCACCGAGGTCTACGTCCCGCGCGAGCGGCTCGCCGACTTCATGCACGACGTCGCCGACGACTTCCGGCGGACGGACGTCGATGTCATCTACGGCACGATCCGGCTGATCGAGCGCGACGACGAGACCGTGCTCGCCTGGGCGCGCGAGCGCTGGGCGTGCGTCATCTTCAACCTCCACACCGTGCACACGGCCGAGGGCGTCGGAGCACGCGGCCGCGGCCTTCCGCCGGCTGATCGACCACGCGCTCGAGCGGGGCGGGAGCTACTACCTGACGTACCACCGCTGGGCGAGCGCCGACCAGCTCGAGGCTGCCCACCCACGCGTCCGCGAGTTCTTCGAGGCCAAGCGTCGTTTCGATCCGGACGAGCGGTTCCAGAGCGACTGGTACCGGCACTACCGGGATGCGCTCGCCGCCTAGCCTCCGCGTCCTGACGCTGCTCGGAGTCGTGCTCGCACCCGCCGGTGCTCGGGGCCGCGACGCAGCGGCTGACCCGGCCCCCGAGCGTCGATGAGACCGAGCTCGGCGGCGTCGCGGTGGAGGTCGTGCGGCCTGCCGGCCGGCCGCCGTGGCCGGCCTGGCTGTTCGTCAACGGCGCGCACCCGCTGAGGCGAACCGAGCCGGTCGTCACCCGGCTCTCGCGCGGGCTCGCGCGGGCGGGCTACCTCGTCTTCGTCCCCGACGTGCCGGGCCTCGGGACGGGCACCGTCACCGAGCGCACCCTGGACTCGACCGCTGCCGTCGTGCGCGCGGCGGCGGACCACCCGGACGTGCGCGGCGCGAGGCGTCGCGCTGATCGGCGCCTCGACCGGCGCCGCGCTCGCGCTCATCGCGGCGGCACGGCCCGAGCTCGCGCAGCGGGTGACCGTCGTGGCCGCCGTCGCCCCGTTCGCCGACCTCGAGCGGATGATCTGCCTGGCGACGACGCGTGGCTACCGCGAGGGCGACGGCTTCGCGCGCTACGAGGTGACGCCGCTCCACCGGCAGGTCGTCGCCCGTTCGCTCGTCGCCGTGGGCGCCGACGACGCCGACCGGACGCGGCTCGCGGACGTGCTCGCCGAGGCCGAGCGCGACCGAACGCGACCCGATCGAGGCGCTTGCCGCCGAGGAGGGCGGCGGCCCGCGCACGCGCACCGTGCTCGAGCTGCTCGCAAACGAGGACCCCGAGCGCTTCGCCGGCCTCTACGGCGCGCTGCCCGACGAGACGCGTGGCGTGCTCGCGCTGTTCTCACCGCTGGGCGCCTGCGCGGACGTGCGCGCGCCGGTGGAGGTGGTCGTGCCGCCCGCGGACGTCTACTTCCCGCCCGGCGAGGCGCAGGCTCTGGCTAGGGCGCTGCCGCAGGCGCACCTGACGGTCACCGGCACGCTCGACCACACGCGGCCGCAGCTCTCGACGGGGCGGATTCGAGACGCGGTCAGGTTCGTGCGGTTCGTCCACCGCGGGCTGCGCGCGGCGGGCTGAGCGCGGTCAGCGCCGCTCGGTCGCGAGGCGGAAGCCGAAGGCGACCAGCACCGTGCCCAGCACGGCGTCGACCGTCCGGCGCACCCGGGGACGGCGCAGGACGTCCCCGGCCCGCGCGACGACGACGGCGTAGGCGCTCAGCCACGCGAGCGTCATGGTCGCGAACACCAGCCCCAGCGCAAGCAGGGCAGCGAAGGAGTCGCCGCCGAACTGCGGCAGGAGGCTGGTGAAGAAGACGGCCATCTTCGGGATTGCCGAGGTTGCTCAGCAGCCCCTGGCGGAAGGCGGCCCGCGGCGCGAGCGGCGCGCTCGTACGCGTCCCGCTGAGGCGTGAGGCTCGTCCCCGGATCGCCGCGAGCAGCGCCTCCGCGCCGAGGTAGACGAGGTAGGCGGCGCCGACCAGCTTGAGCGCCAGGAAGGCAGGCTCCGAGGCGACTAGCAACGCGGCGAGGCCGGCGCTCGCGGCCAGCGTCCAGACCGCCTGGCCGCACGCGACGCCGAGCGCGGTCGCGGCCCCCGCGCCGCCGCCCGCCCGCGAGCGTGGTGCGAATCGTCAGCGCCGTGTCCTGGCCGGGCGTGACGATGACGACCGCGGCGACGCCGACGAAGGCGGCGATCTCGGTGCCAACGGCGAGAGTCACAGCTGCCCGCCGGGCACTCGACTCAGCGGCGCTTGCGCGCCTTCTGGAGCTGCCGGCGCTGCTGCCGGTTCACGGCCGTGGGGATCGACTCCTGCTCCTCGACGGCGGCCATGTAGGCGCGGCGCTCGTCGGCGGACAGCTGCTGGAGCACCTTCTGCGCGCGCACGGGATCCTTGTCGGCGTTCGCGCGCTCCAGCTTGCGGACGGCGCTCGCGAGCTCCGGGTTCTGGCGCTCGAGTGCCGCGCGCGACATCTTCTTGAGCCCGGTGTTCAGCACCGGCACCTTCATGAGGAACTGCATGATCGGCCGCAGGTAGCGGCCGCCGCGGATCCGCCCCAGGAGAACCAGGAGCAGCATCAGCACGAGCAGCCCGACCATGACGAAGAGCGGGATCAGCCAGAGCGAGATCGCCAGCATCACGTCAATCGTACCGGGGTGACGCCGAAAACAAGCGTGTTTCGATCCTCTGCCGACATCGCGACGGAGTCGCGATCAGGCAGTCGAGCGAGAGTCTGCGCAGGCCTCGACCCGCCACGGCGACCAGAGAGGGGGTAGCTCGAAGGGGGAGTTCCTCCCCCTTCGAATGAAGCGAAGCGCTGCGGCCGTCGAGCTGCGCCGATTAGAGCAGCAGCCTCGCGGCCGCACCGCAAGCGTTTACCACTTCGAGCGGCGTCCGCGGCGACTCGTGTAGACGAGCTTGGCGCGGGCGACCTGCATGCCCGCCTGCTCGAACTGCTCGCGGTGGCCGAGGCGGTTGGCGACACGGCTCGTGTCGGCCTGCTGCTCCGGCAGGACGAAGGTGACGGCGGTGCCGCTGCGCCCGGCCCGGCCGGTGCGGCCGGTGCGGTGGACGTAGCCCTTGTCCTCGTCCGGCGGATCGAAGTTGATCACGTGGGTGACGTCGTCGAGGTCGAGGCCGCGGGCGGCGACGTCGGTCGCGATCAGCGTCGCTGACCTTGCCGCTCTCGAAGCGGTCGAGTGCGCGCTCGCGAGCGCGCTGCGACAGGTCGCCGTGCATCGCGACTGCGTCGACGCCCTGGCGCGCCAGCTTGCTGCACGAGCCGGTCGGCTCCGCGCTTCGTCCGCACGAACACGAGCGTCAGGCCGTCGGCGGCGCGCGAGGTGCTGGACCAGCGTCTCGACCTTGCTGTCCGCGGTGACGGACGACGAAGTGGTGCTCGATCTCGCCGGGCGTGCGCTGGTCGGGCAGCCGGCCCTCGACGCGCGACGGGCTGTTGGTGTACTTGTCGGCGAGCTCGCCGACCTCGCCGTCGAGCGTGGCCGAGAAGAACATGGTCTGCCGGTTGCGCGGCAGCCGGCGGACGATCTTGTCCACCTGCGGCAGGAAGCCCATGTCGAGCATGCGGTCGGCCTCGTCGAGGACGAGGATGCGGATCTGCGAGAGGTCGACGAGGCGCCGCTGGAGCGAGATCCTCGAGGCGGCCCGGCGTGGCGACCAGGATGTGCGCCGTCTTGGCGCGCTTGGCCTGAGCGGCGAGCGGCACGCCGCCGTAGACGGCCGCGACGCGCAGGTTCTTCGGCCGCGCGAGCGTCTCGAACTCCTCCGTCACCTGGACGGCGAGCTCGCGGGTCGGGACGAGGACGAGCGCGGACGGCCGCGCGTCGTCGCTGGTCGGTGCGCTCGACGATCGGCAGCGCGAACGCGAGCGTCTTGCCCGAGCCCGTGGGCGAGCGCGCCAGGACGTCGAGCCCGGCGAGCGCGTCCGGCAGGACGAGCGTCTGGATGCGAAACGGCGTGTGGATGGAGCGAGCTGCGAGCGCGTCGACGACGGGCGCGGACACGCCGAGCTCGCGGAAAGAAACGTCTGACAAGTTGTTCGACTCCCTTCGGGTTCGAGACTTGCCTACCTCGAAACACCCGAAGGAGGAACGAGAAGCAAATCTCACTGGGCCGACCGGATTGCCGACCCGTTGACTCACAGTAGCATCGGCCTCCGCGGGTGCGGCTTGAGCCCACAAACCCCTCACAATTCGCCTCAGCGGCCTCGCCGAACCTCCAGTGCCTCGAGTTCGCCGCGCCCCGTACTCGGACTTAGTGGCAGACAGCCACTAAGTAGGAGCAGGCCTCGTCCAGCCCCAGCGTCTCGGGCCCGGAACCGCTGGTGGCAGTCTGCCACTTGTCGATTCCGACTACGTATGCGGTTCGGAGCGAGCTAGTGGCGCTCTGCCACCAGCTCAGCGGACGCCGATGGCGATTCGCGGCGAGGCGGCCGGGTCGAGCCAGCGCAGCACGCGCCGCAGGTCGGCGCGCGGGATGCTGACGCAGCCGTTCGTCGGCGCCGCGGCCGAGCGCGTGGAGGAAGATCCCGGAGCCGCGCCCCGGCACGACCGGGCGCATGTTGAACTCGATCACGGCCAGGTAGGGGTACTCGCGCGGCGACTTCGACATGTCGGGCGTCGGCGTCCTGAACGGCGGCGTCCGCCCACAGGGAACGTGCCGGAACGTGTTGTAGTGCGGCGAGGCCGGGTCCTCGACCCACCAGTCGCCGCAGCGCAGGCGCCGGTAGCGGTAGCGCACGCCCGGATCCGCTTCGTTGCCGTACATCGTGCGCCCGATCGTGAAGACGCCGATCGGCGTCGTGCCGTCGCCCTCCCGGCGGAGCCGGCGCAGCCCCGCGTGCCCGACCCGCGCCGCGTAGGGGCCGCCGACGGCCACCCAGCACCCGTCCTCACGGCGCCAGGTGCGAAGCACGGCGTGCGTCGAGCGCGCCGAAGACGCCTCGACCGTGATCAGCTGGCGGCCGCCGACCTGGCGGTACTCGTCGTTGGCGACGTTCGCCGGGCAGGCGACCGCGAGCGCCGCGGCTGCGAGGTGGGCGAGCACGGCGGCAGGGTACTGCCCGCCCGCCTACGGGAACTCTGAGCGCTCGGGGTGGAGGTCGAGCCGCCCGCCGTTGCGGCAGTCGGCGGTGAGCCGGTACTCCTGCGTCGAGACCGTCCGGCGGCGGTTCTCGACGAGCTGCTGCTGCATCAGCCGCCGCGCAGTCGAGCGCGCCATCCCGAGCCGCTCGCCCAGGTCGACCCCCGACTGCAACGCGTAACACTCGGTCGTCGCCTCGTCGCTGACGCCGTGCAGGTGCCACGCCTCGTGCGCGAGCACCGCGACCGCCCGCCCGGTCGCGGCGGTCGGCTCGTCGTCGCGGAAGGCCAGCCGGTAGAGGTCGAAGCAGATCTCGGGCGTGAGGTACGCGTTCCGGCCGCCGACCTCGGCCACGCCGTCCGCGTGCTGGACGGCGCCCACCTGCGCTCCCGACTCGTCGCAGCGGACGTCGACCTGGTGGCCGGCGATCACCGCGGCTTCGGTCGAGTAGCGCTCGGTCGCCGCGGCCCGCTCGTCGTCCTCGAGGCCGCTCCAGCCGCGGTTCGACTCGATCAGCCAGGCGCCGCCCGCAAGCGCGGCGATCACCGCTAGTCCGACGACGAAGCGGCGCACCGGGCCTGCCCGCGTCGGCACCCAGTCCGTTTCCCTCGGCTCGAGCTCCGGCGGCTCTTCCGAGGCGAGCAGCTCGTCGAGCTCCTCCGCCGACTCGCCCGAGTACGGCAGCCAGTGCTCCTCGCCGTCGCGGTGCACGAGGACGAGCTCCTCGCCGACGTAGCCGAAGCGCTCCTGGTCGATCTCCTGCGGCGCCCGCCCCCGCCGCCTGCGCGGGCCCGGGTCGCCGCGCCCGCCGAGGAAGAACTGCACCTCGAGGCCGACCGCGATCAGAAACGGCAGCCAGACGGGAACCCAGTCCCGCACGGCGAGCGGGCCGAAGAGCCAGAGGACGACGAAGGCGACGAGCCCCAGCCGGATGAGGGTCGACCGGTCGCCCAGCCGCTCGCGGATGCTGGCCACCTTCCGACCGTAGCGCCCTCGGCGGGTTGCGCCGAGCCGTGCAGGGTCAGGCTGCTAGCGCTTCTTCGCCTGGCTCTGGCGGAAGCGGTGGAGCGACTTCGACTTCCCGGTCGATTTCGGCCGCTCGGGCGTCGGGGCCGGGTCGTGCTCGGCGAGCCACTGGCCGGCCTCGTCCTCGGGATCGAGGCCGGCGGCGCGCTCGCGGTCAGCCTGCTTGCGGGCGCCTTCGTGCGAGGTCGAGCGGCGCGGCCGCATCGGCCGAGCGTACCCCTAGTAGGACAGTTTCGGATTGGAGGCGCGGGCGCAAGCGGACGGGAGTAGTGCGCAGTACGGGCGGAGCCGAGCTTGCTCGGCGCAGCCACCCCGCGGCCCCGGCGCGTCTGCTTAGACAGCCAACCTGCCCCGAGCGTCAGCCGGAGGGGTAGCTCGAAGGGGGAACAAGCCGTTCCCCCTTCGAGAGAGCGACGCGCGAAGCGCGAGCGGTTACACCGCCGCCGGGCGCGGCCGGCGGCGGCGCGCGAAGAACGCTGCCCCGAGCATGCCGGCCGCGGCCAGCGCGACGGCAAGCCACCAGGCGCTCGGACTGCCGCCGCCGTCGCCGCCGGTGGAGCCGGAGACGACGCTGACGGGCGCGAACGTGTGCGTGTTGAGGCCGGGCGGCCCGAAGCCGTCGTTCACCTCGTAGCGCCACTCGCCCGCCGACGGGAACTCGACGCGGGCGACGTAGATGCCGACCTCGTCGGTCGGCTCGGCGCGGAACGTCTTGCTCGTCCCGCCCTGGCGGATCGTGAGCGTCGGCTCGACATCTGCGAGCGGCGTGACGCCGTGCTGCTTGACCGTGATCTGGGCGTTCCAGACCTTCCCCGCCTCGATCTCGTCGGGCGGGGCGACGCCGGCGGTGGCAAAGCCACCGGCGCTCGCGCTGCCCGCCCCGAGGGCGAGCAGCGTCAGAGTGACTGCGAGGAAGTTCTTCATACCCTCACTACGTCCGCCGGCCCCGATCCGTTCCACGTCAGACTCGCGGAGTGCGCGCGCTGCCCGCCGACTTCCGCCCCTACGCCTGGGCGCCGTCCACCGCCGAGGCGGCGCGCGTCGCGGGCATCGCGCCGGGCGACGTGCTGCGCTTCGACGGCAACACGTCGCCCGCGCAGCCGTCCTCGGTGCGCCCGGAAGCCCTCGCCGGTGCGCTCGCGACCATCCACACCTACGCGCACGGCGGCCACCCCGAGTTGCTGCGCGCGATCGCCGACTACGCCCGGGTTGAGCCCGAGCAGGTCGTGCTGGGCGCCGGCGCTGACGACTTGATCATGCTCACCGCCCGCGCGTTCGCCCGACCGGGCGACCGGGTCGCGATCGCGAACGAGCCCACCTACCCGCTGTACCGCACCGCCGCCTGGGTCGCCGGTGCGGAGGTCGGCGAGAAGTCGCCCGCGCTCACGTTCTGCTGCCGGCCGCACAACCCGAGCGGCGCCCTCGTCGACCTTCCCGCCGCCCGGCCGCTCGTCGTCGACGAGGCCTACTTCGAGTACTGCGGCGAGACGGCCGCGGGACTGCTCGACGACGGCGTCGTCGTCATCCGCACCTTCTCGAAGGCGTTCGCGCTCGCCGGCGCGCGCATCGGCTACGCCCTGGCCGACCGCCAGACCGCGGCCGAGCTGAACGAGCGCCAGCACCCGGCGCCCGTCTCGGGGCTCTCGGTCGCGCTCGCCCTCGCCGGGCTCGCCTCGCCGCCCGACGTCGCGCCCGTCCTGGCCGAGCGTCAACGCCTGGCGGCGCGCCTGCAGGAGCTCGGGCTGGCGCCGCTCCCCTCGGTCGCCAACTTCCTCTTCGTGCCCGTGGCGGAGCCGGCCGCGATCTACGACGGGCTGCTCCGGCGCGGGCTGCTCGTGCGCCCGTTCGCCGACGGCATCCGTGTGACCGTCCGCACGTCAAGCGACGACGACCGCCTGCTCGACGAGCTCGCCCGGCTCGAGCCGCGCCCGCCCGACGCGATCGACTAGCGGCCGCAGCCGCCGCTCGCCCGCCGCGAGCGATTGACGGGCCGTGGGTTCCTGACGACGATCGGACCTGGGGCGACGAGGGGGTCTGCGGTGCGGAGCGCACGCGTCTGCGTGCTCGTGATGGTGGCGCTCGGGGTGCTGCTTGCGCCTGCGCCGGCCCGCCCGGCGCCGGGCCTCATGGTCGGCGCGAGCGAGGACATGTTCAAGCTCGAGCCCGACCGCTCGGCCGGCCTCGCGCGCGACCTCGGGCTGCGCGCCGCGCGCGTGACGCTGCACTGGAACGCCGGCCAGACAAGTCTCTCCGGCACCGACGCGGCTCAGCTGCAGATCGCCGCCTCGACCGGCGTGCGTCTCGTCGTCGCCGTCTACGGCTGGCGCGACACGGCGCCGCAGGACACCGCGGCGCGGGAGGCCTACTGCGCCTATGCCCGCGATCTGATCACGCGCGTGCCGGCGATTCGCGACGTGGTCATCTGGAACGAGCCCAACCTCTCCTTCTTCTGGCGGCCGCAGTTCGACGCCGCCGGCGACAGCGCTGTGCCCGCCGCCTACATGACCCTGCTGGCGCGCTGCTGGGACGTGCTGCATGCGGCCCGGCCCGACGTCAACGTGATCGCGCCCGCCACCTCGCCCTGGGGCAGCGACGACCCGGCGGACTCGGTCGTCATCTCGCACTCGCCGGGCGCGTTCCTGCACAAGCTCGGCGACGCCTACCGGGCGAGCGGGCGCACTCTGCCGCTCTTCGACACCGTCGGCCACCACGTCTACGGCGCCTCGCCGGGCGAGCGCCCGTGGCGCCGCCACCTGGGCCGCCGCATCTCGCAGGGCGACGTCGGCAAGCTCGTCACCGCGCTGCAGGAGTCGTTCGGCGGCACCGCGCAGCCCGTCCCCGGCGTTCCGGTGGGCGGCCGCAGCGCCCCGATCTGGTACATGGAGGCGGGCTTCGAGACCGCGCCGGACGGTCACATGGCGTGGCTCTACACCGGCAGCGAGACGACGGCGGCGCTCCCGGACTCGCTCGGCGGGCTGCCCTGGACAGTGCTGCCCGACCCCGAGTCGGCCTCGCCCGACCAGGCCACGCAGCTCCGCGACGCGCTGCGGCTCGCGTACTGCCAGCCCTACGTGGAGGCGTTCTTCAACTTCCTGCTGCGCGACCAGGAGGAGCTGCCGTACTGGCAGTCCGGCGTGCTCTGGCCCGACCGGACGCCGAAGGACTCGTACGCCGTCTTCCGTCAGACGATCACCGAGGTGACGAGCGGCGCGGTCGACTGCTCGCGCTTCGCCGAGGCGCCGGGACAGGCGGCACCGCCGGCGACCGCCGAGGACGTGCCGCTGACGTCCGTGCCCGGGTTCGTGCCCGCTCCGCCTGCCACTGAGCTCACGGTGGAGACGCCGCCGCCGCTGCGGGTCAAGGTCGTGCGCTGGCTGCGCGGCGCCTACGGCAAGCGCCACACGCGCTGGCGGCTCGGCGTCCGTACCTCGCGCGCCGCGGTCGTCCGCGCCGAGCTCTTCGCCGGCCCGCGCCGGATCGGCGTCGTGCGCGTCCGGGTTCAACCCGGGACGACGCGGACGGTCGTCCTGCGGAAGCGGCCGCTTCCGCGCGGGCGCTACCGGATCGTCCTGCGCGCCCGGGCGGTCGACGCGCCGAACGAGCAGTTCAGCCTGCGCGGCCCCGTGTTCCGGGTCCGCGCGGGGCGCTAGCTCGACCCGGCGCGGGACCGTCAGCCGGGAAGGTCGGTCTGCGCCATCCGCGGCGCGCCGTGGATGTTGACCGAGCGCAGGCCGTCCGGGCCGGCACGGAAGCCGTGCACTCCCCCGGCGGGGACGACCAGGATCATCCCGGGTGCCGCCTCGATGTCGTTGCCGTCGACGGTGAACGTGGCCGAGCCGCCGACGATCACGAACGTCTCCTCGTACGGATGCGTGTGCGGCCCCGGCCCCTGGCCCTCGTCCACGTCGGAGACGTAGAACGACACGGCCGCCCCGTGCTCGCGGCCCTCGAAGCGGGCGGTGCGCCTGCCGGGCAGGCGGAGCTCGTCCACGGTCAGCACCTTCGCCATCGACGGGGACGCTACCCGCGTCGCGTGGAACCGTGCCTGCAAGGCCGGCCCGGGCTCCGGGGCCCGGGCCGGCCCGCAAGAAAGTGCTAGATCGGCGCCATGCGATTGAGGAAGGTGACGGAGTTCGTGTATGGGCCGAGGTCGAACGCGATCCAGGGCTGGCAGGTCTGCCTGCCCCACGCGTCGACGGTGCAGCTACGCGCGATGTTCCCGCGGCTTCCCGCCACCGTCACGTCGCCGACCACCACGCCCGGGACCGGCTGCTCGTTGACGGTCACGCGCGTCGGGGTGCCGTTCGGCCGCAGGTGCGGGATGTTCAGCGGCATCCAGCCGCTCGTAAGGAGCCGGCACTCGCCGCCGCGCACGCCGGTGATCGAGTACGGGCCGGGGTACGACGGGTGGTTGGTGGTGACCGAGAAGTTGAACGTCTTCGAGCGCAGGGAGTCGAGCGACCCGGCGCTGATCTGCTTGCAAACCTTGACGTTCCCGCCGAACGCCTCGCCGGCGCCCACGGTCAGCATCGCCACGGTGGCAAGGGCAAGCAGCACGCCCATGCGTCGCGACGCCCTCTTCGCCTTCCCCATGTCCTCCCCTTTCGGGTCTGGCGGGCGTGAGCAAGCCCGCGGTGGAGCGCCGATCCTCGGCGGGCGGCGCAGCCCTGCCAAGAGGCGCGGGCACGATCTGTCCGCTCCCAGCGACAATCCCGTCGTGTCCAGCCAGACGATCGGCACGCTCGAGCTCGACGGTCACCCCGGCGCCGTGCTGCGGCCGCTCGAGCCCGCAGACGCTGCCAAGCTGCGCCGCATGCGCACGCTGCCCGAGGTACACCGCTGGTGGGGGGACGAGCAGGAGGCGGACTGGCCGTTCGAGGACGACCCCGAGACGACCAAGCTGGCGATCGTGGTCGACGGCGAGGTGGCCGGGCTGATCCAGTTCTGGGAGGAGCCGGACGAGCGCTACCGCCACGCGGGCATCGACATCTTCCTCGCACCGGACTGCCACGGGCGCGGCCTCGGCACCGCCGCCGTCCACCGGCTCGCGCGGCACCTGATCGAGGAGCGCGGCCACCACCGGCTCACCATCGACCCGGCGGCGGAGAACGCGGCGGCGATCCGCGCCTACGAGAAGGCCGGCTTCCGGCCGGTCGGCGTAATGCGCCGGTACGAACGCAACTTCGAGGGCGACGGCTGGCACGACAGCCTGCTCATGGACCTGCTCGCGGAGGAGCTGCGATAGACCCCTTCGCTGACGTGCTGGGCGCGAACGAGCGCTACGCCGCCGGCTTCCGGCTCGCCGGCCTCGAGGCCCGTGCTGCCCGTGGCCTGGCGATCCTGACGTGCATGGACTCACGCATCGAGCCGCTGGCGCTGCTCGGCATCGAGCCGGGCGACGCCAAGATCCTCCGCAACGCGGGCGCCCGGGTCACCGACGACGTGCTGCGGACGCTCGTGCTGGCCACCTACCTCCTTGGCGTCGAGCGGGCGATGGTGATCGGCCACACGGGCTGCCGCATGACCGCGGAGAGCGAGCAGGCCGTGCACGACGCCGTGCGCGAGGCCGGCGGCCCCGACACGCGCAGCCTCAGCTTCCTGGTCTCACCCGACCTCGAGGCGACCATCAGCGAAGACGTCGGGCGCATTCGTTCGTGGCCGTACCTGCAGGCCCTCGAGGTCGGCGGCTTCGTCTACGAGACCGAGACCGGCCGGCTGAAGCAGATCTGCTGAGGCGACGCCGCGGCAAAACGCGGCTACTGTGCGGGCGAGGGCCGGGGTGAAGAAAGCGATGCAGGTAGCAGTGCTGGCCGCATGTGCGGCTGTCCTCGCCTGCGCCGGTGCGGTCGCGGGAGCCAGCCTCTCGGCGCCGAGCGCCGAGGCGAGCGCCACAGCGTTCTGCACGGCTAAACAGAAACGCGCGAACCAGCGCGCGCTCACCAAGTTCAAGAAAGGCATGGCCGCCCGCAAGCGCGCATTCTTCAAGCGCGTCAAGAGCCCGAAGCGCCGGGCGGCCTTCCTGAAGAGCGAGAAGGCAAAGCTCAAGCGGCTGAAGACAAAGGCGGCCTGCCGCGTCCGGCGGACGACGACGAGCCGCCCGACGACGACCTCGCCGACGACGTCCACGACACTGCAGCCTCCGGCGGGCCCGGATCTCGTGGTGACCGTGACCCCGGCGACCATCGGGGCGAGCATCCACGAGCCCGTCACGTTGACGGTGCAGGTTGTGAACCGCGGCACGGCGTCAGCCGACGGCGTCACGCTGCTCGGGTCGTTGCCCTCCACGCTGCGGCGGGTGGCGGCGGGCACCTGCGCGGGCATCACCACCATCAGCTGCCCGCTGGACACCATCGCGCCCACCGGCTCGCGCTCGGTTCAGATCACCGTGCGGCCGCTCGCGACCGGCACGCTCGTCTACAACCTGGCCGCGTCGGCGGCGGCGGCGGACGTGGCGCCGGCCGACAACAGCACGGCAGCGAGCATCAACGTGGCCCCGCTGCCGACGTACCCGGCTCCGGCCTCGACCGGTTTCTCGTTCCAGCTACCGGCGCCGGGGTGGGCGGTGGTTCCGCCGCCCGACCCGAACGCAGCGCCGTTCCCGCCCGTCGGCGAGTGGCAGAAGCCGCCCGGCCTCTTCCTGCCGTCCACGGGCACGCTCCGGGGCGCCGTAATCTTCGTCGACTTCCCGAACTACCCGGGCTCGGGCGGGACGGAGGAGGCGCTCGCACTGCTTGAGACGGACGCGCAGGCCTGGTACCGCGAGGCCTCCTACGGCCGCCTGAATCTCGACCTCGTGCACGCGGGCGGCTGGTTCCGGATGTCCCAGCCGGCCGAGCAGTACGGCGTCGCGAGCTACCACAGCGAGGTCAACGCCAAGATCCGCACCTTCGCGGCCGAGGCGATCCAGCTCGCCGACGCGACCTTCGACTTCAGCCAGACCGACGTCGTCTGGGTGGTCGGCCCGGCGAGCGCCGAGTCCCAGGTCAGGATCCTGATCAGCCAGCGCTGGCCAGGGGAGGGCCTCACGGCAGACGGCCGCGAGCTGCGCCGCTGGATCACGACGCCGGCCTCCTACCCTGCTGTCCCGACGCAGATCGAGCCGGCGCGCTTCTCCCACTGGGCGGTCACGCACGAGCTCGGCCACCTGCTCGGCCTGCCCGACATCTACTACAAGCAGCCGACGGGCGCGAACACGTTCGAGCTCGCCGGCTGGTGGGACCTCCTCAGCGACGTCCAGCACAGCGCCCACTTCCTGGCCTGGCACAAGTGGCTGCTCGGCTGGCTCGATCCTGCGCAGCTGCGCGAGGTGCAGGCGGCCGGGCCGACCGGGTCGGTCGAGGAGACGCTGACGCCGCTGGCGGCCCCCGGTGGCCTGAAGGCGGTCGTTGCGCCCATCTCCTCCAGCGAAGGCGTACGTGGTCGAGACGCGCGCGCCGATGGGCTGGGAGAGGGGGCTCTGCGACCGCGGCGTGCTGGTCTACACCGTCGATGCCACCAAGAGCAATGCCAACGGGCCCGTGCAGATGATGCCGGCTCACGGCGCCACGACATCTCCGACCTGCGGGCCGATCTTCGATGCCGCGTTCGGCCTCGGCGCGGGCGAGGTTCCCGTCTTCGACGACGGTATCGTCCGGGTTGACGTTCTCGAGGAGCAGGCAGACGGCTCGCGCCGAGTTCGCGTCACCCGCACGTAGGGATCGTCTCAACTACCGAGGCGGGTCACGGCGCCCGTCGCGGCGTCGACGCGCAGGAGCCCCGGCCGGCCGCGTTCAGTCGCGTACACCGTGCCGTCGGCCGCCACCGCGACTCCGTCCGGGCCGGTCGCCGCCGCAAGCGTCGTGGCCTCGCCCGCAGCGTCGACCCTGACGATCCGGTTGCCGCCGAAGAGCGCCGCGTAGATCCGTCCGTCCGGGCCGAGCGCGAGATCGACCGGCAGCGCCAGATCGCGCGCGACCGTCGAGATGTGCCCGTCGGGCGCGACCTTGCGGATGCGGCCGGCGGGGGTCTCGCAGAAGTACACGGAGCCGTCGCCGGCGACGGCGATCCCGTGCGGCTGGCTGAGCTGAGCGGCGAGCGCCGGGCCCCCGTCGCCGCCGCTGCCGCCGCCCGCGAGGGTCGTGATCTTCCCGGACACCGCGTCGACGCGGCGGACACGTCCACCGAGTTCGGTGATGAAGAGGTTGCCGGCCGCGTCCTGCGCGACCGACGTCGGGGTGTCGAGCAGTGCGGCCGCCGCCGGCCCGCCGTCGCCGGAGAAGCCCGCCTGCATCCCGCCCGCGATCGGCTCGAGCCCGCCGCCGGCGAGACGTTGGACTCGGCGGCCCTCGGTCACCGCCACGAGCCCGCGCGGCCCGGTGGCGACCTCGACCGGGAAGTCGACGCGGGCGAGCCGAATCCACCTGCCGCCAGCGAAGCGGAGGAGCTGGTTGCCCGCCGTGTCGGCGACCACGGGCGTGCCCGACGCCTCGACGGCGACGTCGGCGAGCCCGACTGCCCGCACCGGCGCCGGGACGCGCGACGACCGCGCCGAGCCGGAACGTCCGCGCGCCGACCTGGGCCGCGTACACCCACCGCCCCGCCGACGGGAACACGACCGAGGCGCGGTAGCGCCCCGCGCCCGCAGCGCGGGCGGTGAACGACCGGCGCGCGCCCGCGCGCGAGATCACGAGCCGCGGCCGCAACCCTGCCACCGGGCGGCCCGCCCGGCGCACCTGCAGGTCGGCGCGCCACACAGAGCCGGCCACCGGCGAGGCCGGTCGTGTCCCGAGCGAGACCGTCAGCCCGGTTGTCGGCGCCCCCTGCTGAAGGGCGCCGACCAGGGCGAACAGCGCCAGGCCGAGGCTGACAGGCGTCACGACGCGTGGCAGGAGGGAGCCATGCGCGCCCGACGCTAGCAGATTGCAAAACTTCTTTGCAAAAGTAGGCTGTAGTCATGACTGGCGTAGGATCGGCGGCCGTGGCGGGCGACGCGAGCGAGCAGGTCCCGAGGGAAGCGGTTGCAAGCAGCGCACAGCTGCAGGCGATGGCCCACCCCCTCCGGATCCGCATCCTCGAGGTGCTGCGGGAGGGGCCGGCCACTGCCTCGACGCTTGCACGGCGGCTCGGGGAGTCGTCCGGCGCGACGAGCTATCACCTGCGCGCGCTCGCACGCGCGGAGCTCGTCGAGGAGGACGAGCAGCGAAGCCGTCGCGAGCGCTGGTGGCGGCGCCGGACCGCGCGCATCATCTTCCCCACCGGCTCGCCGGAGCCGGACGTGCGCGCGGCCGAGGCGCGGTTGCGGTCGTTCTTCATCTCGCGCGACGAGCGGCTCCTGGCGCAGTTCCTCGCCCACCAGCACGAGCTCGATGCGACGTGGGACAACGCGTCGTTCGTCGGCTCGTGGGAGGTGGAGCTCACACCAGACGAAGCAGTCGCCCTCGGGCGCGAGATCCTCGCGCTCATCGACCGTTACCGCGAGCCGCGCGCGGTCGAGGGTGTGAGCCGGATGGGCGTCAGCTTTCGGGCGCTGCCGATCTTCGACTAGACGTCGTGCGGACGCTCGAGACCGAGCGGCTCGTGCTGCGGCCACCGCTCTCCCAGGACGTCGACGACCTGGTGGCACTCGACGCTGATCCGGAGGTGATGCGCTACATCAACGGTGGCCGCCCGACGCCGCGCGCCGAGATCGAGGCCGGCGTGCGTGAGTCCGCGTCGTATCGCTGGATCGCGCATGAGCAGCCGGCGGGCTCCTTCGTGGGCTGGTTCTCGCTCAGGCCGACGCCGGACGATCCGGGCGAGCGCGAGCTCGGCTACCGGCTGCGGCGCGAGGTCTGGGGTCGCGGCTACGCGACGGAGGGAGCCTGCGCGCTGGTCGAGCTCGCCTTCGCGGAGCTCGCCGCCCGGCGAGTGTGGGCGCAGACCATGACCGTGAACACCGCCTCGCGCCGGGTGCTCGAGCGCTGCGGCCTGCGCTTCATGCGCACGTTCCACCTCGAGTGGCCCGAGCCGATCGAGGGCGCGGAACTGGGCGACGTCGAGTACGAGCTCCTGCGCGAGGACTGGCGGGCCGGGCGTCCGCGAGAGCACCACGCGCGATACTCCCGGCGATGAGCGCATTCGCGAGCTCCGGCGATCTCCCGCTGAAGGGCGTCTGGGGCGGCATTCACGCCCGGTCGGTGGCCGGTGAGCGCCTGTCGCTCGCGGTCGTCGAGCTCGATCCCGGCGCCGTCGCCCGCGAGCACAGCCACCCGCACGAGCAGCTCGGCATGGTGCTGAGCGGCCGCATGACCTTCCGGGTCGGCGACGAGACCCGCGAGCTCGGCCCGGGCGACACCTGGACGATCCCGTCGAACACGCCGCACGAGGCGACGGCCGGGCCGGACGGGGCGGTCGTCATCGACGTCTTCGCGCCGGTGCGCGAGGACTGGGAGGCGCTCGACGCCGCGCCGGCTCGCCCTCCGCGCTGGCCCTAGGCGCCGCCGTGAACCCCGTGAACTACGGGCGCCTAGAGCGCGCCTCTCGCGTCTGCGGCATCGCGATCCTCGCGCTTGCAGTGCCATCCACAGCCCTGTCCTGGGCGCAAGACGGTCCGCAATGGGCGATCGCCCTGCTTGTGGCCCACCTGTACATCGGATCGGCGTGCACGTGAGGCCTGCCGTGGCTGCTCCGTCGCTCGCGTGCTCGCGAGTGGCCTTTCCCCAATCGAAACGACAAGACCACCGAGTAGGCGGCCGCGCTAGAGGTCGAGCGCCTCGAGCGCGCGCTGGAACATGTCCTCACGGACGTACACGACGTATCCGAACGAGCCCTCGCCGTCGGTGACGCCGGCCGAGGCGTAGATGTCGACGCCCGCGTCGACCAGCCGCTGGTGCACCGTCGCGAGCGCGCCGAGCTCGTCGTCGCCTTGCACGAGGAAGGCGCGGTAGGGCCCGTCGAGCGGCAGGTTGGCTGCCCGTGCCTCGGCGACCAGCACCTGCGGTTGCTCCGGGAAGAGCGCGAACTGGGCGAGGGCCGGACCGCTCGGAACGGCGGTGAAGGCGAGCAGGTTCACGCGGCGCTCGGCCAGTGCAGTCAGAACCTGGTAGGCGGCGCCAAGCTCGTCCCGGACGGTCGCGTAGTAGTACTCGACAGCTCGAATCCGGAACGCCATCGCGCACCGCCGGGCTCAGCCCGGCAGCCAGCCCTCCTCGTACGCGACGGGATGGCTCCGCTCGAAGCGGGCGTATGCCTCAGCCGCGACCGTGGTCTCCTGCTCGACCCCGGCGCCGTGACGGAGCGCCGCCTGGTCGACCGGGTAGCCACCCCACTCCGTCCCGGTGGAGCGCTCCCGAGCGCCGACCGCGACGACCACGCACGGCCCGTCACCGGCGCCGACGATCACATGAGCTGCGCCGGCCGGGCAATGGACGAAGTCCCACCGGCGGAGCGGGCGCTCCTGACCCTCGACGATCAGCAGCGCCTCGCCTGAGACGACGAGGAAGTCCTCCTGGTCGGCTTCGTGGTGGTACATGGCCATCGGCTCACCGGGTTCCAGCACGCGGATGTTGACGCCGACCTGCGGAAACTCCCCGCGCGTGCCCTCGAACTCGCCGACATGACCCCGCCCTGGCGCACGCCGCCAGCGCGCCTTGCGCGCGTTGAGCACGAACCAGCCGTCGTTCGCCGGCGCGAGGCCATGGTCGACCTGCTCGAGCGTCGCCTCGGGAACCATCGGCGGAGCCTGCCGCACCAGCCCGGACGACTGCAAGCCGAACCGTCACCTGACGTCGCAGCGGTCCCGGCCGATCCCTGTGGAACGCTCGGCACGGAAGCGGCGCCGTCCCGGCACAGACACGTGATCGCTTCCCGGCTACCGTCCGAGCCGGGCGGGTGGTGGAGGCGTTCACTCCCCTCTGGGAGGGTGGGGTGTGCTTTCCGGCCTGCCCCCAGCGGACCTGTCCGGAAGGGACGCTGCGGCAGGTGCGGGTACCCGCGCGGCTGGTCAGTCGCCGGGGAGCCAGCTCGGCCAGCACTGGGTCGGCTGGCGGCGGGCCGCGTTCTTGTATGCCTCCGCGCCGCTCGAGGTCTCGACCTCGACGCCCGCGCCGTGGCGGAGCGCGACCTCGTCCACCGGGTAGCCGAGCCCGTCGGGATCGTCGATGTGCTCGCGGGCGCCGACCGCCAGGACCACGCAGGGGCCGCTGCCTGCGCCGAGGATGATGTGCTTCGTGTGCGGCGGGCAGTGCACGAAGTCCCACTGGCGCAGCGGCCGCTCCTGGCCCTCGACCAACAGCAGGGCCTCGCCGGAGAGGATGAGGAAGTCCTCCTGGTCGGCCTCCCAGTGGTACATGCCCATCGCCTCGCCACGCTCGAGCACGGCCAGATGGACACCCACCTGCGGGAACTCGTGCTCGCCCTCGAAGTTCGAGTAGGCACCGCGGCCCGGCGCGTGCCGCCAGTTGGCGTCGCGCGCGTTCAGCACGAACCAGCCCTCGCCGCCGGCGGAACTGCCGTGTCCGGTGTCCGCGAGCGGGGCCTCGGGAATCACGCGCGCCAGCCTGCCGGAACCGGGCGGCGCCCGCAAGCGCACACATGCCGGATCTCCTAGCGCCGCGGCTGCTCCTGCACCTCGCGGCCCGCGAACACGAGAATCTGCCCGCCCGTCGGCGGCGAGCAGGCGCTCTAGACCCCGGCCGACGCCGCTCTAGGATGAGCGTCGTGGCAGTCACGCCCGAGCAGCGGCGGTGGGAGGCGCTCCTGGCGGCGCGTACGCGCGGCGACGTCGGCGAGGGGATCGCCTCGGTGCTCGCCATGCTCGGGATGCCGGACCTGATCTCGTTCGCCGGCGGCTTCCCCGACCCGGAGACCTTCCCGCGCGAGCGCGCGGCCCAGCTGCTGGCCGAGTTCGCCGAGGCGGGCGAGTCGCAGGCCTTCCAGTACGCGCCGACGCAGGGGCTCGCCGGCGCGCTCGACGCGCTGGCCGGCCGCCTCGAGCGGCTTCAGGGCCGCCGCCCGGGCGAGGGCGAGCTGCTGATCACGAGCGGCGCGATCGAGGGTCTCGAGCTCGTCGGCAAGGCGTTCCTCGACCGCGGCGACGTCGTGGTCGTCGAGGCGCCCACCTACCTCGGCGCGATCCAGGCCTTCCGCACCTTCGAGGCAGAGGTGGTGGCGGTGCCGCTCGACGAGGACGGGCTCGACGTCGACGAGCTCGAGACGCGGTTGGCCAGCGGCCTGCGCCCGAAGCTCGTCTACACGATCCCCGACCACCAGAACCCGGCCGGAGTGAGCCTCGCCGCCGAGCGCCGGGAGCGGCTCGTCGATCTCGCGCGCCGCTACGACCTGCTCGTTGTCGAGGACGTGGCCTACCGTGAGCTGAGCTTCGCCGGCGACGCGCTGCCGAGTCTGTGGAGCCTCGCGCCCGACACTGTCGTCCAGCTAGGGACGACGTCCAAGACCTTCTTCCCCGGCGTGCGGCTCGGCTGGGCGGTCGGGCCGGTCGACGTCTGTGCTCAGCTCGTCGCCGCGAAGCAGACGACCGACCAGTGCTCCGGGGCGCTCGGCCAACGCCTGTTCGAAGAGTACGTCCGCCGGGGCTGGATCGACGAGCAGCTCGACCGCTCGCGGGCGCTCTACCACCGCAAGAGCGAGCGCATGCTCGCCGCGCTGGAGCGAGAGCTGCCCGACGGCGCCCACTGGACGCGACCGACCGGCGGCTTCTTCTCCTGGCTGACCCTGCCCGCAGGGCGCGAGCTCGACCGAGCTCGCCCGACAGGCGGCGGAGGCCGGCGTCGGCATCGTCCCGGGCACGCTCTTCTACCCCGACGGACGCGGCACGGATGCCGTGCGCCTGTCCTTCAGCATGGTCGGCGAGGCGCAGATCGACGACGGCATCGGCCGGCTCGCCTCGCTCCTGACGTAGCGACTGCGGCGGCCCAGAGTCTGTCGCCGTGAACGGCTCGGGTCAGTCCGCTCGGCGGCGCGCGCTGCGCGTCGCGCCGCCGGGGACAGACCCTTCCAACCTCGAACCGGCATGAAGGGAAGTCGGGTCTGTCCCCGGAGGCGACGGCTCAGCCGGCGCCGAGGGGATTGACCCCAGCCGTTCAACCCGCTCGATGACTCCTGCCCCTCGTGCGAGTCTCACCTGGTGACGGCACGACACGAGGAGGCAGCCATGACACAGACGACGGCGGAGACGCGGCTCGAGCTGCTCGCGGGCGAGTGGGAGATCTCGGTCGGCGGCCAGGACTTCGGCCTCGGTCGCACGACGTTCAGCTGGAGCGACGACGGCAAGTTCCTGCACCAGCACGCGGAGGGCGACCTGCCCGAGGACGCGCCGGCCGAGTGGCGCGAGAACTCGCCGATGCCGGTGACCACGATCATGGGCGTCGACGACTCGACCGGGCGCATGGTGCAGCTCTACGCCGACGCGCGGGGCGTCTTCCGCATCTACGAGATGAGCATCGAGGACGGCGTCTGGAAGGTCTGGCGCGAGGCGCCCGGCTTCAACCAGCGCTTCGTGGGCCGCATCAGCGAGGACGGCCGCACGATCACGGGCGCCTGGGAGGGCTCCGAGGACGGCGTCACCTGGAGGCACGACTTCGACCTCACCTACACCAAGGTCTCGTAGCGACGGGCCTGCGAAACTGGGCGGCCGTGAAGCGCGCCACCCACTACCGCTGGGACGACCTGGCGAAGGAGCCGCTCAACCCGCAGCTCAGCCGGCGGCTGGTCACGGGCGAGCGCGTGATGGTCGCGCAGGTCTTCCTAGACAAGGGCTGCGTCGTGCCGCAGCACGCGCACGAGAACGAGCAGATCACCTACATCCTCGAGGGCGGCCTGCGCTTCTGGCTCGGCGAGGACGAGTCGGAGGTCGTGGACGTGATGGCCGGCGAGGTGCTGCACATCCCGCCGAACCTCCCCCACAAGGCCGAGGCGCTCGAGGACACGCTCGACGTCGACGTCTTCTCGCCGCCGCGCCAGGACTGGCTCGACGGCTCCGACGCCTACCTGCGGCGCACGTGAAGCTCGACCTCGAGGGACGCCGCGTGCTCGTCACCGGCGGCTCCAAGGGCCTCGGCGAGGCGATCGCGCGCGAGCTCGTCGAGGAGGGCGCCCGCGTCGCGATCTGCTCGCGGAACGAGGAGGAGGTGCTCGCCACGGGCAGCGCCATCGGCGCGGCTCACGCCCAGGCGGCCGACGTCACCGACCCGGCCCAGGTGGCCGACTTCGTCCGTCGCTCCGCCGAGGCGCTCGGCGGCATCGACGCGCTGGTCAACAACGCCGGCCGCGCGCATCCGGGCACGTTCCAGACCCTGTCCGACGAGGACTGGCAGCACGACCTCGACGTCAAGCTCTTCTCGCTGATCCGCTGCTCGCGCGAGGTGCTCCCCCACCTGCGCGAGGCGGGCGGCGGGCGCATCGTCAACATCGGCGCCGTCTACGGCCGCTACCCCGACCCGGTGTTCTTCGCCACCTCGGTCAACCGCGCCGCGGGCAACGCCTTCACGAAGGCGCTCGCCATCGAGCTCGCGCCGGAGAACATCCTCGTCAACGGCGTCCAGATCGGCTACGTCGTGACGCCGCAGTGGGAGAACATCCGCCGGCGCCGCGCCCCGGAGCTCGGCCCGGACGAGTTCTTCGCCAAGCTCGCTGCCGACGAGGTGCCGCTCGGCCGCTTCGGCGAGGCGCACGAGGTCTCTGGGATCGTCGCCTTCCTGCTCAGCGACCGCGCGAGCTACATCACGGGCGCGTCGATCGACGTCGCCGGCGGCATGGGCAAGTACGTGTAGCCGGCGCTAGGGCGAGTTCTGCGCGATCTGCGCGTCAGACGGCCGCATCAGCGTGTAGACGAGCAGGCCGACGAACGGGATCACCAGCATGATGATCGTCCAGGCCGACTTCGCCGCCTTCGTCAGGTCGCCGCGGCGCCAGGCGTCCATCGTCGCCCGGACCCAGAGCACGAGGAAGAGCACGACGATCGCTCCGATGAGGATGCGCATGAACACGCTACGACCGTACTGACCCGGACGGCCGTCGCCGTCATCCCGCTGGGATGACCGACGATCCGGTCCCGCTACTGCTCGGAGGTGTCGGCTCTCGAGCAGCAGCGTCCGCGGGACGCGGAAGGCCTCTTCCGTCCGGCCGTCGGCGAACACCCGCTTCAGGAGCTGGACCTGGGAAGCCGTCTCGAGCTCGTCGGCGTTCATGCCGGTCAGCCGGTGCGCGTCCTTCAGGGGGACGAGCGCAAAGAGGGAGGGTCGCTCAATTCGCCGCATGAGCTCAGTTTTCGGCGCCGGGAACGCCCCGCATGAGCCTCGAATGAGGCATGGAGGACGTCAGTGACGCTCGATCGTCACTGAGGGGTCTGTCCCCGGAGGCGTCGACTTAGCCGGCGCCGGCATGCAGTGTCGGGTCTGGCCCCGGTGCGACGGGTCACCCGTCGCCGCAGGGGACTGACCCCAGCAGTTGACTTTGAGGCGCTCCGCAGCAGCGAACGGCTGGGGGCAGTCCGCTCGGCGGCGCGCGCTGCGCGTCGCGCCGCCGGGGACAGACCCGGCGATCATTGCGAGGCGCGACGCTGCGCGTCGCGCCGCCGGGGGACAGACCAGTTCTTGTCGACAAGACTCAAACTCTGTGGTAGAACTATTGGTCATGACGACCAAAACCACTCGCGAGCCGACCCCTCCCGGCTACGACCCATCCGATTTCCCCGCCTTCGCAGTAACCGTCGACGTGGTCATCCTGACCATGGTCGACAGCACGCTGAAGGTGCTCCTCGTCCGCCGCGGCGAGGCCCCCTACGAGGGCATGTGGGCGATCCCCGGCGGCTTCAAGCGCCCCGACCGAGACTCTCGACGAGGCGGCAAAGCGCGAGCTCCGCGAGGAGACGGGCGTGGACGCCGCCAGCGTGCTCGCCCAGTTCGGCGCCTACGGCGACCCGGGCCGCGACCCGCGCATGAACGTGGTCACCGTCGGCTACCTGGCCGTGCTCCGCGACGTCGGCGCGGTGATCGCCGGCTCGGACGCGGCGGAGGCCTCGCTCGTCCCGGTCTCGGAGGTGCTCGAGCGGACGGCTCGACCTCGCCTTCGACCACCTCGACATCGTCCGCGACGCGATCGACCGCGTCCGGGTCGAGCTCGAGGTGTCCGGGATCGCGACCGCGTTCGTCGGCACCACCTTCACCCTGGCCGAGCTGCGCGCCGTCTACGAGGCGATCTGGGGCGTCCAGCTCGACGCCGCCAACTTCCGGCGGACGATGGTCGCCGACGAGGGCTGGGTGATCCCGACCGGCCGGCGCGCCAGGCCGGGCCCCGCCGGCGGCAGGCCCGCCGAGCTGTTCCGAGCCGGGCGCGCGTGGCGCACCGGTGCCCCCCTTCACCGTCTGCAGCGCACCGAGGAGAGGAAGTGAGCCAGATGCGAGCAGTCGTCTTCGACCGCTACGGGCCGCCCGAGGTCCTGCGGATCGACAAGGTCGAGCGGCCGGTGCCCGCCGCCGGCGAGGTCCTGGTCAAGGTGCACGCCACCTCGGTGACGCGCACCGACACCGGCCTGCGCAGCGCCGAGTTCTTCTTCAGCCGCCTCTTTACCGGCGTGCGCGGGCCGAAGAAACGCTTCCTCGGCATCGAGCTGGCCGGAGTGGTCGAACAGGTCGGGCCGGGCGTGACCGAGTTCGCGCCCGGGGACCGGGTGTTCGGCGTCAAGAGCGGCGCCCACGCCGAGTACGTCTGCGTCCGCGCGGAAGGCGCGCTGGCGCACATGCCGGCCGGCCTCGGCTTCACCGAGGCAGCCGCCGCCTGCGACGGCGCGGCACTCGCCCTGGCCTGCCTGCGCAAGGCGAACGTCGACGCGGGCGACCGGGTGGTCGTCTACGGCGCCTCGGGCGCGGTCGGCACGGCCGGCGTCCAGCTCGCCAAGCACCTCGGCGCGCACGTCACCGCGGTCACCACCCCGACGACGATCGAGCTCATCCGCTCGCTCGGCGCCGACGAGGTGATCGACTACACGCGCGAGGACTTCACGCAAAACGGCGAGACGTACGACGTCGTCTTCGACGCCGTCGGCAAGCACTCGTTCCGGCGCTCGCGCCGCTCGCTGAAGCCCGGCGGCACGGTTCGTCGACACCGACCTCGGGTTCATGTGGCACCTGCCGCTGATGATGCTGCTCACCCGCTTCGTCGGCGACAAGCGCGTCCTGCTCGGCATCACGAAGTACTCGAAGGAGGACGCGCTCCTCCTCAAGCGGCTGATCGAGGCCGGCGAGTTCCGGCCGGTGATCGACCGGACGTACCCGTTCGAGCAGGTCATCGAGGCGACGAAGTACGTGGAGACCGGCCAGAAGACCGGCAACGTCGTGCTGACGCTGACAGGCGCCGAGGCGGTGCCGGCATGAGAGCTGTCATTCAAGACCGGTACGGGCCCCCGGAGATCCTGAGGGTCGAGGAGGTCGCGAAGCCCACGCCAGGGCCGGGTGAGGTCCTCGTCAAGGTGCATGCCTCCACGGTCAACCGGTCGGACTGTGGCTTCCGAGCCGCCAAGCCGTTCTTCTCCCGTGCCTTCACCGGTCTGCGAAGGCCGAAGTTGAGGATCGCCGGCATGGAGCTCGCAGGAGTCGTCGAGGCGACCGGCCCCGGAGTCACGGAGTTCAAGGTCGGAGACGAGGTCTTCGGGGTCCGCTCCGGCGCTCAAGCCGACTACGTCTGCGTCCGCGAGCAAGGAGCGCTCGCCCACAAGCCCTCACGCCTGGCGTTCGAGGAGGCTGCCGCCGTTCCGGACGGAGCGATCATCGCCCGGGCGTGCCTGGACAAGGGCCGCCTACGGCAGGGACAGAGCATCGTCATCTACGGCGCCTCGGGATCGATCGGCACCGCAGCCGTCCAGATCGCGAAGGCACGCGGGGCGCACGTGACGGCGGTCTGCAACGCGAAGAACGTCGAGCTCGTGCGCTCGCTCGGCGCCGACGAGGTGATCGACTACGAGCAGGACGACTTCACGAAGAACGGCAAGACGTACGACGTCGTCCTGGACGCGGTCGGCAAGCACTCGTTCCGGCGCGCCCGGCGTTCCGTGCGACCGGGCGGCGTCTTCGTCGAGACCGATCTCGGCTTCATGTGGCATGCGCCCCTGCTGGCTCTGCTGACCCGCTGGGTCGGCAGCAAGCGCGTCACGATCCCGATCCCGCAGTACACGCAGGACAACGTCGTCTTCGTCAAGGAGCTGATCGAGGCGGGGAAGTACCGCCCGGTCATCGACCGCCGCTACTCGCTGGACGCGGTCGTGGAGGCGACGAAGTACGTCGAGACCGGCGAGAAAACAGGCAACGTCGTGCTGACGCTGACAGGCGCAGCGCCACAGGAGGTGTCGGCATGAGAGCAGTTGTGTATGACCGCTACGGCGGTCCCGAGGTGCTTCATCTCGAAGACGTGACCACGACCCGAGCCGAAGGACGACGAGCTGCTCGTCCGCGTCCAGGCCTCGACCGTCACACAGACCGACTGCCACATGCGGCGGGCCAGGCCGTTCCCGTGGCGCTTCATGCTCGGGCTTCGCCGGCCGAAGCGGCGCATCCTCGGCAGCGAGTTCGGCGGGGAGGTCGAGGCTGTCGGCTCGGCGGTCACCGGGTTCTCGCCGGGCGACCGCGTCTTCGGCCACTACCGGGGCACGCAGGCCGAGTACGTCTGCGTCCCGCAGACCGCGCGCGTGGTGCGCATACCCGAGGGGATGACCTTCGAGGACGCCGCCGCAGTCAGCGACAGCTACTACCAGGGCCTCGCTGCCATGCGCGCCGGAGAGATCACCGCCGGCACGCGAGTCCTGGTCTACGGAGCAACGGGCTCCTGCGGGACCGGGTGTGTCCAGCTTGCCAGGCACCTCGGCGCCCACGTGACCGCCGTCTGCAACGGCAAGAACGTCGAGCTGGTTCGCTCGCTGGGCGCCGACGAGGTGATCGACTACGAACGCCAGGACTGGAGCAGGACCGGCCACGCCTACGACGTCGTCATCGACGCCGTGAACAAGACCTCGTTCCGGCGAGGGCGGCGCGTCCTGCACCCACGCGGGATCTACCTGCCGACCGACGTCGGCTATCTCTGCCAGAACCTGCCGCTCGCAGTCTGGTCGAAGTGGTTCGGCAAGCGGAAGGTGAAGTTTGGCAGCAGCGCGCGGTTCAAGCGCGACGACTTCCTGCAGCTGCCGGCCCTGCTCGAGGCCGGCGAGTTCCGGGCCGTCGTCGACCGGACCTATCCACTCGAGGACGCGGCCGATGCCAACCGCTACGTCGACAGCTGGCAGAAGACCGGCAGCGTCGTTCTGACCGTCAACGGCGGCCCGCCTCACTGAGCCGCCCACGAAATGGAGGAGACCATGCACACCCCTCAACCATCCGACACGCTCCTGCTGGCGCAGGCACGCGGCGACGAGCTGCGTGCGACCGCCACCGCGGAACGCGTTCCGACGACGTCCGCAGCGCGCCGGCTCATGGCGGCAACCCTGCGCCGGCTCGCGGATCGCGTCGACCATGCCCAGGTCCTGCCGACAGCTGCCGGGCAATGCTGACCGCCGCGGCACCCACCGCCGGCGCCACCCGCACGGGCACGATGCAAGCGCTCGTCCACGACCGCTACGGCCCGCCCGAAGTGGCGGAGCTGCGCGAGGTTCCGAAGCCCGTCGTCGAGAACGACAGCGTGCTCGTGCGGGTCAAGGCCGCCTCGATCAACCCCGCCGACTGGTACGCGCTCACCGGCTGGATCTACGCCGGCCGCCTGATGACCGGCGGGCTACGCAAGCCGAAGGAGCCGGCGCTCGGCACCGACTTCGCCGGCGTCGTCGAGGCCGTCGGCGCGGACGTCAGCGGGTTCGCTTCGGGCGACAGGGTGTTCGGCGGCAGGACCGGCGCGCTCGCCGACTACGTCTCGGTGAAGAACGCCGTCGCTCTCATGCCGCCCGGCGTCTCGTTCGAGGAGGCCGCGGCCGTGCCGATCGCCGGCGTGACGGCGCTGCAGGCGCTCCGGGACAAGGGCGACCTGCAGCCCGGCCAGCGCGTGATCGTGAACGGCGCCTCGGGCGGCGTGGGCACGTTCACCGTCCAGATCGCCAAGGCACTCGGGGCTCACGTCACCGCCGTCTGCAGCACCAGGAACGTCGAGCTCGTCCGCTCGCTCGGAGCTGACGAAGTCGTCGACTACACCTGCCAGGACTGCACGCGGGCAGACCGGCCGTACGACCTGCTGATCGACGTGGCCGGCAGCCGGTCGCTGCGCCAGTGGAAGCGCGCGCTCACGCCGGAGGCAGCCGTCGTCGTCGTCGGGGCCAACAAGGGCGGCCGGCTGGTCGGCCCGCTGCGTCACGTCGCCAGAACCTGGCTCGCCGGACGCCTGGGCAGGCGCAAGGTCGCCTTCTTCATCGCCCAGCTGAACCGGCCCGACCTCGAGTTCCTCGCCGAGCTGATGGCAGCCGGAAAGCTCAAGCCGGTCGTCGAGCGCACCTACGAGCTCGCCCACGCGGCCGACGCGTTCCGCCACCTCGGCCTGGGCCACTGCCAGGGCAAGCTCGTCGTCACCGTCTGAGCGAAACCCGATGCGGCCGCCGTGGACATCCATGTGGCGCATCGGGTTTTCGACTCAGAGGCGAAAACCAGGTACACTTGGACCTGAGGTTTTCGACTCTGAGGCGAAAACTCCCAGAGATGCCCGTTTCCGTCGCTCCCACTGCTGATCTGGCCGTCGTCGGCGCCGGCGTCGCCGGCCTGACCGCCGCCCTCACCGCGGCCGAGGCGGGCGCCGAGGTCGTCGTCGTCGCCAGGGCGCGCGTGCGCGGAACGGCGAGCTTCCTCGCCCAGGGCGGCGTCGCGGCCGCGGTCGGGCCGGACGACGATCCGAGCGATCACGCCGAGGACACGCTGCGCGCGGGCCGCGGGCTCTGCCGGCCGAGCGCGGTGCGCGTCCTGACCGAGGAGGCGCCCGCCCGCGCCGACGACCTGCGCCGCCTGGGCGTCGAGTTCGACGACGACCTCGGCCTCGAGGGCGGCCACTCGGCTGCGCGCATCCTCCACTGCGACGGCGCCGCCACCGGCGCGCATATCGCACGAGTCCTCGGCCGCCGAGCAATGGCTCACCCCCGCATCCGCCTGCTCGACGCACGGCGACGTCCTCGACGTCGGCACTTCGGGCGGCCGCTGCACGGGTCTCCTCACCACCGAGGGGCCGGTCGAAGCGCCGGCGACGCTGTTCGCCACCGGCGGCTACGCGGCGCTCTGGTCCCGGACGACGAATCCGCCGCAGGCGGTCGGGGACGGGATCGCGATCGCCTACCGGGCCGGCGCCGCCGTCTCAGACCTGGAGTTCGTCCAGTTCCATCCGACCGCGGTGGCCGGGCAGAGCCTGCTGCTGAGCGAGGCGCTGCGCGGCGCGGGCGCCCTGCTGCTCGACGCGGACGGCGAGCGTTTCACCGACGAGCTGGCGCCGCGCGATGTCGTCGCGCGCGCCGTCGATGCGAGGGGCAACGTGGCGCTCGACCTGCGACCGGTCGAGCGGACGCGCTTCTCGACGCTGATGGTCGCGCTGGAGGAGATCGGATTCGATCCCGCGAGCGAGCCGATTCCCGTCTCGCCGGCGGCCCACTACACGATGGGCGGTGTCGTCACCGACCTCGACGGCCGCACCGAGGTGCCGGGCCTCTTCGCGGCCGGCGAGTGCGCCTGCACAGGCGTGCACGGCGCCAACCGGCTCGCATCCAACTCGCTGCTCGAGTGCCTCGTGTTCGGCCGCCGAGCCGCCCTCGCCGCCCTGGCAGATCCGACGCCGCAAAGCGCGTCGGGTCTGTCCCCTCGGGAGCGGGCGCCGCAGGCGGCCGTTGCCGAGGGGACTGACCCCAGCCGTTCACCCAACGTCACACCCGAGCTCCGCCGCGCCGTCTGGGAGGACGCCGGCGTCGTCCGCGACGGCGCCGGGCTCGAGCGCCTGCGCGGGAGCGACCACCTGCTCGTGCGGCTGATCGCCAACGCCGCGCTCGCGCGCGCCGAGAGCCGCGGCGGCCACTTCCGCGCCGACTTCCCGCACGAGGACCCGGCCTACGCCGGGCACATCGTGCTCCGACCCGGGCAGGAGCCCGTCCTGGAGCAATGGCAGTAGCGGTCGCAACCGAGACTCTCCAGCGTGTCGTGCGCGAGGCGCTGGCCGAGGATGTCCGTGACGGCGACGTTACGACGGACGCGCTCTTCGACGAGTCGGCGACCGGCACGGCCGAGCTCCTGATCAAGGAGCCTGGTGTCGTCTGCGGGCTCGCGGCCGCGGAGGCGGTCTTCAGGGCGCTCGACGACGAGATCTCCTTCGAGCCGCTCGTGCGCGATGGCGACGTAGTCGAGCCGGGTCCGGCGGCGCGGGTCGATGGCAGCCTGCGCGCGCTCCTGACGGGCGAGCGCACGGCGCTCAATCTGCTCGGGCGGCTCTCGGGCGTCGCCACGCTGACCCGCCGCTACGTCGACGCGGTCGACGGCACCGGCGCTCGCATCCTCGACACCCGCAAGACCACGCCGGGCCTGCGCGAGCTCGAGAAGTACGCGGTCGCGTGCGGCGGCGGCACGAACCACCGGCTCGGGCTCTACGACGCGATCCTCGTCAAGGACAACCACATTCGCTTCGCGGGCGGCGTCACAGCCGCGGTCCGACAGCTACGCCAGGCCGGGACTGCGCTGCCGCTGCAGGTCGAGGCGGAGACGCTGTCCGACGTGCGCGAGGCGCTCGCTGCCGGAGTCGACTCGATTCTGCTCGACAACATGCCGCCCGACACGCTGCGCGAGGCCGTGGCGCTCGCCGGCGGCCGCGTGCCGCTCGAAGCGTCGGGCGGCGTCACTCTCGACACCGTCCGCACCGTCGCCGAGACGGGCGTGGACTTCATCTCGATCGGCGCGCTCACCCATGCGGCGCGCTCCCTCGACGTCTCGATGGAGGTTCAGTGAGCACCCTTGCTCGACACCCAGCCCATGCAGGAGGAGGTGCGCGCCCTCGCCCGCGAGCGGGGCGCCGTCATCCTCGCCCACAACTACCAGGTGCCCGAGGTGCAGGACGTGGCCGACTACGTCGGCGATTCGCTGGGGCTCTCGCGTGAGGCGGCCGCCACCGACGCAGAGGCGATCGTCTTCTGCGGCGTCCACTTCATGGCCGAGACCGCGGCGATCCTCAGCCCCGACAAGACGGTGCTGATCCCCGACCTCGACGCCGGCTGCTCGCTGGCCGCGTCGATCACGGCCGACCAGCTCAGGGCCTGGAAGGCCGAGAACCCCGGCGCCGTCGTCGTCTCCTACGTCAACACGACCGCCGAGGTGAAGGCCGAGAGCGACTACTGCTGCACGTCGGGCAACGCGAAGGCGGTCATCGACGCCATCCCGGAGGACCGCGAGATCCTCTTCCTGCCGGACATGTTCCTCGGCATGTGGCTGGAGAAGGTCACTGGCCGCACGCTCCGCATCTGGCTCGGCGAGTGTCACGTGCACGCCGGCATCCGCCCGCAGGACATCGACCGCTGGCAGAGCGAGGCGCCTGACGCGGAGCTGCTCGTCCACCCCGAGTGCGGCTGCGCCAGCCAGTGCATGGCCTTCGCCAACGGCCGCACGCACATCCTCTCGACGGAGCGCATGGTCGAGTTCGCGAAGGAGTCGCCGAAGGAGCGCTTCCTGGTCGCAACCGAGACGGGCATCCTCCACCGCCTGCACAAGGAGGCGCCCGGCAAGCGCTTCGAGGCCGTATCCGAGCGGGCCATCTGCAAGTACATGAAGATGATCACGCTCGAGAAGCTCCGCGACTCGCTGCGCGACTGGAAGCACGTCGTCACGGTCGAGCCGGCGATCGCCGAGCGCGCCCGCGGCGCGATCGAGCGGATGGTCGCGATCGCGTAGGCCGCCGCAGCCGCCGCGTGTCCCGGGTCGCGGTTCCGCGGAACCGCGCTGGACACCTCCCTTTGGGACACGTCTCCGCGGGACGGGTCTCAGCGGGATAGGCACCCGCACCCCCACCCAATTGGGTGGGGACTCCGGCCCGCCGCCCTCGGCGGGGACGCTAGCGGGAACTTTCGCCCGCCACCGTGCCGGTTCGGTGCCGAGTTCGTGACGGCGTAGCCGGCGCGGTCAGGCCGTGGCTGCGGTGCGCCGGTACAGGACGGCGCGGCCGCGATGGCCGTCCGGTTGCAGCACCCGAAGCTCGCGCAGGCAGTAGGTCATCTGCTGGGCGAGCCGGCGGTTCCAGCCGCCGGCAGCGGCCAGCTCGGCCGTATCGAACGGATCGGGCAGCGGTGGCAGGAGCGCGGCTGCATCGTCGGGGGTCGACAGCACCAGGCTCTGCTCGACCGAGACGAGCGACCGTCCGACCACCACCCAGCCGCGCCGGCGGAAGGCGCGACCCGGTACGTGGTGCCGGTGCTCTTCCTCGTGCGTGAGCAGCAGCTCGACCTCGAAACCGGAGTGTGCGAGCAGCGCCGGCAGGCTGACGAGGCGGGCGAAGACGTCTTGCGGACAGCCGCGACGCGGCGAACGCCGGGCCGAGAGCACCTCGCCCTCGGGCGAGAGCCGGACGATCCGGCGTGTCAGGGCGATCGGCACGACCACCCGCACCGGACGGGTCTCGAGCAGCCGTTCCAGTTTCTTGCGCAGTGGCGCGAAGCCGCCGGTCTGAACTTCGACCAGCGTGTCACCGCGAACGAGATCGACGACGAAGCCATCGACGGGTGCCTCGACGCGATCGCCCGGCCGCCGGTACCACTGCTTGATCTGGGCGTGCAGCGAGCCCTCGTTGAGCGTGCCGATCACGGGCGGCTCACTTCGCCGCAGAGCGACGCGGGCCTCCCAACACCGAGGCTGAGATGCTGGCTCCATGGCCATCGGCCGTGCGGAGCGCTTCGAGCAGCGGAAGCCCGCGATCATCGCGGTGTTCGGCGACAGCCCGAAGGTGCTGCGCTCGGTGGCGCGCGTCTTCGAGCTGATGGAGATGGCCTGGCATGACTGCTACGACGAGGTCTCGCCGCCCGAGGAGGTCGTCGAGGAGGTGCTGCTCTGCTCGGGCGGCAAGCTCGACGACCTGGTGGCAGCGGCCCACCTGGCGGTGATCGACCGCCGCGACCTCGCCGTGTGGGCATCGGCGCTGCGCGACCCGCCGCCCTCGGCTGCCTAAGGCCGCGAGCGTCTGTTCCACCACTCGCGGAACTCGGTGCAGCGCCCGTCGGCGTCGAGCGTGACGAGGAAGATGCCCTCGTTCTCCTCGACCTCCCCGGTCGCCGGCACGTCGATCGCGACCCACCAGCGCGCCACGCCGCGGCCGTCCGGCGTGAGCGCCAGCACCTCGTGCTCGAAGCGGACGTTCTCCTGTTGAGAGATCGCCTGCTGAGTGCGCGCAGCGATCGCCGCGTGGCCGCGCAACGGCTCGCTCCACGGTCGCCACGCGTACACAGCGTCCTCTGCGAAGCAGTCGACGAAGCCGGCTAGATCCTGCCGCCGCTACGCCCGCCCGTAGACGTCCAACCAGTGGTCGAGCTCAGCGAGCGTCACGGGACGATCTTCGCACCCGACGCTGAGCAGGCCGCCCACAGGGCCGTATCCGACTAGGAGTCGCCCGACGCCGCCGAGATCGCGGCACGCCGCTCGCGCGACTGCTGCGCCCAGACGACGTTGCCCTTCTCCTCGTGGAGCTCGATCGCGCGGGCGAGTGCCTCCCCGGCACCCTCGCTGTCGCCCGCCACGAGCAGCGCCGCCGCCACGTCGGCGAGGGCGAGCGCCTTCATCGTCAGGTCGTCCGAGTCGGTGTCGAGGGAAGCCGCCTCGCGGGCGAGCTCGACCGCAGCGTCCACCTCGCCGAGCCCCGCGAGCGCGTGCGCGCGGATGCTCTTCCACGTGTGCGTCGACGCGTAGAGGTCACCAGCCGCATCCAGCAGCGGCACCGCCTCGGCATGACGGCCCTGGGCGTTCAGGACTCGTGCCAGGCGGACACGGTAGAGCGCGACGTAGTGCGCAGCTTCGATCTCGATCGCGATCTCGATCGCCGACTCCAGCTCCCGCGCGGCCGCAGCCGGGTCGCCGTCGAGCATCTCGAGCTCAGCGCCGGCCATGTGCGCCTCGGCGAGCCCGTACGCGACGCCGAGCTCGCGGCAGATCTCCTTCGAGCGCTCGAGCTTCCCGCGCCCGAGCGCGATGTCGCCGAGACGCGCGTCGACATAGGGGCCGAGCAGCAGGGCGTCGGCCTCGAGGGCGGGCAGACCGTGCTCCCGCGCCCACGCGAGCTCCTCCTCGCCGAACGCCTGCAGCTCGGCGAGGGGCGTTCGCCCGAACAGCATCGCGCCGCCGACCTCGTTCCAGGAGGCGATCTGCCGGCGAACGTCTCCCGACGCGATCGCATGCTGACGTCCCCGCTTCAGCGCCTCGAGCTGCGCGCCCCGCCTGCGGGCACGGAGCTCAGCCGTGCCCATCAGCTGCCAGGCGTCGGCGAGGTCGGCGTCGTCGTCGAAGGCCGCGATCGCCCGCTCGGCGACCGCGCGGAGCTCGTCGACGTCTGCCGTTCCTCGCATGTGGCCGAGGTGCCCGTGCTCGATCGCAGCGCGAATCTCCGAGCGCTCATCTCCCAGTGTGCGCGCCAGATCCATCGCCTCCTCGAGGACCGCCTCCGCCGCGGTGAGAGAGCCGGAGTCGAGCAGCGCTCGCCCGAGCTCGGGCAGCATCGAGACCCGCTCGGCCGGCGCCTCCGAGAGGAGCGAGCTCGCGCGTTCGAGCAGGGAGGCCGCCGCGTTCGGCTCGTAGCGAGCGAACGCCGCCTCGCCCGCCCGCCGCAGGATCCGGCCTGCCCGGAGGGCGAGCGGGGCGTCCGCGCGGCCGAGCTCGGCGCCGAGTTGGTGGGCTTGCTCGAGGTGGAAGCCGACGAGCTCGTCGTGGCCGGCGAGCCCACCGTTGCGGCGAGCGTCGAGCCAGTCGGCAAGGCGTTCGTGGAGGCCCGCGCGCAGCTCCTTCGGCATGGAGCCATACGCGACGTCACGGATGAGCACGTGGTTGAAGCGGAAGCCGTCGTCGCCCGGGTAGAGCGAGCGGTCCGGCCGGACGAACTCCTTGCGCGCGAGCGCGAGCAGCGTTCCGCCGACGGCTGCGCCGTCGTCCAGGAGCTCGGTGACGGCTCCGCGGTGGAACAGGCGGCCCTCGACGGCGCCGCGCTGCACGACGGCCCGCTCGTCGGACTCGAGGCGATCGATCCTCGCGGCCAGAAGCGCCTGAATCGTGGGAGGTACGGAGTCGGCCTCGTTGTCGTCGGCGAAGTGGGCCAGCAGCTGCTCGACGAACAGCGGGTTTCCTTCCGCGGCGGCCACGACGCGCTCGTGCAGGTCAGGGCGCACGCCGTCGGCGAGGGCGCTGACGAGCTCCACGGCCTGCGCTGTCTCGAGCGGCTCGAGCGTCACGAGCGTGGCGCCGGCACGGGGTGCGGCCCAGGACGGGCGCGCGTCGAACAGGTCTGGTCGTGCTGTGCAGAGCACGAAGATCGGTGAGCCCGCGGAGGAGCCGGTCACGTACTCGATCAGGTCGAGGAGCGGCGTCTCCGCCCAGTGAATGTCGTCGACGACGAGCAAGAGCGGCTTCGTCTCCCCGAGCGCCTCAAAGAGCCGCCGGAAGGCCCACGCGGTCTCGTCCGGCGAGCCGCCGTGCTCGCGTGCGCCGACCGCGCCGGCAACGAGGCGGGCCGCAGCCTCGCCGTGCTCAGCGCGCTCGAGCAGCTGGAGCAGCGCCGGCTCTGGGTCATCGCCCGCGAGCTCGCGGACGAGATCGGCGAGCGGAAGGTAGGGGACGTCGGCGCCGTACGCGGTGCAGCGCGCGACCAGAACACGCGCGTCCGCCGCGATCCCCGTGAGCAGCTCGCGGGCGAGCCGGGACTTGCCGATGCCCGGCGTGCCCACGATCGTGGCGAGCTGGGGCGCGCGCTCGGTGACGGCGGCAGCGAAGGCGGCTTGGAGCCGCGTGAGCTCGTCCCGGCGCCCCACGAACGGCGTGGCAATCGGCCGGACGAACGCCGGCACATCGGGCCGCAGGCCGACGAGGCGGTAGGCCGCGACGGGCTCGCTCTTGCCCTTTGCGTCGACGGGCGAGGCCGGTTCCGCTTGGATCGCGTCCCGAACGGCTGCATAGGTCGGCTCGCCGAGCAGCACGTCGCCGGGCGCAGCCGCCTGCTCGAGCCGGGCGGCGACGTTGACCGCGTCGCCTGTCGCGAGCTTCTGGTCGGGCGCTCCGCCCCCGACGATCACCTCGCCGGTGTTGATCCCCGTCCGCGTCGTGATGCGGACGCCGTGGTCGCGCTCGAGCTCGTCGTTCAGCGCGGCGAGCGAGTCTCCGAGCTCCGCGGCCGCTCGCACCGCCCGCAGCGGGTCGTCCTCGTGCACGGCCGGCACGCCGAAGACGGCCATGACGGCGTCGCCGATGAATTTCTCGACGGTGCCGCCGTGGCGCTCGAGCACGCCCTGAACCGTCTCGAAGTAGCGCCACATGACGCGGCGCAGCAGCTCCGGGTCGAGGCGCTCGCCGAGCGCCGTCGAGCCGGCGACGTCGGTGAAGAGCACGGTGACCACCTTCCGTGCCTCCGGCTCGGCGGCTGCGCCGAGGTTGGTGCCGCACGAGGCGCAGAAGCGTGCGTCCGCGGCGTTCTCGCGCCCGCATGCCGGGCAGACCATGCGCCGAGCCTACGCGCTCGTGGAGAGCCTCCCGCCTGGCGCGTGACGCCGCCGCGGGACTTCGGTAGCGTCGCTCCTCATGGACGAGCCCGAGCGCACGATCTGGGAAGGACGCCCGTCGTGGCGCGGGCGCATGTCGATCTTCATCCCGGGACTGCTGGTCGCTATCGGCGTCATCGTGCTCTCGCGCGTGGTCGACTTCTCGTGGAAGACGGCGTTCCTGGCGGGCGTCGTGGTGGCGCTGATCGCGCTCGCCTGGGGCCTGATCCAGACGATCCTCTGGAAGTACACGATCACGAGCCGGCGGGTGATCGTCCGGCATGGGCTCATCTCGGTCAACGAACAGACGGCGCGGCTCGAGCGCGTCCAGGACCTGACGCTGCACCAGTCGCCGTTCGACCGCATCTTCGGCGTCGGCAAGCTGACGATCGACACCGCCGGCTCCGAGGGCGGAGCGCTCGACTTCATCGCCCTCGAGGACCCGGCCGGGGTCCGTGAGCTGCTCGAGAACGCGGTCCGCAACGAGGTGCGCGAGCCTGTCTAGCACCAACGGTGGAATCAGCCTCCTCGAGGATTTCGCAAGGCGGTACACGAAGGCCTGGTGCAGCGGCGACCCGGCTCAGGTGTCCGAGTTCTACGCGCCGGACGGATCGCTGACGATCAACGGCGGCGAGCCCTCTGCGGGGCGCGAAGCGATCACCGAGGCGGCGCGCTCCTTCATGGAGGCGTTCCCCGACATGCGCGTGCTCTTCGACGAGCTGCGCGTCGGCGCCGCCGGCGTCGAGTACCACTGGACGCTCGAGGGCACGAACACCGGGCCGGGCGGCACCGGCAACCGAGTGCGGATCTCGGGGTTCGAGGAGTGGACGTTCGACGACGACGGCCTCGTCGCCGAGTCGCAGGGCCACTTCGACGAGGCCGAGTACGAGCGGCAGATCGCCGAAGGCGTCTGAACGAGAGAGACGGGTCTGCCCCGGAGGCGGCGCTACAGCGTCGCCCCCCGAGCGGACTGACCCGAGCAGTTCGGCCGCCCCGTTGCTAGGACGACGCGAGCGCCGACCGCGTCTCGGCGCGCGCCTCCCGCCACCACACGAGCTCGTACGCATGGAGTCCCACCCAGACGGCGGTGACGAGCGCCAGCGCCGCGAGTGCCGGGACCGCGGTGGCAACGGGAAACAGCAGCAGGAGCAGGAGCGCCGCGACGAGACGGCCGAGGCTGAATGACAGCCGCCGCATGATCCGGATGCGGATCGCGGAGTACGTGAGCAGGTAGAGCGCGCTGCCGCCGCAGAGCGCGAAGGCGACGACGGAGTCGAGCTCCTCGCCGACGTGTCCGACGATCGTCTTCATCGCGAACGCGAAGAGCACGATGCCGACGATCATCGGGAAGTGCGCGTAGGTGTAGGCGTCGCGGGCGAACGCCACGCGCTCAGTGCCTTGCAGGCCGACGAGGTACTGCTCGCCGCGGATGGAGAAGAAGTCGAAGTAGGCGAGCCAGAAGCCCGTGGCGACCAGCAGTCCGAGGATCGCGGCGGCGACCTCCCCCACTCCGATGCCGATGCCTGTCGCGCCGATCCCGATCGAGATGAACGCCTCGCCGAGCGCGATGATCAGCACCAGCCCGTGGCGCTCAGCGAAGTGGGACGGATGCAGGCGCCACCCGGTCGCACCGCTGAGCGTGGCCCCGAAGTAGGTGCATGCGAGCGCGGCGACCCAGAGCCAGACGCGGGCGCCGTCCGTGAAGCCGGCGACGAGGATCAGGGTCGCGCCGAGGAGCGACCACGGCGCCAACCGGAGCACCGCGCCGAGCAGGTCACGGTTGCCGCGGCCGGCGAGGGCGTAGAGCGCGAGGTGCATCACGCAGACGACGAGGAAGGCGGCGCCAAAGAGCACGCCGTGATCGTCGAACACGTCCGGCACCACAAGTGCGGCGACGAACATCGCGATCAGCGCGACGAGCAGCGCAGCGCCGACGACTTCTTCCTCGGGGTCGACGGTGTTCGTCAGCCACGCGTAGGCCGCCCACGTCCACCAGAGCGCGGCCAGGACGAGCACGCCATGGCCGATCCCGGCGAACGTCGGGTCGTCCGCGAGCAGCGTCGCCACCTGCGTGAACGCGAAGACGAAGACGAGATCGAAGAAGAGCTCCCGCGGCGAGACGCGGTGCTCGTGGTCGACCGCCGTCGCTGGCATCGCCCGCGACCTTAACGGCGCGGGTAGGCGCCGCTTTCACAGACGGGTCGCCCCCGGCAGCGACGACTCGGCAGCGACGTCTCGGCCGTCGCTGTCGGGGACTGACCCAAGCCGTTCAGGCGGCTATCCGCGTCGCCGCGAGCGATCCGAACCGGTCGGCGTCGAGCGGCAGCACCTTCACCTCGGGTGTGGGCCGGCGCGCGAAGCCGTCGACGAGCATGAGGTCTTCGGCCTGCTCGGCGCTGAGTGCGTCCACGGGCTCGAGCGCGCGCAGCCGCGCGATCTCTCTCTGCGCGTCGAGCGGCAGGCCGGTGGTCAGCACGTGTCCGCCGCAGACGAGGACGGCGAACCCGGGCGCGAGCCGCGCAGAGCTCGAGCTGCCGCAGCCGCTCGAGCCGGCGGAGGCGGTCGACGACGTGCTCGACCGCGTCGATGCGGTCGCGGAGCCGCGCCGCCTCCTCGTAGCGCAGCGAGTCGGAGAGGTGCGCGAGCCGCTTGCGCATCCGTGGCAGCGGGCCGTCGGCGAGGAGCGCCTCGAGCTCGTCGGGGCTTGCCGACGAGAGCGCGCGGGCGGCGAGCGACGCCTTGCGGTGGCTCCCAATCGGGCCGAACCTCGTCGGCGTCTTCGTAACGACAAGCTCGTCGCCGCGGCGCTTCAGGTAGTGGCCGTGGTGCGTGCGCCGGCTGCGTGAGTTCGCGGGCGGCTGGAGCTCGCGGATCAGGCGCAGCTCCTCGAAGGCGGCCTCGAGCTCGGAGTCGAGCACGCGCCACTCGATGCGCGCGAGCGCGTGCAGGGCGGCCTCGACCGACGGCCGCTGACGGTCGCTCTGGAAGTACGTGCGCAGGCGGGCGCGCAGGTCGCGCGCGCGGCCGACGTAGAGCACCTGGTCGTGCTTGTCGCGGAAGAGGTAGACGCCCGGGCGGGTCGGCGCCTGGTGGGCGAGCCGGCGCTTGTCGTGGACGCGGCGCTTGCGCGGCGCGGCGAGCGTGCGCAGGTCGGAGAGTCGCCTGGCGCCGAGCTCCTGCGCCAGGCCCATGAGGTGCACGAGCACCTGGGCGGTCGCCTCCGCGTCGGGGAGAGCACGGTGGCACGGCGTCGTGGGGACGCCGAAGAAGTGCGCGAGCGAGGCGAGGCCGACGCGCCTGACACGGCCGCTCGAGCACGCGCTTGGCGAGCGCGGCCGTGCAGAGCGGCGGCTCCGAGAGCCGCCGGCCGTGCCGCATCAGCAGCTGGCGCTCGAGGAAGCGCTGGTCGAACTTCGCGTTGTGGGCGACGAGCAGGTCATCGCCGGCGAAGGCGAGGAACCGCCGCAGCACGCCGGCCATCGCCGGCGCCCGCCGCAGGTCGGGGTCGCGCAGGCCGGTGAGCCGAGCGACCTCGGGCGGCAGCTTTACGCCCGGGTTGACGAGCGACTCGAACGTGTCGACGAGCTCGAAGCCGCGCACGCGGACGGCTCCGATCTCGCAGATGCGACAGCTGCTCAGCCGAGAGGCCGGTCGTCTCGAGGTCGAAGACGACGAGCTCCGCCTCCTCGAGCGACGGGTCGGAGTGCTTGCCGGCGAGCGCGACGGTCGTGCCGAGGCAGGCGACGCGACTGTCGCCCGCGGTGACCTCCTCCAGCAGCGAGCGGGCGAGCCCGTCGGAGATCGACGGGACCTTGAAGAGCGAGCGCGCCGCCTCGGTGGCCGAGAGCGAGCCGCGCTCCTCGAGCGTCTCGACGAGCCGGTCGAGCGAGTCGAAGGCGAGTTGCACCGCCTACTATGGAAGCGAACATATGTTCGTATTGCAAGTCCCGGAGGCACCACTGGCCGGGATCGCCTCGCGTCGGCGACACTTCGTAGCTTGTGCTGGAGCCCAATGCCACTGTCGGCTTCGCGAATGTTCGGCACCAGGCATCCGAGACGAGGTGAGAATGGCCGTCGTGACGGCAGATGCGCAGACCGAGGCCGCATTGCTCGAGATCCTCGAGCGCTTCTGCTCCCGGTTCGCAGCGCGCGATGCCGACGGGGTCATGCAGCTCTTCGCGCGAGATGGCGACGTCGTGATG
The DNA here is from genome assembly GCA_963809765.1 of uncultured Thermoleophilia bacterium. Taxonomy (GTDB): domain Bacteria; phylum Actinomycetota; class Thermoleophilia; order Gaiellales; family Gaiellaceae; genus JACVRM01. The sequence goes on from CAWEKT010000004.1 coordinate 77,503, forward strand.
GTCACCTCGGAGGAAGCGCTGCTCCGCGGTCCGGACGAGGTGAACGCCTTTCTTGCCCGCTACGCGCAGGGGCCGACCACGTATTCCTGGACGTGGGATCGCCGTGACGTCTCAGCTGCCGGGGCCGTGGGATGGCTCCTCGCGGAGGGCACCGAGACGGCAGCACAGGGCAATCGGGAGGAGAGAGCACCCGTATCGCATGAGCATGGTTTGCGAGAGACGCGACAGCGGCTGGCTCCTGCTGCAGGTTCACGGCTCCTCTCCGCAACACGCCTGAACGCCACGCAGGGTTCGGCACACGTGCGGACGCGAGCAAAAGCGATCGTGGGCGCGGGAGTAGGGTCGGGGCATGGGGACTGAGGACCGGCAAACGGTCGCCGCGGCGCCGCCTTCGGCCGAACAGCCCGTTCGGGCCGCCGAGCTGGTCGGCGCGCTCTCGCTCGCAACCGACCTCGGCACGGGGCAGCCGCTCGAGCACGCACTGCGGAGCGCCCTGTTTGCCGTGCGCCTCGGTGAGCTCGCGGGAGCGTCCGCGGAGGAGCTCGCGGACACGTACTACGTCGCGCTCCTCCACGCCTCCGGGTGCACGTCGAACGGGCACGAGGCGACGCAGCTCTTCGGAGACGACATCGAGCACCGCGCCGCGTTCTTCCTCATCGACACGACGAACCCGGCAGAGGTACTCGCGTTCTACCGGGCATACGTCGCGCCGGGACAGCCTCCGGAGGTCCGGGCGACGATGGTCGAGGCGGCGCTCGCCAACCCGACGAGGAGCCGCGACTCGTTCGCGGCCATGTGCGAGGTGGCGCAGCGGTTCGCCGGGTGGCTCGATCTCGGCGAGAGCATCCAGGCGTCGCTCGAGTACGTCTTCTCGCGGTGGGACGGCAAGGGTTGGCCGGACACGCGGGGGGACGAGATCCCGCTGCCGATGCGACTGCTCCACGTGGGCCGGGACATCTCCCTCTTCCTCTCCGCCGCCGGCGCCGACGAGGCAAAGGCCGTCATCGAGCGTCGCCGGGACGCCGCCTACGACCCCCGGCTCGCCGACCTCGCCGTCGGCAACTTCGGCGACCTGCTCGCCGACCTGGACGAGGCACGCCTGTGGGAGCAGGCGGTGGCGGCGGAGCCGTTCCCGCAGCTTCGGATCGAGGGCGAGCGCGTGGATTCCGCCTTCGCCGCGATGGCTGCGCTCACTGGTCTCAAGTCGCCGTGGCTGCGCGAGCACTCGACGGGAGTGGCCGAGCTCGCCGAGGCGGCCGCCTGGCGGATGGGGCTGCCCGGAGAATCGGTGCCGACCGTACGCCGCGCCGCCCTCGCGCACGACCTTGGCCGTGTCGGCGTCTCGAACGCGATCTGGGAGAAGCCCGGCCCGCTCGGCTTCGGTGAGTGGGAGCGCGTGCGGCTCCACCCGCACTTCTCGGAGCGCGCCTTCGCGCAGTCGGCGGCACTCGCTCCGATCGGCCGCCTGGCGGGCTCGCACCACGAGCGCCTCGACGGCTCCGGCTACCACCGGGGGACGCAGGCGTCTGCGCTCGACCAGCAGGCGCGCATCCTCGCCGCGGCCGACTGCTACACGGCCATGCGCGAAGCGCGGCCCTATCGAGAGGGTCTCGACGGGCCGGCCGCCGAGGCCGAGCTCCTTCGCGAAGCCAAGGAGGGGCGCCTCGATCAGGACGCGGTCGATGCCGTGCTCGCGGCGGCCGGACATCGAGTTCAGCATCGGCCCCGCGAGCTCCCCGCCGGGCTGACCGAGCGCGAGCTCGAGGTGTTACTCGTGCTCGCCCGAGGCCGGTCCAGCCAGCAGATCGCCGACGATCTCGGCATCTCGGTCAAGACCGTCGGGCACCACCTCGAGCACGTCTATCGGAAGGCTGGTGTCCGCAGCCGGGCCGCCGCGACGGTGTGGGCCTACGAGCACGATCTCGTTCGCGCGGCATAGGGAATTCGCCCGATGCGCCGTCGGCCGGCGCTGCCGAGACTCATGGCATGGCGTCGATGGGCGGCGCCGAGTCGACAAGGAGGCGAAAGATGATGCTGGCAACCACCCAGGTCGAGGACTACGACCGGTTCATCGATGTGTTCTCGACCAAGGGCGCCGCAAAGCGGCGGCAGCACGGCTCGAAGGGCGCGACCGTCTTCCGCGACCCCAACGAGACCGACCGCGTGTGGGTGATGTTCGACTGGGACGCGGAGGGCTGGAAGAGCTTCGTCGCCGACCCCGAGGTGCCGTCGATCATGCAGGAGGCGGGCCACAAGGGACGACCGCAGGCCGCGGAGATCGGTGGACGCTACGACGCGTAAGACCGGCCGTCCGTCCGGGTTGAGCGAGCGCGAGCTGGAGGTCCTCCTCGCGCTCGCGCGCGGGGATCGAACCGGCAGATCGCCGAGCAGCTCGGCATCTCCGGCGCATTCTGGACAACTGCACCCTTGAAAGGCTCTTGCCCCGTGGCAGCCGCTGCGGTGGGAGAGAATCGCCGATATGACGCTGCTGACGTGGGCCGAGCTCTCATGGGACGAGTTCGTCGGCGGCCTCGAGGGCTACCGCGACTTCTTCTCCGGCAAGAGTCGAGAAGACGAGTCGTATTTCCGGTGCGTCGAGTTGATGCAGGAACGACCACTGCGGGCTCGCGCGGAGGGGCGGGAGCTCGTCGACGTCCTGAATCGGTGGGCATGCCGGCTGTCATCGCGCAGCACACCAGAATTGATCTCGAGTTGGGCCCAAGGTCACATGACGCGTCTCGAGTGGTTCGAGCCGCTCACGATCCTGGATCCAGACGTGCCTGACCACGCCGAGGAACTCGGCTCCCTCCATGACGACCTGATCGCCTACGTGAAGGCCGGCGGTGTTCTCAACATGGGCGACGCGGCTGCGTCGAAGACCCTCCACCTGCTCATCCCCGACCTCTTCGTCATGTGGGACAAGGAGATCAAACGCTCAGTCCCTACCGGCTACGGCGTGTTCCAGCTCCAGATGCACAGGCTCGCCGGTCGACTCGCCGGGGAGGCCGAGGTGCCCGTCGCCGAGCTCGAAACGCGGCTGCAACAGCATCTCGGCTACCGATCCCGCAAGCCATTGACCAAGTACCTCGACGAATTCAACTGGTTCGAGGCCGTGGGCCGAGAGCAGCTCGCTCGCCGCTGACGACAGCGCTCAAGGGGCGACTTAGTGCCTAGGTCCGAGCCGTCGTCGCGAAGCTGCATTTTCCAGGCCAGGTAGCGGCGGAACTCGGCCGCGAGCGGATGGCAGCAGCCCTGTCCTTGAGAAGGGGTGGCTCACGGGAACGCGCGAGCCTGTCCGCTTGGACAAGCCCGCGCGCGCCGGCTGGACAGCAGACGCGCGTCTAGCCGGATCTCGGCATGCGCGGCGCCAGTTAGCTACAGCCGGTGTTCGTCCCGCAGTCCCTGCAGGTGTAGCAACTGCCTGTCCGCACCATCCGCCCGCCGCACCTGGCGCACTCGACGGCGTCCTCCCACGCGTTGAAGAGCGCGGTCTGGCCGGGAGGCGCTGCCTCGGCCGGCGCGGCGCCGCCCTCGCCCTCCTCGACCGGGGCGAGCTGCGCGCCCGCCTGGTAGGCGGCCGCGAGCCGGGCTCGCACCTCGGGCGAGAGGATGCCGACCTCCTCCTGCTGCTCGGGCGTGAGGAACTTCTTGCCCATCCAGCGGAAGATGTAGTCGACGATCGACTTGGCGATGCGGATGTCGGCGTCGTTCGTCGGGCCCGACGGCTCGAAGCGCATGTGGGCGAACTTCGAGACGTACACCTCGAGCGGCACGCCGTACTGGAGGCCGAGCGAGACCGAGATCATGAACGAGTTCATGAGGCCGGCCAGGGTCGTGCCCTCCTTGGCGATGTCGACGAAGATGTCGCCCGGCGTGCCGTCGTCGAACAGGCCGACGTGGATGTAGCCCTCGTACTCGCCGACCTGGAACTTGCGGCCGACCTCGACGCGGTCGTCCGGCAGCCGGCGGCGCTGGGTCAGCGGCGTGGGCGGCGCCGCGGCTGACCCGGCGCGTCCTTGCCTGACAGCGGCTGCGCCGTCTTCGAGCCGTCGCGGTAGATCGCGATCGCCTTGACGCCGAGCCGCCACGCGTCGGTGACCAGTGCCGACACGTCCTCGACCGTCGCCGTCTCCGGCAGGTTGACCGTCTTCGAGATCGCGCCCGAGATGAACGGCTGGATCGCGCCCATCATCTTCACGTGGCCCATGTAGTGGATCGCGCGCTCGCCGATGGCGCAGTCGAAGATCGGGTAGTGCTCGTGCTTGACGTACGGCGCGCCGACGATCGTGTTGCGCTCGTCGATGAAGGCGACGACCTCCTCGACCTCGTTCGGCGCGTAGCCGAGCTTGTCGAGCGCCATCGGCACCGTCTTGTTGACGATCGTGATCTCGCCGCCGCCGACGAGCTTCTTCGACTTCACGAGCGAGAAGTCGGGCTCGACGCCGGTCGTGTCGCAATCCATCATGAAGCTGATCGTCCCGGTCGGCGCGAGCACGGTCGCCTGCGCGTTGCGGTAGCCGTGCACCTCGCCGAGGTTGAGCACGTCGTCCCACGCCTTGCGGCACGCGCTCAGCAGGTCGGCCGGCACCGAGTGCGACGTCCTCGATGTTGCCGACGGCCGCGCGGTGCTTCGCCATGACGCCGATCATCGGCGCCGCGTTCGGCCGGTAGCCGGCGAACGGGCCCATGCGCGCGGCGATCTCGGCCGACTTGCGGTAGGCGCGGCCGGTCATCAGCGCCGTGATCGCCGCCGCGTAGGCGCGACCCTCGTCGGAGTCGTACGGCAGCCCGCGCGCCATCAGCAGCGCGCCGAGGTTGGCGTAGCCGAGGCCGAGCTGGCGGTAGGCCTTCGCGTTCCCCTCGATCTCGTGGCGTCGGGTACGACGAGTAGCCGACGAGGATCTCCTGCGCGAGGAAGACGACGTCGACCGCGTGCTCGAACGCCTCGACGTCGAACTCGCCGTCCTCGCGGCGGAACTTCATCAGGTTGAGCGAGGCGAGGTTGCAGGCCGAGTCGTCGATCGACATGTACTCCGAGCACGGGTTCGACGCGTTGATGCGGCCCGTGTTCGGCAGCGTGTGCCAGGCGTTGATGGTCGTGTCGTACTGGACGCCCGGGTCGGCGCAGCTGCCACGCCGCCTCGGCGATCTGGCGCAGCAGGTCGCGCGCGTCCTGCGTCTCGACGACGGTGCCGTCGGTGCGCGCGGTCAGGTTCCACTCCTCGCCCTTCGCGGCCGCCTCCATGAACGCGTCGGTCACGCGCACCGAGTTGTTCGCGTTCTGGTACTGGATCGAGGCCCAGTCGGGCGAGTCGAGCGACATGTCGTAGCCCGCCTGCCTCGAGCACGCGCGCCTTCTCCTCCTCGCGCGCCTTGCACCAGATGAACTCCTCGATGTCCGGGTGGTCGACGTCGAGCACGACCATCTTGGCCGCGCGCCGCGTCTTGCCGCCCGACTTGATCGTGCCGGCGGACGCGTCGGCGCCGCGCATGAAGGACACCGGCCCGGAGGCGTAGCCGCCCTTCGAGAGCTGCTCCTTCGAGGAGCGCAGCTTCGAGAGGTTGACGCCCGAGCCCGAGCCGCCGCGGAAGATGACGCCCTCGCGGCGGATCCAGTCGAGGATCGACTCCATCGAGTCCTCGATCGAGAGGATGAAGCACGCCGAGCACTGCGGCTTCTCCTCGAAGCCGACGTTGAACCAGACCGGCGAGTTGAAGGCGGCGTACTGGTTGACGAGGATCGCCTTCAGCTCGGCCTCGAAGGTCGTCGGCCTCCTCGTCGGTCGGCGAAGTAGCCGCCCTCGCGGCCCCAGGCGCCGATCGTGTCGACGACGCGGCCGATCATCTGCTTGACCGAGCGCTCGCGCTCGGGCGAGCTCATGCGGCCGCGGAAGTACTTCTGCGCGACGATGTTCGTCGCCGTCTGCGACCAGAACTTCGGGAACTCGACGTCCTTCTGCTCGAACGCCGGCTTGTCCTTGCCCGGGATGAACGCGTCGCGCATCTCCCACTC
>CAWEKT010000005.1:0-12026 GCA_963809765.1 uncultured Thermoleophilia bacterium
CTCCGGCGGCTAGACGGTCTTCTGCTTCGGCGGGCGAAGGTCGCACGGGCCGTGGACGCCTTCTTCATCGGCAGCGTGCAGACCGGCCGCGTCCCGCGACATGTGCCTGACCACGCCTTGAACCGCCAACCCTTGGCGGGAGTGGCGACGAGGCTCGCGGCCGTGTAGGACGGGAAGGCGGCGACGCAGCGCGAGGGGCACGAGACGCGCCCCGAGCCGCCGCGCACCGTCCCCTTGCCGCTCACGGCGACCCGGAGCCCGTACGTCGGCGGGCCGAACAGCGCACTGACCTGCGTCGCCTGTGCGATCGACACCGTGCAGGCGGGTGCCGGCCCGGAGACGGCGCAGCCGCCGCCCCAGCGCACGAAGCGCTGCCCGCCGGCCGGCGTCGCGGTGAGCGTGACGCTCGCTGCCCGTGTCCCACTGGGTGGCGCACGTCGTCGCGCAGCTGACCCCCGGGATGTCGCTGACGACGGAGCCGGTGCCGCTCAGGGTCAGCGCCAGCGACCCCTGCGCGTCGAGGCGCCGCAGGAACCGCGTGTCCTGGATGTCGACCCAGGTGCCCGAGTGCGCGTAGTAGTCGTCACGGTTCACGTCGAGCAGCAGCGACGAGAACGGCACGAGGGTCGCGAACGGCCACATGATGTCCAGGTTGGAGTCGCACGCGTGCGCCGGATCCTCGACGCCGCACGAGTGCTGCGGGCCAGGTGACGGCAGCGGCGCCCATGGCGTGCAGGAGCTCGTGGGCCGCGACGGCCGCGCTCGGCTCGCCGGCGCAGGTGCCGACGTAGACGACCGCGACACCGGGCCCGTCGTAGACACCCGCCACCCTGGCCGCACAGCTCGGTCGTGTCGAGCGGCCCGTCGTAGTAGACGAGGTACTTGTAGTGCGGCGCGACGCCGTCCAGCCCGGTGACCGCGTCCGCGACGCGTCTCGAACGTCGTATCGGTGACGCTGAGCTGCGCCGCGGTCTGCTGCATCCGCAGGAGCTCGACGTCGGCCTGCGCCCCGCAGGCGAACGCCGCACGATCGAAGCGTGGTGAGCGGGTCGGGTCCTGGCTCTGCCACCAGGCCTCGATCGCGTCCACGTCGGCGGACATCTGGGGCACCACCGTGGCGCTGCGGTCCGCGCCGTCGGACGGGATGACGTAGACGACGCGAATCTGTGGCCCGGCGACGGCAGGTGGGCGGTCGTCGCTCCCCGGGGTGCCGCACCACGGCGCTGCAAGCGCAGGATCGGCATGCAGCAGCGCCAGGGCCGCGACGGCAGCCGGAAGCAGCGCGGCGAGGAGCGCGCGGCGACGGCGTTGCGGATCAGGTCGTTGCCCCCCGGCTGCCGCGGCTGAACCGCGGCTCGTTGCCGGCGAGCAGGCGGCGGATGTTCTGGTGATGGAGGGCGATGACGGCGATAGCGGCGAGGGTAGCGAAACCGACCACCGGGGCCGGCGCGTCGAACAGGAGACAGAAGGGCGGCAGCGCGACCGCGGTCACGATCGACGCCACCGACGCGTAGCGCAGCGACGGCGAAGCAGACGATCCACACCGCCAGGCAGCAGAGCGCAGCGAGCGGAGCGAGCGCGAGAGTGACACCCCCGGCCGTGGCCACCATCTTGCCGCCCTTGCGGAAGCCGAGGTACACCGGCCGGGCGTGACCCAGCATCGCAGCGGCGCCTGCGAGCACGCCCACCCAGTCGCCGGCGAGGAGGAAGCCGGCGAGCGCGGGGACGAAGCCCTTGAGAACGTCGAGGACGGCGACCGGGATGCCGAGCGACTTGCCGTAGGTGCGCCAGACGTTCGACGCGCCGATGTTGCCGCTTCCCTGCTTCCGGATGTCCTCCCGCCGGGCCAGCCGTACGACGACGACGCCGGACGGGATGGAGCCGATCAGGTACCCGGCGAGGACGAGGAGCACGTCGGGCAGCACGGCGCCAGCTTACGCACCGCACGGCGGGGCGGTGCCACGGCAGCGCCGGCTCCGGCACTCACGACGGGATCCCGTACGCCGCCACCCAGCCGTTGACCACGCCCCAGTCGAGGTTCTCGAAGAAGGCCTCGACGTACGAGGCGCGGTCGGTCTGGTAGTCCATGAAGTAGGCGTGCTCGTGCACGTCGAGGGCGACGAGCGGGGTCGCGTTCCAGACCGGGAAGGTGTTCTGGCTGTCGCCCAGGAAGTTGAACAGCCGCCGCTCGTCCCAGTCGTAGGCCGTCCACGCCCAGCCGCGCGCCGGCGATCGCGGTCGCCGCGAGGTCGGCGCGCCACGCTCCCGCCGAGCCGAAGTCACGGTCGATCAGCCGGCCGATCGCACCGTCGGGCTCGCCGCCCGCGCCCCCGAGGTGCTCGAAGTAGACCTCGTGGTTCTTGATCGCGCCGAGCGCGAACGTCAGATCGAGCTTGAGCGAGCGGTACTCCGAGTAGACCTGGTTCGCCGCCCCGGCGTCGGCCTGCCGCAACATCGCCGACGATCTCGTTCCGCTTGGCGACGTACCCCTGGTACAGCCGGTAGTGGGCCTCGACGGAGACGCGCGAGATGCCGTTCAGCCGGTAGAGCTCCGGCTTGAGCGGGCGTGCAGCGATCTCCTCGGACATGGCGCCTCCTAATGACGTCGGCTCAGGGAACGGGCCGGAGCATATCCTTGGCTGCGACCCCACCAAGGAGACGAACGATGGCCTACACGCTGCCCGATCTCCCCTATGCGCACGACGCGCTGGAGCCGCACATCGACGCGCGCACGATGGAGATCCATCACGGCAAGCACCACGCTGCCTACGTCACGAACCTCAATGCCGCCCTCGACGGCACCGAGTGGATGGACCGGCCGCTGGAGGCCGTGCTCGCGAACCTCGAGATCATCCCGGAGGACAAGCGAGCCGCCGTGCGCAACAACGGCGGCGGCCACGCGAACCACTCGCTGTTCTGGGAGATCATGAGCCCGGACGGCGGCGGCGAGCCGAGCGGCGCGCTCGGCGACGCGATCAACGACACGTTCGGCGCCTTCGACGTGCTCAAGCAGCAGCTGAACGACGGCGGCGTCAAGCGGTTCGGCTCCGGGTGGACGTGGCTCCTGTGGGACGGCACCGGCCTCGCCGTACGGTCGACCCCGAACCAGGACACGCCGCTCATGGACTCCGACACGCCGCTGCTCGGGATCGACGTCTGGGAGCACGCCTACTACCTCAACTACCAGAACCGCCGACCCGACTACCTCGAGGCATGGTGGAACGTGGTCAACTGGGACGCCGTCGCGGCACGTTTCGACGCCGCGCGCGAGCGCGTAGAGCAACAGCACGGGAGGGCCGGCGCACCGCCGGCCCTCCAAACCGCCCCTCGCGGGGATCCGTAAGAACGGTGATGGAGGCCGTCGTTCACCTGCGCTTGCCCACCCCGCCACGAAGCGCCAGCATCTCCGCTTGTGAGCAACGACACTGCCCCATCGGACGCCGCGCTGCTCGAGCGCGTCGCCACGCGCGACCACGACGCGTTCGTGGAGCTGTACCGCCGCTACGCACGCGCCGTGTTCGGCCTCGCGCTGCGACGCCTGGGCGACCGCGGACGAGCGGAGGACGCGACGCAGGAGGCATTCGCATCGATCTGGCGCTCGGCCTCCCGGTACGACCGCGCACGCGGCCCGGGCGCGCCGTGGCTCTACACGGTGGCCAGGAACGCGATCGTCGACGGCCTGCGCCGCACCCCGGAGCCGCCGGCCGAGGCCGCCCGACATCCCGAGCGCCGAGCCGGGACCGCCCGAGCAGGCCGAGGCCGCCTGGACGGCCTGGCGCGTGCACCGGGCGCTCGAGACCCTGCCGCGCGTCCGAGCGCGAGGTGATCGAGCTCGCATACTGGAGCGGCCTCTCGCAGAGCGAGGTGGCCGAGTTCCTCGACATCCCGCTCGGCACCGTGAAGACGCGCACGCGCAGCGCTCTCGCCCGGCTGGCCGACGAGCTCGGGGAGGAGGCGGCGTGAGCGGGCCGCCGACTTTCGACGAGCTGGTCGGCGACCTCGACCCGGCGGAGCGCGAGCGCCTCGAGCGCGTGCACGAGCTCCTCGTCGCGGCCGGACCGCCGCCGGAGCTGCCGCCGCAGCTCGCCGACGCCGCCGGAGGAGCCCCGCGCGACCGTGATCCCCTTCCCGCGCCGCTACCGCTGGGGCGCGCTCGCTGCCGCGGCGATGCTGGCCGTGGCGCTGCTTCGGCGTCGGGTACGCGATCGGCCGCGGCATCGGGCCCGAGGAGTCGTTCACGGTGCTGATGACCGGGCAGGGCAACGCCGCGGCGGAGCTCGTCGTGTTCGACCAAGGACGCCGCCGGCAACTGGCCGATGGAGCTCAAGGTGCACGGTCTGCCGCCCTCGACGGGCAACCGCCGCTACGAGCTGTGGCTGACGAAGGCCGGCGAGCTCGTCGAGCCGTGCGGCACGTTCGCGGTCTCGGAGGCGAGACACGAGGTGCCGCTCAACGCGCCCTACGTCCTGCGCGACTACGACGGCTGGGTCGTCGTCGTCCACGGCTCGACGACGCCGGTCCTGCGCACCGCCGAGTCTAGAGGGCGACATCGAGCCGAGGCACCGGCTGCCTCCGGGCGACGCGGTATCGTCGAGAGCGGTGCCCGAGCCGATCGAGCCGGCGTCGTCCGGACGCAGTACGAGGACTTCGCGCGCCACGTGCTCACCACGGGTGTGCCGAAGCGCGACCGGACGGGGACGGGCACGGTCAGCGTGTTCGGCTACCAGATGCGCTTCGACCTGACCGAGGGGTTCCCGCTGGTCACCACGAAGAAGGTGCACTTCCCGTCGATCGCCTACGAGCTGCTCTGGTTCCTGCGCGGCGAGCGCAACGTCCGGTGGCTGCAGGCGAACGGCGTCACCATCTGGGACGAATGGGCCGACGAGGACGGAGACCTCGGCCCGGTGTACGGGGTGCAGTGGCGCAGCTGGCCGACCCCCGACGGCGGCCACGTCGACCAGATCGCCGAGGTCGTCCGCCTCCTGCGCGAGGAGCCGGACTCGCGCCGCATCGTCGTCAGCGCCTGGAACGTCGCCGACCTCCCGAGGATGGCGCTCATGCCGTGCCACGCGCTGTTCCAGTTCCACGTGGCGGACGACCGCCTGAGCTGCCAGCTCTACCAGCGAAGCGCGGACGTCTTCCTCGGCGTCCCGTTCAACATCGCGAGCTACGCGCTCCTCACGCACATGCTCGCGCAGCAGTGCGATCTCGAGGTGGGCGAGCTGATCTGGACGGGCGGCGACTGCCACATCTACGACAACCATCGCGAGCAGGTGGAGACCCAGCTGCAGCGCGATCCCTACCCCTACCCGTCGCTCGTCCTGCGCCGTCGTCCCGAGTCGGTCTTCGAGTACGCCTTCGAGGACTTCGACGTGGTCGGCTACGTGCATCATCCGGCGATCCGCGCGCCCATCGCGGTGTGAAGGTCTCGCTCATCGCGGCGGTCGCGCAGGGCGGGGTGATCGGGCGCGACAACACCATCCCGTGGCGGATCCCGGAGGACGTGGCAGCGGTTCAGGACGCTCACGATGGGGCATCCGGTCGTCATGGGCAGGCGAACGTGGGAGTCGATCCCCGACCGCTTCCGCCCGCTCCCTGGGCGGCGGAACGTCGTCGTCACTCGCAACGCCGCCTGGCACGCCGACGGCGCCGAACGCGCCGCCTCGCTCGACGACGCGCTCGAGCTGCTCGACGGCGCACCGCAGGTGTTCGTGATCGGCGGCGCCGAGCTGTACGCCGCCGCGCTGCCGCTCGCCGACGAGCTGCTGCTGACGGAGATCGACGTGGCGGTCGACGGCGACACCTTGTTCCCGCCGTTCGACCGCGCGGAGTTCGAGGAAGCGTCGCGCGAGCCCCACGTGTCCGCGGACGGCACGCCGTTCTCGTTCGTGACCTACGTGCGGCGCACCGGCGAGCACGTGAGCCTTCGCGTCGGCACGAGCGGCTGGTCGTACCCGACGTGGCGCCCGGGCTTCTACCCGGCCGCGGCCGACCCGTCCGGAGTTCCTCGGCCTGTACGCCGAGCGCTTCGACACGGTCGAGCTGAACAGCACCGGCTACCGGCTGCCCTCGGACGAGCAGTTCGCGCAGCTGGGCGGAGCAGGTGCCGCGACTCGTTCCGCTTCGCGGTCAAGGCACCACGGTGGACGCTGCGCCGGCTCGACACCGTCCAGGAGCGGGTGCAGGTGCTCGGTGAGCGACTCGGGTGCATCCGGCTCGTCGTCCCGACACCGCGCGACGACGGGCTGCTCGAGCTGCTCCTCGGCTCGGTCGATCCCGCGATCCGCTGGGCGCTCGATCTGCGTGACGACTCGTGGGACGGCGTCGAGGCCCGGCTCGCCGAGGTCGGCGCCGTGCGCGTGGACGACTGGCGAGGCGCCGGCCGGCTGGCGCTACCTTCGCTTCCGCGACCCGCCCTACGACGAGGCGGCGCTCGACCGGCTCGCGCGAGCGCATCCGCCCGCTCGTCGACGCGACCTCGACGTGCTCGCGTTCTTCCGCCACGAGGACGAGCCGACGGCTCCCGCGTACGCAGAACGCCTGCGCCACCTCGTCGTAAACCTCACCTGAGAGCCGTTGACTCGGGTCGCCCGGCGAGCGCCTATCCCGGCGGGAGGTCGACGCGCGCGCGAACCGCGCCCGAGGCCACCTGCGATGCTCCCCGGCGCTAGCGCCGGATCGAGCGCACCGTGGCGCTCCAGGATCCGCGCGGCGCCTCGACCTCGACCACGTCGCCGACCGCGGCGCCCATGAGCGAGCGGCCGAGAGGCGAGTCGGGCGACACCCCACCGACGGCGGAGATCGTCACCTCCATCGCCTCGCCGTGCTCGTCGACGATCTCCACGATCGAGCCGGCGCCGACCTGCTCGTCGGTGTCGTGCTCGACGACCACCGCCTCGTGCAGGCGCGTGCGGAGCTTGGTGATGCGCGCCTCGAGCATGCCCTGCTCGTTCTTGGCCGCGTGGTACTCGAAGTTCTCCGAGAGGTCGCCGAACGAGCGGGCGACCTTGATCGCCTCGACGGCGGCAGCGCGCCTCGGGCCCTCGAGCTCGGCCAGCTCCGCCTGGAGCTCGGCGTGCTGCTCCCGGGTCATCACCTCGTGCGGCCTCGTCATCGCGGCAGCGTACTGAGCCGCGCGAGCTGCCGCGGCACGGCGCGACACTCACCGCCCAGGGCAATAGCGATTGCCGCCACGGCATCGAGCGACTCGCCGGTGTAGTGTCCGGGCACCGGCAGGTCGAGAGATTCGCCGCGCCCGGCCTCCCGCCGGCGGCGACGAGGGAGAAGGAGGACCGGAGTGGCCACGAAGGACAAGCCGCAGAGCCGCCCGTCGCGAGCACGATCGGCGACGAAGCGGGGCGGCACCGATCTCGAGCGCTTCGTCTCGGCCAAGGGGCGCGACGAGCTCGTCAAGGACGTCCGGCGGCGGATCGACGCCGAGGGGATCACGTACATCTACTACCAGTTCCCCTCCGTGACCGGCCGCATCATGGGCAAGGGCGTCCCCGCGGCACACTGGGAGAGCATCGCCGCGCAAGGGCTTCCAGCTCGTCTACGGCGCCACCGCGAACCTGTTCGTCGACCGGCACGGCGACTACATCGGCTACGGCCCCGAGGCGGCCGAGCTCGTCGGCCTGCCCGAGCCGGACACCTTCCAGCCGCTCCCGTGGGACCGCAAGGTCGCGCGCGTGTGGTGCCAGTGCTTCCGCAACCGCGAGGAGCGGGAGAACCCCGGCGCGTTCCTCACCTCCGACTGCCGCGGCAACCTGCTGCGCATACAGGCCGAGTTCGAGCAGGCAACCGGCCTCCACCTCCGTGCCGGCGCCGAGCCCGAGATGATGTGGCTGAAGATGAAGGAGGACGGGACTCCCGACGTCAAGGGAGTCACGAAGCCCTACTGCTACCACATCGACCAGTTCTCGGAGCTGCAGCCGATCATCCACAAGATGATCGAGTACGGGAGCGCGATGGGCCTGGACATGATCCAGGGCGACCACGAGGACGCGCCCGGTCAGATCGAGCTCAACTTCAACTTCGACCGCGCGGAGAAGACGGCCGACAACCTGTCCACCTTCCGCCAGATCGCCAAGCAGGTCGGTCGCGAGCTGAACGTGTTCCCGTGCTTCATGCCGAAGCCGTTCATGGGCGTGTCGGCGAACGGCTGCCACCACAACATCTCGCTCTGGCGCGGCGACGAGAACGCGTTCATGCCGGACACCGACGACCAGCAGAAGCCGAGCCAGATCGGCCTGTACGCGATCGGCGGCATCCTCGAGCACCTCGGCGCGCTGACCGCGGTGACCGCCTCGACGGTCAACTCGTATCGCCGTCTCTGGGACACGGGCTTCTGGGCGCCGGTGTTCGCCGACTGGGGCTACCAGAACCGCACCACCGCGCTGCGGGTCTCGGCGCCGGGGCGGTTCGAGTACCGCTCGGTCGACTCGGCCGTCAACCCGTACCTCTCGATGGCCGTGCTGATCGCCGCGATGCGGGACGGGATCGAGCGCAAGCTCGACCCGGGCGAGCCGGAGGAGCGGAACATCTACGAGGCGATGGCCGAGGGCAAGGAGGTCAAGAAGATCCCGATGACCTTCGGCGACGCGCTCGACGCGCTCGAGGCCGACGACGTGATCAAGCGCGCGCTGCCCGACGAGATGTACAAGGTGTTCATGCACTACAAGCGCGACGAGTGGGAGCGCTACTGCGCCACCGTGACCGACTGGGACGTGGAGGAGTACCTCGACGTTCTTCCTTGACGGGAAGAACGTCTAGGGAAGCAACCCATGTGCGGGATCGCGGGGATCATCTACCGGGACGGCGCCGCTCATCCGATCGGCGACGAGATGACGCGGATGCTGCAGTCGATGAAGCACCGCGGCCCCGACTCGACCGGGTACGCGCTCTACGGGATGCCGTCGAACGGCTCTCTCGTGATGCGGTTCAAGCTCGCCGACGCGAACACGCCGCGTGACTTCGAGTACGAGGACCGTCTCCGCCGGCACCGCGTCGAGGTCGAGAACCGGCTCGCGAGGCTCGGCGCGCAGGTGCACGAGGTCGAGGAGGAGACGCCGTACGCGTTCCGCGTCTCGTTCGACTACGACGGCGACCTGAAGCTGCTCGCCGACCTCGTCGAGGACATCCCCGAGGCCGAGGTGCTGTCGCTCGGGAGCTCGCTCGAGATCGTCAAGGACCTCGGTGACGCGGAGAGCGTGCACGAGCAGTACGGGCTCGGCGACTTCAGCGGCACGCACGCCATCGGGCACGTGCGCATGGCGACCGAGTCGGAGGTGGACATCGCCGGCGCGCACCCGTACTGGGCGTATCCCTACTCGGACGTCGCGGTCGTGCACAACGGCCAGCTGACGAACTACTTCTACTGGCGCCGCAAGCTCGAGCGGGCGGGGCGCCGCTTCATGTCGGAGTGCGACTCCGAGATCATCGCCGTCTACCTGGCCCAGGAGATGAGCGGCGGCCTGACGCTCGAGGAGTCGATGCACAAGTCGCTCGACGAGCTCGACGGCGTCTTCACGTACATCGCGGTGACGAAGGACGAGCTCGGCGTCGCCAAGGACGAGCTCGCGGCGAAGCCGCTCGTGCTCTACGAGTCGGACGAGCTCGTCGCGATCGCCTCGGAGGAGATCGCGATCCGCCAGCTGCTCGACCGCGAGATCGAGACGTACGACCCCTACGAGCGCGAGGTGCTGGTGTGGCAGCGGTAGGCGAGCGGCAGATCACCTACGACGCGCGCGGGCTCGCCGAGCCCTTTGCCGACGCACCGCGCACCGCGGTGATCGAGGACGGCGTCGCGACCTTCGACGCGAAGGAGCTGACGACGCGGACGATCAACCTCGAGCTGCGCAGGCTCCTCTACGAGGAGGGCATCCGGGAGGTCGTCGTCCAGAACCCGCAGGCGCGTCACTCGCTCGGGGTCGGCATCCTGACCCGCTGCAAGATCACGTTCGAGGGCTCGCTCGGCTACTTCGGCTGCGGGATCATCGACGGGCCGGAGATCCACATCAAGGGCCGGGTCGGCTGGTCGGCCTGCGAGAACATGATGTCGGGCGTCGTCGTCGTCGACTCGAACGCCGGCTCGCTGACGGGCGCGGCGATGCGCGGCGGCGATCTCGTGGTCAAGGGTCGCGTCGGCGCGCGCACCGGGATCGACCAGAAGGGCGGCACGATCATCGTCTGCGGCGACGCCGGCTCGATGAACGCCTTCATGATGCAGCGCGGCCGCCAGATCATCCTCGGCAACGTCGGGCCCGGGCCTCGGCGACTCGATGTACGACGGGACGATCTACGTCGGCGGCACGGTGAAGTCGCTCGGCATCGACTGCGTCCCCGGCGAGTGGACGGACGCCGACACGGAGTTCATCGAGCGGAAGTTCTCGATCTACGGGCTCGGCTCGCCGCCCGAGCTGCAGAAGTTCGTCTGCGGGAAGGTGCTCTACAACTACGACTCGCTCGAGCCCGCCGAGAGGAAGCTGGTGATCTAGGGATGGCCGACGCACCCGGCAGGAAGGACGTCCTCGGGCGCAGCCGCATCTTCACGCCCGAGGTGATCAACGACATCCACATCAAGTCGGAGCTCGGCCGCTACCGGATGCGCGGCTTCTCCGTCTTCAAGCCGATGCCGCACTGGGACGAGCTCGTCTTCCTCCCCGGCACGCTGACCCGCTTCGTGATCGAGGGCTACCGCGAGAAGTGCGAGACGAAGACCGTGCTCGGCGCCCGCTTCGCGAAGAAGCCGATCGAGCTCGACATCCCCATCTACATCACGGGCATGTCGTTCGGCGCGCTGAGCCTCGAGGCGAAGATGGCGCTCGCCAAGGGCGCCTCGATGGCGGGCACGGCGACCTGCTCGGGCGAGGGCGGGATGATCCCGCCGGAGCGCGACTACTCCACCAAGTGGTACTACCAGTGCATCCAGAGCCGGTACGGGTTCAACCCGCACCACCTGATGCTCGCCGACGCGGTCGAGTTCTTCATCGGGCAGGGCTGCAAGGTCGGGCTGGGCGGCCACCTGATGGGGCAGAAGGTGACCGAGCAGGTGGCGGAGATGCGCTCGCTCCCGGCCGGCATCGACCAGCGCTCGCCGGCGCGGCACCCCGACTGGCTCGGCCCCGACGACCTCTCGCTGAAGGTGCAGGAGATCCGGGAGGCGACCGACTACCAGATCCCGATCCAGCTCAAGCTCGGCGCCTCGCGCGTCTACGACGACGTGCGCATGGCGGCCAAGTGCGGGCCGGACATCATCTACCTGGACGGCGCCGAGGGCGGCACCGGCGCCGGGCCGCACATCGCCACCGAGGAGACCGGCATCCCGCTGATGGCGGCCATCCCCGAGGCGCGGCGGGCGCTCGAGGACGTCGGCCTGTCCGACGAGATCGACCTCGTCGTGGCCGGCGGGATCCGCAACGGCGCCGACGTCGCCAAGTGCCTCGCGCTCGGCGCGAAGGCGGTGGCGATCGGCCATTCGGCGCTGATGGCGCTCAACTGCAACAAGGAGATCCCCGGCGTCACCGACTACGAGGGCACCGTCGGCGTCCCGGCCGGCCAGTGCTACCACTGCCACACGGGCCGCTGCCCCGTCGGGATCACGACGCAGGATCCGGAGCTGCGCAAGCGGCTCGTCGTCGAGGACGCGTCGCTCCGCGTCTACAACTTCCTCACGACGCTGACGATGGAGCTGCAGATGCTCGCGCGCGCGTGCGGCAAGACGAACGTGCACTCGCTCGAGCCGGAGGACCTCGCGGCGCTCACCGCCGAGGCGTCCGCGATGGCGAAGGTGCCGCTCGCGGGCACGACACTACACGGTCGGCGTGACCGAGCACGAGATCCTCGGCCGAGGTGAAGCGGCTGCTGGCGAAGAAGGCCGAGGACGACCTCGAGGCGAGCCAGACCGCGAGCGTCACGGACCTGCGGGCGGTGGAGTCGTGAGCGACGACACGCACGGCCACGAGCTCGCCTACGCCGAGCCGGAGAAGATCACGTCGATCGACGCCGAGTTCCTCGCCGGGAAGCGC